>NZ_JARUBN010000001.1:4405000-6805000 GCF_029626265.1 Micromonospora sp. WMMD1102 | reverse complement strand
GTCCACCGACGACCCAGGCGGAGCCGAGCAGACCAGGGCCAGGGCGCCAAGGTCGTACGTCCGGCAGGGCGCTCCACCTTGGCGCCCTGGCCCTGGCCCGCTCCACGGGGTGTGGGTCGACGGCAGACGGGATGGGAGAGGTTCGGTCGTCATCCAGGGTGCTATCTAGAAGGGGGCCTCGTCATCAGGGGCTCCGGTCACTTTGTTGGGCCTCACGACTTTTAACGTCCAGTGGCCGAAGGATTTAGTAGTGCCCTGCGCGAACACCAAGTCCGACTCATCGTCCGTGGTCAGTCGGCCTTCTTTTGCCATTTTCTCCACGAGCTTACGCAGTGTGGCGAAGTCTTCTGGGCTGACGGGATTGAAGCCTCTGCGGGTCTTCTCGCTCAGTATGGTGCGTTCGAGTCGCTGTACGGTTTCGATGATCTGTGCAATGCCTTGCTCCTCTGGGTCCCTGGATCCTCGGAGTTCTTGAAGGTCTAGGGCGAAGGAGAAGGGCGTATCCACTGGTGCGCCGGCTTCTAGGGAGGTGATGGCGCCTTTCAGCTGTGTTTTCGCCTCCGCAACGCTGTCTAAGTCGCGATGATCGACGAAGATCGTGCGCAAACCCTGAACGTCGAAGGGCAAGGTCTGTCCACCCTCTGCCAGCTGCACGAAAGGTTTACGGAGAGCGTGCCTGAGGGCCAGCTCGTAAAAGACGTTGGGATTTAGATCCGTAAGATCGGCGACCACTAGGTCATCTGTCGCGATCCGGTTGATGATCTGACTAGTAATCATCCCGGAGTGATCTATATCGTCGGCTCTGTCGGCACGGTATCCGAGTTCTTCCACTACTGGTCGTATGACATGTCGAAGTATCTTATCGCTCCGCTTCCTAGTTTCGCTGGCCGCAGCTCCTATTGGGGCTATGACAAAACACAACTTTGGGGAAACTTCGGACGACTCCTCCGTCATGTTCTCATGATAGGGAGGCCGCGCCCGCTCGATCCGACCAGGGTCCAACCTCCTGCCTTCGTGCCCCTCGCGTGCCCGTTTGTGCGGTAGCTGACGGGCAACGACGGCTAACCAGGGTTCCCGCACTCCGGCCCCGGCCAGCGCAGCGCCAGGCAGAGGTGCTGTCGGCTCGATGTGATTCAGAATTCCTAAACCGTGTGTCGCAGGTTCGAATCCTGCCGGGGGCACCGAACGGATATGCGACGCCGGTTGCGGTAGGTCGGCGGGCGCTGGTAGCGGAAGTTCTAGCCCCGGCGCGTCGGCCAAGGTGATCTCTACGTCGGCGACTCGATCCTCTGGGTGGTACCGCACCTGGACGTTCAACGCCTCGTATAGCGCGTGGAGATCCTCGGGCGGCCGTCCGATGAGGGTGTCGGCCAGTTCGGGAAGCCGGTTTAGCGCTGCCGTGATTTCGTCGAGGTCGGGTGGCGCGGTTGCGATCTCGGCTTCGGCCTGATCGGCCTCGGCCTGCCGGCGAGCGATCATGTCTTCGAGTTCGCCGATGCGGGTGGCGATTTGGCGTCTCGCCGCAGGCGTGATGTCGTCGGCTTCCAGGTTGAGTACCTGGCGGCGGAATCGCCGGTTGAGGTCGGCGATGTCGTTGTTGATCTCTGCTAGTCGAGTGGCTGCCGGGGCGCGGCCGTTGTTCTGGTCGTCGTCGGCTGCGTCGAAGCATTCGCGCCAGTAGGTGAGGCGGTCCTTACCGAAGATCGTGTAGGTCAGCCATGTGGCGATGGCTTCGTGGAGGGGTTCCTCTGCCAGGTAGATGGTGGGTGGATGTTCGGCGGGGATGTTGGTCGAGCGTGTCTTGCCGGGGTAGCAGAAGTAGTAGCGGCGGCCGGAGCGGCGGCGGATGTTGCCGGTCATGCGGAGGTCGCAGATGCCGCAGCGCAGCCGGCCTCGGTAGAGGTAGTCGGCGCGGGGCTTTCGTTGCTGGGACTGTTCTTCGCCGCTGAGTGCTGGGCGGCGAGAGCCTTCGTTGGCCGCCGCGCGAGCGGCCACGGCGTGGTACTCGTCCTTGCTCACGATCGGTTCGTGGGTCGGCTCGGGGGACCAGATCCACTCGCTGGGCGGGTTGAGCCGGTTTCCCGCGCTCTTCCGGCCGCGTCGGTTCCACACCATGTAGCCGGTGTACTTGGGGTTGCGGAGGATTTCCCACACGCTGGAGATCGACCACCTGCCGAGAGCCCGCTTGGGATCGGGCGGCGTCGGGGCGGGGAACAGATCGGGGTTGGCGTTGAGCCGGTCGCGGATCTGCTGGAGTCCCAGCCCGCTATAGAGGTACAGGTCGTAGATGTAGCGGACCACGGTGGCGCGGATGGCGTCCAGGATCAGGCGAGTCTTGGTCTTGCCCTGCTCGCGGCGAGCCGGCACCGGGTGGGGAATCTTCTCGGCCTGGTAGCCGTACGGCGGGCGGCCGATGTTGAAGCCCTGCTCGGTGTGTTCCT
This sequence comes from Micromonospora sp. WMMD1102, assembly GCF_029626265.1. NCBI lineage: Bacteria > Bacillati > Actinomycetota > Actinomycetes > Micromonosporales > Micromonosporaceae > Micromonospora > Micromonospora sp. WMMD1102. Next base: position 6,802,559 of record NZ_JARUBN010000001.1, on the reverse strand, counting down.
TGAAGCCGTCCCAGGACTTCTCCATCGCTTCCAAGGCGTACCACTCGGCGACACCCTGCTTGACGCGGCGCGTGAGGATGGCGGTGGCTCGCTTGCGTCCGGCGTGCATGGGCTCGTCGGCAGCGGCGAGCAGCACGCCGACCCGTTCCAGCTCGTGTTCGATCTTGGTGCCGTAGTAGGTACGTCGCGCGACGCGGTCGATGGACTCGCAGATGACGCCGTCGAACCGGCGGCCGGGCCGATTCGCTTCTGCGAGTAGGTCCTGGATGCCGCCATCGCGCGGGATGGGGATGTCGAACTGCTCGTGGGCGTGGCCGAACCCTCGGCGATCGAGATCCATTCGACCGGACTCGACATCGTAGAAGTGGGCGACGATCATCCCACCCGGCGGAAGAGCGACGGTGGAGTTGCCCAACTGCCGAGGTAGGGACAGCGTGGGGTCCTGGAGATCGTCTGTGGAGGTGCGGCCCAGCCACGCCCATCGAGTGATCTCGCTTTGCCTCATCGCCGGCCCTCCCGCACGAGTTCAGCGGGGTCACGTTCCGCGCACCTGTCCTGACAGGTTGTGGCGTCGGTGTCTCGCACTGTCATCCCTCCTCCATCTGAGGGCATGGTTCGGGTCAGCGGGTAGCCGCTGACCCGAACCATCTACCGGTTGGTCGTACCATCCGGGGTCGTCGCCGAATTGCCTGGCAGCGTGGCCAGCAGGGCGCGCACTGCGCGCCCCTGTGCGGCAGCGACAGCACGGGCCTGACCGCCGGCAGCGATCCGAACCTGCACCCTGATCGTTAGGGGTGGGCCGTCGTCGTTGATCCCCGATCCATCGATCCCTACCGGGGCCGGCGGGTCAAGGCCGGCGTCCGGGATGGAGCCGTCGGCCGTTGCGGGTGATGACTCTGCGTGCGGCTGCGTCGTCCGGCTACGACGCCGCAGCGGTTCTCGCCGGCGCCCGGTCATGGGCTCAGCGGGGCGCGGAGGACCACCACGTCTTCGTGCTGGACGAGCCATTGCGGGTCGCCGGTGGCGATGGCGTCGCGGATGTTCTTCTGCTGGAAGAACGAGGCGCGGGGGATGATCACGCCGTCGCGGACGCCGCAGATGAGGGCGATGCACTCCTCGACCAGTTCCAGGCCGGCGTTGATGCCGGCGGCGACGACCATGCCAGGGATGTCGACGAGTTCGCCGTGGCGGCGGTAGGGCCGGGCGGTGACGATGACCCGTCCACCAGGACGTAGCACCTGGCGGCAGCCGGCGAGGATCGCGGTGAACCCGTCGGCGAGTTGGCCGTGGCTGCGGTAGGCGAGGTTGTCGCCGTTGCCGTACTTGTGGTGGAGCTTGCGGACCTTGCCGCGTCTCGGGCCTGGGGTGCGGACGTGGCCGTGGGTGGATGGTCCGTACGGCGGTGAGGTGATTACTAGGGAGACCTGCCCGTGCAGGCTCGCCGGCAGCAGGGAGGGCAGCGTGGTGGAGTCTCCGTGGTAGATCTCGCCCCGGTCTGGCGTCCCAGCCTGAACGGCTTGGCGGATGTTGTTCGCTGCCTTGGCGACCCATTCGGCTTCGTACTCGACCCCGACGCCGTGCCGGCCGAGGCGCATGGCCTCGATCACGGTAGTACCGATGCCGGCCATCGGATCGAGCACCAGGTCACCGGAGCTGGTGTAGGTGCGGATGGCGTACCGGGGAATGGTCGGCAGCATCTTGCCGGGGTGCGTCAACGACTCCGGGGTGTATCGGCCGCGCCGCAGGTCGCGGGACGGGTGTTGGCCGGTGAGCCACACCGAGCCGAGGTAGCCCTCGGTGAGCAAGGCCCCCAGATCAGACGCGGCGGGGTACGGCGGTCGGAGGTCGTGGGAGCCGGCGGTGTGGAATATGGGACGAGTTTCAGGCACGGGCGTTCTCCTGACCGGTGGCGGTGGTGCCGAACACGACCAGGTCCCGGAACGCCGGGAGGTGCCGGCCGTCGAGCAGACGCCGGCCGTCGTCGGCCTCGTCTGGGTGTTCCGGGGCGGTGCGTGGCTCGTGGTCGGGCAGCGGAACGAAGACGGCGGGGATGTGCTGGTGGTAGAAGAGCCCGGCGGTGCGGGCGGCGGCGATGACCGTGGCGCGGTGGCTGAACCCGCCCGACTGAGGCGGCGGCGCGGTGGTGAGCCCGACGAGCAGGAACCCGCCGGGGCGCAGCAGAGGTCGCCAGGTGGTCATCGCCGTGGCCGCGCCGTGCCGGGTGAGGCCCTGCGTCCCTTCGGGCAGCCTCGCGAGGATCAGGTCCACACCCTCGCCGGACCGACATGCTGCCCGGCGTTCAGGGGCGGACGTTAGGAGCCGCAGACGCGGGCCGCGGCGAGTGGTGACCAGTCGGGCGGGTACCCGGCGCAGGTAGGTGGTCGCTGCGAGGGTGGCGGGGTGCGCGTCGAGGTCGAGCACCACACCGCCGATGCGGGTGTAGCGGCGGATGAGGTAGGCGAGGTGGCTCGGGGACAGCCCGTACCAGTCCGGCACGCTCCGCAGGGGAGTGCGTGGGACGCGGGTACGGGGAAGGAGCAGCCCGACCGGTACCGGCTGCGGCCGGTCACCGGGGGCGGTGGAGTTGGGCTTCGGCATGGGCGTGTGGGCCACGTCCGCCGACGAGCGCTGACACTAGGGGATTACAGATCCGGGCCTCGGATTGGAAACTGCACTGCGCGCCGACCCGGGCGCGTCATTTGGTGCCGCTGGGTTGAACAAGATCCTCCGCAAGTGACACGCAGGTCAGAGGCGCCGAAACATCGGCTCTCGGTATCGCTCGAGCCGTGCGGATCGCCGTCGAGATCCGTGAGCGGTTGAACAAGATCCGCGCCGCCTTGAACAAGATTGTCATCTGCTTGATACGAGGCGGCTGGTGCCTGGAGGTCACCTGCGGGGTATTGGGCAAGATCCCCAAGGTGGCGTTGAAGCTAGCGACGACCTCGTTGCGCTGGTCGTCCTCGGCGTTGAGTGCGATGTGCATCTGTCGGCCGAACTGGCTGACTGCCGTTCACGCCCGCGATAACCCGGGCCGGGCGTCCACGCGCACCAGGTCAGGGAACGAGCCGTCCCGGTAGCTCTCCGGATCCGCAAGCCTGCCCATCGTCGTCTGCCGGTGCTGCGCATGGCGGGCCATGTCGAGGTAGACAAAGCGGCGTTGCTGCTCAAACCGATCGGCGCGGTCTCGTTCGAGGCGGGTCTCTGCGCGGTAGATCAGCCGTGGAACGATGAGGCGCGTGGAAGCGCGTAGGAACCCGGACTACCTCAAGGCCCTGGCGTCGGCGGTTGCCGAATTCCGCGACGCGTTCGACGACCTGCTCGAACTGTACGTAGAAAACGGGGAGGCCGGCGGCTTAGGAGGCTTTGCGCGCGGCATCGCCCCTGCGGTGCTCCTTCGCGAGGGCTCCGACCCGAGAGAGGTCGCTCGCCGGCAGGCCCGTGTTTCTCGCGCCGCTGGGCGAGCTGCCGCAGCAGTACCCCTGACGCAGGTGGCGGTTGCTGTGCAGGGTGCCGGCGTCGTCGATCCGATCGCCAACTGGCAGACGGTCACGCGGCCGAAGCCGCTTCTGGAAGCGGTTGACGTTTTCGGGGCATGCGATCAAGCGCTCGGCCGGTTGGACGGGCTTATCCTGCAGGCCGAGGCTGAACGTCCGCCATCCGTTGGGGCGGAGGCGATGCATCCCGTGGTGTGGGGTGCCGCGTCGCGTTTGTGGCGTGACCGGCACTTTCGCGAGGCCGTCGCCGCTGCGGCTGAAGCCGTCGTCCTGTTGGTCAAGACACGTACTGGGCGTAACGATGTGGCCGACACCGCTTTGTGGCAGGAGGCGTTCTCGGACAAGGACCCGGTGCCGGGTAAGCCGCGGCTGCGCTGGCCGGGTAATCCGGCGAACCGGGATGTCAGCTCGATGAACGGAGGGCTCCGGTTCTATGCGCCGGGCGTGCAGATGACGATCCGCAACTCTGTGGCGCACGGGGCGGGGCAGCTTGATGAACAGAACGCCGTGGAGCGGCTTGCTGCTCTGAGCCTTCTCGCCCGATGGGTCGACGAATGCGACTTGGTCGAGGCGCCGGCCGGCCCCGGGGAGGCGAACTAGCCATACCCAAGATGTGGTGAGAGGCGAGCCGATCGGCTCGCCTCGGGCTACAGGCTGATGTTGCCGAGCAACGGGGTCGCGCGGTCGTTGTCGATCGTCTCTATGGATGCTGTGTAGATGGTGCTGGGGCTGGGACGCCGCTCGTCGGGCTCGGTGCCAGGCCGTTCGGGCTCGTTGTGTTGGGCGGGCTGCTGGGCAAGGAAGGCGTACAGGTCGCCGGGCATGTGGTCGATACTCCTGTGGGATTGGGCTGCGGGTTGCTCTGTTGCTTTGGCGCGCTGGAGATGAACGGCCAGATCAGCGCGTACAGCATCGCAGATGCGACCGCGAGCAGGACGCCGTCCCGGAGGACCGTGATCTGGGTCCGGATGGTCTCTTCTCCCCAGCCGATCGACCGGGCGTAGCCGATCGCGACCTGCTGCTGTACGGGTGTTGGGCCGGTAGCGATCGTGGGCGTGTCGACGCGTCCGAACACGGCCTGGGAGGTGAGCAGTGAGACTGCTCCACCCAAGGCGAACAATGCAAGGAACGCGCTCACAACCCAAACAACGCTGGTCCAGGGCCCGTGAGTAAAGGCCCGATTCGCGCCCGCCGCAAGGACGCCGATCTCCGCCAGCCCGACGGTCAGCATGGTCGCGGCTCGTGACTTGTTCTTTTCAAGATCAGCCAGTTGCCGGTCGAGTTGTCGGCGCCCTTCTTCAAGAACGATCTTGTAGTCGTCATCGGTGAGGCCGTCGAGGCTGTCGGTGAAGTCCTCGGGCCGACCGAAGGTGGGCACTTCGATCCCAGGGCGGAACACGGCGAGCACGTAGTAGGCGTACACCCGGGCCTCGGCGAACCGTTCGTTCGGGGCGATGACAGGCACTACCGGCCCGCTAACCAGTCGGCGAGGGCCTGCGCCACCGACGTGGCGATCGGCTCGGGAAGGAACAACCACTGGCCACCCGGATTCAGATCGAGGAACACCGGGCCGCCCTCGTCGATCAGCCAGTCCTGGCTGCTGTAGCCGACGCCCAAGATCGCGGCCAGCCGCACGGCAGCCTTCTCGACCTGCGGCCACCGGTCCGTGGCCGCGAAGGTGTGGTGCGCGGATTCGTCCTCGCGCCAATCGAGGGGCAGGCCATGGGCATCCAACTCCGCCGTCCACGCACGGCTGCCGACCGTCACGACCCGCAGGTGGGCTTCGGCCGCGACGACCTCCTGCGCAAGGAACGGCGCGTCGAGCAGGTCGCTACCAGCCAATCCGGCAGCCTGAACCTTCTTGATGTAGAGCACCCGCGACGAGCCGTCCGGCTCCTGAAAGTGGCCAGGCCCAAGCGGTTTCAGGACGAACGAGTCACCCAATTCCGCTGCCAGGTCACCTGGTGAGCCGCTCATGGCTGTGGCCGGGATCCGGATCCCGGCGGTCAGAGCGGCGCGGTACTGCACCACCTTGTTCTCTGCAGCAAACAACGGGTCCACCGAGGTCACCCAGGTCAGGCTCGGCTCGCGCAAAATCGCGGCGAGTAGCGCCAGCCGTGAGGACAACCTTGCAGCGCCGTGACCGCCCAGAGGCACACCCAGATCCCAGCCCGCAGGAGCCAGACGCCGGATCCAGCCACGGGCAGGCATGTGATTCGCTCCGACGCTCACGGCGGAGCCGGAGACGTCGACCAGTCGAACGCTGACCGGGTCAAGCCACTGCACGACGTCGCTTTGGCTGACCGCGTCGAGGACGACCGTGCCTCGAGCCGGAAGCAGGTCCACGACGGCACCGACATGCGGGTCTGCGCGTTCTCCGACGATCAGGACAGGTACGGCAGAACTCAAGGCGCGACCGAACCCAGGAGCGCGCCGGACCGCTCTTCATCGGTACTTTCGACTGATTCGGTGAACCGAGTCATCAGGCGAGGGTGGGGATCGGTCATCCCCGGCACCCGGGAAGGGGTCGCTGCCTCGGACGACTTGACTGCGACCGGAGCCGGAACGCTTAGAAGGCGATAAAGATCCACCGGACGGAACTCCCTCACTCGGCGTAGGTGGAGGCGAATCCGGCGAGTTTTCCACGGCGGTGTGGCCTTGTGGAACCCGATCGGCGTGCCTGCGCTGAACAGCGTACGCAATCCGCCGACCCGCAAACGGCCTCGACACCTTCGCGGAATCTACGGCCACGTGCGGAAGACTCAACTTTGACGGACCCACTCCATCAGTCAGTCAGCCTTGGCTGGAAGGTGCGTAGTCCGTCCATGCCGGGCGGCGCAGGCAGCCGGGTGACGTCCAACGCATACTCGGCAAGACCAGCCAGAACCTCCTCCAGTATTGCCGGGCCGGCGCGAGCGGTTAGCCACCTCGGGACCTTGAACAAGATCGTGATGGTACGTGGGCGCGCCAGGCGAGGGCCGCTCGTGACCCTCCTGCCTCACGCCCATGGCTGCCACGTGGGCGGCGCGTGTTCAACGGTGCCGCTCCGACGCGGGCCGCGGCCGGCGCCGGCGCCGAGGGTCTTGAACAGCCTGACCACGGGTTGAACACCTCGGCTCCGGTTGTCGGCCGGCGTGACGTCGAGGCGCATTGACAGGGATCGGCAATGGCCGGGTTGAACACGCGTGGCGACGGCTTGAACAAGATTCGAGTGTTCATGATCTGTTCAAAGGCCCTGGTGGCGTGGTGGCTCAGCGCCGACCGGCACTCCCGCCGGACGGCACACGGTCATCACGAGGGAGTACCACCATGGACCGTCGTACCCCCACCGCCGAGCCGGCCGCCGCACGGCGGGGCGAGACGCTGCTCAACGACATCGAGTGCCGGTTCCGGCTGATGGGGCAGGGGCCGAGCCCGCTGTCGGTGGACGGCCGCAGCCTCGGTCACGGCCTGCCCCGGCGGGCCATCGCCCTGCCTGAGCTGTCGGCGATCCTGATGCACCCGTCCTGTGGCTACGCCGCCCGGGACGCGGCGTGGCGGCTGCTCGTGCAGCGCGCCCGTAGCGGTGATCCGGCGTGGCGTGCCGGTGCCGTTGGCGTCGCGCTGCCGGGCCTGCGCTTCAAGGCGTACCTGCTGGCCAAGGTGTTCTCCGGGGATGTGCAGGCTGCCATAGTCGAGCACTTCCTGCGCGCTCTTGGCACGGTCGATGTGGCCAGGCCGGGTGTGGTCGGGAACCTGCTGTCGGCGGCATTCTCCAAGGCCCGCGCCGAGCTGCGTGACCTGGAGCCTGCTTCGTCCGGGGCGCCGAACCACGCGCCAGGCTCGGTGCTGCCGCCGGCCCCGTACGGACACCCGGATCTCGTCCTCGCCTGCGCGGTTACCGCCGAGGTCATCACCGTCCAGGAGGCGGAACTGATCGGCGCAACCTACCTGGAAGAGGTCAGCCTCACCGCCTACGCCGAACGCACCGGCCAGCCCCGCTGGAACCTCTACAAGCGCCGCACGGCTGCCGTCGCCCGGCTCAAGGCCGCGATCGAGTCCGGCGAGCTGTCCGACCCGTACGCCGAAGTGGTCAACGAGGCCACCGCGACCCTGGTTCTCGACATGCCAACCGCTCGGAAGCGTCCGTAAGCAGCCGTCCTGAGCTGTGGGTTTCCAATCTGAGGCTCGGATTTGTAATCCCCTAGTGCGGGACTCTTCCGCGCAGGAACCTGCTCCGACCGGACCCGCTGACGGCGCTGACACCCCGCACGGTTCCCGGCCCACCGCCATTGCTGGTGAGGAGGACGGCCGCGCCGGTCGGCATCACAGGTCACCCGCGAGCGCATCGCCCGGTCCCGCCTTCGCCAAGCCCACTCGCGCACCCCATGCCCCGCTGCGGGCTGCCCAGGCGTGCGCACCGGAGGTGCCCAATCCCATGAACCGCAACGCCTTCCCGCGCCCCGAGGCGGCGGCCCGCCGCCGTCTCGGGGCCGGCAGGCGCGGACGGCCCGTCCGCCGCCTGCGTCGATACCGTCTTCGGGCAGCCCGCGCCGGGCTGGCCCTACTCAATGCCGCAGCCGTCACGGCGGCCCTCGTCGCCGTACCCGGCGCGGCGTACGCGGCCGAGCCCGCTGCGGTGGTGCTGGCCGCTGAGTCAATCCAGGAGGTCGCGGAGAACATCCGTGCCTGGCTAGTCGGCATCCTTCTCTCGGTCGCCACGCTGTTCCTGACCGTCGCTGGGCTGCGCTACATGGCCGCTAACGGCGATCCCGGCGAGATTGAGAAGGCCAAGGTCACCCTGCGGTCGGCCGCGATCGGCTACGCCCTCGCGCTGCTCGCGCCGCTGCTCGTGACCATCGTCCGCGCGTGGGTGGCCTGATGAGCGCCCTCGCGATCCCATCCCGCCGCACGGTCCGACCGGTGGCGTTGCTGCTGCTCGGCGTGGCGATCCTCGCCGGCCTGACCCTCGCCTGGGCCGGACCGGCGCACGCCGAGCCGAGCCCGGCACCCAGCCCGCCCTCCACCGCACCCGGCACACCGACGCCTGGCGTGTTTGACCCGGGCGTCCGCCCGCCGGGCGTGGAGCCGTCCCCGCCGGCAGCACCCGCGCCCACGCCCGGCCCGGCTCCGAGTCCGGGCCAGCCCTCTGTCGGCGATGATCCGGCCTGGTATGACATCGGCGGCCAGGTCCGCAAGGCCGTTGTGGACCTGGCCGTGTGGGCCGCTGAGCAGGCCCTCCAGCCGGTGATGGAAGCCCTCGGCGCGTCGTGGCTGTCGACCCCCGACCTCACCAGCAATGAGCAGGTCAAGGCGATCTGGACGACCAGTCTGATCGTCGCCAACGGCGTCGTCGTGCTGTTCATCGTCGCCGGAGGGTTCCTGGTCACCGCCCGGGAGACCTTGCAAACCCAGTACGGGCTCAAGCAGGTGCTACCCCGCATCGCCGTGGGCGTGGTTCTCGCCAATTGCAGCCTGATCCTCGGCGAGAAGGCCATCGAGCTGACCAACGCGCTCACGATCGCTATCGCGGGCAACACGATCGACGGTCCGACCGCCGCGACCGCGATTCGGCGGATCGTGGACAACGCCCTGCAAGGCGACGGGTTCCTGATGGTGTTGATGGCCATCGCCGTGATCGTGATGTGCCTGATCCTGGAGTTTACGTTCGTGCTGCGGCTCGCCGCCCTGATCATCCTGTTCGGTCTCGCGCCGGCCGCGTTGATCTGCCACGCCAGCCCGCTCAGCGAGGGCGTGGCCCACCTGTGGTGGCGCTGCATCCTGGCCTGCCTCGGTCTGCAACTCGGTCAGGCCGTCGTTGTCATGGCCACGGTGAAGGTGTTCCTCACCCCCGCCGGGCCGACCGTGATGGGCGTACCCGCTACCAGGGCCGGACTCCTCGGCATCATGGTCTGCCTGACGATGCTGTGGCTGCTGATCAAGCTGCCCGGTTGGATGCGGCAGTTCATCCTCGGCCCGCTCGGACAGCGCAGCGGCCGAGGGCTGATCGGTCAGCTCGTGCACGCCTTCCTGATGATCAAGACGCTTGGCGCGGCAGCCGGTTTGCTGGGCGGTGCGAGCGCGGCGCGGGAGGCCGGACGGACGACACCTCGTCCGCCTGGCCCCCGTCCGTTGCCCGGTGGCCCTCGTCCGCCTCGGCCGGGGCCGGCTCCCGTCCGGCCGTCCCCGCTGGGGCCGGTGGCCTTCAGCCACGCCCCGGTCACCCACACACCGCTGTCCGCGCCGTCCGGGACGAACGCCGCACCCACCTTCAGCCACCCGGCGACCCCGTCCACACCAACGCCTGCGCCGTCCGGTGGTGTCCCGGCCGCGCAGTTTTCCCACCCGTCCCCGCCCCAGCCGAGTCCGTCGTCCCCGGCGCTGCCACCGGCGCGAGTCGCCTTCAGCGACGCGGCTTCCACGGCACCGGAACCTCCGGCCGGCGGTCCGGTACCGGCGGTGACGTTCTCGGCCGCGCCAGCGCCGCAGACCGCGCCGCGCCGGCCTCCTGCCCCGGTCACACCGGTGTTCTCCGCAGCTCCGGCCGCATCGGCAGCCGGCGGGTCACGACGTGCGTCGACCCCGGCGACACGGCCCACGGCGGCGAAGTGGGCCGCCCCGAGCGGGCGAGCCGCCACCAACGCGGGCACCCCGGCGGCCCCGCCCGTGGCCGCCACCCGCCGGGCACCGGCCACCAGCACGCCCCGGCCCCGTTCACCGGCCCCGTCCGTACCGCCGTCCCCGGACGGTCGGCGGTCGGCGGCCCCGTCCCCGGCAGCGAGGCCGTCCCCGGCGGCTGGTGCGACGTCGGCGGGTCCGACCGCCGTCCGTTCCGGCCCGTCCCCGTCCCCGTCCCCGCCGCCGGCCCGGTCGTCCGCTCCAATGCGGCGCCGGTCATCGAAGCCGAGGGGTGATCAGCGATGAGCCGCCGCGGCGACGAGGCTCCGATGAGGGCTCGGGTGCCCGCAGACATCGAGCGGCCGGACAGGATCGCGTTCAACCTGTCCGGCCGGCAGTTGGTGATCCTGGCCGTCACGGGCCTGCTGCTCTACGCGGCGTGGACGGCGGTGGCGACGCTCGTGCATCCGCTGCTGTTCGTCGCGGGAGCGATGCCGATCGCGGCCGGGGCGTTCCTGCTCGCGGTCGGCCGCCGTGACGGCCTCAGTCTCGACGCCTGGGTCCTCGCGGCGCTGCGGCACCGCCGCAGTCCGCGTCGGCTGGTGCCGGCTGAGGGACCGGTCATCCCGGCTCCGGCGTGGGTACAGACCAGCGCCGGGCCGGGTGACCGGCTGCCGTTGCCCGCACCGCTGCGGCTGCCCGCCCGAGGCGTCACCAGCGAAGGGCTGATCGACCTCGGCTCAGACGGCACCGTTGGTTTGGTCGCGGCCTCGACGGTGGCGTTCGGGCTGCGGACCCCGGGAGAGCAGAACGGTTTGGTGGCCGGGTTCGCGCGGTGGCTGCACAGTCTCGACGGGCCGGCGCAGATCGTGGTGCGGGCGCAGCGGGTTGACCTGGCCTACCTCGTCGACCGGTTCCTCGCTGCCGCCCCCGGGCTGCCGCACCCGGCGTTGGAACAGGCCGCCCGCGCGCACGTGGCGTTCCTCGATGACTTGGCCGGGCAGCGCGAGCTGCTGCACCGGCAGGTCACCGTTGCCGTGCGCGGCCGACGCGGCGCGCACCATACCGCGCACGCAGCGGCCGAGGGAGTGCGCGCCCTCGGCGGCTGCGAGGTTCCCGCCCGTGTGCTGGACGGGCCGGACGCGGCGGTGCGACTCGCGGCCAGTCTCGACCCCACTGCCCCGGCCCGCACTCCCTACGGCACGCCTGTTGGAGGTGACGACCTGTGAGCCTGTTCTCCGCGCTGCTGCCGAACCGGCGGCGTGCCGTTCCCGCATCGGCCACGATCCTGCCCGGTTCCCCAGATGCCGTTGAGGTCGACGGCCGGTTCGTGCGGGTCGGGGACGGCTACACCGCCACGCTTGCCGTCGTCGGCTACCCGGCCGAGGTCGGCCCCGGATGGGCCGAGCCGATCCTGTCCTACCCCGGCCTGGTCGACGCCGCCTTCCACATCGAGCCGGTCCCGCCGGCGGTGGCCTCGCAGCGGTTGCGCAAGCAGCGTGGCCGGTTCGAGTCCTCCCGCCGCCACGACGCGGCCAAGGGCCGCCTCGACGATCCCGAACTCGACGCCGCCGCGGCCGACGCCGCCGAGCTAGCCGGCCGTGTCGCGCGAGGCGAAGCGAGGTTGTTCCGGCTCGGCCTGTACCTGACCGTGCATGGCATCAGCCCCGCCGACCTCGCCGACCGGGTGGCCGAGGTGCGGTCCCTGGCCGCCTCCCTGCTGCTGGACACCGCACCGGTGACGTGGCGGCAGTTGCAGGGCTGGATCAGCGGTCTTCCGCTGGCGTTCGACGCGCTCGGGATGAAACGGGTCTTCGACACCGACGCTCTCGCCGCAGCCTTTCCGTTCACCAGCCCCGACCTGCCCGACACCGCCGTAGACAGCGGCATGGGTGTGCTGTTCGGGCTCAACCTGCACTCGGCCGGAGTCGTGGTCTGGGACCGGTGGGCGCAGTCCAACTACAACGCTGTCATCCTCGCCCGCTCCGGGGAAGGCAAGTCGTACCTGGCCAAGCTCGACCTGCTGCGCAACCTGTGCCTCGGGGTGGAGGCGTTCGTCATCGACCCCGAAGACGAGTACCTACGGCTGGCCGACGCGGTCGGCGGCACGGTCATCCGCCTCGGCGCGCCAGGGGTGAAGATCAACCCTCTCGACCTGCCACCCGACGACGACGCCCTCAACGACCGGGCACGGTTCATGCACACGCTCGTGACCGTGATGGGCAGCGGTGACACCGCCGCCAGCGCACCGCTGCCCGGCGACGAGGCCCGATCGCTCGATGTGGCGGTGCTGGCCGCGTACCGGGGCAAGGGCATCACCACCGACCCGCGCACCTGGAGACGACCGCCGCCGCTCCTCGGCGATGTGATGGCCGCGCTGGAGGACACCGACGACGCCGGCCGCAGAGTCGCCGCCCTCCTGCACCCATACGTCGCCGGCAGCATGAAGGGCCTGTTCGACGGACCGACCACCACACCCGCGCAAGGACACCTCGTGGTCTTCGCCATCAAGGACCTACCCGAGCAACTTCACCCGGTCGGCACGCTGCTCACCCTGGACACGATCTGGCGCACCGTACGCGGCGCGACCGCCTCCGGCGCTCGCCCGGACGTGCTGCGGATGGTGCTGGTCGACGAGGCGTGGAAACTGCTCTCCGGCGGTCGCGGCGGCCGGTTCCTGGAGATCCTCGCCAAGTCCGCCCGCAAGTACGGCGTCGGCTTGACCGTGGTGACCCAGGACGCCGCTGACGTGCTTGCCACCAAGACCGGCCGCGCCGTCGTCTCCAACGCCGCTACGCAGGTGTTGCTGCGGCAGGCGCCGCAGGCGATCGACGCCGTGGCCGAGGCGTTCGGGCTCACCGACGGCGAGCGGGCGTTCCTGCTGTCCTGCCAGCGCGGAGACGCGCTCCTCGCGGCGGGATCAGCCCGGGTGGCCTTCCACAGCCACGCTTCCGCCGAAGAGCACGAGTTGATCGTCACCGGCCCGGTCACCGGCCCGCCTGCCCGCCGCCGCTGACCCGGCCCACGAGCCTCCCTCCACCACCGCCGATCGGAGTCCCCGATGGTTTCCTCCTTCACGCTGTCCGCATCCCCGCCGTCATCTCCTGCGCCTCCTGCTGGCTGTGTGCCCGGCCAGGGCGGCGTGCCCGACTCGGTTGTGGGCGAGTTGCTGTGCGGCTCCTGGGGCGACGACGCCACCGACGCCGTGTGGCGTCTCCTCCGCGACCGGTGGCTGCTGCTCCTCGCCGCCCTAGTCGCGCTCATCGCCTTGCGGCTCGCGTGGGCGGTGTGGCGGCGGCACGTCTGGCGACGACACGCCGCCGGAGCACGGTGGCTGCAGATCACCCCGCCGGTGACCGCCACTCCGGCCGCGACGATCGGCCTGTGGCGGCTCCTCGCCACCGTGCTGCCCGCGCCGCGCCGGTGGGCGCTGCGCCCGCCCCGGCTCGTCTGGGAGGTCACCGCCGACCCGGACGGCATGCGCTGCGGGCTGTGGCTGCCCCCCGGAGTCAACCCGACCGCCGTCGTGCGGCTGCTGCAACGCGGCTGGCCCGGCGTGCGCGCCGAACAGACCACCCCACCGGCCGTGCCGACGACCGGGGCCGTCGCCGCCCTCGCGGTCTGGCCCACCCAGCCGGAATGGCTCCCGTTGGTCGAAGACGCCTCTCCACCAGCGCGCCGGGGCGTGGACGCGGGCACGCCTGAGGAGGACCGGTTACGGGCGGTCTACGGCGGGCTCGCCTCGGCCGGGCGCACCGGCGGCGCGCTGCTGCAGGTCCACCTCGGCCGGGCACCGGCCCACCGGCTGCGGCTGCTACGCCGCGCGATGACCCACCCCCAGCGCGCCCGCCGCCGGAGAGGGGCCGCCCGCGCCGCTGGCCTACTCGCCGATGGGTTGCGAGCGCTGCTCATCGGCGTGCTGAACATCCTCACCCCCGGCCCATCGAGCCCGAGCCGACGTACCGGCCCGACCGACCCGTACACCGCCGAGTTGGCCCGGCATGCGCGGGCGAAGTACGCCGACGCACCACACCTGCTCGTCGCCGTGCACACGGTCGCCACCGGCCCCACCAAGGCCGCCGCCGTCGCGGCGGCGGCTGATGTCAGCTCCGGATTCGGGCTGCTGTCGGCGCACTTCACCCGCCGCCGGCTCCGGCGTGGTGCGGTCGCGGCGGCCAATCGATGGGTGTCCGAGGCCCGGATGAGCCTCGTCTCCGTCGCGGAAGCCGCCGCCTTCGCAGGATTGCCTGCCGAACCGGCCGCCTACGGCCTACCCGGCGCGGCGTCCCGCCGCCGCGCCGCCACCCGCGACATCTTCCGGACCACCGGTCAGCAGACGCACCCGCGCACGACGGCGCAGGCACCGCCCGACGCAACCGACGATCCACCGACCGTAGGAGCACACCTTGAACAAGTCCAAGACCAAGGCCGCCGCGTCGAACACCCGCACCGAGTGCCGCCGGTTGAAACTGGTGCCCCTGGACGAGCGACACGGCCTGGGCGGCAAGGTCATCGGCGTCACCAACGCCGGACCGCCGATCCGAGTCGGGATCTCCCTGACCGACTGCCGGTACCACCTCCACGCGCTCGGACCGACCGGCACAGGCAAGACGACGCTGCTGATGCGCATAATCCTCGACGACGTGCAGGCCGGGCGCGGCGTCGCCGCGTTCGACCCGGCCAAGGGCGACCTCATCCGTGACTTGCTCGCCCGACTGCCCAGGACGTGTGGGGACCGGCTGGTCCTCATCGACCCGGACGAACGGGCCGCGCCACCGGCGATCAACCTGCTCGACGCGGCCGTGCACGGCGGCAGCGCACATGAGGTGGCCGCGAACCTCACGGCGGTAATGGCGAAGGTGTGGTCACGATGGTGGGGCCACCGCACCGCCGACATCTGCTACCACGGCCTGCTCACCCTCGCCCACCTCGAAGGCGCCACCCTCGCCCAACTACCGCGGCTGCTGTCCGACTCGACCCTGAGAACCAGATGGGTCAACGCCGTCACCGGCAAGCTGAACGCCTGGGAGGGCAACACCCTCGGCGAGTTCTGGGAAGGGTTCAACGAGCTGCCCGCCGCGCAGCGCTCCGGCCTCGTCGCCCCGCTGCTGTCCCGGCTACGTCTCGTGCTGGCGCACCCGATGGCGAACAGCCTGTTTGGGGTGCCGGCCACCACCTTCTCGTTCGCCGACATCCTCGACGGCGGCGTGCTACTGGCCCGGCTACCGAAGGGTGTCATCGGCGAGGACGGCACCCGCCTGGTCGGGTCGCTGCTGCTGGCGGGGCTGTGGCAGGCCACCACCGCCCGCGCCCGCATCCCCGAGGACGACCGTCCCGACGCGATGATCGTTTTGGACGAGTGCCACAACTTTCTGCACCTGCCCATTGGCATCGATGACGCCCTCGCCGAGGCCCGTGGCCTGCACACCTCGTTCGTCCTCGCCCATCAGTACCTCGGCCAACTGTCCAGGGACATGGTGGAGGCGATCGACGCGAACGCCCGCAACAAGGTGTACTTCGCCCTCGCCCCCCGTGATGCCATCGACCAGGCCCGGCACCTGCGGCCGTACCTCGATGACGGGGACCTGATCCGCCTCGGCGGCTACGAAGTCGTCCTCCGGCCCGTCGCCAACGGACGGGTCGTGCCACCGGTCACCGCCGACACCGAGCCCCCACCCCCGGCCGTCAAGGGACGTGCCGGCGAGCTGCGCCGAGCGGCCCGCGACCACACCGGCCTCGCCGCCGTGCAACGTCGCCGGCTGTTCGGCGAGACCGCGACCGCTGCCGCACCGGCCGAGATGTCGACGCCGGTCGAGGGGGCGGTGGTGGAGCTGGTGGGTCGCAACACCTTCGCCCTCCACCCCGAGTGGTCTAACGAGACCTCTAACGAGCGATCAAACGAGCAGTCCAACGACCACGAACAGCCGGGTGAACACGCCCCCTTGAACACGTCATACGCGCACGTCGACCGGGGTGAGGAGGACTGGTGGACCGGAACCGACTGATAAGAGATATCCCTCCTACCAGTACGCCAGCCAAAGGCAGCCCCCGCCTCACGGCGTCCGTCGTGGCCGCCGAACTCGGCCGGCTCACTCCCCGAGACCGGCACCTCCTGGACCTGCTCGACCAGCACCGGACCTTCACCACCGATCAGCTCGTCGACCTCGCCTTCGGCTCGGTCGGCCGTGCCCGCAACCGGCTCAACACCCTCCACGGCCGAGACATCCTCGACCGATTCCGGCACTACCAGCGGCCCGGCTCGCAAGCGTGGCGGTGGACCCTAGGCCCGGTCGGCGCGGCCATCATCGCGGCCGGACGCGACGAGGCGCTACCTCGTCCGGCTGTCGTACGCGACGCTACCGCCCGACTCGCCATGTCCCCGACACTGGCGCACCTGGTGACGGTGAACGGGTTCTTCGTCGCGCTCACGGCTCATGCCCGCACGCACCCCGGGGCGCGGTTGGCGCGGTGGTGGAACGAGGCACGCTGCCGTGAGGCGTGCGGCAACCTGGTACGCCCGGACGGGCACGGCGTGTGGGCCGACAACGGGCGCGCGGTGCCGTTCTGGGTCGAGGCTGACCTCGGTACCGAAACGCTGGGCAGAGTCGTGGGCAAGCTGGGCGGCTACGCCGCGCTACCGCCCCGGCGCGGGTATCCGGTGCTGTTCTGGCTACCCACCACCGCCCGTGAGACCAACCTGCACGCCCACCTCCGGCGGGCCGGGGTGCCCGACGGGGTGACCGTGGCCACCGCCACCGCCGACAACGGCGGTCCGGCGGGGCCGGTCTGGCGCATCGTCGGGCACCCCGACCGGGTGAGCCTGGCCGAACTGCCCGCACCGGGCGGGGACGGTGGCGCGCTGTGGGCCGGCTAGCCGTATGGGGCGCGTCCGGTGCCGCCGGGGCGTTGCTGCTGCTTACCGCCGCTACCGCCGGAGTCGTCTCCTCGGTGTTCGGCGGGGGCGGGGCCGTAGGTAGCTGCGGCGATACGTTGCCGGTCTGTGACGGTGCGCCGATCACCGCGTCCGGGTGGACCCGTCCGGTAGCGGGCACGGCCGGTTCCGGCTTCCGCACCGGCCGCCGGCCCGGCCACGACGGAGTCGACATCATGGCAGTGAAAGGCGCCGTCATCCGTGCCGCGTCCGGTGGCGTGGTGGTGCGCGTGCGGTGCAACGTCGGGAGGAACTCGTGGGAACCGACCGGCGGGCCGGTGCCGTGCGACCGTGACGGCTACCCCGGCCTCGGCGGGTGCGGCTGGTACACGGACATCCGCCACGCTGGCGACGTCGTGTCGCGTTACTGCCACCTGGTGCGACAGCCGGTTGTCCGGGTAGGACAGACGGTGATTGCAGGGCAGCCTATCGGCCACGTCGGCAGTTCCGGGAACTCGTCCGGACCACATTTGCACTACGAGATCCACGAAGGCTATCCCGCCACCGAGAAAAATGCGGTTGACCCGGTGCCGTTCATGCGCCGAAAAGGCGTATCCCTGTAAAGGCGTGAAGTGATTTCCCGCACAATCCGAAAAGGTGCCACGGGGTGCGGTGAGCGCCGCGCGTCCGGTCCGCCGGACGCGCGGCGTAGTCGTTGAACCCCCGAAAACCGCAACGCCGTAAGGCGGCGCGTGCGGGCCGCTCACCATCCACCCTACGCGGTACTAGCAGGACGGGCCGAACGCGCCGCAGCGGCGAACACAGGGCCGTCAAATGGCGTTCCGCACGACGGCAACGGTTCCGGAATGGAGAACGTGACCGGGGTGATGCGGCCCCATGTAAAGAGTCTTGCGCAACCGGGTTGACAACCGTCGGGCATCGAGCGTCCATGGACGTGGGCAACGAAAACCGCCCCGGCGAAACCGCCAAACAATGCGCACCACGCGTACGCGGAATCGCCATTTGCCGATCCCTTTTCATGGAGGTGTACTGCCATGCCCGCGAACATTCTGCTGACCCCCGGCACCGACGAGGCCCGGAGCGCCGTCGCCGAGGCGCTGCGCCGCCATCCTGGACTCACCTCCCGGAAGCTGGGCGCGCAAGCGGACATCCCGCTGCCGGCCGTCACCGAGGCGCTTAAGCACATGGAAGCGGCCGGTACCGCCACCCGCACCCCCGACCCGACCAAGGGCAACCGCAAGAGCGCCGACACCTGGGAACTCGCCACCACCACCGAGGACACCGCCGACGCGACCGACGAGCCGACTCCGGCGGACGACACCCCGGCGACCACCGACGCGACCCCGGACACGACCGACGAGCCGACTCCAGCCACCACCGACGCGACCCCGGACACGGCCAGCGAGGCGACGTCCGCCGACGATGACGCGAACGGGGACGGTGAGCCGGACGAGCCGACGGTGCCCGCCCCGGTGTCCGGTGCGCCGGTGTCAGCGGTGCCGGTCGCCCCGCGTCAGCCGGACCTGAAAGTGTTGATCATGGCCGGGGTGCTCGGTGGGCACCCGGACGGCATCACCGCTGACGAGGCGATCAACGAGAGTGGTCTGTCGGTCGTAATGGGGGACACGATCCTCGCCGCGATGGAGGTTGCCGGTGCCGCCCGTCGCCTGCCGGTGGACGACGCCGGTAACGAGTTGTGGGTCATCGGCGACGGTGACCTCGCCACGGTGGACCCGGCCAACGCCCCGACTCACACCACGTGCCCGACGTGCGGACACACCCGCAAGATCCGCCGCCCCTCGGCCCGGCGCACCACTGGCAC
The DNA here is from genome assembly GCF_029626265.1 of Micromonospora sp. WMMD1102. Lineage (NCBI taxonomy): Bacteria > Bacillati > Actinomycetota > Actinomycetes > Micromonosporales > Micromonosporaceae > Micromonospora > Micromonospora sp. WMMD1102. Next base: position 6,783,754 of record NZ_JARUBN010000001.1, on the reverse strand, counting down.
GGGCCGCGCGACCGGTGAGATCAACAGCGACGGGTCGGTGCGGCTGGGCAAGAACGAGTTGCGTAACCGGGTCGAGGCGTTCATGCGTGACCTCGGCACCGGACACGAGGTGACCCCCGGCACCGTCGCGCGTGAGATCGGCGGCCGGAGCCCCGGCGCGGTGCGCAACGCCATGGAGAAGCTCACCGGGGTCGGTGTGCTGATCCTGACGCGCGAGGCCCCGGAAACGTACGCCCTCGCGGACAACCCGCCCGCCCCGACCGCCGAGGTGAAGGCGTTCCTGGCCCCGTCGCAGAGCGACGACACCACCGCCGACGAGGCCGACACCGACGAGGCCACTGTCGCGCCGGTAGCGGCCTAACCCACCCCCGCCGGGGCCGGGCACCGTGCCCGGCCCCGGCACCCGCACGCCCACCCACAACCGCACGGAAGGAACAGACAATGACCACCCCTCACAACCATCCCCACCGGGACCACGCCGCGCACGGTCCGACGCCCCCGCCGGGGTCGCTGCGCTGCCCGGAATGCGGGGAACCGGCCCGCAGGGTGCCGCCGCGTGACTGGCCCCTCGACGGACTCACCTCGCGTCCGGCCGCGTCCCACCACGACGGCACCCCGCTATGCCCGGTGCCCGGCCCGAACGGCTCACAACCGGCCGAACCGATCGGCGCTCCGGCACGCCTGACCATGTGGCAGGCCGTACGGCAATCCTGGCTAGTCCATCCTGATTGGACCGTTACCGATCACCTCGCGTGGCTCGACGACGAGGGTTACGACACCGGCACGCTGACCGGCGACCCGGCCGAGGTGATCGGCCGGTGGTTGGCCGAACACCGCCGTACCGGCCTCGGGTCCTGGCCCACCGACGATGCCCTCGTCTACACGGTCGCCGGAGGCGACATGGTGGCCGTGTTCGACTCGAAGGAAGCGGCCGACCTCATGGCCGGGACAATGGGCTGCGCGAACCTCGACTCGGTGACCCGGTGCATGACCGAGGCGCAATGGGAACAGGTGCGCGCCGTGTTGCGGACGGAGCAACCGCATATCACCGTGACCGATGCCCGGCCCGGCCGTGGGTCCGGTGCGTCATGACCGGCCCGGCAGGTACCGGCCCGGCCGGTGACCGGCCCGACATCCCGCCCTCGCTGGCCGCGCGTCCCCACGACGCGCGGCGCGGCCTGCCCATCCCGCCGGTCAACATCCACCCCGACCCGACCGGCGACGGGTCGCATGTGGACTTCACCACGATCAACACCACCACCTCGACCCGCCTCGCAGTCGAGCGTCGGTGCTCGCTGTGCGGGGAGCCGTTGGGCTATTGGGTGGCGTTCATCGGCGGCCCTCGGGCCGTTGAGCTGATGCGCTTCACGGACCCGCCGGGGCACCCGGAGTTTATCTCGACACTTTGAGATCTCAGTCCTGGGTGGCTGTAACACGGGGATAGGTCCAGGCGGCCTAGTTCTCCTGGGCTTACGTGCCTCGGGCGCTTGTGTCGCCGAGATGGCCGGACGGCCGTAGCCGGCCCAGCAGGGCGGCCCGAGGTGGCTCCACCCTCTGCGGCGGTCTGGATCGCCTTCGGCAACTATGAGTGATGGCAGCAAGCAATCGCAGACTCCGTCGGCGGAGTCCGCGCAGGTCTGGCCCCCACCCTCTTCTACTTGATACGCAGGTAATCCTCGTTGACCCAGTGTCGGTATCCCCCGCTGGCCGCACCCGGGCCGTGCTGACCACCAGCACCACCACGAGTAGTCGGACCATAATCGCGCTAACCGTGCCGAAATTCGCCGACGCCTCAACCTTCATTTTCGCCCTACCACCAAGGACACGCCCTGCACCGATCAACCTGGCGCCGAACATCCCAAGCCAGGCCCGACGAGCCCACCACCAGCGAAGACTCGGGCCGGAGGCAATCACCCAACGGATTGACGCTAAGCCAATAAGAGGTCCTAACAAAATGATCTCTGGGTCTTCCGTCCCTTGTAGAGGGTGATCTACGATGTCGGGCCGTGAGGCGTGGTGAGCAGCCGCCGTGGATTGTGCCGGACGGGCTGTGGCAGCGCATCGAGCCGCTGCTGCCCAAACGTGAGCGCAACCCGCGGCACCCGGGACGTAAGCGGATCCCGGACCGGCAGGTCCTGTGCGGGATCTTGTTCGTGTTGCATACCGGCATCCAGTGGGAGTTCCTGCCTCAACAACTGGGGTTCGGCTCGGGGATGACCTGCTGGCGGCGGCTGGAGGAGTGGAACCGGGCCGGGGTGTGGCAGCGGCTGCACGAGCTGCTGCTGGCCGAACTGCAAGCGGCCGGGAAGCTCGACTGGTCTCGTGCCGTGATCGACTCCTCACATGTCCGGGCCGCCAGACGTGGCTTAAAAGCGGGCCGAGCCCGGTCGACCGCGCCCGCCCGGGCTCGAAGCACCACGTCCTGACCGAGGGCGCCGGCATCCCCCTCGCGGTGTCGCTGACCGGCGGCAACCGTCACGACGTCACCGAACTGCTCCCGCTGATCGACAAGATCCCGCCGGTACGCAGCCGTCGTGGCCGACCGCGTCGCCGCCCCGACCAACTCTTCGGCGACCGCGCCTACGACCACGACAAGTACCGCCGGGCGGTACGGGCCAAGGGCATCCGCCCACGCATCGCCCGACGCGGTCAACCGCAGGGCTCCGGCCTGGGAGTAGTCCGATGGGTCATCGAGCGCACGATCGCCTGGTACCACGGCATGAAACGGCTACGCATCCGCTGGGAACGCCGCGACGACATCCACGAAGCCTTCCTCGCCCTCGCCACCTGCATCATCACGTACCGACACGTCGTACGACTTTGTTAGGACCTCTAAGGCCGCACTGCCGTCACGGTGTGTCCAAGGTCACATACTGGTTGTAGCCGTCGGCCTCCGTCGATATCTTTGCTCATAGATGGATTTGGCCTCCCTGCGCACCGCGTCACGGCGATGCATGTTGCGTGGAGGGTCGCCGACTGCACGGGGAAGCGGGATCTCCGATGGAGAGCGATGTCAACGATGTGGAGTTCGAGGCATTCGTCCAGGCGATGCGATCCTGGCTGCGCCGCGAGGCCTACCACATCTGCGGCGACTGGCACGAAGCCGACGACCTTGTGCAGGTGGCGCTATGCACGGTGTACCAACGCTGGGACCGCCTGGACCGGCGGGCGGAGTTGGGCGCGTATGTCCGCCGCGTCGTGCTGCGACGTTATCTGAGCGAGCGTCGCCGGCTGAGGTGGCGATACGAGGTCCCGACGCTCCTCGCGGCGGATGCCGTCTCGTCACCAGGTTCGCACACCGCCGTTGACGACCGTGAGATGTTGCTGCCCGCACTGCGGCGGCTGGGCCCACGTCAACGTGCCGTTGTCACGCTGCGCTTCCTCTGTGACCTCAGTGTCGAGCAGACGGCGCGGGCACTCGGGTGTGCTTCGGGGACTATTACCAGCCAGACGGTACGGGCCCTCGATGCGCTGCGTCGCGACCTCAGATTCTGACCGCCGCCATGCAGCATTCATCTCCCGCTGCGACGTGTACACAAGCAACACCCAACGTGTGGTCCCCACAAGGGAGGAACCAATCAATGAAAGTGCGTCGCACACTCGCCACAGTCACCGCCGCGCTGTTGGTCGGGTCGATGCCGATCGCGGGGGCGGCCCAGGCTGCACCCAACATCGAGGACACAGCTTGGAGCCCAGCCCTACTCTCCGCCGAGCTGCTTTACGACGGCTCGGCCGTCCGTACGCGCTACCAAGACGGCGCTAGCGTCATCACTGTCGTCGCCTCCACCGGCGCGAAGGTAATCTTCAAGGGTTCCAAGATACCGACCATCATGGCCAACGGCCTCCGCAGCTACGACCGGGAGGTGTCGGTAGTCCAACCGCGCACTGTCAACAGTTCCCGGACAACGGCCGCCGCCTACTCAGCGGCTGGTCGCAGCGTCTTCACCGACGCGCTCGCCGCTGGAATGAGCCCGTCTGAGGCCCAGCAGTATGCAACCACAAAAGGTGTGGCTGCTCTGGACGACCCGCCGATCTTGAACTCCTGGTGCATGGACAGCGAAAATGGGACACCGGACCCCGAATTCAACTGGTCCGGCTGCCACATATCATACGAGGGGCAATGGGGAGGGTCAGAGGGCAACTGGACCTGGTATGACTTCTGGAGTGCGACAGCACACGGCTGGGGCACCGGCGTACTTGCCGGTGGGAAGGAACTTCAGAAGGGGTACGTATCTACCGACTGGGTCCCCGACGTAAGTACCACGCTCAACATTATCGAGGCATCTCCGTCGGCCAACCAGCCCGGCCCAAACCCCTGTTCCACCTTCACGGTCGGCTTGTCCCAGGTCGTTGAGCTTGGGTTCACTATCCCGCTCTGTCGCGCCGGTTGGGACGTGACGTGGAACCAATCCTTCTACAAGGTAGAATGGCACGGCGCGAGCACTGGGGGTCAGTCGGATACTCGATCTGCGGCGGGCGCTCACACCATTGCGGCCCGCGGTGGTTACCAGGTCTCAGGCAGTATCGGTTGGACTTACGCCTGCTTGGGCTGCTGATGCGCTAACTCTCGCCCCCGTGGCGGTCCTCGACCGCCACGGGGACACCCAAACGTCGATACCAGGGTTCCCCGGGATTACCGCGAGATATCAATACCGGGCTAGACCAAGACCTGTTGAACGGCAACGGCGCGAGTTGGACTGACGGTCCAACCTGGTTCAATGGCCGGCCTACAGCCTCCGCTGTGGGTTTGATGGGTAAGAGTGAGGGCGCATACGAACCTGCCATCGGTGCGCCGCACCGCAACCGCCGTCGACCTCACCCGATGGTTCCAACTGCACGGTCTGGACGGCCACTTCGCCGTGGCCGACCAAGCGGCTGCGCCACCGAATCCGGCTCAACGAAGTTAGCGGGGGTTGAGGTGGCCTCGGGTTCGTCGGGTTGTGGCGCAGCGGGTGCGTAGGCGTTGGTTGACGGGGTTGCGGAAGCCGTAGGCGTCGCGGGCGATGGTTTTGATGACGCGGTTGGTGCCTTCGGAGCCGGCGTTGGTGATTCCGGTGCGGATGAACGCGAGGATTTGTGGCCACCAGGTCTCGATCGTGGTGGCGAGGCGGTGAAGTTCGGGCAGGTCGCTGGTGGCGCAGCGGCGGTAGAAGCGGAGCGTTATTCAGATTGGCTTGTCCCGGGTGCGGTTGGTCGCCAGGTCGGTGACGGTGCGTAGCACTCCGGGGAAGTCGGTTGGGCGTTCACAGTGCGGACGCTGTTGATGGTGGCCCTCTTGGCGCCTGCCGACCTGTTAGGGTCAGTGGATGCTGCCACTCCTTACCAAGCCTCTCGTTGCCGGACGTAGCGCGCTGATCGTTGTGGACCTGATGCCGCGTATCGTCGAGCAGGATTTGGGTCCCTACAAGGGCGTTGATGTGGTGGCCCGGGCAAGCCGTCTGGTGACAGCGTTCCGCCGAGTGGGCGGCACGGTGGTGCTGGTCCGGGTGGATCGCCCGGGGGTAGCCCAGCAGCCGCCCGGTAGCGGGTTCGTTCCCGAGCTGCAGCCGCAGCCCGGCGACATCGCGGTGGTGAAGCACACCATCGGCGCGTTCTACGGCACAGGCTTGGCCGAGCGGCTGCGGGAGCGCGGCGTGGAGACAGTGGTCATGACCGGTATTGCGACGACGATGGGCGTCGAGTCGACCGCGCGCGCTGCGTCCGATCACGGGTTCGAGGTCATCTTCGCCGCCGATGCGATGACCGGCATGACGGCGACCGAGCATGAGCACGCGCTGACGGTGGTCCTGCCGCGGTTCGGCCAGGTGGTCACCACTGACGAGGTGCTCGACCGGCTCAGTTGACGCCGAGAGCGCTGTTCAGAACCCACACGATAGTCCACTGTGGTCAAGGGCACGGGTGTTGCTACGGGTGACGGCGACCGCCCCGGTGTAGATCACCTGGGTTGTGTGGACCAAAGAGATCAACGAGGGGCGGCCGCCGCGCTGTCAGGCTATGACCGGACTACGCGGCGATCAAGTCACCGACCTGGTCGGCGCGGTGTTCGACGTGCTGGACGGGGTGTGGCAGCCGGTCCGGGGCCGGCGGCGGGTGCTCGGGCTGTACCGGGCGGTGGTGCCCACCTTGTTCCTGATGCGCCGTAACGAGTCCCAGGCCGTGGCCGGCGAGTTGTTCGGCTGCTCGCAGTCCACCGTCTCAAGGGTCGTGCGGCGGCTGCGGCCGCTGCTGCGCTCGGTCACCGCCGAGTTCGCCGGACAGGTACGCCAGCAGGCCAAGCGGTCGGCGGTGCTGGTCGACGGGTTCCTGGCCCCGACCGGTAACCGCGCCGGCGTACCCGACCTGTACTCCGGCAAGCGCCACGCCGCCGGGCTGAACGTCCAGGCGGTGTCGGACCTGGCCGGCTGGTCGACACCGGCCTACCGGTACCCGGTGCCCGCCACGACAGCAGAGCCCTGGCCGAGTCCGGCATCGCCGACCGCTGGGCCAACCACCTCCAACCCGGCGGCCCAGGCATGGTCGCCGACCTGGGCTACCTGGGCACAGCCGCGATCACCGGGCACCGCAAACCCCGCGGCGGCCAGCTCGGTGACGTACGACGCGCCTGCAACCAAGCCATCAACAGCACCCGCGCCGCGGTCGAACGCGCCATCGCACACCTGGTCAACTGGAAGATCCTCGACACCGGCTGGCGCGGACGCCTCACCGACTTCCCCGAAGTACTACGCACCGTCACCGGACTGGAAATCTACCGAACCTGGGGATAACCACATTCTGAATAGCGCTCGCGGTCCAGCAGCACGGCGACGCGTTCACGGTCCGGGTCGGTGCGGGTCAGTGCGAGCAGGTCGAGCAGGTCTTCCTTGGCGTTCCACGCCGCCAGGATCGGCACGCCGATGCGCGCGGGTAGCGCGGCCAGTTCGGCTTGCAGGTCGTCGACGTGCTCGGCGCGCATCCGGGCAGCGTTGCGGGTCAACCGGTTACGCAGTTCCCACTCGCGGTTGCCTTTGCGGCCACGGCGGCCCCGGACCTGCACGGTGACCCGGCGGCGGACCTCGGTGACGGTGGCGTTGGCCAACTGGACGAGGTGGAAGTGGTCAACGACGAGTTGGGCGTGCGGCAGCACCCGCCCGACGGCGGACTTGAAGACCGTGCACATGTCGATCGCGACGTAGCGCACCTGGGCACGCCACGCCGGTGGGCGGGCCAGGAGCCCAGTCGGCCACAACCTGGGCGCTGCGGCCCTCGACCTGACCGAGCAGCCCTTGCCCGCCTGACAGGTCGCAGAATCCGACGTGCCAGCGGTCGACGGTGCTCTCCCACGTGCCGGTGGTCTCGTCGAACACGAACTTCGGCCTGCCCCGGCGGATCTCGTCGATCCCCAACGCCTCGACCGGTCGCGGCTGCCGTGGCAGCACCGCAGCGGCATGCGCGGCGAACGCGGCGGCGACCACCGGCCAGGACATTTCGTGATCACGTGCCGACTGCACCACCGTGCGTCCACCGTCGGCGACCGCCGCACCAGCCGCCGCCCGCAACCGGGCGGTCAACCGCTTACGGGCCGGCACCGCCGCCACCGCCTCGGTGAACGACCCCCGCCCGCAGGCGGGCTCGTCACAGCGCCAGCGGCGCTTGCACCACCGCAGCGCCGGCCGCCGCCCTCCCACAGGCAGGTCACGAGGCCGGGTCACCCGCCGGCCCTTCGACCTACGCGCCGGTGTCCCGCACTCCGGACACCGCCGTGCCCACTCATTCGCGGTGACCAGGTCCACAACCGGACCCTCCGGCCCCTCGACAACCCCGACGACAGCCAGACCGGCAAGGCCCAGCAGCCGGGTCGTATCCTCAACCATGCCCGTGGCTCTTCTGTTGTGATCAACCTTGCTTCGACAACAAGATGATCAACCAGGAGCCACGGGCCCCCTCACACCAGGGTCCACCCTGGCACGCCGACGACATCAGCCGGCCCCCATCAACTTCGGTGAGCCCCGAATCCTGCACACAGCCGCCCGACTAACCCCCAGGACAATGACGCCGCTGGATACGTATCCCATCCAACTGGCCACGGGCCATCCAGATCATCACTGCGTACGACCGGATCGCGGCCATCCCTGCACCGGTTGATCGCCCTCAACCCTTCACCCCACGATCCAGGAGAATCCAGGAGACCACGCCCATCGGCGCGCCGGCCGCCCACGCACCCTGGCTGTCACCACAAGCGGGTCGACCAGCAGCGATAGATGCCGCACGAGGGTGAAACCGACGGGTCCGAGGCGTGTGGGGTCGGGAGCCGGCGCGGTGGCGCGGTGGCACGTCGTGGTGGTAGGCCCGGCAGCCTTCGAGTTTACGGCGATTTCTCGTCCGGGTGTCCCACTGGGTGGCCGTGACCATGGTGCTCCGTTTCCAACTCCCGCCGCTTCGAACCGTGCATGCGGTTCTCTCACACGGCTCACCGACGTCGTCACCGCCGGTTCGACTTGTCCCGCCGTCACGGCTGGGTGCACGAAGGACCGAGGCTCGTATCAGGGTGCCCGCTCCCCGGGCAAGCCCGATACACTTGAACCATGCGCTCTCGCATCACTTTGACCGTCTTAGCCGGGCTGTTTTCTATGTCAGGGTGTGCATCCGCAGGTCAAGCGGCTACGCCGCTACCTCATCCACCAGTTGGGCGGCCGCCCGTAGTCTTGGACACCTCTGTGCCAGGCTGGGAGACCTCCGCCTGGCTAACTGAGGGCGCATTCTGCGTACGCGCGACCCGCACCGGCGCAGAGGTCAAGGATGATGCGGCCAACAATTTCGTCTTCTGTAATCCGGTCTCGTCGGCTCTGGACAGCAGTGGTCCCCCGATGCTGCCCGCCAAGCCGCTACCCTACGTCGCGCCCCTGGACCCGCAGCAGCAGGAGATCATCCTGGTAGGGAACGTGCGCGGCGACGTCGCCACCGTCTCCGTAACCATGTTCGGTGAGACCGCGACAGCCGCCGTTCACCCGCTGCCCGTGTCGGAGGGTCGCCAGGTCGGTGCGTACGCGGTCTGGCTTCCCAAAAGCGGTCCCGGGCGTGACGGGATGAGCCTCTCCGACATCACCGCCGTCATTGGCTATGACGCGGCCGGCGACGTCATAGCCGAACTGGAATGACGCCACGGTGAGAACGGCAATAGTCGTCAGAGCGTCGACGCCGACGAAGCGGGCTATGACCGCAGGCGTCAACGTGCTGGACTGCGAGCTGGTCCCAGGGTCATCAGGGTTACGATGGGCGCCGGCCCCTTGGCGTTGTAGAGCTGACTGACTCGGCTACTCCGACACAGCAGGGATCACGCCTCCGTCGCCTTGCTTGGCGTCAGCGATCTCGGCGCCATCTGTCCGCGACGCGTAATCCCCCGCCGAAGCGCTCCGTGAGCCGTTCCGCACCCTGTGATCACCAGAAGTGGCCAGGTGGTTCGAGTGTGGTCGACGTGCGGCGCCTTCGCCGCCCGTGAGGAATGACGGTCCCGGCTGGTTGGACTACCTGCCGACACGGACGCTTGGCCGGGCCGAGCGGCGGGTGGACGCGTTTCCGTATGGCGAGGACACTGCCCTACTCGCTCGAGTGGCGCCGCCCAATCGATGACTGGCTCACCCGCACCGCGACCCAGGTGTACACCACCGTGGACTTGCATCTCAGTCTGGCCGGCTTCGCAGCCTCCGACGACACGTCAAGGACCTCAACGGAGACCCGGTGCCGCAGCGCAGTATCGGATGCCTGGTTCCGGATACCAGTGGCTTGCGTTACCCAGCGTCGACACCCTGAATGGCGCCATGTGGTCGGGAGGCCGGCTTGAACAAGCTGTCCGATGCTGCACGGGCAACGCTGTCGGGCCGACCGGCAGAGACGGCGGCTGGTTCGTTCACCTCGATTGCGACGGGTTGGCCGAGTTCGGTGAGCAGGTCAGCGATTCGGCGGGCTGTAGCGGTGTGCCGTTCTGCCTCGCGGGGCCAGTCCCGCTGCGTGGCGTCTTCGGCAAGCCGTTGCTCCAGGCAGTACCGCTGCTGTAGTCGGGGCGCGTACTCGGCGGTGGTGAGGAATTTGGAGCAGGTGAGGAACAGGTCGCACTCGCAGGGGCCCTCCTCCGGCAGCCGTAGGCAGTGGCCAAGTTCGAGGGCGGTCTTGTAGTAGTTGCTGGTCAGCCACTGCACGGCCTGTCCAGACAGGTCGTTATTGCGGATCGCCTCGGCTGCGGGGCCGGCGAGGTGAGCGCCGGGTTGCAGGGCGGCCTGGTAGTCGCGGAGCACGGCGGTGTCGGTGATGCGGGCGTAGAACAGGCTCATCGCCGGACTGGTGTGGCCGAGGATCGCCATGATCGTCTGGATGCGGGCGCCTTCCTCGGCGAGCTGGGTGCCCACAGTGTGCCGAAACCGGTGGCTGGTAACGGTCTTCCCGCCACCGGCGTCGACGAGGCCGGCGTGCTCGCAGGCTTGCTGCAGCGCCGAGTCGAACAGGAAGTAGTGGCTGAACAGCCGGCCACGGAGCTGGAACACGTAGCTGGTCGGCTTGCCGGTGACCTCGTCGACGAGCGGACGCTGGCGGCGCGCGCGGGTCTGCTCGATGCACGCTCGTAGCGTGTCGGCGGCCTCGGGGTGCAGCGGCACGATGCGCTCGGTGTAGGTCTTGCCGGCTGAGATCCGCAGCCTCGGGTGACCGTCGGGGTAGGTGTCCAGGCAGTCGAGTTCCAGGCGCAGGATTTCACTGCGACGTGGCCCGACCCACCGGGCGATCAGGCACGCCGCCCGCTGGTAGGGGTCGGTCAACGCGCGGATTCCCTCAACCACCGCGTCGAGGTCCCCAGTCGATAGGTAGCGGGGTACGGTCTTGACCTGCTTGGGCATGTCCAGGTGGCTCAGCAGCGGACGGTCCGGCACGTCGGCCCAGCCCCAGGCGAGAGTTCTGCGCAGGAACACGTTGAGCACCGAGATGGTGTGTACCTGGGTCGAGACGCTGACCGGCTCGCCGGTGCGGTAGTTGCGGTAACCGGTGGCCACCCAGGTCAGGAACTCCTCCACCTGGGCCCGGGTGAGCTGGCCGAGGTTTGTCACCTCGGGATGGTGCTCGGCCAGCCAGGAAGTGAAGACCCGAAACCGGGTGCGCAGATTTGCCTGAGTGCGGGCCGGCGCGATCCGTTCGATGTACCGGTCGATGACTTTCTCGATTGCCGGCGGCCCTAAAGAGCGCTGGTGAGGCCGCGGTCCGCTGGAGATATACCGGGCCTGCTCGGCGACCACGCCCAAGCTGTGCAGGACGACCCGGGTGGTGTAGATACTCGTGCGCAGGTTGCGGTACCAGTCGCGCACCGACCCACCCGCCACGAACTCCGGCCGCAGGGTGCGTACGTCGTCGCGGGCGGCGAAGGCGTCCAACTCGGCCCGGAAGTGGTCCAGATCCTCATCGGTGATCGTCTGCCAGTCCGGGCTGCCACGGTGCAGGGCGATGCGGATGCCAGCGCCGGCCAAGGTGCGGTGCGCGGCGGGCTGCCGGTACCCGATCCGCTCTGCCTCGCCATCCAACGGTGTCAGCCACTCAGGTCCCATACCCAGCAGCTTGCCGCTTTCGGTCAGCAGGTCCTTGAACGAGTTCGCCAAGAGCCACGGGTAGTCCAGCGTGACTCGCCCGTGCATCGCCAGCAGACTCACATAGAGCCGGTGCCCGCGGACCACCACATGCCGGTGTCGAGCGACGGCATACGGCGGGGCATGCAAAAGCCGCTCCGCCACCGGTGCGGCCATCCACGCGCCGAGATCTGGCCACTGCTCGATGAACTCACGCCTCGCCTGACGTCTTGTCCGGCTCGACTCCGACCGGCCCTTGTCCGCCGGGACGACCAACGCCGCGTACTCGTCATCGGTGAAGTGCCGCAACCAGTTCGAGCCCTGTCCGGCCACGGAAACAACGCCGCTCACCGTGCCTGCTCCCCACGGCGGATGATTGCCGCGGTCGCCGCCTCGTAGTCCGCCAGCACCTCCGGGTCGGACACCCGGGTGTAGATCCGGGTTGACTCCGGCGAGGCGTGCCCGAGCCGTTTCTGCAGCGTCAACTCCCGCATACCCGATTCCCACATCGCCGTGGCGTGGGTATGCCGTAGCGCGTGCGGCGTGGTCCACGGCGTGCGGATACCGAGCCGGGAGCAGCGGCGGGCGAAGCTCGCCCACAGCGCCTGATAGCCCAACGGCTCACAACGTCGACGGCCCCGCCCACCGACCAGGAACAGAAACGGTGAACCGGAGTCGCGGGGCCGTTCGGTCATCACGTAGTCCGACACCGCCGCGAGCGTGCGCGGGTCGTGCAGGTCCACCACCCGGTCCGTGCGGGACTTCTGCCGCACACCCTTCGGGTGATCGTCGCGGTGGCGCACATGCACCCGACGTCGGCCGTACTCAACGTCGTCCGGGATCCGCAGACCCAGCACCTCACCGGGCCGCAGCCCACCGTCGAGCATCAACAAGAAGATTGCTCGGTCCCGCTGCGTCGTTAACGTGGCGAACAACTCCATCACGTCCTCGGGCGCCATCGGGCGGGGCAGGCCCCGCACCGTCTTGACCCGGACCGCACGGCGCACTGGACGCTGCCGGCTGGCTCGGCCCATGAACGGCCGATGCCGATCGGCCACCCTGCCCGAGGCGACATCGTCGACCTTGCGTACCGGGTTCTCGCCGTCGCACTCCTCAACCGTAATCACGAACTCGTAGAAGCTCGATACCGCCGCCATTGTCCGATTAATCGAGCTGCCTGCCCGTCGCCGTCCCGATCCGCCCGCGTCGGCCGTGACCACCGCGAGCGCCTGCCGCTTGCCTGGACGGCGTACCGGCAGATGCGTCAAGAAATCGAGGAACTCCACCACCAACGCCGGGCCGATGGCTTCGTACGTCAGGCCACGGTGATCAAGGAAACGGAAGAACAATGTCAGATCTCGCGCGTACGCGGCTACTGTATTGGGCGACAACGACCGGTTCTGCAAGAACTTCAGGAACCGGCCCACGATCTCCACCGGCACGCCATCCTCGCCAGCCAACAGCCATCGCAGCACGCCGTGGTCGTCAACCACCTTCAACGCTTGCAACCGTCCTCCTTGGGTCGCCGATGAAGACCACTCGGACGAGTCCAACGAGGAAGACAGCCAGGGTGCCGCGAGCGCAACCGTCGAGATAACGGAGTGCATGAGCGCCGCCCTGTCGCTGTGTCCTCATCTGGCGCTCGGTCGGCACCGCCGTGCCCGTGCCGACCGTCCGGGGGCGGGCATCATTCCGCCGGGGTCGCACGGCGACAAACCCGACCGGTACCTGTTGGGCATCACCCGCACCTACCGGACCCGGTTCCTCCCCGAACACGGGTACAGCGTGTACCTACCGGCCCCGTTCAAAACCGTCCGCGTGTACGTCTACGGACCGGAGGGGCGACTACGCCCGGCCACCGGCACCAGGTAGGCCACGCCTGGCGGCGGGCGTGAGATCCGCCGCAACAACCTCGACCGATTGGCCCGGACCGACTCGATGGACCCGGTGGAGGTAGGAGCCATTGTTCATGACGGTGCAGCTACGGCGACCGGAGATGACCGAGAGCACCGCGAGACCTCGGTGTTCGTGTCCTTCGCGACCGACCAGGGCTGGCCGTCCCCGAACACTCGACAACAGGAGGCACGACACATGCACGACGAGCCCGATCGGCCGGAGACCTGCGGCGCCGCATACGTCACCGGCGGCCACGACTCGCACGGCACCGAGTGCGGCCTTACTCCCGGGCACTCCGACCCGCATCGAGGCGCGGACCCCTTCGGCGGTACCGGCCACGTGGAGTGGTCCGGCGGCGGCTCGGCCGGCAGCGACCCGCTCCCGTACCGCAACGTCCGCTGGACACCGTAACGCCGCATCCGCCGCCGTTCCAGCCTGCCTATCGTTCCGACGGGCAGCTATACCGGCCACCGGCACCCGGTAGGCCACGCCGCGCGGCGGGCGTCAGATTCGCCGCAGAAACCTCGATCGACTCCAGCCGATCGTCTTGATCGACCGGTAGAGGTAGGAAACATTGTTTGTGACGGCGCGGCCGGGGGTGCGACCCCCGGCCCGCCGCCCACCCGAACCACACGACCCGGAAAGGGGTGCCACCGTGGCACACGAACTCGAAACGTTCGCGAACGGGCAGACGGCCTTCGCCTCCGCGAGGGTGTCCGCCTGGCACCAACTCGGCACGATCGCCGACGCCTGCATGACCGCGCAGGAGGTCATGAGCAAGGCGTGGCTCGGCGGCTGGGAGGTCCGCAAAATCGCCATTCAGGGCATCGAGATCACCGCGAAGGGTGTGACGAAGGTCGACTGCCCCGACAAGTACATGACCGTGCGGACCAACCCGGTCACGGGCGTCACCGAGTATCTCGGCGTGGTCGGCGAGGACTACAGCGTGGTCCAGAACGAGCAGGTCGCCGAGACGCTCAACCTCCTAGTCGACGCCTCCGGCGCGCACTTCGAGACGGCCGGCTCGATGCGCAAGGGCCGGTCGGTCTTCGTGACCATGAAGCTGCCCACGGCAATGCAGATCGCCGGGGTCGACGACATGGACCTCTATCTCGCCGCCACCACCTCCCACGACGGCACCGCCTCGCTGCGCCTGGACGCGACCCCGGTGCGGATCGTGTGCGCGAACACCCAGGCATTGGCCTACCAGCGGTCGCGCGCCTCGTACACGTTCCGGCACACCTCGAACGTCAACAGCAAGATCGCCGAGGCGCGGCAGGCCCTCGGGCTGATGTGGAAGGCGTTCCGCGACTTCGAGACCGAAGCCGAAAAGATGATCAACGAGTCGCTGACAATGGGCGAGTTCGAGAAGATCATCGCGCAGGTGTGGCCCCTCGCCGACGACGCCTCCGACACGGCGAAGAACAACGCCAAGCAGCGCACGAACATGCTGCGGTACCTCATCCGCGACGCCGACACGCAGAAGGCGATCAAGGGCACCCGGTGGGCCGGCTACCAGGCCATCACCGAGTACGTCGACCACTTCGCCCCCGCCAAGACCGACCTCGTCCGCGCTACGCGGGCGCTGACCGGTGCCGGTGCGGACCTCAAGGCCCGCGCGTTCGAGCTGCTGGCGGTCTGAGGTGGGCCGGCATTGGGACCGGCGCGGGAACACCCCGCCGCCCGGCCCCGGTACCGGCGCGTACCCCGCGCCCGGAACCGCAGACGCCACCACCGAGCCCGCCGTCACGCCACTGCGTGCGCCGATACCGACCGCCGAGGCGGTGATCGAGCTGGCGAACGAGGTGTGCGGCCACTTCGCGCGGGCTGCGGTCGCCCGCGCCATGGTCGGACACTCGGAGGGCGAGGCCGAGCACGCCAGGCTGACCGCCCGTGCCGAGCGGTTCGACGCGCTCGTGAACGAGAAGTGGCCGGCGTTGGTCGAGGCACTCCGTACGGGATTGCCCAGCGCGGCGCCATTGCAGGGACCCGCGCCCACCGCCGAGGCAGTGATCGCACTGGCCAACGAGGTGTGCGGCCACTTCGCGCAAGCCGCTGTCGCCCGCACGCTGGCCGAACACTCGGCCAGCGAGGCCGAACACGCCAGCCAAGCCGCCCGCGCCGAGCAGTTCGACGCCCTCGTCGACGAGAAGTGGCCGGAGCTGGTCGAAGCCCTCCGCACGGGACTGCCCAGCGCGGCGCAGATCGAGCGGTTCATGCCGGTCCGGCCGCTGACCAACGGCCACGTCGAGCTGCACGTACACGACACCTCGGCCCGCCGTTTCGTCGTGCTGCTCACCGGCGTCCAGGCCCTCGCCGTGGGCGCGCACATGACGGCGTACGGGTCGATCGTTCTCGACCGGATCGGCCAGAAGCTCGACCCGCTCCTGCCGCATGTGAAGGCCGCCCCGCCGTTCGTCCCGCCCGGATTCGCCGGTCAACCGGCCACCCCGGACGGTGCCGCCGGGCCACCGCCCGCCCATCCCTGACCGATCGCGACGTGCCGCGCGGCCACGGTCCGACCCCGGGCCGCGCGGCACACCGGCCACATCCCTTCTGACTCACCACGGAGTATCCGCATGAATCCAGACCGACTGTTCGACCTCGCCGCCGAGTTCGCCCAGGCGACCGGCAACGCCGAACGATTCCACGCTGACGCCGCCTCCACCACCGGCGACGCCCACACCGCAAACACCAAAAAGGCGACGGAATGGGAGGCCGCCGCCGCCCGCCGCCGCGAGCACCTGCGCGCCGCACTGCGCGAAGCATTACGCGGGACCGTCACGGCCGTACCGGACCGCAAGCTGCCCGTCGCCACCTGGCAGCGAGGCCGCGTCGAGATCCGCGCCACCACCACCGACCGCGCACGTGCCGTCCGAGTGCGATACACCCCGGCCCAGGCCCTCGCCGCCGAAGCCGCCCTCATCGCCTGCGCCGCCATCACCGACGAGCAGGCCGGCGGCACTCTCACCAGCATCCTCGGCGTCTTCCCACCCAACCCGAGCACCGGCGACGAGCCGGCCAGCGACGCAGGGACACCGGCATGACGACCTCGGAGAACACCGACGGCATCGGCGACGGACAACACACCCTCTGCGGCGTGCGGCTCGCGGGCGCGCTCGCCGCGCTCGGCCTGGTCGACCCCGTGTGCGCCGAAGTGCTGACCCTCCTCAACCTGCGCGTCTACCCCGGCAACGCCACCGCCGGGGACCGCACCGCGTACGTGGTGCTCGACATCCACGGCGTCTCCATCGGCGTCAAACGCCGTGCCGCCGACCTGTACCTGCACGCCGACACCACCGAGACCGACGACCGGCTCATCGCCTTCGAAATCAACGGCGGCGGCGAAACCGACCACCCCACCCGCTAACCCCTTCCTCTGAACGGAGTACCGATGTACCGATCCATGGAAGTCGGCGACACCGCCCGAGTCATCACGCCGTCCGACGCCACCGAGTACCGCCTCGGCACCGTCACCGACGTCCGCTACTCCACCCCGCACACCACCTACGCCCTCGACTACACCCTCCGATTCCCCAACGGCACCGAACGCACCTACCCGGCCGAGCACGTCGTGCAGTGCACCCGCACCGACGACCGTGCCGCCCTGGAAAAGGCGTTCACCAAGGCGGCCGTCGCTTTGCGCGACGCCTGCCGCATCGCCCACGACTTCGACGCCGACCTCAGCAGCGAAACGGCGAGCCTGCTGCGGCGGCTGGTCGACCTCGCCCGCCTGCACCTCGGGCCGACTTTCGACCCCGCCGCGTGGCCGCACAGCGGCAACCAGGACGGAGGTGACCAGTAATGCCACCGCGCTCTCCCCAGCCGGAGGACTTCACCTGGTCTCCAGAGCGAATCGCACTCGGCGTGGGCGCAGCGCCGGACCAGGAATCGCTCTACTGCCGGCGGTGCCGCCGAGGGCTCAGCATCCGCTTCAACGACCTCGGCCTCATCGTCGGCTACCTACACGCGGCCGAGCAACGCGGCCAGCGCATCGACCACCGCCCCGAGCCCGCCCCCATCACCGAGATCCCCGATCCGATCATCGAATGCGACTTCTGCTCCGCACCCGAGGCCGCCTGGATCTACCGAAGCGCGAACCAGGTCACCGAAGCGCGCCGGATCACCGGACAAGTGGTGTCCGTCAACGACTACCGATCCCGGCACCACGCGGCCAGGGTGCTCCGCACCGACACCGAGCACGCCCTCACAGAGTCGTGGGGCGAGCGGTGGTCGGCGTGTCAAGGGTGCGCGGACCTCGTCGAGGCCCGCGACCTGTACGGGCTGATCCGCCGCGTGGTCGATGCCCTACCCGCGAAGGTCAGCCGAGGCAAACGCCTGACGCGGCTTCGGTGTGAGCTGCACGACAGGTTCTCCGTAGTGTTCGACACCCTCCAACCCGGCCGAGGCAAGATCACCCCCGGCCACCCGCTCGGCATCTGGTCCGACGCACCGGGAGAGGCGTCATGACGGCCACCTTGCGGCACGAGCGGGCCGCCTTCACCCACGCGAAGGCCCGCCGACGCATCGGGCCGGTGTGCGGAGCCGACGACGGGCCGCTGACCTGTTCTCGCCGACTTGTTCGGGCCCCACTGCTCCATCGATTCCTGGACCCGCCACGTCGATTCCAGAAACCTGCGGCCCCACATGGGCGTCGATGGCTGGCGGCGTTATCGCGGCCCCACCGGTTCGCGTCGCTCAGCGCCGAGTTGCTGCCGCGCCGGTCTTCGACCGGCTTGCCACCGAATCGCCGCCCCAAGGCGTCGCTGGTCGGAGCGCAGCTCCACGGCGTTGGCGGGTTGGTGGCGGGTTGGTGGGGCTCCTCCGGCCGAAGTACGACCGTTCCGGCTTCTGGGACTGGTGGAGCCAACTGGAACTGGAGTTTCCATCGAGACATGGACACATTCCGTGGCTGGAGGGTCCAGAACTTGCTGGAGAGGTGGGGCCCGAAAGGCCCGGAGAGAACACGCTGACCCGTATCACCGAGGATCCGCACCTCGTGGACTGCCCGGACTGCGAAGGACTGGCCGAGATCGACGCACTTCCCGACGACGCCGCCGCAGGCGATCCCCGCGTGATCGAGCTGCTGCGCGAGGCGAAGCGCGGCAACTTCCGCAAGATCGACGGGGTGGTGGTGGACGCGACCACCGCCGCCGCCATCCTGACCGTGTACGACGCGATCAAACCCGCCACCCGGGCCAAACTCGCCGCGCTCCCCATACACCTCATGGCGCAGGCGGCATGGCGGGCGCTGCGCCCGGACGACTAGCCAGGAGTGGGACGGTGGCCGGCGGGCACACCCGAGGGTGCGTGCGACCCCGACCGGCCACCTCGCCCACCCGGGCCACCTGCGGACCACACGACCGCCTCTACCCGAGCCGGGCGTACCGCCGATCCTACGGCGAACCCCGCCCGCCTCGGCCCCACGGCGACGACACCGAGCCACCCGCAGGGGAGGATGGGCGACATGGCACGACGCGTGATCGACGGCAGGACCGCCCTCGACCGGGCCGGCGTCGCCGCACACACCGGCGCGGCCTACTCCACCGTCAACCACTGGCACCGCCACCACGCCCGATTCGGCTTCCCCGAAGGATTCCACCACGACGGCCGCGAGTGGTTCTGGCTCGACGACATCGACGCATTCCACGTCGCACACCAGACCGCGAAACGCGCCGAACTGACGAAGGTCGACCGCCGCGGCAACTCCGAAGACCTCATCGGGTCCGGCGCGGCGGCGAAGGTCCTCGGCTATGGCTCGTACCGCAACCTCCCCGACACCCTGTACGACCACCCCGACCGAGTGGAGGTGCTACCGGACGGGCGGCTACGCCGCCTCTGGTTCCGGCGCACCGTGTGGGCCGTGGCAGACGCCCGCACGGGCCGGCAGTCCACCGGCCGCACCCCCGGCACCACCGGAGCCCGCAAGCCGCACACATACGCCGACGATCCTCGGCTTCCGGCCGCCATCGCACTCCTGGCCGAGGCCGACCGCACCGGACGTGACCGGCGCGGCCTCGGTGTCATGTTGGCTCAGCAACTCGGCATCACTGAACGCACCGCGCAACGGCTGCTTGCCGCCGCGTACGCCGCGAGCGGTATCTCTTCCAGGCAAACGGCCTGAGTACGACAGGTGCCGCCGAGGCCGGCTGACGGACTCGGCGGCACCTGTCGCGCGAGCTGTTCAGTCTTCGTCGTCGTCCGCCCCCGCCCGAGGGGTTGGCACCTCCATCAGGTAGCGCAGCGCGCCGTTGATGTCGGTTCCCCGGGTAGAGGCAGTCCGCTCCAGCACGTCATACACGTCGTCGGCGACCTCGATCGTGTGCAGCGTGGACGTCCGATCGGTCATGTGTGGTCCCTCCTGACAGCGTTGGAATGGTGCCCGGCGGGCACCCGGGCCTATCCACGCGGACCTCAACGCGGCGGTCAAGACCGCCCATGATCGTGGATCGCAGTTGGAGCCACCTGCACACGGCCACCCTGGCCCCACCCGGTCGGGAGCAGCCGAAGCGTCCGGCGCTCACCGACCGGGCACTCGGTGCTAACGAGCATCTCTTTGGCCGCCGGGAGCTTGAGGGCATCGCGTTGGGACCAGTTGCGGAGCGTTGCTTCGATGTGGTCCGTCCGAACCGGACACTGGCGGTCAGGTAGACGATCCGGGGCCGTGCTGGGACTCATGCACCGCAACGGCCAGGCCGACCTCCTCCAGGACCTGTGCTGGAGTATCGCCGCCACGATTGGCGGCGAGCTGGGCAAGCAGGGAAGCCAGGGCGATCAGGCCGCTGATGGTCGTGCCGGCCGTACGTTCGTTGATTAGCGGCGCGATGCGGTCAGCGAGTGCCTCGCCATCGCTGCCGGCCTCGATCGCGAGGGTTACGACGGCGATGGCGTGCGTGACTCCGTCGGCCGAGGTGGTCATCGTCCGATGCTACGACCGAGGACGACGGAGCGGGATAAGTTCTCGTGACGCCTGCGTAAGGACCGGCCGGGTAATCCTCGTATCGGAGTCGATGAATATTGGAGGTAGTGGGTCAGCTCCGAGCAGTAGGCTCCAGTCGGCGAACAGCGCTGGTAATGCGACTCCCAAGATCAACGCATGCGTCCAGGCGAGCGTGTACGTGATGGCGAAGACCCGACGGCCAGGTCCGTTTGCCCGAGCCCAAGGTTCGTCGCTGCGATGAGGGTGCCGAAGAGGCCGAACAGGCCGTAGAGGACGGCGACGAAGGTGACGGCCGTCACCGGTACGACGGAGCCCGGCCCTCGTTGAGGTTCCGGGCTCCCGCACGTCTTACCTCTCGCCTGGAAGTCCTGGCTCGGGCACTGGCGTCAGAAGGTGGTGGGCATCGATATGCCCGTAGGTCAGGGCGTAGGCCAGGTTGTTGCGCCACTCTTGGATGACCCCGTATCCGTCTCCTGGCGTGGTGTCGCCGGTGTTGGGGTTGATAGCCGTCGGAACAAGATCGGAGCGGTGCGACCTAATCTGGTCGGCAAGAAGAGAAGCAGAGTCGGCCCTGTTGCGAAGATCCTGGTGGTCCGAGTCGCGGTAGACGGTAGCGACAAGCTCAAGCAGCGCGGCGAGGCCATCCAAAATGCCGCAAACAGGCATTGCACCACGCGGGAAGCCTTCAGACATAGCCAAACTCCTGACAGTCGAGGATGCCGTCCCATCAAGACTGTTGCCTCCGGCCGGGTTTGTCGACGCTCGGCTATCGACCACTTTCCTGTCGTTAGTCGGACCGGTGCGGAGTGTGGTTCACCGCGCCGTGGCCGCAGGCTCGCTGACGTGCGGCTTCCTCGCGCGTTGGTTTTTGTCCGGTGCGGTGGTGTTGGCACGCTTACGCCGATGTAGCGGGGCGGGAGCCGTTGACCGATTGCGCCTCCTGGCGCAGTGCGGCGAGGAGTTGCGAGACCGCGCTGTTGCGGATCGAGTGGCCGCTCTGGCGTAGCCGGCGGGCGAGGGCGTCTCGGCTGACGGTGTGGCCGTCGCGGGTCAGTTCGTCGCGGGCTGCGCGGGCGGCGGGTAGCAGCGGTACGAGGTCCGGGGCGAGGTTAACATCGGCGTCGTCTGGTTCGTCGGACGAGTCGTCATCGCGAGATTCCGCGTCGAGGCCGTGACCAGTCTCGCGGCGGTCTGCTTCATCCTCGCCTACGGGGCGTTCGACGGTGTCGAGAGCCGTATCGAGGCCGGATGTGCCAGCACCCACGTAGACGGTCGACCGCTCGGGCAGCGCTCTCCGATCGGGTGGCACGGTATCGCTGGTGCTGTGCGCAGGTGCCACGGGCGCCGGTGCGGCGGTTTCAGCCGGGGACGGCGCGGCGGGTACGTCGGCCGGCACGGCGTGTGGTTGGCGTTCGGCTTCGCGGCGGCGGGCGGCGAGTTCCACGAGTGATACCGAGGCGACGATGATCAGCCCGTCCACTGAGAGTGGTAGGAGGTAGGGCACGGTGCCGGTCTCGCCGTAGCGGGCGACGACTCCGACCATGTGGTGGTAGCTGATCCAGGCGGCGATGGCGGCGATGGCCGAGGCGGCGACGATCCGGATCACGCCGAGTGAACGGCGGTGGACGGGTACCCGGGTGACCAGCTCGACGGTGATCAGCAATGCCAGCGGTGGCCATGCCGCGATGGCCTGGGAGATCGGGTTCGCTCGGGCGTGCAGGATGTTCGCGGTGACGGAGGCGGCTACGCCGAGGGCCAGTGTCGCTCGCACGGCCCATTGCATCCCCTGAAGTCGGCTCTCGTTCATGGCCGGCCTCGGCTGGCCGGGGCGACGGGTCGGAGCTGTCGTTCGGCGAGCCGGCGGGTGGCCTGGGACGGTTCGGCGTCGCCGAGGTCGGCGAGGCGTTCCTCCAGCCGGCGAAGGCTGCGCCGTACGGCGTCGGGGCGGTGCTGGCGGCCGTGGATGCGCATGATCCGTTGGTACAGCTCCTCGTTGACCGGGTCGAGGTCGGCGGCGTGTTCGAGGGCGGCGATGGCCTGGTCGGGGTGGTCGGGTTCGAGGATCTCGGCGATGCGGGCGTGGGCGGTGATGATCTGGTGGCGGTAGCTGGTGGCGTAGTCGGTGGCCCAGGTGTGGTCGTGGCCTTCGGCGAAGTCGCCTGCGTACAGGTCGGTTGCCCGGCGTAGCGCGGCGAGCGTGATTGCCTCGTCGTCGCTGCTGGTGGCCTGGTCGATGGCGGTGAGCATCTGCCAGAGGTCCACGGTGACGGTCTGCGGGTCGAGCTGGTATCGGCCGGTGGCCGGGTCGTAGACGATGAACATGAGTTCGTCGTGGCCGGTGGCGGCGCGGAGCACCCGACGGGCGGAGGTGATGTCCGTTCGTACGCGTTTGACGGCGGCGGTCGGGTCGACGTCGGGGTGCAGGTGGGCGGCGAGCTGGTCGAGGCTGCGGCCGGCGGGGTGGGCGGCGAGGACGGCGAGCGCGGTGTAGGAGCCGCTGCGCATTCCGGTGGCGATCGGGCCGGCGTCGGTGGCGACGGTGACCGGGCCGAGCACCCGGAGCCGGACCAGGGCCGCCGCGTCGTCGGGCTGGACCGGTACCGGCTCGGTCGCCTCGACGGTCACCGCGGCCGGTGAGATCTCGGCCGGCGGATCGTCGACGTCAGCGCCGGCCTCGGGCCGGG
This sequence comes from Micromonospora sp. WMMD1102, assembly GCF_029626265.1. Taxonomy (NCBI): domain Bacteria; kingdom Bacillati; phylum Actinomycetota; class Actinomycetes; order Micromonosporales; family Micromonosporaceae; genus Micromonospora; species Micromonospora sp. WMMD1102. Next base: position 6,760,655 of record NZ_JARUBN010000001.1, on the reverse strand, counting down.
CCAGGGTGTCGGTGAGCATGGTCAGGATGGCGGCGAGGTCGTCCGCGCCGAGGGTGGACAGCCGGGTCACCGGGTGCGGGTCGTCGCCGGTGGTGGTGCCGTCGGCGGTGATCTCGATGGTGGGGATGCCGTCGTGCTGGCCGAGGATGACGGGGTGCAGGTCCAGGGCGGCGCGGTGGGTGGCGACGGCCTGGAGGCGGGCGGCGTGCCGGGGGCTGGACTCGATGAGCAGCACGTACGGCGGTTGCGTCTCGGCGTGGTCGGTGCGGGTGTTGAGGTCGCTGATCGTCTCGGCGTCGAAGGTGTCCAGCAGCCGGCGCCGGCCGATCATCTCCTCCTCGGCGTGGGTGACCGCCGCCGCGATGTCGGCGAGCACGATGAGGCGTTCCCCGTCGTAGGCGGTGCCGTCGGGGTCCAGGCCCACCGCCGGGGCGTCCTCGGGCAGGAGCCGGGTGAGCAGGACGGCGGTCGTGACGACCACCGGCCGTCGGACGGCGGTCTTGGCCACGTTGGTGGTCAGGACGGAGGCGAGGATGGCGCGGGCCGCCGGTATGGCTCCGTCGCCGTGTAGGGCGACGCCGGGACCGGGCAGGTGGAACAGGCTGACCTCGGCGGCGTCGGCGTCAAGGCCGACCGGGGCCGGCACAGCCGGCATCGCGGGTCGGTGGTCGCCGGTGCCGGGGCCGAGGTGCCGGCTACCGATCGTGTCGACTCGGGCCAGAGATGGCGGTGTCGGGGCGGGTTGCGGCGCGGTGCTGGCCGGGGCGGGGAAGGTGAGTCGGGCGCGGCGGCGTCGTTGCAGGCGGAGCAGCCCGGCGACGGCGGCGATGGCAGCGGCCAGGCCGAGGCTGATCCAGCCCTGCGCCGGCAGGGTGATCCCGGCCTCCTTGTCGGGCCGGTCGTCGGAGGGGTCGGTGCCCGGCGCGGGGGTAGCGACATCGGGCGAGTCGGCGGGTGTGCTCGGTCCGGCGGCAGGGGATGATGGGGTGCTCGGTTCCGGGGTGCTGGGGGTTGGGGTGGCACTGGCCGGTGGCGCGGGCGGTGGGACGGCCGGGGCGGTCTCGGTGGCCTCGGATGCGATGGTTCCGGGGCCGCTGGACGGGGAATTCTCGGTGTGGGATGGCTTGGCTGCCGCTGGCGCCGCGCGGGCGGGGAGAGCGAGGACCCAGCCGACGTGGATCTCGTCGGGGTCGGTGAGGGCGTAGCCGTTTGCCTGTTCGTGTCCCCGGTTGAGTTTGTAGATCTCCCGCCAGCGGTGCGGGTCGCCGAGATACTGCTCGGCGAGGTCCCACAGGTTGTCTCCGGCGACGACGCGGTGTGTCCCGCCCGGGGCGTCGCGTGCCCAGGCGGGAACGGCGGGGTTGTCTCGGTGGGTGGCGAGCGGGCGGGCGGTGCTGGTGGCGGACACGTCGATGGTGAGCGCCGGGCGTGGGCTGTGTTGCGCGGTCGGCGGGGCGGCGGGGTGTGCGGGGGCGACGGTCACGGCCGGGCGGCGTGCGGCGTCAGCGGCAGCCGCACTCGCAGTCGCGGGGCTGGTGAAGGCGCGGGCGGCGTCGAACAGCACGGCTGCGACGACCGCGCCGACGAGGACGGCCGCGACCCATCGGATCGGGCCGCGCCGCCTCGACAGTGGACGAGGTTGGCCGCGCCGGGTAGCTGACGCTGCGGCGGCCACTTCGATGATCTCGATGGTGGTGTCGCGAAGGAACTGCGCCCACAGCACCCAGCCGATCGTGGCCAGCAGCGCGAGAACCATGCCATCGGACCACGGACTCGTGACCGCGCTAGACAGGCCGGCCAGGCTCGGTATCGCGTTGGGGGTTGGCCAGCCGATCCAGTCGAGGGGCCAGCCGGCCGCGACGATCAGGAGCCACGGCACCCCGGCGGTGAAGCCGGCCAGCACGGCGAACGCGAGCAGGGCACGCGCCGTCCGGGCGATGGCGGCGACGGCGCGCAACATGCGGGTCGTCCTCTCCCAATGCATAGGGTCAGGTGTTGGGGCCGGTGATGCCCTGCACAGCGGTGGCGGTCGCGGAGGCGGACACGTCGAGCTGCCGCACGCCAACGATCTGCAGGAGCTGCGCGCGACTGGTCCGCCGTACGGTCACGGTGACTGTGGTCGTGGTCGCGGTGGCCTCGCCAGTCGCGCCCGCCGAGGCCAGCCACGCCCGCGCGGCCGACGCGGCGCGGACGGGGTCGAGCACAGCAATGTTGCGGGTGCGGTACTGGTACAGGTCCAGCTCCTGCGCCCCGGCCCTGGCCGCCGCCTGGGCAATGTCGAGGGCACGAACCTTCTGCATGAGGGCCAAGCCGGCGTCGAAGACCAGCCCGGCCACGGCGAGCAGGGCGACAATCATCAGGACCGTGAACGCGGTCACCTGGCCGGAGTCGTCTCCGGTGCGCTCGCGGAGCCGCCGCCAGCGGCCGGCATCGGGTTGCCTCACGAAGCGCCGCCTCTCCACACGTCGATTGGCGAGGTCGCCGTGGCCCGCGTCGTGCGGGAGCCGGGCACGGACAGTAGGGCGAGGTCGGACAGGGCAACGGTGCACTCCACTGTCACGGTGACCGCGCCGCCGGGACGGAGCCCGCCGGTGGACACGGTGACATTGACCTGCTGGCAGGTGACCGCGCGGGCGGCGAGGGTCTCCCGGGCGGCGCGGTCGGCCTGGGTGCGTGCGGCGGCGTCGGCGCGGGCGAGGGAGGCGGACCGGGCCGCGGCGCTGGCGGCGGCATCGAGGTCCATCTGCGCGGAGACCAACCTCCCGCACAGCACCACGAACAGCAGCACAGCCACCAGCAGCGGGGTAACGAGGGTCGCCTCGGTGGTGCTCGCCCCCCGGTCGCCGAAGGCGATGACCTGTCGCAGCCGGCGGAGCAATCCGGCCCGGATCATGGTGCGGCTCCGCTGGGGGGTACGAAGCGCTCTACGGGTCGTACGACGGTGGCGCGGACGGTCCACCGGACGCCAGGAACCACGGTCGAGGCTGTCCCTACGATCTCGGCCCGGACCTCGGTGGCGGTGCGGGTCACCGACACCGACGGTTCCTTGAGGACGCCGTTGCCGATCGCGGCGAGGGTCTGCTCGCCCGCGTCCCGGCCGGCGGCGGCACTCGATTGGTAGCCGGCGGCAGCGTTGGCCGTCCGGGTCGCGGCGCTTTGAGCGATGTGGGTGGCGTGCATCCACACTCCGGCCTGGATGACGAACATGACGATGAGCAGCAGCAGCGGCATCGCGATGGCCAGCTCGGCGGTGGCGGCGCCCGCGTCGGAACGGGCAGCCACGTGCCTGCACCGGGTGCGTAGCCGCCGGGCCGCGTCGAGCGCCGGGGAAGGTGGGCGCTCGACGCGGTGGTTCCGGATGGCCGGCGGCATCGGTCAGCCGAGGTTGATGCTGCTGGCCTTGTCGGTCACCTTGACCGCGATGATGCCGATGACCACGACCCCGAGGGTCACCAGCACGGCGGTGACGAGGACGGCTTCGGTGGAGTAGCCGCCGTCCTTGGTGTCGCGCACCGCCTGCCAGCGGTGCCGCAGCTCGGCGGTGAGGTAGCTGATGAGAGCGGACATTGCGCGTTCCTCCAATGCGGTAAGGGATCTCGTGGCTGTTCGGGATTGGTGAACTGGCGGGCCTCCTACAGCCCGCCGAGTACGGCGGCCATCGCGGGATAGCCGAGGAAGATCAGGAAGCCGGCGAACAGGGCGACGATGGGAAGAGCCATGCGCTCGGTGGCGGCGTTGGCCTCGCCCTCGACGTCGGTGATTTGCCGTGCGCGTAGGGCGATGGCGCGGGAGCGCAGTGACGCGCGTACCTTCGCCCCTTCGGTGCCGGCGAGGCCGACGGTGGCGGCGAGCTGCTGCAACTCGGCGACGGCGACGCGGCGGCCGAGGGCGGCGAGGATGTCCCACGGTGGTACCCGGGCCAGCCGTGCCTCGGTCAGCGCGTACCGCAGTTCGGTGTAGGCGGGGCCGGAGCCGACCTTCGCCGCGTCGTCGAGCGCCTGGTCCACCCCCGCCCCGGACGCGAGGCTGATGACGACCAGATCCAGGAACGACGACAACGCGTCACGGAACGCGGCCCGGTGCTTGGCGACGTCCGAGCGCACCGACAGCTCCGGGGCAAGGAACCCGACCACGCCGAGCAGCAACGACGCGGCGGCCGGCACGGCGAGGCCGGAACCGACACCGCCGAGAGCGAGTAGCCCGGCGGCGACCGGAGGCAGCAGCAGCCCGAGCACCGTCGCGGTCGCCTGCTCGGCCAGGTGCAGGTCCACCGGCTTGTCAACGGTCGCGAGGTCACGGCGGGTCGAGGTCAGAGGCAGGCCGGTACGGCGCAGCCACCGCACCGCCGGGCGGCCCCACCGCCCCGACCACCCGAAGGTGCCGGCCTCGGCGGCGCGGTCGAGCCCGTGCGGGGCGTCAAGGGCCTTGTCCATGCGGGGTGGGCGGGGGAACCAGCCGACCACCAGGAGCCACAGCCCCACTCCGGTGCCGAGCCCGGCCAGGAACACCAGCCCGGTCATGTCGACGCCGCCTCAGCCTTAGCCGGCGCGGCGACCCCCGCCAATATCCTCGCTGTGTCGCGGTCGCGCATGAGTCGGCCAAGCCATGCGAACGCGGCGGCGAAGCAGCCACCGGTGGCCAGCAGCACGAGCTGACCGGCTGCCGTGTCGAACGGAGCCAGATAGCTTCGGTTGAGCATGGCGAGGAGCCCGGCCATCGCGAGGGTGGTACCGACGATGACCCGCGCGGAGGTGCGGTTGCGTTTGCGGGCGGCGGCGACGCGTTGCCGGGAGGCGACTTTCGCCCGCGCGGACGCGGCCAGCTCGCCCAGCACGTCGCCGAGCTGCCCGGCGTTGCCCCGTGCGGCCATCACGAGCCCGGCGACGACGAGATCGGCGGTCGGGTCGGTCAGCTCGGCGGCAAACGCGCGCAGTGCGTCAGGTAGCCGCCAACTGCGCCGTAGGCGCACGGCGAGGAGGGTTACCTCGTCGTGGATCGGCTCTGGGGCTTCGATCGCGATGGCGGTGATCGCCTGTTCGAGCCCGGCCGCGCCGGACAGGTTGTCCCGCAGCGCCTCGGTCCAGGTGGCGATGGCTTCGATCCGGGCCACCCGGCGGGTGTGGTCGCGGTCCGGGCCGATGATGGCCGGTAGCATCCACGCCCCGGCCGCTGACAGGGCCGCCGCGACCGGCCAGCGGGTCACCACACCGACAACCACACCAGCGGCAAGGCACAGGGCTACCCGCCGCCGGTCGACCCGCTCACGCGTCGAGGTGAGCCTCGACAGCCACGACTCGGTGGTGGAGTCGACGGGTCCGTTGTCCCGGCGCGACAGGCCCAACGTGACCAGCAGCAGCCCGGACGCGGTTCCGGCCCCCAGCAGGGCGGCGAGGGGCACCGTCAACACCATCACGCCCACCCCCCACCCGGGGCGGTGCGGGCCTCGTCGAGCAACCCCGGGTCGAAGCCACACCCGGCCAGCGCCGACAGCAGGCCGGTCGACGGCGGCGCACCAGGGACCGCCCGCCCATCGGGGCCGGGGCGGAGGATCTCGTTGCTGGACACGGCCAGCCCGTCCGCGCTGACCACCTCCCGCACCGAGGTCACCGCGCGCACCGCGCCGTCAGCGACAAACCCCAAATGCACGACCAGGTGCACCGCCTCGGCAACAAGGAGGTACGTGGTGGCTGCGTCGAGGCGTTCCGGCGCCTGCGCGGCGTAGATCAGGAGCTTGTTGAACGCCCCGGCGGAGGACGAGGCATGGACCGTCCCGAGGCTGCCGTCGTTACCTTGGCTCATCGCGTTGAGCATGGGGATGACTTCGTGCCCGCGGATCTCCCCGACGATGACTCGGTCCGGCGACATCCGCAGCCCAGAGCGGAACAGGCTGCTCATGTCGATCGCGCCCTCGCCCTCGACATTGGCCTCCCGCGACTGCAACGCCACCACGTCCGGATGCACAGCTTTGTCCGCGTCGAGGGCCAGCTCGTAGGCGTCCTCGATCGTCACGAGCCGTTCGTCGCGTGGGATCGCCGACGCAAGCGCGCGCAGGAGAGTGGTTTTGCCGGCGCCGGTGCGCCCGGCGATGAGGACGTTCAGCCTCGCCCGCACCGCAGCGGCGAACAGCTCCCGCAGCACCGGGTTGACGGTGCCGAGCTGCTCCAGGTCGGCCAGGGTGACCTTCACGTAGCCGTGCCGGCGGATCGACAGCGACGGACGCCGGGCCACCGACATGACCGCGTGCAACCGGGAGCCGTCCGCGAGCTGCAGATTCAGGATCGGCGCGGCTCGATCCCAGCGGCGTTCCTCCGCGCCCTCACCGCCGGTCTCCGCCCGCCCAGCGTCGGCGGCCAGGCGGCGGATCAGCTCCACCATCTCCGCATCCGAATCGGCGATCGGCCCAACCTGGCCGCGCGTGCCGTCGCTGTAGCGTACGAACACCTGGTCACAGCCGTTGGCGTTGACCTCCTCGATCCGTTCGTCGTTCAGCAGTGGTTGCAGGCCGCCCGCGCCGAGCAGCATGTCCGCCACCGCCCGGCCCACCCGCGACTCGACCTCCGGGCGCAGCGGCGCACGCCCGGCGTTCATCTCCTCCGTGGCGTACACGTCCAGAACCTCGCCGATCAACCGGCGCGTCATCGCCGCGCGCTCGTCGGCCGGCATCAGCGAACCGGTCGCCGTCTCGTGCGCCCGCGCGGCCCGGGTCAGCCGCTCGGCGACCTCCCGGCGGATGCGCCCCACCACCGCGATCTCGCCGGACTCGCCGGCCCCCAGGAGCGACGGAGACGGGCTGGTCATGGTGTCGTCTCCGTGGCTACGTCGGTGGGCTGCGGGGCCACGGCTGGCAGGTACGAGGCGAGGTCGGTCCACAGCCGCGCGTACGCGACCATCAGAGGCAGGCGACGCCACCGCCGGCCCGCCACCAGCTCCCCGCCGAGTACCCCAGCCGCCTGCCGGTCATGCGGCAGCGGACCGAGGACGCTCACCGCCTGCGGATCGAAGGCCAACTCCTGCCCGATGTGGGTTGCGAGGACATCCGCCACGTCCGCCGTCGAGTAGACGCCGCCCGCGCCGAGCAGCACCGCCAGGCGAGCCCTGCCGGCGTCGACCAGGTCGCCCAGGTACTCGCGCAGATGGGCCACCTCGTCGGCGTTTGCCCGAGCCAGCACTAACACCACATCGGCGAGCCGCAGCAACGGCCACACCGGGGAACCAGGCTCCAGCCGGCCGCAGTCCACCAGGACCACCCGATCGGAGGTGGTCAGCATCGTCCGGCCGCTGCCGGTCAGCTCCGGCAACGCGGCGCGGGTCTGCGCACCGCCCGCCGGGGCGACCACCACCGGCACCGCCGCCTCCTCCCGCACCGTCACCGGCTGCGACGCGGCGGCGAACACATCTCCGGAACTCGCCGCGCCCCGGGCGGCGGCGGCCAGGTCCACCACGCTCGGTGCCGCCGCCAACCGGTGCCGGCGCATCAGGTCCCCACCCGCCGGATCGCACTCCACCACCACCGGACGCGCCCACTCCGGCGCGACCGCGGCCAACCCGAGTGCCGTCGTCGTCGCACCCGGACGACCCTTCACGTACGTCACCGCCAGCAGAGGCATGTCAGTCCCTCTCGGGCGAGGTCTGCATCAGCACCACACCGCCGGACGGAGCTGCCGCCAACTGCGGCGCGTCTGACGCGGCCAGCAGGAGCGTGACGACGGTCGAGCCCTCGCCATCACCGGCGAGGTCAACTCTCAGCACCACGGCCGACATCCGGGCCGGGGCCGCCGCTGAGCTGGCCGCCGGAGCCGACTGGCCGCCGTCCCGCGCGGTCGTCGAGACGTAGACGGACACCCGCGCCCCCGCCGCAAGCCCTTGGGGATACTGGCCCGGCTTCAAGGCGAGCGAGGCGGTCACCTGCCCGCCCGGCGGAAACGCGGCATCCCCGAGCAACTCCGGGGTCAGCAGCGTCCCGGCCACCAGCGGCACCACCGCCGTACGACCAACCACCTTCACCGCTTGCGAGGCCGGAACCAGCCGCACCCCGGGATCATGGGCAGCGGAGACCTGCTTGAGGTCGGCAGCCGTGATCGGCTGCCCGGCCGTCACCGGCCGCGCGACCGCGAGTACCTGAACCCGGTCACCGAGCTGCGCGGCGCCGTAGGCGTAGGCCAGCACGCACACGATCACCAGCAGCCCGCCGAGCGCGACGAACGGCAACCGGCGACGCCGCCGAGCCGCCCGCCACGGCCCCCGCCCCGCCCGGGTCGTAGCCACCGTCGGACGATCTTCGCGACCTGTTTTTGGGCGCACGGAATCCAGCGCCATGACGTGTCCTCTCGGAATGCGGCGCTCGAACGAACTGGTTGGCTGGCTAGCGGACGACCGCCTGCGACTCCTGGACCCGGGTCGGCACCTGCCCGGTCGTGGTCAGCCCCGGCACCGTGCCGGACTGCCCGGCCCCGGCCCAGGTCACCTCCCACATGATCGTGACCGTCACGATGTAGCGCCCACCCGGTGCGCCAGCCGAGGACCGCTGGTAGACATGCCCGCAGTCAGGCGACGCCTTCACCGGATTGGTACCCGAGGTCCACTGGGTTCCCGGCCCAGTGCACGTCACCGTCACCCCGTCACCCATCGACCAACTCGCCCTCACCGGCCGCGCCGTCGCCGTTACGGCGACCCCAGGAACCGAGGCGGTAGCCGACCGCGACCTCCACGACGCGGGGTCGAGCGCCAGCCACGCCGGCAGGTTGACGAGCTGGTCACCCGGCGGGTTCATGCGAATGCCGACCCTCGGCAGATCAAGACGCGCTCGTGCCTGCCGCGCCAACACCGCCGGGGAGACCACCGGTGGGGCACCCGCGATCCACACCACACCACCAAACGAGCTGTCATCGCCGTAGCACGTCCGGATGTACCAGCCGCCCTCACCGTCGGGCTGACCTCCGAGGGCTTCGATCGTGGAAGGCGACGGGTCGGTGGGCCCGTAGTAGCAGCCATCCGGTCCGGCCCACGCCCCGTCCCGCTCGCACGGAATCTCCTCACCGTCCGGGTTGCGGCACGTGCCATCCCCACCCCGGCCCCCACCGTTGCCGCCGTTCGGATTGCCCGGCCGGCTAGGAGCACCGGCGTTGACGTCACAGGCCGGGTTCGGGTCGCCCCTGCTGCACTCCACACCACCGGTACCACCATCGGCATAGGCAACTGCCGGCACCGCCACGAGCACCGCCACCGCGACGGCGGCCAGAGCCACAAGCCTTCGCGTAGCCGTCAGCATGTTCCCGCTTCCTCCAAGATGAATGAGCTGACCCGCCAGCCCTCGGCGGTCCGGTCGACGGTCGCGGTCGTCCGGTGCCTACCGCCAGGCTCGTCGTTGACTAGACCGCCGGACGCCTTGTGCTCCAACCACTTCTCGTCGTTGACGCAGTCCAGGATCGTGGCCTTGGTGGGGTCCCCCGCTGGCGTCAGAGCCGTGACCTTCGGGTCAATCACCAGCTCGCCGAGGATGACCTCCTTCTGCTGCCGGTTCGTGTGGAGCGCGGTGACGATCAGCCTGAGCGCCTGATGCGAGGCGTACCTACGTAAGACGGGGGCATCGGGATCCGACACCTTGCCCGCCTCCACAAAGGCATCCCACATGCCCCGGTACGCAGCAACAGCGTCACCCTCAGCGGCGGCGCTCGGCTCGACGGCCGCACTGGTCGGCGATGTCGCCGGGGTCGGTTGTGGCTCGCTACGGTCGCCGGAGTTGCAAGCAGCGCTAAGTAGCACCGACGCACCGACAGCACAAGCCAAGAGCAGGCGAGTCAACACCTGCCACCTCCTAATTTCCTGAAAGGCCGCTGATGACAGTCAGCTTTGCCAAGCGTCACGCTGGCAACAAATCACCGACCGTCTCCAAAGTCGCCAGTCGCTTTTTGCAGCGTGACGCCGCACAGAGCGCTGAATGCTGCGGATTCCGAAGAATCGCACGAGCGTCGATGGCACTGGTCATGCCGTAACAGGACCAGCACCAAGAACACCGTCGGCCCGAACGCCTGCGTAATTTCGATGACAGCCCCAACGTATCCGCCTTGGGTGGGCGCTGTATAGGTGACACCTGTTGACTCCATGTGTCGCCTGGTGACGCCTGTTGAGTCGTATTGAGTGGGCCCAACGGCGTGCGCGAGCGGGCGGCCGTACCTTGGGACCAGGTGTGGGGAGCACGTCAAGAGGAGGCAACACAAGCCACGTAGCCACTGCCGTCAGAGACAGTCACCCTGTAGAGAGAAGAACTGATCTTGCATCGATTTCGTCACGGGAGGTGACGCGGCTTGATCGCGGCGAGGCACCAACAGGACCAAGGCGTGGACTACCAGCCGACCAGCGTCATGAGGCTGCTTGATCCCCACGGCGAGAGCGATCGGTGGAGCCGGCAGCACCGCGCGAGCGGCGAACGGACCCGGCATCAATGACGAGCAGCCTCGCCGCGACCGTCCTCGGCCTCGCCGGTGCGATAGCTGGCGTCCCGATAGCCGCCATCGCGTACGGCGCGCAGGGATCCGGCCCAGTTCGCCTACCCGCCCGATGGTGGACCGGCAGACCGGCACACCCCACAGAGGTGATCGGCACCGCCGTCCTCGCCGCCACCGCCACCGCCATCACTGGTGCAACCGTCCCTCCAGGCATCGCACTTCCGGCCTTCTGGCTCTTCGCGGTGCTCGGGGTAGGACTCGCAATCATCGACCTGCGATGCCGTCGACTGCCCCATCGACTCACCGGCTCGTTGTGGCTCTCCTCCGGCTTGATCTTCCTCGCCGCGGCCGTCCTGAGCGGAGATGTGGAGCCGTTGCTTCGGGCTGCCGGAGCCGGAGGTGTCACCTCGGCCATCCTGTTGCTCGTGGCCCTAGCCATGCCAGGCCAACTCGGCCTCGGCGACGTCGTACTCGCGGGTGCGATCACGTTCAATCTTGGCTGGCTGAGCTGGCAGGTAGCAGTTGCTGGCCTCTTGGCTGGGTTGGTTTTCCAAGGCTCCGTGGGCATCGCCCGCGATAGCAAACGAGCAGGCCGTGCCAACCCGTCGCCAACGGGGCCAGCACTGGTCGCCGGCTGGCTGCTGGCCGTCGCGTTCGCCGCGTAACGACACTCGGCTATCGCTCGTCCGGTCCGACGTAGAACAGTCCTGTGTTGGCGCCATCTCCCTGTCGAGCGTTCGGTCGCCGCCCCCCGGGCTGCGACAGCGGGTCGGGCCTGTAACCGACTCATCCCCGACGCGGGCGTGTATCTCGGCGAACAGCAGGGTGGCGATGATGATTTCTCCGTTCTGACGCCGGTTCAGGTACTGAATGTCCTCTCGTCCCGTTCGATCCGACGCTCCCCCCGATGCCTCACTGAGGCGGGGCGACGGCTCGACAGGCTGGCAATGCGATGGTCCGAACAGCTTTTCGTACAACTACCGTCCGGCCATTGAACCTAGCCAACGTCCGAGCCGACGATGGGTGTTGGGACGACTCCGGCGCGTGAGACCGCCGGCCGTCCTGCCTCGTGGTCGGATCTCGCGAAGGTCAGGTGCAAGCCGATGAATGCGCAGGTCGAACCGCCCCCTCTCGCTCAGTTCGTCCTCAAGCCGACGGTCTACTGCTATCACCGCTGCCCGTACTGCGATCTTCGGCAGGACTACTACCAGGGCATGGTCACGGAAAAGAAGCAAGCGCTGCGGCTGCTGCCCAGCAACGGGTCGACCCGAATCCCGAATCCGGGACACATGCCGCTGGACCTGGCGCTACGCAGCATCGATGAGGCGGCGGCGCTGGGCATGAAGGAGTTCCAACTGTCCGGCGGCGACCCGCTGCTGTATCCCCATCTGGTCGAGATCATCCAAGCGGCGAAACGGCACCCGGGGGTGTTCGTGTTCATGAACTCGGTAGGCACCGGTGTGACGGTCGAGAAGGCACGGGAGATCATTGACGCCGGACTCGGGGCGTGGAACTTTTCGGTGGACACCCTGGACCCGGCGAAGTACGCCAAGCTTCGCGGGGTCCGCAACGCCCTACCGACGATCATGAAGGCGATCGACACGGTTCGGCGGGCGGGGGCCGACTTCCCGGAGTTCCGGATGAACTACATGACCGTGATCACCCGCGACAACTTCCGGGACATCCCGGAGCTAGTGGCGCACTGCGTGGACACGGGCATCGCCTCGATCTACCTGATGAATGTCTACGGCGACACCACGGGGAAGTCGCTGCTCACCGAACCGGAGATCCGCGAGTTCCGGAACGAGACGGTACCGGCAATCATGGCGATTTTGCAGGAGAGGAAGACCGCCGAAATCGTCCAGGCGAACGCCGTGCAGGTGTTGGCCACGTTCTTCTCCCGGGAGAACCCCGACTCCAACTACGCGCAGGGCATCTACTGGCCGGACATGGCCTCCGTGCGCAAAGCCTGCACAGTGCCGAACTACTACGCGCTGGCCGAGCCGGACGGTCGGGTGCTGCCGTGCTGCCTGGTGGAGATCTCGCACGAGGGCGAGGTCGGCAACATCACGGACCGGCCGCTGAGCGACGTATGGACCGGCCAGGAGTTCGAGCGGTTTCGCCGTGACCGGATCTCGTTCTGCCAGCAGTGTTCGGCGCCTCGGCACATGACCTTGGGGCTGGTTCCGTCGATGTGTCGGCAGTTCCGTGGCTGAGCCGGACCTGCTGGCCTCGGTGGTCGTCGCGGTTTGCGGAGATGGCCGGGCTCGACGGCTGCTCGACTCCCTCACCCATCAGACGATCCCGCCAGATGCGTACGAGGTCTGGATTGTGGAGAACGGCAGCGCGGTCCTGGCGGATGTAGACGGGTTGGGCGGGGTGGTGCGGTATCTACATCTGCCCGTGGCGAACATGGCGGCGGCACGCAACGTCGGGCTAGCCGCCGCCAGGGGTCGGTTTCTGCTCATGACCGACGCGGATTGTGTGGCTCGCCCTGACTGGATCGAGAAGATGACCACGGGACTCGCCAGCGGTCGGTTCGGGGCAGTCGGTGGCGCTATCGAGAAGTACGAGCCGCGGACGTGGACTCAGCGGCACGCGATCACCGTGGTCGACGGGCAGACCTCGTTGAACTATCTCCCCGCTCTACATCTGCCGTACGTCGTTGGGGCGAACTCCGGCTTCGTCACCGAGTACCTGCGCCGGGCGGGTGGCTTCGATGAGGAACTGCGGTCGGGCAACGACGTGGACGCCTGCTACAAACTCGGTCTCGCCGGGCATCCGATCGGGCTGGTACCCGATGCGGTGATCTTGCATGAGGACCGGTCCGGGCTGGCCGCTCACTTCCGCCGGTTCCGGGGCTACGCCGTCTATCAGGTGTTGCTGTTCGCCAAGTACAGGCGGGTGTCGGGCAAACGGTTCGTGTTCGACACGTACCCATGGCGGCGCGCTGGACGGGCGCTGACGGCCGTTCCCGGGGCGCTGCGGGCGTTGGCCAGGGGCGACGGCGGACCGGCGTCGCGGGCCGCCCTGCAACTCGTGGAAGCGGCCGGCGTGCTCGTCGGCGAGCTGCACGGCGCTATCCGATTCCGCCAGCTCTACCTATGACACCTGACCAACGACACGGCTCACTCGGAGGAGGAGACGGCGATGACTACGACCCCCTTGCCGCCCGTCTGGTCAACACAGCGGCAACCGACCCGGCGCGGCGTCCTGTGGTTGGGCTTGCGCTGCGACGTGCGGTGCAAGTTCTGCTACGACGAACTCGTGTCCAGCCGGGAGAAGGCGTGGATGCCAGTCGGTGAGGCCACCGCCGCGCTGGACAAGTTCCGCCACTTCTACGGCAACGAGTTCGTGGACTTCATGGGCGGTGAACCGACCCTGCATCCGCAGGCGTTGGACATCGTGGCGCACGCTGCTCGGATCGGGCTGCGCCCGACGGTCATCACCCACGGAATGCATCTGGCCGCCCTGGACCGCGCCCGCGCCTACGTTGAGGCGGGTATCCACGACTTCCTCGTGTCGATCCACGGTATCGGTGACACGGTGGCCGAGATCCACGGCCGGGGCCGGGACAACTTCGCCCGGCAGATGGCCGCATTGGACAACCTGAACACCCTCGGTGTGCCGTTCCGATTCAACGTGACCATGATTCGGGACAACCTCACCGAGCTGGAGGCCATCGCTGACCTCGCCGGGGAGAAGGGTGCCCGGGTGGTCAACTTCCTCACCTTCAACCCGTACTTCGAATGGACCGCGCAGCCGGAGATCGAGTTCCAGGCGCGGCACTCGGACATCGCCCCCTACCTGGCTAGGGCGATCGACCGGTGCACCGCCCACGGCGTCGAGGCGAACGTGCGGTACATGCCGCCGTGCCAGCTCCCCGGCCGCGAGGCGCACGTTTACACCGGCTACCAGCTCCCTTATGACCCGCACGAGTGGGACTACAACTCCTGGTACGACGCGGGCCATGAGGGGCCGCCGTCGCCGCAGTGGTACGGCGAGGCGTCCCAGCGTCAGCAGCAGCGTCACCATTACGTGCACGTGCCCGCCTGTGGCGGGTGCGCGTTACAGCCAGTGTGCGACGGCTTCCAAGCCCAGTACGTTGCCCGGTGGGGCGGAGACGAGGCCGTTCCCTACGCCGGACCACCGATCACGGATCCGACCCACTTCATCCAAGGGCAGCGCAAGCTCAGCTACCAGCAGGCCGACCCGGCCGGCGACGGCACAGCGGAGCCGGCGGCAGCGAAGACACACGTTGGCACGCACCTCCCGGTCGGCGATGACGGGCGCGCCGGGGTCAAGCGTGTTCGGGCCACGGCCCCATGACCGTGTCGGCACTCGCCGTCTCCGGGCTGCTCGGCGCTGCCCTGGTTCGGCAACTGTTCATCCTGTCCGGCGTTATCCGTTCCTGCCGCTTCACCGCCGCCGGCATCCCTCCGGCCCCCGCACACTCGTCCCCGGATCCGATCTTCTTCGTCGTGGTTCCGGTGCTGCGTGAGGCCGGCATCATCGCCGATGCCGCCGCTCACCTGACCGCAATGGCACGTGGGCATGCCGCGCAGCTCATCGTGATTACCACCGCACGGGAGGCCGTCGAGGCGTTCCAGCACGACAGCGAGGACACGGTGAAGGTCGTCGAGCAACTCGCCGCTGAGCACAGGCTGATCCACCTTCACTACGCCGACCCGGACGGGCTGAAGGGCGACCAGCTCAACTTCGCTGCGGCCCAATGCGCGTCTCTGCTGCCGCCCGGGGTATCGCCCTCGGAGGCGTTCCTGACCTGCTACGACGCAGACTCCCGCCCACCGAACGATTCCCTCGACCAGTTCACCCGAGCCATAGCGGCCTCACCCGAGGCCAGCGTCTTCCACCAGTCCTCCCGCTTCGAGGTCCGCACCCGGCCACCGGTGCGCGGTGTGCT
Source organism: Micromonospora sp. WMMD1102 (assembly GCF_029626265.1). NCBI lineage: Bacteria > Bacillati > Actinomycetota > Actinomycetes > Micromonosporales > Micromonosporaceae > Micromonospora > Micromonospora sp. WMMD1102. Next base: position 6,745,286 of record NZ_JARUBN010000001.1, on the reverse strand, counting down.
GTCGTGGCTGGCGTGGGCCGTCGGTGAAGGCGGCGCCCTACGCGCTAACCGGTTCGTCGCCGGGTTCGAGATACCCCGGCTGCGTAACCGGTCCGCCGCAGCCGGCCCACTCAAACGGTGGCTGTGTTCGTACGTATACGCCCACGTCACCACCCACGGTCTGTGCATACGACTGTCCCTGCTGCTCGACCTGCCGTTTCCAGCGTGCTCGCCGTTGGAGGACATGCATTACAGCTTCTATCTCGGGTCACGGAACGTGCCCATGGTCGCCGTGCCCAGCCTCGACCAGGCTGAGGTTCCGGACACGCCCGCACGGCAGGTGGAACAAGCCTCGCGGTGGTTCTTCGGCCCCGCCCGTGCCTGGCGGTACCTGCATGATCCATCAACCCAGCCGGGCTGGCGGGCACGGTTGCAGACGGCCTCGGCCTGGGGGTCGGCGTTGGAATGGCTCGGCTGCGCCGTCGTGCCGCCGGCAACAGTGGGCCTGCTGATCCTCGGGCCCGCCGTCCTGCGTATCGCGGCCAGCGCGCTCACCGCTGTCTATCTGCTCCAACTGATGGCGATTGATCGCGTCTTCGGCGCGCCCGCCTCGGCGGGTCGGCGGCTGCTCCGGCTGCTGGCCTGTCCGGTGGCGACCATCCTGTTCGGCGTTGGCGGCTTCGTCGGCGCTGTCCGTCTGTTGAGAGGAGGGTCCGGCGTCGGCAAGACCGAACGCCGGCAGGCCGCATGACTGATACCCGCCTGTGGGTGGCTGTGGAAGGACCGTGCTGCGCCGGGAAGACCACCCTGGCCCGTCGGCTGCTGTCGGAGCTGCGTGACCCGGGAGCCACATATGTGCAGTGCTTCGCCGATCACGTCGGCGGCGGCCGGTTCCTGCCCCCGGCAGTGCCACAGTCCCTCGCCGAGGACGACGCTGGGCTGCGTCGACTGTTGGCTATCGAGTCCGACCGCACCAGCTACGCCCGCTCGAACCCGACCGCGGTCGTCCTGCTTGACCGCAGCGTGCACACACTACTGGCGCACCGCTACGCCCTTGACCAGGTGACCGGCCTCGCCTGCTACGAACACGCCACCCGAATGATGGCGGGAGCGGACATCCCGACCTGGCCGGATCTCGTACTATACCTAGACGTACCACAGGACGTGGTCCTTGATCGCAATAAAGGAAAATTCGCCGACGACAGCATTTTCATCAACCCAACGTTCAACTCCGGTATCCGAGGCTACTACCTCCGGCTAGCAGATCAAGGAACTGCGGTTTTTTGGATCGATGCCGCGCAGAATGTTCAGCAAACTCTCGAACGCGCCACGTCATATGTCACGAGACTCTTGCAGGGCCAGCACGCCTAAAGGGAGGACAGTCGGTGAGGCAAGTGCCGTTGGGAGGCCGGGTCATCTTCGTGGACTGGCATGGGGTGCTGTCCCGTGACCCGTTCTGGATGTCTATCCGCGATAGCGCCGCACATCCGCTCCGCGCCCAGCTAGAGGCGAACCTCGCCAACGTATTTTCGCGCGAGGGTGGCACCGCGAATGAGTGGATGAAAGGGCTGCTGTCGTCCGAGCAGATCATCGAAGCCATGGATATCCGCTTGGATCGCCGGTTCCGCGACGATTTCCTCAGCAGGCGTCTCTACGTCGACTGCGCGCGGATGAGGGTGAACGTTGAACTGTTTGACGTGTTACGCACCATGAAGGCCATGGCCCTCGTCGTAATCGCCACCGACAACATGGACTGCTTCGTTGACACCTTCGACAAGGCCCGCAACCGCCGCACACGCCCGCCATCACCACAGTCGGAAACCCTCGCCGAATGGGCTTTCACCTGTGACGACATTATCTGCTCGAGCAACGTGGCAGCCCTGAAGAGTGAAGATCCGGTTGGCTTCTTCGGGCCATGGCTCGCGCAGACCGGCCTGAACTTCGCCGACGCTATCCTCGTTGATGACCGCGCCGACAACTGTGCGGCTTTCCGTGAGCGCGGCGGCGCCACCCTGCAATGGAAGATGGGGGCGCAGCCCGTCAGCGAGGCGGCCGACAGACTGCGGCGATGGTTGGACGTTATGACGCCCGCATAATCAACCAAGTCATCGGTGTTGCTGCGACTCGATCTGCTGAGCAACTCCGCCGCGCAACGGGGTCCAGTTCAACGGGCCACACGTCCGTAACAGTTTTCTGTTATCACCCCATGTATGTACCGCGCCGATCGCCTCAACGCTCGTAGCCTGATCGGCCGAGATGCGCACGGACCGACCTGTCAACTCTCCCACGAGATCGACCAAATCCAGCACCGACCTGCTCGCACCAGTGCACACATTGAGCACATCTGAACGTTCAAGGTGCAGAAGGCGCCCCAGGCAGGTGACCACATCGTCAATGAACGTAAAATCACGCCGCTGTGTCCCATCGCCATGCACTGTGAACACATCGCCGATGAGGGCGCAGTCGATCAAACGGGACAACAGCAGGTCCTCTCGCTGACCCGGCCCGTACACCGAGAACAGCCGGGCCGTTACCAAGGTCTTGCCGCAGCCCGCGAGACGGACCTCGGCGACGCGCTCGGCGGCAAGCTTCGACCTCCCGTACGGCGATGCCGGCGCGACGGCGGACTCTTCCGACCACGGCAGCAACCGCCCCCCGTACACGCTGGAGGATGATGCCAACACCATCACGCGGGGCCGCTCTGCCATCGCGACATGCCGGCACAGCCGGTCGGTGGCCTCAACGTTGTCTCGCAGGTAGGGGCCGGGGTCGTGCCAGGAAGCGCGGACGTTGCCTCGCCCCGCTAGGTGAACGACGGCGTCCACGTCGGCCAGCAGCTCGTCCAGATCCACGTTCAGGAGGTCGTCGCCAATGAGCCGCAGTCGGGCGTCTCCGTGGTCCGCGGCGTCGGGCCACCGCAGGCGGCCAGCCTGCCGATCGAGTGCGGCGACCGCATGCCCGTCCTGAATCAGCCGTTCGGTAGTCGCACGGCCTATGAATCCCCCGGCACCGGTGACTAGGACTCTCACCGGTCCACCTCTCCAACGTCGCGCGGCTGGCGAGACGACCGGCGGCCATCCTGGCGCAGCCGTTCACGTTCAACTTCCGGCCACAGCCGCGTGAGCGCACCTCCAGTCTTCAGGACCTGGTCACAGCGCTGGGCAAGATCCTCCGGCGGCCAACGCTGCGCTTTCTCCACCTTGGCTACCGCTTCTTGGCTATACAGCACCACGACGGCAAGGGCCTGATGCGTCAGGCCGCGCCTTGTCCGCCAGGTACGCAGCTCGGCACCGAACCGGGCTCGCGCCGATGCCCCCGGTGTCAACCCTCGTGCTCTCCTACCCACCGCAATCTCTCGACTTTCCGACGACTGATCGAGTCAGTGGAGGCGGGTCCGTAGCGCGTGTGTGACCGGCCTCGATCAATGAAGGCAGGTGCTCATCGCTGAGCGGGATACCGTGCCGGTCAGCGTCGGTGGCGGCGCGCCAGGGCCGGTCCGGCCAGGTGAAATCGGCGCGCCGTGTCAGTCTTAGAAAAAGCGTGTAGTAGACGACGTGACCCGCCGGCACGTCGAGGTACTCGTGCTGGTCAATGAGAAGCTGTTCTGAGGCGAGGAGTTGACCGCTCGTCGGATCGAAGATCAGGCTGTATCGCAGGTTGTCGCGGTCGAGGCTCACCGCAATGCCGGGGCGCCCGAGCCGGTCGGCCACGCGCTCGTGATAGCGGAGTCCGGTTACGCCGGCGAGCACTCGCAGCACGGCTGCTCGAACGGGTCGGGGTGTTGGATAGACCGTTAACAGGTGGTCAATGGCGAGCAGGATGCCGGCAGGCCCCTCGATTATTGGCCTGGCGGTGAGCTGTTTGGTGAGAGTGTTCGGGTTTGTGGACGGTGGGGAGGGCAAGGCGGTGCTGCCGAGGTCGTCAGGCCCGTAGATGATGGGGCGAGGTTCGGGGCTGGCGAACTCGGCATCGGTGCTGCGGTGGTGGGGATCGGCAGTGGTGAGGTCGTAGTCGAGCGGCGGCTCGACGAGCGTGCCCCGCCCGGCCCCGTCCTCGGCGGTCCAGCGCCGCATCTCGACGGACTGCACGGCGGGAACCATCGGCCGCGAAGCGGGCCTCCCCGTCGTGTCGAGGACCCATCGGCGTAGGTGGACCAAGTAGTAACGGCCTTGCTGCGAGTCGAGGGCAGCGGGTCCGATGGTGTCGGCGAGCCGCTTGAGCCTGTCGGAGGTGCGCGGTTCCGTGGCGGGGGAGGTAGCCGGGGTCCCGGTGGCCTGGACAGGAGCAGCAGCGGACATTGGCGATACGTCCTCGGCGCGGACGGCCGCGGTGATGAGGAGTAGAACCACGATGAGCGGCATCAGGGCGTAGCCGCTCCTACGGCGGCGGATACGGCGGGAGGCCATTGGCGTCGCGGGGGTGCCGAGTGGTGTCATGGGAGCCCCGTCACCTCGGGTTCCTGGGGAGCGCCTCGGCCGCGCAGGGTTGGCGCCACATCGGCCAGAAGGCTGGGCCGCCGTGAGGCAAACGGATCGGTGCGTGGCGCATGAGCCGGTAGCCGTGGCGCGCGAACAGGTCCCGGCTGCCGGTGCTCGTTGCCACGAGATATGCGGGGATGCCTGCGGAGTCGAAAGTAGCGTGTCGATGGCGTAACAAGGCGCCGCCCAAACCCGTGCACTGGCGGTCGGGCGCGACGGCCAGATACCCAAGGCGGTGATGTCGGATGCTGGGGCTGTGGGCGGCGAGCGCGGCCTCGGCCTGGCGGATGCGCTCGGCGGTCGGGCTGTGGGCGTGAGTGTGGCTGAGGAAGGTGACCAGGCTGGGCGGTGTGCTGGTATCCGGATACCAGATGGCGACGGCGCTTTGGTCATCGACGGTGTAGACCACGCCGCTACGGTTGTCGAGGATGTAGTCGATCAGTCCGGTGCACAGCTCGGCGTAGACGGCGTGGCGAGTGTCGTCGTCTGGGATGAACCATTCGGCGTCTGGAGTATCGACTAGCGCATTGACGAGCGTGCTGGTGAGGGGCGGCGCGTCGTGGAAGGTGGCGTGCCGCACGGTGACGTGCGCGGTGGTACGCATGAGGGGTGCCGCTCCTTGCAGTTCGGTCTACGGGGCTGATGGCGGGAGGGTTGGTGCGGCTAGCGGTTTCGTCCGGCGGGTCGTAGTGGGGCGGTCTGCGGACGAAGGACCGCCACCCGGAGTAACTGGGTATTCGGAGATGGGCGTGGCCGTGACCGTGCGTGAGGCGGTCGGTTGGCTCGGATGTTGACGGCGGGGTCGGCCATAGAGCGCCGAGGCGCTGACAAAGTCACCTGCGTTCATTTCGTGCCTCGCTGGGTGGTGGCCGGCTTGCCATCGTTCTGTAGCCCGACGAGTTGGGTAAGCGCACGCTGAAGCCGCTCGACGGCCAGATTGGTGAGGATGCGGGCCGTAGCCATCCGGTCGGGGGTCGCGATCTCCCCCGCGGCTTGCGCGGGTGGCTTGCCGAACAGGTGGTCGGCGATGAGCAGGGCCGTCCTGATGTAGCGGCCAGCAGCGGCAGCGGGATCGCTGTCCCACGGAGGACGACGGTCGACTACCTGTTCGCACTCATGTGCCCGATCGGTGAGGAGATGGTGCGCTGCGCTGAGGTAGGCCGCACCGTCGCGCAGCGGGTCAACGGTGTGCGCCCCTCCAACCTTGCCGAAGGCGGCGGTGGTGTGGTCAATGGCGAGGCGGACACACTGTGCCGCGATGTCGGCGCGGTCAGCAGCCCGCGGCCGATCGAGGATCGGGATCGAGCCCTCGGACGAGATGACGGTCTGCGTTTCGGATTGAGTCACGGTGTTGTCCATCGGGAGAGGTTGGCTGTCGGATCGGACTTGGCGCCGTGGCTTGGGTTCTCGGTGGCGGCGGTCGGCTAGGGGCGACCGAGGTCGCTTCTCAGGTGGATCAGGACGGCCGAAATCAAGAGCAGGGCCAGTCCGGCGGTGAGTAACCGTGTGAGGCGTAACCGGAACAGCCACCAGGCGCTGCCCGATGTGCTACCCCCGACAAGCGCCGCAATCAGCAGTAGCAAGCCGATGGCCAGGGGCGATCAGCTCATCCACGGTCGTACCTCGTTGACGCGCAGTCGGGGGTCAGGCGTAGGGGGCACGCCCGGGAAGCAGGGTGACTTCTATTGGTGATCTTCACTGTGGCGGCTCCATTCGTTCGGCGATGAGCATTTCGCGGAGCCGGACTCTGAGCCGTGCGGAGCCTGGGACCAGCGAGGTCAGGCGGGCAGCTTCCTCAGCGTCGGTGCGTGCCTGCTCTGTGTCGCCGAGGAGGAATCGCGCCTGGGCGAGGTCGATCTGGCTGTGGGCACGTTCGCGGCGTCGTGTCGGGTCCGAGGCGGCCAGCGACTGGAGGGCTTCGGTCTCGGCGCTCCTGGCGAGTTCGCGGGCGTGGGTGGGGTTGGTGGTCGCCAGCCGTAGGTATGCGCCTGTGGCCTCGCGGTGCAGGCCGGCTTCAGTGACGTCGGGGAAGATGTCGCGTTGCCACGACGGTTGTGCCTCGTCGCGTGACTCGTCGCGGAGGTTGGCGGCGAGGTCGATCAAGCCTCGCACTTCGCTGAGACCACTCGTTGCCGTTGATGCGAGGACATTCGCCTTGAGGTTCCACAGCATGGCCCTGACGGCGGTGTGCTGTCCGGGCAGGATGCTGACCGCCAGGTCGATCAATCGCATTGCGGCGTGGGGTTGGTCCAGAGACCGTAGTTGGCGGGCCATATCGGCGAGGATGCGGACAGCGGTCAGGGGTGCGCGTTCGTCTGTGGATTCACGTGCCGCCTGAAGCGCGAAAGTGAAGTAGTGTTGCGCTGGTCCGTCGAGGCCGCTGTCATAGGACATGTGGCCGACGGTGCCAGCAAGGGTGGCGACCGCCGCGAGGAGTCGGTTCCCGGTCGTGTCGTCGTAGGTGCTGGCGTTGATCAGGTCGACGGCGGATTTGAGTTGTCCGACGGCGGCGTCGCGCGTAAGCATTCCGCCGAATTCCGCTTCGCTTGCCATCAACCGTGTCGTGGCACGTTCGACTCCCTCGACGGCGGACGTGTCGGTGCGCTGCGTTCCCTTAGTGTCTGAGGCCGATATTCCGATTGCGGCAGTGTCGTACCAGCGCACGATGGCGTCAGCGAACTCGGGTCCGGCGATGACAGGCACCATGCTGGTCGGGGATGCGTCCTGGCACAGCATGTCGCGTCGTACGAAGGTCGCCAGTTCCTTGAGCGTCCGGTCGGCGACGAACGGGTGGCGGTGGGCGGGCAGAGGCGCGGCGCCGTTGCGGGTGTGGGGCCAGATCAGGGCTGGGGTGATGTCGGTGCCCCACGCGTTGCTGAGGACTTCGGCGACGAGGTCGGGCCGCTCGCAGTCGCTACCCAGCAACCAGCGTTTGATGCTCTTGTAGTCGTAGCCGAGGTTGAGGCCGTACTTCTGCCGTCCGAGGTCGTTGATCGCGGTGGCGAGGTGTGACATGGACGTGTATCCCGATCCTTTGACGAGAACGGCAAGGACTCGGTTAGCCGCGTTCGCCGGCAGGATCATTCGACACTTCTCATTCGATTCGAGGGACGGGAGGCCAGGTGGAGTACCTACGGTCGTGGTCACTGCGGTTCGGTGTCGGAGACGGGCGAGTGGGCGGCCGGCAAGGACGAGGCGATGTGGACGGCCGCCCTTGTAGCGATGGGCCGGATCACAGCGGCGGCGAGGCGCTCATGTATGAGTCCCGTCTGGTCGAGGCTGGTGTCCCTATCGGTGCGTCTGGTGACGTACGGCGCGGTTACGGTGTCGACGCCGGTTCCTCTGGCGCCGGTGGGCCGGTAGGTGGCCAGCACTGCCAACGAGGTTGCGGACTCCACGACGCCGGGGCGCCAGGATCCGCCGCGATAGACCCAAACCCGGTCACCCGGCTTGTAGCTGCTCGCTGCTGCTATCTCGGTGGCTGGCCATTCGGTCGGTGTGATGGCGGGTGGCGGCATTGTCGATCAACCTCGGTCATTTGTGGATTCGGCGTGCCATGTCTGGCTTTGGAGCGGTTGTGGCCCGGATCGGCGCAGTGGGACTCCTGCCTGTCGCAGCCGGTCTCCCACGTAGACGCTGGAAACGCCGCCGGCTGCGGCGAGCCTCGGGATCGTCTCTCCGGCGAGGTAGCGGGTGACGATCTCCGGGTCCGGGATAGCGGCCCTTCGTCGGGCTGGGCCGGGACGCATCCGTACCTGGGCGGCCAGGAGGCGGTCTCGGACGTAGCCGCGTGACATTCCGGTGCGGTAGGCGATCCAGCCGATCGACTCGCCCGCCTCGTAGCGGGCGACGATCCGCTCGTCAGTGGGGATGTCGCTGGTGCGGAGTCGACGGGCCTTCTTGCGTCGGGGGATTTCCAACGCCACCAGGAGGTTGTGGACGTGACCGTGCGAGCATCCGACAGTGGCGGCGATCTCCTTGATCGACCACAGGTCGACCAGGTAGCGGTCGACCAGGTAGCGGGTGACGATCCGGGCGACCCAGGCGGGCGGGGGTGTTATCTGGCCCGTCCGCGTGAGCGCCGTCGATGCGGTATCGGCCCGTTGCGCGAACACCTCGTCCGCCTCGTGGGCCGTGTGCGTTCCGTCGCGGGATGCGACCGGCCCGTCTTGGACAGAATCGGTAGGACCGGCGGCATCGGGCCGCAGTGCTGACCCGAGTCGCGATATCCCCAACTCGATGAGGAGGTTGTTGATGTGGCCGTACGGGCAGCCGACGGACCGGGCGATCTCGCCGATCGACCACTCGTCGTTGAGAAACCGGTCCGTGAGGTAGCGAATGACGATGGTTGCCGCCCAGTCCGGTACGTTCGCCAGCGAATACGTTCCGATCCGCCGCCCCGGCCGGTTCGTCCGTGCCAGTGCCTGGCCAGCGCAGCCGAGATGGCCGGTCCGCTCATCCGGTGACGGCTTGGGTGCGGGTAGTCGGTGGCCCGGTTTACGGCGAGGTATCCCGACCTCGACCATTACCCGGCGGATGTGGATGTGCGTGCACCCGACCGAGCCGGCGATCTCCTTGATCGTCCAGCCGTCGACCAGGTACCGGTCGACGAGGTGACGGGTGGCGATGCGGGCTGCCCAGTCGGGCACCTCTGCTATCGAGTTCGTCCACGTCCACCCCGGCGGCACCGCCGCCGCAGTGGCACCGTCCGGCCATGCGATCTGTTCAGCCGGAACCGGGCCAGACCTGGCCAGCCGCTCGCCCGGCTTGCGACGCGGTATCCCTACCTCCACCATCACGCGGAGGAGGTGGGCGGATGAGCAATCAACCGACCTGGCGATCTCTTCGATCGTCCACCCGTCGAACAGATACCGCTCGGCAAGGTGACGGGTGACGATGCGGGCCGCCCACTCCGGCACCGCCGCCATCGAACTCGTCCGTACACGTTTTGCCGGAGCGGCGACACCGCCGGGAGCCGGTCCCACACCGGTCGAATCTGTCGATTCCATCGATACTGGTCTTTTCCTTCGTAGAGAGATGTACGTGTCGGTCTGGCGGGGTTCGTCGCACCCTGAGCCGGGGCAGGGCGGTGCGCTCAGACGCGCGGAGGCCGGTAGCTATCGGGCTTGTGGCGACGGCTCGGCCTTACAGCGGGCGGGTCTCGCCGAGGGTTCCGGACTCCGGCTGGTGCGAGACGGCTGTCTCGGCAAGAGCCGAACGGCAGGATGTCGGTGTCGGTTCGTAGCGCATAGGCCAGATAGGCGGGCCGCCGCGTGGCAGGTAGAACGGGCCGGTTGTGCGGTAGCCATGCCGTAGGTACAGGTCGCGGTTGCGCTCGTTACTCGCTTCCAGGTACGCCGGCTTGGAACCGAGCCGGGCGTGGTGATGGCGAAGCAGCGCGCTGCCGATTCCGGCGGACTGCCGCTGCGGGTCTACGGCAAGGAACGCCAGGTAATGGTGTGACCAGCCTGGATGGTGCAGGGCGAAGGTGTCGTCGAGCATCAGGAACTTGAACAGCCACGGTCCCGCCGCCTCGGCGAGACGGAGGCGGTAGTTGACCGGCTCGGCCGTGTGCGCCCGGGGATACCAGAGCGCTGTGCCGGACAGGTCGGCGGTGGTGTAGACGAGCCCGTTCTCGAGGGCGTGTGCCGCCCAGATGGCGAAGTAGCCGAGGTAGACCTTCCGGCGAATGGTCTCGTCGGGGACGAGCCAGTCGGCGACCGGGCCGGTCAGGAACGCATCGGTGAGGAGCTGAACGATCTGCTCCGCATCGTTTTCGGTGGCGCGGCGGATCTCCGCTTGCGGGGCCGTGACGGTCATCGGGCTATTCCTCCCGTGTCAGGCGTGGGTTGGTCCGGCGAGAGGGGCGTCGACCCGATGGGCTGTGGGTGTGACGCTGTTGGCGCCGAGGCCGATCGCCTCGTACACGTCCGGCTTCGTCATTCGTAGAAACACCGCCCAGCCGATGCCGGCCAGGGCAGCGAGCGCGTAGGCGGCCGGGAACATCCACCTCAACGGGCTGGTTGGGGTGACGCCGAGGAGGGTCGCGAACTCGGCGAGGGTCACCCAGAGCACGACGGCCAGCAGGATCGCGGCCAAGCCAGGCGCGACGAGGCGCCTCCACGCGCTCTCGCCGTGGGGGTGGCGGGCGAAGTAGCCGACCACGGCGGCTGAGGTGCCCGTCATGAGGATCAGCACGCCCAGGCCGCCGGTGACCGTCACCCAGAAGAACAGATGGACGATCGGCTCCGCGCCTGCGGCGGCGTAGCCGATCAGCACACCGAGGGCGAGTAGCGTCTGGGCGATCGATCCGGCAGCCGGTGCGCCGGACCGGCGGCTGGTCCGCCCCATCCATTCGGGCAGCACGCCTTCCCGGCCCAACGCGAACGAGTAGCGGGCGACCGTGTTGTGAAACGCCAGCAACGCGGCGAACAAGCTGGTCACGAAGAGGATGTGCATGATGTCGACCACGGTCTGGCCGAGGTGCGGCAGGACCAGGTTGAAGATGAGTTCGGTACCGTCCGCCGTTGCCGCGTCCACGATCCGGTCCGGGCCGGTGGCGACCGACATGGCCCATGCCGACAGGCCGTAGAGCAGGCCAGTTATCGCGACGGCGATATAGGTGGCGCGAGCGATCGTCCGCCTCGGGTCCCGGGTCTCCTCGGAGAACACGACGGTTGCCTCGAAGCCGACGAAACCGGTGATGGCGGTGACGAGCGCGGCGCCGATCCCGGCGGCGAACAGATGCGATGGGGACAGGGTGGCCAGGCTGAGACCGTCGTCGGCGGGGTGCCTCAGCATGACACCGTCCGCGATCACCGCGACGAGGATCTCGGCGCTGAGCATGACCGCGAGAACCCGGCCGTTGAGGTCGACCCGGAGCACGCCGAGGAGACCGACGATCGCCCATGCGGCGAGCGCGTAAACCCACCACGAGATGCTCAAGCCGGTCCGCGGGTTGATGAAGTCGGCTGCGACGGCGCCGAAGCCGCCGTAGAGGCCGATCTGCATCGCGTTGTAGGCCACGAGAGCGACCAGCGCACCCGCGACACCGGCGGGTTTGCCGAGCCCGTGGGTGATGTAGGTGTAGAACGCTCCAGCGTTGAGGATGTGCCGGGACATGGCCACGTAGCCGACGGCGAACAGGGCCAGGATGGCCGCGACAGCCAGGTAGGCAACGGGGATACCGGTGACGCCGGTGATGGCGAATCCGGTCGTGGCGCCACCCGCGACGACCGTGAGGGGCGCGGCGGCGGCCACGACGAAGAACACCACGGACGGGACGCCGAGGCGGTTGCGGGCGAGGGCGCTGGTCACGGTACTGACCCGGGCAGTTTGGAAACTGGTCACGGGCAACTCCGGGGAGAGGGGGTTTGTTGGAGGGGTGAGGGTGATCAGGTGCGATGAGCGAGCACGGCGTCGCCGATCGCGGCCTTGGTGTGGGCGAACAACTCCCTCATCGGGGGCCACAACCCGGCCGCGATGTGACGGAGGTATTCAGAGGCTCGCGACGGAGCGCCTTCCAGAACGAATGTGTCCAAGCCCGTCGCGAGCGTGAGCCCGGCCAGGCAGGCGGACTCGTAGTCGAACGGCTGCTCCTGCCGTAACCGCATCGAGAGCGACAACCACGGCCAGGCCGCTTTGTTCATATCGGTCGGGACATAGATCGTCTGGGTCGGCCGCAGCAGCCGACGCGATGTCACCGGCCGGAGCTGACCGGCCCGCAGCAGCCGCTCGGCCACCTGCCTGCGGGCGTCCTGGGAGAGGAACATCAGCCAGTTCCGTACGGTGTGCCGTTCCGCCTCCATGACCAGGGTGTCGAGCACCGCGTGGGAAACAGCGTCGGCCGGTGGAGTGCGGTCCACGACGACCAGCACGCCATCTCGAACATCAACTCGCCGGTCGGAGATCAGCTCTCCGAGCAACGCGCCGGCCAAGCCGATCTCGACCGCGCGGGCGTGCAGCCTCAGCCTTCCTGTTACGTCATGATGGGCCAACCGGAAGAAGTCATCAGCGAGCACAACCCACGCCCTTTCACACAGCGGTCAAGCGAACACACGACGTTTGTCCTGCCCGCCGCCACGCCTTCCCCGGCAGCGACAGCGGGCAGGAGACTCAGACGCGCCAGATGAACACCAAGTCCTCTGGCAGAGCGCCAATTCCGACGGAGGCCAACGTTTGTGCGAAGAGCGCACCCCACGCCGATCCGGGAACACCTTCAGCAGGAGTGAGGCCGCGCCGTTCGAGTGCCTCGTAGGTCAGCCGCTCAGCGGTACCCGCGTCGACCAGGTTCATTCGGCATCCGCACGGCGACCGGTAGCAGCGCCGTCCGTCGGCGGATTCGAGCGGGCACAGCGGCAGGTCACAGCCGTTGCAGACCAGCAAGCCCCACAGCGGATAGAGGTTGCCCGGCACATTCGTGCCCCCCACCATCGCGGCGAGGATCTTCATGGCGTGCAGCCGGGACCGGCATCCTGGTCGGCCACACCCACAGCCCTGTGGCGTCGCTGGATGCGTTCGATAGACGTCGGCAGCAAGGTTCACCATGCGCGAGCCGTTCAGACCCGACACGAGAACGCTCATCGCGTCCACCCCTCTCCGGCCGCTGCCCGGGTCCCGCCGCGCCGTTCGGGCACGGCCGCAGACCCCGGTAGCGTGAGGGCGTTCAGCGTTGCGCCTATGGCGTCCATCTCGCCTCCTCCGCACCTCGGAATGCCGGGTATCCGCCGCGAACCTGTCGCCGCTGACCCCACCCCAAGCCATAGACACATCGCTTGCGGTGCTTCCACGATCACGGTTCGTGGGTACCCCTGGGAACACCGGTCTAGGGGGAAAGTTATGGGGAGACTTACCGGTCGCCAATCGTCTGACCTGGGCTTTTGTGTGGGAGGCAAGATCGGGACCAGCGCTGGTTGGCGAAACCAGGGGTTACGATCTCGCCGCCGAGGTCCACCCAGGACGGACCACGGGCTTCTCGCGTCTCGTTCCGGAGGTGCCGGTGATCAGTCCCTACGTGCGTCGTCGCCGACTCGCCGCCGAACTCATCCAGCTAAGGGAGGAGCACGACTACTCTGCCGAGCGACTCTGCAAAGAGGCGAAGATCGCCAAGCAGAAGCTAAGCCGTATCGAGAACGCGAGAGTCCGACCGGATCAGGACGAGATCATGCGGGTCCTCGACCACTTCCGGGTGGACGAGCAGCGGTGGGAACAGATCATGACCATCGCTCGCGAATCCCAGGAAAACGGTTGGTGGGAAAAGTTCCGCGTCGAGATGGGGCCACGGCAGGCGCTCTACGCGGACCTGGAAGCGGGCGCGGAGCACATCGCCGAGTACCACATCACGCTACTGCCAGGCTTGTTGCAGATCCCGGCGTACACCCAGGTTCGGGCGGTAGCCGATCGTGCGGCCTATCCCCGCAGATTTACAGTTGAGCGAGCGTTGGAGGCGCGAGCTGCCCGGCAACGGGTCCTTGACCGGCCCGGCGGACCCACGTATGAAGTGATTATCGATGAACTCGCTATCCGTCGGTACGCGGCGCCGCCGGAGATCGTCCGGGCGCAGCTCGACCACCTGATCAACGTCGGTCACGAGAAGAAGAGGATCACCATCCGGGTGTTACGGCTGGACGCGCGGATTGCTGGCAACGCGGTACCCCGGTCCGCATTCTTCAGCTACCGCTACCCGGACCCGAACGATCCGGTGGTCGTCGCGGTCGACACCATCACCAGTGACCTCGTCCTCACCGACCCGGACGAGGTCGCCAACTACGCCGCCTTGTACGAACGGTTGCGAGCCGCGGCGCTCAGCCCCGCCGACAGCCTCGACTTCCTCGCCAGCGTGGCGGAGGAGCTGCCCGACTACACCAGGAGATGACCATGCACGCCGAGAAGTTCACCAACTGGCGCAAGTCCAGCCGCTCCGGCGGCGGGGACAACTGCGTCGAGGTCGCCTTCGCACCCAACGGCACCGTGGGCATGCGGGACTCGAAGGACCGGACCGGACCGGTGCTGGAGTTCTCGCCGGACGAGTGGGTGGCGTTCACCGGCGGGGTCCGCGACGGCGAGTTCGACGCGTAGCCCTGGGCTGCTGGCTCTTCGGCGCGCCCGGTCCCCGGGCGCGCCGCACCGCCCCGGCTACCGCAAGTGTCACCGCTTGTAAACGCTGGTTCACGCTGCCATGCTGGCCTGCGGGCACCGATCACCCGCCCGCCAATCCCGCACCGCCGTAGAGGGGAATCGGATGGCGCCCCGCCGTCGCCGCGAGTTGCCGCGCAACGACCTGCTGCGCGCCGCTCGCCTTCGTCTGCTATCGCCGACCGGGTCAGGACTGCCGATGTCGCGACGAGAACTCGCTGACGCCATCAACGCCTACCTCGCTGGCCGTACGAGGAGCGTCATCGACGCTAAGCAGATCGGCAAAATGGAGCAAGGCAAACATCGCTGGCCGGGCGCCCTCCGTCGTGAAGCGTTCCGCGTGATCCTCAACGCTGACAGCGATCAGGAACTTGGCTTCTACATCGCGCGGCAGCGGGTCAGCGAGACGGACCAGCCGGCCTCAGGCCAGACATTCACTGATCTCGCCCCCTTGACGGCTTGTGGACCCGACGCGACAGCCATCACATCTCTCGACTCACTCAGGCGGGCCGTGGACAACGCGGTATGCACGTCCACCATGAGCCCCGCCAGCCTCGATGATTGGGAAGAGGCCGTCACCGAGCACGGCAGAAGGTCCCGCACCCGCCCCGCAGCCCTGCTCCTAGACGAGCTGCAAGCTGACATGGTCGACCTGACCGCGCAGCTCAATGGTCGCCATCCCGCCTCGTCGCACCTGCGGCTTACCCACGTCACGGCACGGATGGCAGGACTGATCTTCCTCACCTTGATCAAGCTGGATCAACGAGGGCGGGCGCGTACCTGGGCGCGGACAGCCCGGATCGCGGCCGATGAGGCGGGCGACCGCAGTCTCCGTTCCTGGGTACGTGCGCAGGAGGCGTACGTGCACTACTACAGCGGCGACCTACGCGAAGCCGTCACCGTGGCTGCGCACGCGAGGCAACTCGCCGGCAACCGCCACTGCGTCGGTGCTGCCCTTGCCGCCGCACTCCAGGCACGTGCCCACGCTGTCTTCGGCCAGGTCCGCGAAACGCGTGCCGCCCTCGACTTTGCCGAGGCCACCCTCGGAAAGCTCGACGCCCAATCCGCCGTTGCGTCCGCGTTCGGCTACAACGAAGCCCAACTCCGCTTCCACGAAGGCAACGCCTATACCCACCTGGGCGACACCGCCGCCGCCTGGCACGCTCAGCGGACCGCGTTGACCCTCTGCCCTGCTGCCGACTACCTCGACCGCGCCCTGATCCACCTCGATCAGGCGGCCTGCCTCGCCCGCAAGGGCGACAGCCGGGAAGCCATCGCCGTCGCCACCGAGGCGATGACCGCCCTGACCGAACAGCAACGGACCGGCATGATCGCCACCAGAGGGTTGCAGATCATCCAGCTCCTACCCCGTCCGCACCGGACCCTGCCGGCCGTGGCTGAGTTCCGTACCCTGCTTGGGTCGAACACCCTCAAGGGAGAGGCAGATCCATAGTGGCCCCGCACGTGACCCCCGCCACCAGGCAAGACGCCCCTGCCATCGCCGATCTCCTCGAAGAGATGGACCGCTTCTACGGTGAGACTCAATTCGAATCACCCGATGTACGGGCAGCACAAATCGAGGAGCTGCTATTCGGCGACGCACCGGCTGCGTTCGTCCTACTGGCAAAGCATGACAACGAGGCTATTGGCCTCGCTACTTACACCTTCTTGTGGCCTGCGGTTGGTATCACTCGATCCCTTTACCTCAAAGAACTGTACGTTCGCCAAATCTGCCAACGCGCCGGCATCGGCACTCTGCTCATGCGACATCTCGCCGACATTTGCGTCCAGCACAAGTGCAGCCGGATGGAGTGGACAACGGACCGTGACAACAGTGCCGCGCAGAAGTTCTACGATCGACTGCCTGCGCCGATGAACAGAGGCAAAATCTTCTACCGATTGGACGCCGAGGCTATCGCACGACTCGCCGGGTAAGACGGGGCGCCGCCGCATACCGAATCGTCTTATTGTCTGGGTGGGAGGGCCGACCTCGCTACTCCTTCGCCGCACACAAGTTGTTTTGTTAAGGTCATCTGGCCTCACGTCGGCGCCAGTCGGACGTCCGCCACCACGCGCCGACACCGAGCTACTGTGCCTGGAGCAAGGCGATAGGACATGCGGGTTGATCTCGTCGCGTTTGGGCATCAGTTTCAGCATCGCTGAACGCTGCTCGGTATTGTGGGGCTCGTCGCTCTCAGCGGACCGAGGCGGATGTCTGCTCGATGTGCTCGAAGATGTCCGCGTCCGTCTCTCGTTGCCACTCCGGCATGTCCGGCCAGTCGGCCACATACGAAGGCTTGGGGTTCGGAAAGTGCCTAAAGATCTGCGCAGTCCAGCACAGGGCGACGAAACGGCCCTTCTGTTCCCTGGTCAACCTTGCGGTTGCACCCTCGGCCGCCTCGATGAACTGGCGGACCTGCTGGTACACGGCGGCAGCGCTTACCCGCTCCCATTCGGGCGTATCTTCCCAGCGCGTGACATAGCCCGACTTCGGCTCGCCGGGATAGTGCCTACGGACTCCAGCGATCCACGCCTCGCGGAACACTCGTCCCGGTTCTTCGACCTGCACGCTGGTCCTCCCTCTGGTCGTTTCAATCCGCTGCCCCCGTCAGGGCATTGATCTGGTTATTCAGGTGCTGCACATGACTGTCAGCAAGAAACGGCTGCAGGTGGTGTTGCAACCGGTGAAGTTTGGCGCCGACCACACCCGAACCGCTTTGACGGGCAGTATCAAGGACGGCGCTTCCGTAGAGCACGATCTGGTGCACGTCGCTGCGCTGAACTCCGACCATGGCGAGATCTGCCAGGACAGTTCCGCGCCGTCGCATGGAGAGCTTTTGTGACAGCGCACCGGCCAGGACCGGTTCGGCCAGATCTGGGCGCCCTAACTCGACATAGCAGGCTCCGCGCTCCTCGGCGAGCCGGGAGCCGTCGAAGCGCAACCATCCGCCGTTGTGGATTCGTCCGGGCAGCCGGTTAACCTCTTCGGCTTGGTCGAGTGCCCGCCGGCATCCGCCGAGGTCTCCGAGGCCTGCGAGGGTCTGTGCTCGCACAGTATGTGCCCAATGGCGGGTCGACAGCGCGCTGTCTCCGTTGTAGGCCAGGCCAACGGCAACTTCAAGCATTGGTGTGGCATGACGGAAGTCACGCTCGTAGACGCTGATGAAGGCGTGGCGGATCATGGCACACGCCCAGAGGTCGTAGGCAGCAGCCTCTCGGGCGGCGGTTGCGGCCAGGGTGTAGCAGTGTGCGGCCTCGCTGTATGCGTTCGCGTCGAAGGCGATCTCGCCAGCGAGCTGGAGCAGGTCGGCGGTGATCCCGCAGAGACGGCGATGTACAAGTGTCGTGTGGGAGCGGCGTAGGTTGGCCGTGAGCGTACTGAGCTGACCGTTGACCAGCGGTGATACTGCCATCTTGGACTCGGCTGCGCCGAACGCTGCCCACAGACGGGCGTTCAGAGCTTCATACTCGTCGAGCGTGGCTGGGTCTAGGGGCTTAGTCCCGTCCCTGGAGGATTCGATGCGTGCCCAATCGAGCTGGCTGCCAGGGACAGGTGCGGCCAGGAGCGCACCTGTCAGGCTCAGCAGGCGTAGCAACTCGCGGCGGTTCATGTCGCCAGTGTCCGTGATCTCCACGCCGGTCAGCGACTCGTCGCTGTGATCATTGCCAGCGCCGAGCGCCTGGCCTGGTGGCATCCGGCGTAGATCGTCGTCAGTGTGACGTTGGCCACGGGTGGTGTAGAAGCCTAGGTCAGCATCGCGAGAAGCCTTCAACACCGCACGGAACGCCTCCCGGGTCGCGGGTTTGGGCCAGCGGTGTTTCCCCCGTTCAAGCTTCCCGACGTGATTGGCATTCAGGCTGGTTCTTGTGCCGTAGGTGTCCCAGAGATAGGCGTTGACCGCCTCGGCGACCTCCTGCCGGGACATCTGCCGACCTGAACCACTTGGGGACCGAAGTCGGCGACGGGCGTCACTGAGCAGGGTGTTGGGGCCCTCCGACTCATCCGACTTCGGTGCCATCCCGTCACCGCCCATCGACTATCTGGTCGTCCATGCGGACGGCCTACAAACTCCCGGCCGCCACACACCTGGTCTGCCGAAACTCTGTGTTCGTCCTGATGAACGGCCCCATCCTCCGTGGTCCGGTTTGCCGGAATGCCAGGGCCAGAATGCCAGCGTGGGCGCCTGATCACAAGGCGCGTAGCCGACGGGAAGGTCGGTGCGCCCTCGCGGGCGCGGCGCTCTCATGAGCGCCGATCAGGCCGGCGAGACGTTGAGGGCTATCAGCGCGTTGAAGGGGATGCTCGCCCCGATCGCGACCGGGCTCGCTGCCGGCGACGGACCGGCGCGCTGGACTTCACGCGGACGGCTATCGAGCAGGTCGGCAGCCAGATCTGACCCGGCCGCCGAGTGGCAGCAAGAGACTCGGGTGACGACAAAACTTTTACGTACCTATGGGCGTACCTCCCGGGCGCCCCATGATGCACCTCCGGGGTACCGAGGGACGCCCCTTTCTGGTGATCTTCCACTCCTATTCGATGTCGGGTTTGGTGGTGGACGGCAGCGAGCAGACGGCGATTCCCCAAGATCGGTTGTGGACTGGCATGTCGATTGGTGCATTTCTCGCCTTGCCGCCGGATGGGACCTCGCCGTCCGGCTTTCAACTGTGCATTCGGGAGGGCCCAGGAGATGCCAATAACCAGGGTCCCCGGGAGGTGGAGATCGATGCTCGCGTGGGCCTCGCACACCGCCGCATAACACCCCGTTGCCGGTTTCCGTGAACACCCTATTCGACAGAGCGAGGAGCACGGCCGGGTGGACGCTTTGCGCATACGACCACGCCGCAGTTTGGAATCAACGGTCTGGTACTACCAGAACCCGGCGAAGGATCGATGGGTGACTGTGGTTGGCGTCTACCCCCAAGGCGAGATGGTCTACTACCTGAGCCTGCGCACGATCGCGCGTCGCGGCAGGGACGGCCGGTCGCGGGTCCACTTCGAGGGGCTGTTCGTGCCTCCGTCGGAGAAGAAGGCGGCGCTCCGCCCGGACGACACGGAGCTGGCTGAGCAGATCAGTCAGTGGCAGGTGCTCAGCATCGCGCGGGCCGGGGTTCTGGGCTGGGTCGACGCGCGGGAAGGGTTACGTCCCGAGGCGGATTGGTGTCCGCACACGGTCACTGTCTCAGAGCTGGTGAACCTCACCGGACTGCGCTGGGCTGACGAGCACGTCCGCCGGGAACTAGAACGCCTGGACTGGCCGGACGGCAGCCGTCGACGCCCAGCCCAGCACCGCTGGCGTGAAGCGACCATGGCCCGGCTGGCGGCCCGGCAGGGGCGGACCAACTCGCTGCGCGACCATCCCGCACTGCTGACGTACCGGGCCGCGAACGCCCTGAAGGCGGTCGTCGAGGACGACCAACACACCGTCCTGCTGTGGGGTCTGGAGGTTATGCCCCATATCGCGAACGGCCTCGCCGGCCTCGGCTACATCTGTCGAGGGCAAGAGTGGCTCCAGGTCGGTCAGCTACCTCACCGGGCAACCGCCGCCGCGCACCTGCTACTCGGCTGCGGCCCTCGCCACCCCTCCGTCCGACCGCGGGCCTCGCCACTACAGCGGCGCTGATGTCCCCATGACCAGATTCGGCGGTGCCTCATCCCGCCCGGTACCGCCGACCGGTCGCCGACAGGCCGCCAGATCCGGGTTGCCCGTCGCCGCACCGCCACGCACTACCGCAGAGCGAGCGGGCTGCATAACACACCGGTGGCAGACGCCAGTGCCGCCAGCGGTGATTCCGACCAAACCGAATAGCCCGCTCCCACCGAAGCCCTCTGCCCCGGGACAAACCAGCGGGGTCCCAGGGCGGGCCGCTCCTTACCGAGCACCTCCAACCCGCTGATTCACCCCAGGAAGGTCCCCTTTGTACCGCATGATTCGGAGCGTCGTCGCTGCGGCGATGCTCATCGGCCTCCTCGGCGCTGCCGCACCAGCAGCCGCCGAGACCGGCAAGCCGACCGCCGACGGGCCGACGGGCCGACGGTCGCGTACCGTCCCTTCCCACCCGCTCCGGGTGGAGGGACCACCCCCGGCGGCCCGCCCCGCGAACCCATCAGTCCGATGATCGTGGGCGGTCAACCCGTACCGTTGCCGAACCCGTACCCGGCCACCGCGAGTCTCCAGTTCCACAACATCGCCCGAGACGACCCGAATTGGCACACCTGCGGCGCCTACGTCGTCAACATCGGCCCCCGGCGCGACGTGGTCGCCACCGCCGCGCACTGCGTCACCGAGCGCAACACGAAGACGATCAAGGATCCGAACCTGTTCCACTTGCGTATCGGCTCGGCCGACCAGTCCACCGGCGGTGTCGTCGCGTACGTCGAAGCGATCGCCACGCCCAAGTTCTGGGACTGGGGCATGACCCCCGGCGTCGGCATGGACGGCGACATTGCCCTCCTGCGCCTGGACCGAAACGTGCCCGTCAACGGCTTCCCGATCCTGCCCCGCGCCAACCGGCACGACCCGGTGAAGCTCGTCGGCTGGGGACTCACCGAGGTCGACGGGACGGCCACGCCGAAGCACCTTCAGGAACTGAACGTCGAACTCCGCACGTCCAGCGAGTGCGCGGCGGGGGCGATCACCGTCGGCGAGCTGTGTCTCGACAGCCCGGCCGGCACCGGCGCGTGGTTCGGTGACTCCGGTGGCCCCGCCCTGCAACGCATCGGCGGACGCTGGTTCGTGGTCGGGATCGCCAGCCGCCAAGCCAGTACCGGCCCGGGTCGAGCCATCTACACCGACGTGGGCACCTACCTGTACTGGATCTTGAGGACGGTCGCCACCGATTGGGCGGACGGTCGTCACGCCGAACCCGAGCACACGCTGACCCGCGTCTCCTGAACACCCGTACGGCCGGCCCAACCCACTGGTCGGGCCGGCCGCACGGCTCAACTGATCGTCTACCCCGCATGGGGCTGTGCCGGCGCCCTCCCGCCCGGCCGGCATCCCGAAGGAACAACCAGAGCATGAGACTGCCCAGGCCCGAGCCGACGCGGCATCACCTCACCATCAGCGCCGCCGTGCTAGCCCTTCTGCCAACCGCCGGCATCATCGTCAGCGGGTGCGCGCCATTCCCATCCGCACCAGCCGGCCAGCGACCCGCATGTGTGGACTGGGTGAAATCAGGTGCACGTGAAGAAAGCGGCTGACGGATGACTCTGCTGGACGTGGTTAACGAACTGGACGAGATAATCGGCCAAGTCATCGACGCCGACCGCTCCTCACCGGACCAAATCCTTCGTTTCGCATTCGTGGTGCTTGCAAACGAGTCCGGGCAGTTACTCCTTCATCAGCGCTCACCAGATAAAGAGGACTACCCGCTCTACTGGTCCGGGTCGGCGGCAGGGCACCCCATCAGCGGGGCGAGCTACCAAGACGCGGCCTCACGGGAGCTTATGGAGGAACTGGGTATCAGGGTGTCTCTCAAATCTGTCGGCAAGTTCTATTCGGCGCCTGATCGAAGAATGGTAGGGGTCTTCTATGGGCGTTACGACGGGCCGGTCAAAATCGACAGACGCGAGATCACTCGGGTCGCACACGTCGATCCGCGAGACCTGATGGAGCGGGGACGAACGATTCCGATTACGAGCTTTGTCGAGCGATCTTTGCCGCTGATCCTCCCCCTCCTGGAAGCCACGGACCAAGCCGGCGGCTCAGGCTAGCCCGCCCCGCTGGATCTCGCAACGCCGACCCCGATCCGTGCGATTAGCCTGCGCGACAGGTGGCGACGCGGGTTAGCCCAGCCTCGCCTAGGATACGACGAGAGCTATGTTCGTCGCGCCGACAATGCAGATCATAAGGACGCATATGGATGTAATGCCCCATGAGGTGATTTCGCTACATGAAAGCCTCGCCCTGCCAACTGTCGTCGTTGATGGCCTTGTCGACCTCGCTGTAGCCTGTAACCACATTGTCGACGCCATCCAGACTGCCAACCTCAGCGAGAACCGGGCCCAAATCCTGAGCTATTCGGTAGAGTCGGATCGCCGCAATGCGAGGCACACGCGGGAGGCTGTCCACGAATTGGCGCTGTCCGCGTTGGACTACATTGACCATCTGATCGTTATCTACGCCCGACGTGCAGCTACCTATGCGACGTATGTAGTGCGAGTTGCCGGAGCCATCGCAGCCAGCAGACCGGCCCCAGAGCCCCTGAGTGCGCCTATCGAACCCTCACAGGTCATCAACGAACCGCATGTCTATGTGCCACTCGTGCGTTTAGGGCAGGACCACGAAGATTTGACGCACGCCCACGAGGCGGTCATGGGCGCGCTTTCGCGCATGTCACGTGATGCTGTCGCGTTCTATGGAGGTGAGTGGATCATGTGGCGTCGTCCGGCAGGGTCTGTGGAGGTTGATACCGCCCTACCCTGCACTCTCCATGCTTACGCCGCAGCACTCACTTCTGCCATCGGCAGCCACTTCGCCTCAGCCTAGATCTCCTTGTCATCCCGCCTTGATTCCAATCGGTAATCACGGAGGCCAGGGGATGTCCTTATTGATAGGCAAGGGGAGGTCCGCCAAGGGAATTCCCAGGGCCTTACACAAGACTCGCCGATTGTCTTCGTCTGGTTCTCTGTGACCCCCCTCCCATCGCGAGATCATCGATCTTAGCGATCCGGTGTCGGGTGGCTTCAGCCCGTAAGCCCTCGCGACGCATTGGAATTCGTAGGCCAGCCTCAGTTGAGTCCAACGGCGCTGTAAACGTGCCCGTCGAATTGTCGCACCAGCCGCCTGCGCGGATCTGCCTCTCGATAAGGATGTCATAACCACCTTCCCTTGAAGCCCTGATAGAGACCCCGGCATGCCTCCCGCCGAAGTCACGATGTAAGAACCGTTCGCCGAGAACAGAGGCCGCCGCTATCGCTGGCCTTTCCCATGTCCCCGGTGAGCCCACCATCCGCACGGACGAAGAAGCGCGAGTTCGAGCCGACTGTGCCGGTCGACCACGCCCCGAGACACGCCCCGCGCCTCCGGTCCCGCTGCAACGCGTGTAAGCCCCTCCCCCCAGGGCTGCTGGGTCGGGCCTTGCCCGGCCGGTATCGAGGAGACGCCCCCCAGCGCCTCCGGCCAGTGGCCACAACCGGATCTTCAACTAACAGTTGAGTTCAACGCTGACCGAGTCTAGACTCGACACCGTCGATGTTCAACCCATAGTTGAGGCGATTTCACGTTATGTGATCATCCTGCGGGTGGGATCTGGGGTGGTGAGCGGTGTCGGACAGTCGGCTTGCTGCCAGAGTGGAGCGTCTGTTCGACGCCATTCGTCCTGAGGGGCGCAATGGACGGACGTACACCAACGAGGAGGTCGCTGCGGCCATCCGAGGCTCTCACCCTTCCGTGCGGGTAAGCGGCGCGTACCTGTCGGCAATCCGAAAGGGCACGAAGAGCAACCCATCCCGCGAGCTGCTAGCTGGGCTAGCCAACTTCTTCGGCCTGCGGAAGATCTCGTTCTTTGTGGACGATCTGACAGCCGAGCAGGTAGAAGCGGAGATCACCTTCGCGCGGGCGCTCGGCGACGGCCAACCGGTCGAACGGGTCGACGCGGAAGCGACTCTCGCTCTGGCACTGGAAAACCACGGCGTCAGGATGCTCGCGATGCGCGCGCTGGCACTCTCGCCACAGCGGATCGCCGAAGTAACGAAAATCGTCAATGACATCCTCAACGAAGATCAAAGCGATGACGATGATCACGGCAGAGCGGACGAACAGGATGAGGCAGATGCATAATGCCGCTGACAGTCGCGATCTGGCGGGCCCGAGACACGATCGGGGGTGGGTCAGTGAACCTCAGAGCCATGAGTAGAGCCTGCACCGCCTTGATCAGCGACCTTGACCTGCCGATACCCACCGAGCCGCACCATGTGATCGCCAGCCTCTGCGACCGCATGGCGCAGCGGCTAGACCGGCCCGTCCGGCACCGCCTGGTCCCCTTCCCGCCCGGCGTCAGCGGCATATGGGCAGCCAAGAACGACGCGTACTACATCCTGTGTGAAAAGAACACGAGCCCGTGGCACCAGATGCTCATCACCGGGCACGAGATGTGGCACATCGAGACCGGCGACGTTCTGACGGCAATTCCAGCGGACATTGTCATGGATGCATTTTTTCCATCCCTGCGCCCTGACGCTGTGGTCCGCATCGCGGCTGCACGGACTGACTGCACCGGCTCCGGGCCGGCTGGCCTGAGCGGCAAGGAGGACGCTGCGCGAATACAGGCGGAGCAGGAGGCCGAACTCTTTGGGTCGATGCTGGCGGCCAAGGTAAGCCGTTGGCTACCTCGGCAGGAGTGGACGGTCCCGCCATATGCGCGCGGCGTTGTGGCGCGTTTGGAGTCGTCGCTCGGCCGCGGCGTCGAGCCCCAAGGACACAAATGAGCGGCGGGTTGTGGGTCGGATCGGTCCTTGGCTTTGCCGCGTTCCTTTATAGGCTTGGCGACCTTCTTGCCGACCCGCGCAACCCGACCCGGCGGGCCTTGTGTGCCATGCTCCTGATCGGTTCCTGCACGATGCTAGCCGTGGACCCGGCGTGGATCGCTGCGGTCAACCGGTGGACGGGCGTGCCCAACTTCGCTGCCGTCTTCGCCTACTGCCTCGTCGTCGCTTTTGCCGCGTCCATTCAAATCGTCCTCACATTCTGGCGGTACTCGCCAGCGACGGCTTGGCGTCGATCGCGCTTGTGGCTGCTCGGATACGGCACGGTCATCATCACGATGATCGTCTTATTTCTGCTCGGAGACGCGCCTGTCGAACGCCGGGTAGACTTCGATACCTACTATGCCCGAACGCCCTACATTTCGGGGTTGATTCTTTGTTATCTCGTGGTCGGCAGTATCGCCTACGGCAGCATTGCGGTAGCAACGTGGCAGTGGTCGAAGGTCGCCGGACGTCCACTGTTGCGACGCGGGCTGCGGTTGATCGTCGTCTCAATGAGCCTTGCCCTGGCGAGCCTTATCTGCAAGCTTGTCGCCGTGTTCGCCCGCTGGTTCGGCCTCAATCTAGACTTCCTCAGCTCGTCAGTCGCTCCCGGGCTAGTGGTAGTAGCGGCAGCCGCGTTCGCTGTCGGAAGTGTGTTTCCGGTGGCAGGCCACCGCTTGGCCCGGCTCTCCATCTGGGCTCGACGCTTCCAGTCATACCGGGCACTCTTTCCGCTGTGGGACGGGCTCAGGACGGCCACCCCACAAATCGCTGCACCGATACGACTGCCGTGGTGGGATCTCGACCTGCGCATCACGCGCCGTCTCGCCGAGATACGTGACGGGATCCTAGCCGTACGCCCTCACATCAATCCGGCTGTGGCCAAGACGGCAATGCGACATGCGCAGCGGGCCGAAGTGGAAGGCGCCGACCGTGACGCTGCGGTCGAAGCAGCCTGCCTCAAATACGCCATCAAGGCAAAGGCGCGGGGGGAAGCCTTCGCTCAGGACACAAGACAAGAAGATAGACGAGTAGCCGGCGGTGTCGACGGCATGGACGAGTTCGACTGGCTCGTAAAGGTCTCACGCGCCTACTCCACGCTGCCTACGGCGGCCCACTCAGTTGCTGATGACACTATCGGAATGCATGGTGGCAACCCCGTCGTCCCAACATGACGGTCGCCGACTCAGCTGAGATGAAGGATGCCCGTGAATACACCAAGGCGTGCGGTAGTCGCGGGGGCAGGACTAGCCGGCACGCTCGCGGCAGCGGTGCTGGCCGAGGACGGGTACGCCGTAACGGTCATTGAGCGTGATCGGTTGCCGACCGGACCAGCCGCTCGCAAAGGCGTCCCCCAGGCCCGACATGCTCACCTCCTCTGGTCCGGTGGAGCGCGGACGCTGGACTCCCTGCTGCCCGGCACGACCGACCGGTTGCTCGCCGCCGGAGCACACCGTATCGGAGTGCCAAGCATGCTCGTGTCCATGTCCGCTCAGGGATGGTTCCAGCGGCACCCCGACGGCCGGCAGTTCCTCATCACCTGCAGCCGCGATCTCCTCGACTGGGTGATCCGCGACCAGGCCCTGAGCGCCGGGGACATCGATGTCCGCGACACCACCGACGTCCTGGAGCTGCTTGGAGACGCCACCCGGCTTACCGGCGTGCGGATCCGCGACCAGCAGACGCAGATCATCGAGGATCTCCACGCCGAGTTCGTAGTCGACGCCACCGGCCGCGGATCGCACGCACCCGAGTGGCTGACCCGCCTTGGCCTACCAGCAGTCCGGGAGGAGATCGTTGACTCCGGCCTCGCCTACGCCACCCGACTCTTCCGCGCCCCGGCCACAGCGACACATAGCTTTCCGGTAGTGAACGTCCAGGCCGACCCTCGGGAACCACGCCCCGGACAGACGGCGACGCTGCTGCCGATCGAAGGGGACCGGTGGCTGGTAACGCTGTCTGGCACCCGGGGAGGTGAACCCACCACCGACGAAGACCGGTTCGTCGAGTTCGCCCGCAGGGTTCGCCACCCGATCGTGGGTGACCTCATCGCATCCGCCCAGCCATCTGGACCGGTCATCGGCTCCAGGAGCACGGTCAACAGGCGGCGCTACTACGAAAGATTGCCCCGCTGGCCACACGGCCTCGCCGTCCTCGGCGATGCCGTCGCTACCTTCAATCCCATCTACGGACACGGGATGTCGGTCGCCGCACACGGCGTCGCCGCCCTCCGCGACGGCCTGAGAAAGCATCATCACGACCCGCAGGCCGCCCAGAAAATTCAGCAGGTGATCGCCCGAACGGTTGAGCCGGCCTGGCTGATGGCCACCGGGCAAGACATCCTCTATCCGTCCGCCATCGGCCGACGTCCACCCGCCGCAGCCCGGCTCGCCCAACGCTACTTCGAACGGATGATGAGAACCGGCATCAGCCGTCGCGCCGTCGCGTACGCCCTCCTTGACGTCTTCAGCCTGTCCGCGTCCATGAGATCTCTACTGTCGCCGCGAATCGTCCTGGAAACGATCCTAGGACCCAAGCGACCACCGCCGAGCGAACCACCACTCACTGCCGAAGAACTTTCCGTGTAGCACTCGGAGACCCAACACCAGCGCTCCCCATAGAGCCATATCAACCGTAGGCCCTGCCAACCCTGACGAGAGTTGTGCAGCAGCAGGACACATCGCGCGGCAGACAGCGGCGGTCGTGCGTGTACCGCTCGACCGCCGCCCGCCCTGAAGCCGTTGCAGCGCTGTCAGGAGTCAAATACTCCTTAGCCGCCGCCGGTGGTGACGTCCGCGTTCACCCCCACGCGGACCTCATGCTAGGTGTTGTCGATCCGGATCGTGTCTCGATAGCAGGCCGTCGAGATCTGCGCTCGGTAGCTGCCGTAAAGGCCACCGATCCGTCTGGTCATGTACCCCCCCGATGGGGTGCGCCCGCTGCCGATGGTCACGCCCGTGCCGGCGTCCCACACCCGCCAGCGCGTGTCACGACAGCCCCAGAAGGTGACGTCGATGAAGCGACCACTGGTGTTGGCTGAGATGGTGCCGGTCGTGCAGCCACGGTCGAAGATTCCCCCGATGAATGGCGCGCTACATTCGGCACTGGCAGCCTGAGCTGGAGTCCCGGCGGCGACGAGAGCGCCGCTGAGCGTGATGAGGAGCGCGACCGCACTCGCGATGATCCTTTTGCGCATGTGTTTCCCCCCTACATGCGATTCCTGCTTCTTCTCGTCGTTGTCAGGTCTGTGGGCGCCGCGTGTCGACCACCCCCTTGGCAGTGGTTGTTGGTCCGCCTGCCGGCGGAGATCAGGCGCGCTGGCTGGAGCGCGGTTGAACGACAGGGAGCGTTCGGTGCGCCCGGAAGGCCACATTGGGTTTGAACCGCGACCGGTGGCGGGCGGCGAGCCGCAGTTGCGGCATCGCCTCGGCGAGTCGCACCAGGGCGACCCGGGCCTCCAGTCGGGCCAGTGCGGCACCGATACAGAAATGTGGCCCGTACCCGAAGGAGAGGTGACCCCGGTTGCCGGAACGTGACGGGTCGAACCGATCCGGATCGGCGAAGGCGGCCGGGTCCCGGTTGGCAGCACCGATCAGCACCAGGCATCGGGCGCCGGGCGGAATCAACACTCCGCCGATCGTCACCGGCCGGCGGGTCACCCTCAGCCACCCGTCGATCGCTGGCCCGAACCGCAGCACCTCCTCCACGAAGGCCGGTACCCCAGCGGGCTCGGCGCCGATCCGCGCCCACCGTCCCGGCTCGGACAACGCCCGGTCCAAGGCGTGCGCGAGCAGCCCAGCGGTGGTCTCGTGCCCGGCCACCAGGAGGTTGAACGCCAGACTCGCCGCCTCGGCAGCGCTGAGCACGGCATCGTCGCCGCCACGGTGGCGCAGCGCGCGGCTGACGAAGTCGTCGCCGGTGGCTCCCTCGCGGAGGCGCTGTGAGACGAGTGCCTGGCAGTAGTGCCAAAAGTCGAGCAACGCTTGGGCTAACCGGACCTGCTCGGCCGGCTCCGGCTGGCCCCAGATCAACGCGATCTGCCCGTCGGCCCACCTTCGGATACGGGGCACGTCCCGCTCGGGCACGCCGAGGATGTCCACCACCACCAGCAGGGGTAGCAGCGCGGCGAACTCGGACACCAGGTCGACCACCCCAGCCCGCCGGTCGGCAATCCGGTCGACCAGCTCTGCCACGCGACGATGCACGATCGGGCCGTACTGGTCGGCGACCCGAGGGCCGGTGTTGGCGAAGGTGGCCCGCAACGCCCGCCGGGTGCGGGCGTGCACCGGCGAATCCGCTGCCGCCGTGGTAGGCGGTACGTCCAGGCGCATGACGACGCTCCGCGCCTCCGGACACATCTCGTAGATCGGTGCCAGGGTGAGCGCGTTGCCGAAAGTCCCCGCATCCGCCAAGGCCCGATGCACGTGCTCATGGCGACTGATCAGCCACAACCCGAGATCATCGGCGAAGTGCACATCCTCCGGCGCGTTCAACAGCTCGCGCCAGACGACGGCCGGGTCGGTGAGGTAGGCGCCGGTGAATGGCCGCAATTGCATCGTTGACCTCCGCTGGATGTGGATGTTGAGCGTGAATGACATCTGCCGTCAAGAGAGCAACCGGATGCGGTTCATCGGGTCGACTCTTGGTTTCGCCTGCGATGAGGAACGTAGCGGGAGATCACAGCTTCGGCTACGTGTCGCCTTGTGACTCGCAAGCCACTTCGGCGCTTCTACCAGGACGAACGACAAGCACATCCCGACACCGCGCGGCACATGCCGACACATCGAGTCACCCGCCGTCATCTAGCCAATCGCACACCCGGTAGAACAGATTGCGAAGGGTGAGACCTGCGAGACGCACGATGGGGTCGAGATGACCTCTGCGAGGGGGGACCGTGCGTGCGGGAATCGCACAGCCGTGTCGGGTGTCTGCTCCCAGCGCCCGACACGGCGCACATTCATCTAACACGAGCAGCGGTATGACGAGTTGTGAAGGTGGTTGTTATGGCCGGGACCGGTGAAGACTCCGACGACTACCGGTCGTCCCTTGATCTGTCCGAGTCAGTTGACGACGGCAGTCCGGGTATTCAGACACGTCGCGTCGATGGAGGGTTGGCGTTGCCGCCCGTGCCACGGCGTTTCCGATCAGATGATGCCGAGGTTCTGTGGCTGCGTGCGGCGCGGCTTAGCCCGCCGTGCGCCGTGGTCGGTTTCGGGTCCGCCGACGGTGGAGTTGGTAGGTCGGCTATTACCGCAGCGGTGGGCGGGGTCTTGGCGCTGGCCTGCCCCGATCCTGTCATCGCCATCGACGCCACCGGCCGAAACTGGGGCGGACTCGGGCGCCGGATCGCCGGCACGTCGCGTAGCGTTTGGGACGCCGTAGACAACGCGTGCATACTCACCGACAGACAATCCGTTGAGCGATACGTTCAGCACGGCCCCACTGGGCTACACGCACTGGCTGCGGAGGAAACGGCAGCCGGGGGCGCGCGACGAGCGCCGATGCTGCATGAGACCTACGCACTGGTTGAACGGATCCGCCAAGTCTACTCGATCGCCCTCCTCGATCTACCGCAAGTCGAGGTGCGAGGCACCTGGTCAGCGTTGGCCGGTTGCGCCGTTCCCGTCCTCGTGTGTCGGGCGACCCGCGAAAGTGTTCAACACACACTTCGCCTCCTGGCACAGCTTCGCCATGTCGCCGACGGGTTAGCCGATCAGGCAATTCTCACCCTGGTCGTTGGTCGGCCGCACAACCCGCGAGAGGTGCGGCTCGCGCAGCAACAAGCCGCCGAAGCCGCGCATGCCGTCGTCACCGTGCCCTGGGATCCCGTACTGGCGCGACCCGAGCCAATCGACGTACGACAGCTCGGTGCGGCGGCTCGCCGGGCAGTCGTCAGGTTGGCTGTCGAGATCGTGACCAGATGCCCTTCCGTTCAAGCAGTGACAAATGCGCAGAGGGACGCCCAGGTGGCGGGCACGTCGTCGGTAGGGGATTGAACGTCGTCGGTAGGGAATTGAGTAGCCAAGGAGGACAGACGATGTCGAACATCGTAGATGACGAAGGTGGTTCCCCCGCTTCTCGTGGGCAGGCGATACTCCAGGAGGTGACGCGCCGACCACGGCGGCGTCTTCCCGTCACGATCCTCGCTCTGGTAGTGGCAATCGCGATCGGCTCCGTGCTCGCTACCGCGATCGTCTATTGGCCGACGGACCGCCGCGAGAGCGCGCCAGTTGCGGCGCCCTCCGGCAAGCAGCAGAGTCCCGACGGCGTTGGGTTCTCGGTGACACCTGCCACGTCCCACGGCGTCTACGAGTCCGTGGGCCGGCCCTGTGTGGCCGTCGGGTGGGCTCCGATCGCAGCGGAGGTTGGCGGCAAGCCGGGCAGCGATCCCCAAGAGAGCAGCACCGTCTTGGGTTCCATGGCGACGTTGAGATGCAGCGTCGCCCTTGGCGAGGGTGAGACCCACGGCGTGGCGATGGCCGAGATAACGATCTTCGGCAACAGCAGCGCAGAAGGTACGTACGAGGGCCTCCGACGCACGATTCCCGGCGACATCGTCCTGACGCCAATATCCGGGCTGGGCACCGCCGCATACGCCTACGTAGAGAAGGACGCAGGGCCGGCGGTGGTGGCGTATGACGGCAACATGCACATAAGGCTCGTCTGGGTGCCACTGCAACGGCAGATGCTTCCCATGTATGGCGGTCTCGCGCGAGCACTCGCGGAGGTCGCTCGCCAGACGATGGATTACCTTCGCGTCTGAGCTGACGTCACCCGCAGAGGACCCACATCGTGAGGACCCCCTGGCCAGCGGCCAGGGCGCCCTCACGCTGTGCTACCCGATCACGAAGGTGACTTTTACAACTAGATAGCGGTCAACCATGTTCCGCTGTTTCAGTTCTGTGACGTGCCCGCTGCCGGAGATACACCTGCAGGTATTTGATCTTTATGTAGCGAGTAAGCGGGATGTCCCTGCTGCTGACAGCATTGCCGGTGTGCGTTGCACCGATGTGGGGGCGCAGGGGAGGGTTTGCAGGTTCGAGCGGTCGGGATTGCCTGGCTGCTGCCTCAGGCGTGGCTCTGTCCGAACTGTCTACGGCGCGATGCGCGGGGTGTACGCGCGGTCGGTGTTGACAGTCCCAGCCCGACCCGTCGTTGTCGGTGTGGACAAGGCGCGGGCGTTCCTGCTCGGGTTGCTCTCCGATGTAGAAAGCCGGTCGTGTTGGCAGTTGACGGAGCAGGCCGGACACGCATCGCCGCATGCAATGCAGCGGCTGTTGGGTGAGGCGGTCTGGGACGCAGACAAGGTGCGCGACGATGTTCACGGCTATGCGGTCGACACGCTTGGCGCCCCGGACGGGGTGCTGATCCTGGACGACACGGGTGATCTCAAGAAGGGTGAGCTGGCGAGAACGCTGTTCACCGTCGACGATCAACGCATCGTCCGGGTGCCGAACGGAAGACGGTCGCCGCAGGACGCCGCACCGCGACTTGGTCGACGGCCGGCACATCGACCTCGGCGAGTTCGGGTTCATGTACGCGTCGGTGTAGCACGTCAGGGTTCTCCCACATCTGCTGGACCGTGACTTGGCCGCGCTCACCGATCAGCTCTACCTCGATGCGGCAGAACCGGTCACACGGGTACTCGACGACGAACGTCGCCTGTGGGCCGGGTCACCCGCACGTCCTCCGCGCTGACGCCTAGCAAGCACGCGCCGACCCGCGACATCGCCGAGGTGGAGCGGGTAACCGCCGCGCACTTGGCCCGGCTGGACCGGGCGGCGGCGGTCGTCGCCGCGATTCGCGCGCCGGTCTAGAACAGGCCGCCGCTACGAGATCGATCAAGCGCGGCATTGCGGAACGAGGGTTGCCCCGGCGGTCGGAACCAGTCAACGGGGCCGCTTGTGCCTGTCGGCAGTCAGGACGGGAGCTGGCTGCGGCACTGTTCGCGCAGGGGGCCGACCGCAGAGATCGCGTCCAGGCTGCGGGTGGCACGAGGCGCAGCATCCAGGTGGCGCCGCTCTCCCGGGATGTTGGAGACCGGCCGCGTAGCGGCTGGCGCGCTGCACTCGAAGTCCGGGCGGGTAGTGAGTGTCGTCCGCATCGTGTAAGAAGTGGTGGTGACGTTTGGTGCTGAGAGGCTGACTGAGGACGAAACGTGCCAATGGTTCGTGCTGCCCGCGCTTGCCGCCTCGGGCTGGCCGGAGGAGCAGATCTGGCCGCAATACCCGATTAATGCCGGCAAGTTGGTCGCTACCACCCGGCGGCATTCGCGTCAGCCGAAGCTGAAGGCTGACTATGTGTTGGAGCACCCTGATGGACTCCCGCTCGGGATCGTAGAGGCCAAACGGACCAGCAAGAACGCCGCCGACGGCATCGAACAGGCTAAGCGGTACGCACGGTTGCTTGACGTGCCATTCGCGTACGCAACGAACGGTCGCGTGATCCACGAAATTGATCTGGCAACGGGCCTGATGACCGACGTTGAGGCGTTCCCTTCCCCGGAGAAGCTACTTGCCCGCTATCGGCAAGCGCGAGGTCTCGACGGCGGGCTGCAGACCGAAGTGGTGTTGATGCCCTTCGACCAGCAGTTACGCAATTTCAACAATACACCACGCGAGGCACGCTACTACCAAAAGGTGGCGGTCAACCGTGCCGTTCACGCAATCGCCCGTGGCGATAAGCGGATTCTGTTGACTCTCGCTACTGGGACTGGCAAAACGCTAGTTGCCTACCTGATCGTCGCCAAGCTGCGGCGCGCCGAGTGGATGGGAGACCGCCCCCCTCGCGTTCTCTACCTCGCCGACCGCAGCATGTTGATTGACCAGCCAAAGGACGAGTACTTCATCCAGGGGTTCGGGGACGTGGTCCACAAGATAGAGCGCGGTGTTGCGGCACGTGGCCGGGACATCTACTTTGCACTCTATCAGACGCTCGACCGCGGCAACGATCAGCCACTATACACGCGCTATGATCCGGACTACTTCGATCTGATCATTGTTGATGAGTGTCATCGAGGAAGCGCCCGAGATGAGGCACAATGGAGCAATATCCTGAAGTACTTCAGTCCGGCGACGCAAATCGGGATGACAGCGACACCGATCAGCAAGCGCGATGCCGACACATACAACTACTTCGGCGACCAAGTGTATGAGTATTCATTGGCTCAGGGAATTGAGGACGGTTACCTGGCGCCCTATCGAGTTCGGAAGGCGCGCCTCAATGTCGATATTATGGGATGGCGGCCAAACGCAGGGCAGCGCGACATTTACGGCAACGAGATTCCGGATCGGCTGTATACGCCCAAGGACCACGAGCGGGTTCTGGCAATCCTCGAACGCACCGAGGAAGCTGCAGCCTACCTGACCAACTACCTACGGGAGACCGATCGGTTGGGTAAGACGATCGTGTTCTGCGAAAACAATGACCACGCACACCGAATGCGGCAGGCATTACACAACGCGAATTACGACATGGTCCAGCGGTATCCCGACTATGTTTGCCGGATCACCGACGACGATGGTGATCCTGGCCGGGCGTTGTTGGACCGGTTCAAGAAGATCGACACCGATGAGCCTGTTATCGCGGTGACGTCTCGCTTGCTCACCACCGGGGTCGATATGCCATCGGTACGCAACATCGTGCTATTTCGACGTATCGGTTCCATGCCAGAGTTCAAGCAGATCATCGGTCGCGGTACCCGGGTGTGTGAGGATGTGAGGAAGTCATCATTTGACATCATTGACTTTGTCGAGGCGACGGTCCTGTTCAACGATCCGACTTTCGACGGTCCACCGATCCGTATGGTGCGGGACGACGTTGACGACGACGGCACCTTCGAGACCACAATAGAGCAGCCAGAGGCTGACGAAGTCTTGACGGAAGAAGCCGCCGGTCCTAGGCCCGATTACCAGGAGCAGGACGGCAATGCCGCAGACAAGACAGCTGCAAGCGATGGCCCTGCCAAGGTAGTGGACGACCCCGACCAGATCGACAACATCCGCGCCAACGGCATCCGCCTCTACGTCAACGGTGTCGATGTATTTGTCTGGGGCGAGGCATTCTACGTCCTAGAGGGCGACGGCCGCCGACTGCGCCTGGTGACGTACCGCCAGTACGTCCAGGCTCGACTCATCGAACTGGACCTTGACCCTGTCAATCTTCGAGCGCAGTGGGCGATAGCCAAGAGTCGGCGTCTGCTCAGCGAAGCACTTGAAGCCGCCGACATTCCCGTCTCCGAACTCCCAGAGAAGCTCCAACATCCGGAGGTCGACCCGATCGACCTGCTGTTGCACGTCGGCTGGGAATTCCCCCTTGTCAGCCGCGATGAGCGGGTAGCCCGGCTACGCCGCGAACATCGGGACTTCCTCGCCGGATTCCCCACCCGAGCGCGGGAGATACTGGACCTCGTGCTAGAGAAGTACGCCGCGTACGGCCCGTCTGAGCTGTCGCCTAGCGCACTACAGGTCGCACCGTTTACCGAGCATGGGACGATCATTGAACTTGCCGAGCGGTTTGATGGGGGCGATAAGCTGCATGAGGCTCTGGACAACCTTGGCACACGACTGTTTAGCGTGGCGGCCTAAGCGGTACGATTACGCCTTGCGTGGCTCGTTCACGTTACGCTACCAGTGAATTGCAGTATTCTGCGTGGTAGCATCTCCGCGTGCTGGCTGATCCCCGCAGTGCTCGTAGTCTGCTCTGGCGCCTCAGCGCAAGCCGGCGAGCGTGCTTCAACGTGGCGCAGGCACGCGACGTCGGGCACAGCTATCAGGTCCAGCAATGCCACGTGCAGCACGGCAATTGGCAGCACGCCGATTGCCGCATCGTTCGACTCTGGGAGCACTCCGGCCTCTTCGGCGAAGAGAACAATCACTTGGTTCGTCGTTTCTCGGGTCGTCACCGACTCTGCTGCCTCATCCCTGACCGCCTACTTTGCCGACTCGCATTGACGCTAGGCGACCGAGAACTCTCGTCCGGCGCGATCCTGAGGTTTATGTTCTCCATTGGTGGATGTGCCATCAATGATCCCGATCTTGCCATTGTCATGTACGGTGGCGTCGGGGACATCGTGGGTGAGGCAAGACGCCGAAGCGCTACTCGCCGATTCGGACCGCCTTCCGTCCCGACCGACAACGCCTCCCCGATCCGCCACCGCACTGACGTTAGAGAATACCCGACGATCGTGGGCCGACGTCACCGTTACCAAAGCGGCGGCGACCGACGCGATGAACCTGATTTACGCCTTCTGGTCCAACGCTCTGACTGCCGACAACCGAACGGAATTTGACATGGCAACAAAGAGGAACGACGTACCACCGACCACTCGCGCCCAGTTCGGATCGGCAATCAAATCTGCCCGCGACATCATGCGCAAGGACGCCGGCCTAAACGGTGATCTCGACCGGCTTCCTCAACTCTCCTGGCTCCTCTTTCTTCGGGCCTTCGACACCCTCGAGGAAGAGCGATTCCTTATTGAGGGACCGCGCTTCAAGCCAGCGATAGATGAACGGTACCGCTGGAAGACTTGGGCCTCCGATCAGGACTTCAGTGGCGAACGCCTACTGAAATTTGTGAATGATGACCTGCTTCCATATCTCCGCGACCTTCCGTCGAGCAAGGACCCGTCGGATCCGAGAAACATCATTTCTACGGTCTTTAAAGAAATCAACAACCGAATGCTATCCGGGGTGCTGCTCCGCGATCTCGTCGACCAGGTGAACCGGATTAACTTCCGTACCTCCGACGACTACCACGCGATCGCGTTTCTCTACGAGTCCATCCTCAAGGAGATGCGCGATGCGGCAGGAGATTCAGGCGAGTTTTATACGCCTCGGCCAGTCATTAAGTTCATGGTCGAACAGACGTTTCTCAAGCTCGGAGAAAGTATCCTCGACCCCGCCTGCGGGACAGGGGGATTCCTGGTTGAAGCGTTTGAAAAACTCCGCACCTCGGCAAACAGCAGTGTACTGCTGGCTGAACTGCATGCCAATCTTCGTGGAATCGAGAAGAAACCTCTTCCCTACCTGCTATGCGTAATGAACCTTATCCTGCATCATGTCAACAGTCCGGCAGTTATTCGGGACAATGCACTCATTCGGATGCTTAACGAGAACAAGCCGGCGAACCGAGTGCGCGTCGTCCTAACTAACCCGCCGTTTGGTGGGGAGGAAGAGAGCTCGGTCGCACAACGCTTTCCTCAGGGCCTCCGAACGAAAGAGACTTCGTTACTGTATCTTCAGGCCGTCATTGATAAACTGGAGCCCGGCGGCCGGTGCGCGGTCGTGCTACCTAACGGCGTTCTTTCGGGAGCTGGGATTGGTCCGCGCGTCAGGGAAAAGCTTTTGAAAGAATGCAACCTGCACACTATAGTGCGGCTTGGCCAAGGAGTATTCGCGCCGTATACTCCGATACCTGCGAATCTGCTCTTCTTCGAGAAAACCGGGCCAACGAAAGAGACTTGGTTCTATCAGATGCCCGCTCCGGAAGGCCGGCGAGGGTATTCAAAGACCAAGCCCATGCGCTACGAGGAATTCGCCGACTGCATTGAGTGGTGGGGCGGTGAGCATCGTGATGGTCGAATTGAAAATCACCTTGCCTGGCGCGTGTCGCGGGCGGACATCGAACAAGACGACTTCAATCTTGACCGCCCTAACCCAAGCGCGGCCACTGGTCTTAGCCATCGCAATCCAAGTGATCTAATAGTGGACCTTGTGGCAACCGAGCGTCAGATCCTGGAACTGCTGGATGGACTCACCCCGGTGGAAGGTGCTATCAAAAATGCGCCATGGTCGCCGTTAAGCAAGATTTTGACGCTGTCAGCAGACCCGGTGACAGTGGAGGAAGAAGAGCGATACATTACAGCTGGCGTATACAGCTATGGCCGTGGCCTGTTCAAGCGGCCTATGATTTACGGATCGGAAACGAATTATCGCACGCTCTATCGCTTGCATGTTAACCAGTTCGTGTTTAGTAAACTGTTCGCGTGGGAAGGGGCGCTCGCCACGGTAACCAAGGATTTCGAAGGAGTCTTCGTCTCGCAAGAGTTCCCGACCTTCGACATTAATACCGAAGTGGCTGACCCTAGCTATGTAGCTCATTTAGCGCGCTGGCCGGAGCTGCATGCGCGACTACGGCACGGAACCACAGGGATGGGTTCCCGTCGCCAGCGAGTGAACGTCGCAAGGTTACTTGCAACCGAGGTCCCGCTTCCAGACTTGCAGAAGCAGCGTCAGATCGCTATGCACCTTGATAGCCTGATGAGCATCGACAAGGCCGTGATTGAGCAACAAGAGAAGTCTAAAGCTCTTCGCCTATCGCTACTCAATGCTGCCTTCAGTGGATCCTCATGATGGGTGTCATGCCGTCTCGAGCACCGCAATGGTCAAGGAAGAGACTCCCTTGCCTCGGTCGCTCCCGGACAGTCCGTAGAGATCTGGATGCGTGCTGGCGAAAGCAGCCCGGGGGCGACGGATCTCTCCCAGCGCCCTCGTAGGTCGACGGCGAGGGGCGGCCGAAGCGGAGTCGGGCGTGCGCGGTGATGATCAGCCAGGTTCAACGGTGCGGAAGTACGGATCTTCGGACGGGTCCAACCCAGCAACGCGTGCCAGTAGCGGTCGACATTGACAGCAGTAGCGAGGGACGCAAGGACCACCACAGACCGGAGGATGCGGAGGCGCCGTGATTCCGCTGCCCGGTGGTCATCAGACGCTCCACCACCGTTCGCAGCTGGATAGCGGTGCGTCGTCGGCTGGCCCGAGCCGCACGGCGTCCAAGACCGTGGTCCAGGACGCGGGTCCCTCAGAGCGGAGACGAAGGAGTATGGCCAGCCGGGATGAACTGGGAGGCGGTTTCGGCCCGCCCGTCAATGTGGCAGAACAAAGGTCGCGGGCTGTTGGCGCGTTTGACCGTATCCATGGTGAGACGTCTACGGCCAACACGATCTGTGCGTCGCCTAGGCCGTGTGTCGAAGTTGGTCACAGCCACTCGTTGATGGCGGCGAGGTGGATGGTGGCTTTGTAGCGGACAGCGAGTTTGTCGAACCTGGTGGATACAGCCCGGTGGCGTTTGAGGCGGTTGATGCCGCACTCCACGGCGTGACGCTGCTTGTAGATTTTGGGGTCGAAAGCTGGTGGCCGTCCGCCCTTGGAGCCCTTGGCCCGCCGGTGGGCGTCCTGGTCGGTCTTGCTCGGGATCGTCGCGGCGATACCGCGTCGTCGTAGATAGGAACGGTTGGCCTTGGACGTGTACGCCTTGTCGGCCAGGACCCGGTCCGGGCGGGTCCTCGGGCGGTCGGTGGCCAGGCGGGGTACGCGGATGGCGGCCAGGACCGGGACGAACTGCGGGCTGTCGCCGCGCTGTCCGGCGGTCAGCACGATGGCGAGGGGTTTCTGTCCCTGCTCACACGCCAGGTGCAGCTTCGTGGTCAACCCGCCGCGAGAACGCCCCAGGGCGTGATCGTCCGGCTCGATGCTGACGCCGCCCGGTGGTTCGGCCTGCAGAGCCCCCTTTTCCTCGCTCCGGCGGCGTGCTGGTGGGCTCGGGCGGTGGTCGAGTCCACCGACACGTCCCAGGTGATCTGACCGGCGGCGTCGGCACGCGCCTGCAACGCGGTGAGGATCCGCTGCCAGGTCCCGTTGCGCTGCCAACGTCGGAACAGGGCGTACACCGCCGACCAGGACCCGTACTGGGGCGGCACGTCCCGCCATGGGGCACCGACCCGGATCCGCCACCGGATCCCGTCGATCAACTGCCGTCTGCTCCACGACGACGGTCGACCCGGCCGCTTCGCCGCTGGCAGCAGCGGCTCCAGCGTCGCCCACTGGGCGTCGGTCAGGTCGAACCGCCTCGTCACCGCTAGGGTGTCCACGAGGTCTCCGGTTTCAGGTTCTGCTTGGTCGCTGAACCATCTACCGGAGACCTCGCTACATCACGACCACCGACACGCGAAGATCCTCACGCCAGCCCGAGCCTGACGCCGACTTCGACACACGGCCTAGGCGCAGCAGCGGCAGCTTGGCGAGGGTCACCCGGACAAAAGCGAGCTTAGGAAGCTGATTCCTCCCCGGATGTCTTTTACCCTCATACGGATCCTCCAGAAATACCCTCAGTCGTCGGAATCTCGGTCGACCGGTTCGTCCATAGCATCGTCGTTGTCTAGCTCGACATATCCGACGGTTTCGGGGGCGCCGCCGCTGCTGTCGGGCAGCCCGATGAGAGCGGTCAACCGTTGGTGCAAGGTTTCGCTTCGGGCGCGGAGGAAGCCCTCGAAATCGTCGCGTTGCGCGGCAGCGAAGGCGTCAGCATCGACCAGACATGTGGCGGCCCGTCTGCGCACCTCGGCTTCTCCCTCTGTGTCGCACAGGTCGCGGAGATACCTCGATGGCGGTTGGTTAGAGATCCAGATATTGCTGACCGAGCTAAGCATGATGAAATTGGCGCATGCATTTATTTGCGCCGTCGAGTACCCGGCTCGGCGAAGGAAGTCACGGGGGAAGAAGTGGTGGAACTCTTTGTCGTTGTCCCAGGACAGTGCCTTGTCAACGTCGATGCGCTGTCCAGTGCGAAGATCCAGTGGCTGTTCATACGCGAGCAGTAAGGCCAAGAGCTTTGCGGGGGCGTTGTCGGCGCGGAACTGGTTGCGTTGCCAAAAATTGCTAGTGGGTATAGCAGCGGAGATTTCAATGTCGACTGTGCTCTTCGCAGCGAACTGGGCGATCGCGGTACAGTCGGCCAGCATTTGGGTGCTGTTCCAGCCCTTGAAGTATCCGCCGCTGGCGGTAAGCCAGAACCAGCGGTGTATTGCCGCGAACTGCGCCGCAGTGGGCTTAGGTACCTGGCGGAACACCTCCACGAGCGGTGCGAATTGGTTCAGGTATGGCAAGGCCGCTGCACGGGGTGTGCCAATCTGGGTGGCCAGGAAATCCACCGCTCGGCGGGCGGCCACGGCCACCTCGCCGACAGCTGCCGTGATCTGCCGTCCCGAAAGGTTCCGCAGGTTGTCCATATCGCTGTTGGAGAAGCCGAGTCCAGCGGCGGCGGCGATCGTACGGAGGATCGTTTTACGATCGATTCGTCCGTACTTCTTAGCCTCCAGAACCGCCAGTAAGGTGTCGACTTCCTCGGTAAGGTCGAAGTCGGGCGCCCACGTTGCTGCGCGGACCAGATCCACGACGTCCAGCGGCGTACCGGTGCTGTTTATCCTGCCAAAAACCTTCGCGACCTCGTCCACTGGCATGTCGTGCAGGACGACCGCCGCGATCGAATAGTCCTGGAACCGGGCGAAGACCTGTTTCGCCTGAAGCCGCAACTCGGGCTCCGCGATCAGTCCCACGCGGCCAAAGTAGTCTGCCGGCTCGGACAAGAGCCGGGTCGGTATTTGAAACATTGGTGGCTCGTCATCGGTGGCTCGGTGCATGAACTTTTGCTCGGCCAAGTCGTATACGATGTTCCAGATGCTGCCCGGGTCTCCGTGGGGCTTCCAGTGCAGGGCGCCGAAGATTGAGGAGAGTCGCTGCTGTCCGTCGAGGATGTAGTTGACTGGATAGCCAGGACGGGGTGGTCTTACGGGGAGACCAGCAACGGTGCGTTCGCTCGCGAGTTCGCCGAGGTTAGTTTGCCAAAGGAGGATGCTGCCGATTGGATAGTTTTTGACGATGGAATCGAGTAGCTCTAGGACTTGACGACGGTTCCAGACGAAGGCTCGTTGAAACTTCGGAAGCAGGATGTCGCCGTGCAAGATCCTATCTGCGAGGTTGGCAAGCCGAGGCACCTCAGGCTGAGGATGCCTGATCGGCCCTTCGTCCCTGATGTCAACGGTCACGGTGTACCTCGCCACACCTGCATGACCGGCATCGTATGCGCTACCACCGACAGTCCTTCACGCGTCGCGGCACGAGCGGTTGTGGTAGACACCGTGCACGGCAGATGTGACAAACGGTGTGGGTCGCGGCTTTCAGGACGACTGCCACCGTCCTGACCACAGTCATCGAGTCAACGCGCGGATGCCCCGGGCGAGCGGCCGGGGCATCCTTGACCGTCTACTCGAACGCGAAACTTGCTTCCACGATCAGTGATCGACCGGTCGCGTTGTGCGTTGCAGGTCTGTGACGTGCCCCGGCAGGATACCGACCTGCGCTTCGGTCCTTCCGTGAGTGAACCGTGGCTGATCAGGCGATGCTGACGCGGTGTGTTAGCCGGACGGGGCGTCGCAGATCCGTTCTGGCTCCTGCCGGGGGCACCAGCG
Organism: Micromonospora sp. WMMD1102; assembly: GCF_029626265.1. Classification (NCBI taxonomy): domain Bacteria; kingdom Bacillati; phylum Actinomycetota; class Actinomycetes; order Micromonosporales; family Micromonosporaceae; genus Micromonospora; species Micromonospora sp. WMMD1102. The sequence goes on along the minus strand of NZ_JARUBN010000001.1, from coordinate 6,702,982 downwards.
CGAGGCCCTGACCAGCGAAAGCCAGTCGGAGCCTCGAAGTCTATCTATGTAGCTCTGAATCGCCTCCCGGAATCCCCTCGGTAACCCTACGATCGATCGGGTTATGGCAGGCGCGCACCGTCAGGGTGTCGGATGCTGTCCCTGCACGTCCATCGGACCCGGTGTAGGCGATGGTGGCGTCGGTGAACTGACCTCCAGCGCAGAGATGAGTCCGGCTTGAAGTACGGGGCTGCATCGGCGGCGGGCAGCTTCGCGGTGGCCGACCGCCTTGACGGCTGCGAGACTGACCAGCGGGTTCAATCGGTCACCTTGTGCCGCGACCCACCACAGGGCGTGGCACCTGTTTGGTGCCACGGACGGCCACCGCGATTGAGTACGCTGACATTGAGCATATCGATTAGGGGTGTTGGTGTCGGCGCCCAGAGGCAGGCAACTCGTTGCCGTAGACGAACGCTGGTCGCTGGTCGCGCCGAGATATCTGGGGCGTTCCACGACCCGGCGGGCCGTCTCATCCGGCACGCGGTCGCGCAGGGTTGGCAGGCGCGTCGGGGGTGCCCGGCGGAGATGCTTCGTCAGCCCGCGAATCGGCGAGGGGCAGCAAGGCCCCGAGGATCGCGAGGGTGATCGGCCGCCGTCGAGCGTAGGGCGATCGCCGCCGCTTTCCGGCTTCAGAGGTTGAAAGGCTGACGGTCGTCGGCGTGTCTGCGTGATCTGCGTCGATGGTTTCGGTAGGCCGGAGGCATGAGGTATCCGGCTGGTGGTGGCATGAACGCGGCAGCCCGGGTCCGGCGTGAGAAGGTCCGAATGCAGGCCGCGGCCATGTTCGAGGAGTCCAAACCGTCCACGCAGATCGCTGCTGAGCTGCGAGTTTCCCCAAAGTCGGTCCGTGAGTGGAGACGTCGCTGGGCTGCCGGCGGGACTGCGGCTCTGGCATCGTCGGGGCCGGGTGGTTCGGACTGCAAGCTCTCCGAAGAGCAGCTCGGTGAGCTTGCCGACCTGCTCGACCGGGGGCCGGTGGAGCAGGGCTGGCCCGACGCCCGGTGGACTCTGGCGCGGGTCGTCGAGGTGATCGAACGTCGTTTCGGCGTCTCCTACACGCTGCGCGGGGTGTCCTACCTGCTGCACCGCATCGGCTACCGCCAGCAGGTCCCGACCCGACGGGCGATCGAACGCGACCCCGAGGCGATCGCGACCTGGCACCGCAGGCGGTGGCCGTCGGTAAGAGGTTAGCCGCGGCCCGCGGCGCCTGGATCTGCTTCCAGGACGAGGCCGGCCAGGTGCTGCGCCCGCCGGTAGCCAAGACCTGGGCACGCCGCGGCCGCACACCCGTCGTGGAGATCTCCGGCAAGGGCTCCGGACGGGTGTCGATCGCCGGCCTGGTCTGCCTCAAGCCCGGCGAACGCGGCCGGCTGATGTGGCGCACGCGGCTGCACCGCGGCCGCAAAGGCGAACGCGGCAGCTTCAGCGAGGACGACTACATCGCCTTCCTCGACCAGGCTCACTAGCGGTTACGTACACCGATCGTGCTGATCTGGGACAACCTCAACACCCACGTCAGCCGCCGCATGCACGCCCTGATCGCGGCCCGGCCGTGGCTGACCGTGATCCGGCTGCCGTCGTACGCACCCGATCTCAACCCGACCGAAGGAGTCTGGCGATGGATAAAACGCGGCCTGACCAACATCGCCGCCCACGGCGCCGACCACCTCGCCGACCTGGTCAAACACCGCCTACGCGCCTGCCAGCAACAGACCGATCTCCTCGCCGGCTTCTTCGCCAACACCGGCATGACCCTCGACCCCGAACCACCGTGACAGCCCGAACCTCAGCCTTTCAACCTCTGTAGCGGTCGGGCAGGGTGAGGTCGATCCGCCGGGCCGGCGCCGCGATGGTCAGCCGGACCAGTCCGGTGGCGTTCATGTGGGCTCCGTGGGATGGGTCACCGTCGGCGGCGACGTGTCGGCGGGTCCGCCGGCTGGGCGGGGACGCACCCAGGATCGCCGCGACGCCTGCGGGGAAATCGCATTGGCCGCAAGCGGACAGCCGTGGCGACGCCGGGTACGGGGCAGGGCGAAGGTGTCGCGGTGCTAAAACCGACCGGCACAACACGTCGTCCATCGAGAAGGTGACCACACTGCTCGCCCCGGCTCGGCTCACCGTGGACCGGGCCGGCACCGTCCACTTCGGGGGCAGAACCTGGCGGCTCCAGGGCGACGGCCTGTACCGCGCGGACGACGGTGAGCCGCTGGTGTTCCTCGCCGGCCCGGACGCGACGCGGTACGTGGCCACCGACACGTCGGCCGCCGAGCTGATGCCGCCATCCGAGACGCTTCCGGTGAACCTCGCGGCTCTGCTCACCCTGCTGCTGCCGACCCTGGGTCTGCTCGTCCTGCCCTTCACCGGACTGGTACGCCGGATCCGCAGGCGTCCGGCACGCGCCACCGGGCCGTGGCGACTGGCGCGCGGGCTCGCTGCCGGTGCCGCCGTCCTGGCCGTGACGTTCCTCGCCGGACTGGCCGTGACCCTGGCCGGCGACACCGGCGAGTTTCTCTACCATGTGCCGCTCAGCTTCACGCTGCTGCTCGGGGTACCCGTGCTCGCACTCGCGGTCGGCCTGGCCGCGACGGCGCTGACGGTCCGGGCCTGGTGCGGCGCGGGCGCCGGTCCCGTCGCCCGCATCCATCAGGTGATGCTGTTCGCCGGTCTCACCTCCGTCGCCTGGTTCCTCTGGCAGTGGAACCTGCTCGGCTGGCAGTACCCGTAACCGTATTCAGGCGTGACCGCGCATCATCAGGTGGTGCCGGCTGGCAGCTGGTTATCCCAAAGCCACGGCCCGCGCACCGGCCGCTGCACAGGGTCGTCAGGCCGGGCTGCCGGTGACCGAGCTGCCGGACTTCGTCAGCAGGTACGTGAGCTGCGTGCCGCTCCAGAAGTGGAAGGTGAGGGTGACCGGGCCGTCGTCGACCTCGGCGAAGAACTCGGGCTTCAGCAGGATCGTGTTCGCGGCGTAGTCGGGTTGGAAGTTGCTCCAGTACTCCTTGTATGTGGTCCAGTTGGCCGGCCCGGCGGGGCTGCCGTCGGCGTACCTGGCCTCCATGGTGGCGAGCTGGTCACCGCGGAACTGGGTGGGGATGGTCAGCCCGCTGGTCGTGCCGGTGGCCGCGGCCTGGGTCGGCGGGTCGTAGCTGATGATGCTGACCTGCCACGGCACACCCTGGGAGAAGCGGGCTTCGATGGTGGCGTTGACGCCGTAGGCGCGGTTGCCGACCAGCCGGGTCAGGGCGGCCTGGGTCAGCGTGAGCGTGTTGCCGGAGACGGTGTAGTCGGTGCCGCTGGCCAGCTGGGTGCTGCCCTGCCAGAGACCGCGGAACGTGCCGCCGTTGAGGTTGAGGGTGAGCGACTGACCGGTGATGCCGCCGGTGCGCCGGACGTAGACCTGGTCGGTGGACGCGGTCGCGGAGCGGGTCGTCAGGCTCGCCCGCATCATGTCGTAGATGCCCTGGTCCCGCCAACGCAGCTCGGGGCGGTGCAGGAACGAGCCCGCGTCCCACAGCATGGTGGTGAGCTTGCGGATCCGGGCGTGGTAACCGACGGCTTCGAAGAACTTCAGCAGTTCACCCCGCTGGATGATGCCGGGGCGGGTGTAGTCGTAGCTGAGCAGCGCCCACTCGCCGACGATCACGGGGATGCCCCGGGAGACGAAGGTCTGGTGCGCCCGGTCGAAGGTGCCGACGATGTCCTGTTCGACGTTGCTGTCGTAGCGGGTGCCACCGGCGATGTTGACGCTGAACGGCCACCAGCCGTAGAAGTGGATGGTCGCCACGAGGTTGGGGTCGTTCAACTGGTCGAAGGTGGTCGTCAGCGCGTCCATCCGGGCCTGCTCCCCGCTGGTGTGCAGGGTGGGCAGCACCAGCAGCCGCGTGGCGTTGTTCCCGCCGCTGCGGCGTACGAGGCGGACGAACGCGACGTTGAGTTCGTGCAGTACCTGGTCACTCTCGGCGTCGCCGGAGGTGCCGGCGAACTGCGGCTCGTTGATGCTTTCGAACACCAGTTTCGGGGAGTGGTCGCGGAAGGTGGCGGCCAGTTGACTCCACAGTGCCGTGTAGCGGGCCAGCACGTTCGTGCGGTCGGTGGGATAGGTGTTGATCCACTGCCACGAGTCGTGGTGCAGGTTGACCATCACGTAGAAGCCCTCCGCCAGGGACCAGTCGACGACCTCTCGGATGCGGTTCAACCAGGTCGGGTCGATGGTGTAGTCGGGCGCCGGGCCGTGGTGGTTGCTCCAGGTGACCGGCAGCCGGATGCTGTTGTACCCCTGGGACCGGATGTGGTGCAGCATTTCCCAGGTGGTTCGCGGGTTGCCCCACGAGGTCTCGTCGGGGATGGCGTCGAATGTGTTGCCCAGGTTCCAGCCGGGCTGCATCGCGGCCACCATCTCCATCCGGTTGCCGGGCTGCGGCGAACCGGTCGGTGGGACCGACGGCGAGGCCGTGGGCGATCCGGAGGGGGAGACGCTGGCCGTCGGCGTCGCCGTCGGGCCGACGTTTCCGGTGCACGCGACGCCGTTCAGGGTGAACGAGGTCGGGGCGGTGTTGGTGCCGGTCCAGGATCCGTTGAAGCCGAACGATACCGTCGCGTTCGTGCCGATGGCGCCGTTGTAGCTCACGTTCGTCGCGCTGACCTGGCTGCCGGACGAGGTGACGGTCGCGTTCCATGCCTGGCTGACCCGCTGGCCGGACGGGAAGGTCCAGGCCAGGTTCCAGCCGTTGACCGGGTCGCCGAGGTTGGTCACGCTCACGTTCGCGGTGAAGCCGCCCGGCCATTGGGACGAGACCGCGTACGCCACGCGGCAGCCGGCCGCCGCCTGGGCGTTGGCAGTCACCAGGGTTCCCGCCACCAGCAGCGCGGCCAGCCCGCCGGCGACCGTGCCGAGGCGCCAGGGGGTCTTGCGGATCTTCTGGGTACTCATCGGAGACTCCCGCTTGGAAAGTTTCGAACCCGGATGCCGGAAAGTTTCCGGTTGGAAGGTTACGATTTTCTTCGATCCGCGTCAATGTCTGCAGCTGGGTCGACCGGCTGAGCGGGGGGCGGGCCGGTGCCCGAAAGGTTCGCTTGAAAATTCCGGAGCTATTTGAGAATCTAAGTTCTTCGATGTGTGTGAGCGCTAACACAGTCTGTTTGCCGGGCTGGCCGCGCCCCGACCGGTCAGGAGGTGGCCGCGCCGATCCGGCACGAGGTCCACCTACCGCAGCCACCACCACCGGCAGGGCGGACGGCTGGACCTACCACTCACCTGCTCCTGGGCTGAACTGCGCAGTCTCGTCCTGTCCGCTCCCCGGAGGAGTACGCCGGTCGGGCCGGCTGTCCGTGATCCACCACCCACCAAGGAGGTAACGACAGTGCGGGAACACACCTACCACCCCCCAGCGGGAGAGGACGCCGGACCTGACCGGACGTCCCCCGACCCGCGCAGAAGACTGCTCAGCATCGGTGCGGCGGGAATCGCGCTCGCCCTCACCCTGCTCACCGCGATGGTGGCGACCGGGTCGGCGTCGGCCGCCGACAACCCGTACCAGCGGGGACCGGATCCCACCCGGGCCAGCGTCGCGAACGTGACCGGACCCTTCGCCACCGCCCAGGTCAGCGTCCCCAGCGGGTACGGCTTCGCCGGCGGGATGATCTACTACCCGACCGACACCAGTCAGGGGACCTTCGGCGGGATCGCCATCTCGCCCGGCTACACGGCGCTGTTCTCCGTCGAGCTGGCCTGGATGGGGCCGTGGCTGGCGTCCCACGGGTTCGTGGTGATCGGCATCGAGACCAACAGCCGGAACGACTTCGACGAGGCGCGCGGCACCCAGCTGCTCGCCGCGCTGGACTACCTCACCCAGCAGAGTTCGGTACGCACCCGGGTCGACCCGAGCCGGCTGGCGGTCTCCGGTCACTCCATGGGCGGCGGCGGCGCGCTGAACGCGGCGATCCGGCGTCCGTCGTTGAAGGCCACGGTCGGGATCGCCCCGTTCCTGCCCTCGTCGAACCTGGCCAACGACCGGGTGCCGACGATGATGTTCTCGGGACAGGCGGACACCGTGGTGACCCCGTCCACGGTCGTCAACCAGTACAACAGCCTGCCGGCCAGCACGGAGAGCGTCTATCTGGAGGTCGCCGGAGCGGATCACGGGTTCATGGTCGGTCGGCCGAACAACGTGATGATCCGCACCATGCTGCCGTTCGTGAAGATGTTCGTGGACAACGACACCCGGTACAGCCAGTTCCTGTGCCCGCTGCTGGACTCCTCCGGCGTGGTCACGTACCGCAGCACCTGCCCGCTGCTGCCCCCGGGTCCGACCACGCCACCGACCTCCACCGGCAACCCGACGAACCCGCCGACCACCCCGCCGGTCACCCCCACCGCCACGCCCACCCTGCCGCCGGGCTCCGCCGCCCAGATCGTCGGGGCGCAGTCGGGCCGGTGCGTCGACGTACCCTCGCGTACCAACGGCACCCGGGTGCGGCTCTACGACTGCAACCGGCAGGTCCAGCAGTCCTGGACGTACACCTCGGACAAACAACTACGGGTGTACGGGGACATGTGTCTGGACGCGGCGGGCTCCGGCAACGGCGCGGCGGTGCAGATCTACAGCTGCCACAGCCAGACCAACCAGCAGTGGAACGTCAACTCCAACGGCACCATCACCGGCGTGCAGTCCGGGCGGTGCCTGGACGTCTGGAGCACGGCCAACGGTGCGCAGATCCAGATCTACGACTGCCACGGACAGACCAACCAGCGGTTCAACCTGGTCCCCTGACCAGCTGAACCTGACCGACCCGACGGACGACCTGTTCGCGGACGCTCGGGCCGGTCAGCCACAGGGCGCAGACCCGACACACCTGAACAGGCCGGACTGATCACGGGCGGCTCGGCGTGAAGCCGGGCCGCCCGGAGGTCGCGGGGCACTCTCCGACGGACCGGCGAGGCACTGCGTCATGATCCGGGCGGGATCAGGCGAGGGCGGCGCGCAGCCGGTCGTAGGTCGGGGCGAGTTCGCGGAGCGCGCCGGCCGCCGCCGCGAGATCGCCCACCACCATCGGGTACTGCATCGAGCCGACCAGCCGGGCCTGGCCCGCGGCGACCGCCGCCGCCTCGGGGTACCCGGCCAGCAGCAGGCAGTCCGCGGTGTCGGCGAGCCGTCGCGCACCGACCCGGAGCGCGAAGTAGACCAGGTGCTCGCGCAGCCCGTCACCCGCCCCGTCCTCGACCAACTGGGCGACCCGTTCCGCCGCCTCCCCGTTGCCGAGGCTGCCGGGCGGCATCGCCAGTTCGGTCCGCATGTCGAGCCGGTCGACCGCGGTCGGCACGATCGACCGGATCGCATCGGCGTCGGTCACCTCCGCGACCTGACGGAATCCGGTGCGCATCGTGTACGGCTCGCCGTAGTCCACCGTCTCCGCCCGCCAGGCGGCCAGGAAGTCCCCGACCGGAACCTGGGCGTACGGGTAGCCGTGCGGGTCGTGTACGAGCACCCGCTCGTCGGAGACGTCGAGGACGACGACGTAGTGGTCGGCGCCGATCGGCCCGGTCATCTCGGGGTGGTGGCGCAGGTGGCCCAACTCCAGCGGGCCGACCCAGACCGGCCCCTTCCCGGCCGCTTCGGCGAGTCGGGCGAGCGCCTCGGCCGGCTCCCCGCCCCGGCTGACCGTCGAGGTCCAGCCGACCGCCCGCAACGCCTGGTCGAAGCCGAGTTCCGGATTCCAGCCGTACGCGTCGAAGAAGACCGTCCGGCCGCCGACGAGCTGCATCCCGAACGGGCCGCCGGTGGCGACCTCGATGACGGCGGTCGACGGGGACCGCTCGCCGAGCAGCATCGCGAACGAGTTGGCGTAGCAGTACGGACCACTGCCGACGTAGGGGGTGTGGCGCATGGGGGAGCATCCTCTCGGTCAGGTGGATACCGGGTACGCGACGTCGAAGAGCGCGTCCGTACCCGGATGGATCTCGTACGGGTGGCCGACGCAGGTGACCTCCGGACGCGCGTCGGTCCACGCCTCCACCGCGTCGTACGCCCGCAGGACCAGCGGGAAGTCGTGGTATCCGGCCGGCACCGGCAGGTACGCCTCGGTGTGTGCGGGCAGCAGGCGGGCGTACAGGTCGTCGGCCGGTTCGACGCTGCCGTCGTACGGCACCGCGACCTCGACCAGTCCCTCGGAGTCCGGGGTGACGAGGTCGTGGAAGTGCACATGCAGCGGAGCGCCGTCCGGACGGCCGGAGTCCCGCAGGTGTGCCCGGATGTCGTTGCCGGCCGTGTGGATCAGGTCGTCCAGGCCGCCGGTGTCGACGTGGCGGCTCCGGCAGAGCACCTTCGTCGCCGGCACGTCCCGCAGTCCGACGGCGTCGACGAGCACGGTTTCGCCGCCGTCCGACCGTATCGCCTCCAGCAACGCCGCCCGTTCGTCGAGCAGCGTGCGTTGGGCGTGCAGCCAGCCGCGCAGTTCGAGGGCCCGAGCCTCCGGGGTGAGGTCGGCGAGCTGGCCGATCCGGGCCAGTGGCAGCCCGAGGCGGCGCAGCCGGGCGATCAGCCGGGCCCGGGGCAGTTGGTCCGGGCTGTAGTAGCGGTAGCCGTTCACCGGGTCGACGTGTGCCGGCGGCAGCAGGCCCAGTTCGGCATAGCGGCGCAGGGCCTTCGGCGACAACCGCCCGGCCGCGCCGAACTCGCCGGCCCGTAGGTATTTCCGCTGCACGTCGTGAAGTCTGCGGCGTGCCCCAGGGGCGAGGTCAAGCCGTCACCGCCGGCCGGCCGCCTCGGACAGAGGTGCGTCGCACCGGGACCGGCACACCCGGTCTGCCGGCGGCGCGACGTATACCGTGGTTCCGGCAGAAAGGCCGGACCCGCAGGTGTCCCGCCCCGCGCTGGGCGCCGCCCGGCCGGGCCGGGTTGAGCAGGGTCGGGCCGGGTTGGGCCGGGCCGGGAGTGGTCTGTTCGGTGGGGAGGGGATCCGGGGTGCGGCTGGCCGTGGGATGCGCGATGTGGGCGCACAAGGCGTGGCAGGGGCGGTTCCTGGCGCACCAGTCGCCGGCCGCCGATCGGCTGCGCTGCTACGCCAGCTGGTGCGACGCGGTCGAGGGGAACACCACCTTCTACGCGACCCCGGGCCGGGAGACCGTGGCCAGCTGGGCCCGGCAGACCGGTCCCGGGTTCCGGTTCGTGCTCAAGATCCCGAAGGTCGTCACCCACGAACACCGGCTCACCGACGTGGACGGGCCGCTGCGGGCCTTCCTGGACGCGGTCGAACCGCTCGGCCCCCGGGCGCACACCCTCTGGATCCAGCTGCCGGCTTCGTTCGCACCGGACGACGTCGGGGTGCTCGCCCGCTTCCTGCGCCGGCTGCCCGACTCGCACCGCTACGCCGTCGAGGTCCGCGACCCCGCCTTCTGCACCGATCCCCGCGCGACCCGACTGCTCGAAGGGGTACTCGCCGACGCGTCCGCCGAGTGGATCCCGTTCGACACCACCGCGTTCTTCCAGGCTCCGCCGACAAGTGACGCGGAACGCGACGCCTGGACGAAGAAGCCCCGGATGCCGCTCCGGACGGCCGCGCTCACCGACCGGCCGATCGTCCGCTATCTCGGGCGCGACGATTCCGACCGGACCGTCGAGGGCTGGCGGCACTGGGTCGACGTCACCGTCGGCTGGCTGCGCGAGGGCCGCTCGCCGACCGTTTTCGTGCACACCCCGGACAACGCGGACGCGCCACAACTGGCCCGCCGCTTCCACGACGAGGTGCGGGCCCGGGTGCCCGAGCTCGAGGCCCTGCCGGAGCCGATCCCGGCCGAGCCGTTGACGCTGTTCTGACCGCTGCGGTGGTGACGGTCGCCGGCCGGGTCAGCGGATCCGGGTCCACTCGCTGGTGCCCGCGCCGAAGAACCGCATCGTGTCGCCGGTGCAGACGTACTCGCTCGGCTCCAGCACCAGCGACAGCGGGACACTCGCGTTGCGGCTGCTGCCCCGGTAGAGCACGATCGTCCCCTTGGCCCGTACGTTGCTGACGTACTCCATGCCGTTGCGGTGGTAGACGTTGGCCGAGGCATTGCCACGGGTCCGCTCCCGCCACCGGACGCCCCGGTAGGTGGCGGTCTCGTCGGTGGTCCTGCCGAAGTTCAGCGTCACCCGGCCGTCCGCGGAGTACGTCTGTATGGTGCCGGCGGCGCCGGTGAAGAGCACCTCCTGGTTGTCGATCTTCTTGAACGACTGGCTGCTGACGCTCCGCCAGCTGCCGACCATGCAGGCGTCCACCCCGGCGGCGGTCACCGTCGGGGTGGCGGACGGGCGGGGTGACCCGCTGTCGGTGGGCGTTGCCGAGGCGGCACCGGCCAGCTTCGTACGCCGACCCGGGTCGTCGTCCCCGGTGACGGCGGCGGCGACGGTAGCCGCGGCCAGGATGCCGGCGACCGCCCCGGCGGCAGCCGTGACCCGGACCCGCCGGGACCGGGACAGCGCCGCCCAGCGCCCGGACCGTCCGGCCGGCGTACCGGCACCCGCCGGGCTGCTCGGCTGCCCGGCGTCCGGCAGCGGTGCCGTCGCACCGACCGGGCCGGCCCCGCCGACACCGCCGCCGGACGGCACCCGCAGGCTGCCCTCGGCGACCACCAGTTCCGGCTGCTCGACGACGCTGGGGGCGATCTCCAGCGCCCGGTGCAGCGCGGTGGCGACCGCCGGCATCCGGCTGGAACCGCCGGAGAGGAAGACCGCGGCCACCGTGGACCCGCCGTCGTCCAGCCGGTCGAGCAGGGTACGGGTGGTCGCCACGGTACGCGCGACGACCGGGGCGGCGAGTTCCTCCAACTCCTCCCGGCCGAGCGGCATGTCCACGTCGAAGAGCGGTACGTGGATCAGCGTGGTGGTGTTCCGGGTCAGCATCTCCTTGCCGGCCCGCGCGTTGGTCCAGAGCTGCTGGCGCGCCCGCCGGTCGGAGGTGGTCTCCGGGCTGGCCAGCCGGGCCCAGAGCGCCCCGTCCCGGCTGCCGATCGTGGCACCGATCCGGTCCACGACGGCGGCGTCGACGTCCAGCCCGCCACAGTCGGCGAGCCCCTCGGTCGCCAGCACCTCGAACCCGCCGGCGGTCCGGCGTACCACTGTCACGTCGAAGGTGCCGGCGCCGAAGTCGTAGACCACCGCACACCGCCCGACCGGCAGGTCCCGGCCGGCCACCTCGACGAAGAAGTTGGCGGCGGCGACCGGCTCGGCCACCAGGCGTACGGTCGGCAGCACCCGGTTGGCGGCGGCCAGCAGGATGCCGCGGCGGTGGGCGCCCCAGGCGGCCGGAAAGGTCAGCACCGCCTCGGTGACCGGCTCGGTGGTGACCAGGCGGACCTCGCTGGCCACCCGGCGCAGCGGAGCGGCGAACAACTCCTCGACCGGCATCTCCCGGTCACCGAGCAGCACGGTGCCCTCGTCGACGCAGCGCTTCGGGTAGGGCTCGCAGGACTGCGGCAGCGAGAGCGCGGTGTGCAGGGCGTCCTGGCCGACCAGCAGCCGGGCTCCGGTGTCGGCGCAGACCGCCGAGCGCAGCAGCGGCGACCCGTCGAAGAGCAGTGGCCGGGGTTCCCGGCCCGCCTGAGCCAGCACCGCGACGGTGTTGTATGTGCCGAAGTCGATGCCGAGTCTCGCGCCCGCGCCACGCACAGCCAACACGGTACGGCAGCCGGGCCCCCGCACGGGCGCCCGTTCGCCCGCCTTCCGCGTCAGAGCCAACCGTTCCGCACGGCCGTCCGGTACGCCTCCGCGCGGCTGGCGACCCCGAGCTTGCCGACCACGGCGGCCAGGTGGTTGCGCACCGTCCCCTGGGACAGCGAGGTTCGCCGGGCGACGGCCGAGACCGGTGTGTCGGTACCGGCCAGCCGCAGCACCTCCAGTTCGCGCGGGGTCAGCGGGCACTCGGGTGCGGTCAGTGCCTCCGCCGCCAGCGCCGGGTCGACGTACCGGGCGCCGCCGTGCACCCGCCGGACGACGTCGGCCAGCGCCCCACCCGGTGCGCCCTTGGCCAGGAAGCCCCGGGCGCCGGTGGTGAGCGCTCGGCGCAGGTGTGCGGGCCGGCCACGACCGGTCAGGATCACCACCGCGCAGGACGGTAGTGCCCTGGCCAGTTCGGCGGTGACGCCCAGCCCGTCCAGCGCCGGCATCTCCAGGTCGACCACCGCCACGTCCGGCCGGTGCGCCAACGCGGCCCGCACCGCCGCCCGCCCGTCGCCGGCCTGCGCCACCACCTCGACGTCCGGTTCCAGGTCGAGCAGCGCGGCGACCGCAGCCCGGATCAGCTCCTCGTCGTCGGCGAGCAGTACCCGGATCACCGGCGACCCGCCCGCACCGCCGACCGCGTGCTGCCGCGCCGGACCGCTCTCCGGCTCATCCACCGCACCCACCGCCGCCACTCTCCGTCCGTGCCGCCGGAATACGCGACTCCGCAGCGCCCGATGCCGTCCCGGCCGGTACGACGGCCTCGACGGTGAACACGCCGTCGCGGTACGCGGTCCGGAGTACCCCGCCCGCGTCGGCCAGCCGGTCGGCGAGGCCACGCAGCCCCGAACTGTGCCGGTCCGGTGCGGCCGGTCCCGCCCCGTCGTTGGCGACGACCAGCCGGAACCCGCCACCCTGCCGGGCGAGCTCGATCGTGCACCAGCCGGCCCGACTGTGCCGCAGCAGGTTGGTGCTCGCCTCACGCAGCACCGGCACCAACCGCGCGGCGACCTCTGCCGGTACGTCCTCGCCGGCCGGTTGGTCGACGGTGCAGCGCACCCCGGAGGAGCGCAGTACCTCGGCGGTCGCCGCGAGCTGTTCCCGCAGGTCGACCGCACGGTAGCCGTGCACCGCCTCGCGTACCTCGGCGAGTGCCGAGACGGCCAGCCGGCATACCTCGTCGGCCTCCCGGCCGGCCCGTTCCGGGTCGACCGGGGCGAGCCGGGCGGCGAGTTCCGCCTTCAGCGCGATCACCGAGAGGTGGTGTCCGAGCAGGTCGTGCACGTCCCGGGCGAACCGGAGCCGCTCCTCGGTGGCGGCCAGCCGGGCCTGGGCGGCCCGACCTCGCTGGGCCTGCACCAGCAGGTCCCAGAACCACACCTGGACCCAGCCGACCGCCGCGACGGAGAGTCCGATGCCGCCGGTGACCAGGAGGTGGTGCCAGACCGAACCGCCGGTGCTCCGGGCCACCACCACGGCGACGCCGACGGCTGCCAGCACCGCCATCGCCGCCGTCCGGCGACCCAGCAGCAGCGGCGCGGTACCGACGACCGAGGCGCCGAGCCAGGCCCAGGTCGGCCAGTCGGCGCCGGCCACCGGTCCGACCAGGGGCACCGAGGCGACGGCGGTCGTCGCGTACCCGGCCAGTGCCCGGTGCCGGGCCGTGTCGCCGAGCCAGGGGGTCAGCAGTACGTAGACGGCCACGATCTGCGCGACGGCGGCGGCGACGATGCCGACGGCGCCGAGCGCGATCCAGACCGGATCGGGTTCGCGGGCCAGGCCGATCCCCGGCATCATCAGGGCGGTAAGCAGGGTGCCGAGCAGCGCGACAAGCGTGGCGATCCGGGGCCGGCGCAGCCGGGGATCACGTCCGGGCAGGTCGGCGGGGCTGGCCACCCGGCCGATGCTATGCCTCGCCGACCAGCCTGTGTCGACCAGCGGGTCGGGGACCGGTCCGTGCCGGCAGGCGCGTGCGCACCGGACGGGGCAACGGTGCGGCTCGGTTGTCTGCGATGCTCCGGTACCGTGACGCCTTCCCGCCACCTGGTCAGCTCAGGATCACCACTGGAACCGGAGATCGGCTTCTCGCGGGCCGTACGGACCGGGCCGTACGTCTGCGTGGCCGGCACCGCGCCGATCGCGCCGGGCGGTGGCACCGCCGGCCCGGGAGACGTCTACGCGCAGTCCGTGCGGTGCCTGGACATCGCCGAGCAGGCGCTGCGGGAGGCCGGCGCGACGCTGGCGGACGTGGTCCGGACCAGGGTGATGCTCGTCGACATTACCCGCTGGCCGGAGGCGGCGCGCGCACACGGTGAACGCTTCGCCGGGGTACGGCCGGCGTGCACCTTCGTGGAGGTGTCCCGCTTCATCGACCCGGAGTGGCTGGTGGAGATCGAGGTCGACGCCATTCGTGACTCACTTGTAGAGGAACGGATCACGGCGGTTGCGCCGGTGACGGCGTCGGGTCAGGCGCCGTACGACGGATAGGACTGACCTCAACGCGCGCGGCCAAACCATTTTCCCCTCCGGGGGACGGACGGCGGGCACCGACGGTGGTAGCGCTAACATCCTTGCGCAAAATATCGCCTCGCAAGGCGCTCGGCAACATCCGGACCGGAACGCCCGCCACCTCCGGGATATTCGCTGTGCAACGCTCCGGGCTCGGCAGGTACGCCGTGGGAGCGCGTCCATCTGATCATGCTCCACCCCTTGACGGCCGTCGCTCCATCGTATTGAGTCGATATCAATCCGAACGGGCAATGCACCCGACGACGGGAAAGACAGGGGGTGGCATGTCCGTGTCCCGGTTTGCTTTGGCATGCCCCGGAGGATTTCTCCGGACCAATGGCGATCAAATAGTCGACGGCGACGGACGGCCGGTTATCTGGCGGGGGATTGGCCTCGCCGGTTGGCTCAACTTCGAGAACTGGATGACCGGTTTCCCGGCCCACGAGCAGGGCATGCGGGCCGCCGTGCGGGACGTGCTCGGCCCGGAGCGGGCGGACGTCCTCTTCGAGCGCTTCCTGGAGCACTTCTTCACCGCCGACGACGCCCGGTTCATCGCCGGGCTCGGCTGCAACGTGGTCCGGATCCCGGTGAACTACCGGCACCTGGAGGACGACCTGCGGCCGTTCGAGATCGTCGAGTCCGGCTTCCACCACCTGGACCGGGCGATCGAGCTGCTGGCCGCGTGCGGCGTACGCACCATCATCGACCTGCACGCGCTGCCCGGGTGGCAGAACCAGGACTGGCACAGCGACAACCCCACCCACGTGGCCCAGTTCTGGCAGCACCCGCACTTCCAGGACCGGGTCGTACACCTCTGGCGGGAGATCGCCGGCCGCTACCGCGACGAGCCGTGGGTCGCGGCGTACAACCCGGTGAACGAGCCGGCCGACCCGAGCGGGGAGGTGATCGGGCCGTACTCGCGCCGGCTGGTCGAGGCGATCCGCGAGGTCGACCCGGAGCACATCGTGATCCTGGAGGGCAACCGCTACTCCAACGACTTCGACGTCTACGGCGAGCCGCTGCCGAACGTCGTCTACTCGCACCACGACTACGCGCCGCCCGGCTATGTCCCGGACGGCCGCTATCCCGGGGTGGCGCACCTGACCCACGTCTGGGAGTCGCCGGACGGCGTCGGTTACGAGCACGGCATCCTGCTGCCGGACCAGTCCCGCGACCAGTACTTCGACCCGGGCGTACTGGAGCGGACGTTCCTCAAGCGCAGCGAGTACATGCTGCGCACCGGCACCCCGGTCTACGTCGGCGAGTTCAACGCGGTCTTCACCGGTGAGCCCGAGCGGGACGGGATGCGGCTGCGGCTGCTCGCCGACCAGTTCGAGATCTACACCCGGCACCGGGCCAACTGGGCGTTCTGGCCGTACAAGGACATCGGGGTGGCGGCGCCGGTGGTGGTCGACCCGGACAGCCCGTGGATGCGCCGGGTCCGGCCGGTGCTGGAGAAGAAGGCCCGGCTCGGCGTCGACCTGTGGGGCGGCCGGCACGACCACATCCAGCAGGTGATGCGCCCGCTCAAGGAACTCTTCGCCCGGGAGTTCCCGGACTACCTGCCGTTCCCGTTCGGCAGCGAGTTCCTGATCGGCCGGCTGGTGCCGCAGATCCTCTTCGCCGAGGCGCTGCTGCCGGAGTTCGGCGAACTGTTCCGGGGCATGAGCGAGTCGGCGATCGACGAGATGATGGCCTCGTTCCGGTTCGACAGGTGCCAGCCGCGCCAGCCGCTGGTCGACCTGCTGCGCCGGGCCTGCGCCCAGCAAGCGCCGGTGTGAGGCGATGTCCTCGACCACCGGGGCTACGGCCCTGGTCCGGCACCGCGACCTGCCCGGTCCAGCGACGGCCCCACCGGAGCACAAGGACACGCTCCGGGCCGAACTGATCGACACCGTGGAACTGCGGATGCGGCGGGACCTGTGGCGGCCCGGCGACGCCACGCTGCTGCGGGCGCTCGGCGACGCGCGCCGGGTCCTCGCCGTCTGCGACCGGCCGGAGCGGCGCCGCCGGCTCGACACCTGGCTCGGGTACTGGCGGGAACGCGGCGTGCTCGACCACTACCGGACGGTCGACGCCGCCGACCTCGTCGGGCCGGGCGAGGCCGATCCGGTACGCGCCGTGCTGCGGGCCGCCGTCGCCACCGGACTCGGCCGGCGGGACGCCTTCGTCTCCCTCGCCGGGCCGTCGGCGACCGCCGCCACCGCACTCGCCGCAGCCGTGTACCGCCGGTACGTCCGCGCGGTGCGGCTGCACGACGACCTGCGGTCGCTGCTGGACTCGCTGGGCCGGACCGCCCGGGTGCTGGCCGGCGTTCCGGTGTGCGCCGCCGAGGCGCGCGATTCCGTCCTGCTTGTCGACGTGGACACCCTGCTCGCCGATCCCACCCCGATCCGCCCCGACGAGGCGTCGGCGATCCGCCACCTCGCCCGCCAAGACGACGTACTCGCCGGACAGTTCGACGGGCACCACGACGTACCCGCCGGAGCGCTCGACCGGGCGGCGCACCCGGCGGTGGTCCGGCAGGCGGCGCTGGACGCGGTGGCCCGGCTGCTGCATCGGCACGGCCCCGACGCCCCCCGGATCTGGCCGGCACCCGCCGTGCCCGCGGCACCTCCGGCCTCGGTGTGGCGGCCCCCGGCATCCCCGGCGTCGGGCCCGCAACCTGCGGCGGTGCCGCCTTCGCCGTCGGCACTGTCGTCCTGGGCGGCGTCGGCAGTGCCGGCCGGGGCGGTGGCGGCACTGTCGTCCGGGGCGGTGTCCGCAGTGTCGGCCGGGGCGGTGGCGGCGGAAGGGCTGGGGCGGTCGCCGGCGTCGATCCGGGCGCACCGGATCAGGAGGCTGGACTACCAGGTCACCTTCACCGCCGGGGTGCTCGATCCGGGCAACCCGGCACTCTCCGGCCACCTGCCGGCCGGCGCCCGGGTGCTGGCGGTGGTGGACGACTTCTCGCCGGCCGTCACCGCCGCCGTCCGGGAGGCGCTGGGCCGGCAGGGCCGGCTCGCCGGCTACACCGTGCTGCCGGTACGCAGCTCGCCCGGGGGGAAGACGCTCGACGCCGCCGTGCTGCTGCTGCGGCAGGTACGCCGACTCGGTCTCGGGCCCGCCGACCGGATCCTGGCGGTCGGCGGCGGTACGGTGCTCGACCTGGTCGGCTACGTCGCCGCCTGCCACCCCGGGCAGACGCCGTACGTCCGGGTGCCGACCACCCTGGTCGGGCTGGTCGACGCCGGGGTGGGGCTGAAGGTCGGGGTGGACCTGGACGGCCGGAAGAACCTGCTCGGGGCGTACCATCCGCCGCTGGCCTGCCTCTGCGACGCCGGATTCCTGGCCACCCTGCCGGCGGCCGAGTTCCGCTGCGGGCTGGCCGAGATCGTCAAGATCGCGCTGGTCCGGGACGACCGCCTCTTTCACCTGGTCGAGGAGCACCACGCCGTGCTGCGTGACCCGGCCGCCGCCCCGGTGCTGGACGAGGTGCTCCGGCGGGCGGTCGCCGCGATGCTCGTCGAGCTGGAGGAGAACCCCTGGGAGCGGCGGCTGCGCCGGCTGGCCGACTTCGGCCACGAGTTCGGGCACGTCCTGGAGGAGCGCTCCGGCTACCGGCTCCGGCACGGCGAGGCGGTGGCGGTCGGGATGGCGCTCTCCTGCCGGCTGGGCGTCGCCGCCGGGCGGCTGCCGGCGCAGGTCGCCGAGCGCGCCGAGACGCTGCTGCGCCGGATCGGGCTGCCGACGTACGACGGCTGCTGCGACGCGGACGGGTTGTGGCGGGCACTGCGCACCGACGTACTGCCACACAAGGGGGGCAGGCTGCACCTGGCCGTACCGGTCGGGATCGGGGTCGGCGGGTTCGTCGACTCGATCGCCGAACTCGACCGCGCCGACCTGCACCGGGCCTGGTCGGCGCTGCGCCGCCGGGCCGGTACACGGGCCGCCGACCAGCCGGCCCCCGGCCTGTCGGCCGCCGACCCGCAGCCGTGCGCTCCGACAGCGGCAGCCCCGACAGCGGCAGCCCCGACAGCGGCAGCCCCGACAGCGGCGGAACCGGCCTGGGCGTGGAGCGGCTCGTGACCGGAGAACCGGGACGGGACGTGGTGGTCGACGTCGGCGGCACCTGGACCCGGCTGGCGCTGGCCGAGTCGGGACGGCTGGTCGGCGAGGTGGTCCGGTTCGCCACCCCGAGCCGGCGGGACCGGCCGGAGCTGCCGGTGGACACCGTCCGGACCGCCCTGCTGGACCGGATCGCCGAGGAGGCCGACCGGCTGCACCGCCGCGCCGGGCCGCCCGGCCGGCGGGAGGTGGGCGTCGCCTTCGGTGCGGTGGTCACCGCCGAGGGGGTGGTCCGGGACGCCAGCGTGCTCTGGCAGGCGCGGTCGGCCGGCTACGACGTACGGGCGGCGCTGGGCGCGCGGCTGCCGTGGGCCCGGGTGACAGTGCTCAACGACGTCGCCGCGGCGGCCTGGCACTACCGGCAACTCGGCCGGTTCGCCCTGCTGACCGTGAGCACCGGGGTGGCGGTCAAGGTCTTCGACGACCAGCTTCCCGGCACCGCCAGGCTGCTCGCCGACCCGGCCGGGCTGGGCGGGGAGATCGGGCACGTACCGGTGGAGCCGAGCCGGCTCGCCGCGCTGCCCGGCGGCCCGGCCACCGCCGCCCGGCTCGGTCGGGCCGCCGCCGCCGGGGACCGGACCGCCCGCGCAGAGCTGGCCCGGCTGGACCTGCCGTGGTGCGACTGCGGTGCGGTGGCGGACCTCTGCGCGTACAGCTCGGGACCGGCGGTGCTGCGGGCGGCGGTCCGGCGGGCCCGGCGCCACCCGGACGACTTCGCCGGCTCGATCCTGCACCGGCTGGCCGACGGCGACCCGGGCCGGATCGACGCCGGGGCGTTCGCCGAGGCGGCCCGCAGCGGCGACGCGTTCGTCGCCGACCTGCTGCGCGGCGCGACCCGGCACCTCGCGGTGGCCGTGTTGCAGGTCTGCGCACAGCTCGGGCTCCGCACGGTGGTGGTGGTCGGCGGCTTCGCGCACGGCGTCGGGGCGCCCTGGTTCGCCGCGCTGCGCGGCTGGCTGGCGGAACTCTGCGTCGACGCCGGCTGGTTCTCCGGCTGGACGGCGGCCGAGCGGGACGGGCTGCTGCGGGTACCCGCCGACCCGGGCCGGGCCACCCTGGCCGGGATGGCCGGCTATCTCGACGCGCGGCGGGACGAGGTCCGCGAGCTGGTCAAGCCGGTCGGCGAGTCGCGGCTGGTGCTGACCACCGGCAGCCGGCCGCGCTGCGGGCGCGAGCAACTGCTGCTCCGCCCCAGGTACGCCGGACTCTGCGGCACCGACCTGGAGATCCTGCGCGGGGCACGCGGCCTGGAACCGGGGGTGCTCGGACACGAGTGTGTGGCCGAGGTGGTCGAGGTGGGCGCCGCGATCTCCGGCCCGCGTCCCGGTGACCTGGTGACGATCAACCCCAACCATCCGGGCGACGACTACCTCAAGCTCGGCCACAACGTCCCCGGGGTGTTCCGGGACCTGCTCGTCACCGACCTCGGCGCGCTGGCCCAGGGGCAGCTCGTCGGCGTACCCCGGGGCAGCGGTCCGGAGTGGGTGCTGCTGGAGCCGCTGGCGGCGGTGCTGCGGGCGCACCGGCTGCTCGCCGAGCACTGGGCCGGCCGGGACGTACTCGTCGTCGGCGCCGGGGTGCTCGGCCTGCTGCACGTCGCCGTCGCCCGCGCCCGGGGCGCCCGTACCGTGACCGTGGCCGCCCGGTCCGACCGGCGGCTGCGGGTCGCCGTCCATCGTGGACTGCCGGCCCCGGACGCGGTCCTGCCGTTCGGCCCCGGACTCGCCGCCGGGGTCCGGTCCGTCACCGCCGGCCGGGGTGCCGAGCTGGCCGTGCTGGCGGTGGCCGGGAACGCCGGGCCGGCGGCGGCCGAACTGAGCTGGCCGGCGCTGGCCGACGCGGCCAACCTGCACCTGTTCGGCGGCTTCCGTTCCGGCCGGCTGCTCCGGGTGGGCGGCGGCGCGACGCTCGACCCCGGGCCGGTGCGGGCCGGCCGGGACCGCCAGGTGGTGCCGAACCCGGCCGGCGGCCGGTGCACCGTGGTCGGCAGCCGGGGCGGTCGGGCCGGCGACTTCGCCGCCGCCCGCGACCTGCTCAGCTCGGGCGCCGACCCGGACACCCCGGCCGGACTCGACCTGGCCCCGCTGGTCAGCCACGTCGTCTCGCTGCCCGCCCTGCCGGGTGTGGCGACCGAGATCCTCGACCACGGTACGGTCGCCGGCCGCGCGCCGCTGCGGGTGGTGGTCGACTTCCGGCTCGACGGCACGGTGACCGCCCCGGCACCGGTACCGGCCCGGCGGGGCACCCCGTGACCGCCCGGCCCTGGGCAGGGGCGGCGGAGCCGAGCGGTGCCGGGCTGTGGGCGTACGTGCGGGCGGCGGCCAGCGGCGACCGGTACGGTCCGGCCGGTACGGTCGCCGCGCTGGCCAGCCTCGCCGGATCGCCCCGGCTCGGCTGGGTGGATCCGCCGTCCTGGACCCGGGTCGCCCGGCTCACCGCCGAACGGGGCGGCGGCACGCTGCTGCGCGGCTGCCGCCGGGCGGTCTTCGCCGGCACCGGCGGCTGGGCCTTCGGGCTGCGGGCGATCGCCGAGGCGGTGCCGGGGCAGGCTGTGATCCGGGTGCTGGACTCCCTCGACCCGTCGACGGTGCACCGGACGCTGGCCGAGTGGGGTGGCCGGGGTGCCGTCGCCGGGTTCGCGGTGAGCGCCTCCGGGCGTACCCGGGAAACCCGGCTGCTGGCCGCAACCCTGGCGCTGGCCCGGCACCGGACCGGCGGGGCGGCCCCGGCCTGGCTCTGCGAGCGCGGCGGCACCCTCTCGCTGGCCGGCGGGCGCGACCAGGTGGCGCTCTACCACGCCCCGCTCTCGGTGCCGGCGCTGCTCGCCGCCCGGATGCTGTGCTGGCCGCACTTCGACGACGCCTACCGGGCGTTCGCCGGCGCGGCCCGGAGCATCGGCGAGTGGGCCGCCGAGGAGTCCGCCCGGCTGCCGGCGACCGGCCGGCCCCGGGTGCTGTTCCGGCTCCCGCCGGGCGCCGGCCCGGGGCTGCGGCTCTGGACCCTGCAAGCCGCCCGGCAGGGCTGGGGCGGCAAGTCCGAGCGGTTCCGGCCCTGGCCGGAGGTGGCCGCCGAGCCGGCTCCCGGTGCACTGCTCGTCGACGTCGCCGCCGGCATCGCCGGGCTGCGCCGGCCCGGCGGGCCGGCCGGCGCGGTCGCCGCCGCGATGGCCGCCTGCTACGCGGTCGCCGCCCTGGTCGCCTGCGTCGCCGTCCGGCACGGGCTGCGGTTCGCCACGCACGACGCGGTGGACCACTACAAGCGGCTGCTGCCGGCGGCACCGACCGCCGCCGACCGGCCCGCCGGGGCCCGCCCGGTCGGCGACCCCGACGAGCTGGCCGGGGTACTCGCCGGCTGGCTGGCCCGGCGGCCCGACCTGACCGCCGTGCACGTCGTCGGGTACGGCGCCGCCCCGGCCGCCGCGATCGGCGCGGAACGGCTGGCCCGGCGGCTCGGCCGCCCCGTCGAGGTGCACGAGGGCAGCGCCTGGAACCACCACTCCTACCAGCTGGTCTGGCACACCCGCTCGGTCGGCGTGGCGGTGCTACTCGCCCCGGAGCGGCCGGTCGGCACCGGCAACCCGGCCCTGGACGCCGCCCTGGCGGCCCAGCGGCACACCCTGGACGCGATCGCCGGCGCCACCCACCGCTCGCTCGGCCCGCGCAGCCTGCTGCTGCACTGGTCCGGCCCGCCGGAGTTGGACCGGTCCGGCCCGCCGGAGTTGGACCGGTCCGGCCCGCCGGAGTTGAACCGGTCCGGCCCGCCGGAGCGGGTCCGATGACGTTCCGGATCGGCATCGTCGGCGCCGGGTTCCTGACCCGCCGGGCCCTGCTGCCGGCCATCGCCGCCGCCGACGACCTGCGACTGGTCGCCGTACTCGACTCCGACGAGGCGGCGCTGCGGGCGGTCGCCGGGCACCTGCCGGGGGTCTGGGCGGGGACGGACGTACGGGACTTCCTGCGTACGCCGCTGGACGGGGTGCACGTGGCGACGCCGAACCGGCGGCACGCCGAGTACGCCTGCCGGGCGCTGGCCCGGGGCGTACCGACGCTCGTGGAGAAGCCGCTCGCCGACACGGTGGCCGGCGGGCAGTGGATCCTGCGCGCCGCCACCGCCTCCGGGGCCCCGGCCCTGGTCGGCTACATGTCCCGGCACAACGCCTACAACCGGGCGGTGGTCGAGCTGGTCCGCTCCGGGCGGCTCGGCGCGGCGAGGTCGATCTCCGCCTGCCATCTCGGGCACCGGCAGCGGGACTGGCGCAACCGGCGGGCCGACAGCGGTCTCGGCTGCCTCGGCGACCTGGCGATCTATCCACTGTTGACTGCCGCCGACGTCTTCGACGCGGCCCCGACCGCCTGCCGGGGCACCGGCTATCCGGCCGGCGACCGGGAACTGACCGAGATCTTCGTCGATGCGACCGTCTGGTTCGGCGAGGAACGCCGGCTCCAGATCGAGTCGTCGTTCACCGAGCCGCCGTGCACCGGCGTCTCGCGCTACACCGTCGTCTGCGAGCGGGGCCTGCTGGTGGTCCGGAACTCGTGGGCGATGGACTCCGGTGGGGAGGTGCTGGTCTGCGACGACGAGGGCCGGCGCTGGCTGCGTCCCGAGCCGGTGGACCCGTACCTCGCCCAGTACCGGGCGTTCGCCGCCTGCGCGGCGGGGGCGCCGGTACCGGTCGAGGTGGGTGTCGCCCGTGGGCTGCGGGATCTGCGGGTGCTGCACGCACTGGAACGAAGCGTCGCCAACGGCGGAGTGCGGTTGGCGTTGACCGGAGGGCAGAACCCATGAAGCTCGTCCTGCACAGCTACACCTTCCGCCGGTACCCCCTGAGGCACGTCTTCGCGGTCGCCGCGCGGCACGGCTGGGACGGCATCGAGCTGGTGCACTTCCATTTCGACCCGGCCCGGGTCGAGGCCGAGGTCGCCGACGCGGTGGCGCTCGGCCGCCGCTACGGGGTGGACGTGCACTGCGTCGGCTACACCGGGAACTTCGTCGGCGCCGACCCGGCGGCCCGGGAGGAGTCGCTGGCGCTTGTCGAGCGCACCGTCGCCGCCGCGGGTGAGCACGGGATCCCGATGGTCAACGGCTGGTCCGGCACCCTGGAACGGGACCCGGACGACTGGCGGGCCAACGGCAGCGCGCTGGCCGAACCGGTGCACTACGAGCGGGCCGCCGAGGGCTACCGGCGGCTCGGCGACCACGCGGCCCGGCACGGCGTACGGGTCGGGGTGGAGGTGTATCCCGGCTCGGTGCACGACACGGTGGCCGGCACGGCGAAGCTGCTCGCCATGGTCGACCATCCGGCCGTGGTCGCCACCGCCGACCCGGGCAACGCCTACGTGGTCAGTCCGGCCGACCGGGACCCCGCCGTGCTGGACCGGCTCGCCGGCCGGCTCGGCTACTTCCACCTGAAGAACCTGCGTCCGGACGGCGGGCGGGCCGACTTCAACGTGGACACCGCCGAGGGGGTGCTGGACAACTACGCCTGGATCACCAAGGCGGACTCGCTCGGGGTGTCGGCGATCTGTGTCGAGTACTGCGGCGACGGTGACCCGCATCCGCCGATCGCCCGGGCCGGCGACTACGTACGCGGCTGCCTGGCGCTCCGGGACGACCTGGCCCGCCGGCACGCGGCGGCCGGCCGGTCGCCGGAGCTGGCCGGGCGCTCGGCGGAGCTGGCCGGCCACGCGGCGGAAATGGCCGGGCAGCTCGGCACCGGTACGGCGGCGCTGGCCGGTGCGGTCGGGTCCGGCCGGTGAGCCCGGCGGGAGCGCCGGCCGGCTTCACCGGTCGGCCGATCCGGTGGGGTGTGCTCGGCACCGGCTGGATCGCCGAGCGGTTCGTCGAGGACCTGCGGCGGCTGCCGGACGCCGAGGTGGTGGCGGTCGGGTCGCGTACCGCCGAGGCGGCCGAGCGGTTCGCCGGCAGGTACGCGATCCCGCACACGCACGGCAGTTGGGCCGGGTTCGCCGCCGACGACCGGGTCGACGTCGTCTACGTGGCCACCCCGCACGCCAGTCACCACGCGGCCACCGCGCTCTGCCTGGACGCCGGCCGGCCGGTGCTCTGCGAGAAGCCGTTCACCCTCAACGCCGACCAGGCCGCCGACCTGGTGGCCCGGGCCCGGTTCGCCGGCCTCTTCCTGATGGAGGCGATGTGGATGCGCTGCGTGCCGGCGATCCGCCGGCTGGTCACCCTGGTCCGGGACGGGGCGATCGGGGAGCCCCGGCTGGTGCAGGCGGACTTCGGCCTGGTCGGGCCGGTCGACCCAGGCCACCGGCTGCGGGACCCGGCGCTCGGCGGCGGCGCCCTGCTGGACCTCGGCGTCTATCCGGTGACCCTGGCCCAGTTGCTGCTCGGCGAGCCCGACTCGGTAACCGGGGTCGCCACGCTGAGCCAGCACGGTGTCGACGAGACCACCGCGCTGGTGCTCGGCTATCCGGGCGGCGCGCTGGCCAGCCTCACCTGCTCGATCGTCGCCGACACGCCCTGGACGGCCACGGTCTGTGGCAGCGCCGGCCGGATCGAGCTGGGCCGGGGCTTCTTCCGGCCCGCCCGGCTGGAGCTGTACACCGGCGACGGGGAGCCGCGCACGGTCGAGGTGCCGTACCAGGGGGAGGGGTTCGTGCACGAGGCGGTGGAGGTGATGCGCTGCCTGCGGGCCGGGCTGACCGAGAGCCCGCTGGCCACCCTCGCCGACACCGTCGCGGTGCTGCGGGTCACCGACGCCGTCCGGGCCCGCACCGGGGTGCGCTACCCGGCCGACGACGAGTGGCGTCATCCGGCCGACGACGACTGGGGCTACCCGGCCGACGGCGGCCGACACCATCCGGCTGCCGGCGAGCGGCGTGTCGCCGGTTGACGGCGAGCGGCGTTCTCCGGCCGCCGGCGGCCGGCCCGGCGGTGCGTGGGAGTCGCCGGGCAGGGGGCTTCGTCAGGGGAAGACGACCCGGTTGCGCAGGCTGCCGACGATCCGGCCGCAGCGCATCGCGCACCGGGTCACCCAGACGGCCCGCGCCCGGCGGGACCGGAGCAGGTCCGGCAGGTGGCCGAGCAGCCAGCGCCACTCCCGGGCGGCCGGCCGGACCGAGCGGGGTAACCCGGCTGCGGCGAAGTCGCGGTACAACCGGGGATGGCTGAGGCCGTACGCGTAGTACTGCCGGGCCATCTCCGGGAGCCGGCGGCGCAGCCGGTAGTGCACCACCGCCTTCGGCAGCGCCCCGATCGGGTACCCGGCGAGCTGCGCCCGCCAGAAGAAGCTCACCTCGTCCGAGCCGTACCGGTAGGCGGGGTCGAAGCCGCCGAGTTCCTCGAAGACGGCCCGGCGTACCCCGCAGTTGGCGCCGAGCGCGTAGGGGAGGAAGTCGAATCCGGACTGGAGTGAGCCGGCCGGCTTCTCGGGGCGGGTGGCCAGGGCGACGTCGTCGTTGAGCAGCCGCCGTTCGACGTGTCCGCCGACGGCGGGGAACCGGGCGAGTCCGCGTACCATCTCGGCCACCCAGTCGGGTCCGACCACGTCGTCCTGGTCGCAGAAGAGCAGCAGTTCGCCCCGGCTCACCCGGCAGCCCTCGTTGCGGGCGTAGCTGGTGCCGGGCCGGTCGTCCGCCCGGTGCAGCCGGAGACCGGGCAGCCGGCCGGCGAAGCCGGCGACCAGTTCCGGCGTACCGTCGGTGGAGCCGTTGTCGACGACGACGAGTTCCCAGGGTCCGGGGTAGGTCTGCCGGGCCAGCGCGGCCAGTTGCGCGCCGATGGTGGCGGCGCCGTCGCGGGCCGGCATGATCACCGACACCAGCCCGGGTACGGTCACCGCCCGCACCAACTGCTCGGCCCGGGTTGCCCGCTCTGCTCACCCTGCCCGCTCCGCCCGTCGCGGGGGAAGCGCAGCCGCTCGTCGGCGTCGAGCCAGCGCAGCAGCGCGGCGGCGAACTGCCGGTGTCCCTCCGCCAGCGGGTGGTCCCAGTCGCCGAACGGCACCCGGCCGAAGACCATCTCCCGGAAGGTCTCCTCGGGCCGGGGCGGCAGTGCGCCGAAGACCAGGTCGGCGCGGAGCGCCCGCATCACCGGGACCGCCTCGGCCGGGATCGGGTCCGGCAGGATCTCCCAGGCGAACGCGAACCGGCTCGGCACCCCCCGACTCGTCAGGTGGTGCTCCAGCAGCAGCCAGTCGACGAAGAAGTTGACCGTCTCGCCGGTGGTGCTGAACAGGTGCCGCAGGTACGCCTTCGACGGCCTGTCCCCCTCGGCGGCCTTCCAGTCGGCCACCCGCTGCCAGTGCAGCTCACCGGGCAGCGCCGGGCGTACGCCGAGGTCGGGGCGGACCGGCCCGTCCTCGATCCCGCTGTCGTGGTATTCGTTGCGGCTCAGCGCGGTCCACATGTTCACGAAGAGGATCTGCCCGAAGTCGATCCCGTGTGCCGCCCGGATCGAATCCAGGTGCTGCACGGTGGTCCGGACGGCCCGTCGGTTGGAGCCACCGTCGCAGGCCAGGTTGACCACGTCGATCTCCAGCTCCCGGCCGAGTAGGGCCGGCCAGGAGTCGCGGTCCGGCTCGGCCAGTTCGGCGCCCCGGGCGAAGCTGCACCCGTTCACCACGAGCAGCCGGATGGTGCTCATCCGCCCGATCTCACCCCGTCCCGCGCTCGCGGCCCCGTACGCATGGGAACGCTCCCATCCTGTGACGCAGGTGAATATACCCAGCTCTGCTGCCGGCCGGCAAACGGCTGTTCCGGTGTGCGGAGGGGCTGGTCGGGGCCGGGCGCTAGCCTGGGCCGCACAACTGACCTCCTGGGTCGCATCCCTGGCCGCCCGGGCCGCGTCCTCGTCGATCGGGAGAACTCCGTTATGCACGGCAAGCTGTTGAGCCGGCGGGCGCTCAACCGGGCCACCCTGCACCGACAGCTGCTGCTGCGCCGGTCGGACCGTACGCCGGTCGAGGCGCTCGAACACCTGGTCGGGATGCAGGCCCAGACCACCCACACCTGGTACGTCGGCTTCTGGACCCGGCTGCGTGACTGTCCACCCGAGGCGGTGGCGGAGCTGTTGACCGATCGGCGGGCGGTCCGGGTCGCGCTGATGCGCTCGACCATCCACCTGGTCACCGCCGCCGACGCGCTGGCGCTGCGCCCCGTGCTGCAACCGGTGGTCGAACGCGGCCTGACTCAGACCTACGGCCGGCGGCTCACCGGAGTGGACCGGGACGAGGTCGTCGCCACCGCCCGCGAGCTGCTCGACGAGCGACCGCTGACCTTCGGACAACTCGGAAAGGCCCTGGCGCGGCACTGGCCGGAGCACGATCCCGAGGCGCTGGCCCAGGCGGTCCGGGCCTTGGTGCCACTGGTCCAGGTGCCGCCCCGGGGCGTCTGGGGACGCAGCGGGCTGGCCGCCCACCAGAGTGTCGAGAAGTGGCTCGGCCAGCTGCCGCCGCCGGCCGGCTCCGTCGACGACCTGGTGCTCCGCTATCTGGCCGCCTTCGGCCCGGCCACCGTGCGTGACGTGCAGGTCTGGTCCGGACTGACCCGGCTCGCCGAGGTACTGGAACGGTTGCGCCCGAGCCTGGTGCCGTTGCGGGACGAGACCGGGGCGGAGCTGTTCGACCTGCCCGACGCCGTACGCCCCGATCCGGACGTGCCTGCCGCGCCCCGGTTCCTCTACGACTTCGACAACCTGCTGCTCTCGTACGCCGACCGGTCCCGGGTGCTCACCGAGGAGTTCCGGTCCCGGTCGGTGACCCGCAACGGCCAACTGCCCAGAGCGGTGCTGGTCGACGGCTTCACCGCCGGCACCTGGACGACCGTCGTCGAGCGGGGCAGCGCACTGCTCACGGTCGAGCCGTTCGCCCGGCTCTCCGCCGCCGACGCGGCGGCGCTGGAGGTCGAGGGAGCGGATCTGCTGCGCTTCCTGGCCGGTGACGACTGCTCACCGGAGGTCAGGATCGTGGGTCCACGCTGACCGGTGCGGTGCTCGGCTGTCCCGGTCGCCGGGGGCGGAGCGCTCCGGCGGCGAGGGCGACGAAGAGCGCGAGCAGGGCCGGCAGCGCCAGCGCGCGGGGCAGGCCGAGCAGTTCGGCGGCACCGCCGATCACCACCGGCCCGACGAGGAAGCCCAGGTAACCCAGGCCGGCGACCCGGGCCAGCGCCCGGCCGGCCTGGCTCGGGTCCCGGTTGCCGGCGGCCGAGAAGACCTGCGGTGCGATGCAGGAGAGGCCGGCGCCGAGGCAGCCGAATCCGATCAGCCCGGCGACCGGGTGGCCGACCAGCAGCGCCCCGCCGAGCCCGACGGCGGCCAGGATGCCGCTGCCGCGTACCAGGGGCACCGGACCGAGCGCGGCGGCGAGCCGGTCGCCGACGAGCCGGCCGGCCGTCATCATGATCGCGAAAGCGGCGTACGCGGCGGCGGCGAAACCCGGCTCGCTGCCCAGGCTCTCCCGGAGATACACCGTGCTCCAGTCGGCGGCGGCCCCCTCGCCGACCAGGCAGCAGAACGCCAGTACGCCGAGGAGGAGCACGCCCGGCGACTCCCGCCGCCGCCCGCCCGACCCGTCACCGCCAGACTGCCCGGCGTCGGCGGTTGGCGGGGTGGGGGAGGTGGGCGGTGCGGGGTGCCCGGTGCGGGGCAGGGCCCACCGGGTGGCCCAGCCGGCGAGGCCGAGCGCGACCAGCCCGGTCGTCCAGAAGGTGACCGGGACACCGGCGTCCGCGCGGGCGAAGAGGCCGCCGACCGCCGCGCCGAGAAATCCGCCGATGCTGTAGACCGCGTGGCAGGACGAGAGCATCGGGCGGCCCCGGGCGCGTTCCACCTCGACCGCGTTGGCGTTCATCGCGATGTTGAGGGTGCCGTGCACGGCGCCGAAGACGAAGAGGGCCAGGGTCAGCGTGACCAGGTTGCCGGCGTACCCGGGAAGCAGCAGGCAGCCACCCTCGGCCAGGGCGACCGGCAGCATCACCCGGACGCTGCCGTACCGGTCGACCAGGCGTCCGGTGAACTGCATGCCGGTGATGGCCCCGGCGGCGAGCCCGAGCAGCCCGATGCTGAGCTGGCCGTCGGTCAGGCCCAGGTTCTCCTTGACGGCGGGGATCCGGGCGGTCCAGGTGCCGATCGCCATCCCGAAGAGCAGGAACAGCAGCGACACCGCGATCCGGCCACGGCGCAGCGCGGCAGGGTCGTCGAGGGACGGTGGCGACGGCACGGACACCCCCACGGAACCGGAAGGGATCTCAGCCAAGCACCACCGACCCGACCCGGCAACCCGGTAACCCACGGCGGTCCTGCGGTGGCGGGCCCGCCTTTCCGGCCGACCCCGACCCCGGCTACCGGCTACCGGCTCCGGCGCTGGACGAACGCCTCGATCCCGTCGAGCAGCCGTTGCAGCCCGAAGTCGAACGAGCGGGCCGGGTCGGCCGGGGCCTGGTATTCGGCACCGGCCACCGAGCCGACCCGGGCGGCCACCGGATAGCGCTCGGCGTCGAAGACCTGCGCCAGCAGGGGTTCGTAGCTCTGCCACCACTGCTCGGTGGTCATCCCGGTGCGCTGGCGCATCTGGGCGGTCTCCACGGCACCGCGTACCGCGCCGTGCACGTAGTCGGCGACCAGGCTGACCAGCAGGTCCATCTCGACCTCGGTCAGGCCCAGCCCGTCGACGGCGGTCAGTTCCCGGTCGTACTGGGCCAGCAGGTTCGGGCCGAGCACCGGCACGCTGCGGGCCACCTGGAGCAGCCAGGGGTGGCGGCGGTAGCGGTCGTAGTTCTCCCGGGCCAGCCGCTCGACCCGGCTGCGCCAGTCGCCCCCGCCGTCGTCGGGGGCGTCGGTCCGGGCGTGCACGGCGTCGAGCATCACGTCGATCAGCTCGGCCTTGCCCGGCACGTAGGTGTACAGCGACATCGCGGTGACGCCGAGTTCGTCGGCGACCCGTCGCATGGAGAGCCCGGCCAGTCCCTCGCGGTCGGCGATCTCGATCGCCGCCCGGACGATCCGGTCCACCGTGAGCTTGGGTTTCGGGCCCCGCCGGGGGCGATCGGGTACGCCCCAGAGCAGCTCCATGCTCCGCTTCGGGTCGCCACTGCCGCCGTACTCCGT
Organism: Micromonospora sp. WMMD1102; assembly: GCF_029626265.1. Taxonomy (NCBI): domain Bacteria; kingdom Bacillati; phylum Actinomycetota; class Actinomycetes; order Micromonosporales; family Micromonosporaceae; genus Micromonospora; species Micromonospora sp. WMMD1102. The sequence goes on along the minus strand of NZ_JARUBN010000001.1, from coordinate 6,672,566 downwards.
CGTCACCTCGCCATCCTCCCCGAACCAGAACTCTCTACAGCGTACGCCGTAGGATGGTTCGCGGCTCAGCTCGGTCGGCCCGCCCCGCTGAGCAGCCGGTCGCCGAGATCGGTGCGCGAGTAGAGCACCTGCCGGCCGGCCCGGCGCGAGGTGAGCAGCCCGGCGGCCCGCAACGCCTGTAGGTGCACGCTGAGCGTCGGCGCGGCGAGTGCCATCTGGGTGGCGGCCTGACTTGTCGACATCGGCAGGTCGAGCTGGGCCAGCAGGGCGGCCCGGGTGTGCCCCAGGACACCGGCCAGCGCCGAACCGGCCTGCTCGGGGTGCTCCTCCCAGAGCCGGCCGAGGCCGCGCGGCGAGTAGGAGATGCTCGGCGACGCGGGCTCCGCCGTCCGCACCAGGACGTCCGGCCAGGCGAAGGCGCACGGTACGAGGAGCAGGCCGCGCCCGCCGCAGTCGGCGTGGCCCTCGTAGTAGTTGACGATCCGCAGCGTCTGGTCGGCGAAGGTGACCGACGGGTGCAGGTTGCCCATCATCCGGTCGACGCCGCCGTCGGCGAGCGCGTCGAGCCGGTAGGCGATGTCGTCGTTCAGCAACGCCTCGATCCGCTTCCAGTCCGGCGCGATCGCGACCCGGTGGTATGCCTCGATCGCCCCGGTGACCCGGCCGAGGCCCGCATCCGGCCGGTCCACCAGCGCCTGGAGCAGGGCCTGCCGCCCCTCCCGGCCGGGCTCCTGCTGGGCGATCCGGTGGGTGGCCAGGTGCGCCAGCTCCCGCGCCACGATCTCCGGGTCGGCGTCGGCGACCCGCGCCAGCTCCTCGGCGAAGGACGAGGACCGGCGCTGCGGCGGCACCAGGAAGTCCGGGAGGTAGCCCGCCGGCCGTACCAGCGCCCGGAGCAGTTCGAGGTCGCGCTCGCGCAGCCGGTCCGCGCGCTCGGCGAACCCGTCGAGCCAGGGCCGGTGCAGGTGTGCCCCCCGCCGGCCGGCGGCCAGCGTACGTAGGCTGGCGACGGTCTCCATCAGCGGCGAGGTGGCGAAGCGTACCCGGGTCAGGTCGATCGCCGTGAAGTGCAGGTGGATCACGCGTCGCCCCTCCCGATTAGGGCTGAGTCTAATCGTGGCCGACCGCGCGACGCCGACAGCAGACTGGGCACACCCACCCGGACAACGGATAGGACTTCGAAGATGCGAACCCTGGTCTACACCGCCTTCGTCTCGCTGGACGGCGTCGTCGACTCACCCGGCGGCGGCACCGCCTCCGAGGCCCACCGCAGCGGCGGCTGGACGTACAAGGACATCGAGTTCGTGCCGGAGGCGTACGAGCTCAAGGGCCGGGAGACCGAGGAGGCCACCGCGCTGATGTTCGGCCGGGCCAGCTACCAGGTGTTCTCGCCGGTGTGGCCGGACATGGCGGACTTCGCCGCCCTCAAGGACCTGCCGAAGTACGTCGTCTCGACGACCCTCGACGAGGACGCCCTGGTCGACAACTGGGGGGACATCACGATCCTGCGCTCCCTGGAGGACGTCGCCCGGCTGAAGGAGACCGACGGCGGCCCGATCTTCATCCACGGCAGTGCCACCCTCGCCCGCAACCTCTCCGACGCCGGCCTGATCGACCGCTACCACCTGCTGGTCTTTCCGCTGCTGCTCGGGGCCGGCAAGCGGATGTTCAGCGACGCCGACCGGGACAAGCAGATGCTGAGGCTGGTCGAGTCCGAGACGTACGCCAACGGCATCACCAAGCTCGTCTACGACGTGCTGCGCTGAGGACCGCCGACGACCGGTGTCCAGTGCCGTACCGAGACCACGCTGACCCCGGGCGCCCGGTAGTAGGGATCGGCGTCGAGCGCCTCGCGTGCCGCCGCCTCGTCGGTGTCGAACAGCAGCAGCGCACCCGAGTCGTCCGCCCAGGGGCCGGCGGCGACCAGGCCGCCCTCGGCGTGCAGCCGGGCCAGCAGCTCCCGGTGGGCGGGGCGGGCGGCCAGTCGTTCGGTCGGGTCACCGGTGAAACGCACTTCCACAACGATCATGCGCCGACGATACGGCCACCCGACAGGCGGACGCGGTAAACCCTGATACAGCCGCCGCCGAAGCGAGGCTGGGCGGGTGGCCGGGGCGGTCGGGGACAATTCGGTGATGGAACCGAGCGAGTTGCGCAGGCTGGCTGCCGTACCCGTCTTCGCCGGGCTCGGGCCGGCGCGGCTGCGCCGGCTGCTCGACCGCTCGGTGTCGCGTACCGCCCGCCCCGGCGACGTGCTGGCGCTACGCGGCCAGCCCGCCGAGCACCTGCTCGTGGTGGAGGCGGGCACCCTCACCGGGGTGCACGACACGGCGGACGGGAAGCGGCTGCGGCTCGGTGACTTCACCGGCCCGTGTGCGGTCGACAAGAGCGCGGTGCTGGACGGCGGCGGGTACATCGCCACCTGGCTGGCCGGCACCGTGCTGCGCTACCGCCTGGTGCCGGCCGGCGAACTGCTCCGGCTGATCGAGGACGTACCGGCGGTCCGGCGGCACGTGCTCCGGCAACTGGCCGGTGGGCTGCGGGACCGGCAGGCGGAACTGGCCCGCACCGCGTACGCCGACGCCGGGACCCGGGTGGCGGCCTGGCTGGTCGCGGCGGCCGGCCGGAGCGGGCGCCGGGTGCCGCTGCCCGGTGCCCAGCAGGGGCTGGCCGAGTCGGTCGGGCTGACCCGGGTCTCGGTCAACCGGGCGCTGCGCGGCCTCGCCGACGCCGGGCTGGTCCGGGTCGAGCCGGGCGCGGTGCTGGTGCTGGCCCCCGAACTCCTGGCGGCCCGCGCCGCGTCGGCGGACTGACCGGCCGGACGACTGCGCCCCGACCAGGGTCCGGAGGATCGGCTCGCACCTCCGCCGGACGGCCACCGGGCTCTCCCGGACGTACGTCCACCGGGCTCTCGCGGACGCTGCCGCTATCCGGCCGAGCCGATCGCGACGGCGAGCTTGCCGACGGTACCGCTGTTGTTGAAGTCGGTGAACGCCTGCGGCACCTCGTCCAGCAGGTAGGTGCGGGCGATGGACGGGCGCAGCCGGTCGGCGGCGGCCTCGGTGGCGATGTGGTCGAGCACGATCCGGTCCGGGATCGCCTCGATCGTGCTGACGTTCAGCTCCCGGTCGCCGAGCTGCTCGGCATCCACCCCGACGGTGGAGGCGAACCGGCCACCGGGGGTGACCAGGTCGGCGACCATCTCCGGGTCGCCGGCCAGGTGGATGGCGTTGTCCACCCCGTCCGGGGCGAGCCGCCGGACCTGTGCGGCCAGGTCGGCCCGGTGGTCCACGGTGTGCGCGGCACCGAGTTCGTGCAGCAGGTCGGCGGCCGGACCGGCCTCGGCGGTGGCGATCACCGTCGCGCCGCGCGCGGTGGCAAGCTGGACGGCGTAGTGCCCGACCCCGCCGGTGGCCCCCGAGATCAGCAGCGTCTCGCCGCGCCCCGGGCCGACCGCGTCGACGCTGGCCAGCGCGGCGATCCCGGCCAGGCCGAGTACGCCGGCGCAGCGGTAGTCGAGCCCGGCCGGCAGCGGCGCCAGCCCCATCTCCTCCGGCACGACCACGTACTCGCCGAACGAGCCGTCGCCGAGCCCCGGCTTCGCCACCACGCCGAAGACCTTCTCGCCCGGCATGAACCCGCGCACGCCCGGCCCGATCTCGGTGACGATGCCGGCGAAGTCCCGGCCGAGTACCACCGGGAACTGGTGCTCGACCTCGCCGGCCAGGAAGCCGCCGGCGAGTTTGGCGTCGAAACCGTTGAGCGACGAGGTCTGCACCTCGATCTTCACCTCGCCGTCACCGGGCGTCGGCTCCGGCAACTCCCGGACCTCCGGCATCGCCCCGAACGACTCAGACATGACGGCACGCATCTACCGGCCCTCCCCGTTTGCCCGATCCGATCCCGGTGCTTTCCCGCCCAGCCCCGCTACATGCCCCCCAGGCGGTGGATCAGTCGAAGAACCGGGCCAGGTGGCCGGGGTCCGGGCCAGGGTCGTCCGGGCCGAGCGGGGTGAGGTCGGCGAAGATCGACGCGCCGTCGCAGCCGGCGTGCAGCGGGTACCACCGGGGCGCACCGGGATGGCGCTGGCAGATGTGCTTGATCGTCTGTACGTCGAGCAGCCGTACGTGGGTCGGGTCGGCGACCGCGTTGACATGCCCCCACCAGGGGCTCATCACGTGCAGTACGCCGCCGGGGCGGAGCACCCGGTGGCACTCGTCGACAAGGGTCAGGAAGTCGATCAGGTGCTCCAGGATGTGCACCGTGAAGATCACGTCGACCGAGTCGGCGGCCAGCGGCAGCGGGCCGGAGAGGTCGGCCTGGGCGTCCACCCCGGGCGCCACCCGCAGGTCGAGACCGAGGTTGCCGGGGTACTGCTTCGCGGCGCCGCAGCCGAGATCCATCACCACCGGGTCCCGGCCGGCCACCCGTACCCGGGACCAGACCGCGAGTACGCCGTCGAGCCGGCCGACGAGCTGGCGTACCGTGGCCAGCTCCTCGCGGTCGGCCACCTCGCCGGTCAGGTGCGCGACGCCCCGGTCGAACCGCGCCTGCACGGCGGTACCGCGCAGCCGGTCGTCGTGCTTGACCAGGTCGGCGTAGGCCATCCCGAGGAACTCGTCGATCGAGCGCAACCGTTCCCCGGAGGGTGCCCTGTGCAGCTGCGCGACCATCCTCCACCTCCTGGCCGCGGCTACCCGGAATCGTCCCCGTTACGCGTCCGGGTCGGGTTCACCCCGGGGTGCGGTCAGCCGGTGCCGGCCCGCCGGCCGGCCCGGCCGAGGTTGCGCAGCCGCGGTCGGGGCGTCGCCGCCCGGAGTACCCGCTTGAGGTGGTAGCGGTGCAGCTCGGCACTGCCCTGCATGTTGCCGTCCTCGGTCACCGAGACCAGCTCCCAGCCCTGGGCGCCGGCCCGGTTGAGGTGCGAGAGCGCGGTGTCCCCGTACGCGGAGACGTCGAGCACGGCACCGTCCGGGCCGTACCAGGTGTAGACGAGTTCCCAGCCGCTCTCGTCCAGCCGGGGCTGGCGGCGGCGCACCAACAGGGCATACTCCCAGGTGAGCATGGCGTGGTTATTGCCCAGCCCGGCGCCGGGAGAAACGAGGATCGATGGCCGGAGCGCCAGCAGGGCCGCGACCGGGCCGGCCGGGCGATCCAATCGGGCAGGTCGGTCGGTCCGCCGGTCGGCGTCAGGCTTCGCTGACCCGGCCGGCGTCGACCCGGACGTGCCGGGTGGTCCGGGCCGTCTGGAGCATCCGGCGGTCGTGGGTGACCAGCAGCAGGGTTCCCGGGTACGACTCCAGCGCCGATTCGAGCTGTTCGATCGCCGGCAGGTCGAGGTGGTTGGTCGGCTCGTCCAGGACCAGCAGGTTCACGCCCCGGGCCTGGAGCAGGGCCAGCGCCGCCCTGGTCCGCTCACCCGGCGACAGGGTGTCGGCGGGCCGCAGCACGTGCCCGGCGCGCAGCCCGAACTTGGCCAGCAGGGTGCGCACGTCCGCCGGGGTCAGCTCGGGCACCGCCGCGCCGAAGGCGTCCAGCAGGGGCTGGCCGCCGACGAAGAGTCCCCGGGCCTGGTCGACCTCGCCGACCACCACGCCCGGACCGAGCGAGGCGTGCCCGGCGTCCAGCGGCAGCCGGCCGAGCAGGGCCGCCAGCAGCGTCGACTTGCCCGAACCGTTCGCGCCGGTGATCACCATCCGGTCGGCCCAGTCCACCTGGAGGTCGACCGGGCCGAGGGTGAACCCACCGCGCCGGACGACGGCGCCGCGCAGCGCCGCCACCACCGCACCGGCCCGGGGCGCGGCGGCGATCTCCATCTTGAGCTGCCACTCCTTGCGCGGCTCCTCGACCAGCTCCAGCCGCTCGATCAGCCGTTCGGTCTGCCGGGCCTTCGCGGCCTGCTTCTCGGTCGACTCGGACCGGAACTTGCGGCCCAGCTTGTCGTTGTCGGTCGCCTTCCGGCGGGCGTTCTTGACGCCCTTCTCCATCCAGGCCCGCTGGACCCGGGCCCGCGCCTCCAGCCCGGCCCGGGTCTCGGCGTACTCCTCGTAGTCGGCGCGGGCGTGTCGGCGGGCGACCTCGCGCTCCTCCAGGTAGGCGGCGTAGCCGCCGCCGTAGTGCCGCACCTGCTGCTGGTGCAGGTCGAGTTCGAGGATCCGGGTCACCGTCCGGGTCAGGAACTCCCGGTCGTGGCTGACCAGCACCGTGCCGGCGCGCAGCCCGGTGACGAACTCCTCCAGCCGCTGGAGCCCAGCCAGGTCGAGGTCGTTGGTCGGCTCGTCGAGCAGGAAGATGTCGTAGCGGCTGAGCAGCAGCGACGCCAGCCCGGCCCGGGCCGCCTGGCCGCCGGAGAGCGCGGTCATCTGCTGCTCCAGGCCGACGGCGAGGCCGAGTTCGGCGGTGACCTGCTCGGCCCGCTCGTCCAGGTCGGCGCCGCCGAGCGCGAGCCAGCGTTCCAGCGCGGTCGCGTACCGGTCGTGGGCGCCGGCGAGCCCGTCGGTCAGCGCCCCGGTCGCGGCGTCGAGTTCGGCCTGTGCGGCGGTCACCCCGGTCCGGCGGCCGAGGAACGCCCGGACCGTCTCGCCCGGTCGCCGGTCGGGCTCCTGCGGCAGGTGGCCGACGGTCGCCGACGGCGGGTTGAGGGCCAGGGTGCCGTGTTCGAGCGGTTGCCGCCCGGCGAGGGTACGCAGCAGGGTCGACTTGCCGGCCCCGTTGGCCCCGACCACCCCCACCACGTCACCGGGGGCGACGACGAGTTCGAGGTCGGCGAAGAGGACCCGGTCGCCGTGTCCGGCGGCGAGGTCCTTGGCGATAAGTGTGGCGCTCATGAGACTTCAGATGCTATCCGCAGTCCTCCCCGGCGAGGGGCACACTGATCACCGTGACGACCACGTTGGCGATCGACTGCGGCGGTGGCGGGATCAAGGCGTCCGTACTCGACGCGGCCGGCACGATGCGGACCCGGCCGCTGCGGGTGCCGACCCCGTACCCGTTGCCGACCGCGCTCTTCGTCAAGACCCTGCTCGATCTCGGCGGCCGGCTGCCGGCGGCGGACCGGGTCACCGTCGGGATGCCCGGGATGCTCCGGCACGGCGTCGTGGTGGCCACCCCGCACTACGTCACCCGGGCCGGGCCGCGCACCAGGCCGGATCCGGAGCTGGTCGCCGAGTGGTCGGGCTTCGACGTGCGCAGCGCGCTCACCGACGCGTTCGGGCTGCCGACGCTGGTGCTCAACGACGCCGAGGTGCACGGTGCGGGGGTGGTCGCCGGCACCGGCCTGGAGCTGGTGCTGACCCTCGGCACCGGGCTGGGCTGCGCGCTCTTCGACGGCGGGCTGCTCGCTCCGCACCTGGAGCTGTCCCAGGCGCCGGTCCGGTGGGGGATGAGCTACGACACCTACGTCGGCGAGCACGAGCGGCGCCGGCTCGGCGACGGTTTCTGGTCGCGCCGGGTCCGGGGGGTGGTGGAGGGGCTGCGTCCGGTCTTCCTCTGGGACCGGCTCTATCTGGGCGGTGGCAACTCCCGGCTGGTCCGCCCGGAACAGCTGGCCCGGATGGGCGACGACGTGGTGGTGGTGCCGAACAGCGCCGGCATCGTCGGCGGGGTCCGCGCCTGGGACCTGGGCGCCGGGCGGGGCTGACCGCCGCCGTCCCCGGCTGGGGGCCGGCTCCGCACCCGCTCATGAAACCGGCTGGTGTGCGCAGTTATTGTCGCTACCACGACAATAACTGCGCACACCCCACAACACACCGCACACCGCGCGCACCGCAAGCATCCGCTGTCGCGATCTTGTCCATCGGAACAGTCGCGGTCCCGGCGGTGTTGTGCCAGCGTCGAGGGGAAGTAGTCGCGACATGAGGAGGTGGGTCTAGTGGATCTTCTGGCCGAGTACCGCCGGGCGACCATGTACTTCGAGACCGGGGACCCGTCCGGGGCCGCCCGGTTGCTGGAGCCCATCGTCGAGGCCGAGCCCGACAACGCCTCCGTACGCCAGTTGCTCGCCCGCGCGTACTTCCAGTCGGCGCAGCTCGCCCGCGCCGAGGAGCAGTTGCGCACCCTGGTGCGGCGCGACCCGAGCGACCACTACGCGCACCACGTGCTCGGCCGCACCCTGGAACGGGTCGGCCGGCCGGAGGAGGCACTTAGGCACCTCCGGATCGCCGCCGCGATGTACGCCGAGAACGACGACTACCGGGTCGCCCTGGAACGCGTCGAGACCCGGGTCGGCGGTCGGCGGTGAAGCTCAAGCTCGACCTGCACGAGATCTTCAACAAGGGACACGACATCGACCGGGCGCTGCGCGGAATCATGGACGAGGCGGTGGCCAAGAAGGCCACCATGGTCGAGATCATTCCCGGCAAGGGGTCGGGACAGTTGAAGAAGCGGGTACTCCGCTTCCTCGACCAGAAGGACGTCAAGCAGCTCTACCACCGGGTGGAGAAGGACTCGAAAAATTTCGGTCGCCTCTTCGTGCACTTCCGCTGGAAGTAGGCCACCGACGCGCGGAGACCCCCGGAAGGCAAACTTCCGGGGTCTCGCGGTGCGGGATCGGGGCTACCGGCGCCGGGGGACCCAGTAGAGGATCTGGCCGGCGATCAGCGCGGGGTGTGTGTCGGGCATCGCCTGCATGGCGCGGGTGAGGTGCGCGCCGAGGTACATCATCAGGCCCACCCGGTTGCCTTTGAAACCGATCAGCAGGGCGAGCCGGGCTGGGGCGCAGGGCCAGGGGTCGTCGCAGGTCAGGCAGCGGTACGTCGGCGCGGGGTGGTGCCGGCCGGCCGGGTGGCTGCGCTGGGCGAGCCGGCGCATGTGCCGGTACCAGCGCTCCTGCGGCCCGATCACGGCTACCTCCGGCCGACTCGCTGAGGCTGGCGCAGCCGCTCCCCGTAGCGGCCCCGGTTAATCTGGGCGGGCGTCAGGTGCCCTACGTGGCCGGTCGTCTCCCGGGACTCCCGGGCGATGGCAGCGGCGCTTGCCGCCTCCCGGACCGCTCTGCGGAACTCGTGCCGACTGATCGGCTGCAGGCGCGGCTGGTACGGCATCGGTACCAGCTCGACCGAGTCCGGGCAGACCCAGCGGAAACCGCACCGGCAGTAGCGCCAGAGGCGCCACCACGCGCGACGATGACGAGGCTTGGCGAAGCGTTGTCCCATGTCGTGCCCTCCCGAGTCGGCGGATAGCAGAGGGGCGGCACCCGGTTCCAGTCCCGAGCACCGTCTGTAATCGACCCTGGACTGTGACGGCATGGTGACGGAAGATGAGCGAGGTGGGCGCCGGACGGTGGCGACACCACCTTTCGACCACCCGGGGTGATAGTCATGGATGACCAGCCGGCATCACTTCCGGCCCGCATCCGGGAGCTGCGCACGCAGCGGAAACTGTCTCAGGACAGGCTCGCCGCGGCGATCGGCGTGGCCAAGTCGACAGTGCAGTCCTTCGAGAGCGGCAAGCTGATCCCGCAGGAAGGCACGGCGCAGCGCCTCGACGGGGCGTTCGGCACCGGCCAGGAGCTTCAGGAGCTGGCGAAGAATGCCCACGACGACCTGCGCCCGTGGTTGCGCTCGTGGGAGGATCACGAACGCCGCGCCCTGACGCTGCGCGCCTACCAGCCACTGCTGATCCCCGGCCTCCTCCAGTGCGAGAGCTACATGCGGGCGGTCTTCGCGGGATCTCCCGGTAACGCCGGCCGTGTCGACGAGCTGACCGCCGGCCGCCTGGCCCGCCAGGGCGCGACCATCGGCCGGGAACACCCTGCGATCCTGAGCGCCATCATCGGAGAGGTCGCGCTGCGCACCGGGCCACCCGAAGTCCTGAAGGAACAACTCAACCACCTTGTCGACGTGGGTCACCTGCCACACGTCAAGGTCCGCGTCGTCGCCCAGGGGGCCGGCGGGCTGCACGTCGGCCTCGGCGGCGCTTTCGTCCTCGCCGGCCTGCCGGAGGGCCGCCGCGTCGGCTACATGGACGACCAGTTGACCGGCCGCGTCGCCACCTCCCATGTCGAACTCGCCCGACTCGATGTAGCGTGGTTGGAGGTGGACGCGCTGGCCATGTCTGCCGACCAGTCCAGAGACGTGATCCTGAGGATGATCGATGGGCAGAAGTGAGCCACGCTGGCGGACGTCATCGCGCAGCAACGCTGTCGGCGAGTGCGTGGAGGTTGCGGACAACATCCCCGGCCTGGTGCTGGTCCGGGACACCAAGGACCGGGACGGCGGCACCCTGACCTTCGAGCCCGCCGCCTGGCAGGCGTTCGTCAGCCTGGCGAAGCAGAGCGTCTGACGTCAGCTCTCGGCTGTGCGCCGGACCGGCCCGCCCCGAGGCGTGACCTCGGGACAGGCCGGCGCGTGCGTCGGGTCGGGTCAGGAGGAGCAGGTGTTCAGCATGGTCTGCAACGCGCTCTTCTCCGTCGACTGCAACCGCAGGCCCCAGTTGTACTTGGTCCGGATCCACATCTTGGCGTAGGTGCAGTGGTAGGCGGTGCGGCTCGGCTTCCAGGTGGACGGGTCCTGGTCGCCCTTGGCCTGGTTGACGTTGTCGGTGACGGCGATCAGCTGCGGGCCGTTCAGGTCGTTGGCAAATGACTGCCGGCGATTGGTCGCCCACGAGCTGGCGCCGGAACGCCACGCCTCGGCCAGCGGCACGATGTGGTCGATGTCGACGTCCGCCGGGTTGCTCCAGGTCGCCCCGTCGTACGGGCTGTACCAGCTGCCCGAGGTCGGATAGCAGGAGCTGTCCACACCCACCCCGCTGCCGTCGCGCCGCAGTACCGTCTCCCGGGTGTTGCAGGCGCCGCTGACGGTGCTCCAGTGTGGGAAGAGGTCCCGGCTGTAGCCGCTCATCGAGCCCTGGGCGGCGACGGTGAGGGCGTTCAGGTTGGACTGCGCGGTGGACTTGGCCGGGATGCCGGGCGGGGTGGCGCCGGCCGGGGTGGCGACCAGCAGGGACGCGGCGATCGTCGCGCTGGCCGCGGTGGCGGCGAGGGTCAGCCGGAGACGGTGACGTCGGAGGTGGAACACGGATGCCTCCCGAGGCTCTGGGGGTACGGGAGAGATCAACTTAACTGACCACCGTGTCCGGATCGCCACGCTGACGTAACCGACCATCGACGCCCGCCGTAATGCGCGGCGCCACCCTGCGGGCAGGCGAGGCGTGCACTCGGGCCGGGCGGCGGGCCCGTCCGGTCCAGGACGGGCCGCGCCCGGCGCCGACCCTCGGTCGCCTCAGGCCGGTTGGCTGCTGCTGGGGGTGCTGGGAGTGCTGGGAGTGTTCGGCGTGCGCGGCTGGCGGGGCGCCGAGCTGCTGGTGCCGTTGTCGGAGACCGCGGGTGCGGCACCGACACCGAGTACGGTGAGCGCGGCCAGCAGCAGCGCCATCCACTCGTTCGAGTCGAGTCCACCGAGGATCACCGTGGCCAGCACCTGGAGCACGCTGAGCAGCACGGCGACGGCGGTCTTGCCCCAGCGGTACTGCGGGGTCAGCGGCACCAGGTAGACGCCGACGGCGGTCGCGGCGGCGATGGCGATCTGCACCGCCTCGTCCGACTCGATGCGCTGGTCTCCGGAGAGTGCGCCGTACGCGACCGTGAGGGCCGCCCCGACAACGGCGGCGAGGGCCTTGCCGTACTTACGGATCATGGGATTCTCACCGTACCTCTCGGGTGGCGGGTCGACCGGACGCGGACCTTACCGCCTGTCCTGGCGCCATGGTGTAACAGTCCGCCGCCGACTGTCAGTCAGATATTTGCCGGCACGCGGTCGGGCTTCCTGTCGTGCCGCCGAGTTCACCCGTCAGGGGTGAACTCGGCGCTCGGCCCGGCAGGAGTGCGCCGGTCCGGTGGCATTTCCGCGGTCCGATTCGGACCGACGATTCCCGGATCGGTCAGACCAACCCGCTCAGGGCCAGTACCTCGTCGGCGCATCCCCAGGAAAGGGCGAGCCCGGAGCCGCCGTGCCCGTAGTTGTGGATGAGCGGATTCCCGTCGACCTGGTCGCGTTCGATCCGTACGCTCGACCGGCTCGGCCGCAGCCCGACCAGGATGCGCCGGACCCGGGCCACCCGGAGCAGCGGCTCGACGGCCGCGCAGCGCTCGACGATCGCCGCTGCCCTGGCCGGGTCCGGGGTGAGGTCCTCGGAGCCCGGGGTGGCGCTGCCGCCGAGTACGACGTGGTCGCCGTGCGGCAGGATGTAGGTCAGGTCCTCGTGTTCGGCCCAGTCCTGGAAGAACGTCTCTATTCCGGGATTGTCGACGACCACCAGTTGTCCCCGGGTCGGAAATACCTGGTCGTCCGGCACCAGATATCGGGAACCGAGCCCGGTGCAGTTCACCAGTACGCCAGCGGTGCCGGCGAGTTCCTTGAAGGAGCGGATCGCGCCGATTTCGATGGTGCCACCCTGGCCGAGCAGTCGTTGGGTGAGATATTCGAGATAGGCCGGCATGTTCGCCAGGGGACTTGTGTAACGCCATCCGCTGACGTATCCGGGCGGCAGTTCGTCGGCGGGGCAGAGTTCGAAGTCGAAGATGTCGCGGACGCAGGCCGGCGGATCCAGCGGAAAGGGCGCGACCTCCAGACCACGGACCAGCCGGATGCCGGAGGACGGGTCCTCGGCGATCTTCTCCAGGGTCAGTCGGGTCTGCTCGCTCCAGTGCACGACGCGTTCGTCGGCCAACTCGTAGGGCCCCCAACTCGCCCCGGCGGAGGCGGAGGTGGTCTGCTGGGGCGGGCTCGCGGCCCTGATCCGGACCGAGAGTCCGGCCTCGGCGAACCGGACCGCGGTGGACAGTCCGATGACGCCCGCGCCGACAACGAGAGCGTCGGGCCGTCGGGGTGCTGCCATTGGGCCATATTAACGGAGGTCTTAGCCGGCCAGTGGTCGTGTGCTGCCGGATTCCCGGTTGCGCGGGCGCGGGTCATCACCCCGACACGTCAATATGGATTCGATGGCGTCGGCATCGGCTGGAAATTGCGGCCACGCATTACCGTGGGTGGTGGAACTGCCGGCGGTCCGACCGGTCGAATTCGCGACGACCAGGCATTTCCGTCGACGACCCTCGCGGCTAGTTACGCTGTGTGAGCGTAGTGCTCCGAGGGGTTGTGGTGGCGGGCCCGCTCGGGTGGTGCCGTCGGGCGACCCAGGTGGTTCCCTCGGGCGGCCCGGGGTGGCGGTCCGGTCGGCGGTTGCCGGCTCGGTGGGTCGGCGGTCGGCCGTTCGGTCGGTCGTGCCCGGGGTGCGGCGCCGGCTGTCCCGCTTCGATGGGATTTATCGCCGTCGACCGCTGCCGTCGCCGCCGGTGACCGGTTGACAGGCACGATACTCGATGTCAATCTCCCCGTATTCTCCCACTGGGAGCGCTTCCATAGATCTTGCTCCACGTCGTACCACCCCCGCCCGGCGGTGCCGGACACCGGTCACCGCGCCCACCGGAAGGAATGACGTGCTCAGACCCCGCTCGCCGCATACCGCGCCACTCGCCGCCGCCACCGTCGCGGCCCTGGCCGCCACCCTGCTGACCGCGTCCGGCCCCGCCACGGCGGCCGCCGACGAGGCACCGGAACAGATCGTCAACGGCACCTTCGACGACGGCCACGCCCCCTGGTGGGGGACGGCCAACATCAGCCTCGACTCCAGCACCGGCCAGCTCTGCGCCGCGATCCCCGGCGGCACGGTGAACCCGTGGGACGTGATCATCGGCCAGGACGTCGTCGCGCTGGTGGCCGGTGAGTCGTACGAGTTCAAGTTCTTCGGCCAGGCCACCCCGAACAAGGTCGGCCGGGCGCTGGTCCAGTTGCCGGTCGACCCGTACACGCAGTACCTGTCGGCCAGCCCCGAGCTGAGCGTCTCCGGCAACGAGTACAGCTACACCTTCACCTCCCCGGTCGACCTGCCGAACGCCCAGGTCGTCTTCCAGCTCGGCGGCAGCACCGAGCCGTGGACGATCTGCCTGGACAACGTCTCGCTGACCGGCGGCGCCGAGCCGGACGTCTACGAACCGGACACCGGCCCGAGGGTCCGGGTCAACCAGGTCGGCTACCTGCCGAAGGGACCGAAGAACGCCACGGTGGTCACCGAGGCGACCAGCCCGCTGCCCTACCAGCTGCGCGACCGGGCCGGCCGGCTCGTCAAGCAGGGCCGGACCACCCCGCGCGGCCTGGACCGCTCCTCCGGGCAGAACGTGCACACCATCGACTTCGGGCACTTCACCCGGCCCGGCACCGGCTACACGCTGACCGCCGACGGCGAGACCAGCCGGCCGTTCGACATCGGCGCCGACTTCTACGAGCAGCTCCGTACCGACGCGCTGAAGTTCTACTACACCCAGCGCAGCGGCACGGAGATCTCCGACGCGCTCCGCCCCGGCTACGGCCGCCCGGCCGGACACGTCGGGGTGGCGCCGAACCAGGGCGACACCTCGGTGCCCTGCCAGCCCGGCGTCTGCGACTACACCCTGGACGTCTCCGGCGGCTGGTACGACGCCGGCGACCACGGCAAGTACGTGGTCAACGGCGGCATCTCGGTGCACCAGCTGATGAGCGAGTACGAGCGCAGCCTCCGGGCCGGCACCGGCGAGCCCTGGCGGCTCGGCGACCGCACCCTGGCGCTGCCGGAGAGCGGCAACCGGGTGCCGGACATCCTCGACGAGGCCCGCTGGGAGCAGGAGTTCCTGCTCAAGATGCAGGTGCCGGCCGGTAAGCCGCTGGCCGGGATGGCCCACCACAAGATCCACGACGACTCGTGGACCGGGCTGCCGCTGCTGCCGCACCTGGACGCCAAGTTGCGTGAGCTGCACCCGCCGTCCACCGCCGCCACCCTCAACCTGGCCGCCACCGCAGCCCAGGCGGCCCGGGTCTTCAAGCCGTACGACCGGCGGTTCGCCGAGCGCAACCTCGCCGCCGCGAAGACGGCCTGGGCCGCCGCGCTGGCCAACCCGGAGCGGTACGCCGACCCGGCCGACGCCAACGGCGGCGGCGCGTACAACGACGCCGACGTCACCGACGAGTTCTACTGGGCCGCCGCCGAGCTGTACCTGACCACCGGGGCGAAGGAGTACCGCGACTTCGTGCTCGCCTCGCCGCACCACCGCGGCGACGTCTGGCGGGAGCGCGGGATGGACTGGGGCAACACCGCCGCCCTCGGCCGGCTGCAACTGGCCACGGTGCCGAACAGGCTGCCGGACCGGGCCCGGGTGCGCGCC
Source organism: Micromonospora sp. WMMD1102 (assembly GCF_029626265.1). NCBI lineage: Bacteria > Bacillati > Actinomycetota > Actinomycetes > Micromonosporales > Micromonosporaceae > Micromonospora > Micromonospora sp. WMMD1102. The sequence continues at coordinate 6,657,373 of NZ_JARUBN010000001.1, read as the reverse complement.
TCCGTCGCCGAGGGCGCCGACCGCTACCTGGCCACCCTCGAGGCCCACCCGTACGGCATCCCGTACAACCCGTCGGACAACCTCTTCGACTGGGGTTCGAACAACCTGATCGTCAACAACGCCATCGTGCTGGCCACCGCCTTCGACCTGACCGGCCGGGACCGCTACCGGGACGGGGTGTTGCAGACGATGGACTACATCTTCGGCCGCAACGCGCTGAACCAGTCGTACGTGACCGGGTACGGCGAGGTGGCCTCGCGCAACCAGCACAGCCGCTGGTACGCCCGCCAGCTCAACCCCGAGTTGCCCAACCCGCCCCGGGGCACCCTCGCAGGCGGCCCGAACTCGGCCATCCAGGACCCGGTCGCCCAGCAGAAGCTGCGCGGCTGCGCGCCGCAGTTCTGCTACATCGACGACATCGAGTCCTGGGCGACCAACGAGCTGACGATCAACTGGAACTCCCCGCTGTCCTGGATCGCGGCCTTCGTCGCCGACCAGGACAACGGCGACGCCCGGCCCCACCGGCGGCACTGACGCCGTCCCGGGAACCGACGCGTCCGTACGCGGCGCGGACTCCGGCCGGCGGCGCGAGAGCTGCCGGCCGGAGACCCGGCCCACCGCACCTGGCCCGTTGTGGATGAGGTGGGCCGTTGCCCGGACATCGCGGATGCCCGTTGTCTGAACAGGCGTCGCGAACCCCGTCCGGTGTCACATCGGACGGTCACCGTGCACACCGGACGGGCGCACGGCGGCGTCGCCGGGGGTCCGTCCCGGTGCCGGCGCGAGCCGCCCGGAGGTTCCATCGGACCGGAGGTCACATCGGATACGTCCGGGCCACCGCCACCAGCTCCGAGCTGTGCGAGCCGACGATGCCGACGCCGGGCGGGCGCGGCCGGAAGCCGGGCAGCCCGGCGAGCCCGTCGCTGGCGTCCATCGCCCGCAGCCGCACCGGGCCGCCCCCGGCCGGGCGCAGCCGCAGCTCGATCTCGATCCCCTCGACCGGCGGGGCGTGGAACACCACCCCGAACGGCGCCGGGCCGGCCGCCGAGCCGTCGCCGGGCTCGACCCGGACCTCCCGGCCGGCGACCCGCGCCGCCACCACGCTGGCGGTCGCCGGGTCGACGTGCAGCGCGGCGAACCGTACCGGCCGCTGCGGGACCAGCCGGACCCGCAGGGTACGCAGCCCTGACTCGGTGACGTCGCCGAGCGGGTCGAGCCGGGGCGGGGGCAGTGCGGCGGCCTCGGCCGGGCCGGCGCGCAGTTCCCCGTCGCCGAGGACCGGGAAGGTGTCGCCGAGCCGGGTCGGGCCGTCGACGTACCCGTCGGTCCACGGCTGCGGATCGGTCTCCTCGCTGAGCCAGCGGGCGGTGCCGGTGTCGGCGTCCAGCGCGTACATCAGATGGGTCGGCACCGGGTGCCCGGCGTCGAACCGGTCGACGGCCAGGCCGGTGCCGGCGAGGAGCGCGGCGCCGAGCAGCGCGGCCAGCGCCGGCAGCGCACCGCGCCGCCGGGCCCGCAGCGCCGCCATCCCGCGCTGGCCGCCGGCCGCCGGGTGCAGCAGGTCCAGCACGGGCAGCGCGGCCAGCCCGAGCAGCACCGCGAAGAGCGCGCCGACGCCGCCCATCGCCATGCCGAGCGCCGGGAAGAGCAGCACGACGGTGGGTAGCAGCAGGAGTACCCCGACCGCCGCACCGGCGGTCACCGCGACCACCGCCCAGGGGCCGTCCCGGCGTACCGCCAGGGCGGCCAGCCCGGTGAGCACGCCGGCCAGCGCCGGCAGGGTGGTCAGGTACGACCCGCCGGGCGCGACGAGCGCCAGCAGCGCCCCGAGTACGGCGAGCCAGCCCAGCCCGCCGACGGCCAGTGCCGCCGGGCCGACCCGCCGCCGGGTCAGCGCGTACCAGCCGGACAGCACCGCGGCGGCGAGCGCCAGCACCGCCAGTCGATACCACAGTGGACGGTACGGGTCGAGCAGCGTCGCGTAGCCCGGCCGCAGCGCCGTGATCCCGGCCCAGAGCAGGTACGCCCCGGCCGGGGCGAGCACGATCGGCAGCAGCGCCAGCCCGAACCCGGCGGCGAGCCGGGGCCAGGAGGCGCGTCCGCCGCGTCGTACGGCGAAGGCCAGTACCCCGACCCCGGCCAGTGCCAGCAGCGCGAGCGGCAGGGTGAGCCAGCCGGGGTACCGGGCCAGCCCGCCGGGCAGCGGGAAGTACGTGGCGTCCCCGTCGGCGCCCAGCCGGGCCAGGTCGACCGCGCCGAACTCCCGGGCCAGCCCGAGCGCGTTCGCCCCGTGCTGTTGCAGGCTGCCCCGGTCGACGTTGGCCGGGGTGTCCAGCGGGGTGTGGTAGAGCGCGGCGCCGTCGATGTAGGCGGCGTTCAGCCCGGTGAAGCCGTGGTCGAGGAAGGCGGTGAAGTCGGTGTCGTTCGGCAGCAGCCGGTAGACCTCGACCGCGAACGAGGTGCCCACCGGGTACGGCGCCGCCCGGCCGAAGACCTCCACCAGGCCGGCGTTGCGCAGCGAGGTCTCGAACATGATCACCGGTCCGGTGCTGCCCCGCGCCTCCAGGTTGAGCACCACCCCGCCGTCGGCGGCCAGCGGATGCTCGGCGGCGAACGCCGAGGCGCCGCAGAGGCACGCCTCCTCGGCGTCGGTGAAGACCAGCACCACGTCGTTGCGCGGCCGCTCGCCGGAGGTCAGCGCGCGGGCCACCTCCAGCAGCGCCGAGGTGCCGGCACCGTCGTCGTTGCCGCCCGGACCGACCTGCACCGAGTCGTAGTGCGCCACCAGGAAGACCCGGCCGGTGGGGTCGGTGCCGGGAATCCGGGCGACCACGTTGCGTACCCGGGCCAGCGTCGCGCCGCCCGCGCCGCCGCTGAGCTGTCCGGCCTCCTCGGCGACGGTGTCCTGGACTTCCGGGGCGAGGCCGAGGTCACGCAGGGTGTTCTCCAGGTACCCGCGTACCTGCTCGGCGGCCGGACTGCCGGCCGGATGGGTCTGCGCCGCGATCGTCCGCAGGTGCCGGTACGCCCGCTCCGCGCTGAACTCCCCGGCCGGCGCGTCGAGCCCGGCCGGTGCGGGGGTGCCGAGGCCGAGCACGGTGACCGTGCCGACCGCCAGCAGCGCGGCCAGCGCGGCCAGCGCGGCCGTCAACCGGCGCCGGGGCCGGGCCAGCGCCCGCTCGGGGACGGAGGAAGGGTGGTAAGGGGTGGGCACGGGTGCCTCCAGGGGTCGGCAGCGACTGCCATCATCGCGGTCGGCCCGGACCCGGCCAGCCGGGGTCACCCCACTGGCGCCGGGCCGGGTCACCCTGCTGGCCGCCGGTCGCATAGCGTGATACTCATGTCCACGTACCGACTGACCGATCCGGCGGACGCGCTGCGTGAGTTCGTCGCCCGGGTGGCGCCCTACGACCCGGAGCCGGACGCCCCGCCCGTCGGGGTCCTCGACGTCCGGAGCGCCGGGGAGGCCGGGACGATCCCGCTCACCCCGCACCTGGCCCGGGCCCTCACCGAGGCACTGGCCGGCTACCGCGACCCGGCCGACCGGGGCGCCTGCGCGGGTTGCGGCGGGCGGCGGCTGGACGAGAACCTGCACTGCCTCGACTGCGGCCGGCTGCACGGGGTGCTCGGCCAGGTGATCGCGGACCGGGCCGAACAGGTGCGCCTGCGGCATCCGGCCGGTCCGGCGGAAGCCCCGAGGTGACACCGGGAGCCGTGTCGGCGCCACCTGTGTTGTGTGGCAGCGTTGGGTGGTACAGGATCGGCGCGGATCGTCGTGGCGGACGCGGTACGGAAAGGGCCGGACGAGACGCGGGGGGCGCGGTTACCGGACGGCCCGGTCGGGGCGGCCGTGGCGGCGGGGAACGGAGCGAGGAGGCGTCGTGACCGGATGGAGGGGGGCGGCCCGGTGACCGGGTCGTCCGTCGTACCCGCGCCCTCGTACCCGCACGGAGGGCTCGGCCGGCACGCCAAGCTGCCGCCCCGGGAGCGGCTCCGGGTGCTGCTGATCGAGGACGACGACGCCGACGCCTTCCTGGTCGGCGAGTTGCTCGCCGAGACCGGCGACGGCATCGAGCTGCTCGTGGCGAACAGCCTGAACACCGCGCGGGCGCAGCTCTCCGGCGTCGACTGCGTACTGCTCGACCTCGGTCTGCCGGACGCGCAGGGCCTGGACGGGCTCCGCCAGGTGCTCGACATGGCCAGCGGTGCCGCCGTCTGCGTGCTCACCGGCCGCTCCGACGAGCACCTCGGCATCGGCGCGGTCGCCGAGGGCGCCCAGGACTACCTGGTCAAGGGGCAGGTCGACGGGGTGTTGCTGGCCCGGTCGCTGCGCTACGCGGTGGAGCGCAAGCGGGCCGACGAGAACACCCGGCGGCTGCGCGAGGTCGAGCTGCGCCAGGCCGAGTCGGCCCGGCTGGAACGCGGCCTGCTGCCCCAGCCGTTGATCGACACGAAGCTGCTCCAGGTGCAGCCCTTCTACCGGCCCGGCCGGCACGAGGCGCTGATCGGCGGCGACTTCTACGACGTGGTGCAGACCAGCCCGGACCGGGTCGACCTGATCGTCGGCGACGTCTGCGGGCACGGCGTGGACGAGGCCGCGCTCGGCGTCGAACTCCGGGTCGCCTGGCGGGCCCTGGTGCTGGCGGGAGTTCCCGACGACCAGGTGCTGCCGGCGCTGGAGCAGGTGCTGATGAGCGAGCGGTCGGCCCGGGAGATCTTCGCCACCGTCGCCGCCGTCCGGCTGGACCTGGCCGGCAACCGGGCCACCGTCCGGCTGGCCGGGCACCCGCCGCCGCTGCTGCTGGCCGGCGGCCGGGTGGTGCCGGTGCCGGCGCCGTACGGGTTGCTGCTCGGCGTGAAGCCCCGGCCGCCGGTCGCGCACGAACTGCGTTTCGACACCGAGGACTGGTCACTGTTGATGTACACCGATGGGCTGATCGAGGGCCGGATCGACGACGGCGACGACCGGCTTGACGTGCCAGGGCTGCGCCGGCTGGTGGCCGATCCGCGGGCCGGTGGGGTGGGCCTGCCGGAGCTGCCCGGCTGGCTGGTGGAGCGGGCCGAGGAGTACAACGGCGGCCCGCTCGCCGACGACGTGGCGATGCTGCTGGTCAGCCGAGGGGAGGGGCGGTGAGGACACCGTCGAGGTGGACGTTGCGCCGCCGGGTCACCGCGCTCTGCGTGATCGTCGGCCTGGTGCTCGGCCTGCTGGCCGCCGGTGCGGCCGTGGTCGCCACCGACAACCGGCAACACCTGGACACCCTGCTCAACAAGACCGGTCCGCTGCGCACCGACGGCCAGGCGCTGCTCAGCACCCTGGTGGACCAGCAGGGCGGGGTACGCGGCTTCGCGGTCACCGCCAACGACGCCGACCTGGCGCCGTACCGGGAGGGGGTGCGGCGGGAGGCGGCGCTGATCGCCTCGATGGACGCCCTCCTCGACGACCAGCCGGAGATCCGCCGCGAGCTGTACACCGTGCGCGACCACGCCCGGCAGTGGCGGGCGGTGGTGGCCGAGCCGGCGATCGAGCTGACCACGGGCAGCGGCCCGGAGGCGGCCCAGGAGTTCCTGACCACGCAGACCGGTGCCCGGTTCACCGAGCTGCGCGGCGAGGTCGAGGCGTTGCAGGGTTCGATCCTCGAACTGCGCAACAGCGTCGCGGAGAACGCCCGGCGGACCGGCAACGCCCTGGTGCTGCTGCTGGTGCTGGCCGCGATCGTGGTGGTGCTGGCCGGGCTGGCCCTGCTGACCTCGCTGAACCGGCTGGTGATCGGTCCGGTCACCACGCTGGCCGCCCAGGTGCGGGAGGTGGCCGGCGGGGCGTACCAGCGGGAGATCGAGCAGGTCGGGCCGCCGGAACTCGCCGCGCTGGCCGGCGACGTCGACGGGATGCGCCGCCGGATCGCCGCCGACCTGGCCGAGGTGCGGCAGGCCCGGGAACGCATCGAGTGGGTGAACAGCCAGCTGGAGAAGCAGGCCGAGGAACTGGTCCGGTCCAACCGGGACCTGGAGCAGTTCGCCTACGTCGCCTCGCACGACCTCCAGGAGCCGCTGCGCAAGGTCGCCAGCTTCTGCCAGCTGCTGCAACGCCGGTACGCGGGCAAGCTCGACGAGCGGGCCGACCAGTACATCGCGTTCGCGGTGGACGGGGCGCAGCGGATGCAGCGGCTGATCAACGACCTGCTGGCCTTCTCCCGGATCGGCCGGATCACCAGCGGCTTCGGCGACGTGGACCTGAACGCGGTGATGACCGAGGTCGCCGCGCAGACCGAGAACACCCGGCGGTACGTCGGCGGCGAACTCACCTGGTCGGAGCTGCCGGTGATCCGGGGCGAGGAGACGCTGCTGATCAACCTGCTGGCGAACCTGGTCGGCAACTCGCTCAAGTTCCGCCGCCCGGACGTGCCGCCGAAGGTGCACGTCTCGGCCCGGCTGGTCGGCGACGAGTGGGAGATCAGCTGCCAGGACAACGGGATCGGCATCGAGTCCGAGTTCGCGGACAAGATCTTCGTGATCTTCCAGCGGCTGCACGCCAAGGACGCCTATCCGGGTACCGGCATCGGGCTGGCCATCGTGAAGAAGATCGTCGAGTACCACGGCGGCCGGGTCTGGGTGGAGCCCGGCGCGGTGGCCGAGGGCACGGTGATCCGGTTCACCCTGCCGGTGCCGCCGGAACTGCGGGAGTCCGCCGCACCGGCCGAGGCCGGCGGCGCGGAGGCCGGCGCGGCGGAAGCCGATGCGGTGGAGGCCACCGCACCGGCGGTGCCGGCACAGGCCGCCGAGTCGGGGAGCGGCGACTCGGCGGGCGCCGGGTCGGCGGGCGCGGAGCCGGCGGGCACCGGGTCGGCGGACGGGGCCGGCGTGGACGAGGCCGACGCCACACCGCCGGGGAAGTCGGCCCGGCCGGCCGGCGACATGAAGCACACTGTCTGACGGACTAGCGAATCCGGCCTGCGCGCTGGGCGGATCGAGGAGGAGGGGCCGATGACGGCACCGGCGGACGGCAAGAGCCCGATCGAGGTGCTGCTGGTCGAGGACGACCCGGGTGACGTGCTGATGACGCAGGAGGCGTTCGAGGAGCACAAGCTGCGCAACCGGCTCACCGTGGTCTCCGACGGCGCGGCGGCCCTGGCGTACCTGCGCCGGGAGGGCGAGTACGCCGACGCCGTACCGCCGGACCTGATCCTGCTCGACCTCAACCTGCCCCGCCGGGACGGCCGGGAGGTGCTGGCCGAGATCAAGCGGGACGAACAGCTCTGCCGGATTCCGGTGGTGGTGCTGACCACCTCGCAGGCCGACGAGGACATCCTGCGCAGCTACCAGCTGCACGCGAACGCGTACGTGACCAAGCCGGTCGACTTCGAGCGCTTCATCGCGGTGGTCCGGCAGATCGACGAGTTCTTCGTCAGTGTCGTGAAGCTCCCGCCGCGTGGCTGATCCCGAGGCGCGGCTCGTCGAGGAGGTCGGCGCGCTGCTGCGCCGGGCCGCCGCCGACGCCATCCTGCCGCTGTTCCGGCACCTGACCGTTGCCGACGTCGCGGAGAAGGCCCCCGGCGAGGTGGTGACGGTGGCCGACCGCCGGGCCGAGGAGCTGATCGCCGCCGAGCTGCGCCGGCTCCGGCCGGGGTCCGAGGTGGTCGGCGAGGAGGGCGTGGCCGACGATCCGGCGGTACTCGACCGGCTCGCCGGGCCGGCCGAGGTGTGGCTGGTCGACCCGCTGGACGGTACGGCGAACTTCGCCGCCGGCCGGCAGCCGTTCGCGGTGATGGCGGCGCTGCGCCGGGGCGGGCGTACCGAGGCGGCCTGGATCCTCGACCCGATGGCGGACCGCCTGCTGGTGGCCACGGCCGGGAACGGGGCGTACCGGGACGGGGAGCCGGTGCGGACGACCGCCGAGCCGCTCGCCGCCGGGACGCTGCGCGGGGTGGTGGCGACCCGCTTCCTGCCCGAGGAGCTGCGGCGCCGGGTGGCGGTCGGCGCGGACCGGATCGGTGCGGTACTTCCGGGGCAGCACTGTGCTGGCCAGGAATATGCCGATATTGTGGACAATCGGCAGCAGTTCGCGATCTTCTGGCGCACCCTGCCCTGGGACCACGTCCCCGGAGCGTTGCTGGTCGAGGCGGCCGGCGGGGTGGTCCGGCGACTCGACGGCAGCCCGTACGACCCGACGGACGGCCGGGCCGGGCTGCTGGTCGCCGTCAACGGGTCGGTCTGGGACACCGTGCACGCCGCCCTGCTGGCCACCTCCTGAGCGCCCTGCTGGCCACCTCCTGAGCGGCTCCCGGAACCCGTGCGCCCTCCGGCGAAACACCACGGCAAAAGTCGGTTTACCGCGCAATCTTCCACTTTTCTGTGATATTGCGGCGCCCGTACGCGGGCCGACAGCGCGGCCGGCTTCCGGTAGGCTGACCGGCGGTCTCCGCCAGGTGGCGCCGTAGAGGGTGCCGGTGGCGACCGCCGCCGAGTGGTCAGTGTGGACCCTTCGGGGTCGGCGGCCTACGGAAGGAACGGCTTTCGTGCGCACAACGGCCATCGCCCGGCTGCACCGTCCCGGCCGGTTCACTGCCCGGCTGCACCGTCCCGGCCGGTTCACCGCGCTGCTCGTCGCCGCCGCGGTCCTCGCCGGAGCCCCCGCGCTGCTGGTCACCACCGCCGCCGCTCCGGCCTCCGCCGCACCCAGCTCCCCTGGTGACGAGGGCGGCACCAAGAAGCTCCGGGACGCCCTGGAGTCCGCCTCCCGGGGGCACATCGAGGCGACCGCCAAGCTGAACAGCTCCAAGAAGCGGCAGAGCCAGCTCGGCACGCAGCTCAAGCAGCTGGAGACGCGGATCGCCACGCTGACCCGGGAGGTCGGGGTGATCGCCGCCGAGACCTACCGCCGCGGCCGGCTCACCCCGGTGTCGGCCCTGCTGAACAGCGCCTCACCGCAGTCGTTCCTGGAACGCGCCGCCGGGCTGGAGATGATCGCCCAGCGCGACGACAAGCAGCTCCGTGAGCTGGCCGACTCGCTGGACCAGGCGACCCGGGCGAAGAACGCGATCGACGCCGAGGTCCGCGAGCAGCAGCGCCAGGTCGAGATCATCGCCAAGAAGAAGAAGGACGCCGAACGGGCCCTGGCCTCGGTCGGCGGCAACCCGTCCGGCGGGCTGATCAGCGCCAACTCGCCGCTGGCCAAGCCCGCCCCGCGCAACTCCGACGGCTCCTGGCCCAAGGAGTCCTGCTCCATCGCCGACCCGACCACCAGCGGGTGCATCACGCCGCGCACCCTGCACGCGCTCAACCAGGCCAAGGCGAACGGCTACAAGCGGCACACCTCCTGCCACCGCAGCGGCGGCGGTGGCGAGCACCCCAAGGGACGCGCCTGCGACTTCTCGGCCGCGGCCGGCGGCTTCCGGAACGTCGACGCCACCGGCGGCGACCGGACGTACGGCAACAACGTCGCCGCGTTCTACGTCAAGAACGCCAGCCGGCTCGGGGTGCTCTACGTGATCTGGTACCGGCAGATCTGGATGCCCGGAAACGGGTGGCGGGCGTACAACGGCAACGGCGACCCGGCCTCGGACCACACGAACCACGTTCATCTGTCGATGTTGTAGCCCGGAGCCGCCGGTGGGGTGCGTACCATCGCTGCGATGGACTCTTCACCACCTGGGTTGGCGGACGCGGACGGCCGCAGCGGTCCAGCCGATGACCGCACCGCCGTCGCGGACGGGGCGGCCCACCCCGCGCCCCGGGCACTGCCGCCCGGCCTCGCGGCCACCCTGGTCTTCGTCGCCAGCGGTGCCGTACTCGTCCTGGAGACGGCGTCGCTGCGGCTGGTCGGCCCGTATGTCGGGGTCACCCTCCAGGTCACCAGCTCGGTGATCGGGGTGGCGCTGGCCGCCATCGCGTACGGCGCCTGGACCGGTGGCTGGCTCGCCGACCGCCGGGACCCGCGCCGGCTGCTCGCCCCGGCCCTGGTGCTGGCCGGCATCTGCACCGCGCTGACCCTGCCGATCGTCAGGTACGCCGGCGAGGTGCTGCGCGGCGGAGCCGCCGTCGGCATCCTGCTGCTCACCGCGCTGGCGATCTTCCTGCCGGCTGCCCTGCTCGCCGCGATCACCCCGCTGGTGGTGAAGCTGCAACTGGGTGACCTGCGGCAGACCGGCCAGGTGGTCGGGCGGCTCTCCAGCATCGGCACCCTCGGCGCGATCACCGCCACCCTGGGCACCGGGTTCGTGCTGGTCGCCGCCCTGCCGAGTACCGCGATCATCCTCGGCCTGGCGGTCCTGCTCGGGCTGACCGGCCTGGCCCTCGCTGTCTACCTGCGCCGGCAGGCCCCCGGGGTGCTGCCGAAGCCGTCCCGGGTCACCGCCGCCGCGGCCGTACTCGGGCTGGTCGGTGCCTCGCTCAGCGCGGTCGCGCCGACGCCGTGCGACGTGGAGACGGCGTACCACTGCGCCTCGGTCGAGCCGGATCCGGACAATTCCACCGGCCGGCTGCTGGTGCTCAACTCGGCCTGGCACTCCTATGTGGACCTGGCCGACCCGCGGCACCTGGAGTTCGAGTACACCAAGTGGATCGGGGCGGTGGCCGACGTGATGGCCCCGGCCGGGGCGCCGCTCCAGGCGGTGCACCTCGGCGGCGGCGGCTTCACCATGCCGCGCTACCTGACCGAGACCCGGCCCGGCACCCGGAACGAGGTCTACGAGATCGACGGCGAACTCGTCGAGCTGGGCCGCCGCGAGCTGGACGTGCGGACCGGCCCGGAGCTGCGCGCCCGGGTCGGCGACGCCCGGATGCTGATCGGGGAGCGGGCCGCCGGCAGCGCCGACCTGGTGGTCGGGGACGCCTTCGGACACCTGGTGGTGCCCTGGCACCTGGCCACCCGGGAGATGGCCGCCGAGGTGCGCCGGGTGATCCGCCCCGGCGGCATCTACGCGCAGAACGTCATCGACCATCCGCCGCTGCGCTTCATCCGCTCCGAGGTGGCCACGGTGGCGGCCGAGTTCCCGCACGTCGCACTCGTCGCGCCGCCCGCCGCGCTGGCCGGCTCGCAGGGCGCCAACTTCGTGATCCTCGCCTCCGACCGGCCACTGCCGGTGGAGGAGGTGGAGGAACGCCTGGTCACCTCGGTGAACGCACCGGTCACCGTCGTCTCCGGTGCCGACCTCGACGCCTTCGTCGACGACGCGATCGTGCTCACCGACGAGTACGCCCCGGTCGACCAGCTCCTCGCCACCGCCTGAGCCATCGCCTGAGCCATCGCCCCGGGGTCGGCGGAGGAGCGGCCGGGGCCGGTGTCCGGCGACCGATCCGAGAAGAATCGCCTCCGACAGGTGTAATCCAGTGCGGCACCGGCAAAGAGATCTCCATGACCGGGCAGGGCTGGTGGGGCGGAGCACAGCGGTACGGCACGGAACTGGTCGGTGCCCGCTACCGGCTGATCGAGGAACTCGGCGAGGGCGGCATGTCAGTGGTCTGGCGTGGCCACGACGAGGTGCTGGGCCGGCCGGTGGCGGTGAAGATGCTCGCCCCGAAGCTGACCACCGACCGGGCGTTCCGGCACCAGCTCCGCACCGAGGCCCGAGCCGCCGCCCGGCTCTGCCACCCGCACATCACCGGCGTCTACGACTACGGCGAGTCGGTCCGGTCCGGCCGGACCGTGCCGTACGTGGTGATGGAGTTGGTCGACGGCGAGACGCTGGCGAGCTGGCTGGACCGGGAGGGCCCGCTGCCCTGGTGGCAGGGCGTGGTGCTCGGCGCCCAGGTCGCCGCCGCGCTGGCCGCCGCGCACGCCCGGGGTGTGGTGCACCGCGACATCACCCCCGGAAACGTGATGCTGACCCCGATGGGTGCCAAGGTCCTCGACTTCGGCATCTCGGCGCTGGTCGGCGAGCGGGACGGCGACGAGGGCGGGCTCTACGGCACGCCCGCGTACGTCGCCCCGGAGCGGCTCGCCCAGGGCGACGTCTGCCCCGCCACCGACGTGTACGCCCTCGGCCTGCTGCTCTACCGGGCGCTGACCGGCCGGATGCCGTGGCGGACGTCGACGCGTACCCAGACGCTGCGGGCGCACCTCTACGCCGAGCCGGCGCCGATGCCACCGGTGTCCGGGCTGCCGGACGAGGTGGCGGAACTCGTCACCCGGTGCCTGGCGAAGGCGCCGGAGGAGCGGCCGCAGAGCGGCGAACTGGCCCGTACCCTGGCCCGGGCGGCCGGGGTGGTGCTGCCGGTAACCGCCGGTACGGTGCTCGCCGCGCCGTCACAGCCGGCCGGCCCGGACGATGCGGAGCCGGCCGAGGCCCGTCCGGCGGTGTCGGCGCACGGCGAGACCGCGATGCTGCCCCGCCCGGTGACCGACCCGCTGCCGCTGCCCGCCCGGCGGGGCTGGCCGCCGGCCTGGCTCGGCCGGCCCACGACGCGGCTCGGCAACCGGATCCGGGTCGCGGCGGTCGGGGTCGGCCTGCTGGCGGTCAGCGGTGCGGTCTGGGCGGGTGCCGGCGGCGGCTCCGCACCGGCCGGCGGGGCGGAGACGCCGACGAACCTGGCGATGGGTGGCACCTCGACGTGCCGGGTCGACTACGTACTCCAAGCGGACACCGGCCGCTCGTTCCAGGCCGAACTCACGGTCACCAACCTTGGCGCCAGGGCGGTACGGGACTGGACCCTGCGGTTCGCCTTCCCGGCCGAGCAGGTGCTCACCCGCGAGCCGTCGCCGGAGTCCCGCCAGCAGGGCCAGGACGTGCTGCTCCGGCCCGCCGACGGCGCCGGGTCGACCCTGCCGGCCGGCGGGGCCGTCCGGTTCGGGCTGGTCGGCGAGCACGCCGGCAGCAACCCGCTGCCAGTCGAGTTCCGGCTCGGCGAACACGCCTGCGCGGCCCGGGTCTCCAGCGTCCCCGGCGAGACCGGTGGTACGGCGGCCGGTGACCCGATCGGGGCGGTGGCACCGGCGACCGCGCCGGACCAGCCCGCTGCGCCGGCCGACCCGCGGCGCACCGGCCCCGGCGGCAAGCCGGCCAAGGGCGCGGCGCCGAAGGAGAAGGCGCCGAGGGAGAAGGCGCCGAAGGGCACGGGTCCGGGAAAGCCGGCCGAGGGCAGGGGTCCGAAGCCGGGCTAGCCCAAGGCCAGCCGCCCTCCCGCCCTTCGACGCTGGCGCGGTGTCGCCGTCGGCACCCCCTCAACGGGTGAGCGCCGCCAGGTGTTCGGAAGCGGATGCTACGAAGGCGTCCCTGTCGTCCGCGTACAGGCGGACCCGGGTCGTCGGTCCGCTCGGCCCCTTCGGCAGGTCCAACGAGGATGGTTCGCGCAGGGTGATGTCGACACTCGTCTGCCCACCCGTACCCAGGTTGACGACCGGCCCGTCGCTGTCCTGCTCGACCTGCACGGCCCTGCTCGACGGCAGCGACCGGTACCGCCCGTGTACGGCCGCGATGTCCGTCCACGGGATCGTCACGTCCACACCGATCCCGTTGCGTATCCGGATGCCGGTGTCACCCAGCTCGTGCGGATGCAGTCGCAGCATCGCGAAGAGACCGAGCATCCAGATCAGGCCGTAGACGCCGAGCCCGAGCACGATCCACCGCGCCGGTGACCACGGCACCAGCCGGCTCACGATGAGGTCGAAGATGGGAACCTCCACAGCGGACAGCACGATGAAAGTGATGAGGATCGGCTTGACCGCCCCCAGATAGCCGAACGTCCGGGTGCCCGGTGGGTACGACGGCGGCCGGCGCAGGACCCAGCGGAACAGGCTGCTCCACATCGCCGCCTCGTACGCGGTGGCCGTACGCGCCAGCCTCATCGGGTGCTCCGGCGGTACCCGACCAGCGCCAGCGGGGCGCCCACCGCCAGCCCGCGCATGGCGTCGCCCACCACGTGCCTCGATCATCATCCCTCCAGCGCGCTTTGTGTTGCGACTGCAATGTAACGCTATTTCATTTCAACTGCAATGTGAAATCATGGGGTCATGCCGAAGATGGTCGACCATCACGAACGGCGCAGGCTCATCGCCGATGCCCTGCTGCGCGTCGCGGTCCGCCACGGCTTCGAAGGCGTCAGCCTGCGACACGTGGCCACCGAGGCGGGCGTCACGTCGGGCATGGTGCAGCACTACTTCCGCACCAAGGACGAGATGATGCAGTTCGCGCTCGGCGTCGTGCGGGAGCGCAACGAGGCCCGCATCACCGAGGCGGTCAGCCGGCTGGGGCCGGACCCCGCACCGCGCGACTTCCTCCGTGCGGTACTGGCCGGGCTCCTCCCGCTCGACGACGCCAGCCGCGCCGACGGCCTGGTGGCGCTCGCGTTCCTCGCCTACGCGGCGCTGCGCCCCGAGGCGGGCGCGTCACTGCGCCGGGACACGTCGCAGCTGGTCGCCCATCTCGCCGACCAGATCCGCAGGGTGCGCACGACTGACGGGGCGCGCGCAGACATCGACCCGGACGCGGCAGCGGCCGGCCTGCTGGCGGTCACCGAAGGGCTGGGCACGTACCTGCTGACCGCGCAAACCACACCGGAGAACGCCCTGAGGGCCCTGGACGCCCACCTGACGCTGGTCCTCCCCACCGTTTGACGGGGCATCGGGCCGGGACCGTGCCTGGCTCCGCCGACCATCCGCCGGCGGCTACTTATGGGTCCGCGCCACATAGTACGTGCCTGACGTCACTTCTACCGTGAGCCGACGATGCTCTTCCACTTCACCCTCACGTGGAGCGATGATGACGGTCCGGACGACACGGCGGGTACTGGTCACCGCCGCCACGCTGCTGGTCGGGGCGCTTGCCGGCACCGCCTGCGGCAGCCCGCAGGAGACCGCGGACGGGGGTGGCGAGGGCGCCGCGCCGGTAAGGGTCGGTCTGGTCTACTCCCAGTCCGGGGCGTTGGCCAGCTATGGCAAGCAGTACATCGAAGGTTTCCGGGCCGGGCTGGCGTACGCCACCGAGGGCAGCAACAAGATCGGCGACCGTCCGGTCGAGGTGACCGAGGTCGACGACGCGGGCGACCCCGCCAAGGCGGTCTCGGCGGCGAAGGACCTGATCGGCAAGGGCCACAAGATCCTCGCCGGTTCCACCGCCTCCGGCGTCGCCCTCCAGGTCGCCCCGATCGCCGCGCAGAACAAGGTGCTCTTCGTCTCCGGGCCGGCCGCCACCGACGGCGCGACCGGGGTGAACAAGTACACCTTCCGGTCCGGGCGGCAGTCGTACCAGGACGTGATGACCGCGAAGTCCTTCATCGGCGACGCGGCCGGCAAGAAGGTCGTGGTCTTCGCCCAGGACAGCGCGTTCGGCAAGAGCAACGAGGCGGCCGTCAAGGCGGTCATCGGCGGCGCCGGTGCCACGGTGAGCAGCGTGCTCGCCCCGGCCAGCGCCACCGACTTCACCCCCGTTCGCCAGCCAGCTGACCGCGGCCAGGCCGGACCTGCTCTTCGTCGCCTGGGCCGGCACCACCGCCCCGGCGATGTGGCAGACCCTGGACCAGCAGGGCGTGCTCGGCTCCACCACCGTGGTCACCGGGCTGGACATCCGGGCCTCCTGGCCGACCTTCGGGGCGGCCGGCACCAAGATCTCCTTCCTGTCGCACTTCTTCGACGGCGCCGCCGACAACCCGGCCGCGCAGGCCGCCAAGCAGGCCGTACCCGGCGGGACGCTGGACCTGTTCCACCCGGACGGCTTCGCCGCCGCCCAGATGATCGTCCGCGCGGTCCAGGAGGGCGGCGACGACGTCGACAAGATGGTCACCGCGCTGGAGGGCTGGAGCTTCGACGGCGTCAAGGGCAGGATGACGGTCCGGGCCGAGGACCACGCGCTGCTCCAGCCGATGTTCCAGGCCAGGCTGAGCGGCACCGGCGACGCGATGAAGGCGGAGTCGCCGAAGGTGCTCACCCCGGACGAGACGGCGCCGCCGGCCGTGGCGATGAAGGGCTGAGGTGTGCTCGCCACCCGCGACCTGACCTGGCGGATCGGCGAGGTCGCCATCGTCGACGGCGTCGACCTGGAGCTGGCACCCGGGGAGTTCCTCGGCGTGATCGGCCCGAACGGCGCCGGCAAGACCTCGCTGTTCAACCTGGTCTCCGGGCTGCGCCGGCCGACCGCCGGCCAGGTTTTGCTGGACGGTACGGACATCGGCGCACTGCCGCCGTACCAGCGGGCCCGGCGGGGACTGGGCCGGACCTTCCAGGCCTCCTCGGTCTTCGGCTCGCTGAGCGTGCGGGAGAACGTCCGGCTGGCCGTGCAGGCACACCGGGGCGGCTCGATGAAGCTGTGGCGGCGGGCGGCCGCCGACCGGGAGGTGGTGGCCGCCGCCGACACGGCACTGGACCGGGTCGGCCTGGCCCACCGGGCCGAGGCGCTGGCCGGCACCCTCGCACACGGCGAGAAGCGGAAGCTCGAGATCGCGCTGCTGCTGGCCGGCGAGCCGAGGGTGATGCTGCTCGACGAGCCGATGGCCGGGGTGAGCGCGGAGGACGTACCGGAGCTGGTCGAGGTGATCCGGTCGTTGACCGGCGACAGTGGCCGGGCCGTACTCATGGTGGAACACCACATGGACGTGATCCTCGGGCTCGCCGACCGGATCGCGGTGATGCACCACGGCGCGCTGCTCGCCTGCGACGTCCCGGCGACCGTGATGGCCAACCCGGTGGTGCAGGAGGCGTACCTAGGTGAGTCGATATGAGTGACAGTCCTCCCGTCCTCGCCGTCGCCGACCTGTCGGTACGGATCGCCGGGCTGCACATCCTGCAGGGCGTCTCGTTCACCGTCGCGCCGAGCGGGGTGACCGTGCTGCTCGGCCGCAACGGGGTCGGCAAGACCACCACGCTGCGGGCGGTCCTCGGGCTCACCCCGCGCGGCGGCGAGGTACGCGGCACGGTACGGATGGGCGAGCGGTCGCTCACCGGCGAGCCGACCCACCGGCTGGTCCGGGACGGCCTCGGCTACGTACCCGAGGACCGGTGCGTCTTCGCCGGCCTCACCGTCAGCGAGAACCTGCGGCTCGCCGAGCGGCGCGGCAGCACCCCGGCGTACGACCGGGTCTTCGAACTCTTCCCGGAGCTGGAGCGGCGCGGCCGGCAGCGGGCCGGCTCGCTCTCCGGCGGTCAGCAGCAGATGCTGGCGATCGGCCGGGTGCTGCTCAACGACAACCGGCTGCTGCTTGTCGACGAGCCGACCAAGGGGCTGGCGCCGAAGGTGGTCACCGAGGTGGCCGAGGTGCTGGAACGGGTCGCGGCCACCGTGCCGGTGCTGCTCGTCGAACAGAACCTCGCGGTGGTACGCCGACTGGCCCGCGACGCGGTGGTGCTCGCCGCCGGCCGGGTCGCCTTCACCGGCACCGCCGACGACCTGCTCCGGGAGGCGGCGTTGACCAGATCCCTGCTCGGCGTCGGCGTGGCCGCCGACCACGCGACGGTCGAGACGGCCCGGGAGGTGTCGGCCGGATGAGCACGATCGTGCTGCTGACGCTCACCGGGCTGGGCCTGGCCGCGCTCTACTTCCTGGTCGCCTCCGGACTCTCCCTGGTGTTCGGGCTGGCCGACGTGCTCAACTTCGCGCACGGGCTGTTCCTCTCCGTCGGGGCGTACGCCACCTGGTGGGCGGCGGGGAATCTGCCCGGTGCCGGCCCCTCCGGGCTCGGCTTCGTCCTCGCGGTCGCGTTCGGCGTCGTCGCCGGTGCGGTGGTCGGGATGGCCGTCGAACTGGTGATGATCCGGCCGCTCTACTCCCGCACCATCGAGCAGGTACTCGTCACCGTCGGGCTCTCGCTGGCCGGGGTGGCCCTGCTCCAGGCGACCTGGGGCGCGGACCCGCGACCGTTCCCGCGCCCGGACTGGACCCAGCGGGTCACCTCGATCCTCGGCGCCAAGGTGCCGAACTCCGGCCTCCTGCTGGTCGTCGCCGCCGCCCTGGTGCTGGCCGCGCTGCTCGGCTTTCTCCGCTACACCCGCTACGGCCTGGTGATCCGGGCCGGGGTGGAGAACCGGGAGATGGTCACCGCGCTCGGCATCGACGTGCGGAGGGCGTTCACCCTGGTCTTCGCGATCGGCGGGGCGGCTGCCGCGCTGGCCGGTGCGCTCGGCGGGGTCTACTTCGGCTCGGTCTCGCCGAGCCAGGGCGGATCACTGCTGATCTTCGCCTTCATCGTGGTGGTGATCGGCGGGATGGGCTCGGTCGTCGGGTCCGCGTACGCCGCCGTCGCGGTGGGCCTGCTCCAGCAGTTCGTCAACTACTACGGCACCTCCGGGGCCGGGGACATCTGCGTGGTCGCGCTGCTGGCGATCGTGCTGCTGCTCCGCCCGCAGGGCATCGCCGGAAGGGCGGCGACCACATGACCGAGCCGAGCGGAGGAACCGGGATGACCGGCCTGAAGACGGGCTCCGGGGTGTCGGCCGCGGCCGTGACGGCGGAGGCCGACCCGCCTACCGCACCGCCGACCGCACCGCCGGCCGCCGGTTCCGCACCGGCATCCCGCCGGAACTGGCGGTCGGCCCTGCGCACCTGGTCACCACTGCTGGTGCTGCTGGTCTTCGCGGCCCTGCCGTACTCGACGCTCTCGGTACCGGGGGTCTTCGACGGGCCGCTGAACGGGCCGGGGACGCTGCAACTGCTCGCCATCTGCCTGGTCTTCGGTGGCCTGGCCGCCGGCTACGACCTGCTGTTCGGCCGGACCGGCATGCTCTCCTTCGGGCACGCGCTCTATTTCGCGGCCGGCGTCTACGGCACCGACATCCTGGTCACCCGGGCCGGACTGCCGCTGTGGCAGGCCGCCCTGCTGACCCTGGTCGGCGGCACCATCCTGGCCGGGCTGCTCGGGGCGATCGCGCTGCGTACCGCCGGGATCGCGTTCGCGATGGTGACCCTGGCGTTCGCCCAGGTCGGTGCGATCCTGGTGGCCCGGGACTTCGGCGGGCTCACCGGCGGCGAGGAGGGACTCTCGCTGGACGTGTCGGGGCTGCCGGCGATGCTGGTCGGGGTCGGCAACACCGTCAACCTGTACTGGTTGGCCCTGGCCTATCTCGCCCTGGTCGTCTTCGTGGTGCACCGGGTGACCGGCTCGCCCACCGGCCGGGTACTCGCCGGGCTGCGCGACGACGAGCGGCGGGTCGGGGTGCTCGGGCTCGACCCGTACCGGTTCAAGCTGCTGGCGTTCACCCTGGCCGGCGGGCTCGCCACCGCCGGTGGGGCGATCTACTGCCTGCTGGTCGGCGGCGCCTCGCCGCACGTCACCTCCTCCGAGCTGACCCTGTCCCTGCTGGTCATGGTGGTGCTGGGCGGGCCCGGCACCCGCTGGGGGCCGGTGCTCGGCGGCATGCTCTACATGTACCTGGACCACCGGCTGACCGCCTTCGGCGCCTCGTCGGCGGTGGACTCGCTGCCGGGGGTGCTGAGCGGGCCGCTGTCCCAGCCGCTCTTCGTGCTCGGCACCGTCTTCATCCTGGCGGTCTACTTCTTCCCCGGCGGCCTGGCCAGCCTCTCCACCCGCCTAGCCCCCTTCCGCACCCTCCTACCCACCCGCCCCCGCCCCCCTCGCCGCTCTTCATGACCACGTAGCGTCCGGCCTGCCCGAGAGCCTGTCGCAGAGCAGGCCGGACGCCACGTGATCACTGCCCTCTGCGGGGGAGGAGGAGGGCGGCCAGGGCGCCGGTGGCGACGACGGCCGCGCCGACGAGTACGGCCGGGGTGAGGCCCTGCACGAAGGAGGCAGGGCTGGTGTAGGCGCCGTTGGCCGCGAAGACGGAGGCCAGCACCGCCACCCCGACGGCGACCCCGAGTTCCCGGACGCTGTTGTTGGTGCCGGAGGCGACTCCCCGGGACTCGACGGGCACACTGGCCATCGTGGCGGTGCTCATCGGCGCGAAGGTCAGGCCCATGCCGATCCCGGCCAGCGCCAGCGGCACCACCAGGACGGCATAGTCGACCTCGGCGGTGCTGGCCAGGGCGAGCCAGCCCAGCGCGACGGCCAGCATCGCCTGCCCGGCGACGACCAGGGTGCGCACGCCGAGCCGGCCGACCAGCAGCCCGGCCAGCGGGGCGACCACCATCGGTGCCATGGTCCACGGCATCGTCCGGATGCCGGCGTCCAGCGGGCTGTGCCCCTGCGCCACCTGGAAGAACTGGGCGAGCAGGAAGACCGAGCCGAAGACGCCGAGCGAGAAGGTGAACGCCACCACGTTCACCACGCTGAAGGCGCGGGACCGGAAGAGCCGCAGTGGCAGCATCGGTACCGGGGTCCGGGTCTCCCAGCCGAGGAACCCGACGACAAGTACGCCGCCGCCGATCAGGGCGACCAGCGCCCGGGTCGAGGTCCAGCCGTGGTCCTGCCCGTGCACCACCCCCCAGACCAGGGCGAACACCCCGGCCGTACTCAGCACCAGCCCGACCGGGTCGAGCCGGGCGGCCGGGCCGTGCGACTCGCGCAGCACGGTCGCGGCCAGCAGCAGGGCGAGCAGTCCCACCGGCACGTTCAGCCAGAAGATCCAGGTCCAGTCGAGGCCCTCGACCACCGCGCCGCCGACCACCGGGCCGACCGCGACGCCGAGGCCGCTGATCCCGCCCCAGATCCCGATCGCGGCGTCCCGGAGCCGGTCGGGGACGGCGGCGGCGAGCAGGGTGAGCGAGAGCGGCATCACGGCCGCGCCGGCCAGGCCCTGCACGGCTCGGGCGGCGGTGAGCATCCAGGGTTCGGTGGCCAGGGCGCAGGCGGCGGAGGCGAGGGTGAACAGCGCGATGCCGGCGAGGAACAGCCGGCGGCGGCCGACCCGGTCGCCGAGTGCGGCGGCGGTGAGCAGCAGGGCGGCGAACGGCAGCGTGTAGGCGTTGACGAACCACTGGAGGTCGGTCAGGGACGCGCCGAGCTCGGTCCGGATCACCGGCAGTGCCGTGGTGACCACCAGGTTGTCCAGGGTGACCATGAACATCGGTATGCCGACGGCGGCGAGCACGGCCGCCAGCGGTCGCGCGGGGGTTCCGGGGTCGCTCGTCGCTCCGGCGGCCTCGATCGGTCGTTCCGGCACGGGGGTCGCGGCGCTGGCACCGCCGAGGGTGGGCGCACTGGACATGGCAGCTCCGTTAGTTGTTATCGACTGATAACTAGACGCTCCCAAGGTAAGCATTGACTGATAACATGTCAACGTCCGCCCGGGGTGACGGCGGCCCGGCGACTGCGGCAGGATCGACCCGGCCGGAAAGATCGACCTGGCCGGGAGATCGACGTGTCGGAGACGGAAGGGGTGCGTGACGATGTCCAGGACCCGGCTGACCGCCGCCGAGCGCGGCGAACAGCTCGCCGAGGCCGCCGTCAGGGCGTTCGCCATCTCCGGCTACGCCGGCACCTCCACCGACGACGTCGCCCGGCTGGCCGGGGTCTCCCAGCCGTACGTCATCCGGCTGTTCGGCTCCAAGCAACGGCTCTTCATCGCCGCCGTCGAGCACGCCGTCGCCCGGATCGAGCAGGTTTTCCGGGACGCGGCCGAGCGCTCGCCCGACCTGGAGAGCCTCGGCGAGGCGTACGACGAGCTGCTGGCCGAACGGGACCTGCTGACCCTGCTCCTGCACGGCTTCGCGGCCAGCTCCGACCCGGTGATCGGCAGCGCCGTGCGCGACTGCTTCGGTGGGATCTACCGGCTGATCCGGGAACTGACCGGCGCGGACGAGGACGAGACCAGGGCGTTCCTCAGCAGCGGGATGCTGCTCACCGTACTGGCCTCGATGCGGGCGCTCGGGCCCGGCGCGGTGCAGCCGGAACCGTGGGTGGCGGAGATCGCCGGGTCGTTCGACAAGTCCCGTGCCGAGCCTGCCGGGTAGCCTGGCTCGCCGGCCCGGCCGACGGTTCGGGTGGCGGCGTCCGCCGCCTGGTCGGTGGGGTCGACCTCCGGCCCGGGGCGGAGCGGGCGTTCGTGCGGCACGAGACAGGGGAGGACTGACGGATGGCGGAAAGACTGGCGGTGGTCAGCGGTGGCGCGACCGGGATCGGCGCGGCCGTCGCGGAGGGCCTGGTCTCCGACGGGTACGACGTCATCGTGGTCGGTCGGCGCGCCGAACCACTGGAGCAGACCGCGACCCGGATCGGAAAGCAACTCGACCGGCCTGGCTCGGTCCAGGCGGTACCGGCGGACCTGACCGACCCGGCACAGCTCGGCCGGGTCGTCGAGGCGGTCGCCGGACGCACCGTCGACGCGGTGGTCAACAACGCGGGCGGTTACCTGGACGGCGATTCGTCCACCCTGGACGGCGTGGCCGCGCGGTGGCGGGCCAACCTCGACAGCAACGTGCTCACCGCCGTACTGCTGACCGAGGCGCTCCGGCCGGCACTGCGCCGCCCCGGCGGTCGGGTACTGCTGATCAGCTCGATCGCGGCACAGCGCGGCGGCGGCGGGCCGTACTCGGCGGCGAAGGCGGCGCTGCACGGCTGGGGTTACCACCTGGCCCAGGAACTCGGGCCGGAGCAGATCACGGTCAACGTGATCAGCCCGGGTTACGTCGTCGACACCGAGTTCTTCGACGGCCGGATGACGCCGGAGGGGCACCGGCGGCGGGTCGACGCGACCCTGGTGGGGCGGGCCGGCGAGCCGGCCGATATCGCAGCGGCGGTCAGATATCTGGTCAGCCCGGCGGCCGGGTACGTCACCGGCCAGGTGCTCGGCGTGAACGGCGGCTCGGTCCTCGGCCGCTGACCCGGCCGCCGATTCCGCCCGCAGGCCGGCCCGCGCGAACGGGCTGCCCGCGCGAACGGGCTGCCCGCGCGAACGGGCTGCCCGCGCGAACGGGCTGCCCGCGCGAACGGGCTGCCCGCGCGAACGGGCCGGCCCGCACACGCGAGCAGGCCGGCCTGCGCTACCCGAACGGGCCGGGTGGCGGGCCCCCGTGGCCACCACCCGGCCCGCAGGCCCGCACCCGATGCCGTCGCGCCGGCCCGCGACCGCCTACTCGCCCCCGTTGAGCAGGTCGTACGCCAGCTTCGGCGCGTTCTGGGCCTGCCCTCCCGCCGGTGCGGCGAGCTTCGGCGTGCTGCCGAAGTCCTGGTAGTTCACGACATACTGGGCGGAGTTGGTGCCACCGGCCTTCGCCAGGTCGAGGACGAGCGAGGTCAGCCGCTGCTCGCCGTCGACCGTCGCGGTGAACGGCACCTGCTTCGCCGCCTCACCGAGCGCGGTCATCTGCTCCGCCTCCAGCACCTTCGCCGCCTCACCCGAGGTCAGGTCGATGCTGCCGGAGTACTTGCCGTTGCCCTCGTCGTTCACCGAGGTGGCGGCCTCCAGCAGCGGCCCGGTGTTGCCCGGGTCGGTCCCCTCGTACTTCGGCACGCTCTCCGCGTCGGTGAGCTTCGCGGGATCCAGTTTCAGCCACTTCTTCGGCAGCTTGGGAAGCCCGGTCAGCCCCTTGGTGCCGGTGAAGGAGATCTTCGTCCAGACGTCGTCGCCGACGATCCGGAACGCGATGTTGGTGGTGAAGCCGTGCTCCGGGTCCTTGATCGCGGTGGAGAGTTCCAGCCCCTTCGCGGCCGGGTCGACCGTACCGGAGACGTCGTCGCTGCCGTCCTTGCCGCTGAACCTGAACGGTCCCTCGTCACCGTCCGGCACCGTCCCCAGCAGTGTCTGCTTGGCGGTGACGGTCGCCACTTCCTCCTTCAGCTTCCCGCAGCCGCCCAGCAGTACCGCCATGCCGAGCAGTGCGGCCATCGGGCCGGCGGTACGCCGGGCCCAGCGTGCTGCGCGGATCTCTGTGTTCATTGCGTTCCCTTCTCAGCGGTGCCGTGGATCGACGCCGGAAATGCTGCCGGCCCGGACTGCCGTCGCACTGACCCCGCACTGCGTACCTGCCTTCGACCACTGCCGTTATGCTGCCGTCGGACTGCCGTGCGCTGGTCCGCGAGCAGTCGGGGGGTGATGGGCGCATGGTGGAGGCGGTGCGCTTCGAGATCCTCGGGCCGCTGCGCGCCTGGCACGCCGACCGCGAACTGGAGCTGGGGCCGGGCAAGCAGCGGGCCGTGTTGACCGTCCTGCTGCTACAGGCCGGGCGCCCGGTGCCGACGAACCGGATCGTCGACGCCGTCTGGGCCGAGGAGCCTCCGGCGAACGGCACGAACGTGGTGCAGAAGTACGTCGCCGGGCTGCGCCGGGTGCTGGAGCCCGGGCGGTCGCCGCGTACTCCCGGTCAGGTGCTCAGCCTGACCGACGCCGGCTATCTGCTGCGGGTCGGCCGGGACGACGTCGACGCCCTGCGCTTCGAGTGGTCGGCCCGGCAGGCGACGGCGGCCCGGGACGCCGGACGCTGGCCGGAGGCGGCGACCGGACTGCGTGCCGCGCTCGACCTCTGGCGCGGTGAGCCGCTGCCCGGCCTGACCGGGCCGTTCTTCGACGCCGCCCGGCACCGGCTGGTGGAGCTGCGTACCTCCGCGCTGGAGAGCTGGGCCGAACTGGAGCTGCGACTCGGCCACCATCACGAGGTGGTCGGCGAGCTGGCCCGACTTGTCGCCCAGTTCCCGGTACGGGAACGGTTGCGTGGCCTGCTGATGCTGGCGCTCTACCGGGAGGGCCGGCAGGCGGAGGCGCTGGACACGTTCCGCGAGGTCCGCACCCTGCTCCGCGACGAGCACGGGCTGGAGCCCGGCGAGCCGCTTCAGGAGTTGCACCGGCGGATCCTGCGCTCCGATCCGACGCTGGCCGCCCCCGACCGGCCCGCCGGACCGGCCACACCCGCCCCGGCCGCACCGACTCGGGCCGCACCGACTCGGGCGGAAGCGGTTCCGGCTGGGACGGTTGCCGCTGGGACGGCTGCCGCTGGAACGGCTGCCGCTGGGACGTTCGCGGCCCCCGGATCGGCCGCGCCGGTCGAGCCGGCCGCGCCGCTCGAACCTGTCGCGTCGGCCGCGCCGCTCGAACCTGTCGCGTCGGCCGCGCCGCTCGAACCTGTCGAACCTGTCGCGTCGGTCGAGCCTGCCGCGTCGCTCGAATCTGTCGAACCGGTCGCCTCGGTCGCGTCGGTCCAACCTGTCGCGTCGGCAGAGCCGGCGGTACCCGCTGCGGATGCGCGGCCGGCGCCGTCCACGGGGTTGCCGGTGGTTTCGGTGCCGCCACCGGTGTCGTTGCCGCCGCCGTTCCTGCCGATCACGGCGCCGCCGGGTGGCGGACAGCACGG
Source organism: Micromonospora sp. WMMD1102 (assembly GCF_029626265.1). Lineage (NCBI taxonomy): Bacteria > Bacillati > Actinomycetota > Actinomycetes > Micromonosporales > Micromonosporaceae > Micromonospora > Micromonospora sp. WMMD1102. The sequence goes on along the minus strand of NZ_JARUBN010000001.1, from coordinate 6,632,267 downwards.
TGCCCCGCTGCACTGGACCAGCATCGCCGGCACCGTGGTCGGGGCGGTCGGCATCCTGCTCACCTTCGGGATGCTCAGCTGGCTGGTCGCCTTCGTCTACGCCTGGCGGCGCCGCAGCTGGTGGCTGCTGGCGGCCGGATTCGGCTATCTCGTGGTGGCGGCCGGATTCATCGTCGCCATGGAGACCGGCGACCCGGAGGCTCCGGCGACCACGGGGGAGTCCTTCGCGATCTTCGGCCTCCTCCTGGTGAACTGGCTCGGCGGCGTCCTGCACGTGGTCCTGCTCAACCGCGGGGTGCAGAATTTCCTCGGCCGTGGCCGGCGACCGCCGTCACCGGCCGTCCCGCGCAGCGCCACCGAGCAGCGGGTACGCCGGGAGCACGCCCGCTACCTGCTCTACCACTACCCGAGCGCCCGTAGGGAGCTGCGGATCGGCCGGCCCGACCTGCCGCGCAACTTCGACGACGGTGGCCTGATCGACATCAACGCCGTCGCCGAGCACGTCGTGCTGGGGCTGCCCGGACCGTCGCCGGAGCAGAGCCGGCACATCCTGGTGGACCGCCTGGTACGCGGACCGTACGCCTCCCTGGAGCAACTGGTCGCCCGCTGCCTGCTGCCGATGGAGGTGGCCGACTCGCTCCGCGAGGTACTCCTCTTCCTGCCCCCGCTGGCCCGCCCGGAGCCGACGGCCCCGGCCGAGCTGGACGCCTGACCGGCCCTGACCACCCGGCCCGGGGCCGGGACGGGACGTCACGCCGGGCCGGGAGGTCACGCCGGGGCGGAAGGTCACGCCGGGGCGGGTGGCGTGGCTGACGCGGGTCGGCAGCTCTGCGCGGCGGGGTCGTCGGCGGTGCCGCAGTGGAACACCTCGACCGGTTCGGTGTCGACGTCGGTGACCCGGTCGACCCGGACCAGGGAGAGCCGCTTCGCCACCGGCTCGCCGGAGTCGGCCGCAAACCGGATCAGCCCGCTGACCCCCGGGTAGCCGTTCTCGGCGTTCTGCCGCAGTACCTCGGTGTGCACGCCGGCCGGGTTGACGGCCCGGGGGTCCCACGCCTCGCGCGGGCTGCCGTGCCGCAGCCGGGCGGCGAGGCTCTCCACCGCCCGGACCACCATCGTCGCGGCGTCGTAGGCCAGGCTGACCCGTTCGCCGACCGCCGCGCTCGGCTCGCCGTCCCGGCACCGGGGCGGGTCGAGCAGGTCGTCGGCCTGGATCCAGCCGAGGAAACTGCCGCGTACGTCGTCGCGCCGGTCCCGGGCGGCACGCAGGGCGGCGCAGGTGGCCAGAGCCGCCTTCGAGACGTACGTGACCGGGAGGTTGCCGGGTGCGCTGACCCGCAGCCCCGGGTTGGCCATGTACCGGTTGACCGAGTCGTCGCCGACCAGGTGTCGGGGCGGGTTCGGGCCGCATTCCTTGAGCGCCCGGAGGAAGCCGTCGAACTCGGACCAGCGGCCGGCGAAGACCAGCACTCCGGGGTAGCCGCACTCCTGGGTCATCCGCTGGCCGGTGCGCCACTCCTCGACCCGGGTCAGCCGGTCGCCGAACCGCTGGCGCAGGTCCTCGACGAGGGTGCCGACGTAGAGGTCCTCGGTGAGCGAGCTGTTCTCCCCGGTGGTGTAGTACACCCGGGCGCCGGTGACCCGGAGCACCTGGCGGGCGTACTCGTCGATCAGGGCGGCCTGGTCGCGGTTGGGTGCGGAGATCTGGAGATAGAGCCTGGAGTTCTGGAACATGCCGTCGGCGGAGAGCGTCGGTGCCAGTGCGGGCAGGCCGATCCGGTTGAGTTCGCGCAGCGCGCCGGCGGTACTGGTGCGACTCTCCACCAGTCCGACCACGCCGAGTACGGTCGGGTCGTCCCGGGCCAGCCCGGCGAGCATCCGCACCGCCCGGCCGGCGTACCGCATCTGGTGTCCGGCGTTCGCCACCACCACCCGGAGCAGCGCGGCTCCGTCGGCACCGGCCGACTCGCGCAGCAGCGCGTACTGGGCGGTCGCCATCCCTTCCAGCTCCTCGCGCTCGGAGACGTACGACTCCTCGTCGGCCCGGGTCCGGTTGCCGGTGAGCGTGCCCAGGTAGACCAGGGTGACCAGCGGGCGGCGCTGCGCGCTGCGCTGCCAGACCTGCTCGGCGGCGGCGTTCTGGGCGAAGATCCGGCGCTGCACGGCCCGCAGCCGGTCCTGTCCGGGGTCCCGGTTGAAGACGTGCCCGGCCGTGTCGCTGTAGCCGACGCACTCGTCGCCGACCAGTTCCACCTCGACGGCGCCGCCGAACGGCCGCGGATGGCAGTCGAGGCTCCACCGCGAGTTGGCCCAGATCGCCGTGACGGCGACGAGCAGCAGCACGAGGGCGGTGGGCAGGAAGCGGCGACTCCACCACGGCGGCTCCGGCGGGGTGAAGTTCAGCAGCCCGCCCCTCGGTTCCGAGCCGGCGCTGGGGTCGCCGAGCAGCAGGGCGATCAGCCAGGCGGCCTGGCGGCGCAGCCGCCGGGTCTCCGGCAGCACGTCCACCCATTCGTCGTACGCCTCCTCGGCGTCGACGAGCGCGTACGGTTCGGGCAGTTCCGGGGGCGGTTCGGCGCCGGCCGCGACCACCAGCAGCGGGTCGTTCCGGCCGGTCTCGTTGCGGACGTCGTTGACCAGCCGGATCAGGGTGTGCCCCGGGTCGCCGGCCGTGACGCCGGCCAGCAGCAGCACCGGGTAGGCCGTCCGCCGCCAGGTCGACGGCCGCCAGAACCGCCGCCGGTACGCCTGCCGCAGGTCCTCCAGGAACGCGTGCACCAGCAGCTTGTTCACCTGGTCCGGCTGTTCCCCGTCCCGCCATCCGGCGGTGAGCCGTTCGGCGAACCCGAGAAAGGTCACCGACTGCCGGGGCGCCAGGTACTGCTGCCGCATGAACCACCGGTAGTGCGGGCCGAGCAGCGGTACCCGGCCGGAGACCGCGATCCGGAAGACGGCACTCGGGATCGCCCGCCGGACCAGCCAGAACGCGAGCTGGTAGGCGGTGGAGAAGAGGTCGCCGTCACCGTCGCCGGTGCCGGCCTGGTCGCTGCCCGGACGGCTGCCCCGACGGTCCCGCAGCTGCCGGGCCAGGGCGGGCCGGCGGTCCTCGCCCGCCTCGCCCGGCTCGGGTACCGGCTGGTGCAGCAGCCAGTCGGCCAGCGGGTGGTGCCGGAACCGCAGCCGTTCGCCGCCGAACGCCTCCAGCGAGAGCTGGCGGTGCACCTCGCGCAGCGCAGCGGCGATGTCGGTGCCGGCCAGCTCGGCCAGGTCGAGTACGGCGTGCGGGATCCGTCGTCGCTGACCCCGGCCGAGTACCCGGCGTAGCAGGGCGACCACGTCCGGCGAACCGGCCGAGCGGACCAGCCAGATCAGCGGCAGCCGCCGGTCGCCCCGGCGGGGCCGGCGGAGCAGCCGGGCGAGCAGGGCGAGGAACTCCGAGCCGCCGGAGGGCAGCCGTTCCCGTCCCGAGGACGGTTCCCGTCCGGAGGCCGGTTGCCCCTGGGTCGCCACCCCGCGCATGCGCATCTCCCGCCGTTGCCATGGGTGTCCCACAGATCACCACAGTGTCGTGCCAAGGACAAGGCCGGCTACGCCTCTAAGCTGACGTGCAAGGAAGGGCCCCTTCTTAGCGCTTTTTGTATAAGAAGGGGCCCTTCCTTGCACGTCACAGGGTGCGCAGGTGAAAGCCGCCGGTCACGTCGATGACCTGGTGACGCTGCGTCGAGCCTGTCGTCCCGACCTGGTAGAAAAGCCGGATGGACGGAAACCGGACACCGCACGACCAGGACCCCGGCGGTTGGACGCGGGATGCGGCAAGGCCGGTGCCGGACGCCGCAGGGCCGGTGCGGGGCGCGGCAGGGCCGGGACCGGAGTCGGTCCGGGAGCGGGCCGAGGCCGTGCTGCGCCGGTTGGCCGGCGAGCACGCCCGGCTCCGGGACGACCAGTGGCGGGCGATCGAGGCGCTGGTGGTGGGGCGGCGCCGGGTGCTCTGCGTACAGCGGACCGGCTGGGGCAAGTCCGCCGTCTACTTCGTCGCGACCGCGCTGCTCCGGCAGTCCACCGGAACCGGCGCGGGTGCGGGTCCGGGCGATGTCGGCCCGGGGCGGACCGGGCCGACCGTGATCGTCTCGCCGCTGCTGGCGCTGATGCGCAACCAGGTGGAGGCGGCGGCCCGGGCCGGCATCCGGGCCCGCACCATCAACTCCGCCAACCTCGACGAGTGGGCCGATATCGTCGCCGAGATCGAGGCCGGCACCGTCGACGTACTGCTGATCAGCCCGGAACGGCTGAACAATCCCGACTCCGGGACGGGGTGCTGCCGCGGCTCGCCGCCACCACCGGACTGCTGGTGGTGGACGAGGCGCACTGCGTCTCCGACTGGGGGCACGACTTCCGCCCCGACTACCGGCGGCTGCGTACCTTCCTGGCCGGGTTGCCCGCCGGCACGCCGGTGCTGGCCACCACCGCCACCGCCAACGCCCGGGTCACCGACGACGTGGCCGAGCAGCTCGGCGACGCACTGGTGCTGCGCGGGCCGCTGGACCGCGAGTCGCTGCGGCTGGCCGTGGTCGAGCTGCCCAGCCCGGCACACCGGCTCGGCTGGCTGGCTGACCAGCTCGACCGGCTGCCCGGCTCCGGAATCGTCTACACCCTGACCGTGGCGGCGGCCGGCGAGACGGCCGAGTTCCTGCGCGGCCGGGGCTACCCGGTCGCTTCGTACACCGGTCAGGCCGACGACACCGACCGCCGCGCCGCCGAGCAGGACCTGCTGGACAACAAGCTCAAGGCACTGGTCGCCACCTCGGCACTGGGCATGGGGTTCGACAAGCCGGATCTCGGCTTCGTGATGCACCTGGGCGCACCGCCGTCACCGATCGCCTACTACCAGCAGGTCGGCCGGGCCGGTCGGGCGGTCGGCGCGGCCGAGGTGCTGCTGCTGCCGGGTGCCGAGGACCAGGCGATCTGGCGGTACTTCGCGTCGCTGGCCTTCCCGCCGGAGGACCAGGTCCGGGCCGTGCTGGCCGCACTGCACCCGGACCGTCCACTCTCCACACCGGCGCTGGAGCCGATCGTCGACCTGCGCCGGACCCGGCTGGAGCTGATGCTCAAGGTGCTCGACGTGGACGGCGCCGTACGCCGGGTCCGGGGCGGCTGGCTGGCCACCGGCGAGCCCTGGCAGTACGACGCCGCCCGGCTGGGTCGGGTGGCCCAGGCCCGCGCCGCCGAGCAGCGGTCCATGGTGGACTACGTCTCGACCGGGGGCTGCCGGATGGAGTTCCTCCGGCGCTGCCTGGACGACCCGGCGGCCACCGCCTGCGGGCGCTGCGACAGGTGTGCCGGAGCGCGGTTCGACGCCGAGGTGTCGGCCCCGGCGCTCGCCGCCGCACAGGCGTTCCTCGGGCGCGCCGGGGTGGAGGTCCCGCCGAAGAAGCTCTGGCCGACCGGGCTGGAGGCGGTCGGCGTACCGCTGCGCGGGAAGATCGGGCCGGCCGAGCAGGCGTACCCGGGGCGGGCCGTCGGGCGCCTCTCCGACCTCGGCTGGGGTGGCCGGCTGCGCGGGTTGACCGGGCCGGAGGCCCCGGACGCGGAACTGCCGGAGGACGTGGCGGCGGCCGTGGTCGACGTACTCAGGGCGTGGGCGCATGGCGACGACCCGTGGCCGGCGCGGCCGGTCGGCGTACTCGCCGTCGGGTCGCGGCGGCGGCCCCGGCTGGTGCGCGGGCTGGCCGAGCGGATCGCCGGGGTCGGCCGGCTGCCGCTGCTCGGCGAGGTGCCGGCCCGGGGCGGCGCGACGGCCGGTGCCGGTCCGCGGGGCAACAGTGCCCAGCGGGTACGCGCCCTGCACGACGCCTTCGCCCTGCCCGAGCCACTGGTCGATGCGCTGGCCGGGCTGGACGGTCCGGTCCTGCTCGTTGACGATCTCGTCGACTCGGGCTGGACGATGGCGGTCGTCGCCCGGCTGCTGCGCCAGGCCGGTGCCCCCGGCGTGCTCCCGTTCGCCCTTGCCATGGCCGGCTGAGCCCTCCTGCCGTAGGGTCCGTTGCCTGGCCCGGTCGGCTGACCTGGACGGTCGCGAATAGCCTGTCCGAATGTTGGCACGACGACTGTGGACGGTGCTGGCCAGCCTCCTCGTTCTGGGGGGCTGTGCGTGCGCGTGCGGACCAATCGGCCCCGCACCGGACCTCAGCCAGGAAGACCTGGCCGGGACCTGGGTGAACGCTCGGGGAGCGACACTGGAACCCGATGCCGACGGCACCTTCACCGCAACAGTTCTGCATGTCTGCGCGGAGCGGGACGAGCCGCCCGAACAGCGTGCCGAGCCCGACGGTGGGCGGGGAACCTGGGAGCTGGAAGCGCCAGAAACACTCGTGCCCTACCAGACGATGAACCTGAGTTTCGGGCCACCGGAGAGGTTCGCCTGGAGTGACTGGCAGGCCGCCGATGACGAAGTGTTCTTCTACATCGGCGATCCCGACACCAACGATCGCTGTAAGTTCCGGAGGCAGTGACCGGGAGCTGAGGCGGCCGTCGCCCGGTCCGGTGAAATCAGTTGCCCGGTCCCGGGCTCAGCCGGGGCGGCCGTAGCCGACGACCGGCTGGTAGTCGACCCGGTCGATCCGGATGCGGGTGCCGGCACGCGGCGCGTGGATGATCTTTTCGCCGCCGACGTAGATCGCGACATGGTGCAGGTCACGGTAGTAGAAGACCAGGTCGCCGGCGCGCCGGGCGGATCGGCTGACCAGGTTCACCGCCCGGTACTGTCGCGCCGCGTTGTGCGGCAGCCGTACGCCGGCAGCCGCCCAGGCGGCCGAGGTGAGGCCGGAACAGTCGTACCCGTCGGGGCCGTCCCCGGCCCACCGGTACGGCTTGCCGAGCTGCGCGTACGCGAACCGGACTGCCTCGCCGGCGGCGCCGCCCACCGCCTCCGGCAGCCGGGGGACGGATTTCCCGGCCGGCTCGTCCGGTCCGGTCATCCCGGCCAACCGGGCCAGCTCGGTCTCGATCGCCAGCTTCCGCGCGGCGAGTTGCCGCTCCTGGCCGCGCTGCCGGGCCGCGAGCGCCTCGACCGCGCGCCGGGCCTTGGCCAGCCGCTCGTACGCCTCGGTCAGCGCGGCGATCGCCCGGTGTCGCTCCCGGGTCAGCCGGTCGAGCAGGAGCAGCGGATCCAGCAGGTTCTCCGGGGTGGCAGCGCCGATCAGGGTGCCCAGCGTCCCCAGCGCGCGGGTGTCGCCGGTGCGGTACGCGCGGGCGGCGATCAGGCTGACCTCGCTCCGGTGTGCCTCGATCGCGTGCTCCAGCGGCGTCATCTCGGCGTGCATGGCCGCACTGTTCGCCCGGGTTTCCCGCAGCGCCTCCCGCAGCTCGTTGTACTGCTCGACGACGATCTCCAACTGCTCCGCCGCGCTGGCGACCCGCTCGGCGGGGTCGGTGCCCGGATTGGCCCGGGCCGGCGTGGGCGTCAGTGACAGCGCCACGGTCATGGCGGTGGCGAGGGCGGCGGCGCGACATGACAATGCGGAGGTCGGCACGACCTGTCCAACGATCGATGTGGGCCGGAGGCGACGCATCGAAACCGTTCGGGTTCGTACCGTGATGGCCGTCGCTGCCCCGCGCGACCTCGGCGACCGGCCCGGCGGCGCGTCGGGAGCAGCCCGGCGGTGTTTCCGGAACCGATCCGGCCGTGTTCCGGGACCGGCCCGGCCGTGTTCCGGGACCGGCCCGGCCGTGTTCCGGGACCGGCCCGGCCGTGTTCCGGGACCGGCCCGGCCGTGTTCCGGGACCGGCCCGGCGGTGCCTGCGGAGCGGGGCGGTAACCTGCCGGTCGTGACACGTGAGCAGCCAGCGGTGCCGGGGGCCGTCGAGCCAGCGGTGCCGGGGGCCGTCGAGCCAGCGGTGCCGGGGGCCGTCGAGTCGGCCGTGCCGGACCGGGGCACCGTGCGGCTCGCGCTCACCGTGGGCGGCCTGGTGCTGGCCCTGCTCGCCGGCTTCGGGCTCGGTCGGGTGAACAGCGGTGGCACTGCGCCGGCCGGTGCCGGCCCGCAGCCCGTGACCAGCACCGGCGACCACACCCATCCGGCGGGGACCGGGCCGCACGAGCATCCGACCGGTGTGCCGGGCGGCGGTGCCGAGCCGGGCGGGCTGAGCCTGAGCGGGAGCGGCCACACCCTGGTGCCGACCACCACGACCCTGACCGCCGGGCGGAGGCAGGACTTCCGGTTCCAGGTACGCGGCCCGGACCGCCAGCCGGTGACCGGGTACGCGGTGGTGCACGAAGAGCCGCTGCACATGATCGTGATCCGGCGGGACCTGAGCGGCTACCAGCACCTGCACCCGACGATGGCGACGGACGGCACCTGGAGTGTGCCGCTGACCCTGCCCGCCCCGGGCGTCTGGCGGGCGTACGCCGACTTCACCGCGCTCGACGGCACCGGCGGGCAACTGCCGCTGACCCTCGGGGTGGACCTGGTGGTGGCCGGCGACTACACCCCCCGGGCACTGCCGGCGGCGGCCCGGGAGGCGGGCGTCGACGGGTTCACGGTCACCTACGAGGGCACCCCGCAGGTCGGGGCGAGCCAGCCACTGCTGTTCCGGATCTTCTCCGGCGGCAATCCGGTCACCAACCTGGAGCGCTACCTCGGGGCGTACGGGCACCTGGTGGTGTTGCGGGAGGGCGACCTGGGCTACGTGCACGTGCACCCGGAGACCGAGTTGGCCGGCGGGGCGGTGAAGTTCTGGCTCGCCCTGCCGAGTTCCGGACGCTACCGGATGTACTTCGACTTCCAGGTCGCCGGCGAGGTGCGGACGGCCGAGTTCACCCTGACGGTCCCCTGAGCCGCCGCGCCGCCCTCGACCAGGGCCGGCCCGCCACCAGAGCCGCCCTCGGTCAGGGCCGGGGTCAGCCAGCCCGGCGGACCTGGCGGTGCGCGAGGTAGCGCAGCATGTCGCGGATCAGTTTCTTCTCCTCCGGCGGTACGCCTGGATCGGCGAGCCGGGTCATGATCACTCGGAGGTCGGCTTCCACCGGCGACTCGACCCGTTCCCGCCGGAAGGCGCCGGGCTGCTCGCCGTCGGGCAGGCCGAGGGCCCGGAACGCCACCCCGACCGGTACGTCCAGGGCGGTGCAGAAGCCGCGCACCTTGGCCAGCTCCGGATAGTCCTGCCAGTCTCCGGCGAGCCAGCGGAACAGGGTGGATCGGCCGACGTTCGTGTGCGCGGCCACGTCGCTGACCGTCCAGCCACGCTCGCTCTTGGCGTCGTCGATGGCCCGCCGGACGAAGCGGGCGAAGGCCGCCTGCGGCGAGTCCTGTGCGGCACCGATGCTCAGCGGAGAACCCTTTCGCCCGGACTTCGGGTGGTCTTCCGAGAGTAATCCGGAAACGTCTCCGGCATAGCCGACTGATCGCACCCACCCCGCCCGTACCATCGGTCGGCCGGCATCGCCCCCGGCTGCCCGATCGTCCGGACAGGTCCGCCGGTACGGCGGATGAGCCGCCGGTCGCCGGCCCGCCCCGACGGGCCCCGCCGGGGCGGGGCAGGACGCCTCGAAGACTCCGCCCGCGGGCTGGCAGGCTGTCAGGGCTGCTGGTCGAGCAGGGTCTGTAGGCGTGGCGTGACCTGCCAGTCGCCGGTCAGCGCCAGGTAGTCGGCGCGCTGCCGGTCGGTCGGCTCGGCGCCGGTGTGCCGGGCCCGGAGCAGCAGGTTGCGCGGGGTGTGCTGGGAGTCGACGAACTCGACCACCTCGACCCGGTAGCCGTGCAGCCGGAGCAGCGCCGCCCGCAGCGAGTCGGTGAGTACGTCCGCGAAACGCTCCCGCAGGATGCCCTGCCGCACCAGCGGCTCGTACGGGTCCGGGGCGGGGCGGGTCCGCAACTGGGCGGCGAGGTCGTGGTGGCAGCACGGGGCGGCGAGGATCCAGCGGGCTCCCCAGCGCACCGCCCGGGCCAGTGCCTCGTCGGTGGCGGTGTCGCAGGCGTGCAGTGCGAGTACCAGATCGGGGGCGGGTTCGACGGTTGCGCTCAGGATGGTGCCGGCGACGAAACGTACCCGGTCGGCGTAGCCGAGTTCGGCGGCGAGCGCGGTGTTGCGGCGGCGCTGGTCCTCGCGGACGTCCACGCCGACGAGTTCGACGTCGATGCCCCGCCCGGCGAGATAGCGGTATGCCGCGAAGCTCAGGTAGGCGTTGCCACAGCCCAGGTCGACCACCCGCAGCGGGCCGGTCAGCGCGGCCGGCAGGGTGGCCGCGAGGGCGCGCAGGAACGCGTCGACCTGCCGGCGCTTGGCCGCGCTGCCGCCGATCGCGGTGAAGAGCGGGTCACCCGGGTCGAGCAGGTGCTCCCGGCTCCGGTCGTGTGCGGTGGCCGGCGCGGCGGCCCGCTGCGCGGCGACCCGGTGCAGCTGCGCCTCGCCCCGCTTGGTCACCCGCAGTTGCAGGGTGGCGGTGGCGGTCTCGACGTGCCAGTTGCCGAACGGCTCGGCCAGCAGCGCGTCGACCGCCTCGTCCGCCTCGGGTCCGGGTGTCACGTTCCGGGTGTGCGGGCGGGCGCCGTCGTCGGTGACGATCTGGAGCTGGGCGCCCGACTTGAGGGCGACCGGGCGCAGTTCGGCGCGTACCACGGTGGGGAGCTGGCCGCGCCGACGCCCGGCGGCGACGGCGCGGGTCAACCCGGGATCGAGCAGCAGCGCCCGCACCTGGGCGAGCGCCGCGTCGAGCTGTTGCGGCATCTACTCGCCGGTGGCGGCGTCGCCGCCGGAACCGCGGCGGCTGCGCCGGCGTCGACGGCGCGGCTTGGCGGCCCCGTCGACCGCGGTCGAGGCGCCGCCGCTGCCGGCCTCGGTCGCCTCGGCCGGGCCGGTGCCGGCCTCGACCACCTCCGCCGAGCCGCCCGGACCGGCGACGACCTCGCCCGCCCGGCGCCGTCGGCGCTGCCGGCGGTTCGGCTCGGCCTCGCCGGTGACCTCGGCGTCCGGGACGACCGGGTCGGCCACGCCGCCGCTGCGGCCACCGCCGCCGCGCCGGCTGCGGGACCGGCCCGGAGCCTCACCGCGACCCCGCCGGCCGGCGGGTCCCCGGGAGCGGCCGCCGAGGTCCTCCTCGACCTCGGCAGACAGCCCGGCCCGGGTCCGCTCGGCGGACGGCAGGGTACCGGCGACGTCGGTCGGGATGTCCAGGTCCGTGTAAAGGTGCGCGGAGGTGTGGTACGTCTCCGGCGGCTCCGGCATCTCCAGCCCGAGGGTCTTGTCGATGATCCGCCAGCGGGGCATGTCGTCCCAGTCGACGAAGGTCACCGCGACACCGGTCGCGCCGGCCCGACCGGTACGGCCGATCCGGTGCGTGTAGGTGTCCTGGTCCTCCGGGCAGTCGTAGTTGATCACGTGGGTGACGCCGGTGACGTCCAGCCCCCGGGCGGCCACGTCGGTGGCGACCAGGATGTCGATCTTGCCGGCCCGGAACGCCCGCAACGCCCGCTCCCGGGCGCCCTGGCCCAGGTCGCCGTGCACGGCCGCGACCGCGAACCCGCGGAAGTCGAGATCCTCGGCGACCCGGTCGGCGGCCCGCTTGGTACGTGTGAAGATCATCGTCAGGCCGCGTTCCTTCGCCTGCATGATCCGGGCGACGATCTCGACCTTGTTCATCGAGTGGGTGCGGTAGACGAGCTGCTCGGTGAGCGGCGACGGCCCGGTCTCGGCGGTGTGCCCGGCGTGGATCGTGACCGGCTGCCGGAGGAACCGGCGGGACAGCGCGACGATCGGGTCCGGCATGGTGGCGGAGAAGAGCATCGTCTGCCGGTCCTCCGGCAGCATCGCCAGGATCTTCTCCACGTCGTCCAGGAAGCCCAGGTCGAGCATCCGGTCCGCCTCGTCCAGCACCAGCGCGTGCACCCGGTCCAGCCGGAGCTGCTTCTGCTTGGCCAGGTCCAGCAGTCGACCGGGCGTGCCGACCAGAATCTCGACGCCCTTGCGCAGCGCCTCGACCTGCGGCTCGTACGCCACGCCGCCGTAGATCGGCAGGACGCGTACGCCCCGGGTGCGGCCCGCCGCCGCGAGATCCTTGGCGACCTGGAGGCCCAGCTCCCGGGTCGGTACGACGACAAGCGCCTGCGGCAGGCCGTCGCTGCCCTCACCCGGCGCGAAGACCCGCTCCAGCAGCGGTACGCCGAAGCCGAGGGTCTTGCCGGTGCCGGTCGGCGCCTGGCCGATCAGGTCGGTGCCGCGCAGCGCGATCGGCAGGGCGTACTCCTGGATGGCGAACGCCCGGGTGATGCCCACCTCGGCGAGCGCGGCCACGGTCTCCTGCCGGGCGCCCAGCTCGGCGAAGGTCGGTGCTTCGGGTCGGACCGGTGCATCGGCGGTCAGCGCGTCGGTAAGCGCCTCGCCGGCCATGATGTTCTCGATTTGATCGCTCATGTGGTTGTGGGGGTGCCCTCTCGTGGTGCGCCCCGTTCGTCCGTAGGGCGCGGTATCGGTATGGCGCGGGCCACACGGTCGACGGCTGAACGCCGAGTAGAAGACCGGGCCGCACGCGCGCGCCGTAGGGCAGAATTTCCGGAACGGTCGAGCTCTTCCGGACCTCTGCCTCCTTCGGCAACTGATCCATGCTACCTGAGCCCGGCAAACGGCGTCTCGGGTCCTCCGAGACGGCCCGCGCCCGGGGGCCACAGATGTGACATCGGTTACACATCGCGCCTCCTGCCACTACGGACAGGCAGGTCGCCGCCCCACAGCCAGGACAACAACCACGAAAACATCCACGAGCACAACCGCGACAGCAAGCAGGACAGCAACCACGACAGCAAGCAGGACAGCAACCACGACAGCAAGCAGGACAGCAAGTCAGGACAGCAACCAGACAACGACGCACCGAACGACAACCCGACCCCGGCGACCGGGCGGTACCCTGCGGGCGTGTCCGCCCCCGCAGAGCCTGCCCCCGTTCCGTCCCACGGTCCCGCCGAGCGGCTCGGCGAGCCCGTCCCGCCCGCCGGGCCGGCCGACCTTCCGGCGGTACCCGGTGCCGTCGTCGACCTCCTCGGGCTGGTTGCGTACGGCGAACTGGTGGCCTTCGACCGGATGGCAGCCGACGCCCGGCTGGCGCCGGACCTGGCGCGTCGGGCGGTACTCAGCGAGATGGCGGCGGCCGAGATCGCGCACTACCGCCGGCTCGCCGACCGGCTCACCGAACTCGGCGTACCACCTGGCGAGGCGATGGCCCCGTTCGTGCCGGCGCTTCAGTCGTACCACGACTCGACCGAGCCGAAGGACTGGCTGGAGGCGCTGACCAAGGCGTACGTCGGGGACGCCATCGCCGACGACTTCTTCCGGGAGATGGCGGCGTTCCTGGCCGAGCCGGACCGGCAACTCGTGCTGGACGTACTGCACGACTCCAGGTACGACGAGTTCGCAGGTCAGGAGATCCGGCGGGCGATCCGGGCCGACCCGAAGGTGGCGAACCGGCTGTCGATGTGGGCCCGGCGGCTGGTCGGCGAGGGACTGTCCCAGGCCGGACGCACCGCGGGCGAGCGGGTGGCGCTGACCACCCTGATCGCGACCGGCTTCGACGACCAGGCGGGAGTGCAGGCGCTGTTCAAGCGACTGACCGCCGCGCACACCGCCCGGATGTCGGCGGTCGGCCTCAACAACTGAGCCCGGTGGTCGGCCTCAACAACTGAGCCGGACGAGCCCGGCTGGCCGGGCCGGACGTGCCAGCCCGACCGGCCGGGCGGACACCGGGCCCAGCCGGGTCCGGTGTCCGCCCGCGGTTCAGCGGGCGACGAAACCGACCGCGCGGGGCGACGCCTCGGCGATCTCCACGTAGGCCACCTTGCCGACCGGCACGATGACCCGACGGCCCTTCTCGTCCGTCAGCGACAACGTGCCGTCGCTGGTGCTGAGGGCGTCGGTCACGATCTGCTCGATCTCGGCCGGCGTCTGCGCGCTCTCCAGGACCAGTTCGCGCGGCGCGTACTGCACGCCGATCTTGACCTCCACGTGGCCTCCTCGTTCGGGGCGAAAGATCCGCCGTCGGAAAGGCTATCCGATCCGCGCCGGTTACGTTCAGGCTGACTCGCCCTGCAACGGAAAGCTCGCGATCCCGCGCCAGGTCAACCCGGTGAGCAGCGCCTCGGCCTCGGCCTTCGGCACCTGCCGCCCACCGGCCAGCCAGAACTGCGCCGCCGTCTCGGCCGCACCGACCAGACCGGAGGCGAGCAGCTCGGCCCGGGACCGGCTCACGCCGGTGTCCGAGATGATGGTGTCGGTGATGGCCGCGATGCAGCCCTGCTCGACCCGCTCGACCCGCTCGCGTACGGCCGGCTCGTTGCGCAGGTCCGACTCGAACACCAGCCGGAACGCCCCACTCTCGTGGTCGACGAAGTCGAAGTACGCCCGGACCGCCCCGCTGACCCGCTCCTTGTTGTCGATGGTCGCCGCCATCGCCTCGCGGACCTTGGCCACGATCGCGTCACAGTGCGTGTCCAGCAGCGCCAGATAGAGCTCCAGCTTCCCCGGAAAGTGCTGGTAGAGAACAGGCTTGGAGACTCCGGCCCGCTCGGCGATGTCGTCCATCGCGGCCGAGTGGTATCCCTGGGCGACGAACACCTCCTGAGCCGCGGCCAGCAGCTGCTTACGCCGAGCCGAGCGCGGTAGCCGCGTTGGCCGGCCGGCTGTCTGCGCGCCGTTTCCCACCTGGGTCATGGTCACCTCCGCTTCCCCTCGCACGCTGTGGAGCTTCTTCCGACCGGAGCAGGGATCCGTCGTGCGACTGCCGAATTAGCCCGCTGCTGTAACTTATCGGCACTGCCACCACACGGTAGCCTCAGCGGGGGCGACCAAGGAGCGCACGGTGGACGAAACAGGGCAACCCGGAGCCCCCACACCGGGAGAGAACGGTAACGGGGCAGGTCCGCAGGGTGACCCGGCCCGTCCGGTCAACGGCTGGGCGGCCGACGCCGGCTGGTCCGGCGCCGAGACCGGCGTCGATCCGGGCGGACGGCAGTGGCAACCGGCGGTCGAGCCGGCGGTGAGCCGCGGCTGGGGTGACCGGGCGGCGTACGCTCCACGGCCGCTGCCCGCCTCGCCCGGCATTCCGATCCGCGAACTCCGGCAGCCGGTCAACGGCGTGCATCTGGGGGAGGCGCCCGAGGCGGACCGGGGCTGGAGCGGCGGGCCTGGCTATCCGTACGAGGCGGAGGTGCTCGATCCCGCCGGACGGCACGGAGTCGGGCCCGAACTGCCGACCGGTGGCATCCCGGACTATCCGGGCCAGCCGGGGCAAACTCCGGGCGAGCCGGATCCGACGGGCACCGCCCGGCACGCCTTCGGCGAACCCGGTTACGGCGACCCGGACCGTGCCGGTTTCGGCCCTGCCGGCTATCCGCCGCGCTGGGGAGAACCGGCGGCACCGGCGCACCCGGGTCCGATCTCCGCGCCACCGGCCGCGGTCTCCGGGCCGCCCGGCCCGGTGCCGATGCCGCCGGTGGTGACGTCGGGTCCACCGGCCGCCGCCTCCGGGCTGCCCGCCGCCTCCGGACCACCGGCCGCGGTCTCCGGACCGCCGCTCGGGATGCCCGGTCAGCCGGGTGGTGTGGCGTCGCCCGAGCACCTCGTACCGGCCGACTTCGAGCGTGGGCACGGTTTCCGGTCGCTGCCCGAGCAGGACCACCCGCCGGTGACCGAGATGACCGCGCTGATGCCTGCCGTTCCCCGGCAACCCGACCGGTCCGCCGGCCAGCCGGCCGCTCCGGAACAGGCCGGCCCGGCAGGACCGGGCTGGCGCCCGGCGGAGACGGACGAGCGCGGGCCGATGCCGGCCCATCCGGCCGATTTCCGGGCCCAGGAGCAACCGCCCTGGTCGTCCGGCTGGGCCCCGCCGTGGGCCCCGGCCGGGACGTCCGGGGAGCAGGAGGGCAGCCGCCACCCGGAGAGCCAGCACGCCGCCGAGGCCGTCCCGCCGGTCGAGCCGTCCCGCGAGCCGGAAATCTCCGGCGGGCGAGAGCAACGCTGGTCGCCGAGCTGGGCCGACCAGCCGGCGCAGCGGGCCGCCGAGGCTCCGGCCGGCCCGGAGCCGGGAGAGGGGCAGGACCGGTCGGCGGCCGGACCGGGCTTTCCCGCGAACGCGGCCGGAGCGGGCTTTGCCGCGAACGCGGCCGGCCGGAACGCACCGGCGGCGCCAGAGGGCGGGGCCCGGCCCGGCGCGGCGGGTGATTCCGCCGGCTATCCCGGGCCGATCGGACCCGGTCCGGACGCGCCGGGCTACCTGCCTGGCCCCGGTGGCCTCGCCGGCCCGCCCGGAGCGGAGGCATCGGGCCAGTTGCCTGGGCAGGAGACGGCCGGCTACCTCTCCGGCCCACCCGGTCCGGACGCACCCGGCTACCTGCCCGGCCCCGGCGGTCTCTCCCGCCCTGGCGGACTCGTCGGCCCTGGCGATCTCGCCGGCCCTGGTGAACTTTCCGGCCCTGGTGAACTTTCCGGTCCTGGTGGGCTCGCCGGTCATGGTGGCCTCGTCGGTCCCGGTGAGCTTTCCGGCTCGGGCGGGTCCGAGTCGTCCGGCTACCTGGGCGCTCCGGCCGGACCGGGGTCCGAGCCGTCGGGCCCGCAGGCCGGGCCGGTCCCGGGGCCGGAATCCGCGGCCCGGCCGTCCTGGCACAACTCCAGCGCCGAAGGGTCCGGCTATCCGTCCGCCCCGCCCGGCCCGCAGCCGGGGCCGGAACCGGCCGGCTACCCTCAGGCCGGTCAGACACCTGGCTACCCGCCGGCTGGTGAGGCGCCTGGCTATCCGCCGGTCGGGCAGGCGCCCGGATATCCGTACCGGAGGGAGGCCCTGGCGTTGCCGACCGCGCCGAGTCATCCCGGTGCGCCGTACCGCTATCCGGAGTCGGCCCCGGCGGAGCCCGCGCCCGCCGCCCGGCCGGCGGACCCCGGTGACGTGTTGCCGCAACGCGTCCCGGCCGAGCCAGACGTGCCGACCGTGCCGGAGCCACCCAACGTGGAACCGCCCGCCGAGACGCCGGAACTGGCCCGGATCGCCACCCATCTGCGTCGGGAGGACGGAGCGGCACAGCTGCAGGAGCGACCGGACGGCTTCGACGTCAACGCGATCCTGGACGCGGTCCGCGGAGTTGCCGGGGTACGCGACGCCTCGCTGCGCACCACCCCGGCCGGAGCGCACAGCCTGCGGCTGGATCTCGCCGACGGCGCCGATCCCGCCGAGGTGAGCCGGCACGTGGCGCGGCTGCTCCAGGAACGGATGGGACTGGCCGCCGCCCCGCAGAACCTGCCCGGCGCGCCGGCACCGGCCAGCTTCACCGGCACCGCCGAGCCGCCGCGCGCCGCGGCGACACCGCCCCGGCACGCGCCGCCGGTCGAGCCGGAATCCCGGGTCGAGCCGGCCGCCGAGGAACCCCGCCGCCGGCACCAGGCGCCGGGACACCGGGGCCGGGCCACCGTCGGCGAACCGGCGACGGCGCCACGGACGGAGCCGGCCCGCAACGCGGCTCCGCCCGTCAGCGGCACGAGCACCGTCGGCGGTACGAGCACCGGCGGCACCTTCTACTCGGGCAGCCAGGTGACCACCACCGAGACCGCGCCGTCCCGGCCGCTGAACCCGGGTACGCCGCCCGGCCCTCGAGTGATCATCGACCACGTGCAGGTGAGCACCTTCGGGCTGGACGCCACCGTCGAGGTGCGGCTCGCCGCAGGGAAGCAGCCGGCGGCCGGGCTGGCCACCGGGCCGGCCGTCGACGGGTACGTGCTGCGGCTCTGCGCCGTGGCCGCCGCCGCGGCCGTCGACGAACTACTGAGCGCCTCGACCCGGGTGACCGAGCGGGGCCGGTGCTTCGTCGAGCACGCCGCGGTGGTGCCGTTCGGCAGTTGCGAGGTGGCCACCGTGGTGGTGCTGCTGGTCTGCGACGGCTGGGTGGAGCAGTTGGCCGGCTCGGCGCTGGTCTCCGGCGACCCGCGGCAGGCGGTGGTCCGGGCCACCCTGGCGGCGGTCAACCGTCGCCTTGAGGCGTTGCTCACCTGAGTCGCCTCCGAGCCGGTGCGATCGGCGGGGCAAACGGCACGAACCGGGGCGGAGAACGCCAGTAGATCTCTCCGCCCCGGACAGTCCCGGCCCGGCACGGCGGCGTGATCTCCGTACGGCCGGCACACTTGACGGATGAAGCGTGCGCTGCTGGCGGCGGACGAGTCGATCGTCCGGGACGAGATACCGCCGCCCTGGCCCGGCCGGGGCGTACGGATCGACGGCGCGATCACCTACGTCCGGCAGACCCCGGCCACCCGCCCGGACGCCGAACCGGCGCTCTACGTGCACGGGCTCGGCGGCTCGGCGCAGAACTGGACGGACCTCGCCGGCCTGCTCGCCGACCGGCTGGACGGGCACGCCATCGACCTGCCCGGCTTCGGGCGCAGCGACCCGGCCCGGAGATACACGATTCCGGCCTTCGCCGACCGGGTGGTCCGGTACATCGAGCACTCCGGCCGGGGACCGGTGCACCTGTTCGGGAACTCGCTCGGCGGAGCCGTCTCGGTACGCGTCGCCGGCCTCCGCCCGGACCTGGTCCGTACGCTCACCCTGGTCTCGCCGGCGATGCCGTTCCTGGATCCGCGACGGTCGTTGCAGGGTCGGCTGGTGCCGCTGCTGGCGGTGCCCGGGGCGGAACGGCTGGCCTCGCGCTGGCTGACCCAGTTGCCGCCGGAGGAGATGGCCCGGCAGGTGATGGAGGCGTGTGTCGCCGACGTCACCCGGATCTGCGACCAGCGCCGGCTGGAGGCGGTCGAGGAGATCCGGATCCGGTACACCGCCGAGCACTACGCGGCGGCGTACCTGCGTACCCTGCGCGGCCTGGTCGGCAGCTTCGTCCGGGCGTACCTGCCGGGGGCCGGCTCGCTGTGGCGGATCGCCAGCCTGGTCAGCGCGCCGACCCTGGTGATCGGCGGCGGGCAGGACCGGCTGGTGGACGTCCGGGTACCGGCCCAGGTGGCCCGGCTGATCCCGGACAGTCGACTGCTACTGCTGCCCGGTGTCGGGCACGTGCCGCAGCTGGAGGTGCCCCGGACGGTCGCCCGGGCCGCCCTGGCGCTGCTGGACGAGACCAGCCCGCTGCCGGCCGTACCCCGCTGACCTGCGTCGACGGTTGACCCGCGAGGATGGGGTGCAACCAACCGGACGGGTCAGGCGTACTAAGTGAGCGTGTGGAGAAGAGAGCGTGGCCGGCCCCCGGCGACCGAGGACGTACCGGCGGCTCCGAGATCGGCGCACCGGCGACCCGCCCGGCGGTACCGG
Source organism: Micromonospora sp. WMMD1102 (assembly GCF_029626265.1). Taxonomy (NCBI): domain Bacteria; kingdom Bacillati; phylum Actinomycetota; class Actinomycetes; order Micromonosporales; family Micromonosporaceae; genus Micromonospora; species Micromonospora sp. WMMD1102. The sequence continues at coordinate 6,612,985 of NZ_JARUBN010000001.1, read as the reverse complement.
CGTGGCCGGCGGCTCGCGGTGCTGCTGCTGAGCGTGGCCGGCGCGGTCGCGGTGGTCGGACTGCTGGTGCCGCCGACCGATCGGCTGACCGCGGACGAGTCGCCGGCCGCCGCCGGACCGACGTCGTCGCCGGCCGGATCGACCCCGACCCCGGGCCCGAGCCCCACGGCCACGCCGAGCCGGACGCCCGCGCCGGTGCTCCGGCTCACCGGCGCGGTGCCGTCGACCGGGCCGGGCAGTTTCAGCTACGCGACCGGCCGGGGCGAGGTGCTGGGCCGGGCCGGGACGCTACGGCGCTACCGGGTGGCGGTGGAGCGCAACGTCGACGAGCACCTCGCCGAGTTCGCCGCGAAGGTGGACGCCTCGCTGGCCGATCGGCGCAGTTGGATCGGCAGCGGCCAGCTGAGGTTGCAGCGGGTACCGGACCGGTCCGGTCACGACTTCACGGTCTACCTGGTCACCGCCGGTACGGCCCAGAAGATGTGTGCCGCGTCCGGGGTGAACATCCGGATCGGCGGCAAGCCGTACACCTCCTGCCGGGGCACCGGGCGGGTGATCATCAACCTGGACCGTTGGGTCTCCTCGGTGCCGCACTACGTCTCGGCGAAGGTGCCGCTGGACCGGTACCGGACGTACGTGGTCAACCACGAGGTCGGGCACGAGTTGGGACACGGGCACGAGCGCTGTCCGCGCCGGGGCCGGGCCGCCCCGGTGATGATGCAGCAGACGCTCTTCCTCAACGGCTGTGTGGCGAACCCGTGGCCGTACCTGGAAGGTGAGCGGTACGCCGGTCCGCCGCTGTAGCCGCCCGCCCGTATTCCCCGCTCCCGGATTTCGGGCAGGTGTTTCAGCTCATGGCCCGTTTCCGCTCCGGCGAGGAACAATGGCCGGACATGCCACTGTCGATGCGCTCAGCCGCCGGCTGAGCGAGGATCCGAACCGGGGAGTCCACCGTGTCACTGCCCCCGCTCGTCGAACCCGCCGCCGAGCTGACCGTTGACGAGATCCGCCGCTACTCGCGCCACCTGATCATCCCGGACGTCGGGGTGGAGGGGCAGAAGCGGCTGAAGAACGCCCGGGTGCTCTGCGTCGGCGCCGGCGGCCTCGGCTCGCCCGCCCTGATGTACCTGGCCGCGGCCGGAGTCGGCACGCTGGGGATCATCGACTTCGACACCGTCGACGAGTCCAACCTCCAGCGGCAGATCATCCACGGCCAGTCGGACGTCGGCCGGTCGAAGGCCGAGTCCGCGGCGGCGAGCATCCGCGAGATCAACCCGCTGGTGCAGGTCGAGATCCACAACACCGCGCTGGACCGGGACAACGTACTGGAGATCTTCGGCCAGTACGACCTGATCGTCGACGGTACGGACAACTTCGCCACCCGCTACATGGTCAACGACGCGGCCGTACTGCTCGGCAAGCCGTACGTCTGGGGGTCGATCTACCGGTTCGACGGCCAGGCGTCGGTGTTCTGGGCCGAGCACGGCCCCTGCTACCGCTGCCTCTACCCGGAGCCGCCGCCGCCCGGGATGGTGCCGTCCTGTGCCGAGGGCGGCGTGCTCGGCGTGCTCTGCGCGTCGGTCGGCTCGATCCAGGTCACCGAGGCGATCAAGCTGCTGACCGGGATCGGCGAGCCGCTGGTCGGCCGGCTGATGGTCTACGACGCGTTGGAGATGTCGTACCGGAAGATCAAGGTCCGCAAGGACCCGAACTGCGCGCTCTGCGGGGAGAACCCGACCGTGACGGAGCTGCTGGAGGACTACGAGGACTTCTGCGGCGCGGTCTCGCCGGAGGCCGAGGAGGCGACGCTGGACGCCACCATCACGGCCCGGGAGCTGAAGGAGTGGCAGGACGCCGGCAAGGACATCTTCCTGGTCGACGTCCGGGAGCCGGCGGAGTACGAGATCGTCCGGATCCCCGGGGCGACGCTGATCCCGAAGGGTGACATCCTCTCCGGTGCCGCGCTGGCCACGCTGCCGCAGGACAGGCAGATCGTGCTGCACTGCAAGTCCGGCGTACGCTCCGCCGAGGCGCTGGCCGCGGTGAAGGCCGCCGGGTTCCGGGACGCGGTGCACGTCCAGGGTGGCGTGCTCTCCTGGATCAAGCAGATCGACCCGTCGCTGCCCGCCTACTGACCGCGGCCCGACTCCTGCGACGCGGGGGCGGCTCCTTTCCGGAGCCGTCCCCGCGTCGCGTTTCCGGCAGCACGCCTGCTCGGCGATGTAGCAGATGTACTATCTTCCCGCATAGCTACATGACGAGGGGGTGTAGACCTATGACCATCGCCGAGACTCCGGACCGGACCGCCGAGTCCGCCGGGACGACGGCCGAGCAGCCGGTGCTGAACGTCCGTGACCTGCGGATGCGCTACGGCAGCACCGACGTGCTGACCGGGGTCACCTTCACGGCCCGCCCGGGTGAGGTGCTGGTGCTGCTCGGTCCGAACGGTGCCGGCAAGACGACCACGATCGAGATCCTCGAAGGGTTCCGGAAGCGGTCGGCCGGCGACGTCACGGTGCTCGGGGTCGACCCGGCACACGGGGACGAGCGCTGGCGGGCCCGCCTCGGCGTGGTGCTCCAGTCCTGGCGCGACCACGCCAAGTGGCGGGTACGCGAACTCCTCGCCCACCTCGGCTCCTACTACCGGCCATACTCGACCGAGCAGATCCGGCGCCCCTGGGACGTCGACGAGCTGATCGACACCGTCGGGCTCAACCCGCACGCCGGCAGGCGGGTCGGCCAGCTCTCCGGCGGGCAGCGACGGCGGCTGGACGTGGCGATCGGCATCGTCGGCCGTCCCGAACTGCTCTTCCTCGACGAGCCGACCGCCGGGTTCGACCCGGAGGCCCGGCGCGAGTTCCACGACCTGGTGCACCGGCTCAGCGACTTCGACCAGACCACCATCCTGCTCACCACGCACGACCTCGACGAGGCCGAGAAGCTGGCCGACCGGATCCTGATCCTGGCCGGCGGCACGATCATCGCCGACGGCTCGGCCGACCAGCTCTCCCGACGGATGTCGGCGGAGGCCGAGGTCAGGTGGAGCCGGGACGGGCAGCGGTTCGTGCACGCCACCACCGATGCCACCCGATTCGTCCGGGAGCTCTTCGGGCAGTACGGCGACAGCATCGCCGACCTGGAGGTCCGGCGGGCGAGCCTGGAGGACACCTACATGGCACTGGTCCGGGAGTTCGAGTCCGGCCGGAGCCTCGCCGCGCTGCGCGACTTCGAGGAGTCCGACCGATGAACCCGATCTCGACAGCGCTCCGGTCCGGTGTGCGACGCGGCGGGATCGAGGTGCGGCAGTCCCTCACCAACGCACAGGACCTGTGGAACTACATCTTCCCCAACTTCTCCTTCCTGCTCGTCATGTTCTTCATGCGCGACGCCACGGTGCCCGGCACGGACTTCTCGCTCGGCGCCCGGACCCTGCCCAGCGTGCTCGGCGGCGGGCTGGCCTTCGGTGCGCTGGTCACGATGATGATGACGCTCACCGTGGAGCGCGAGGACGGCACCCTGCTGCGGGCCAAGGCGATTCCGAACGGGATGCTCGGCTATCTGGTCGGCAAGGTGGTGCAGGTCGCCGGGATGAGCGTGCTCGGCTCCGTCATCCTGGTGGTGCCCGGGGTGCTCCTGGTCGGCGGGATGACCGTGGACGGCCTCGGCTCCTGGCTGACCCTGGCCTGGGTGGTGCCACTCGGCCTGGTCGCCTGCCTGCCGCTCGGTGCGGTGCTCGGCTCGATCTTCGACAATCCCCGCAACGTCGGCATCATCATGCTGCCCATCATGGGCCTCGTCGCGACCTCGGGGATCTTCTATCCGATCACCAACTTCCCGGTCTGGTTGCAGTGGATCGGCCAGGCGTTCCCGATCTACTGGCTGGGTCTGGGCACCCGCTCCGCCCTGCTGCCGGACGAGCTGGCGGCGACGGAGATCGGCGGCTCCTGGCAGCACCTGACGACGTTCGGCATGCTGGCCGGCTGGGCACTGCTGGGTCTGCTGGTGGCACCGATCGTGTTGCGCCGGATGGCCCGGCGGGAGTCCGGTTCGAGTGTCGCCGCTCGAAAGGAGAAGGCGATGCAGAGAGTCGGCACTTGATGAGCGAGGCGATCTACAACCGCATCGCGGTGCTGCGGGCCGAACGCGGGACCTCCCGGCGGGAACTCGCCGACGCGCTCGGGGTGCACTACCAGACGATCGGCTATCTGGAGCGCGGCGAATACAACCCGAGCCTGCACCTGGCGTTGCGGATCGCCCGGCATTTCGAGGTCTCGGTGGAGGTGGTCTTCTCCACCGAGCCCTTCCCGAGGATCGGGGCCGCCGAACGCGCCAGCGCCTGAGCCTCCGGTCGGGCTGGCCACCGGCGGTACCACGGCGTGCGGACTGTCGAGTTGCCCCGCTTGCGCACCCGGGCGCTGCCCCGTTCGTGCACCCAGCTCGACAGTCTCGAAAACAGAGTCATGCCGAGGACCGAAGGACACAGCGTCATGCCGAGGCCAAGAGCGACGACCGAGGGGCGGTGACCGAGGGCCGACGACCGAGGGCCGACGACCGAGGAGCCGCTGGCCGGCGGATCAGACCAGCAGTACCAGGTCGTCGCGGTGCACGACCTCGCGCTCGTACCCCGGCCCCAGGGCGGCGGCGAGTTCCGCGGTGGAGCGGCCGAGCAGGCCCGGCAGCTCCACCGCGTCGTAGTTGACCAGCCCCCGGGCGACCGCCGCACCCGCGCCGTCGACCAGGTCCACCGGGTCGCCGGCGGTGAAGGTGCCGTCGACCGCGGTGATCCCGGCCGGCAGCAGGGACTTGCGCCGGTCCACCACCGCCTGCACCGCGCCGGGGTCGAGGTGCAGCCGCCCCCGGGGCGAGGTGGCGTGGGCCAGCCAGAAGAGCCGGGCCGCCGGGCGCTGGCGTACCCGGTGGAAGAGGGTGCCGACCGGCTCGCCGGCCAGCGCGGCGGGGGCCAGCGGCGCGGCGGTCAGCACCACCGGGATGCCGAAGCCGGTGGCGATCCGGGCCGCCTCCACCTTGGTGACCATGCCGCCGGTGCCGACCCCGGCCCGCCCGGCCCGGCCGACCGCCACCTCGGCGAGGTCCTGCTCGTCACGGACCTCCTCGACGCGCACCGTGCCGGGGCGGGCCGGATCGCCGGTGTAGAGGGCGTCCACATCGGAGAGCAGGATCAGCAGGTCGGCGTGTACCAGGGCGGCCACCAGGGCGGCCAGCCGGTCGTTGTCGCCGAACCGGATCTCGTCGGTGGCCACCGTGTCGTTCTCGTTGACGATCGGCACCGCACCGAGGTCGAGCAGCTTGCGCAGCGTGCGGTAGGCGTTGCGGTAGTGCGCCCGCCGGGTCACGTCGTCGACGGTGAGCAGCACCTGGCCGACCGTGCGGCCGTGCCGGGCGAAACCGGCGGAGTAGCGGCCGATCAGCAGGCCCTGCCCGACGCTGGCGGCGGCCTGCTGGGTGGCCAGGTCACGGGGGCGGGCCGGCAGCCCCAGCGGCGCCAGGCCGGCGGCGATCGCCCCGGACGACACCAGCACCAGCTCCCGGCGGTCCGCCGCGGCGGTCCGCCGGCGCCCCACCCCGGCCGGTCGGGCGTCCGGCTCGGTGCCCGGGGCGCCGGCCGGACCCTCGGCCAGCCAGCCGGCGAGTACGTCGGCCAGCGCGTCGACCCGCGTCGCGTCCAGGCCACCGGCGGCGGTGGTCAGCGACGAGGAGCCGACCTTGACCACGATCCGGCGTGCTGTGGTGACTGCTTCCCGCACCCGCCCATTCTGCGGTGCGCCTGTCGGCCCGCCCCGCCGGCCCGTCCGGTACTCCCATATCGTGGCAGCTCATGACGCCCGAGGAGTACGTCGAAGAGGTGCTCGCGCTGGTCGAGCGGATCCCACCCGGCCGGGTCATGTCGTACGGCGGGATCGCCGACCACCTGGCCGACCGCTCCGGCCGGTCCTCGGCCCGACTTGTCGGCTCGATTATGGCCCGGCACGGTGGCGGGGTGCCGTGGCACCGGGTGGTCAACTCGGCCGGCCGGCTGCCGCCGGGGCACGAGTCCGAGGTCCGGTCCCGACTGCGCGCCGAGGGTGCTCCGCTGCGCGGCGCCGGGGTCGACATGGCGGCGGCCGACTGGCGGCCGGTCGAGGAGCCGCACCCGTCCGACTGAACGAGCGTCGCCCGGCCGGCCCCGGTCAGCTCACCAGGACGGTCGGCTGGGCGCTGCGGCGCAGGATGCGGTCCTTGTCCGGGCCGCCCGGCACGGTCACCAGCAGGCAGCCCGAGCGGGGCGCGACCGAGGCGGGCGAGCCGAGCACCTGGGCGCCGCGGACCAGCACCGCCGCGAGTTCGGTGTCCCGGATGCGTACCCCGAGGATCGTGGTCCGGACGTGTCGGCCGGCGGCGAGCAGCGCGGCCCGCCAGGCGGCGGCGGCCAGCGCCTGCCGGCGGGCGTTGCGCGGCGCGGAGGCGCCGATGGCGGCCGGGTCGAGCAGGGCGGTACGCCCCTGCCGCCAGCCCATCGCGAGTACGGCCGGCTGCCCCGGGTCGGTGAGGTGCAGGCGGTGCAGTTCGTAGCGGCGCCGGACACCGGCGGTGATCCGTTCCGGCCGGGCCGGCATGCCGAGCCGGACCAGCAGTTCGGCCAGACGGGTGGCGGCAGCCTCCGAGCTGAACTCGGCCACCAGCGTTGCCGGCTGCCGCACCCCCTCCACCTGGATGCACCTGATCAGGCACGCCGCCTCGAAGGCGTCCGCCAGCGAGGTGCGGTCCAGCAGGTTGGTTCTGCCGGACGGCCGTAGGGGTGACCGCGTGAAGGCGTACGCCCCGGTGCTCCAGACCATCTCTGTCGCCCCCCGTTGTCGCGACGACCAACTACTTTCAACGGTGGCCGTTAGCGCGCCGACGCGGTAGACATCGGCTGAAGGCTTGAGCAAAATTTGCGCTGAGTGTCGATCATCGCCGGGGTGGTGGTGGGGTGGGCGAGGCACGGTGGCACCGACACGTCGGCCGGAAACTGCCCGGTCGGCGGTTCGGGCTGCCCCGGCTCGGGCTGCCCGTGCCCCGGCTCGGGCTGCCGCGTACGCGGTCCGGCAGGCTCGCCGCGGCACTGGCCGTGGTCGCGGTCGCGCTGCCGGGCTCCACCGGCTGCACCACCGAGGCGGCCGAGCCGACCCGGCTGCGGATCGCCACCGGCAGCGCCACGGCGGTCTACTACGCGGTCGGTCAGTCGCTGGCCGGCATCCTCAACCGGGAGTTGCCGGACGTCACGGCGAGCGTGGTGGTGACCGCCGCGTCGGCGGAGAACGTCTCGCTGGTCCGCGCCGGCCGGGCCGAACTCGGCTTCACCCAGGCCGACATCCTGGCGACCGAGCCGGATCAGCGGGTCGGGCTGAGCGCCGTCGCCCGGGTCTACGACGACCTGCTGCACCTGGTCACGCTGAGCCAGCAGCCGATCCGTAGGCTGACCGACCTGACCGGCAAGCGGGTGGCGATCGGCGCACCCGGCTCCGGCACCGCGGTCACCGCCGAGCGCCTGCTCGACGTGGCAAAGGTCGACGACAAGCTGGCCGAGACGCTCCGGCTCGGCATCGACGACTCGGTGGCCGCGCTGCGGGCCGGCCGGATCGACGCGTTCTTCTTCTCCGGCGGGCTGCCGGTCAAGGCGGTGGCGGACTTCGCCGCGCAGACCCGGGCCCGCTTCGTCGACCTCGGACAGTGGGTGGAGCCGCTGCGGCGGTCGTACCGGGAGGTCTACGTGCAGCGGGACATCCCCGCCTCGGCGTACGGGTCGGCGCCGGTGACCACGGTGGCGGTGCCGAACTACCTGGTGGTGGCGACGAACCTGCCGGAGCAGCTGGTCTACGACGTGACCCGGCTGCTGATGCAGCGCCGGGACGAACTCTCCAGCGCGCATCCGGCCGCCGCCCGGCTGAACGTGCAGTCGGCGATCACCACCACCCCGCTGGCGCTGCACCCCGGCGCGGCCCGCTACTACCAGACGCACAAGCCCTGAGCGGGAGCCGCCCTTTTCCCGGCTCGCCGCCGCGGAGCCGGCTCACGGCTCGCCGGGGCGGAACCAGACGTCGGCGGTCAGCCCGGTCGGCTCGGCCGGGCGCATGGTGAGCCGGCCGCCGGAGGCGTCGACGAGTACCGCCACGATGGTCAGGCCGAGGCCGGCGCCGTCGATGTTCTGGGTGTCCGGGGCCCGCCAGAAACGCTCGGTCGAGGACTGGAGCTGGGCGCCGGTCATCCCCGGGCCGTCGTCGCTGACCCGGACCACCACCCCGTCGTCGTCGCGGTGCACCGAGACCTCGACCCGGCCGCCGGGGTGGCCGAACTTGACCGCGTTGTCGATGAGCGCGTCGAGCACCTGGTCGACGGCGGTACGCACCGCCCGGGCGGGCACCGGGCCGTCAACCGGGGTGAGGGTCAGCGTCATCCCCCGGTGGTTGGCCAGCGGTTGCCAGGCGGCGACCCGGGACGCGGCCACGGCCGCCGCGTCCACCACCACCATGGTGTGCTGGGCACGCTCCGCGCGGGCCAGGGTGAGCAGCCCGTCGAGTACCTGGGCCAGCCGGTCGGTCTCCTCCAGCGCCAGTTTGTGCTCGTCCCGGCCGTACTCGTCGGTCAGGCTCGGCCCGAGTTCCTCGACCCGCAGCCGGAGCGCGGTCAGCGGGTTGCGGAGCTGGTGGCTGGCGTGCGCGACGAAGGCCCGCTGCCGTTCCAGCGCGTCGGCGACCGCGTCGGCCATCTCGTTGAAGCTGGTGGCGAGCCGGCGCAGTTCCGGCGGTCCCTGCTGGGTCGGCACCCGGGCCAGGCCGTCACCGGCCGCGATGTCGTGGGTCACCACGTCGAGTACGGTCACCGGGCGCAGCACCCAACCGGCCAGCCGGAACGCCGTCATCACCCCGGCGGAGACCGCGAGCAGCCCGACGGCGGCCAGGACCGCCCACCAGATGGTGACGGTCCGACGCACCCGTTCGGTGGCCGAGACGGTGATCACGGCACCGATCACCTCACCGCCGTCGTTCACCGGTACGGCCACCACCAGCGGGCCGACCTGCCAGGGCCAGAGCACCTCCGGCACGGTCATCTGCCGGCCGGCGAGCGCCCCGAAGGTCGCCGTGTCGGCCGGTTCGGTGTCCAGGCGCGGGCCGGCCGGGGCGGCCACCTGGCGGCCCTCCCGGTCGATCACGGCCGCCCGGATGCCGTACAGCTCCTGGTAGCGCTGCAACTCGTCGGTTATCGCGCTTACCGCGCCGGTACGCAGGGCGGGGCCGGCGAGCGAGGCGAACCGGTTGGCGTCGGCGAGCCGGTCCGCCCGGACCCGTTCGGTCTCCCGGTTCGCCAGCGTGACCGCCAGCGGAGTCTCCAGGGCGAGCAGGACCAGGATCATGAGCAGCGAATAGCTGAAGACCAGGCGGCGGCGCACGGACGGTCCTACTCGGCTCGGAGCCGGTAGCCGACGCCGCGTACCGTCTGCACCAGGTCGGGGTCGCCGAGCTTGCCGCGCAGCGAGCCGACGTGCACCTCGACGGTGTGCCGGGCGGCGCCGGTGGTCGGCCAGACGTCCAGGACGATCCGCTCGTGCGGCACCACCACACCGGGTTGCCGGGCCAGCGACACCAGGATGTCGAACTCCTTGCGGGTCAGCGCGACCCCGGCGGCGCGTACCGTGACCAGCCGGGCGGCGACGTCGATCGAGATCGGGCCGACCTCGATCACCTCGGGGCGCGGCACCCCGGCCCGGGCCCGGCGCAGCACCGCGACGATCCGGGCCTCCAGCTCGGCCATCGAGAACGGCTTCACCACGTAGTCGTCGGCGCCCATCCGCAGCCCGATGACCCGGTCGCGTTCCTCGCCGCGCGCGGTCACCGCGATGATGCCGAGCTGGGCACTGCGCTGCCGCAGAGCCCGGCACACCTCCACCCCGTCGCCGTCCGGCAGGGTGAGGTCGAGCAGCACCAGGTCGCAGGGGGCGGCGGCGAGCGCGGCGGCGGCGGTGCCGGCCCGCTCCACGTCGTAGCCCCGCCGGGAGAGGGCGCCGGCCATCGCACCGGCGACCCGGGCGTCGTCCTCGACCAACAGGATGCGCATGCCGGCCGCTCCTCGTCTGTCGTACCAGCCGTTGCGCATCATCCCGCATCCGGCTGGTCGAACACAGCGGCGCGGGATGCCGGAACACTCAAGATTGGCTCAACGATCGGCTTCAAGCCGCAGTGCGGGCAGGACGGCCGGGGGCTGGCCCCACCAGGACGGTTACCACCGGCGCACGGTGCGTTCGTTCGAGGTGTATGACATCAAGGCCGACACTCCGGAGGCGCTGCAGCTCGTGCAGAGCTTGCTCGCACTGGGCCGCGACACGGGCGAGACGGCGATCTTGCTCGCGGCGGCCGCCGACAACACTGACCGCCGGTGATCGGGTGGCCAGTCTGAACTACTTCAGATTACCTTGACAGGTGGCAGTGCAGACCTTCCCATACAGCTCATTTCTTCGCGGACCCTCACAGGTCCTCCCGTCGCTGACTGACGCGGACGTCATCCTTGAGCGCCGTGATGAGGAGAATCTGGTCCTCACTCGGGTGGAGCGGTTCGAAGCCGTCGCGACCGGGCTTCGGATCGCGGCGCGATCGCTGGCGATCCTCGCTCGACGCCACCGCGACCTCGCCGAAGAGGCTCTCGCTGAAGAACTGCCCTGGCTGTCCTGGCTGCCGGCCGAGGAGCGGCTCACCTGCGTCCGTGAACTCCTCTCCGATCTCGTCGCTGGGGCCGATACCGGCCTACTGACGCCGTTCGCTCGAAACCTCGCTTCCTGGCGGTCCACCGCCGAAGCCTGGTCCGACCCGCGCCTGGCCCGCGAACTTCAAGGGCCATTCAACGGCGACGGCCCCGTCATCGACCGCCCCGGCGAGGACGCCGCGTGACCGGACGGGGCGCCGAGATCCCACGACCGACACCATGGACGGTCCGCGCGGCCGATCGTCAGGCATACCAGGGGTGGCAGGGACTGCTGACCGTTATACCCGGCAACCTGGACCGGGCGTGGGTCGCGTTGACCAGTGACCCCCGCAAGATCGATCAGCGCCAGCACCCGTTGAAAGGCGCGCTCGGATACTTCGCATCCACCATGCCCGACGCGGGTGCTTCGCCGGCCGTCCGCCTTGGTCGGGCGGCGTTACACCGATCGGCCACCGTCGCCGTACGAAAGCGGGAGCCCGCAGGCAAGATCGATACCGATAGCATCCCGGCGCATGGACGCCGTGCCCGGCACTCGCGCCGACCCCTCCGAGTCCCCGTCCCCGGCCACCCTGCCGCGCCGGGTGCACGCCGGGTACGCCCTCGGCTCGCTGGCCACCGGCGCCTTCGGTACGGTGCCCGGCCTGGTGCTGCTGCCGTACCTGACCGACACCCTGGGGGTGGCCGCCGGGCTGGCCGCCCTGCTGGTGCTGCTGCCGAAGGCCTGGGACGTGCTGGTGAACCCGGTCGCCGGGCGGATCTCGGACCGGACCCGGTCGCGCTGGGGTGCCCGCCGCCCGTACCTGCTCGGCGGCGGGCTCGCCCTCGCCGTCCTCTTTGCCGCCATCTTCGCGGCGCCGTTCCCGCCCGGCCCGGCCGCCGCCGGGTACGTAGCGCTGGCCTTCCTGCTCACCGCGACCGCGTTCGCCTTCTTCCAGGTCCCGTACGTCGCCATGCCGGCCGAGCTGACCGACGACTACGCCGAGCGGACCCGGCTGATGACCTGGCGGGTGGCGGTGCTGGCGCTGGCCATCCTGGTCTCCGGCGCGCTGGCCCCGGTGGTGGTGGCCGCCGGTGGCGACGGCGTGTCCGGGCACCGCTGGCTCGGTCTCTTCGTGGCGGTGCTGATCGCGGTCGGCGCGGTCGGTGCGTTCCGCGGCACCCGGTCCGCGCCGGCCGGGACGGTGCTGGCCAGCGAACCGAGCCTGCGGGCCCAGCTCGCGGTCGCCGCCGCCAACCGGCCGTTCCGGCTGCTGCTGGTCTGCTTCGTGGTGCAGGCGGCCGGGATCGCGACCGTGCTGGCCGGGGTGGCCTACTTCGCCGAACACGTGCTGCGGGATCCGGAGACCGGCGCGACGCTGCTCTTCGCCTGTTTCGTCGGTCCGGCGCTGCTGGTGATGCCGCTCTGGAGCCGGGCCGGTGCCCGGCTCGGCAAGCCCCGCGCGTTCGCCGTCGCGTCGCTGATCTTCGCGGGCGGCGCGCTCGCGCTGGCCGCCGCGCCGGTGCTGCCGGCCCCGGCGGTCTATCTGGTCGTCGCGATGATCGGCTGCGGGTACGCCGGCCAGCAGGTCTTCGGGATGGCGATGCTGCCGGACTGCATCGGGTACGACACCGCGCGCACCGGCCGCCGCCAGGCGGGAGTCTTCACCGGGGTGTGGACGGCCGGCGAGACGTTCGGGTTGGCGCTCGGGCCGGGCATCTACGGCCTGGTGCTGCAACTGTCCGGCTACGTCTCCTCGTCGACCGGTCAGGCGGCGGCGCAGTCCGGCACCGCGCGGGCCGGGGTGCTGGTCGGCTTCACCGTGCTGCCCGCGCTGCTGGTCGGGCTCGCCCTGCTGGCCATGCGCGGCTACGACCTCACCCCGGAGCGGCTGGCGGCGGCGTCGGCCGCCGAGCCGGAGCGGTAGCCGGGTCGCTTCCCCAGTCGCTGGTGAGCCGTTCGTACGCCACCCTGGCGGCCCAGCACATTCCGGTGTGATCCGGCGGCCTGCCGCACGACCGGCAGTTGCCGCCGCTGCTGACGTGGCGCAGGAGCACGCTGCGCATCTCGGCCCGTTCGACGGACTCCGGCACGGGTACCGGTCCAGGGTTCGTCAGTGGCACGGGCTGCTGCGGTAGGTCGTCGCTGAACACCCGCGTCCTCCTTCGCCGCCAGACGGCAGGTCCGGCCACGGAGCCCTACGTCGCGTAGCCGGACCGCCTTCCGCCCCACCTGGTTTGCCGACCGGAGGAGGCTGCTGTCGAACTTCCCACAGCTAGCGTTGGGTAGTCAATGGCTTCCCTTTGGTGATTTCCTGTAGGTGCCGACCGGAGGGATCACCGTGCCACCGCGTTACCGCTACGAGGAAATAGCTGACGACCTGGAGAAGCGGATCGAGGCGGGAGAGTTTCCGCCCGGCTCCCGGCTGCCCAGCCGACGAGAGTTGATCGAGCATTACGGCGTCACGGAGCCGGTCATCGACCGGGCCATGCAGAACCTCCGCGCCAAGGGCATCACCGAGACGCTGCCCGGCGTCGGCGTGTACGTCCGGGAGCGCTGAGCGGCCGGCACCACGGCAGGGAATCGTGCCGTGGTCGCAGGTCACAAGGGGGTCGACGGGGTCGTTACGACTGTTACGGTGGCCGCCATGATCGACGCGTTGCCGCCGGTGGGCGTACCCGCGGACAAGGTGCTTGCCGAGCTGGGCGACCTGCGCGCCGCGGACCTGCCGACGCACGGCGGCCGGCTCTTCGCCTACGTCTACGACCCGGCGGTCGCCGGGCTGGACGAGCTGGCGAACGCGGCGCACGCGCTGGCGGCACACGTCAACGGGCTGGACCCGACCGCCTTCCCGTCCCTGCTGGCCCTGGAGAACGCACTCGTCGGCGCCGCCGCCCGGCTGCTCGGCGGCGGGCCGGGGACGGCGGCGCCGGAGGTCGCCGGCAGCGTCACCGGTGGCGGCACCGAGTCGCTGATCCTGGCCGTCAAGGCGGCCCGGGACGCCCGGCCGGAGGTGGCCCGGCCCCGGCTGGTGGTGCCGACCAGCGGGCACGCGGCGTTCGCCAAGGCGGCGCACCTGCTCGGGGTCGCCCTCGACCAGGTGCCGGTGTCGGCGGAGACGCTCCGCCCCGCACCTGGGGACGTGGCGGCGGCGATCGGCCCGGAGACCGTACTCGTGGCCTGCTCGGCGCCGTCGTACCCGTACGGGGTGCTGGACCCGGTGGCCGAGATCGCCGAGCTGGCCGCCACGGCCGGGGTGCGCTGCCACGTGGACGCCTGCTTCGGCGGCTGGGTCCTGCCCTACCTGCGCCGGCTCGGCGTGCCGGTGCCGCCGTTCGACTTCGGGTTGCCCGGGGTCACCTCGATCTCGGTGGACCTGCACAAGTACGCGTACACCCCGAAGGGCGTCTCGGTGCTGCTGCACCGGGACCCGGGGCTGCGCCGGCCGCAGTACTTCGCGTTCGCCGGCTGGCCCGGCTACACGATGGTGAACCCGGTGCTCTCGTCCACCCGGTCCGGTGGGCCGATCGCCGCCGCGTACGCCACGCTGCGGCACCTCGGCGACGCCGGCTATCTGACGCTTGCCGAGCAGACCCTGACGGCGGTACGCGGACTGGCCGGCGCGGTCTCCGCGGTGGACGGCCTGCGACTGGTCACCGAGCCGGAGTCGACGGTGGTCTGCTTCACCAGCACCGATCCGGGGCTGGACCTGTTCGTCCTGGCCGACGAGCTGACCCGGCGTGGCTGGCACACCCAGCCCCAGCTCTCGTACGCCGGCCTGCCGGCCAGCATCCACCTCTCGGTGACCGCCTCGGTGGCGCCCCGGGTGCCGGAGTTCGGCGCGGACCTGCGGGCGGCGGTGGCGGACGCCCGCTCGGCCGGCCCGGTCGCGCTTCCCGCCGAACTGCTGGGCGTCCTCGACACGCTGAGGCCCGAGTCGCTCACCCCGGAGCTGGTCGCCGGGGTGGCCGGCGGGCTGGGCCTGGACCCGGCCGCCGGCCGTCCGCCGGAGCGGATGGCCCCGGTCAACACCCTGCTGGACGCGGCGCCGGTCCCGGTCCGGGAGGCGCTGCTGGCGGAGTTCCTCGGCCTGCTGCAACGCCCCGGCTACTGATCTGCGGTCCGGTGCCGGCCGAGCCGACCGGCGGGCACCGGGGACGGGACCGCCGCCGCCCTGGCCCTCGCCGGTCAGCTCAGTCGCCGACCAGCCGGAGGCGTACCTCGATGGTGTTGTTGCCGGGCGTCCGGTCGGTCAGCAGCCTGCCGTCCAGGTTGCTGCGGATGGTCATCCGGTAGCCCTCGATCGTCCGGGTGCCCGGTGCCGGCGCCACGTCGACGAAGAGGGTCAGGGCGGTGGTCTGGGAGCCGCCGGACGGGACGGTGCGGAACCCGGTGCACTCGTTGGTGCGGGTCTCGTTGTTCTCGTCGGTGTACCAGCAGGCGCCGAACTCGCTGCCGTCGGTGCGGGTCCGCACCTCCAGCGGCTCCACCACGATCAGGGCGTTCGCGTCGTACGGCTGCTCGCCCTGGTTGCGGATGGCGATCGGGATGCTGCCGCTGTATCTCCCGTCGACCGGGGTGAGGGTCACCTCGGACGGGCCGGTCAGCACCAGGTCCGTCGGCCGGGACGGCTCGGCCGGTCCGGGGTCGGGAGCCTGGCCCTGGTCGGGCGGGCGGGTCGGCGGCGGGCCGACCGGGGTGGCCGGGGCGGTCGGCGACACCGTCGGGCTGGGCGTGGCGCTCGGGCTGGGGGTGCCGCTCGGCGTGGGAGAGCCGGAGGGGGCGGCCGACGGCGCGGCGCCCGTCGGCGCGGCGGTCGGGTTGGGGGTCTCGGCGACCGGCGGGTCGGACCGTTCGACACCGGGCAGGCCGAGTACGCCGACCAGGCTGCCGGCCACCACGGCCAGCGCGAGCGCCCCGGTGGCGGCCATCCGGTTGCGGGTGCGCCGGTAGGCGATCCGCCGGGGGGCGTCCGGATCTCCGCTCGTCATCCGGTCCAGCGCCTCGGCCCGGAAGTCGGCGAAGGCCGCGTCGAGCCGGCGGTTGGTCGCCGGGTCCAGCTCCGCCACCTCAGCTCACCTCCATCCGACCGGTCGGCTCCGTCGGTTTCCGGCCGCCGGACCTGCCGGCCGTGCCACCGGATCGGGAGTCCGTGCCACCCGATCGGGAGTCCGTGCCAGCCGACCGGGAGTCCGTGCCGTCCCGAGCAGTGTCGCCGAGTCGGGCGGCCAGCGCGATCCGCCCCCGGTGCAGCCAGGATTTGACCGTGCCGGGGCCACCTCGCACTCCAGGGCGATCTCGCTGATGGAGAGGTCCGCCAGGTGGTGCAGCACCACGGCCCGGCGCTGGTTCGGCGGCAGGGTCGCCAGCGCCGCCGCCAGGGCCACCCGGTCCGGGCCGGGACCGGGTACGTTCTCCGGCCGCTGCCGCTCCAGATATCTCCGGGCGGTACGCAGCCGGCGCCACCGGCTGGTGGCGGTGTTCCAGGCGACCCGGCGGACCCAGGCGACCGGGTCCTCGTACCGGGCGATCCGGTCCCAGCGCGGCCAGGCGCGGCTGAACGCCTCCTGCACCAGGTCCTGTGCCTCGGTCATGTCACCGACGTACGCGAACAGCTGGACGACAAGCGGCTGGAAGTGGGCCCGGTAGACGTCGTCGAACCGTGGCCCCGACTCCGCTGCCTGCACACCCGTCTCCCCGTGGCTGTTCCGTGTGCCCGCCCTGCCCACCGGTTGACCGACCGGGTGGCCAGGAGGGAGCCGCCCGGCCCCTGGAAGGTCAGGGGCCGGGCGTCGACGACCGACATGCTAGGCAGCGCCGTCAACGGCGGTGACCGCGAAGCCGGCGGTGTTGTCCGACGGGTCCACGTCGGACAGCTCGGTGAACAAGAAACCGGCGTGCAGCCGGATCGAGCCGGTGCCCAGGTCGCCGGGGGCGGTGCCGGCCGGAGCGCCGACCAGTACCTCAACCGACCGCTCCTCGCCGGGCATGAACCTGCCGCCCGGCACCTCGCACCAGGTCCCCGCACAGACGGCGCCCGGCTCGATGCCGCGCAGCTGCACCCCGGCCGGGAGTTGCGTCTCGACCTGGAGCATGTCGTGCGGGGCGTCGCCGCCGTACCGGACGGTCACCGGGACCCGGCCGAGGTAGCTGCCGTCGGGCTGGCGTACCAGGGTGGCGGCCCCGGCGGTGACGCTCGCGTCGGTCCGGGTGTCCTGCACGTACGGCCGGGGGTCGCGCAGCGACCCGGTGGTGGACCGGAACAGCGTCTGGAAGCTGTCGGTCACGGTCGCCGGCTGCGCGTCCCTGGTCTGCACGGTCACCGCACCGCCGTCGACCGACATCGGGTACGCCCGGGTGCTGGTCAGCACCTCGAAGTCGATCGTGTACGTCCGGTGCTCGCCGCCCCGGATCGCCGACGCGCCACAGTGGATGTCCCGGCGCAGCTCGCCGGGACGGGTCCCGAACCAGCACGGCAGGTCGGTGTCGATGTCGGCGAAGGCGCCGGCCACCGGCTCGGCGACGGTCACCTGGAGGTCGGCGCTGCCCCGGCCCCGGTAGGAGACGGTAAGCGGCACGCTGCCCCGGTAGCCGCGCTCGGTCGGCTCCAGCACGAGCCGGCCGACCGTGACCGAGGTGTCCCGGTACGCCGGCGGCTGGCCGTCCCGGGTCCCGGCCTGTGCCGCCGGTGCCATGGCGAGAGTGGCGAGCGCGGTGGCGGCGCCGAGTGCGCCGGCCGCCAGCCGGCGGCTCCTGCTGATGGTCATGACTGTCCTCCAACTCCACATTGGACGGGTGGACGGTCCCCCCGTTTCGTGTTGCGGCCAAGACACGTCGCCGCCCGAAGACCGGTTGCACCCCGCATCGTGTCGGCTGGCCGACACCCCGCGACCGGTGCCGGGTGGCGGTGGGCCACCGGCGACCGGCGTGGCAATCCATCGACGAATGTTGCCGGTGAGTATTTACTGTTAACAATCTTTCTCTTATGTTGAAGAGACCTTCCCGATGCAGTAAAGGAGCCCACGATGCGAAGAACCGTGGTCCTGGCGGTCACGACGGTGGCGACCGTCGTCTCCGCCCTCCTCGTCGCCCCGCAGGCCGCCCAGGCGCACGGCTACATCTCCTCACCACCGAGCCGGCAGGCGCTCTGTGCGCAGCGGGCGGTGTCCTTCGACTGCGGCCAGATCCAGTGGGAGCCGCAGAGCGTGGAGGGCCCGAAGGGGCTGCGCAGCTGCCACGCCAACATCGGGCACTTCTCGGTGCTCAACGACGACAGCCGGCCCTGGCCGGCCACCTCGGTCGGCCAGACGGTCAACTTCAACTGGGTACTCACCGCCCGGCACGCCACCAGCACCTGGGAGTACTACATCGGCAACTCCCGGATCGCCGTCTTCGACGACGGCGGCCGGCAGCCCGGTGCCACCGTCTCGCACAGCGTGAACCTGGGCGGTCGCAGCGGCCGGCAGAAGCTGCTGGCGATCTGGAACGTCGCCGACACCGCGAACGCGTTCTACGTCTGCGTCGACCTCCAGATCGGTGGCGGGAGCGGCAACCCCAACCCGAACCCCACCCCCACCCGGACCAACAGCCCGACCCCGCCGCCGGCCACCACCGCCCCGCCGCCGGCCGGCGGAACCTGGCGGGCCGGTACGGCGTACTCGGTCGGCAGCCAGGTGACCTACGGCGGTGCGACGTACCGCTGCCGCCAGGCGCACACCGCGATCGCCGGCTGGGAGCCGCCGAACGTACCGGCGCTCTGGCAGCGCGTCTGACGCCAGCCCGCCGGGACGTACCCGTCGCGGATACGGACCCGTACCCCCTGCGGGTCCGTATCCGCCACAGGTCCGCTCCCAAGGCCGTACCAGGAGACGAGGGCATGAAGCGCTTCCGCCGTACCCTGATCGTCGCGACGCTGGCGCTGCTCGCCGGCTGCGCACCCGCACCGGCCGGGACCGGCGGTCCGGTGGCGGCGCCGGCACCCGCGCCGACCGGTCCCACCCCGGCGGCGGCGGGCTCCGTCCCGGCGACCGCGCCCGCCGGCGCCGTCAACGACACCGACGTGATGTTCCTGCAGATGATGGTGACCTCGCACGGTCAGGGGCTGGCCCTGGTCCGGCTGGCACCCGAGCGGGCCCGGCAGGAGGAGCTGAAGATCCTGGCCGCCGCGATCGAGGTCACCCAGGAGGCCGAGCAGCAAACCATGCGGGACTGGCTGCGCGGTTGGGGCCGGAGCCCGTCGGCGGACCCGGCCGCGCACGCGCACGCCGACCACGGCGGACTGCCGGTACTCGACCCGGCGCAGCTCGCCGCGCTGGCCCGGACCAGCGGGGCGAGGTTCGAGACGGACTTCCTCAACCTACTGATCGGGCACCAGCACAGCGCCGTCGAGCTGGCCCGGACGGAGACGAGGGCCGGCAGCCACCCCGAGATGCGCGAGCTGGCCCGGCGGATCGACATGTCCCGGACCGCGCAGATCGACCAGATGCTGAAGATGCTGCCCCCGGCCGGACCGGCCCGCTGACCGGACCCGTCGCCCTGCCCGGAGTCCCCGCGCCGCTCGGACCGTCCCGTTGCCGGAGGTTCCGCCCCGATCGGACCGTCGCGTTGCCCGGTCGGCCTAGCCTGGCGATCGACGCACGGCAACGTGTGCGCGTCGACCGGAGGTGAGGCCCCGATGATCAGTGCTGCGCTGTCCCTGGCCCTGGCGGCGATGCTGGCCGTACCACCCGGCGGCGCCGACGGAACCCCCGGTTCTCCGGCGGCCGGTCCGGCACCGGGTCACGGCACGACCAGCCGGGTCAGCGTCTCCGGCGCCGGCGAGCAGGGCGAGGCCGGCGGTTCCGACGGCACGACCAGCCGGGACGGGCGGTACGTGGCCTTCTCGTCGTACTCCGCGAACCTGGTGCCGGGGGACACCAACGGGGATTCCGACGTGTTCGTCCGCGACCGGGTGGCCGGCAGTACGACCCGGGTGAGCGTCGCCAGCGACGGGACCCAGGGCGACGGCTGGAGCGTCGAGCCCGTACTCAGCGCCGACGGCCGGTTCGTGGTCTTCACCTCCAGGGCGTCCAATCTCGTGCCCGGCGACACGAACGACGAATCGGACGCGTTCGTGCACGACAGGCGTACCGGCACGACCCGGATAGCCAGCGTCTCCACCGCAGGCGTCCCGGCCGACAGCGGAGCCGGCGGTACGACGATCAGCGCGGACGGCCGGTACGTCGCCTTCGACTCCTGGGCCTCCACCCTGGTCCCCGGCGACACGAACGGCATCTCGGACGTCTTCGTCCACGACCTGCGCACCGGCGTCACCGGCAGGGTGAGCGTGTCGAGCCTCGGTGCCGAGGGCGACCACCTCAGCCAGGAGCCGGCCGTCTCGGCGGACGGCCGCTACGTGGCCTTCTCGTCCAGCGCCTCGAACCTGGTGTCCGGCGACACCAACCTGTCGCCGGACGTCTTCGTGCACGACCGGCGGACCGGCCGGACGAGCCGGGTCAGCGTGACCGACGACGGGGGCGAGGGGGTCGGGCCGGCGGAGGAACTCGGCAGCCGCAGCCCGGCGATCAGCGCGGACGGCCGGTACGTGGCCTTCACCTCGTTCGCCCTCAACCTGGTGCCCGGCGACACCAACGACTTCCCGGACGTGTTCGTCCGGGACCGCCGGGCCGGGACCACCCGGATGGTGAGCGTCTCGTCCGACGGGGTCCAGGCCGACGCCGCCGGTCGCGGCCCGTCGATCAGCGCCGACGGCCGGTACGTCGCGTTCAGCTCGGACGCGACCAACCTGGTGCCCGGGGACACCAACCAGGACCTGGACATGTTCCTGCACGATCGCCGGGCGGGGCGGACGGTCCGGGTGAGCGTCTCCACCGGCGGTGTCCAGGGCAACGGCAGCGTGCTGCCCGGCCAGGTCAGCGGGGACGGTCGGCACGTCGTCTTCGCGTCCTACGCGTCCAACCTCGTGCCGTCCGACGGCAACGAGGCGCCGGACGTGTTCGTCTGGGACCGGCGGGGCCTGCCGGGCTGACCGGGCACCCGGTCCCGACCCGAGCGGACCCGAGCCGGACCCGAGCTGGAGTGACGGCCCGGGTCGGGACCCGGCGTCCTGTGGTTCACTGTCGACGGGGAACCGGCCGAGTCGACGGGGAACCGGAGGCGTGGACCGGGGACCGGAGGAGGGGGTGGACCGTGCAGTTGCCGGCGGTGCTCGGCGAGCCGATCCGGTTCGTGCTCAACTGGGGTCGGCGCTACTCGCTCTGGGTCTTCAACTTCGGGCTGGCCTGCTGCGCGATCGAGTTCATCGCGACCAGCATGGGCCGGCACGACTTCATCCGGCTCGGCGTGATCCCGTTCGCGCACGGTCCCCGGCAGGCCGACCTGATGGTGGTCTCCGGGACGGTCACCGACAAGATGGCCCCGGCGATCAAGCGGCTCTACGACCAGATGCCCGAGCCGAAGTACGTGATCTCGTTCGGCGCCTGCTCCAACTGCGGAGGCCCGTACTGGGACTCGTACTCGGTGACCAAGGGCGTGGACCAGATCATCCCGGTCGACGTCTACGTCCCCGGCTGCCCGCCGCGCCCCGAGGCACTGCTGCACGGCATCCTGCGCCTACAGGACAAGATCGCTGCCGAGCGCTCCGGCCCCGGCGGGGTGGCCCGGCCGGACGAGCTGGCCTCGCCGGCCGACCGGGGCGGCGTACCGGCCGGGCGCGGCGCCGACGCGCTCACCGCGCCTCCGGTGCCGCCCCCGGCCGCCCGGCAGTGACCTCCCGTCCACCGTCCGGACAGCGGCGGCGGAAAGTAGCGATTGGTGCCTGATCTGCCGGAATTGGCAGGTTGACCGATTGAACCGCGTCCGGGGGACCGGCACGATTACTCTCCCGGCTCATGGAACTGCGTTGGGTGACTTCTATGGCCGGAGTGCTGGTAGTGGCGCTCTGCCTGCCGACCACACCGGCGGCGGCCGCGCCGGTCGCACAGACCTCCGCCGGCTACGCCGGCACGGTCCGCACCGAACACGGCCGCCCGGTGCCCGGCGCCTGTCTCGCGCTGCTCCGCACCGAGACGGTGGAACAGGCCACCTTCTGCACCGATCCCGCCGGCCGGTACTCGATCAGCGGGGTGCCGACCGACCTCGGCTACCGGGTCCGGGTGACCGCCCCCGGCCACCGCACCCACTGGTGGCCGGACGCACCCGACTACGGCAACGCCGAGACCGTCTGGGTGCCCGGCGACACGGTGCTGGAACGCGACGTGGTGCTCGGCACCGGCGCCGGCACCCTGCGGGGGCGGGTGGTGGACGACTCCGGCGCCCCGGCCGACGCCACGGTCACCGTCTGGGCCACCGACCGGGACTGGCACGCGCTGGCGTACGCCACGCCGGACGGGGACGGCCGCTACCAGATCGGCAACCTTCGGCCCGGCCGCTACCAGGTCTCCCTCTTCGACGACGTGCACGGCACCCAGTGGCTGCCGGGCCGGGAGGACCGGACGGACGCCGGAACCTACCCGCTGGCCGACGCCCGAACGCTGACCCTGGACGAGGCGTGGCTGCCACTCGGCACCGTCGAGGTGCGGGTCACCGACGCGGCGACCGGAGCACCGGTACCCCGGCCCTGTGCCCGGATCGACGCCCCCACCCGGACCGTGGAGTCCTGCGGGGCCGCCGGGCTGGTCCGGCTCGGCCAGGTCCCGCCCGGCCGGTGGGAGGTGGCCGTCACCGCCGCACCCTCGCACTTCCCGCCCGCCCGTCCGGCGGCGGTCGAGGTGGTCCGGGGCGCGGTGGCCCGGCCCGCGGTGACGCTGGTCGCGGGTGCCGGGCTGACCGGCACGGTCCGGGACTCGGTCACCGGAGGACCCGTGGACCGGGTCTGCGTCCGGCTGGTCGTGCCGGGTCGGGGCGGGCAGTCCGCCGGCCAGCCCGGCTACTGCTCCGACGCCACCGGCCGGCTCGCGATCGGCCCGCTGGACCACTCGGCCACCGTGCAGCTCTATGCCTACCGGGCCGACGACCCGTACGAACGGACCGACCGGCGGTACGGCGCCCAGTGGGTTACCCCCAACGGCGGTACCGGTGACCAGCGGCTCGCCGCCCGGGTGCGGATCAGGGCCGGCCGGACCGCCGCCATCGCGCCGATCGTGATGGACCCGCCCGGCGCGATCGGCGGCACCGTCACCGACGCGTCGACCGGGGCGCCGGTGCCGGGGGTCTGCGCCTACCCGTACGCCTTCCGGCCCGACCGGGGCAGCGGGCACGGCCGGCACTGCTCGGGACCGGACGGCCGCTACACGATCGACGACCTCGGCCCGTACTCCTGGCCGGTGCAGTTCGTCCCGCCTCCGGGCAACGGGTACGCCTGGCAGTGGTCCGGGGACGTCGCCGACCGGCTGACCGCCCGACTCACCCCGGTCGCCGCCGGCCGGACCGCCGAACTGCCGGCCCGGCTGGTCGCCGGGGGCAGCCTGGCCGGCACCCTCACCCGGCGCGGCGTGCCGGCCGGTTCCGGGTACGTCTGGACGTACCACCACCGGACCGGGGACGTCGCGGGGGCCGGGCCGGCGCACCCGGGCCCGGACGGCCGGTTCGTCCTGCCCGGCCACCGCACCCAACAGGTGCACGTCGAGTACGCCGAGGCCGCCACCACCTGCTGGTACGGGCTACCGGCCGACGGGAACGCCGGGCCGAGGACCGCCAGCCCGGTCCAGGTCACCGACGACCGGGCCACGACGCTGGAACTGGACCTGGTCACCACCTGCGCGCCCCGGCCCGGAGGCTAGCCGGTCCCGTGCCGTCGGTGCCGACCGTTCCCGTGGTCGTCGGTCAGTGCGGGAACTCCAGCACCACCTTGATGTCGTCGGGCTCCGAGGCGTACGCCTCGGCATACCTGTCGACCGGCACCCGCCGGGTGACCATCCTGGCCAGCCAGTCCCGGTCGGCGGCGGCGAGCGCCTCGGCGGCGAGTTCCCAGTGCCGCCGGTTCGCGTTCACGGTGCCGAAGACGACGTTGTTCTCCAGCACCAGTTCGCGGTTGAGCGCGCCCGCGTCGAAGTCGATCGTCCGCCCGCCGGAGGAGACGCCGGTCAGGCAGACGATCCCGTTCGGCGCCGCCTGGCACATCGCGTCCAGCACCACCGTCGGGGCGCCGGTGCACTCCAGCACGATGTCGAACTCCACGCCCAGCTCGGGGATGCTGCCGGTGTGGAACTGGCCGCCGAGCGCCTCCACCAGGGCCGGCTTCTCGCCGTTCGCCGAGCGGTTCAGCACGTGCAACTCGTGGCCGCGCTGCGCGGCGAGCAGGGCGGCCAGCAGGCCGATCGGTCCCGCCCCGGCCACCAGTACCCGTTTCGGTTCCCAGGCGGCGCGGGCGCCGATCCGCTCGATGTGCTCCCACGCCTTCGCCACCACACTCGTCGGTTCGAGCAGCATGCCCAGCTCGGCGAGGGCCGGGTCGAGGCGTACGGCGAACTTCGGCGAGACCCGCCAGCGGTCCCGGGCGAAACCCTGGAGGCACTTGATGCCGTGCTCGGTGTAGAGACCGTTGCGGCACATGTCCCACTCGCCGACCGCGCAGTTGGTGCAGGGCACCGGGTCCGGGTGCCGGACGATCCCGGCGACCAGGTCACCGGGGGCGAGCGAGCCGCTCGGGTCCTCCAGCACCCGGCCCAGCGACTCGTGCCCGAGCACCAGTTCGGTGCTGCCGGGCGGCGGCTCGCCGTAATCGCCGTCGATGATCTCGCGGTCGGTGCCGCAGACACCGACCGCGACGGCCTCCACCAGCACCGCGCCCTCTTCGGGGCTCGGCTCCGGGAAGTCGTCGGCCAGTCGCAGCGAGCCGGCCCGGCCCGGGGTCACGGTAATCGCACGCACCTGGTCATTCTTCCCTCCCGGACTGTCCGGTACGCCGGGAGTTGCCGAATAACCCGTCCGGGCCCGGCGGTACGGCCGGAGATGGCCCTAGGATCGCGGACATGACCCCGGAACAGGTCGGTGACCGGTTGGCCACCCTGCTCGCGGATGCGGAGACGACCGTCGGGCAGTCCGGCGGCCAGGCGTACGCGCGGGCGACCGTCGACGTACCGGCCGGCCGGTGGCGGGACGCGGTCCGGGCGGTCCGGGACGACACCGAGCTGGCCTGCGACTTCTTCGACTGGCTCTCCGCCGTCGACGAGTTGGACGGCGGGTTCGACGTGGTGGCGCACCTCTGGTCGACCCGGCACCGGCACGGCGTGCTGCTCCGGACCCGGGTGCCCCGGGACGCCGCGACCGTCGGGTCCGTGGTGGACCTCTATCCGGGGGCGGCCTGGCACGAGCGGGAGACGCACGAGATGTTCGGCGTCGACTTCGCCGGCCATCCCGGCCTGGCGCCCCTGCTGCTGCCGCCGGAGTTCGAGGGGCATCCGCTGCGCAAGGAGTTCGTGCTCGCCTCCCGGGTGGCGAAGGCGTGGCCGGGTGCGAAGGAGCCGGGCGAGTCCGAGGCGGGTACCACCCGGCGGCAGGCGATGCGCCCACCGGGCGTACCGGCACCTGGGGAGTGGGGGGTGGCCGCCGCCGTACCCGTCTCCGCCGCACCCGCCTCCGGCCCGCCCGCCCGGACCTCCCCGGCCAACAGACCGCCGCGCCGCACCCCGCCGGCCGCGCCCGCGTCGGGGCCGCCGGCCCGGTCTGCCTCGGGGTCGCCGGATGATGGCGGCGGCGGGGTGGCTGGCGGGGCCGGGGCGGCGGAGCCGGAGCGCCGGGACGGGGGCGCGTGATGCCGCTCTGGCTGGAACTGCTGGTCCGGGTCGTCGGGGTGGTGGCGGCGTTCCTGGTCCTGCCGCTGGTGGTCGGGCAGGCCGAGCACAAGGTGATGGCGCACATGCAGGGCCGGCTCGGCCCGATGTACGCGGGTGGCTTCCACGGCTGGGCACAGTTGATCGCCGACGGCGTCAAGTTCGTGCAGAAGGAGGACATCACCCCGCGCGAGGCGGACCGGGCGGTGTTCCGGCTCGCCCCGGTGGTGGCGCTGGTGCCGTACCTGCTGGCATTGCTGGTGATCCCGCTCGGCCCGAACGACCTGGTCGGGCAGCCGCTGGACATCGGGCTCTTCTTCGTGCTCGCGGTGGTCGGCGTCGGGGTGGTCGCGGTACTCATGTCGGCCTGGGCCTCGGCCAACAAGTACAGCCTGCTCGGCGGGCTCCGGGGCGCCGCCCAGTTGCTCGGCTACGAACTGCCGCTGGTGCTCGCGGCGGCAAGTGTGGCGATGGCGGCCGGCACGCTGAGCCTGCCCGGCATCGTGCAGGCGTGGCAGCCGTGGTGGCTGCTCTGGCAGGCCCCGGCGATGGTGGTCTTCTTCGTCGCCGGGCTCGCCGAGATCCGCCGCCCGCCGTTCGACATGCCGATCGCCGACTCCGAACTGGTCTTCGGGTACATGACCGAGTACACGGGTCTCCGGTTCGCCTTCTTCCTGCTCGCCGAGTACGTCGGCATCGTGGTGATCGCCGCGCTGACCACGGTGCTGTTCCTCGGCGGTTGGCAGGGGCCGTTCGGTGACGAGTACCTCGGCTGGCTCTGGACCCTGCTGAAGGTCTTCGCCGTCTCGTTCGTGATCATCTGGTTCCGGGTGACGTACCCCCGGCTGCGCGAGGACCAGTTGCAGCGGCTCTGCTGGCTGGTGTTGGTCCCGGTGGCGCTCGGCCAGCTGGTGCTGACCGCCGGGGTGAAGTTGGCGATCGCCTGATCCCGGGCGCCCAGCCGCGAATGGCGACGATGGTCGGACGCGTCGAGGTCACCGCTTCGGGCCGCTCGGCCGGGTGGCGGCGGCCCGGGGTCGTGGAGTCGGGCCGTCGTTGCCGCGACGGTCCGACTCCACGACCCCGGGAACCGACTGATCGAGAAACGTCGTCGGGTTTTGCCGGCACCATTCCACCGCTATCGCGGCTTTGAAGCACCGGCCGCCTGGACCGGCCCGCTCGCCACACGCCTGACACAATCCGCCGATCATCCGATGCAGCCGGATCGTTTCGACAAGTCGTGTCCGGACGACCTCGGCGGGTAGCGGCGGGCCGTCCGCCGCGACGTCCAGATGGCCGCTGAGGACCAGCGCCTCGCGTGCGTCGAGTTCCACGCCGCCACCCCCTCGTCCGGGCGGCGCGGACGGGCTCCGCGCCGCTCTGCGAGAGCAGTGTGCGGCCGTTCGCGACCCCCGCCCCACCCGCGATGTCCGTCGTCGCCGGAGCGATGCGCGGGGCGGCGAGCCGGGTTGGGCTACAGGTGCCGGGGGGTCAGCCGGCTGATCGGCAGGTTGATCGGCCAGGGCTCGCCGGTGTCGACGAACTTCGTCCACCGGCCCGTCTCGACGTAGACCTCCTCGACCGGGTCCAGCCGGTTGGTGTGCACGACCAGCCCGTGCTTCGTCTCGATCCGCCAGTAGAACGGTATGCCGGCCCTGGCGTAGAGGGCCGGCTTGGTGAACCGGTCCATGCTCTCCGAGCTGTCCGAGACGATCTCGACGGCGAGTACCACCTCGTGCGGCTCGTACCGGGCGGTCCGGCGGGCCGCCGCGGTGGCCGTGCTGACCAGCACGTCCGGGATGAACGAGCGGCGCTGGCTGAGCCGCACCTCGACGGCCTGGGTCACGTCGTACTGGTCGGGGCAGTCCTCTTCGAGCGCGACCATCAGACGGCCGGCGATGGTCTGGTGTGCCGCGGTGGGGGAGGGCGACATGATCAAGACTCCGTCGAGAAGCTCGCGGCGGTGGCCGTCGTCGGGCATGGCGTCGAGGTCGTCGGTGGTCCACCCGCCGCTGGGCGGGTACGGATCGTTCAGGGCCGCGGTCATGGCATCCCTCTCGCGGACGGCGGGGCTCAGGTCACCCGACGCCACCGTACC
Source organism: Micromonospora sp. WMMD1102 (assembly GCF_029626265.1). Taxonomy (NCBI): domain Bacteria; kingdom Bacillati; phylum Actinomycetota; class Actinomycetes; order Micromonosporales; family Micromonosporaceae; genus Micromonospora; species Micromonospora sp. WMMD1102. The sequence continues at coordinate 6,585,405 of NZ_JARUBN010000001.1, read as the reverse complement.
GCTTCAACTGGCCAGGGGTGGTCGCGCCGGAACCGCCGACACGGCAGGATAAGGCGCATGAGTGTGCCGGGCGAGGGGTTGACGAAGGGGCTTGCCGTCACCTTCAGGACGATGACGCGGCACTCGCACACCCAGCAGTACCCGGACGTCGCCCCCGAGCTGCCGCCACGATCCCGGGGCGTGATCGCCCTGCTGGAGGAGAACTGCACGGTCTGCATGCTCTGCGCCCGGGAGTGCCCGGACTGGTGCATCTACATCGACTCCCACAAGGAGGAGGTGGCGATGCCCGGTGCGGCCCGGCCGCGCCAGCGCAACGTACTGGACCGCTTCGACATCGACTTCTCGCTCTGCATGTACTGCGGCATCTGCATCGAGGTCTGCCCCTTCGACGCGCTCTACTGGTCGCCGGAGTTCGAGTACGCCGAGTACGACATCCGGGACCTGCTGCACGACAAGGAGCACCTCGGGGAGTGGATGGGCAGCGTGCCGCCGCCGCCCGCGCACGACCCGAACGGCGAGCCGGCCAAGGAGGAGACCGCCGCGCAGAAGGCCGCCGCCCGCCCCGCCGGCCGTCCCGCCACCCGTCCCGCCGGCAGCCCCGCCGCCGCTGCGGGCCGGGAGGAGGAGCCGCCGTGACCGCCGCCGACGTGCTGATGCTGGCCCTCGGGGCGGTGGCGGTCGGCTCCGGCGTACTCGTGGTCGCCACCCGGCACCTGGTCCGGGCCGGCCTCTACCTGGTGGTCTGCCTGGGCGCGGTCGCCGGGCTCTACCTGGTGCTCACCGCCGAGCTGGTCGCCTGGGTGCAGTTGTTGATCTACGTCGGCGCGGTGGTGGTGCTGCTGCTCTTCGCGGTGATGCTGACCCGGGCGCCGATCGGCGCCGCCGACGACCTGGACCGGCCCGGCTGGCCGGCCGCGCTCGTCGGCGGCGGGACCGGGCTGGGCCTGGCCGCCCTGCTCGTCGACGCGTACCGGTGGTCCACCGTGGAGCTGCCCGAGCCGGGCACCGCCGAACGGGTCGGCACCGAGCTGTTCCGCTCCTGGGTGCTCCCGTTCGAGGTGCTCTCGGTGCTGCTGCTCTCCGCACTCGTCGGTGCGATCGCGGTGAGCGTACGGCTGCCGGGGCGGCCCCGGTGAGACCCGCCATCCCGTACGTCGTCGCCGCCCTCCTCTTCGGCATCGGCGTCTACGGCGTCCTGCGCCGGCGCAACGCCGTACTGGTGCTGATGGCCGTGGAGCTGATGCTGAACGCGGTGAACCTGCTGCTGGTCACCGCCGACGCCGCCCCGCTGCACCGGGCGCTGGGCCACCCCGCCCCGGGCGCCGACGGTGCCGCCCCGCTGCCGCTGACCGGGCAGGTGTTCACGCTCTTCGTCATCGTGATCGCCGCCGCCGAGGTGGGGGTGGGGCTGGCGATCGTGCTCCAGCTCTACCGGCTGCGCGGCACGGTGACAGTCGACGACGTACGCCTCGACACGCACACCCCGGACGCCGGCCCGCAGGGGATCGTGGCGGCTCCGGCCCGGACCGGCACCGGCCCGACGCCGGCACCGGGACCGGGACCTGGGACAGGGCCGGCGCGACCGGGGACTACGCCGGGGGCGGGCCGATGAGCGCCGCGACGGTGCTGGCCGCGCTGCTGCCGTCCGTACCCTTCGGACTGGCCCTGGTCGGGTTGCTGCTGCCGCAGCGGTCCCGGGCGGGTGCGGCGGCGCTCGGCATCGGCGGCGCGGCGGTGGCGCTGGCGGCGGCGATCGGCCTGGTCGTCGCCCTCGACGGCCGGGGTGCCGAGGCGGGCACCGGGTGGGTCGACTTCGGCGGGCTGGCGGTCACCCTCACGCTCCGGCTGGACCCGGCCGCCGCCCTGGTCGCGGTGGCGGTCGCCGCGGTGGCCCTGGCGGTGCAGGTCTACTCGGTCGGCTATCTGCACGACGACGACCGGTACGCCCCCTACGCCGCCCAGATCAGCCTCTTCACCGCCGCGATGCTGCTGGTGGTGGTCGCCGGTGACCTGATCATGCTGCTGGTCGGCTGGGAGGTGATGGGCATCTGCTCCTACCTGCTCATCGGCCACGACCGGCGGCTGCCGGAGGCGCCGGCCGCCGCCGTGAAGGCGTTCCTGGTGACCCGGGTCGGCGACGTCGGCTTCCTGCTCGGCATCGTGATCCTCGGCGTGCAGGCCGGCAGTTTCCGGATCTCGGACGTGCTGGCCCACGACTTCAGCCCCGGCACCCTCACCGCCGCCTGCCTGCTGCTGCTCGCCGGGGTGGCCGGGAAGAGCGCCCAGTTCCCGCTGCACACCTGGCTGCCGGACGCGATGGCCGGCCCGACCCCGATCTCCGCGCTGATCCACGCCGCGACGATGGTGGCCGCCGGGATCTACGTGCTGACCCGGCTCTTCCCGCTCTTCGAGCAGGCCCCGGCCGCGCTCGCCGTGCTCGGTGTGCTGGCGGCGGTCACCCTGCTGCTCGGCGCGCTCGCCGCCACCGCCCAGGACGACATCAAGCGGGTACTCGCCTGGTCGACGGTCTCCCAGCTCGGCTACATGGCCGGGGCGCTGGCGGTCGGCTCGCCGCCGGCCGCACTGTTCCACCTGCTCAGCCATGCTGCCTTCAAGGCGCTGCTCTTCCTGGCCGCGGGTGCGGTGATCCACGCAGTCGGCAGCAACCTGATGTCGGCGATGGGCGGGCTGCGCCGGCCGATGCCGGTGACCTTCTGGTGCACCACGGTCGGGCTGGCCGCGCTGGCCGGGGTGCCGCCGCTGGCCGGCTTCTGGAGCAAGGACGGCATCCTGGTTGTCGCCGAGCGGGCGGCCCGGCACCACGCCGGCCCGACCGCAGCCTGGGTCGGCTGGCTGGTCTGGCTGGCCGGGCTGGCCGGGGTCGCGCTGACCGCCTGGTACGCCACCCGCCTGCTGCTGCGCACCTTCCTCGGCACCTCCCGGGCGCAGACCCACCCGGTCGACACCCCGGCAGCGCACGCCGGCCCGGCGAGCCCGGCAGCGCACGCCGGCCCGGCGAGCCCGGACCTGTCGCCCGCCGAGCGGGGCGCGTCGGCGATCGACGCGCCGGCCGGCTCGCCCGCGCACACCCCGGCCGGCCCGCCGCACGACCCGCCCGGCCTGCTGCGCTGGCCGGTGATCCTGCTCGCGGTGCCGAGCGCGCTACTCGGACTGGCGGTCTTCGTCACCCCGTTCCGGGACGCGCTGGCGCTCGACGAGGCCCACCTGGGCAGCTTCGTGATCATCCCGGTGGCGTTGCTGGTCGCCGGTGCGGCGCTCGCCTGGTGGCGCTGGCGGGCCGACCCGGCCGCCGACCCGGCGACCGCGCTGGGGCCGCTGCGCCCGGCCTTCGCCCGCGCCTTCTGGCTCGACGAGGCCCAGCACGCCCTTGTCGTACGCCCGGTGCGGGCGCTCGGCCGGCTGGCCCGGCGCGCCGACGAGGGGCTGGTGGACGGGGCGGTCGAGCGGACCGGCCGGGGGACCGGCGGACTCGGCGGCGGGCTGGAGTCGCTGCACCGGGCCGGGGTGCCCCGGGCGGTGGTGGCGGTACTCGGCGGCGCCCTGCTGCTCGGCCTCGCCGCCGTACTGGCCCTCGGGGGCGTGGCATGACCCTCGGCGGGACGGGGCTGGTCGGCACGCTGGCGGTGCCGGCGGTCGGTGCGGCGGTGCTCGCTCTGCTGCCGGGGCGGTTCGACCGGGCCGCCCGGATCACCGGTACGGCCTTCGCGGCGGTGACCCTGGTGCTCGCCGCGCTGCTCGTGCTGGGCGCCACCGACAGTTGGGTGGTCTACGACGCGTCCCCGGTCGGCGCGCCCGGGACGGCGGCGCCGGCCATCTGGCCGTGGCACCAGGTGGACCTGGCCTGGGTGCCCGGACTCGACCTGCGGTTCCAGCTCGGCGTGGACGGGATCTCCTACCCGCTGGTGGTGCTTACCGCGCTGCTGACGCTGCTCTGCTGCGCGTACACCTGGTGGCGGGTGCCGGCGCCGGGCCGGGGCCGCAGCCTCGTCGCGCTGCTGCTGGTGGTCGAGGTCGGCATCCTCGGCACCTTCCTCGCCCTCGACCTGGTGCTCTTCTTCCTCTTCTTCGAGGTCGTCCTGCTGCCGATGTACGCGATCATCGCGGTCTGGGGCGGCGAGGGCCGGCAGCACGCGGCCCGGAAGTTCGCCCTCTACACCCTCTTCGGCTCGGTGCTGCTGCTGGTCGGCGTCTTCACCGTGGTGACCGCCGCCGGCACCGCCGACCTGACCGAGCTGACCGGCGGCACCGGCCTGTCCCGGGGCACCCAGATCGGCGCGTTCGTGCTGCTGGCGATCGCGTTCGCGGTGAAGAGTCCGCTCTGGCCGCTGCACTCCTGGCTGCCGGACGCGCACACCGCCGCGCCGACGGTCGGCAGCGTGATCCTGGCCGGCGTACTGCTGAAGATGGGCACCTACGGGCTGATCCGGGTGGCGGTCGGGGTGGCGCCGGAGGGGGCGCGGGCGGCGGCCGGGGTGCTCGGGGTGCTGGCGGTGGCGGCGATAATCGTCGGCTCGCTGGTCTGCCTGGCGCAGAGCGAGCTGAAGCGGCTGATCGCCTATTCGAGTGTCGGGCACATGGGGTTCGTGCTGCTCGGCATCGCCACGCTCACCGCCACCGGCCTCCAGGCGGCGCTGATCGGGAACATCGCACACGGGGTCATCACCGGCCTGCTCTTCTTCCTGGCCGGGGCGGTCAAGGACCGCGCGCACACCGGGGGGCTGGCCGAACTGGGCGGGCTCCGGGAGAGCAGCCCGCGGCTGGCCGGGCTGCTCGGCTTCGCCGCCGTCGCCTCGCTCGGACTACCCGGCCTGGCCGGATTCTGGGGCGAAGCCTTCGCGGTGGTGGCCGCCTGGCAGGTGGGAGGTCCACTCTGGACCACCCTGGCCGTGCTCGCCGCGCTCGGCGGCGCGCTGACGGCGGCGTACCTGCTGCGGCTGCTGCGCCGGGTCACGCACGGGCCGGCCAGCCCGAGGGTGCTGACGCTGACGCCGGGACTGGCCGGGGCGGAGTGGGCCGCCTGGGGGCCGCTGGTGCTGCTCGCCGTGGCGCTCGGGCTCGCCCCGACCCTGGTGCTCGGCTATGCCGAGGTGCCGGTCGAGGCGCTGCTGGAGGCGATCCGATGAGCAGCTCGGCCGACGGGTGGGCGTCGTGATCCAGACCGTGGACAGTGTGGCGCTGCTGCCGGCGTACCTGGCGGCCGGTACCGCCGTACTCGTGCTGCTGGCGGACCTGCTGCTGGCCCGGCGGGGCGCGACGGTGGCCGTCTTCGCGGCCGGGGCCGCCGCCACCGCCCTCGGTGCGGTGCTGGTCGGCGTCGCCGGACCGCGCCGGACGTTCTGCGCCGGCACCGACTGCTCCTATCTGGCGAACGGCCGGGCGGCGCTGGTCGGCTGCCTCTTCGCGCTGCTCACCCTCGGGGTGCTGGCGCTCTCCGTCCCGCTGCTCCGGTCCGGCCAGGTGCCGCCGGGGGAGTACTGCTTCCTGCTCGCCTGCTCGATGACCGGCGGCGTGGTACTCGGCGCGGCCGGCGACCTGATCACCCTGGTCGTGGCGCTGGAAACCCTGACCCTGCCGCTCTACGTGCTGGTCGGGCTCCGGCAGCGCAGTGTCGCCGGTGCCGAGGCGGCGCTCACCTTCTTCGTGGTGAGCGTGGTCGCCACCGCCGTCACCCTGCTCGGTGCGGCGCTGCTCTACGCGGTCACCGGGGCGGTGCACCTGAGTCGACTGGACGCGGTCTTCACCGCCGAGGCGAACCGGCCGGTGGCGCTCGGCGGCGGCGACTTCCCGACCGGGCCGGCGCTGCTGAGCCTGCCGCTGACCGTGGTCGCGGTGGCCCTGGTCGTGCTCGGGCTGGCTTTCAAGGTGGCGGCGGTGCCGTTCCACGCCTGGGCGCCGGCCACCTACGACGGCGCCCCGGTGCCGGTGGCGGCGTACCTGTCGACCGCGTCGAAGCTGGGCGGGGTGGTCGCGCTGCTCGCGGTCACCGCCGCCGCGCTGCCGGCGCGGCTGACCGGCCCGGTGCTGGCGGCGGTGGCGGTGCTGACGATGACCGTCGGCAACCTGGTGGCGCTCCGGCAGCGCCGGATGGTCCGGCTGCTGGCCTGGTCGTCGGTGGCCCAGGCCGGCTACATCCTGGCCCCGCTCGGCGCACTGGCGCTGGCCTCGGGGCGCAGTGCGGAGGCGGTCGACACGGCGGTCGCCGCCGCGGTGGCGTACACGGTCTTCTTCGTGCTGCTGGAGCTGGCCGCGTTCGGGGCGGTGGTGGCGCTGCGGCCGGCGGTCGCCGACGGCGGCGAGATCGCCGACTACCGGGGTGCGGCCCGGCGCCGGCCGTGGGTCGGGGCGGCGTTCGTGTTCGCCCTGGTCGGGCTGGCCGGGTTGCCGCCGGGGCTGGCCGGGCTGTTCGCCAAGATCACCGTCGTGCGGTCGCTGCTCGCCGGGGAGGCAGGCTGGCTCGCCGTGGTGGTGGCGCTGAACGCGGTGGTCGGACTCGCCTACTACGTACGGGTCGCCGCCACCCTCTACGCTCCCGAGCCGGCCGCCGACCGGGCCGGGGAAGCGGCTGCCGCACCCGTCGTGCCGGCCGCCGCCGATCCGGCCGCCCCGGTCCCGCCCGACGACGGCAGCCCGGTCCCGGCCGCCGAGCCGGCACGACCGGCCTGGGCGGTTGTCGCCGCGCTGGCCCTGGCCACCGCCGTCGCGGTGGTCGTCGGCTTCGCCCCACAGTTGATCCTGGACGTCGCCGCGCTGTGAGGTTCGTCCTCCGGGTGTGATTTCGGCCGCCTTCGGCCCTCGACATGGCCCTTTCCCAGGCAACTCTCAGTCATATCCGGATTGTGGAGAGGGTATCCCGGTGTTGTACCGGTCAGCGGGTCCACCGGCCCGCGCACCGAAGGAGTTATCGTGCATAGCCATCACAACCGGCTCAAGACAGCCGCGCTACTTGGCCTGCTCACCGCACTGATCCTCGGCGTCGGCTACTGGTTCGGCGGCAGCGGCGGTCTGGTGATCGCCGTCTTCGTGTCGCTGGCCCTGAACGCTGCCAGCTACTTCTGGTCGGACAAGCTCGCACTTCGCTCGATGCGGGCCCAACCGGTCACCGAGGCCGAATTCCCGGCGCTCTACCAGATGGTCCGGGAGCTGGCGACCGAGGCGAAGCAGCCGATGCCCCGGTTGTACGTAAGCCCGACCATGCAGCCCAACGCGTTCGCCACCGGGCGCAACCCGAAGAACGCGGCGGTCGCCGTGACCCAGGGCATCACGCAGATCCTGGACTACCGGGAGCTGCGGGGCGTCATCGGGCACGAGCTGTCCCACGTCTACAACCGGGACATCCTGATCTCCAGCGTGGCCGCCGGCCTGGCCGGCATCATCACCATGCTGGCCAACATCGCCTGGTTCATCCCGCTCGGCGGCGGGGACGACGAGGACTCGCCGAACCCGGCGGTACTGCTGCTGACGCTGATCCTCGGCCCGATCGCGGCCACCCTGATCCAGCTCGCCATCAGCCGTAACCGGGAGTTCCAGGCGGACGCCTCGGGTGCCGCGCTCACCCGCGACCCGCTGGCGCTGGCCAGCGCGCTTCGCAAGATCCACGCTGGCACCAAGGCGCTGCCGCTGCCGGCCGACAACCGGCTGACCAGCACCGCCCACCTGATGATCGACAACCCGTTCAAGGGTGGCGGCGTTGCGAACCTCTTCTCCACCCACCCGAAGATGGAGGAGCGGGTACGCCGCCTGGAGCGGATGGCGGCCACCAACGTCGGCCCGGTGCAGTACCAGCGCTGAGTAAGGAAGGGCCCCCGCTTATCGTTTTCTGTTGTAGAAGGGCCCCCTCCTAACACCTCCGGCCGAGGACCTGCGCCCACGGCATCGACGCCGAGCGGGCGCAGGTTCTCTGCTATGTGAGGTGCGCGTGCTGCGGTGGGACGTGACCGGCAGCGCACAGCCGGGAATCCGGTACTGCGGGACGCAGAGCTCAGGTTAGGGTCGGTTGGCTATCCGCTCGTTACACACGCCACCACCGACCCGCAAAGGGAGTTCCGCCGTGACCGCGCTGCGCCAGTACCTGGGAGTGTGGCGGATCCCTGGTGCACCGATGCTGCTCGTCTCCGGCATAGTCGGCCGGCTCGGCATCGGCATGACCCCGCTGGCGCTGCTGCTCGTCGTCGAGCAGGTCACCGGCCGGTATTCGCTCGCCGCCGTGGCCGGCGGCGTCTACGCGCTCGCCGGCGCCGCGGTCAGCCCGATCGCCGGCCGGATCGCCGACCGGGTCGGGCCGAGCCCGGTGCTGCTGGTCACCGGCGTGACACACCCGGTGGCCCTGGTCGGGCTGCTGCTGGCCAGCCGCGCCGGCTCGGACGCGCTGGCAGTGATCTTCGCCGCCTCGGCGGTGGCCGGCGCGACGTTCCCGCCGCTGACCGCCGCCATCCGGGGCGCCTGGAACGACCTCACCGACCCCGCCTCCGGCCGGTACGCCCTGCGCAACACCGCGCTCGCCGCCGAGACCACGCTCTTCGAGCTGGTCTTCGTGCTCGGCCCGCTGCTGGTCGCCGGGTTCGTGCTGGTCGCCGACGCCGGGGCGGCACTGCTCGGGGCCGCCGTGGTGACCCTGGTCGGCACCCTGACCGTGGCACTCGGCCGGGTGATGCGCGGCTGGCGGCCCCACCCGAGTGGCAGCCACGCCAAGGGACTCGGCCCGCTGCGGGTCGGCGGCTTCCCGGCCCTGCTGTTCTGCGTGGCCGGGCTCGGCATCGCGTTCGGCGCCGCCGGGGTGGCCGTGCCGGCGTACGCCTCCGCACACGACCCGGTCGACGCGGAGAGCGTGGCCGGGGTGCTGCTGGCGACCTGGGGGACCGGCAGCGCGATCGGCGGCCTCTGGTTCGGCACCCGCAAGCCGGCCCGGAACGCCGCACGGCAGTTCGCCCAGCTCCTCGGCCTGCTCGCGGCCACCTTCGCGGTCTTCGCGGTGATGCCGAACCCGATCGCGCTCGGCGTGGCCCTGGTCGTCGGTGGGGCCACCATCGCGCCCGCACTGACCGTGGAGAACACGATGGTCGGCCGGATCTCCCCGGTCAGCATGCTGAACGAGGCGTACACCTGGGTGGTCACCGTCGCGGTGGCGGCCAGCGCGGCCGGCGGCGCGGTGGCCGGAGTACTCGCCGACCAGGTCGGCGTACCGTGGGCCTTCGTCTTCGCCGGCGTGGCGGTGGCAGCCGCCGCGGTGGTCGCGGCGCTACCCACCGGTTCGATCGCCCGTGCCGAAGCCCTCGCCGAGGTACGCCTGGAGCAGGCACTCGCCACCGAAGGGTAACCGGGTGTCGGCGGTGCTGTTCGCGCAGTGACCGCTGTCGAACATCGAACCGGGTCGCTTCGGGTGCTACCGTCCGGAATGGTGGCCGAGGTCAGCGGTCACGTCCACCCAGCTTGACCTGGGAGATCGAGATGGCCGACAGCATCGGTGCGCGGATCCGCTACCGGCGTCTGCGGCGGGGCGGCATGACCCAGACGGTCCTGGCCGGGCTGGCCGGTGTCTCGCAGTCCTACATCTCGCAGGTGGAGGCCGGGCGGAGGGTCGTCGACCGGCGATCCACGCTTGTCGGCATCGCGGCCGCGCTCCAGGTGACCGTCGCGGACCTGCTCGACCAGCCGGGTGACCCCACCGACCCGGCCAAGGCGGGTGCTGCCGACGCGGTTCCGGCGATCTGGGCGGCCCTGATCGAGATCGAGGAAGGCGAGCGGCGTACGCCCAGCCACAGCATCGGCGAGCTGACCGCCGCGATCGAACAGAGTGCCGCGCTTCGCCTCCGTGCCAACCACGCCGCCATGGCACCACTGCTCCCCGGGCTGCTCCTGGACGCCGCAGGCTACGGCGGGACGATGCTCGCGCAGGTCGCGTACCAGACCTCGACGTGTCTGCGGCACATCGGCTATCGGCACCTGGCGCTCAATGCGGCGAAGGTTGCCCTGGCGGCGGCGCAGGAGACCGAGTCGCCGGCCTGGATCGGCGCGACCCGTTTCACCTGCACCCAGTCTCTGCCGATGGAGGCGCCCGAACTCGCCGCCCGGGTGGCCGACCGCGCCCTGGTCGATCTCCAGTCGACGGCTGCCGCCCAGGACGTCCGGCAGGTTCTCGGCCAACTCCACCTGGCCGCCGCGTTCACGTCGGCAGTGGCCGGCAGGCAGGACGACGCCCGGTCCCACCTGGCCGAGGCCGACCGGGAGGCGCTGGTCGCGTTCATCCGGGCCGAGCGCGCTGCGCCGCGGCTCTTCGCGATGAACCCGATAGCTCGCGATTCAGTGGTGGCGATGGTCCGGCGAGCACAGCGTCGATCCATCTCGGAGGATCTGCGCGTGTTGGCCCGCCGCTTCGGCATCGAAGTGTACGCATAACACCGCGTAATACGCCTCGCCGCTGCTCTCCGTAGCGTTCCTGTCACGGATGCGCGGTTCGAGGGAAGTCCCTTCGTTCGTCGAGCCGGGCGTCCGGCCGGTCGGGCCTGCCTTCTCCGAGGGTTGACCCGACCGGCGCCGACAACAGGTGGAGAGTGGCGCTCCTGATCGGGGATCCGGGGCGCCACGGTCGAAGGAGGCGTGGACGTTGACCAACTCGGAACAACACCAGGCGGACGAGCAGATCTTCGAGGCGCACGCCGGTGGCGGCCGGTGCGCGGAGTGTGCGCCTCGGGGCGGGTGCCTGGTGCTGCTCGCGGCGGTCCGTCGCCGGGTCGATTCCGGCCCGGTCGGGACGCGGTCCGGGCTGGTCCGGCTGTGCTGATCCGGATGCTGCGGCGCTGGGTGACGGTCCAGTGGCCGGTACCGGTCGAGTGCGCCTTCGCTCGGCTGGTCCTCGGCACGCACGCGCTGCGGAAGTGCGACCGGTGCGGGCCGGACGGCTGCCCGCTCCGGGCCTGGGCGATCGAGGTCCACCGTCGGGAGCACGCCGTCCGGGTGTTGCTCGGCGGGACGCTGCCGGCGGCGGTCACGGCTGGGGACGTACGCGCGGCTCTGGAGCGGGTCCAATGACCGCCGTGCCGGGCGGTGGTGCCGGACCGGCGGTCGACTGGGCCTGGGCGACGATCACCGCGCACGCCGAGGGTCGGGGCTGCGCCGGCTGCCGGGGCACGTGGTGTCCGACCGTCGAGTGGGCGTTGTGGCTGGTGGTTACGGACCGGCTGGTGACGCCCACCGGTCGGCAGGCACTGGTCACCGTCGTGGCCCGGCAGGTGATGACGGCACACTGGCCGCACCGTCGACGGCTGCCGACCGTGCGGCCTGCCCGACTGCGGCCGGATGGTGCTCGCCGGGACCTGGCTGGAGGTCGTCGGCGACGACGCCGTACCGGAGTCGGTCCGGATCCTCCGGCCTTCCGCCGTGCCGACCGAGGCCGACCTGCGTCGGCTCACCGGCATGGACGGGCCGAGTCGCCGGCCCGGCGGACCGCCGCGAGCAGCACCGACGCATGAGCGCGGAAACGCCCGCCCGACCAGCCGCCGCGAGCCGGCGCTGGCGGTCGGCGGGCGGGGCTGCGGGCAACCTGCTGGTACGAGCGCCGCCCGACCCGTGCCCCGCGCGATCATGGCGACGGGCGTCGCCGCTGGTCACGGGTGCGGATCGGGCGGGTGTCAGCTCTGCCTGGCAGCGGCAGCGCTCAGCAGACCGCTGGCGGGATGCTCTGCTCGTACTGGAAGACGTTGTGCGGGTCGTACTTCGCCTTGATCTTCCGTAGCCGGTCGAAGTTGTCCGCCCAGTAGGCGGTCTCCCACTCCTGCATCCCGATGTTCGGCACGTTGACATAGGCGCCGTCCACGTACGGCCGCAGTGCCTGGCTGAACTCGGCGATCCAGGCCTGCGCGACCGGGGTGAGCGGGTCGCCGCTGTCCGGCTCGCCACGAGTACCCCAGCCGGCGCCGGGCTCGGAATAGAAGAGTACGTCCCGGTGCGGGAATGCCGAGCCGCCGCGAGGTTCTCTTGTCTGCGCCCCGCTGCCGAAGGCCTGGGTGAAGAAATTGCTCTCCTCGGTCGGGGCATCCTCCATGAAGGCGCGGATGATGTCGATCGCCTTCCTCGGGAACGGCTCGACGGTGAACTGCGAGAAGAACTTCCAGTTCGCCGGCTCCTCATCGGTCGGGATCTGGAATCCGGCGTAGATCTCTCCCCAGTTCCCGATCTGCACCGTGACCTCGGGGGTGCCGATCGAGAGGATCGGCTCCAGCAGTTCCCTGGCCTCTTCCTCCGACCCCTCCGCGAGCACCGCGAACAACAGGATCTGGGATTTGTGGATCTCGACCTGGGTGCCGAGACGGTTGACGGCGAACGGCGCGCTGCGCTGCCAGGTGTCGAAGATCCCGTGCAGGTCGTCGAGGCCCTCCCAGGTCGCCTGGAGGTAAACGACGCTCCGCAGTGGAGTGACGTGGTAGGTGAGTGAGGTGACGATCCCGAAGTTGCCGTTACCCGCGCCACGGAGCGCCCAGAGCAGGTCCGAGCGGTGCCTGAGGTCGACCTCGACCGCCTTTGCGCCGTCGGCGCCCGAGGCGAGGACGATCTCCGCCCCGACGAGGTTGTCACAGGCCATGCCGAGGTAGCGGGTGAGGAAGCCGAAGCCGCCGCCGAGGGTCGCACCGGACAGCCCGACGCTGCCCTCGGTGCCGGTCGTCACCGCCAGGTCCTGCTCCCCGAGCGCGGTCACCGCCTCCAACTGGTTGAGCCCGGCGCCGACCTTCGCGGTGAGGGTGGCGGCGTCGATGTCGGTCGACTTCAGCTCGCTGACGTCGATCACGATGCCGTTGTCGACGTTCGACCAGCCCTCCAGGCTGTGCCGTCCGCTGCGTACCCGCAGCGCGACGTTGTTCTGCCGCGACCAGCTGAGGGCGTTGACCACGTCCTGGGTGTTCTGGGCGAAGACGATGACGAGCGGATAGTGGACGAAGAGTTCGTCCCAGCCGATACTCGCGCTCGGATAGTCGGGGTCACCGGGACGGACTATGCGGCCGGTCAACTCCGCTGGCGGGCTCTTCGCCATGGAAGATAGTTCCGGATCCTCGTTGGCGAAGCTGGGGGCGGCTCCGGAAACAATTCCCGGCAAGACGACGGCCCCGGCGCCGGCGGCGGCTGTCGCCCTGAGCAGTTGGCGGCGAGAAAGGTCGGGCATGGCGATATCCTCTCCATCGAGTTACGCCAGCGATCGACCAGGGAAACTCGTGCCCTCTATCTGGCGCGCGAAACCCACGGTAATACCCGTGATCTTTCGGGTACCTGAAACCTTGTCGCAGAACCCGGTCGGGTGACGCTGATTCACCTTCTGGGGTGCGACCAGGGGCGGTCGGTGCAAAGGTGCCCCGGCGGGCGGGTTCTGTGCGGCCGGGTTCTGCGCGGGGCGGCGGCGGTCGAGCGCCGCCCGCCGACTGCGCGGCCGTGCGCGCCGGGAGACCCTGCGGGCGGTCGCCACCGGGCCGCCTATTACTTGCCGGTAGCATATCGTCGACGTATCCGAAAACGCATACGCGCTGGCAACACCGCCCTGCCTTGACTGTAGGCGTGACCTACCGCGAAGCAGCACGGACGGCCGTCCACCGCACCCGATCGCCGGGGCCCTCGCCCGCGTCCTCGTCGGCTGTCCCGACCATGGGAATCACGATTTATGGATGTGGGCGGGACGAGGCAGATCTGTTCCGGGAGGTGGCACCCCGCTTCGGCGTGCTGCCCACCGTCACGGAGGCGGCCGTCTCCGAGGCCAACACCGAACTGGCCTTCGGAAACCGGTGCATCAGCGTCGGTCACAAGACGCGAATCACGAACTCCACCCTTCTCGCACTCGGGCGGGTCGGCGTGGCGTACATCTCCACGAGAAGCATCGGGTTCAACCACATCGACGTGAAGTATGCGGAGAGCCTCGGCATCTCCGTCGGAAATGTCGCCTACTCGCCGGACAGCGTGGCTGACTACACGCTGATGCTGATGCTTATGGCCGTGCGGAATGCGAAATCCACCATCCGTCGCGCGGACGTCCACGATTACAGACTGGATGGCGTACGCGGGAGAGAGCTGCGCGACCTGACCGTCGGGGTCATCGGAACCGGACGCATCGGCGCGGCGGTAGTAGCTAGACTCGAGGGTTTCGGCTGCCGAATACTGGCCTACGACAGCCGCCCGAAGATCTCCGCCGACTACGTCCCCCTGGACGAACTGTTGCGGCGAAGCGACATCGTGACGCTGCACACTCCGCTCAACGCGGGCACATACCATCTGCTGAATCGTCGACGTATCGCGCGGATGAAACGCGGGGCGTTCATCGTCAACACCGGACGCGGGTCGCTTCTGGACACCGAGGCCCTGGTTTCCGCTGTGGAGAGCGGCAGGTTGGGCGGCGCGGCGCTGGATGTCCTCGAAGGGGAGGAAGGAATCTTCTACGCCGACTGTCGAAACAAGGCCATTGACAGCGGGTCGTTGTTGCGACTGCAAGAGTTGCCGAACGTGGTCATCACTCCGCACACCGCCTACTACACGGACCACGCGCTGCGTGACACCGTCGAAAACTCCATCATCAATTGTCTGGAATTCGAGAACGGGGATCAGCATGGGTAGGTTGAGGATCGGGATCATCTTCGGCGGGTGCTCCGAAGAGCACCCCATCTCCGTCAAGTCCGCGCAGGAGGTCGCAAAGAATATCGACACCGAGAAGTACGAGCCGTTCTACGTCGGGATCACGACGAGCGGCGCCTGGAAGCTCTGTGCCGGCCCCAGCGCAGGGTGGGACGACGGCAGCTGCCGCCCGGCCGTGCTGTCACCGGACCGGAGCGTACGCGGACTGCTCGTCCTGGAGCAGGGGCGATACGAACCGATCAGTCTGGACCTGGTGCTGCCCGTGCTGCACGGCAAGCTCGGCGAGGATGGCGCGATGCAGGGGCTGTTGGAGCTTTCCGGCATCCCCTACGCGGGCTGTGACATCCAGAGTTCTGCCCTGTGCATGGACAAGTCCCTCACCTACCTCGTCGCCCGAAGCGCGGGAATCGCTACGCCGAACTTCTGGACCGTCATGGCGAACGAGAGTATCGATCCCGACCTGCTCCCCTATCCCGTCTTCGTGAAGCCGGCCCGTTCGGGGTCATCCTTCGGCGTCAGCAAGGTGTCCCGGAGTGAGGAGCTGCCGCGCGCTGTGGAGGCCGCAAGGCAGTACGACTCGAAGGTGTTGATCGAGGAGGCTGTCGCCGGCCGCGAGGTCGGATGCGCCGTGTTGGGAAACGATCTGGATCTGATGACCGGTGAGGTGGATCGCATCGCCCTGTCGCACGGCTTCTTCAGAATCCATCAGGAGAGCGAGCCTGAGAGTGGTTCCGACAACTCGACGGCGATCGTCCCCGCAGACATCTCGGCAGAATGGCGCTCGCTCGTGCAGGAGACAGCAAGGGCCGCGTACCGTGCTCTGGGATGCCGGGGGCTATCGCGCGTCGACATGTTCCTCAAGGAGGACGGAATGGTGGTTCTCAACGAGGTCAACACCTTTCCTGGCATGACCTCCTACAGTCGTTATCCGAGGATGATGGCGGCCGCAGGCATGCCGCTTGCCGAAGTGATCGACCGGATGGTGACGTTGACGTTGACCGGAAAAATGCGATGAAGGACGATTTTGTCTTCGTGGACGAGTTGGTGCCAGGCATACGTTGGGATGCCAAGTACGCCACCTGGGACAACTTTACCGGCAAACCGGTTGACGGATATCTGGCAAATCGGATCGTCGGAACGAAAGCCTTGTGCGCTGCGCTGGGCAGGGCGAGAGAGCAGGCCGAATTCCTTGGCTTCGGCCTGCTGCTCTGGGACGGCTATCGCCCACAACGGGCCGTAGACTGCTTCCTGCGCTGGTCGCAACAGCCCGAGGACGGCCGGACGAAGCAACGACACTACCCGAACATCGACAGGGCCGAGATGTTCGAGCGCGGGTATGTGGCGGCGAAATCGGGCCACAGCCGGGGCAGTACGGTCGACTTGACCCTCTATCACCTGGCAACCGGTGAACTTGCCCCAATGGGCGGTGACCACGATCTGATGGATCCGGTCTCACACCACGGAGCAGCGGGCATCACGCAGGTCGAAGCGGCGAACCGTCGTACCCTGTGCTCGATCATGGAGTCATGCGGTTTCGCTGCGTACGATCACGAGTGGTGGCACTACAACCTGAAAGACGAACCGTACCCGGACACCTATTTCGACTTTCCGATAGTCGAGCCGGCCAGGGGAGGCGGCACGGCACCGAAGCTACTTGTCGCAGCGGACAGCTTGGCGAAATGATCCGCACGTGGTGGGGTTCGGGCGAACGCGGAAGGTCATCCGCCGCTGGTCGGCGGCGCGGTGGGGAGTTGCACGGTGGCGCGGAGCCCGCCGTCCGGGCGGGCAGTGAGCGTGAGGGTCCCGTCGTGCGCCTGGACGATGCTCTTGACGATTGCCAGCCCGAGGCCGACACCTGCCTGGCCATCGCGGATCCGTCCGGTGCCCCGCTGGAACGGCTCGACAATCGTGGAGGCCAGTTGCGGGGAGAGCCTTTCGCCAGTGTTCTCGACGGTGAGCACCACAGCCCTGGAGCGAACGCTGGTCCTGACCCACACGGTGCCGTGTTCAGCCAGGTTGTGCACGATCGCGTTGTGCACGAGATTCGTGGTCATCTGCCGCAGGAGCGCGTGGGAGCCGCTCGTGAGGCTGATGTCGCCGGAGGTTTCGATGGTGAGGCCGCGCTTTTCGGCGAGCGGCAGAAGCGTCTCGACGGCCTCTTCGGCTACCAGGGAGAGGTCGACGTCCTCCCGGGTGAACGATCGTTGGTCGGCGCGACTGAGCAGGAGCAGTGCCTCGGTGAGGTCGATCGCCCGGCTGTTGACGAAGTGGAGACGGTCGACAAGCTCGTCGGCCTCGCGGTTCGGATCGTTGCGGGCCACGTCGAGAAGCGTCTGGGTAATCGCCAGCGGGGTGCGCAGCTCGTGGGAGGCGTTCGCGGAGAATCTCTGCTGCTCGGCACTGTGTGCCTCGAGCCGGCCGAGCATGGTGTCGAAGGCGTCGGCGAGTTCGCGGAACTCGTCCTGGCGGCCCTCCAGGTGGATGCGATGGGAGAGTGACCCGTTCGCGGCCAGGCGTGTGGCACTCGTGATGCGGGTCAGGGGCGCCAGCATGCTCCCGGCCAGGAGCCATCCGCCCAGGAGGCCGAAGACCAGCAGGAAGGCCAGCACCGCCGCTGCCTTCGGGGCGAAGGCGTCCACCAAATCGGAGCGGTCGGGTCCGGGGAAGGGGCGTGGATCACCTGGGATACGGTGACCGGGGGTGTAGATCTCCTCGGGTACGTAACGCAGCAGGAAGGCCCACACCACGGCGAGCAGCAGGCCACCCGCCAGCATGAGGAATCCCGCGTAGCTGAGGGTGAGTTTGAGTCGAACACTCAAACCAGGCGCCCTATCCACGATCCCCTCCCAGACGCCCGCTGCCGGACGCGGTGTCGATGCGGTAGCCGACGCCGGCCACGGTGGCGATGATCCAGGGCTCGCCGAGCCGCTTCCGCAGTGCCGAGACAGTAATGCGCACCGCATTGGTGAAAGGGTCGGCGTTCTCGTCCCACGCGCGCTCCAACAGTTCCTCGGCGCTGACCACACCGCCTTCGGCCGCGACGAGGACCTCGAGTACGGCGAACTGCTTCCTGGTCAGCGCGACGAATCGGCCGTCGCGGAAGACCTCACGGCGGAACGGGTCCAGACGCAGACCCGAGAGCTCCCGCACTGGCGGCCTGTTGTGCGCGCGCCTACGGTCGAGTGCTCTGAGCCTGAGCACGAGTTCTCGAAGCTCGAACGGCTTCGTGAGGTAGTCGTCGGCGCCGAGTTCGAACCCGGAGGCTTTGTCGTCGAGACGGTCGGCAGCGGTGAGCATCAGGATCGGCATCCCGCTGCCGGAAGCGACGATGCGTGCGGCGATATCGTCACCGGAGGGCCCGGGAATGTCGCGGTCGAGGACTGCGATGTCATAGGCGTTGATGCTCAACAGCTCCAGTGCGGAGTTGCCGTCACCGGCGATGTCCGCGGCAATCGCTTCCAGGCGCAACCCGTCACGGATGGCCTCTGCCAGATAGGGCTCGTCCTCGACGACCAGCACACGCATACACCCGATGCTACGAGCCGCAGCATATCGCTGGCATATCAGAAACCGCATACGTGTTGACAACACGCCGCTGTCTTGACTACCAGCATGACCGGCAGCGAACCAGCCCGAGCAGCAGGTGGCCGTCTCCGATCGCCGGCGTCCACGTCCCACCCGGCCGCGTCGACCGCGTCGACCGCGTCGACGGCGTCGACCGTCTCGGCGGCACTCGGCACGGCAGATGGCGCCGTTCCCGAGGGCGTGACGGTCTTCGATGACGAACTTCCGGCCGTGGCCAACCTCGACCCCGATCTGCTCGGTGCGCTACGCCGAGCTGCGACCGATGCCGCGGGCGACGGAGTCGAGTTCTGCGTCAACGGCGGCTGGCGCTCGCCGCAATACCAGGAGAACCTACTCCAAGGGGCCATCTCGAAGTACGGTTCGGCAAAGGAAGCCGCCCGATGGGTCGCCACAGCCGAAAAGTCTCTCCACGTGTCGGGGCACGCGATCGACATCGGGCACTCCGATGCCAGAGCGTGGTTGTCCAAACACGGCGCCGAGTACGGCCTCTGTCAGATCTATCGCAACGAACCGTGGCACTACGAGTTGCGCCCCGAGGCGATCGATCGCGGCTGCCCACCCATGTACGCCGATCCGTCTCATGATCCGAGGTTGCGGCAGTAGTCGGCGCGCTCGGCATCGCGATCACGCGAGGCGCTGTGACGCCTTGAGATGAGGATGTGTCAACTTCTGACCGAGGTTGATCCTGGTTGTGATCTCAGCCGGCCAGGTCCCGCAGGAAGCGGGACGATTTTCCTGCCTGGTCGGCGTATCCCAGGCGCTGATAGAACGTGTGCGCGTTCAGCCGTCGGTCTGCGCTGGTGACTTCCATCCGGAGGCACCCGTGGCTCGCGGCGAAGGATTCGGCCGCCGCGACAAGTTGGGAGCCGACACCCCGTCCGCGCACCCGGTCCGACACGACCAAGGCTACGATTCGGCCCGAGGCGCCATCGCGTTCGAAGAATGGGCAGACGTGGACGGCTATGACGCCGTGGGGATCGCCTTCGACGTCAGCCACGTAGGCCGCACTGGCCGGGTCGTCGACCCACGTCTGGATCCGGACCGCCGTCGTAGCCTGACCATCCTGGGGATAGCCCAGTTGTTCGAGCAACTGGTTGACGGCCTCGGCGTCAGCGCTGCGCGCCGGTCGTATCCGCATGCCGCGACCCTAGGCGCCGGAGCATATCGTCGGCGTACCGGAAAGACGCAGGCGCCGCCAGCACCACGCTGAATGGCTGTGCCGGTCGCGTGGGCCGACGGGAGATTCGGCGTCGACGCCGTCGACGCCGGGCCGCCGCTGGTCGTCGAGCACGTGAAGCGACGACGACCAGCGGTGCCGAGGCCGGTAAGGCGAGGTCGTCCGACGGGTACGAACCTGGTCGCCGTTACCGGTAGTTGGTGAACTGGAGGGCGACGCCGAAGTCCTCGCTCTTGAGTAGGGAGATCACGGTCTGGAGGTCGTCCTTCTTCTTCCCGGTCACCCGGAGCTGGTCACCCTGGATCTGCGCCTGTACGCCCTTCGGCCCCTCGTCGCGGATCTTCTTGCTGATCGCCTTGGCCTTGTCGGAGTCGATGCCCTGGATGATCTTGCAGTCGATCTTGTGGACCTTGCCCGACGGCCGTACCTCCCCGGCGTCCAAGGATTTGAGCGATATGTTCCGCTTGACCAGTTTCTCCTTGAAGACCTCCAGGGCCGCCTTGACCCGCTCCTCCGTCTCGGCCTGGAGGCTGACCCCCTCCTCGCCCGACCACGAGATGTCGGCGCCGGTGCCCCGGAAGTCGAAGCGGGTGGAGAGCTCCTTCTCGGTCTGCCGGAGGGCGTTGTCGATCTCCTGCCGGTCGACCTTGCTGACGATGTCGAACGACGGGTTGGCTGCCATGAGTTCGCTCCTGCTGTGGACGACATGTGGTGTACCGGGCCGCCGCGCGGCGGTACGACATGCCGACGGTACCCGGTTGCGCGGTGGCCCGATGTAACCGCTATCCTTGCTTCCGCTGCCGCGTTCGGCGTGGCGGCACGCCCTGGCGGGTTGCCCGAGCGGCCAATGGGAGCGGACTGTAAATCCGTCGCGAAAGCTACAGAGGTTCGAATCCTCTACCCGCCACCAGGTGCGAAAGCGGCCCCTGACCAGCGCAAACGCCGGTCAGGGGCCGTTTCGTCATGTCCAGCCGTGTCCAGCTATCACCGGCCCTTCACGGCCGTTCACGGGGAATACGCGGGGAAATTCTTACCATGATCACCCGTCGTCGTCCGAGGTCATCGCCTCCTCGATCCGCCGTCGCGCGGCCCGGTCTTGTCCCACGATGCACTTCGCGTACACCCGTAGGAGAACGGCCACGCTGTGCCCGGCCCACTCGGCGACCTGTGTCGCGGGTACCCCCGCGTTCAGCCACGTCGACACAGCCGCGTGACGCAGGTCGTACGGCACCCGGGCCAGGGGTGACCGGTACTCGGCCGGGGTGAGCGCGTAGGCGCGCGCCCGGTGCCACACTCCGAGGTAGGTCGAGTCCCCGATCGACCCGCCACGCGGCCCGACGAACAGCCGCCCATCCGACGCCGTGCCGAAGTGGTCGAGGTGGCAATGCAGGATCTCCACCAGTTCGGGGTGCGCCGGTACCGGTCGGGTGTCATCGGCGGCCCGATGCTTGAGGCCGCGACGTTCCCGGGACAGTCCGCTGTCCGTCCAGGCCGTACCGGTCCGGGGTGACGAATTGCCTAACAGCAGTTCGCCCCACCCGTTCGACGGTAGTTCTGCGATATTCTCTTCCCGGAAGTCGAGCGCTTCACTTGGCCGTAGTGCGGCGTAGTACATGAGCGCGAACATTGCCACGATCCGACTCGCTACGCCCGGTTGCACTGCGACGGCCGTGAGCAGCGTTCGGGCGCGTCGCCGGTCGACCACCACCCGGCGGTCTACCGATTCCGTTGCCTTGGGTGCCTTCCAGGCCACCCGTCCCATCGGGTTGTCGGTCAGTAGACCCAACTCGACCGCGTACTCAAGCGCGTTGTACAGGATCGCGCGCTTTCTCGCGATGGTCTTCGCGGATGCCGCCTGACCATCCAATCGTACGGCCAGCGTGTCCAGTGCCCGGCGCACCAATTCGGGGCCGCGCGTACGGTCTTCCAGATCGGTAAGCGCAATCGTGTTGCGCTCCAACCATCGCAGCGTCGAGACAAGGTCGGCCGGCGGCTGACCGGACTTTCGGCGTGGTGGAATGAATGCCCACCCGTACAACGCTCGCCGGATATCCTCCGCCGGAGGTCGGCCGCGATCGGTTGCCAACAGGGCAGGTGTGACGGTGGCGAGTGATTCGGCGATGCCGGTCCGCGACTTCGGGGCCGCGCTCGGCCACTTCATGTCGGTGTACTGGCAGGCGTGCTGATACCAGGGACGACGTTGCGCTTCACGGAGCATCGGCGCGGGTAGCCCAGTGGCCTTGTCGAACGCGGCGCCGCGTTGGATGTAATTCAGCAGCTTCGCGCGGAACGCGTGCGCCAGGTTGCGACTGGCGAACGTTCGTTGATTCTCCTTTCCAGCGACTACCCATCGCACGGTGTAGGTCGTGCGTCGCTTGCCCGAGTTGGGACGCAGGTCCCATATCCGAACGCTGTGGGAGTAGCGCGATTCTTCGGTATCGTCAAGTCCGGTCATGCGGCCTCCTCAAGGCTTTCCAGCCACCTGTCAAGGTCTGTGCGCCTCACCCGGATTTCGCCATTCGGTAGCTTGATGCACCGGGGTGCTTTTCCGGTCTGACGCCAGTAGTAGAAGGTCGATCGTGATACCTGTAGCTCGGCGATCACCTCCGCAATGGTGAGAGAGGACGGCTGTCGGTCCTGTCGGCGTGGCATAGGGACGACGCTCACGGCACTTCTCCTCTGCCGGTATGTCGTGGGGCCTGAGACGCGTTGTGGGCGCCTTTCGGCTGGCATCGGTCTGTTGTGGTAGGTGGGGGTGGCATTTCGACAGAAGGTCTCTGGTTGGCCCGCTGAGAGCCCCGTAGACACAAGATCTCCGGTGGGTCGGTACCCGTTGATAGGGCAAACCGTCTGAGGGCTTCTCAGCGGGCCGAATTTAAGATGATCGGGAAGGAGTCGCCCCGATACCTCGGTCGGTGTGGAGCCGGGGGTAGCCGTCCCAGCCGTCCCAGCCGTCCCGGGGCTGGTCAGGGCTGGGACGGCTTGTTGGGTGGGACGGCTTAAGCCGTCCCAGCGGTGGTGTTCGTGTCGGCTGGTTGGGACGGCTCAAGCCGTCCCAACGAAAGAAGCCGTCCCGGGGTTGAGCTGGGAAGGGACGGCTGGGACGGCTGGGACGGCTTACCCCCGGGTACCTTGTCCGGGCCTGGGCAGTAGCGCTGCCACGCATCGGCGAAGTCGGCTCGGTAGTAGCCCTTGACCTGCCCATATTCGGCGAACGGCCCCGGCGCAAATCGAATGTTGGATGATCGGATGTCGTACTCACGTAGCAGCAGACCGAGCTTCATCGCAGTGAGCCCGGTTCCGCCGTACTCGGCCCACGGCGCCTCTGCGTCGGCTTTGAGCCGCTCCAGCAGGACAGCGGAGGGCATGGCATCGGCACCCCGAAACGCGGTGCGACAGTCGGCCAGTAGCCGGATGCGGTCCGATGGTGGGGTGCTGCCGTCCCGTTCGGCGGTCAGCGTTTCGCATGCGCGGCGTGCCCGGTCGGGCCATGTCCCGCCGGCCAGGTCGGCAACGGCTACGAGGGGTTCCCATGTGTCGGCGGCTCGGTCCTCAACTGGCATGAACGGGGTGGCTGCCGACAGTTCGGGCAGGTGAGCGCTAAGCCACTGGTTGAGTCGTTCGGCCAGCGCCCGGAGCGCTGGGCCGTCACGTCGTTCCCGGTACGGGGCGACCTTTTCACCGGGCGCCCGGCGGCGCATCCTGACGACTACGGCTCGGTCTTCGATGGTGTCGGGCATGGCGCCGATGCCTGCCAGCGCGGCCATGGCGAACGTGGCGATCTTCTCTAGCCGTTGGTTGGCGGCGTCCCACCGGATCGTTGGCCGGTTGCGCTGGTGGCCGGCGTTGAGCAGGCCGCGTAGATCCTCGTTGCCGTCCGCGCTGGCGCCAAAGATGGTGTCTGCCTCGTCCAGCAGGATCGTCGGCGGGTTGTCGGTGCCCACGGACCGATAGACGGCGGCCGGGCTGGCGTTAACGGTGATC
Organism: Micromonospora sp. WMMD1102; assembly: GCF_029626265.1. Classification (NCBI taxonomy): domain Bacteria; kingdom Bacillati; phylum Actinomycetota; class Actinomycetes; order Micromonosporales; family Micromonosporaceae; genus Micromonospora; species Micromonospora sp. WMMD1102. The sequence continues at coordinate 6,562,037 of NZ_JARUBN010000001.1, read as the reverse complement.
AGCGGGTTGTGGCAGGTGCCTTCCACCACGTCGAGTAGCCGGGACTTGCCGCACCGCTTCTCCGGTGCCCGGATCACCAGCCGTGGGGCGTGTGCCCATGCCGGTTGCGCGTGGCTGGCGGCGACCCACAGCGTGACGGCGTCGACTGCTTCCGGGGACGGCAGGATCACGTATCGGGTGATCGCGGCGTGTACCGCGTCGAGAATGACGGCGCCCGGTTCGGTTGGTGCGGGGTTTGGGCTGGTCATGCGGCTACTCCGTTCTGTGCGGGGCGCGCGGCTGCAAGCACTCCGGCCCGCCACCGCAGGGCGTAGGGCAGGCAGTTCGCGCAGTTCTTGTGCCGGCCAGCGCGCACGCATTCGGGTAGTGCGGGCCGACGAAGTTTGCGGGCCACGTCAGACCAGGCCATCGAGTCGGCCGAGGTCAGTAGGTGTCCGTGCTCGATCAGTCCGAGAGTCTTGAACCCGAACCCGTGTAGTCGACGTACGCCCCTGATGTGCAGAGCGCGCAGGATTACGCCGGCTTCCCGGGTGCCTTGCCGGCGGCACACTGACCCAAGTCCGACCAGCGGCATCGTGGTCAGATCCACCCCGAGCATCGACCAATACAGGTCGACACAGCGGAGGTAGTCGTCCCTCTCCCAACCCTGAACGACCGGGACGATCGGCAGGTCCGGAGCAAGGTCACGCAGCTGTGCGAAGTTCGCCACCGTGCGGCGTTGATGCTCGGCCACCGACAATCGGGTGCCGACGAACCACTGTCCGGCAGCTACCCCGCCGTTGATGACGATCGGCTCACACATCCAGTCCTGCGGGGCGGCCCACAACATCCGGCCGGTCTCGTCACGGTAGCGCCGTAGCCGAGCCACGTATTCGATCGGTCCGACGGTCCACCGGCCGTACTTCTGCAACTCGGTGAACCCGCCGGAATCGCATGCCCACGGCGCAGCTGCGCGAGGCAGCGTCTTGTAGACCCGTAGCCGCCGGTCGGAGACGAACAGCGGCACCCCGGCCCGGCCCCGGTTCAACCAACCCGGTTGATGGGTGCCGAGCATGAACAACGGCCCGGTCATGCGGCTACTCCCTCGGCTTGGAACCCGCCACGTACGGCGGCGCGGATATCCCGGTCGGTCTGCTCGGCGGCCCGGCCCGCCTCGGCGAGTGCGGTCCACGCGTCGGCGGGGGTGAGTGCCCCGGCGGCGACCATGCGGGCTACGCCTCGGGCGGCGCCGTAGAGCGTGGTGCGGCGTCGTCCTTCGGGGGCGCGGCGGACCGCGTCTAGGTGTGCAGCCAGGAGTGCGGTCGGGGATGAGATGCCCCCCGCTTCGCGGGTGATCGGCTGGTGCGGCCGGGTCGCGGGTGTCAGGTCGGCGGGTGGGGTGAGCACGGCCGCGCGAAGCGCGGGGGGCATCTCCTCCACCGACCCGTGACGTGCCCACCGGTACGGGCGGCCGGTGTCCGGATGGATCGAGGGCGGGGCGACGACGTACCCGCCGTCGGCCTTGATGTCGATCCCGGTTCGGCCGGGCAGCGGCCGGGACAGCACCGGGGTTCCGGGGTGCCGGTAGTACAGGTGCCAGCCGCCGGAACCGGTCGCCACGGCGGCGGTAGGCGGCATCAGAGCCGGCACGAGTCGGCCGCCGTGCCTGGGGTCGATGTCAACCACCACGAGGCCGGACACGGCACCGGTCCGCACCGCGAGAAGCCCGGACGGGTGCGCGGTCAGCATCGCGGCGATGCGGTCGGGATCGCGGGTGGCGGCGTAGAAGCCGTGACAGGTCAGGCACGGGCAGGCTTCCCGGTCATGGTCGGTGCCGACGGTTCGGCAGGCCGGGCAGTTGGCCATGGGCCGTTTCGACCTGCCGAGTAGGAACACCGGCCAGCCGCGGGCGGCGTAGTCGAGAGCTGTGGTTAGGCGGTTGTCGGGCATGCGGGTATCGCCTCCCCTTCATCGGTCGTTGCCGGCGGTGCGGGGGTGGGGTTGGGTTTGGCTGGCCACCGCCGCGTAGCGGCGGGGTGGTGAGTCGCCGCGTAGCGGCGGCCTGTCAGGGTTTGCCGCCCCAGCGGGTGCCGATGATTTCGGCATCGGCGGTGATCGGTACGCCGCGGAAGGTGGTGGTCATGGACCGGGCCAACGCGGTCCGGGCGTGCTCGGCGTGGTCGGCGGGGACCTGGATCACGATTTCGTCGTGGATCAGCGCCCACAGGTAGGGGTGGTATCCCTCGGCGACGCAGAGCCGGTAGACCGATTCCACGAGTAGATCCCGGGCGGTGGACTGGATGGAGTAGTTCGAGTTGGCGTAGGCGCGGCCCGGGTCGGCGGGTATACGGCGCCGGGCGGCGTTACGGACCGGGTCGCGGTCGGCCATGGCACGGCCGAATTTCGTGATGCCGGGGTACGCCTTTCGGAACCGGGCAACTGCGTTGCGGGCTGCTTCGAGGGGGATGCCTGCCTGTTTGGCGAGCCCTGGTGCACCGCCGCCGTATGCGGTGCCGAAGTTCAGTGCTTTTGCGATCCGGCGTTGGTCCTTGGTGAAGTCGGGGCCGAACAGCATCCGGGCCGTGTTGTTGTGCACGTCCTGGCCTTCGCGGAATACCCGGACCATTTCCGGGTCGCCGGACAGTGCCGCGGCTAGCCGGAGTTCGACGTTGGCGAAGTCGCAGCCAACCAGGACGTGCCCAGGTTCGGCGATGAAACAGCCGCGTAGCCGCGGGTCGTTCTTCTTGAGTGTCTGCATGGCCGGGTACTTCACGCTCATACGGCCGGTGTGTGCGGCCAACGTCTTGTAGTCCGGATGCACTCGGCCGTAGGCGTCGGCGTAGCCGGGTATCTTCTTCAAGTTGTTGGCGAAGTTCGATGTAGTTGCTAGGTCCATGCACGCCCGCAGCATGTCCCCGACTTCACCGTCCGGATACCTGGTCAACAGGTCGGGTAGTCCATCCTTGCTTGACAGTGACGGGCGGCCTCGGTCGGTGAAGACGGTGAAGGTCACGCCGCGGGCCGCGAGCCAGTCAACCCGTTTCGGACTAGCCGCCGGGTATCCGGTCATCGCTTCTAGCCGTGCGCGGGCGGCACGGTGCTGGTGGTCGAACTGACGCGCGAGTGCGGTGGTGTAGTCGACATCCAGCCGGATACCGCGGATCGTGAGCGCCGTGGTTTGCGCAGCGAGCCACATCTCTATCCGGGGCAGGTGTCCCATGTCGGCTACCAGTGGCGCCAACCGGTCGAGTAGGCGGCGCACATAAATCGCATCTAGCCCGGCGTAGACGATGTACGGTTCGGCGTCGATCGGAACGTGTGTCCATCCGTAGTTACGGATTTGGTTGGTGCCTCGGATGGTGGGTGGGGCGATTGCCCGGAACAGGGTGTGTAGGTCGTCTTCCGCGGCGCGTAGCCCGCCGTCGATGTGGCGTTCGGTGAGGCTTTTCAGTCCGTGGTCCGCGGTCTCTCCGGGCTCGATCAGGCATGCCAACAGGTGCGTGTCTGCGACACGTTGCCCAAGCGGAATTCCGAACGCGGACCATACTGCGAGGACATCAAAGTTCGTGTGTGTCACGAATCGTGCCGCCTGATTGGTCAGCAGCGTTTCGGCCATTCGCCGCTGTTCGGGGTCAGCGGCCCGGAGAACCATGGCTTCGTCTTCGGTGGCGAATTGGACCAGGCGGACCCCGAAGTCCGGGCCGAAGAATCGCGGCCCGTCGTCCTGAACGGGGGTGGTTTCCACGTCGAGCCCGAACAGGCTATCTGTGGCGGTGAAGCGGTGGAAGGTGCCCGGGTCGGGGTCAGCGACGATACGAACGGGCCGATCGTCAACCGTTCGGGTGTAGGTGATCATGCGTTCACCTCGGCAGGGAAACAGACCGGGCAGGCCAGCAAGAACCCGGCCGGTCGCCGGTAGACGTGCACCGTCGTGCAGGACACGCACCGCGGCGGCGGGGTCGGAGACAACCGGCCGCTGAACCACGCCATCTGGTCACCAGCGACCGCGGACGCAACCCCGTCTGCCTCTCGCAGCTGCCCGGCGAGCGCGGCGACGGGCACCACCGGGGCATGGGCAATGGCCGGCAGGTCGAACAGGGTGAGCGCTACCGGCGCCGGGATCGTGTCGGTACTCATGCCGCGGCCCGGTCGGAACGAGGCTGGTCGGCAAGGTCAGCCAAGACGGTGACGGCTCGCTGCATCCGGGTCCGGGCATCGCCGAGGGTGGTCGGGACCTGGGTGAGCATGTCATGGATCTGGTGGCGTGGGTGCTGGTGCCGGCGGGTCCAGCCGGTGAGGTAGGCGTGGAACGTGACATCGACCATCCACGTCTGCCGGGCCGCGTGAGTGGCCTTGGTGAAGCCTTCGGCGGCGGTGGCGAGGCGTCCGGTCAGCATGTGCAGCCGGCTGGCCAGCGGGAGGGCATCGACGGCGGGTACAGGGGCGGGTAGGGCCTGGAAGGTAGCCAGCATCCGGGTTGCCGCGACGGTGGCGCGACCGGCCAGGGTGGGGTCGACGTGGGCGGGAAGCGCCGTGATGTGCTCGGGTGAAACGCAGATCAGCAGCGGGTGGCCGGTGGTGATGGCGCCCAACTCCAGACTCGGCACGTCCGTGTCAAGGCAGTTGTCGCAGGTGCAAGGGCCGTTGAGCCGGTAGACGCCGCGGTGGGCGCCGAGGCTGCCGTGATAGTCGACGGTGTCTCCGGCGGTGATGGCGCGGGCGGTCAGTGCGGCGCAGTCGTGCAGGTTCTCGGCGGTGACTTCGATCAGGTCGGCGGCGTGGTACATCGCGGCTTCGACGGTCGCCAGCCGAGCATTCCGGTGCCCGAACCGGCGTGGCGGGTAGAGGTGTTCTTGGAGTTCGGCGACGGAGGCGGCGATGCCGTGGGCGAGCCGGCTCAGCGTGTTGCAGACGATGGCGCGGTCGGCGGTGTTCGCCGCGGCGGCCGAGTCAAGGCCGCGAAGGATCGCGTCTACACCGCGCATGATGGCGACGTTCATTGGATGCCTTCCAGGCTTGGGCGTGCGGAACCGACGGGCGGGGACACCCCGGCCCGTAACAGGTAGGTGGAGCGGCTAGCGGAGCCAGTACAAGGCGGTGCCGAGAACGCCGATCACGGCGAGACAGGCGGTAGCGACAGCGGCGGCGCGGTGCTGGCCGGCGTGCATCTGCCACCGCCAGCGGCGCCACAGCCACACGATGAGGCCAAGAACCGCGGCGGTGACGGCGAGGCCGGTCAGGCGGGGTAGCCACCACACGGCCGACCGGGCGGCGACCGCGACGGCAGCAGCGACGGCAACGAGGATCAGGAGGGTGGGTAGGGTGCGGCGGATGATGGCGGCGGCGAGGAACCAGCGCCAGAAGCGGCGGCCGAATTCGTCCGCGGCGCCGCGGCGAGCGGTACGGAACCAACTCATCGGACACTCACTCTCGGTGAAGTTCACGGGCTTTACGGGCTTCACACTTCACGGACTTCACGAGCGGTCGGGGTCGCGCGCACGCGCGCGATGGGGGCGGGTTGCGGGCCGGCGCGTGAAACGCGTGAAGTGCGTGAAGACACGCCGGCCCGCGTGACGCTAGGTAGTAGACGCGCCTACGAGATGCGGTTGCGGGGTGACGGTGATGATCTCGTAGACGCCACGGTCAGCAGCCTTCCGCAGCAGCTGCGTCGGGCCGGGGGTGCACAGTTCGCCGAGGATCTTGCTAATGGTGGGTGGCTTGAGCCCGTCCTCGCCGACGATGTCCACGATCGGCGCGAACGATGACGGCTTGACCTGACGCACCCCCGCGGCGCGGGCGTCGATGATGGCCTGACGGAAGATCTCCCGGATCTCGCTCGGGGTGAACTGCTGCCCGTCGCGGGGGTCCAGCGCCAACTCGATCCGCGGCCGGTTCGGCACGCTGATCGGCGTGTGCGGGTCCGGGTCGGGCAGACAGTCCGGATCGATCGGCAGCGGCGGGCACTCCGGATCATCCGTGTCGTCCGCATCGTCCGGGTCGTCGGTGTCGGTGACAAGCTCACCCTCACCGTTCGGCACGGGCAACCGCTCGGCCGACACCTCCGCGGCGGGTGAGCCGCCGGCCTGCCCGATGGTGTCGAGGTAGCCGACCAGTTCGTCTAGGACCCGGTCGCGGTCGGGCTTGAACGTGCGGGCCGGTAGTGACCAGTCGTCCGGGTCGGTGCCGGGTAGCTCGGCGTAGAGAGCGCCGGGCTTGGTGTTCTTCCATCCCGGGTCGGCACCCGCGGCGATCGTCTCCTCAGACAGCACCCGGGCGCCTTCGCCCACGTCCTTGACGCCCATGCAGATCACCCCGCCGATGGTCGAGCGGACCGAGGTGGGAAGCCGGTCACCGGTCGCCCGCTGGATACCGAGCACCAGGCAGATACCGACCGACCGCACCGATTCGGCCAACTCGACTAGGGTCTCTTCGGCCTCGATGAACTTACTGGCTTCGTCCACGATGACCAGGTCGAACGCCGGGCACAGCCCGCACCCGGCGGTCCACTGCTCATGCCCATGCGCACCAATCTGACCGGCCCGACGGGCGACCGCGTCAACGAGGCCGTCAAGGTAGCGTTCCCCCTCATCGGCGCGGTGGATGAACACGTGCACGTTGCGGCGCAACGCCTCCGGCAGCTGCAAGCCCTTGCGGCCGTCGATGTAAATCACGCGGGCGTCCCGACGTGACCGGGCCTCCGCAGCGAGGGTGATCTGTAGCTCGGTCTTCCCGCTACCGGACTGGCCCAGCAGGATCAGCACTCCCACCGCGTTCCGGCCCGCGGCCTGGTCGCCGGGGAGGTAGAACGGGACGGGCTTGCCGGTCTGGTAGACCATGATCCGGATCGGGTCGGCGATTGACCCGCCGGGGGCGGACAGGCCCGGCCATGCGGGCGGGTTTTCCAGCATGTCCACCGGAGACACCTCCATCCGCCCCAGCCGGGGCGTGTTCCGGTTGGGCACCATCCGCACCCCACCGGCCGGTACATCGAGCGCGGACGCGATTGCGGTCCGCACCTCGGGCTTGGCCAGAGCGCCGAAGTCGGCGCCGGGCAGCATCTCCGTGTGGGTGACGATCCGGCCGTCGATCGTCTTCGGTCGGCCGGTCTTGCCCACGTCCTGCAACTCCCGGACCCGCTCACCGAGTTCGCCGAACAGGTTCGCTCGGGCGTCGGTGCCGTCCCCGCGCAGCAGCTTCGTCAACGCCAGCAGGATGCACGCGCAGGTCATGACGATCAGGTAGACCATCACCGAGTCGAACGACCAGCCGCGGAACGTCAACACGAACAACCCGGCACACGAGCCGGCGGACATCAGCATCGACGCCACCCGCAACTCGGTCTTCCGTGCCCGGCCGACCGCCCACGTCGCCCACACGATCAGCGCGGAACAGGTGAGGATCAGCGCGGACCGCCAGGCAACTTCCCACACGGTCGGCTGTGCGTAGGCGCCCCACAGCCGGGACAGCACCCCGGACAGGATCAGATTCGCCACCGCGGCGACCGGCGGGACCAGGTAGGGCCATGGGTTGTTGTGCACCGTGTACGCCGCGCCGCGGGCCGCGTCGGCGTAGCCGTGCCTCTGGCGGGCCATCAGGCAGCCCGCCGAGACGGCGACGGCCGGCGCCGCTGCTTGACCTCGAAGTCGGAGCGGCCGGCGTCGTCCTCATCGAGCGCGACTACGAACGCCTCGAACCGGTTCTTACACACCTTCGCGTAGGCTGCGACCGCCAGCATCGCGTCGGCGGACCGCGCCAGCGGTAGCGTGACGGTGCGGCCCCAGAAGCGGGCGCGCATCCGGGACATGCCGTTGCGGCGGCCGTACCGCTCGATCTTCATCCGGATCAGCCCGGCCAACTCGTCCAACTCGTCATGGCCGGCGACCCCGACCTGCCGGACCCCTTCCAGGAGGGTGATCAGGTCTTCATCGGTGCGGATATCGGTGTCAGGAATTAGGCGTGCCATCAGGGCGTATCTCCTTGCTCAGTGGCGGCGGGTAGCGGTGGTGAAGGGCCACGGCCAGCGGCGCGGCTTGCTGACCTTGACCGGCTTGTGCCGGGCTAGGTGTCGGGTGGTGTCTCGCAGCCGGTGCGGGCGGTTGCAGTGAGCGCACGTAACGATGTCGTTCACCGGGGTTACCTCGTTCGGGTACGACGCCGCACCGGCCGGCGCGGCGATGGGCGGCGGGCCGGTCGCACGGCGACCGGGAAGAACGTGACCAGGAACGCCACCGCGGGCAGCAACACCGGGTCAGTACCGACCCGTACCGCGATGACCACCGCCACGACCGCGACGATCAGACCAGCGGCCGACGCTTCAACAACACGCATCGCAACAGCTCTCCTTCCAGGAGCGCCGTCCCCACCGGCCGGTGAGGATGGAAGTCGAATACGAACTGCGGGGCGCGGCCCGCCGTGGTCGGTTGAGCCGCGCCCCGCAGGCTTGTTTGGGCTGGTCAGTCCTCGAACCGCTGCCAGCCGGTGATCGTCAACCGGTCGATGCTCTTGTCCTGGTTAGCGATCAGGTTGGTCATCGACAGAACGTCGGCGCTGGACCGGATCGGCGCGTCCCGAGTTACCTCGGTCCATCCGTTTCCCGAGCCCTGATAGGTCGAGAAGACGTAGGCGATGAAGTAGCGGTACACGGTGCTGCTCCTCTCAAAACCGCGGCGCGGCCGAGTGTCGGGGTGTCGAACTTGCAACCGTTGGCGTATGCCGTCTCAGGATCAGAACGGCGGTTCGTCGCTCGTGGCGCCGCCGTTGGCGGCCGTGCGGGCGGGGGTTGCAACGGCCCACGGGTCATTCGGCGGGATGTCGACCGGGCCGGCGCCGCCGTTGCCGTTGGTGCGGGTCATCTTCTGCACCTTGGCGGTGGCCCATCGCAGCGACGGGCCGATGTCGTCCACGTCGAGCCCGTAGGCGGACCGCTTGTCACCCTCCGGGGTCTCCCAGCGGGACAGCTTGAGCCGACCGGTCACCACGACCCGGGCACCCCTGGTCAGGGACTCGGCGATGTGCTTGGCGAGGTCCCGCCACGCGGTGCAGGTCAGGAACAGCGGGTCACCGTCCTTCCACTGCCCGGACGCCTTGTCCAAGACCCTCGGGGTCTGGGCCACGGTGAACTTCGCCACCGCCGTCCCGTTCGTGAGGTAGCGGAGTTCAGGGTCGGCGGTCAGGTTGCCGACGACGGTCAGGGAGGTGATGTCGTTAGCCACGACGGGGCTCCTTCCAACTGGTGCCGGGGGCAAATCTGGTTGCTGTGGGGCGGCTTACTGGGGGTGCGAACTCGGCGGCGACGACGAACGCACCAGGTGCGCCAGCGCCGCGCCCATGCCGAGCACGGCCACCGGGATGCAGGAGACGGCCATGGTGACCCCCCACGGCGTTGTCGGGAGGTTCGACTCGACCAGCAGGTGATACGTGACCTGTCCGGCCGCGCCGACGATTAGGGAGATGGCGGCCGACCACCCGGCGAACTTCCGAGCCCGTGGCGGCACCCGGCCGGACAGGCACACGTAGAGGGCGTACGCGGCGTACACCTCCATGCCGATCGGCAGGGTGATCGCGGTGTTGATCGACAGCAGCGGCTTGCCGTCGTCGTTCGTGAACCCGGGAAGCAGGTTCATCACGCCGTATCCGGTGCGCTCCCCGAGCCCAACCCAGCCGGCCCAGACGGAGACGAACGCGGGCGCCAGCATCACCCAGACCGGCCACACGACGACCGGCTTGCCGTTGACGGGTGCGGCGGTGTCATCCGTGTCTTCGTCCACCCGGGCCTGCTTCGTCGTCTCTGCGACCGGCTCAGCGGGCAGCGTGGCCGGTTTCCGCTCGGGGATCGGCTCAGGCTCGGTGTCATCCGTGTCCGGATTGCCCACCGGCGCGGCCCCGAAGTCGCGCTGCACGCCTTCCTCGATCAACCGGGCGCGGATCTCCTTCGCCTTCTCCTGACCGACACTGAGTACGGACATGAGCCGACGCTGCGACGGCACCAGCTCACCATCGCGGACGGGCACCTTCCGGGCCTCGGGCATCAGGTCATCCACGGTGCGCGGGAACGCGCTGGCGGGGGCGGTCACTTCTTCCTCCCTGTGTCGAGGCCAACGGCCACCACCAGAGCGGCGATCAGCACGGCGGCGAAGATTCCGATCAGCGCGGCCATCAGGCCACCACCAGCGCGGTCAGCCCATCCCGAGTCGGCTCGTCCAGCGGCGACGGGTCGGTGTACTCGGTGGCGGTGGCGTAGATCTTCCAGCCGTGCCACGTCGGGTACGCGGTCAGTTCGCGATACGACCGGCCGGTGACCGTCGTTCCGGAATGCTCACCGGTCAGCGTGTCCGGCGTGTTCAGCCCGGCTGCGTCCAGCCACGACCGCATCTCGGCGATGCTGTCGAACTCAAAGGCCAGCGAGATTCCGTCGCCCCGCTGCCTCATCTCCGTCGGCGACGCCAACAACAGCAGCGCGGCGTACACGGTCCGCCGGCTCTTACGCTTGGTCATGTCGGGGGTCTCCGTTCCACGTCAGGGGGCACAGTCGATGCACTGGCCTAGCGAGCGGGGGATGCAGTAGGGCTGAACCACGCCACAGGTCGGGCAGGTCCGACGGGCACGAAGCGCGGCCCGAACCGCCCGCAGCTGCGCGGGAGTCGTGGTGCGCTTCGGCTTGGCCAGATCGAGGCGGTACAGGTAAGCGACCCGGGTACCGCCGATCCCGGCCCACATGATCTGGGCGGCGACCGGTTGGCGGCCGGGGCAAAGCCCGGCGGCCCGCAGTTGCCGGCGGGTGGCGTATCCGGCCGGGGCACCCTTCCACCACCAGGTGGGGATGCCGTACCGGTCGCCGGTCGGGTCGTGAAAGGCGGCGCGTATTCGCGGCATGGCCAGCGCCTATGCCGCGTGTCGGGCCGGAATACCGAGCGTGGCGGCGGCCCGCAGAACACGCCGCTGAGCGCTTCGCCACCGCTGCCAGTCCAGATCCACTAGCGGCCGGGCCGCGAACAAGATGGTGATCTCTACGTCGAGCCGTTCAAGTTCGGCCTCAATCAGCGGCCATTCCGTCTCGATCGCGGACAGGTCAGCGTCGGACGGGCCTTCGAGCGAGTCCAGGTCGGGAAGCATCGGGGTGTTCCTCTCAGGAAGATCAGCGGCGGCGACGCTTCGGGCAGGTGCACGCCGTACGCGTGCTCACCTCGCCGCACCGGTCGCATTGGCGCAGGGGAGTCGACTTCCGGGCCGAGATTCGGACACAGCCGGCAAGGTTCATGGGGATCACTCCTCGGTCGGGAAAGCCCCGGGCCGACACGCAGCGTGGCCCGGGGCAGTAACAGGGGTACTCAGCACCCAGCAGAGCCGGGGTACGCGAACGCCGTCCTTTCCCGACACCCGCTCGCCCCAGCTCTGCACCCGGGGGTCGGCCACCGTGTGGCTCAAGGCAGGCGACTACCGAGAACGGCATAGTCCGCGCTTCTTGCAGACGTCACTGTTGAGTTCTCAACGATCAAGTGCACGGCGGTCCGGGGATCGCACGTCGCAGCCGTGAAGCCGCTCCGCCGTTCCGGTCGCCAACCGGCGAGGGACTCAGCGTATACGCAACTGCGTATACACACAAGCCCTGTGTATACGCAGTTGAGCCCCGGTGGGCCGCTGCCCCCGCCGTCGCCTCACTGATGCCGAGGTGTGGTCGGCGGCACCCGTGCAGGGGTGTCGAACCCTGGGTTGTGGCCCCGGCGGCTTCCGGGCGGCCCGCCGGGGTCGATTCAGCCGGAGGATTTGCCCGCAGCCACAGCCGCGCGACCGATCAACTGCGTATACGGTGTTGGGTATACTGACAGTTGACCGGGCCTCGCACGTAGGCCAAGCCGTCGAAGGGACGACAGTCATGGAGGAACCCGCGTACGTCTCCATCGCGGGCCAATACGCGCGGAAGATCCGCAACGGCGACCTTCCGCCGGGGGTGCAGCTTCCGAGCTATGCCGAGATCGCTAAGAGGAACGGGGTGTCGGATATCGTCGTACGGAAAGCGATCGAATTACTTCAAACCCAAGGTCTCGTAAGAACTGTTCAGCGTCGTGGCGTCTTCGTGACGGATCGCCCCAACCTTGTACGAGTCTCGCCAGAGCGTCAAATGGAGAGCGCGGAAACTACTTTCTCCAACGAGTCAGCTAGCGGAATCCAAGTCGAACGCGAAAGCATTCAAGTTCGGGCGACCGACAGCCTTGCAGAGACATTTGGCGTCGCTCCGGGCGACGAAATCACGCTTGTCGTGACCCGCGCCACAGAAGATGGTCGGCCGATTTCCATTTCGGACACGTACCTTGCCCCGGGCGTCACTGACATATCAAGTGCGACAACTCTCGAAGAGATCCTAGCGGACCGAATCCCGTCGCCCACACATGCGACGTGGTTGCGCACGACCCCCGGCGAATTGACCAAAGCCGTTCACCAGCGATTCTTTGCGGCAGACGGGCGGACAATCATGGTGTCAGACGTGTCCTATCCGTGGAACCGCTACGACGCATTTGCGTTCAGGATGCCCCTAGTCTAAAGACCTAAATGCCCCCGGCCGGCGGTCGCCGCGCGGCCGGGGGCAAGTTGTTTCAGCGCCGAACCCAACCCTGCGCCACGTCCGACAGGTTCCACCACGAGACGTAGCTTTCGTCCTGCGATTCCATCCGCCAGCCTGTTGTTAGGCGCTCAAAGAACGCATCGTCGCCAGTCTTGCCGCCCCTAGGTTCGCCGATAAAGATGAGGCGCTGACCTCTTGCGCGTTCAAAAGCAACCAGTGCATCAGACGCCATCGTGTCACCCCATCCGGGGGGCCAACAAAGAAACAGCACCTCGTCCGAAGCGTTATGTAAGCGCGAAGTAAAGTCGGGCAGATCGCCAACGTCATGCCAGGTATCGGGCTGCCCTGAGGCGCGAGGAAATGACACATTCTGCGCTCGGTCGGGCGGCTCAGAATCGAAGGCGCGCACCGCAAGGCCCGCGCGAGTTAACTGAGCCGCCCAGTATCCTCGTCCAGCGCCAAGCTCCAATATTGGACGGTCGCCGCAAAACTGCGAGCACCACTCAATCGTCTCCGGGGACGGAATGGCATATGCGTAGTGCGCCTGTAGGATCATTTGTGCGAATGCAAGCCGCGCACTACCTCTGGCATTGCCACCGTTCACCACTCGACGATCCTCGTGTACAAACACGGATGGCTCGACAATGTCCCAATAGGGGTTGCCTGTCGCAGACTCACCGCCAGCCAGATAGTGCACGAATCGCAGATCGAACGCTGCGTCGGCTTGCTGATCACTTGTCCCTGACAGCATTGGTGCCGTCTCCACATATTCGGCCACCTTGGGATACCTGGCGCGCAATAGCTGTTGGTCGTTCAGTAGCGCGAGAAGTTCGTCACGACGTTCCGTAGTCAACATCAGCTCAGCCACGCCATAAGATTTTGCCGTCCTCCGACGTGCCGCGACAGTCGGCTCGCCGCTGCGCACGTCGAGCTTTGGCCACCTGCTAACCGACACGGGTCGCCTGTGGTTCCGCGTGACGGTTCCCACCAGGCGGCTTCCGTCGTCGGTTGACACGCAACCCCCGCCCCCGGGGCGGTCCTTGCATCACTGTGACTGGTTGAGGCGGCCCGACAACGGTCAAGATCAAGAGCCATACGGGGAATATGCGGGTAAGAGGGTGCCATCGGGTCGCAACGCCGCAGGTCACGGCTGGTTGGAAGCGTGGGCTGTAAATCCGTCGCGAAAGCTACAGAGGTTCGAATCCTCTACCCGCCACCAGGTGCGTAAACAGCCCTTGACCAGCCAAACACCGGTCAAGGGCTGTTTTAGTATGTCCAGCCGTCAACGGCGATGTTCGGCGCGGTCTCGGCTGGTCTGGTTTCGCCTGGTGTCACCCCGGCGTATCGCCCGTGGACGGCCCGGCACCTTCGTGTTCCTCGTCGGCCGGGCGTAGGTGCTCCCGCTGAGGGTCGTAACAGACAAGACCATGCTCGGCGGCCAACCTGGCGGCCTCGGCTGACAGCTCCCTCGATCTCCCGTAGGGCATCGTCAGATAGATCATCGGCCCGGATGCGTCGTCGAGCAGGGAGCCCCACTCAGAGGTTGCACCGTCAGTCATCTCGGCCCAGCACTCGGCCAGCGCCGCAGCGTAGCCCCGGATGCGTGGCGTCGGGGGGAACTCCTCGTCCTCCATGAACTCCTGATACAGCCGCTCGTAGACAACACCGCCGTCGACATCATCAGCTGGAGGGGCGCCCTCCCACACCGCAAGGTCGTAGCTCATGCCGGCATTGTGCGGGCATGTGCCGGCATTACGTCCCAGAGGGTCCATGCGACCCGGAGAGGGGAGCGTGTCCGGCGGCCGGAGAGCTACCGGCGAGATCAAGAGTGTCGCGCTCGCGGTTGGTTTCGGCCGATCGCCTTGACTGACTCCCGACCGACTTCAACCGGATGTTGGTCTGTAGTACGACGTCATCCGCACGGACGAGCACGGCAAGGGGGTCGTACCAGGCTCGTACTCGCGCTAACGACCAGGAAGCCGGGCCGACGCGTGGCGGGCACGCCGTCCCTCCGTCGCGTCGGCGCGGTCAACACCCGCGCCGGATGCGAACCGATCGGCGGCGTCAGCGCGTCAAGTGGGCAGTCGACGCCACGGGGGATCGGATGAGGACGAGAGCGCTGCTTGCCACATGTCTGTTCATGACAGCCACGGGAGTGACCGCGTGCGGCGCCGACGATCCTTCGCCAGCACCCGCCAGGCCGGCGGTCTCTCCCGCCCCTGGCGACCACACGCTCCACCTGGACTGGCAGGGCGTCGAGCGCAACTATGAACTGCACGCGCCGCCGGGCTACCGGCCGGGCGTCGCGGTACCACTGGTCGTTGCCCTGCACGGCCGGCCCAGCTCGGCGGCGAAGCTGCGGGCGGCGAGCGGGCTGGACAAGGTGGCGGACCGCGAGGGCTTCCTCACGGCATACCCGAACGGGATCGACGGAGCGTGGCAGGCGACAGGCGGCGTGGGAGCCGTCGACGATGTCGGGTTCCTCCGCGCGATGGTGGAGCACCTGGTCAAGACGTGGGGTGTCGATCCGCGCCGGGTGTACGCGACCGGGTTCTCGGACGGCGCGCGGATGAGCTACGAGCTGGCGGTGAACGCGTCGGACGTGTTCGCCGCGATCGCCCCGGTCAGCGGTCCGTTCGAGTGGGGCCGGGCGAGGTCGGACACCGGCTACAAGCCCGCCGAGCCGGTTTCGGTAGTGGCCTTCCTGGGCAGCCGCGACCGGATCGCCGACCAGATCTCCTACGGACTCAGCCGGTGGTACCGCCACCTCGGCTGCACCGCCGACGAGCCGGTGTGGATAGACAAGGACAGGACGGTCAACCGTACGGTCGCGAAATGCGCCGATGGCAGCGAGGCGGTCGACTACGTGGTCAACGGGATGGGCCACTCCTGGCCGGCGCCGACCGACCGGGCCGCGGCGATCGACGCCGGTGTCGTCATGTGGGAATTCTTCGCCGCCCATCGGCGCGGATAGTGCGGCCGAGGTCACGATCTCGTCGTGAATGAGCCCTTCGCCCGGGACAACCAGGTGAAGGGGCTGATTCGTTCCGGCCCCGCCCCGGCCCCGGCCCATCCCGGTCCGTGACGATGGCGACGGACAGGTCGACCGTGCGTCCTCCTCTGGCCGAATGGGCGCTGCCCGGGTCTACGAGCAGCAACTGCTTCGGTCAGCCGCTCCGGCGCCGACGAACTCCTTGGCGCCACCACCTTCTGCGGCCTCGCCGCACTTACAGCCGTCGTCGGCGCCCGGCTGCGTGTCGGCGCTCCTGCCGTACTGCTCGGCGTCGCCCTTGACCACGTACACCTCCCACGGCTCGTTGCCGGGGCCGCGTACCCACACCTTGTCCTGCAACGCGTAGCAGCAGGAGGTGTCGTTCTCGCTGAGGGTGATCAGTCCGGCGCTGCTGAGCCGCTCGGTCGCGGCGGTGACGTCGTCGCCGTCGAAGACCTCGACGCCGAGGTGGTCCATGACGGTGGGCTGGTCCGGGGCACCTTCGAGCAGGACGAGCTTGAGTGGCGGCTCCTCGATTGCGAAGTTGGCGTACCCCGGCCGGCGCTTCGCCGGCTGCACGCCGAAGAACTTCGAGTAGAACGCCACCGATCCCTCGAGATCGGAAACCCGGAGCGCGAGTTGGACGCGGGACATCCCGCACCTCCCTGCCTAGATGGATATCAAAACAAAGAATGCCACCCTGCCTAGACCGCTGTCAAATTAGACGAGTGTCGAGACAGTGACACTGCCCGGGAAGGGCGGCCCTGCTGCCGTCTGCCGCCGGAGGTGCCGGCCGGCGACGAACTGGACCAGACTGTCGAAGTGCAGATCGACGAACGCGGTGCACGGGTCCGCGCGGTACGCCGACGACTCGCGCAGGACGGTCCGCCGTGGACCCGGCCCCACGAGCGGGACTTCGAGACGGTCGCGTTGCCGGAGCGGGACTGCGATCTGCTCCGAGACCTGTTGATCGCGGAACGGGCCGAGACGGTCGTCGAGGTCGGGCTCGCGTACGCCAGCTCCGCGCTCGCGATCGGCGAAGCCCTGATCACGGTCGACCCGCCGAACCCTCGGCACGTCATCGTCGACCCCTTTCAGGCCCACGCGTACTCCGACGTCGGCTGGGACCTGCTCCGTGCCGCCGGACTGGACTCGATCGCCAGGCTCATGCGCGTGCAGTCGTCCGTCGCGCTGCCCGAGCTCGTCGCCGAGGGGTTCGTCGCCGACGCGGCCTTCGTGGACGGGAGCCACCGCTTCCACGAGGTCTTCGTGGACCTCTACTTCCTGCGCAGAATTGTCCGGCCGGGCGGGCTGGTCGTGCTGGACGACGACTGGACGCCGTCGGTGCGTACCGCCGTGCGCTACTACGAGCGAAACCTCGGCTGGTCGGTGATCCCCGACGCCTTCGCCGCCAGCGGAACCCTACGGAGCATCGGCGACGATCCGGCAGCCGAAGCCGTGACCCGCTGCCGCGCCCTCCGGCTTCCCGATCCCCTGACCGAGCCGCCCTTCGAGCAGTTCAACGCCTTCTGACCGCACGGCAACATGGTGCACGGCCGCCGACAACACGATGACCGGGCCGGCAGCCGTCGCGGCTCATCTATGGAATGATCGCTGACCGTGCGCCCCACGCGTGTCCTGCTGGCGGTCTGCGGCGCTGCCGGCACGCTGTCGGTGCTGGCTGCGCTGATCAGCGCCGACCGCACCGCCGCGCAGTGCGCGCTCGCCGCGTCGGCCGCGCTGATCGGGTACGTCCTCTTCGCCGGCCCGGCCGCACCCCGGGTACGCCCGGCGCTGGCCGCCGGCATCGCCCTGCTCGCCGTTCCCGCCTCGGTGGAACTGTGGCGGGACTCCACCGCACCGGTCCGCCGGCAGACCCTCGCCCCGCTCTACACGCCCCTCGACGGCAGTGTCGCCTCGACCGGTCCGGCCCGACTTCCGCAGTCGGTCCTCGACCAGTGGCGCCAGTCCCTCGACGAGCGGCAGTTCGCCTGCGTGGGCCTGTTGCTCGGGGTGGTCTGCCTCGCCGTGGCGGTCCGCGCCCTGCCAGCACAGCAGCGGCCGAAGGCCACCGCACTGGCCGGCGCCGGCGCCGTACTCATGATGGTGTTCGTCGGGGCGGACGCCTGGTCGCGGGTGGACGACGAACCGCTGCTCGGCCTGCTCGGGGCCGGCTGGCCGGCGCTGCTGGCCACCCTGGCGGCGGCGCGGATGCTGGCGCTGTCGGGGCCCCGCGCCGACCGGGCCGCCCTGGTGCCGATCGGCGCGCTGCTCGTCGCGGTCTCGGCGGCAGCCGCCTTCCAGGACCTGACCGGCAGGTGGGCGGCCTGGTGGACGTTCTCGCATCCGGACGACAACGTCGTCGTCTCGGTCGGGGTCGCGGTGTCGCTGGCCAACGTGGTCGACGGCGAGGCCGCGCTGCTGGCCGCGGTGGCCCTCGCCGGCCCGGCCCTGCTCGCCGTCGGCGTGCTCCGGGCCGGCCGCACCGCCGCCGCCGTACCTCCGGCGTACCCGCCGGGCCCGTAGAGTCCCTGCCCGTGGGAGATCTGGTCGGGACGCTCGTCGCGGCGGTCGGGCTCTTCGCGGGTACGAACGTCGACGACCTCATCGTGCTGACCCTGTTCTTCCTCTCCGCGCGGGCGGTGGGAAAGCCCCGGCCGTGGCAGATCTGGCTCGGCCAGTATGCCGGGATAGCCCTTCTCGTCCTCGTCTCCGCCGTGGCCGCGCTCGGTCTGACGGTCGTGCCGGACCGTTGGGTCGGGCTGCTCGGCCTGGTCCCGTTCGCCCTCGGGGTGCGGGGCCTCGTCTCGGCATTCCGCTCCCGGGGCGAGGACGACGAGCCGCCGGCTCCGGTCGTCGGCACCGGCCTGCTCTCGGTCGCCGCCGTCACGGTGGCGAACGGCGCCGACAACATCTCCGTCTACACCCCGGCGTTCCGGACCATCGGTCTCGTCGACAGCCTGCTCACCGTCGCGGTCTTCGCCGTCGGCGTCGCCGCCTGGTGCCTGGCCGGTCGCTGGCTCGGCTCACACCAGAAGGTCGTCACCCTGGTACGCCGCTGCGGGCACTGGCTCGTCCCGGTCGTCTTCGTCGTGATCGGCGCCGTGATCGTGGTCGAGTCCGGCGTACTCGGCCGGCTCGCCAACTGAGCCTGCCGGCGCCGGCGTACCGTCTGGGGCGGCGCCGGAGCGCCCGGGTGACTACCGTCTCGGCATGGCCTCCGCCGACCAGATCCCCGCCCTGCTGTTCGTGCTCACCGTCTATCTCGCGCTGTCGGCGGTCGGACTCGGCGTGCTCTACTGGGTCGTCCGGCTCGCGGTACGGCACGCCATCGAGGACGCCGACCGCCGCCGTTCGGCCCAACGGACCCACTGACGCCGACCAACGTGAACCGGGCCACGGGCGGCATCCGGTCAGTACGTCAGCCGGGCCACGGCACCGATCTCCAGGGCCACCCACACCACCCCGTCCGGATCGACGGTGATGCCGTGCGGCTCCGAACCCGCCGTCGGCAGGGCGTACTCCCGGATCGTCCCCTCCGGGGTCAGCTGCCCGACCCGGTTCGCACCCCACTCGGTGAACCAGTAGCTGCCGTCCGGCCCGGCGGCGATCGCGTGTGGCCGGGCGGCCCGGTCCGGCAGCGGGATCTCGGTGATCTGCCCGTCCGGGGTGATCCGGCCGAGCTGGCCGGCGACGATCTCGACGAACCAGACGGCCCCGTCGGCGCCGGCCGCGATCCCGACCGGCCCGGCACCGGCGGTCGGCAGCGGGTGCAGCGTGACCGTGCCGTCGACGCCGATCCGGCCGATCGCGTTCGCCTGGTTGACGGTGAACCAGAGTGCCTCGTCGGCACCGGCGGTGATCATCGACGGGAAGCCGCCCGCCACGGGCAGTGGGAACTCGGTCACCTCGCCGTCGACATCGATCCGGCCGATCCGGTCGCCGGTCAGCTCGGTGAACCAGAGCGCGCCGTCCGGCCCGGCGGCGATCCCGTACGGCCCGGCGCCCGGTGACGGGACCGGATAGGAGCTGAGCTGCCCGGACGTCGACAGCCGGCCGATCCGGTGGTCCCGGGACCGGGTGAACCAGAGTGCCCCGTCCGGGCCGGTCGTGACGACCGACGGTCCACTCGCCGATTCGTCGAGCGGGTACTGTCGAACATCACCATCCGGCGTTATTCGGGCGATTCCCCCGGCATGCACCAGGGTGACCCAGACTGCGCCGTCCGGCCCGATGGCGACGCCGTACGGGCCGGCCGTGGAATCGCTCACCGGAAACTCCCGGACCGCTGGATGAGGTGGCAATGCCATTCGGGTTCCCTTCGATTGGAATTCGAGTGCCGGACGGCTCTCCGGAATCGCGATCCGCCTGGACGGATCCGGCCCGCCGGGCTGTGCCGGCCGGATTCAGTAGGCGGCGGAGACCGGCTGTTCGGGGGCGAGTACGCCGCCGCTCATCACCCGGTGCTCTCCGCGCCACCGCTCGCGCAGCCGCCGGTCGTGGCTGACCACCACCACGGCGCCGGGGAACTCGGCGAGCGCCGCCTCCAACTCTTCGACCAGGCCCGGCGAAAGGTGGTTGGTCGGCTCGTCCAGCAACAGCAGGTCGGCCGGCTCGCTGACCAGCCGGGCCAGCGCGAGCCGCCGCCGCTGGCCGGTGGAGAGCTCCCCGACGGGTATGCCGAGCCGCTCCCGGTCGAACAGTCCCAGGGCGAGCAGTTCGTCGAGGTACTCGTCCGGCTCCCCGCCCCGACCTCGCGCGAAGGCGTCCAGCAGCGGTTCCCGGGAGTCCTCGACCTCGACCTCCTGGGGCAGGTGACCGATCCGGCCCCGCCGGAGCACCCGGCCGGCGTCCGGGGCCAGTTCTCCGGCGAGCACCCGCAGCAGGGTGCTCTTGCCGGCCCCGTTCGCCCCGCTGACCAGCAGCCGTTCCCCGCCGTGCAACGTCAGCCAGGTGACCGACAGCCGCCCGCGCACCGCCACCCCGTCCGCCCGCAACAGCACCACACCGCCAGCACCATCCCGGGCGGCTCCATCGCCAGCGGTGTCACCATCACGGGCGGCACGATTGCCAGCGGCGTCACCACCGACAGGCGACGGGCCGGAGGCGGCGAGTCGAGGGGTGAACCGGAGTGGTTCCGGTGGCGGGGGCACGGGGCGCTCGGTCAGCCGGCGGAGCCGCTGTTCGGCGTTGCGTACCCGGCTGGCGACCGACTGCTGCACCCGCCCGCCGCTGCGGTCGTACGCCATCTTGTTGCGGTCCTTCATCTCCCGGCCCGGCGCGACCTGCCGGGCGGTGGTCGCCACCGTCTCCCGCAACCGGTCGACCTCGGTACGCCAGTCGAGGTGTGCCTGGGCCCAGCGTGCCCTTGCGGCCGTCTTCTCGGCGAGGTATCCGGGGTAGCCGTTGCCGTACCGGGCCACGGTGTGCCGGTCACCGTCCACTTCGACAAGTGTGCCGGCGACCCGGTCCAGGAAGACCCGGTCGTGCGAGACCACCACCGTGCTGCCGTGCCGGGCGCGCAGGTGCTGCTCCAGCCAGCCCAGCGCGTCGTCGTCGAGGTGGTTTGTCGGTTCGTCGAGCAGCAGCACCTCGGCACCGGCCGACAGCACGGCGGCCAGGTGCAGCCGGGCCTGTTCGCCGCCGGAGAGTTCGCCGAGCCGCCGGTCCCGGTCGACGCCGGCCAGCCCGAGCGCGTGCATGGTGCGTTCGACCCGGGCGTCGGCGTCGTACCCGCCGCGCAGTTCGAAGACCGTGGCCAGTTCGCCGTACTCGGCCAGTCGCCGGTGGTCGTCCTCGCCACCGGCACCGAGCAGCGGCTCCAGCTCGCGCAGCCGGGCCTCGATCCGGCGCAGTTCGGCGAGAGCGTCGTCGATGGCCTGCCGCACCGTCAGGTACGCCGGCAGCGGCGCGTCCTGTCCCAGATAGCCGAGCCCGCCGGTGGTGACGACGGTCACCTGCCCCTCGTCGGGCTGTTCCCGCCCGGCGAGCAGCCGGAGCAGGGTGGATTTGCCGGAGCCGTTCTCGCCGATGATCGCGGTGCGTTCGCCTGTGGCGATGGCACAGCTGACCCCGTCGAGCACGGTCCGGCCGGCGTAGCGCTTGGTGACGGCGTGCAGGCTGAGCTGGGTAGGCATAAGAGCGGCTCCGGTCGTCGACGGATGGGCCGCCGGGGGTGCGGCGGCCCGGGACGCGGGGGACGCTCACCTGATCATCGGACCGGGCACCTACCTTAAGTCTACGGATGTAGCAGTAAGATACTGCCATGCCTCCGCCCCGACCACCAACCAATTCCGCCGAACCGCCGCCGCCTCCGACGCAGGAGCGGGAGCAGGAGCAGGCGCAAGGGCAGGAACAAGAGCAGGAGCAGGCGGCGGCGTCGCGCCGGGAGACCGGTCCGGTCCGGCGGCCGGGCGGGCGCAGCGCCGAGGTCCGCCGCCGGGTGCTCGACGCGGTCCGGGCCCACCTGGTCGAGTACGGCTACGACGCGCTCGGCATCGACGCCGTGGCGGAGCGGTCGGGAGTGCACCGCACCACTGTCTACCGGCGCTGGCGGGACGTGGGCGGGCTGCTCGCCGACGTACTCGCCGAGGCCACCGGCGACGCCTGGCGACCACCGGACACCGGTTCCCTGGAGGGCGACCTGCTCGCCCTGAACATCGAGGTGTACGCGGCGCTGACCGCCGAACCTCCGCTGACGGCGGCGCTGATCGCCGCTTCGTTCCGTTCGGCGCCGGCGGCGGGCGCTCTGCGCTCCTTCTGGGCCGACCGGTACGACCGCTGCGCCCTCCTCGTCCACCGGGCCGTACGGCGGGGCGAGGTCCCGGCGGGCTGCGACCCGCGCCGGTTGCTCGTCGCCGCCACCGCACCGCTCTATCACGAGCTGGTACTGCTGCGGTCCGCTCCCGGCCAGGAACTCGCGGCACAGGCGGCACGGGACACCGTGGCAGCCGCCCGAGCCGGGGCCTTCGTGGGCGATGCCCGCGCGGGTCGTGATCCTGCCGACATCCGCGTGCCGGCCGCACAGTCTCCAGCGGGTACTCGCTGAGTCTGCTGTGGACAGTAGGCCGAGGTGCACCTAGTGTCCCGATGTCGACCCATTCTGCGACGCAAACTCCGTCCGTGATGGGCGGACTTACGCGATTGCAGTGGTTTAGCCGAAATCCGTCGATGACGGTATTTGATACACCTGATCGCGTACGGGTGGTGAGTCTTATTGAGCGGGGAGTGAACCATGTCGGGGATTGGCGGCGGATGGGGTTGCAACCGGCTGGCGAAGTTGTCCCTACCAAACGGTTAGACTTTGCCGATCCCCGGGTGGTCGCTCTTCCGATGGCTTTGCGGGTTCCTCGGACTGTGGCACCATCATGGAACATCTACCTTCCACGCTACCTCGACGGGAGCAACCGATGCCTGCATGGAGGTTGGGCCGCCTCGTAGGCTCCCTGCTTCTGCTCGCGGTGCTCGCCGTCAGTGGCTTCGCCGCCGCGATCGCGGCGACCGATCTGGCTGTGCCGGACCAAACCAGCCGCACCTGGATCGCTGCCTCGGCCGACCCTCCAGCCGAGAGCGACGAGCCCGGACCCCAGGCCGGGCTCCAAATCCTCGGCTGGGAGTGGGGATAGCGGCCACCCGAGTCGAGGGACGGACTCTCTTCCATCGGGAGTGGTATGGCTGGGCGCCCACCGTCACCACGTCGATCTCCTGAGCACGCCTGGCTGATCACCGGCCCGCTGGCCATCTTCGCGGTCATCCTGGCGGTGGTGCTCGGTGTCCTCGACGGTCCGCCCGGCGATTGGGCGTGGGCGGCCCTGGTGCTCGCTCTCGCGCTGCTGGGTGACACGCCGCTGCTCTTCTACGTCGTCCGGCGACAGACCACGTTCATCACCTTCAGCGAGATTCCGCTGCTCTTCGGGCTCTACCTGCTGCCGCCGCTCACCGTCGTGCTCGTCTTCACGCTCGGTTCTCTGATCACCCAGCTTTACCGCCGATTCCCACCGGCGAAGTTGTGGTTCAACGTCGCCAGGTCCGCCGCGGCGGTGTCGCTGGCGAGTCTGGTCGTGTTGGCGCTGCCGGAGACGCACGGCTTCGGGCCGAGCACCTGGGGTGTCCTCGTCGCCGCCGTAATGACCCACGCGCTGGTGACGCTGGGCGCGGTCGCCGGAGTCTTCGCGATCATGCATGGCGCACAGGCGGGCTGGGAGGTGTTCCGCACCTCCGGTCCCGGCCTGCTCACGGTGATGCTCAACGTGGCCATGGGCCTGGTCATCATGATCTGCCTCCGGATGACGCCGTGGTCCGCCCTGCTCCTGCTCGCACTCGCCGCCGCGCTGGTCCTGCTCTACCGCTCGTACGCACAGTTCTTCCGCCAGCACCGGACCCTCGCCGACGTCTACGAACTCACCAAGGCAATGAGCGAGAGCGGCCAGGACGGCACCCTGGCCGACTCGCTGCTGGGCCGGGTCCGGGCGCTGATGCAGGCCGAATACGCCACTCTCTGGCTCCCGGCCCAGGGCCGGCACCCCGAGGTCCTGCTCACAGCCAGGGTCGAGGACTCGGGACTGCTCGATCTGTCCCGCACCCCGCTGGTCGCCCGGGAGCGCGCTACCCGGAAGAGCCGGACGGTCGCTGCCGGCAGCCGGTTGGATGGCCATCCGGACGTACGGGAGGCGCTGCGGGAAGCGGGTCTCAAGGACGTGATCGTCGTTCCACTCCGCTCCCGCCAGGCGGTGATCGGGACGCTCGAGGTGGTGAACCGGCTCGGCGACATCGGGCACTTCACCCCGGCGGACGTGCCGATCTTCGAGACGATCGCCGCGCACGCCGCCGTCGCGTTGGAGAACTCGCGGCTGGTGGACCGGCTGCGGCACGACGCGTACCACGACGGGTTGACGAACCTGCCCAACCGGCGACGGGTGACCGGGGCACTGGAGGAGGCGGTCCGGGTACGCGCGCCCAACGAGGTGGTGGCCCTGCTCCTCTTCGACGTGGCGGGACTGCGCCAGGTGAACGAGTCCGTCGGGCACGCGGCCGGCGACCGGGTACTCGTCGAGGTCGCGACCCGGCTGCGCGCCTCGGCACCGTCCGCCGCGCTTGTGGGCCGGGTCGGCAGCGACGAGTTCGTGGTGACGCTGCGGATGGAGAGCACCGACGCGGCGCTCGACCTCGCCGCCGAACTGCGCGAGCAGATCCGCGACCGGATGGTCTTCGACGTGCTGGTCCTGGACATCGACACGGTGGTCGGGGTCGCGGTGCACCCGGACCACGGTGACGACCCGGCCACCCTGCTCCAGCGCGCCGACCTCGCCGTGACCAGGGCCAAGTCGGCCCCGGACGGCATCCAGCTGTTCAGCCCCGGGCTGGAGTCCCGGTCGTCGCGCCGGCTCGGCCTCGCCGGTGACCTGCGCCGCGCGCTCGACCACGCCGAGGTGGAGGTCTACTACCAGCCGAAGGTCACCCTGACCGACCGGCGGCTGGTCGGGGTGGAGTGCCTGGCCCGCTGGGTGCACCCGGCACACGGGACGGTCGCCCCGGAGGACTTCGTGGCGGTCGCCGAGCACACCGGGCAGCTTCCCGAACTGACCAGGCTGGTGCTCGGCGAGGCCCTGCGGCGCAGCCGGGACTGGACCAGCGGCGGCAACACCCTCGCCGTCTCGGTGAACATCTCTCCGCGTACCCTCGCCGACCAGCAGTTCCCGGCGCTGGTCCAGGGGATGCTCGCCGAGTACGGCGTCGCACCGGAACTGCTCACCCTGGAGATCAGGGAGGCCGGCGTGCTGGACGGCACCGAACGCGCCGTGCCGGGGCTGCGCCGACTGCGCGACATCGGGGTACGCCTCGCCGTCGACGACTTCGGCACCGGCCACTCCTCCCTGTCCTACCTGCGCCGGCTGCCGGTCAACGAAGTGAAGGTCGACCGCTCGTTCGTGCAGGGCATGGCGACCGATCCGGTGGACCTGGCGATCGTCAACGCGGTGGTGACGCTCTCCCAGCAGTTCGGCCTGGCCGTGGTCGCCGAGGGGGTGGAGAGTGAACTGACCCTGGAACTGCTCCAGGACATCGGGTGCCAGATCGGGCAGGGCTTCCTGTTCAGCCGCCCGCTGCCGTACGAGCGCCTGGAGGCCTGGTTCGCCGCCCAGACCGAGTCCGACGCGCAGGCCGGCCCGGCCGACGTACGGCGGCTGCGCGCGGTGCCCTGACCTGCGCCGAAGTGCCGGACCCGACGACCCGGTCCGGACACCGGGGATCTGATTTCACCTCGTGCCCGACGACGTGTACTCTTACCTCTGCGCGCCGGCAGGAAAGATCGCGTGCGCGCCCCCTTAGCTCAGTCGGCAGAGCGTCTCCATGGTAAGGAGAAGGTCTACGGTTCGATTCCGTAAGGGGGCTCAGAGGGTTCAGTTGGACCCGCCGCGGCGGTGTAGCTCAGATGGCAGAGCAAGCGGCTCATAATCGCTGTGTCGCCGGTTCAAGTCCGGCCACCGCTACTCTCGGGCGCCGGGTCTGACCCGGAGACCGGAACGAAAAGGGCGCCGACGGCGCCCACTTTGCGTGTCCGCGTGGCAGGCGTCTACGCTGGTACGTCGTAGTTCAGTCCCGCTAACGAGGAAGGCGCCCCGCCGTGGCCAAGGCGACCGATGTCCGTCCCAAGATCACTTTGGCGTGTGTGGAGTGCAAGGAGCGCAACTACATCACGCGTAAGAACCGCCGTAACGACCCGGACCGCATCGAGCTGAAGAAGTTCTGCCCCCGGGACGGCAAGCACACCGTTCACCGCGAGACCCGCTGATCCGCCGCCGACGCGGGTCGGCCGGTCAGAGACCTCCAGGATCGCCGCTCCGGCCCTGGTGAGCGCGGCAGCCGAGCCCGCTCCCGCCAGGCCCGGGGCGGCGATTCTGCGTCCCCGGGACGCCCGTTTCGGCGGGGCCGTCGGGCCGTCCGGCGGTGGCCCCGACGGGTCGCCCCGGCCGTGTAGGTTCGGCGGCATGTCCCTGGACCCGTCCTTCGTCGGCCGCAGCTATCCGCCGACCCCGCCCTACCAGGTGGGCCGCGAGAAGATCCGAGAGTTCGCCACGGCGATCGGCGCCGACGACCCGGCGTACCACGATCCGGATGCCGCCCGCGCGCTCGGGCACGCCGACGTGGTGGCGCCGCCGACCTATCCGTTCACGATCACCATGGCGGCCAGCCGGCAGATCGTCGAGGATCCCGAGCTCGGCATCGACTACAGCCGGGTGGTCCACGGCGACCAGCGGTTCCGCTACACCCGGCCGGTGGTCGCCGGTGACGAGCTGGTCTGCGTGAACACGGTCGAGGAGATCGTCAACCGGGCCGGGCACGGCTTCATGACCACCCGTACCGAGGTGAGCACGAGTGCCGGGGAGCCGGTGGTCACCGTCTGGACCAAGCTCGTCGTACGCGGAGAGGGCTGAGATGGACCTGTCACCCCGTACCTTCCGGATCACCCGCGCCGACCTGGTCCGCTACGCGGGCGCCTCGGGCGACTTCAACCCGATCCACTGGAGCGAACGGTTCGCCACCAAGGTCGGGCTGCCCGGGGTGATCGCGCACGGCATGTTCACCATGGCGCTGGTCGGGCGGGCCGTCACCGACTGGGCCGGCTCGCCGGACGCGGTGCTGGAGTACAGCGTCCGGTTCACCCGGCCGGTGCCGGTGCCGGACGACGACGAGGGCACCGAGATCGAGGTGAGTGCCGCCGTACGCGGCGAGCCGGCGGACGGTCTCACCCGGCTCGACCTGACCGCCACCTGCCAGGGCGAGAAGGTGTTGGCCCAGGCACGGGCGGTGATCCGCACCCCCGCCTAGTACCCGTCCGGGGCGGGGCGCGCCGGGCTCGCCGGGACACACCGGTTGGGAAACTCGTGCCTCTACCCGTACACTGGTCCGCCGTGGGGCAAGTGGCCTCTACTCAGGCATGCGTGCCAGAGTGGGTCTGCTGCCCGCACAGGGGTGTAGCTCAATTGGCAGAGCAGCGGTCTCCAAAACCGCAGGCTGCAGGTTCAAGTCCTGTCACCCCTGCGCCTACGGCCTGACCGGTCCCGGGATCGGCGTCGCCATCACCTGTGGCGACCGGCTCGTGTTGGTGGCATCGGCGGGGTCGAGCCGAGGCGGTGAGTCCGCCCGGTCCGTCCCGACGGATCCGCCGGCCGCGGGCCGTTCCGGGGACGGTCGTCCGGGGGTTCGGTCGAGGGCGGTCGGTGCCCGAGACGGAGACTCCGGGTTCCGGCCGGCGTGAAAAGCGCAGCGCGCGTCCACTCGGCGCGCGTACCAACCACCCGGCGACGGAGGGCGAAGTGGCCGACAAGAATCGGCGCGACGAGGACGACAACGACCGTCTCGACGACGAGATGATCGACGACGCCGTCGACGATGACGCCGACGAGGCGGACGAGCCGGTCGGCCGGGGTGGCACCGCCACCCGGGAGCGGACCAGGGCCGATTCGGCGGACAGCAGGCCCAAGACCAAGACCGAGGGTCGGGTCGGAATGTTCGGCCGGCTTGCCCGGTTCTTCCGCGAGGTCGTGGCAGAGCTGCGTAAGGTCATCTGGCCGACCCGCAAGGAGCTGCTGACCTACACCGCCGTGGTGGTCGTGTTCGTCGCCGTGGTGCTGACGATCGTGGCCGGGCTGGACTACGCCTTCGCCCGCGGCGTGCTGTGGGTCTTCGGCGGCTCCAGCTGACCACCTGCCCCACCTGATAGTGACGGAAGTGAGCGAGAGCGTGCCTGAGTACGACGAGACCGCCGAGACCCCGGACGAGCAGTCCGCGGTGGCGACGGCGAGCGGTAACGAGTCGGTCGAGGCCGCCAGCGAGCCGGGGTTCGACGCTGCCGAGGCTCCGGAGGAGGACTACGACCCGGTCGCCGAGCTGCGGCAGAAGCTGCGCTACGCGCCCGGCGACTGGTATGTGGTCCATTCGTACGCCGGTTACGAGAACAAGGTCAAGACGAACCTGGAGACCCGGATCACCAGCCTCGACATGGAGGAGTTCATCTACCAGGTCGAGGTGCCGACCCGGGAAGAGGTCGAGGTCAAGAACGGCAAGCGCCTCCAGGTCCAGAACAAGGTCTTCCCGGGCTACATCCTGGTCCGGATGGAGCTGACCCCGGAGTCGTACTCCTGCGTGCGCAACACCCCGGGGGTGACCGGCTTCGTCGGGGCGACCGACCGGGCCGACCGGCCCGCGCCGCTCTCGCTCGACGAGGTGCTCAAGTGGCTCGCCCCGGCGGTGGAGACCGAGACCAAGAAGGCGAAGCCGGAGGTCAAGGTGCTCGACTTCGAGGTCGGTGACTCGGTCACGGTGACCGACGGCGCCTTCGCCTCGCTGCCGGCCACGATCAGCGAGATCAACGCCGACCAGCAGAAGCTCAAGGTGCTCGTCTCGATCTTCGGTCGGGAGACTCCGGTCGAGCTGAACTTCAACCAGGTCGCCAAGATCTGATCGACCGCCGCGGATCCGGCCGGTCACCCGGCGCCGGCCGGTGGGCCGGGTCGGGTGCGGCCGGTGGGCCGGTCGGGTTCGGCCGACCTCGGCGCGTCGCCCCGGCCGGGGTTGCGCTACTCTAGAACGTCGCCCGCCACGCAGGCGCGCTTGACCGTGCGCGCCGACGGGCGAACTCAGGTGCACGTTCCCCAGTTTCAAGCCCAGGAAGAGACATGCCTCCGAAGAAGAAGCTCGTCAAGACGTTCACGCTTCAGCTGCCGGCGGGCCAGGCCACCCCGGCACCGCCGGTCGGCCCGGCGCTGGGTCAGCACGGTGTCAACATCATGGAGTTCTGCAAGTCGTACAACGCCCAGACCGAGTCGCAGCGCGGTGACATCGTGCCGGCCGAGATCAGCGTGTACGAGGACCGGACCTTCACCTTCGTGCTGAAGACCCCGCCCGCCGCCCGGCTGCTGATCAAGGCCGCCGGCGTGCCGAAGGGCTCCGGCGTCCCGCACACCCAGAAGGTCGGCTCGGTCACCCGCGCCCAGCTGCGCGAGATCGCCGAGAAGAAGATGGCCGACCTGAACGCCAACGACATCGACCACGCCGAGAAGATCATCGCCGGCACCGCCCGGTCGATGGGCATCACGGTCAAGGAATAGGTCCGCCCCCACCCTGACCGGCACGACCCGTTCGTGGGAGGGCCGCGGCGCCGCCCGGCCCGACAGACACCACAGGAGTAATCAGAGATGCAGCGCAGCAAGAGCTACCGCAAGGCCGCCGAGGCCATCGACCGGGACAAGCTCTACAACCCGGTCGAGGCCGTCAAGCTGGCCAAGGGGAGCAGCACCGTCAAGTTCGACGCCACGGTCGAGGTCGCGATGCGCCTCGGCGTCGACCCCCGCAAGGCGGACCAGATGGTCCGGGGCACGGTCAACCTGCCGCACGGCACCGGCAAGACCGCCCGCGTGATCGTCTTCGCGGCCGGCGCCAAGGCCGAGGAGGCCACCGCCGCCGGAGCCGACGTGGTCGGCACCGACGAGCTGGTCGCCCGGATCCAGGAGGGCTGGCTGGACTTCGACGCGGCGATCGCCACGCCGGACCAGATGGCCAAGATCGGCCGGATCGCGCGGATCCTGGGCCCGCGCGGCCTGATGCCGAACCCGAAGACCGGCACGGTGACCATGGACGTCACCAAGGCCGTCTCGGACATCAAGGGTGGCAAGATCACCTTCCGGGTGGACAAGCACTCCAACCTGCACATGATCATCGGCAAGGCCTCGTTCTCCGAGACCCAGCTGGTCGACAACTACGCCGCGGTGCTCGACGAGGTGCTCCGGTCCAAGCCCTCCGCGGCCAAGGGCAAGTACCTCAGGAAGGTCACCATCACCACGACCATGGGTCCGGGCGTGCCGGTCGACCCGAACGTGGTGAAGAACCTGCGGGAGTCGGCCGAGGACTAAGCCTCCGCCGACCCGTTCGTCCCGTCCGACGCGGGGCGCCCAGCGAGATTCTCGCGGGCGCCCCGCGTCGGCGTTTCCGCCGCATGGCCGACCCCGTCCCGGGTCGCCGGCAGTGGCCGGACAGGTCGGGGTCCCCGTCCGCCGGGCGGTGCTGTGGCACCCTCCTATCCGTGCGAGTGGATCAGGTCTGGCTGCGCTACGGCCGCCGTGCCCCGTGGGTGCTGCGGGCGGTCGAGCTGGAGATCGGCCCCGGGCAGAGCGCCGTGGTACTCGGCCGCAACGGCGTGGGCAAGTCGACGCTGCTGCAACTGGCGGTCGGGGTACTGCGGCCGAGCCGGGGAGCCGTCCGGGATCGGCCTCGGACGGTGGGCTGGGTGCCGGAGCGGTTTCCGGCGGAGCAGCCGTACACGGTGGCGCGGTACCTGACCGGGATGGGCCGGATCCGTGGGCTCCCGGGCGCGGCGGCGGACCGTGCCGCCACCGGCTGGATCGAGCGTCTCGGGCTGGCGGCGTACCGCGACGTCCGGCTGCCGGCGCTGTCCAAGGGCACCGCCCAGAAGGTCGGACTCGCCCAGGCCCTGCTCCGGCCCCCCGGCCTGCTCGTCCTCGACGAGCCCTGGGAGGGGCTGGACGGGCCCACCCGCGAACTGGTCCCCGAGTTGATCAGGGAGGTGCTCGACGACGGCGGCAGGGTGCTGGTCAGCGACCACCGGGGCGAGACGGTCCGGCTGCCGTACGCGATGCGGTGGAGTGTGGCCGACGCGACGGTGACCGTCACGCCTCCGGACGCCAGCGGCGAGGGGGCCGCCGGGACCCCCGCCGCCGGGGCCGGGTTCGCACCCGGGCAGCGGGTCGTCGGGGCCGGCACGTCGGTGGTGGAGATCGCGGTGCCGACCGACCGGGCCCTGGAGACCGTCGCCGCGCTGCGCCGCGCCGGCCACCAGGTGCTCGGGGTACGCTCCGCCGAGCCGCTGTCCGGCGCGTCGTCGTCCGTCGAGCCGCTGAAGGCCGAGCCGCTGACTGCCGAGCCGCTGAATGCCGGCCCGCCGCCCGCGCAGACGAGGCCGGGCGCGGATGCCGGGGAGGCGTCGTGACCGCGCTGGCCCGGATGCGGCTGCTGGGGTTCGTCCGGACCGCCCGGGTGTTGCCGCCGCTGATCACCGGGCTGGTCGCGCTCAGCGTGCTGTACGGGGGCGGCGCCGCCCAGGCCGCCGAGGCGTACGGGGTCTCCGCCGTGCTGCTCTTCCCGGTGCTGGCCTGGCAGACCAAGCTGCTGCTGGACACCGAGCCGGACGTGCAGCGCCGGCTCGCCGTGGTGGCCGCCGGTCGCCGGGCGGAACTGGCCGGTGGACTCCTGGCCGCCGGGCTGGCCGGGCTGGCCCTGGTCCCGGTCGCACTGCTGCTGCCCTGGCTGCTGGGCGGGGTGACCGGGCCGGAGCGGGCCGGCGACCTGCCCCTTCCGCTGGGCCTGGCGATCGGGCTCTGGGCACACCTGCTGGTCCTGCCGGTGGCGGTCGCCCTGGGCGCCCTGGCCAGCCGGGCGGCGACCAACAGCCCGCTGTACGGGCTCGCCGCCCTGGTCGGCGGAGTGGTCGGCGGGTACGTGTTCGGGCTGAAGGATTCCGTCCTGCCCTGGATCGCGCCCCCGGTGCTGGCCACCGCCCGGGCCGCCACCGCCGGGCCGACCGGTGCCTCGGTGGCGCTGCTGACCGGGCACGCCCTGCTCTGGAGCGCCCTGGCCCTGGCCGGGTACGCCTGGCTGCGCCACCGCCGGACCTGACCGACGAGCCGCGGCGGCCGGGACGTGACCCGGACCACCCGGGGTGATTTGGCGGTCACGGCAGGCGTCCCGTACTCTGGCAAGTCGGCCAAGCCTGCTTGGTCGACGTTCTAACCCAGAGACCGCTGGTCGCCGTGCCCTGGCACGGTCGAAGGTCCCGCTCGACGGGCGGCCCGCGCAGGGGGAGACGGCAAGCGTGTCAGGTCGTGTCCAGCGCGACCTATCCCGCCCCGTGCGCCCTGCGCCGGGGCTTCTCTCGTTGGGGTGGACTTCCGATCCGTCGGGCTCCGGCCGTGCCGACAGCCGGCCGGGCGTGACCAGCCTGGAGCAAACGAGAGAGGAGGGACATGGCGGACAAGCCGGTTCGGGCCGACAAGGCCACCGCCGTCGCCGAGCTCACCGAACACTTCCGCAACGCGGGAGCCACCGTGCTCACCGAGTACCGCGGACTGACGGTCGCCCAGCTGACCCAGCTGCGCCGCTCGCTGGGTCGGGAGACGACCTACGAGGTGGCGAAGAACACGCTGGCCAAGCGTGCCGCGACGGACGCTGGCATTGCCGGCCTCGACGAGCTGTTCACCGGTCCTACCGCGCTGACCTTCGTCTCCGGTGACGTGGTCGAGGCGGCGAAGGGCCTGCGGGAGTTCGCGAAGGCCAACCCGAAGCTCGTCATCAAGGGTGGCGTCTTCGAGGGCCGGGCGATCAGCGCCGACGAGGTCAACAAGCTCGCCGACCTCGAGTCCCGCGAGGTGCTGCTGGCCAAGATGGCCGGCGCGATGAAGGGCAGCCTGAGCAAGGCCGCTGCCCTGTTCCAGGCGCCGCTGGCGCAGACCGCCCGGTTGGCGGCTGCCCTGCAGGACAAGCGTGAGAAGGAGGGGCAGGCCGCCTGACCGGCCAGCCCTCCCGGTACCCCGATATTCGTGTAAGAGATTACGAAAGGACGCCAGACACCATGGCGAAGCTCAGCACCGAAGAGCTGCTCGACGCGTTCAAGGAGATGACGCTGATCGAGCTCTCGGAGTTCGTGAAGCAGTTCGAGACCACCTTCGAGGTGACCGCCGCCGCGCCGGTGGCCGTCGCCGCCGGTGGCGCCGCGGCCCCGGCTGCCGAGGCCGAGCCGGAGCAGGACGAGTTCGACGTCATCCTGGAGGCCGACGGCGGCAAGAAGATCCAGGTCATCAAGGTCGTGCGTGAGCTGACCGGCCTGGGCCTGAAGGAGGCCAAGGACCTCGTCGAGGGCGCGCCGAAGCCGGTCGTCGAGAAGGCCAACAAGGAGACCGCGGAGAAGGCCAAGGCCAAGCTCGAGGCCGAGGGCGCCAAGGTCACCCTCAAGTAGTTCCGCACCACGTCGCCCACCGGGCGGGCCCGTACCGGGAGTCCTTCCGTTCCGCCGAGCGGGGGAGCGAGCGCGGTACGGGCCGCCCGGAGGCGGCTCGCGTCGGCCGAGTGAGCTGACGCACAGCTCTGTCGCCGACGGGCGGCGATCCGGCGCCGGATCGCCGCCCGTCTCCGTCCGCTGACTGGCTGCGACCGTCGATGATCAGGGCTTTGGCGCCTCCGACGGCCGGCGGAGGCCCGTCCGGGCGGTCAGCTTCGGATGCCGACCCGGGTAAAGAGGTGGTCCGACCCGGGCATCAGCCCTTGACGCGGCACGAACCGGCAGGCACGCTGACATCAGCAAGACCTTCCGCGCTTGCGACGGCCGACACCTGGGTAAGAGCCACGGCAGCACCACGAGCCGCTGGCTACTACGGGCCTAGCGGGTTGCGTGCGGGACGTGTGAGCGCGCTCGGCGCGCGCCGACCAGCCGGTCGGCGACACGTTCTGCAACGCCCTGCCGTGGTGGGCTGGACAGCGGTTAGCCGCTCGGCTACACTGCTAGTTTGCGCTGCCTTCCGACTTGACCCCTGCTCGGAATGTCCAGTTATGGGCGTTTGGAGTGGGGCCATTGGAGTGCACGCGTGACAGCCGCAGCTAGCAGCACCGGTCCTCGGAAGGACGCATCTTGGCAGCTTCCCGCCCTGCGAAGACCAGTCGTACGTCGAGCGCTTTCGCGCCCCGCCGAATCTCCTTCGGCAGGATTACCGAACACCTCGAGGTCCCCAACCTCCTTGCCATCCAGAACGAGTCCTTCGACTGGCTGGTTGGCAACGAGGCTTGGCAGGGCCGGTCGGCTGACGACCCGCACGCTCGATCGGGTCTCGCCGAGATCCTCGACGAGATCAGTCCCATTGAGGACTTTTCTGGCACAATGTCGCTCTCCTTCTCCGCGCCCCGCTTCGACGAGGTCAAGGCCTCGATCGAGGAGTGCAAGGAGAAGGACCTGACCTACTGCGCCCCGCTCTTCGTGACCGCGGAGTTCACCAACAACACCACCGGCGAGATCAAGAGCCAGACGGTGTTCATGGGTGACTTCCCGATGATGACGCCGAAGGGCACCTTCATCATCAACGGCACCGAGCGCGTGGTGGTCAGCCAGCTCGTCCGGTCCCCGGGCGTCTACTTCGACAAGCAGCCGGACAAGACCTCCGACCGCGACCTCTCCAGCGTCAAGGTGATCCCGAGCCGGGGTGCCTGGCTGGAGTTCGACATCGACAAGCGCGACACCGTCGGTGTCCGCATCGACCGTAAGCGCCGGCAGGCCGTCACCGTCCTGCTCAAGGCGATCGGTTGGACCAACGAGCAGATCCGCGAGCGGTTCGGCTGGTCCGAGCTGATGATGACCACCCTGGAGAAGGACCACATCGCCGGGGTGGACGAGGCGCTGCTCGACATCTACCGCAAGCTCCGGCCCGGCGAGCCCCCGACCCGGGAGAACGCCCAGACCCTGCTCGACAACCTCTTCTTCAACCCGAAGAGGTACGACGTAGCCAAGGTCGGCCGATACAAGTTCAACAAGAAGCTCGAAGTCGACGTGCCGATCAACACCGGCACGCTCACCGAGGACGACATCGTCGCCACCGTGGAATACCTCTGCCGGCTGCACGCCGGTGAGGAGGGCTACGAGGCCGACGACATCGACCACTTCGGCAACCGCCGGCTGCGTACCGTGGGCGAGCTGATCCAGAACCAGGTTCGGGTCGGCCTCTCCCGGATGGAGCGGGTGGTCCGGGAGCGGATGACCACCCAGGACGTCGAGGCGATCACCCCGCAGACCCTGATCAACATCCGCCCGGTGGTGGCGGCGATCAAGGAGTTCTTCGGTACGTCGCAGCTGTCCCAGTTCATGGACCAGACCAACCCGCTGGCGGGGCTGACCCACCGGCGCCGGCTGAGCGCGCTCGGCCCGGGTGGTCTGTCCCGGGAGCGGGCCGGCTTCGAGGTCCGGGACGTGCACCCGTCCCACTACGGCCGGATGTGCCCGATCGAGACGCCGGAAGGCCCGAACATCGGCCTGATCGGCGCCCTGTCGACCTTCGGCCGGGTCAACCCGTTCGGCTTCATCGAGACGCCGTACCGGAAGGTCGTCGAGGGTCGGGTCACCGACCAGATCGACTACCTGACCGCCGACGAGGAGGACCGGTTCGTCAAGGCGCAGGCCAACACGGCGCTGCGGGCGGACGGTTCCTTCGCCGAGGACCGGGTCCTGGTCCGTCGGAAGGGCGGCGAGATCGACTACGTCGCGCCGACCGCCGTGGACTACATGGACGTGTCGCCGCGCCAGATGGTGTCGGTCGCCACCGCCATGATCCCGTTCCTCGAGCACGACGACGCCAACCGGGCACTGATGGGCGCGAACATGCAGCGCCAGGCGGTGCCGCTGGTCAAGGCCGAGTCGCCGCTGGTCGGCACCGGCATGGAGTACCGGGCCGCGGTCGACGCCGGTGACGTGGTCGTCGCCGAGGTCGGCGGCGTGGTCGAGGACCTCTGCGCCGACTACGTGACGGTGCACCAGGACGAC
This sequence comes from Micromonospora sp. WMMD1102, assembly GCF_029626265.1. NCBI lineage: Bacteria > Bacillati > Actinomycetota > Actinomycetes > Micromonosporales > Micromonosporaceae > Micromonospora > Micromonospora sp. WMMD1102. The sequence goes on along the minus strand of NZ_JARUBN010000001.1, from coordinate 6,525,917 downwards.
GGCCACCGGCGTACCTACCTCCTGCACAAGTTCCGCCGCTCCAACGCGGGTTCCTGCGTCAACCAGAAGCCGATCGTCTTCGAGGGCGACCGGGTCGAGGCGGGCCAGGTCATCGCGGACGGCCCGTGCACCGACGACGGCGAGATGGCGCTCGGCCGCAACCTGCTGGTCGCCTTCATGCCGTGGGAGGGTCACAACTACGAGGACGCGATCATCCTGTCGCAGCGCCTCGTCCAGCAGGACGCCCTCACCTCGATCCACATCGAGGAGCACGAGGTCGACGCCCGGGACACCAAGCTCGGTCCGGAGGAGATCACCCGCGACATCCCGAACGTCAGTGAGGAGATGCTCGCCGACCTCGACGAACGCGGCATCATCCGGATCGGCGCCGAGGTCGTCACCGGCGACATCCTGGTCGGCAAGGTCACGCCCAAGGGCGAGACCGAGCTGACCCCGGAGGAGCGGCTGCTCCGCGCGATCTTCGGCGAGAAGGCGCGCGAGGTCCGGGACACCTCGCTGAAGGTGCCGCACGGCGAGACCGGCACGGTCATCGGCGTACGCACGTTCAGCCGGGAGGACGGCGACGAGCTGCCGCCGGGCGTCAACGAGCTGGTCCGGGTCTACGTGGCGCAGAAGCGGAAGATCCAGGACGGCGACAAGCTCGCCGGCCGGCACGGCAACAAGGGCGTCATCTCCAAGATCCTGCCGGTCGAGGACATGCCGTTCCTGGAGGACGGCACCCCGGTCGACATCGTGCTCAACCCGCTCGGCGTGCCGAGCCGGATGAACATCGGCCAGGTGCTGGAGACCCACCTCGGGTGGGTCGCCAAGACCGGCTGGCAGGTCGACGGTGACGACGCCGACTGGAAGCGGGCGCTGCGTTCGATCGACGCGGACTCCTCCGAGCCGGACACCAACGTGGCGACGCCGGTCTTCGACGGCGCGAAGGAGGAGGAGATCTCCGGTCTGCTCTCGTCGACCCTGCCCAACCGGGACGGCAAGCAGCTGATCGGCGCGAGCGGCAAGGCGCAGCTCTTCGACGGACGTTCCGGCGAGCCGCTGCCCGACCCGATCGCGGTCGGCTACATCTACATCCTCAAGCTGAACCACCTGGTCGACGACAAGATCCACGCTCGGTCGACCGGCCCGTACTCGATGATCACGCAGCAGCCGCTGGGTGGTAAGGCGCAGTTCGGTGGCCAGCGGTTCGGCGAGATGGAGTGCTGGGCGATGCAGGCGTACGGCGCCGCGTACGCGCTCCAGGAGCTGCTGACGATCAAGTCCGACGACGTACTCGGCCGGGTCAAGGTGTACGAGGCGATCGTCAAGGGCGAGAACATTCCCGAGCCGGGCATCCCGGAGTCCTTCAAGGTGCTGCTCAAGGAGCTTCAGTCGCTGTGCCTCAACGTCGAGGTGCTCTCCAGCGACGGTGTGGCCCTGGAGATGCGCGAGACCGACGACGAGGTCTTCCGGGCGGCGGAGGAACTCGGCATCGACCTGTCCCGGCGCGAGCCGAGCTCGGTCGAAGAGGTGTGAGTGGGTGGTGGGTTCGGGGCGGCTCGACCCGCTCCGGGCGGTCAGGCTTGATCCCTCCGCGGGTCGAGCCGCCCCGAACCCCAGCCCCGGGTGCTAGCAACAGGAAACGACACGACACGAGGGACGTATAACGTGCTCGACGTCAACTTCTTCGACGAGTTGCGGATTGGCCTGGCCACTGCTGACGACATCCGTCAGTGGTCGCACGGCGAGGTCAAGAAGCCTGAAACGATCAACTACCGCACCCTGAAGCCGGAAAAGGACGGGCTCTTCTGCGAGAAGATCTTCGGTCCGCAGCGGGACTGGGAGTGCTACTGCGGTAAGTACAAGCGGGTCCGGTTCAAGGGCATCATCTGCGAGCGCTGCGGCGTCGAGGTGACCCGCTCCAAGGTGCGCCGTGAGCGGATGGGCCACATCGAGCTGGCCGCGTCGGTCACGCACATCTGGTATTTCAAGGGTGTGCCGAGCCGGCTCGGCTACCTGCTCGACCTGGCGCCCAAGGACCTCGAAAAGATCATCTACTTCGCCTCGTACGTGGTCACCAGTGTCGACGCCGAAGCGCGGCACCGCGACCTGTCGACGGTGGAGAACGAGATCCTGGCCGAGAAGCGGCAGGCCGAGAACAGCCGCGACTCGGAGATCGAGAAGCGGGCCGCCAAGCTCGAGGCCGACCTGGCCGAGCTGGAGGCCGAGGGTGCCAAGGCCGACGTGCGGCGCAAGGTCAAGGAAGGCGGAGAGCGCGAGATGCGCCAGATCCGCGACCGGGCGCAGCGCGAGATCGACCGCCTCGAAGAGGTGCTGGACACCTTCCGCAAGCTGGAGCCGAAGCAGCTGGTCACCGACGAGCTGCTCTACCGCGAGCTGCGGGACCGGTTCGGCGAGTACTTCACCGGTGGGATGGGCGCCGAGGCGATCAAGGCGCTGGTCCAGAACATGGACCTGGACGCCGAGGCCGACAACCTCCGCGAGATCATCCGTAGCGGCAAGGGGCAGCGGAAGATCCGGGCGCTCAAGCGGCTCAAGGTCGTGGCGGCGTTCCTGAACACCCGCAACTCGCCACTCGGCATGGTGCTGGACTGCGTACCGGTGATCCCGCCGGACCTGCGCCCGATGGTGCAGCTCGACGGCGGTCGGTTCGCGACCTCGGACCTGAACGACCTGTACCGCCGCGTGATCAACCGGAACAACCGGCTCAAGCGACTGATCGACCTCGGCGCGCCCGAGATCATCGTCAACAACGAGAAGCGGATGCTCCAGGAGGCCGTGGACGCGCTGTTCGACAACGGGCGGCGGGGCCGGCCGGTCACCGGTCCGGGCAACCGGCCGCTGAAGTCGCTGTCGGACATGCTCAAGGGCAAGCAGGGCCGGTTCCGGCAGAACCTGCTCGGCAAGCGGGTCGACTACTCCGGTCGTTCCGTGATCGTCGTCGGTCCGCAGCTCAAGCTGCACCAGTGCGGCCTGCCCAAGCAGATGGCGCTGGAGCTGTTCAAGCCGTTCGTGATGAAGCGGCTGGTGGACCTCAACCACGCGCAGAACATCAAGTCCGCGAAGCGGATGGTCGAGCGGCAGCGGCCGGTCGTCTGGGACGTGCTGGAAGAGGTCATCGGCGAGCACCCGGTGCTGCTGAACCGGGCGCCGACCCTGCACCGGCTCGGCATCCAGGCGTTCGAGCCGCAGCTGGTCGAGGGCAAGGCGATCCAGATCCACCCGCTGGTCTGCACCGCGTTCAACGCGGACTTCGACGGCGACCAGATGGCGGTGCACGTACCGCTGTCCGCCGAGGCGCAGGCCGAGGCCCGGATCCTGATGCTCTCGTCGAACAACATCCTCAAGCCGGCGGACGGCAAGCCGGTCACCATGCCCACCCAGGACATGGTCATCGGTCTCTACCACCTGACCCACCTCACCCCGGGTGAGGTCGGCGAGGGCCGGGTGTTCAGCTCGGACGCCGAGGCGCGGATGGCCTTCGACAACGGGGAGCTGCACCTGCAGACCCCGGTGAAGGTCCGGCTGCGCGGTGTGGTCGAGGTCGACAACGGGCCGGGTGCGTCCCGGTGGACCGCTCCGGAGGACTGGACTCCGGGCGAGCCGCTGACCGTGGAGACCACGCTGGGCCGGGTGCTCTTCAACGAGACCCTGCCGGTCGGCTACCGGTTCGTGAACTACGAGATCCGCAAGGGGCAGCTCTCGGCGATCGTCAACGATCTCGCCGAGCGGTTCCCGAAGGTGGCCCTGGCCGCGACGCTCGACGGGCTGAAGGAGGCCGGTTTCCACTGGGCCACCTGGTCCGGCGTGACGATCGGCATGGAGGACGTCATCGCGCCGCCGCGCAAGCGGGAGATCCTGGAGCGGTACGAGAAGGAAGCCGAGCGGATCGACAAGCAGTACCAGCGGGGTCTGATGACCGCCGAGGAGCGTCGCGGCGAACTCATCGAGATCTGGACCAAGGCGACCAACGAGGTCGCCAAGGAGATGGAGACCGCGCTGCCGCAGGAGAACCCGCTGTGGAAGATGATCAACTCGGGTGCCCGCGGTAACCTGCTCCAGCTTCGCCAGATCGCCGCGATCCGTGGTCTGGTGGCCAACCCGAAGGGTGAGATCATCCCGCGGCCGATCAAGGCCAGCTACCGGGAGGGTCTCTCCGTGCTGGAGTACTTCATCTCCACGCACGGTGCCCGGAAGGGTCTCGCCGACACCGCGCTGCGTACCGCCGACTCGGGTTACCTGACCCGTCGTCTGGTGGACGTCTCGCAGGACGTGATCATCCGCGAGGAGGACTGCGGCACCGACCGCGCCATCCCGATGCAGATCGCGACCCAGCTGGACGGCAGGCTGGTGGCGCACGAGCACGTGGAGACCAGCGTGCACGCCCGTACCCTGGCCGACGACATCAAGGGTCCCGACGGGAACCTGGTCGCCGAGCGGGGTGCGGACATCAACACGATCCTGGTCGACCGGATCGTGGCGGCCGGGGTGGACACCGTACGGGTCCGCAGCGTGCTCACCTGCGAGTCCAAGCTCGGCGTCTGTGGGGCGTGCTACGGCCGCTCGCTGCCGACGGGCAAGACCGTGGACGTCGGCGAGGCGGTCGGCATCATCGCCGCCCAGTCGATCGGTGAGCCGGGCACGCAGCTGACGATGCGTACCTTCCACACCGGTGGTGTCGCGGGTGAGGACATCACCCAGGGTCTGCCCCGGGTCCAGGAGATCTTCGAGGCCCGGGTTCCGAAGGGCAAGGCGCCGATCGCCGACACCCCGGGCCGGATCCGGATCGAGGACGGCGAGCGGTCGCGCAAGATCATCGTGGTGCCGGACGACGGCAGCGACGAGATCGTGTACGACAAGATCTCCAAGCGGGTGCAGCTCCAGGCGCACGACGGCGACCACGTCGACGTCGGGCAGAAGCTGACCAAGGGCACCATCGACCCGCACGAGCTGCTGCGGATCCTCGGCCCGCGGGCGGTCCAGGTCCACCTGACCCAGGAGGTCCAGGAGGTCTACCGGTCGCAGGGTGTGCTCATCCACGACAAGCACATCGAGATCATCATCCGCCAGATGCTCAAGCGGGTGACGGTGATCGACTCCGGCGCGACCGAGTTCCTGCCGGGCGTGCTCGTCGACCGGGCGCTCTTCGAGTCGGAGAACCGCCGACTCGTCTCCGAGGGCGGCGAGCCCGCGGCGGGCCGGCCGGTGCTGATGGGTATCACCAAGGCGTCGCTGGCCACCGACTCGTGGCTGTCGGCGGCCTCCTTCCAGGAGACCACCCGGGTGCTCACGGACGCGGCGATCCACGCCCGGAGCGACTCGCTGATCGGTCTCAAGGAGAACGTCATCATCGGAAAGCTCATCCCGGCCGGTACGGGCATCAGCAAGTACCGCAACATCCGGGTCGAGCCGACCGAGGAGGCGAAGGCCAAGGTCTACTCGATGACCGGCTACCCGGAGACCGACTACGGGTTCGGGCCGGCCAGCGGGCAGGCAGTGCCGCTGGACGACTTCGACTTCGGGTCGTACCGCTAGACAGGCGACACCGGGCAGCCCCGCTCCGTCACGACGACGGGCGGGGCTGCCCGCTTTTCCGGCCCGGGTCGCCGGGGTGGGTAGGCTGGCCCCGTGACGACGATGCCGGCGGCCGGTCCGGCCACCCGCCATCCGCTCGACCCGGATCCGGTCCGCTCGACCAAGTCGCGGGCCGTCTTCGCGCTCGGCCTGGTGGCGCTGCTGACCGGTGCACTTGTCGGCGGGATCGTCCCGGCGACGGTGGCGATGCTGCTGGCCCGGCAGGCCCGCCGCGAGGCGTACGCCTCCGGGGGTTACCTGACCGGCGCGGCCTGGCTGCGTCGCGGCGAGCGGCTGGCCTGGGCCGGAATCGTCCTCGCCGCCACCGCCGTGGTGGCGGCGACCGTGGTCGGCGTGGTGAACCTGGCCAACGGGTCGGTCGGCCGGGACTTCGCGCCCGGCGTCGACTGACGCGACCCCGCGCGGACCGCCGGGGCTGACCTGGCCGTGCGGCGGTAACCTGGCCTCGACACGACGTGTCGGTTCCGGTCGACGCCCGGCCGGTCAGTTCCGCCGTGGTCGGCGGCAGGTGCTTTCCAGGGGGAGTTTCGTGACGGATGAGGCGCAGCCACCGCAGGTGGAGCGCGCGGCGGACGAGACTCCGGGGTTGCCCGACGGGCAGCAGCCCCGCTACCACGAGCCCTCGTACACGTTGCCGACGGCCGCGCCGGCGCGGCCGGGTGGTGCCGTCGGTGGAGAGCCCGGTGCCGCGGCCAGCGAGTGGGCTCGGCCCGCTCCCGCCGCGTCCGGCCCGGCAACGACGAACTTTGGCCCGGCAACGACGAACTCCGGCCCGGCAACGACGAACTCCGGCCCGGCAACGACGAACTCCGGCCCGGCAACGACGAGCTCCGGCCCGGCAACGACGAGCTCCGGCCCGGCCGGGCCGGCGACGGGAGACTCCGGCCCGGCCTGGCCGGAAGTCGCCGCCGGACAGACCTCGGGAGGGCCTGGCTCCGGGCCCGTCCCCGCGATCCCGATCTCCGGGCCGGGGCCGGTGGCCGCGGCCGCCGGGTCGGTCGGGGTGCGCGGGTCGGCCACCGGTGCGGCGTACCCGATGCCGGAGGCCCGGCCCGGCGGTGCGCCGCGACCCGGGTACCCGACGATGTCCCTGCCGGCAGGCGGGCCGGGTGCGGGCGGCGGCGGTGCACCGGCGGTGGCGCCGCCGCCCCGGGAGTCGGTGCGGGCACCGAGCCGGATCGACGCCGTGCCGGGTACGCCGTTCGGGCTGGTGCACCTGGAGGTGGCGCCGGTCACCTCGGGACCGGCGGTGGCCTCGCTGGTGACCGGGATCGCATCCGTGCTCGTCGCCTTCACCGCGGGTTGCCTGGGCCTGGCCGGCAGCAGCCCGAGCGACTGGGGCGGCTGGGTGGCCGGCGCCTTCGCGGTACTCGCCGGGCTGCTCGGCCTGGCCGGCGTGCTCCTCGGCGAGCTGGGCCGCCGCCAGACGTCGGCCGGCGGCCGGTCGGGCTGGCCGGGTGGGCGTGCGCCGGTGCCCGGGTCCGGTCCCACCGCGCCGCCGGTCCGGTTCACCGGCCGGGGCCTGGCGATCGCCGGGTTGAGCTGTGCCGGCGTCGGCCTGGCCCTGACCGTGCTCGCGGTGGCCGTGTCGGTGCTGCTGCAAGTGCTCTGAGCGCCGGGGAGGACCGTCGGGCAGGGCCGTGCGGGCGGTGGGCGCCCTGTCGGGTTGCCGGGCCGACGGGCCGATCGTGGGATCAGCCGGTACACTTGACAACCGGCAGTGCTTTTCGGGAGCGACGCGGAGATCCGGGCCTGGCCGGGGGTTGGCTGACAACCTCCCGGAGTCCTGTTTTTGACGTGCCCACTCACGGTAGGTACTCTTTCCTCTCGTGCCCGGGCATGCCCGGGCAACTCGTGCGTGTGCCCGAGCCCATGGCGATCGGGCAACGTCACGACACAGTCGAAACGAGTCGGCTACGCCCCCGGCGTGCCGGCGAGCTGGAATCCGGCGTCGACGAGCGGCGGCGGAAACCGCGAGCGGGCGACACGCCCGACCGCGGGTGCCGGGACCGCCGCGAGACGGCCCTGGTTGGAAGGTAAGAGAGCCACCCGTTGCGGGCGGCTAAGACACACGGCGCGGTCGCAGAGGGCGGCCGAAGGGAGCGGAAAACCCGGTGCCCACGATCCAGCAGTTGGTCCGCAAGGGCCGCCAGGCGAAGACGAGTAAGACCAAGACGCCGGCGCTGAAGGGAAGTCCCCAGCGGCGCGGCGTGTGCACGCGCGTGTACACCACCACCCCCAAGAAGCCGAACTCCGCGCTGCGCAAGGTCGCTCGGGTGAAGCTCAGCAGCCAGATCGAGGTGACCGCCTACATCCCGGGCGTCGGGCACAACCTCCAGGAGCACTCCCTCGTGCTGGTCCGCGGCGGCCGGGTGAAGGACCTTCCGGGCGTGCGTTACAAGATCGTCCGCGGTTCGCTGGACACCCAGGGTGTCCGCAACCGCAAGCAGGCCCGCAGCCGCTACGGCGCGAAGAAGGAGAAGAGCTGACATGCCGCGTAAGGGCCCTGCTCCGCGCCGGCCGCTGGTCGCCGACCCGGTGTACAACTCCCCGCTGGTCACCCAGCTGGTGAACAAGATCCTGCTGCGCGGCAAGCGGCAGCTCGCCGAGCGCATCGTCTACGAGGCCCTGGAGGGCTGCCGGGAGAAGTCCGGCACCGACCCTGTGGTCACCCTCAAGCGGGCGATGGACAACGTAAAGCCGACCCTGGAGGTGCGCAGCCGCCGGGTCGGTGGCGCGACCTACCAGGTGCCGGTCGAGGTCAAGCCGCAGCGTGCCACCACGCTGGGCCTGCGCTGGTTGGTCACCTACTCCCGGGCCCGTCGGGAGAAGACGATGGTCGAGCGGCTGATGAACGAGCTGCTGGACGCGAGCAACGGTCTTGGCGCCGCCGTGAAGCGGCGTGAGGACACCCACAAGATGGCCGAGTCCAACAAGGCCTTCGCGCACTACCGCTGGTAACGGCCTCCGGGTTCCGGCGCGGTCCACCGCGCCGGAGCCCGGCACCGGTCGCGATCACACCGACGAGACGACAAGTAGGGATTGAAGTGGCCGCCGCAGACGCGCTCGCCAACGTACGCAACATCGGCATCATGGCGCACATCGATGCCGGTAAGACCACTACCACCGAGCGGATCCTGTTCTACACCGGCATCACCTACAAGATCGGTGAGGTCCACGAGGGCGCCGCCGTCATGGACTGGATGGAGCAGGAGCAGGAGCGGGGGATCACCATCACCTCCGCCGCCACCAAGTGTGAGTGGAAGGGCCACACGATCCAGATCATCGACACGCCCGGCCACGTCGACTTCACGGTCGAGGTCGAGCGGTCGCTGCGGGTCCTCGACGGTGCGGTCGCAGTCTACGACGGTGTCGCCGGTGTGGAGCCGCAGACGGAGAACGTCTGGCGTCAGGCCGACAAGTACAACGTCCCGCGGATGTGCTTCGTCAACAAGCTCGACCGGACCGGGGCGGACTTCTTCCGCTGCGTGCAGATGATGATCGAGCGGCTCAACGCCACCCCGCTGGTGCTGCAGATCCCGATCGGGACCGAGGCCGAGCACATCGGTGTCGTCGACCTGGTCGGGATGCGCGCGCTCACCTGGCGCGGCGAGACCCAGAAGGGCGAGGACTACGCGGTCGAGGAGATCCCGGCCGACCTCGCCGACCAGGCCGCCGAGTGGCGCGAGAAGCTGATCGAGACGCTCGCCGACGTCGACGACTCGGTGATGGAGAAGTACCTCGAGGGTGAGGAACTCTCCGTCGACGCGATCAAGGCCGCCATCCGGCGGGCCACCATCGGCGGCAAGGCCAACCCGGTGCTCTGCGGCTCGGCCTTCAAGAACAAGGGCGTCCAGCCGATGCTCGACGCGGTGGTGGACTACCTCCCGTCGCCGCTGGACATCCCGGCGATCGAGGGCACCGCGACCGACGGCGAGACCCCGCTGCAGCGCAAGCCGGACCGCAAGGAGCCGTTCTCCGGGCTGGCCTTCAAGATCCAGACCGACAAGCACCTGGGCAAACTGACCTACGTCCGGGTCTACTCGGGGGTGGTGGAGTCCGGATCGCAGGTGATCAACTCCACGAAGGACCGCAAGGAGCGGATCGGCAAGATTTACCAGATGCACGCCAACAAGCGGGAAGAGCGCAGCTCGGCCCAGGCTGGCGACATCATCGCGGTGCAGGGTCTCAAGCAGACCACCACCGGCGACACCCTCTGCGATCCGGCCAACCCGGTCATCCTGGAGTCGATGACCTTCCCCGAGCCGGTCATCGAGGTGGCGATCGAGCCGAAGACCAAGGCCGACCAGGAGAAGCTCAGCACCGCCATCCAGCGGCTCGCCGAGGAGGACCCGACCTTCCGGGTCAAGCTCGACGAGGAGACCGGCCAGACCGTCATCTCCGGCATGGGCGAGCTGCACCTGGACATCCTGGTGGACCGGATGCGCCGCGAGTACAACGTCGAGGCGAACATCGGCAAGCCGCAGGTGGCGTACCGGGAGACCATCCGCCGCAAGGTGGACAAGATCGAGTACACCCACAAGAAGCAGACCGGTGGTTCGGGGCAGTACGCCCGGGTCATCGTCAGCCTGGAGCCGCTGCCGCTGGACAACGACTCGCCGACGTACGAGTTCGCCAACGCGGTGACCGGTGGCCGGATCCCGCGGGAGTTCATCCCGTCGGTGGACGCCGGTGCGCAGGACGCCATGCAGTACGGCATCCTCGCCGGCTTCCCGCTGGTCGGGCTGAAGCTCACCCTGCTGGACGGCCAGTACCACGAGGTCGACTCGTCGGAAATGGCCTTCAAGATCGCCGGTTCGATGGTGCTCAAGGACGCGGCCCGCAAGGCCGACCCGGCACTGCTCGAACCGATGATGTCCGTCGAGGTCACCACGCCCGAGGAGAACATGGGCGACGTGATCGGCGACCTGAACTCCCGCCGAGGCATCATCCAGGCGATGGAGGAGCGCAGCGGCGCTCGCGTCGTCCGGGCCCTGGTGCCGCTGTCGGAGATGTTCGGCTATGTCGGCGACCTGCGGTCGAAGACCCAGGGCCGGGCTAGCTACAGCATGCAGTTCGACTCCTACGCCGAGGTTCCCGCGAGCGTGGCGAAGGAGATCATCGCGAAGGCGACGGGCGAGTGAGCGGAAACGCGCACTGACCTGTTGCCGGGCCGGTGATTCCGCGAGTGTCGCGGGCGGGTAATCTCGCCCGCGGCGCCCACGGGCCGGGCTGCGAGACCGGGCCTGAAGGTTTCACCGCCGCAAGACCCACATGACTTCCCGATCGGGAATCCTCGGTCGGAAAGGCTGTCGACAGAGTCCTGAGCGCCGAATGGCGTGCCGGGCGTACGAACCAAGAAGTCCACAGGAGGACACCAGTGGCGAAGGCGAAGTTCGAGCGGACTAAGCCGCACGTCAACATCGGCACCATTGGTCACATCGACCACGGTAAGACGACGCTGACGGCGGCCATCACCAAGGTCCTGCACGACAGGATGCCGGACCTGAACCCGTACACGCCGTTCGACGAGATCGACAAGGCGCCGGAGGAGAAGGCCCGGGGCATCACGATCTCGATCGCGCACGTCGAGTACCAGACCGAGGCGCGGCACTACGCACACGTCGACTGCCCCGGTCACGCCGACTACATCAAGAACATGATCACCGGTGCCGCGCAGATGGACGGCGCGATCCTGGTGGTCGCGGCGACCGACGGCCCGATGCCGCAGACCCGCGAGCACGTGCTGCTGGCCCGCCAGGTCGGCGTGCCGTACATCGTCGTGGCGCTGAACAAGAGCGACATGGTCGACGACGAGGAGTTGCTGGAGCTCGTCGAGCTCGAGGTCCGCGAGCTGCTCTCGGCGCAGGAGTACCCGGGTGACGACCTGCCGGTCGTCCGGGTCTCGGCGCTGAAGGCCCTCGAGGGCGACCCGGAGTGGACCGACAAGCTCATGGACCTGATGAGCGCCGTCGACACCGCCATTCCGCAGCCGGAGCGGGAGACCGAGAAGCCGTTCCTGATGCCGATCGAGGACGTCTTCACGATCACCGGTCGGGGCACCGTGGTGACCGGCCGCGCCGAGCGTGGCATCCTCAAGCCGAACGAGGAGGTGGAGCTCGTCGGTATCCGCGAGAAGTCGCAGAAGACGGTCTGCACCGGCATCGAGATGTTCCGCAAGCTGCTGGACGAGGCCCGTGCGGGCGAGAACGTCGGCCTGCTGCTCCGGGGCATCAAGCGCGAGGACGTCGAGCGCGGCATGGTGGTCGTCAAGCCCGGCACCACCACCCCGCACACGGAGTTCGAGGCGACCGTCTACATCCTCTCCAAGGAGGAGGGTGGCCGGCACACCCCGTTCTTCCAGAACTACCGTCCGCAGTTCTACTTCCGGACCACGGACGTTACCGGCGTCGTCACGCTGCCCGAGGGCACCGAGATGGTCATGCCGGGTGACAACACGACGATGTCCGTCAAGCTGATCCAGCCGATCGCGATGGAGGAAAACCTCAAGTTCGCGATCCGTGAGGGTGGCCGGACGGTCGGCGCCGGGTTCGTCACGAAGATCGTAAAGTAATTCAGGTAACCCCGATTAGCGTTGCCGTGCGGTAGTACGGCATACTGGTCAGGTTGCGTACCGGCGGGGTGGTTGGCTGCCCAGCAGTCAGCCACCCTTGCTGGGCGTCCGGGGGTAGTTGATCTACCGCCGGCGCCCCGAAACTTCCCGCACGGGCGGGACCGTCTCGGAAATATTCGGGGTGGAGTCCGGCCCCGGGGTGCGACACGCCCGACCGCGGGGGTCGGACAGCACGGGAACTGGGCAGCGCCCGCGCCCGGCGTGGAACATCCCGCTCCCCACCCGGGAGCGCGCTCCGCGGCAGCGGACGGGCGGGACGGACAAGGCGAGAGAAGGAACAGAGGCCACCATGGCGGGACAGAAGATCCGCATCCGGCTCAAGGCGTACGACCACGAGGTGGTCGACTCCTCGGCGCGCAAGATCGTTGAGACGGTGACGCGTACCGGGGCTCAGGTCGCGGGCCCGGTGCCGCTGCCCACGGAGATCAACCGTTTCTGCGTGATCCGTTCGCCGCACAAGTACAAGGACTCGCGTGAGCACTTCGAGATGCGCACGCACAAGCGTCTGATCGACATCATCGACCCGACCCCCAAGACGGTCGACTCGCTCATGCGCCTCGACCTGCCGGCTGGCGTCGACATCGAGATCAAGCTGTAGGGACCGGACTAATGGACAGGCAAGTGAAGGGCATCCTGGGCGCCAAGCTCGGCATGACCCAGGTCTGGGACAACAACAAGGTTGTCCCGGTGACCGTGGTGCAGGCCGGACCGTGTGTCGTCACCCAGGTCCGCACCGCTGAGAAGGACGGCTACTCCGCGGTCCAGCTGGCGTACGGCGCGATCGACCCCCGGAAGGTCAAGAAGCCGATCACCGGCCACTACGCCAAGGCCGAGGTGGCACCGCGCCGGCACATCGTCGAGCTGCGCACCACCGACGCGACCGACTACGAGCTGGGCCAGGAGGTCAACGTCGAGACCTTCGCGCCGGGCGCGACGGTCGACGTGACCGGCCGGACCAAGGGCAAGGGCTTCGCCGGTGTGATGAAGCGGCACGGCTTCCACGGCCTGCGCGCCAGCCACGGTGTCGAGCGCAAGCACCGCTCGCCGGGCTCGATCGGCGCCTGCGCCACCCCGGGCCGGGTTTTCAAGGGCGTCCGGATGGCCGGCCGGATGGGTGGGGCGCGGTACACCGTGCAGAACCTCACCGTCCAGGCGGTCGACCTGGAGAACAACATCCTGCTGGTCCGCGGCGCCATCCCCGGCCCCAAGGGCGCGCTGGTGCTGGTCCGCTCCGCGGCCAAGACCGAGGCGAAGAAGGGCGGTGCCAAGTGAGCCCGAGGAGTGAGCTTGCGAGCCCCGCAGTCGCGAACGGAGGACGAGCGCTGTGACCACCGTTGACGTGCTGAACGCCGAGGGGACCAAGAGCGGCTCCGTCGAGCTGCCCGCCGAGATCTTCGACGCCCAGGCGAACATCGCGCTGATGCACCAGGTCGTGGTCGCCCAGCTCGCCGCCGCGCGGCAGGGCACGCACAAGGTCAAGACCCGGGGCGAGGTCGCCGGTGGCGGCAAGAAGCCGTACAAGCAGAAGGGCACCGGGCGGGCCCGGCAGGGTTCGATCCGCGCGCCGCAGTTCGCCGGCGGTGGTGTCGTGCACGGGCCGGTCCCGCGCGACTACAGCCAGCGGACCCCGAAGAAGATGAAGGCCGCCGCGCTGCGTGGCGCCCTCTCGGACCGGGCCCGCAACGGTCAGGTGCACGTCGTCGAGACCTTCGTCACCGGCGAGACGCCGTCGACCAAGGGGGCGCTCGGCGTGCTGCGCAAGGCGAGCGAGGCCAAGCGGGTGCTTGTGGTGCTCAGCCGCACCGACGAGCTGAACTGGCTCTCGCTGCGCAACGAGCCCCGGGTGCACCTTCTGGAGGCCGGCCAGCTCAACACGTACGACGTGCTGGTGGCTGACGACGTGGTCTTCACCAAGGAGGCCCTGGACGAGTTCCTGGGCGGCCGTGGTGGGGCGCAGGGTGAGGAGAGCGACAAGTGACCACCATCGCCGACCCGCGGGACATCATCTTCGCGCCGGTCGTCTCGGAGAAGAGCTACAGCGTTCTCGACCAGAACTGGTACACGTTCCTGGTGCACCCGGACGCCAACAAGACGCAGATCAAGATCGCTATCCAGCAGATCTTCAACGTCCGCGTACTGACCGTCAACACGGCCAACCGCGAGGGCAAGCGCAAGCGCACCCGCACCGGGTACGGCAAGCGCAAGGACACCAAGCGGGCAATGGTGAAGCTGGCCGAGGGCGACCGCATCGAGGCCTTCGGCGGCCCGGTCAGCTGAGGGGTATAGACAATGGCTATCCGTAAGTACAAGCCGACGACGCCGGGCCGGCGTGGCTCCAGCGTCGCCGACTTCGCCGAGATCACCCGGTCGACCCCGGAGAAGTCGCTGCTGGTCCCGCTGCCGAAGAAGGGCGGGCGCAACGCCCACGGCCGGATCACCACGCGGCACCACGGTGGCGGGCACAAGCGGCAGTACCGTCTGGTCGACTTCAAGCGGGTCGACAAGGACGGCGTGCCGGCGAAGGTCGCGCACATCGAGTACGACCCGAACCGCACCGCGCGGATCGCGCTGCTGCACTACGCCGACGGCGAGAAGCGGTACATCATCGCGCCGAAGGACCTGAAGCAGGGCGACCGGGTCGAGTCCGGGCCGAGCGCCGACATCAAGCCGGGCAACAACCTGCCGCTGCGCAACATCCCGGTGGGTTCCACCATCCACGCGGTGGAGCTGCGTCCGGGTGGCGGTGCCAAGCTGGCCCGCTCGGCCGGCGTCGGCATTCAGCTGCTGGGCCGCGAGGGCGCGTACGCCACGCTGCGGATGCCCTCCGGCGAGATCCGGCGGGTGGACGTGCGCTGCCGGGCCACCATCGGCGAGATCGGCAACGCCGACCAGTCGAACATCAACTGGGGTAAGGCCGGCCGGATGCGCTGGAAGGGCCGCCGCCCGACCGTCCGTGGTGTGGCGATGAACCCGGTCGACCACCCGCACGGCGGTGGTGAGGGCAAGACCTCCGGTGGTCGTCACCCGGTGAACCCGCAGGGTAAGCCCGAGGGTCGTACCCGGCAGAAGGGCAAGGCGAGCGACCGCCTCATCGTCCGCCGCCGCTACGCCACCCGTAAGCGCGGCTAAGGAGATAGGTAGATATGCCTCGCAGCCTGAAGAAGGGCCCGTTCATCGACGACCACCTGCTCAAGAAGGTGGAGACGCAGAACGAGAAGGGCTCGAAGAACGTCATCAAGACCTGGTCGCGCCGCTCGACGATCATCCCGGACATGCTCGGGCACACGATCGCCGTGCACGACGGGCGCAAGCACGTCCCGGTGTTCGTCACCGAGGCGATGGTCGGGCACAAGCTCGGTGAGTTTGCGCTGACCCGCACGTTCAAGGGTCACGAGAAGGACGACCGGAAGAGCCGCCGGCGCTGAGCGCCGACCACGGATAAAGGATCAAGGGGTTTCAGCGATGCCAGTAAAGGGCGACGCTCCGGTGCTTCCGGGCGCGCGGGCGGTTGCGCGACACGTGCGCATCTCGCCGACCAAGGCGCGCCGGGTGGTCAACCTCGTCCGCGGTCTGCCCGCGAAGGAGGCGCTCACGGTGCTGCAGTTCGCGCCGCAGGCGGCGAGTGAGCAGGTTTACAAGGTGCTCGCGAGCGCGATCGCCAACGCGGAGAACAACGAGCGGCTGGACCCCGACGCGCTGCTCGTCAGCGAGGCGTTCGTGGACGAGGGCCCGACGATGAAGCGGTTCCAGCCCCGGGCGCAGGGCCGGGCGTACCGGATCCGCAAGCGGACCTGCCACATCACCGTCGTGGTGGAGGCCGTGGCGCCGGCGGCGCCGGGCGGGCGGGGTGCGGCGAAGAAGGCCGCGCCGGCCAAGGCGACCAAGGCGACGGAGCCGGCCAAGGCGACCGAGTCGACGGAGTCGGCCAAGGCGACCGAGCCGGCCGCGAGCGAGGGCGGCCAGACGCAGAGCAAGACGGAGGGTGCCGAGTAATGGGTCAGAAGGTTCACCCGCACGGGTTCCGGCTCGGCATCTCGACCGACTGGAAGTCGCGCTGGTACGCGGACAAGCTATACAAGGACTACATCGCCGAGGACGTCAAGATCCGGCGGATGATGTCCAAGGGCCTGGAGCGGGCCGGCATCTCCAAGGTCGACATCGAGCGCACCCGGGACCGGGTACGCGTCGACATCCACACCGCCCGGCCGGGCATCGTGATCGGCCGGAAGGGCGCGGAGGCCGACCGGATCCGTGGCGAGCTGGAGAAGCTGACCGGCAAGCAGGTGCAGCTCAACATCCTCGAGGTGAAGAGCCCGGAGTCGGACGCGCAGCTCGTCGCGCAGGGCGTGGCCGAGCAGCTCTCCAGCCGGGTCAGCTTCCGGCGGGCGATGCGTAAGGCCATGCAGTCCGCGATGAAGAACCCGCTGGTGCGGGGCATCCGGGTGCAGGTCTCCGGCCGGCTCGGCGGCGCCGAGATGAGCCGTACCGAGTTCTACCGCGAGGGTCGGGTGCCGCTGCACACGCTGCGGGCCAACATCGAGTACGGCTTCTTCGAGGCCCGGACCACCTTCGGCCGGATCGGCGTGAAGGTCTGGATCTACAAGGGCGACGCCGTACCCGGTCGGGAGGCTCCGGCCGAGGCGGGTCCGGCACGTCCGCGCCGCGAGCGGGGCGACCGTCCCGACCGGCCGCGTCGTGGCCGCTCCGGCTCCTCCGGCACCACCGCCGGTGGGACCGAGGCGGGCCGGGCCGCGCAGGCGGAGATCTCCGGTCCGCCTGCCGAGGCGACGAACGACAGCGCCGCGCCGGCTACCGCCGCGGCGACTCCGGCGGCTTCCGCCGGAACGGACAGCTCAGCGCAGGAGGGCTGACAGATGCTGATGCCGCGCAAGCCCCCGAAGGGCTTCCGCAAGCCGCACCACCCCGACCGCCATGGCGCGGCCAAGGGTGGCACCCGGGTGGTGTTCGGCGAGTTCGGAATCCAGGCGCTCGAGTCCGCGTACCTGACCAACAGGCAGATCGAAGCGGCCCGTATCGCGATGACCCGGCACATCAAGCGTGGTGGCAAGGTCTGGATCACGGTCTTCCCGGACCAGGCCCTGACCAAGAAGCCCGCCGAGACCCGGATGGGTTCCGGTAAGGGTTCGCCCGAGTGGTGGGTCGCCAACATCAAGCCGGGGCGGGTGCTCTTCGAGATGTCCTTCCCCAACGAGCAGATCGCGCGAGAGGCGATGCGTCGCGCGATCCACAAGCTCCCGATGAAGTGCCGCATTGTGACGCGCGAAGTGGGTGAAAGCTGATGGCCGCGGGCGTCAAGGCCAGCGAGCTGCGTGAGCTCTCCGAGGAGGAGCTGGTGAGCCGGCTCCGGGAGGCCAAGGCGGAGCTGTTCAACCTCCGCGTCCAGGGGGCGACCGGTCAGCTGGACAACAACCGCCGGCTCCAGGTCATCCGCCGGGAGATCGCCCGGATCTACACGATCATGCGTGAGCGTGAGCTTGGGCTTTCGGCCGCGCCGACTGAGGTGACTGCATCATGAGTGACGAAACGACCACCGCCGCGCAGGCGCGGCCCCAGCGCAAGGTCCGCGAGGGCCTCGTGGTGAGCGACAAGATGGAAAAGACCGTGGTCGTCGAGGTCGAGGACCGGGTCAAGCACGCGCTGTACGGCAAGGTCATGCGCCGCACCAGCAAGCTGAAGGCGCACGACGAGCAGAACGCGTGCGGCGTGGGCGACCGGGTGCTGCTCATGGAGACCCGTCCGCTCTCCGCCACCAAGCGGTGGCGGGTCGTGGAGATCCTCGAGAAGGCCAAGTAAGAGCCGTACCGCAGGCTCAGGGTTCCGCCAAGCTCAGCCGGCAGCCGCCGACCTCGGTCGAAAGGCAGGCCGGACGTGCCGCCGGCTGAGAACTGGCAGACATAGGAGATAGACGTGATTCAGCAGGAGTCGCGACTGCGCGTCGCCGACAACACGGGTGCCCGGGAGATCCTGTGCATCCGGGTGCTCGGTGGCTCCGGTCGGCGCTACGCGAGCATCGGCGACGTCATCGTGGCCACGGTCAAGGACGCCATCCCCGGTGCCGGTGTGAAGAAGGGCGACGTCGTCAAGGCGGTCGTCGTCCGCACCGCGAAGGAGAAGCGGCGGCCGGACGGCTCGTACATCCGATTCGACGAGAACGCGGCCGTGATCATCAAGGATGGTGGCGACCCGCGAGGTACCCGTATCTTTGGCCCGGTTGGCCGTGAGCTGCGGGACAAGCGGTTCATGAAAATCATCTCGCTCGCGCCGGAGGTGTTGTAAACCGTGAAGGTCAAGAAGGGCGACACGGTCATCGTCATCGCCGGCAAGGACAAGGGTGCCAAGGGCAAGGTCATCGCGGCCTACCCGCGGCAGGACAAGGTCCTGGTCGAGGGCGTGAACCGGGTCAAGAAGCACACCCGCATCCGCACCACCCAGCGCGGTGCGAAGACCGGCGGCATCGTCACCCAGGAGGCCGCGATCCACGTCTCGAACGTGATGGTCCTGGACTCCGACGGCAACCCGACCCGCGTCGGGTACCGGATCGACGAGGGCGGCCAGAAGGTTCGCATCGCGCGCAGCACCGGTAAGGACCTGTGATGACGGCAACCGAGACCAAGACGCTGCCCCGGCTCAAGCAGCGCTACCGCGAAGAGATCGTGGGCCAGCTGCGCGAGCAGTTCCAGTACGGCAACCCGATGCAGGTGCCCGGACTGGTCAAGATCGTCGTCAACATGGGTGTCGGCGAGGCGGCCCGGGACGCGAAGCTGATCGACGGCGCCGTACGCGACCTGGCCACCATCTCCGGCCAGAAGCCGCAGGTACGCCGGGCCCGCAAGTCCATCGCGCAGTTCAAGCTCCGCGAGGGCATGCCGATCGGTGCCAAGGTGACCCTGCGGGGTGACCGGATGTGGGAGTTCCTGGACCGGCTGCTCTCCATCGCGCTGCCCCGGATCCGGGACTTCCGCGGCCTCGACGGGCGCAAGCTCGACGGGAACGGCAACTACACGTTCGGTCTGACCGAGCAGTCGGTCTTCCACGAGATCGACCAGGACCGGATCGACCGGGTGCGGGGCATGGACATCACGGTGGTGACCACAGCCAGGACCGACGACGAGGGCCGGGCGCTGCTCAAGCTCCTCGGCTTTCCGTTCAAGGAGAGCTGAGCAGCCGTGACGGATCGAAACAAGGAGAACTGAGATGGCGAAGAAGGCGCTGATCCTCAAGGCCGCCGCGAAGCCGAAGTTCTCGGTTCGCGCATACACCCGCTGCCAGCGGTGCGGTCGGCCGAAGGCGGTCTACCGCAAGTTCGGCCTCTGCCGGGTCTGCATCCGGGAGATGGCCCACCGCGGTGAGCTGCCCGGCGTGTCGAAGGCTTCCTGGTGACACTGCGCCCCATCCGTGGGCGGCGGAGCGGAGAACGTCCCGCCGTCCGCTTTGGGCCCAGCCACGTTCCGGCCGATGTCCGGGGCGAGGATCGCAACGCCGCAGGCCCGGGCCAGTGCCCCGGGAACCCCGGCGAGAAAGGCTGACGAAATCCATGACGATGACCGACCCGATCGCAGACATGCTGACGCGTCTGCGTAACGCCAACCAGGCGTACCACGACCGGGTGACGATGCCCTACTCGAAGATCAAGGCGAACATCGCCGAGGTCCTCAAGTCCGAGGGCTACATCGCCACCTGGTCGGTCGAGGAGCCCGAGGAGGGCGCCGTCGGCAAGCGACTGGTCGTCGAGCTGAAGTACGGCCAGAACCGGGAGCGGAGCCTGGCCGGCATCAAGCGCGTGTCCAAGCCCGGCCTCCGGGTGTACGCCAAGTCCGACGGGCTCCCGCGGGTGCTCGGTGGACTGGGTGTGGCGATCATCTCGACGTCCCAGGGGCTGCTGACCGACCGGCAGGCCCGCAAGCGGAGCGTTGGCGGGGAAGTCCTCGCCTTCGTCTGGTAACGGGAGACAGAGAGATATGTCGCGTATTGGACGTAAGTCGATCCCGGTGCCGTCCGGCGTCGAGGTGACCATCGACGGCTCCACCGTCAAGGTCAAGGGACCGAAGGGCGAGCTGTCGCACACCCTTGCCGAGCCGATCACGGCGGAGCGGGGCGAGGACGGCCAGCTGCACGTCAACCGGCCGAACGACGAGCGCAAGGCCAAGGAACTGCACGGCCTGAGCCGTACCCTGGTGGCGAACATGATCGTCGGGGTGACCGAGGGCTACCGCAAGACCCTGGAGATCGCCGGTACCGGTTACCGGGTCACCGCCAAGGGCAGCGACCTGGAGTTCGCGCTCGGGTTCTCGCACCCGGTGCAGGTGAAGGCCCCGTCCGGGATCACCTTCACGGTCGAGCGGCCCACCCTGTTCCACGTGGCCGGCATCGACAAGCAGCAGGTCGGCGAGGTGGCCGCCAACATCCGGAAGATCCGCCCGCCGGAGCCGTACAAGGGCAAGGGCGTCAAGTACCAGGGCGAAGTGGTTCGCCGCAAGGCCGGAAAGGCAGGTAAGAAGTGACCGCCACGCTGCTCAAGCGCCGTCGCGGGGTTGCCGCCCAGCGCGCCGTCGGGCGGGCGCGTCGGCACTTCCGGGTCCGCAAGACCGTCTTCGGCACCGCCGAGCGGCCGCGTCTCGTGGTCACCCGCTCGCTGCGGCACATCACCGCGCAGATCGTGGACGACGGCAAGGGCCACACGCTGGTCTCCGCCTCGACCATGGACGACTCGATCCGGGGTGCCGAGGGCGACAAGAGCGCCCTGGCCGGCAAGGTCGGCGCGCTCGTCGCCGAGCGGGCCAAGGCCGCCGGGATCGGCAAGGTCGTCTTCGACCGCGGTGGCAACCGGTACGCGGGGCGGATCGCCGCGCTGGCCGACGCGGCCCGCGAAGCCGGGCTCGAGTTCTGAACCCCGTCACGAGGAGAGAGGAAGGCTGCTGATGCCAGGTCAACAGCGCCGTGGCGGCGGGTCCGGTGGCAACGAGGGTGGTCGCCGCGACAACCGCCGTGAGGGCGGTCGCGGAAACGCGCCCGCCGAGAAGACGCCGCATCTCGAGCGGGTCGTCGCCATCAACCGGGTTGCCAAGGTCGTGAAGGGCGGTCGTCGCTTCAGCTTCACCGCCCTGGTGATCGTCGGCGACGGCGACGGCACGGTCGGTGTCGGTTACGGAAAGGCCAAGGAGGTGCCCGCGGCGATCGCCAAGGGTGTCGAGGAGGCCAAGAAGCACTTCTTCAAGGTGCCCCGGATCGGTGCCTCGATCCCGCACCCGGTGACGGGTGAGGACGCGGCCGGTGTCGTGCTGCTCAAGCCGGCCAGCGCCGGTACGGGCGTCATCGCCGGTGGTCCGGTCCGGGCCGTGCTGGAGTGCGCGGGCATCCACGACGTGCTCTCCAAGAGCCTCGGCTCGTCCAACCCGATCAACATCGTGCACGCCACCGTGGCGGCCCTGAAGGGGCTGGAGTCGCCGGAGGCGGTCGCGAAGCGTCGGGGTCTGCCGGTCGAGGACGTCGCCCCGGCCGCCATGCTGGCGGCCCAGGCGGGGGTGACTGCCTGATGGCACGCCTGAAGGTGACCCAGGTCCGGTCCGGCATCGGGACCAAGCACAACCAGCGCGAGTCGCTGCGGTCGCTCGGTCTCAAGCGGATCAACGACGTGGTGGTCAAGGAGGACCGTCCCGAGATCCGGGGCATGATCTTCACCGTGAGCCACCTCGTGAAGGTCGAGGAGGTCGAGTAATGACGATCAAGGTCCACCACCTGCGCCCGGCACCGGGAGCCAAGACCGAGAAGACCCGGGTGGGTCGCGGTGAGGGCTCCAAGGGGAAGACCGCCGGTCGCGGCACCAAGGGTTCCAAGGCCCGGAAGAACATCTCGGCGGCGTTCGAGGGTGGGCAGATGCCCATCCACATGCGGCTGCCGAAGCTGAAGGGCTTCAAGAACAAGTTCAAGGTCGTGTTCCAGGTGGTCAACCTGGACCGGCTCGCCGAGTTGTTCCCGGAGGGCGGCCAGGTCGGTCCGCAGGAGCTGGTCCAGGCCGGCGCCGTCCGCAAGGGTCAGCCGGTGAAGGTCCTCGGTACCGGGGAGCTGGGCGGGGTCGCCCTCCAGGTGTCGGCGCACGCGTTCAGCGCGTCGGCCAAGGAGAAGATCACCGCTGCCGGCGGCTCGGTGACGGAGCTGTAAGGACGTCGTGGTCGAGGCGCTCGCCCAGTTCATCGCAACTGGCGGGCGCCGCGACCTACTAGCGGGTCACGCGTCCCGTTAATATCGGAAGCGGTGAATGCTTCCCGGGTGGATCTGCCCGGAAGCGCGCCGGACTGTTAGAGTCCGATCCCAGCTATGGGTATCGGGTCGATCGCCCGACCACCACCCCGTCCCGCCACGAACCACCGGCGGCCCGCCTCGCGCAGGAGGAAGAAGTTGCTCTCCGCCTTTCTCAGTGCGTTCCGCACGCCTGACCTGCGCAAGAAGCTGCTGTTCACAGTAGGCATCATCGCGATCTACCGGCTCGGCGCCACGCTGCCCAGCCCAGGCGTCTCCTACGGCAACGTGCAGCAGTGCATCAAGACCATGGAGTCGGGTGAGGGCAACGGTGTCTTCAACCTGCTCAACCTCTTCTCCGGCGGCGCGCTGCTGTCGCTGTCGGTCTTCGCGCTGGGCATCATGCCCTACATCACCGCGTCGATCATCCTTCAGCTGCTCACCGTGGTCATCCCGCGGTTGGAGCAGCTCCGCAAGGAGGGTCAGGCCGGTCAGGCGAAGATCACGCAGTACACCCGGTACCTGACCCTGGGGCTGGGCATCCTGCAGGCCTCGGCGTTCGTGGCGCTGGCCCGCTCCGGTCAGCTCTTCAACGGGATGTGCCAGGAGTTCCCGATCATCCCGGAGGGCACCGGGCTGCCGACCTGGCTGACCGTGAGCGTCCTGGTGATCACGATGACCGCCGGCACCGGCGTGGTGATGTGGCTCGGCGAGCTGATCACCGACCGGGGTGTCGGCAACGGCATGTCGGTGCTGATCTTCACCTCGATCGCCGCGCGGCTGCCCAGCGAGGGCTGGACGATCAAGAACAACAAGGGCTGGGGGATGTTCGCCCTGGTGCTGGTGCTGGTCTTGGTGGTCATCACCGCGGTCGTCTTCATCGAGCAGGCGCAGCGCCGCATCCCGGTGCAGTACGCCAAGCGCATGATCGGCCGGCGGATGTACGGCGGCACCTCCACCTACATCCCGCTGAAGGTCAACCAGGCGGGTGTGATCCCGGTCATCTTCGGCTCGTCGCTGCTCTACCTGCCGTCGCTGCTGCTCCAGTTCTTCGACCAGAACAACCTCAACGGTTGGCAGACCTGGGTGCAGAACCACCTCGTGCAGCCGGACAGCCCGACCTACATCAGCGTCTACTTCCTGCTGATCATCTTCTTCACGTACTTCTACGTCTCGATCACGTTCAACCCGACCGAGGTCGCGGACAACATGAAGAAGTACGGCGGGTTCGTCCCGGGCATCCGCCCCGGCAAGCCGACCGCCGACTACCTCGACTTCATCCTCAGCCGGATCACCCTGCCGGGTGCGCTCTACCTGGGTCTGATCTCGATCCTGCCGAACTTCTTCTTCATCTGGCTGGACAACCAGCAGTTCCAGAACTTCCCGTTCGGTGGTACCGCTGTGCTGATCATGGTCGGCGTCGGTCTGGAGACCGTGAAGCAGATCGAGAGCCAGCTCATGCAGCGGAACTACGAAGGGTTCCTGCGGTAGATGCGACTCGTTCTGGTCGGTCCCCCCGGGGCGGGCAAGGGGACCCAGGCCGAGTTCATCGCCGCCCACCTCGCCGTGCCCAAGATCTCGACGGGGGACATCTTCCGGGCCAACGTCTCGCAGGGCACCCCCCTTGGTGTCGAGGCGAAGCGCTACATGGACGCCGGCAAGCTGGTGCCGGACGAGGTGACGATCAACATGGTCCGGGAGCGGCTCGCCGAGCCGGACGCCGCCGAGGGGTTCCTGCTCGACGGCTTCCCCCGGACCACGCCGCAGGCCGCCGCGCTGGACAAGCTGTTGGCCGATCTCGGCACCGCGCTCGACCTGGTGCTGGAGTTGGTGGTCGACGACGACGAGGTCATCCGGCGGCTCTCCGGCCGGCGTACCTGCCGGGGCTGCGGCAAGGTCTGGCACATCGAGTTCGACCCCTCCTCGGTGGAAGGGCTCTGTGACCGCTGCGGCGGCCAGCTCTTCCAGCGCGACGACGACAAGGCCGAGACGATCGCCGAGCGGCTGCGGGAGTACGCCAGCAAGACCGCGCCGCTGATCGACTACTACGGCGCCCAGGGCAAGCTCGTCGGCATCGACGCCACCGGACCGGTGGAGGACGTCACCGTCCGGGCTATCGACGCCCTGCGGTCGTACGGCGGATAGGCTGGCACCATGCGCCGTCACCAGCTGGACATCCAGCTGAAGACCCCGGAGCAGATCGAGCTGATGCGGGCCGCCGGGCTCGTCGTCGCAGCGGCCCTGGAGCGGATGCGTGCGGCGGTCGCGCCCGGCGTCTCCACCGCCGACCTCGACGCGATCGCCGAGTCGGTGATTCGGGAGGCCGGCGGCGTCCCGTCGTTCAAGGGCTACCACGGCTTCCCGGCGTCGATCTGCTCCTCGGTCAACGAGCAGATCGTGCACGCCATCCCGGCCCCGACCCAGGTGCTCAGGGACGGCGACCTGATCTCGATCGACTGCGGTGCGGTGCTGGACGGCTGGCACGGCGACGCCGCGATCACCGTCGCGGTCGGCGAGGTCCGCCCCGAACTGCTCCGGATGGCCGATGTCGCCCAGGACGCGATGTGGGCCGGGATCCGGGCCGCGGCGCGGGGCATGCTCAGCGGCCGCGGCCGGCTGACCGACATCTCGTACGCCGTGGAGCGGGCGGTCCGGGCCGGTGGCCGGTACGGCATCGTCGAGGGGTACGGCGGGCACGGCATCGGTACCGAGATGCACCAGGACCCGCACGTGCTCAACCACGGCCGGCCGGGTCGTGGCCCACGGCTGGTGCCGGGGATGGCGCTGGCGATCGAGCCGATGGTGACGATGGGCTCGCCCCGCTCCGTGGAGCTGGACGACGGCTGGACGGTGGTCACCCGGGACGGGTCGATCGCGGCGCACGTCGAGCACACGATGGCGCTGCTGGACGACGGTGTCTGGGTGCTGACCGCCCCGGACGGCGGCCGGTCCCGGCTCGGCGACCTGGTCACCTCCCGCGAGCCCGCCCGCTCCGCCTCCTGAGGCGGACCGCTCCTACGGACGGGAGTCGCGGGCCGGGCGGTCGGGAGTCGCCGCTTCGGCATCGGGCGTGGCCGGGTCGCCCAACCCTTCGCTGGCCACCAGCACCGACGCAGCAGGTCGGGGCCGTCGGGTGTCGCCTCGGCATCCGGCTAGCGGGTCGGCGCTGCTGGACCGGGGGTGGCATCCTCGTAGCTATGGACCGGCGGGACCAGATGCGCGCTGCGGACTCCGATCGGACAGCCGTGGCCGACCAGCTCCGGCAGGCCCTGAACGAGGGCCGTCTCGACCTGGGCGAGTACGACGACCGGCTCCAGCGGGCGTACGCCGCGAAGACCTACGCCGACCTGGACGGGCTGCTCACCGACCTGCCGGGTACGGTGCCGGTCGACCAGGCTCGGCTGGTGCCGACCGACCCGAAGTCCCCGGTGTTCCGCCCCGGACCCGACGGCCGCTATCCGGGTGCCACCCGGGCCTGGCTGGCCGACACCTGGGACGGCTATTTCGGCCTGGTCGGCGTGGTGGTGGCGATCTGGGCGGTCACCTCGGTCGTGGCGAGGGACTTCCTCTACTTCTGGCCGGGTTGGGTGGCGGGACCGCTGGGCGCGCTGCTGCTGGTCGGCACGGTCACCGGGCTGGCGAAGGGGGAGCCGCAGCGCTGGGCGGCCAAGCAGGCGGCGAAGCAGGCCGCGAGAGAGCGGGCGAAGATCGAGAAGCAGGCCCGGATCGAGGAGCGGAAACGCCGCCGGGACGAGCAGGCCGGCCAGGGGGAACCCCCCTGATATAGTCGCGTTCGTCCGATCCGACGGCCCGGGGGTCCCCGGGTTGGCGCTGGCGTGCGGGCGCGCGTACACTGGCTGATCGGCGCACAGCGTCCACTCCGGCATGCCCACCAGCGCTTCGGTGGGGGCCCGGAGCCGCGGCTGGCTCGGACGTTCTCCGTCCGGGAAAAGGCGTTGTGGGCCGTCCGGAGTAACCGACGTCAGGACAGCGGAGGACATGCCGAAAAAAGACGGAGCCATCGAGATCGAAGGCCGAGTGATCGAGCCACTGCCGAACGCCATGTTCCGGGTGGAGCTCGCCAACGGTCACAAGGTGCTGGCTCACATCAGCGGCAAGATGCGGCAGCACTACATCCGCATCCTGCCCGAGGACCGGGTCGTCGTCGAACTCTCGCCGTACGACCTGACCCGCGGGCGCATCGTCTACCGCTACAAGTGAACCGCGCCGGGCCGACTCCCGGTCCGGGGTTCAGGAACTGCCTGACGGCGGCCGGGTGTCCGTGTCCGTCCTCAAGACTCGACGGCGTCAGCGCGCTGCCGGGCACAGATGGGAAAGTAAGGCAACCGTGAAGGTCAAGCCGAGCGTCAAGAGGATCTGCAACAAGTGCCGGGTGATCCGCCGGCACGGCCGGGTCATGGTCATCTGCACCGACCCGCGCCACAAGCAGCGCCAGGGCTGATCCGCGCCCGCCGGCCGGCGACGAGCCGGTGCAGCGGGCAGTAGGTCCGGGCCGCAGATCCCGTACAACAACACAAGCTCGTCCCAGCCGCGAGCAGCGAGATCGCCCAGCGAGAACGCGTCGTGGCCGACCCCCGGTCGGAGGCCGGGGCCCGCAGGTTTGGGCAGGCGGGGTGGGGCGGGTCCAGACCTCCGTGAACTATTCCGAGGAGTACGCCCGCACATGGCACGGCTAGCCGGCGTCGACCTCCCCCGCGAAAAGCGGCTGGAGATCGCGCTCACCTACATCTTCGGGGTCGGTCGGACCCGCGCGGCGGAGACGCTCGCCGCCACCGGCATCTCCCCCGACAAGCGCGCCAAGGACCTCACGGACGAGGAGCTGGTCCAGCTCCGGAACCACATCGAGGCCAACTACAAGGTAGAAGGCGACCTGCGCCGCGAGGTCGCCGCTGACATCCGCCGCAAGGTCGAGATCGGCTGCTACGCGGGTATCCGGCACCGCCGGGGTCTGCCCGTCCGTGGCCAGCGGACCCGTACCAACGCGCGGACCCGGAAGGGCCCGAAGCGGACCGTCGCCGGCAAGAAGAAGCCCGGCAAGAAGTAGAACTGAACCGGAATCCGGGTCGGCGTCCGCCGAGGTAGGCCGGACTCCAACCCGCACCGGAAAGTCAACTAGGAGCGCACAGACTTATGCCACCGAAGGCTCGCGCCGGGGCCGCCGTCAAGAAGGTCCGGCGCAAGGAACGCAAGAACGTCGCCCACGGGCAGGCGCACATCAAGAGCACGTTCAACAACACGATCGTCTCCATCACGGACCCGACCGGTGCCGTCATCTCCTGGGCCTCCGCCGGCCAGGTCGGCTTCAAGGGTTCCCGCAAGTCGACTCCGTTCGCCGCGCAGCTCGCCGCCGAGGCCGCCGCGCGCCGGGCGATGGAACACGGCATGCGCAAGGTCGACGTGTTCGTCAAGGGTCCCGGCTCCGGCCGGGAGACCGCGATCCGTTCGCTGCAGGCCGTCGGCCTCGAGGTCGGCCAGATCGCCGACGTCACGCCGCAGCCGCACAACGGGTGCCGTCCGCCGAAGCGTCGTCGGGTCTGAGAGGTAGACGAAGAACATGGCTCGTTACACCGGTCCCGACTGCCGCCGTTGCCGTCGGGAGAAGATGAAGCTGTTCCTCAAGGGCAGCAAGTGCGATGGCCCGAAGTGCCCGTTCGAGTCCCGGCCGTTCCCGCCCGGGCAGCACGGCCGCGGCCGCACCAAGGAGACCGAATACCTGCTCCAGCTCCGGGAGAAGCAGAAGGCCCGCCGGGTCTACGGCGTCCTGGAGAAGCAGTTCCGGGGGTACTACGAGGAGGCCGTCGCCAAGAAGGGCAAGACCGGCGAGATCCTCCTGCAGATCCTCGAGTCCCGGCTCGACAACGTCGTCTACCGGGCCGGCCTGGCGAAGTCGCGTGACCACGCGCGGCAGCTCGTCAAGCACGGCCACCTGACGGTGAACGGCCGTAAGGTCGACATCCCGTCGTACCGGGTGAAGGAGCACGACATCGTCGAGGTCCGGGCCAAGTCCAAGGAGATGACGCCGTTCATCGTGGCGCAGGCCGAGGCCGGCTCGAAGACGGTGCCGGCCTGGCTGGAGGCGATCCCCAGCCAGATGAAGGTGCTGATCCACACGCTTCCGGCCCGGGGTGTCATCGACACCCAGGTCCAGGAGCAGCTGATCGTCGAGCTCTACTCGAAGTAGCGGTTCCTGGCGCTCCCGCGCCGACTCCCGGTCTTCTGCCGGGAGCCGGCGCGGAGCGCCGGACACCAGCCGGTGCCGAGCGCCGGACATGAAGTTTGGGCATCAAATAGCGGGTGCCCCGAACGAAAAGGAAACAGCATGCTCATCACCCAGCGGCCGACCCTCACCGAGGAGTCGATCAGCGAGACCCGGTCCCGGTTCACCATCGAGCCACTGGAGCCGGGCTTCGGATACACCCTGGGCAACTCGCTCCGGCGGACCCTGCTCTCCTCCATCCCGGGCGCGGCGGTCACCTCGATCAAGGTCGACGGTGTGCTGCACGAGTTCACCACCATCCCGGGGGTCAAGGAGGACGTGGTCGAACTCGTCATGAACGTCAAGGAGCTCTGCGTCAGCTCCGACCACGACGAGCCGGTCAGCATGTACCTGCGCAAGCAGGGCCCCGGCGACGTCACCGCCGGCGACATCCAGCCCCCGGCCGGTGTCTCCGTGCACAACGCCGACCTCAAGCTCGCCACCCTGAACGGCAAGGGCCGGCTCGACATGGAGCTGACCGTCGAGCGGGGTCGCGGCTACGTCACCGCCGCACAGAACAAGCAGGCCGGCGCCGAGATCGGGCGGATCCCGGTCGACTCGATCTACTCGCCGGTGCTGAAGGTGACGTACCGCGTCGAGGCGACCCGGGTCGAGCAGCGTACCGACTTCGACCGGCTGATCATCGACGTCGAGACCAAGGCGTCGATCGGGCCGCGTACCGCGCTGGCCTCGGCCGGCTCCACCCTGGTCGAGCTCTTCGGCCTGGCCCGGGAGCTGGACGAGAGCGCCGAGGGCATCGACATCGGCCCGTCGCCGCAGGACGCGCAGCTCGCCGCCGACCTGGCGCTGCCGATCGAGGAGCTGGACCTCACCGTCCGGTCCTACAACTGCCTCAAGCGCGAGGGCATCAACACTGTCGGCGAGCTGATCGGGCGTACCGAGGCCGATCTGCTGGACATCCGCAACTTCGGTCAGAAGTCGATCGACGAGGTCAAGATGAAGCTCGCCGGTATGGGGCTGGGGCTGAAGGACTCGGCGCCCAACTTCGACCCGGCGCACGTCGTCGACTCCTTCGGCGAGGCCGACTACGACACCGACGACTACCGCGAGACCGAGCAGCTTTAGTCCGGGGCTAGCCGGATTTCCGGCCACCCACTGGAAATCCGGCCACCCACTATCGAGGAGCACCAAGAATGCCCACGCCCACCAAGGGCCCCCGCCTCGGCGGTAGCCCCGCGCACGAGCGGATGATCCTGGCGAACCTGGCCACCGCGCTGTTCCAGCACGGCCGCATCACCACCACCCAGACCAAGGCCAAGCGGCTCCGCCCGCTCGCGGAGCAGCTCATCACCAAGGCCAAGCGGGGAGACCTGGCCTCCCGGCGTCGGGTGCTGACCGTCGTACGGGACAAGGACGTGGTCTTCACCCTGTTCGACCAGATCGCGCCCCGGTTCGCCAACCGCCCCGGCGGCTACACCCGGATCGTGAAGACGGTCCCGCGCAAGGGTGACAACGCGCCGATGGCCATCATCGAGCTGGTCGAGGAACTGGTCGAGGCCCCGGCGGCGCCGGCCAAGAAGACCGCCGCCCGCAAGGCGGCGCAGCAGGACAAGGTCGAGGCGCTCGCCCCGGACGAGGAGACCCCGCGCTCCTCGTCGTCGGACGACCAGGACGCCGAGGCGCCGGAGTCGCGCTCCGGCGACACCCCGGCCGCCCGGGAGGACACCGACGAGGCCGACACCAACGAGGCCGACACCAAGTCGGACAACAAGTAACACCGAGGAACGACGCCGGCCCGGCATCCCCGTGGGGGTGCCGGGCCGCGGCATATCGGGAGCTGGTCGTGGAGTACGAGGTGGATGAGGAACGGACCCGGGTACGCCTGGACGTCGCCTACGACGGCGGGGACTTCTCCGGCTGGGCGGTCCAGCCCGGTCGGCGTACCGTCGCCGGGGTGCTGGTCGAGGCGCTGACCAGGATCGTCGGGCCGGACCGGGTCAGCGGGCTGACCGTGGCCGGACGCACCGACGCCGGGGTGCACGCCAGCGGGCAGGTCTGTCACCTCGACCTGCCGAGCCCGGTGTGGCGGCAGTCCGCCGAAACCCTGCTGCGCCGGCTCGCCGCAGTGCTGCCGCCGGACGTGCGGGTACGCGCCGTGACCGAGGTACCGGCCGAGTTCGACGCCCGGTTCTCGGCCACCTTCCGGCGCTACGAGTACCGGGTCACCGACGCCCCCTACGGCGCCGAGCCGCTGCGCCGGCACGAGGTGCTGGCCTGGCCCCGCCCGCTCGACCTGGCGGCCTTGAACGAGGCCGCCGCCGGCCTGGTCGGCGAGCACGACTTCGCGGCGTACTGCCGGCGCAAGGAGAACGCGACGACGGTGCGCGAGCTGACCAGGCTGGACTGGCGGCGGGAGCCGGACGGCGTGCTGGTCGCCACGGTGCAGGCCGACGCGTTCTGCCAGTCGATGGTGCGCAGCCTGGTCGGGGCGATGCTGGTGGCCGGGGACGGGCGGCGCCCGGTCGACTGGCCCGGTGGCCTGCTGGGGCGCCGGGAGCGGGCCAGCGAGGTGAGCGTGGCACCGCCGCACGGGCTGATCCTGGTCGCGGTCGGCTATCCCGTCGACCCCGCCGACTACGCCAGCCGCGCGCAGCGTACCCGTCGGCTCCGGCTGACCGCGTCGGCCGCAACGGCGCCGACGGCGCCGACGAGCCCTACTGGCCGGGGCTCGGTGGCCCGGACGGGGCGATGATGCGCTGGTCGAGCACCTTGCCGCGCAGGTACACCTCGATCATGTCGGAGAGGATCTGCCGGGCGAAGAGGTCCTCCTCGCCGATGGTCTTGCCGTCGCTCTTCGCCACCACGCAGTAGATCAGGAAGTGGCCGCGGACGTGCCAGCCGGCCTGCGCCGAGGCGGCCGTGACGGCTTCGGTGCCGCGTCCGGCGGCCAACCCCAGGAACCGTCCCTTCCGGCCGTCCACGATCGGTTTGATCTTCTCCCGGGCGGCGGTCGCGCCTGCCTCGTCGGTCAGGTTGACGATGCCGGCGGTGGCGAGGTAGAGGCCGGTGGGGGAGCGTACGGTGCCGCGGACGAACTGGCTGCATCCGGCGTCCCGCAGCACGGTGGCGATCTGGCGGTCGGCGGCGAGGTCGCAATCCTCCGCCTCCTGGGTCTTGAGCAGCTCGTACGGCGTCTGCTCGGGGTCGACCTGCACCTCCTTGCCCGGGAAGACCTCCTTGACGGTCAGCGGCGCCGGGTCGACGGCCCGGGAGCTGATGTCCCGGGGCGCGGCGGCCGCACCGACCCCGTCGGCGGCCCGGGAGTCCCGGCCGACGGGTTCGTCGACCATGAAGAAGTACGAGCTGAGCCCGCAGATGCCGAGCATCAGCAGTACGCCCAGCGAGCCGATGATCAACTGCCAGGTCCGCTTGGCACTGCGCAGTGGTGGATCGGCCCTGCCGGGCGTCGACGGGAGGGTGGCGACCGCCGAGCCGGGAGTCGGCTTACCTGGTGACTTGACCGGCTTTCCCGAGGGCGCGACCGGCTTTCCGGCCGGGGCGGTCGGCTTTCCGGCCGGGGCGGTCGGGGCGGAGACGGGTGGGGCGCTGACGGCCGACCGGGGTGCCCGTTCCGCAGCCGGGACACGGGCCGGCGAGACCTGGGCGGCACCGCCCGCCGGCCTGGTACGCCCACCCTGCACCGACGGTCCCGACGGGCGCGTACCGACTGGGCCCGGCCGCCCGGCTCCGGGCGGCCCGGCTCCGGGCGGCCCGGAACGTGGGGCGGCGGGTGAGCCGGGAGCCCGGTCGTGTGGTGGCCCCGAGCGCGGCCCGGCAGGTGATCGTGGTGCGCCCTCGGGTGCCGGTCCGGGGCGGGGGCCGAGGGGCGAGCCCGGGGCACGGTCCACGGGCCCGGTGCCCGTCGACCGGCCGGCCGGTCCGGCAGGTGATCGTGGTGCGCCCTCGGGCGCCGGTCCGGGGCGGGGGCCGGCGGGTGAGCCCGGAGCACGGTTCCCGAGTGGCCCGGAGCGGGTGCCAACAGGTGGCCCGGAGCGGGGGCCGACGGGTGGGCCGGGGCGGGGGCCGGGGGGCTGGTCGCCGGGGGCCTGGTCGCCGGGTGGGCCGGAACGAGGGCCGGCAGGTGAGCCGGGTACCGGCGGCCCACCGTGCCGGGAGCGGCCCGGGGGACCGTCCGGCCTCCGCCTGCCCGGCTCGGTGCCGGGTCGGCGAGCGGCGTCCACGCCCGGATCTCCCGGGCGGGGTCGAGGCGACACCGCCGACGCACCCCCCGGCCCGGCGGGCGGCGGGCCGGGGCGGCGGCTACCGGCCCGGCCGGCGGGTGGTTCCGCGGCGGGTCCACCCGGCCGTCGGGCGGCCGGATCCTCCGGTCCCGGCCGGGAGGGCATGGCGCGGTCCAGCGGCGGCCGACTCCGGTCACCCCGACGCTCCGCCGGGATCTCGTCCGGTCGGTCGGCGGACCTGCGCCGACCACCGGGTCCGGCGGCAGGGTCGGGGTAACCGGTCCGGGGTGGCTCCTGGTCGGCGGAGGGCGCCCGTCGCTGACGGGGCACCGGGACGGACCGCGGTGCGCCGGGCGGCCCCTCCCCGGGGAGCGGCCGGTACGGCCCGCCGGGTTCGGCAACGGGATCGGGCTGGGCACGGCGGCGCCCGCCAGGCGTACGGTCCCGCGGATCCGGCGATGCGGCCGGACCGGACACGCTGTGTGCTGGACCGAACGGCCCGGCACCGGCCGAAACCGGTCGGCCCCGGCCGGCCGGACGATCCGAGCGGCCGGGTGGGCCCGGCCAGCCTTCGGATCCGGGCGGTTCGTCGGCCGGCATCCGGGTGCCGGGCGCCGGTCGGCCGCCGGGGGCCGTCCGGTCGCGTGGTCCGGGCCGGCCGCCGGATGCCAGGTTGGCCGGGCCGGGCAGGTCGTCGGCGGGCATCCGGCCACGGGGGCCGGCCCGGTCGCCGCCCGCCGGTCGTCCGTCGCCCGGTCCCGGTCGGGTGCCAGGGCCGGCCGGCATGCCGGTGCCGGGAAGTCTTGGATCGGGTCCGGGAAGTCTCGCGCCGGGTCCGGAGAGTCTCGCGCCGGCTCCGGGAGGTCTGTCGTCGGGAGCGGCCAGGTGGCGACCGCCATCGGGCGGGCGTGGTGTCCGCAACGGGCCGCCCGGAGGGAGCCGGTCCTGGCCGGGACGGTCCGGCGAGATCCGGTCGCGGGTCCGGCCGCCGCCGGGACGGCCGGGGAGGTCAGGGGCCGGCCCGCTCACCGGCGGGTAGCCGGCATCCGGCCCGGGGGCGTCGAAGTCGGCAGCGCCGTGCCGGGCTCGGCGGGACCGACCGGGGGCGTCCACGGAACGCCCCGGGCCGTCCGGCGTACGCCCCGACGGCTCCGCCGGGTACCTGCCGCCCGGTCCGTCGGGGTGCCGGTTGCCGAGTGGTCCGCCCGGGTACCTGGCACCCGCGCCGTCCGGGTGGCGGTCGCCGGCAGGTCCGTCCGGGTATCTGTCGCCCGGTCCGGCTGGGTATCTGTCGCCCGGTCCGGCCGAGTGCCGGTCACCGTCCGGTCCGGCCGGACGCCGGCTGCTGCGGGGACCGTCGCCGGGTCGGCCGGCGGGTCCGTCCGCGGGCCGTTCCGCTGCGTTCCGGTACCGGCCGGGGCCGTCGGGGGAGTGCCCCGCCGCCGCCGAGTGGCCTGGTGGTGCCGAGTGGCCTGGGTGGTCGGTCGAGCGTCCGGTGCCGTCGCCGGGCCGGCCGTAGGAAGGGCCGGGGCCTGCGGATTCCTCGATGGACGGTCGGAAGCGGGCAGCCGCCGGTAATCCCTCCGACCGGTCGGCCCCGGTCCGGCGCCGGCTGGCCCGTCCCGGTGACGGACCAGCCGCCGAGTCCGTGTCGGCCGAAGGCTGATCGGCGGGATCTCGGCGGGACCGCGGCGGTCCACCGCTCGGTCCCGGTCCACGCCCATAAGCCATGTCGCACAGCGTAACGGAAATGCGGATCGGCGCGCCGCCGTGCCGGAGTCACAGTTTGGTGAGAGAGTAGTCATTTGCCCGGAACCCGGGCAGGGCCCGGAACCCGGGCAGGGCCCGGAACCCGGGCAGGGCCCGGAACCCGGCCACCGGCGAGGACGCCGCAGCGGTAGGCGAGAATGCGTGACGTGACCGGCGACCACTACTTCAGCACCGAGCCCGCGACCAGCGCCGACCGGCGTACGGTGGTGTTCTCCGTCGACGGGTCCGACTATGCGCTGACCTCTTCGGCCGGAGTCTTCTCAGCCGACCGGCTCGATCCGGGCACCGCCGTACTGCTGCGCAAGGCCGAGCTGCCCGGGCCGGGGACCGGTGGAGTGCTGCTCGACCTGGGCTGCGGTTACGGGCCGGTCACCTGCGTACTCGCCAGCCGGGCGGGTACGGCCACGGTCTGGGCCGTCGACGTCAACGCCAGGGCCCGGGAACTCACCGGCGAGAACGCCCGGCAACTCGGCCTCGCCGACCGGGTACGCGTCGCCGCGCCGGACGAGGTGCCGGACGACCTCACCGTCGACCAGCTCTGGTCCAACCCGCCGATCCGGGTCGGCAAGGAGGAACTGCACGGCATGCTGCGGCGCTGGCTGCCGAGGCTGGCGCCGGACGGCGTGGCCTGGCTGGTGGTGGCCCGGCACCTCGGCGGCGACTCGCTCCAACGTTGGCTCGTCGAGTCTGGTTGGCGGGTGGAGCGGCACGCCAGCCAGAAGGGCTACCGGGTACTCCGGGTGACCCGCTGAGTACTCCGCAACGGGCGGGGAGGGGCGGGGGCGCCGGCTGAAACCCGGTGTCGGCGGACGGGGTGGTTGGGGCAGTATGCCGACGTGGGATACGCGGACGTCGCCGGAGTCGGGCACATCCTGCCGGACGGGCGGCAGCTCTTCGCCGACGTCTCCTTGCGGGTCGGCGAGGGCGCCAAGGTCGCCCTGGTCGGGCCGAACGGCGCGGGCAAGACCACGCTGCTGAGGATGGTCGCCGGCGACCTGCCGACCCGCACCGGAGTCATCGCCCGCTCCGGCGGGCTGGGCGTGATGCGCCAGTTCATCGGCATGATCGGCGACGAGTCCACGCTGCACGACCTCGTACTGTCGCTCTCGCCGCCGCCGGTGCGCGCGGCCGGGCAGCGGCTGGCGGCGGCCGAGGTGGCGCTGCACGCCGCCGAGGTGCGCGGCAAGTTCAGCAGCGCCGCCGGCAAGGCCCAACTGGCGTACGCGGAGGCGCTGGCCAGCTGGGGTGAGACCGGCGGCTACGACGCGGAGGTGCTCTTCGACACCGTTGCCACGATCGTGCTCGACCTGCCCTGGGACAAGGCCCGGGACCGGCCGGTACGCACCCTCTCCGGTGGACAGCAGAAGCGGTTCGCGCTGGAACTGCTGCTGCGCGGCGTGGACGAGGTGCTGCTGCTCGACGAGCCGGACAACTTCCTCGACGTGCCAGGCAAGCGCTGGCTGGAGGGGCGGCTGCGGGAGTCGGCGAAGTCGGTGCTCTACGTCTCGCACGACCGGGAGCTGCTGGCCCGCACCGCCGACCGGGTGGTCGCGGTGGAGGGCGGGAGCGCGTGGGTGCACCCGGGCGGCTTCGACAGTTGGCACGAGGCGCGGCTGGCCCGGCACGACCGGCTGGAGGAGCAGCGCCGCCGCTGGGACGAGGAGCACCAGAAGCTGCGCGAGCTGATGCTGATGTACAAGCAAAAGGCGGCGTACAACGACGGGATGGCCTCCCGCTACCAGGCCGCGCAGACCCGGCTGCGCAAGTTCGAGGAGGCCGGGCCGCCGCCCGTACCGCCGAAGGACCAGGACATCCGGATGCGGCTGACCGGCGGGCGCACCGGCAAGCGGGCCGTCGTCTGCGAGCAGGTCGAACTGGACGATCTCACGTTCCCGT
This sequence comes from Micromonospora sp. WMMD1102, assembly GCF_029626265.1. Classification (NCBI taxonomy): domain Bacteria; kingdom Bacillati; phylum Actinomycetota; class Actinomycetes; order Micromonosporales; family Micromonosporaceae; genus Micromonospora; species Micromonospora sp. WMMD1102. The sequence continues at coordinate 6,489,265 of NZ_JARUBN010000001.1, read as the reverse complement.
TCGACCTGGAGGTCTGGTACGGCGACCGGGTAGCCGTGCTCGGCGCGAACGGTACCGGCAAGTCGCACTTCCTCCGGCTGCTGGCCAGGGGCGGCACCGACCCGGAGCCGGCGAACGGCCCGGTCGACGGCGGGCTGGCCCTGGCACCGGTCCGGCACGGCGGGGTGGCCCGGTTGGGCGCCCGGGTCCGGCCCGGTCACTTCTCGCAGACCCACGACCGGCCGGAGCTGCTCGACCGGACCCTGGTCGAGGTGCTGTGGCGCGGCGACGACCACCGGGCCGGGATGGACCGGCACACCGCGATGAAGGCGCTGAACCGCTACGAGCTGGCCGGCCAGGGCGACCAGCGGTTCGGCACCCTCTCCGGTGGACAGCAGGCCCGCTTCCTGGTGCTGTTGCTGGAACTCTCCGGGGCGACCCTGCTGCTGCTCGACGAGCCGACCGACAACCTGGACCTGGCCTCGGCCGAGGCGCTGGAGGCCGGGTTGCGGGCCTTCGAGGGTACGGTGCTGGCGGTCACCCACGACCGCTGGTTCACCCGGTCCTTCGACCGGTTCCTGCTGTTCCGGGGCGACGGCGAGGTGGTCGAGACCCCGGAACCGGTCTGGGACGTGGGCTGAACAACCTCGACTGACTGCGTCGCCGCGTGGCTCTGCGGATCAGGAAGGTCACCCAGAGTATCGTCCCTGTCGTGGTGCCGCACCCGACAGGCAGCTGGCGCCTGGCGGGGCGAGCCGTCCAGGTGACCCTGACCGGGGCACTGCTCGGCCTGGTCGGCTGGTCGGTGGCGCGGCGCTGGGACGAGATGCCCGGCGTACTCGACAAACTGTCCGTGCCGGGACTGCTGCTGGCCGGCCTGGCCGCCGTCGCGGGTGGACTCGGCGGCTGCCTGGCCTGGCGGGCCGTCCTGGCCGACTTCGGCGCCGTACTCCCACTGCGGGGTGCGGCGCGGATCTTCTTCGTCGGACAGTTGGCGAAGTACCTGCCCGGCAAGGTCTGGCCGATCGTGGTCCAGGCCCGCCTGGGGCAGGCGTACGGGGTGCCGGGGCGGGCCTCGGCGGCGGCGGCGTTGCTGGCGATGCTCGTCACGCTCGGCACCGGCCTGCTGCTCACCGCCGCCGCCCTGCCGGTGCTCGGCGACCGGGCGGTGCGGGACTACTGGTGGATCCTGCTCGCCGTACCGCCCGCGCTGCTGCTGCTCTGGCCGCCACTTGTCAACCGGCTGCTCGGCGCGCTGCTCCGGCTGACCCGCCGCGAGCCGATGCCCGGGCCGCTCTCCCCGCGTGGCATCGCCGGAGCCGTCGGCTGGTCGCTGGCGACCTGGCTCGGCTACGGCACGCACCTCTGGCTGCTCCTGGTCGACGTCGGTGCGGGCGGCGGCCCGGAACTGCTGCTCGGCGCGCTCGGCGCCTTCGCCGGCTCCTGGTCGGTCGGGTTCCTGCTGGCGGTGGCACCGGCCGGACTGGGCCCCCGGGAGGCGGCGCTGCCGCTGCTGCTCGGTCCGACCGTCGCCGGACCGGCCACGCTGGTCGCCACCGTGCTGTCCCGACTGCTGCTGACCCTGGTGGACCTGCTCCTCCCGGCGGTCGCGATCACGCTGACGTCGCGGTGGTCGCCCCGGCTGCCGTTCCGGTGGTCGTCCCGGTCTCCGTTCCGGTCTCCGTTCCGGTGGTCGTCAGGTCGGCTGCCCCGGCAGTCGACACCGGCCGGGTCGGCGTCGACCACGGGGGAGTCGGCCGGGTCCGCGACGCGCCAGTCGTGACGACGCAACGTGGCGACGGGCGTACGACGGGTTACGCTGCTGCTCGTGCGCTGGCTGGTCTTCGGCAGCTACGACGTACGCCGACATCCCCGGGTCGGCGTACTCGTCGAAGGGCTGCGGGCAGCCGGTGACGAGGTGACCGAGCTGAACGTACCGCTGAGCCTGGACACCGCCGGCCGGATAGCCATCCTCCGGCAGCCGTGGCGGCTCCCGCTGCTCGCCGGCAAGCTGGCCCGCTGCTGGGCCCTGCTGGTCGTGCGCACCCTGCGCGCCCTGCGGCAGCGGCGGGCCACCGGCAGCGGCCCGGTCGACGCCGTGCTCGTCGGCTATCTCGGGCACTTCGACGTGCACCTGGCCCGGCTGCTGTTCCGCCGCACACCGATCGTGCTCGACCATCTCGTCTCCGCCGCCGGCACCGCCCGGGACCGGGGACTCGCCGGTGCCGGAGGTATCCGCGACTCGCTGATGCGGGCGATCGACACCGCCGCGCTGCGCCGGGCCGACACCGTACTGGTGGACACCGCCGAACACCTCGACGCACTGCCGGCGGCGGCCCGGGAGCGGGGGATCGTGGTACCCGTCGGAGCCGGCGCGGAGTGGTTCGCCGCTGGTGCGCGTACCGCCGGACAGTGCTGGACCGGCGACCGGGCCGGCGATCGGGCCGGCGGCGGACGGCGGCTGCGGGTCGTCTTCGTCGGATTGTTCACCCCGCTGCACGGCACCCGGACCCTGGGCGCCGCACTGGCCGCACTCGCCGACGACGACTTGGTCGAGGTGACCGTGGTCGGCACCGGGCAGGACCATCCGGCCTGCCGCCAGGCCGCGGCGGGCAACCCCCGGGTGACCTGGTACGACTGGTTCCCGGCCGGGGAACTGCCCGCGCTCGTCGGCCGGCACCACGTGTCGCTGGGCATCTTCGGCGAGACGACGAAGGCCCGCCGGGTGGTGCCGACGAAGGTGTTCCAGGGCGCCGCCGCCGGCTGCGCCATCGTCACCTCCGACACCGCGCCGCAACGCCGGGCGCTCGGCGACGCGGCCGTCTTCGTGCCGGCCGGCGACCCGCTCGCCCTGGCCGGCGCACTGCGCGAGCTGGCCCGGGACCCGGACCGACTCGCCGAACTCCGGGCGGCAGCCCGGCGCCGGGCTGCCGACCACTTCTGGCCGGCGACCGTCGTCACACCGATCCGGCACGCGATCAGCCCTCCCGGCCACCGGATCAGCCCTCCCGGCCACCGGATCAACCATCCCGGCCGCCGGATCAGCCCTCCCGCCCAGCCGGACTCCGCGGCACCAGCGCCGCCGGTGGACGGGTCCGGTGCGTCGACGCCGGCCGGCGGCACGGTGGGGTCCACTCCGACAAGGCAGCCCGGATGAACGCGCTGGTGGCCGACCCGCCGCTGCCGCCCCGGGCGGCGCTGCGCTGGCACGTGGTGCGCCCGATCGTGGCGCAGTGCCGGCCGGCGACCATCCTGGAACTCGGCTGCGGGCTCGGCTCCGTCGGCACCCGGCTGGCCCGACTGGCCAGCTACACCGCGGCCGAACCCGACCCGCGCAGCTTCCGGACCGCGCACGACCGGATCACCCCGCTGGGCGGGACGGTCCTGAACGGGGATCACCGGCAGGTGCCGGCCGGCGTGGGCTACGACCTGGTCTGCGCGTTCGAGGTGCTGGAACACATCGCCGACGACCTGCCGGTGCTGACGGAGTGGCTGACCCTGGTCCGGCCCGGTGGCCGGCTCCTGCTGTCGGTCCCTGCCGATCCGGAGCGGTTCGGCCCCTGGGACACCCTGGTCGGGCACTACCGGCGGTACTCCGCCGAGCAGCTTCGGCAACTGTTGCTCGACGCCGGTGCCAGCGACGTACGGCTGGTGCACTACGGCTGGCCGCTCGGCTACCTGCTGGACTCGGTACGGGACCGCTGGGCGGGTCGTCCGGCCGGGCAGACCGGCGGGACGACGGAGCAGCGGACCTCGACCTCGGGGCGGATCCTGCAACCGCGCGGAGCACTCGCCGGCGAGATGATCCGGATGGCGGTCTCGCCGTTCGCGCTCCTCCAGCGGATGCGCCCGGATCGCGGTCCGGGGCTCGTCGCCGTCGCGACCCGCCCCTGAACCGGGCGGGCCGGGTTCAGCGGCCGGGGACCGCGTCGAGTGCGCCGACCGGTTCGCGAGCTGGGCGAGCCGGGCTCAGGAGCCGGTGGCGGCGTCGAGTGCGGCGACCGGGACGAGCGCGTACGGGCCGTCCTGCGCCACGGCCGTCGTCCCGATCGACTCGGGCAGCCAGTCCGGGCGCTTGTCGAGGTTGACCAGGACCAGGTCTCCGGGACGGGTCGGTTCGGTGTGCAGGGTCGCGGCGGTGAGCTGCTGCGGCTTGAGCCGCCAGTAGTAGGCGAGCCACCGGGCACTGGTCGCGCTGGTGCCGGCGATCCAGGCGTACCGCTGGCCGGCCGACGGCGGGTGCCCGGAAACGAGCCTGCCGGCGCGGGCGGGCTCGTCGACCAGACGCTGCCGGTCCGGGCCGGCGACCAGCACCCCCAGGTACGCAGCCAGCGTCGTCCCGGCCAGTACCGCCGTGGTCACCCGGACCGACCGCCGTGCCAGCCGCTGTGCCAGCCGCGGTGCCGGTCCCCGGGCCAGTCGCCGTGCCGGTCGCTGGGGCTCGGTGCTGAGCAGGTCGGTCAGCCGGTCCAGCAGTACGCCCGCGCCGACGAGCCCGACCACCAGGACCGGATACGACCAGTACGAGTGGACGAAGGCACCGTTGTTGAACCCGAGGATCCAGGCGACGGTGAAGCCGGCCGCCACCGCCAGGTAGATCCGGGTACGTCGATCCCGCAGCCCGGCCAGCACGCCGAGCGGCAGTGCGGCGAGGTACCAGACCGGCAGCAGTTCGGAGACGTGCCCCCACTGCCGGCGCAGGAACTGCGGCACCGTGTACCCACCCCCGGTGCTGCGCAGCTCGGCCTGCCCGCCGAGCAGGGCCAGCCCGGTCACCCCGACCACGTAGCCGACGCTGATCGCGACTCCGGCCAGCATGCTCGCCCCGACCAGCACCGTCACCCGGTCGAGCCGGCGTGCCGCCAGCAGCCACAGCCCGAGTACGGCCGCGAACCCGACGCCGGGCCAGGAGACCAGGGTGCTGAGCAGCGCGGCGACGCAGGCGGCGGCGACGAGCCGGCGACCCGGATCCGGCCGGGCGCGCAGCCGGACCACCAGGGCGGAGAGCGCCAGGATCGGGCCCAGGTCGAACATCAGCGGGCTGTAGACCCAGTAGAACGGGGTGGCGACCGTCAGGCCGAGCGCCAGCAGCGTCGCCGACCAGCGCAGGCCGAATCCGCGCAGCAGCGCGGCGCCGGCCGGGATGACCAGCAGGGCCAGCAGGTACGCCGGCAGCCACACCTGGTACTCGCCGTCGCCCGGCAGCAGCCCGGTAAGCGCGGTGAGCAGGTTGAACAGCGGCGGATGGTGCGCGTACGGCGTCGCGGCGTACGGCAGCCAGTCGGCACCGAGGTGCGAGCCGAGGATGCCCTGCTCCTGGAGGTTCCGCAGGTGCAGGGCGTACCGGCCGACGATCCGGCCCAGGTGGTTGTCGCCGTACGGCATGCGGAGCAGCGGGAACCAGGTCAGCGCCACGACGCCGGTGATCGCGGCGACAGCGGTCCAGCCCCGCCGCTCGACCCGGCGAGCCACCGCGTCAGGTTCCCGAGCCGCCGACGTCGATATCCGGGCGGCGGTGGCCTGGAGTCCGAGGCCGGCGTCCCGGACCCGCAGCAGCGCGGCGGCGGTCGGCAGCAGCGCGCGGGCGGTCGGCACCGTCCGGCTCACGAGCGGTTTCCGGGCGGCCAGTCGATCCTGGACCGCACGATCAGGTCGGCGAGCAGCGCCACCGCGCCGACGATCAGGCCGGCGCAGAGCAGCAGCACGGTGTTGGTGGCGATCCGGACCGGATGCGCCACCAGGTCGTAGACGATTTTGCCGGAGCCGACCGTGAGCATCAGCAACGACGGCGGCATCAGCACCTTGAGCGGGTTGAAGTACATCACCATCCGGAGCACCTGGAGGAGATAGCGGTAGGCGTCCCGGACGAAGTGGAACTTCGACGAGCCCGACCGGCGGGCATAGGAGATCGGCACGTAGTGCACGTCGTGCTGGTTGTGCAGGAACGCCATCGTGATGGTGGTCACGCAGGAGAAGCCGGGCGGAAGCAGCCGCAGGTAGGGCAGCGAGACATCCCGGCGAAAGGCGCGCAGCCCCGAGTTGAGGTCCGGGATCCGGGTGCCGGCCAGCCACTCGGCGACCTTGCGGATGAACCACTTCGCGGGTACCCGGAGGAGCTTGTGGCTGCCCTGCTCACTCGTCCGGGCGCCGACGACCTGGTCGACGTGCGGGTCCCGGAGCAGCAGTCGGACGAACTCGGGAATCCGTTCGTTCGGATAGGTCATGTCCGCGTCGGTCCACACCACGATGGAACCGCGCGCCTGTTCGGTGCCGATCCGCCGGGCGGTGCCGGAACCGCCGTTGCGGTGGAACGCCAGCAGCCGCAGCCGGGGGAATCGGCCGGCGGCGGCGCGCAGGACCTCCAACGTGTCGTCGGTGGAGGCGTCGTCGATCGCCAACAGTTCGTAATTCAGGCCGCTGGTGTCCAGTGCCGCGCAGATGCGTTCGATCTCCGCCAGTACGTGAGCCTGTTCGTTGTAACACGGCAGTACGACGGTCACCTCGACCGGCGCGTTGCTCTCCCGGCTGACCTGGGCGGGTACGACGGAAACCTCCGTGCCCGGCCGGTCGAATCGGCCGTTCACCGCCATGTGAGCCCGCCTTCCGCCGCCTCGTCGCGACGACCGTGAACGGCGCGGAAATCGCACGGGTCGCCGTATCCGTGCTCACGGTATAGCAGTTTCCGGTCCACGCACGCGACGCGCCAGAACGCCGGTCGACTTTACGGACGTGAATCGGCGCCGAATTCTTTTCTCGATTGGATGTGTCGATATAGAGGCACCGAACGGACTGTCGAATGGGCGTACCGCCGCCGGGGTGTCCTATGGGTTGTGTCGCGCAGCGAGGCGGAGTGCGGTGCCGGGCGCCGGACCGCTGCCGGCGGCATAGGGTTGATCGCTTGACTGAGATGACCTACCGCCGGTTGGGCGAATCCGGGCTCGTGGTGTCCGTCGTCGGGATCGGCTGCAACAACTTCGGCCGCAAGCTCGACGCCACCGGCACCCGCGCCGTGGTCGACGCCGCCCTCGACGTCGGGATCAACTTCTTCGACACCGCCGACATCTACGGCGAACCGCACGGCGGGTCGGAGGAGCAGCTCGGTGCCGCGCTGCGCGGCCGGCGGGACGACGTCGTGCTGGCCAGCAAGTTCGGCATGAGCATGTCCGGGATGAACGGGCCGGACCACGGCGCCCGGGGCGCCCGCCGCTACGTCGCCCGGGCCGTCGAGGCGTCGATGCGCCGGCTCGGCACCGACCACATCGACCTCTACCAGCTGCACGAGCCCGACCCGGGTACGCCGATCGAGGAAACGTTGAGTGCGCTCGACGACCTGGTCCGGGCCGGCAAGGTCCGCTACCTCGGCAACTCCAACTTCGCCGGGTGGCAGATCGCCGACGCCGCCTGGACGGCGCGTACCCGGGGCTGGACGCCGTTCGTCAGCGCGCAGAACGAGTACAGCCTGCTGAACCGGGCGGTGGAGACCGAGGTGGTGCCGGCCGCCCGGCACTTCGGGCTCGGCCTGCTGCCGTTCTTCCCGCTCGCCGACGGGCTGCTCACCGGCAAGTACAAGCGGGGCGCGCCGCCACCGCCGGACAGCCGGCTCGCCGGCACCAGCCCGAGGTACGCCGCCCGGCTGGCTTCCGCGCCCTGGGACACCATCGAGCGCTGGAGAAGTACGCCGCCGAGCGCGGGCGCAGCCTGCTCGACGTGGCGATCGGCGGCCTGGCCGCCCAGCCGGCGGTGACCTCGGTGATCGCCGGTGCCACCACCCCCGACCAGGTACGCGCCAACGCCGCCGCCGGCCGCTGGCAGCCCACCCCCGACGACCTCAGCACCCTCCACACCCTCCTCTGACCCCGCCCGCACCAGGCTCTCTCCCGTCGACCTGGACAACAGAGGCGTTACGACGCCCGGGTAACGCCTCTGTTGTCCAGGTGAGTGGGTTGCCGCATGCCGGCCAGCCCGAACGATTCCTGTGCTGCACCGGGTCGATGAGGACGGTCGGGTGCGGATCAGCGCGGGCGGGCGGAACGTTCGCGGAGCGCCTGGGTGAGCTGGGCGAGTAGGCGGGCGGGGTGGCGCAGGACGTCGTCGGCGGTGAACCGGAGCACGGTCCAGCCGGCGGCACGCAGCTCGTTGTACCGGGAGACGTCCTGGCGGAAGTGTGCCCGCTCGCGGTGGTGGTGACCCTCGTACTCCAGGGCGATCCGCAGCCCCGGGTACGCCAGGTCGACCCGGCCGACGAACCGCCCCCGGCTGTCGTACACCTCGTGCTGGGCGGTCGGGGGCGGTAGTCCGGCGTCGACGACCAGCAGCTCGCCTGCCCCGCACCACCGACGCCCGCCACCCGCCGCCCACCGCCGCGCCGCCGGCCGTCGCTCGGCCGTCGACCTGGACAACAGAGGCGTTACCCGACCGGGGTAGCGCCTCTGTTGTCCAGGTGAGCAGGGTGACTGACCATGTTGTCGGCCGCCGGAGGCGGGGCGCCGGGGCGCCGGGCCGTCGGAGTGCCGGGCCGCCGGGATGCGGGGCGCCGAGGCGGTGACGGGGGTGTCAGGGGTGGCGGGTGCGGCGGACGCGTACCAGGAGGGCGCCGAGGGTGGCGACGGCGGCGAGAGCCACCGCGGCGCCGGCCACCCACCACAGCCAGGTGGTGTCGGCAGACCCCGACCCGGCGGTCGGGGCCGGCGCGCGTACCGGTGGGGCGGCCTGGGCGGCGCGGGCCTGCACGACGACGCGTACCTCGGCTGCGGTCGGCTTCGGTGCGCTGACCGTGACCTGCCAGGATCCGGGCGTGAGGATCGGCCCGGTGCTGTAGAAGCCCTTGCCCTCGCCGGCCGGGTTGAGCTGGACCGGGCCGACGCTCCGGCCGCCCTCGCCGGTGGCGGTCAGCACCAGCCGTACGCCGGTCTCCACCGGATGCCCGTCCTGGTAGCTGGCCTGCACGGTCACCCCGGTGGACCCGTCGCCGGCGACCAACAGTTTGATGTTGTCGCCGTGCGCGCCGGCCGGGGCCGCCGGCACCAGCCCGGCGGCGAGGAAGAGGGCGCCGAACAGCAGCGGTACGAGCGCCCGGACCCCGGAATTCCGCCGGAGGGCTCGCACGGGTCGACGTGGCATTCGGGTACTCCTTCCCGGCGGACACGCCCGCCGGACCATGTCCCGACGAGCGAGCCCGTCGGTCTTCTGCCGACGAGCGAGCCCGCCGGTCTTCTCCCGGCAGTGGGCCTGCCGGACGGGTGCGGGGGCGGTCGCCTGTCGGTGACCGCCCCCGCGCCTACCTGACGTGCCGGAGGCTCCGGCTCAGAGCCGGCTGCCCCGCTTCACCCGGGTCGGGTCCTCGACCAGCCGGCCGGTGCCCTGCACCGACTTGCCGTCGTTGGCTCTGACCCCGGCGGCGCTGGGGTCGCCACCGAGCCGCACGATCATCGCGTCGGCGTCCCGGATCAGTACGTCCCGGATCTCCGCCTCGGCGACCAGCCCGGTGTCCGAGGCGAGCGCCTTGAACTGGTCGAGCTGCTTGATCGCCTTGTTGTCGTTGCCGTTCGCCTCGGCCTGGCGGACCGTGTCGAGCTTGTTCGACAACTGCTTGTGCCCCTTGGCCGACAGCCGACCCGTCGCCTTGAACCGGTCCAGCAACTGTTGCATGTCCCGGAACGAGGTGGTGACGAAGAACCGTACGGTCGAGGTCGTCGTGTTGCCGGCCTTGTCCGTGGCGGTCACGGTCAGCTCGTGCAGGCCGAGCGGCAGCTCGTACATCGCCTGCAGGGTGTTCGGCTGGTAGGGGCGACCGTCGAGCGTGCCGACCGTCGCCTTGATCCCGGAGGTCGGGTCGACGGCCGACCAGTTCACCCGGACGTCCTGGCTGTCACCGTAGAGCTGGCCGTCGGCCAGCCCGGAAACCAGTACGGTCGGCTTGTCTCCGTCGATCTTCAGGATCGCCGACTTGAGCGTCTCGACGTTGCCGGCGGCGTCGGTGGCCCGGTAGAGCAGCTCGTGCTGCCCGTTCCCGGTCACGTTCACCGGCTCGGTGTACGCCGTCCAGGGTCCGCCGTCCAGCGACCACTCCAGGGTGGCCACTCCGCTGCCGGCGTCGGTCGACGACAGCGTCACCGGGATGGTGCCGCTGTGCCAGCCGTCGTCGGTCGGCGGGGCGAACTCGGCGGTGCTGACCGGCGCGGTGGCGTCGATCTTCACCTCGACCGACTTCGTCTCCTCGACGTTGCCGGCCTCGTCCACCGACCGGAACCGGACGGTGTGCGTGCCGTCCCCGGCGACCGGTACCGGCTCCGAGTAGGCCGTCCAGGTCGTCGCGGTGTCGAGTTGGTATTCGGTGCGGGCCACCCCGCTGCCGCCGGCGTTGTCGGTGGCAGCCAGGGTCACCGTCACCGGGCCGGTGTACCAGCCGCCGGTCGGGGTCCCCGACACGGTGGCGGTGGTCACCGGGGCCACCTCGTCGGCCGCCTCCGTGCTGAGCCGGAAGTAGTCGAACGAGACGGTCTTCGACGCGGTCTGCGCCCCGCCGAGGCTGAACAGACCGATCCGCGGCGTGGCGCCGACTGCGGCGTTGGTCAGCGACTCGAACTCCGTCCAGGTCGTCCCGTCCGCCGAGTACGACGCCGTGTAGGTGTCACCCGACTTTGCCAGTCGCAGCTGCCACACCGAGTCGGTGAGGTCGGTGACCTGCGGCTGCGGGTCCTGCACGGTGGCGTCGATCTCGCTGCGGAACTCGATCCGCCGGCTGACCGGCTGACCCACCTGGTTGTCGGCGATGAAGTCGAGCTTCAGGTAGTTGTCGTCGTCGCCGTAGACGAGCAGACCGGCCTGCTGGTACTGCTCGTCCAGCTTGCTGCCGTCGACCTTCGTCTCGATCGTCCAGTCGCCCTCGGGAGCGGTCTGGAGCACGAAGTTCGTCGGCCCGGTGTTGTTGCCGGTGTAGATGTCACCGTTCGGCACGTCGACGTGCAGCGCGCCGTCGGCGACCCGGTACGCCGTCGGGTCCTCCCGGACGATTCCGTCCCACCGGCACTTGTCGAGGGTGGTCCCGGTGAACTCGTCGTTCGGGGTCACCTCGCCGGCCGGCTCGTCGGGCGTGACCTGGAACCAGTCGAAGCTGGCGTCCACCACGGGTGCGGTGGTGCCGCCGTTCAGCGCGAACAGCCCCACCTTCGGGTCGGTGATGCCGGCCAGCGCCGCCGACCGGCCGACCGGGGTGAAGGTCTGCCCGTCGGCCGAGAAGGCCGCGGTCAGGTTCACGCCGTCGCTGGTCAGCCGCAGGTAGACCGAGTCACCGGCCGGTGCGGGCGCCGAGTCGCCGCTTTCGTTGCGCGGGGTTCCGGCGGTCTCCCGGATGAACTCGACGACCCGGCTGCCGTTGTACAGCAGGTCCAGTTTGGCGTAGTTGTCGTCGTCGCCGTACACGATCAGGCCGGCCTGCTGGTAGTTCTCGGTCACCGCCAGGCTGACCTTGGTGGTGGCCTGCCAGCTGCCGTCCGGCGCCGGTTGCAGGACGACGTTGGTGGCGTCGTTGCGGCTGCCGTACAGGTCGCCGGAGGAGGTGGGCAGCACCAGGGAGCCGTCCCGCACACCGTAGAGCTGGTTCTCCCGGAGCACAGTCGACCAGCGGGCCTTGTCCAGCTCGCTGCCGTCGAACTCGTCCGAGCGGGCCCCGAAGCACGAGTTGTTCGGCGCCTCCACCCGCACCGGCACGCTCGCGTACGCGGCGGCGCCGCGCGAGTCCGTCACGGTAAGGGTCGCGGTGAAGTTGCCCGGGGCGGTGTACGTGTGCGTGGCGTCCAGGGTGTCCGCCGTGCCCCCGTCCCCGAAGTCCCAGGCGTACGTGAGCGGTTCGTCGCCCTCGGCGTCGCTGGCGGTGCCGTCGAAGCTCACCGCGACCGGCGCGGTGCCGGTGTTCGGGGTGGCGGTGGCGGTCACCGTCGGCGGCGCGTTGTCGGTGACGCCGCGACCGACGAACTCGACCCAGTTGACGTTGACGATCGCACCCGTGCCGGTGGCCCCGACCGGGTTCTTGGCCACGAAGTACAGCGGCCCGCTCGTCGTGCTGGGGGTCGCCAGCTCGGCCGTGGCGTTGGTGAAGGCCTGCCAGCCGCCGGTGTCCGGCACCGTGGCGGTGGCCAGTACCGGGCCGTCGGCCGCGCCGGACCGTACCTCGATCCGGGCGCCGCCGCCGGCCGAGGAGGCCCGGAACCGGAACCCGGTGATGTTCGTCAGGTTCGTCGGGTCGAAGGTCCAGTAGTCGCCGTCCTCGACGAACGCGATGTTCTGGAAGCCGCCCTCGACGTCGGAGGTGGCCTCGGTCTGCACGCCCGGGTCACCGCCGCCGACGCCGTCCGGCGCCCGGCCGGTCGCCGAGAAGTACTCGGCCTGCTTCCGCTTCGGCTGCAACTGCTCGATCGCCCGGCCGGTCAGCGCGTTCGACCCGCCGGCTCCGCCGCCGTCGGTGTAGCTGGCCTCGAAGACCGCGAAGACGTCGGCGTCGGCGCCGTGCCCGGAGGCGAGCGAGGTCTGCACCGTGCCGGTGCAGCCGGTCTGATCGTCGAGCGGGTGGGCGTGCTCGTCGTGGCCCAGGTAGTACTGCAGGACCACCCGGTCGCAGTCGATCTCCCCGTCCTCCGGGTCGGTCACCTTCACCGTGTACTTGACCTGGTCGCCCCAGTCGAAGAAGCCGCCGTCCGGCGGGAACTCGATGGTCACCGTCGGGGCGGTGTTGCCGACCGTCACCGGTACGTTCGCCACCGCCGTCCGGCCGGTGTCGCCGGTGACGGTTAGCTGGGCGGTGTAGTTGCCGGCCGCCGCGTAGGTGTGCGTCGGGTTCGGCTCGGTCGAGGTGGCGCCGTCGCCGAACGCCCAGGCGTAGGTGATCTCTCCGCCGTCCGGGTCCCGGGAGCCCTCGCTGGAGAACGCCACGGTCAGCGGCGCCGGGCCGGAGGTCGGCTCCGCGCTGGCGACCGCGATCGGTGCCCGGTCCCCGGCGATGTAGTCGATCCGGTAGACCCCGGAGTTGTCGTTGTTGCCGCCGAAGCCGCTGCCCCACTCGATGAGGTACAGCGCGCCGTCCGGGCCGAACTCGAAGTCCATCGGCCGGAGGAAGGTCATCCCGGTGAGCATCTGGTTGATGTCCACCAGGGACTTTCCGTCCGCGGCGACCTGGAAGGCGTACATCTTGTTCTGGTTCCACTCACCGAACGTCGCCTTGCCGTCGTAGTACGCCGGCCACTTGCGGTCGGAGGTGTTCGCCGGGTCGTACCGGTAGACCGGGCCGCCCATCGGGGCACCGCCGCCGCCGATCTCGGGGAAGAGCGGGTTGCCGCCGTAGTCGTAGTCGACGGTGGCCGGGATCGCCGGCGGCAGGTTGGTCAGCCCGGTGTTGTTCGGCGAGTCGTTCACCGGGGCGGCACAGTCGAACTTCGCCCCGCTCGGCCCGGACGGGAACTGGTAGTCGTTGTAGGCGTAGTTCGCCCCGTGGCAGTACGGCCAGCCGTAGTTGCCGGCCTCGGCGACGATGTTCCACTCCACCGTCCCCTCCGGACCGCGGTTCGGGTTCGCCGCCCCGGCGTCCGGGCCGTAGTCGGCCACGTAGAGGGTGTCGGTCTTGGGGTCGATGCCGATCCGGAACGGGTTCCGGAAGCCCATCCCGTAGATCTCCGGCCGGGTCTTCTCGGTGCCCGGCGCGAAGAGGTTGCCCTCGGGGACGGTGTACGTCCCGTCGTCCTCCGGGTGGATCCGGAGCACCTTGCCGCGCAGGTCGTTCGTGTTGCCGGCGCTGCGCTGCGCGTCGTAGTCCTGCCGGCCCGGCCGCTCGTCGATCGGGGTGAAGGAGTTCGACTCGAACGGGTTGGTGTTGTCGCCGGTGGCCAGATAGAGGTTGCCGGCGCTGTCGAAGGTCATGCTGCCGCCGGCGTGGCAGCAGGTGTTCCGCTGCGTCGTCACCTCGAGCACGATCTTCTCGCTGGCCAGGTCGAGGGTGTCACCGACGACGGTGAACCGGGAGAGGTAGTTGCGCGGGCCGCCGCCGTTCGGGGCGTAGTAGAGGTACACCCACTTGTTGCTGGCGAAGTCGGGGTCGAGCCGGAGGCCGATCAGCCCGTCCTCGTTGCCGCCGAAGACGTCGAGGTCGGCGGCGGTGACCGTGGTGCCGGTGTCCGGCTTGACGATCTGGACCCGGCCGTCCCGCTCGATGTAGAAGACCCGGCCGTCGGCGGCGACGTCCAGCTCCATCGGGTTGTTCGTGTTGCTGTCCAGCGTGATCTTCTCGAAGCTGCTGGTCAGCGAGGCGGAGCAGTCGGCCTCGACGGCACCGGCCGCGGTCTGGATGCCACCGAGCAGGTGGCCCAGGAACTCCGGCTCGGCGTACGACTGCTGGGTGTGGCCACCGGCCGTGTACCAGGCCCGGCCGCCGTCGTAGTCCTGGCACCAGGCGAACGGGTGGTCGTGGCCCATCGCCCCGGCGCCCGGGGTGTAGCTGCGCTCGTCCAGCGAGGCGAGTACGTGCACGTCGCCGCGCGGGTTCTCGCGGAAGTTGTACCACTCGTCGTACCGGGACCACTGCGCCGGCAGGTCGTTCGTGGACTCGTGCGCGGGGTCCTCGACCTTGATGGTGGCCTGCTGGTTGGCCGGGTGCGAGGCGAAGTACGCGCCGACCAGGTCGCCGTACCAGGGCCAGTCGTACTCGGTGTCGGAGGCGGCGTGGATGCCGACGTACCCGCCGCCGGCCTGGACGTACCGCTCGAACGCGGCCTGCTGCTCCGCGTTGAGTACGTCGCCGGTGGTGGAGAGCCAGATCACCGCCTGGTACCCGTCGAGGTTGGCGTCGGTGAACGCGGTGGAGTCCTCGGTGGCGTCGACGGTGAAGCCGTTGTCGGCACCGAGCTGCTGGATCGCGGCGATACCGGCCGGGATGGAGTCGTGCCGGAAGCCGGCGGTCTTGGAGAAGACCAGCACGCTGAACGGCTCGGCCTGGATCGCCGGGGCCTTCCCCATCGGTGCCGGGGCCTGCGGAAGCGCCGCCGGGGCGGCCAAGGCCGGGGTCGGGGCCAGCATGGTCGTGCCGAGCAGTACGGCCGCGGCGGTGCCGACCAGGCGACGGAAGAGTCTCGGGCCGTGCGGGCCGGAAGCGGGTCTGCGGTGGGGGTGTGGGGGGTGCGAGGTGCCGCCGGGGCGGCCGGGAGTGGACACGGAGGATCTCCTTGGTCCGCGAAGGACAGAGGGATCCCGCGCCGGACGCCGAAGCCGCCACGGGGGTGTGGTGGTACGCCCGGAGCTCGCCGAAGCACCGGCCGTCGAGGTCTTGCCTTGTGGTCGGGGTCTTGCCTTGGGGTCGGGTTTTGCCTTGGGGTCGGGGTTTTGCCTAGTGGCCGAATTTTGCCTTGTGATTGAACAAATTAGGGCCGGGCGCTGGCCGGTCGGAATACGACGGTGAGGTTAATTCGGGTAACGGTTGCGTAACGGGACGGCGCGATCCGGATAGGACAGACATATCCCTCCGGTGCCGGTCAGCCGCTCCGGAACGGCGGTACGTGCTTCGATGTCGATCCTGTGCGCTGGGCCACGGCCCTTTACGGATTCGTGACCGGCGACGTACGCTCGCCGACAAGTAACCCACGGGAGCCCGGTGGACCGGGCTGAGAGGGGGGCTGCGAGCCCCCGACCGTCGAACCTGATCCGGGTAATGCCGGCGCAGGGAGGAGCGTTGCCGTGCTATCCATCGGACGACTTCACCTCATCACCGACACCCGGCCGGGGCGGGACCCGCTCGCCGTGGTCGACGCGGCCCTGGCGGTCGCCGGCCCCGAGCTGGTCGTACAGGTCCGGGTGGAAGACGACGCCGACGACCGGACCGGGTACGAACTGGCCGCCGAGGTCACCGGCCGGTGCGCCGCCGTCGGGGCGACCTGCCTGGTGAACGACCGGCTGCACCTGGCCCTGGCGGTCGGGGCGGCGGGCGGGCACGTCGGCGCCCGGGACCTGCCGGTCGACGCCGCCCGCCGGGTGCTCGGCCCGGACGCCGTGCTCGGCGCGACCGCCCGGGACCCGGAGACCGGCGCGGCGGCGGTCGCGGCCGGCGCCAGTTACCTCGGCGTCGGCCCCTGCCACGCCACCTCCACCAAGGACGGCCTGCCCGCCCCGATCGGCCCGGACGGCATCCGCCGGGTCGCCTCGGCGGTCCCGGTACCGGTGATCGCGATCGGCGGGATCACCGCCGAACGGGTACCCGCGCTGCTGGCCGCCGGGGCGTACGGGGTGGCCGTGGTCGGTGCCGTCGCCAACGCCGCCGACCCGTCCCGAGCCGTCGCCGACCTGCTTACCGCACTCGCCACCGTCCCGCCCCCACCCCTGCCGGAGCGGGGATTCCCACCGGGGTGGGACCCCCGGCGGGGATCCCCGACCTCCGCGCGGGGTGCGGGGGCGGCGGGATGGTAGGCACCGGCCGGGCGGACGTCGCCGTGGTGGGCGGCGGGCCGATCGGGCTCGCCGTCGCCTGGCGCTGCGCCGCCCGGGGCATGCGGGTCGACGTGTACGACGACGACCCCGGCTCCGGCGCCTCCGACGTGGCGGCCGGGATGCTCGCCCCGGTCGCCGAGACGTACTTCGGCGAACGGGTGCTGACCGGACTGCTCGTCGAGTCGGCGGCCCGCTGGCCGGGATTCGCCGCCGAACTCGGCGAGTACACCGGAGTGGACCTCGGCTACCGGACCGAGGGGACACTCACCGTCGCGCTCACCTCGGACGACCTGGCCGAGGCGGAGCGGCTCTGGACGTACCAGCGGAATCTCGGACTGCCGGTCACCCCGCTGCGGCCGGCGGAGCTGCGCGAGCGCGAGCCGCTGCTCGCCACCCGGCTGCGCGGCGGTGCGTTCGCCCCCGGCGACCACCAGGTCGACCCGCGCCGGCTGGTCGCCGCGCTGCGGGTCGCGGCCGAACGCGCCGGGGTGAACCTGGTGCCCCGGCCGGTCCGGCGGCTCGCCGAGCTGGACGCGGCGGCCACGGTCGTCGCGGCCGGCTGCGGCACGGCGGCGCTCACCGGCCTGCCGGTCCGGCCGGTGAAGGGGCAGATCCTGCGGCTGCGCGCCCCCGGCGGCGCGACACCCGGCTTCCGGCACGTGATCCGGGGCCACGCCGACGGCCGGGGCGTCTACCTGGTGCCCCGGATCGACGGCGAGGTGGTGGTCGGGGCCACCGTCGAGGAGCGCGCCGACCTGGCGGTCACCGCCGGAGCGGTGTTCGAGCTGCTCCGGGCCGCCACCGAGGTGCTCCCGGAACTGACCGAGTACGAGCTGGTGGAGGCGCGCTCCGGGCTGCGCCCCGGTACGCCGGACAACGCGCCGCTGCTCGGCCCGCTGCCGGACCGGCCCGACGTGGTGGTGGCGGCCGGGCACTTCCGGCACGGCATCGTGCTCACCCCGCTCACCGCCGACCTGGTCGCCGACCTGCTGGCCACCGGGGTACCCGACCCGGCGCTCGCGCCGCTGTCACCGGCCCGGTTCGCCGAGCTCCCGACGCCGACGGCGCGACCGGCACGGCCGGGCGCGGCTTCGGCGCCGAGCCGGGCGGACCGGGACGGGAAACCGGCGGCCCGGCCGGCAGAGGTGCCGGCGGAGGCGGTCGACGGGCCGGTTACCGGCGGGCGGCGGGCGGAGCCGGACGACGAGACGAAGAGGGTGGGGAGGACGCGGTGGAGCTGACCGTGAACGGAGTCGAGCAGCGGCTGCCCGGCGAACTGACCGTGGCGGACCTGGTGCGGCAGATCACCAACGCGCACCGGGGGGTGGCGGTGGCGGTGAACGGCGAGGTGGTGCCCCGGGGTGGCTGGCCGGCCCGGCAGCTGCGCGACGGCGACCGGGTCGAGGTGCTGACCGCGGCGCAGGGCGGGTGAACGGCATGACCCACGGACTCACCGACCGCGAACTCGAACCCGCCGCCGAATCCGGGCGGAGCGCCGATCCCGGGCGGAGCGCCGATCCCGGGCGCAGCGCCGATCCCGGAAGCGATCTCGTACCCGGAACCGGTGTGCAGCCGGACGCTGGGTTCGTGCTCGCGGGCGAGCGGTTCGGCTCCCGGCTGATCCTCGGCACCGGCGGCGCGACCAGCCCGTACGTGCTGGAGCAGACGATCCGGGCCAGCGGCAGCGAGCTGGTCACCGTGTCGCTGCGCCGGATCGACAGCAGCGCCACCATGGGCGGCGGCATCCTGGAGGTGCTCTCCCGGTGCGGCGTGCGGCTGCTGCCGAACACCGCCGGATGCCGTACCGCCGCCGAGGCGGTCACCGTGGCGCGACTCGCCCGGGAGGCGTTCGAGACGCCGTGGGTCAAGCTGGAGGTGATCGGGGACGACCGCACCCTGCTGCCGGACGCGGTCGAGTTGGTCACCGCCGCCGAGCGGCTGGTCGCAGACGGTTTCACGGTGCTGCCGTACGTCACCGACGACCCGGTGCTGGCCCGCCGGATGGTGGACCTTGGCTGCCCCGCGGTGATGCCGGCGGGTGCCCCGATCGGTTCCGGGCTGGGCATCACCAACCCGCACAACCTGCGGCTGCTGCGGCAGAACGTGGACGTACCGGTGATCCTGGACGCCGGTGTCGGCACCGCCTCGGACGCGGCCCTGGCGATGGAACTCGGCTGCGACGCGGTGATGCTGGCCAGCGCGGTGACCCGGGCGGCCGACCCGGTGCGGATGGCCACCGCCATGCGGTACGCGATCGAGGCGGGCCGGCTGGCCGCCGGTGCCGGGCGGATCCCGCGGCGCTTCCACGCGCTCGCCTCCACCCCGGACGAGGGGCGGCCGGAACTGTGACCGGCCCCCGCGGGATCGTGCTGGTCACCGACCGGTGGCAGGCGAACCGGCCGCTCGACGAGGTGGTCGGGGCGGCGGTCGACGGCGGGGTCCGCTGGGTGCTGCTGCGCGAGCGGGACCTGCCCCGACCGGAGCGGCTCGACCTGGCCCGGCGGCTGCGGGCGCTGCTCGCCCCGGTGCACGGCACCCTGCTGGTCGCCGGGCCGGACCCGCTGGACGGCGGCGCTGTGCACCTGCCGGCCGCCGGCCCCTATCCGCCGCCCGCCCTGCCGCTGGTCGGCCGGTCCTGTCACGACCTGGCCGAGCTGGGCCGACTTACCACAGAGGACTACGTGACCATCTCGCCGCTCTTTCCGAGCCCGTCCAAGCCGGGATACGGCCCGCCGCTCGGGACCGCCGGCCTGGCCGGGCTGGTCGCCGACAGCCCGGTCCCGGTGCTCGCGCTCGGCGGCGTGGCCACCCCCGACCAGGTCACCGCCTGCCTGGCGGCGGGTGCCGCCGGGGTGGCGGTGATGGGTGCGCTGATGCGCGCGGACGATCCGGCCGGACTGTCCCGGGAACTGTGCGCGGTCGCCTCTGCCGGGTCCGGCGTTCCGGCGGTCGCATGCGCCGAGCCCGGCGTCCCGGCGGGCGCCTCTGCCGGGTCCGGCGTCCCGGCGGTGCCCACCGCCGGCACGGGGTGGCCCCGGTGACGCCGCCGGTGGTGTTGACGGTCGCCGGGTCGGACTCCGGGGCGGGTGCGGGGATCCAGGCCGACCTGAAGGTCTTCGCCGCGCTCGGCGTCTACGGCACGTCGGTGATCACGGCGGTCACCGCACAGAACACCGGCGAGGTACGGGCGGTCTTCCCGGTGACCGCCGAGATGGTGACCGCACAGCTGCGCACCCTGGCCGAGGACCTGCCGCCGCTGGCGGTCAAGACCGGGATGCTCGGCGAGCCCGAGGTGGCGGACGCGGTGGCCGAGGCTGCCCGGGACGGGCTGCTGCCGAACCTGGTGGTCGACCCGGTGCTCGTCTCCACCAGCGGAGCCCGGCTCGGCGTGGTCGGGGCGATCGAGCGGCTGCTGCCGTACGCCCTGGTGGCGACGCCGAACCGGGCGGAGGCGGCGGCGATCCTCGGCCGTGCGGTCTCCGGTCCCGACGAGATGGCGCAGGCGGCCCGGCAGCTTGCCGCGGGCGGCCCCCGCTACGTGGTGGTGACCGGCGGCGACAGCGACGACTCCGGGGCCGCGACGGGCGGCGGGGTGGAGTTCGGCGGCGCGGTCGACGCGCTCTGGACCGGTACCGAGGTGCGGCTGCTGCGCCGGCCGTGGGTGCCGACCCGGAACACCCACGGCACCGGCTGCTCCTTCTCGGCCGCGATCGCCGCCCGGCTGGCGCTCGGCGACCCGGTGCCGGACGCGGTGGCCTTCGCCAAGGAGTACGTGACCCGTGCGCTGCTCGGCGCCCGCGCCTGGTCGCTGGGCGGCGGTCACGGGCCGCTGGACCACTTCGGCTGGTCCGCCCCGACGGCGCCCGACCGTGACTCCGCGCCCGCGCCGTCCGGCGGTTCTGTTCCGTCTGCCGGTTCTGTTCGGTCTGACGGTTCTGTTCCGTTCGGCGGCGGCGGATCGTCCAACCGCTCCGGTTCGTCCGGCGGCGCCGGATCCTCCGGTGGCTCCGGTCCATCCAGCACAGGGAGGTTGTTGCCATGAACGCTCGGCGCAAGGTGTACGTGACGGGGGAACGACCGGACGTCCGGGTGCCGTTCGCGGAGGTCGAGCTGACCGGCGACGACCCACCGGTACGGCTCTACGACACCTCCGGCCCAGGCTCGGATCCGTCCGTCGGGCTGCCGGCGCTGCGCGGAGCGTGGATCGCGGAGCGCGGTGACGTGGCCCCGGTACGCGGCGCCGGCACCCCGCTGGCCGGTCGGGACGGCGCCCGGCCCACCCAGCTGGAGTACGCCCGGGCCGGGATCGTCACCCCGGAGATGGAGTTCGTGGCGATCCGGGAGGGGATGCCGGCCGAGGTGGTCCGGGACGAGATCGCCAGTGGCCGGGCGGTGCTGCCGCTGAACGTGAACCACCCGGAGTGCGAGCCGGCGATCATCGGCAAGCGGTTCCTGGTGAAGGTCAACGCCAACATCGGCACCTCGGCGGTCACCTCGTCGATCGCCGAGGAGGTGGAGAAGCTCACCTGGGCGACCCGGTGGGGCGCGGACACCGTGATGGACCTCTCGACCGGCAAGCGGATCCACGAGACCCGGGAGGCGATCGTCCGCAACTCCCCGGTGCCGATCGGGACCGTCCCGATCTACCAGGCGCTGGAGAAGGTCGGCGGCGACCCGGTGAAGCTTTCCTGGGAGGTCTTCCGGGAGACCGTGATCGAGCAGGCCGAGCAGGGCGTCGACTACATGACGGTGCACGCCGGGGTACGCCTCGGCTATGTGCCGCTGGCGGTGAACCGGGTCACCGGGATCGTCTCCCGGGGTGGCTCGATCATGGCGGCCTGGTGCCTGGCGCACCACCAGGAAAACTTCCTCTACACCAATTTCGCCGAACTCTGCGAGATCCTCGCCCGCTACGACGTCACGTTCTCGCTCGGCGACGGACTGCGGCCCGGCTCGATCGCGGACGCGAACGACGAGGCGCAGTTCGCCGAGCTGCGTACCCTCGGGGAGCTGACCTCGGTGGCCTGGGAGCACGGCGTACAGGTGATGATCGAGGGGCCGGGGCACGTGCCGATGCACAAGATCAAGGAGAACGTGGACCTCCAGCAGGAGCTGTGCCACGAAGCCCCGTTCTACACCCTCGGGCCGCTGACCACTGACATCGCCCCGGCGTACGACCACATCACGTCGGCGATCGGTGCCGCGATGATCGGCATGTTCGGCACCGCCATGCTCTGCTACGTCACCCCCAAGGAACACCTGGGCCTGCCCGACCGGGACGACGTCAAGGCCGGGGTGATCGCGTACAAGATCGCGGCACATGCTGCCGACCTGGCCAAGGGGCACCCCGGGGCGCAGGCCTGGGACGACGCGCTCTCCAAGGCGCGGTTCGAGTTCCGCTGGGAGGACCAGTTCAACCTGTCGCTGGATCCGGAGACCGCGCGGGCTTACCACGACGCGACCCTGCCGGCCACGCCCGCCAAGACGGCGCACTTCTGCTCGATGTGCGGCCCGAAGTTCTGCTCCATGAAGATCACCCAGGAACTCAGGGAGTACGCGGCGCAGGGCATGCAGGAGAAGTCGACCGAGTTCCTGGCCTCGGGCGGCAAGGTCTACCTGCCACTCGCCTGAACCGTCCGACCTGCACACTGGAGGCGTTACCAGCGCTGGGAAACGCCTCCAGTGTCCAGGTCAGTCGGCGTGGTGGCGGCCGGTCGAGCGCAGCGAGCGTCGTACTCCCCGGTCCGGGTCGAGGTCGTCGGCGGTCGGGTCGGGTTCGCTGAGTCCGCTCACCCAGTCGACGTACTCCGCGTCGCGGGCCGGGACCGGTTCCTCCGTACGGTTCCGGCCCTTCGCGTCACGCTGCTTCGGCTCGCCCTTGTCGGTCTCGGTGGTGTCGGTCTGCTCGGGGTCGCCACCGCCCCGATTGCGCCGGAACAGACCGCGACGGATCCGTCCGGTCCGCCGCTCCGCGTCCCCCGACCCGGTCTCGGCCCCGGCCACCACTCCGGTCTCAGCCCCGGCCGCTCCGGTCCCGACGGCTCCGGTGCTGCTCTCAGTCCCGACGACTTCGGTCTCGGACTCGGTCCTGGCCGCAGCCCTGGCCTCAGCCTCAGTCTTGGCCTCAGTCTTGACCTCGTACTTGACCTCAGTCTTGGGCTCGGGCTGGCCCCCGGTCGCGGCGCGGGGTCCGGGACGAGAAGTCGCCTCCGCCGCGCCACCCGGCTCGGCTTCGGCCGTGGGCGTGCCACGACTCGACGTCGCCGGGACCGGAAGATCGGTCGCCGGGACCGGAAGATCGGTCGCCGGGACCGGCGAGTCGCCGGAGACCACCGGGATGGGCAGGCTCCGCCCGGTCCGGCTCGCGTCCGCCGAGGTAGCGCCCTGTCCCAACCGGTTGACGGGATCCGCCGGTGCCTCGCGACGGCCGTCGGAGCGGGGCCGGAGCACCGGTGCGAAGGCGTCCCAGGTGTCGCCGGTAGGGGCCGGCCTGACGACCGGTGGCGGCGTGACGGGCGTGGGCGGCACCGGAGGCGGCATCAACGGCTCTGGCGTGGGTCTGGTCGCAGGCTGCGCCGGAACCACGGGCCGGGCCGGAGCGGTCGGCGGCACCGGAGTCCGCGGTACCGGCGCCGGAGCCTGCGGTACCGCGGGTGGCGGCGCCGCTGCCGCCGGGGGCTCCGGGACCGTCGGTGTGTTCGCCGCCGACGAAGTGCCCACTGCCGCCTCAGGCGACGGCGACGGCGTGGTCGGCCAGAAGTCCTCGGTACGCAGTCGGCGCGCCCCTGCCCAGCCGGGCGGGAAGCCGGCATCCGCCGACGCCTCACCCGTCCCCCCACCCGTACCGCCGTCGGCCGGCCTGGTCGGTTCTGTGCTGCTGCTCCGTCGGCCGGTCTCGGGAGCAGCGGCCGAATCAGCGGCCGAGGTGGACGAACCGAACCGCTCGGTGTGCCCGGAGGAGTACTCCGTCGGGACGCGTGGTGTGGGGATGGAGATGTCGAACGACCAGGTACCCGGGCTCGACCCCGGCTCCCGGGACGGTTCCCGCGACTCGCCTCCCGCCTGCCTTCCGGCCACCGGACCAGGTGGCCAGCTGTCTGCGGGAGACGTTGCGCTGCCCTGGTCGCCGCCGGTTCTGTTGCCGGTGCCGACCGTCGGGGACCCGCCACTCGGCAGGTCCAACCGCCAGGTCTGCTCGACCGGGGGACCGGCGGCGCCGATCTCACTGGTCGGGCTGCCGTCGCTCGGCCTCTCCCTCGTCGGCCTCTCCCTCGTCGGCAGGGTCGTGGTCGGTGCGTCATCCGCGGCCGGGGTCATGGTCGGCGCGTCCGTTGTCGGCAGGGTCGTGGTCGCCGCGATCCCCGTCGGCAGGATCGTGGTCGGCGCGTCGCCGAGGTCGTCGCCGAGGTCGCTGCCGTTGCCGAGGTCGCTGCCGTAGCCGTAGCCGTTGCCCGGCGGCGTCGGGCCGGTGCCGCTGCCGCCGGTCGGGTCGGCTCCGACCGTGGACGGGGTCCCGGAGGGCGAACCGGCCTCGGCGCTCTGCGCCGGAGCGGGCGTGGTCAGCGGCCAGCGGGCCCAGGCTGCCAGCGCCGAGCCCAGCACACCGGTGGCCACGGCGATCAGGGCTCCCCAGTACGGTGCCGCCTGGTAGGCGTCGGCGGAGTCGCCGCGGCCGGCGACGAGGTACGCCAGGGCGAGCATCGCCGGACCGGCCGCTCCGCAGCTGGCGACCGCCGGCAGCGGGAATTGGCGGGACCGGGCCAGGGCACCGGTGAGGGCGCCCGCGACCAGGGCCAGCGCCGGCAGAACGACGAAGGCCAGTCGTTGGCTCGGGCCGGCGCCCAGCCAGCTCGGATCGAGCCCACCGAGCCGGACGGCGGGCAGCGGGTCGGTGGGACCGAGCGAGGGCAGTACGGACAGCACGGCGAGGAACCAGGCTGCCCCGGTCAGCGCCGTGACGTTCCAGGCCACCGGGCGTTGGGTCAGCGCGGCCAGGGCGGCGAGGAAGCCGACCCCGGCCCCGGCCGCCGCGGCGACGCCGGTCAGGGTCACCGGGTCGCCCGAGGCCAGCTGGGCCGCCCGGGCGGGCTGCATGCAGAGCGGGGCGACCGCGAGTGCGCCGAGGGCGGCCACCGCGGAGACGGCCGCCCGGGTGCCGAGCGTGCTGGGCAGGGCGAACCTGTGGGCGAGCCGGTCCGCCAGCAGGGCGCCGAGGACGGCCGCCACCGTGGCGATCCAGCCGACCCAGGCGAGCTGGGCGGGCCACTGGTTCACCTCGTCGGCGACGAAGCCGCGGTCGAAGCGGACGAGGCCGAGCCCGTACGCGATCCCCAGCTGACCGGCGCCGCTGACGATCCCGCCGACGAGTGCGGCGAGCAGCACCCTGCCCCAGGTCCGGTAGGCCATGCGGGGCACGTTACGCACCCCCATCCGTACCCGCCAGTCTGGGCCGGGCGGCGGGCGCGAGCGGAGTCGTCGAACGACTACCTGTTGTGACTGACTGTCGGATCAGTGCTGTTGCTCGCCCTGACCGCTGCCGCTGAGCGCCAGGCCGGGGCCGTTGTCCGGGTGGTCCAGCAGGAGTTCGTGCAACTCGGCGCTGGTCCGGGCGACGTCCTCGAAGTGCGCGTTGCGGCCCAGCGAGCGCGGGCGCGGGATGTCGATGCCGAGCACCTTGCGGATCCGCCCGGGTCGCGGGCTGAGTACGACGACCCGGTCGGCGAGCAGCACCGCCTCGTCGATCGAGTGGGTGACGAAGAGGATCGTCGCCGAGTGCTCCATGTGGATCCGCTGGAGTTCGACCGACAACTCCTCCCGGGTCAGCGCGTCGAGCGCGGAGAACGGCTCGTCCATCAGCAGCACCTTCGGCTGCTGGATCAGGGCCCGGCACAGCGACACCCGCTGCTGCATGCCGCCGGAGAGTTCGTGCGGGAGCCGCTTCTCGAACTCGCTGAGCCCGACCATCGAGAGCAGGTCACGGGCCCGGTCGCGGTGTGCGGCCTTGCCCCAGCCGAAGATCTCGGTGGGCAGCAGTACGTTGTCGAGCACCGACCGCCAGGGCAGCAGCGCGGGGCGCTGGAAGACCATGGCGATGTCCCGCCGTGGCCGGGTGACCACCTCGCCCGCCACCTGGATCTCGCCCTCGGTCACCGGCAGCAGCCCGGCGACCAGGCGGAGCAGGGTCGACTTGCCGCAGCCGGAGCGGCCCACCACGGCGAGGAACTCGCCCTCGGCGATGTCGAGGTCGATGCCCCGCAGCGCCTCGACGGAACCGGACCGGCCACCGAAGGTCCGGGACACTCCGGAGAGTCGGATCATCGCTTGGCCACCTCATTCGACAGGCCGACAGTGTCGACAGGCTATCCCGGACGCCCTCCGGCGGCGAGAACCCGTTTCCCCGCCGCCGGATCGGCTCCTCTCCAGCGGGCCAGCCGCACGCAGCCGGCCAACCGGACGCAGCCGGCCAGACTGGTCAGCCGGCCAGGCGCCAGCGGCCGCCGCGGGCCACCAGCAGGCTCAGCGCCTGGGGCATCAACCCGGAGTGGTTCTCCGGCGTCATCCGGATCGGGCCGGAGAGGCCGTCGGTCTCGGCGGTCTCCAGCAGGCTGCGGATGCGGGCCCGGTCCGGTTCGCCGCTCTTGCCGCCGGCCCGTACCGCCGCGTCGACGACGAGTTGCAGCGCGTCGGCGGCAAACGAGGAGTACCCGTAGTAGCCGCCGAACCGGGCGGTGTAGTCCCGGAACCACTGCTTGCTCGCCGCCTTGGCCGGGGTGGTCGCGATCACGTCGTCGATCACCATGGTCTGGGTGAAGACCATCGTGGTGTTCTCGGCCGCCCGGCCGCTGTTGCCGATGAAGAGGTCAGCGGCGGCGACCGCGTCGAAGAAGACCTGGCCCTTGAAGCCCTCGGAGCGCAGGCTGCCGATGGCCAGGTTGGCCTGGTCGGCAGGGGTCCACACGATTATCGCGTCGGGCTCCTCCTCGACCAGTGCGCCGACCGCCTGGCTGACGTCGGTGTCGGTGACCTTCACCGACCGCTTCGCCAGGATCGGGACGTCGGTCGCGTCCTCTTCGGGTCCGACGAGTTCGTTCGCCAGGGTCGCCGCGCCCTCTTCGCCGTATTTGTCGGCGGTGTGCAGCAGTGCCACTGTTTCGATCTGTCGGGTACGCAGTTCGGCGGCGATCGCGCCGACGTTGTCCCGGGCGTTCGGACCGAGTTTGAACATGTATTCCCGATCCGCACCGGCGGCCACGTCACCGGCCGGAGCGAGCGCGATCGTCGGGACCTGCTTGCTCTTCACCGTCTTCGCCGCACCGATGGCGCACTCGTTGCAGCTGCCCATGATGATGCCGCTGATCGCCGGATCGGCGGTGAAATCGCCGATGTTGGTCGCCGAGATGCTCGGGTCGAACTTGTTGTCCCGGACGTCCAGCCGGACCCGGCGACCGCCGAGCGCACCGGACTCGTTCAGTTGTTCGACCTTGAGCTCCAGGGCCCGCTGGTAGGCCTTACCCACCTGCGGGGCGGCGCCGGACAGCTCCAGGTCGGCGCCGATAACGATTTCCCCGGACTCCTCCTCCGGCGCGCCGAACTGGCAGCCGGTCAGCGAAGTAGCCAGGATGGCCGACGCGAGCAGCGCGGGTATCGCGGAGCGGATGGGCCTCAACTCAGTCCTCCAGGTATCCGGCGCGGGTGGGGGGCTTGCCCGGCCGCGGATCTAGTCGTCCACAATGGAAGGGCAACGATCTGCCGTACGGTTCACGCGAAGCCTTCAAACCCGCAAAACCTTGCCAATGCCGGCCGCCTGGGTCAAGCGCGGGATAGCCGGCCGGTTTCGGGATGACGGGTCTCACATAGTGATAAGAGGGGGTACGGGTGCGGGATAACTTTCCAGATGCAAGTGACCACTCTAGAGATATATGTGCTGATCAGAGACTTGCAGATTCATCGATCTCGTGGACCCGAGGGTAGTCGACGGCCCATGATGGACCTTTGCTGCCCTCCCGTCGCTTCCCAAAGCGGCCTTCTTCTGATGAAATCGCGGCCGTGCCGCGTGCGGCTCGATCCGCTGCAGCAGGCATCGGTCGACGGGTCACGTATCGAAACGACGGAGGCGATGTCGTGAGCACCGGACCTACGACCCTGCCCGCGAAAGGCTTGCGGGCAGGTGCCGTACCGCGCCGCTGGCTTCCCCGGCTACGGGACACCCGGATCCGGTCCAAGCTCGCGCTCCTGCTGGTCGTTCCGGTCGCCGCGGTCCTCGCGCTCGCCACGATCCGGCTGGTCGACATCGGACAGGGTGCCTACCAGGCCGGCGTGCTCCGGTCACTCACCGAACTCTCCGCCGACGTCTCGGCGCTCACCCAGGACGTGCACAAGGAGCGGATCGCCGCCGCCCGGCTGCTGGCCAAGTCGAAGGAGACGACGCCCGAGGTCTACGACGCGTACGTGCAGCGGACCGATGCCCGGATCGCCGCGTACAACGACCGGCGGACGCAGGTGAGTGACGTACCGGCCTCGGTGGAGGACCGGTTGCGGGTCATCGACGACCGGCTGGCCACCCTCAACGGGACCCGGCAGGAGGTGCTGGAGCGCCCGCAGATGCCCCCCGGCGAGGCCACCCTCCGGTACGGCATGATCATCGGCGAACTCGTGGCGTACGGCGAGACGCTCGGCCAGATCTCCGGCGAGAGCGCGGTCGGCGACAGCCTGCGTACCCTCTCCGCGCTCGCCCAGGCCAAGGAGGCGGTGGCCGAGGAGGAGGCGGTGGTCTACAGCGCCTTGGCCGTCGGCGGGGTGCTCGACCAGCAGCAGTTCTCCGCCTTCATCGCCACCCTGACCAGCCAGCAGGAGGCGCTGCTGGCCTTCGGCGCCTCCGCCAACTCCCGGCAGGAGTCGGTGGTCAACGGCTCCGTCACCGGCGACGCGGTGATCCTCGCCGACAAGGTGGCCCGGGACCTGACCCGGTCGGTCGGGCAGCGGTCCCCGGTCAGCGCCAGCTCGGCGGCGATCGCGATCGGCTCGATCAACGACCTGATGCGCTGGGCCGAGACCCTGCTCGAACGCGACCTGCTGGACCAGGCCGAGGCGGCCCGCTCCGAGGTCGTCCAGCAGGCGATCGTCGAGTCGATCGTGGTACTCCTCACACTGATCATCGCGCTGGCCCTCGCCGTGGTGCTGGCCCGGTCGCTCAACCAGTCGCTGCGCCGGCTCCGCGAGGGCGCGCTCTCGGTGGCCAACCACGACCTGCCGGAGGCGGTCCGTCGGCTCCGCGACGTCGGCACCATCGGCGAGGGCGGCGTCGACGAGATCGTCCGGCAGGTCCGGGACCCGATCCGGCTCAACAACAAGGACGAGGTCGGCCAGGTCGCCCTGGCGTTCAACGTCGTACACAAGGAAGCGGTCCGGATCGCGGCCGAGCAGGCCGCCCTGCGGACCAGCGTCTCGGCGATGTTCCTCAGCCTGGCCCGGCGAAGCCAGACCCTGGTCGACCGGATGATCGGCGAGCTCGACGCGATCGAGCGGGGCGAGGAGGACCCGAAGCGGCTGGCCCAGCTCTTCGAGCTCGACCACCTGGCCACCCGGATGCGCCGCAACGACGAGAACCTGCTGGTGCTGGCCGGTGCCGACTCGACGGCGCCGCGCCGCGACGACGCGCTGCTGATCGACGTGCTGCGGGCCGCGCAGTCCGAGGTGGAGCTCTACAACCGGATCGAGTTCGGCACGGTCGACCCGGACATCTCCGTCGCCGCGCACGCGGTCAACGACGTGGTCCGGCTGGTCGCCGAGCTGCTCGACAACGCCACCCGGTTCTCGCCGCCGCACACCACGGTGGTCGCCGACGCCCGCCGGATCCGCGACTACGTGCTGATCCAGGTCGAGGACCGGGGACTCGGGCTCAGCGAAGAGCAGATGGACGCGCTCAACCGCCGGCTGGCGGAACTGCCGGCCGTCGACGTGGCGGCCTTCCGGCTGATGGGTCTCGCCGTCGTCGGCCGGCTGGCGCACCGGCACGAGATCCGGGTCGACCTGCGCCGCAACGTCGAGGGCGGCACGGTGGCCCAGGTCACCCTGCCGGCCAGTACGGTGGTGCTGCCCGGTCCGCGCGGCCGTGACCAGATGCTCGCCCGGCAGCGGCAGCCGCTCGCCGTCGAGCCGGGACCGGCCGCGGCCCGCCCGTCGACGGGTGCGGCCTGGCAGGAGTCGCTCTCCCCGGTCGGCGCGGCGCGGTCCGGCGGCAGCCTCACCGACCAGTGGCGCAACGCGGGCGCCAACCAGTGGCAGACCACCGGTGACCAGACCGGTGCGATGCCGGCCGGTGCCCCGGGCGGCAACAACCACCTGACCGGTGCCCCGGTCAACAGCCACCTGGCCGGGGGGCAGTTGCCGGCCACGCCCACCCCGGGCTACCAGCAGCACGTGACGCCGAGCTACCAGACCCCGGCGTCCACGGCACCGCCCGCGCACACCGGGCTGGCCGGTGCGGGGATGGCCTCGCCGACCGTGCAGTACCCGACGGTCGCGTCGTCGCTGCCGCAACGCGGCGCGGCGGGCTCCGGCCCGGCCCCGACGCACGCCATGACACCGGCGGCGGGGACACCGTCCGGCCTGCCCTCCGGCCCGGTGGCCGGTGCTCCGGTCAACGCCGCCTCGGCGGTCGCGCCCCGGGTGGAGGACACCGGCGAGGCGCCGATCTTCCGGGAGATGGAGGCGGTCTGGTTCCGTTCGCACGGATCCGACTCGACCGCGATCTTCACCGTGCCGCCGGGCGGCTACCAGGCGCCGCCGAGCGGCTACCAGGCGCCACCGAGTGCGGCGCCGTCCCCGATGGCGACTCCGGGCCGTACCCCGCTGACCCCACGCACTCCGGGACGGTCCGCGCCGCCGCCGGCCCCGTACAGCCCACCGACACCGCCGCCCGCCCCCGTGCCGGCACCCGCCGCCGCACCACCGCCGGTGCCGGCGCCCGCGCCGGCCGCCACCCCGGCACCGGCCGCGCCGGCCGGGACCGAGGGGTCCTGGCAGACGGCGGCCGACGAGGGCTGGGCCCGGGCCAGCCGGGCGGCGGAGCCGGCCAGCGGCGGTACGACCCGGTCCGGCCTGCCCAAGCGGGTGCCCCAGGCACAACTGGTGCCCGGCGGCGTCGAGACCAGGAGCGGGCGCGAGCGCAGCAGGCGTACCCCGGACGAGGTACGCGGTCTCTTGTCGGCCTACCACCGTGGCGTACAGCGCGGCCGGACGGCCGGTTCCGAGCAGAACGGCATGATCTCAACCAAGGAGACGAGCGGATGAACAGGCCAGCAGCGATGCAGGACATGGGTTGGCTGCTCAGCAACTTCGCCGACAGCGTCGCCGGCATCGCACACGTCGTCGCGGTCTCGGCGGACGGCCTGCTCCTCGCCTCCTCCCGGGACCTGCCGCCGGACCGGGCCGACCAGCTCGCGGCGATCACCTCCGGCGTGGTCAGCCTGACCGACGGCGCCTCCCGGATGTTCAGCGCCGGTGGGGTGCTGCAAACGGTGATCGAGATGGACAGTGGATACCTTTTCCTGATGTCCATCAGCGACGGATCGTCGATGGCCGTGCTGGCCGCCCGCAGTTGTGACGTGGGCCAGGTCGGCTACGAGATGGCGTTGCTCGTCGAACGGGTCGGCGCGGCCCTGGTGCCGTTGCCGCGCGAGGCCGTTTCGCGTCCCTGACCCGGCAGACCAAGGATGGCATCGGTGCGGCCGCGACCTGACCCTGAGGAGGTGACCACGGTATGGATGGACGACGCGATGACCCGCGTGGCGCGCTCGTCCGACCGTACGCGGTCACCCGTGGCCGTACCGAACCTCGCCAGGACATCGCGCTGGAGGCGGTGCTCGTGGCGAGTCCGGCCGCGGTCGTCGAGTCCCGGTTCGCCGGTCACGACAAGCACCGCATCGCCACGATCTGCGAGGGCCGGGCGCAGTCGCTGGCGGAGATCGCCGCGTACACCCGGCTGCCGTTGGGTGTCGCCCGGGTGCTGGTCGCCGACATGGTGGCGGACAGCCTGCTGACGCTGCACAATGCCGCTCCACCGTCTGAGGCGTACGAGGAGCGGATGGAACTGCTTGAGAGGGTGCTAAGTGGACTTCGCAGGCTATGACCGGGCCAGGCCGCGTCGCGGCGGTGGCGGCGCTGGCAGCGGCGGCGGTGGCGGCGGCGGTGGCGGGATCACCTCCGCGAAGATCGTCATTGCCGGCGGCTTCGGGGTCGGCAAGACGACACTCGTGGGTGCGGTCTCGGAGATCACCCCGCTGACCACCGAGGCGGTGATGACCGCGGCGGGGGTGGGCATCGACGACCCGTCGAAGGTGCCGGGCAAGGAGACCACCACGGTCGCCATGGACTTCGGCCGGATCACCATGGCCCAGGACCTGATCCTCTATCTGTTCGGTACTCCCGGACAGACCCGGTTCTGGTTCATGTGGGACGAGATCATCCGGGGGGCGGTCGGCGCGGCGGTACTCGTCGACACCCGGCGGATCACCGACGCGTTCGCCCCGCTGGACTACTTCGAGAACCGGCACCTGCCGTACGTGGTGGCGTTGAACTGCTTCGACAACGCCCCGCAGTACGAGCCGGAGGAGGTACGCGAGGCGCTCGCCATCTCCCCGCACGTACCGTTGGTGATGTGCGACGCCCGGCAGCGCGAGTCGGTCAAGCACGTACTGGTGAACGTGGTACAGCACGCGATGGAGACGCTGCGCGCGGAACACGGCCGGGGGCAGCCCACCCCGGTCGGCTGACCCTCCGCGGTTGAGCAGGCTTGCCGGGCCCGGGGAGGCTCCGCGGTTCAATCCTGCACAACGAGAGGGACGGACATGCCACAGCACGATGGCCCCGATGGCGGCTGCGTAGTCGTCATCGGGGGTACCTCCGGCCTCGGCCGGGACGTGGCCGAGTACTACGCGAAGCGGGGACGCGAGGTCGTCGTCACCGGCCGGGACACGGCCCGGACCGAGGCGGTCGCCGCCGAGATCGGCGGCCGGACGACGGGGGTGGCGGTCGACCTCGCCAAGCCCGACTCCATCGCCGCCGCGCTCGCCGGGATCGGCGAGATCGAACACCTGGTCCTCTCCGCCTTCGTCCGGGACGTCAACAAGGTCTCGGACTACCAGATCGACCGGGCGGTCAGCCTGGTCACGGTCAAGCTGGTCGGCTACACCGAGGTGGCGCACACCCTGGCGGGGCGGCTCTCGCCGACCGGTTCGGTGCTGCTCTTCGGCGGCGGTTCCAAGGACCGGCCGTTCCCCGGCTCGGCGACGGTCTCCACGGTGAACGCCGGGGTGGTCGGCCTGGTGAACGTGCTCGCCTCCGAGCTGCGGCCGGTCCGGGTCAACGCCCTGCACCCGGGGATCGTCGCCGACAGCCCGTTCTGGGCGAAGCAGCCGGCGCAGGTGCACGAGACCTACCGGGGGCGTACCCCGACCGGCCGGCTGACCACGATGGCCGACGTCACCGACGCCGCCGTCTTCCTGCTGGAGAACCCGTCCGTCAACGCGGTCAACCTCGACCTCAACGGCGGTGCCGGGCTGGGCTGATCCGCCCGCCCCGAAGTGCAAGGAAGGGCCCCTTCTTATCGCTTTTTGTATAAGAAGGGGCCCTTCCTTGCACCTGAGTCAGGCGGAGATCTTCCGGGCCCAGGGCACCACGAGCCGTTCGGCCAGCACCACGGCGTAGAAGACGCTGATCCCGATCACCCCGGTCAGGGTGATCGCGGCGAACGCCAGCGGGGTGTCGAAGGTCTGCTGGGTGCTGTAGATGATCGCGCCGAGCCCGCTGTTCAGGGTCTGCAACTCGGCCACCACCGCGCCGATCAGCGAGAGCGTGATGCCGAGCTTCAGCCCGACGAAGACCTGGGGCAGCGCCCACGGCAGGCGTACCTTCAGATAGGTCTTCAGCCGGGAGGCTGAGAGCGACCGGGTCAGCTCGTAGAGGTCCGCCGGGGTCGAGGTGAGACCCGCCATGGTGGCCACCATGATCGGGAAGAACGCGATGAGTACGACCAAGGCCAGCTTGGTCCGCGAGTCGTAGCCGATCCAGAGGATCAGCAGCGGGACGAGCGAGACCTTCGGCACCGCGTTGAACGCGACGATCATCGGCAGGGTGGCCTGTTCGATCAGGCGTGAGCTGGTCAGCAGCAGTGCCGCCACCATCCCGCCGAGCGCGGCGATGCCGAAGCCGACGAGCGTGCCCCAGAGCGTCGCCCAGGCCGCCTCGAAGAGGTACGCCGGCTGCCGCTCGAAGGCGTCGACGACCTCCGGCGGGTTGGGCAGGAAGAGGGTCTCGACGTCGAAGACGATCGTCGCCAGCCACCACAGGCCGATCGCGACGACGGTGCCGACGACCGGCAGCGCGATCCGGGTGCCGGTGGAGAGGTTTCGCCGGTTCATCGGTGCGGCCGGGCCGGATGTGCGGGGCCGGCGGGGTCGGCGGGGTCGGCGGGGCCGGTGCGCCGGTGGGGCGGGTCGGGCAGGTCCCGGACGTCGCCGGCCGGACGGGTGCGGACGCGCAAAGCGTTTCCCTTCTCTGCGTCGAAAAGGGGACGGCGAGTGGCTGTCCACTCGCCGTCCCCGAGGTGTCCCGCCGTGGGTCAGGCCTTCGGCGCGACGGAGAAGTCGATGACCTTGTCCGGGGTGAGGCCGGCCGGGATCAGCTCGGCGCCCTGGAGGATCGCGATGGCCCGGGCGGCCCGCTGCTCGTCGAGCGCGCCGACCACGCTGCCTGGTGCCGAGGTGACGTACGGCGTCATCAGCCGGATCTCGGCCGCCGCGCCCTGCTCGTTCACGTTCGGGTTGTTGGCCTTCATGATCTTCGCGGCCTCTTCGGGGTTCTCCACCGTGTACTTGAGGCCCTTCATCGCCGCGTCCTTGAACCGCTTGACGATGTCCGGGTTCTCCTGGGCGTACTTGGCGGTGGTGGTGAGCCCGGTGCCGAGCAGGTCCCGCAGGTAGTCGGTGAGCGGCATGACCGTCATCTGCTGCTTGGTCACCGTCTCCACGGTGTTGCGGGTGATGACGAAGGTGCTCAGCACGTCGACCCGCTTGCCGACCAGCAGGCCGACCAGGGTCTGCGGGGTGGCCTCGACGAACTGGAGCTTGCTGGCGTCGAAGCCGGCCAGCTTGCCGTACGCCGGGAGCAGGGTCTTGGTGATCGAGCCCTGCGCGACGCCGACCCGCTTGCCCTCCAGGTCCTTCGGCTTGGTCACGCCGGACCCGGGCGGCGCGAAGATCGCGACCAGGGTGCTCTGGTGCACCGCCGCGATCACCCGCATGTCGGTGACCTGGCCCTTGCCGGTCTGGATCATCAGCTGGGTCACGTCGCTGTAGGTGAACTGGGCCTTGCCGGAGAGCAGACCCTGGTTGTTGGT
The DNA here is from genome assembly GCF_029626265.1 of Micromonospora sp. WMMD1102. NCBI lineage: Bacteria > Bacillati > Actinomycetota > Actinomycetes > Micromonosporales > Micromonosporaceae > Micromonospora > Micromonospora sp. WMMD1102. Next base: position 6,454,428 of record NZ_JARUBN010000001.1, on the reverse strand, counting down.
TGCCGGGGCGCCCTGCTGGATGGTGACGTCGAGCCCCGCCTCCTTGAAGAAGCCCTTGTCCTTCGCCACCCACGCGAATGCGTCGTGGCCACCGGTGCCGAATCCGGTGAGGTATGTCACCTTGTCCGGGTTCTTGCTGCCGGCGTCACCGCCGTCGGAGTCGTCCGAACCGGAGCAGCCGGCGGTGACCAGCATGGCTGTGGCCATTGCCGCGGCGGCCAGCACGCGTATACGCCTCGTCATTCCTACCTGTCCTTTGAGGAGAATCCATTGAGGATGTGGATCGGTCGCCCGGTTCAGGATCGGCCGCGTCCCGCTGGTGGCGCCACGGGTGCTGATGATGCCGGCCGGCTCGCCATGGCCGGTGTCCGTCATGATCGTAATGCCTTGCCCGATGTTCCCGGCAGTCCTCCTGACGCGTTCGCGAGCAGGGTGTGACGCGATCCGAAATGTTTTCTGCCAGGGCGACGCGGCGCCTCCACCTGTCCCCTGTGCACAGACCCGGAGGGCAGTTTACGGGCGCTTCCGGGACGTTGCGGCCTTACCCTGCCAACCGGCTGTCCGGCAGTCAAGGGATCAAACCGAGCCGATACCCAAGCTTCATGCGGACCGGCCCCAGCTCAGTCCGGGTCAGGTGAGGAGTTCCGGAACGTGATCAGTCGACCGGGAGCCGGTAGCCGCGCTTGACGACCGTCTGCACCACCCCGGGGGTTCGCAGTCCGGCCCGCAGCCGGGCCACCGCCATCTCCACGGCGTGCTCGTCGGCGCCCCGGGGCAGGGTGCGCAGCAGGGCGGCCCGGGACATCACCCGGCCGGGCGTACTGGCCAGGGCGCGGAGCACCGCCATCGGGGCGGGTGCGAGTGGACGCAGCTCACCGTCCAGGATGGCCGCGTGCCCGCGCAGGGTCAGCAGGTGACCGGCGACCTTGACGCTTATCGCCCGCTGCGGCAGCTCGTCCACGATGGTCCGGACGAGGGCGCCGAGCCGGGCCCGGCTCGGCGCCACCACGGGTACGCCGTGCCGGCGCAGCGGCGCGGCGGTGACCGGCCCGACACAGGCGGCGAGTACGTCCGTACGCAGCGCGTCCAGCACCGCCTCGGTGCTCGGGCCGGCGGCCCGGAGCAGTGCGGTGACCGCCGGCGCGGAGGTGAAGGTGACCGCGTCGACCAGCCGGCCGGCGATCAGGTCGACCAGCCGGTGCAGCGGGGCCGGGTCGGTCGGCGCCGCCCAGCGGTAGACCGGCACCTCCAGCACGCTCGCCCCGGCCGCCTCCAGCGCGGCGGTGCACTCCGGCTGACGTTCCCCGTGCAGCTGCATCGCGATCAACTGGCCGCGTACGCCGCGCTGCCGGAGGTGTTCGATCACCTCGTCACAGCTCTCCGAGGCCGGCGACCACTCGTCGTGCAGCCCGGCGGCCCGGATCGCGCCCCGGGCCTTCGGCCCCCGACTGACGATGTAGGCCCGGGAGAGCACCGTGCGCAGCGGTTCGGCCAGCCCCCAGCCCTCGGCCGCCTCCAGCCAGCCGCGCATCCCGATCCCGGTGTTCGCCATCAGCACGTCCGGCGGGTTGTCCAGACAGGCCCGGGTCGCCGCGCGCAGCTCGGTGTCGTCGGCCAGCGGCACGATCCGCAGGGCCGGGGCGAGCACCACCCGGGCACCGCGCCGCTCCAGCATGGCGGTGAGTTCGTCGCGGCGCCGGTCGGCGGTGACCCCGACCGTGAAGCCGGACAGCTCGCCGGCCATCAGCGGTCTCCGGCCGGCCGGGGCGCGACCTCGACCAGCCCGTCCCGGCAGCGCACCGGGTAGGTCGGCACCGCCACCCCGGGCACGTCGAGGCAGTCGCCGGTGCGCAGGTCGTAGACCTGCTTGTGCAGCGGGGAGGCGACCGTCGGGATCTCGCCCCGGCTGCCGACGATGCCCCGGGCCATCACGTAGGCGCCGGCGATCGGGTCCCGCTGGCCGATCGCGTAGAGCGTGCCGTCGTGGGTGCGGAAGACCGCCACCTGCTCGCCGTCGACAAGTGCGGCCACCCCGCGCTCCGGCTCCAGCCGGGGGTACGGGCAGACGGCCGTCCAGTTCACGTCGTCGTTGATCGTGATGTCGAGAGTCAACTCGGTACCCCCATGGTCGTCGGGAGGCCGAGCGACACCGGTCGGCGGTCTCCCAGGGCCGGAACGGGCTGTCCCCGTTCCACCTCGAACGTGATCGACGGGTCGGGTACGCCGGGCGCGTTGACGAAGGAGGTGAACCGGCGCAGCCGCTCCGGGTCTTCCAGCGTGTCCCGCCACTCGTCGGAGTACGCCCCGACGTGCCGGGCCATCGCGGCGTCCAGTTCGGCGCAGAGCCCGAGGGAGTCGTCGACGATCACCGCCCGCAGGTGCTCCAGGCCGCCCTCCATCGCCTCGATCCAGGCGGCGGTGCGCTGGAGCCGGTCGGCGGTGCGGACGTAGAACATCAGGAAGCGGTCGACGTACCGGACCAGGTCCTCGGTCGACAGGTCCTGGCCGAAGAGTTCGGCGTGCCGGGGGCGAAAGCCGCCGTTGCCGCCGAGGTAGAGGTTCCAGCCGTTCTCGGTGGCGATGATCCCGAAGTCCTTGCTGCGGGCCTCGGCACACTCCCGGGCACACCCGGAGACCGCTGACTTGATCTTGTGTGGGGCGCGCAGCCCCCGGTAGCGCAGCTCCAGGGCGATGGCCAGCCCGACCGAGTCCTGCACCCCGTACCGGCACCAGGTGGAGCCGACGCAGGACTTGACCGTACGCAGTGCCTTGCCGTACGCGTGCCCGGACTCGAACCCGGCGTCGACCAGCCGGCGCCAGATCTGCGGCAACTGCTCCACCCGGGCACCGAAGAGGTCGATCCGCTGCCCGCCGGTGATCTTCGTGTAGAGATTGAAGTCCCGGGCCACCTCGCCGATCACGATCAGCTTCTCCGGGGTGATCTCGCCACCCGGGATCCGCGGCACCACCGAGTAGGTGCCGTCCCGCTGGATGTTGGCCAGGAAGTGGTCGTTGGTGTCCTGCAACGACGCCTGCTCGCCGTCGAGCACGTAGCCGTTGCCGAGCGAGGCGAGGATCGAGGCGACCGCCGGCTTGCAGATGTCGCAGCCCCGGCCCTGGCCGTGCTCGGCGACCAGCCGGGAGAAGGTCCGGATGCCGCGCACCCGGACGATCTCGAACAGCTCCTGCCGGCTGTGCGCGAAGTGCTCGCAGAGTGCCTTGCTCAGCTGCACCCCGGAGACCGCCAGCAACTGCTTCAGCATCGGTACGCAGGACCCGCAGCTCGTCCCCGCCCGGGTGCACGCCTTCAGCGCGGGCACGTCGGTGCAGCCCTCGGCGATCGCACCGACCAGCTGGTCCTTGGTCACCGCGTTGCAGGAACAGACCTGGGCCGAGCCGGGCAGCGCGGCGATCCCGGCCCCGGTGCCGGCACCGTCGCCGGCCGGGGCGAGCAGCGCCAGCGGCGGGCCGGGCAGCGCACCGCCGACGCTGGCCCGCAACGTCGGGTACGCGGTCACGTCGCCGACCAGTACCCCGCCGAGCAGCGTCTTCGCGTCGTCGGAGAGGACCAGTTTGGCGTACACCCGGGTGGCCGGGTCGGTGAAGGTGACGTCCAGGCAGCCGGGAGTGCGGCCGTGCGCGTCGCCGAACGAGGCGACGTCCACGCCGAGCAGCTTCAGCTTGGTGGAGAGGTCGGCGCCGGGGAACGTCGCCGTGCCGCCGAGCAGCCGGTCGGCCACCACCTCCGCCATCGCGTAGCCGGGGGCGACCAGGCCGTAGCAGGTGCCCTCGACGGCGGCGCACTCGCCGATCGCCCAGATCCGCTCGTCGGCGCTGCGGCAGCTCTCGTCCACCAGGATGCCGCCGCGCTCGCCGAGGGCGAGCCCGGCGCTGCGGGCCAGGTCGTCCCGGGGCCGGATGCCGGCGGCCACCACCACCAGGTCGGTGGGGAGCCAGCCGCCGTCCGAGAGGGTCAGCCCGGCCAGCTCGCCATCCCGGCGGGACCGGATCGCGGTGGTGGCCACCCCGAGGTGTGCCACCACGCCCAGCTCCTCGACATAGCGGCGCAGCATCGCGCCGCCGGCCTCGTCGACCTGCACCGGCATCAGCCGGGGGGCGAACTCCACCACCGAGGTGGCCAGGCCGAGCAGCCGCAGCGCGTTCGCCGCCTCCAGGCCGAGCAGCCCGCCGCCGATCACCGTGCCGGTGCGCCGGCCCTTGGCGAAGTCGCGGATCGCCGCCAGGTCGTCCAGGGTGCGGTAGACGAAGACGCCCGGCCGCAGCGCCGGGGTGGGTCCGGGGGCGTCCGGGCCGCGGTCGACGTACGCGCCGTCGATCGGGGGGACGAACGGGTACGAGCCGGTGGCCAGCACCAGGGCGTCGTACCGGTACTCCCCGCCGAAGGTGAGCACCCGCCGGGCGGCCCGGTCGATCTCCAGCACCGGCTCGCCGAGTCGCAGGTCGACACCGTCGTCGGGCTGGTGCAGGCTCAGCTCGTCCGCGTCCGCCCCGTCGAAGAACGCCGAGAGCCGCACCCGGTCGTACGCCGGCCGCCCCTCCTCGGCCAGCACGGTGACCTGCCAGCGGCGCCCGGTGTCCCGGGAGCGCAGCGCCTCCACGAAGCGCTGCCCCACCATGCCGTTGCCGACCACCACGAGTCGTCGCTGCTCCGACGTCATGCCGCCGCCACCTCTGCTTCCACCGGGTCGGGAGTGTCGATCGAGGAGAGCCAGCCGAGGATGCCCTCGACGGCGTCCCGGCAACTGCCGCAGCCGGTGGTGGCCCGGGTCGCCGCGACCATCTCGGGCAGCGACCGGGCGCCCGCCCGCCAGCAGGCCACCAGCGCGCCCTTGCGGACCGTGTTGCACTGGCAGACCGTCGCCGCGTCCGGCATCAGCGCCGGTGACTCCACCGGCGCCGGGCTGCCGGCGTCCCGGCTGCGGCCGAGCAACAGGGTGCGGCGGTCGAGCGGCACCGGGGAACCCCGGTCGAAGAGCTGGATCACCGTGCCGACCGCCGGGTTGTCGCCGAGCATGATCGCCCCGGTCAGCCGCTCGCCGACGATCCGCAGCCGGGCGTAGGTGCCGCGGACCGGGTCGGAGAAGCTCAGCTCCTCGACGTCCGGGGCGGGGCCGGCGGCGGCGTCGCCCATAGCGGCCAGGTCGATGCCGGCGGCCTTGAGCCGGGTGACCGGCGGCTGCGGCCGGTAGCGTGCCCGGGGGTCGTGTCCGGCGAGCAGTTGGGCCAGCACCCGGGCCTGCTCCCAGGCCGGCGCGACAAGCCCGGTGACCGTGCCGGCGTGCTGGGCGCAGTCGCCGATCGCCGAGATGTGCGGGTCGCTGGTGCACAGCCGGTCGTCGACCACCACCCCCCGGTCCACGGCGAGCCCGGCGGCCCGGGCCAGCGCCGTGTCGGGGCGGACCCCGCAGGAGAGCACCAGCAGGTCGGCGTTGAGGACCCGGCCGTCGGAGAGGGTCAGGGCGACCCCGTCCGGCCGGGCGTCGACGGCGGTCGCCGCCACGTCCAGGTGGGCGGTGACGCCGAGCCCGCCCAGGGTACGTGCCAGCACGGCGCCGGCCGTCGGGTCGAGTTGCCGCTCCATCAGGTGCCCGACCGGGTGCACCACGTGCACGTCCAGTCCCCGGGCGGCGAGCCCGCGGGCCGCCTCCAGGCCGAGCAGCCCGCCGCCGAGCACCAGCGCCCGGCGTGCCCCGGTGGCGGCGGCCAGGATCCGCCGGCAGTCGTCGAGGGTGCGGAACACCGCCACCCGCTCCGGCAGCCGCTCCCGGTCCAGCCCGGACAGCGGTGGCACCAGGGCCTGCCCGCCGGTGGCCAGCACCAGGTGGTCGTAGCCGATCAGGTCGCCCTGCCCGGTCGTCACCGTCCGGTTCGCCCGGTCGACAGCGGTGACCGCCACCCCCGGGCGTACGTCGATGCCGTGCCCGGCCGCCTCGGCCAGCTCCACCCCGGACTCGTCCACCTTGCCGGCCAGCAGGCTGGAGAGCATGATCCGGTTGTACGCCCGGTGCAGCTCGGCGCCGAGTACCGTGATCTTCGCGTCGCCGAGCCGGGCGGCGAGTTCGGCCGCGAGCCGGGCGCCGGCCATGCCGTGCCCGACGATCACGAACCGGTTCCCCGACCCGTCCACCGTCTCCTCTGTCGTCATGCCGTCCCCTCGGTCGTCATGGCGTCCTCCCCGGTCGTCGCGGCGTCGCCTCGCCGGCGCTCGCTGCCGCGTCCCCGACCGGCACTGTCCGTTCGGCGGGCACCGCGTCGTCGACCCGCACGTCCTGCTCTGCCGGCTCCGCCTTCTCGACCTGCACGTCCTGCTCCGCCGGCTCCGCCTTCTCGACCCGGACCGCGCAGACCTTGAACTCCGGCATCCGGGAGACCGGGTCCAGCGCGTCGCTGGTCACCGAGTTGATCCGGGCCGCGCCCGCCCAGTGGAACGACGCGAAGACCGTGTCCGGACGGATCGTCGGGGTGAGCCGGGCCGGGGCGCGCATCTCGCCCCGCCGGCTGGTCACCAGCACCTCGTCGCCGTCGTCCACCCCGAGCCGGGCCGCCAGGTCGGGGTGCAGTTCCACGAAGGCGTGCGGGCTGGCCCGGCGCAGCGCCTCGACCCGCCGGGTCTGCGCGCCGGACTGGTACTGCGTCAGCACCCGCCCGGTGGTCAGATAGACCGGGTACTCCGGGCAGACCTCCTCGGCGGCGGCCCGGTGCTCCACCGGCAGGAACCGGGCCCGCCCGTCCGGGGTGTGGAACCGGTCGGCGAAGAGTCGCGGGGTGCCCGGGGCGTCCTCGGCGGGACAGGGCCAGAAGACCCCGTCCTCGGCGTCGATCCGCGCCCAGGTGATCCCGGCGTAGTCGGCGGTGCCGCCGGCCGAGGCACGGCGCAGCTCCGCGAAGACCCGTTCCGGCGCCGCCGGGAAGCGGTCCCGGCCCGCCCCGGCCACCCCGTCCACGTGGTCGAGCCGGTCGGCGAGGTCGGCCAGCAGGTCGAGATCGGTGCGTACCCCGGGCGGCGGCGGGCGGAGCGCGCGGCGGCGCAGCACCCGGCCCTCCAGGTTGGTCATCGTGCCGTCCTCCTCGGCCCACTGCGCGGTCGGCAGCACCACGTCGGCGATCTGGGCCGTCTCCGAGCGGACGAAGTCGGCCACCACCAGCAGGTCGAGGTCGCGCAGCCGGCCTTCCACCCGGGCCGCCCGGGGCGCCGAGACGACCGGGTTGGAGCCGAACACCAGCAGCCCCTTCGGGCCGGCGTCGGTGCCGAGCGCACTGAGCAGCTCGTACGCCGAGACACCCGGACCGGGCAGCGCGTCCGGGTGCACCCCCCAGACCTCGCCGACGTGTGCCCGGGCGGCCGGGTCGTCGATCCGGCGGTAGCCGGGGAGCTGGTCGGCCTTCTGCCCGTGCTCGCGCCCGCCCTGCCCGTTGCCCTGCCCGGTGAGGCAGCCGTAGCCGGAACCGGGCCGGCCGGGCAGGCCGAGCGCCAGGGCCAGGTTGACGAAGGCGGTCACCGTGTCCACGCCCTTGGCATGCTGCTCGGCGCCGCGCGCGGTGAGGATGATCGCCCGCCCGGCGCCGCCCAGCGCCCGGGCGGCGGCCTCCAGGTCGGCCACCGGGACCCCGGAGAGCCGTTCGGCGCGGGCCGGCCAGTAGCCGGCGGCGACCCGCCGCACCTGGTCGAACCCGGTGGTCCGGGCGGCCACGTAGTCCTTGTCGACAAGCCCCTCGGCCAGCGCGATGTGCAGCAGCGCGTTCGCCACCGCCAGGTCGGTGCCGGGGGTCGGTTGCAGGTGCAGGCTGGCCTGCCGGGCGGTGGCGGTGGCCCGGGGATCGACAACGATCAGCGTCCCGCCGCGCTCCCGCTGCTCGTTGAGATAGCGGACCAGCGGCGGCATCGTCTCGGCGACGTTCGCGCCGACCAGCAGCAGGGTGTCGGCGGTGCCGAGGTCGGCCAGCGGGAACGGCAGTCCCCGGTCGACGCCGAAGGCGCGCATCCCGGCCGCCGCCGCCGAGGACATGCAGAACCGGCCGTTGTAGTCGATGTTGCGGGTGCCGAGGGCCACCCGGGCGAACTTGCCGAGCGCGTACGCCTTCTCGTTGGTCAGTCCGCCGCCGCCGAAGACGGCCACCGCGTCCCGGCCGTACGTTCCCTGGATGTCGCGGATGCCGGTCACCACCCGGTCCAGCGCCTCCGGCCAGCTCGCCGGGCGCAGCCGCCCGCCGGGGCGGTCCCGCAGCAGCGGGGTGGTCAGCCGGTCGGGGTGGTCGAGCAGCTCGGCGGCGGTCCAGCCCTTCTGGCAGAGCCCGCCCCGGTTGGTCGGGAACTGCCGGGGCAGCACCTCCACCCGGTCGCCGGTGCGGCGCAGCGTCATCCCGCACTGCAGGGCGCAGTATGGGCAGTGTGTGACGACGTCCTGGGACACATCCTCCGAATGCGTCGCAGTGCGTGCACCGTCTGTCATGTCCGAAGCGTGCCGGTGCCCGGTTTCGCTGCCGGGTCCCTTCTGTTTCGGGCCTGTCAAGAGCCGCTCACACACCAACCGCTTCGCGGGTCGGCTCGGCGGGTTCGTCCCGGTGCCGTCCGGGGGAGTGGATCTATGATCGGTTCGGTCGGTGAACTGGCCGGTCGTCGCACATTCTAGGAGGCACTCCGTGGCCGTGGTGTCGCTCTTCGACGCGGTGGCCGGGTCGTACGACGAGTCCCGCCGCCGGCTGGTGCCGTGCTTCGACGACTTCTACGGCACCGCCGTCGAGGTGGCCGCCCCGCCGCTGCGCCGGGCCCTCGCCTCCGGGCGGGTACCCGCGGTACTCGACCTCGGCGCCGGTACCGGGCTGCTCTCGATCCTGCTCGGCGCCGCCGTACCCGGGGTGCGGACCACCCTGCTCGACGGCGCCCCGGCGATGCTCGCGGTCGCCGAGGGGCACCTGAGCCGGCGCGGGGTACCGCACGAGACCGTGGTCGCCGACCTGACCGCCCCGCTGCCGCCCGGCCCGTACGACGCGGTGGTCTCCGCGCTCGCCATCCACCACCTGCCGGACACCGACAAGCGCGACCTCTACCGGCGGGTCCGCCAGGTGCTGGTCCCCGGCGGGGTCTTCGTGAACGCCGAACAGGTCTCCGGCGGCACCCCCGACCTCGACTCCCGGTACGACGAGGTGTGGCTGGCCCAGGTCACCGCGCTCGGCGCCACTCCGGCGGAGATCGCCGGAGCCCGGGAGCGGATGCGGCACGACCGCCCGGCGCCGGTGCCGGACCAGTGCCGCTGGCTGGCCGAGGCCGGCTTCGTCGGGGTCGACTGCTTCTACAAGGCGTGGCGGTTCGCCGTCTTCGGCGGTCGCCGCGAACTGGACTGAGTCTCCGGCGGTCGCCGCGAACTGGACGGGGCCTCCGGCGGTCGCCGCGAACTAGACTGTCCGGGCGGGCGGACAGCACATCTCACTACCCGCCGAGGGCCGCCGTGCGCCGACCGTTGCCGGCCCGACTCGGAGTGCGAACCGCCGGGAAACCCCGGGCTCCTACGTTCCGGGGGCATGACTAGTACTGCCACCGCCAGCGGCCCGACGGCCGAGCCCGGGCCCGACAGCACGGCCGCCGCCCCGCCGGCGGCCGGCCTCGGCACCCTCCCGCCGCCACAGACCAGCGCCCCGCCGGCCCCGCAGGCCGGCTCCGCGCCGGCTCCGCGCCGGCACCAGCTCGACGACTGGCACCCCGAGGACCCGGAGTTCTGGCGTACCACCGGAGCGCCGATCGCCCGGCGCAACCTGATCGTCTCGATCGCCTCAGAGCACATCGGCTTCTCGGTGTGGAGCCTCTGGTCGGTGATGGTGCTCTTCCTCGGCCCGCAGTACGGGATCGACCCGGCCGGGAAGTTCCTGCTCACCGCCGTACCGGCGGCGCTGGGTGCGGCGCTGCGGCTGCCGTACACCCTGGCGGTGGCCCGGTTCGGCGGGCGGAACTGGACAGTCGTCAGCGCCCTGCTGCTCCTGCTGCCGGCGGTGCCGATGGCGATCCTGATCGAGCCCGGGGTGTCGTACGGCACCCTGATGGTGCTGGCCTGCCTGGCCGGGGTCGGCGGCGGCAACTTCGCCTCCTCGATGGCGAACATCAACCTCTTCTACCCGCAGCGGCTCAAGGGCTGGGCGCTGGGCCTGAACGCCGGGGGCGGCAACATCGGGGTGGCCGCCGTGCAGCTCGTCGGGCTGGCGGTGCTGGCCACGGCGGGCGCCACGTACCCGCGCCTGGTGCCGGCGGTCTACATCCCGCTGATCGTGCTCGCCGCGCTCGCCTCGGCCCGCTACATGGACAACATCACCGGGGCGCGCAACGAGCCGGGAGCGCTCCGCGAGGCGGCCCGGGACCCGCACACCTGGGTGATGTCGGTGCTCTACATCGGCACCTTCGGCTCGTTCATCGGCTTCGGCTTCGCCTTCGGGCAGGTACTCCTGGTGCAGTTCGGCGACCGGTTCGCCACCCCGCTCGACGCGGCGTACCTGACCTTCCTCGGGCCGCTGGTCGGCTCGCTGATCCGGCCGGTCGGCGGGCACCTGGCGGACCGGTACGGCGGGGCCCGGATCACCTGGCTGACCTTCGCCGGCATGGCGGCCGGGGCCGGACTGGTCTACTACGCCTCCCGGGAGCGCTCGCTGACGCTCTATTTGGTCGGGTTCATCGGGCTCTTCGTGCTCTCCGGGGTGGGCAACGGATCGACGTACAAGATGATCCCGGCGATCTTCCGGGCCAAGGCGGCCCGGTCGGTGGCCGACGGCGAGCTGGACCCGGCCGCCGCACAGCGCCGGGCGTGGCGGCTCTCCGGTGCGCTGATCGGCATCGCCGGGGCGGTCGGCGCGTTCGGGGGCGTACTCGTCAACATCGCCTTCCGGCAGTCGTTCCTGGTCTACTCCTCGGCCGACGCCGCCTACCTCGCCTTCATCGCCTGGTACGCCCTCTGCCTGGTGGTGACCTGGGTGGTCTACCTCCGCCCCTCCCCGCACCGCCTCGCCGGAGTGTGACGGATGTTCGGAGTGTGACGGGTGTAAGGAAGGGCCCCCGCATATCGTTTTCTGCGGTAGCGGGGGCCCTTCCTTACACCCCGTTTTGACCCCGGTGCCGGCGAGCGGGTATCGTTGCCTGCTGTTGTGTGACACCCAAGTTTTCACGTGACATCCGCGGGCGTGCCCTTCCCGGGTACGCTTGGTCGTTTGTGCGTGCCTGGCGACCGGTGCGCGACCCCAGACCGACGACGAGACAAGGTAGACCTGTGCGTACGTACAGCCCGAAGCCGGGTGAGATCGAGCGTCAGTGGCACGTCATCGACGCGTCAGACGTCGTGCTGGGCCGTCTGGCCACCCACGTTGCCACGCTGCTGCGCGGCAAGCACAAGCCGACTTTCGCGCCGCACGTGGACACCGGTGACTTCGTCGTCGTCGTGAACGCCGGCAAGGTCGCGCTTACCGGCAACAAGCGCCAGCAGAAGATCGCCTACCGGCACTCCGGCTACCCGGGCGGTCTGAAGCAGGTCGGCTACGAGGAGCTGCTGTCCAAGCGCCCCGACCGGGCGATCGAGCTGGCCGTCAAGGGCATGCTCCCGCACAACAAGCTCGGCCGTCAGCTGATCAAGAAGCTGAAGGTCTACGCCGGTGCCGAGCACCCGCACGCCGCGCAGCAGCCGGTGCCGTTTGAGATCAAGCAGATCGCGCAGTGAGCGCGGGCGAAGGAAACAGCATGACCGACACCATCGCGACCGCCGAAGCCCCGGTGCCCGCCCCGGTGGCCCGGGCTCCTCGTGGCGACCGCCCGATCCAGACCGTTGGTCGCCGCAAGGAGGCGATCGTCCGGGTCCGGATCGTCGCCGGCAGCGGCAAGATCACCTGCAACGGGCGTGACCTGGAGGCGTACTTCCCGAGCAAGGTGCACCAGCAGCTGATCAAGGAGCCGCTGGTCACCGCCGAGAAGGCCGAGGCGTTCGACATCATCGCCAACCTGCGCGGCGGCGGCACCACCGGCCAGGCCGGCGGACTGCGGCTGGCCATCGCCCGGGCGCTGATCGCCAACGACCCCGACGACCGCCCCGCGCTGAAGAAGGCCGGCTTCCTCACCCGGGACGCCCGGGAGAAGGAAAGCAAGAAGTACGGCCTCAAGAAGGCCCGCAAGGCGCCCCAGTACTCCAAGCGCTGATCAACGGCAACATCTTGTACGTCTGACGTACGGCCGGATACCGTCCCCTTCCGCGGTGGCGGTATCCGGCCGTTTCGTCTTCCACTGGTGTGCTTCGCACCTTTTCCACTGGTGCGCTTTCCGGAGGTTTCGCGCATGGGGCGGCTGTTCGGCACTGACGGCGTACGCGGACGCGCGAACGCCGACCTCACCCCCGAGTTGACCCTCGCGGTCGCGGTGGCGGCGGCGCACACCCTTGCCGAGTCCGACCGCAGCCACCCGCCGCTCGCGGTGGTGGGCCGGGACACCCGGGCCAGCGGCGAGATGCTCGAGGCGGCGGTGGTGGCCGGGCTGACAAGTGCCGGCGCCAACGTGGTCCGGGTCGGCGTGCTGCCGACTCCCGGCGTCGCGTTCCTGGTCGGCGAGGCCAAGGCCGACTTCGGGGTGATGCTCTCCGCCTCGCACAACCCGATGCCGGACAACGGGATCAAGCTCTTCGCGGCCGGCGGGCACAAGCTCCCGGACGACGTCGAGCTGAGGATCGAGGCCGCGGTCGAGGCGAACGGCGCGGCCGGCTGGACCCGGCCGACCGGTGCCGGCGTCGGTCGGGTGCACGACCTGCTCGACGGCGCCGAACACTACGTGCAACACCTGGTCGGCACCATCCCGCACCGGCTGGACGGGCTGAAGGTCGTGGTCGACTGCGCCAACGGCGCAGCCTCGGAGGTGGCCCCGGTGGCCTACCAGGAGGCCGGCGCCGAGGTGATCGCGATCCACGCCGCACCGGACGGGCTCAACATCAACGACGACTGCGGCTCGCAGCACCTCGACAACCTGCGCGCCGCCGTCCTCGAACACGGCGCCGACCTCGGCATCGCGCACGACGGCGACGCCGACCGGTGTGTGGCGATCGCCGCCGACGGCAGCGAGGTGGACGGCGACCAGATCATGGCGGTGCTGGCGCTGGCCATGCGGGAGGCCGGCACGCTCACCCAGGACACCCTGGTCGCGACGGTGATGAGCAACCTCGGGCTGCGGCTGGCCATGTCCGCCGCCGGCATCCGGCTGGTCGAGACCAAGGTCGGCGACCGGTACGTGCTGGAGGAGCTGCGCGGCTCCGGCCTGGCGCTCGGCGGCGAGCAGAGCGGTCACCTGGTGCTACCGGCGTACGCAACCACCGGCGACGGCATCCTCACCGGGCTGCACCTGATGTCCCGGGTTGCCGCCACCGGCCGTACCCTCGCCGAGCTGGCCTCGGTGGTGACCAAGCTGCCGCAGGTGCTGATCAACGTGCCGGTCGGCGACCGGACCGTGGGCGCCGGTGCGCCGGCCGTGCTCGGCGCGGTGCAGCGGGCCGAGGCCGAGCTGGGCGAGACCGGTCGGGTGCTGCTCCGCCCGTCGGGCACCGAGCCGCTGGTCCGGGTGATGGTGGAGGCGCGCACGCTGGAGCTGGCCCAGGAGGTCGCCGAGCGGATCGCCGCCGAGGTGCGTACCGCCAGCCCGGTCCCGGCGTAACGCGCCGGCAGCCGGCCCGGCCCGGCCCGGCGCGTCCGGTCAGCCGGCGGTGTCGGTTGGCTGCGTCGGCCGGTCAGCCGGCGGTGTCGAGGGTGCGTAGCCGGGTGACGGCTTCGGCGAGCACCTCCGGGCGCTTGCAGAAGGCGAACCGGACCAGCCGCCGTCCCGCCTCGACGTCGTCGTAGAAGACCTGGGTCGGCACGGCCACCACTCCGCAGCGCTCCGGCAGCGAGCGGCAGAACTCCACCCCGTCCCGCCCGCCCAGCCCGGTGATGTCGGCGGTGACGAAATAGGTGCCCTCCGGCACCAGTACCTCGAAACCGGCCTCGACCAGCCCGGCGGCGAGCTGGTCGCGCCGGTCCTGGAGGTCGGCCCGGAAACCCTGGTAGTAGCCGTCCGGCAGGGTCAGCGCCACCGCCACCGCCGGTTGCAGCGGAGCGCCGCCGGTGTAGGTGAGGAACTGCTTGACCCGCGTCGTCGCCGCGACCAGCGGGGCCGGGCCACTGGCCCAGCCGATCTTCCAGCCGGTGCAGGAGAAGGTCTTGCCGGCCGAGGAGATCCGCAGGGTGCGCTCCCACATTCCCGGCAGGGCCGCCAGCGGTACGTGCGTACTGCCGGCGTCGGTGAAGACCAGGTGCTCGTAGACCTCGTCGGTGACGGCGAGCACGTCGTACTCCTGGCACAGCCGGGCGACCAACGCCAGTTCGTCGGCGTCGAAGACCTTGCCGGTCGGGTTGTGCGGCGAGTTGAGCAGTACCAGCCGGGTCCGGGGTCCGAACGCGGCGCGCAGTTCCGCCGGGTCGAAGGCGTACCGGCCGCCGTCGACCGGGCGGAGCGTGACCGGCCGGCGGACCGCGCCGGCCAGCGCGATCGAGGCGGCGTACGAGTCGTAGTACGGCTCGAAGCAGACCACCTCGTCGCCGGCCTCGCAGAGTCCGAGGATCGCCGCCGCGATCGCCTCGGTCGCCCCGGCCGTGATCAGCACCTGCCCGTCCGGGTCGTAGTCCAGCCCCCAGAACCGGCGCTGGTGCGCGGCGACCGCGGCCCGCAACGCCGGGATGCCCGGACCGGGTGGGTACTGGTTCTGCCCGCCACGCAGCGCCTCGACCGCCGCGGCCAGCATCTCGGGCGGCCCGTCCGTGTCCGGGAAGCCCTGACCCAGGTTGACCGCGCCGGTGCGCACCGCCAGCGCCGACATCTCGGCGAAGATGGTGGTGCCGAACGGGCGCATCCGGCGGACCAGGGGGTCGGAGTCCGTTGTCGTCACCCAGCCACCCTAGAGGCGCGGTGCGGCGTCGCGGCAGATCCCGGCCGTCTGGTCCCGGTCGCTCTGGTCCCGGTCGCTCTGGTCCCGGTCGCTCGGGTCCCGGTCGCTCGGGTCCCGGTCGTCGAGGAACGGAGCGGACGCGGGCACCGGCTGCGTCCGCTCCCCGAGCCGGCCGGTCAGAACCCGAAGTCCGAGCAGTTGACGGTCGCGTAGGTGCCGCTGGAACTCTTCGACGCGGTTGCCTTGCCGTCGACCGTGATCTTGCAGGAGACGTCCCCGGAGCCGCCGCCGGTGCGGATCGCCACCACCGTCTTCAGTTCGTCCTCGGGGAGCTTGACCTCCTTGCGCCACGGCAGGTCGACCGAGGGCGCGTGCACCTGCTTGCCGGCACCGTCGATGTAGGAGAGGGCTACCCGGCCGTCCCCGGTCACCTCGTAGACCACCGTCTGGCCGCTGCTGCCCGGGTCGCCGCCGTCCGTGCTGTCCGAGGTGGACGGCGGCGGGGTGACGTCCAGGCTGCTTTCCACCGTGTCCCGCATCCGGTCCATGAATGCCAGCGGACCGAGGCAGACGCCGACGCAGGCCAGCAGCACGACGACCACCACCGCCACGATCACGATGATCATGGTCTTGTTGCTCTTCTTCGGCGCTGCCGGCGGGAACGGCCCGCCGGGGTAGCCCGGCTGTCCCGGCTGTCCGGGATAACCCGGCTGTCCCGGGTATCCCGGCTGTCCGGGTTGTCCGTAGCCGGGGTAACCGCCGGCCGCCGCCGCGTACGGGTCGGGCGGCCCGGACTGGGGTGGCCCGGACTGCGGTGGGCTGGACTGCGGCGGGTAGACGCCGTAACCGGCGTCCTGCTGGTTCGGCGCCCCGCTGGTCGGGTATGGCGTGGCTGGCGGGCCGGACTGCGGCGGGTACGCCGGGCCGGCACCGTAGGCCGGGGTCGGCGGCTGGCCCGGGCCGGGCTGCTGTGGCGGGGCGTACGGGTTCGGCTGTTGCGGCTGGCCCCAGGCAGGCTGCCCGTACGGGTTGTCCTGCGGCGGCTGACCGTACGGGACGCCGGACTGCGGCGGCTGGCCGTAGGGAACGCCGGACTGTGGCGGCTGGCCGTACGGGACGCCGGACGCTGGTGGCTGGCCGTAGGTGCCGGCTTGTGCCGGCTGCCCGTACGTCGTCGGCTGTGCCGGCTGTCCGTAGCCGCCGGACCGGGGCGGCTGGGGCGGGGCGTACCTCGTCGTCGGGGCGTCCTCCTCCTCGGCCGGCTCCTCCGGCCGGGGCTGCTGCGGCGGGCCGTACTTCGTCGTCGGCGGCTCGTACTCGGCGGAGGGGTCGTACGGGTTCTGCGGGGGCGGCGAGTCGGTCATCGGGTCTGGGCTCCAGATATGGCGGACAGCAGGGGTACGGCGACGGGGAGAGGGGGCGCCGGGAAGATGGCAGCGAATGCGCCAGTCACGGTACCGCGTCCTCGCTGGCCGCGATGTACCGGTGAAGCCTGGCCAGGCCGGTCCGGGCACCCTTCGTCCGGTCGGCATGTCCGGCCGCGTCCGGGTGGCGGTTCCGCGCTCGGTGTCGCCGTTCGTCCGGTTGAGGAGGCGGGATCAGAAATTGAGCATATGCAGTGATCGAATGAGCACCTTTCGAGCAGGCCATCTGAGCGAACTTAGGTTAGGCTGCGGGCCATGTGCGGAATCGTGGGTTACGTCGGCGCCAGGCCGGCGCTGAGCATCGTGCTGGACGGGTTGCGGCGGCTGGAGTACCGCGGCTACGACTCGGCCGGGGTGGCGGTGGTCGCCGAGGGCGAGCTGCTGACCGAGAAGAAGGCCGGCAAGCTGGCCAACCTGGAGAAGGCGCTGGCCGAGCGGTCGACGCCGGACGACGACGCGGTACCCGGCATCGGCGCCGGCGCCACCGGCATCGGGCACACCCGCTGGGCCACCCACGGCGGCCCCACCGATCGCAACGCCCACCCGCACCGCTCCGGCGACCGGGTGGCCGTGATCCACAACGGCATCATCGAGAACTTCGCCAAGCTCCGCGCCGAGCTTGAGGCCGACGGCGTCGAGTTCACCAGCGACACCGACACCGAGTGCGCCGCGCATCTGCTCGCCGGGGAGCTGGCCCGGCTGCGCTCGGCCGGCGAGCCGGACGGCCCGGAGTTGCTGGCCACCGCGATGCGACAGGTCTGCCAGCGGCTGGAGGGCGCCTTCACGCTGCTCGCGGTGGACGCCGCGATCCCCGGCGCGGTGGTCGGGGCCCGGCGCAACTCGCCGCTCGTGGTCGGGCGCGGGGTCGGGGAGAACTTCCTGGCCAGCGACGTCTCGGCGTTCATCGAGCACACCCGGGAAGCGGTCGAGCTGGGCCAGGACCAGGTGGTGCTGATCACTGCGGACGCCATCGAGATCACCGACTTCACGGGTGCGCCGGCCACCGGCAAGGACTTCCACATCGACTGGGACGCCTCGGCCGCCGAGAAGGGCGGCTACGACTACTTCATGCTCAAGGAGATCGCCGAGCAGCCGCAGGCGATCGCCGACACCCTGCTCGGCCGGCTCAAGGAGAACGGCGAGATCGTCCTCGACGAGGTCCGCCTCTCCGACCAGGACCTGCGGGACGTGGACAAGGTCTTCATCGTCGCCTGCGGCACGGCGTACCACGCCGGGATGGTGGCGAAGTACGCGATCGAGCACTGGACCCGGATCCCCTGCGAGGTCGAGCTGGCCAGCGAGTTCCGCTACCGCGACCCGGTGCTGGACCGGTCCACCCTGGTGGTGGCGATCTCCCAGTCCGGCGAGACCATGGACACCCTGATGGCGCTGCGGCACGCCAAGGAGCAGAAGGCCCGGGTGCTGGCGATCTGCAACACCAACGGCTCCACCATCCCGCGTGAGTCCGACGCGGTGCTCTACACCCACGGCGGGCCCGAGGTGGCGGTCGCCTCCACCAAGGCGTTCCTCACCCAGCTGGTCGCCTGCTATCTGATCGGCCTGCACCTGGCCCAGGTGCGCGGCATCAAGTACGCCGACGAGGTGGCCGCGGTGGTCGCCCAGCTCCAGGAGATGCCGGACAAGCTGCGTGTGCTGCTCGACGGCATCGAGCCGGTCCGCGAGCTGGCCCGGGACATCAAGACGGCCCCGACGGTGCTCTTCATCGGCCGGCACGTCGGCTTCCCGGTCGCCCTGGAGGGAGCGCTCAAGCTCAAGGAACTCGCCTACATGCACGCCGAGGGCTTCGCGGCCGGCGAGTTGAAGCATGGCCCGATCGCCCTGATCGACCAGGGCACCCCGGTGGTCTGCGTGGTGCCCTCACCGGCCGGGCGCGGGATGCTGCACGACAAGATCGTCTCCAACATCCAGGAGATCCGGGCCCGGGGCGCCCGCACCATCGTGATCGCCGAGCAGGGCGACGAGGCGGTGCGGCCGTACGCCGACCACCTGATCTACGTGCCGCGTACCCCGACCCTGCTGGCCCCGCTGGTGACCACCGTGCCGTTGCAGGTGCTCGCCTGCGAGATCGCCGCGGCCCGGGGACACGACGTCGACCAGCCGCGCAACCTGGCCAAGTCGGTCACTGTGGAATGAGTCGCGGCGCCCGCCGGTAGGGTGAGGCGGTGATCGTCGCAGTCGGCATCGACGTCGTACTCGTCGACCGGTTCGCCAGGGCGCTCGCGCGCACCCCGCTGCTGGCCGACCGGCTCTTCACCGAGGCCGAGCGGGTCACCGGGTCGGGCAGTCCCCGCTCGGCCGAGTCGCTCGCCGCCCGGTTCGCCGCCAAGGAGGCGGTGGCCAAGGCGCTCGGCGCACCGGCCGGGCTGCGCTGGCACGACTGCGAGGTGGTCGCCGACCCGGACGGGCGGCCCTGGCTCACCGTCACCGGCACGGTCGCGGCCGCCGCCACCCGGCGCGGGGTGCAACGCTGGCACCTCTCGCTGTCACACGACGGCGGCATCGCCTCGGCGATGGTGGTGGCGGAGCGGTGAGGACGATGCCGCGCACGGCTGGGCCGGCGAGCGTGGCGGTGCGGGAGACGGAGCGGGTGGGCACGGCGCTGCGGAGGGCGGAGCGATGAGGACGGCGTGGCGGGTGGCGGACGTACGCGCCGCCGAGCGGGCCCTGCTGGCCACCGTGCCGGCCGGCACCCTGATGCGGCGGGCGGCCGGCGGGCTGGCCGGACACTGCGCCCGGCTGCTCGCCGAGCGGGGCGGGGTCTACGGCTCCCGGGTGCTGCTGCTGGTCGGCTCCGGCGACAACGGCGGCGACACCCTCTACGCCGGTGCCCTGCTGGCCGGCCGGGGCGCGGCGGTGAGCGCCCTGCTGCTGGCCCCCGACCGGGTGCACACCGGCGGCCTGGCCGCGCTGCGCGCCGCCGGTGGCCGGCTGGTCGAGCGGCTGCCGGAGCGCGCCGACCTGGTGCTGGACGGGATCGTCGGGATCGGCGGCTCGGGCGGACTGCGCGAGCCGGCGGCCGAGCTGGTCGCCGCGCTGCCCGAGCTGACCGGCCGGTCCGGGGACCGGGCGACGGTGGTGGCGGTGGACGTGCCGAGCGGGGTCGAGGTGGACACCGGCGGGGTGCCCCGGCCCGGCAACCTGCCCGGCACCGTGACCGCCGACCTGACGGTTACCTTCGGCTGCCTGAAGCCGGCCCTGGTGGTCGGGCCGGCCGCGCCCCGGGCCGGGCGGGTCGAACTCGTCGACATCGGGCTCGGCCCGTGGCTGCGGGGCACCCCGGCGGTCCGCGTACCCGAGTGGTCGGACGTGTGCGACTGGTGGCCACGGCTCGGCCCGGAGGAGGAGAAATACAGTCGGGGGGTGGTCGGGCTGGCCACCGGCTCGGCGACGTA
Source organism: Micromonospora sp. WMMD1102 (assembly GCF_029626265.1). NCBI lineage: Bacteria > Bacillati > Actinomycetota > Actinomycetes > Micromonosporales > Micromonosporaceae > Micromonospora > Micromonospora sp. WMMD1102. The sequence goes on along the minus strand of NZ_JARUBN010000001.1, from coordinate 6,434,646 downwards.
CCCGGGTGCGGCGGTGCTCTCGACCGGCGGCGCGGTCGCCGGGCCGACCGGCATGATCCGGTACGCCGGTGGCGCCCGTGCCGAGGTGCTGCGCCGCTATCCGTCAGTGGTCGCCGCCGAACGGGTCAAGGACGCCGGCCGGGTGCAGGCGTGGGTCTGCGGCTCCGGGCTCGGCACCGACGAGCGGGCCGCCACCGAGCTGCGCTGCGTACTCGCCGCACCGGTGCCGGTGGTGCTGGACGCCGACGCGCTCACCCTGCTGGTGGACGGCTCGATGGCGGAGCGGCTGCGGGGGCGGGACGCGCCGATCGTGGTCACCCCGCACGACCGGGAGTACGCCCGGCTCTGCGGCGAGTCGCCCACCGACCGGGTCGGGGCGGCGCTGAAACTGGCGAGCTGGATGAACGCGGTGGTGCTGCTCAAGGGGGACCGGACGGTGATCGCCACCCCGGACGGGCGGGTCTTCGCCAACCCGACCGGCACCCCGGCGTTGGCCACCGGCGGCACCGGCGACGTGCTGGCCGGGTTGCTCGGCTCGCTGCTCGCCGCCGGGCTGCCGGCCGAGCGGGCGGCGGCGGCTGCGGCGTACCTGCACGGGTTGGCCGGGCAGGAGGCGGCCCGGCACGGCCCGGTGACCGCCGCCGACGTGGCCGCCGCGCTGCGCCCGGTGATCGCCCGGCTGCCCCGCTGACCGGCCGCCCGGCTGTCCGGCTGCCCCGCTGACCGGCCGCCCGGGGGAGCGGGAACTGTCCTGGTCACGCCACCTGGGGCCGGTTCGATCTACCGGACAGTAGGCTGAGGGCATGTGGCAGGCCGAGGTACGCGTCGACCTTGACGCGATCCGCGACAACGTCTCCCGGCTGCGGGCCGGGACCGGCGCCGAACTGATGGCCGTGGTCAAGGGCGACGCGTACGGCCACGGCATGCTCCCGGTCGCCGGTGCGGCGCTGTCGGCCGGGGCGGACTGGCTGGGCGTCTGCACCCTAAAGGAGGCGCTGACGCTGCGCCGGGGCGGGATCGAGGCACCGGTGCTGGCCTGGCTGCTCGCCCCCGGGCTGCCGCTGCACGACGGGGTGACCGCCGACGTCGACCTGGCCGCCGCCAGTGTGGGCCAGCTCGCCGAGCTGGTCGCCGCCGCCGAGCGGGCCGGCCGGCCGGCCCGGGCCCACCTCAAGATCGATACCGGCCTCTCCCGGGGCGGCGCGACAATCACCGACTGGCCCGAGCTGCTCGACGCGGCGGCGAAGGCCCAGGCCGACGGGCTGGTCGAGGTGGTCGGGCTGTGGAGCCACCTGGTCCACGCCGACGCGCCCACGCACGCCACCACCGACCGGCAGCTCGCCGTCTTCGCCGAGGGGCTGGCCCTGGCCGAGCGGGCCGGACTGCGCCCCCGCTACCGGCACCTGGCCAACTCGGCCGCCACGCTGACCCGCCCTGACACCCACTTCGACCTGGTCCGCCCCGGCATCGCGATGTACGGGCTGTCGCCGGTGGCCGGCGAGCAGTTCGGGCTGCGCCCGGCGATGACCGCCCGGGCCCGGGTGACCCTGACCAAGCGGGTGCCACCCGGCACCGGTGTCTCCTACGGCCACACCTACCACACCGATCGGGAGAGCACCCTCGCCGTCGTGCCGCTCGGCTATGCCGACGGGGTCCCCCGGCACGCCTCGAACGTCGGCCCGGTCCAGCTCGCCGGGGCCCGGCGCCGGATCGCCGGCCGGGTCTGCATGGACCAGATCGTGCTGGACTGCGGCGACGACCCGGTGGCCCCGGGCGACGTGGCGACGCTCTTCGGCGACGGCGCGGACGGCGCACCGACCGCCGACGACTGGGCCGAGGCGATCGGCACCATCAACTACGAGATCGTCACCCGGTTCGGCGGGGTCCGGGTGCCCCGGGTGTACGACGGAGCAGCATCGTGAGTGCGAGGAGTGAGCCGGGTTTGCGAGCCCCGCAGTCACGAACGGAAGGCGGGCTCCGGTGAGTGCGAGGAGTGAGCCGGGTTTGCGAGCCCCGCGGTCACGAACGAAAAGCAGGCTCCGGTGAGCCCCGCCCGCCGGCTCGCCCCGTCCCGGGTGCCCGTGCAGCGGCAGCCGTCCCGGCGTACCCCGGCCCGGACCGGGCTGTTCCGGGTGGCCGGCATCATCGGCGCGGCGGCCGGGGTCGCGGCGGCCGGCATCGCCGCCGGGGTGGCCGCCGAACGAGCGGTGGTACGCCGTTCCAAGGCCGCACCCGGCGACCGCTACGCGACCGAACCGTTCGGCGCGCTGCCCTACGACGAGTCCTGCACCGTCACCACCGCCGACGGCACCGACATCCACGTCGAGATCGTCGGGCCGCCGCCCGACCCGGGGCGGCCGACCCTGGTCTTCGTGCACGGCTTCTGCCTGGACATGGGCACCTTCCACTTCCAGCGCAAGGTCCTCACCGAGCGGGGCGAGGACCGGATGGTCTTCTACGACCAGCCGGGACACGGCCGTTCCGGCCGGCTGGAGTCCGGCGAGTACCAGCTCCAGGCGCTCGCCGAGACGCTCCGTTCGGTGCTCGACCGGACCGCCCCGACCGGCCCGCTGGTGCTGGTCGGGCACTCGATGGGCGGGATGACCCTGATGGCGCTCGCCGAACGCCATCCGGGGCTGTTCGCCGAGCGGGTGGTCGGCACCGTGCTGATGGCCACCTCGGGCGGGCTGGTGGCGGAGACGAAGTTCGGCCTGCCGACGATCGTCGCCCGGGCCGGCACCCCGCTGCTCCCGGTGGTGGACAACGCCACCCGGCTGACCGGTGGCGTGCTCGACCGGGCCCGGCGCGCCTCCGCGAACCTGGCCTGGCTGCTGACCCGCCGGTACGGCTTCGGCACCCCGACCCCGAGTCCGGCACTGGTCTCCTATGTGGAGAGAATGAACTCGCGGACCTCCACCGAGACGGTGGCCCGCTACCTGCGCACCATCTACCTGCACGCCCGCTATCCGGTGCTCGCCGCACTGCGGAACACCCCGACCCTGGTCATCGTGGGCGAGCGCGACATGATCACGCCGGTCACCCACTCCGACGAGATCGTCCGCTGGCTGCCGGAGGCCGAATATGTCAAGGTGCCCGACAGTGGGCACGTGGTGATGCTGGAACACGCCGACGAGGTCAACACGGCACTGCTGGACTTCCTCGACCGGCTGCCCGGCCGAGGAGAGACCTGAACTGTGGAAGGAACAACTGCGCGGATGAGCGACGCCTCGGCCGGCCCGCACGGCAGTCCGGAACTGGTCCGCGAGCTGCCCACGGTGGCGGACACCCACGGGTTCGGGAGGCGGCTCGGCGGGCTGCTCCGCACCGGCGACCTGCTGGTGCTGACCGGCCCGCTGGGCGCCGGCAAGACCGCCCTGGTGCAGGGGATCGGCGCCGGGCTGGGCGTACTCGGCGAGATCACCTCGCCGACCTTCGTGATCGCCCGGGTGCACCGCCCCGATCCGGCCCGGGGTGGCCGGGTCACGCTGGTGCACGCCGACGCGTACCGGCTCGGTGAGGCGGTCGACCCCCGGGCCGAGATCGACGACCTCGACCTGGACGCGTCGGTGGACGAGGCGGTCACCGTCGTCGAGTGGGGCGAGGGCATGGTCGAGCACCTGGTCGATGAGCACCTGCGGGTGCTCATCGACCGGCGGGACGACGACACCCGCCGGATCGTGCTGGTGCCGTTCGGCGGCGACTGGGCCGAGCGCCTCGCCGTACTGCGCTGAGGCCGAGCGCCTCGCCGTACTGCGCTGAGGCCGGGTGCCGCTGGCGCCGGCTGGTTGGAGCCGATGCCCCCGGTGTCGTACCGGACTTCTAGAGTGCGGGAAACATCCTGGCGTTCGAGAGGTTACCGATGACCCTGGATCTTCCGGCCCTGCTGCCGCCGGCCTGGCGGGCGGCGCTGGACCCGCACCTCGACCCGGCCGAGACGGCCGCGTTGGGCGAGTTCGTCGCCGGGGAGTATGCCTCCCAGACCGTCTTCCCGCCGCTGGAGGACCTCTTCGCGGCCTACCGGCTCTGCGCGCCGGAGGACTGCCGGGTGCTGATCCTCGGTCAGGATCCCTACCACAAGGCGGGCCAGGCGCACGGGCTCAGCTTCAGCGTCCGGGACGGTGTCGCGGTGCCGCCGTCGCTGCGCAACGTCTTCAAGGAACTGGCCGACGACCTCGGGGTGCCGGTGTCGCGCAGCGGCAACCTGACCCGCTGGGCGAGCCAGGGCGTGCTGCTGCTCAATGCGGTGCTTACCGTCCGGCAGGCCACCCCGGGCTCGCACGGCAACAAGGGCTGGGAGGCGTTCACCGACGCCACGATCAAGGCCCTGGATGCCCGCCCGGAGCGGATCGTCTTCCTGCTCTGGGGCGGCTACGCGCGGAAGAAGGCCGCGCTTGTCGGCAACCCGGCGCACGTGGTGCTGGAGGCCGGCCACCCGAGCCCGATGAACCCCCGGGGATTCCTGGGCAGCCGCCCGTTCAGCGCCTGCAACAAGGCGCTCGCCGACGCCGGTCGGCCCACCGTCGACTGGGACCTCTCAGCCCGCTGACGCGTGCCGGGCCCGCCACCGTCGCAGACCTCGACCAGCCGGCGGTCAGCGCGCCGGTGGGGAAGCTCCGGTCCCACGCCGCCCCGGGCGGGGCCCGGTGCGGGTGGCAGTCCGGTTAGGGTGCCTATGTGCTCGTACTCGTGCTGGAATCCTCGACCCCGGCGGTGACCGCCGCACTGGCGGAGATCACCACCGACGCGGTAGTGCCGCGCGGCGAACGCCGCGTCGTCGACGCGCGCGCCCATGGCGAACTGCTGGCGCCGCAGGTCTCCGAGGTGCTCGCCGGGGCCGGCGCCCGCCCGACCGACCTGGCCGCCGTGGTGGCCGGGGTCGGACCCGGGCCGTTCACCGGACTGCGGGTCGGCCTGGTCACCGCCGCCAGCATGGGACAGGTGCTCGGCATACCGACCTACGGTGTGCCCTCGCTCGACGCCATCGGCCACGCCGCCACCCACCCCCAGCCGGGGGCGGTGCCGGAGGCCGGACCGGTGCTGGCCGCCACCGACGCCCGGCGCCGGGAAATCTACTGGGCCGTCTACGACCCGGCCGGCGAGCGGCTGGCCGGACCCGGGGTCGACACCCCGGCCGCCGTCGCGGAGCGGGCCCGCGAGCTGGGCGTCCGGGTCGCGGTCGGCGAGGGTGCCCACCGGTACGCCGACATCCTCGGCCTGACGCCGCGAGCCGGCCTCGACTACCCACCGCCGTACGCGCTCGCGGAGCTGGCGGCCGAGCGGGTCCGGGCCGGCGCCCCGGGCGAGCAGCTCACCCCGCTCTACCTGCGCCGGCCGGACGCGGTGGCGGCGGCCGGCCGCAAGCCGGTCTTACAGTGAGGGTCCCACGGTGACGCCGGCGGTCGACGAGGGCAGTGCCCGGACGATCCGGCTCGGGCCGTTCCGCTGGTGGCACATCTCCGAGGCCTTGCCGATCGAGGCGGACCTGTTCGGCGCCGAGCAGTGGTCGGCGGCGATGTTCTGGAACGAACTGGCGAACGGACACCACTATCTCGCGGCGCTCGACGACACCGACGCGCTCGTCGGCTACGCCGGGCTGGCCGTCGCGCCGCCGGACGAGGCCTGGGTGCAGAACGTGGCCGTACGCCGGGACGTCCAGCGCGCCGGGATCGGCCGGATGCTGCTCGTCGAGCTGCTGGCCGAGGCGACCCGGCGCGGCGTACGCCGGGTGCTGCTGGAGGTGGCGGTGGACAACGCACCGGCGCAGCGCCTCTACGCCGCGTACGGATTCGAGCCGGTCGGGGTGCGGCGCGGCTACTACCAACCGAGCAACACCGACGCGCTGGTGATGCAGGTCGAACTGGAACGGGCGGAAAATGGCTGACGAACCCCTGATCCTCGGGATCGAGACCTCCTGCGACGAGACAGGCGTCGGCGTCGTACGCGGGCACACCCTGCTCGCCGACGCGCTGGCGTCCAGCGTGGACGAGCACGCCCGGTTCGGCGGGGTGGTGCCGGAGGTGGCCAGCCGGGCCCACCTGGAGGCGATCGTGCCGACCATGCGGCGGGCGCTCGACGACGCCGGGGTGAGCCTGGCCGACGTCGACGCGATCGCGGTCACCGCCGGGCCCGGGCTGGCCGGAGCGCTGCTGGTCGGAGTGGCCGCCGCCAAGGGCTACGCGCTGGCCGCCGAGAAGCCGGTGTACGGGGTCAACCACCTGGCCGCGCACGTCGCGGTGGACACCCTGGAGCACGGCCCGCTGCCCGAACCGGCGATCGCGCTGCTGGTCTCCGGCGGACACTCCTCACTGCTGCTGGTGGACGACCTGGCCACCGGGGTCACCCCGCTCGGCGCCACAATCGACGACGCCGCCGGGGAGGCCTTCGACAAGGTGGCCCGGCTGCTCGGGCTGCCGTTCCCGGGCGGCCCGCCGATCGACCGGGAGGCCCGCTCCGGCGCACCGGACGCGATCGCCTTCCCGCGCGGGCTGACCGCCCCGAAGGACCTCGCCGCACACCGCTTCGACTTCTCGTTCTCCGGGCTGAAGACGGCGGTGGCCCGCTGGGTGGAGGCGAAGCAGCGGGCCGGCGAGCCGGTACCGGTGCCGGACGTGGCCGCCTCGTTCCAGGAGGCGGTCTGCGACGTACTCACCCGCAAGGCGATCGCGGCCTGCCGGGACCGGGGCGTCGACACCCTGGTGCTCGGCGGCGGGGTGGCCGCCAACTCCCGGCTGCGGGCGCTGGCCGAGGAACGGGCGGCGAAGCACGGCATCCGGGTCCGGGTACCCCGGCCGAAGCTCTGCACCGACAACGGGGCGATGGTCGCCGCACTCGGCTCGCACCTGGTCGCCGCCGGGGTCGCCCCGAGCCGGCTGGACCTGCCCGCCGATTCCGCCATGCCGCTCACGATCGTCAGCGTGTAGTGTTCCGGCGGCGTCGAGGGCGGGAGGAGTGATGGCCGACGTGATCGTACGGATGTGGGAGGTACGCGCCGAGCGCGCCGGCTTCGCCGACCTGATCTCGTGGGTCTGCGACAGCGCCCTGCCGGAGTTGGAGCACAACCCGCTGCACATCTCCAGCGAGGTCTTCTCCTCCACCGACAACCGGCTGGTGGTCATCTCCAAGTGGCGGGCCAACCCGGTCTCGCTGCCCGACCCGCCGGCCCGGATGCTGGCCCGTACCCCGCACTTCTGGGACTTCACCCAGGTCGACCGCTGACCATCCGAGCGGCCGGGCCGCCAACCGAAGTTGACCTTCTGTCGTAATAACGACCACCCTACGTGTGGCCAGCATCTGCCATCATGGCCGGGTGCACCCAGGGACGTACCGGTATCACCTCTCGGTCGGCTTCCACGGCACTCGTGCGTTGCGAGTGGTGTTTGGGGTGGTGCTAGGCGGAATGGCCGCACTGGCGTCCGGCTGCCTCGGATTCATCGTGGGCATGATGCTGCTCTGGGTGATACCCGATCGCCCTGATAGTCAGATATCGCTCGGCTACCTGCCGCTTGGGACGGCTGCAGTATTCACCCTGGGCGTCGTTGTCTACGTGGCGCTGGCGATCACCTTCGGTGTTCGGCTGGCTGCGTGGCTGGAAGGAACTCGGTTGACCGTGCGGGGCCTACGGCAGCGGAGCGTTGAGCTTGCGGACGCCCGATCGGTGGCGTTGCGTCAGACCAACCAGAAACTCGTCGGTCCGGTACGCCACAGCGGGGTCATCGGTCCGGCTCGACCGGTGTCGGTGCTCGACATCGCTGATGGCAGAAGCAGGGTGCGGCTGCGCCTAGCCAGCCGTGAGGCAGTCCAACTACCACCGGAACAACTACTCGCACTTGCCAGTGCGCTGTCGACAGCTCGGTGTCCGGGCGCCGTAGAGGTCGTGGCGTGGCTGCGCGGGACTGCGGCGCTTGCCCAACGTGGTTGATCAAGGGAATTGCGTTCGTCAACTAATCACACGGTGGGGAGTATGAGCGCGGAACGAAGGATCCATCACCTCGGCAGGGAGATCGAACTGGTCAGCTGGCAACTCGACGGCTCTAACATCACCGGGAGCGGAGCGGACGAGTCCGGCCTCGTACAGGTGTCGTTGGACGGCACCGGGCAGGTGCGGGAGGTCAAGATCGGCCGGGACTGGTGGAGGGATCTCGGCCCCGAACGGTTGCAGGCCGCGATTGTCGAGGCACTCGACCGGGCGGTCGGCGACCGGTTGGCGGCTTGGTCGGTTCAGGTGGCCGAACGAGAAGCTGATGAACCGCCGGCCGGTTGGCAGCCGCCAGTTCGTCAGCGGTCGGAAGGCGATTCACCGGACCGCCGGGACCCTGACCAGCCCGCTGGCGGTGACGATCGGGACAGCGAGGTGGCACGGGTTGTCGATCTGCTCAGGGATGCGATGTCTGAACTGGACGGCTACCGGGAGCGGGTCGACGACCAGGCCGGGCGGCAGGTGCTTGGGAGCGGTGAAGGCGGGCGCGTCACGGTCGCGATGACGGCCGGGCGGGTCACCCAGCTGGAAATCAGCCAACGGTGGTTGCGCGAGCAGCCGACCGGCCAGTCGGTCGCCGAGGAAGTAGAAGCCGCTTGCCAGGACGCATACCAGCGCGCGTCCCAGCAGGCCGCCTCACTCTCGGCCGCGTCGCCTGCCATTTCCCAGGTACGGGAGCTTGCTGCACATCCAATGGCCCTGCTGCGGCGTCTCGGCCTCGGCTAGTGAACCTCTCTTGCGCCCATACTGACGTGATCTCAGCAAGAATCCGGTAGGTATCGGTATTCGACGTGGGTGAGGTGAAGGGCGGCGCGGACGATGTCGCCGATGCCGCGAGGGCTGGCGGTGGTGTGTCGTAGCGTTCGCCATCGGCCGGTGAGGATCGCGAAGCCGCGTTCTCCGAGGCATCGCATGGATCGAAGCATGGTGTTGTAGGCCCGGTTGTCCGGAGCCAGGCGGCGGCTGTCGGCGGGTTGCTTGTACGGGGTGTGGATGCCCTGGCCAGCGCCTTCGTAGCCGGAGTCGGCAAGGGTCGGAAGGTGGAGTTGCGATGCCGCCCAGTACAGGGCGCCGGTGACGTCGAGGTGGTGGGCGCAGGTCAGGTCGTGTAGGTGTCCGGGCATCGCATCGGAGGTCCAGATCGGCAGTCCGTCCGGGCGGATCACGGCCTGGATGTTCGCGCCGAAGTCGCGGTGTTTCCCGGAGTACCAGGCGTCGATCGTCTCGCCTTTCACACTGGTGGTCGTCTCTGCGAGCCGGTCGGTGTTGAACAGCTTCCCGTCGAGGATCACGTGTGACCAGCCGTCGGCGGCCACTCGTCGCAGGGCGTCGTGCAGGGTCGGGGTCTGCGTCGCCAGGACGCGTATGGCCTCGGCGACGTACCGGTAGGCGGTTGCTCTCGACACTCCGAACCCGGCCCCAAGGATGGTCTTGTCCTCACCTTGCGGAACCACACCAGCACCAGGAGTGCTTGGTAGAAGCAGGTCAGAGCGCGGGTACCCGGTCGAGTGCCGACCGCGCGACGCTCGGCGCGGAGCAGCCGCGCCAAGTACTGCACGAGTTCCTTGGGGACGTCGAGGATGGCACGATAGGCAATCACGTGGGGTCCTTCCTGGTAGATCAGATTCCGTCGCAAGAACCTGTCTACCGAGGGCCCCACGCTCTGTCTCTGGACCATCCGTTATGGACGCGATGCCCGTGTCATCCCAACCTGAGCCCGGATCCTTGTTGAGATCACCTCACTGACGAGGCGCCGACTGTGAGGAGGACCTGAGTTGCATCCTCAACCGGATGCCGGCCAGATCAAGATGGCACGTGAAACCCTCGTGAGGGACGCGGGGAAATGGGCGGAGGCCGCCAGCGTGATGGACACGGCCGCGACGCGCGCCGCCTCCTTGATGCTCACCGGCTTCCACATCGGATATTTGCCGAACCAACAGGGCGTAGGCGCTAAGTACGCGGAGTTGCAGGAGTTCGTCGTCAAGCTGTTGGCCGACGGAGCCAAGACCATGCGGGACATGGAGGAGGCGCTGCGTACCGCTCTGGACAACTACGATCGCACCGACCAAGGCGCGGTCGTGCGTATCGAGCAGACCTGGAGCGACACATGACAGCCGTGGGAGCTGGGCCCTGGCGAGCGGGACTTTGAGCAGCTGATCAGTCAAATCAACGAGGCGATCGAACGAGTCCAACAGTTGACCGTCGAGTTGGTAGACCGGCTGACACAAGCGCTCCGTTGGATGCCGCCCGGCATCGGGGACGCGGCGATCAGGCGGTCCTGGGACAAATTCCTCGGGCTTAAGGACCAGGTTTTCGACGAGATTCAGGAGTTCATCAGCGAGCCAGGCGTCCCGCCCGCGTTGACCCGAATCGGCGGCTACTGGAACACAGACGTTGGTGCTCCGGTCAGCGACCTGCACCAAATGGTGTCCGCGTACGGGATGAAGGCCGACAATCAATGGTCAGGTTCGGCCGCGTCGGCGTATGGGGACTCCGCGGACGCGCAATCGGATGCCATCGAGACGATCAAGCCGATGGTGGAAAAGATCCAGAATATACTGGTCGATCTTGCCTGGGGGCGTCGTTGCGTTCTGGGCCGCCCTGGTGACAGCGTTCCTGGCATTTGTCGCCGGCCTGATCAGTGCCGTCGGGCTCGCGCTCGGTGTGGTGACGGCTCCCGCCGCACCAGTCGATGCCGCTGCCACCGCCGCAGTGGTGCTCGGGATGCTGGGAGCTGCCGTCATGGCAACGATCGAGTACTGCGAGCGGATCAACAAGTCGATGACCACCGCTCGGCAGTTGCTGACAGACAACACCGGGATGGTCAAGGTTGGCGACACCTGGCGGTGGCCTCCAGCTGACACCGCCGGCAGCTGGTCCATCCGTGGCTCCCGTCAGTGACTCGCTGTAGATCGTGGTCGGCTCCGGCGTGCGTAGGCCGGTCGGTGGGAAGTCGAGGATGACGAAGTTGCTGCCGGCCACAGCCCAGTTCGGCTGCGTGGCCAACGGCAGCACCCGGATGTCCGTCGTCTCGCTGCTCGTCATCATCGAGTGCAGATGAGTGAGCTGACGAGCCATCCCGGGTGTCCGACGACGCAGCACCACCTCGTCGAGGATGACTTCCAACCGCGGTGGCGCGGGCTTCCTCCGAAGAAGGATCTGTTGGCGCTCCATCCGGACCTCCACCCGGCGCTCGATTTCCGATTCCGGAAGGTCCGGCTGGGAGCGCAGGAGGTGAGTCGCGTACTCCCTGGTCTGAAGGAGTCCGGGGAACGAGGCCGGCTCCCAGTGGCGGAGGCGGGAGGCGGCGGCTTCCAGGCCGACGTACAGCTCGAACCAGGAGGGGATGGCGTCGCCGTAGGAGTGCCACCAGCCTGCTGCCTTGGTCTGGGTCGCCAGGCCGATGAGCGCCTCGGTCATCTCGTTCGACACCCCGTACGTGGTGCACATGGCGAGGACGTCGGCCTTGCGGACGGAAGTGCCGCCGCTCTCTATCCGGTACATGGTCGTCCTGGAGACCTCCAACTCCTGGGAGGCGGCCTCCAGGCCGAGCCCCGCCTGCTCGCGCGCGATGCATAGGTGCCGTCCGAGTTGGCGGCGTGGCACCGATGATCCGCTGTCGGTCATGTCATCCCCCTGTTTCAGTTTGATACGGAGAACCGTTCAGGGTGAAACGGTCGGCCGATCACCATTCGAAATAGCGGCCAATCGATTCAACTTATCGACGCTAGGCACTTTTGTCGGCGGATTCCAGCCGCGACTGCTCGCGATTCCGAGCCCGTACGTCGGCGATCATGAGGCGGCCAGGACCCGGAAAACCCGTGGCGATCGTGGCGATTGGTCTCATAGCGTCGCCGGGTGCGCTCCTTACCTGTCGCCGATCCCGGCGTGCCCGACCGGCGTTCGGCGATCAGGTTCCTGCTCTGGCTAGCCGCCCGGATCTGGCCCACCCTCGCCTGGGGGATGGGGCTGGCCGTCGTCTCCTTCGTCGGCCAGGCGCTGATGCCGGCCGTGCTGGGCCGGGCGATCGACGCCGGCCTGGTGGCCCGGGACACCGACGCGCTGCTGCGCTGGGGCGGGGTGCTGTTCGCCCTCGGTGTCGGGCAGGCGGTCGTCGGGATCGTCCGGCACCGGTTCGCCACCTTCAACTGGCTGGCCGGGGCGTACCGGACGGTGCAGCTCACCGTCGACCACGCCAACCGGCTCGGCGCCACCCTGCCGAAGCGGCTCGCCAACGGCGAGGTGGTGAGCATCGGCACCGCCGACATCAACCACATCGGCGGGGCGCTCGACATCCTCTCCCGGGGCACCGGTTCGATCTTCGCGGTGCTCACCATCACCGGGATCCTGCTCGCCACCTCGCTGCCGCTCGGCCTGGTGGTGGTGCTCGGCGTACCGCTGCTGATGGCGGTGGTCGCCGTACTGATCCGGCCGCTGCACCGCCGGCAGGAGGCGTACCGGGACCAGCAGGCGACCCTGACCACCCGGGCCAGCGACATCGTCGCCGGGCTGCGGGTACTGCGCGGGGTCGGCGGCGAGTCGGTCTTCTCGGCCCGCTACCGGGCGGAGTCGCAGGCGCTGCGGCACGGCGGGGTACGGGTGGCCCGGGTGGAGGCGCTGCTGGAGGCGACCCAGGTCCTGATGCCCGGCATCTTCCTGGTGCTGGTGACCTGGCTCGGCGCCCGGTTCGCCCTGCGCGGCGAGATCAGCGTCGGGCAGCTCGTCTCGTTCTACGGCTACACCGTGTTCCTGGTCGGTCCACTGCGGATGCTGACCGAGCTGATCGACCACATCACCCGGGGGCACGTCTCGGCCCGCCGGGTGGTGGGCATGCTCGACCTGCGGCCGGACATCACCGACCCGGAGCACCCGGTCGAGTTGCCGGCGGGCCCCGGCGAGCTGGTCGACGTCGAGTCCGGGGTGACGGTGCGGCCCGGCCGGCTGACCGCGATCGCCGCTGCCGCGCCGGAGGAGGCGGTCGCCGTCGCCGACCGGCTCGGCCGGTACGTCGACAGCGAGGCGACGCTGTGCGGCGTACCCCTGCGGAGGCTCGCGGTGGCCACGGTCCGGCGCCGGATCCTGGTCGCCGACAACGACGCACGGCTCTTCTCCGGCCCGCTCCGGACGGAGCTGGACCCGCACGACCGGGCCGACGACGGCAGTTTGGCGGCGGCGCTGGCGGCGGCCAGCGCCACGGACATCGTGGCGGCGCTGCCGGGCGGGCTCGCCGGCCGGGTCGCCGAGCGGGGCCGGGAGTTCTCCGGCGGCCAACAGCAGCGACTCCGGCTGGTCCGGGCCCTGGTCGCCGACCCGGAGATCCTGATCCTGGTCGAGCCGACAAGCGCGGTGGACGCGCACACCGAGGCCCGGATCGCCGAGCGGCTCGGCCCGGCCCGGCGCGGCCGGACCACAGTGGTCTGCACCACCAGCCCACTGCTGCTGGACCGGGCCGACCACGTGGTCTTCGTCTCCGACGGCAAGGCGGTGGCCGAGGGTACGCACCGGGAGCTGCTCGACACCGAGCCGCGCTACGCCGCGGTGGTCAGCCGGGCCGAGGGGGAGTGAGATGAGCGAGCGTCCCGCACTGCCGGTCGCCGACGCCGCACAGGTGCGCCGGTACGCCCGCAGCATGCTCCGCCGGCACCCCCGGGCGCTGGCCGGGGCGCTCGGACTGCACGCGCTGGCCGCGGTCACCGGGCTGGCCGCGCCCCGGCTGCTCGGCGACCTGGTCGAGGCGATCTCGGCGGGCACCAGCACGGTGACGGTCGACCGGGTGGCGCTGGCGATCGCCGGTTTCGTGCTGGCCCAGGCGGTGCTGATCCGGTTCGCGCACTTCGCCTCGGCCCGGCTCGGCGAGCGGGTCCTCGCCGAGCTGCGCGAGGAGTTCGTCGACCGGATCCTGGCCATCCCGCTGCCCACCGTGGAGCGGGCCGGCACCGGTGACCTGCTGACCCGGAGCAGCCGGGACGTCTCGGCGCTGTCCAGGTCGGTCCGGTTCGCGGTGCCGGAGACACTGATCGCCGTGCTGACGGTGCTGGCGGTGGTCGGCGCGATCCTGCTGACCAGCCCGCTGCTGCTGTTGCCCGCCCTGGTCGCGGTGCCGATCCTGGCCGTCTCCACCCGCTGGTACCTGCGCCGGGCCACCCCCGGCTACCTCGCCGAGAACGCCGCCTACTCCGACATCACCGACGGGATCAGCGAGACGGTGGAGGGGTCGCGGACCACCGAGGCGCTCCGGCAGCAGGCCCGGCGCCGGGCCCGCACCGACGCCGACATCGCCCGGTCGTACGCGGCGGAGCGGTACACGATGTTCCTGCGTACCGTCTATTTCCCGCTGGCCGAGACGGGTTACGTGCTGCCGGTCGTGGCGACCCTGGTCTGCGGCGGCTGGTTCTATGTCGAGGGTTGGGTGTCGCTGGGCGAGGCGACCGCGGCCACCCTCTACGTGCAGCAGTTGATGGACCCGGTCGACCGGCTACTCTCCTGGCTGGACGAGGTGCAGGTCGGCGGCGCATCCCTGGCCCGGCTGCTCGGAGTGGCCCGCCGACCCGACGACGCACCGGCCGGCGAGGCGCCGGCCGACGGTGTGCCGGCGTCCGGATCGGCCGGCGAGGCGGCGGTGTCCCGTCCGGCCGACCGGCGGCTCGTCGCCCGGGACGTCCGGTACGCATACCAGCCGGGGCGGGACGTGCTGCACGGCGTGACCCTCGCGCTGCGCCCGGGGGAGCGGCTGGCGATGGTCGGCCCGTCCGGCGCCGGCAAGTCCACCCTCGGCCGGCTGCTCGCCGGGATCCACCGGCCCCGGCAGGGTGCGGTCACCGTCGGCGGCGTCCCGCTTGCCGACCTGCCGCTGGCCGAGCTGCGCACCGAGGTCGCGCTGGTCACCCAGGAACACCACGTCTTCCTGGGTACGCTGCGCGACAACGTCAGCATGGTCCGGCCGGACGCCACCGACGAGCGGGTACGCTCCGCGCTCGCCGCCGTCGACGCACTGGACTGGGCGGAGCAGCTTCCGGACGGGCTGGAGACCCGGGTCGGCTCGGGGGGCCATCCGCTCTCGGCCGCCCAGGCGCAGCAGCTCGCGCTGGCCCGGCTGGTCCTCGCCGATCCGCACACCCTGGTACTCGACGAGGCCACCTCGCTGCTCGATCCTCGGGCCGCCCGGCACCTGGAGCGCTCGCTCGCCGCCGTGCTGCGCGGCCGTACGGTGATCGCGATCGCGCACCGGCTGCACTCGGCGCACGACGCGGACCGGGTGGCGGTGGTGGAGGACGGCCGGATCACCGAGCTGGGCCCGCACGCCGAGCTGGTGGCCGCCGGCGGCTCCTACGCGGCGCTCTGGCGTTCCTGGCACGGCGACCGGAGCTGACCCCCGGGCGCTCCGACCGGAGCTGACTCCCCGACGCTCCGACCGTCAGCGTTCTGACCGCCCGGCTGACAGGTAGTCCGACGTGCAGACTGTCGAGCTGCCCCGTCTGACACCCAGCTAGCCCCACCCAATCTCCGCGCTGCCCGTGCCCCGTCTGTGCACCCAGCTCGACAGTCTCCGCAACGAACCTGGCCCGGCCGGCGGAGCCTCCGGCCGGGCGGAAGCCTCTGGCCGGGCGGGGCGTCACCTCGGACCCGTCCAGTCTTGCAAAGGAAGCTTTGCAAGACTAGCGTTGCAAACATGTCTAGGGATGAAGTTCGGCTGAGTGCCACCTCGCTGCGCGGCCTCGCCCACCCGCTGCGGGTGCGGATGCTCAACGCGCTGCGCGAGCACGGTCCCGCCACCGCCACCCTGCTCGCCGAACGGCTCGGCCAGTCGACCGGTGCCACCAGCTACCACCTGCGACAACTCGCTCAGTACGGCTTCGTGGTCGAGGAGTCGGGGCGTGGCGCCGGCCGGGAGCGGTGGTGGCGGGCCGTGCACCGGAACACCCGGCTGGACCGCGAGGTGGGCCGGGACGCGCTGCCGGAGGTCGAGACGTACCTGCGCGCCGTCGCCGCGCTCTACGCCGAGCGGGTCGACCGGTGGCTGAACGAGCTGCCCCGGCTGCCGGAGGAGTGGAGTGACGTGTCCACCCTGAGCAACTGGCAGCTCCGGCTCACCCCGGCCGAGGCGCGGGAGTTCTCCGCCGGCCTGCACGACCTGGTCGGCCGCTACCGGCGGGACGAGCCGGGCGTGACGGCGCCGGAGGACGCCGAGCCGTTCATGGTGCAGGCGCAGCTGATGTCCTTCGTCCGGACCGGCGACGACAGCCCGGGGGCGGGCACGCCACCGGAGAGCGGCGGCAAGTCGGCGGGAGCGGCCTGATGGACCGGGAGCGCCGGCCAGTCGGCGGGAGCGGACTGACGGGCCGGGAGCGTCGGCCACTGGTCGGGCTGCTGGTCGCCGAGTGGATCTCCCTGGTCGGCAGCCGGATGAGCATGGTCGCACTGCCCTGGTTCACCCTGGTAATCACCGGCAGCGCCGCCCGGACCGGGGTGGTCGCGTTCGGCGAGATGCTGCCGTACGTGCTCGCCTGCGCGCTCGGCGGGCCGCTGATCGACCGGATCGGCGCCCGCCGCACCAGCGTGCTGGCCGACGTCGGCAGCGCGGCGGCGCTGGCCGGCGTCCCGCTGCTGCACCTGGCCGACCGGCTCTCCTTCGGCACGCTCGTCGGCCTGGTCGCGGTCGTCGGGCTGCTGCGCGGGTTCGGCGACACCGCCAAGCGGGTGGTGTTCCCGGAGACGGTGGCGGCGGCGGACATGTCGATCACCCGGGCGACGAGCATCCACGACGGGCTCAGCCGGCTCGGCACGCTGCTCGGTGCGCCGCTGGCCGGGCTGCTGATCGCCGTACTCGACGCCCCGCTGGTGCTGCTCCTCGACGCGGGGACCTTCCTGGCCGGGGCGGTGCTGCTGGCCCTCACCGTGCCGAAGACGCTCCCCGGCACCGCAGCCGCGACGGAGTCCGCCCCGCCGTCCCCGACACCGGAGCGGGAGCCCTACCTGGTCGCGCTCCGGGCCGGTCTGCGCTATCTGCGGCGGGACCGACTCGTACACGGCATCGTGCTGATGCTGCTGGTCACCAACCTGGCCGACGCGGCGTACACCTCGGTGCTCGCGCCGGTCTGGGCCAGCGAGGTGGTCCGGTCGCCGACCGCGCTCGGCCTGCTCAGCGCGAGTTTCGCGCTGGGTGCGGTACTCGGCAACGTGGTCTTCACGCTCGTGGCCGACCGGGTGCCCCGGTTCGCCGTCTTCGCCGTCGGCTTCCTGCTCGCCGGGGCGCCCCGGTTCGTCGCCCTCGCCGTGCTGGACCGGCTCTGGGCGGTCTATCTGGTCTCGTTCGTCGCCGGGGTCTCCATCGCGGCGGTCAACCCGATCCTCGGCGCGGTCAGCTTCGAGCGGATCCCGCAGCAGCTCCGGGCCCGGGTGCTCGGGCTGGTGCACGCGGCGGCCTGGGCCGGCATCCCGCTGGGCGGGCTGCTCGCCGGGCTGGCCGTGCAGGAGCTGCGGCTGCCGGTGGCCTGCCTGGTCTTCGGGACGGCGTACCTGCTGGTGACGCTGCTGCCGTTCGTGATGCCGGTCTGGCGCGAACTCGACCGGCCACCGGCCCCGCCGGCCACGGCCGAGCCGGCGCCGGCGGCGGCGCCGGTCAGCGGGTGACCGCCATGAAGACCGCCAGCAGCAGCAGGGTGGCCACGGCCACCGCGAAGACGACAAGCAGTTCCCGCCGGCTTCCGGCGCCGCCGCCGGCACCGGCCGACCCGGCGGCGGTCTCCGGCGCCGCCGGCAGGTCCCGGACGACGGTGGCCAGCTCGCCGAGGGTACGCGCGGACCAGACCGCGCCGACCCGCTCGGAGAACTCGTCCAGGCTCAACCGCCCCTGCTCGGTGTGCCGTTGCAGGTCGGCGACGACCCGTTGCCGGTCGACGTCGGAGGCGCGCAGTTCCCCGTCCACGCCGGACAGCGTACGCCCGCCTCAGCCCGCGTCGAGGGGGTCGGCGAGCAGGTGCTCGAAGGCCAGTTCGGCGGCGCCGACAAGCGCGGCGTCCTCGCCGAGCTGCGGGGTGCGCAGCCGCACCTGCTCGCGCGGGGTGGGAAGGGCCAGCGAGTTGAGCCGGCTGCGCACCCGGGCCGCCGCCGCGAGGTAGACGTCCCGGAGGGTGCCGCCGAAGATGACCACACCGGGGTTGAAGATGTTGACCAGGTTCGCCACGCCGAAACCGAGCCAGTCGCCGACCTGCCGGATCGCGGCCTGGGCGTTCGCGTCCCCCCGGGCGGCGGCGTCGACCACCCGCAGCGCGGCCTCCCGGCCGGCGGCGTCACTCCGGCCGGCGGCCTGGAGCATCGCGTACTCGCCGATCTCGGTCTCCCAGCAGCCGTACGAGCCGCAGTCGCAGGGCCTGCCGCCGGGGTTCACCACCATGTGCCCGACCTCGCCGGCGTACCCGCCCTGCCCGGTCAGCCGCCGCCCACCGACGATGATCCCGGCGTCGACCCCGACGTCCCGGTGCAGGTAGACGACGTCGTCGTGGCCGCTGGCGGCGCCCCGGGCGTGCTCGGCGACCGCGCTCGCGTCGGCGGCGTTGCTGACCAGCACCGGCCGCTCCTGCGGCAGCAGCTCGCCGAGCGCCTCGGCCAGCGGCCTGTCCAACTCGCCGCTGCCGGCCCAGGCGGTGCTCGCCGGCCGGAGGTGTGCCGCCTCCTCCGAGCGGCGCAACCGGCCGCAGACCGCCACGCCGCTGCCGACGTAGACCGAGCCGTCCGGCACCGCCTGGTGCATCTCCTTGACGAACCCGGCCAGCAGCGGCAAACACTCCACAGCGGACAATCCTGGCGGACGCTCCGCCTGCCGACGGTCCAGCACCTTTCCGCCGAGCCCGATCCGGGCGGCCCGCAACCGGTCCACCTCGATGCTGTACGCGTACGCGAAGACCCGCCCCGACTCGGGCCGGACGACAAGCGACGGCCGTCCGGCCCGCCCGGTCTCCCGGGGTGCCCGTTCGCTGACCAGGCCGGCTGCGGCCAGTTCGGCGGTGAGCGCGCCGATGGTGCTGCGGTTGAGCCCGAGCGAGGTGGTCAGCTCCGCCCGGGAGGTGGCGCCGTGGATGTGCACGTACCGCAGCAGCGCGCCGAGATTCTGCCGGCGAATCTCCTCCTGGCTCGGCCCCGCGCGCATGCTGCCCCTTATCGGTTACCGGTCGCGGCGGCCCGCCGTCGGGACAGCGCGTCCACACTGGCCGCGAGCAGCAGTACCAGGCCGGTCACCACGAAGGTGAAGCCGGAGCTGCGGCCGAGCAGGCCCATGCCGTTGTCGATGACCGCGATCACCGCACCGCCGAGCACCGCGTCCACGATCCGGCCCTTGCCGCCGAAGAGGCTGGTGCCGCCGATGACCGCCGCGCCGACCGCGTAGAGCAGGACCTTGCTGCCCCCGGTGTTGGCGTCGACCGAGGTGGCCCGGCTGGCCGCCACGATGCCGCCGATCGCCGCCATCGAGGAGCAGATCACGAAGACGGAGATCCGGATCCGGTCCACGTTGATGCCGGCCCGGCGGGCCGCCTCCCGGTTGCCGCCGACCGCGTAGACGTGCCGGCCGTAAGCGGTGCGTTGCAGTACGAAGGTGAGCGCGACCAGCAGCACCACGATGATCGGAGCCACGATGGGTACGCCCTTGAGCGAGACGAGCGCGTTGCGGCTGCGCTCCTGATTGAGCAGGTACACCGCCGTGCCGGCGATCACCGCCAGCCCGCCGATCCGGATCAGCACCACGGCGAGCGGTTCGGTGACCAGCCCGAGCCCGCTCCGCTTGCGGTGCCGCAGCAGTTGCACGACGGCGTAGCCGGCCACCCCGAGCAGGGTCAGTGCCCAGCCGAGCCACGGCGGCATGTTCCGGTTGGCGATCGCCACCAGCACGTCGTCCCGGACCGAGACGTTGGTGCCGCCCTTGATCAGCAGCAGCACGATGCCCTGGAAGGCGAGGAAGGCGGCGAGGGTGACCACGAAGGAGGGGATGCCGACCTTGGCCACCAGGAAGCCGAGCACCAGCCCGATCACCACGCCGGTGACGAGTGCGGCGGCGACCGCGACCCACCAGGGGTAGCCCCGCAGGGTGACCAGCTGGGCGAGTACGGCCGCGCAGACCCCGCTGGCGAAGCCGGCCGAGAGGTCGATCTCGCCGAGCAGCAGGACGAAGACCAGCCCCATCGCGATCAGCATCACCGCCGCGCCCTGGGTGAAGAGGTTGGCGAAGTTGCCCTCGGTCATGAAGTTCGGGCGCAGCGCGGTGAAGACTGCGCAGAGCACGATCAGGCCGAGGACGGCGGGCAGCGCGCCCATGTCGCCGCCGCGTACCCGGGCCAGGTAGTCCCGGAAGTGGCTGCCCACCGTGGGCACCGGTGCGCCCGGCACCTCGGCCGGCGGCACCACGGTGGTGGTGGGGGCGGCGCTCATATGTCGGCTCCTGCACTCGTCGTCTCGGTGGGTGGGGTGTCGTGCCTGCCGTTGCCGTTGCCGTTCTCGGCGGTCAGCCCGAGGCCGCCGCTGCGTCCGGCGGTGATCAGCTCGACCACCTGGGCGTGCGTGACGTCGCTGGTGCGCAGCTGCGCGACCATCTGGCCGAGATAGAGCATGGCGATCTGGTCGGAGACGGCGAAGATGTCGTTCATGTTGTGCGAGATGAGCACGACGGCGAGGCCGTTGTCGGCCAGTCGCCGGACCAGTTCGAGCACCTGGGCGGTCTGTGCCACGCCGAGCGCGGCGGTCGGCTCGTCCAGGATCACCAGCCGGCTGTTCCAGAGCACCGCCTTGGCGATCGCCACGGTCTGGCGCTGCCCGCCGGAGAGGCTGGAGACGTGCTGCCGCAGCGACTTCACGGTCCGCACGGAGAGTCCGGCCAGGGTCTCGGCGGCCATCTGTTCCATCGTCGGCTCGTCCAGCACGAGGCCGCTGCGCTTCTCCCGGCCGAGGAACATGTTCTGCACGATGTCGAGGTTGTCGCAGAGTGCGAGGTCCTGGTAGACGACCTCGATGCCGAGAGTGGCGGCGTCCCGGGGATTGTGGATCTGTACGGGCCGGCCCTCGAAGAGGATCTGGCCGCCGTCGGCCGAGTGGATCCCGGCGACGCACTTGACGAGGGTCGACTTGCCGGCGCCGTTGTCGCCGACCAGCGCGGTCACCTCACCGGGGTTGACCGAGAGGTCGACGTCGTGGAGGACCTGGACGGGACCGAAGCTCTTGTCGATCCCGCGCAGTTCCAGCAGGGGTGTCGCGGACACGGGTT
Source organism: Micromonospora sp. WMMD1102 (assembly GCF_029626265.1). NCBI lineage: Bacteria > Bacillati > Actinomycetota > Actinomycetes > Micromonosporales > Micromonosporaceae > Micromonospora > Micromonospora sp. WMMD1102. Next base: position 6,413,422 of record NZ_JARUBN010000001.1, on the reverse strand, counting down.
GGTCTCCTTTACGCGGGTGTCCGGGTGCGGGTGCCGATCGCGGGGTCACCGATCACGGGTCCGGTCCAGTCGTCTACGGGGCGCGGACGCCGCCCGGCACGGATGGTTCCGTACCGGGCGGCGTCCGCGGCGGGCCGGTCGAGCCCAATGCCGTACTCGGGTCAGCCCAGGCCGACCTCGGCGCAGGCGGCGGCGAAGGCGCCCGTGCAGAGTTCCGCCTTGCTGACGTAGCCGTCGTCGACGACGTCCTTGACGTTCTCCTTGTAGATGGCCTTCGGCTCGAGCAGCACCGACGGTACGTCCCGGTTGCCCTCCGGGTCCTTCACCGTGGTGGGTGCGCTCTTCTTCTCGCCCTTGGCCAGCGCGATCGCCAGTTCGGCGGCGGCGTCGGCCTCCTTCTTGACCGCCTTGTAGACGGTCATGCACTGGTCACCGGCGAGGATGTTCTGCAGACCCTGCACGCTGGCGTCCTGGCCGGTCACCGGGACCTTGCCGTTGAGCTTGTTCCGCTTGAGCACGGAGATGACCGCGTTGCCCAGCCCGTCGTTCGCGGCCAGTACGCCGTCGATCTTGCCGTTCTGCTGGGTCATCATCTGCTCGAAGATCGTGCCGGCCTGGGTGTTGTCCCAGGCGGGCACCCACTGGTCCGGGCCCTTGACGTACTCCTTGGCGTCGTACTTGGGCTGGAGGATGCTGTCGTAGCCGTTCTTGAACAGGGTGGCGTTGTTGTCGGTCTCCGAGCCGTTCAGCTCGGCGACGACCGGGTTCTTGGCACCCTTGTCGGTCAGGCACTTGACCAGGCCCTCGCCCTGGAGCTTGCCGACCGCCTCGTTGTCGAAGCTGACGTAGTACTCGGCCGAGCCGCCCAGGGTCAGCCGGTCGTAGTCGATGGTGAGCACGCCCTGGCTCTTGGCCTTGTCCAGGACCGCCTTGCCGGTGCCGGAGTCCAGGTTGACGATCATCAGGACGTTGACGCCCTCGGTCATCATCTGGTCGGCGAGGGTCTGGAACTGCGCCTTGTCGCCCTGGGCGTTCTGGATCTTGTACTTCACGCCGGCGGCCTTGAACGCCTCCTCCAGGTACTTCCGGTCCGCCGTCTCCCAGCGGACCGACGAGGCGCTGTCCGGGAGGATGACGCCGATCATCGGTTCGGCGGTGCTACCGCCGCCGTCGCCGGAGTCGTCGCCGCAGGCGGCGAGCCCGCCCGTGGTCAGCAGCCCCACGGCAGCGATGGTGAGGATCCCTCTGCGCATTGCACGGGTCCTTTCGGGGTGGGTGTGGTGTCTCGGGTTCAGCGGTGGTACACCGGAACGGGTCGCCGTGCTGCCCGGTGGCCTCCCCCCGTTGGGCTGCTCCGAGCGTCTCCGCCGGGTGCCGGCCCGGCGGCGGTCAGGTGGGCTGCGGCGACCGCCCCGCCTCACTTTTGTTGTGTCCGGCAACGTATTTCGCGGAGAGTCGTTCGGGCAAGGTCACCGAGGCCACGAGTTTGTTGCTGGGAATAACAATTCAGCAACGTGAGGGACATCCCGGCATCGGCCGGTGGCAATAAGCCGGAAATATGGCGACCCGGCTGCGGGTCCGGCGGGCCGGTGCGCGGAGCGCGGTGCGGAGCCCGTCGGGCCGGCGCGTGGGGCCGGTCGGGTCAGGTGCGGAACCCGTCGGGTCAGGGTGCGGCGACCGGCGCGGTGCTGGCGGAGGTGAGCCGGATCAGGTCGGCCGGAGCGAGTTCGAGTTGCAGCCCCCGGCGGCCGGCCGAGACGTAGACGGTGGGAAAGCGCTCGGCCGAGGCGTCCAGCACGGTGGCCAACGCCCTGCGCTGTCCGAGTGGGCTGATGCCGCCCCGGACATAGCCGGTGGTCCGCTCGGCCAGTGCCCGGTCGGCGAGCGTCGCCCGCTTGCCGCCCACCGCCACCGCCAGTGCCTTGAGGTCGAGTTCCCCGGTCACCGGCACCACCGCCACGGTCAGCACCCCGTCGACGGTGGCGACAAGCGACTTGAAGACCCGCTCCGGCGGTACGCCGAGCGCCGCCGCCACCTCGGCACCGTAGTTCGGCGTCTCCGGCGCGACGTCGTACGGGTGCAGGGTGTGCGCGACCCGCTGCCGGGTCAGCAGCGCGGTCGCCGGTGTGCCCCTGCCCGCCACGACCGCGCAGCCTACCCGCTCGACGTGGCCAGGTCCGGGGCCGGCAGCGGACGGCAGAGCAGCACCGTGGGCGCCCCGGCGACCCGGGTCAGCACCAGACTGGTCGCCGCGTCGCCGGCCAGCCGCAGGTCGCGACGGAGCCGCTCCGGCTCCAGCGCCGAGCCCCGCTTCAGGATCTCCGCCCGGCCGACCCCCAGCTCCCGCAGCCGGGCGCGCAGCCGTTTCAGCGAGAACGGCAGCGCCTCGACCACCTCCAGGCACCGGGCGTACGGGGTGGGGTGGGCGGTGTCGGCGTAGACGTACGCGATCTCGGGATCGGCGAGGGTGCCGTCGACCGTACCGGCGAACTCGGCGACCAGGTGGGACCGGACCACCGCCGGGTCCGGGTCGTACAGGTAGCGCCGGAGCGGGCCGACCGGCGCCTGCCGGGTGCCGTCGCCGGTGAGTTCGTGCACCGCCGACCCGACCAGCAGGGTGGCCCGGCGCGGCACGGTGCCGAGCGGGCCGGAGTCGGTCGGGCCGGAGTTGGTCGGGCTGGCGCCGTGCGGGCCGGAGTCGGTCGGGCCGGACCAGACGGTCGCCTCGACCAGGTCGCCGTCGACGCTCACCCACTCGCCCTCGGCACCCGCCGGCAGCAGCCGGTGTTCGATCCCCGGGGCGACCTTGAAGACTGTCCGGGGCACCCGGTCGACCAGGTCGAGCAGGAAGTCCCAGGGTGGCGAGTAGGCGGCCGGGTCGAAGATCCGCCGGCCGGTGCCGGCCCGCCGCCGGGCCGGGTCGCAGAACACCGCGTCGACCGGCCGCCCCTGCACGGCGGTGAGGTCGAACCGCGTCGCGTCGCCGAGCGTGACCGTGAAGGTCTCGGCCACCCCGGCCGCCCCGGCGTTCGCGGCGGCCATCGCCGCGGTGAGCGGGTCGGCCTCCACGCCGTACACCCGGATGCCGGCCCGGGCGGCGGCGATGGCGTCGGCGCCGAGGCCGCAACCGAGGTCCACGAGCGTGCCGACCCCGGCGGCGCGCAGCCGGGCGGCCCGGCGGGCGGCGACGGCGGCCCGGGTGGCCTGCTCCAGCCCGGCCCGGGTGAAGAACATCCCGGCGGCCTCCGGGCCGAACTTGACCGCCGCCCGGCGGCGCAGCCCGGCCTGGGTCAGCGCGGCGGCGGCCAGCCCGGCCGGCACCCCGGCCGCGCGCAGCGCCGCCGCCGCGGCCAGCGGGTCGCCGCCGGCCAACTCGGCGGCGGCGGCCAGCGCGGTTCCCCCTTCCGGGGTACGCAGCGCGGCGAACTGCTCCAGGTCCACCGCAGCATTGTGCCGGCCGAGGTAGGGAAAGGGCGTGTCGGGTTGGCACTCTCCTTGACGGAGTGCTAGCCACCGGCATAACCTGCGGTTAGCACTCTCAAACCGAGGGTGCCAGCTTCCGGGCGGTTGTCCGGGAGTTGAACGCCAGGCGGACCGGCACCCGCGACGACGGCCCCGCCCGGTGGCATGTGGCAGATTGACGCTGGTCGGCTCGCCGGCCAGCACAGAAACCAGTACCCCAGGAGGGTATGCCCGTGACTACCGCGACCAAGGTTGCGATCAAGCCGCTCGAGGACCGGATCCTGGTCCAGGCGAACGAGGCTGAGACGACCACGGCGTCGGGCATCGTGATTCCCGACACCGCCAAGGAGAAGCCGCAGGAGGGCACCGTCCTCGCTGTCGGCCCCGGCCGCTTCGACGACGACGGCAACCGGATCCCGGTTGACGTGAAGGTCGGCGACACGGTCATCTACTCGAAGTACGGCGGCACCGAGGTCAAGTACGCCGGCGAGGAGTACCTGGTGCTCTCCGCCCGCGACGTCCTCGCCGTCATCGAGAAGTGATCTGACTGATTTCAGTGACGCTGCCCCGGACCGGCCCTGCCGGGCCGGGGCAGCGCTGCGTGAAGGGACCCTGTTAACACAATGGCGAAGATTCTGAGCTTCTCGGATGACGCCCGGCACCTGCTGGAGCACGGTGTCAACGCGCTCGCGGACACGGTCAAGGTCACTCTCGGCCCGCGCGGGCGCAATGTCGTCCTGGACAAGAAGTTCGGTGCCCCGACGATCACCAACGACGGCGTGACCATCGCCAAGGAGATCGAACTCACCAACCCGTACGAGAACCTCGGCGCGCAGCTGGTCAAGGAGGTGGCGACCAAGACCAACGACGTCGCCGGCGACGGGACCACCACCGCCACCGTGCTGGCCCAGGCGATGGTCCGGGAGGGCCTGCGCAACGTCGCCGCCGGTGCCGGCCCGGCCGGGCTGAAGCGCGGCATCGACCTGGCCGCCGCGAAGATCTCCGAGGCGCTGCTGGAGAAGGCCGTCGAGGTGGGCAGCCGGGAGTCGGTCGCGCACGTGGCGACGATCTCGGCCCAGGACGCCACCATCGGCGACCTGATCGCCGAGGCGATGGAGAAGGTCGGCCGGGACGGTGTGATCACCGTCGAGGAGGGCTCGACCCTGGCCACCGAGCTGGAGGTCACCGAGGGCCTCCAGTTCGACAAGGGCTTCGTCTCGCCGAACTTCGTCACCGACACGGAGTCGCAGGAGGCGGTGCTCGAGGACGCGTACATCCTGATCACCACCCAGAAGATCTCCTCGATCGAGGAGCTGCTGCCGCTGCTGGAGAAGGTCCTGCAGAGCGGCAAGCCGCTGCTGATCGTCGCCGAGGACGTGGAGGGGCAGGCGCTCTCCACCCTGGTGGTCAACTCGATCCGCAAGACCGTCAAGGTCTGCGCGGTGAAGGCGCCCGGCTTCGGCGACCGGCGCAAGGCGATGCTCCAGGACATGGCGATCCTGACCGGCGGCGAGGTGGTCGCCCCCGAGCTGGGCTACAAGCTCGACTCGGTCGGCGTCGAGGTGCTCGGCACCGCCCGCCGGGTGGTGGTCGACAAGGACAACACCACGATCATCGACGGCCGGGGCCGGGACAACGACGTCACCGAGCGGATCACCCAGATCCGCAAGGAGATCGAGGCCTCCGACTCCGACTGGGACCGGGAGAAGCTCCAGGAGCGGCTGGCCAAGCTCTCCGGCGGCATCGCGGTGATCAAGGCCGGCGCGGCGACCGAGGTCGAGATGAAGGAGCGCAAGCACCGCATCGAGGACGCCATCGCCGCGACCAAGGCCGCGGTCGAGGAGGGCACCGTGCCGGGCGGCGGCGCCGCGCTGGTGCAGATCTCCTCGGCGCTCGACGGTGACCTCGGGCTGACCGGCGACGAGAAGGTGGGCGTCTCGATCGTCCGCAAGGCGCTCGTCGAGCCGCTGCGGTGGATCGCCCAGAACGCCGGGCACGACGGCTACGTGGTCGTGCAGAAGGTCGCCGAGCAGGGCTGGGGCACCGGCCTCGACGCCGCCACCGGCGAGTACAAGGACCTGGCCAAGGCCGGCATCGTCGACCCGGTGAAGGTGACCCGCAACGCCGTCACCAACGCGGCGTCGATCGCCGGGCTGCTGCTTACCACCGAGAGCCTGGTGGTGGAGAAGCCGGAGAAGGCCGAGCCGGCCGCCGCCGGTGGGCACGGGCACGGCCACGGGCACGGCCACCAGCACGGTCCGGGCTTCTGAGCCGACGTTCGGCGGGCCGCCGACCGGTCCGGGCCGTGAGCCCGGACCGGCCGGCGGAACGGATTACGAACCCCTGACGTGCCTTCCGGTCCCGGCCACGGCCGGCAACACTTGGTCCGGTGAAGACGATTCCGGATCCCGGTGCCGACCAGCCGACGGCGCCGCCCCCGACCGGGGGCGGGAGACTGCCCCGCCGGCTCGGCGCGCTGGCCGGATTGGCCGCGGCGGCCGTCGCGGTCGGCGTGGCCGAGGCGGTGGCGGTGCTCACCGGCGCCCGTTCCGCACCGCTGGTCGCGGTCGGCGGTGCGGTGGTGGACCTGGCGCCCGCCCCGCTCAAGCGGTTCGCCGTGGACCTCTTCTACGTGTACGACAAGATCGCCCTCCTGGTCGGCACCGCCGTACTGCTCGCCGGGTTCGCCGTACTGGTCGGGCTGGTCGCGGTCCGCTCGCTGCCCCTCGGGTACGCCGGGATCGCCCTCTTCGGCGCGGTCGGCGTACTCGCCGCGTCGACCCGGCCCGGAGCCGGCCCGGTGGCCGTACTGCCCTCGCTGGTCGGGGCCCTGTTGGCGGCCGGCGTACTGCGGCTTCTCGTCGCCGGCCCGCTCGGCCGGGCCGCCGCCGCACCGATTGTCACCGCCCGCCCGGACGCGTACGCGCGACGGCGGTTCCTGACCGCGGTCGGGATCGCGACCGGCGGGGCGGCGGTCGGCGGCTTCGGCGGGCGCTGGCTCGCCACCCGCCGGGACGTCTCGGCGGCCCGGGAGGCGATCGAGTTGCCGGCCCCGGCCGTCCCAGCGGCACCGCTACCGGCCGGCGCCGAACTGGCGGTGCCCGGGTTGGCGCCGTACGTGACGCCGAACCGGGACTTCTATCGGATCGACACCGCCCTGGTGGTGCCGAGGGTGGATCCGCACCGCTGGCGGTTGCGGATCTCCGGGCGGGTACGCCGACCGATCACCCTGGACTACGCCGAGTTGCTCGCCCGGCCGATGGTCGAACGGCACATCACCCTCGCCTGCGTCTCCAACGAGGTCGGCGGCGACCTGATCGGCAACGCCCGCTGGCTCGGCGTGCCGCTCGGGCCGCTGCTAGCCGAGGCCGGGCCGCTGCCCGGGGCGGACCAGGTGGTGGCCCGCTCCGCCGACGGGTGGACCTGCGGCAGCCCGACCGAGGTGCTCACCGACGGCCGGGACGCGATGCTGGCCGTCGGGATGAACGGCGAACCGCTGCCGATCGAACACGGCTTCCCGGTCCGGGTGGTGGTGCCCGGCCTGTACGGCTACGTCTCGGCCTGCAAGTGGCTGGTGGAGCTGGAGTTGACCAGTTTCGCCGACTTCGACGCGTACTGGGTGCCCCGGGGCTGGTCGGCGCGGGGGCCGATCAAGACCCAGTCGCGGATCGACACGCCCCGGGCGGGCCGGCGGCTGGCGGCCGGCGAGGTCACGGTCGCCGGGGTGGCCTGGGCGCAGCACGTGGGGATCCGGCAGGTCGAGGTACGCGTCGACGACGGCGACTGGCAGCCGGCGACGCTGGCCCCGGCGACCTCGACCGACACCTGGGTGCAGTGGTCCTGGCGGTGGACCGCCACTGCGGGTGAGCACACCCTGCGGGTGCGGGCGACGGACGCCACCGGTGCGGTGCAGACCGGCCAGTCGCGTCCGGTCGCTCCCGACGGCGCCACCGGTTGGCACGCGGTCCGGGTCACCGTCGCCTGAGGAGCGGGGCGCCGGTCCCGTTCCGGTGCGCCGTCCCGGATCGGCATCGTTCGCCGATCACAGGTACGGCGGGTGTGCGGACATTCCCGCCCCGGGTGACTACGACGGTGACGGGCGTACGGACCTGGCGCTGTACCGGCGCGACTGTGCCGACATCCCGGCCGCCAGCAACCCCGCCACCACCTGATCGATCGCAGAAATCGGCCGGCGCCGTCCCCCTGGAGGGGGCGGCGCCAGCCGGCACGTCGCGGTGTTCGCCGGCGCGGTCAGGCCGACCGCTGCATCGGCACCGTCGAACGGAAGGGCTGCCCGAGCCGGGCCTCCAGCCGGGCGATGTCCACCCGGTGTCCTCGACGGTCGGCGAGGTCCTCCCAGCCGAGGGCGAGCAGCCGGAGCCGCTCGGACTCGCTGAAACCACCCCACACCCCGTACGGCTCGCGGACGGCGAGCGCGTGGGCGGCACATTCGGCCCGAACCGGGCAGGCTCCGCAGACCGCCTTGGCATTGGCCTCCCGGCGGTTGCGGGACGAGCCCCGCTCACCGTCCGGGTGGAAGAACTGGGCGCTGTCCCGGCCCCGGCAGGCGCCAAGCCGCTGCCACTCCCACAGGTCGACGATGGGTCCAGGCAGCCTGCGTACGTTCGACATCAGCACCCTCCTTCCGCGCGGCACCGCGAGAAACGCTCCGGTCGGGATCCGGGCGGCGGGCCGCGCAGGCGCACCGTTCCGACCACGGGTCCCGATACCCCCGGCGCGGACGGCTCACACGTACTTGATCGCGAACTTCTGGCCACGAAGCCGATCGGTGCGGCGAATCGTCCAAAAAGTTTGTGGTTCATCCGGGGAAACTCATCATGATCATTCGCTGGCGTGGTCTCCTCGTTGCGGAGAGGAGACCACCGTGCGCACCGTTCTTGTCTGCGTCCGGACCCCGCTCGCGGCCCAGAACGTCGCGGCGGCGGCGGCCCGGCTGGGGTTGGCCGCCGCGGTCCGTACCGCGGTGTCCGACCCCGAGGCCATGCTCCGGCTCGCCGAGCGGCCGGCGGACGTGGTGCTCGCGGACACCGCGCTCACCCGCCCGGACAGCGTCGGCTTCACCCGGCGGGTCCTGGCCCGGTCACCCGGAGCGGCGATCCTGCTGCTCGGCACCGAGGACCCCGGGGTCGCCGCGGCGACCATCGCGGCCGGCGCCCGGGGGCTGATCCAGGGCAGCGACCATGACCTGGTGAGCGTGGTCGCCAAGGCGATCCTGCTGCTCGGCGGCAGATCCGGCCGGGGCGGTGCCGCGCTGGCCGGCGGCGCGCTGACCGGCGGCCAGGCGGGCGGCCCGGTCGGCGCCGGGCGCGGCGGTGAGCCCGGCGACCCGGGGGGCCACCCGGGCGCCGGTCAGCGGCTGGGCAGCGCGGTGCGGGCGCCGGCCGGGCCGCGACCGGAGGGTCCGGCAAACGACGGACCCGGCGGTCGCCCGGCGGCGGACGAGTCGACGGTACGCCGCCGCGACGACCCGGAGTCGCGGGTCGGCACCGGCGAGACGGGCGGGGAGCAGCCGACCGGGCCGGCGGTGGTGCCGGCCCAGCGCGGTGACGACCCGAACGCCCCGACCGAGCCGGCTCAGCCGGGCGGCACCGGTCCGGCGTACCCGGCGGAGCAGGGTGCCCCGGACGGGCCCGGTGGAGTCGCCGGCCAGCAGCCGCGCGGCGCCGACGCTGCCGACGGCTCCGGCCGCCCCGTGCCGCCGCGCCGGCCGGTGCTTACCGAGCGCGAGATGCAGGTGCTGGTCGGGATGGCGGACGGGAAGAGTAACGCGGAGATCGGCCGGGAACTCTTCGTCTCCGAGGACACCGTGAAGACCCACGCCCGGCGGCTGTTCCGCAAGCTCGGCGCCCGGGACCGGGCGCACGCCGTGGCGGCCGGCTTCCGCGCCGGCCTGGTCGCCTGACCGACACCGCCGAAGGAGTGCAAGGAAGGGCCCCCGCTACAACAGAAAACGATATGCGGGGGCCCTTCCTCACACCTCAGCGCGGCGTCTCGGCCTCGCCGTCGTTCTCCTCGGCGGTCTCGGTCAGGGTGTCGTGCACCCCGTCGGCGTAGCCTCGGGCGTACTCCCAGCTGACGTAGTGGTCCGGGTCGGGGTCGTACGCCGGCTCGTGCACCCGGGGCCGGCCGGAGTTGAGCAGGTGCCGCAGGTTGCCCCGGAGCAGGTCCCAGTCGAAGTAGTGCGGCTCCCGGCAGTCCTCGCACTCGATGACGAGGCCGCGTACCCCGACCGGACCGAGCAGCGCCTGGTAGATCTCCAGGTCGGCGAGGTCCTCGAGCACGTCCTGTCGCTCGACCTCGCTGAGCGGGTCGAGGTCGGCCTCCTCGCCCGGGTCGTCGAGGCCGGCGGAGGGATCGGCGGGGTCACCGTTGAACGGGTCGATCGGCTCCTCGTGCACCCCTCCACCGTAGTCCCAACACCGCCCGGCGTGGTCACCCGTTCCTCGCCTGTACCGCGCCATCCCCGCGCCCGCGACGCCCACCCGGCACGGATGGGTACGATGAACCATCGCGCCGTACCCGGGGCGAGCCCTGACACCGCCCTGCCGCCAGGCAGCCTGTCCGACCAGCACAGCGCCGAGGCGACCCGCGTCGGCGGTGGTCGCGCCGCGTCGGCCGTGATCGTCGTCGACCGTCAACCGCAGCGCACCGTCAACCACAGCAGCAGGGGACACATCGTGGAGAACCGACCCACCAACGACCTTCCGCTGGCCACCGACGCCGACCAGCTCGCGGGGCACCTGCCCGAACTGCCGGCCGGTTCGGCCCGGGTGGTGCCGCTCGGGTTGACCTTCGACGACGTGCTGCTGCAACCCGGTGAGTCCGAGATCATCCCGAGCCGGGTGAACACGATCACCCGGCTCAGCCGCAACGTCGAGCTGTCCATCCCGCTGGTCTCCAGCCCGATGGACACGGTGACCGAGGCCCGGATGGCGATCGCGATGGCCCGGCAGGGCGGCATGGGCGTACTGCACCGCAACCTCTCGATCGAGGACCAGGCGCTCCAGGTCGACCTGGTGAAGCGCTCCGAGGCCGGCATGGTCACCCACCCGGTCACCTGCGGCCCCGACGACACGCTGCGGGACGTCGACGCGCTCTGCGGGCGCTACCGGATCTCCGGGGTGCCGGTGACCGACGCCCAGGGCACCCTGGTCGGCATCGTGACCAACCGCGACATGCGGTTCGTCACCGACGGCGACACTCCGGTCCGGCAGATCATGACCCGGATGCCGCTGGTCACCGCCGAGGTCGGGGTGACCAAGGAGCAGGCGCTCGACCTGCTCCGCCGGCACAAGGTCGAGAAGCTGCCGATCGTCGACCCGGACGGGCGGCTGCGCGGGCTGATCACCGTCAAGGACTTCGCCAAGAGCGAGCAGTACCCGCTGGCCACCAAGGACGGCGCCGGCCGGCTGCGGGTGGCCGCCGCCGTCGGGGTCGGCGAGGACGCCTACAAGCGGGCCCGCGCGCTCGTCGACGCCGGGGTCGACGTGCTGATCGTGGACACCGCGCACGGGCACCAGCGGGCCGTGCTGGACATGGTCGGCCGGCTCAAGCGGGACACCACGGTCGACGTGATCGGCGGCAACGTGGCGACCTACGCCGGGGCCAGTGCACTTGTCGAGGCCGGTGCCGACGCGGTGAAGGTCGGGGTCGGCCCGGGTGCCATCTGCACCACCCGGATCGTCGCCGGGGTCGGCGTGCCGCAGATCACCGCGATCATGGAGGCGACCCGGGCCGCCCGGCCGGCCGGGGTGCCGGTGATCGCCGACGGCGGCATCCAATACTCGGGCGACATCGCCAAGGCGCTCGTGGCCGGCGGCGACACCGTGATGCTCGGCAGCCTGCTGGCCGGCTCCGAGGAGAGCCCCGGCGAGCTGATGTTCATAAACGGCAAGCAGTTCAAGGCGTACCGGGGGATGGGGTCGCTCGGCGCCATGCAGTCCCGGGGACAGGCCCGGTCGTACTCCAAGGACCGCTACTTCCAGGACGACGTGACCAGCGAGGAGAAGCTGGTGCCGGAGGGCGTCGAGGGGCAGGTGCCCTACCGCGGCCCGCTGGCCCGGGTCGCCCACCAGCTCATCGGCGGCCTGCGGCTGGCGATGGGGTACGTCGGCGCGGAGACCATCCCCGAGCTGCACCGCCGGGGCCAGCTGATCCGGATCACCGCCGCCGGCCTGAAGGAAAGCCACCCGCACGACATCCAGATGACGGTCGAGGCGCCGAACTACCACACCCGCTGACGGTCGCCGCCTTCCCGCCACCACCCCCTTTTTCTACTCTGGAGTGACCCATGCGTGACGTGGTCGAGATCGGGCTGGGCAAGACCGCACAGCGCGGCTACCACCTGGACGACATCGCGATCGTGCCGAGCCGGCGTACCCGGGACGTGGACGACGTCTCCACGGCCTGGCAGCTCGACGCGTACCAGTTCGGGATCCCCTGCGTCGGGCACCCCTCGGACGCCACCATGAGCCCCGCCTCGGCGGTCGCGCTGGGCCGGCTCGGCGGGCTCGGGGTGCTCAACGTCGAGGGCCTGTGGACCCGGTACGAGGACCCGAGCAAGGTCCTGGAGGAGCTGTCCCGGCTGGAGGAGGGCTCCGCCGCCACCCGCCGGCTCCAGGAGGTGTACGCCGAACCGATCCGCCCCGAGCTGATCGCCGAGCGGGTACGCCAGATGCGCGAGGGCGGCGGCACGGTCGCCGTCCGGGTCTCCCCGCAGCACACCCTGGCGCTGGCCCCGGTGATCCTGGACGCCGGGGTGGACATCCTGGTGATCCAGGGCACCATCGTCTCGGCCGAGCACGTCTCCACCACCGACGAGCCGCTGAATCTCAAGGAGTTCATCGCCGACCTCGACCTGCCGGTCGTCGCCGGTGGCTGCACCGACTACAAGACGGCGCTGCACCTGATGCGCACCGGCGCGGCCGGGGTGATCGTCGGGCTCGGCGGTGACGACTGGTCGACCACCGAGTCGGTGCTCGGCATCCGGGTGCCGATGGCCAGCGCGATCGCCGACGCGGCGGCGGCCCGCCGGGACTACCTCGACGAGACCGGCGGCCGGTACGTGCACCTGATCGCCGACGGCGACCTGCAGACCTCCGGCGACATCGCCAAGGCGCTCGGCTGCGGCGCCGACGCGGTGATGCTCGGCGAGCCGCTCTCGCTCTGCGCCGAGGCACCGGCCGGCGGCGCCTGGTGGCATCCGGCGGCCAGCCACCCCAAGCTGCCGCGCGGGGCGTACGGGGTGGCCGACGAGCCGCTCGGCTCGATGGAGAAGCTGCTCTTCGGGCCGTCGGACGACCCGGAGGGGCAACTCAACCTGTTCGGCGGGCTGCGCCGGGCGATGGCGAAATGCGGCTACCGGGACCTGAAGGAGTTCCAGAAGGTCGGGCTCGTCCTCGACCGGTGACCGGTGGCCGCCACCGTGACCGCGGAGGCGTGATGGAGAGGTCGTCGGGCCACCGCCCGACCGGCGACGACGGCGGCCCGGTCCGTGCGCGGCCGGCGCCGGCCGGCATACTGCCGGCACTGCTGGCGGCGTTGTCGGCGATCCTGCTGGTGCTGGTCTCGACCGGCGGTTGCACCGGCTTCCGCCGGGACGACCGGCCGGCGACCGCCGGTTTCCGCCCCGGGGCGCCCGGGGTCGGCGACCCGTACTTCCCGACCTACGGCAACGGCGGCTACGACGTCGCCGGCTACCGCCTCAAGGTCCGGTACGACCCGGCCACCGACGAGCTGACCGGCGACGCCACGATCGAGGCGACCGCGACCCAGGAGCTATCCCGGTTCAACCTCGACCTGGCCGGGCTGACCGTGGCGTCGGTGCAGGTGGACGGGGTCGACGCCGGACACGCCCGGACCGAGGACGAACTGGTGGTCACCCCGGCGACCGGCCTCGGCAAGGGCAGGCAATTCGGGGTACGGGTGCGCTACTCCGGCAAGCCGGCCCCGATCACCAGCCCCGAACTGGGCAACGGCGGCCTGCTGCACACCTCGGACGGCGCGATCGCGCTCGGCCAGCCGGAGTCGGCGAGCACCTGGTTCCCGGTCAACGACCATCCGCAGGACAAGGCGACGTACCAGATCGAGGCCACCGTGCCGGAGGGGCTGGCGGCGCTGAGCAACGGCGTACCGGACGGCCGCAGTACCGACGCCGGCTGGACCACCTGGCGCTGGGCGGAACGGGTGCCGATGGCCAGCTACCTGGTCACCCTGGTGATCGGGAACTACCGGGTCAGCACCGGTACGCACGCCGGCAGGCCGATTGTCACCGCGATCGCGGCGAGCCTGCCGGCCGGCGGCCCGGCCGAGCAGTCACTGGCCCGCACTGGCGAGATCGCCGACTTCCTGGCCACCCGGTTCGGCCCGTACCCGTTCGAGGCGTACGGCGGGATCGCGATCGCCGAGGAACGGATCGGGTACGCCCTGGAGACCCAGTCCCGCCCGGTGTACGGCCCGGCGTTCTTCTCCGGCGGCCCGGACCTGGAGGTGGTGGCGCACGAGCTGGCCCACCAGTGGTTCGGGAACAGCGTCTCGATCCGGCGCTGGAGCGACCTCTGGCTCAACGAGGGCTTCGCCAGCTATGCCGAGTGGCTCTGGACCGAACACGACGGCGGCCCGAGCGCGCAGGAGATGTTCGAGCGGGTCTACGCCGGCACCGACTGGGCGGCACCGGCGCTGGATCCGGGCCGGACGCAGATCTTCAGCCGGGCGGTCTACAAGCGCGGCGCGCTGGCCGTGCACGCGCTGCGGCGTACGGTCGGCGACGAGGCGTTCTTCCGGATCCTGACCACCTGGACGGCGGAGCGGCGCAACGGGAACGCGACAACCGACGATTTCGTCGCGCATGCCGAACGGATTTCCGGTAAGAAACTGCGCCAGTTTTTCGACGACTGGCTCTCCGGCTCCACGGCACCGCCGATGCCCTGATCGACCGGGCGGAAACCGCTGTGGCCCGATCGCCGGGCCACGGCAATTTCCGCCCGTTGTCGCGCTAGGCGGCGACGTAGTCGTTGAACACGTGGACCCCGTCGAACGAGCCGTCCGCGTTCGCCCGGTTCGTGTTGAAGTACAGTTTGCCGTCGCTGATTCCCACGCCTTCGATCTCGAACAGCGTCGAGTATTTCGAGGACGTGATCCGGAAGGAGAGGTCGGTGGCGGCGGGTGCCGTCCCGGTCGTCGTCGGCAACACGTTCCGGTAGACCAGCACGATGCTGCGGTTGGCCTTCGTCAGCGGGTAGTAGAGGACCCGCTTCGACGCGTCGTAGAAGAACCCCTGGTTGGTGAAGGTGTTCAGGTCCGGCACCGTGGCGCCGTTGACGAGGGCGCCGTCGACCTGGAGGGTGAACGCGGTCGTCAGCTCGATGGTCCCGGCGGAGGCGCGCAGCGGGAGACTGCCGTTGTAGACCGTCCGGCCGCTCTTGAACATGAACGCGATCGTGGTGCTGCTGACCGAGACCCGGCTGATCCCGGACGGCGTCGCCACGGCCCCGTTGAGCCGCAACTGGTAGGACCCGGCGTGATAGTAGGTCGTGCCGTCGTAGCGGAGCTTCACGAGCTGCGCGCCGCTGTCCTTCATGGTGACGACGAACAGGTGGTGCTGCCCGTCGATGTCGACGATCGTCATGTCGTTCCCGTGCCCGAGCCACGGGTTCGTCGTCCCGCCGTTCGTGCCGTTCGTCATCAGCACCCGCGCACCGCTGGTCTTGTGCACCCGGTAGATGACGGAGGTGTCGTCGTAGTTGGTGCGGTTCTTGATGGAGTAGAGGTAGGTGGATCCGGCGGCGAAGCCCTGCGCCCCGGTGCAGCAGCTGGTGTTGGGCGTGCTGGCTATGTCGCTGTAGATGTTGTAATAGGCGGCCTGTGCTGGATTTCCGGACAGGACCAGAAGACCACTAACCATCGCGACCAACAAGGTCAGTCGTTTACCGAATCGCACGCTGTTCCTCCCCGTCGTCGACGACCCGAGGCCGGATGCCCCGGAGATCATCGAGTGCAGGCTATTGCTCGACCCAGGGACGGTCAAGACGACGACGAGACCACCGAAGTGCCCGCGAAGCGTTATCCGTACCCGCCACAGAAGACCACCGGAAACCGTCGCACGGAGTGCCCTCCGTACGGGTGGTCAGGTCTTGACGACGAGTTTCGGGTTGGCCGTCAGGTAGGCGTCGGCTCGGCCGGCGCGCAACTCGGTGATGAACTTCCTGCCGACCGAGGTGAGCTGTTCGCCCCGGTAGGAGCCGCCCCGGCCCACCCCGCTGCCGGGGAGCGCGACCAGGGTCATCGTCTCGGGGCGGAGCCGGCTGAGCGCGTACCCGAAGTCGACGACGTCCGAGCTACCGCCGCTGACGAAGGTCAGGGCGTCGCCGAGCCTGCGGACCACCTGGCGGACCCGGTCGGGGTCCCGGGCCAGGTCCTGACTGAGGATCTTCGCCAGCATCGCCTTGATGAGCTGCTGCTGGTGCCGCTGCCGGGTGTACGCCCCGCCGCTGGTGTAACGCTGCCGGGCGTAGTCCAGCGCCTGCCAGCCGTTGAAGTTCCGGCGCCCCTTCTCGTAGACCATCTGCGGCCCGACGTACCCGCCGCCGCGCAGCGCGCGGTGCGTACCGTCCGGTTCCCGGTGCTGCGAGACGACCCGCTGGTCGACGTAGAGCCGTACCCCGCCGAGTGCGTCGACCAGGTTGTCGAAGCCGCCGAAGGTGAGTACGGCACCCGCGTCGAACCGCTTGATCCCGGTGTACGCGCTGACGGTCGCGGAGAGCAGTTCGAAACCCTGCGCGGTGTTCGGCTGCTTCTTCTTGCCCGGCACCCGGCTGCCGTAGCTCATCGCGTGGGTCAGCTTGGTGCGCTCGCCGGGAAACTTCGCCTTCGGGAAGCGCGGGATGTCGGCCACCAGGTCGCGGGGGAGCGCGAACAGGTAGGCCCGGTCGAGTTCCTTCGTGACGTGCAGGATCAGTACCGCGTCGGCGTGCGGCTCCCAGCCCGGCTTGCTGATCCGGGTGTCGACGCCGACCAGCAGCAGGTTGAGCGGCCCCTTGATGTCGGCGCCGGGTTCCGGGGTCGGGCTCGGCGTCGGCGTCGGTGCCGCCGTGGTCGGTGCCGGCGTGCCGGGCCCCGCCGCCGGGGGTGGGTCCCCGCCGCCGCCCCAGAACCGGTTGGCCGCGTACGCCGTGCCGGCCAGCAGCACCGCCACCGCGACGATCGCGGCGACCCAGACGATCCGCCGCCGTCCGGGCCGGCCGCCTTCGCCGGGTACCGGCTCGCCGCCGTTCCCGGGTACGCCGTCGGGCTTTTCCCCGCTGTCTGCCACGCGTCCACTTCCCCTCGGCCGTGCGGTCTGCCAGGACCGGCCGTAATTAACAGACGCATCGTCGGCCCGCCGACGTTGCACCGCCGTGAGCGCGGCAGCAGGAAATGATGGCGCAGTCGCACCCTGGTGCGATAGCTACTCGTCGGTAATGATGGCCGACATGGCACGACCGCCCACCCCCACCCCCACCCCCGCCGCCGATGTCGACTTCGACGTCGTCGTGGTCGGTTCCGGCTTCGGCGGCAGTGTGGCGGCGCTGCGGCTGGCCGAGAAGGGCTACTCGGTCGCCGTCCTGGAGGCCGGGCGGCGGTTCGCCGACCACGAGTTGCCGGAGACCTCCTGGCGGATCCGCCGCTTCCTCTGGGCGCCCGCCCTGGGCTGCTACGGCATCCAGCGGATCACCCTGCTCCGCTCCGCCGGCCGCCGAGCCGCCAGGCGACAGGGCGGCGGCGCGGCCCCGGCGAAGGTGCTGGTCCTCTCCGGTGCGGGTGTCGGCGGCGGCTCGCTCGTCTATGCCAACACCCTCTACGAGCCGCCGCCCGCGTTCTACGACGATCCACAGTGGAAGGGGATAACCGACTGGCGGGCTGAACTCGCCCCCCACTACGACCAGGCGAAACGGATGCTCGGCGTCACGACGTACCCGCGGGAGACCGGCGCGGACCGGGCGATGCGGGCGGTGGCCGACCGGATGGGGGTCGGGCACACCTTCCGGGCCACCCCGGTCGGCGTCTATCTCGGCCGGCCGGGACAGCGGGTCCCCGACCCCTACTTCGGCGGGGCGGGGCCGGAACGCACCGGCTGCCTGCACTGCGGCGCCTGCATGACCGGTTGCCGGCACGGCGCCAAGAACAGCCTGGTCAAGAACTACCTCTGGCTGGCCGAGCGGCTCGGCGCCGAGGTCCGGCCGCTGACCACGGTGACCGCGGTCCGGCCAGCGCCGTCGGGCACCGGTTACGAGATCGAGACGGTACGCACCGGAGCCTGGCCGGTCCGGCACCGCCGCCGCATCCGGGCCGGTCAGGTGGTCCTCGCGGCCGGCGCGTTGCAGACCCAGCGGCTGCTGCACCGGATGCGCGCCGACGGGGCGCTGCCGCACCTGTCGCCCCGGCTCGGCACCCTGACCCGGACCAACTCGGAGGCGATCCTCGGCGCCACCGTGCCGCTGCGCAGCGCCGACCGGGCCGGCGTCGACTTCACCGAAGGGGTGGCGATCACCAGCTCCTTCCACCCCGACCCGGCCACCCACGTCGAGCCGGTGCGCTACGGCCGGGGCGCCAACGCGATGGGGCTGCTCCAGTCCGCCCTGGTCGACGGCGGTCCGCACCGGGTCCGGCGCTGGCTCGGCACGCTGGCCCGGCGACCGCTGACCTACCTGCAACTGCTCTCGGTCCGGGACTGGTCCCGGCGTACCGTGATCGCGCTCGTCATGCAGTCGCTGGACAACTCCCTCACGGTGCGGCACCGGCGCGGGCGGCTGGGTCGGAGCCGGCTGGTCAGCACCGCCGGGCACGGCGCCGCCAACCCCACCTGGATCCCGGTCGGCAACCGGGCGGTCCGGCTGCTCGCCGAGCAGCTCGGCGGGATCCCCGGCGGGTCGGTGACCGAGCCGTTCGACATGCCGGTCACCGCACACCTGCTCGGCGGTGCGGTGATCGGGGCCAGCGCCGCCGACGGGGTGGTCGACCCGTACCACCGGGTCTTCGGGCACCCGGGGCTGCACGTGGTGGACGGGGCGGCGGTCTCGGCCAACCTGGGGGTGAACCCGTCGCTGACCATCGCGGCCCAGGCGGAACGTGCCATCTCGTACTGGCCGAACCGGGGTGACCCGGATCCCCGACCGCCACTCGGCGCGCCGTACGCCCGGATTCCACCGGCACCGCCGCGCTGCCCGGCGGTGCCGGCAGACGCTCCAGGCGCGCTGCGCTGGGTGTAAGGAAGGGCCCCCGCTTATCGTTTTTTGTATATGAAGGGCCCCCTCCTTACACCTCATCCCCGGCGGGGCGTGGTGCGGTGGCGGCGGGTTCTGGCTATCGGTCGGGGCTGGGTAGGCTTCGTACACATGAACACGCCGCGCCCGGTCCTGGTGGTGGACTTCGGAGCCCAGTACGCCCAGCTCATCGCCCGCCGGGTCCGCGAGGCCCGGGTCTACTCGGAGATCGTCCCGCACTCGATGCCGGTGGCCGAGATGCTGGCCAGGGATCCGGCCGCGATCATCCTCTCCGGCGGCCCGGCCAGCGTCTACGCGCCGGGTGCCCCGCAGGTCGACGGCAAGCTCTTCGACAGCGGCGTGCCGGTCTTCGGCATCTGCTACGGCTTCCAGGCGATGGCCCGGGCCCTCGGCGGCACGGTGGCGCACACCGGCGGCCGGGAGTACGGCGGCACCGTGCTGCGGGCCAGGCCCGACGCGACCGCCGCGACCGCCCTGCTCCGCGACCTGCCGGCCGAGATGTCGGTCTGGATGAGCCACGGTGACTGTGTGACGGAGGCGCCGGACGGGTTCACCGTGACCGCCGAGTCGCCCGGTGCTCCGGTGGCGGCGTTCGAGGATCTCGCCGGACGGCGGGTCGGCACCCAGTTCCACCCGGAGGTGGGGCACACCGAGCACGGCCAGCGGATGCTGGAGTGCTTCCTCTACGACGTGGCCGGGATCGAGCCGACCTGGACGCCGGAGAACATCATCTCCGACCAGATCGCCGAGATCCGCGCCCGGGTCGGCGACAAGGAGGTCATCTGCGGGCTCTCCGGCGGCGTCGACTCGGCGGTCGCCGCCGCGCTCGTGCACCAGGCCGTCGGCGACCAGCTCACCTGCGTCTTCGTCGACCATGGCCTGCTCCGGGCCGGCGAGGCCGAGCAGGTGGAGTCCGACTACGTCGCGGCCACCGGGATCAAGCTCAAGGTGGTCGACGCGGCCGACCGGTTTCTCGACGCGCTGGCCGGGGTGACCGACCCGGAGCAGAAGCGCAAGATCATCGGTCGGGAGTTCATCCGGGTCTTCGAGGCGGCGGCCCGGGAGGTCGCCGCGAGCGGTGACGTGGAGTTCCTGGTGCAGGGGACCCTCTACCCCGACGTGGTGGAGTCCGGCGGCGGCAGCGGCACCGCCAACATCAAGTCACACCACAACGTCGGCGGCCTGCCGGAGGACCTGAAGTTCGCGCTGGTCGAGCCGCTGCGCACGCTCTTCAAGGACGAGGTACGCCAGCTGGGTCTGGCGCTCGGCCTGCCCGAGGCGATGGTCTGGCGGCACCCGTTCCCCGGCCCCGGGCTGGCGATCCGGATCATCGGGGCGGTGGACCGGCAGCGGCTAGACCTGCTCCGGGAGGCCGACCTGATCGCCCGGGAGGAACTCACCGCCGCCGGCCTCGACAGGGACGTCTGGCAGTTCCCGGTGGTGCTGCTCGCCGACGTACGCAGTGTCGGGGTGCAGGGTGACGGACGCAGTTACGGACATCCGGTGGTACTCCGGCCGGTGTCGAGTTCCGACGCCATGACGGCGGACTGGTCCAGGCTGCCGTACGACGTGATCGCCCGGATCTCCACCCGGATCACCAACGAGGTTGCCGAGGTCAACCGGGTGGTGCTCGACGTGACGAGCAAGCCACCGGGCACCATCGAGTGGGAGTGACCGTGGGCCCGGTTCACGCCGGGTAGCGCGGCTCCGTCGGCGGGTTCTCCAGCACCTCCGCCGGCCCGTCCCCGCGCGGCTGTGAGGTACCCGTCGTCCCAGCGGGTGCGCCGGGCGGTGGCGGGGCAGGGGTGCCGGGCGGTGGCGGGGCAGGGGTGCCGGGCGAGCGGGTGGCCCAGGTCGGCGGCCAGACCGGGCCGGTGCCCGGTGGGTGCGGCCAGGCGGGCGCGTCGGCCGGCTCCTCCGGCATCAGGAACCAGAGCACCGGGTACGCCAGCAGGCCGAGCCCGCCGGTGAAGACCGCGATCGCGGCGAACACCACCCGGACCAGGGTCGGGTCGACGTTGAAGTA
Source organism: Micromonospora sp. WMMD1102 (assembly GCF_029626265.1). Taxonomy (NCBI): domain Bacteria; kingdom Bacillati; phylum Actinomycetota; class Actinomycetes; order Micromonosporales; family Micromonosporaceae; genus Micromonospora; species Micromonospora sp. WMMD1102. The sequence continues at coordinate 6,392,653 of NZ_JARUBN010000001.1, read as the reverse complement.
GCGGCCGAGCCCGCTGGCCACACCGGCGATCATCCGGTCCGTGGTCGGGCGGCGGAGCTGCTTGTACGGGGGCTGGCTGAGCGGTATCTGCGTCATGTCTCCACGGTCCGCCCCGAGAGCCGTACCGTCCTCGGTGACCGCCCGGATAGCGACCCTGACCCTCCCCTGACGGTGCTCCACCACCGGATCACGGACAGGGCGGACTGTCAGGAATCCGACTCTTTTCATGGTCGGGTCGGATGATCGAGGGAGAATTTGGTCCTGTGACCCCCGCGCTGGAACCGATCCGCAAGATCGCCGCTTACGCGATCTGCACCGATCCAACTGATCGGGTGCTCCTGGTCCGGGCCTCCTCGAAGTCCGGAACGCCCGGCGTCTGGTCGCTGCCCGGCGGCGCCGTCGACCACGGCGAGGACCCCAACCACACGGTGGTCCGCGAGACCGCCGCCGAGACCGGACTCTCCGTCTCCGTCGTCGGCCTGCACGACGTGCTCGCCGACATGAGATCGCTGCCGCACCGTGGCGTCACGATCCACACCGACCGCCTGCTCTACCAGGTCTCCGTGCGTGGCGGCACGCTCTGCGACCGGGTGGGCCAGCCGACCGACCTGGCCCGCTGGCACACCCTGGCGGAGGCGGAGAAAGTGCTGCTGCGGCCGTTCACCGCACGCGCTCTGGGACTGCCCAGCGGGCCGATCGACCTCTGTCCGGAGGAGGCGCCCGACTTCCCCTCCTTCCACGCCGTACCAGGGCCGGACGGGTTGCACCGGGCGCAGCGGTTCGCGGCGTACGCGGTCGCCACCGACCCGGACGGCCGGGTGCTGCTGACCCGGGTCGCCGACGGCTACCCGGGAGCGGGCTGCTGGCACCTGCCCGGTGGCGGCACCGACTACGGCGAGCAGCCGGGCGCGGCACTGATCCGGGAACTCGTCGAGGAGACCGGGCAGCGCGGCCGGCTGATCGAGTTGATCGGGGTGGCGAGCCACCGGGACGCCGCCTCGCTCGGCCCGGAGGGCTATCCGATCGACTGGCACGGCGTGCGCGCCTTCTACCGGGTGATGGTCGACTCGCCCGCCCCGCCGACGGTCGGTGACGTCGGCGGCTCCACCTCCGAGGCGCGCTGGTTCGGCCGGGAGGAGTTGGAGGCGCTGCCGGTCGACCGGCTGACCGAGGTGACCGCCGAGGCGGTCCAGGCGGCCCGGCTGGGCTGATCGCCGCCCGCGAGCGCCGCCCTGTCGTGGGGAACGCCGGCCTGTCTTCCGGTTCCACCCTGGATGTGTCGGGTGCCGGGCGGGCCGGCATGATCGGTGCGGCGCGGGGAAGGGGGCGGCGGTGCGACGGCGACGGCGGATCGGGGCGTACGGGCTCTGTCGGGACGGTGAGCGGGTGCTGCTCGTCCGGGGGTCCGCGGCCGGACCATTTCCCGGCGTCTGGCAGCTCCCGGGCGGAGACGTCGCACACGGGGAGCACCCGAGGGTGGCGGTGCACCGCGAGTTCGCCGAGGAGACCGGGCTGGCCGTCGCGGTGACCGGGCTGCGCGCGGTACTCGCCGACGTGATCCGGCTCAGCGCGGACGGTGGGCCGGTGGCCGAGCACACCGACCGGGTCGTCTACGACGTCGAGCCGACCGGCGGGACGCTCCGGGCCGAGCCGCACGGCGGCACCGACCGGGTGGCCTGGCTCGCCCCCGAGGAACTCGCCGGACTGGTCCTGATGCCGTTCACCGCCGAGCTGCTCGGCCGCCCGGCGGACCCGCTGCCGGAGAGCACCCTCCCGACACCTCAGGACGCCGGTTCTCCGGCATTTCGGGACGCCGGTTCCTCGGCGGGGAAGCGGGACGGGGCCGTGCCGGAGGGGGTCGTGCGGGTCGGACCGGTCGACCGGTACCAGCGGTTCGCGGCGTACGGGCTGGCCACCGATCCCGCCGGGCGGATCCTGCTGACCCGGATCGCGACCGGGTTTCCCGGTGCCGGCCGGTGGCACCTGCCCGGCGGCGGCACCGACCACGGCGAGCAGCCGGTCAGCGCGCTGCTCCGGGAACTGGTCGAGGAGACCGGGCAGCTCGGCCGGGTGACCGGTCTGCTGCACCTGTCGCACCGGCACAACACCCGCGAGTTCGGTCCGGAGGGCCGGCCGCTGGACTGGCACGGGGTGCGGGCGATCTACCGGGTCGAGGTCGACGCGCCCACCGAGGCGAGGGTGGTCGAGGCCACAGGTGGGTCGACCGACACCGCCGGCTGGTTCTCCCCGGCCGACGTGGCGCAGCTGCCGCGTACCGAGGTGGTGGACGCCGCGCTGTCGCTGCTCTGAGCGCTCCGGTCGGCGTCGGCGCGGGATGCGGGAATCTCTCCCGGAACGATGGTGGTGACTGGTTCGGCTAGAGTTGGCAGCAGCGCCGAACAGTGTGCCAGCCCGGGATAGCGTCCCGGATGGGGAGGTCTGAGTGCCGCGGGTGGGTTTGGGAGGAATACCCCTCGGACGGCTATCGCCAACCCCTGCCGTCTGTGCGATGGTGTAGGCCGCAATCGGGTTGCCGGCCAAGGAGTCCCGGGTGCCCGATGGCGCTAGGGGGGTGCCGCCACGGTGGCGGACAAGTTGACCCGGTGATGGAGGAAACGTGCCGAGAGCCCCATGGCGTCGGCGTCGTACGTCGGACAGCCCGCGCCCGGCAGGGCGCCGCTGGGCGGGGCAGCTGCGTCGCAGCGGCGCGTTCGCCCGGCAGGTGTTGCTGGTCCGGGTGGGACGCCGGGATCACCACCTTGACGACGCCGGCTCCAGTGCCCTCGTGTTGCCAGACCGCCGCTACCCCGCGGACCGCGCTCGGCTCGACCCGTACGGCGTCGACCGGCTGACCGCCGCCGAGATCGAGGCGGTCGTACCGGTGAGTCCGGCCGTCGGCCCGACCGACCCGGTCGACGCCGCCAACCCGCCGATGGCGATCCCGCTGCTGCCCGGCGAGCGGACCATGGCCCGCCGGGTCAAGTTCGCCGTGGTCAACGCCTGCACCGTGGCCAGCCTGACCCTCGGACTGCTCGCCATCTTCCAGGCGATGCAGGGCGACGTGCGCGTCGCGGCGTACTGCCTGATCGCCTGCGTGGCGTTCGACGGCCTCGACGGTGCGCTGGCCCGCAGGATGGGCGTGGCCAGCCCGTTCGGTGCCCAGATGGACTCGCTGGCCGACATGTGCTCGTTCGGCCTGGCCGCCCCCGTGGTGGTCTACGCCTCCCTGGTGGGCTCGGTCTCCACCGCCGCCGCTGCGGTGGCCTGCGCGCTCGTCGCGGCCTGCGCGGCGATCCGGTTGGCCCGGTTCAACGTCTCGCCCAAGGACGGGCGGTTCTTCTGCGGCGTGCCGACCACGATGGCCGCGGCGGTGCTCGCCCTGGCGGTGCTGATCGGGCTGCCGGTCTCCGGCGAGGTGCAGGTGGCCGGCGTGGGGCTGCTCGCCTTCGCGATGGTCTCCAGCTTCCCGTACGCCAAGCTGGCCCGTCTGATCAAGCTGCCGCCGTGGCTGTGGCTGGCTCCGGTGATCGGTGCCCTGGTCGACATCCGGCTCACCTTCGCGCTCCTGGTGGTCGGCTACCTGGTCAGCGGGCCACTGCTCTGGTGGCGCCAACGCCGCACCGCCTGACCTGACCTGACCCGGCACCGCCTGACCAGACCTGGCAGCGTCTGACCTGGCCAGACCCGGCAGCGCCGCAGCGACTGGCGACCCAGGCGTACCCGCCCGCCGCCGGCGACGATCCCGTCGCCGGCGGCGGGCGGTCCGCGTTTCCGGTCAGCGCCAGCGGGCGATCACGGAGCTTCCGCCGATGACACGTTCGCCCGGCCCGACCACCGGCTCGGCGGCATCGGCGGGCAGGTAGACGTCGGTCCGCGAACCGAACCGGATCAGGCCGAACCGTTCGCCCCGGGCCAGCAGCGCGCCGACCGGCGCCCGCTGCACGATCCGCCGGGCGATCAGGCCGGTCCGCTGGGCCACCACCACCGTGCCGCGGTCGGTGTCGAGCACCGTGTACGCGGCCACGTTGTGCTCCGCGTCCGGTTTCATCGCCGCCGCGAAACCTCCGTCGGCGACGAAGTAGTCCACCACCTTGCCGGCCACCGGCGAGCGGTTGACGTGCACGTCGAGTACGGAGAGGAAGACCGCGACCCGCAGGAACTCGCCGTCGCCGAACCGCTCGTCCCGGAGCCGCTGCACGGAGAGCACCTGGCCGTCGGCGGCGGCGACGACGGCGGACTCGTCGTCCGGGACGTCCCGCTCGGGGTCCCGGAAGAACGCCGCGACCGGGCCGGCGGCCAGCGCGGGCACCAGCCAGAGCCGGGACTTCGGCCGGGTGGCCCGGGTGAGCGCGGCCAGCCCCAGCGCGATACCGGCCGCCGCGACCCCGTTGGAGTCGATGTGCATCCGCTGGGTGAGCCGGACGCTCGACGTGCGGTGCGCGGGCGCCAGCCGGGCCGCCACCGAAACGTCGGCCGGGGTGAACCGGAGCCGGTGTGCCCGCACCGGAGGCTGGTTGACCAGTACGAGATCGGTGCCGACGCCGAACAGTGCGCTCTGCCGTTCGAGTTCACCCACCGCCCCGGCGGCCCGACCGGGCAGTGCGGGCACCAGCACGCTGAGCACCCCGCCGTCGGTCAGGTACTTGGCGAGGCCGTTCAGCGCCGACCGGGTCTCCTCGGCGCTGCCGGTCAGCGGTTCCGCGGCGATCACCACGTCCGCCGTGTCCGCTTCGGCCAGCGAGTCGACCACCCGTACCCGCTGGGCGGTCCACTGCCCCAGGGCCGTGACGTGCTCCCGGAGCTCGTCGGCGGCGAGCGCGTCCGCCGGCACCACGGTGAGTACGTCGCCGGGGAGCAGCGCGTCGGCCGCGGCGGCCAGTACGGACGAGTCGGTGGTGCCCCCGACCAGCAGGGTGGTCTTCGGGCCCTGGTGCCGGGACATCTCGGTGGTCAGGACGCGGGCGGCGCGCTCGCCGACGCGGACCGGGCGGCCTGGGCCGGTGGCGCATACGGCGGGGGACTGGGTCATCTCGGGCGGGCTCCTCGCGAGGTCAGGACGGGCGGCTGCCGACGACGGCGCGGGCTACGCGGTGGGCGGAGCCGCACCGTGGGGTACGCGGTGAGCGGTTTCACGCACCGCCGGTACGCCACCGGCCGGCGGAGGTGCGAACCTCCGCCGGCCAGTTTAGGCACGGCCTGACCGAGTCGCACTGATCCGCCGGGCCGCTGGTCCCGTCCGCGGCAGCTGGTCCCGCCCGGGCCGGTGGTCCCGCCCGGACCCGCTCGTCGCGTCACCCGGGCCGTTCGTCGTCCCGGCGGGCTCCGGCAGCGTCTCCGGGGTGCTGCCGATCCGGCTCCAGCTCTGCGACCGGTCGGTCGGTCGGGTTCGCGCCGGATCGGTCGGTCGGGTCCGCGACCGGTCGGTCGAACTCCAGGGTGTGGGGGGCGTCGAGCCGGTCACCCCGGTCCTGCTCGAACAGCGTTCCGAGGGGTGTGTCGGCGGACCCGGGATCGGCGGGGTGGACGTCGGCCGGCGCTGCCGGGGATCCGGCGCCGGTGGCCACCGGAGACCCCGGGCCGGCTGTGGCCGGTGTCGTGGCCGGCCGCCGGCCGGACCGGTTGGCCCGGATCGCGCCGACCAGGCCCAGCGTGCCGACCAGGATCAGCCCTCCGGCGATCAGCCAGCCGACGGCCGGCAGGGCGAGGTGCATCAGCTGGGCGAAGAGCCACCAGCCGGCGACGCCGAGGAAGATCAGGGCGAACGTCAGCGACACCCCGTCGGTGCGGTGCGCCTTCATCGAGTCACCTCCGCGGTGGCCGCGTCGACCGAGAGGTTGAGCAGCAGTTTCCCGCCGCCCGGACCGTCCTCGCCGAGGTCGGTCACCTCTCGTTGGTTGCCGTCGAAGTTGCTGTACCTGCGGTCCAGCACCAGGGCGTCACCCGCGTTCACGTCGAGGCGTACGGTCACGTCGACGTCGGGCGGCAGGATCACCTTCACCTCGCCGAGGTCAACGTCCACGCTCACCTGGGCGTCCTTGGCGGCGAAGTCGACCCGGGTCAGGTCGAGGGTGGCGCTGCCGAGTCGGGTCTCGTAGCGGTCGGCCAGCGCGGCGTAGCTGGCCGGTGCCCAGAGCACGTCCTCCTCGCTGCGCAGCCGGGTGTAGGACTCGGCGACCGTGGAGATGCCCAGTGCGCAGGCCGCGACCAGGCCGAGGGCGATCAACCAGCGGGCCCGGCCGAACCAGGCGCCGACCAGCAGCCCGAGCGCGATCGTCACCAGCACGGCGGCGAAGTAGGTGGACGGCATGACCCGTACCGCGTTCGTCAGGTCCAGGATCGCGACCACGCCGATCGCCACGAAGATCATCGAAAAGGTGGCGGCCCCGAGCGCGGACCGCTCCCGGGGGCGCTTCGGTGGCTTCACCTTCGGCGGGGGTGGCGGCGGGGGAGCCGGCCGAGTGGCGTACGGGCCGTGCGGTGCGAACGGTGCCCGGTAGCCCCCCGGCACCGGCGCCACCGGCACCGCTGACGGAAGCGGCCCGGTCGGCCCGGTCGGCACGGCCACCGGTGGCCCGCTCACCGGCCCGGCGGGTGCCGGTGAGGCCGGTACGGCCGCTGCGGGGTACCCGGGGTAGTCGGGTGCGACGCTCGGCTGCGCCGCCGGCGGGTACCAGCCGGGCTGTCCGGGCGCGGCCGGCGGGGGCATCTGCTGGCCGGGTGCCGGCTGGCTGGACGCCGGGTAGCCGGGTGCCGGGTAGCCGGCTGCCGGGGGCGGATAGCCGCCCGGTGGTGGCCCGGCGGGTGGTGGGCCGGCGTGTGGTTGCCAGTACGGCGCGGTCCGGTTCCGGTCCCGGTTGAGCAGCAGCGCGCCGCCGATCAGGACGGCCGCGCCGAGCAGGACGGCCCGGTAGGTGTCGGTCACGATGAAGCCGAACATCACCGCGACGACGATGCCGAGCACCAGCACGGTGACCGGGGACATGCTCGACCGTCCCCGGCCCAGCATCGACTCCACCGGCGAGGCGGTGTCGCCCTCGGAGGGGATGATCAGCCAGGCGGCCAGGTAGACCAGGATGCCGATTCCGCCGAAGAAGCCGAGTACGGCGAGGAGCACCCGCCAGAGGATCGGGTCGCTGTTGGTGGCCCGGCCGATCGCGGCGCAGACGCCGGCCAGGTAGCGTCCCTCGCTCGGCCGGACCAGGCCGTACCGGTAGGTGAACCCGAACTCCGGGGGCGGCCCGCCGGCAGCCCCGGGCGGCGGTGGCGGCGCACCGGCCCCGGGCGGCGGCATGGCGCCGCCTCCGGGCGGCGGCGGCCCGCCGTCGCCGGGCGGCGGGGTCGGGCCGGCCCCGGGCGGCGGTGGGCCGGGTGTCGCCCGGGCCGGGTCGGTGCTGTCCACCCGACCAGAGTCGCCGGTGCCGGCGCGTTCGGCGGCGTCCACGCGGGCCGAGGTGTCCGCGCGTTCGGCGGTGTCCGTGCCGGCCGAGGTGTCCGTGCGGGCCGAGGTGTCCGTGCGGGCCGAGGTGGCCGTGAGGTCCAGGGTGTCGGCGCGGTCGGGGCTGTCCGCGCGGTCGGGGTCGCCCGCCGGACCGGGCGTTCCACGGGCGGCGGCAGCTTCGTCGGTCATGCTCCGATCCTCCGTCGTCGCGGGACCGGCCGGCCTCAGGCGACAACCCTGAGGCCACCCTGAGATATCGCGCGCGGGAAGTCCGGGGAGTCCCCATGGTTGCTGGTGCCGGCAGCGTGTGACGATCGGAGCGTCGGTGGAACGGGGCCGCCGCGGCAGGCCGCCGCACGTCACCTCCGCCGCCCGAGACGACGAGGAGTGCGAAGATCCGCGCCACGACCGAGCCACCCCGCCTCTACCGTGCCCGCGACCATCGGATGGTCGCCGGCGTGGCCGCCGGGATCGCCCTGCACCTGGGCGTCCGGGCGGTGTGGGTACGCGTGACCTTCCTCCTGCTGCTCGGCTTCAGCGGCCTCGGCCTGCTACTCTACGCGGCGTTCTGGGCGGTGGTGCCGCCGCTGCCCGGCAGCGGTACCCCGCCCCGGCGCAACGTCTTCCAACTGCTGCCCTTCGTGGCGTTCGGGCTCGCGGTGATCCTGATCGAGGTGCTCGCCTTCAAGTCCGACGGGGTGGCCGGCACGGCCGGCTGGCTGGTCTCGATCATCGCGGTCGGCGCCGGGGTGATCTGGCACCAGTCCGCCCCGGAGCGCCGCTGGCAGTGGGACCGGTCCCCGGTGCCGTGGCTCGGGGCGGTGGTGGCCGAGAGCGACCGGCGGGCCTTCGTGCTGCGGTTCATCGGCGGCGGGGTGCTGGTCGCGGTCGGGCTGATCGGTGTGGTGGCGGTCTACCGCCCGCAGGGCAACTTCGACGCGGTGGTCAACGGGGTGATCTTCGCCCTGGTCGCGCTCGCCGGGGTCGGCGTGGTGGCCGCCCCGGTGCTCTGGCGGACCTACAACCAGCTCCGGGCCGAGCGGGAGGGGCGGATTCGGGAGCAGGAGCGGGCCGAGCTGGCCGCGATGATCCACGACCAGGTGTTGCACACCCTGGCCCTGATCCAGCGCAACGCCGCCGACGTCAAGACCGTGCAGCGGCTCGCCCGGGGGCAGGAGCGCTCGCTGCGGAGCTGGCTCTACAAGCCGACCGGCTCGCCGACGGAACGCTTCGCCGCGGCGCTGGAGCAGGCCGCCGCCGAGGTGGAGGACACCTTCGCGATCACCGTCGAGGCGGTTGTGGTCGGTGACCGGGAGACCGACGAGCGGGTCGGCGCGCTGGTGGCCGCCGCCCGGGAGGCGCTGGTGAACGCGGCCCGGCACGCCAAGGTGCAGACCATCTCGCTCTACGCCGAGGTGGAGCCGGAGCAGGTGAGCGTCTTCGTCCGCGACCGCGGCGCGGGCTTCGACCCGACTACCGTTGAGGACCACCGGCACGGCGTACGCGGCTCGATCATCGGGCGGATGAAGCGGCACGGCGGGCGGGCCGAGATCCGCAGTACGCCGGGGGACGGCACCGAGGTGAGACTCTTCCTCCCGATACCCAGGGAGAACGCGGCACCAGGGAAGGACAGGTAACGATCATGGTCGAGCCGACGGAGCCGATGGAGCCGACGCGGGACGGTACGCCCGAGCCCAGGCTGCTGCGGGTGTTCCTCGTCGACGATCACGCGATGTTCCGGGCCGGCGTACGCGCCGAGCTGGGCGCGCACGTCGAGGTGGTCGGTGAGGCCAGCACGGTGGCCGAGGCGGTGAGCCGGATCGCCGCCACCGAGCCGGACGTGGTGTTGCTGGACGTGCACATGCCCGACGGCGGTGGCCGGGCGGTGCTGGAGGCGGTCCGGCGTACCCGCCCCGAGGTGCGGTTCCTGGCGCTGAGCGTCTCCGACGCGGCCGAGGACGTGATCGGGCTGATCAGGGCCGGCGCCCGGGGCTACGTGACCAAGACCATCTCGCCGGACGAGCTGACCGCCGCGATCCGCCGGGTCGCCGACGGTGACGCGGTGTTCAGCCCCAGGCTGGCCGGGTTCGTGCTGGACTCCTTCGCCTCCCGGCCGGACGCGCCGGTCGCCGATCCGGAGCTGGACCAGCTGACCAACCGGGAGCGGGAGGTGCTCCGGCTGCTGGCCCGGGGCTACGCGTACAAGGAGATCGCCAAGGAGCTGTTCATCTCCATCAAGACGGTGGAGACGCACGTCTCGAACGTGCTGCGCAAGCTCCAGATGTCCAACCGCTACGAGCTGTCCCGCTGGGCCGCCGACCGCCGGCTGGTCTGAGGTCGGGCGCGCTCCGTTCGAGTCGGGGTCGGGTCGGCGGTACGGGTATCGGCGGATCCGCCCGTACGCCATCGGCCGAGCGGTGGGTGCCCGGGCGATGGTCATCGGATACCATTCATCGATGGTTGTGACTGTCCTGCTGGCTGTCGGACCCCCGGTGCGCAGTTCCGTATCGTACAAACGGACGAGTACGTTAGGTATGCGCTTGACATCGGAGAGCGCCGGCAGTGACGCGGGAAAGGTCACAACGACCTGTGTGCGCGGTTGCCGGAGCATCTCGCCCGGGTGACGTTTTACCTGCTCAACGCCGTGTTCGGAGGGGTGTCCGAGGTGTCCGGCACGCGCCTGAAACATTGCCGGCAACTAACGGGTTGATAACGGCACCTTTCCGCGCTAGGCAGCTCAGTGTCACAGTGTCAGTCACCTCACAGTCCCTCGTGAGCGCCCTGAGGAGGCTTCACTCATGCGCGGGCAATTCCCGTTAAAGATGGCGGTCGGAGCGACCGCCATAATGTTGTTGGCGGCAGGCTGCGGCGGCGGCGGTGACGACGAGAGCTCGGCGGCGGACGCCCTGGTCTCGATCGGCGTCGGCGAGCCCCAGCACCTGATCCCCTCCAACACCACCGAGTCCAACGGCGCGGAGGTGCTGGCCGCGCTCTTCAGCCCGCTGGTGGACTTCGACGCCGACAACAAGCCGTACACCGTCGCCGCCGAGTCGGTCGAGTCGACCGACAACAAGGTCTGGACGATCAAGCTCAAGGACGGTTACACCTTCCACAACGGTGAGAAGGTCGGTGCCGACAACTACATCAACGCCTGGAACCACGCGGCGTACGGCCCGAACGGCAACGGTGGCTCGTACTTCTTCGAGCGGATCGAGGGCTACAAGGACCTGCAGTCCGAGGACCCGGACGGCGAGGGCCCGAAGAAGGCTCCGGAGCCGGCGGCCAAGACCATGACCGGTCTGAAGAAGGTCGACGACCTCACCTTCACGGTGACGCTGAGCGAGCCGTTCTCCGGCTGGCGCTCGGTCATGGGCTACACCGTCTTCTACCCGCTGCCGGCGGCGGCGTGGGCCTCCGAGGGCGTGCTCAAGGAGGACTACGAGCAGGCCCCGATCGGCAACGGCCCGTTCAAGATGAAGGGCACCTGGCAGCACGACTCGAAGATCGAGGTCGAGCGCTACGACGCCTACCCGGGTGACAAGCCGAAGGTGGGCGGGGTCACCTACAAGATCTACCAGGAGCAGACTGCCCAGTACGCCGACCTGATGGGTGGCGCTCTGGACGTGGTGACCCAGATTCCGATCGAGAACCTGGCGACCGCTCCGGCCGACCTGGGTGACCGGTTCAAGACCGGCCCGAACTCGGTCTTCCAGTTCGTCGGCTTCCCGACCTTCCTCTCGCAGTACTCGAAGGTCGAGGTCCGCAAGGCGATCTCCATGGCGATCAACCGCAAGGAGATCACCGACAACGTCTTCCGTGGCGCGCAGACCCCGGCGACGTCCTTCGTCTCCCCGGCGGTGGCCGGCTACCGCGAGAACAGCTGCGGCGAGCCCTGCACCTACGACCCGGCCAAGGCCAAGGCGGCCTACGACGCCGCCGGCGGCCCGAAGCAGATCAAGATCACCTACAACGCCGACGGTGGTCACAAGGCGTGGGTGGACGCGACCTGCAACCAGCTCAAGACCAACCTGGGCGTCGACTGCGTCGGTGTGGGCGAGCCGAAGTTCGCCGACCTCCTCACCAAGGTCGAGAACAAGGAAGACGTCGGCATGATCCGGCTCGGCTGGATCATGGACTACCCGCTGATGGAGAACTACCTCGGCCCGCTGTACGGGACCAACGGCTCGTCGAACTACTACGGTTACAGCAACCCGGAGTTCGACAACCTGGTCAAGCAGGGTTCGGCCGCCGCGACCGAGGACGAGGCCATCAAGCTCTGGCAGCAGGCCGAGGACATCCTCGCCCGCGACATGCCGGTGATTCCGCTGCGGCTCGGCCAGAACGTCTACGGCCACTCGGAGCGGGTCAAGAACGTCGAGCTTGACAAGTTCCAGAAGGTCGAGCTTCTCAAGATCGAGGCGACGAGCTGACCTGATCGCTGCACGACGGACGGTCCGGCCGACCCGGGTCCAGCCCGGGTCGGGTCGGACCGTCCGTACGAGCCTCACCGGCCCCGGTGACCGGGACCGGTGAGGCTGCGGTCGCTACCGTGAGCATCACGGTCCGCTGCCCACCAGGCAGTCGCCGACGCTCGTATCGCTAAGGACTGATATGTTCCGCTACTTCGTGCGGCGCGTGCTGCAAGGGGTCCTGACGTTCTTCGGGGCCACCTTCATCGTGTACGCGCTGATGTTCGCCAACCAGGACGACCCGCTCCAGGCCCTGGCGGGTGAGCGTCCGCTGACGGAGAACGTCCGGCAGGTGCTCACCGAAAGGTACCATCTGGACGATCCCTTCATCCTCCAATATGGCCACTACATGCGCGGCCTGCTGACCGGGGACTTCGGCATCTCGCTGACCAACCGGAAGATCAGCGAGATGATGGCCCAGGCCTGGCCGGTGACGATCCGGCTCGCGGTATTCGCGATCATCATCTCGGCGCTTGTCGCCGTCGTCGCCGGCATCGTCTCCGGAATCCGGCGCGGCGGTGCCTTCGACAACACCACGCTTGTCATCACGCTGATCCTGCTCTCGCTGCCGATCGTGGTGCTGGCCCCGCTGGCCCAGCTCCTCTTCGGCGTGCAGCTCAAGTGGTTCCCGGCCACGGCCGGAGCGGATCCCGGCTTCTATCAACTGATCCTGCCGGCGGTGGTGCTGGCCTGCCTGGTGATCGCCACCGAGCTACGGGTGACCCGGGCGTCGGTGGCGGAGAACCTCCGGTCGGACTACGTGCGTACCGCCCGGGCCAAGGGGCTCGCGAACCGGCGGGTGATCGGCGTGCACGTACTGCGCAACTCGCTGATCCCGGTCGTCACGCTGATCGGCGTCGACCTCGGCAACCTGATGGCCGGGGCGATCGTCACCGAGGGCGTGTTCAACATCCCGGGCGTGGGGTTCAACCTGTTCCGTGGCATCCGCACCGAGGACGGCCCGCTGGTGGTCGGCTTCGTCAGCATGCTGGTGATCGTCTTCCTGGTGGTCAACCTGGTGGTCGATCTGCTGTACGCGGTACTCGACCCGAGGATCCGCTATGAGTGAGCGGAACCAGCGACCCGGTGCACCCGTCCGGTGCACCGGACGGCGGACCGAACGGACCGGTCGTCGGACCGGGCGAACCAGTAAACGAAACGAGCGGACCGGTCGGCTCAGCGTGGACGTGCCTGATGGCGGCGCGGAGCGTAGCGAGGTGGCGGGCATGAGTGAGCGAGGCGCCCGATGAGTAACATCGAATCCACCGCCAAGGCGGAGATACCCGCCGACGCCGGTGTGCCGGCGCCGGAGAGCGGCCAGGAGAAGCCGCGCAGTCTGACCGGCGACGCCTGGGAGGACCTGCGGCGCAACTGGATCTTCTGGGCCGCCGCCGTCCTGGTCGTCCTGGTCGTGGTGATGGCGGCCTTCCCGGGCCTGTTCACCTCGGCCGACCCGGACTCGTGCGCGCTGTCGAGGCAGCACCAGGGTCCAAGCGGCTCGGCGATCTTCGGCTACAACTTCCAGGGCTGCGACGTCTACGCCCGGACCATCCACGGCGCCCGCAACTCGGTGCTGATCGGGCTCTTCGCGACCATCATCGCCGGGGTGATCGGCCTGGTCGTCGGGATGGCGGCCGGCTACTTCGGCGGCTGGATCGACGCCCTGCTGGCCCGCGGCATCGACATCGTGCTGGGCATCCCCACCCTGCTCGCGGCGATCGTGCTGGCCCGGCGGCTCTCCGCCGACCCGCAGAACTCGGGCTTCTGGGCGGTGGTCTTCACCCTCGGCGTGCTGACCTGGACCACCGGGGCCCGGATCATGCGTTCGTCGGTGATCTCGGCCAAGAGCCAGGACTACGTGGCGGCGGCCCGGATGTTGGGCGCGAGTCCCGCCCGGCTGATGTTCCGGCACATCCTGCCGAACGCCGCCGCGCCCTTCGTGGTCGTGCTCACCATCCTGCTGGGCGTCAACATCGCCACCGAGGCGACCCTGACGTTCCTCGGTGTCGGCCTGCGCGGCAACGCCATCTCCTGGGGGATCGACATCTCCACGGCGGCGCCGTACGTCCGGGAGACGGCCACCCCGCTGGTCTGGCCGTCGGTCTTCCTGGCCCTGACCGTGCTGGCGTTCATCATGCTCGGCGACGCGATCCGCGACGCCTTCGACCCGAGGCTGCGGTGAGCTGACCATGACCGATATCAAGGCAGAGATCGACGTCCTGCCCGGGTTGGACTCGTCCGCCCGGCTGCTCGAGGTCGAGGGTCTGCACGTCGAGTTCCGTACCCAGGTCGGGATCGCCCGCGCGATCAACGGGGTGGACCTGCACCTGGATCCCGGCGAGACGCTGGCGATCCTCGGTGAGTCGGGTTGCGGCAAGTCCGTCACCGCCCAGGCGATCATGGGCATCCTCGACTCGCCGCCCGGCTTCGTCACCGGCGGTGCGATCCGCTACCGCGGCGTCGACCTGCTCAAGCTCGCCGAGGAGCAGCGCCGCAGGGTACGCGCCAACCACATCGCGATGATCTTCCAGGACGCGCTCTCCGCGCTGAACCCGGTCTTCTCGGTCGGGTTCCAGCTCGCCGAGCTGTTCCGGGTGCATCGCGGGATGTCCCGGGGCGACGCGAAGAAGCGCTCGATCGAGCTGCTCGACTTGGTCAAGATCCCGGCCGCCAGGCAGCGGATCAACGACTATCCGCACCAGTTCTCCGGCGGCATGCGGCAGCGCGTCATGATCGCGATGGCGCTGGCGCTGGACCCGAAGGTGCTGATCGCCGACGAGCCGACCACCGCGCTGGACGTGACGGTGCAGGCCCAGATCATGAACCTCCTCGCCGAGCTGCGGCGGGAACGGAACATGGGCCTGATCCTGATCACCCACGACATGGGTGTGGTCGCCGACGTGGCCGACCGGATCTCGGTGATGTACGCCGGCAAGGTCGTCGAGGAAGCGCCGGTGCTGGACATCTACGCCCGGCCGGCGCACCCCTACACCAAGGCGCTGCTGGAGTCGATTCCCCGGCTCGACCTCAAGGGGCAGCAGCTCAACGTGATCAAGGGCCTGCCGCCGAACCTGACCCGGATCCCGGCCGGCTGCCCGTTCCACCCCCGGTGCGCGTACGCCCGCGACGCCTGCCGGGTCGACCCGGCCCCGCCGCAGTACGACGTGGCCCCGGGCCGTACCGCGCGGTGCCATTTCTG
This sequence comes from Micromonospora sp. WMMD1102, assembly GCF_029626265.1. Classification (NCBI taxonomy): domain Bacteria; kingdom Bacillati; phylum Actinomycetota; class Actinomycetes; order Micromonosporales; family Micromonosporaceae; genus Micromonospora; species Micromonospora sp. WMMD1102. The sequence continues at coordinate 6,377,547 of NZ_JARUBN010000001.1, read as the reverse complement.
GACGGAGGTGGTCGGCGATGAGCCAGCCGTCAGGTAACGAGGTCGTGCTGGAGACCCGGGAGCTGGTCAAGCACTTCCCGATCACCCGGGGCATCGTCTTCCAGAAGAAGATCGGTGCGGTACGCGCGGTCGACGGCATCGACCTGCAACTGCGCCGGGGCGAGACCCTCGGCGTGGTGGGCGAGTCCGGCTGCGGCAAGTCGACGCTGGCCAAGCTGCTGGTCGGGCTGGAGAAGCCGACGAGTGGCGCGATCAACGTCCGGGGTCAGGACATGACCCGGCTGGCCGGCAACGAGCTGCGCAAGGCCCGGCGCAACATCCAGATGGTGTTGCAGGACCCGTACACCTCGTTGAACCCGCGGATGACCGTCGGCGACATCATCGGCGAGCCGTTCGAGATCCACCCGGAGGTGGCACCGGCCGGTGATCGGAAGCGGCGGGTCCGGGAACTGCTCGACCTGGTCGGGTTGAACCCGGAGCACATCAACCGCTATCCGCACCAGTTCTCCGGCGGCCAGCGGCAGCGGATCGGGATCGCCCGGGCGCTGGCGCTCCAGCCGGAGATCATCGTCTGCGACGAGCCGGTCTCGGCGCTCGACGTGTCGATCCAGGCCCAGGTGATCAACCTGCTGGAGCGGTTGCAGGACGAACTGGGGCTGTCGTACGTCTTCATCGCGCACGACCTGTCGGTGGTCCGGCACATCGCCGACCGGGTCGCGGTGATGTACCTCGGCAAGATCGTCGAGATCGGCGTCGAGGACGAGATCTACGAGCGGCCGACGCATCCGTACACCCAGGCGCTGCTCTCGGCGGTGCCGGTGCCGGACCCGACCCTGCGCGGCCAGCGGGACCAGATCGTCCTGGAGGGCGACGTGCCGTCGCCGGCCAACCCGCCGTCCGGCTGCCGGTTCCGCACCCGGTGCTGGAAGGCACAGGACATCTGCGCCGCCGAGGAGCCGGCGCTGGTGCAGCGGGACCGCTCGGCGCACCCGAGCGCCTGCCACTTCGCCGAGGTACGGAACGTGGTGCACGCGGTCGAGTAGCCCGCACAGACGCCGGTGGTGTGCCTGACCCGGCCAACCACCGGTGCTAGAAGAACGCCTCCTCAGTGCCCGGGGCGCGGGCCGCCATCCACGCGGCCGGCGTCCCGGGCTCGCGTCTGTCCCCGGTTGCGGGCCTGCCGCTCTACAGCGGACCGCGACCCGCCCTGTCGCGGCGTGCGGGCCTGTCGGCCCTACAGCGGACCGCGACCCGCCCTGAGCAGCAGCAGGGCGAGCTGGGTGCCGTCCGCGCCGAGCGCCTCGCGGAACCGGTCCACGATCTCGCGCTCCCGGGCGAGGACGAGCCGGGTGCCGCCGGAGGCCATCCGGGTCCGGCCGACCTGCTGGGAGAGCGCGGCGCGCTCCTGCCAGAGGGCGATCAGTTCCCGGTCGATCTGGTCGATCCGGTCCCGCAGCCCGAGGATGTGCTCCGAGGCGTCCGGCGCGCTCGTCCCGGTCCCGGGCTCGGTGCCGTTCGGCTCGACGGGAAGCTCTGCCACCTTCGCTGCCACCTCTGCCGCCATGGGGTCCTCCTTGCCAGACAGGGCCCCGGTGCCTGGATCCCGACGCGAAAAGCCCCGGGCTCCAGGAGCCCGGGGCTTTCGTAGGTCATGTTCAGGCGCGACCCACGGCTGCCGGACTCCCGGAGCTGTAGTAAAAGTAGGACTGCGCCCGATGGATCACGGCTTGAGTATGCCCAGCCAGCGATGTCTTGGCAAGCGCATTGCCGAAGCCCGGGAACCGGCCGGTGCACAGGTGTAAGGAAGGGCCCCTTCATATCGTTTTCTGCATAAGAAGGGGCCCTTCCTTACACCTGCACCTCAGGGGCTGGGCGGCGCCGTGCGTAGGTTGTCCGCCCGGCGGCATAGACTCGCGAGGCGATGCATGCTCTCTTCGAACCCCCGCCGCCCTCCGTCCCGCCGACCCAGGACGCGCCGCGGCACCGGCCGCCCGGCCTAGACCCGCAGGCCCTGCTGGCCGGGCTGAACGGGCCACAACGGGACGCGGTGACCCACTCCGGGTCGCCGCTGCTGATCGTGGCGGGTGCCGGCTCGGGCAAGACCCGGGTGCTGGCCCACCGGATCGCCTATCTGCTCGCCGCCCGGGACGTGCACCCGGGGCAGATCATCGCGATCACCTTCACCAACAAGGCGGCCGGGGAGATGAAGGAGCGGGTCGCCGCGCTGGTCGGGCCGAGGGCCCGGCTGATGTGGGTGTCGACCTTCCACTCCGCCTGCGTACGCATCCTGCGGGCCGAGCACGAGCACGCCGGGCTGAAGTCGACGTTCTCGATCTACGACGCCGACGACTCGCGCCGGCTGATGCAGTTGGTCACCCGGGAGCTTGACCTCGACCCGAAGCGCTATCCGGCGCGCGGTCTGACCACCCAGGTGTCGAACCTGAAGAACGAGCTTGTCGACCCGGAGACCTTCGCCGACCGGGCGAAGGGGCCGAACGAGCGGGCGCTGGCCGAGGCGTACACGCTCTACCAGCGGCGGCTGACCGAGGCGCACGCGCTGGACTTCGACGATTTGATCATGACCACGGTGCACCTGCTCCAGTCACACCCGCACGTCGCGGAGAGTTACCGGCGCCGGTTCCGGCACGTGCTCGTCGACGAATACCAGGACACCAACCACGCGCAGTACACCCTGGTCAAGGAGCTGGTCGGCGGCACCGAAGGGGTCGAGCCGGCCGAGCTGTGCGTGGTCGGCGACGCCGACCAGTCGATCTACGCGTTCCGGGGCGCCACCATCCGGAACATCCTGGAGTTCGAGCGCGACTTCACCGACGCCCGGACGATCCTGCTGGAACAGAACTACCGCTCCACCCAGACCATCCTGAACGCGGCCAACGCGGTGATCGAGCGGAACAGCTCGCGCAAGCCGAAGCGGCTGTGGAGCGAGGAGGGGGCGGGGGAGCAGATCGTCGGTTATGTCGCCGACACCGAGCACGCCGAGGCGGACTGGGTGGGTCGGGAGATCGACCGGCTCTGCGACGCCCGCGCGGCCCGCCCCGGCGACGTGGCGGTCTTCTACCGCACCAACGCGCAGTCCCGGGTCTTCGAAGAGGTCTTCATCCGGGTCGGGTTGCCCTACAAGGTCGTCGGCGGGGTCCGGTTCTACGAGCGCAAGGAGGTCCGGGACGCCCTGGCCTACCTGCGCGCGGTGGTGAACGACGACGACACGGTCAGCATCCGGCGCATCCTGAACACCCCTCGCCGGGGCATCGGCGACCGGGCCGAGGCCTGCGTCGAGGCGCTGGCCAGCCGGGACCGCATCTCGTTCGGTGCCGCACTGCGCCGGGCGGCCGAGGCACCGGGCATCTCGATCCGCTCGGCCAACGCGATCGCCGAGTTCGTCGCGTTGCTCGACGGGCTGCGCGAGCTGGCCGGGACCGCGCTGCCCGAGGAGGTGCTGGAGGCGGTGCTGACCCGCTCCGGCTACCTCGGGGAGCTGGAGGAGAGCATCGACCCGCAGGACGCCGGCCGGGTGGAGAACCTCCAGGAGCTGGTGAGCGTCGCCCGGGAGTACACCGAGCGGGCGGAGGCGCTGGCCGACGAGGGCGGGCCGGGTGCCACCCTGGCCGGGTTCCTGGAGCAGGTCGCACTGGTCGCCGACGCCGACCAGGTGCCGTCGGACGACCCCGACCATCAGGGCGTGGTCACCCTGATGACCCTGCACACCGCCAAGGGGCTCGAGTTCCCGGTGGTCTTCCTGACCGGCCTGGAGGACGGCGTCTTCCCGCACCTGCGGACCCTCGGTGACAACCGGGAGCTGGAGGAGGAGCGCCGGCTGGCGTACGTGGGGATCACCCGGGCCCGCCAGCGGCTCTACCTGTCCCGGGCGGTCACCCGGTCGGCCTGGGGGCAGCCGTCCTACAACCCGCCGTCCCGGTTCGTCGACGAGCTGCCGGGCGACCTGGTCCGCTGGGAGCGCACCGGGGCGGCCTACACCTCCTGGTCCGGGACGGGCGGCGGCGTGGGTGGCCGGTCCGGCACCGAGGACCGGTCCGGCGCCTATCGTGGCGGCGGCTTCTCCGGAGGTACGCCGAAGGCCGCCCAGCTCGCCTCCCGGCTCGGCATCGACGGCAGCCGGCTCAGCACCGCCAGCGAGCTGAGACAGCCGCCGAAGGTCGCCGCCGGGGACCGGGTCAACCACCAGCGGTACGGCCTCGGCCGGGTGCTCGCGGTCGAGGGGCACGGTCCGGGTGCCCGGGCCCAGATCGACTTCGGCGACCAGACGCTCTGGCTGGTGCTCCGGCACGCCCCGATCGACAAGCTCTGAGCATCGCCGGACGGTGACGGCCGTCGGCGGGGCCCCACGAGCACGACCAGTTCGCCCGTCAGGCGGCACAGGGCCGACTGTGGCACGGGATCGTCCGATGGGACGATTTCCTGCATGATGGCAGCCGACGATATCGCCGTACACGCGCGGGGGCTGCTCGACACGAACGCCTTCCTGACCCTTGGCACCGTCGATCCGAGCGGCCGGCCCTGGACCTCCCCGGTCTACTTCGCCGCATCCGGCCTCCGCGAGTTCTACTGGATTTCCCAGACCGACGCCGTGCACTCACGCAATCTCAGCGACCGCCCGCACGTGAGCATCGTCGTGTTCGACTCGAGCGTCCGGCCCTACCACGGCCGTGCCCTGTACGCGTCCGGGACGGCGGGTGAGTTGCGGGGTGACGACCTCGAGCGCGGGCTGCGGGTGTACCCCGGGCCCAGCGAACGGGGCGGCGCCGTGCTGACCCGGGACGACGTGACGGGATCCTCGCCGTACCGCCTCTACCGGGCGACCGCGACCGACCTGTGGGTCCTGTGCCCTCGCGAGCCGAGGCAACCATGCCCGCTGCACGGTCTCGCCAAGGACCACCGGACCCCTGTCGAGCAGGGACCGCGCGAACGACCCGAAGCCTGAGAGATCGACAGCGGACGGACGGCGGCGGATTCAGCCGGCCCGGCTCCACCACGTTCCCAGCCAGCCCGGCGTTCGCTGCCAGCCCCGCGCCACGCCGCGATCTCAGCAGCCGAGGTCCACGCCACGGTCCCGCATCCACGGTGCCGGGTCGACCTGGTTCCACAGCCCGTCGTGCACCTCGAAGTGCAGGTGCGGTCCGGTGGAGTCGCCGGTGGAACCCTCGTACCCGATCACCTGGCCGGGCTTGACCCGGTCCCCGACGCCGACCGTGGTCCGGTTCTGGTGGGCGTAGTGGGTGAGCCAGCCGTTGCCGTGGTCGACGACGACCGAGATGCCGTACCCGGCGTAGGCCCAGCCGGCCTCGACCACCGTGCCGGCGCCGGCGGCCCGGATCGGGGTGTCGGCCGGCATCGCCAGGTCGATGCCGGCGTGCAGCACTCCCCAGCGCATCCCGTAGCAGGAGGTGATGGCGGCCCCCGGCATCGGGTTGACCCAGGCGGGCGCCTTCCGGCTCGCGGTCGGGCTGGCCGCCTTGGCCTTGCCGGACCCGCCGCTCCGGCTCGGCGTGGCGGTCGGCGTCGGCGTCGCGGTGGCGCTCGGCGTCGGCGTGGCGGTCGGGGTCGTGCTCGGCGTGCCGGCGGCATCCCGCGCGGACCGGTCGGCCCGCTGTGCGGCGGCGGCCCGGGCCGACTCCTCGGCGGCCACCGAGACCCGGTCGGCCGGCCGGTCGTCGCGGACGGCCACCGCCGTCGCCGCCCCGGCCACGCCCAGGCCGAGCAGCACGGCCAGTCCGGGGACCAGCCACCGCCGCCGGCTGGCCCGGTGCCGGGCCACCCCGGCTCGGCGGGTACGCCGGCTGGGGCCGGACCCACCGGACGGGCCCTCGACGGCCGGCCCCCCGACGTCGCCACCAGCGACGCCACCGCCCTGGACGGCTCGGCCGTCGACGGCCTGGCTCTCGACGGCCTGGCTCTCGACGGCCTGGCTCTCGACCGTTCGGCCCTCGGTCGTCTCGGGCTGGTTCGGATCGGTCTCCGGCACGACGGGTCCCTTCGAAAGGTGGGGCGTGGACCCGAAAATGGTGGTCAACCCGTGCCGCGGCGCGGCTTCCCGGGTCGGGCGACGACTGTCGATGGGCGCGACTACCTGCCGGATTTCGCCGCGAAACGCCGTTGATGGCCGATATCGTGGGCGAGGCGATGATGCGATCGCTCACACCTGTCGGTGTGGCGCACGCAACTTCGTCGCGGGTCAGTGCAACGAAAACCGCCCAACCGGTACCGGTCGGGCGGTGAAGCGGCGTTACGCCGAGTCAGGAGGCAGCTACACCAGCGTACAGATCGTCGACTTGTAGCTGGATGTCCACTCCACGGTCCCGCAGGTAGGGGATCGGGTCGGTCGGCTTGCCGTTGACATGCAGTTCGAGATGCAGTTGCGAACCGTAGGCGTGGCCGGTGAGGCCGACCAGGCCGAGCTGGTCGCCGGCCTTGACCTCCTGGCCCTCGCTGACCACGATCTTGGACGAGTGCCCGTAGATGGACTCGGTGCCGTCGGCGTGCCGCACGATCACGCAGTAGCCGTAACCGCCGAACCAGCCGGCCTTGGTCACCGTGCCCGCGTGCACGGCGCTGTACGGCGTCCCCTCGGGAGCGGCCAGGTCGATGCCGGCGTGCAGCTTGTTCCACTTCATGCCGTACGGCGAGGTGAAGCTGTAGTTCTCCAGCGGTAGCCGCCAGACCTCGGGGGCGGCGGCCAGGGTGGAGGCGAGCCCGTCGTCGCCACGGTCGTTCCGGGACGCCCGCTCGGCGTCGGCGGCCCGCGCGCTCAGGTCCTCGCTGGTGGCGGCCGCCTTCTCCAGGTCGGCCAGGGCGGACGGGCTGACCGCCTTCGCGTCGGGCAGGGCTCCCGCGCCGAGCGCGACGACGCCGGCTCCGACGAACGCGGTGGTGACGACGGCGGCGTAGCGGCTGCGCGGGGGTGTGGGGACGCGGCGTCGCCCTCGATAGCGATCGGGCTCAGACGACAGGCGCTGGCGCACGCACACCCTCCGTTGTCGGATCCGTGTTGCGACCGTGACCGGGGTTCGACGATCCAGGTGAACTCCGGTTGACCGCGTCGCCACCCGGTCATGGACCTGATGACAACCGTGGGCCACGGTAACCAACCCCTAGGCGCGCCACAAGTCGCAGCGCCAGAATGCCGGTTCGATGTGCGGTTGTGCGTCCATGAATGCCATATCTCGTAACCTTTTGCGATCACCCTCGTTAATAGCGCTCAGTTACCGGAGGGGCAGCGCGGTGTCATCCATCCGACCCGTGTCGTAGGGTCCGCCGCAGAGTCCCTAGGGGTATGGCCGGAGGGGGTTCCCCGGCCGGTTGCCCGGGGGAGTTCCCGGCCGGCAGGCCAGCGGGTTACCGTTCGTTCAGGTAGGTCCGGTCGTGCCCAGGAGAGGTGTTGCGCTGATGAGTTCTCGGATCCGGGTGGTCGTCGCCAAGCCCGGCCTGGACGGGCACGACCGGGGAGCGAAGGTGGTCGCCCGGGCCCTGCGGGATGCCGGCATGGAGGTCATCTACACCGGCCTGCACCAGACCCCCGAACAGATCGTCGAGACGGCAATCCAGGAGGACGCCGACGCCGTCGGCCTGTCGGTGCTCTCCGGGGCGCACATGACGCTGTTCCGCAGGGTGCTGGAGCTGCTCGCCGAGCGGGACGTGGCGGACCTGGTCGTCTTCGGCGGCGGGATCATCCCCGACGCGGACATCCCCGAGCTGGAACGGCTCGGCGTGGCGAAGATCTTCACCCCGGGGGCCACCACCGGCTCGATCGTGGAGTGGGTCCGGGCCAACGTCGGGCAACCCGTCGGCAACTGAGCGACCCGGCCCGGGCAGAACCCGCGGGCCGCGCCCGGAGATGGGGGAGAGGCCGGACGCACCCCTCACACGTCCGGCCTCTCTATGCGCGATGCCCCGCCGCCACCCCTCGACCGACAGGGCATCGGCCGTATCCGTCATCGCGCTTCCCAGCGCTCCGACATCAGACTCAACGACGTCCCTTACGCCGGGTTACGCCACCCGGGAAATCTTTTCCGCCAGGCCGGCGGCCGGCCCGCCGGCCGCGCGGCCACCCGGCCCGGCACGGCCGCCGGCCTGCTGTGCGATACCGCACACCGCGCACCCACGTGGATGCCCGCCGTGGTCGCCTCGCTAGGCTGCGCCCGACGGCCTGTTTCTGGGTATACGACAGGTCCAAACCATTCACACGCTGGCGGCGGCGCGACGGCGCGCCGCGAAGACGCAGACGGGACGCGCAATCGTGGACCTGTACGAATACCAGGGGCGTGAGCTGTTCGAGCGGCACGGGTTGCCCGTGCTGGCCGGCGGTGTCGCGACGACCCCGCAGGAGGCCCGCGCGATCGCCGAACGCCTCGGCGGCCGGGTGGTCGTCAAGGCGCAGGTGAAGGTCGGCGGCCGGGGCAAGGCAGGCGGCGTCAAGCTCGCCGAGGGACCGGACGAGGCGGTGGCCCGGGCCACCGACATCCTCGGCATGGACATCAAGGGCCACACGGTCAACAAGGTCATGCTGACCGTGACCGCGGACATCGCCGAGGAGTACTACTTCTCCTACCTGCTCGACCGCGCGAACCGCACCTTCCTCTGCATCGCCAGCGTCGCCGGCGGGATGGACATCGAGCAGGTGGCCGCCGAGACGCCGGAGCGGGTGGCGAAGGTGGCGATCGACGCGAACGCCGGGGTCGACGAGACCAAGGCACGCGAGATCGTCGAGGCCGCCGGTTTCCCCGCCGAGCTGACCGAGCAGATCGTGCCGATCGCCGTACGCCTCTGGCAGGCGTTCGTGGCCGAGGACGCCACCCTGGTCGAGGTGAACCCGCTGGCCCGGACGACCGACGGCACGGTGCTCTGCCTGGACGCGAAGGTCTCGCTGGACGAGAACGCCGGCTTCCGGCACCCCGACCACGAGGCGCTTGTCGACCAGGCCGCGGTCGACCCGCTGGAGCAGCGGGCCAAGGAGAAGGACCTCAACTACGTCAAGCTGGACGGCGAGGTCGGCATCATCGGCAACGGCGCCGGCCTGGTCATGTCCACCCTCGACGTGGTGGCGTACGCGGGCGAGTCGCACGGCGGGGTCAAGCCGGCGAACTTCCTCGACATCGGCGGCGGCGCCAGCGCCGCGGTGATGGCCAACGGGCTGGAGATCGTGCTCTCCGACCCGTCGGTACGCAGCGTCTTCGTCAACGTCTTCGGCGGCATCACCGCCTGCGACGAGGTGGCCAACGGCATCATCCAGGCCCTCGCCCTGCTCGCCGAGCGTGGCGAGACGGTCGACAAGCCCCTCGTGGTACGCCTCGACGGCAACAACGCGGAGGCCGGGCGGGCCATCCTGGACGGCGCCGCGAACCCGCTGGTGCAGCGGGTGGACACAATGGATGGCGCGGCCCAGCGGGCCGCCGAGCTCGCGGCTGCGGGGGTCTGAGATGGCAATCTGGCTGACCAAGGAGTCCAAGGTCGTCGTACAGGGGATGACCGGCTCCGAGGGGATGAAGCACACCAGGCGGATGCTGGCCGCCGGCACCAACGTGGTCGGCGGGGTCAACCCGCGCAAGGCCGGCCAGAAGGTCGGCTTCGACACCGTCGAACTGCCGGTCTTCGCCAACGTCGCCGAGGCGATGGCGGCCACCGGCGCCGACGTCACGGTCATCTTCGTACCGCCGCAGTTCACCCGGGGTGCCGTGGTGGAGGCGATCGACGCCGGCATCCCGCTCGCCGTGGTGATCACCGAGGGCGTACCGGTGCACGACACCGCCGCGTTCTGGGCGTACAACCTGGCGCAGGGGGAGCGGACCCGGATCATCGGGCCGAACTGCCCCGGCATCGCCTCGCCGGGCGCCTCGAACGCCGGCATCATCCCGGCCGACATCACCGGGGCGGGCCGGATCGGCCTGGTCAGCAAGTCCGGCACCCTGACCTACCAGATGATGTACGAGCTGCGCGACATCGGCTTCTCCACCTGCGTCGGCATCGGCGGTGACCCGATCATCGGCACCACCCACATCGACGCGCTCGCGGCGTTCCAGGCCGACCCGGAGACCGACGCGATCGTGATGATCGGCGAGATCGGCGGCGACGCCGAGGAGCGGGCGGCCGAGTTCATCAAGGACAACGTCACCAAGCCGGTGGTCGGGTACATCGCCGGCTTCACCGCGCCGCCCGGCAAGACCATGGGGCACGCCGGGGCGATCATCTCCGGCTCCGCCGGCACCGCCGACGCGAAGAAGGCCGCCCTGGAGGCGGTCGGGGTCAAGGTCGGCAAGACGCCGAGCGAGACCGCGCGGCTGATGCGGGAGCTGATGTCCGGCAACTGAGCCGTCGAGAGCGTGGTTCCGGGGTGGTCGGCGGTCGCCGGCCACCCCGGTCCCGTTCCGGCCGCCGCCGAAGGGATACGGGTGTCGCGGTGGCGCCGGTCATCCGTACCGTGGTGTCGTGAACCGGCCGACCCGCTGCCGTGCCAGAGTAGGCGCTGATGCCACCACCCACCGATCCTGACCGGCCGCGTAGTCCGGACCCGCCGGTCGAGCCGGCCGCGCCGGCCGGCGGCGCGGAGCGCGGCGGCGCGCTCGGCGGCCCGGAGCGGGCCGACCGGACCGGGCCGACCGACGGCCGGCAGGCACGCCGGGGCAGGCCGTCCGGGGCGCCGCCGGTGCCGTCCGGACAGCGCCGGGTGCCCCGGCCGAGACCGGGCGGGACAGCAGGGTCCGGCCGGGCTCCGCTGGCGGTCGCGGCGGCGGTGGCCGCGGGCTGGGCGGCCCTGCTCGGCTACCTGCCGGTCGCCGTGGTGCTCGGGCTGGCCCGGTTCGCCGAGGGCGGCGGCGAGGTTCTCGGCGCGGCCCGGCTGGGCCTGGCCGGCTGGCTGCTCGGGCACGGCGTGCCGCTACAGACCGAGGCCGGTCCGTTCGGCCTCGCACCGCTCACCCTGGCCATGCTGGCGGCCTGGCGGCTGAACCGGGCCGGCGTGCACGTCAGCCGGGCGGTCCGGGTCCGGGAACGGCCGAGCGTCGGCCGGGCACTCGCCGTCGCGGCCGCGGTCGGCATCGGGTACGGCGTGCTCGGCGGACTGGCCGCGCTGCTGCTCGGCGGCGCCGGGCCGACCGCCGATCCGGTACGGGCCGCGGTGACGCTGGCCGGCTTCGGCACCCTCGCCGCGCTGGTCGGCGCGGCGAGGGCCGGCGGCGTACTCGTGATGGTGGCCCGGCGTACCCCGCTGGTGCTCCGGGACGGGCTGCGCACCGGGGTGGTCGCCGCGCTGCTGCTGCTCGGGGCCGGTGCCGGGGCGGCCGGGTTGGCGGTGGCGACCGGCGGCGGCGAGGCCGGCGACATGATCGGGGCCTACCGCACCGGTGTGTCCGGCCAGGCGGGCATCACCCTGGTCAGCCTCGGGTACGCGCCGAACGCCGCCGTCTGGGCGGCCAGCTATCTCCTCGGGCCGGGTTTCGCGGTCGGCACCGACACGGTGGTGCGGAGTTCCGAGGTCTCCATCGGAGCACTGCCGGCGGTGCCGCTGCTTGCCGGGCTGCCCCAGGGACCGCTCGGCGGGGTCGGCGGCGTCGTACTTGCCGTACCGGTGCTGGCCGGCATGGCCGCGGGCTGGCTGCTCGCCCGGCGCCGGATGCGCTCCGCCGCCGAGCGGAACGTGCCGCCGCCCGGCTGGGCGGTGCTGCTGGGCGCGGCCGCGGTCGGTGGCCCGGTCGCCGGGCTGGTGACGGGTGCGGCGGCCCTACTCTCCGGCGGCCCGCTCGGCGGTGGCCGGCTCGCCGAGGTCGGCCCGGCCTACTGGCAGGTGGCCGCCGGGGCGACCGTCGTGGTGCTGGTCGGCACCCTGGTCGGCGCTGCCGCGACCCGGGCCGTCGCCCGACGCTGACGGCCCGGCCCGGGTGCGCCGCAGGAAACACGCTCGGGGCGCCCCGGAGACTCCGGGGCGCCCCGATACGGCTGTCATGCTCCGGCGGGCCGTGGCCCGGCCGGGGTTCGGTCAGGGGGTGTAGGAGAAGCCGTTCACGTACGGCTGTCCCGAGGTCGGCTGCCCGTACGGCTGTCCCGAGGTGGGCTGCGGCGGCTGCGCGTACGGATCCTGGGGTTGTGGCGCGTTCGGATCCGACGGCTGCTGCCCGTACAGGTCCTGGCCTGGGTAGCCGGGCTGCATGACAAGACTCCTTCGACGACAGGTCTCAGACTAGATGTTCGACGCCGAGTTGGCGCTGATGACGAAGCTGATGACGCAGCAGATCAGCGAGACCACCCAGAGGCAGATGCCGATGATCAGGGCCAGCTTCGACCACTTGCGGGACTCGGCGGCGGCGGCCTGTGCCTCGGCGAAGTTGCCCTGCTGGAGCAGCGGGTTGACCTTCGAGGCGTTGATGATGGCCGGAATGGCCAGCGGCCAGAAGAGGAAGATCGCGACGATGGACATCGTCATGTTGTTGTTGATCTGTTGCGGCGGGTGTGAAGGGTAACCAGGTTGCATGTGTGTTGGGCTCCTTGGCCGGCACTCAGCGCATGTATGAAATTACCGAGGGTCTATCTCCTGGGGCACGTCACTGCCCCGAGCGTCCGGCAGCGTACCTAATCAGCGCCACTTTGGTGGCCCACCCGCCATCCGACATGCCGATCGTGACCGACACCGCTCCCGCCGGGTGCCGTCCCCGGGCCGCGCCGCCGCCGGGCCGGCCTGACCTGCCCGGTAGGGTGCTGGGGTGACTGAGCCCGTGTCGCCAGCCCGCATCGTCGTCCTCGTCTCCGGCTCCGGGAGCAATTTCCAGGCCCTGCTGGACGCGGCTGCGGACCCGGCGTACGGCGCCCGGGTTGTCGCCGTCGGCGCCGACCGGGACGGCATCGCCGGCCTCGACCGGGCCGCCGCGGCCGGGGTGCCCACCTTCGTCGCCCCGGTCCGGGCGTACCCGACCCGCGAGGACTGGGACCGGGCGCTCACCGCGCACGTCGCCGAACACCGGCCCGACCTGGTCGTCTCGGCCGGCTTCCTCAAGCTGGTCGGCCCGCACTTCCTGGCGGCGTTCGGCGACCGCTACGTCAACACGCACAACTCGCTGCTGCCCGCCTTTCCCGGCATGCACGGCCCGCGCGACGCCCTCGGCTACGGAGTCAAACTCGCCGGGGCCACGCTCTTCTTCGTCGACGCCGGTGTCGACACCGGGCCGATCGTCGCCCAGGTGGCGGTGCCGGTACTCGACGACGACGACGAGGAGACCCTCACCGAGCGGATCAAGGTGGCCGAGCGGCGGCAGCTCGTCACGCAGGTCGGCCGGCTGCTCCGGGAGGGTTGGACGATCACTGGAAGGAAGGTCACGATCGGAGTGAGCGACACGAGTTCGGGCGTGGACGGCCGGCGGCCGATCCGGCGCGCGCTGGTAAGCGTCTACGACAAGACCGGGCTTGTCGAGTTGGCCCGGGCGCTGCACGACGCCGGGGTCGAGATCGTCTCCACCGGGAGCACGGCGGCGACCGTCGAGGGGGCCGGCATCCCGGTCATCCCGGTCGAGTCGCTGACCGGCTTCCCCGAGGTGCTGGACGGCCGGGTCAAGACGCTGCATCCGAAGGTGCACGCCGGGCTTCTCGCCGACCTGCGGCGCCAGCGGCACGCGGCGCAGCTCGGCGAGCTGGGCATCGCCCCGTTCGACCTGCTGGTGTCGAACCTCTACCCGTTCGCCGAGACGGTCGCGTCCGGTGCGGACTTCGACGGGTGCGTCGAGCAGATCGACATCGGCGGGCCGGCGATGGTGCGGGCAGCCGCCAAGAACCACGCCTCGGTGGCGGTGGTGACGTCGGTGTCGTCGTACCCGTCGGTGCTGGCCGCGCTGGCCGACGGCGGATTCAGCGCCGGTCAGCGCCGGCAGCTCGCGGCCCGCGCCTTCGCCGACATCGCCGAGTACGACGTGGCGGTGGCGAACTGGTTCGCGACGCGTACCGGGTCGGAGGAGCAGGAGTGGCCGGCCTTCGCCGGTCAGGTGCTCACCGCCCCCAGTCCGCTGCGGTACGGCGAGAACCCGCACCAGGCGGCGGTGCTCTACGTCGACCCGGCGTCCCCGGCCGGGCTGGCCCAGGCGGAGCAGTTGCACGGCAAGGAGATGTCCTACAACAACTACGTGGACGCGGACGCGGCCTGGCGGGCGGTGAACGACTTCCCCGGGCAGCCGGCGGTGGCGATCATCAAGCACGCCAACCCGTGCGGCATCGCAATCGGTGTCGACGTGGCGCAGGCGTACCGCCGGGCACACGCCTGCGACCCGGTTTCCGCGTTCGGCGGGGTGATCGCGGTCAACCGGCCGGTCTCGGTCGAGATGGCCCAGCAGGTCGCCGAGGTCTTCACCGAGGTACTCGTGGCACCCGACTTCGAGCCGGGTGCGGTGGACGTGCTCTCCGGCAAGAAGAACATCCGGCTGCTGCGGGCGCCCGCCTGGGCTCCGTACCCGGCGGAGTGGCGTCCGGTCAGCGGCGGCGTGCTGATGCAGCTGGCCGACCGGGTGGACGCGCCCGGCGACGACCCGGCCGGCTGGCGGCTGGCCACCGGTGAGCCGGCGGACGAGGCGACGCTGGCCGACCTCGCCTTCGCCTGGCGGGCCGTCCGGGCGGTGAAGAGCAACGCGATCCTGCTCGCCGCCGACGGCGCGACGGTCGGGGTCGGGATGGGCCAGGTCAACCGGGTCGACTCGGCACACCTGGCGGTCTCCCGGGCCGGCGCCGACCGGGCCCGGGGCGCGGTAGCCGCCTCGGACGCCTTCTTCCCATTCCCGGACGGGCTCCAGGTGCTTGTCGACGCCGGGGTGCGGGCGGTCGTCCAGCCGGGCGGCTCGCTACGCGACGAGGAGGTCGTGGCGGCGGCCTCGGCGGCCGGCATCACCATGTATCTCACCGGTACCCGGCACTTCTTCCACTGACGCCGGCAGACACTTCGCCCACCGCCGGCCCGACCCGCCCGGTCAGCCGACTCTGAGCAGCGCACTGCCGGTCGCGCCGCCCGAGCGGCTGGCCCGGACGGTCCAGCAGCCGGCGGTGGGGAAGTTCCAGCCGGTACCCCATTCATCACCCAACCTGGTCCAACTGCTGCCCTGGTGCGAAGTCGGACCCCAGACCGGCTCGACGGCGGTCCCGTCCGGGCCGGTCGCCCGCACCTCGAAGGTGCCGGAGCCGGTCATCCGCCAGACGATCTTCTCGTCCCGGCCGGCGTGCAGCCCCGGACCGCCGCGCGGGAAAAGCAGCCCCCAGAACGAGTTGCCGGCGTCCGCGACCCCCCGCACCTCGAGCGGGTTCTCCACCGTGCCCGGGCTGGCCGGGCTGGCCGGGCAGTTCCCGGCCGGCCCGTCGACTCCGGTCGCGGGCACCGCTCCCGGGGCGGCTCCGGCCGAGGCCGACGGGCTTCCGCCCGCCGGACCGACGGAGCGCGACGGCTCCGCACCACACCCGGCCAGCGCGCCGACCAGGGCCACCAGAACCAACGTCACGGGTACGACTCTTCGCGCCATGTAGACCTGAGCCCGGGAACCGCCACCGGGTTCCCGGAAGATCCCGCGCCGGGGTTCGGCGCGCCGCTCCCTCCGGGACGGTGTCCCGAGCGGAGGTTGTCGAGCTGCCCCGTCGGTGCGCCCAGCTCGACAGTCTGCGGATCGGGTAGTAGCCGAGAACGCGATCTTCGTTTACATCGACGCCTTCTGCTTGGCGGTCAGTTCGCCGCCGGGTGGTTTCTTGTGTGGGGTGATCGGGCCGGTGCCCTGGTAGCCACAGTCGCCGATCATGCCCGGGCCGCCGGCGGTCAGGTGGTCTGCCCAGCGTTGCGCGATGCCGGAGATGTGGAACGCGGCCGCGTCGTGGCGGGCGCCGTTGACGGGCTCACCGACGTCGGCGACGTGGCCGTCGAGGTTGGCGATGACCTGCACGTTCTGCCCTGACAGGTGCTTCTTGCCGGAGAAGAGGCCGTGGTAGTCCTCGCGTTCGCCGACCGGGGCGAGGAACCCGTCGACGAGCACACCCTCACGGCGGGTCTGCGCCAAGCGCTGGTCGACCTCGGGACGGGTGACCCCGCGCAGGATCGGCCGCAGGATCTGGTGATAGCGGGTGATCGTGGCCTGCGAACAGCCGAACACCTCGGCGAGGACCTCGTCGGGCAGGTTGTGCCGCAGCCCGAACAGCACCGCGATCACCGTCGTGGCCAGCGGCAACACGTGCGGACGACCGACCGCCGGCTTTTCCCACTCATCGCCCACGATCTCGCGAACCCGGCCGATCAGGTCAGCAAGCCGGTCGGTCGGGAGTCCTGTCATACTCTCACCGCGCAGCGGCTGGCCCTCGATTATCTTCCACACAAAGCTGATCTATCGGATCCCAGCCGCTGCGTCTATTCCCGACAGTTAACCCGAGCGGTAGGCACCCTCGAATCTCACTGAACGTAACATCCATGGATATCGACCGATTTCTGAATAACTCTCCGGCTTCCGCGGCGATCTGCCGGGCCGCTGCCACGGCCGCGCCGGAGATGTCAAGACCAACCGCGCGAGCCCCCGCGACGGGTGAACGCCGCCGTCTCGGTACCGAGATGGCACTGTCACACGTCGCCGACGACGAGGCCGTTCCCGTTGGATCCACGGCCCCGGTCCTTCAAGCCTCGCCAGCGTGAAGCCGAGTCGAAGTCCTAGACCTGTAGCGTACGTGATCGGCACATTACCATATTGCGAAATGTTTTCGTCGATGTCTGACCGGAGGCGCCGACGTGTTGTCTAGATCTCGACGATAACCATGGTGGGGTGGAAATGAGACTTCGTGTTCGCGTAACGGCGCGGCTCGCTGTGCTGATGCTGTTTGGTGGTGCACTCATCGGCGTCGGCGAGCCGGGTCTGGCTGCCGGCGGCCCGGCGTACAACCAGAAAACCATCGACATAACGTGGCCCCCACCCCCGGATGCCAAGTCATGCACAATACGATCCATCAGCCTGGACAAGGGGACCTATCGGTGGCAGGCGTTCCGCCGCTACATTAATCCCTATGTCTCACCAGCCTGGACCGTACCAGCACAACCCCCTTCATGGGACATCGACCTGAATGGGGGCGAGTACTACTGGGAGGATTGCGTATCCGACGGCAGCGCTGCGCATCTCGACCCCAACTACTGGCACGGGTCAATCCTGCGGCTGAATGGAGCAGATGCCAAAATGGGGTACCACTGGTACGTGGGCCCCTCGGGCACCTACTACACCACTTGGGGCAGCTCGCTGACGCGAATCAGGTAACCGCAGGAGGATCACGTCTCCCGGCTCTCGTAGCTCTGCGCGAAATGAGCTCCTGTCAATCCCCCGGTGACCTGGACAAGGCGGTGCCGCCGCCCTTGCCGGGGTCCGGAGCGTGTGTTCCGGACCCCGGCTTTTCGCGTTCTGGCCGGCTGTGATCGTTTCGACGGTGGTGGCGATGGCTGGGGCGGTGTCAGCGGTGATCGTTACCCGGATGGTGAGGTGCGGACGCTGGGTAGCGCAGTTCGAGGTGGAACGCGTCGTAGATCTCCCGCCGTTGATCTTCTGGGAGCCGTCATACGCGGCAGGCACTTCGCCGTCTCTGCAGACCCTTCCCAACCCTCAAGATCACAACAGCCGTGGAAGACCGAGGTTAGCGGCCTAATACTCCAATGTCACTTCGCCTGTCTGCGCTGGTAGTGGGCTCGTCGGGCTCGGGCTTGGGATGTTCGTCGCCAGATCGACCAGTGCAGGGTGTGTTCTGGCGGTGGCGATGTGGCGAGGACGAAGGCGTTGAGGAGTCGGCGGATCTCGGCGACGGTCAACGCGATGATCTCCGAGTCGTCGTCGGGTTGCTGGGCGGCGAGGATGGTCCGCCACTGATCAACGTCTACGCTGTGGCACACGGCCACCGCACGATCTTCGGTTGTCCTCACAAACCATCGATGATCAACGCGGTGGCCGTCCTCATGCCCACGCCACGCCCATGGCCGAAGCCAAGTGACGTTGGAGTACCAAGTGGCCGGGCTGCTGCGTGCCGAACGGCGCCGACGGGAAACCCGGCGGCGGACACGTAAGCTTCGGGAGCCGCCAGACAAGCGCTGCTGGTGCCGGTGTGGTTCCGCAAGCACGAAGACCTCGCGTAGGTGGCCGCCGGGTTCCGAGTATCGCACGCAGCGCACTCGTCCTCACCCAATTCGAACACGGCGACTCGCTCTGCTTGTTGAGATCGCCTCACTGTTCAAGGCCGAACTCGTGCGCAACAAAGGTCCCTGGCGCGGGCTGACCCGCGACGACCTAGCCGACAACATCGCGCGGTACACGGACCCGGAGGACCGCCGCCGCCCGGCCCCAGCCGCTTCCGCCGTCGGGCTCGGCGCTGAGGTCGGTGACCGGGAGCCGCACGGGTAGGTCGGCGAGGATCTCCTGGACCAGTTCGCCGTCCCGGAGGACCAGCCGGGTGCGGAGCGCGGTGTGTCGGTCGACCAGCCCGCCGAGGGCCCGCCTCAGCGCGGCAGGATCGAGGTCACCGTCGATCCGGATCCGGTGGGCAACGTTGTAGACCTCCGGATGCGGGTTGGCGTGATGCACGCGCCACCCCCGCCGCTGGAAGCTGGTCGCCGGAGCGGTGTCCGCCGGGGCCAGGGCTGCGGCGTCACTGCCATTGCCGATGTCGATGGCGGCGGTGGTGCCGGTGGTGGTGAGGTGTCCGGCCATCGCCCGAATCGTCGGCGCGCGGAACAGGTCGGCGACCTGCACCTCGACGCCGAGCGCCTGCCGGATTCGGTTGACCAGTTCGACGCCGGTGAGCGAGTGCCCGCCAAGCGAGAGAAATGAGGCGTCGACCGGCACCTCGGTCAGCCCAGGCTGGTCGGACCAGAGCCGGTGCAGGGTGGGCCTGGCCCACCCGGCGCCACGTACCCCGAGCAGCACCAACCGCAGCTCCTGGTCTGGTGCCGTGACCGTCTGTGCTGTTCGGGGTAGGGTCTGCCGACCGCTCGGCCGGGCGGCGTCCATCTTCCTGTCGAACTCCGACAGCACCCGTGAGCGGGCCGCGCCGGCTGATCCCCGACGCGGCCCGCTCGGGCAGGCACTTTTCGGCTCCGGCTACTGGAACTTGCCGGGGGCGGGTCGGTCGCCGAGGCTGCCGTCGCCGAAGACGACGGCCTGGGTGGTGTTGTTGGCTCTGCGGATGTGGAAGGTGTTGGTGGTGGGTCGGTAGACGGCGATGTTGGTGTAGGGCAGGCCCTCGTAGTAGCCGGGTGCGGGTAGGTCGCCGGAGGCGCCGAAGGGGATGCGGATGGTGGTGCCGCCGTTGGCGGGGCGGATGTAGAAGGAGGCGTCGGAGGGTCGGTAGATGGCGAGGTTGTCGTAGGGGGTGTTCTCGTAGCGGCCGATGGCGGGGATGTCGCCGCGTTGGCCGAAGGGGATGCGGATGGTGGTGCCGCCGTTGGCGGGGCGGATGTAGAAGGAGGCGTCGGAGGGTCGGTAGACGGCGAGGTTGTCGTACGGGCTGTTCTCGTAGTGGCCGGGTGCGGGTAGGTCTCCGGGGTTGCCGAACGGGATGCGGATGGTGGTGCCGCCGTTGGCGGGGCGGATGTAGAAGGAGGCGTCGGAGGGTCGGTAGACGGCGAGGTTGTCGTACGGGCTGTTCTCGTAGCGGCCGACCGCGGGCAGGTCTCCGGAGGCGCCGAACGGTATCTGGGCGAGTAGCCCGCTGCCGTCGAGTTTGCGGATGTGGAACGTGGCGGTCGAACCCCGATACACCGCGATGTTCGACGTCTGGCCGCCGCCGCAGTTCCTGCTCGTGTGCTGGCGGGTGGTGCCGTCGTAGAGCAGGGCAACGGAGTCGATCACGATCGGTACCCGCGTTCCGCCGTTGATCTGTTCGTAGTGCAGATGAGGTCCGCTGGAGTTGCCTGTCGAGCCGACCTTGCCCAACTCCTGCCCGGTCGTGACCACCTGGCCGACCGCGACCGAGAACGCGTTCAGGTGGGCCACTCTGCTGCTCCACCCGCCGCCGTGGTCGACGACGACTTCGTTGCCGTAGCCGCCGTTCGCCCTGGCGGAGGTGACCGTGCCGGGCGCGGAGGCGAGCGCGGGTGTTCCGAGGTCGGCTGAGCCCGCGATGTTGAAGTCGATGGCGTTGCTCACCTCGCTGGCGTGGTGGTAGTAGTCGCGCACCTGGCCGCATGGCCAGGGTGCCCGGAAGTCCGGGCCTGCCAGCACGGCGGGACCGGCTCCGTCCGGTACGGCACCGGCTGCCACGCCGGGTGCCAGCACGGTTGCCGCAAGTGCCACGAGTGCCGCACATGTCCGAGCGGCCATTGCTACACGCATGTCTCCTCCGGTCATGGGTGTGGGTGGCGGCCATCAAAGCAAGCGCGGACTTCCGCCTGGCTTCACGCCCGATGTTCCCCCGGCATCCGGTCAGCGCTGGCGGCCTACAGCGCCACACGCGGCCCCGACCACGACCGTCGTCGATCCCTGTGAAGTCGATCGGAAGCCCTCGCCGAGTAGCGTTGCGACACTACGTTAAGAACCTTCGGACTCTGAAGTGGCGAGGAAAACATCCTTCAACCAAGCGCAGCAGGGAGATTAACATGAGTCGAGACAGCAGGGCGAAATCTCCGTCCACGACACAGGAGCAGCGTCACCACGCCACCCGCCGCAAGCTTCTCAGCATCCCACCCCTCGTCGTTCTCGCGTCGATGATGGCGGCGAAGCCGGCTCAGGCGAGTAGCGGTTCCGTCGAGTGCCTGGCCGACCTGGGAGCGTTCTGATGGCGATCCTGTGGTTGGCCGACGTGCTGCGCCAGGCCGGTGTAGCGGTCGTCGAGGAAGGCAACTGGCAGGCGCGCGGCGTCAGCGGCGCCTTCGCCCCGATCGGCGTGCTGTGGCACCACACAGCGGCTAGGTCGAGTGCCGCCAACCCGGCTCCGGCGCTCGGCATCTGCATCAACGGACGAGCCGACCTGCCGGGGCCGCTGTGCCACGCGTTGGTCGACTACCACGGCACCTTCCACCTCATATCGGCCAACCGTGCAAACCATGCCGGAGCTGCCAGGGCCAGCGGACCGATCCCCGCCGGCGATGGCAACACCATGTTGATCGGCTGGGAGATCGACTATGCCGGGGATCAACCGACCGGCGCCGACCAGGCCATGACCTCCGCGCAGTACTCGGCGTGCGTTGCCGCAACCGCTGCGGTGCTGCGCAAGCTGGGACGCGACGCCAGCTACGCCCGTGGACATCGCGAGACCAGCACCACCGGCAAGATCGATCCGTCCTTCGTCGACCTGAACGCCATGCGTGCGGACGTCGGCCGAAACACGACATCGAACGTGGCGGTGTATCGGGGTTCGAACAGTACCTTCTACATCCGCAAACTCGACGGCAGCGGGCTACTCGCCCAGATACCGTTCGGCGCCTCCGGAGACCTGCCCGCGGTCGGCCGCTACGAGAACAGCCCGTACGACAACCTCGCCGTCTACCGACCCTCCGACGCCTCCTTCTACATCCGCCCCGCCAACGGCGGCACCACCATCCGCATCCCGTTCGGCAACCCCGGAGACCTACCCGCACCCGGCCACTACGAGAACAGCCCGTACGACAACCTCGCCGTCTACCGACCCTCCGACGCCTCCTTCTACATCCGCCCCGCCAACGGCGGCACCACCATCCGCATCCCCTTCGGCCAACGCGGCGACATCCCCGCCATCGGCCGCTACGAGAACACCCCCTACGACAACCTCGCCATCTACCGACCCTCCGACGCCTCCTTCTACATCCGCCCCGCCAACGGCGGCACCACCATCCGCATCCCCTTCGGCGCCTCCGGCGACCTACCCGCACCCGGCTACTACGAGGGCCTGCCCTACACCAACATCGCCGTCTACCGACCCACCACCAACACCTTCCACATCCGCAGAGCCAACAACACCACCCAGGCCGTCGTCTTCGGCGACGGCAGCCTCGGCGACCGACCCGCCCCCGGCAGATTCCAATAGAAGGAGGAGAGCCTCGATGTTGGTTCTCCTCAGGCGGCTCGCGCTTTTGCTGGTGGTAGCGATCACGCTGACGCTGGGATCGGCACAGATCGGCTACGGTACGGCCCCGGCTCGGACCGGGACATCGGCGTCCGGCGGCACTACTGTCGCAGCCGTCGCGGAGACGATCACGGTCACCGGTGTCGACCTGCACGATGGCACGGTCGCCAAGTTCGGCAGCACCTACTACCTCTACGGCACGATGTACGGCTGCGGTTTTCGCTGGCAGGTGGCCGGCACCCCGTGGTGCGGCTTCGGCGTTTCCACCGCGACGAGCCTGCGCGGCCCGTGGTCGGCGCCGCGACGGCTGTTCTCGCCGTCGGACATGAACTCGTTCCGCCTGACGACGTGGCAGCAGACCTGCGGGGGTACCGGTGCGGGGTGCTTCAACCCGCGCATGCTGCGCCGCACGTGGGGTCCGAACGACGGCGTCTTCATCCTCTGGTTCAACGCCCCGTCCGACTATGCGCAAAGCGGCGCGAACGCGTACTACGCCATGGGGTGCAAGGGTCCCGAGGGTCCCTGCGGCGACGCTGCCGGCCCGCCGTACGGCTCGACCACGAAGCCGCGGTTGACGATCTGCGGCGGCAACGGCGACTTCAGCATCGTGACGAACGGCAGGGCCGCGCCCCAACTCTTCTGCACGAACGCCGACCAGACCTTCGCGCAGGAGCAGCTCGACACCTGGGGCACCAACGGCACGGGTACCGGCACCAGAAACCTTGCCGGCCTGCGAGCCGTCGAGTCGCCGGGCGTCTACCGCGATCCGGCCACCGGTAAATGGCTCATGACGTTCTCGGACCCCAACTGCGGCTACTGCGGCGGCACGGGAACGAGCTATGCGACCGCCGACAGCCTGTCGGGGCCGTGGACCGCACCCCCGAACACCGGCTACTCGCCCGCAGCGGCTGGACGGCGAGCCGTCTCCGCGACCTCCTGTGGCGGACAGCCGCGGACGGTGTTCACCGTCGACGACCGCACGTACCAGTGGATCGACCTGTGGGGCCGGTGGAACGGCGACTCGACGAACCAGGCCCGCGCCGGAGTCGTCCTCGCCGAGCTGAAATACACCCCGCAGCCGGCTCCGAACGGCGGCGTACTGCCGCCGCAGTTCGCCCAGTGGCCCTGTGCCTGATCCAGCCAACCCCACTGTCCGAGGAAGGGCATGATGAGATCACCTGTCCGCAGTTGGTGGCTCCGACTCGGAGCGACGATGTCTGCGCTCTCTGTCCTCGTGGCCGGGTCGTTGACGCTGGCCGGCCCGGCGAGCGCCCTCGCCGCGCTGCCCTGTGACCCGGCCGGCGTACGACCGACCGACGGCAACGCCGCCGGTCATGCCTCGCCCCAGCTGACCGGGCGCATGCGCGGCGGGCTCACCGCCTATCGCATCTCTTGCGCCCGGGTCATCGTCGACACGGTACGCAGCCGAGGACTGCCGATGCGTGCGGCACAGATCGCGCTCACCACCGTGATCGTCGAGTCCACGATGGACAACCTCGACGGCGGGGACGGGACGAGCGTGGGCCTGTTCCAGCAGACCGTTTCGTCGTACCCGAACATCAACCGCAACGACCCGATCGCCGCGACGAACGCCTTCCTGAACGAGATGCTGCGCATCTACGGTGACGGGAGTTGGGCGACCCGGCCGGTTGGCCAGGTGTGCCAGGCCGTGCAACGCTCGGCCTTTCCGGACCGCTACGAGCCGCAGGCACACGACGGCGGCCTGCTCGCCGACGCTGTCTGGAGCGGTACGTCGAACATCGCGGTGTATCGGGGTTCGACCGCCACGTTCCACATCCGCAAACTCGACGGCAGCGGGCTACTCGCCCAGATACCGTTCGGCGCCTCCGGAGACCTGCCCGCGGTCGGCCGCTACGAGAACAGCCCGTACGACAACCTCGCCGTCTACCGACCCTCCGACGCCTCCTTCTACATCCGCCCCGCCAACGGCGGCACCACCATCCGCATCCCGTTCGGCAACCCCGGAGACCTACCCGCACCCGGCCACTACGAGAACAGCCCGTACGACAACCTCGCCGTCTACCGACCCTCCGACGCCTCCTTCTACATCCGCCCCGCCAACGGCGGCACCACCATCCGCATCCCCTTCGGCCAACGCGGCGACATCCCCGCCATCGGCCGCTACGAGAACACCCCCTACGACAACCTCGCCATCTACCGACCCTCCGACGCCTCCTTCTACATCCGCCCCGCCAACGGCGGCACCACCATCCGCATCCCCTTCGGCGCCTCCGGCGACCTACCCGCACCCGGCTACTACGAGGGCCTGCCCTACACCAACATCGCCGTCTACCGACCCACCACCAACACCTTCCACATCCGCAGAGCCAACAACACCACCCAGGCCGTCGTCTTCGGCGACGGCAGCCTCGGCGACCGACCCGCCCCCGGCAAGTTCCAGTAGCCGGAGCCGCACCCGGCTGGTCCTCCGGGACGGCGAACTGCATCCTCGGCTACGCGACGACCAGCCCACCACGATGCTGGGCTGGTCGTCGCAGCGTTGAACATGGCCGCCGTCACCCGCGGTGGGAGCGTCGAAGGGGTGATCTTTCACAGCGACAGGGGCAGCGAATACTGCTCGGCCGACGTTGCCCGGGCCTGCGCCCGGTGGAAGGTACGCCAGTCGATGGGGCGGGTCGGGTCGTGTTTCGACAACGCCGTCGCTGAGGCCTGTGTTCCCTCCGCTTTGAGGATCTTCAACAGCACCGATGCGCGGGCGTTGGACACGCCCTGCCCGTCGCCGCGCATCGTGTCGGCCAACGCGTCCCGTGACAGTGACCGGCCGCTGTTGCCCAGCGCCGCGCGGGCCGCCCGCGCCGCCGGGAGCAGGTGGGCCAGGGTTCGGATGTCGACCGTGGCCTGGTTGCCCGGACCGGTCGACTGACCCGTGGTGGCCTCGCTGGTTTGGTCGACGACGCCGGTAGTGGACGGGTCGCACGTGTCCGCCGGCCCGTCCGCCGTCGTCCGAGACGATGCTCCACCGTCCTGGCCGGCCCCCCGGGGCCGTCCCGGGGACGGCCGGTCGATCAGCGGACGGCCGTTGATCGTCTCCGGCCGTCCGTTGATCAACTTCGCTGTGGTCGATCATGGAGAACAGCAGCTTGACCGAGACGAGCATGGACAGCGCTGGCCAACCGGCCAACGCCTTGCCGATCGGGGTCGTGCCCGCCCACCGCGACGTTCGCGGCGAGGCTGGCCAGAGTCCCGACCACCAGGGCGACCCACGGAACCCAGCCGGGGGGCGACCGGCGCGACGCTGCACCACCAGGTACAGGCTCGCCACGATCTCCAGCCCGTCCACACCGACTGGGAAGGCGTGCGCCTTCCAGCCGGTCTGACCGTGTTTGATGGCGAGCTCGGTCATGTGCGCGAACGAGATCGCACCCGCCACGATGGCCAACCCGGCAACGGTCAACCCGGTCAGCGCACGCAGCGCCTTCTCCGTACGGTTGCTCACCGGTCCGCCCCGGACCAGCTGCGGCAGCGAGCGCGGACAGCGTCGTCAGCACCGGGCCGGCATGCGCGACGGGCATGGACAGCTCCGCATCACCGAGGCACACCCGCAGGTACGGCGCGCACGGCCACGGGCTGCGGCCTCAGTGAGGAAGGCCGTACCGACCCGCTGCGGAAGCCATATAGCGGTGGTGAGATTCAGCGAGACCGGGGCCGACCGGTGCTGCCCGCCAGCACCGGCCCGGTAGCCGTCAGCGACGGTCGCGGCCGGGTCGGCGGTGCATAGATCGCGGTCGCACCAGGCGGGATGCCCCTGGTCAGGGCTTGTTCGGTGGTTCGTGAACCCTTATGCCATTTTCCGTTCACTGACGTCGGCGAAGTGGCAGGCTGACGGGTGCGGCTCGACGGCCCGAAGCACGAGCTGTGGCTCCTGGGTGGCGCAGATGTCCTGCGCCTTCCAGCACCGGGTGCGGAACCGGCAGCCTGACGGCGGGTTGGCCGGCGACGGCACGTCACCGTCGAGTCGGATCACCTCACGGTGTGACCGGGCCTTCGGGTCCGGCACCGGCACCGCCGAGAGCAGCGCCTGGGTGTACGGATGCGTCGGCCGCTCGTAGATCTCCTCCTCGGTACCGATCTCCACGATCTTGCCGAGGTACATCACCGCGACCCGGTCGGCGATGTGCCGGACCACCGACAGGTCGTGCGCGATGAAGATGTAGGAGAGCCCGAGTTCGTCCTGGAGGCTCTCCAGCAGGTTGATCACCTGGGCCTGGATCGAGACGTCCAGCGCCGAGACCGGCTCGTCGCAGACGATGATCTCCGGCTTGAGGGCCAGCGCGCGGGCGATCCCGATCCGCTGCCGCTGGCCGCCGGAGAACTGGTGCGGATAGCGGTTGACGTGCTCCGGGTTCAGCCCGACCAGGTCCAGCAACTCCTGCACCCGCTGCCGCCGGCTGCCGCGCGGTGCCGCGTCCGGGTGGATGTCGAACGGCTCGCCGATGATGTCGCCGACGGTCATCCGCGGGTTCAGCGAGGTGTACGGGTCCTGCATGACCATCTGCACGTTCCGGCGCATCCGGCGCAGCTCGGCGCCGGAGAGCTTGAACATGTCCCGGCCATCCAGCACGGCCCGGCCGCTGGTCGGCGTCTCCAGCCGCATCAGCAGCTTGGCCAGGGTCGACTTGCCGCAGCCGGACTCGCCGACGATGCCGAGCGTCTCGCCCCGGCCGAGTTCGAAGCTGACCCCGTCGACCGCCTTCACGGCGCCGATCTGGCGCTTGAAGACGATGCCCTGGGTGATCGGGAAGTGCTTGACGACGTTCTCGACCCGCAGCACCGTCTCGCCGCGTGGCTTGACCGGCCGACCCTGCGGGTTGACCGGCTGGCTCGGCGGGTTGTTGTCAGACGCGGCCATCGAGGACCTCCTGGGCGAAGTGGCAGGCGCTGGTCCGGCCGTTGCCGGGCGACCGGACTGCCGGCACGACGTCGACGCACTCCTGCCGGGCGTACGGGCAGCGGGGGTGGAACGGGCAGCCGCTGGGGATGCGCATCAGGTTGGGCGGCAGGCCCCTGATGGTGGTCAGCCGCTGGCCCTTGAGGTCGAGCCGGGGAATCGACTCCAGCAGCCCCTTGGTGTACGGGTGTGCCGGTGCCTCGTACAGCGAGTGCACGTCGGCGTGCTCGATGATCCGGCCGGCGTACATCACGGCGATCCGGTCGGCCACGTCGGCGACGACCCCGAGGTCGTGGGTGATCAGGATCATCGCCATGTTCAGGTCCCGGCGCAGCTCGCCGAGCAGGTCCATGATCTGGGCCTGCACCGTCACGTCCAGCGCGGTGGTCGGCTCGTCGGCGATCAGCACCGCCGGGTCCTGCGCCAGGGACATGGCGATCATGACCCGTTGCCGCATGCCGCCGGAGAACTGGTGTGGGTAGTCGCCGATCCGCTGCCGGGCGCCGGGGATCTTGACCAGTTCCATCAGCTCGATCGCCCGGCGCCTGGCCTGGGCCCGGGACATCCCCTCGCGCAGCCGGAGCGTCTCGCCGATCTGCCAGCCGACCGGGAAGACCGGGTTCAGCGCCGAGAGCGCGTCCTGGAAGATCATCGAGATCTGCTTGCCGCGTACCTTCCGGCGCTCCTCCTCGCCGAGCTTCAGCAGGTCGGTGCCCCGGTAGAAGATCTGCCCGGCGGGGATGACCGCCGGCGGCATGTCCAGGATGCCCATGATCGCCTGGGCGGTCACCGACTTGCCGGAGCCCGACTCGCCCAGCACCGCCAGGGTCTCCCCGGCGTCCAGGTGGTACGAGACACCGTTGATCACCTTCGCCACGCCGTCCCGGGTGTGGAACTCGACGAAGAGGTCCCGTACCTCCAGCAGGTGCCCGCCGTCGGTGCCGGCCGGCGCCGACGCGACGGCGCCGCGCCGGTTGGACTGGTCGCTCATGTGATCACCGCAGCTTCGGGTCGAAGGCGTCGCGGATCGCGTCGCCGAGCATGATGAAGGCCAGTACGGTCAGCGCCAGGAAGGTGGACGGCACCACGAGCGGTACCGCCGACTCCCGCATGTGCGTCCGGCCGGCGTCGATGTCGATGCCCCAGGAGATGGTCGGGGCCTTCAGGCCGATGCCGAGGAACGACAGTGTCGCCTCGGCGGCGATGAACGAGCCGAGCGCGATGGTCAGCACCACGATCACCGGGGCCAGCGAGTTGGGCAGGATGTGTCGCCACATGGTCCGGCCGTCGCCGGCGCCGAGCATCCGGGCCGCCGCCACGTAGTCCTGCTGCTTGGCGCTGATCACCGAGGAGCGGATCACCCGGGCGGCGGTGGTCCAGCCGAGGACGGCGAGTACGAAGATCACCGCGATGATCCGGACGTTCGGGTCGTCGCTGCCGATCCGCTTGAGCAGCACGATCGCGGCGAGCAGCAGCGGGATGCCGAGTACCACGTCGACCACCCGGGACAGCGTCGCGTCGACCCACCGGCCGAAGTAGCCGGCGAGCATCCCGACGGTGATCGCGATCAGCCCGGTGACCAGCGCGGAAAGGGCGCCGACCAGCAGCGACGCGCGGGCGCCGAAGACGGCGCGGGCGTAGACGTCGCAGCCCTGGAAGTCGTACCCGAGCGGGGCACCGCCGCCGGGGCCGGCGTGCTGCCGGGCCAGCGTGCAGTCGTGCGGGTCGTTCGCGGTGAACAGGCCGGGGAAGGCCGCCATCGCGGTGACCGTCAGGACCAGTACCAGGGAGATCCAGAAGATCGGGTTGCGGCGCAGGTCGCGCCAGGCGTCGCCGGCCAGGCTGCGCGGCCGGGCCGCCGGGTCGGTCGACCCGGCCCTGTTCCCGTCGCCCAGCTCCGTCGCCGTGACGCTCTCGAGTTCACTCATGCCTGTTGGTCCCTCACTCGTACCGGATGCGGGGGTCGAGGACGGCGTAGAGGACGTCCACCACGAGGTTCGACACCAGATAGACCACGACCAGCACGCTGACCAGGCCGACCACCAGCGGGCCGTCCTCGGTCCTGATGCCGCGGAAGAGGTTGAACCCGACGCCCGGGATGTTGAAGACGCCCTCGGTGATGATCGCGCCGCTCATCAGGTTGCCGAGTTCGACGCCGAGGAAGGTGATCACCGGGATCAGCGAGTTCCGGAGTACGTGCACGGTGACGATCCGCCGCACCGGCAGCCCCTTGGCCCTGGCGGTGCGTACGTAGTCGGAGCGCAGGTTCTCGGCCACCGAGGTACGGGTCAGTCGCAGCGCGGTGGCCAGCGACAGCGAGCCGAGCACGATGCCGGGCAGCAGCAGGGCGTGCAGGCTGGGATCGGCGCCGGCGGTCGGCGGGAAGATCGGCAGCTTGACACCGAGGAAGTACTGGGCCAGCGGCGCCAGCACGATCGTCGGGATGCCCAGCACCAGCAGGGTCAGCGCCAGGGTGGCGTTGTCGAAGATGCCGCCCCGGCGGAGCCCGGCGATCACCCCGGCGGTGACGCCGACCAGGATCGCCACCAGCAGCCCGATGAGCGCGAGCTTTACCGTCACCGGCCAGGCCTGGGCCAGCATGTCGCCGATGTCCCGCCCGGTGAGCGAGTCGCCGAGGTCGCCCCGGAGCAGGTTGCCGACGTAGTCGAAGTAGCGGTAGAAGAAGCCGCCGACGCCGGTCTGGTCCAGGTTGAACTTCTCGGTCAGGTACGCCCGCTGCGCCGCGCTGACCGGGCGTTCGCCCGCGAGTGCCTGGATCGGGTCACCCTGTCCGGCGAACATCAGCGCGTAGACGATCAGAGTGGTCCCGAAGAACGCCAGGACCATCTGGAGCAGGCGCCGCACGATGTAGCGGAACATGCTTGCTTACTCTCCGTGGGTGGGCTGGGGTGCGATGCGGCAGGGCACGGGCCGGACGACTGCGTCCGGGAAACGTTCCGGGCCACCCGTGGTCTGCACCGGGTGGCCCGGACCGGCCGTGCGGTCAGCTCAGCTGCTGACGACCTCGATCTTGGTCATGTCGACGACCTGGAAGAGGTCCACCTCGACGTTCTTGACCCGGGTCGAGTGCGCGTAGACGTTCTGGCCGAACCGGAGCGGGATCACCGGCATGTCCTGGGCCAGGATCTGCTCCGCCTGCTGGTACTTCTTGATCGCCTCGTCCGGGGTCGCGGCGGTCGTACCCTCCTGCACCAGCCGGTCGAACTCCGGGTTGCTGTACCCGTAGTAGTTCGACGAGCCGTTCGTGGTGTACAGCGGGCCGAGGTAGTTCTCCATCGACGGATAGTCCATCAGCCAGCCCATCCGGATCAGGCCGACCGGCTGCTTGCCCTCGACCTTGGTGAGCAGGTCCGAGAACTTCGGCTCGGCGACGCCGACGCACTCCACGCCCAGGTTGGCCTTGAGCTGGTTGCAGGTGGCGTCCACCCAGTCCTTGTGCCCGCCGTCACCGTTGTAGGTGATCTTCAGCTCGCTCGGGCCACCGGCGGCCTGGTACGCCTCCTTGGCCTTGGCCGGGTCGAACTCGCAGGCCTCGCCGCAGGTGTCGTCCTGGTAGCCGGCGACCACCGGCGAGACGAACGAGCGCGCCGAGATCTGCGACTCCTTGAAGATCGACTTGGCGATCTCGTCCCGGTCGATCGCCATGGAGATCGCCTTGCGCACCTCCGGCTTGCTGAACTCCTCCTGGAAGGTGGGGAAGGCCACGAACTGGAAGGACGAGTTCTGGCTCTGCTGGAACCGGTCGCCCAGGTCGGTCGCCGCGGTGCTCAGGTTCTCGGTCGGAACCGTCACGTCCACGTCGAGGTTGTCCGAGAGCACGTCGGCGTACGCCGCGGTGAGCTGCTGGTAGATCCGGAACTCGGCACCGGCGATCTTCGGCTTCTCGCCCGGGTACGCGTCGTAGCGCTCGACCTCGACCTTGGCGTCGTGCTGCCAGGTGCCCTTCATCTTGAACGGGCCGTTGCCGATCGGGGCGTCCTCGTAGCCGTCCTTGATGACGCCCGGCGCCGAGAAGGCCGCCTCCGGCAGCGGGTAGAACGCGGTGTAGCCGAGCACCGTCTTGAACTCGGTGTACGGCTTCGCCAGCGTCACCGTGAAGGTCGTGTCGTCGACCTTCTTCAGCCCGGTCAACGTCTTGGCCTTCGGCTCCGCCGCCTTCTCCGGGCCGTCGCCGTCCGGGTCCTCGGCCTGGAGGTCGTCGTAACCGGCGATCTTCTCGAAGAAGTAGCTGTTGCCCTGGCCGTTCGGGCCGTAGGCGCCGTAGTTCCAGGCGTTGATGTAGCTGTCCGCGGTCACCTTCTCGCCGTTGTGGAAGGTGTAGCCGTCCTTCAGCTTGATCGTCCAAGTCAGGTTGTCGGTCGAGTTCACGGACTCCGCGGCGACCTCGTACGGCTTGTTCTGCTCGTCGTAGTCGACCAGCGGGGCAAACAGGGCGGACAGCACCTGGTTACCGCTGGAGTCGTTGGTGTTCGTGGAAATCAGGTGCTGCGGTTCCGCGATCTGGATCGAAACCGTCGCATTCGGGTCGCTCTCCCCCGAGTCCCCGCCGCTGCCACAGGCCGCGAGGCCGAGGGTCGCGGCAAGGGGGAGGGCGGTCCAGGCAGCGAGCCTACGAACCTGCATTGAGCCTCCTCGTCTCCTTACGCTGAGCAGTCGTCCCCACACTGAGGTAACGCTGTGCAACGCTCGGCAAAGGTAGGTCGTGGCAGGACCCCTGGCCAAACCGGATGGTTACGAGTCAGTAACACAGGGGTCCGGTAGGACTTGCGGATAGCTGGTTTGAGCTGCTATCGCGGTCTCGGCGCGACAGACCGGCAAAATCGCGCGTAAAGGATTCAACCTCCCGAACTCCCCCGATCGGCCGCTGTGCACTGGGCCACCTGCTGCCCGATATTGGTCCGCATTCGCCCTGATCGTGCCTTCCATAATGTGGACAACTCCACAAGATCTTACTTAGCGTGACTAACGACACGACTACTGATAGTTAGCACTTGGTGTCGGTTGCCCGGCCGAGCAGGGGTTGGCCGAGTGGCCGATCCCGGTACCGACCGGCCGGGTGCCGGCTCGGCCCGGCGTACGGCGTGAGACGATCTGGGACGTGACGGCCACCCTTCTCGACGGCAAAGCGACCGCGGCGACGATCAAGGAAGAACTGCGCGACCGGGTGAAGGCGCTGGCCGACCGGGGCGTCGTACCGGGACTGGGCACCGTGCTCGTCGGCGAGGACCCGGGCTCCCGGGCGTACGTCGACGGCAAGCACCGGGACTGCGCCGAGGTGGGCATCGCCTCGATCCGCCGCGAGCTGCCGGCCGACGCCAGCCAGGAACAGGTGGACGCCACGGTCGCCGAGCTGAACGCCGACCCGGCCTGCCACGGCTACATCGTGCAGCTCCCGCTCCCGGTGCACCTGGACACCCAGCGGGTGCTGGAGATGGTCGACCCGGACAAGGACGCCGACGGGCTGCACCCGGTCAACCTCGGCCGGCTGGTACTCGGCTACCCCGGCCCGCTGCCCTGCACCCCGCGCGGCATCGTCGAGCTGCTCCGCCGGCACGAGGTGCCGCTGCGCGGCGCCGAGGTGGCGGTGGTCGGCCGGGGCAACACGGTCGGCCGGCCGCTCGGGCTGCTGCTGACCCGGCGCAGCGAGAACGCCACCGTGACGCTCTGCCACACCGGCACCCTCGACCTGGCCGCGCACACCCGCAGCGCCGACATCGTGATCGTGGCGGCCGGCGTGCCGGGCCTGCTCACCGCCGACATGGTCCGGCCCGGTGCCGTGGTGGTCGACGTCGGGATCACCCGGGTGATCGGGGCGGACGGTAAGGGCCGCTACACCGGTGACGTCGGGCCCGACGTCGCCGAGGTGGCCGGCAAGGTGGTGCCGATGCCGGGCGGCGTCGGCCCGATGACCCGGGCGATGCTGCTGACGAACGTGGTGGAGCGGGCCGAGGCCGAGCTGGAACCGCCCGCCCGGGGCTGAAGCCGCCGTAGTGGGCCGGAAGCCGTCGATGTGAGCCAGCACCGGCAATTCCGCCCCTGGCCAGAACCGAACACTCCTGACTGATACCGTCCGGAAATAACCAGACGGGTATCAGGGAGTGGGACGACCATGGGCAAAAAGGTCACCGTAGTCGGTGCCGGCTTCTACGGCTCGACGACCGCGCAGCGCCTCGCGGAGTACGACGTCTTCGAGACCGTCGTGATCACCGACATCATCGAGGGCAGGCCCGAGGGGATCGCGCTGGACCTCAACCAGTCGCGTCCGGTGGAGGGCTTCGAGACCAGGGTCGTCGGTGTCACCACCGGCAAGGGCGGCGAGGGCTACGAGGCGATCGAGGGCTCCGATGTCGTCGTGATCACCGCTGGCCTGCCCCGCAAGCCGGGCATGAGCCGAATGGACCTGCTGGAGACCAACGCCCGGATCGTCCGCCAGGTCGCCGAGAACGTCGCCAAGTACGCCCCGAACGCCGTCGTCATCGTCGTCTCCAACCCGCTGGACGAGATGACCGCGCTGGCCCAGATCGCCACCCAGTTCCCGCGCAACCGGGTGCTCGGCCAGGCCGGCATGCTCGACACCGCCCGGTTCAGCAACTTCGTCGCCGAGGCGCTCGGCGTGAAGGTCGGCTCGGTGCGCACCCTCACCCTCGGCTCGCACGGCGACACGATGGTGCCGGTGCCCTCCCACAGCACCGTCGACGGCAAGCCGCTGCGCGACGTGATGCCGGCCGAGCAGATCGAGGAGCTGGTGGTCCGCACCCGCAACGGCGGGGCCGAGGTGGTCGCGCTGCTCAAGACCGGTTCGGCGTACTACGCCCCGTCGGCCGCCGCCGCCCGGATGGCCCGGGCCGTGGCCACCGACTCCGGCGAGGTGATGCCGGTCTGTGCCTGGGTCGACGGCGAGTTCGGCATCTCCGGGGTCTACCTGGGCGTCGAGGCGGAGATCGGCCGCGAGGGCGTACGCCGGGTCGTGGAGACCCCGCTGGACGCCGACGAGATCGAGAGCCTGAAGGCCGCCGCCGAGGCCGTCCGGGCCAAGCAGGCCGACGTCGCCAACATGTGAGCTGTAAGGAAGGGCCCCCGCTACAACAAAAAGCGCTGTGCGGGGGCCCTTCCTTACAGTGGTACGAAGGGTTCGCTCAGGTGTGGGGTGCCGAGCGTGCCGGTCGGGCGGGCGGCCAGCTCGGCGAGGAGCCGCTGCCGGGAGGCGCGGGCGGTGGTCGGGTCGACCTCGTGCGCGTACGGCAGCTCGGGGGCGACAAGTTGCACGGCGTGCACTAGCAGATCGCCGGTGAGCAGCAGGGCGTCGTCGGCGTGCTCGACGAGTACCGACTGGTGTCCGGGGGTGTGACCAGGGGTGGCGACGATCCGTACCCCGGGGGTGAGCCGGAGGTCGCCGTCCAGCGCGTCGAGCTGCCCGGCGGCGGTGAGCGGGTCGAGCAGGTAGCCGGCCACCCCGGCCGGGTCGTGCCGGCGGAACGCCGCCACCTCGGCCCGTTGCAGCAGGTAACGGGCGTTGCGGAAGTACGGCGTACCGCCCTCGCCGGTGACCGCCCAGCCAACGTGGTCGGTGTGCAGGTGGGTGAGTACCACCGTGTCGACCTGTTCCGGGGCGATGCCGGCGGCGGCGAGTTCGGCCGGCAACCGGCCCGGGACCGGCGCCCAGCTCCGGGCCGGCGCGTCGGCCGGGCCGACCCCGGCGTCGACCAGGACCACCCGGCCGGCGTCCGGGCCGTCGTCGAAGCGGAGCGCGAAGCAGCGGAAGGGCAGCCGCCACCGCCCGTCGGCGGTCACCGCACCGGGGTCGCGTTCGTCGGCCAGCCGCCAGTGTGCGGCGGTGGCGGTCGGGAACGCCTCGGCGCGGGGCTGGAAGAACAGCCCCTCGGCGTCCGGCAGCGCGACGACGGTGACCGGGCCCACGCGGCGGCTGAGCATGGCAGGCAGTGTACGGGCCGCCGAGGCTCTCCAGTACGCTCGTACTGCTAGCGCAGATGTCCCGGAGAGGAGCGTCGCCCGATGGCGAAGATCAAGGTTACGAATCCGGTGGTAGAACTCGACGGCGACGAGATGACCCGGATCATCTGGAAGCAGATCCGCGATCAGCTGATCCTGCCGTACCTCGACGTCGACCTGCACTACTACGACCTGTCGATCCAGTACCGCGACGAGACCGACGACCAGGTGACTGTCGACGCGGCGAACGCGATCAAGCAGCACGGGGTCGGCGTGAAGTGCGCCACCATCACCCCGGACGAGGCCCGGGTCGAGGAGTTCGGCCTGAAGAAGATGTGGCGTTCGCCGAACGGCACCATCCGGAACATCCTCGGCGGGGTGGTCTTCCGCGAGCCGATCATCATGTCCAACGTGCCCCGGCTGGTGCCGGGCTGGAGCAAGCCGATCATCATCGGCCGGCACGCGCACGGCGACCAGTACAAGGCGACCGACTTCGTGGTGCCTGGGCCGGGCACGGTCACCATCACCTACACCCCGACCGACGGCGGCGCCCCGGTCGAGATGGAGGTGGCGAACTTCCCGGGTGGCGGCGTCACCATGGGGATGTACAACTACGACGACTCGATCCGGGACTTCGCCCGTGCCTCGTTCCGGTACGGCCTGGACCGCGGCTACCCGGTCTACCTGTCCACGAAGAACACCATCCTGAAGGCGTACGACGGCCGGTTCAAGGACCTCTTCGCCGAGGTCTTCGAGGCCGAGTTCAAGGCGGACTTCGACGCTGCCGGGATCAGCTACGAGCACCGGTTGATCGACGACATGGTGGCCGCCGCGCTGAAGTGGGAGGGCGGCTTCGTCTGGGCCTGCAAGAACTACGACGGTGACGTGCAGTCCGATACCGTGGCGCAGGGCTTCGGCTCGCTGGGCCTGATGACCTCGGTGCTGATGACCCCGGACGGCCGTACCGTCGAGGCCGAGGCGGCGCACGGCACGGTCACCCGGCACTACCGGCAGTGGCAGAAGGGCGAGAAGACCTCGACCAACCCGATCGCGTCGATCTTCGCCTGGACCCGGGGCCTCGCGCACCGGGGCAAGCTGGACGGCACCCCCGAGGTGACGCGGTTCGCCGAGACCCTGGAGCGGGTCTGCGTGCAGACCGTCGAGGATGGCCAGATGACCAAGGACCTGGCCCTGCTCATCTCCCGGGACGCCCCGTGGCTGACCACCGACGAGTTCATGGCCGCCCTGGACAACAACCTGGCGAAGACCCTCGCCGCCTGACCGTATCCCTCGTCTCCGGCCGCTCGCGGGTGGTTGTGCCGTGGATGTTGACGACTTGTCGTCGTTCCCGCGACAACAAGTCGTCAACATCTACTCGAAGTGCTCGGTCGGACGTCCAGGATCGGGGGTGGCTTGTGGCGTTACCGGTCGGGGGGCAGCCTCGTTGAACAGGGTGGACGTGATGCCAGTCGCGTCCAGGAAGACCGGCCCGGTCGAGGCCGCCGCGAGAGGCCCGTACCGGATGGAGCGGTCTTCCCGGCTGTTGCGCACAGCCGGCCGTCCCTTCCCTGCGGGGGGCCCTGTCCCGGGCCCCCCGCGCCCTCATTCACTCCTCGATCGGCCCCAGCGTCACCCGGCCGTCCTCGGCCACCTGCCAGTCCGGGTTGTGCGCCACCTCCCAGACCAGGTCGTTCGGGTCCGAGAAATGGCCGTGGTAGCCGCCGAAGGCAGCCCGCTGACCGGCCTTGACGATCGTCCCTCCGGCGGCGGCCGCCTGGGCCAGCACCCGGTCGACCTCCGCCGGGCTCTCGACGTTGTGCGACAGGGTGAACCCGGTCGGCGCGGGTAGCAGCGGCGTACCGGCACCGAGGTCGGCGGCGAACGCCTCCGCCTCGAAGAGCCCGAGCACCACTCCCGGGGCCACCTGGAAGAAGAGGATCTCGTCCGGTACGTCGAGCGTCGGCGTCCACCCCAGCCCGTCGACGTAGAAGTCCCGGGCCCGGTCCAGATCCCGGGTGGCGACGGTCAGGAAGTGCACGCGTTGCTCCATGACCAGTCATTGTCCGGCCCGGCAGCCTCCAGCGGCGCCTGCTTCGTCGAGATCCCGGGTCCCGCGTCCCGCCCCGCCAGCTCCGCACCCCAGCCCCGGCCCCCGAATCCGGTGCCGCTGTCCGGTGCCGCTGTCCGCTGTCCGCTGTTGATTGTCCGGGCGGTCGTGTCGAAGCCGGACAACCCGCAGCCCAGTAGACATCGGAGCAGCGGGACCGAGCACGGTGCCCGTACCAGCAGCGGGAGGGAACCCAACATGACCAGAAATCTCGTCCGACGCAGACGGCGGTTGCTGTCGGCGTCGCTCGGCGTACTGCTCAGCCTGGCGGCGCTGGTCGCCGGATCGGCGGCACCGGCGGCGGCCGGGCCGGCGGACCGGGCCTCGACCCAGGCTGCCGTACTCCGGTTCAACGCGATCTGGGAACCGGGCACCGACAACCGGGCCTGGGTACACACCTGGACCGCACAGGATCTGCTGCACCGCAACGGCGAGCTGTTCGGCCAGGGCTGGCGGATCGACTCGCTGACCATGGTCAGGGGTGCGAACGGGGAACTGCGGTACAACGCGATCTGGAAGCCGGGCAGCGGTCCGAGCCCGGTCCTGATCGGCTGGACCGAGCAGCAGTTCTTCGCCCAGGTCGGGACGTACTGGAACCAGGGGTTGCGGCCGTGGCGGATCAACCGCTACCCGCACGCCGGGAGCTTCCGGTACGACGCCATCTTCAAGCCCGGCACCGACGGCCGGCGGTACGTCGTCGACTGGACCCGGGAAAGCCTGCTCGCCGAGGACGCCAAGATGCGTGCCCAGGGGTACCGGCTGGTCCAGGTGACCGGGGTGCCGCAGAACAGCCCGATCACCAACGACATCCGCTACGTCGGCATCTGGATGCCGGGCACCGACGCCCGGCCCGTCCTGCTCGGCGGGACCTGGGACGAGGTCTCGCAGGCGAACGGCAACCACTGGGCCAGCGGCTACCGGATGAAGTACCTGAGCAGTTACCTGACCAACACCGGGGCGCTGCGCTACGACGCGATCTGGGAGCCGGGCAGCGACGGGCGGCCGGTCATCTTCGGCTGGGACGCGGCCGGTTTCGCCGCGAAGAACTCGGAGTTCTGGGCCGCCGGCTACCGGCCGACGGTGCTACAGAGTTATCTCAGTGTGAGCTGATCGTCCGCATTCGCTATGGCGGCGGCGTGCGGGCAGGACCCGTGCGTCGCCGCCGGCGATCCCGGCCCCCGAGCGTCAGGGCGCGGAGACCCCCGACCGGGAGCGGGCCAGCGCGGCGGCTGTCGAGGAGCAGGTGCGTGCTTTCGTCGTCGCCACGGACGGCCGGGGAGGCGTCGTCGGGGGTGACGGCCACGCCGACGCAGTAGTTTCAGCCGCAGCCGTCCAGTACCGGGCCGGCGGCGGCGATCTGCTCCGGAGTCAGCTGGTTGGTGGTGACCAGCTCGACCGACTTCTCCGACAGCAGCCGTGCGGCCGGTCCGGTGCCGCCGGGTGCAGCCGATCCGGTGTCGGGTCGCTCATGGCGGGCAGCCTACGACCCGGTGCCGACAGGGTCCCCTCGAAGTACCGGGGCGGCCCGAACTCAGCCGGCGGCCCGGAGGAGTTCGGCGGCCCGTTCCGGCGCGATGTCGTTGACGAAGACTCCCATCGCCGACTCCGAGCCGGCCAGGTATTTCAGCTTGTCGGCCGCCCGCCGGATGCTGAACACCTGCAGGTGCAGGTGGGCCAGGGCCGGATCGGCGTGCACCGGCGCCTGGTGCCAGGCCGAGATGTACGGCAGCGGCCGGTCGAAGAGCCGGTCGAGCCGGCGCAGCAGGTCCAGGTAGAGCGGGCCGAAGGCGTCCCGCTCGGCGTCGTCCAGCGCCGGGATGTCGGGTACCGGCCGGTGCGGCGCGACGTGCACCTCGAACGGCCAGCGGGCGGCGGCCGGCACGTACGCCGTCCAGTGCTCGTTGGCCAGCACCACCCGGTCCCCGGCGGCCCGTTCGGCGGCGAGTACGTCCGCGTAGAGGTTGCGCCCGCCGGTGCGTTCCGCGTGCCGGCGGGCCGCCGCCAGCATCGCCCGGCTGCGCGGCGGCAGGAACGGGTACGCGTAGACCTGCCCGTGCGGGTGGTGCAGGGTCACCCCGATCTCCACACCCCGGTTCTCGAAGCAGAAGACCTGTTCCACCTCGGGCAGCCCGGACAGCGCGGCGGTACGGTCGGCGAGCGCCTCCAGCACGGTACGCACCCGGCTCGGCGGCAGGGTGCCGAACGACGCGGAGTGGTCGGCGGTGAAGCAGATCACCTCGCACCGTCCCGTCCCCGGTCGCACCGCCGTGAACGGGGTGATCTCGCCGGGCAGGTCGCCGGGCCGGTCGCTGAAGGACGGGAAGCGGTTCTCGAAGACCACCACGTCGTAGTCGTACGCCGGGACCTCGCCGGAACGCTCCGGTGTGGACGGACACAGTGGGCACTTGTCGCTCGGCGGCAGGAAGATCCGGTCCTGCCGGTGCGCGGCGACCGCCACCCACTCGTCGACAAGTGGGTCGTAGCGCAGCTGCGAGGCCGGCGGCGGCAGCGGCAGGTCCCGCCGGTCCGGCCCCTCCCGGACCGTGTCCGGGCGCTCGTCGAAGTAGATCAGCTCGCGCCCGTCGGCCAGCTGCACCGCCGTCCGCCTCACCGGCCCACCTCGCCGCGCAGCGTGCGTCGCAGTTGTCTCGCCGGGCAGGCTCACCGTGCCACCTCACAGAGCAGTAGTTCCGGTACGTGTGCCCGGAGGACCTCCCGGGCCGGTTCGGGCAGGCCGGTGTCGCAGACCACGGTGTGCGCCTCGGCCAGCCCGGCGAAGGACGAGATCCCCACCGTCGCCCACTTCGTCGAGTCGGCCA
This sequence comes from Micromonospora sp. WMMD1102, assembly GCF_029626265.1. NCBI lineage: Bacteria > Bacillati > Actinomycetota > Actinomycetes > Micromonosporales > Micromonosporaceae > Micromonospora > Micromonospora sp. WMMD1102. The sequence continues at coordinate 6,337,688 of NZ_JARUBN010000001.1, read as the reverse complement.
GCACGACCAGCCGGTCCGCCGCGGCCAGCAGGGCACGGTTGGTCTCCGCCTCCAGCAGGTTCGGGGTGCTGAACCCGGCCCGCTCGCTCATCCCGTGCACCCCGAGGAAGACCAGGTCCAGATGGAGCGAGCGGATGGTGGCCACCGCCACCGGCCCGACCAGGGCGTCGGACGGGGTGCGTACCCCGCCGGTCAGCACCACCGTCTGGTCCGGGCGCCCGGACCGGTGCAGGATCTCGGCGACCGGGATCGAGTTGGTCAGCACGGTCAGCGCCGGTACCCCGGCCAGCCGGCGGGCCAGCTCGGCGGTGGTCGTACCCGCGGAGAGCGCGACCGCCATCCCGGCGGTGACCAGCCGGGCGGCCTCGGCCGCGATGGCGGCCTTCTCGGCCTGCTGCCGCACCGACTTGGCCGCGAAGCCTGGCTCGTCGGTGGAGCCGGGCCGGGCGGTGGTCGCCCCGCCGTGCACCTTGGCCAGCAGGCCGCGTTCGGCAAGCGCCTCCAGGTCGCGCCGGATGGTCATGTCGGAGACGCCGAACTCGCCGGCCAGCTCCGTCACCCGCACCCCGCCGGTGGCCCGGACCCGGCCCAGGATCGCCTCCTGGCGCTGCTGGGCGAGCATCAGGGTGTACCGGCCGGCTCGTCCGCTGCCGTTGCCTCTGCCGTTGCCTGTGCTGCAGCCGCCGCTGTCGCGGCGTGTGCTGGTGCGGCCGGCCGCTGTGCCAGCACCGCGACGCCGCGCGGTCCGACCCGGGTCGGACCGGCCCACTCGGTGCCGGTCAGCAGGTCGGTCCCGGCCGCGTCGACCTCCGCCGGCCGGTCGGAGCGGTTGAGCAGGAAGAGGTACGACCGCCCGTCCGGGTGCCGCCGCCGGATCTGCTCAACCCCGGGTACGACCGGACCGGTCGGCCCGGCACCCGCCTCGGCCGCGACCCGGGACAGCAGGACGCCCAGCGCGGTCTGCTCCAGCCGGGTGCCGAGATACCAGGCGGTGCCGCCGCCGGAGACCGCCCGTCGGGTGATCGCCGGACCGCCGGCAACCGGCCCGGTGTCGAAGCTGGCCAACACCTCGGCCTGCGGTGCGGCCAGCACCTCGGTCCAGACCGCCGCCGAGGTGCCGTCGTCCAGGCGTACGGTGCCGGCGGTCGGCAGCGGGAAGAACTCCTCGACCCGGATGCCGAGCAGCTCGGCGAAGGCGCCCGGCAGCGGGGCCGGCCGGACCCGGTCGCAGGCGTCCACCAGCCCGCTGTACGGGCCGACGACCAGGGTGCCGCCGGAGTCGACGTACCCGGTGAGGTTGCCGACCGCGGCGTCGTCGACCAGGTAGAGGGAGGGGGCCAGCACCAGCTTGTAGCGGCTCAGGTCGGCACCCGGCGGGGCCAGGTCGGCGGTGAACCCGGCCCGCCAGAGCGCGCTGTGCCACCGGCGGATCTCGTCGAAGGCCACCATGTCGGTACTCGGCTGGTTGGCCGCCTCCTGGGCCCAGACCGACGGGTAGTCCAGCAGCACCGCGACCTCGGCCTCGGTCCGGGAGCCCTCGACCTCGGCCAGCGCCCGCAGGTGCCGGCCCAGCTCGACCACCTCGCGCCAGACCTTCGAGTCGGTGCCGGCGTGCGGCAGCATCGCCGAGTGCCACTTCTCCGAGCCGGCCCGGCTGGCCCGCCACTGGAAGAAGAGCGCGCCCTCCGAGCCCCGGGCCACGTGCGCCAGCGCGTCCCGGACCAGCTGACCGGCCGGCTTGGCCAGGTTGCGCGGCTGCCAGTTGACCGCGCTGGTGGAGTGCTCCATCAGCAGCCACGGGCCGCCGGCCAGCGACCGGCTCAGGTCGGCGGCGAAGGCGATCTGGGCCGGCGGTTCGAGCGGGTACTCGCCGAGCAGGTAGTGGTCGTTGGAGAGCAGCCGGTCCGGGCCGGTCAGCTCCGGGCCCCAGGTCCAGTGGTCCAGGTCGACGCAGCTCGCGGTCATCAGGTTCGTGGTCACCGGTACGCCGGGGGAGAGCCGGTGCAGCGCGTTCCGTTCGGCGGTGAAGCAGGCCAGGTGCTCGTCCGAGCTGAACCGCCGGAAGTCCAGCACCTGTCCGGGGTTGGACGAGGTCGGGGTGGCCCGGGGCGGCAGCACCTGCGCCCAGTCGGTGTACGTCTGCGACCAGAACGCCGTACCCCAGGCCGTGTTGAGGGCGTCGAGGTCGCCGTACCGGTGCCGTAGCCAGTGGCGGAACGCCTCGGCCGAGACGTCGCAGTAGCAGTGCGGGTTGTGGCAGGCGTACTCGTTGTGCACGTGCCAGACGGCCAGCGCCGGATGCCTGGCGTAGCGCCGGCCGAGCTGCTCGGTAAGCGCCAGGGCGGCCTGCCGGTACACCGGTGAGCTGGCGCAGATCGCCTGCCGGCTGCCGTAGCTGAGCTGCCGCCCGTCGGCGTCCACCGGCAGCGTCTCCGGGTGGGCGGCGGAGAACCAGGGCGGTGGCGAGGCGGTGGCGGTGGCCAGGCAGACCCGGATGCCACCGGAGTGCAGCAGGTCCATGATCCGGTCCAGCCGGTCGAAGTCGTAGCTCCCTGGTGCGGGTTCGAGCCAGGCCCAGGCGAAGACGCCGACGGTGACCAGGTTGACCCCGGCCTCGCGCATCAGCGCCACGTCCTGCGGCCAGACCTCCTCGGGCCACTGTTCCGGGTTGTAGTCCCCGCCGTAGCTCAGGCCCTCGACGTTCGGCACCAGACCGGTCACACCGCCTCCAAACGCGCCCGCACGCAATCCAACAGATACGCACACTAGCGCCCGCGTGGCGCGTGTGAGGTGCTAGGAGGGGGCCCTTCCTATGCAGAATGCGATAAGGCGGGGCCCTTCCTTACAGTTGTTGCAGGCGGGACTCGACCCAGCCGGTCTCGGTCAGGTGCGCCAGCAGCTGGTGCACGCACTCGTCCACCGTCATGTCGGTGGTGTCCAGCACCAGGTCGGCGTCGGCCGGCTCCTCGTACGGGTCGTCGATGCCGGTCATCCCGCTGAGCTGGCCGGCGCGGGCGCGGGCGTACAGCCCCTTGCGGTCCCGCCGCTCGCAGACCGCCAGCGGGGTGGCGACGTGCACCAGCACGAATCCCGCCCCGGCGGACCGGGCCATCTCCCGGGCGGTCGCCCGGGCGCGGTGGTACGGCGCGATCGGGCAGCAGATCGCCAGCCCCCGGTGCCGGGCCACCTCGGCGGCGACCCAGCCGATCCGGCGTACGTTCAGGTCCCGGTCGGCCCGGCTGAAGCCCAGCCCGGCGGAGAGTTCCCGGCGCACCACGTCGCCGTCGAGGAGCGTGATGGTGCGGTCCCCGCCCTCCCGCAGCGCGTCGGCCAGCCCCCGGGCGATCGTCGACTTGCCCGAGCCGGAGAGCCCGGTGAGGAAGACCACCAGCCCCCGGTGCCGGCGCGACGGCCGGGCCCGGGTCAACTCCTTCGCCACCGCCGGCGGGGTGTGCCACTCCGGCAGCGGGAAGCCCCGGTCGAGCAGGTCCTCGATCTCCGCCTGGTCCAGCGCCAGCCGCCGGTTGCGTGGCGGGATGTCGTCCCGCCACCGCCACTGGCCGTCCCGGTTGTCGTAGGCCAGTTCCCGGGGGACGAGCATCCGCAGCCCGCCGCCGGTGACCATCTCGGTGGTGGAGAGCACGTGGGTCACCCCGTACGCCCGGGCCACCCGGGCCCGCAGCAGCGCGTCCCAGATGTCGTCGCCGCGCCGGGCGATCGGCACCGCGACGATCGTCGCCGGGGGCATCCGGTCCCGGGCCCCGAAGATGCTTCGGACCAGCACCTCCGGTGCCAGCCCGTCCGCACTGCTGCCGGCGACCGGAACCAGGATGAGCAGGTGCGCGGCGAGAGTACGGACCGCGTGCGCGATCTGCGCGAGCTGTGGCCGGTGCAGTGGCCGGTCGGCGATCACCCCGAGCACCCGCCCCGGCGGCAGCAGCTCCCGGACCTCGGCCGGCGTGCGGCGCAGCCGCTGGAACGGGCCGTGGCCGCCGTCGCCGATCCGGCGTACCGGGCCGCCGACGCCGTACCAGCCCTGGGTGGTGGGCCAGCGGTCGGCGACCTCCAGCAGCGCGATCGGCGCCCCCTCGGGGTCGGTGAGGACCAGGCCACGCTCGACCGGGTTGTCCAGGTCGAGGCCGCCGACCAGGTCCGCCGGCACCTGGAGGGTCACCGGCACCGGCCAGGGGCCGCCGTCGGCCAGCCGGCCGCGCCGGGCCACCGAGGCCAGGTCGGCCCGGCCCATGAAGCCGGCGAGCGGGGCGTACGCCCCGGAGAGCAGCAACTCCAGGTCGGCCAGCTCATAGGGGCGCGGCGTGTACGCCGGAGCATCCCGCAGCAGCTCGTCGGGCAGCACCCACCCGTTGCTCATCGCACCCCCAACTACGCCGGCCGGCACACAGTTTCGCAGCCGGCCGCCGATCGGTCGAGACCGCCACTCCCGTTTGGACGCGGCGCGACGGTTCCGCCGGGTTGCCGGCGGTGGCCATCAGGAGGTTACCGAACCGGGCCGAGTTCGGCCGCGCCGAAGGAGACCGCGAAGCGCCGGCACCAGATCGAGACACTGCGCAGCCGTTCCAGGTCGGTGCCGGCCGGCACGTCGTACGCCTGGTCGCCCCGGTTGCCCTTCAGCCGGCCGAGTTCGACGAAGCGGCCGTCGTCGAAGACGTGCCATCCTGCCCGGCCCGCCCGGACCGGCTGGTCGGAGAGCCAGACCCGCAGGTCGGGTCCGTTCGAGGTGTCCAGGTCCACCAGTTCCAGCCGGTGGCCGCCATCGGGCTGGCGGACGATCCGGGCCGTTCCGCTGGTCTCGTGTTCGTGGGTGACGAAGGTGCCCCGGCTGACCAGCACCGGCCGGTCGGCAGCGCCGGCAGCCGGCGAGGAGGGCGCGGTCGACGGGGCGACGGTCGACGGACCGGTGCTCGGCGGGCCGGTCGTCGGCGCCTCCGGCGCGGGCTCGGTGAGCCGCTCGGCGACGTTCTGGTCGACCACGAGCTTCCAGGGCTGGAACCAGTAGCCGCCGAAGATCGCGACGGCGACGAGTACGGCGGCGACCACCCAGGTCAACGGGGCGCGGAGCAGGCGACGGAACATGCGGCCAGTCAACCGGACCGACGCCGGTGCGGGTGGCCGTACCGGCTTACGAAAGTCTTACTCCTCCCCTAGGGGGGACCGCCGTCGGCGCCCGGACGATTCCGGGTACTTCCAGGGTGGCTTCCGGACCTCCGGGACGTGCCGCCGGTCCTACCCTGGCAGCGTGACAGTGATCGCGACCCAGTCGCTGACCAAGACGTACGGCAATCGGGTGACCGCGCTGTCCGACCTGACGGTCAACGTCGAGCCGGGCATCGTCGGTCTGGTCGGAGCCAACGGGGCCGGCAAGTCGACCTTTATCAAGATCATGCTCGGCCTGCTGGAACCGACCGGCGGACAGGCCCGGGTGCTCGGCCTCGACCCGACCCTCGACGGGCACCAGGTGCGGGCCCGGGTCGGCTACATGCCGGAGCACGACTGCCTGCCACCCGACCTGTCGGCCGCGGAATTCGTCACGCACATGGGACGGATGAGCGGGCTGCCCAAGACGACCGCCCGGGAGCGTGCCTCCGAGACGCTGCGGCACGTCGGCCTCTACGAGGAGCGGTACCGCCAGGTCGGCGGCTACTCCACCGGCATGAAACAGCGGGTCAAGCTGGCCCAGGCGCTGGTGCACGACCCGGACCTGCTGCTGCTCGACGAGCCGACGAACGGACTGGACCCGGCCGGCCGGGACGCCATGCTCGCCCTGATCGAGCGGATCGGCACCGAGTTCGGCATCTCGGTGCTGGTCTGCTCGCACCTGCTCGGCGAGGTCGAGCGGATCTGCGACGCGCTTGTCGCGATCGAGGGCGGCAAACTGCTCCGGTCGGCGCAGCTCTCCGATATGACCGCGGTGACCGAGGTGCTCTCGGTCGAGGTGAGCGAGGGCACCGACGAGCTGGCCGCCCGGCTCGCCGCCGCCGGCCTGCCGGTCCGGCGGGACGGCCGGCAACTGCTGGTACCCCTGCTCGACACCGAAGCCGGCCCGGCGGGCGTGCCAGCCGGCGCACCGGCCGCGGAGTCGGCCCTCGACCGGACCTACGACCTGATCCTGACCGCGGTCGCCGAGCTGGACCTGCCGCTGCACCGGCTCGACCAGCGGCGGCACCGGGTCGTCGAACTCTTCGCCACCGATCCGGCCCGGGTGCCCGCACCGGTCGCCGCCGGCACGTCCCTGGAGGGCGCCCGATGACCACCCTCGACGCTGCCCGGCCGGACCGACCGGCCGGGGTCATCCACGACATCGGCTACCAGCGCTACGACGGCCCCCGGCTGGGCCGGCGCTACCTGGTCGGCTCGCTCTACCTGCACAGCCTGCGTACCGCCTTCGGGCTCGGGCGCACCTTCAAGGCGAAGATCTTCCCGTGGTTGATCGTCGGGGTGGTCGGGGTGGTCGCCGCGGTGCTGACCGCCGTACGCGCCCAGACCGGCAGCCTCGCGCTGAGCTACGCCGAGTTCCCCGAGACGCTCAGCGTGCTGATCATCTTCTTCTGCGCCATCGTGGCGCCGGAACTCGCGTCGAGGGACCTGCACAGCGGGGTGCTGCCGCTCTACTTCGCCCGACCGCTGCACCGGGCCGACTACGCGCTTGTCAAACTCGCCGCACTGGTCTCGGCGACGTTCCTGACCGTCGGCGTGCCGCTGACGGTGATGTTCGCCGGCTCCGCGTTCATGGTCGACGGCTTCGGCGCGGTCTGGGACGAGTTCACCGACTTCCTGCCGGCGCTCGGCTACGTCGCCGTGCACGCGGTCGTCTACTCGGCGCTGGCGCTGCTGGTCGCCTCCCTGCTCCGCCGCCGGGCCGTCGCCGCCGGGGCGATCGTCGGGGCGTTCCTGCTCACCACCCCGGTCGTCGGGGTGCTGGCGGTGCTGCCGTACAAGGCGGCCAACCAGCTCGCCGGACTGGCCAGCCCGGTCACCATGGTCGGCGGGATCGGGGACTGGATGTTCGAGCCGAGCGGCGACCTCGACGTCGGCCCGTACGGCCCGCTCTACGCCCTGGTCGCCGTCGGGTTCGTCGTCGTCGGGATCCTGCTGCTGCTCGCCCGTTACCGGAAGGTCGCCGCGAAATGAGTGAACTGGAACTGGCCGGCGTCTCCCGCTGGTACGGCAACGTGGTGGCGGTCAACGACGTGTCGATGAGCCTCGGCGCGGGGGTCACCGGGCTGCTCGGGCCGAACGGTGCCGGCAAGACCACCGTGCTGCACATGATGGCCGGCTTCCTGGCCCCTTCCAAGGGCACGGTGACGCTCGACGGCGAGCCCACCTGGGGCAACCCGGAGGTCTACCGGCGGCTCGGCCTGGTCACCGAGCGGGAGTCGGTCTACGACTTCCTCAGCGCGTACGAGTTCGCGCTGGCCAGCGCCAAGCTGCACGGGCTGCCGCAGCCGGCGGAGGCGGCCCGGCGGGCGATCGAGCTGGTCGAGTTGACCGAGGCGCAGGACCGCCGGATCGGCACGTACTCCAAGGGCATGCGGCAGCGGGCCCGGGTCGCCGCCGCGCTGGTGCACGACCCGCAGGTGCTGCTGCTCGACGAGCCGTTCAACGGGATGGACCCGAGACAGCGGCTGCACATGATGGAGCTGCTGCACTCGCTCGGCGAGCAGGGCCGGACGATCCTGTTCAGCTCGCACATCCTGGAGGAGGTCGAGCAGGTCTCCGGGACCGTGCAGGTGATCGTCTCCGGCCGGCTGGCCGCCTCCGGCGACTTCCGGACGATCCGCCGGCTGATGACCAACCGGCCGCACGTCTTCGCGGTGCAGTCCAGCGACGACCGGCGGCTGGCGGTGCAGCTGATCGGCCAGCCGTCGGTGAACGGGGTGGACGTGACCCGGGACGGCCTGACCGTCCGGGCCGGCGACTACGGAAGCTTCACCCGGGCCCTGCCGAGGATCGCGCTGGCCTCCGGCATCCGGGTACGCCGGCTGCTGCCCTCGGACGAGTCCCTGGAGAGCGTGTTCTCCTACCTGGTGGAGGCGTGACCGTAATGTCGACTGTTTCCTGGATCACCGCGCGGGGGCTCTTCGGCCGGCGCCGGTTCCTGCTGCTCTTCCCGCTGCCGGTGCTGCTGGTCGGGCTCGCCGTCCTGGCCCGGTCGGCCGGCGTCGACGCCGCCCAGTGGGGCCAGCCGGTGGTGTACGGGCTCGGGCTCGGCGTGCTGCTGCCGGTCACCGCGCTTATCGTCGGCACGGGTGTGCTCGGCTCCGAGATCGACGACGGCACGCTGCTGCACATCCTGACCAAGCCGCTGCCCCGGTGGCAGATCGTGGTGCCGAAACTGGCCGTGGCGACCGGGGTCACCGCGCTCACCGTCGCCGTGCCGCTCTACGTCGCCGGGGTGCTCGCCGACTCGGTCCGCTTCGGGCTCGGGCTGGCCGCCGCGAGCGCGGTGGGTGCGCTGGCGTACTCGGCGTTCTTCCTGGCGTTGAGCCTGCTGACCCGGCGCCCGGTGCTGCTCGGTCTGGTCTACGTGCTGATCTGGGAGGGCCTGCTGACGAACGTCGTCAGCGGCACCCGGGTGCTGTCGGTGCAGCAGTACGTGGTGACGCTCACCGACCGGATCGCCCCGAGCGTGCTGTTGGACGCTTCGGTGTCGCTGCCGGTGGCGATCGTGATGAGCGTGCTCTTCACCGTCGGCTTCACGGGGCTGGCGATCCGTCGGCTGCGCACCTTCAGTGTGGCCGGCGAGACGAGCTGACCGGCGCGGCGGCCGTGGGCCTGGTCCGGCCCACGGTCACCCACGGCCGCCCGCGAGTCAGGCGAGCCCGAAGTACCTGGCGATTCCCCGGGCGTGTCCGACGGCGAGTGCCTGCCGGAAGTCCGCGCGGGCGAGCAGGGCGGCGTCGGCGGCCCGGTCGATGAAGAGGTTCTCGGTGAGTACCGCCGACATCGCGGTCTCCCGGAGGACCTGGAAGTTCGCCGTCTTCTGGCCCCGGTCGGTGACCGAGCCGACGGTGCGGGCGCTGCTCAGTACGGCCGCGTGCACGTCGTCCTGGAGCCGCAGGGTCGCCGCGCTGGTGACCGGGTAGATGTAGCTCTCGAAACCGGTGCCGCCACCGGCGTTGATGTGGATGCTCGCGAAGATGTTGGCGCCCCAGGTTGGGTGGACGACGCCGATCCGGGGCCGATAATTTTCACTGGCCGCCGCGATGGCATAAATTTTCGACATCAGATCGCATCGATTCAAGACCCCCGGGGGCGGCCGGGGACCCCCACGGTCCCCGGCCGACCACCCCGGCTACCCCTCCTCGGTCAACGGCTGCTCGCCCGGCAGCGGCGCGCGCCCGAAGACGATCCGGGCGTACGACCGGAAGTCCAGCGGGATCCGCACGCCGACCGAGCAGTTGCCGTTGGCGGTGCAGTTGCCGGGTGACTCGATGGTCTCGACCTCCGCGTCGGGACCGGTCTCCATGAAGACCACCCGGCCGACCCGCTCGGCCGGCACCGGCGCGACGGTGATCTCGATGTCGAGACCGTGCTTCTCCAGCTCCGCCTGGTAGCGGGCGGGGTCGGCGGTCGGGTCCACGATCGTCACGACGATGTGGTCGGTCTCCGGGACGATCGAGAGCGCGCGCCCGACCGGCCGCAGCGACGGGGCGGGGCTCGGCTGCCCGCCGGGCGTGCCGCTGGCCGCTCCGCTCGGGGCGACCTGGGCCGGGCCGGGGTCGGCGGGCCCGGACGGCAGGTTGACGGCGACCACGGCGGCCAGCGCGCCCAGAGCGGCCAGGGTCGGCACCGCGAAGGCGAGCCGGCGGCGGCCGAACCAGGACGTCGGGCGGCTCGCCCCACCGGCCGGTGCCGGCCCGGTGATGTCGACGCCCGTGGTGCTGGCCGTGGTCCTGGCCATGGTCGTGATCGTGTTCAGCAGTTCCTCGGCGGCCGGCCCGTCCGGTCGCCTGGTCTGCTCGGCGAGGCGGTGTTCTGGGGCGAGCAGCCGGACCAGCCGGTCCTGCTCGTCGTGGTCCGTCATGGTGTTCTCCCCGGTCATCTCGTCAGCGAGGGCTGGCGCAGCGCGACGGCGAACCGTCGCCGGGCCCGGTGCAGCCGGATTCGGGCGGCGTTCGTCGAGCAGTCGAGGACGACGGCCAACTCGTCGGCGGCCAGCCCCTCCCAGGCGACCAGCCGGAGCAGTTCCCGGTCCGCCTCGGACAGCGACCGGAACGCCCGGCCGATGTCGTCGGGCACCTCCGGTTGGACCACCTCGGCGGCGGCGAGTTCCTGGCGCAGCCGCGCCGCCAGGTCGGCCCGGCGCCGGACCGACCGGTGGTGGTTCGCCAGCACGTTGCGGGCCACCCCGAACAGCCAGAGCCGGGCCCGCTCCGCCGGGATCTCGTCGATCCGCCGCCAGGCGACCAGGAAGGTGTCCGCCACCACGTCGGCGGCGGCCTCCGGGCGGTCACACCGGCGCAGCGCGAAGGTGAGCAGGTCTTGGTAACAGGCCCGGTAGAGGGTCTCGAACCGGGCGGTGGCGTCGTGCGGGTCGTCCTCCGGCGGCGGGACGGGTGCGGCGCGGGCCAAGGCAGCTCCTTCGGACAGGTCCGGTGCCGGGCGGAGATGCCCGACAACCAGAACGTGTCCGCGTGCGGCCCGCTGTTTCGCTCTGATCCCGTTCCGCGGGCCCGCAGTGCCGCTCTGATCCCGTTCGGCGGGCCCGCAGTGCCGTGCCGGGCGGGGTCAGCCGGTGTTGCGCATCCCGGCGGCGATGCCGTTGACGGTGGTCAGCAGCGCGCGCTCCAGCGCCGTACCCTCGCCGGGAGCGCGCCGGCCGCCGGGCGCGGTGGCCACGGCCCGCCCGGCGGCACCCGAGTCGCGGTACTGCCGCAGCAGCGCCACCTGGAGGTGGTGCAGCGGCTCCAGGTAGGTGTCCCGGACGGCGAGGGTGCGTTGCAGCACCGGCGAGTTCTCCAGCAGGGCCGGCGAGGCGGTGATCGCCAGCACCTCCTGCTTGGTCAGCTCGTACTCCGCCTCGATCAGGTGGAAGATCGGGTGCAGCGGCTCCGGCACCAGGGTCTCGACGTACCGGCGGGCGATGGTCAGGTCGGTCTTGGTCAGCATCATCTCGACGTTCGACAGGAACGTGCCGAAGAAGTGCCAGGCCCGGTGCATCTCGGCCAGTACGTCGCCCATCCCGGCCTCCCGGGCGGCGGCCAGCCCCGTCCCGACGCCGAACCAGCCGGGCACGATCTGCCGGGTCTGGGTCCAGCCGAACACCCACGGGATGGCGCGCAGCCCGGCCAGCCCGGCCCCGGTGTTCGGCCGCTTCGCCGGCCGGGAGCCGATGTTCAGCGCGCCGAGCAGCTCGGTCGGGGTGGAGGCCCAGAAGTAGGCCGGCAGGTCCGGGTTCTCCACCAGCGAGCGGTAGCGCCGGTAGGCGGCACCGGAGACCACGTCCATCGTGGCGTCCCAGCGGTCCAGCGCCTCGGCCGGCTGCCGGGGGGTGGTGTGCAGCAGGGTGCTCTGCAACACCGCCGCCAGGGTCAGCTCCAGGTTCTCCCGGGCCAGCGAGGGCAGCGTGTACTTGTCGGAGATGACCTCACCCTGCTCGGTCACCTTGATCTCGCCGTCCAGCGTGCCGTACGGCTGGGCGAGGATCGCCTCGTGGGTGGGGCCGCCGCCCCGGCCGACCGTGCCGCCCCGGCCGTGGAAGAGCCGCAGCCGTACGTTGTGCCGGGCGGCCACGTCCCGCAGTGCCCGCTGGGCCCGGTGGATGGACCACTGCGACGTGGTGATCCCGGCCTCCTTGTTGGAGTCGGAGTAGCCGAGCATCACCTCCTGCACGTCGCCCCGGGCCGCCACGATCGCCCGGTACGCCGGCAGCGACAGCATCTCGTCGAGCAGTTCGCCCCCGGCGTCCAGCTCGGCCGGGGTCTCCAGCAGCGGCACGAAGCCGACCCGGGCCCGTCCGGTGTGCACGTCCACCAGCCCGGCCTCCCGGGCCAGCACCACGGCGGCGAGTACGTCGTCGACGCCGAGCGTCATCGAGGTGATGTACGACTCGATCACCTCGACGCCGAACCGCTCCTGCACCTCGCGGATGGTGTGGAAGACGTCGAAGGTCTTCCGGGCCGCCTCGGTCAGCGGGGTGTCCATGGTGGAGAGCGGCCGGCGTCCGGACAGCTCCTCGGCGAGCAGCTTGGTCCGCTCGGTCCGACTCAGCGCCGCATAGTCCGGCACCTCGCCGACCTGCGCGTAAAGCTGGGAGAGCGCCACGTGGTGCGCCTCGGCGTGCTCCCGGATGTCCATGGTCGCCAGGTGCGGCCCGAAGGCGGCGACGGTGCGGATCGCCGAGGCGAGCCGGCCGACGGCGGTGAGCTGGCCGGAGTTGCGGGCCAGCGAGGCGCGCATCAGCTCCAGGTCGGCGAGCAGGTCGGCGGAGCCCCGGTAGTCCCGCCCCGGCACGTGCGCGGTGCCCTGGTTGAGCCGGCGCCGGGTGTTGGCCAGCTTGGCGCGTACGCACCGGGCCTTGAGCCGGTACGGCTCCTCGGCGTTGACCCGGCGGAACCTGGGGGCCACCTCGGGGAGCGCGTCGAGGTCCTTGGCGAGGCTGGCGGAGAGGTCGAGGCTGACCCCGCGCAGCCGGCGGGAGACCGAGATCTCGTTGATCAGCGCCTCCATCGCCGCCTCGGTCGCCTGGATGCCGTGCTCGTACTGGATCAGCAGCACGTCCCGGGTGACCTGCGGGGTGACGAAGGGGTTGCCGTCCCGGTCGCCGCCGATCCAGGTGCCGAAGCTGAGCGGCCGGGCGGTCGGCGCGGTCTCCACGCCGAGCCCGCGCAGCGTGTCGGCGAGGTCGTCGAGGACCTGCGGGGCCGCCTCGGCGTAGAGGTCGCGCAGGTAGTAGATGGCGTTGCGGGCCTCGTCGGTCGGGTCGGGCCGGTCCAGCCGCAGCTCGTCGGTCTGCCAGAGCAGGTCGAGCAGTTCGGCGAGGCGCCGGCTGGCCGGGCCCTCGTCGCTGGCGCCGTAGAGGATCGCGGCGGCGGCCTCGGCGTCGAGTTCGTCGGCGACGGCGCGCAGCTTGGACAGGATCGACCGGCGGGCCGCCTCGGTCGGGTGCGCGGTGAAGACCGGCCGGACGGAGAGCCGGCGGGCGACCGAGGCGATCTCCTCGGGCGCCACCCCGCGCTCCCGGATCAGCCGGGCGGCCTGGTCCAGCCAGCCGCCGTGCGCGGCCCGCTGCCGGCGCAGCTCGCGGGAGCGGTGCACCTGCTCGGTGATGTTGGCCAGGTGGAAGTAGGTGGAGAAGGCGCGGGCCAGCTTGGTGCCGGTGGTGACGTCCATCGCGCCGAGCCGCTGGGCGGCGGCCTCCGCGTCGTGCCGGACCAGCGCCCGGACCTCCTCGACCAGGTCGAGCAGGGGCGGACCCTCCTGGCGGGCGAGGGTCTGGCCGAGAAGCTTGCCGAGCCGGCGGATGTCTGCTCGCAGTGCGGCGTCGGGCCCGTCGTGGTCATGCTGGTCGGTCACCGTGCGCTCCTTGATCGAGTACGGAGGACAGCGTTGTCCGACACAGTGGATGTTATCGGCGGCTGCTCCCGGAACGCTAACGAGACTCGTGCCGGAGCAGATGGGTACCGGTACGGATCGGGTCGATTCGGCAGCCGCGAAACGTGCGTTATGTCGAGTTGTGTCGAGTTCCGGGCGCTCGAGACGGATGATCGTTAGTTTGCTCACCCCGCTGGCTGGCTTGCCGCTGGCTGGCTTGCCGCTGGCTGGCTTGCCCGGTCGCCTGGCCTGGCCCGGTCGCCTCGGTGCGCAGACTGTCGAGCTGCCCCGTCTGTGCGCCCGCCGGCTGGCTGCCCGGTCCGGGCGCCCGCTGGCTGGTTCCGGTCCGGGTAGACGCTGGTGCCCCGTCTGTGCGCCCAGCTCGACAGTCTGCGTCCGGGGCATTGCGCTGCCGGCCCGGCCCGGCCCGGCCCGGGCGGTGCGGTGCGGTGCCGGGTCCGCGCCAGGGCGTGTCGCGGGCACGCGGCCGGTTCGAGGTGCGGTGGATGCCGTCGAACAGCAGGCGCGTGCCGGCCGTCGCCGGGAGTTCGTCGGAGTCAGGGGATAGTCTTGACGACGGCGTTGAGGAGGGGCCCTTCCGGCACGGCAACGCCCCGGGTCCTGCCTCACCCCGCACCCCCCGCCCGCTCCGGGCGTGGGGCACTTTCGGCGTGCCCGTCCGCAAGGTTGTGATCTTGGTGCTCACCGGTCTGCTCACCGCCGCGCTTCGCGACCCCGCCCTGGCCCGGGCCCGCTCGTTGGCCGGCGCCGGGGGTGCCGAGGCCGACGGCCTCGACCTGACCGCCCCGCCCGCGCTGCGGCCGTTCCTGGTCGCCGCCGTGGCGGCCGGCGAGCAGGCCGGCGGGGCCGGGCGGCCCGTGCTCGCCGTCACCGCCACCACCCGGGAGGCCGACGACCTGGCCGCCGCGCTGGGCAGCCTGCTCCCGCCCGAGCAGGTCGTCGTCTATCCGGCCTGGGAGACCCTGCCGCACGAGCGGCTCTCGCCCCGCTCCGACACCGTCGGCCGGCGACTCGGCGTACTGCGCCGGCTGGCCCACCCCGACCTGTCCGAGCACGCCGGTCCGGTCCGGGTGGTGGTCGCCCCGGTCCGCTCGGTGTTGCAGCCGCAGCTCAAGGGCCTCGGCGACCTGGAGCCGGTCCGGCTCGCCCCCGGTGGCGAGGCGGGGCTGGAGCAGACCGCCCGGCGCCTCACCGACCTGGCGTACGCCCGGGTCGACCTGGTCACCAAGCGCGGCGAGTACGCCGTCCGGGGCGGCATCCTGGACGTCTTCCCGCCGACCGACGAGCACCCCTCCCGGGTCGAGTTCTGGGGCGACGACGTCGAGGAGATCCGCACCTTCGCCGTCGCCGACCAGCGGACCATCGAGGCGGTACCCGCGCTCTGGGCGCCGCCCTGCCGGGAGCTGCTGCTCACCGAGCCGGTCCGGCAGCGGGCCGCCGAGCTGGCCGCCGAGCACCCGGAGCTGGCCGAGATCCTGGACAAGCTCGCCGAGGGGATCCCGGTCGAGGGGATGGAGTCGCTGGCCCCGGCCCTGGTCGGCGCCGACTCGCTCGAGCTGCTGCTGCACTGCATGCCGGCCGGCAGCCACGTACTGCTTTGCGACCCGGAGCGGATCCGGACCCGGGCGCACGACCTGGTGCGTACCTCGGCGGAGTTCCTGGAGGCCAGTTGGGCGGCGGCCGCCGTCGGCGGCCAGGCCCCGGTGGACCTCGGCGCCGCCGCCTTCCGGACCCTGGCCGAGGTACGCGGCACCGCCGCCGCCCTCGGCCAGCCCTGGTGGTCGGCCTCCCCGTTCGGGCTGGCGGAGGCCGCTCCCGGACCGGCCGCCATGCCCGAGCCGTGGGCGGTGGAGCCGGAACCCGAGGTGACCGTGGTGCCGGACACCGGCGAGGCGCTGGCCCTGGCCGCCCAGCCGGTGCCGCTCTACCACGGCGAGACCGCCCGGGTGGTCGACGACCTCAAGCGCTGGGTCGGCGAGGGCTGGGCGGTGGCACTGGTCTTCGAGGGGCACGGGCCGGCCCAGCGCGCCGTCGAGGTGCTCCGGGACGCCGGCCTCGGCGCCGCGCTCACCGAGAGCGTGCCGGCACCGCCCGGTGCCGGCGAGCTGCTGGTCACCTGCGGTTCGCTCAACCACGGCTTCCTGGACGGCGCGTCCCGGATCGCGGTGGTGACCGGCAACGACATCACCGGCGGCCGGGGCGCGTCGACCCGGGACATGCGCAAGATGCCGAGCCGGCGGCGCAACACCATCGACCCGCTGGAGCTGCGGGCCGGCGACCACGTGGTGCACGAGCAGCACGGCATCGGCCGGTACGTCGAGCTGGTGCAGCGCACCGTCAACGGCGCCGACCGGGAGTACCTGGTCATCGAGTACGCGGCCAGCAAGCGCGGCCAGCCCGGCGACCGGCTCTTCGTCCCGACCGACCAGCTCGACCAGCTCTCCCGGTATGTCGGCGGGGAGAACCCGGCCCTGCACAAGATGGGCGGCGCCGAGTGGCAGAAGGCAAAGGCGCGGGCCCGCAAGGCGGTCCGGGAGATCGCCGCCCAGCTCGTCCAGCTCTACGCCGCCCGCAAGGCGTCCAAGGGGCACGCGTTCGCCCCGGACACCCCGTGGCAGCGGGAGCTGGAGGACGCCTTCCCATACACCGAGACGCCGGACCAGCTCGCGGCGATCGAGGAGGTGAAGCGGGACATGGAGCAGTCGGTCCCGATGGACCGGCTGATCTGCGGCGACGTCGGCTACGGCAAGACCGAGATCGCGGTGCGGGCCGCGTTCAAGGCGGTGCAGGACGGCAAGCAGGTGGCCGTGCTGGTCCCGACCACCCTGCTGGCGCAGCAGCACTACAACACCTTCGCCGAGCGGATGGGGCAGTTCCCGGTCTCGATCAAGCAGTTGTCCCGGTTCCAGACACCGAAGGAGGCCGAGGGGACCCTGGCCGCCGCCGCCGATGGCACCGCCGACATCGTGATCGGCACCCACCGGCTGCTCCAGGCGGCGACCCGGTTCAAGTCGCTCGGCATGGTGGTGGTGGACGAGGAGCAGCGC
The DNA here is from genome assembly GCF_029626265.1 of Micromonospora sp. WMMD1102. Lineage (NCBI taxonomy): Bacteria > Bacillati > Actinomycetota > Actinomycetes > Micromonosporales > Micromonosporaceae > Micromonospora > Micromonospora sp. WMMD1102. The sequence continues at coordinate 6,321,066 of NZ_JARUBN010000001.1, read as the reverse complement.
TTCGGGGTGGAGCACAAGGAGCACCTGAAGACGCTCCGGACCGCCGTGGACGTGTTGACCATGTCGGCGACCCCGATCCCGCGGACCCTGGAGATGGCGATCACCGGCATCCGGGAGATGTCGACGATCGCCACCCCGCCGGAGGAGCGGCACCCGGTGCTCACCTTCGTCGGGGCGTACGACGACAAGCAGGTCGCCGCGGCGATCCACCGCGAACTGCTCCGCGACGGCCAGGTCTTCTACCTGCACAACCGGGTCGAGTCGATCGACCGGGCGGCCCGCCGGATCCGGGAGCTGGTGCCGGAGGCCCGGGTCGCGGTCGCGCACGGCCAGATGGGCGAGGACGCCCTGGAGAAGGTGATGGTCGGCTTCTGGGAGAAGGAGTTCGACGTCCTGGTCTGCACCACGATCGTCGAGTCCGGCATCGACATCCCGAACGCCAACACGCTGATCGTGGAGCGGGCCGACCTGCTCGGCCTGGCCCAGCTGCACCAGATCCGGGGCCGGGTCGGCCGGGGCCGGGAGCGGGCGTACTCGTACTTCCTCTATCCGCCGGAGAAGCCGCTGACCGAGCACGCGCACGAGCGGCTGGCCACCATCGCCCAGCACACCGAGCTGGGCGCCGGGATGTACGTGGCGATGAAGGACCTGGAGATCCGGGGCGCCGGCAACCTGCTCGGCGGCGAGCAGTCCGGGCACATCGAGGGGGTCGGCTTCGACCTCTATGTCCGGATGGTCGGCGAGGCGGTGCAGGCGTTCAAGGGCGAGCGGCCGGAGGAGGACGACATCAAGGTCGACCTGCCGGTCGACGCGCACCTGCCGCACGACTACATCGGGGTGGAGCGGCTGCGCCTGGAGATGTACCGCAAGCTCGCCGAGGCCCGGGACGCGTCTCGGCTGGCCGAGGTGGTCGCCGAGATGACCGACCGGTACGGCGAGCCGCCGGAGCAGGTCGGCAACCTGGTGGCGGTGGCCCGGTTCCGGCTGCTGGCCCGGGCGTACGGGCTGAGCGACGTCTCGGTGCAGGGCCGGCACGTCCGGTTCTCCCCGCTGCCGCTGCCGGACTCGAAGCAGCTGCGGCTCAAGCGCTACCACCCGGACGCGGTCTACAAGCCGGCGACCGACCAGGTGAGCGTGCCGCGCCCGACGACCCGCCGGATCGGCGGCGAGCCGCTGCGCGACCAGGCACTGCTGGACTGGTGTGCCCAACTCCTCCAAGATGTGCTGGGTGACCCCGTGCCGTCGGGGCGCGGCGGTGCGTGAGAGAGTGTCGAGCATGCAGCGTGCCCGTCGTCTGGCGTCGATCGCGGTCATCGCCGTGCTCGGCAGCACCGTCCTGTCCGCCTGCCGGTCCGACTCCAACGTCGCCGTCTACCTCGGGGATAAGAAGATCACCGAGGACGAGGTGACCTCGGTGCTGGACGACGTCCGGAGCAAGGCCTCGCCGGCCGCCGAGCCGGCCGCGATCGAGCAGGCCGGCGCCACGCCGGCGCCGGACGCGCCCGAGCCGAAGACGCCGAGCCGGGCCGAGGTGGTCGGCACGCTCGTGATGCGGGAGGTCTGCCTCAAGCTCGCCGCCGACAAGGGCTTCAAGCCGTCCGAGCAGGCCCCGGTCGAGCGGGTCGCCGAGGCGACCGGCCTGCCGGCGAACTCCCGCTACGTGCAGCTCTTCTCCGAGCTGGACGCCTGCCGGGCCGGCATCCCGGTGACCCAGCCGGTCGCGCCGACCAAGGAGGAGCTGCTGGACGTGGTGACCCGGGGCCGGGCCGCCGGGGTGATCCCGCCGGACGCCAAGGACGGCGAGGCCGGGCAGCAGCTCGACGGTGACGTGCTGCGCCGGGCGCTGGCCATGCGCAACGTGCTGACCGAGGCGCTGGAGAGCACCGACGTCACGGTCAACCCGCGTTACCGGCCGCTGGAGTACCCGGTGCTGACCTTCTCGGACAGCAGCCCGGCGCTTGTCGTGCCGATCGGCCCCGCCGGCTCCGACACCGTGATCGACGCCCGCTGACCGGGGAACTGCCCGGCCCGGCCGGCCGGATCGTACTGCTGGTCACCTCGCCCCGGCTGCCGGCCGGGCTGCTGACCGCGCCCGCCTGGGACGTCGTACGCGACCATCCGGTGCTGGCCGGCGCGGGAAGTGAACTGGCCACGGCGGTACGCGCGGCCGGTGCCGAGGTGCGGCTCACCTCGACCCCGGTGGCCGATCTGCTGGCCACGGTCGCCGAGCACGGTACGGCGGTCTGGCTGGCCGGTCCGGCCGGCGACGAGGACCTGGCCCGCGAGCTGGGGCTGCGACTGGCCCGCCAACCCGGGCTGGCCGAGTTGGAGCTGATGTACGGCTCCTGGGATCCGCCCGGCGCCCGGCTGCTGGACGCGGTCGAGGTGATGGACCGGCTCGCATCACCCGGCGGTGACCCGTGGAAGCGGGCCCAGACCCACGCCTCCCTGGCGCGGTACCTGCTGGAGGAGTGCTACGAGGCGTACGACGCGATCGTCGCCGACGACCTCGGCGCGCTCCGCGAGGAGCTTGGCGACGTGCTGTTGCAGGTGGTGCTGCACGCCCGGCTGGCGGAGAACCTGCCCGAGGGCGAGCGGTGGTCGATCGACGACGTCGCCGGTGGGCTGGTGGCGAAGATGGTGCGGCGCAACCCGCACGTCTTCGCCGGCACCGAGGTCGCCGGCATCGACGAGATCGTGGACAACTGGGAGCGGATCAAGCAGGCCGAGAAGCCCCGGGACTCGCTACTCGACGGCGTCGCGTTCTCCCAGCCGGCGTTGGCGCTGGCGGCGAAGGTGCTGCACCGGGTCGCCCGGTCCGGGCTCGCCGTGCCGCCGCCGGAGCCGGCTGCCGGTGCGGACGAGACGGCCAGGCTGGGTGCGAGCCTGCTGGCGACGGTGGCAGGTGCCCAGGCAGCCGGGCTGGACGCCGAGGCGGCGTTGCGCCGGGCGATCCTGGACTACGCAGCGGCGGTCCGGGCGGCGGAGCGTGCCGACAGCGAGCCGGGCGGCTGACGGGAGCCGGGCGGTTGACAGCGAGCCGGGCGGTTGACAGCGGAGGAGATCTCAGCTCTCCCGGCGGGCCCTGCGCCGGACCCGCAGCGTCGTTCCTGCTGCGGTGCCGGCGAGCAGCAGTGCGGTGAAGCCGAGCGCGATCGGGCCGGGTCCCAGGCTGTCCAGCCAGCCGGTGATCGTGGTCTGCACGGTGGCGGCGGTGTCGACGACGGGGTCGGCGTCGACCGCACCCCGGAAGACCCGGATCTCGTACCAGCCGTACCAGGCGACGTAGCCGCCGGCCAGCACCAGCAGCCCGCCGGCGACCCGGCCGACCACCGGTGCCGCCCGGCGCAGACGACGGACCAGCGAGACCTTGGCCAGCGCCACCGCCAGCGCGGCCAGCCCGACCACCAGGGCCATGCCGGCGGCGTACGCGAGGAAGAGACCGATCCCGGCGCCGATCGAGTCGGTGCGGAACCCCGCCACCACCACGGCGAGGAACGGGCCGACGGTGCAACCCAGGGACGCGATGGCGTAGGAGGCGCCGAAGAGTGCCATGGAACCGAACCGGCGGGTCAGCTCCGGGCTCGCACCGACCTTGGGAACGGCGCTGGGCAACTCGCGACCGGCCAGCAGCCAGGCGCCGAACCCGACGAGGGCCAGGCCGACCACGATGCCCACCCAGGGCAGGTGCTGGGCGAGCAGGCCGGCCACCGGCGCGGCGAGCAGACCGAACGCGCCGAAGACCGCGACGAAGCCGGTGGTCATCGCCAGGGTCGACCAGAGCGCCCGGCCGATCGCCCGGGACCGGCCGGCGTCGTCGTCGGCCAGTACCAGGAACGACAGGTACGCGGGCAGCAACGCGAACCCGCACGGGTTGACCGCGGCCAGCAGCCCGGCGGCGAGGGCCAGGGCGTACGGGGCGTCGAGCACCGGGCCGGTCACCCGGCCAGTGTGGCGACCCGCTCGCGCAGCGCGCCCGGGGTCAGGGTCCCCTTGTACGCGACCTTGCCGGCGGCGTCGAGCAGTACGTAGTACTCCTGACTGGTGACGCCGAACCGCCGCCAGACCTCGCCCTTGTCGTCGGCGAGGTTGACGAAGCCGTCGATGCCCTGGCCGGTGACGAACTCGCGCATGGCGTCCTCGCCGCTGTCCAGGCCGGCGACGCCGACCACGTGTACCCGGTCGGCGTGGCTCTGCCGCAGCCTCGCGACATCGTCGGCGGCGGCCCGGCAGCGGGGACACCAGGCTGCCCAGAACCAGAGCACGACCGGCCGGCCGTGCAGGGTGGCGGCGTCGAACTGCTCACCGGTCACCGTGGCGGCGGTGAACCGCAGCGTCTCCGGCACGGCGCCGGTGGTCGCCGGTGTACCCGTCCCGGCCGGTGCCGGAGTGGAACTCGGCGACGCGGCCGGCGTCGTGCTGCCGCCCGTCCCGGCTCCCGTCCCGGCGTCCGTCGCGCAGCCCGCCAGGGCGAGCGTGCCGGCGACGAGGAGGGCTCCCGCCCGACCTGCCCCTGTCATCCGACCTCCAAGTGCTTCCGTCAGGTGCAGGCAAATCTATCCACAGTGGGGACGGTGCGATTCTTACCGGCTGCTTACGTCTGCCCGTGCTGTGCCGGTCAGCCCTTCGGGCGGAGCATGTCGACCCGGGCCACCGCCTGGTCGATCCGCTGCTCGGTGAGCCGGCCCGAGCGGACCAGCCCGACGACGTTGTCCAGGGTCTGCCCGACGACGTTCGGGTCGTACTCCTGCTGGTTGCCGAAGACCAGCAGGTCGACGCCGGCCGTCAGGGCCAGCGCCACCGCCTCGTCCCGGCCGAACCGGCTGGTGACCGCCACGGCCTGGATGTCGTCGCTGACCACCGGGCCGCGCCAGCCGAGCCGGTCGTGCAGCAGGTCGGTGACGACCGCCCGGGACAGCGAGGCGGGCCGGTCCGGGTCGAGCTTCCGGTGAAGTACGTGCCCGACCAGGATCGAGTCGGTGGCCCCGTTGGCGATCAGTTTCCGGAACGGTTCGAGTTCGGTCTCCCGCCAGGAGTCGGTGACGTCGACGGCGGTGAAGTCGGTGTTCCCGGTCGCGCTGCCGAGGCCCGGGAAGTGCTTGAGCGAGGTGCGGATCCCGGCGGCCCGGTGCACCCGTACCTCCTCGGTCGCGTTCCGGACCACCACGTCCGGGTTGGCCGAGAAGCTGCGTTCGAGCGCACCGACGGCCGGGCCGTCCGGGCGCAGGTTCAGGTCGACCACCGGGGCGTAGTTGAGGTTCGCCCCGATCGAGGTGAGGCTGCGGGTCAGTCCTTCGGCCCAGGCCCGGGTGGTCGGGATCGAGTCGGCCCGGCCGATCTCGGCCTCGGAGCGGCTGGCCGGGAAGCCGTTGCCGGGGTTGAGCCGGGCGACCCGGCCGCCCTCCTGGTCGATCGTGACGAGCAGCCGGCCGCGCGAGGCCTGTTTGAGTGCCTTCACCAGCGCGGTCACCTGGCCGGGCGAGCTGATGTTGCGTACCGCGTCGGTCTTGATGTCGCGGTCGAAGAGAATGACGCCGCCGAGACCTTCCCGGATCGCCTTGACGACCCAGTCGGCCTCGGACGCCTGCTGGCCCCGGAAGCCGACCACCAGCAGGCTGGCGATCTTGCGGCGGAGCGCGGTCTCGTCCCGCCGGCCCGGACCGGGCCGCCGGGACGGGGTGGCGGCGATCCGGGCCGGCGTCTCGGCACCGCCGCAGCCGGCGGCGGCCACCACCGTGGCCGAACCGAGGCCGGCGAGCAGTCGTCGGCGGCTGAGGCGAGGACCCTTCACCCGACCCACGCTACGGTCGGTCACCGCCCCCGCGCCGGACAATGCCGGTACCGCCCACGCCCACGCCGCTCCCGACCACCCCCGTGTCGTCCGCGCCCACGCCGGTGCCGCTCGCGGCGGAGGTTCCACGTTCGCGGTGACGGTCGCGGTCACGGCGGTCGCGGTCGCGGTGGCGGCGGCCGGCGGTCATGCCGACGGCGATGCCGGCCGCCGCGACCAGCACCCCGGCGCTCTGCCCGAGGTCCGGCGGCCGGCCGGCCTGGACCGCCGCGGTGAGCAGGGTGGCGATCGGCATCAGCCCGACGAGTACCCCGGCCCGGTCCACCCCGAGCGCGCGCAACCCGGTGAACCAGGCGAGGAAGGCGACCACCGTCATCATCGCCGCCAGGTAGCCGAACGCGGCGGTCTCGGCCTGGGTGGGCAGCCGCCACCGGGCCGGTTCACCCGCGAGGACTGCCGCGACCAGCAGCAGCGGTACGGCCAGCCCACAGCTGTACGCCGCGACGCGTACCGGCCCGAGCCGGGGGAGTACGACGGCGGCCAGCAGCGAGAACGCGATCTCGCCGCCGAACGCGCCGAGCGAGGCGACGATGCCCACCGCGTCGGCCCGGCCGCTGCCCTGCACCAGTACGGTGCCCGCGACGACGATCCCGGCCGCCCCGACCAGCCGCAGCGCCGGTCGCCGGCCGGCGGTGAGCGGGCCGAGCAGGGCGAGTCCGAGCGGTGCGGCGCCGATGAAGGTGCCGACCACCGCCGGGTCGGCGTGTGGCAGCGCGACCAGGATGCAGGCGTTGAACCCGGCCATCCCGGTCAGCGCGAGGGTGGTGAGCACGACCAGTTCCCGCCGGTTCGGCCGGCCGGGCGGGGGCGTGCCGCCGGCCAGCAGTCCGGGAAAGCGGCGGAGCAGCCCGAAGAGTACGGCGGCGGCGAGCGCGTACCGGGCCGCCTGGCCGGTCAGGTGCGGATAGTCGAGGACGAGTTGGCTGATCGAGACGGAGCTGCCGACCAGCACCATCCCGCTGACGCAGAGCAGCACCGCGGCCGGGTTCGAGATCTTCACCAGACCGACGTTAGGGGGCGTTTGGTCCATGTGACAGAGCCAAACAACAGCGTTTCGACAGGGCCATTGGCGAGTGCGTGGTCGTCGGAGCGGTGCGTACCGGCCCTCGGCGCGCGGACTGGTCGTCTAGGTTTGCCCCATGCCGCCTTTCGTCCCGCTCGCCGAACGGATCGTCGACGCCCTGCTGGCCAGCGACCCCGAGCTGGCCTCCTCGGTCGGCGACCACCGGTTCGACGACCGGTTGCCGGACCCTTCCGCCGAGGCGGTCGCCGGCCGGGTGGCGATGCTGCGGGACGCCGCACACGCGCTCTCCGAGGTGGACGCCGAGGAGCTGGACATACCGGAACGGGTGGACCACGAGGTGCTCACCGCACTCGTGGACCGGGGGATCTTCGAGCTGACCGAGGTGCGGGCGTACGAGTGGAACCCCCTGGCGCACAACCCCGGGTCGCTGCTGCACGCGCTCCTGGCCCGGCCGTTCGCCCCGGCCGAGGTGCGGCTGACCAGCCTGGCCGGGCGGCTGGCCGCCGTACCCGACGCGCTGGCCACGGCCCGGGCGGTGCTCCGCGACGTGCCCCGGATCCACGCCGAGACCGCCGTCGGGCAGTTCGAGGGGACGGCGGCGCTGGTCCGGGACCAGGTGCCGGCGCTGCTGGCCGAGGCGCCCGGGCTGCGGGACACGGTCGAGCCGGTCGCCCGGGAGGCGGTCCGCGAGCTGACCGGGTTCGCCGACCGGCTCCGGTCCGGGCTGCGCGACGACACCGTACCGGGCCGGGACCCCCGGCTGGGGCGCCGGCTCTGGGAGGCGCGGCTCTGGCACACCCTGGACACCCAACTCGGCGCCCGGCAGGTGCTCGACTCGGCCTGGACGAACCTGGAGCGGGTCACCGAGGAGATCCGCGCGGCAGCGGTCGAGCTGGTCGGCGGCCCGGCCACCGACGAGACGGTACGCCAGGCGCTGGGCCTGCTCGCCGACGAGCGCCCGGACAACTCCTCGGTGGTGCCGCTGGCCCGGACCACCCTCGGCGAGGTGCTCGACTTCGTCGCCGACACCGAACTGGTGTCGCTGGTCGACGACGCCTGTGTGATCAGGGAGATGCCGGAGCACGACCGGGGGGTCGCGGTCGCCTACTGCGACGCGCCGGGGCCGCTGGAACCGGCAGCCGTGCCGACGTACTACTGCATCGCGCCGACCCCGGCGGACTGGCCGGCGGCCCGGGTCGACTCGTTCTTCCGGGAGTACAACGACCACATGATCCGCAACCTGACGGTGCACGAGGCGGTGCCGGGGCACTTCCTCCAGCTCGCGCACGCCCGGCGCTACCGGGGCAGCAGCCGGGCCCGCGCGCTCGGCCACTCGGGCACCTTCGTCGAGGGCTGGGCGGTCTACGCCGAGGAGGCGATGGCGGCCCGGGGCTTCGGCGGCCTGGCGGTCCGCCTGCAACAGCTCAAGATGCAGCTCCGGATGACCATCAACGCCATCCTCGACCAGTTGACGCACTGCGAGGAGCTGACCGAGTCCGACGCGCTGGCGCTGATGACCGGGCGGGGCTTCCAGGAGGAGGGCGAGGCGGCCGGCAAGTGGCGGCGGGCCCAGCTCACCTCGACCCAGCTCTCCACCTATTTCGTCGGCTACCACCAGGTCGCCGGGATCGCCGCGCGCCGCCCCGACGGGGTGCCGGTGCGGCAGTGGCACGACGCGATGCTGGCGCACGGCTCGCCGGCACCACGCCACCTGCCCGCCCTGCTCGGCCTGGACGACGACGGGTACGGGCTGGCCTGAGAGCGGGCGAGCCCGGGCTCAGGCTCAGACGGGCGGCTGGCCGTCGGCGCGTCGGTCGATCAGTCCGGCACCGGCCGGCAGGTCGAAGGCGCCGGTCTGCACCGCGTCCCGGTAGCGGCTCAGCGCCACCTCCAGTTCGGTGCCGTCGACCGTGCCGGTGAAGCTGCCCAGTGCGCCCTCGCCGGTGATGCAGGCGTCGAAGGCGGCCGTCTCGGCGTCACTGAGCTGGTCGACCTCCACGCAGGTGGCGTGCCGTCCGGCCACCGTGGTGTCGTACTGCCGGATCGTCGCGTCCGGGTCCAGCGCGGCGGCGGTGAGCAGGCCGACCACCACCGGCGGGGTGACCAGGCCGCGTTTGCGCATGTCCGCGAAGACGGTGACCGACGGCTTGGCGTTCGGAGCGGGCGGCGCGGTGAGGGTGCAGGTCGGTTTCCTGCTGCTGGTGTCACAGGCCGTGGTCGCGTCGGCGGTGACGGTCAGCTTGCCGCCGGGATAGGTGTACGCGGCCCGCAACGGGTCCTGCGACTGCGAGATCGAGGCGTTCCGGCCACCGGGGAGCTGGTAGTCGGCCGAGTAGGTCAGCTCGGTCGACCGGTCCAGCCGGGCGGCCAGGTCGTTGACCAGGTCGGCCCGGCCGATCACCCGACCGGCGTCGTCGAGGGACTGACACCCCGAGACCACCAGTACGGAAATGAGCGCCCCCGCGAGTGCCCGGAGTGGGTTAGACACAACCGGCATGGCCCACAGCCTTCACGATCGGGTCAAGCGCGCGCAAACCGGTTCCCACGTACTGTGAAGGAGATCCGCAAATGTCTCCTCCGGCCGGCTCGGCCCGACGGCCGGGAGTCGGAGGCAACGCCCGGCGCCCCGGACCCGACCGATAGGCTGCCCTGCGGGAGCCTGCGCCGCACCGCCGCGACGGGGACGGACCGCCAGCGACTGTCGATGGATCGACTGTCGATGGATCGACTTCAATTCTTGAGGAGCAGGACAGTGGCCACCATCGAACAGATCGTCGCCCGGGAGATTCTCGACTCGCGCGGCAACCCGACCGTCGAGGTCGAGGTCGGGCTGGACGACGGTACGGTCGGCCGGGCCGCGGTGCCGTCCGGCGCGTCCACCGGGGCCTTCGAGGCGATCGAGCTGCGCGACGGCGACTCCGACCGCTACAACGGCAAGGGCGTGGAGAAGGCGGTCGCCAACATCGAGGAGCGGATCGTCGACCAGCTCGTCGGCTACGAGGCCAGCGAGCAGCGGCTGATCGACCAGAAGATGCTCGACATCGACGGCACCGACAGCAAGTCGGAGCTGGGCGCGAACGCCATCCTCGGGGTCTCGCTGGCGGTGGCCAAGGCCGCGGCGAGCAGCGCCGAGCTGAGCCTCTTCCGCTACCTGGGCGGCCCGCACGCGCACCTGCTGCCGGTGCCGATGATGAACATCCTCAACGGCGGCGCGCACGCCGACTCCAACGTCGACGTGCAGGAATTCATGATCGCCCCGATCGGCGCGCCCTCGTTCCGCGAGGCGCTGCGCTCGGGCGCCGAGGTCTACCACGCGCTCAAGTCGGTGCTGAAGAAGAAGGGCCTGAACACCGGCCTCGGCGACGAGGGCGGCTTCGCCCCCGACCTGCCGACCAACTCCACCGCGCTGGACCTGATCGGCGAGGCGGTCGAGAAGACCGGCTACCGGCTCGGCACCGACATCGTCTTCGCGCTCGACGTGGCCGCCACCGAGTTCTTCGCCGACGGGGTCTACACCTTCGAGGGCGGCAGCAAGACGGCGGACGAGATGACCGCCTACTACCACAAGCTGGCCGACGAGTACCCGATCGTCTCGATCGAGGACCCGCTCTCCGAGGACGACTGGTCCGGCTGGGCCGGGCTGACCGGTTCGCTCGGCGAGCGGATCCAGATCGTCGGCGACGACCTCTTCGTCACCAACCCGCAGCGGATCGCCCGGGGCATCGCCGAGCGGAGCGCGAACGCCGTACTCGTCAAGGTGAACCAGATCGGTTCGCTCACCGAGACGTTCGAGGCGGTCGACATGGCGCACCGGGCCGGCTTCAAGTGCATGATGAGCCACCGTTCCGGCGAGACCGAGGACACCACCATCGCCGACCTGGCCGTGGCGACCGGCTGCGGCCAGATCAAGACCGGTGCGCCGGCCCGCTCGGACCGGGTGGCGAAGTACAACCAGCTGCTCCGGATCGAGGAGGAGCTGGCCGACGCGGCGCGGTACGCCGGCACCGGCGCGTTCCCGCGTTACCGTTCGAACTGAGCGGCTTTCGGACTGAGAGGCTTTCGAACTGACCGGGTCAGCCTTCGGGGGAGGGGTGCGACGGCGATGACGCAACGCCGTACGCCGAGCGGGCAGGGCCCGGCTCGACGGCCGGATCGTGCTGGCCGGTCCGGGACGTCCCGGACCGACCGCCGCACGGGCCGGGAACCGGGCAACCGGGCCGAGCCGCGCCAGGGCCAGGCCCGCTCCGCCGGGACCACCCGGGCGACCGGGGCCACCCGGGCCGGCGGCACCGGCCGGGGCGGCGACGCCCGCTCGGGCAGCCGGCCCGCCGCCGCCCGCCGGCCCGTGGCCGCCCGAGCGGTGAAGCGGACGTACGCCCAGCACCCCCGGCGCTACACCGGCCGCGCGACGGTGCTCGTCGGCGTACTGGTGGCGTTGGCGCTCGCGTACACATACCCGGTCCGGGTCTATCTCGACCAGCAGTCCGACATCGCCCGGATCGAGGCGGCCCAGCAGGCGCAGCGGGAACTCATCGGCGACCTGACCGAGGAGGCGGCGCTCTGGGACGACCCGGAGTACGTCAAGATCCAGGCGAGGGAGCGGTTCTACATGGTGCTGCCCGGCGAGGTGCCGCTGGTGGTGCTCACCGACCGCAAGGGCGCCGACCGGGACGCCGGGGTCGACCCGAAGACGGCCGAGCAGCCCGCGAAGCCGTGGTACGACACCCTCTGGTCCAGCGTGCAGGCGGCCAACGAGCCGGACAAGGCCGGCCGGTGAGCGGTTCCGATTCGGCCGGCGTACCCGGTGCGGTGGACCGTGCCGGCGCGGAGCCGGCGGCGGCCGGCGTGCCGGCACCGGTGCGGGAGCCGGCAACCGGCGCGGACCTGGCGGCCGTCGCCGCCCAGCTCGGCCGGACCCCGCGCGGCACCCGGGCGGTGGCGCACCGCTGCCCGTGCGGCCAGCCCGACGTGGTGGAGACCACCCCGCGGCTCGCCGACGGCACCCCGTTCCCGACGCTGTTCTACCTGACCTGCCCGCGTGCGGTCGCCGGGTGCAGCCGGCTGGAGTCGGCCGGGCTGATGCGGCAGATGCAGGAGCGGCTGGCCGCCGACCCGGAGCTGGCCGAGCACTACCGGGCGGCGCACCGCGACTACCTGGCCCGGCGGGAGGCGATCGGCACCGTGCCGGAGATCGACGGCATCTCGGCCGGCGGCATGCCTGGCCGGGTGAAGTGCCTGCACGTGCACCTCGGGCACGCGCTGGCCGCCGGTCCCGGGGTCAACCCGTTCGGCGACGAGGTGCTGGAGCTGCTCGAACAGTGGTGGGCCGGCGGCCCGTGCGTCGAGCCGGCGCCCTCGGCCCGCTCGGCGGAGCCGGCCGGATGACCGACGCCGACCACGGAGCCGGCCGGATGACCGACGGCGATCGCGGGATCGGCGCGGTGCCGGTGCCGGCCGAGCTGGTGATCCGGCGGGCCCGGACCGCCGACGTACGCGGGATCCGCGACCTGATCGACACCTACAGCCCCGAGCGGCGGCTGCTCAGCAAGGCCACCGTCACGCTCTACGAGGACGTCCAGGAGTTCTGGGTCGCGGCCGACCCGGCCGACGACGGCACGGTGATCGGCTGTGGCGCCCTGCACGTGATGTGGGAGGACCTGGCCGAGATCCGGACCGTGGCGGTGCACCCGGCGTACCGGGGGCGGAAGATCGGCCAGCGGATCGTGGCGGAACTGCTGACCACCGCCCGGGAACTGGGCGTCGCCCGGGTCTTCGTGCTCACCTTCGAGACCCGGTTCTTCGCCAGCTTCGGGTTCGTGGAGATCGACGGCGCACCGGTGCCGCAGCCGGTCTTCGAGCAACTGCTCCGCTCGTACGACGAGGGCGTCGCCGAGTTCCTCGGGCTGGAACGGGTCAAGCCGAACACCCTCGGCAACGTCCGGATGCTGCTCCGGCTCTGAGCGACCTTCCGCCGCGACCCCGACGACCCTTCCGCCGCGACCCCGGCGACCTCCCGCCGCGACGACGACCGGTCGCCGCGACCCCGACGACGTAGGGTGAAGATCGTGAAGAACCGGGTGGCCGCGATCGACTGCGGCACGAACTCGATCCGGCTGCTCGTGGCCGACCTGCCGGACCCGTCCGCCGGGCCGGAAGCCGAGCTGGTCGACGTGGTCCGGCGGATGGAGATCGTCCGGCTCGGCCAGGACCTCGACCGGACCGGCCGGATCGCGCCGGAGGCGCTGGAGCGGACCTGCCGGGCCCTGCTCGGGTACGCCGAGTCGATCGAGTCGCTCGGCGTCTCCGACGTACGCATGTGTGCCACCTCCGCGTCCCGGGACGCCGCCAACGCCGACGAGTTCCGGGCGATGGTGGTGGACGCGATCGGTGTCGAGCCGGAGGTGGTGACCGGCGACGAGGAGGCCAGGCTCTCCTTCACCGGTGCGGTACGCGGACTCGGCCCCGACGTCCCGGCGCCCTACCTGGTGGTCGACATCGGCGGCGGTTCGACGGAGTTCGTCGCCGGCGGGCGGCCGGTCGGTGGCGGGGCGGCGACCGTGGACGCGGCGATCTCGGTGGACATCGGCTGTGTCCGGATGACGGAGCGGCACCTGCCCGGCGATCCGCCGACGCCGGAGCAGTTGGCGGCGGCCGAGGCGGACATCACGGCGGCGGTGGACCGGGCCCTTTCGGTGGTGCCGGGACGGGAGGCGGCCACCCTGATCGGGCTGGCCGGTTCGGTGACCACGGTCGCCGGGATCGCCCTGGGCCTGTCGGAGTACCGCCCGGACCGGATCCACCACTCCCGCATCCCGTACGCCGACGTGGCGAGGGTGACCGACGAACTGCTGGTCCGCTCGTCGGCGGAGCGGCTGACGATCCCGGTGATGCACCCCGGCCGGGCCGACGTGATCGTCGCCGGCGCCCTGGTCCTGAAGATCGTCATGGAGCGCACCGGCATGACCTCGGTGATCGCCAGCGAGCGCGACATCCTCGACGGCATCGCCTACAGCCTCACCCGCTGAGCAAGCCGCTGATTCCGGGAAAGAGTCCCCTCCGCCCCTGGCGAAGAGGACTCTTTCCCGGAACTTGGTGGGAGCCCCCTTGTCCACAGGAGTGGGGGTTATGCACAGGGCGCGCAACGGGGGCGGCGCGGATCCGTGGGGGTGGGGACAGCGTGGCGGGATGTCCAGACTGGCTCGACGCCCGCCGGAACTGCGCGGGCGCATCTTCCGGGGTTCCTGGGCAGTCGCCCGTGGCCTGTTGACGAAGAACGACCTCCGCAGTTCCGCGTGGCGCCCGCTGTTCCGGGGCATCTACGCGGACGCCGAGCTGGCCGTGCCGCACCACACCCGCTGCGCTGTCGTCGCGCGGTGGCTGCTACCCCCGGGTGCGGCGATCGCCGGACGTTCGGCCGCCGTGCTGTACGGCGTCACGAACCTCACCGAGCCGGACGCACCGGTCGAGGTGCTGGTGCCGGCTGGTACCCGACTCGGTCCGATGGCCGGGCTCCGGGTGCACACCGGGACTCTGACCCCCGGCGACGTCCGGTCCCGGCGGGGAATTCCCGTGACGATCCCCGGGCGCACCTGCTGGGACCTGGCCTGCTGGCTCGATCTGGTCGAGGCCGTCACGCTGGTCGACCAGTTCCTCGCCGGGCGGATCGTCACCGTACCGGAACTGCGAAGCTATGCCCTGAGCCGGGCTCGTGCCCGGGGGTGGCGGCTGCTGCAACGCGCCGTCGAGCTGGCCGATCCCGGTAGTGAGTCCCCGCAGGAGTCCCGGCTCCGGGTCCGGCTGGTCCTCGCCGGGCTGCCCCGGCCGGAGACCCAGTACGTAATCCGGGACCGGGGCGGCTTCGTGGCCCGGGTCGACCTGGCCTGGCCGGAGGTCCGGATCGCGGTCGAGTACGACGGTCTCTGGCACAACGACCGAGCCCCGTTCCACCGCGACCGCCAACGCCTCAACCGGATAACCATCACCGGCTGGCTGGTGTTGCACGTAACCGCCCACCGCCTAACCACCGACCTCGACGGCATCGTCCGCGACCTCCGTGCCGCCTTCCGACTCCGTCGCGCTCGCTGAGGGGGGCTGCCCACAGTTTCTGGGAAAGAGTGGCTACTCGACGGGCTTGAGGCCACTCTTTCCCGGAAACTGTGGGCCCCCACCCCCCGCGTCAGGTGGTGGCGCGTTGCACGAGGGCGGTGAGGTGGGCCTCCACCTCGGGGGTGAGCGTGGCGATGGCGAAGGCGGTGGGCCAGATCGCGTCCTCGTCCAGGTTGGCGTGATCGCTGAAGCCGAGCGTGGCGTAGCGCGTCTTGAACTTGGCGGCGGGCTGGAAGTGGCAGATGATCTTGCCGTCGAGGGTGTAGGCGGGCATCCCGTACCAGAGCTTCGAGGCGAGCGCGGGGGCGCTGGCGGTGACCACCTCATGGATGCGTTCGGCCATGATCCGGTCCGAATCCTGCATCTCGGCGATCTTCGCGAGTACGTCCCGCTCCGCCTCCGCCGCCTTGTCCGCCCGCGAGCCACGGCGTGCTGCCGCCTTCTTCTGCTCCTGGGCGTGTTCCTTCATCGCGGCACGCTCTTCGGCGCTGAAACCCTGGTAACTGCTGTTGTCGCTGTTGCTCATGCCTGACATCTCCCAACGTGCGGTACGGGGGCCGGAGGTGGCCGGGTTGGCCCCGCCCTACTACTCGGACGAGGCGGGGACGACAGCGGAGGCGGTCTCCCACTGGAAGCCGTCCGGGTCGGCGAAGGCGCCGGCGTTGCCGCCGATGACGAGCCGGTGTGATCCGGTGCCGTCGGAAGAGACACCCGCGTCCTTGGCGGCGGCACGGCGGCCGTAGAGGGCCAGCTTGATCCCCGAGGTGGCGAACTCGACGTACTTGCGACCGAAGCTCTTGGCCACGGGCAGGCCGCGTTCGACGTAGTACCGCTTGGTCGCGGCGACGTCGGCCACGCCCAGCAGCAGGACGATGTCGTCGACGTGTCGGCGCGCCGGTCCGGTGTTCTTCTTCGACGATGACGCGATCTTCCAGATCGTGCCGTACGGGTCCTGGAGCACCCCGCCGTAGCCCCAGAAACTCTTCGCGGCCGGCTTCAATGCGGTCGCTCCGCGTTCGAGGGCGGCGTCGAAGTAACTGTCCACAATGCTCGGCTGGGATACCACGAGCGACACGGCGAACCCGCGGAAGCCGGTCGTGGGTGCCTGCGAGCCGCGTACCCGTACTCGGGCGCCCAGGTCGAAGGCCTCGGCGTAGAAGGTGCTGGCGGCGGTGGGCTCGGACGACACTTCTAGGGTGACAAAGTCGATCGAGGGCATGGCAGGGCCTTTCCGTGATTGTCGGATGGGGTGGGGGAAGAAGGTCAGTCCTGGATCAGTCCCAGGACGTTGCCGTCCGGGTCGCTGACGGTGGCGACGGTGCGGCCCCCACCGACCTCGTGCGCGGGCTCGGTCACGGTGGCACCGGCGGCGGTCAGTTCGGCGAGCTTCGCCGCGATGTCCGGTACGTGCCAGTAGGCGACCGGCGAGGTCATGCCCTGTGGTCCCCCGCCTGGCACCAGCCCGATGTGCTGACCCTCGGTGTCAAAGCCGACATAGTAGGACGAGTCAGTTGTCGGCGGTACGCCGAGCAGGGCCGCGTACACCGTCCTGGCCTTCGCCAGGTCCGACACCGGATGCAGCACGGTCTTGATTCCCTGGGTGGCAGAACCGGCCATGGTCACTCCTTCGATCGCTGGTTGCGGGCCGCCGTCGGCCCGGTCTTTCCGGGTACGCAGACAGCATCTCCGCCGGCCCGTCCGGTGCGGATCCGTGCTGGCCACGGAGCGGCCACGGGGAATCGGCCCACGGAGGGGCTGACAGAATGGGGCAATGGTTGACATCTCGCCTCGGGAAGCCGACGTGCTCGCGTTGGTCGGAGAGCACCTCAGCAACGCCGAGATCGGGGCACGGCTGTTCATCTCGGTGCGTACCGTGGAGACCCACGTCTCCTCGCTGCTGCGCAAGCTGGGGGTCTCGGATCGGCGTGCGCTTGCCCAGCGGGTGCCTGAGCTGGCCGTCTCCGGCCCGGCTCAGCCGGTACCGGTCCTGCCGGCCCCGCTGACCTCGTTCGTCGGCCGGGTGCGCGAGCGGACCGAGCTGACCGAGCTGATCAAGGATCACCGTCAGGTGACGGCGGTCGGCCCCGGTGGCGTGGGCAAGACCCGGCTCGCGCTGGCGGTGGCCGCGGAAGCTGCCGGCGAGTACCCCGACGGGGTGTGGTTCGCCGACCTGGTCCCGGTCGCCGACCGAGGCATGATCGCGACTGCCGTCGCCGGGGCGCTCGGCCTCGGCGAGCAGCCCGGACGCGACATGACGGAGTCCGTGGTCGCGGCGCTGGCCGACCATCACGCGTTGCTGGTGCTGGACAACTGCGAGCACGTACTGGACGGGGTGGCGCCGCTGCTCGAGCGGCTGTTGGCAGCGTGCCCCGCAGTGACGGTACTGGCGACCAGCCGGGCCCGGCTGATGGTGCCGTTCGAGCGGGTGTACCAGGTGCCGCCGCTGTCGCTGGCCGCCGACGGTGAGTCGGACGCGGTCGCGTTGTTCATGGAGCGGGCGGCGGCGGTAGGTTGGCCGCTGGATCCGCCGCTGCGCGAGCAGGTCGCCTCGATCTGCGAGCGGCTGGACGGCATGGCGCTGGCGATCGAGCTGACCGCCGCTCGGTATCCCACGCTCGGGCTGGACGGCATCACCGCCGCGCTGTCCCATCCGCTCCGGATGCTGACCGGCGGATCCCGGGCCGATGAGCGGCACCGATCGGTGCGAGCGGTACTGGACTGGAGCCACACCCTGCTGGAGCCGGCCGACCGGGCGCTGCTGCGCCGGGTGTCGGTGTTCGTGGCACCATTCAGCGCGCAGGCGGCGGCCGAGGTCACCGGCTTCGAGCACGCGGCGGCCGAGGTCACCGGCTTCGAGCACGCGGCGGCCGAGGTCACCGGAGCCGAGGTCGCCGGGTTCGAGGGCGCGGCGGAGGTCGCCGGGTTCGAGGAAGGTCTGGTCGCCGAGGGACTGGCCCGGCTCGCCGAACAGAGCCTGCTGGTGGTGACGGCCTCCCCGAGCGGCACCCGGTACCGGGCGCTGGAAACCATCCGCCAGTACGGGACCGAGCGGCTCACCGAGGCCGGTGAGCTGGTCGACGCCCGGTCTCGGCACCTTCGCTGGTGCCTGGCGCAGGCCGCTGGCCTGACCGAGACGGGAGCGGACTGGCGGGTCCGCTTCGACGCGATGGCCGACGACCTCCGTGCCGCCCTCGCCTGGGCGGCCGACCGGGCAGAGCAGCGCGCGGAAGCCTGCCGGCTCGCCGGTCTCCTGGCGGAGCTGACCTTCACCCGTCACCTGACCGCCGAGTCCCAGCAGCGCTACGAGCAGGCGGCCGTACTCGCCGACGATCCTGCGCTCACCGCCTCGATGTACCGGCAGGCCGCGGCCGTGGCCGGCTGCCGGACGATCGGTGACGACATGTACCGGCTGCGGCGCGCTGCCGCCGACGCCGCCCGACGGGCCGGTGACACCGCTGGCGCCGCCGGTGATCTGGCGACCGCCGCCACCACCGCTTACCGGTTCTCGAGCAAGTTCGTGCGGATCCCGTCCCCGGCGGAGGCGCTCGCGCTGCTCACCGAGGCGCGGGAGCTGGCCGGCGACGACCCGGCCGCGCAGGCTGCGGTGGCGCTGGCCGAGGCGGGGGTGCTCTCCGACGCGTTCGGTGCCGCCCAGGGTCCGCCGGACAACGCCGTACCGGAGACGATCGCGCGCGCCGAGCGGGCGGTCGAACTCGCCCGCCGGACCGGCGACCACCTCGCCGAGTCGGCCGCACTCGACGCACTCACCGCCGCGCACAGCTGGGCCGGTGACAACCTGGCGGTCGCGGCCACCGCGCAGCGCCGGATCATGCTGCTGACCGCCACTCCGGATACCCCGGCTGGCACCCACGAGCTGATCGACGCACTCGGCATGGTCACCGAGACGGGCCTCGGCGCCGGGGACGTGCCGGGCGCCCGGCGGTGGGCGCGGCAACTGGCCGGCCATCCGGCGCTGGCCGAGGTCGGGCACCTCGCCACGTACCGGTTGCTGATGGTGGAGGCAATGGCCGGCAATGCCACCGAGGTGCTGACCGGCAGTGTCCGGTTCCTCGACGGGTGGCGGCGGTCGGGCAGTCCGGCCCAGCCGGGGCTCGGTCCGGCCGCCGCCGGGGTGGCGATGATCCACGGCCTGCGTGACGACCAGGAGGCGAGGGGCGAATGGCAGGAGATCCAGGATCAGCTCGGCACCTCGGCGGGCGGGCGTACCTACGGCTACGGGGCGGTCTTCGACGCGATGCTCCTGCTGCACCAGGGGCGGGCGCCGGAGGCGCTGGAGCGGGTGGCACCCGAGCCCGGTGAGGTGTGGAAGTGGGTCACCTGGATCTGGCTCCACTGGTACGTCGCACTGCGCGCCGAGGCCGCCGTACTCGCCGGAAGCCCGGAGGCTCGCGACCGCCTGGCCGAGGCCCGGACCATCGTGGCCGGCAATCCGGTGGCCGATGCCATGGTGGCACGGGCCGAAGCCCTGCTGGACGGCGACCGGGCGGCGCTGCTCGGCACGGCAGCTGCCTTCGAGGTGGCGGGTTGCCGCTACCAGTCCGGCCGGACCCTGCTGCTGGCCGGCGGCGCCGATGCCGAGCGCGGGGCGACCGTGCTCCGCGAACTCGGACTCGCCCCGACGGGCGGAGGCGTCGACGGACTGGTTCGGCCGGGGCGATAACTCGGCTCGCGAACGCGGGAAGTCGGCCGGCGCACAACTTCCGGGAAAGAGTGGCTTCGCAGCGTGCGAAAGCCACTCTTTCCCGGAACTAGCGTTCCCCCACGGCTACCGAGCCCGCAGGAGGGCGATCTCCGGGTGGGTGCCGGAGAGGCTGATCGGGTACCGGTGGCGCAGGGTTAGTCCGGTCGTTTCCGCATCGGGTAACTGGCCGTCCATATCGGAAAGCAACAGCACCGCGCGGCCGGCTGGGCGGAGTACCCGGCGCAGCTCTGTCCAGAACCGCCGCTGCTGCCCGGCCAGGACGCCGGCGAACGGCACCTGCCGGTCCCATGGCGGGTTGGTGACCACCAGGTCGACGGCGCCGTCTGGCAGCGGGATCCGGCCGGCATCCGCGACCACCCAGCCGACCGGTGCGTCCCCGCCGTTGCCGGCGGCGATCGCGACAACGGCCCGGTCGATGTCACCGCCCATGATGGACAAGCCTCGACCGGCGAGGGCCGCCTCGACCGGTATCGTCCCGGCGCCGCAGCAGGGATCGAGGAGGCAGTCGCCGTCACGTGCTCCGGCGACCCGGACCAGCGCGGCGGCGACCGGCGGGTGCAGGCTGCCCGGCCGGGACATCCGACGGTACGCGCGGCGGTGCAGCGGCCGATCCGCGATCCGCAGCGCCACCAGCGCCCGGTCGTCGACGAGGGTGACCCGCCAGGAGAGTCCGCCCGGCGGTGGCGCGATCCCGCCCCGCCGGCTGTGGTGCGGCAGCCCGAGCGCGGCGGCGATCGGCTCGCCGACCGCGTCCTCCAGATCGAACCGGGTGAAGTTGCGCCGTCCCAGGAACGACGCGGAGACGTCGACCCCGGACAGCGGTGCCGACCGATGCGACCGGGGCGGCCGGCGGTCGTTTCTGGTGCTGCCGGGGGTCGGGTGTTGGGCAGCGCCGCCGCAGCGGCGCCACTGGGTCAGCAACTCCCGCAGCGGCAGCGCCGACGCGGCCTTGCTCAGCATCCGCAGGTCGGCCCGGCTGCGACCGATCCCGTACACCACCGTGCCGACCAGGAAGACGTCGTCGGCACAGCGCAGATCCAGTACTTCCGGCCCGGGATCGACGCGGTCGAACCACACCTCGCGATGTGCGACCGCACTGACCCGGCCCAGGTGAAGTGTTGCTATCTCGTCGGCCACCACCGGCTCGATGCCCCGCACCGTCCGCGCCACCAGGCGCGCGGCCGTCACGACGTGACGACGGTGCCAGGACGCGGTGTGGCCCCGGCGCGAGTACGCGCCGGCAACCGAAAGATCATCCGATCTTCTCCCACGTCGCGACTCGGGGCGACGCGACGCCGCCCCGCATCGCTGGCGAGGGGTTGTCCGCAACCCGCCAGCGGTCGCGTCAGGCGAGGAAGAAGAAACTCATGGAGCGGAGCCTAGCAACCGGTCCGGTTACCGCGCCGCCGGGTTTCACGACGGCGCCGGATCGCTCCGGAGCCGGCTGTAGAGCCAGCCGTCCCGCCACCGGCCGGCCCGGAACTCGACGGAACGGAGTACGCCCTCGCGGCGGAAGCCGGCCTTCTCCAGCGCCCGCTGCTCGGCCGTGTTCTCCGGATGGGTGCCGGCCTGGATGCGTTCGGCGGGAGTGTGCGTGAAGAGGTAGTCGCAGAGCAGCGCCTGGGCCCGCCAGCCGATGCCCTGGCCGCGCCACTGCGGCAGCAGCGCGATGCCGATCTCCCAGGACTTCGCCACGCCGTACCCGGTGGCCTGCCAACCGACGAAACCGGCGGCTGTCGGATCGGGGCCGTCATCCCCCGTCGCCGAGCCGGTCTCCACGATCAGCCGGCTGCTCTCGGCGCCGAGGTAGCCGTCGGCGGCGAACCGGCGTACCGGCTCCTGGGCGTCGCGGAAGCCGGTCCAGTCCAGTCCGACCAGGCCCGGCTCGGTCAGGAAGCGTTGCAGCATCGGGAGGTCGTCCTCGCGTACCGGGCGCAGCCGCACGGATGGTGTCACGGCCCGCTCCCTCAGGTGACCGGCTGCGGGTCGGGATAGCGGACGTCGCTGAGCTGTTCGGAAACCTCCCAGAGCCGGAGTGCGGCCGCGTCGTCCAGGGCAGGGGCGGGGAACCTCGCCGGGGCCGGCCCGCCGTGGAGTCCGCCGAGGCCGTCCGGGCCGTAGTAGGCGGCACCCTCGGCGGCCGGGCTCGTCGCGGCGTGGACCGCGGGCAGGGCGCCGGCCGGGATTTCCTGCCACACCCAGGGTACGAGGTAGATCAGCCGGTTCCAGAGCCGGTTGAGCCGGACCGACCCGCCGCCGTGCATCGGTCCGGTCACCTGGAGGTTGGTGATGGTGGCGCCCGGATGCGCGGCGTTGCTGAGGATGCCCCACCCACCGGCGGTGCTGCGTCGCTGGAGTTCCCGGGCGAAGACCAGCATGGCGAGTTTGGACAGCCCGTACGCGATCACCGGCTGGTATTTCCGCTGGCTCTGGAGGTTGTCGAAGTCGAACCGCCCGAACCGGCTCATCAAGCTGCCGATCGACACCACCCGGGCGGCTCCGGCGGCGCGCAGCAGCGGAAGCAGGCGACCGGTCAGCGCGAAGTGCCCGAGATAGTTGACGGCGAACTGGAGTTCGTAGCCGTCCTCGGAGAGTGCCCGACGGGGCGGCCCCATGATCCCGGCGTTGTTGACCAGGACGTCGATCGGGCGGCCCTCCCCGGCCAGGCGTTCGCCGAGCGCCGCCACGCTGGCCAGCGAGGTCAGGTCCAGGTGCCGGAGGCTCACCGTCGCGCCGGGCACCTCGGCACGGATCTCGGCCAGCGCCCGGTCGCCCTTGGCCTGGTTGCGTACCGCGAGGATGACCTCGGCGCCGGCCCGGGCGAGCCGGTGGCTGACGCCGAACCCGACCCCGCTGTTGGCTCCGGTGACCACCGCGAGCTTGCCGGTCAGGTCCGGTACGTCGATGTCTGGCGTGCGCTGCGACATTCGATCAGTATCGACGTTCAGCCGGATTCGGTGGGGGACCATCGCATCCGAGGAGGCCGAGCGGGACCATGCCGCTGCGCAGACTGTCGAGCTGGGTGCACAGACGGGGCGCGGGTGGCCTGCCCTCGCGTGCCTGTACGGACAGGGCACGGTTACGTCCTGCGCGTGGGCGCACAAGCGGGGCAGCTCGACAGTCTCGCTGAGAGGCTTGTCCTGCCCGGGTGGCTACCGAGCGTCCCACCCGTACCGCGTCCCTGCGTCAGCGGACGGCCGGGTTAGCCGCCGACGTCACCGGCCCGGGGCGCGCGAGCCGTACGCCGGGCCGAACACCACAAGCAGGGCCAGGTCCTCGGTGATGTCCTCGAACCGGTGTTCCTCACCCGCCGGCACGAAGATCACCGCACCGGGGCCGACCTCGGCCGTACCCTCCGGGGTCACGATCCGGGCCCGTCCGGCGGTGACCACGTAGATCTCGTCCTCGGTGTGTGGACTCTGCCCGTCGGTCCCACCTGCCGGAATGCAGTACGTCCCCACCGAGAGATCCGGCACCCGCAGGTTCTCCACCCAGTCGTCGGCCGCTCCGGCGGGCGGCGGCGTCCACGCGCCGGCACCATGGATGATCTGCATGGGTGCACCCTAGACGTGCCGCGCACGCGCCGACTCGCCCTGCTGGGCAGTCTGTCCCACCAACCGGCCGGCGGCGTGGTCGGAGTAGCCGGTCACCCGGATCAGGTCGCTGGCCGCGACCCGGACCTGCGTCACGAGCGCGTCGCCGTAGCTCCACACCCCTTCCCGCCGGGCTCGGCCGGCGGCGTCCGCCGCTTACAGTGCCTTCTCCCGAGTCTCCTGCCGGGTACGGTCGGTGCCGGCTGATCGCCTCCCGCAACCGGTCCACGTCCGGAGACGTCGCCCGCAGCGTCGCCAGTGCCTGCCAGGCCCGGTCCGGATCCTGGTCGCGCAGGGCCCATCCCGGCCTCCCGGAGCTGCGCCGTCAGGGTGTGCAGCACCGGTTCGGCAGCACGGTTGACCACCCGGATCGGGTTGAGCGGCACCAGCAGCGCGATCACGACGAAGCCCACCAGGCTGCCCACCAAGGCGTCCACGACGCGTGGTAACGCCAGATCCTGGGCGGTGGAGGAGAGCGTCGCGATCAGCACCGCCGTACCGCCCACGTGACCGAGGGCGGCGGCGATGGTGCCGAACCGCCGGTAGTTCCCTGTGGGTTGCGGCTCAATCCCGAGAACCGGTGCGGTCCGGCCTATCCGATCCCGAACGGGACGCAGCCGGTGGCGGGCGGTTCGGGATCGTCGGCGAAGGCCTTGGTCAGCATCGCACCGCACTGGGCGAGGGTGCGCAGCTCGTCGTCGGAGAGCCGGTCGAGGATCCGGCGCATCTTCTGGGTACCGGCGGTCACGAACCGGTCGACCAGGTCGCGGCCGGGACCGCTCAGCTCGATCCGGCGTACCCGGCGGTCGTGCGGATCCTCGCGGCGGGTGACCAGGCCCTGGGCGACCAGCCGGTCCACCATCCCGGTCATGGTGGCCAGGCTCACACCCATCGCCGAGCTGAGTTCCTGGCCAGCGATACTGCCGTGCGCGGACAGTAGGAGAAGTGCCTTGAGCTGGGGCAACGTGAGGTGCAGCGTGAAGAGGGGGTTCGCCGGGTCGTTGGCGAAGTGGTGCTGCATTTCCCGTTGCGTATCCATGATCTGGGCGATGAGATCGTCCCGGTCACTCATCGGTTCCTCCAGAGCAGGGAGACGGCGGCGTGGCGACGCCTCGGCCGCCGCGCAGCCACGCCGCTGCGGGTCAGCGGAGGCTACCAGGCGGGTGGTGGGCGACAGCCCCAGAATACTTCGCTGCGAGCGAACTGTTAGTGTCAGCCAAACTTTTATCCACGGGGAAAAGGAGCGAGCCGCATGTCCGTGGCCGTCCAACCTGACGCCGAGAGCGACAAGCTCGATCCCGGCGTCCTGAGAATCGCCGGCGTGGTGGTGCTCGGCATCATCATGTCCATCCTCGACGTCACGGTCGTCAGCGTCGCGCTGCCGACCTTCCAGCGCGAGTTCGACGCCAGCTACGCCACCGTCGCCTGGACGATGACCGCGTACACGCTGGCCCTGGCCACCGTCATCCCGATCACCGGCTGGGCCGCCGACCGGTTCGGCACCAAGCGCCTCTACCTGCTGTCGCTGGTGCTCTTCCTCGGCGGCTCGGTGCTGTGCAGCGTCGCCTGGGACATCGGCCCGTTGATCATGTTCCGGGTGCTCCAGGGGCTCGGCGGCGGCATGCTGATGCCGCTCGGCATGACGATCATGACCCGGGCCGCCGGTCCGCACCGGGTCGGCCGGGTGATGGCCGTGCTCGGCGTACCGATGCTGCTCGGCCCGATCGGTGGCCCGATCCTCGGCGGCTGGCTGATCGAGGCGGTCTCCTGGCACTGGATCTTCCTGATCAACGTGCCGGTCGGCATCGTCGCCTTCCTCCTCGCGCTGCGGGTGCTGCCCAAGGACGAGCCGCACCCGTCCGAGTCGTTCGACTTCGTCGGCATGCTGCTGCTCTCGCCGGGCCTCGCGCTGTTCCTCTACGGCGTCTCCTCCATCCCGGAGGCCGGCACCGTGGCCGACGCGGAGGTACTGGTCCCGGCGATCGCCGGCCTGGCCCTGGTCCTCGGCTTCGTGCTGCACGCGCTGCGCAAGGACCACCCGCTGATCGATCTCGGGCTGTTCAAGAACCGCAACCTCACCGTCTCGGTCATCACGATGACGCTGTTCACGGTGTCGTTCATGGGCGCGATGCTGCTGCTACCGAGCTACTTCCTCCAGGTGCGCGGGGAGGGCACCCTGGACACCGGTCTGCTGCTCGCTCCGCAGGGCCTCGGCGCGATGCTGACCATGCCGATCGCCGGCCGGCTCACCGACCGGACCGGGCCGGGCCGGCTGGTGCTGACCGGCATCGTGGTGATCTCCCTCGGGCTCAGCGTGTTCACCCAGATCACCGCCGGCACCTCGTACCTGGTGCTGCTCGGCGGCCTCTTCGTGATGGGTCTCGGGATGGGCATGACAATGATGCCGATCATGTCGGCCGCGATGGCCAGCCTGACCCACCAGCAGGTGGCCCGGGGCTCGACCACGATGAACATCGTCCAGCAGACCGCCGGGTCGATCGGCACCGCCGTGATGTCGGTGGTCCTCACCAACCGGGTGCTGGACAGCCCGGCCGCCGCCGGGTACACGGCGGTCACCCAGGGACAGGTGTCGGCGGACCAGGTGCCGCCGGAGGTACTGGCCCAGGGGCAGGCGTCCCTGGCGGACGCGTTCGGCCAGACGTACCTGATCGCGCTGGTCCTGGTCGTCCTCTGCGTGATCCCGGCGCTGCTGCTGCCGCGCAGGCGGATCGCCCCGGCGACGCCGGAGCAGGGCGCGGCACCGGTCCCGGTGGCCATGCACTGACCCCCAGGGCTGTACTCGCCGACCGCGAGGCCCTTCCGTCGCAGCCGACGGAAGGGCCTCGTCGTATCCGCCGTCGGCGGGTGTTTCGACCCGTCCGGCCCCGACGGGGACGGATCAGCCGGGTCGGGTGGATTATCTCCGTCGTGTCCGGGTAGGCGGTGACAGCTGCGGCACGGACGAGAGGACAGAGCGCATGGCTACCAGGGCGGGCGACGCGCGGCCGGAGACCAGGCCGGCCAGCCTGCGACTGCCGGGGATCGTGCTGGGCGTGGGGCTCGGCGGCTTCGTCGACGGCATCCTGCTGCACCAGCTCCTCCAGTGGCACCATTTGCTCAGCAGCACCGACACCGACAACGTCGGAGTGAAGTACTACGACCCGAAGACCGTCCCGGGGTTGGAGATGAACACGGTGTGGGACGGCATCTTCCACGCGGTCTGCTGGCTGGCCGTACTGACCGGCCTGGCGATCCTGTACTCCCGGGTCACCCGGCACCGCCGCCGGGTCTGGACCTCCCGGGTGCTGTGGGGCTGGATCCTGGTCGGCTGGGGCCTGTTCAACCTGGTCGAGGGCATCCTGGACCACCACATCCTCGGCGTCCACCACGTCTACGCCGGCGAGCACCAGCTCTGGTGGGACGTCGCCTTCCTGGTCCTCGGCGCGTTGCTGGTGGTCGCCGGCTGGCTGCTCCAGCGCCGCGGGCGGCCCTTCGACCCCGAGCCGCCGGCCGCCGGCCGGGTGGACGCCGCGACGCCGGGCGGGCCGGGGCGGACCGGTTGACGGAGCACGACCACCCGCACCCGGTGCCGGATGCCGGTGCGGGCGGCCTCCTCGGGCTGCTGCTGCCCGCGCTGGGCCTGCTGCTCTGCGCCGCCGGATACCTCTACCTGGCCGGGCGGGTCCGGCGGGGCAACCCGGCGCGGGGCTGGAGCCGGTGGCGTACGGCCAGTTTCGGTGTCGGGCTGTTGCTGCTGGCGATGGCGCTGCTGCCCCCGCTGGCCAGTTTCGCGCACACCGACTTCCGGGGCCACATGCTCGGGCACCTGCTCGTCGGGATGTACGCCCCGCTCGCCCTGGTGCTCGGCGCACCTGTCACGCTGCTGCTGCGTACGCTGCCGGCGCGGCACGGCCGGCGACTGGTGGCGGTCCTGCACGCCCGGCCGGCCCGCCTCCTGACCCGTCCGGCGGTCGCCTGGCTGCTCTCCACCGGCAGCCTCGTCGTGCTGTACTTCACCCCGCTGTTCGACACCCTCGCCGGCCGCCCGGCCGGGCACTGGCTGCTGCACGCCCACTTCCTGCTCGCCGGCTGTCTCTTCGCGCACGTCGTCGCCGGTCCCGATCCGGCACCCGCCCGTCCCGGTGTTCCCGCCCGGCTGGTCTGGCTCGGTTGCGCCATCGCGCTGCACGCCGTCGTCTCGCAGCTGATGTACGCCGGCTACTGGGTGCGGATCGCCGCCCCGGCCGCCGAGGTCCGGACCGCTGCCGAGATCATGTACTACGGCGGGGACATCGCGGAGCTGCTGCTCGCCGCCGCCCTGGTCGCCACCTGGCGCCCCGAACGCCGTAGCGCCGACCGTCGGCGGAGGGCGGTGCCGGAGGCCGCGTCGACGGGTGCGCTATCACCGCGTTGACGGTACTGTGCATTGAACAGTAGTATCGCCGCGTGGACACGACCCAGTTGCTCAAAGGCGTGCTGGATCTCGCGGTCCTGGCCGTGCTGAAGGACGAGGACGGCTACGGCTACGACATCATGCGCCGGCTCCGCGCCGCCGGCCTCGAAGAGATCGGCGACGCCTCCGTCTACGGCACGCTGCGCCGGCTCTTCCAGGCCGGCCTGCTCACCACCTACGTGGTGCCCAGCGAGTCCGGACCGCACCGCAAGTACTACGCGCTGAACCCGGCGGGGCGGGACCAGCTCCGCCGGTCCGGCAAGACCTGGCGGTCCTTCGCCCTCACCATGGACACGCTGCTCGACGACAAGGGGATGGCGGCATGACCACCGTGACGGAGCAGGAGATCGCCCGGTACGTCGGGCAGGTCCGCGCGGCGCTTGCCGACCTGCCGCCGCCGGTCCGCGACGAACTGCTCGAAGACCTGCCCGAGCACCTGGCCGAGGTGGCCGCCGAGGCGGAGGGGTCGCTCTACGAACGGCTCGGCCCGCCCGAGGCGTACGCGATGGAACTGCGCGGCGCCGCCGGGGTCACCCCGCCGCCGGCCGCCACCGTCAACCTCGACCAGCGGATCGGCGCGGCGGTCCGCAGGGGCCGGGACCGGCTCCGCGCCGCCGACACCCGGCTCGGCCCGGTCCTCGGCTACTCCCGGCTCAGCGACTTCCTCCGGCTGCTCCGCCCCGCCTGGTGGGTGCTGCGCGGCTACCTCGCCGCGATGCTGATCACCGTGCTGTTGACCGGCACCTCGTTCGGCCTGCTGCCCCGGCTCGGCGGCAGCAGCCTGGCCGCGCTGCTGCTGCTCGCCGCCACCATCACCGGGTCGGTCTGGCTCGGCCGGCGCACCGACCGGATGGGCCGGCGGCCGAAGCTGGTCCTCGGGGTCAGCGCGGTCCTGCTGGTGCTGTTCGGGCTGGCCGGCTTCGTCGAGCTGGACAGCCGGGCCGGCGGCACCTCGGTCCCCTACGAGCAGGTCTACACCGACCAGTACTCCGGGGTGCAGGACGTCTACGTCTACGACAGCGAGGGCCGGCTGCTGGAGGGGGTACGCCTGTTCGACCAGAACGGCGAACCGATCCGGCTCGGCCACCCGTGGTGTGCGGAGGCGGAGCAGCGCTACCAGGACCTCTCGGGCTACAACGACCTGACCCGGCAGCCGTACCCGTACTGCCCGGAGGGTGCGCCGTTCCGGTTCGGACCGACCACGCCGCCGGCCCCGGAACCGACCGCACCGGCCGGCTCGCCGGCCCCGGGCGCGACCGCGCCGTCGCCCACCCCGGACGGCGCCACGCCCGGCGCCACTCCGGACGGCGGGCGAACCCCCAGCCCTACCCCGACCGGCTAGACCGCAAACCCGGCTCCCCACGGGTCTGCGACGACGTGGCGTACACCTCCGCAACAGGAGGTGTACGCCACGTCGCTGTTGGCTTCCGTCCCCGGTGTCGGGCGTGGCAGGCTACCCGCACACCCGGCACACAACCCCCGGTACCCCGGTTGGGTGGGTGGAACTGTGCGACCAGCCAACGATGACTGACCGACAGGAGGGCCACCGATGGGCGAGATGGTGAGTTACCGGAGTAACGGGGGGACCAGCGAGGGCTACCTGGCGTTGCCGGCCGGTGGCGCCAGCGGCCCGGCCGTCATCGTCATCCAGGAGTGGTGGGGACTCGTGCCGCACATCACCTCGGTCGCCGACCGGTTCGCCGGGGCCGGCTTCGTGGCGCTCGCCCCCGACCTCTACCACGGTGCCTCCACCACCGAGCCCGACCAGGCCGGCAAGCTGCTGATGGGGCTGGCCATGGACCAGGCGGCCCGGGACATCGCCGGTGCCGCCGACTACCTGGTGCAGCGCGACGAGGTCGACGGGGACAGGGTCGGCTGCGTCGGCTTCTGCGCCGGCGGCAGCCTCGCGCTCTGGTCGGCCACCCTCTCCGACCGGATCGTCGCGACCGCCGGCTTCTATCCGGTACTCCCCTGGGAGCGGATGCGTCCCGAGTGGTCCAACTACGCCGGCAAGACCGCCGTGATCCACTGCTCCGAGGAGGACGGCACCTCGGCGGCGGACGGGGTGAAGGCGGCCCGCCGGGCGATCGAGGCGGCCGGCGGCGACTGCGCCACCCACGACTACCCCGGCACCCGGCACGCCTTCTTCAACGACGACCGGCCGGAGGTCTTCGACCAGCCGGCGGCGGCCAGCGCCTGGGCCCGTACCCTGGAACTCTTCCGGTCCCGACTTGGCTGAACCGCGTCCCGACCCGGCCGGACCGCGTCCCGACCCGGCCGGACCGCGTCCCGACCCGACCGGACCGGGTCGTTCGGCCGGACCGGGCCGCGCGCCGGGTGGCGGCGGACCGGGCCGGCCGTCGCGTACCCCCGCCGACGTGGCCGCCCGCGCACCGCGGGCGGCCGACCTGGCCGCGCTGGACGGCGCCGTCGCCGACTGCTTCGCCTGCCCCCGGCTGGTCGCCTGGCGCGAGGAGGTCGCCACCGTCCGCCGGGCCGCCTTCCGGGACCAGGAGTACTGGGGCCGCCCCGTCCCCGGCTTCGGGGTCGCCGACGCCCGGATCGCCATCCTCGGTTTGGCCCCGGCCGCGCACGGCGGCAACCGGACCGGCCGGATCTTCACCGGCGACCGCTCCGGCGACGTGCTCTTCGCCGCGCTGCACCGGGCCGGCCTGGCCAACCAGCCGACAAGCGTCGCCGCCGACGACGGCCTGGCCCTGCGACACACCCGGATCGCCGCCGCCGTCCGCTGCGCCCCGCCGGACAACAAGCCCGACCCCGCGGAGCGGGACACCTGCGCGCCCTGGCTGCACCGGGAGATCGACCTGATCAGACCCACCCTGCGCGTCGTGGTCACGCTCGGCGCGTTCGCCTGGGCGGCGTGGTGGCCGGTGCTCCGCCAGGTGTACGGCGTGCGACCGCCCACCCCGCGACCCGCCTTCGGGCATGGGGCACACTGGTCGCAGGACGGTGCCGTCCCGCAGGTACTCGGCTGTTACCACGTCAGCCAGCAGAACACCTTTACCGGGCGGCTCACACCGACAATGCTGGACGAGGTGTTCACCCGGGCCCGGCACCTGGCCGGGTTGGACGAGGACCGCTAGACGGCTCGGGAGGGCGGTGCGATGACCGACGGGCACTCCGGTCGTGCCCGTCCGGCACCCCAGCCGCCCCGGTCCAGCCTCACCAGCAGCCTGCTCCGGACGCTCTGGCCGCTGGCGGCGGTCGCCGGGCTGCTGGCGCTCGCCGCGCTCGCCGCCTCCCATTCGTCGATCGGATTCGACCGGGTGCAGCCGCCGGCCGACATCGTGCCGACGATCGAGCAGGCCCAGCCCACCGGGACGGAGCCGCCGCCGCCCACCGCCGGGCCGGGCCAGCCCGGCAGCTACCTCCCGCACTGGGTGCCGTACCTCGGCACCCTGCTCTGCGGCGCCGTCGTGCTGGCCGTGGTCGTCGCACTGCTCTGGGCGCTGGTCCGGGACCTGCTGCGCCGCCGCCGGGGACTGAACCGGCCCGGTGCCCGGAAACTCCGCTCCGCCGAGCAGACCGCCGAGGAGGTGGTCGCCGCGCTCGACGCCGGCCTGGTCGACCTCTCCGACACCGACGCCGACCCGCGCCGGGCGGTGATCGCCTGCTGGGTACGCCTGGAGCAGGCCGCCGCCTCGGCCGGGGTCGAACGCCGGCCCGGGGACACCCCGACCGACCTGGTGACCCGGCTGCTCGGCGCCGGCCGGCCGGTCAGCGCCGACGTGCTCGGCGCGTTCGCCGACGTCTACCGGGAGGCCCGGTACGCCACGCACACCGTCGACGAGCGGATGCGCGGCCAGGCGCTGGCCGCGCTGCGCCGGTTGCGTACCGAACTCACCTCCCGGGTCGACCGGCCCGGCGAGGACGCCGCGCCCACGACGGCCGGAGGCGGGCAGCGGTGAGCGGCTCCAGCGCCAGCATCTTCGACCTGCTCCAGGACGAGGAGGAGCAGCCGAGGGCCGCCCCGGCCCGGCGCGGGGTGGGCGGCTGGCTGCGGCTCGGGCTGGCCGCTGCCGGTCTCGCCGCGGCGGTCGTACTCGGGCTGCGCATGGTCGGCGTCGCCGTCTCGCCGGCCGCCGTCTTCGCCGGGTTCGTCGCCCTGCTGCTGCTGCGCCGGCTCACCCTGGCACTCGTACCCCCGCCACCGCTCCCGCTCCGGCTCCGCCGCCCCGCGCAGGAGCGGGGCGAGCCCGACGGCCACTACGACTGGACCGTCCGGGACGCGCTGGGCAGCTCGGTCGGCCGCTGGGAAACCAAACTCACCTGGTCGCAGGGGGAGCCGGCACGGTTCGCCAAGGCGGTGCTGCCGGTGCTCGCCGAACTCGTCGACGAGCTGCTCCGGCAGCGGCACGGCGTCACCCGGGCCGGCGATCCGGTCCGGTCCCGGGCACTGCTCGGCGAGCCACTGTGGAACTTCCTCGAATCCCCGCCCAAGCGCACCCCGGCGCCGCGCGACCTCGCGGCGATCGTCGCCACATTGGAGAAGCTATGAAAGACGCGGACCAGGTCAGCACGTTCGACGTGGGCCGGCTGGCGCAGGCCGTACTCGACCAGGTCGGCACGGTCGTGGTGGGCAAGCGGGACGCCCTGGAACTGGTGCTCGCCGGGATCCTGGCCGGCGGGCACGTGCTCCTGGAGGACCTGCCCGGGCTCGGCAAGACCCTCACCGCGCGCTCCTTCGCCCAGGCGCTCGGGCTCGACTTCCGGCGGTTGCAGTTCACCCCCGACCTGCTGCCCGCCGACGTCACCGGTTCGTTCCTCTACGACCAGCGCACCGCCGACTTCAGCTTCCGGGCCGGGCCGGTCTTCACGAACCTGCTGCTGGCCGACGAGATCAACCGTACGCCGCCGAAGACCCAGGCCGCGCTGCTGGAGGCGATGCAGGAGAAGCAGGTCTCGGTCGAGGGCGTCACCTACCGGCTGGACCCGCCGTTCCACGTGATCGCCACCGCCAACCCGATCGAGTACGAGGGCACCTATCCGCTGCCCGAGGCGCAGCTCGACCGGTTCCTGCTCCGGGTCTCGTTCGGCTATCCCGGCCCGGAGGAGGAGTGGGACGTGCTCCGCCGCCGGATGGCCCGCCGCCAGGAGGAGGCGGAGCTGAAACCGGTGGTCAACGCCGAGATGCTCCGGGCGATGCAGGCAGCCCTCGAGAACGTGGTGGTGGAGGACTCGATCGGCCGCTACATCGTGGCGCTCACCGCCGCCACCCGGGAACACGCCTCGGTACTCGTCGGCGCCTCGCCGCGCGGCTCGCTCGCGCTGCTGCTGCTGGCCCGCGCGATCGCCGCGTTCGCCGGCCGTGACTACGTGATCCCGGAGGACGTCAAGGCGGTGGCGGTGCCGGTGCTGACGCACCGGATCACGCTCCGCCCGGAGATGTGGCTGCGCCGGGTCGACCCGTCGTTCGTGGTCAACGAGGTGCTGGAGACCACCCCGGCGCCGGCCAGCGGTGCGCTGCCCAGCTACGCCGCCGGGCCGGCCGGGGCCCGCACGACGTGAGCTCCGCCGGACCGACCCTGCGTCCCGCCGTGCCCGGGCAGCGGGGCGCCGCCCCGGCCGTGGCGGCGGCGCCCGGGGACGTGCCGGACTGGGTACCCACCCGCGCCCTCGGCCGGGCGGTGCTGCTCACCGGGCTCTTCCTGGTCGCCGGTGCGCTGCTCGGCCGGGTCGACCTGGTCGTGCTGGCCACACCGTTCGCGCTCGGCACCGCGTACGCGCTGCGCCGCCGCCCGGCGCGGCCACCGGAGATCGGCATCGCGGTCGACGACACGAACCTGGTCGAGGGGGGTGCGCTGGTCGGCGGGATCGGCGTCGGCAACGTCGACGAGGTGCACTACGACCTGGTGCTGGTCCGTACCGTGGTCTCGTCCTGGCTGCGCGTCGACGAGGTCCGGTTCGCGTCCGGCGACGCCGGCCCGGACGGCTCCGCCCCGGCCGACGGCCCGGCCCCGGGGAACGGCCCGGCCGCGACGGACGGCTCCGGCGACCCGGGCCGGGCCGGCCGGCGGGACGCCACCGACCGCCCCTACGGCTTCACCGTGCCGGCCGGCACCATCGCCGACCTGGAACTGCGCGGCGGGACGTTGCGCTGGGGCCGGCACTCGCTCGGCCCGGCGGCGGTCCGGGCGATCGCCTGCGACGGGCTGCTGGCCAGCCAGACGGTGCTCACCGAGGCGCATCCGGTGCCGGTCTACCCGGTCACCGAGCCGTTCGAGGCGGACGAGGCAATGCCCCGGGCCGCCGGCCTGGTCGGCGGGCACCGGTCCCGGCGGCCGGGGGAGGGCGGCGAGCTGGCCGGGGTACGCATCTTCGGGCCGGGCGACCGGCTGCGCCGGATCGACTGGCGGGTCTCGCTGCGGGCCCGGCAACTGCACGTGGCGGCGATGCTCTCCGACCGGGACGCCGAGGTGGTGCTGCTGCTCGACGTGCTGGCCGAGGCGGGCCGGTCGGGCGGGATCCGGGGCAGCGCCTCGGTGCTGGACACCTGCGTCCGGGCCGCCGCGGCGATCGCCGAGCACTACCTGCACCGGGGCGACCGGGTCTCGCTGCTGGAGTACGGCCCGTCGGCCCGTCGACTCCGCCCGGCGACCGGCCGGCGGCAGTACCTGACCCTGCTGGAGTGGCTGCTCGACGTACGGGTCGAACAGTCCCCGCACGAGCCGTACGACCAGGTCTTCGGCCCGCAGCTGCTCTCCTCCAACGCCCTGGTGGTGGTGCTCACCCCGCTGGTGGACGCCCGGTCGGCGGCGATGCTGGCCCGGCTGGCCCGCTCCGGCCGGATCGTGGTGGCGGTGGACACCCTGCCGCCGTCGGCGCTGCCGCCGAAGCGGGGGCACTGGACCGAGTTGGCGCACCGGCTGTGGCGGCTGGACCGGGACACCACTATCGGGCAGCTCCGCGAGCACGGGGTGCCGGTGGTCACCTGGGCCGGGGCCGGCAGCCTCGACCTGGTGCTCCGGGACGTCGCCCGGCTCGCCTCGGCACCCCGGCCGGGTCTGCGATGACGGCCGGGTCCGCGGTGCCGGCCGTGCTCGCTGCGGTGCGCGACGGGGGGGCGTCGTGCTGACCCGGGTCAGGCAGCTCTACGGCGCGATCGGCCGGATCACCCCGGTGCCGCTGCTGGTCCGGTCCGGGGTCTTCGGCTGCGCGCTGGTGGCGCTGCTGCTGGCGTACCCGTCCCGGCCCTCCGATCCCCGGCTGCTCGGCCTGCTGGTGGTGGCGGCGCTGGCGCCCGCGATCGCGCCCCGGCGGAACTGGCCCACCGCGGTGCTGCTGGCCGCGGCCGGCGCCTGGGTGGTGGCCACCGGCTGGTACGACCACCGGGTCGAGCTGTGGCGGCTGCTCGCCCTGGCCACCTTCCTCTACCTGACCCATTCGCTGGCGGCGCTCGCCGCCCTGCTCTCGTACGACGCGGTGATCGCCCCCGAGGTGCCGGCCCGGTGGCTGGCCCGGGCGCTCGGGGTGGCGCTCGCCTCGGCGGTGCTCTCGGTGCCGCTGCTGGCCCTGGACGGGCGGCTGGGTGCCGGAACCTCCGTCGTCGTGCTGCTCGGCGGGCTGGCTCTGGCCGTCGGCGTCGCCGCGTTGCTCAACTGGCTCTTCCGCCGCCAATAGCGGCCCGGCTCCGGTCCGGGCGGCCCCACCCGGGTCTCCCGTCCGGGCGGCCTGGTCAGAGATGGGTGCGGGTGACGCCGGAGCACCGGGGTAATGCGGCTCACCTGGCGTCGTCAGTCACAAAGGGGGCATCTGGCCTGCATCCGGAGCCGGGGCGGGGAAGGATGGAGACGTGAATCCGCAGCGGATCCTTGTGGTGGGCGCCGGTCACGTCGGCCTGTACGCGGCCCTGCGCCTGTCGAAGAAGCTCCGGTCGTGGGAGGCGGAGGTCATCGTCGTCGACCCCCAGCCGCACATGACGTACCAACCCTTCCTGCCCGAGGCGGCGGCCGGCAACATCTCGCCCCGGCACTCCGTGGTGCCGCTGCGGCGCGAGTTGCGGCGCTGCACCATCGTCGCCGGTACCGTCACCCGGATCGAGCACGACCGGAAGACCGCCATCGTGCAGCCGATCATCGGGCCGGCCCGGGAGATCGGCTACGACCACATCGTGGTGGCGCCCGGATCGGTCTCCCGTACCCTGCCCATCCCCGGCCTGGCCGAGCAGGGCATTGGTTTCAAGACCATCGGCGAGGCGATCTACCTGCGCAACCACGTGCTGGACCGGTTGGACGTGGCGGCCGCCACCACCGACCCGGATACCCGGCGCTGCGCGCTGACCTTCGTCTTCGTCGGCGGCGGCTACGCCGGCATCGAGGCACTCGCCGAGATGGAGGACATGGCCCGGGACGCCCTGAAGTACTACCCCGAGCTGAAGCCCGACGACATGCGCTGGGTACTCGTCGAGGCGACCCTTCGGGTGCTGCCCGAGGTCGACCGGGACATGGGCGCGTACACCGTCACCCAGTTGCTGAAGCGGAAGATGGACATCCGGCTGGAGACCCGGCTGGAGTCCTGTGTGGACGGCCTGGTCCGGCTCTCCGACGGGGACAGCTTCCGGGCCGACACCATCGTCTGGACGGCCGGGGTGAAGCCGTCGCCGATGCTGGCCCAGACCGACCTGCCGCGGGACGAGCGGGGGCGGGT
The DNA here is from genome assembly GCF_029626265.1 of Micromonospora sp. WMMD1102. Taxonomy (NCBI): domain Bacteria; kingdom Bacillati; phylum Actinomycetota; class Actinomycetes; order Micromonosporales; family Micromonosporaceae; genus Micromonospora; species Micromonospora sp. WMMD1102. Next base: position 6,284,649 of record NZ_JARUBN010000001.1, on the reverse strand, counting down.
CACCTGCCTGCCGACCCTCCAGGTGGTCGACGGCGACCGGATCGTCGACGGGGCGTGGAGCGCCGGTGACTGCGCGGCGGTGCCGGACCTGACCGGCCCGCCCGGGGCGTACTGCTCGCCGAGTGCCCAGCACGCGGTGCGGCAGGCGGCCCGGATGGCCGACAACATCAGGGCGGTGATCCGGGGCCGGACGCCGGTGGACTACAAGCACAAGCACGCCGGCAGCGTGGCCAGCCTCGGCCTGCACAAGGGGGTCGCCCAGGTCTACGGGATCAAGCTCAAGGGGTTGCCGGCCTGGTTCATGCACCGGACTTACCACATGAGCCGGATTCCGTCGTTCAACCGCAAGGTGCGGGTGATCGTGGACTGGACGCTGGCTTTCGTGCTGCGCCGCGAGGTGGTGGCGCTGGGCCAGTTGCACGACCCCCGGGAGGAGTTCGTCGAGGCGAGCGCGGGGGCGGGCAGCCGCCCCGGCGACCGCAAGCCGGTCTGACCCCGGCCGGTCCCGCCGCAGGCCGGCCGGCTCCGCCGAGCACGGTGCCCGGTCCGCCACGCGCGGCCGGGCACCGTCGCCGCGGTCAGAACTTCCAGGTCCAGGCGTCGGCCATCCGGGTACCCGGACCGTACAGCGCCTCCAGGGTGCCCTTCAGGCTCGCCGCGTTCGGGGCGTCGTCGGCGACCGCGACACAGGAGGCGCCCCAGAAGTCGATGGCCCGGCGGGCCTGGTCCCGCTGTTCCTGGAGGATCGACGGCACCCCGCCGTTCTTGGACACGTCGGCCAGCAGTTGCGAGGTCGGCTGCTTGTAGGTGCCCATCGACGCCTGCCCCTCGGCCGCGTACGGGCCGATGAAGAAGCCCTCGGGCAGCGCGAAAGACGCGTCGGCGGCGGTCGCCCAGCGCATCGGCCAGGGCTCCTGCGGGGTCGGCAGCGGCACCGGCACGAGTACGCCGTTCGGCTCGACGCAGTCCCGCCAGTGCCCGTCCGCGATGAACCGGGGCAGCGGCGGCCGGGGAGCGGTCGGGATCTGGGCCGGGAAGATCGGCAGCAGCGCGACGACGGCGGCCAGCGGCACCATCACCTGCACCGGCTTCTCCGGGGTGGCCAGCCCCTTGTCGACCGCCAGCACCAGCACGGTGGCGATCAGCGGCAACAGGGCCAGCGCGAAGCGCATCGGCAGCGCCCCGTCCACCACGGGAACGCCGAGCAGCAGCGTGTAAGGACCGGTGATCCCGGTCTGCTCCTTGTCGACCACGATCGTCGGCCCGAGCGACAGCGCCGCCATCACGACGCCGGAGACGAGGCAGGCGATCACCACCGGTCGCCGGATCAGCCAGCCGACGGCGAGGACCGCCGCCAGCAGCAGCGGCCAGCCCAGGAAGGTGTTGTACTCGGCCGGCCCGGTGGTCAGCCGGGCGGCCTCCGGGGAGCCGGCGATCGACATCGGGGAGATGGCCGACCAGCTCGCCAGGTCGGCATAGAAGTAGTGCGGGCTGAACATCCCGTTCGGCACGCTCTGCGGCCCGGCGAACTGGAACCAGAGCGGGTACGCCAGCAGCGGCAGCGCCAGCCCCACCGCCAACACCATCCCGGCGAGGAAGCCGGGCAGCACCCGGCGGGCCAGTGACCAGTTCGCGGCGGCGTACGCCAGGGTGAAGACGACCAGGGCGACGGCGGCCAGGAAGAGCGTCTCCTCGCCGACGAAGACCTGCACCGTCACCCCGGCGGCGAGCCCGACGGCCGAGGTGACGACCCGCCGCCAGTCGATTCCCGGCCGGTCGGGCCGGCCCTGCGGATCGGCGGCCCGCACCATCCGGACGACCAGCCAGATCAGCACCGGCACCAGCCACTGCGCGGTCATGTGCAGGTGACTGTTGGACTGGGAGATGATCCCCGGCCCGAAGCCGCAGAGCCCGGCACCGAGCGCGGCCGCGAGCCGGCGGGCGCCGAGCAGCCGGGTGAAGAGCAGGTACCAGGCGATCGCGGTGCCGGCCAGGTTGCCGGCGGCGAGCAGCGCGAAGGTGACCGGCGCGCCGAAGGCCAGCGTGATCGGCGCGAACAGGAAGCCGAGGGCGATGACCGTGGTGTTGGCCATCAGGTTCACCCCGTCCGGGGCGTTCAGCCGCTCGCTCAGCAGACTGAAGTCGCCGTGCAGCACCCGGGAGTCCATCGCCAGGAACCACTCGTAGAGGGCCTGGTCCTCCGGGTTGAGCGCCAGCACCCGGGCGCCCGGGTCCGGCCAGAGCCCGGCGGTGAGCCAGCCGGCGAGGAGGACGAAGAGCAGGCAGATCCCCAGGTCGGGTCCGTGCCGGTGCAGTGCGCCGGGCCAGCGTCCCCGGAAGGACCGGGTCGGGCCGGAGACGGAGGCTGTCGTGGCCGGGCCGGGGTCGGCGTCCTGCGCCGCGCGGGCAGTGCTGGTCACGACAGTGACCCTAGTGCCGATCCGCGAACGGGGTGCGCCCGGTGGGGCTCCACCCGCTACCGTGGCAGGCACCAGGACCGAGGGGTCCGGCACCCGCCCGGGTGGTGGAAAGGCAGACACGGCCGCCTTAAAAGCGGCTGCCGCAAGGCGTGCGGGTTCGACCCCCGCCCCGGGCACCGCCGTCGCCGTCGCCGCGTGGGTCTCCCTTCCGACAGGCCGGGACCCGCCCGCCGGGTGGTGCGGTGACGTGGATCTCCACAACGTCGCCGGTGCCCATTACCCTGGATAGGGCACGGGCACTGCGCACCGACCTTTTCAGGAGGCTTGACAAAGTGAAGACGTCCAATCCGGTGCTGTCCCGACTCGGCCAGGCGGCCGAGCGGGAGCGCGCCGCGGGTCACGCCCCGGCCGGCGCATACGGGCAGCCCGGCTACGGGCAGCCCTACCCGACGGACGCGGGCTACCCCGCCGCGCCGCCCACCGTGACGCCGATGTCCATCGACGACGTCGTCGTCAAGACGGTCACCCTGCTCGGCATCACCGGCCTCTCCGCCGCGCTCGCCTGGGTACTCGTGCCGGACGCGCTGGTCGGCGCCGCCTGGATCGGGGCCGCCGTCGTCGGGCTGGTGCTCGGCCTGGTGATCTCGTTCATGCGGATGGCCAACCCGGCACTTGTCGTCACCTACGCCGTCGTCGAGGGTGTCTTCGTCGGCATGGTCAGCAAGTTCTTCGAGTCCTTCCTCGGTCACGACGGCATCGTCCTCCAGGCGGTGATCGCCACCTTCGGGGTCTTCTTCCTGATGGCCGGGCTCTACAAGGCCAAGGTCATCCGGGCTACCCCGAAGTTCGTCCGGGGCGTCATCGCGGCCACGGTCGGCATCTTCGCGGTCATCCTGATCAACTTCGTGCTGGCGCTCTTCGGCATCGAGACCGGGCTGCGCAGTGGTGGCCCGGTCGCCATCGGGTTCAGCCTGATCTGCATTGTGATCGCCTCGCTCAGCTTCATCCTCAGCTTCCACGAGGTCGAAGAGGGCGTGCGGATGGGCCTGCCGAGCCGCTACTCCTGGACCGCCGCCTTCGGCATCCTGGTCAGCCTGGTCTGGCTCTACATCGAGATCCTGCGGTTGCTCAGCTACTTCCAGGGCGACGACTGACCCGGTCGACGCCCCTGACGGGACGACATCCGGCGGCCGTGCCGGCCCGCCGAACCTGCACCGACGCCCGTCCCCGCCGCAGGCGGGGGCGGGCGTCGGCGTACGCGGGGGTGCGGCGGGCGCCGGTGGCCCAGTCGACTGGGTGGCGGGGACGGCCTGCCGGTCCGGTACGCCTGGTACTGCGCGTTCGGGCTGCTGGTCGGGCTGGTCTTGCGCTACCGGCAGATCCTCCGGCCGCTCAGCTACGTCCGCCGGTGAACCGACCGTAGACTCCCCGCGATGAACGCGCCCGAACCCGTCGTCCGCCCGGCCGAGCCGCTGCTCCGCCAGCTCGACCTGCTCGTCCGGCAGGTGGGGCACTGGACCCCGCCGCGCTGGGCGGCACCGGGCCCGTCCGGCGGGACGGCCCGGGCCGACCTGGTGCACCGGCTCGTCCAACGGCTGGCCGACCTGGCCGCGGCGGCGGCCGGCGAGCCGGCCCGGCCGGTACCCCGGCTGGAGAACGACCTGGCCCTGCCCGACCAGCTCCGGGTGGTGGTCGCCGACCTGGTCGCCGCGGACCCGGCGCCGCCGGTGCTGGCCGGGGCGGCCGACGAGATGGCAACCGTCCGGCAGGCGCTCTGACCGCGCCCGCCGTCGGCGAGCCTGCCGCCGACTGTCGCCGCGCCCCCGGCGGCCCGGCGCTCGGCGGTCGGCTCAGCTGAGCCGCTCCAGCACCATCGCCATGCCCTGACCGCCGCCCACGCACATGGTCTCCAGCCCGATCGTCCGGTCGTGCCAGTCCAGGGCGTTGAGCAGGGTGCCGGTGATCCGGGCGCCGGTCATCCCGAACGGGTGTCCCACGGCGATCGCGCCGCCCATCACGTTCAGCTTCTCCAGCGGGATGTCGAGCTGGCGGTACGACGGGATCACCTGGGCCGCGAACGCCTCGTTGATCTCGACCAGGTCGACGTCGTCGATCGTCATCCCGGCCCGCCGCAGCGCCTGCCGGGACGCCTCGACCGGACCGAGTCCCATGATCTCCGGGGAGAGTGCGGTCACCCCGGTGGAGACGATCCGGGCCAGCGGAGTGATCTCCAGTTCGCGGGCCCGTTCGGCGCTCATCACCACCACCGCCGCCGCCCCGTCGTTGAGCGGGCAGCAGTTGCCGGCGGTGATCCGGCCGTCGGGTCGGAAGACCGGCTTCAGTCCGGCCACCGCCTCCACGGTCACTCCCGGGCGCGGCCCGTCGTCGGCGTCGACCCACTCCCCGGACGGCAGGGTGACCGGGGTGATCTCCCGGGCCCAGAAGCCGTCGGCGATCGCCTTCTCCGCGAGGTTCTGGCTGCGTACGCCGAACTCGTCCATCTCGGCCCGGGTCACGTCGTACGCCTGGGCGAGGTTCTCGGCGGTCTGCCCCATCGCCAGGTAGACGTCCGGCAGCCCGCCGTCCAGCCGGGGATCGGTCCAGACCGGTGCGTCGGCCTCGGTACGGGCCGCCGAGCGGGCCCGTGCCGCGTCGAACCTCGGGTTCTGCCAACCGCCGCCGACCAGCTCCTGCGCCTCCGGGGACAGGCCGTCGGAGTTGCCCCGGGCGTACCGGGAGACGCACTCCACACCGGCCGAGACGAAGATGTCGCCCTCGCCGGCCCGGATGGCGTGCAGCGCCATCCGGGTGGTCTGTAGCGAGGAGGCGCAGTAGCGGGTGAGGGTCGCCCCGGGCACGGTGTCCAGGCCGAGCAGTGTCGTCACCACCCGGGCCATGTTGAAGCCCTGTTCGCCGCCGGGCAGCCCGCAGCCGAGGTAGAGGTCGTCGATCTGGCGCGGGTCGAGCTGTGGAATCTTGTCGAGCGCGGCCTGCACGATCGTCGCGGCCAGGTCGTCCGGGCGCAGTTCTCGCAGGGAGCCCTTGTGGGCCCGGCCGATGGGGGAGCGGGCGGTCGCGACGATAACGGCATCGCGGGGGGACGCGGTCGGCATGAACCAACGTTAACCCGGGTTGCCCCGCCGGTCATCAGTGGGCGGCTCCGCTTCCGTCCGGCGGGCAACGGCGGCGACCAGTTCCGCGACGAACCGGTCGGGATCGTGGTCGAGCAGCTGGTCGCCGGCCGGCCCGAGGAAGGCGACCAGGAAGGCCCGGTAGAAGCAGGCGCCCAGGAAGAGGTTGGCCAACGCCACCGGATCGGCCGTGGGCACGATCCGGCCCAGTTCCCGCTCCCGCCGGAGATACTCGGCCAGCTGGTCGTTGGCGTGTTGCGGCCCGGCGCCGGTGCTCAGGAAGAGGGCGCGCTGCCGGTCCAGCAGCACCGGCTCGGCGAAGAGGGCCATCGCGAGCTGGCCGGAGTCGGCGTAGACCCGCAGCATCTCGTGGCCGAGGCCGGTCAGCCGGTCCGGCACGCTGCCGGTGCCCGCCTGGTCCGGCAGCCGGATCATCAACCCGATGAACGGGGCGAGCCGGATCCGCAGTACGGCGAGGAAGAGTTCCTCCTTGCCGGTGAAGTACTTGTAGAGGGTGGCCTCGGAGCACCCGGCGATCCGGGCGATCTCCTTGGTCGTGGTGTGTGCCAGCCCCTGCTCCCGGATCACCGTGGAGGCCGCGGCCAGGATGCGTTCCCGGGTCGTCTCGCCTCGGCTCGTCGTGCTCATCGCCCTCGTTCCGTCGGCCGCCCACGGGCGGCGGTACGCCGGCCCCCCACACATCCTCGCCAACGCCACCCGCCGGCCGCCGACCAGAGGTGCACGGCGTGCTTGACAGGTGGTGAGTGCTCACTAGTCTAGTGGTAAGTGAACACTCACTCACGTACCGGGGACGGGGAGAGGCATGAAGCTCACGATCTTCGCGGCCAGCGGCGGGATCGGTCGGCACCTGCTCCGGCAGGCGGTCGACGCCGGCCACGACGTGACGGCGGTGGTACGAGACCCGGCGCGGCTGTCCGGCGAGCCCGAGGGCGTACGGATCGTCCGGGGCGACCTGGGCCACCCCGACCCGGCACCGCTGGCCGACGCCGTCGACGGGGCCGACGCGGTGCTGTCCGGCCTCGGCCCCCGGTCGATGGCGGACAGCGGGGTGACCTCCCGGGGCACCAGGGCGATCGTCACCGCGATGCGCGCCAGGGGAGTACGCCGGATCGTCGTGGTCAGTGCCGCCCCGGTCTCCACCGTCGCCGCGCCCGGCCAGCGGAAGCCCTCGCCCGACCCGGGTGAGGGACCCCTCGTGCGCTACCTGCTCGGCCCGATCCTCAAGACCGTGCTGCGCAGGCACTACGTCGACCTGGCGGTGACGGAGGAACTGCTCCGGGACAGCGACCTGGACTGGACCGTCGTCCGCCCGCCCCGGCTGACCGACAGGCCGCTGACCGGTGCCTACCGGACCGCGTACGGGCGCAGTGTGCGGGGCGGGCTCGTCGTGCCGCGCGCCGACGTCGCGCACTGCATGCTGCGGGCGCTCGAACAACCGGAGACGATCCGGCAGGCGGTCGCCGTCGCCACCTGAACATCCGCCCCCGGTGGCCCGGGACCTGGTGGGGCTACCGCTGCCGGGTGCCGGCGGCGGCCCGGGCCACGGCGGGGAGCAGGGCGTGCGCCCAGACCCGGTAGCCGTCGGCCGACGGGTGGTAGCCGTCGTGGCAGAGCGTGCCGGCGTCGGCCCGGAACACGGCGCCGGTCTCGGCGGCCAGGTCCACCACCGTGCCGCCGGCCTCGATGACGGCAACCGCCTGCGCCCGCGCGGTCTGCCGGCCCAGCCAGCCGGCGACCTGCCGCAACGGCGGCGCGATGGCCCGGACCGCGCCGAGATCGGGGCAGGTGCCGACCACCACCCGGACACCGGCGCCGCGCAGCCGGCGTACCGCCGCGCCGAGGTACGCCGCCGCCTCGCCCGGCCGGCGCAGCCCCACCACGTCGTTCGCGCCGACCAGGATCACCGCCACGTCCGGCTGCTCGCCGAGCAGTGCCCGGGCCACCTGGGTCGCCAGGTCGGTGGAGCGGGAGCCGGAGACGCCGACGCTGGAGAGCCGCACCTGGCGCTGACCGCCGCCGACCAGCGCCGCCCCCTCGGAGAGCAGCCGGGCGAGCTGCCCGCCGACCGTCTCGTCGGCCCGGTCCACCCCGACCCCGAGCGCGGCCGAGTCGCCGAGCAGGACCAGCCGCAGCGGCGGGGCACCGGCCCGGCCGACCGTGGAGCGCAGGGCCAGGCCCAGCTCCGGGCGGGCGTACCGGCGGTTGCGGGCCACGAACGCCTCGCCGGCCAGCAGCGCGATCCCGCCGACCGCACCGGCGAGCAGCGTGACCGCGGCCCCCCGGGCGATCCGGGTCGCTATCCCGTACGTCGCCGTGCCGATCGTCGTGTCGAGTCCCGTCATGCCCGTTCCTCTACTGTGGAGGACGTCGCCTCGTCCAGCGGTGCCGGTGTCTCCGGTGGGCCTCCAGTCTCCCCCGAGCGGGGGTGCCCGAACCAGGCCCCACGGCGGCGAAGCTGCGCCCACCGGCCGCCCGGGCCGTGCTCGTGGCCGTCGACCCGGACCGCCCGGACCTCCGTACCCGCGTGCCGGGCCGCCTCCTGGGCCGCCGCCGGCAGCGACCGTACGCCCTGGTCGCCGACGAGCGACGGGCGGTGCTCCGGGCGTGCGCCGAGCGCGGCCAGTACGGTCGGCAGCAGGGCGGCCGCCGCGATCGCGTACCCCTCGGCGGAGGGATGGAAGTGGTCCCAGGCGAACATCCGGGTCGGCTCGGCGGCGAACCGGGGACCGAGCAGGTCGCCGAGGGAGACCGTCAGGCCACCGGCCTCGACCACCGCCACGGTCTGCGCGGCGGCCAGTTGCCGGCTCCACCGCCGGGCCAGCCAGCGCAGCGGCGGCTTGATCGGCTGGATCGCACCGAGGTCGGGGCAGGTGCCGACCACCACCTGCGCCCCGGCCGCCCGCAGCTCGCGTACCGCCTCGACGAGATAGCGGACCGCCATCGCGTGCGGCGTACGGTTCGTCACGTCGTTGCCGCCGATCAGGATCACCGCCACGTCCGGCTCGCGCTCCAGCGCCGCGTCGACCTGCGGGCGCAGCCCCGAGGAGAGGCAGCCGACCACGGCGTACCGGTAGAGCCGGACCGGCCGGCGCAACCGCCGGGAGGTGCCGGTGGCGAGCAGTGCGCCGGGCGTCTCCCGGGGCCGGTGCACCCCGTAGCCGGCGGCCGAGGAGTCGCCCAGGACCACCATGGTGATCGGCTCGCCGGGAAACTTGGCACCGTAGACGCCGTCGCCACGCGGCGGCGGCGCCTCGGCCAGCGGGATCACCCGACGGGCCTGCCGGGCCTGCCCGAGCAGCAGCGCGTACCCGGCGGCGGTGGTCAGCGCGGCCAGCCCGGCGCCCAGGGCCGTCGCCTCGGCCACCCGCCGGGCGACCGGGGATTGCAACGCCGACCGCTGCGGTTGCCACCGCGACGTCAGGTTCCGTTGCCGCGACCGCTGTCGCCTCGTCGATCCGGCCGGACTCATCAGGGCCCCCCGCCTGTCGCGCCGTACCCCTCGCGACCTTCGACACTAGCTCCGCCTCGCCCATCCGCGCTGTCGGCGTCCCGCCAGCGCGACGGATGCCGCCTCGGGTACCCGGCCAGCGCCGGTTCACCGCCGGCCGGGCGGACGTTTCCGCTCGGGAGCCCCCGAAATATCTCGACGGGCGCCCGGTTGCGATCGGATGCATCATTGGGTGCAGAGGAGGGTGCCGACATGGCCACCAAGACACTTCGCCGAACCGCCGCGTTCCGGGCGCTGTTCCGGGCCCTGACCGCCGGTTCCCGGGGCGGGCCGTCGCTGGGCAGGCGGATCGCCGCCCTGCCCCGCATGATCGCCGCCACCGTCCGGGGCGAGTACGACGGCGGGGTGCGGCTCGCCCTGATGACCGCCGCGACCGCGTACGTGCTCTCCCCGGTCGACGTGCTGCCGGAACTGACGCTGTTGATCTTCGGTCTGGCCGACGACGCGGTGATGGTGACCTGGCTGGCCGGTGCCGTACTCGCCGAGACCGAGCGCTTCCTGGAGTGGGAGGCCCGCCGCGCCTCCGTCGTCCCCGGCCGGCTGGCACACTGACACCGTTCCTGCTGCGCCCGGCCGGCGCGGTCACCCGCTGCGCCCGGCCTGCGCGGTCACCTACCGGCCCGGGTCCTGCGGCCACCGGCCGGGCCGGCGGCACGTACGCTGACGGAAGAACCAGACCATCCTTCGCCCCGACCGCACGCCACCAGCACCGACGTGCCCGGCCAGTGCCGTCCGGCCGGCGAGCAGGCGAGAAGGGCACAACGTCGTGCGCTACTACGACAACGTCATCGAGCTGATCGGTGACACCCCGCTGGTCCGACTCCGGCAGGTGACCGCCGGCATCTCGGCGACCGTGCTGGCCAAGATCGAGTACTTCAACCCGGGCGGCTCGGTCAAGGACCGGATCGCGCTGCGGATGGTCGAGGAGGCGGAGCGGGCCGGACTGCTCGGGCCGGGTGGCACCATCGTCGAGCCGACCAGCGGGAACACCGGGGTCGGACTGGCGCTGGTGGCCCAGACCCGGGGCTACCGCTGCGTCTTCGTCTGCCCCGACAAGGTCAGCGAGGACAAGCAGAACGTGCTCCGGGCGTACGGCGCCGAGGTGGTGGTCTGCCCGACCGCGGTGGCGCCGGAGGACCCGCGCTCCTACTACAACGTCTCCGACCGGTTGACCCGGGAGATCCCCGGCGCCTGGAAGCCCAACCAGTACGCCAACCCGGCGAACCCGCGCTCGCACTACGAGACGACCGGTCCCGAGCTGTGGGAGCAGACCGGCGGCCGGATCACGCACTTCGTAGCCGGGGTCGGCACCGGCGGCACCATCTCCGGCACCGGCCGCTACCTCAAGGAGGTCTCCGGCGGGGCGGTACGGATCATCGGCGCCGACCCGGAGGGCTCGGTCTACTCCGGCGGCACCGGCCGGCCGTACCTGGTCGAGGGGGTCGGCGAGGACTTCTGGCCGGAGACGTACGACCGGGGCATCTGCGACGAGATCGTGGAGGTCTCCGACAAGACCTCCTTCGAGCTGACCCGGCGGCTCGCCCGCGAGGAGGGGCTGCTGGTCGGCGGCTCCTGCGGGATGGCGGTGGCCGCCGCCCTGGAGGTGGCCCGGCGGGCCGGCCCGGACGACGTGGTCGTGGTGCTGCTGCCGGACGGCGGCCGGGGCTACCTGTCCAAGATCTTCGACGACGAGTGGATGGCCCGGTACGGATTCATGGACACCAGCGCCACCGAGCCGACCGTGGCCGACGCGCTGAACAGCAAGCCGAACGGCATGCCGGAGCTGGTCCACGTACACCCGACCGAGACGGTCCGGGACGCGGTCGACTACATGCGCGAGTACGCCGTCTCCCAGTTGCCGGTGCTCAAGGCCGAGCCGCCGGTGGTGACCGGCGAGGTGGCCGGCTCGATCGCCGAACGCGACCTGCTGGACGCGCTCTTCACCGGGCAGGCGAAGCTGCACGACACCATCGAGCGGCACATGGGCCCACCACTGCCGATGATCGGCGGCGGGCAGCCGGTGAGCGAGGCGGTCGGGCTGCTGGAGAAGTCCGACGCCGCGCTGGTGCTGGTGGACGGCAAGCCGAAGGGCGTACTCACCCGGCAGGACCTGCTGGCCCACCTGGGCGCACACACCCGCTGAACCGAGGTGTAAGGAAGGGCCCCTTCCTATCGCTTTTTGTATAAGCAGGGGCCCTTCCTTTCACCGGGTCAGCTCGGCGGGGACGGCGATGACGTCGACGAAGGCGCCCCGGCGGAGCAGGGTGATCGGCAGCCGGCTGCCGATGGCCGGACCGAGCATCAGCCGTTGCAGGCTCTGCCCGTCCGCCACCGGCCGGCCGCCGGCCGTGACCACCACGTCACCCAGGTAGATCCCGGCGACCCCGGCCGGGCTCTCCGGGACCACCTCCACCACCCGCAGCCCGCGCCGCTGGCCGGTACGCTCGGCGACGGCCGGCGGCAGCGGCACCGGCACCCCGGCGACACCCAGCCAGGCCCGGCGGACCCGTCCGGAGGTCACCAGGTCGCCGATGATCTGCCGGGTGGTGGGATTGATCGGCACCGCCAGGCCGAGGCCGTACCCGGCGACCGCGGTGTTGATCCCGACGACCCGGCCGGCGGCGTCGGCCAGCGCCCCGCCGGAGTTGCCGGGGTTGAGCGCGGCATCGGTCTGGATGACGTCCTCGATCAGCCGGACCACCCGGCCGTCCCGGGCCGGCAGCGAGCGGCCCAGCCCGGAGACCACCCCGGCGGTGACCGAGCCGGCCAGCCCCATCGGGTTGCCGACCGCCACCACGAGCTGCCCGATCCGCAGCGGATCGGCGTCGCCGAGTTCGGCGGGCGGGGCGCCGGTCGCCCGGACCCGGAGCACGGCCAGGTCGGAGAGCGGATCGGTGCCGACCACGTCGAACCGAGCCTCCGCGCCGTCGCCAAAGGTGGCCAGCCCACTCGTCGCGCCGTCCACCACGTGCGCGCTGGTGAGCAGGAAGCCGTCGTCGGTGAAGGTGACCGCCGAGCCGGCGCCGGCCCCGCGCGGCCCGCGCACCGCCAGCGCGGCCACGCTGGGCAGCACCCGGCTCGCGACCCCGGTCACCACCTTCGAGTACGCGTCGAGCGCGGCCCCCTCGGCGCGCTCCGGTACTCCTCGTTCGGTGTCCATGTGCCGGTCAACAGCGGCCGGGCCGAGGTCGATCCCCGGCCACGCTGCGCCCAGAGCGAAATCCCGCCGAGCGCCGCCGCTACGTCGTCGCTGTCAGGGCAGGTCGCGGGCGTACCGGAGCTGCGGGGTCAGGACGCGACCGATGCCGCCCTCCCGCTGGGCGCCGTCCGGGCGCCAGCCGCCCCGGAGGTAGAAGTCCCGGGCGTGCGCGTTCTCGGCGAGCACCCAGAGCACGGCCCGGCGCCAACCGCGGGCGTGCAGCTTCGCCAGGGCGTCGACCATCAGGGTCCGGCCCGTCCCTTGGCCCTGCTCGGCCGGGTCGAGGTGGATCGCGTACAACTCGCCGACGTCCGGGCCGGCCGAGTCCGGCTCGGCCGGATCGTGCGGCCCGAGATAGGTGAACCCGACCGGTTCGCCGGCCCGTTCCGCCACCGTCATCTGGTGGGTGTCCCGCTCGTAGGACCAGCGCTCCGTCCAGTACCGCCCCATCATCTCGGCGGTCTCCGCCGCCAGCGCGTCGGCCGGGACGATGTCCCGGTAGGCCATCGCCCGGGATCTGTGTTGGAGCGCTCCGATCGCCATCAGGTCGCCGGCGGCCGCCGGGCGCAGGTTGAGGGTCATGATGATGATCGTAGTAACGTGGCCGACATGGTCACCTGGGACAGAGTGTGTGATCTGGTGTCGGTGTTGCCCGAAGTGGAACAGGGCATCTCGTACGGGACACCCGCCTGCAAGATCCGCGGCAAGCTCTTCGTCCGACTGCTGGAGGACCGCGAACGGATCGCGATCTTCACGCACGAGCGGGAGGCGCTGCTCGACGCGGCGCCGCAGACCTACACGGTGCCGGCGCACTACGCCAACTATCCGATGGTGGTGGTCGCGCTGGACCGGGCCGACCCGGTCGAGTTGAGCGAACTGCTCACCGAGTCGTGGCGGATCAGGGCGCCGCAGCGGCTGGCGGCGACGCTGCCCCGCTGACTCAGGGCGCAGCGGTTGGTGGTGAGCCCGTCCTGCTGACCGCTGCCCGGGGTGGCACGGCCACCCGGGTCAGGTCCTCGGCGACCACCAGCTCACCGTCGAAGTGCTCCCGGGCCTCGGTCGCGAAGCGCTCGGCGGCCGGCGGCACCCCGGCCCGGGACGTCGGGCCGTAACGCTGGGAGAAGTGGGTCAGCACGAGCCGGCGTACCCCGGACTCGGCCGCCACCCGGGCGGCCTGGGCCGCGGTCAGGTGCCCGACCTCGGCGGCGAGCGCGGCGTCCTCGGTCAGGAACGTCGACTCGATCACCAGCAGGTCGGCCCGCTCGGCCAGCTCGAAAACTCCGTCACAGAGGCCGGTGTCCATCACGAAACCGAACCGCTGGCCGGGCCGGGGCGCGCTCACCTCGGCCAGCGTCACCCGCCGGCCCGCCGCGTCGACCTGCCCGGTACGGATCAACTCGCCGACCGCCGGACCCCGGATCCCGTACGCCGCCAGCCGCTCCGGCAGCATCCGCCACTCGTCCGGCTCGACCAGCCGGTAGCCGTACGTCGGCACCGGATGCCGGAGCCGGCGGGCCAGCAACGTGCCGGCGGCGGTGCCGAAGGTCTGCCCGTCCCGCAGCACCGGCAGCTCGCGCAGCTCGGCGGTCTCGTGGAAGGAGCTGGCGTGCCGCAGCCGGGCGAAGAAGTGCGCGTCGTCGGCCGGGAAGTGCGCCTCGACCGGTCGGGCCACCCGGTCCAGGGAGAGCCGCTGCACCACCCCGGGCAGGCCGAGACAGTGGTCGCCGTGGAAGTGCGTGACGCAGATCCGGGTCAGGTCACCGGCCGGGATGCCGGCGAACATCATCTGCCGCTGGGTCCCCTCGCCGGGGTCGAAGAGGATCACCTCCCGGTCCCAGCGCAGCAGGTACCCGTTGTGGTTGCGGTGCCGGGTCGGGACCTGGCTGGCCGTGCCCAGCACCGCCAGCTCACGTACGGACACGGCGGGCCTCTTCCCGGGGAGTACCGGCTTGCGGCGGCGGCCGGTGGCGACGGAGGTCGACGGGGAAATGGTCGACCCCCGGGGTCCCGCGTGACGCCTGTCACGCGGGAGCCGGCTGGACTATGGCCGGCTCCCCGGGGGTCGGGTGGCTGTCGTGGATTCGCCGCACCGCTGCCACACGGTCTCGACGACTTGCAACTGCCCGCCTGCGGCGGACACCGAACTGTCAAGGACAGCGGCTAGCGGACAGCCACCTCACGAGTCCTATCGCTATACAAAGCTCGGACCACCTCCCTTCCCGTGTACGGCCACGCTATCCAGCCCGGTCGGCACCGGCAAGGGTTTTTGACCACACCGCCGGGACCGCCGAACCGGCCCGCCCGAGCGCTCCGTACGGCGCCGGCTGCCGGCTGCCGACTGCCGGCCACGGCTCAGGCGCTCTCGCCGTTCTCGCCGCTCTCGTCCACGAACTTGTAGTAGCTCATCCGGAAGCGCTGGAGCAGGGCCCGCATGAACTCCGGACCCGTCTCCGGCGAAACCCGCCCCGGCCCGGCCGGTACGCCCTTGTTGTAGAAGTCCCGCGCCAGCGCGGCCCACTCGGGGTCGAGGATGGTCAGCGACACCGCCTCGCCGGGCTGCCAGCGGAACTCGGCCACCCGCCGGTTGGTGTGCTGGGCGAACGAGTACAACGCCACCTTGGTCGGTGCCTGCTCGGTCATGTCTGCCTCCTGTGTCACCACGGCTCCTCTGGTCACCACGGATTCGGCGGATGGAAGGCCCGCCACGCCTCGCCGGTGATCATGCCCCGGCTGCGTAACTCGTCGAAGCGGTCCAGCGCACCGGCGACCGCCCTCTCGTCCAGGCCGGTGGCCCGGAGCCGGTCGGCCAGTACGGGGCTGGGTCGGTGGCCTGGAGCCGGGCCATCGTGTCCGGGCTGAGCGGGCTGTTCATCCGCTCCTGCACGAATTCCGAGCGCAGCGGCTCGGCGTTCGACTGCGGGAACGAGTAGCCGTGGTCGATGGCGACGAGGCGACCGTCCGGGCCGGTCAGGTAGTTACCCATGTGCCGGTCGGTGTTGCCGCTGACATAGTCGAGCACCGCCATCTGCTCGCGTTCCGGGACGGAGTAGTCGGTCACCTCACGGCCCTGGCTCGCGTTCTCCACGAACTCCTGCATCGAGCCGGACCCGTGCGGGCCGTCCCAGCGGGCGGTCGTCGGCACCAGGTCGAAGCCGAGGTCCTCGTTGAGGCGGGAGGCGGCGACCTCCCGGGCCGCCAGCCCGCTCTCCGGAATCGAGGAGCGGACCTGGACGAACTCGTTCTCGGGCACGTTCGGCTTGTAGATGCCGTGCGTGCCGTCGGTGAACGTGATGTCGTACACCTCGGGGTGTCTGCTGGGGTCGAGCTCGACCATGCTGTGCACCTCCCTGCCGAGCAACCGCAACTCGGCCTCGCTCGCATGATCGGGCACGGCGGGATCGGCGCCGGACCCGGCCTCCGGTTCTCCCGGCCCGTCCGCCGCCCCGTCCGCATCAGCCGCCCCGTCCGTCTCCGGCGGCTGACCCGCGCCGTCCCCGCCGTCCCCGCCGTTTCCGCCGCCGTCCCCGCTGTCGTACCACGGGTTCCGGCCAGCGTCGGACGGCGACCTCGGTTCGAGCGAGCTGAGATCGTCGGGAACGGTCGGTTGCGGAAGTCCGCGTGGCGAGCGCGGGTCAGCACCGGTCGGGCCGGAACCTCCGGGCGGCGCGGCCGGGGTGCCGGGCGTGGACGGACCGGTGGCCGGAGCGCCGGGCCTGCCGGCCAGATCGGGTGCGGTGGGTGTGCCGTAGAGGGTTCCGGTCGGAGCGGGGGCGGTGCCGGGCGACGGCGTAGCCGGGGCGGAAGCCGGGGGAATCTCCGGTGCGCCGGGGACCGTCGCCGGCGGGGCCACCCCGGCGAGCTGCGGGCTGGTCGGCGTGCCGTACACGGTGCCGGCGGGCGCCGGGTTCCGAGCCGGCGCGACGCCGTCGCCACCGCCTTCGCCGGACCCACCGTTCCCGCCGGCTCCACCCCCTCCACCCCCTCCGCCGGCTCCACCGGATCCGCCGGCTCCGCTGGGGAGATCGGTGGAGCCGGGAGCTTCCGGTGCGCGGGGGGCTGTCGGTGACGGATCGGCGGACACCGGTGTCCCGGCCGCTGGTACCGGGCCGGTCCATTGCGGCTGCGGTACGTCCGGAGTGGCGCCTGCGCCGGGGAAGCCGTCGCCGGTCGCGTCGCGCAACGCCCGCCACAGCTCGGCGAAGATGTCGTCGAGTCTGCGCAGCATCGGCATCAGCTTGGTGATGCTCCGGACCAGCCCGAGCAGCAGCTCGGAGATCTTGGCGACCCACTTCGCCACCAGCGAGCTGACCTGGGCGGCCACCAGCGGAGTGGCGGCCCCGAGGGTCAGGCCCGCCTCGGCCAGCCACATCGGCAGGCGGACGACCAGCACCGAGACGAAGTCGGCGATCAGGTCGCGGACGAGTTCCCGCACCAGGGTGACGAGCAGGCCGGCACCCTCCACGGCGGAACCGATCCCCTTGGCGGACTCGCCGATCTTCCCCAGCGAGTCGACCTGGAGACCGATGTTCGTCTGGTACGCGGTGGCCGCCGGTCCGGCCCACTCGACCAGGTCACGGGCGACGGCGGCGCGCAGCTCGTTCGCCGCCTTTACGGTGTGCTCGGCGACGTTGCGCCAGGTCTGTGCGTACGCGGAGATCTGGTCCGGGTCGCCGGCGAGCCAGTCCAGTGCGTCGGAGAGCGGCTTGACGTGCTCGATCAGCCAGGAGACGCCATAGCTGACCAGCGAGCCGAGCGGATCCAGGACGACGCTCAGCGCCTCCAGCGAGGTCGCCAGGCCGCCGATCGTCCCGTCGACCCAGCTGCCGGACTCGATGCCGTTCACCAGGTCGGCGACGCCCTCGGCGACTCCGATGCCGGTGTACCACTCGGTGCTGTCGACCCGCTGGGCGACCAGCGGATTGGCCCCTGAGGTCACAGCGGCAGCTCACGTCGGGGCGCGACGGCCCGGCTCCGGCTGGCGCTCACCTGGTCGGTCGACTCGGCGCTGGCGGCGGCCGTACGCAGTCCGGCGGCGGCGTCCCGCAGGCTGTTCAGGGATGCCTCCAGGGCCTTGACCCCGGAGCCGCCGAGTATCCCGATCATGGCGGGCAGCACCACGCCGCAGAGCTTGCCGTACGCCTCCTGACCCAGGTTGACCTGCTGTGCGGCGCCGTGCGCCGTCTGTACCGCGTCGGCGGCGGCGTCGACCGAGGTGGCGTGCCGGGCGACCGCCTCGATCGGCATGCGAATGTCCTGACCGGACACCTGTCACCTCCGGCCGTCGAGGTCGTCGTCGGGCTCGTCGGCCGGGAACCTCTGCCGGAAGCTGGCGATCACCGCCTGTCCGGTCTCCGTGTCGACGCCCACCGTCTCCCGGACGGCGGCGGTGACCGACTCGGCCAGCTTTGCCTGCGCGCGGCGCATGGTGGCCATGATCTCGGCGGCGAGGTCGCGGCCGGAGAGCGCCCGGGTGCGGTCGTCCAGCTCCAGGCCCAGCAGTACGCCGGACGAGGCGATCCGGACCCGGACCGTACCGTCGAGATTGGCCGCGGTGGTGGTGACGCCGGCAACCCGGTCGGCCATGGCCGTGGTCGCCTCGGCCCGGGCGGAGGCCTGGGCCGACCAGGAGCGGATCCATTCCTCGGCCTCGGTCGGATCCCTGTCCAGCACCGTTCCCCCGCTCGTCGTCACGTCCCCCGGCAGAGGTATTGAAGCAAACACACACCGTGTTGTCTGTCCCGGAATTTCGGTTGGTCGGCCCGGCGGGCAACTGGCGCTGGCGCGGACCCGCGCCAGCGCCAGCGCCTGTACCGGGGTCAGGCTGTCCTGGCCACGGCGACTCGGCTCACTCGTCACCGGGTTTCGACTGCGAGCCGAACCGTCGGACCTCCTGGGGCCAGCCGCATGCTTCGGCGAGCTTGCCGGCCCACATCCGGGCCGTCTCCTCGTCGGGCACGTCCACCACGGTCAGCCCGCCCAGCCACTCCTTGTTGTCGACGTAGGGCCCGTCGGTGAACACCAACGTGCCGCTCGTGGCGTCGGCACTGAAGACGGGGCCCTGCTCCAGGCCTCCGGCGAACACGTACGCCCCGGCTGCCCTGATCTCGTCCACGACCGCCGAGGCGAGTGGGCCGCGCTCGCGGAACCACTCCTCGGTGTGGTCGCCCACCCACTGCTGGTTGAAGTAGATGAGGTAATGGGCCATGTCTGCTCCCTCGTCTCGGGCGGACCTTCGTCTGCCTCCGTACCACCTACGGACGGCGCCGAGTGGATACGACACCTCGGGCAGGACGTTTTCACGTCGATGTCGGTGGGGAGCTGTGTGGCCAGGAGCCTGTCGTGCCAGGAGACGGGTGAAGGTCGGACGGCACCCGGGCGACGCCGACGGGGCAGCTCATCCCGGTGGGGCCGTGGTTGCGGTAGCCGCACCGTGGCGAACGGTGAGCTGCTGGCGAGAGGGTGGGACCGGGCCGACGTGGCCCGCGGTGAGTCAACGCGACCGGTACGCGTCCGCGCGGTCTTCGATCGCCGTAACGGTCACGACGCGGTTGTCTTCGTCGATCTCGTAGAGGACGCGGTACGTGCCCCGTCGCGCCGACCAGGTGCCTTCGAAGGGTGGTAGAAGAAGCCGTTTGCCGACCCGATTCGGGTTGTCGAGCAGGACCGTGGTGATGAACTCGTAGACGGCCGCTGCGATCTTCTCCGGCAGCCTTCCGGCTAAGGCGCGTGCGGCAGGGCCGGTGACCTGGAGTCGGTAGCGGTGGGGATTCGGGTCGGTCATCGTGACCGGTTCGACCGCTTCGCCATCAGAGCGGCGAGCTCGTCGGCGTCGAGGACGTCACCAGCTTCGACGGCTGCCCTGGATTCGGCGAGTTGCCGCATAGCCTCGGCGCTGGACAGGACCTCCAGGGTCTCCTCCAGCGCCGCAAGATCGTCGGCAGAGATGAGCACCGCGGCGGCGTGGCCGTGCCTGGTGATCTCTATCCGCTCGTGTGTCGAGGCCACCTCGTCGATGAGTTCCGAGAGGCGGTTGCGGGCCTCGGTGAACGGCACGGTAGTCATGCTCGAAGTATAGGCAGTGTCTGGCGCGAAGTCTGCACAGATCTCCGGGCATCCTGCTGTACTGGTCCGACGACTGATTCGGCATCCTGACCATCCGCCTTGCCAGGAGTTCTGAACAAGTTCAGAATTGACCGTGTCGATGTCAAGGAAGTGCACTGGAGCGAGTTGCAGCGTGATCCCAAGAGCGTCGCAGCGCTAGCCGATGCCGGCGACGTGCGTGTGCGACGCAGGGACGGCGCCGACCTGCTGTTGACCAGGGAAGATCGGATAGCCACTTCCGGCGAGGGAGCCATCGCCACCGTGCGGGCGCTCCGCAACCTTCTGGCGCATGTTCCCGTCGAGACCGCCGCAGCGGCGCTGAGCGAGGAGTTTCCCTGGCTCGAACTGCTGCCTGCCGACGCGGTGGCTCAGTTCGTCGCCGAATTCATCAAGGCAGCGAGGATATCGGCCGAGTTGGGGCAATGGTCGGTACTGGCCGAGATGCTGCGTGGGTGGAAGTCGACGGCCATGGTCTATGCCGATCCGGATCTTCTGCGCCAGCTGAGCGGCCCGGGGACGAGGACCTGGGCCCGGTGCCTGCTCCCATGGATGGCGACGCTGATGCCCGCTAAGCGAGGCGATCGGGTGGCCCCGCCGGGGAAACCGGGCGGGTGGGAAGCGCGGTTCGCCACGTCCGAGGCCCGCCAAAGGTTGGGAACACCTGTGTCAGGCCGCCCGGTCGAACACCTGGGAGGCGTGGATCGTTCTCACCGAACGACCTACCGCGCCGCCTAGCCCGCCGATCGCTGGAGAAGCTGTCGGGACGACTCGAAGCCCAGCCGTTCGTACACCGGGACTGCCTTGCGACCGGATTGAACCGTCACGCGGAGAGATCCGAGGTGTGTCGCATGCTCTGACGCAGCCTTCACGAGCGCCGAGCCGATCCCCTGGCCTCGCTGATCCGGCATGACGAAGACGCTTTGTATGTCTGCGGACAGCCGACCTGTCGCCCCGGGGCGCGGGATGCGGGGGACGAGCGCGACCCAGGCCATGCCGACGATCTCCGGTCGGCGGAGTCGAGCGACGAACGCCAGATGCGAGTCCTGGTGGGCTGCCCACCACCGCGCAAGGTCCGCCGTGAATGCCTCAACGGACAGCGGTGCTGGCTCCTCATGGAGTGTGTCCAGCCACAACAGCCGGGCCAGCTCCGCGACGTCGTCCGCGCTCGCCTGACTGATCCTCACGAGCTGAGTTTGCCACGGCCGTGGAGCGCCCCGGCCACGCCATGTCGGCGCTGGCGCGGGTCCGCGGATCTGCGGACCCGCGCGGTGCCGGGGTCAGGCCGTCTTGGCCACGCCCACGGGGCAGGTCATCCCGTTCGGGCCGTGGTTGCAATAACCATCGGGATTTTTGGTCGGCGCCAAATACTGCTGGTGGTAGTCCTCGGCGTAGTAGTAGTCGCCCAGCTCCGCGATCTCGGTGGTGATCTCGCCGCGTCCGGCCTGCGCCACCACCGGGGCGAACGCGTCCCGGGAGGACCGGGCGGTCGCCGCCTGCTCGTCCGTCGTGGTGTAGATCGCCGACCGGTACTGGGTACCGACGTCGTTGCCCTGCCGCATTCCCTGGGTCGGGTCGTGGTTCTCCCAGAAGACCTTGAGCAGGTCCTCGTAGCCGATCTTCGACGGGTCGTAGACCACCTGGACCACCTCGGCGTGCGCGGTCCGGCCCGAACAGACCTCCTCGTAGGTCGGATTCCGGGTGTAACCGCCCGCATAGCCCGCAGAGGTGGAAATCACCCCGGGCAGGGTCCAGAACAGCCGCTCTGCCCCCCAGAAGCAACCCATCCCGAAGACGGCGACCTGGGCGCCGGCCGGCCACGGCCCCCGCAGCGGGGTGCCGAGCACCTCGTGCCGGTCGGAAACCGGCATCGCGATCGGCCGGCCGGGCAGGGCCTGGTCGGGGGTGGGCAGTTCGGCATTTGCACGCCGTAGGAACACGATGGAACTCCTCTCGTACCTCTGTCGGGTGCAACGCGGCACGTACCCGGATCCTTACCCGCCCCGGCCCGCACCACCCGTCGGCCCGGTCGCACCGAGTGCGGCGGAGATCCGGTCGGCGTACCAGCTGGCCTCCTCGTCCGAGGCGTACCTGGTCCGCGGCCAGAAGAAGCCGCGCAGCCCGTCACCCTTGGTCCGGGGTACGACGTGGGTGTGCAGGTGCGGGACGGACTGGGACACCCGGTTGTTCATCGCCACGAACGTGCCGCCGGCACCGATCCCGGCCTCGACGGCGAGCGCGAGTCGCCGGACCAGCCGGAAGTAGCCCGGCAACGCCTGCTCCGGCAGGTCACCGAGAGTCTCCACGTGCTCCCGGGGCACCACCAGCACGTGCCCCCTGAACACCGGCCGTACGTCGAGGAAGGCCACCCCGTCCGGGCTGTCCGCCACCCGGAACGCCACCCCACCCGCCACGATCCCGCAGAACACGCAAGCCGCCACGGAGGGAGCCTAGTGGACCGGCCGGCGGGCGTGAGGTACTTGGGTACCATTGCGGCGAGGTAGGGGGTGACGGCATGGTGAAGCCGAAACGACAGGCGCCGCTCAAGGTCGATCCGGCGGTCGACGAGTTGATTTCACAGGGCGCACACTTCCTCGGGCTCACAAAGAAGGACTTGGTCGCCGAGGCGGTCAAGGACTACCTCGCGGCCCGTCGTACGGAGATACAGGAGCGGATGGCCGAGGCGATGCGGCTGCTCGACGGCAGCACGACTTCGCGGCTGAGCCTGCTGACCGGCGTTCCGCGCGAGGACATCGACCGACTCGGCGGGGTAGGGGAGTAGCCGCCGGCATGGAAGCCGCCCGCCCGACTCTGCGCTGCCTCCGGGACGACCTGGACCTACCCCTTCCCTCGCTCGACAAGCCGCTCGACAGCATCGCGCACCCCCTGCTGCACAAGGCGGGTGAACAGTTCGCCGCGGCCGAAACCCCGCACGAGCGTATCCGGGCCCTCGACGACCAGGTCTTCTTCAAGGTCAAGGTTCAGCGGTGGCGTGGTGCGGTGTGGGCGGAAACCGGACTGCCGTGGCTGGTTGCCGCCGGGCGTCGCGAGTCCGGCAGCCCGGACGACTTCTACGCCGCCTGGTCGCGGCGGGCAGGGCGGCGCGCCCGGCACAACGCCGAGATTCGGCCGCCGTTGGCTACCGACACCTGTTCGGCGTACCTGCTACCGACTCAGGACGACCGGTTGCGTTACCGGTTGGAGGCGGGCCTGCGGTTCGTCCGGAGGTTGGAGCGGACAGTCCCGGGCCTCGTGGGCGCCTCCCTCAGGGACGGGCACGAGCACTCGATGGATCTCGATACCTTCGTCCTCGGTGTCCAGGTCCGTGCCGACGCCGGACACGAGACCTACGTCGCTATCCGGGTCACCGGCTCGGTGCCGGAGAACATCACGAAGATCATCCTCGACATCGTTCCCGGCTGTGACCATGGTGGCTGGTACCCGGAGACCGTCCTGCCGGAGCGGAGCCTCCGGGCCAACGAGCAGGCCTGGTCGAACATCATGGATACGGCTGCCGCCGCGAAGTTGCTGGATCTGGATGAGGGGTAGCGTTTTCGCAACGTCCTCGCGTCCCCGCTATCCCGCAGAACACGCAAGCCGCCATCACGGCAGGCTAGCCTTCTGCAAATGAGTCACGGCTTCGAGACACTCGCCATCCACGCCGGCCAGGAGCCGGAGCCCCGCACCGGGGCGGTGGTGCCACCGATATACCAGACCAGCACCTACGCCCAGGACGCCGTCGGCGCGCCCCGGCTCGGCTACGAGTACAGCCGGTCGGCGAACCCGACCCGGGACGCGCTGCAGGACTGCCTCGCCGCGCTGGAGGGCGGCCCGGTCGGGCTGACCTTCGCCAGCGGGCTGGCCGCCGAGGACACCCTGCTGCGTACGGTCTGCCGGCCCGGTGACCACGTGGTGATCCCGGACGACGCGTACGGGGGCACGTTCCGGCTCTTCGCCCGGGTCGCCGAGCGCTGGGGGCTGACCTGGACGGCGGCCCGGATATCCGACGTCGACGCGGTACGCGCGGCGGTCCGCCCCGGCCAGACCAGGGTGATCTGGGTGGAGACTCCCACCAACCCGCTGCTCGGGATCGCCGACATCGCCGGGCTCGCCGGACTGGCCAGTGACGTCGACGCGCTGCTCGTGGTCGACAACACCTTCGCCTCGCCGTACCTCCAGCAGCCGATCGCGCTCGGCGCGGACGTGGTGGTGCACTCCACCACCAAGTACGTCGGCGGGCACTCCGACGTCGTCGGCGGCGCCCTCGTCGCGGCCAGCGCCGCGCTCGGCGAGGAGCTGCGCTACCACCAGAACGCGATGGGGGCGGTGAACGGGCCGTTCGACGCCTGGCTGACCCTGCGCGGGGTGAAGACCCTCGGGGTACGGATGGACCGGCACTGCGACAACGCCGAGCGGATCGCCGACTACCTCGCCGGGCACCGGGCGGTGGCCCAGGTGCTCTATCCCGGCCTGCCGGAGCACCCCGGGCACGAGGTCGCGGCGAAGCAGATGCGCCGGTTCGGGGGGATGATCTCCTTCCGGGCGGCCGGCGGCGAGGAGCACGCCGTACAGATCTGCGACCGGGCGAAACTCTTCGTCCTCGCCGAGTCGCTGGGCGGGATCGAGTCGCTGATCGAACACCCGGGCCGGATGACACACGCAAGTGCTGCCGGCTCGCCGCTTGAAGTTCCCGCCGATCTCGTGCGACTGTCTGTCGGCATCGAGACCGCCGACGACCTACTCGCAGACCTGGAGCAGGCGCTCGGCTGACCGTCGTCCGGCCGGCTGGCCGCCCGGACGGCGCCGCGGACAAGCCGATGGGGAGGTGGCCGTGCAGGACATCACGCCGAACTGGGTGGGCGCGACCGCGAAGCAGATCGCCCGGGCCGTCCGTCGCGGGGACGCCTCCGCCACCCAGGTGGTGGCGGACCACCTCGACCACATCGACCGGACCGACCGTGAGCTGTCCGCGTTCCGGGTGGTGCGGGGCGGCGAGGCGATCGTCGAGGCGGAGAAGGTCGACGAGCAGGACGACCTGGCGAACCTGCCGCTGGCCGGGGTGCCGGTGGCGGTCAAGGAGAACACCGCCGTGGCGGGCCTGCCGACCTGGAACGGGTCGGCGGCGGCGCGTACCCCGGTTGCCGAGTCCGACCACGAGGTGGTCCGGCGGCTGCGCGGCGCCGGTGCGGTGATCGTCGGGGTGACCCGGATGCCGGAACTCGGGCTGTTCGGGTTCACCGACGACGAGGCGGTGGCGACCCGCAACCCGTGGGCGCCCGACCGCACCCCGGGCGGCTCCTCCGGCGGCGCGGCGGCGGCGGTGGCCTCCGGCATGGTGCCGATCGCGCACGGCAACGACGGACTCGGCTCGATCCGGATCCCGGCCGCCTGCTGCGGCCTGGTCGGGCTCAAGCCGGGCCGGGGCGTGGTGCCGTGCCAGCTCGGCGCCAACGACTGGTACGGACTCGCCGAGCAGGGCATCCTGGCCAGCACCGTGGCGGACGCCGCGGTCGGCTTCGCGGTGCTCGCCGGACGCCGGCCGGAGAAGCTGACACCTCCGCAGCGGCTGCGGGTCGCCGTCTCGCTCCGGTCGCCGGTGGCCGGGGTACGCCCGGACCAGCCGAACCGGGACGCGGTGGCCGCCGCCGCGAAGCTGCTGGCGGTGGCCGGACACGACACCGTCTCGGTCGACCCGGTCTATCCGACCTCGCTGGGGTTGCGCGGCATCGCCACCTGGCTGGCGTCGGCGGCGAACGAGATCGAGGCGGCCGGCCTCGATCCGGCCACCCTGCAACAGCGCAGCCGGCGGCACGCCGCCCTCGGCGGTTGGGCCCTGCGCCGCGGCCTGGTACGCGAGCAGGACCGCACCCGGTGGCGGGAGCGGAGCATCGGCTTCTTCGGCGACCACTCGGTCGACCTGCTGCTCACCCCGGCCCTGGCCAGCGCTCCGCCGCCGGCCGACGGCTGGGCGTCGCGGCCGTGGCGGGCGAACCTGCTGACCTGCATCCGGTACGCCCCGTACGCCGGGCCGTGGAACCTGGCCGGACTGCCGTCGCTCGTGGTACCGGTCGGACTGCGCCCGGACGGGCTGCCGGTCGGAGTGCAACTGGTCGGGCCGCCCGGCTCGGAGCTGCTGCTGCTCGGGGTGGCGGGGCAGTTCGAGATGACCGGCCCGTGGCGCCGGCACGCCCCGAACTGGCCCCGGGTGCCGACCCCGGCCGGCTGACGCCCCCGGCGGGTCCGGAACCGCCAGTGCGTCCAGGATCGCGACGAGCGGGCCGGCGTCGGTCACCTCGGTCGGTCCCGCGCAGCGGTCGGACCGGGCCGGACCGGCGACACCCGACCCGGCCGGAGCACCCCGCGGCGACGCGGGGTCGCCAGCCATGGTGCGGTCGGCTCGGGCAGCAGGACCGGGCCGACCGGCGAGAGGGTACGGCCGTCGACAGTCACCGTGCCCCACTGTCCGGGTACGGGCACACCGTGCAGCACCGCCGGTCGGGGCTCGCGGCCGGCCGACGGTACCAGCCGGTCCCGTACCTGGATCTCGGCCAGCGGGAGTACGTCGGGGCCGGTGCCGGCGTAGACGTACACCCGGTCGACGCCCTGGTGCACGGCGACAGTGTGCAGCGGCTGCGGTCGCCGGAAGAACCGGCGGCCGGCCAGTACCCGGGCGGCGGCCCGGGCACCGACGCCGAGCCCGAGCAGGGCGAGGACCGTCACCAGGGTCAGCATCGGCGTCACGTCGTACGGCTCGCTGACGAGTTGCCGCAGGCCGGCGTCGTCCAGCGCGACCTCGACGGTGGAACCGACCGGATAGTCGGCCGGTTCGTAGACCGGCAGCCGTTCGCCCGGCCGGCCGTCCGGGAAACCGAGTTGGATCTCTGCCCAGGACGGGTGGGAGAGCACGGTGGCGCTCACCACCTCGGCCCGGCGCTGCTGGTCGTCGACCTCGCCCTGCCGCACGGCGCTCCAGGCGGCCAGGGCCAGCGCGACGGTGAGCAGCACCGTGCCGGCGACCACCGAGCCCAGCGGGAGGTGGGGCGGCCGGGCCGGCCGGGGTGGCCTCGCCTGGCGGGCCCGGCGGTGCCAGTCGCGCACCGCCGCCCGGTGCCGCCGGGGCAGCCGGGTCAGCCGGGCGAGCAGCCCGCAGCCGACCGCGTAGCCGACGAGCAGCAGGTAGAACCAGACCGGCAGGTGGTCGGCCTGGGTCAGCTCGTAGCCGAGCGCGGTGGGCACCGTCGCGGCGGTCACCGCCGAGGCGAACTCCAGCCGGACGAGGGCGAGCAGCGGGAGGCTGCCGATCAGCCCGACGACGACGTTGCCGGCCCGGTCCGGGCCGCACGGGTCCGCCGCCGTGCAGGGGGCGGCCGGCATGACGGCAAGTAGCACGCCGCAGAGCAGCAGGCCGGCGCCGAGGGCGAGCCAGCGGGCGTACCAGACCAGCCACTCCGGCCGGCTCTCCGGTTCGGCGGTCAGCCTGAGCCGGACCACGTCCCGCCAGGGCAGCGGTGGCGGCGGCCCGCCGGGCAGCGACCCGCCCGCGGAGGTCGGCTCGGTGCCGGCAGACATCTTCAGGCTCCGTTCCCATGCTGCGGCGGCTGGAGGAGAGGGCGACGACCCGAGCGGAGGATAGAACGGCGGCGACAATCCGGTGCCGGGTGACCTCGGGCACGCCGGCAGCGCCGGGTCGAGCGCGGCCGGGCCGGGATGCGACGATCTGGGACATGACGGAGCTGGTAGGACTCGCCGAGGTGACCGCCGCGCGCGAACTGCTCGCCGGGGTCGTCCGGACCACTCCGCTGGAGCCGTCCCGGCCGCTCTCCGCCGCCCTGGGCGGACCGGTCTGGCTCAAGTGCGAGCACGTGCAGCGGGCCGGGTCGTACAAGGTCCGTGGCGCGTACGTGCGGATCGCCCGGCTCTCGGCGGCGGAGCGGGACCGGGGGGTGGTGGCGGCCAGCGCCGGCAACCACGCCCAGGGGGTCGCGCTCGCCGCCGGCCTGCTCGGCGCCGCCGCCACCGTCTTCATGCCGGTGGGCGCGCCGCTGCCGAAGGTGGCGGCCACCAAGGGGTACGGCGCCCGGGTGGAACTGGTCGGCAACACCGTGGACGAGTCACTGGTGGCGGCGGAGGACTTCGCCGACCGTACCGGGGCGGTCTTCATCCACCCGTTCGACCACCCGGACGTGATCGCCGGGCAGGGCACGGTGGCGCTGGAGATCCTGGAGCAGTGTCCGGAGGTGCGGACCATCGTCGCCGGGGTCGGCGGCGGGGGCCTGATCTCCGGGATCGCGGTGGCGGCCAAGGCGCTCCGCCCGGAGGTACGGGTGATCGGGGTGCAGGCCGCCGGTGCCGCCGCCTTCCCCGCCTCGCTGCGGGCCGGCGAGCCGGTACGCCTGCCCGCCTTCGCCACCATCGCCGACGGCATCGCGGTGGGCCGCCCCGGCGAGGTCACCTTCGCGCACGTCAGCAAGCTGGTGGACGAGATCGTGACGGTGCCGGACGAGGACATCTCCCGGGCCCTGCTGATGCTGCTGGAGCGCGGCAAGCAGGTGGTGGAGCCGGCCGGTGCCGCCGGGGTGGCGGCGCTGATGTCCGGGGCGGTGCAGGTCGAGCCGCCGGTGGTGGCGGTGCTCTCCGGCGGCAACATCGACCCGCTGCTGATGCTGCGGGTGATCGAGCACGGGCTCGCCTCGGCGGGCCGCTTCCTGCGGATCACCGTGCGTTGCGCGGACCGGCCCGGCCAGTTGGCGTCGCTGTTGGGGCTGATCGGCGAGCACCGGGGCAACGTCGTCGACGTGGTGCACCAGCGGCAGAACCCGCACCTGCGGCTCGGCGAGGTGGAGGTGGCGCTCTCGGTGGAGACCCGGGGGCCCGAGCACTCCGACCGGCTGATCAGTGCGTTGCGCGGCTGCGGCTACCAGGTCGACGTCGCCCAGCCGGGCTGAGCCGGCCGGGCTGGGACGTCGTCCGTCGCCGGTCGTCTCCTGCTCAGCCGCCGTACGCCTCGAAGCGGACCACCGTCACCTTGATCTCCGCCCCGCTGGGCGCCGTGTACGTGACGGTCTGGCCGGGGCGGGCGCCGAGGATGGACTTGCCGAGCGCGGACTCCGGGCTGTAGACGGTCAGGTCGGTGGTGGCGGCGATCTCCCGGGACCCCAGCAGGAAGGTCTCGGTGTCGTCGGTGTCGTCGTCGAAGTGGATCGTGACGACGCAGCCCGGTGCCACCACGTCGGCGGCCGGCGCCTCGCCCACCTGGGCGGTACGCAGCAGTTCCTGTAGTTGACGGATCCGGAATTCCTGTTTGCCCTGTTCCTCCCGGGCGGCGTGGTAACCGCCGTTCTCCCTGAGGTCACCCTCTTCTCGCCGGGCGTTGATCTCGGCGGCGATCGCCGGCCGCCCGGCGATCAGCTCGTTGAGCTCCGCCTGCAGCCGGTCGTAGGCCTCCTGGGACAGCCAGGTGGCTGCCGCGCGGTCGGTCGTGGACACAGACGATCTCCTCGGGTAGTCGTGGACAGGGACGAATTACCAAGTTACCAGTGCGCTACACACCGGACGCCACGTCATTTACCGCTGTACAGGTGCGGACGGCGTTCCTCGGGCACCCGTGGACCGACCCCGGCGGAGCAGGGCCCGCCCGGCAGGCCGGGCGGCAGCGGGGGCAGGTGCTCAGCCGGCCGGGCGGCAGCGGAGCACCTCGCCGAGCATCGGCCGGGCCGTGGTGGCCAGCAGGTGCCGGACCGTCAGGTGCCGCTGTCCCGGCCCGGCGTCGACCCGTACCTCCTCGCGGGCGACCTCGGCGCCGTCCTTGGCGCGGGCCCGCAGCACGCAGACCGCCGAGCCGCCCGCCGGGACGGTCACCCGGAAGTCGAGTACCAGCTGGCTGTCGGTGATCTCGGTGTAGGTGATCACCTGGGCGTCGTAGTTCGGGTCGCCGTACTGCCGGTAGAGGCGGTAGGAGGCGGCGACGGTCACCGCCAGCAGGGCCACCGCCAGCAGCGCTGGGATCCAGGGCCGGCGGCGCCGGTGCGCGCGGCGCCGACCGTACCGGCCGGGTGGGAACACCGGGGCGGAGGGTACGGGTGTGGCGGGCGTCTCGGGCACCAGCGGGTATCTCCTGGGGCTGTTGTCGGTGGCATCGGCAAGAATGGGTACGCCCATTCTCGCAGTAGACGAGGGACGGGCGCCTGGAGGGGGACCGGGGGCCGAGCCCGGCCCAGGCATCACGAGGGAGCACCTGAGTTGGCAGAGCAGCTACGGCTGATGGCCGTGCACGCCCATCCCGACGACGAGTCGAGCAAGGGCGCGGCGACCATGGCCAAGTACGTCGCCGAAGGCGTGCAGGTCCTCGTCGTCACCTGTACGGGCGGCGAGCGGGGCAGCGTCCTGAACCCGAAGTTGGACCGACCGGACGTCTGGGCGAACATCGCCGAGATCCGCCGGGCCGAGATGGACGCCGCCCGGGCGATCCTCGGCATCGAGCAGGCCTGGCTCGGCTTCGTCGACTCGGGGCTGCCGGAGGGTGACCCGCTGCCCCCGCTGCCGGAGGGCTGCTTCGCGCTCCAGGACGTCGAGGTCGCGGCGGCGCCACTGGTCAAGCTGATGCGCGAGTTCCGGCCGCACGTCGTCACCACCTACGACGAGGACGGCGGCTATCCGCACCCCGACCACATCATGTGTCACAAGGTCAGCGTGGCGGCGTTCGACGCGGCCGGCGACCCGGAGCGCTTCCCGGAGCTGGGTGCGGCGTGGCAGCCGTTGAAGCTCTACTACGACATCGGCTTCTCCAAGGCCAAGATCATGGCGCTGCACGAGGGGATGCTCGCCCGGGGCGCCGAGTCGCCGTACGCGGAGTGGCTGGAGCGCTGGGAGGACCGGCCGGACAAGGGGCCGCGGATCACCACCCGGGTGCCGTGCGCCGACTACTTCCCGGTCCGGGACGCCGCGCTGCGGGCGCACGCCACCCAGGTCGACCCGGACGGCTTCTGGTTCCACGTGCCGATGGAGTTGCAGCAGCAGGCCTGGCCGACCGAGGACTTCGAGCTGGTCCGTTCGGTGGTGGAGAGTCCGCTGCCCGAGTCGGACCTCTTCGCCGGAGTACGCGAGACCGCGCAGGTCCGCTGAGCCCGGGTTAGGCGTACCGTAAAGCGGTAGGCCGGCACATCGGAGGATTTCCAGTCATGCTTAGCGCTGCGCAGGTGCTCGCGCAGAACAACTTCGGCGACACCCGGACCGGTGGCCTGGCCGGACCGATGGGTCTGTTCCTGATCACCGTACTGGCCATCGCCACGGTTCTGCTGATCCGCAACATGAACGCCAGGTTGCGCCGGCTGCCGGACCGCTTCCCGCACCAGCGCGACGACGACCTGCCGGGCACCGCGGCGTCGGCCGGCGAGCCGTCGGCCGACGAGGCGGAGTCTGCTGTGCCGGAGTCCGCCGTGGCGTCCGGGCCGGAGGAATCTGCTGGAAGCGCTCCCAATACCGCCCAGCAGGGCCGGAACGACCAGTCCGCGCCATGATTCACGCTAATCCGCCCAGGCGCCCCCTGTTGCGCTCAATCGGATTGGCTTAGCCTTCCGCCGGGGGACCAAAAGTCCCCGCACCGTGCGCGGGAGGGGGGCGCCGATGAGAAGCAGACCCGACGCCCGGCGCCGGTGGCGGCATGGCCACGTTCCGAAGTGGCCGCCGGCGAACGGCGGCGATCCGTGACCTCGGGGCGTCGGCCGGGACGCTTCCTCGCCCTGGCCGGCATCGCGTCGACACCCCGTCGGGCGCGCGCCCTCACCTTCAGCGTCCTGCCCGTCGCGGTGGCCCTCGCCGTGGCCGGCCTGCTCCTCCCCACCAGTCCGTCGGCCGACGACCCGCTGCCGGCGGTGGCCCGGTTCGGCATCGCCATCGCGGTGATGGCGGTCGCGCAACTGTTCCGGCTGCGGTTGCGGATCGGTTCCGGCCGGGTCAGCGTCACCTGGGGCGAGGCGTCGTTCATCATCGGCCTCGCCCTGGTGCCACCCGGCTGGCTGCCGGCCGCCGCCCTGCTCGGCGCGGTGCTCGCCTGGACCCTACTGACGATCTTCGTTGACCGGCGCTCGGCGCTGGACGTCGTGCACACCGCCGCCTCGATGGCCGTCTCGGTCGGGCTGGCCGTCACTGTGGCACTGGCGGTCGCCGGAACACTCGGCACGAACGTACCGGAGGCGCTGCGGACCCGGTTCGCCGGCGACCTGTCGCCGCCGCTGATCGCCGCGCTCGCCGTCGGTTCGCTGAGCTACCTGCTGGCCTCGGCCTGGCTGGTCGGGCTCACCCTGGCGCTGCGGCACGGCGAACGGCTCTGGCCGGCGCTGCTCCGCGCCCTTCAGGGCAAACTGCTGATGTTCGTCGGCAACGTCTTCGTCGGGCTGGCCGTGGTGGCCGTGCTCGAGTACGACCCCCGCTGGCTGCTCTTCCTGCCGCCGGTGCTCTGGCTGCTCCAGCAGACGTACAGTCACCGGCTCCGCGCCGACGACGAGCGCCGGGCCTGGCGGGCCCTGGCCGAGGCGACCGGCGCGCTCAACCAGCTCGACGAGCACGGCGTGGCCACCGCCGGCGTGGCCGGCCCGCTGGCGCTGTTCGGCGCGGAGTGGGTCGAGGTGGACGTGCGGCGCGGCGACGGCCGGTGGCGGCGCTACCGGGGCGAGCCGGGCCGGCCGGTGGTGCACCGCGACCTGACCACCGCCGAGCGGGCCGACCCGGAGCCGGCCGGGCCCGCCGGGGCGCCGATCGCCGGGAACGGCCGACTGCCGCTCGCCAGCCGGCTCGGCCTGGACCTGGCCGCGAGTCAGGTCGGCGGCGACCTGGCCGCCGACCGGGGCACCGGGCCGGCCGGCGGTCGTGCCGGCAGCCCGCCGGGCCTCGCCGTGACCGGACGGACCGAGCAGGAACTCGTCCGACCGCTGGTCGTCGGCGCGTCCCCGGTCGGCGAGCTGCGGGTCCGGTTCCCCCGCTCCGCCCCGCCGAGCCAGCGGGAGCAGGACGCGCTCTCCGCGTTCGGGGACGCGCTGGCGGCGGCGCTGCACGACGCGGCGACGCACCGCCAGCTCCGGCTGGTGACGGCCCGGTCGTCGTACGAGGCGGTGCACGACGCGCTCACCAACCTGATCAACCGGGCGGCGTTGCTGAGCAAGGGCGACGTCGCGCTGCACCAGCTCGGCCACGACCATCCGGTGGCGCTGCTGCTGCTCGACATCGACCACTTCAAGGAGGTCAACGACACCCTGGGGCACGCGGCCGGCGACGAACTCCTCCAGGTGACGGCCGACCGGCTGGACGCCGTGGTCCGCCCCGGCGAACTGCTGGGCCGGCTCGGCGGGGACGAGTTCGCCCTGCTGATCCCCACCCCGGCGGTACTCACCGAACCGTCCACCGACCGCTCGCCGATGCCGAACGTGCTGCGCCGGGCCCGGGAGATCGTCGAGCTGCTGGCCACCCCGATCGAGGTGGCCGGGGTGCGGATGTCGGTCGAGGTCTCCGTCGGGGTGGTGGTGGCCGGCGCGGGTACCGCCGACATGACCGAGCTACTGCGCCGGGCCGACATCGCGATGTACCAGGCGAAGCAGGGCGGCGGCAGCGTCGCGTCGTACGACAGCGCCCGGGACGCGGCCAGCACCGACAAGCTCGCCCTGCTCGCCGAGTTGCGCGAGGCGCTGGACGTCGACGACCAGCTCGAACTCGCGCTCCAGCCGGCGGTGGACCTCTGCACCGGGGAGCCGACCGGGGTGGAGGCACTGATTCGCTGGCGGCACCCCCGGCGGGGCCGGCTCAGCCCGGCCGACTTCGTCCGGACCATCGAGGGCAGCGAACTGCTCGGCGCCTTCACCCGGTATGTGGTGGACAAGGCGCTCGGGGTGGCCGCCGAGTGGGCCCGGCACGGTCTCGACGTACCGATCTCGATCAACCTGTCGGCGCGCAGCCTGCTCGACCCGAGGCTGCCGGCCGAGGTGGCCGAGTCGCTGCGCCGGCACCAGGTGCCGGCGCGCCGGCTGGTGTTGGAGATCACCGAGACGGTGGTGATGAGCGAGCTGGAGGTCATCGACGAGGTGCTCTCCGCGCTGCGCACCATGGGCGTGCAGTTGGCCGTGGACGACTTCGGCACCGGCTTCTCCTCGCTCACCTTCCTGACCCGGATCTCGGTGGACGAGCTGAAGGTCGACCGGTCGTTCGTGATGAAGATGGCGGAGTCGCCGGAGGCGGCGGCGATCGTGCGCACCACCGTCGACCTCGGCCGCGAGCTGGGGTTGCGGGTGGTGGCCGAGGGGGTGGAGACCGCCGACCAGCGGGCCGCGCTCGCCGAACTGGGCTGTACGGCTGCCCAGGGCTACCACTTCTTCCGGCCGATGCCGTCGGACAAGATCGTCGCGGTGCTGCGCTCGCTGCTCGACTCCGCCCAGGCCCGGATCCTGCCGCTACGCGCCGACGGCGCCTCCTAGCCACCACGACGGGGCCGGGCCGACCGCCCCGAGCGTCGAGCGCCCACCGCCGCGAGCGCCGAGCGGGCCGAGCGCCGAGCGGCGTACCGGCACAGCGGTTATGGTCGTCGGGTGAATCGACTGGCCGATGCGACCAGCCCCTACCTGCTCCAGCACAAGGACAACCCGGTCGACTGGTGGCCCTGGACGCCGGAGGCGTTCGCCGAGGCCCGGCGCCGGGACGTACCGGTGCTGATCTCGGTCGGCTACGCGGCCTGCCACTGGTGCCACGTGATGGCGCACGAGTCCTTCGAGGACGAGGCCGTCGGCAAGCTGGTGAACGACAACTTCGTGCCGATCAAGGTGGACCGGGAGGAACGGCCGGACGTCGACGCCGTCTACATGACCGCCACCCAGGCGATGACCGGGCAGGGCGGCTGGCCGATGACGGTCTTCGCCGCCCCGGACGGCACCCCGTTCTTCTGCGGGACCTACTTCCCGCAGGCGAACTTCGTCCGGCTGCTCCAGTCGGTGACGCAGGCCTGGACGGACCAGCGCGAGGCGGTGTTGCAGCAGGGCGCCGCCGTGGTCGAGGCACTGGCCGGCGCCCAGGCGGTCGGCGGGCCGACCGCGCCGCTCACCGCCGACACGCTGGACGCCGCCGCCGAGCAGCTCGCCCGGGAGTACGACGAGATCAACGGCGGCTTCGGCAACGCCCCCAAGTTCCCGCCGCAGATGAACCTGCTCTTCCTGCTCCGGCACCACCAGCGCACCGGCGCGGCCCGGGACCTGGAGATCGTCCGGCACACCTGCGAGGCGATGGCCCGGGGCGGCATCTACGACCAGCTCGCCGGCGGCTTCGCCAGGTATTCGGTGGACGGGCACTGGACGGTGCCGCACTTCGAGAAGATGCTCTACGACAACGCGCTGCTGCTGCGGGTCTACACCCAGCTCTGGCGGCTCACCGGGGACGCGCTCGCCGGCCGGGTCGCCGCCGAGACCGCCGCGTTCCTGCTGGACGACCTGGACACCCCGGCCGGCGGGCTGGCGTCGGCGCTGGACGCCGACACCGAGGGGGTGGAGGGGGCCACCTACGCCTGGACCCCGGCCCAGCTCGTCGAGGCGCTCGGCGACGACGACGGCCGCTGGGCCGCCGACCTCTTCGCGGTCACCGACGCGGGGACCTTCGAACACGGCACCAGCGTGCTCCGGCTGGCCCGGGACGTCGACGACGCCGACCCGGAGATCCGGGAACGCTGGCAGCGGGTCCGGGCCGCGCTCCGGGAGGTACGCGACCGCCGGCCGCAGCCGGCCCGGGACGACAAGGTGGTGGCGGCCTGGAACGGGCTCGCCGTCACCGCCCTGGTCGAGTACGCCACCCTCACCGCCGACCCGGTCGCCGGGGCGGCGGCGGTGCGGATCGCCGAGGTGCTCGCGCAGCGGCATCTCGTCGACGGGCGGCTGCGCCGGGTCTCCCGGGACGGTCAGGTGGGTGAGCCGGCCGGGGTGCTGGAGGACTACGGCTGTGTAGCCGAGGCGTTCTGCGCGGTGCACCAGTTCACCGGGGAGGGGCGCTGGCTGGAGCTGGCCGGGCAACTCCTGGACGTCGCCCTGGACCGCTTCGGCACCGGGCAGGGCGGCTTCTACGACACCGCCGACGACGCCGAGCAGCTGGTCAGCCGGCCTGCCGACCCGACCGACAACGCCACCCCGTCCGGGCTGTCGGCGGTGGCGGCGGCGCTTGTGGCGTACTCGGCGCTGGGCGGTCAGGTGCGTTTCCGGGAGGCGGCGGTGGCCGCCCTGGAGACCGTCGCGCCGATCGTCGCCCGGCACGCCCGGTTCACCGGGTACGCGGCGGCTGTCGGCGAGGCGCTGCTCTCCGGCCCGTACGAGATCGCGGTGGTCACCGCCGAACCGGCCGGCGACCCGCTGCTGGCGCTGGCGCACCGGCACGCCCCGCCCGGTGCGGTGGTGGTGGCCGGCGAGCCGGACCGGCCGGGCGTACCCCTGCTCGCCGACCGGCCGATGGTCGACAGCGACCCGACCGTCTACGTCTGCCGGGGCTTCGTCTGCGACCGCCCGGTCACCTCCCCGGACGCCCTGCTGGCGCAGCTCGGCGTGGCCGGGAGTTAGGCTTGCCCGCGCTATGGATTCCCGCACGGGTCTGCCCGTTGTCGGCATGGTGGGTGGCGGCCAACTGGCCCGGATGACCCACCAGGCCGCGATCGCCCTCGGCCAGTCGCTCCGCGTCCTCGCGCTCACCCCGGAGGACGGTGCCGCGCTGGTCGCCGCCGACGTCCGGTACGGCCAGCACACCGACCTCGCCGCGCTGCGTGACTTCGCCGACGGCGCCGACGTGGTCACCTTCGACCACGAGCACGTGCCGACCGAGCACGTGCGGGCGCTCGCCGAGGCCGGGGTGGCGGTCTATCCGCCCGCCGACGCGCTGCGTTACGCCCAGGACAAGCGGGCGATGCGGGAGCGGCTGACCGAGCTGGCCGCGCCGGTGCCGCGCTGGCGGCCGGTCGCCGAACCGGGCGAGCTGGTGGAGTTCGGTGCCGAACTGGGCTGGCCGGTGATCCTGAAAGCGGCCCGGGGCGGCTACGACGGCCGGGGAGTCTGGGTCGTCTCCGGCCCGGCCGAGGCGACCGAGCTGGTCCGCACGCTGCGGGAGGCCGGCACCGAGCTGATCGCCGAGGAGCGGGTGGCGCTGCGCCGGGAGCTGGCGGTGCAGGTCGCCCGCTCGCCGTTCGGCCAGGTGGCGGCGTACCCGGTGGTGGAGACCGTGCAGCGGGACGGCATCTGCGTCGAGGTGCTGGCACCGGCGCCGAGGCTGCCGGAGGAGCTGGCGCTGCGGGCCCAGCAGCTCGCCATCGACCTGGCCACCGCGCTCGGCGTGGTCGGCCTGCTGGCGGTCGAGCTGTTCGAGGTGGCCGGCCCGGACGGCGGGCCGGCGCTCGTCGTCAACGAGTTGGCGATGCGCCCGCACAACTCGGGGCACTGGACGATCGAGGGTGCCCGGACCTCCCAGTTCGAGCAGCACCTGCGGGCGGTGCTCGACTATCCGATGGGCGACACCGCGCTCGCCGCCCCGGTGGTGGTGATGGCCAACGTGCTCGGCGGCCCGGACGGCGGCATGTCGATCGACGAGCGGCTGCACCACCTCTTCGCCGAGGACCCGGGCGTCAAGGTGCACCTCTACGGCAAGCAGGTCCGGCCCGGCCGGAAGATCGGGCACGTCACGGTGCTCGGTGACGACCTGGAGAAGGTACGCGCCCGGGCCGTCCGGGCCGCCTGGTGGCTACGGGAGGGACACGAGTGACGGAGTCTGCGCCGCCGGTCGGCCTGATCATGGGCAGCGACTCGGACTGGCCGGTGATGGGCGCGGCGGCCGAGGCGCTCACCGAGTTCGGGGTCGGCTACGAGGTCGGGGTGGTTTCGGCGCACCGTACCCCGGTCAAGATGATGGAGTACGCCCAGTCCGCCGCCGGGCGGGGCATCCGGGTGATCATCGCCGGGGCGGGCGGCGCGGCGGCACTGCCCGGCATGGTGGCCTCGGCCACCCCGCTGCCGGTGATCGGGGTGCCGGTGCCGCTGGCGCACCTCGACGGGCTCGACTCGCTGCTCTCCATCGTGCAGATGCCGGCCGGCATTCCGGTGGCGACCGTCTCGATCGGCAACGGCCGCAACGCCGGCCTGCTGGCGGTGCGCATCCTCGCCGCCGCCGACGAGGCGCTCCGGGACCGGATGGTCGGCTACCAGGCCGACCTGGCGGCGCTCGTCGCCCAGAAGGAAGCCAACCTCCGCGCCAGCCTCCAGGTGTAAGGAAGGGCCCCTTCTTATCGCTTTTTGTATAAGAAGGGGCCCTTCCTTACACCTCAGCGCTACACCTCAGCGCTACACCTCAGCGCATGCCGCGTACGGCGCGCAGGCGCTCCTGGGTGCGGCGGCGGTTCTCGTTGCCGGCCCCGAACGCCAGCAGCAGCAGGCCGACCGGGATCAGCACCAGCCACGGACCGAAGCTGAACAGGGCACGCAGCGCGGCCAGCGCGGTGACCACCGCCCCGATGATCACCGGGGCCTGCTGCCGGCGGTAGGAACCCCAGATCAGTGTGGCCACCCCGCCGAGCAGCAGCAACACCTGCCGGAGCGCGCTGTCGTTGCCGGCCAGCACGATCACCAGGGTCGGCAGGAACGCCGCCACCAGCGCCGGCCCGTACGCCGCCCAGCTGCTCAGGTCGGTGCGGTGCCGCAGCTCCAGCAGGCCGACCAGCAGGGCCAGCACGGCGAAGACGAGCGTGTACGCCTCCGGCAGCGCCACGTCGGCGAGTGCCATCAGCAGCCACCAGGCGACCACCTCGCAGCCGACCGCCGACCAGAAGAGGGTGCGCCGCTCGACGGTACTGCGGTAGGGGCGTACGGCGGCCATCCCGAGCACGGCACCCCAGGCGGCGAGGAGTGCGGCGATGTGCCGGGGCGAGTCGTAGGCGAGCGCGGCGGCGATCAGCGCGGCGGCGTACCCGCTCCACTCCACGGTGGTCGCCTCGCGGATCGCCTCCGGACGGCGCAGTCGGGGCAGCAGCGCGGCGACCAGCAGCAGGATCGCGCCCACCGCCAGTACCCCGAAGGCGGACCAGGCCGGGTCGAGGCCGAACACCAGCCCGGCGGTGAAGACGAAGGTCTGGGCCATCACCGAGGCGAAGAGCCAGCCGAGGATGCGGGCGTTCTGGCTCCGGCCGCCCAGCGCGGCGACGGCGCCGACCCCGACCGCCGCGCCCAGGGTGAACAGGGTCAGCTCCCGGGTGGCGAGCGCGCCGGCCAGCCCGGCACCACCGGCGGCCAGCCCGATGCCGAAGACCAGGATCCGGGTCAGCCGCAGCGAGCGGGCGATCTCGGCGTCCGGCGGCGGCGGGGTGAGCGCCAGCCCGAGCATCGCGATGGTGAACACCCCGAGCGCGGCCAGGGTGACGTTCGGCCAGCCCAGGTCGAGCGAGATCGGGGCGATCAGCAGGGTGATCGCGGCACCGGGGAGTACCACCGGCACCGCCCGGGCCGGCCGGCCGCCGCCGAACCCGGTGGCGGCCAGCCCGGCGGCGATGGTCAGCAGCAGCGCGGCGAGTACGTTGCCGGGGTCGGCGGCACCGGGCTCGGGGTCGGTGAGTGCGGCCGGCGGCCCGGCCCAGATCCCGGTGAGCGTCTGGTACGGCTCGACAAGCGCCACCACCAGCGCGGGCGCCAGTGCGGCCACCGCGAGCGCGGTCGGCAGGACGGCGGCGAGCATCGCCCCGACGGCGGGGCTGACCGACCAGCGGCCGCCCCGGGCCGGCTCGGGCAGCCGGCGGAGCGCCCCGCCGAGCATCACCGACCAGCGCCGGATCGGCTCCCGCAGCGGGGTAGGTGCCGGGGTGACCGCCCGGACCAGCTCGGCGAGCACCCCGAGGAGTACGGCCGAGGCGGCGTAGACGCCCCAGGGCAGGCCGGTGAAGAGGGCCGCCACCGAGGTCGCGGTCGCGCCGCCGACGATGCCCACCGTGGCGTACGGGAGGTACTGCGGGACCTGCCGGCGGACCAGTCCGACCACCGCCACGCCGAGGCTGGCCCCGGCGAGGGTGGCCAGCACCACCACCTCGGCCGGCCAGTCCAGCGCGGCGGCGAGCGAGGCGAGCGCCCCGGTGAGCGCGAACAGCCCCCCGCCGGCGGCGATCCCGCCGATCAGCGCGGTCTGTGGCGGCATCGACCAGGAGTCGTCCTCCTCGGCCGGACCGGAGAGGGTGCCGACGACCCGGGCGAGGGTGGCGACGACGGCGCCGATCAGCGCGACGATGCCGAGCGCGGCGGCGGTCGTCCACGGCCGGACCAGGCTCGTGCCGACCGCGTGCAGGGCGACCACGCCGGCCACGGTGGCCCGGGCCAGCCCGGCCCGGGGGTCGGTGGCGACGACGGAACTCACCCCGTAGACGGTGGCGACGGCACCGCCGACCACGATCGGGGACCACCAGGGCAGCCCGAACGCCGCCGGGATGCCGATGGTGGCGAGTCCGACGCAGACCGCGGACACGTCGTACGCCCACGGCCGGGGCAGGGCGATCGCGGCGGCCCCGGCCAGCAGGAGCAGCGCGACCGGGGCCTGCCAGCCGGTGCCGTCCGGGCTGACGTGCCACTGCGAGAGGTCGGCCTCCCAGAGCCGGCCGGGGGTGGCCAGCACCTGTAGCCCGCCGCTGGCCGCCGTCGCGCCGGCGAGCAGCGCGACGATGCCGCCGGTGAGCGAGATGCCGAGGACCGGTCCGCGCCGCCAGTCGGCCGGCATGGCCCGGATCCCGGCGGCCACCACCAGGATGAGGAAGGCGGCGGCGGCCAGTTCGGCTCCGTCGCCGAGGATGCCGGCGATCCGGGCGAGGGTGCCGACCAGGGCGGCGGTGACGGCCGCGGCGGCGATGTCCGAGCCGTCGAGCAGCCGGTCGGCCCGGCGGCCGGCGTCGATCGACGGCGCCAGCACCAGCAGGATCGCACTGACCAGCAGCAACCCGCCGACCAGGGCGTCCGGCAGGGTGGCGCCGGGTGCGCCGAAGGCCGCCGCGGTGACGGCGAGCGCACCGAGGCCGGTGCCGACGGCCAGCGGCCCGCTGATCTGCCGCTGGGCCACCTGGGTGACCGCCGCGTAGCAGAGTACGGCGCAGACGGCGAGGAAGCTGGCGGCCAGCACCGGCTCGGTGGCCTCGCGGGTCG
Organism: Micromonospora sp. WMMD1102; assembly: GCF_029626265.1. NCBI lineage: Bacteria > Bacillati > Actinomycetota > Actinomycetes > Micromonosporales > Micromonosporaceae > Micromonospora > Micromonospora sp. WMMD1102. The sequence goes on along the minus strand of NZ_JARUBN010000001.1, from coordinate 6,244,108 downwards.
ACAGGACGGTCGGGGTGGGGTCGACGGGTACCGCCGAGGCGACGAAGGACGCCACCGCGCCGGGGAAGGCGAACGCGGCCCCGCCGGCCGCCCAGTCGCCGACCAGCCCGGCGTACCGGCCCAGCGGCGCGGTACGGGCCAGCGGGGCGAGTGCGACGAGTGCGCCGCCGAGCGCGAGTGCGAAGAGCACGGCGGCGGTCAGGCCGGGCCGGACCACCGAGGCGGCCGCCCCGGCGAGGCCGACCACGGCGGCGGCGACGGCGTGGGTCAGCGCGGCCCGTCGGGTCTGCGCGGTGAGCCCGACCAGCCCGATGCCGACCGCGACCAGCACCGGCGGCCAGGGCGCGGCGGCCCAGCCGAGCCCGAGCGAGGCGGGGGCGGCCAGTGCGGTGAGCGCGGCGCCGACCACGGCGAACTCGCGGCGTACCTCGGGTGGCGAGGAGAGCACTGCGGCGATGGTGAGCAGCAGTGCGGTGACGACGAGCTGCCAGGAGGTGTCGCCGACCCCGGCGGCGAGTTTTCCGGGATATTCGGCGAGGTCGGCCTCCCAGACCGGCAGCGCGGCCCGGATCGGGGCCAGGGCGGCCCGCAGCGCGCCGCCGGCCACCACGATGCCGATCACGATCAGGGCGGCGGCGGAGGCGAGTTGCGGGCCGCGCCGGGCCGCCTCGGGCACCGCGCGTACGCCGAGTCCGGTCAGCGCGATGACGGCGGCGATCACCACCAGTGCCCGCCCCGGCAGGGCCACCGCGGCGACCCGGCCGGCGGCGCCGATCACGGCCAGCGTGAGGATTCCGGCGGCGACGTCCGGCAGCGGTGGCCTGCGCAGTACCAGCGCGCCGACCAGGCCGACTCCGGCGGCGAGCAGCAGGGCCAGGCCGGCCCGGGCCGCGCCCGGCACCGTGTCGGCGTCCACCAGGGCGATCACCGCGCAGATCACGGCGACGGCGAAGGCGACCCCGTGCAGGGTCCAGGCCAGTTCGCGTACCCACGGCGTGCTTGTCGTCGGCCGGGCACCCGGGGTGCCGGCCGGCGGGCGGACGCCCGGAGTGCGGACCCGCTGCACCGGCCCGTCCTGGGGCGGATCCGCCTGGACGACCGCGTCCGCCTCCTCCGGGAAGGTCTCCGGCCGGTCCGGTCCGGTCGCGGCCGGCCCGGACCCGGTGTCCCGGTCGGGGTCGTCGGTCGGGTCGGCCGGTGCCCGCCCCGGCCGGCCGTCGGGGCGGCGCGGCGGCGCGGGCGGGGCGTCCACACCGGCCTGTGGGCCGAACCGGAACCGGGCGGGCCAGCCGGTCAGCCGGCCGTCGTCGCCGAAGAGCCGGGCGAGGTAGAGGTTGCCGACCGCCACCGCCACGAGTACCGCCGCCCAGCCGGCCGGCCCGGTCACCCAGGAGTACGCCAGCAGCGGCAGGACCGGCTGCACCGCGAGTACGGCGGCGTAGCGGGGCGCGTTCAGCCCGGTCGCCACGGCGTAGCCGGCCGCCACCACGGTGGTGACCAGGAAGGTCAGCCCGGCGAAGATCGAGCCGGGCAGGCCGCTGTCGCCGAACCGGTCGACGGTCCAGAGTGCGTACCCGGTCAGCGGCACCAGCAGCAGCCCGACCGCCGCGACAGTCTCGGCGGTGGCGACCAGCCCACGCTGGGCCACCCGGGGCGGCGCGGCCAGCATCAGCGCGGTGGCCAGCACCAGGATCGCCACCCGGCTGAAGTCGTCGAACGAGCTGAGCGCGACGGCGACGAAGACCACCGCCGCGACGCCGAGCAGCAGTGCCCCGAGTCCGAGCAGGATGTTCTGCACCTCGAGGGTGGACGCCTCGGGGCGGGCCTTGCCGTCGTCCCAGGACGGTTCGGCGCCCGGCGGCGGCGGTGGCGGCGGTGGCGGGGCGACCGGCGGCATCCGGTCCGGGCCGCCGCCGCGGGGCTGGCGGGGCACCCGGGGCGGCGGCCCGCCCGGCGCGCTGCCCGGCGCGGCGGTCGGCGGCCGGCGGCCGGCCTTGCGCCGGAGCACCCGGCGGGGTTTGGTGCTCTGCTTGCGTCGCTGGTCGGCGGCGTGCGACAGGATGTCCCGCTGGAAGAGCGCCGCCTGCATCTGCGAGGCGATCGTCTTCTGTTCCTTGGCGATCGCCGCTTCGCGGATCTTCATCTCGGCGATCGAGCGCTCGATCCGGGCCACGTCGTCGGCCCACTGGAGCTGCTCCGCCCCACAGTTCGGGCAGTACGGCGCCGCCTCGATCTCGCGGCCGCACGAGGAGCACTGGTACGTCGTACTCACGGCACCCCCTCCAGCCGGCGCTGACGCCGCGTCCCGGGCCTACACCGAGCATGCCCACCCGGGGTCTGCGTTGAACAGCCCCTGATCGCATGCGAAACCCGGCTGAGGGAATCCTAAAAGGCCGGCCGTGGAGCCCGAGGGGTCCACGGCCGGCAAGTCGTTGTCGAATTCACGTTTGTCGCCGTCCGGCCGGTCCAGCGAGGGCCGGCCGGTGCGACGTTCCGCCGCGTTACGGTCGGCCCATCCCCCGGTAGTCCCAGCCGGCCTGGGTCCACAGTCCGGAGTCGAGGCAGTTTCGGCCGTCCACCACCCGCCGTCCGGCGGCGAGTTCGCCGAGTGCCACCGGGTCGGCGTTGCGGAAGTCGGCCCACTCGGTGAGTACGCAGAGCAGGTCGGCCCCGCGCACCGCCTCCTCCATGCTGGCCTCGTAGGTCAGCTCGGGCCGCTCCCGGCGGGCGTTCTCCATGCCCTGCGGGTCGTGCACGTGCACGTCGGCGCCGGCCTTGTGCAGGGCGGCGGCGACGGCCAGCGAGGGGGCGTCCCGCACGTCGTCGGAGTTCGGCTTGAAGGTGGCGCCGAGCACCGCGATCCGGGTGCCGGAGAGGTCCGGCCCGGCCGGCCCGTACCGGCGGCCGAGCAGTTCGGCGGCGAGCTGGAGCACCCGGCTGCGGCGGCGCAGGTTGATCAGGTCGACCTCGTGCAGGAAGCGCAGCGCCTCGCCGGCGCCCAGCTCCTGGGCGCGGGCCTGGAACGCCCGGATGTCCTTGGGCAGGCAGCCGCCGCCGAAGCCGACGCCGGCCTGGAGGAAGCGGTTGCCGATCCGGGGGTCGTAGCCGATCGCCCGGGCGAGCTGGGTGACGTCGCCGCCGGCCACCTCGCAGACCTCGGCCATCGCGTTGATGAACGAGATCTTGGTGGCCAGGAAGGCGTTCGCGGCCACCTTGACCAGCTCGGCGGTGGCGAAATCGGTCACCACCAGCGGGACCTCCCGGTCCTCGGTGGCGGCGAGGTCGAAGACGCCCTTGTGCGCGGAGTAGAGCATGCCGTTGGCCCACTCGCTCTTGACCCCGACCACGATCCGGTTGGGCCGGAGCACGTCCTCGACGGCGAAGCCCTCCTGGAGGAACTCGGGGCTCCAGGCCACCTCGACCCCGAGGTCGGCCTCGGCGTGCTTGCCGACGAGCTGCTCGATCCACTCGGCGGTGCCGACCGGGACGGTGGACTTGCCGACGATCAGCGCCTTGCGGATCAGGTGCTGGGAGAGCCCGGTGACGGCCGCCTCGACGTACGACAGGTCGGCGCCCATGCCGTCGGCCCGCTGCGGGGTGCCGACGCAGATGAAGTGCACGTCGCCGAAGACGGCGGTCTCGGCGATGTCGGTCGAGAACCGGAGCCGACCGGCCGCCAGGTTGCGCTTGAGCAGCTCGTCCAGGCCGGGCTCGTGGAACGGTACCTCGCCGCTGGCCAGCTTAGCGATCTTCTCGGCGTCGACGTCGAAGCCGATCACCTCGTAGCCGAGTTCGGCGAAGCAGATGGCGTACGTCGCGCCCAGGTAGCCGGTGCCGAGGAAGGTCAGCCGCGGGCGGGCGGCACCGGACGGCGGGGCGACCGCCGGGATCGCCGGCATGGGCTGGGTGCTCGGGTACGGGATCGTCACGCCTGTGTTCTCCGCTCGCAGTGGCGGCGCTTCATTGCGTCGCGGTGGGAGTTCGGCGCCGGAGGCGGGCGCCGATGTCGGACATTGTGGGCCTTGTTCACCTGGTGTCGACGGCGCTCGGCCGGTGGGTGGCCGCCGGTGCCGGGACGACAAGCGCTGAGCCTACGCGGACCGCGCTTGCCGGTGCACCTTCGGTCGGCATCTTCACAGCGTACCGGTCATCCGGACCGCCCGGCATCGCGGCTATTCCCCCTATTTCTACTGTTAGGCGTACTTTCAACGACCCAGGATGCCCCACCTGCAGGCAGGCGGGCGGCTGGCCGCAGGGGAAGGCACTCCTATCCCTTCTGCCCAGAGAGGGCACTTCCTGACGCCCGTCAGGTGATTATGTCGGTTGATCGGCTCCTTGCTCGGCTCGGCTGATCGGCCAGGGCACGGCCGGAACGGGAACCGGTGTCGGATTCCCCAGCCCGCCCCGGGGCGCCGGGTCGACCGCGCCACTACCGCTATGGCAGGTCTATGTATGCACCACCGGTCGACTCGTCTGCGGCGGTGTGGGCCGAGGCTCGGTCGAGCATGCCGGCAAGGTGGATCGTGTAGGCGCGCAGGGACGGGTGGGCGAAGAGGTCCGTCACCGACAGGTCGGGGAGCGGGAACAACGACGCGACCTGATCGTGGATCCGGATGAGGTCCAGCGAGCCGCAGCCGAGTTCGAAAAGCGTGCTCCGCGCGTCGAAGTCCGGGTCGATTCCGCTGCCGGCCAGGGCTGACAACCACGCGAGCCGGACGGTCTGTTCCAGGACGCCATCCCGCGTCGGCGGGGCGGCGGGGCGTGCGGACGGCAGCGCCGCGCGGTCGACCTTGCCGGACGGCAACAGCGGTAGTCGATCCAGCTCGTGGAACCGCGTCGGTACGAGATAGGTCGGCAGGCGCTGTGCCAGCGAGCGGCGCAATGCCGCCGCGCCGACGCTCGCCCCGTCGACCGGGACGATATGCGCCACCAGATGTACCGCCTCTCCCTCGTCACTCTCCTCGCGTGTCACCACGGCCTCGGCGACCGTTTCCTCCTGGCACAACTGGTACTCGATCTCGGCGGGCTCGATACGATGGCCGAGAATCTTGATCTGGGTGTCCACTCGACCGAGGAACTCGATGACGCCGTCGGCCCGCCACAATGCCCGGTCACCGGTGCGGTAGAGGCGTGCCGACGGGTCGGTGTCGAACGGGTCCGGTCGGAATCGTTCGGCCGTCAGGGCCGTATCGTTGAGGTAGCCCGCGGTTACGCCGTCGCCACCGATCCACAACTCACCCGACTCGTCGACGTCCGCCGGCGTCCCGTCGGCGCGCAGCACATAGCAGGCCGCGTTCGCGATCGGGCGGCCGATGGGAATGCTCGCCTGCCTGGCCGGCAGCTTGGTGATGGGGTACGTGGTGGTGAAGGTCGTGCCTTCGGTTGGCCCGTAGCAGTGAACGAGACGGCCGGGCGGCCGGGACGACAGGACCTGCCGAACCCGCTCCGGATTGACCACTTCACCGCCGACGAGTAGCTCACGCAGCTCGCCGAAGATGCCGGGGCGGCGCCGGGCGAGGTAGTGGAAGACGGCGGTGGTGAGGAATGCCGTGGTGATGCCGTGGCGGTGGATGGCGGCCTGGAAGTCGCCTGGCGACAGCAGGGTGCTCGACGGCAGCACGACCAGCCCGGCCTGCCGGAGCAGCGCACACCAGATCTCGAACAACGAGGCGTCGAACGATGGCGACGACGCGTGCAGCACCCGGTCCGTACCGTCGAGCGTGGTGAAATCGGAATTGATCGCAAGCCTCGATATGTTGCGGTGCCGCATGCCGACCGCCTTCGGCTGGCCGGTGGAGCCGGACGTGAACATGACGCAGGCGAGGTCTTCGCCGCGGGCCTCGCTGGCCGAGCGCGGCGGGTCGGGGCAGGACGCGTCACCCACGTCGAACGTCGGCACCGACATCGACGGCGCGGACTCCTGGCCGGGCAAAACGACGACACACCCCACACCTGCCGCCTCCAGCATCGAGTGCAGCCTCGCCGGCGGGTACGAGTCGTCGAGGGGCACGTACGCGCCTCCCGCCTTGAGAATGGCGAGCATGGCCACGACAGCGTCGGCGCAGCGCTTGCCGAGGACGCCGACGCGTCGGCCCCGGACGCCGCCCGCCTCGAGCACGTGTGCGAGGCCGTTGGACCTGGCGTGGAGTTCCTGATAGTCGAGGCTACGATCGCCGTCCACGACCGCGCACGCCGAGCCGGCCAGCCGGGCGCTTTCATCGAACAGAGCGACCAGACTCGCGTCCCGGGGATAGGCGGTCGCAGTCTGGTTCCACGCCAGCACGCGCGCATCGATTTTGTCGAACATGTTCAACTGATCCCTTGCGGAGAGCTTCCCACGGGAGGGTCGGCGAGGCATGCAACCATCCGGTCGATGATGTGGTGGCGGTCGGTCCTCAGGCTGAAGTGCCCTCCCGGCAGATCAACGGTCCGAAACGGTCCGGACGTCTCGACCGCCCAGGCGGCCAGCGTGTGAGGCGGGGTTTCGGTGTCCTGCGCGGCACGGAACACGGTCAGGGGGCATTCCAGTCCGGCCGGACCGGAATACACGTACTCCTCCGCCAGCCGGGCGTCGGCCCGCAACACCTTCAGGTACAACGCCATCAGCGGGGCGTGGTTGAGCACTGGTTCGGGCGTACCGCCGAGGCGGCGAAGATAGGCGATCAGCGCGTCGTCGGTCATCGTGCTGTAGATCGTGTCGGTCTGCGGCCAGCTCGGCGCCGGCTGCGCGCCGACGAAGAGATGGCGCAACGACCGGCGGGCCGGGCCGTCCAGGCGCCGGGCGACCTCGTACAACAGCAGCGCGCCGAGGCTGTGACCGAACAACGCGAACGGCCGGGTGGTCAACGGTGCGACCGCGCGCACGATCTGGTCGGCCAACGCGGCCGCGGGCTCGTGCAGCGACTCCGCCACACGGTGCTCCCTGCCTGGTAGCGCCACCGGCGCGACCGTGATCCTCCCCTGCAGGATGCGGCCCCAGTCACGAAACTCGCCGGACCCACCGCCAGCGCCGGCGAGGCAGATGACGGTCGGCAGTGTGCCGTGGTCCGCCGGCAGACCGGGAAACCATCGGCGTACGGAGTCCGGCAGGGTCATGCCAGCGCCTCTAGTTCTTCCCGTACCAGGGTCAGCAGCCGGTCGCGGGAGTCCCGGACGAAGAAGTGGCCGCCTGGCAGTGTGTGGCGTCGGAACCGGGAACGGGTGAACTCCGCCCACGCGTCGAGGTCGGCATCGCTGGTCTCGAAGTCGTCCGCGCCGCCGAAGGCCACGATCGAGCAGGACAACGGTTCGGTGCGGGAAGCGTCGTAACGCCCGCGGATCTGGTAGGCGGTGCGTACGTCGCGAACCAGCCAGTCGGTGAACCACGAGTGTTTCAGCAGTTCGTGCGGGGTGCCGCCCAGCTCACCGATCCAGGCCAGCAGGTCGGCGTCGTTCCGCTCCGCCACGCCGGGCTGGCCGCCCGGCCGGCCGGGAGCGGCCAGGCCACACACCATCAGGCCGGCGACCGTAGCTCGGGCATCCGCCTGAATGCGCTGGCACCACTCGAACATGACGAGGGCGCCGAAACTGTGACCGAAGCACACCAGCGGCGTGTCGGACGGATCGACCGCCTCGTCCAGCGCCGTCGCCACCGCCGCGACGATGAGTTCGAGGTCCGACCACGGCGCCTCGCGCATGCGTTGCTCCCGGCCGGGCAACTGCACCGGCCAGACCTCGACCGTCTCCGGCAGGGCCTCGCCCCAGCGTGCGAACTCGGACGGCCCGCTGCCCGCTCCGGCCAGGCAGAGCAGGCGCAGCCGCGGCTTCCTCCGCCGGACGACATAGTTGAACCAGGGCCCGTAGCCGGTCGCGGGGGTGGTGGAGGCCACGTCGATCACCTCCCGAGCTGCGTGGGTGACAGCCGTGCTCGGTCGTCGAGCACGGACGCGAGTGCGCTGATCGTCGGATGCTCGAAGATGTCGACCGGCTCGACGTCGATGCCCGCGCCCTCGCTGAGCCCGACCATCAGGCGGGCCAGGGACAGGGAGGTCAGGCCCAGCATGAAGAGGTCGTCGTCGGGACCGAGTTGATCGAACTGCAGTGTGTCGATCGCAACACGCAGCAGCAGCGCCTCCGTCGGCGTCAGGGTTCGATCGACGGACGTCCGGGGCCGGACCGCCGAGGCGTCCGGCAATGCCGCGACATCGACCTTTCCCCAGGCGGTGAGTGGCAGGCTATCCATCTCCACATAGAGCGTCGGCACCATGGCCAGCGGAAGCCGCCGCTCCATCCACTCGATGAGGTCTGTGGTGTCCACCGACGTGTCCCGGGCCGGGACGAGGTGCGCCACCAGACGGCCGCCGTCCGGCCGGACCACGCAGTCGTCGACGGCTGGATGGGACCGCAGGGCCTCGCGCACCTCGCCGAGCTCGACACGCAGTCCGCCCAGTTTCACCTGGTCGTCGTCGCGGCCATGGAACAGGAGGCGCCCTTGGGCATCGATGCTGCCGATGTCGCCCGTCCGGAGGAGGCGCCCACCCTGACCGGTGGTGAACCGGTCTTCGGCGGTGTCGTCGTGGTCGAGGTAGCCGACCGCGACCCCGATCCCGCCGAGGCAGATCTCGCCCCGCTGACCGGCCCCGACCGGTTCGAGGTCCGGCCCCCGGACCGTGACCTCGCAGCCACCGATAGGGATTCCGATCGGTGCGGTACCGTCTCCTTCTTCCTCATCGCCGGTGACCTCGGCCCAGGTGGACCAGATCGTCCCTTCTGTCGGACCGTACGCGTTCAACAGCCGCACGCTCGAGGTCCAGGGGCGAGCGACGGAGGTCGGCAGCGCCTCACCCGCGCTGATGATCAACCGCAGGTTCGTCAGCCGCTCGGATCGCAGCGCCCGGAGGGTCGACGGCGTCATCACCGCCACGGTCACATCGTTCTCGTGCAGGAACCGCTCGGCGGGAGGTCCGGGATACCGGTCTTCGGGACGGGCGACGCAGAGGGTGGCCCCGGCCGTCAGGGCGAGCACCATCTCGAACAGGGCGGCGTCCACGCACCACGGTGCGAGCTGGGCTACCCGGTCGGCGGGCACGATCCCCACGATGCCGTGCTGAGCCCGTGCTACGTTCGCCCATGCCGGGTGCGAGCAGACCACGCCCTTGGGCGTACCGGTGCTGCCGGACGTGTAGATGACGTAAGCGGGGTCGACCTCCGCACCTGCCAGGACGCGGCGGCCGTCGGTCGCGACCACCTGTACCGCGTCCGTGCGGGCTCCCGCTGCGACCACGAGGCCGGCGTCCGAGCTTTGGAGGATCTGCTGCTGGCGCAGCGGCGGTTGGGACGGGTCGCACGGCAGCAGAACACCCCCGGCGTGCAGAACTCCCATCGCGGCGGCGATCGCGGTTGCGGAAGGGGGAACGGTCAACCCGACCACCCCGCCCGGTCGCAGGCCGGTGTCGGTCAGCTGCGCTGCCACCAGGTCGGCCGCGTCAGCCAGTTCGCCGTAGCTCAGCATGCGGTCGTGGTCGACGACGGCAGGTGCGTCTGGTCGACGCCGGACCTGGCCGGCCACCAGCCCCATGACACTGCCATCCGTACGCTTCCGGAAGGTCGTGTCGACGCTCGTTCGTTCGGTCATCCTGATTCCTCCGCAGACGGTCGGCTAGCCGGTCGCGCCGGCAGGGGTTCGTCCGGTGCGGCGAGCGATCCGGACGCACATCGGACTCGGGAGATTGATGTTGTCGGACCACGGTGTCGACTCGTCGACCAGCGAGAGCCCCCTCGGGTCGGCGATGATCCGGCGCAGTACGACGCGGGACTCGAGGCGGGCGAGCTGTGCGCCTGGGCAGCGATGCCGGCCGAACCCGAAGGCCAGGTGGCGTCCGTGCGCCGATCCCGCGTGGCCGTCACCGTTGGTTTCAGCCCAGTTGGCGGCGGCGAGCAGCACGAGGACGGAGTGCCCAGCCTGTAGCGACCGCCCGTCGAGGTCGACGTCGCCGACCACGTGGCGGCCCACGAACCGGGATGGCGAGATCCGGGCCAGCAGCCGTTCCACGTCGGCGGCAACCAGATCCGGTCGAGGGATGCGCTGAGGCGCGGTGCTGAGCAGGTCGAGGACCGCGGCGGAAAGGAATCCCGTGGTGGTCTGGTGGCCGGCGGCCAACAGCATGACCAGGTTCGTCGCGAGGTCGAGGTCGGTGGCGTCTCCCGCAGCCCCCACCATCCGGCCGACGGCATCGTCGCCCCGGCGGGACCGGCCAAGTTTGACGACGTCGACGGCGTAGCCGAGGAAGTCGGCGACCAGCGAGATCGTCTGCGGGTCCGTGACCGGGTTGACGCCGGTGACCAGGCGGGTGTAGGCGTCCGACCATTCCTGGATTTCCCCGACGTCGCTGATCGGTAGGCCGAGTAGCCGTACCACAACGGAAAGTGGCAGCGGCCGGGCGACGGTCGCCACGAGGTCGAACTGCTCGGGCAGGTCAGCCAGCAGGCTCCGGGTGGCCTCTTCGATCCACGGCTCGAGTGCCGCGACCCGCGCGGGTTCGAGTACGTGGTGGATGATCCGGCGCCACCTGGCGTGTTCCGGGCCATCGAGGAAGAGCGCCTGCCGTGCGATCGCGTCGTGGACGAACGAGCGCAGCCCGGAGGAGTCACTCGCCGTTGACGTGACGGCCTTCACCGTTCGGCGGGCGCTGAAACGCTTGTCGGTCAGCACGGCTTCGACCGCGCTGCGACCTGACACGAGCCAGAGCCCGGCATACCTGTCCCAGTGGACCGGGTCCTCTCGATTCAGGCGTAGGAACAGGTCGTCCTGTGCCTGCGGACGGCCCAGGACCGAGAGGATGCTCAACTCGCGCGCTGATGATTTCGGTGTGTCGATGTCTCTCATACGGGTAGCTCACCCTCTAACCGTTGTTCTCCCCACGCGTGCCCCCGACATCTCCGGCTCCGTGATGAGCGCCGAGGGCAATGTAACGAGGTCGTGACTCCTAGATCAAGAGGTACGACCGCCGGGTTCCTTCGTCGGGGCCGCCGTCGAACACCTGCCGATATCATGTCTTCGTTACTGACAAGTACCCTCGTGATGTCGGGGCGGGATGCCGCCGAGGACGAGTGACGGGGAGTGCCGTGATGACCGTGGAGTCGTCGTTCGACGCGTACCGGATGCCTGAGGAGCACGAGGCGGTGCGGGCGGCCGTCCGGGAGGTCTGCGACGCCAAGGTCGCGCCGCAGGCGGCCGAGGTCGACGAGACCGGCGAGTTCCCCAAGGCGTCGTACGAGGCGCTGAAGGCCGCCGACTTCCACGCCCCGCACATTCCCGAGGAGTACGGCGGAGCCGGCGCCGACGCGCTCGCGACCGCGATCGTGATCGAGGAGGTTGCCCGGGCCTGTGCCGCGTCATCGCTGATCCCGGCGGTGAACAAGCTTGGCACCATGCCGCTGCTGCTGGCCGCCTCCGCCGAGCTGAAGCGGCGCTACCTGCCCGCGGTGGCCCGGGGCGAGGCGATGTTCTCGTACTGCCTCTCCGAGCCGGAGGCGGGCAGCGACGCCGCCTCGATGACCACCCGGGCGGTGCGTGACGGCGACTTCTACGTGCTCGACGGGGTCAAGCGGTGGATCACCAACGCCGGGGTGTCGGAGTACTACACGGTCTTCGCGGTGACCGATCCGGCGGCGCGGTCCCGGGGCATTTCCGCCTTCGTGGTGGAGAAGTCCGATCCCGGGGTCAGTTTCGGGGCACCGGAGAAGAAGCTCGGCATCAAGGGCTCGCCGACCCGCGAGGTCTACCTGGACAGCGTGCGGATCCCGGCCGACCGCATGATCGGCGAGCCGGGGACCGGCTTCGGCACCGCTATGCGGACCCTGGACCACACCCGGGTCACCATCGCCGCCCAGGCGCTCGGGATCGCCCAGGGCGCGCTCGACTACGCCAAGGCGTACGTCAGGGAGCGCAGGCAGTTCGGCAGGGCGGTCGCCGAGTTCCAGGGCATCCAGTTCATGCTCGCCGACATGGGGATGAAGCTGGAGGCGGCCCGGCAGTTGACGTACGCGGCGGCCGGAAAGTCGGAGCGTGGTGACGCCGACCTGACCTACTTCGGCGCCGCCGCGAAGTGCTTCGCCTCGGACGCCGCCATGGAGATCACCACCGACGCGGTGCAGCTCCTCGGCGGGTACGGCTACACCCGCGACTACCCGGTCGAGCGGATGATGCGGGACGCCAAGATCACGCAGATCTACGAGGGCACCAACCAGGTCCAGCGGATCGTGATGGCCCGGCAACTCCTCAAGGACTGACGCCGCTCCCGGCACGCCGTCGCCACGCCTGGGACGACGCGACGCCGACCGGTGGAACGGGCTGCGGCTACGATGCTGGGATGAGTGCGGAGGCGTTCGGCAGGCATCTGCCCGCCGTCGTCACGCTCGACGACCTGGCGGCCATGATCGGTGCTGACCAGCACGGCCATCGGTATGAGCTGAGCCCTGAGGGAGCCCTGTCGATCATGCCGCCGCCCGATTCCGAGCATGCCGCGATCGCCAGCCGCCTCCTGGTCTGGCTGGCGATGGCGGGTTGGCCGGCCGAGCAGGTGTTGCAGGCCGCGGGCCTCCGGATCCCCGGTCCAGACGGCGACGGTGGCCGGATACCCGACCTCACGGTCTGGGCCCGGCCGCAGCCCCGGACGGTCTGGCTGACCCTCACCGACCTGGTTCTGGTGATCGAGATCGTCTCGCCCGGCTCGGCCGCGGTGGACGAGGTGGTCAAGCGCCGCGAGTACGCCCAGGCCGGCATCCCCCGCTACTGGATGGTCGAGCGGGACGCGGCCCAGACGGTCACCCTGCACGTCCTCGGCCCGGACCGGTCGTACGAGGTGGCGGCGAAGATGCCCCTGGCCTGGCTGTTGCAGACCGACCCGGCCGACCACCAGATCGGCTGATCGTCCGGTCGCGGTTTCGCACGGCGTGCGGTGTGGCGGGAGGTGGGGCCGGTCGGCGTATCGGCCCCACCTCCCGGTCTGGGTCAGCTCCCCAGGGTCCAGCGCTGGTTGGTGCCGCCGTGGCACGCCCAGAGGTGCACCTTGGTGCCGTTCGCGGTCCCGTTGCCGCTGGCGTCCAGGCAGAGCCCGGACTGTACGCCGGTGATGGTGCCGTTCGAGTTGACGTTCCACCGCTGGTTGGTCTGCCCGTTGCAGTCCCAGATGATCGCCAGGGTGCCGTTGGCGGTGCCCTGCCCGTTGGCGTCCAGGCACTTGTTGCCGTACACCATGAGCTGCCCGCTGCTGGTGTAGGTCCACCGCTGGTTGGTGCCGGTGCCGCAGTCCCAGATCTGCGCCTGGGTGCCGTTGGCCGTACTCGATCCGCCGATCTCCAGGCAGCGCCCGGACTGCGCCCCGACGATCCGGCCGGTCTGCGGCTGTGGTTGTCCGTCGCCGCCGCCCTGCGGCCCGGCGGCGGCCATCACCGCCTGGGCGCCGGCCGGCCAGTTGCCGCCGCTGACCGTGACGTTGTTGTTGACCACGTTGCCCCGGTCGCCGTTCGTCACGTTCGTGCTGTTGTTCGTCGACCAGTTGTTGGTGACGGTGAAGTTGCCCATGTTCTCGGCGAACCAGTAGTTGGCGGTGGCCCAGGTGCCGGTGTTCGAGAAGACGTTGTTCCGGGCGGTCCAGTACCGCGAGCCCTCGTCGAAGTAGATCCCGAAGTAGCCGTTGGTCCGCAGGCAGTAGTTGTCGCTGATCAGCCCGCCCTGGTTGGCCGAGAGGGTGTAGATGCAGCCGCCGTCGTTCATCTGCTGCATCACGTCGTGCACGTAGTTGCCGATCAGCCGGTTGTTCGACGCCGTGGTCGGGGTGGAGTAGCGCGGCTGGTAGTTGTAGAGGCCACGGTCGGCGTAGTGGTTGCTGCCCCCGGCGTCGTTGGCGCCCCAGCCGTACCCCATGGACATGCCGGTGTACGGCATGTTGTAGACCTCGTTGTGCGAGATGGTGGCGGTGTTGACGTAGGTGGTCAGCACCGAGACGATGCCCCGGTGCTCCACGCCGATGTCGTGGATGCGGTTGTTGCTGATTGTGATGTCCCGGTTGGTCATCCGCTGGTCGCTCGGGTGGTGGGCGTCGGCGCGGACGCCGCCGACCACGATGCCGCCGGCCGAGGTGCGGGCGATCTCGGACCGGTCGATCGTGATGTTGCTGGCGCCCAGACCCACCCCGCTGGCGTGCGCGTTGGCGTCGTTGCCGATGCCGATCGCGGTCTGCCCGAGGTTGAAGAACCGGGAGTCGGTGACGGTGATGTTGTTGGCAGCGGAGATCTGCACGGCGGCCGGCGACTGGAACCAGTTCGGCCGGGCGGCCTCGAATTGCGGGCAGCCGTTGTGGCAGGAGCTGAAGGCGGGCCAGCTCCAGTTCCCGGCGATGTAGGCGCCGGTCTGCTGGTCGACGTAGCCCTGGTTACTGCTCGGGCCGAGCCAACTCGTGCCGGTGAACGTGATCCCGCTGAACGTGACGTGGTGCGCCGGTGCGTCGTACGTGCCGCCGAGGTTCAGCAGGGACTGCAACGTCGGCAGTTCGATGCCGAGGTTGTTGATGTTCTGCCCGGACGGCGGGATGTAGAAGAGGTCACCGGTGGTCCGGTTCAGGTACCACTCGTTGGCGGCGTCCAGGAACTCGTACGCGTTGGTCAGGTAGAGCGGGCCGGCCCGGTGCGGGCTGGTGAAGGTGTCGTACCCGAAGTTGTTGTTGTTCCAGGCCGGCTGCTGCATCGTGATCAGGTTTCCGCTGATGCTCTGCACCGGGGAGTAGCGGTCGGTGAAGGAGCCGACGCTCTCCATCTCGATCCGGCTCTGGTTGGCCAGGTTGTTCAGGTAGTTGAGCGCGCTGTTGGTGAACCGCATCCCGGTGCTGGACGGGGTGAAGTCGGCCCGGTTGACCTGGGTGCGGGCCCGGGTGGCGATGGCACCGTCGACGTAGAGCTGCCGGCTCTCGGTGCCGGCGCCGACGTTGGCCCGCCAGATGTTGCGGCCGGCGTCGACCTGGGTCCAGCCGGTGACCGCCCGGGAGCCGCTGATCACCGGGCGGGCCGACGCGGCGGCCTGCCAGACCACCCGGTAGCCGTTGTTGCCGGAGTCGGCGGCGGTGAACCGCAACGGCGCGGAGAGCCGGTAGACCCCGTCGGCGAGCTGCACGACGACGTCGCCGGACATCGCGGCGGTGAGCCCGCGCACTGCGGTCTGCGCTCCGGTCAGCGAACAGGGCTGGGCGGCCGAGCAGGTGGTGCCGCTGCCGGAGGGGGCGGCGTAGAGGGTGGTGGTGGCGGCTGACGCGGGGGAGGGTGCGGCGGCGACGAGGGCCACTGTGGCCAGTGCCGCCGCGGCGGCGCCGGCCAGCACCCGCCGCCGGCCGGGGGCAGATGACGGTACGGACACGGGACGGTCTCCTTACCTGGGGGTGGGTGGTGCTGGTGGTGGTAGGCGCCCCGCCGAAGGCTCTCCGTCTCGAAGTTCATCATACGAATTATGTTTCCGCAAGAATCGATCGAGCTGACTGGCGGTCTCAGTCCGGCGGCTCCGGCGGCCCCGGAGCAGCGGCCGGGGCGGACGGTGTGGTGGCTGTGGACCGTCCGTCCAGGAGCCTCCGGAGATGCTCCAGGCCGTCCAGGGCGAGCCGGTCCTGCGTGACGGCGAGTGGGCGCCAGATCGAGGCGGCGGTGGCGATCGTCTCGTTCTCGGCCGTGAACGACTCGATGCAGACCGCGCCCCGGTAACCGGTCCCGCCCAGCGTGCCGAGGAAGCGCGGCCAGTCGAAGTGGTCCGCGCCGGGAGCGCCCCGGTCGGTGCCGCTGACCTGCACATGCTTGAGGTAGGGGCCGGCGGTCGCCAGTGCCGCGTACGGGTCCGCCTCCTCGATGTTCATGTGGTACGTGTCGACCATCAGGCCGACGTTCGACGGCAGGCCCTCGATCATCTCCACGGCCTGCCCCAACGTGTTCACGACACTCGTCTCGTACCGGTTGAGCGCCTCCACCCCGAGCGAGACGCCCCGCTCGGCGGCATGGTCGGCGACCGGCGCGAGCGCCCGCCGGAACTCGGCGTAGCAGGCGAAGCGCTCCGCCGCCGACATCCGCCAGGTCCGGCCGACCGAGGCGTACAGCGGGCCGCAGACGCAGGACGCGCCGACGGCCGCCGCACTGTCCACACAGCCTTTCAGGTACGCCACGGTGGACTCGACCACGGCCGGCGGCGCGTACACCAGGTCCCGCCCCGGCGGCGTGACCGCGCAGACGGCGACGGCGGCCAGGCCGTACCGGGCCAGCAGTTCGCGGGTCCGGGCCGGGTCCCAGTCGCCGGGCTGCTCGATCGGCAGCTCGACCGCGTCGAAGCCGTACGCGGCGATCCGCGGGACGAGGTCGGCGAGGGCCCGGTCGTCGACCGGGGACGTCCAGACCCACGGGTTGACACCGATGGCGTACAAGCTGCCTACTTCCAGCGTTGCGGGTAGCCGGGCAGGTCGGTGCAGCCGCACATCGCGTAGTGCAGCGGTGGCATGCCCGGGTCGAGGTACTGGTCCAGGTTCTCCTGGGTGATCGTCGGCTGCGGCAGCTTCCACGGGTTGGAGACCGGCTGGCCGTCCAGGATCCGCAGCGCGGCCAGCACCGGGGTACGCCACTGGTAGGTCGGGTAGGTCGGTGCGATGGCGGTGAGGTTCTTCTCCTTCCACAGCTTCAGGAAGTCGAGCTGGTCCTCGCCGTTGATCGGCGGCACCGGCTTGCCGGCGTCCTGGAACGCCTCGACCGCCGCGACCGCGACCGCTCCGGCGTCCATCCAGACGCCGTCGATGGAGCCGTGCCGCTGGAGGTAGTCGTTGACGATCTTCTTGGTCTTGGCCGGGTCCCCGTCGGTGAACTCCACCCCGACGACGTCGACCTTCGCCTTGTCGAAGGCGACCTTCGCGGCGGACCAGCGGGTCTCCAGTACGTCGACACCGGGCAGGATGCGCAGCGCGAGCAGCTTGCCGCCGGGCTTCATCCGCTGGCTGACGAACTCGGCACCGACGTGCCCGAAGCCGTAGCCGCCGATCGGGTTGATGAAGGTCACCGGGCAGTCGGTGTCGACACCGCGGTCGAAAACGACGACCGGCAGGCCCGCCCGGCAGGCCGCCTCGACGGCCGGGGTGAGCGTGGCGGTGGTGTTCGGCGAGACGAGCAGCGCGTCGCAGTCCTTGCCGAGCAGGTCGTTGATGTCCGCGATCTGCTTCTGGTCCTTGCCCTCGGCGTCGACGTGCACGAACTCGCTGATCCGGCTCTTCTGGGCCTCGACCTCGGCCTGCATGGTCTTGAACCCGACCTGCCGCCACGGGTTGTTCAGGGCCGCGTTGGAGAAGCAGATCTTGTGCGGGCCGGCCTTCTTGAACTTCGTGGTCTCCGCCATCTTCGGGTCGAGGACCTGCTCCCACGGCTTGTCCGCCGGGCCGGTCGGGGTGGCGCCGAGCAGCGCGAGTTCGGCGTCGTAGTCGGCCTGCACGAAGAACTTGGACTGTTCGCCGGTGCCCGAGCCGGCGGCCGCGCTGGCGGTGCCGGAGGGGGTCGCGGTCGGCTCGTCGGTGGCGCACCCGGCGAGCGACAAAAGGGTGACCGCGGCCAGAGCCGCGAGGGAGCGTTTCACGGTATTTCCCCTTATCTGGACGAGGAACGCATTGCCGAGACCGCCACGGCGGCCAGGATGATCACGCCCTGGACGGTCGACCTGAGGGCGCCGGAGACGCCGTAGAAATTCATCAGGGTGAAGAGCAGTTCGAGGGTCAGCGCCCCGAGCATCGCGCCGACGACCGAGCCGCGGCCGCCGCCCAGCGCGACGCCGCCCAGCACGACGGCGGTGATCGCGGTGAACTCCAGGCCGGCGCCGGCCTGGAACGAGACCCCGCTGTAGCCGCCGAGCAGGATCGCCGCGACCGCCGCCGCGAGGCCGCTGAGCATGAAGGCGATCGTCCGGGTACGCCAGACCCGTACCCCGGCCAGTTCGGCGGTGCGCGGGTTGTCGCCGACGGCGACGAGCGTCCGGCCGAAGTCGGAGCGGCCCAGCAGGACGGCCAGGGCGGCGAGGACCAGCAGCACGAGCAGCGCGTACGGGACCCGGCCGAGCAGCGGCACGTCCTCGAAGGCACGCCGGCCGAACCGGCGGAACTCCTCGGAGAGCCCGCCCCTCGGCGCACCGTCGGACCAGAGGTACACCGCGCCGACGAGGATCAGGAACATGCCCAGCGTGGTGATGAAGGACGGCACCCGCAGCCGGGTGGTGACCAGGCCGTTGACCAGCCCGACGAACAGGCCGGCGGCGAGCAGCAGCAACACCACCGGCCAGGTCCGGCCCGGGTCGCTGTCGATCAGCCGGGCGGCGACCACCACCTGCGCGGTGACCAGGGAGCCGACGGAGAGGTCGAACTCGCCGGAGACGATCACGAAGTACTGCCCGGCGGCGAGCAGGATGATCGGTGCGGAGCGGCCGAGGAAGGACATCAGCGACGGCGGGGCGAGGAAGTCGGGCTGCCGGACCGCGACCAGCACCAGCAGCAGCGCGAGGATGGCGACGATCGGCAGTAGCCCGCCGGGGCGTACCCGGGACAGCGGTGACCGCAGCGGAGGGCGCTCGACGGTCTGCATCTAGGCCGCCTTCCGCAGGGACCGGTGGGCGTAGAGGGCGACCGCGGCGATGATCACGATGCCCCGGATCACCTGCTTGACGAACGCGTCGACCTCGAGCTGGTTGAAGACGGCGTCGATGCTGGCCAGCAGCAGTACCCCGCCGACGGTGCCGACCACGCCGCCCCGCCCGCCGGCCAGCGCGGTCCCGCCGATCACCACCGCCGCGATCGACTCCAGGTCGTAGAGGCCCTCGGTGCCGACCCGGGGAGCGCCCGAGCCGAGCCGGCTGGCCAGGTAGATCCCGGCCAACCCGGCGCAGAGCGAGCAGAGTACGTGGGCGGTGACCAGGACCCGGCCGGTGCGTACCCCGGAGAGCCGGGCCACCTCCGGATCGCCGCCGACGGCGAGCAGGTGGTGCCCGAACCGGGTACGCGTGAGCGCGAACCAGACTGCCGCGGCGACGGCGAGCAGCAGCAGGAACGACACCGGCACCGGGCCGATCCGCTGGTAGCCGAGGGTCTGCACCAGCGCCGGGGAGGTCCTGCCGGCCGGGCCGGCGTACCCGTGGTCGAGGTAACCCTTCAGCAGCAGCCCGACGCCGAGGGTGGCGATGAAGGCGTTCACCCGCAGCCGGGTGACGAAGAGCCCGTTGAGCAGCCCGATCGCGGCGCTCACCCCGAGGGCGAGCAGGACGGCCGGCAGCAGTGCGCCGTCGCTGCCGGCCATGGTCTCGGCGGCGAGCAGGGTACTGAGGCTGACCACGTACGCCACGGAGAGGTCGAGGGAGCCGCCGAGGATGACCAGGGTCTGCCCGACGGCGACGAGCCCGAGCCCGGCGGCGACGTGCAGCAGGCTCACCGTGGTCGCCTGGTTGAAGAGCTGGCCGCCGTCGATCCCGACCACCAGGGCGCCGATCGCCAGGGTCAGGGCCAAGGCGACGAAGACTCCCGGAACGCTCCGCCGGACCGCCAGGATGGGTGCGGCGGTCATCCGGCGGTCTCCCGTACCGCACCGACGGCCAGGGCGAGCACGTCCTGCTCGGCGGCGCCGGCCGGCAGCTCGCCGGCGATCCGGCCGTCGCGGAGGACGACTATCCGGTCGCTCATGCCGATCAGCTCCGGCAGCTCGGACGAGATCATCAGCACCGCGGCGCCGTCCCGGGCGAGCCGGCGGACGAGGTCGTGCACCACCGCCTTGGCGCCCACGTCGATGCCCCGGGTCGGCTCGTCGAAGAGCAGGATCCGGGGACTGAGGGCGAGCCAGCGGGCGAGTACCACCTTCTGCTGGTTGCCGCCGGAGAGGAAGCGGATCTCCTGGTCCTCCCCGGCGGAGCGCAGTTCCACGGCACCGAGCAGTTCCCGGACCCGTACGGTCCGGGCGGCGTGGCCGGAGCGGACCCGCATCCGCACCGCCCGGCTGGCCAGCAGGGCGTTGTCCAGCACCGACTGCCGGCCGACGATCCCCTCGCCCTTGCGGTCCTCGCTGACGTAGGCGATGCCGGCCCGGATCGCCTCGCGCGGCGAGCGCAGTGCCCGGGTGGTGCCGTTGACGGTCACGGTGCCGCTGGTGAACGGGGCGACGCCGAAGAGCGCCCGGGCCAGCGCCGAGCGCCCGGAGCCCTGTAGGCCGCCGATGCCGAGCACCTCGCCGGCGCGCAGCTCCAGGTCGACCCCGCGCAGTTTCCGGTTGCCGCCGTCCCGGACGCTGAGCCGGACCGGCCCGACGTCGTCCGGTGCGGCCCGCTCCGGGTAGTAGCTGGACAGCTCCCGGCCGACCATGTGCCGCACCAGGTCGTCCACTGTGGTGTCGGCGGTCTCCAGGGTGCAGACCCGGCGGCCGTCCTTGAGCACCGTGATCCGGCTGGACAGCGCGAAGACCTCGGTGAGCCGGTGCGAGACGTAGAGCAGGCCGATGCCGCGTTCGGTGAGCCGGCGGACCAGGCCGTAGAGCAGTTCGACCTCGTGGTCGGCGAGTGCCGCGGTGGGCTCGTCCATGATGAGCAGCCGCACGTCGAGGGCGAGCGCCTTGGCGATCTCGACGACCTGCTGCTGTGCCACCCCGAGCTGTCCGACCGGCACGTCGGTCGGCAGCGAGGTCTCGCCGATCGAGCCGAGCAGTTCGGCGGTGCGCCGGTGCATGGCCCGGCGGTCGACCAGGCCGCGGCGCACCGGCTCGTGGCCCAGGTAGACGTTCTCCGCGACGGTGCGCTCCGGCAGCAGGTTGAACTCCTGGTGGATGATGCCGATGCCGGCCCGCTGCGCGTCGCGCGGGCCGCGGAACGTCCGGTCCGCACCGGCGAAGGTGAGGGTGCCGCCGTCCGGGGCGTGCGCACCCGAGACGATCTTCATGAGGGTGGACTTCCCGGCGCCGTTCTCGCCGACCACCGCGTGCACCTCGCCGGCCGCCACGTCGAGGTCCACCCCGTCGAGGACGCGTACTCCGAGGAACGACTTGCCGACGTCGCGGAGCGAGAGCAGCGGCGTCCGTATGGCGGCATCGTCTGACAAAGCTCAGATCACTTCCTTGACACCCATGAGACGTAACACGTATGAAGATAGATGTTCACATCCGTGCATGCAATCCTCGTTCTGCCGTCCGGCCCGGCGTGTGGCCCCACGCGGCGTCGAACCGTCCACGATGGCCGGACAGGGGATGGCAACCGCTCGGCCTGGAACATCAGATCAATCCTGCGAGGAAATATTGACATGTATCTATGATCTGGTCATCCTGACCTCGCGGACCACGGGACGGACACACGGCAGCCCAAGTAACGCTGTGTGACGTTCTGCGGCGCTGACTGCCGTCGCGGCGGACGGCACGACGACCGACCGGGCGAACCCGCGCTCCCGGCGTCCAGGCCCCGACCTGGCACGCCGCGGCCCGCGGCCGGCCCGTGGTCGCACCCCGCCCCGCCCCTGCGAAAGAGAGACGGCATGCGTCGCAAGACACTTATCACCGGAGTGCTGGCCGGCATGTTGCTGGCACTGGCACTCGTCCCGCCGGCAGCGGCGGCCCCCACCTTCCGAGCCCTGCTGTTCACCAAGACCACCGGCTACCGGCACGACTCCATCCCCGCGGGGATCTCGATGTTCCAGCAGCAGGCGGCGGCGAACAACTTCGAGCTGGTGCACAGCGAGGACTCGAGCGTCTTCACCCAGGCCAACCTGGCCACCTTCGACGTACTCATCATGTTCCAGACCTCGGGCATGGTCTGGACCTCGGCCGCCCAGCGGCAGGCGGTGGAGGGCTACCTGGCCAGCGGCAAGGGCATCGTCGCCATCCACAACGCCACGGACATGGGCATCGAGTCCGAGTACCCGTGGTGGGACCAGACGGTGAACGCCGGAGCGCACATGCCGGAGCACTCACCCGGGGTACTGCCCGGCACCGCCATCGTCGCCGACAAGAAGCACCCGTCGACGGCCAGCCTGCCGGACCGGTGGAACCGCAGCGAGGAGTGGTACAACTTCGACCGCAACCCGCGCGGCCAGGTGCACGTCCTGGTCACCGCCGACGAGCGGACCTACAACCCGGGCTCCCGGGCGATGGGGCCGGACCACCCGATCTCCTGGTGCCGCAACACCGGCGGCGGGCGGGTCTGGGCCACCGCGATGGGGCACGCCATCGAGTCCTACAGCGAGACGCACTTCCGCAACCACGTGCTCGGCGGGGTCAAGTGGGCCGCCGGCAACGAGCCCGGCGACTGCGGCGGCACCGTCTGGGGCAACTTCGAGAAGCGCACCCTCGACGACAACACCGTCGACCCGATGGCCCTGGCGGTGGCACCCGACGGCCGGGTGCTCTACGCCCAGCGGGCCGGCCAACTGAAGATCTTCAAGCCGTCCACGAACACCACGGTCACCGCCGGCACGCTCAGCGTCTACACCGGCGGCGAGGACGGCCTCACCGGCATGGCGCTGGACCCCAACTTCGCCAGCAACGGGTACGTCTACCTCTACCACTCGCCGGCCAGCAGCTCGACCGACGTCAACCGGGTCTCCCGGTACACCCTCACCGGCGACACGCTGAACCTCTCCAGCGAGGTGCGGATCATCGACATCCCGGCGTACCGGGACCGGACGTTCCCCGAGCCCGGCCACACCGGCGGGTACATCGAGTTCGGCCCGGACGGGAACCTCTTCATCGGCACCGGTGACGACACCCCGCCGAACCTCGACCCCAACTGGCAGGGCTACGCCCCGCTGGACTGGCGGTCCGGCAAGTCCAACCTGGACGCCGCCCGGTCCGCCGGCAACACCAACGACCTGCGCGGCAAGCTGCTCCGGATCAGGCCCTCGGCAAGCGGCGGATACACCATCCCGACCGGCAACCTCTACCCGCAGGGCACCGCGCAGACCAAGCCCGAGATCTACGCGATGGGCTTCCGCAACCCGTTCCGGTTCTCGGTCGACCCGGCGAACGGCTGGGTCTACCTGGCCGACTACGGGCCTGACCGGAACCCGCCGACCACCAACCGGGGCCCGGAGGGGCTCGTCGAACTCAACGTCATCAAGTCCCCGGGCAACTACGGCTGGCCGTTCTGCCACGGCGACAACCAGCCGTACGCGCCGTTCAACCCGGACACGGGTGTGGTCGGTGCCAAGTTCAACTGCTCGGCGCCGGTGAACAACTCGCCGAACAACACCGGCCTGACCAGCCTGCGGCCGGTCGTCGCACCCCAGATCTGGTACGGCTACGGCACCTCGCCGACCTTCCAGGAGCTCGGCTCCGGCGGCTCGGCGCCGATGGGCGGCCCGGTCTACCGGTACGACCCGGCGAACCCGTCCCAGACGAAGTTCCCGCCGTACTACGACGGGGTGCACTTCTTCTACGAGTGGGCGCGCAACTATGTCAAGGAGGTGCACTTCGACTCCGCCACCACGGTCACCCGGACCAACCCGTTCCTGCCGGCCGGCAACTTCAACAAGCCGATGGACATGGAGTTCGGCAAGGACGGCTCGCTCTACCTGCTGGAGTGGGGCACCAACTTCGGTGGCGGCAACAGCGACTCCGGGCTCTACCGGATCGACTACATCCAGGGCGGTCGGTCGCCGATCGTCAAGGCCACCGGTACGCCCACCAGCGGCAACGCCCCGCTGAACGTCCAGTTCAGCAGCGCCGGCACGGCCGATCCCGACCCCGGCGACACGCTCAGCTACCAGTGGACGTTCGGTGACGGCACCACCTCGACCGCGGCCAACCCGGCGAAGGTCTACACCGCCAACGGCAACTACACGGCCCAGTTGAAGGTCACCGACAGCAGCGGGAAGAGCGGCTTCGCCAACGTACAGATCACGGTCGGCAACACCGCTCCGGTGGTCACCATCACCACCCCGGCCAACGGCGGCATGCTGACCTTCGGGGACAAGGTGTCGTACCAGATCACCGTCACGGATCCGGGTGGCGCCGCGGTCGACTGCTCCAAGGTGCTGCTCAACCCGGCCCTCGGCCACGACGACCACGCGCACGAGACCACGGACTACGCCGGCTGCTCCGGGACGATCTCCACCGACCTGCTCGGCGGGCACCCCGACGGGGCCAACCTGTTCTACGTGCTCAACGCCCGGTACACCGACAACGGCGGTGCCGGCGGCGCGAACCCGCTGACCGGGCACGGGCAGGCAATCCTGCAACCGAAACACAAGCAGGCCGAGTACTACAGCAGCCAGTCCGGCACCCGGGTGGTCGACCAGGCCGGTGCGGAGAGCGGCAAGCGGGTCGGCGACATCTCCAACAACGACTGGGTGGCGTTCACCCCGATGAGCCTGTCGGGCATCACGAACGTCAGCTACCGGCTGTCGTCGCCGTCCGGTGGCGGCACGATCGAGCTGCGCGCCGGTTCACCGACCGGCACGCTGCTGGCCACCACT
This sequence comes from Micromonospora sp. WMMD1102, assembly GCF_029626265.1. NCBI lineage: Bacteria > Bacillati > Actinomycetota > Actinomycetes > Micromonosporales > Micromonosporaceae > Micromonospora > Micromonospora sp. WMMD1102. Next base: position 6,219,638 of record NZ_JARUBN010000001.1, on the reverse strand, counting down.
CCGGTGCCGAGCACCGGCGGCTGGGACAACTACCAGTCCACCCCGCCGGTCAGCGTGGCGTCGCTGACCGGGTCGCACACCCTCTACCTGGTCTTCAAGGGCAGCGCCAACAACTGGTTCGACCTCGACTCGCACACCTTCGGCGGCAACGGGGTCGGCGTACCGGGTTCCGGTAACCCCGATCCTGGCAGCGGCGTGGCGGGCAAGACCTGGACCCTGACCGCGCAGCACAGCGGCAAGCTGATGGACGTCAGCGGCGTCTCCACCGCCGACGGCGCACAGATCCACCAGTGGGCGGCGACCGGCGGCAACAACCAGAAGTGGCAGGCCGTCGACGCCGGGAACGGCGCGGTCTACCTGAAGGCCGGGCACAGCGGCAAGTGCGCCGAGGTGACCGGCGGCTCCACCGTGCAGGGTGCCTACCTCCAGCAGGCCACCTGCAACAACACCGACCGGCAGAAGTTCACCGTCACCGCCACCGGAACCTCCGGGGTGTACACGGTGAAGAGCGTGCCCAGCGGGCACTGCCTGGACGTCGACGGCGGCGGCACCGCCGACGGGGCGCGGCTGTTGCAGTGGGGCTGTCACAGCAACGCCAACCAGCAGTGGCGGTTCACCGCGGCCTGACGCGTTCGACTCGACGCGCAGGCCGGTGACGGCCCGGTCGGGCCGCCGCGGAGGAAGAAGGGCCCCCTCATATCGCTTCTTGTATATGAGGGGGCCCTTCCTAACGGCCGGGCCGCCGCTCGCGGGCGGCGGGCTCAGTCCGCGGACGGGGGCGTTTCGAGCAGTCCGGCCGCCGCGAGCGCGTCCCAGAGTTCGTCCGGAACGACCGCCGTCGACCGGCGCAGGGTCTCGGCGACCTGGGAGCGGTCGCGCAGGCCGACCACCGTCGAGACGACCGCGGGATGCCGGCGTACGAAGGCCAGGGCCGCCTGCGGCAGGGTGACCCCGTGTTCCTCGCAGACCGCCGCGATCCGCCGCGCCCGGTCGAGGAGTTCCGGCGGAGCGGGCCGGTAGTCGTAGTACGCGTCGGCCGGTGGCCGGTCCCGGGAGAGCAGCCCCGAGTTGTAGACCCCGGCGACCACCACGCCCACCCCGGCATCGGTGGCGGCGGGCAGCAGGTCGCCGGCCGCGCCCTGTTCCAGCAGGGTGTACCGCCCGGCGCACATCACCACGTCGACGTCACCGCCGGCCACGAACCGGGCCAGCATCGCAGACTGGTTCATCCCGGCGCCGATGGCCCGCACCACGCCCTGCTCCCGCAGTTCGACAAGCGCGGGCAGCGCCCCGGTGACGGCCTCGGTCCAGTGCTCGTCCGGGTCGTGCAGGTAGACCACGTCGAACCGGTCCAGCCCGGTGCGTTCCAGGCTCGCCTCCAGCGACCGGAGCACGCCGTCCCGGCTGAAGTCCCAGACCCGCCGGTGGCTGGCCGGGACGTCGAACCCTTCCGGGTCGCGCCGGTGTGCGTCCTCCGGCGAGGGTACGAGCAGCCGGCCGACCTTCGTCGACACCACGTACTCGTCGCGGGGGCGGGAGCGCAGGGCGGCGCCGAGTCGCCGCTCGGAGAGCCCGAGTCCGTAGTGCGGCGCGGTGTCGAAGTAGCGGATCCCGCCGTCCCAGGCGGCGTCGACGGCGGCGGCGAACTCCTCGTCGGTGCTCGCCCGATAGAGGTTGCCGCCCTGCGCGGCGCCGAAGCCCAGCGCGCTGAGCCGGACCAGTGGGCTACGCGGCAGCTCCCCGACCGCCCCGCCCGCCGGCTGTCCGCTGCCCGGCTGTCCGCTCACCGGCCCAGCCATCCGCCGTCGACGGGCAGCACCACGCCGTTGACGTAGTCCGAGGCGGCGGAGGCGAGGAAGACGGTCGCGCCGGCCAGGTCGTCGGGGCGGCCCCACCGGCCGGTCGGGATCCGGGCGAGGATGGCGGTGTTCCGGTCGGCGTCCTCGCGCAGCGCCCGGGTGTTGTCGGTGGCGATGTAGCCGGGCGCGACGGCGTTGACGTTCACGCCGTGTGCCGCCCACTCGTTGGCCAGTGCCCGGGTCAGCCCGGCGATGCCGGACTTCGCGGCCGCGTACCCCGGCACGGTGATCCCGCCCTGGAAGCTGAGCAGCGACGCGGTGAAGATGATCTTCCCGCGTCCCCGGTCCACCATCCGCCGGCCGAGCTGCCGGCTCAGCACGAACTGGCTGTTCAGGTTCACCTCGATGACGTGGTCCCACATCTCGTCCGGGTGGTCGACCGCCGGGGTCCGGGCGATCGTGCCGCCGTTGTTTACCAGGATGTCGACCGGGCCCAGCGCGTCGACCTGGTCGGCCAGCTCGTGCACCGCGCCCCGGTCGGCGAAGTCCGCCCGCAGCGGCGTGAACCGTCGCCCGGCGGCGCGGACCCGGCGTTCCACCTCGCTGCCGTCCGGTTCCATCCGGGCGGAGACGCCGACGATGTCGGCCCCGGCCAGCGCCAGCGCCTCGGCCATGGCCAGCCCGATGCCCCGGCGGGCGCCGGTCACCACCGCCGTCCGCCCGGACAGGTCGAACAGGCCGGTCACCGGGCATCCTCCCGCCAGTCGAGCAGTACCTTCAGCACGGCGCCGCCCTCCAGGGCCGTGAAGGCGGTGTGCACGCCGTCGACGGGTACGACCTGGGAGATCAGCGGCTGGACCGGGACGGTGTCGGCGGCGACCAGCCGGACCGCCTCGACCACGTCGTCGCGCTGGTACAGCCGTGCACCGAGCAGCTCCAGTTCCCGCCAGAAGAACCGGTGCAGGTCGACCGGGCGGGGTTGCGGATGGATCGCGACCATCACCAGCCGGCCCCGGGTGGTCAGCACCCGTACCGCTGTGTCGACACCGGCGGCCGAGCCGGACACCTCGAACGCCACGTCGGCGCCGGCGCCGCCGGTCCACTCCTCGGTCAGCGCGACCACGTCCGCGGTGCTCGGGTCGACCGTCTCGATGCCCAGCTCGGCGGCGACCGCCCGCCGCGCGGGAGCGGGTTCGACGAGTTTCACCCGGGCGCCCCGGGCCCGGGCGACCAGGGCGATGAGCACGCCGACCGGACCGCCGCCCACCACGACGACGTGCTCGTCCGGCCGCAGGTCCGCCCGCCGGACGTCGTGCACGGCGACCGCGACCGGTTCGACGAGCGCCGCCCGGTCGAGCGGCAGTTCCTCGGGCAGCGCGATCACCAGGTCGGCGGGCAGCGTCCAGGACGACTGCATCGCGCCCGGTGAGTCGATGCCGAGGAAGTCCATCCGGTGACAGATGTGCGAGGTACCCCGCCGGCAGGCGGCACACCGGCCGCAGGACCGGGTGGGCATCACCGTCACCGGCTGGCCCACCGACCAGCCGGTGACGTCGGGACCGACCGCCTCGACCAGGCCGGACATCTCGTGCCCGAGTACGGCCGACGGGCCGACCCGGGCGTCCATGTCCCCGTGGTAGATGTGCAGGTCGGTGCCGCAGATCCCGGTGTACGCCACCGCGATCCGGAGCTGGCCGGGGCCCGGCGGCGTCGGGTCACGCTCCTCGATCCCGAGGTGGCGGGCGCCCCGGTAGACGACTGCCTTCAATCGATCCTCCGTCTCGGCGTTCGGTTGTCCGTTGCCGCGGGCCGCCGGGGCGGTCGCGGTGCGGGAGGTCTGCGGCGGGTCAGGGATGGTGCCGCCGGTGGTTGGCGGTGGGGCCGACGCCGACCGGGCCGACCGGGAGCAGTGGGCGGGCGCCGTCGGCTCCGGCCAGCAGCCGCCGCCCGGCCCGTTCCGGCCGGACGTTCGGGCTCTCCGCGGTCACGCCCCCCGGAGTACGGTCCGACCGCCCGATCGCCTCCTCGTCGAGCAGTACGCCGAGGCCCGGCGAGTCGCCGAGGACGAAGGCACCCTCCTCGACGTGCAGGTCGAGGGCGACCCCGATCGGGCGGTGCAGGTCCTGCAACTCGCTCACCAGGTGGTTCGGCACCGAGGTGGCGGCGTGCAGCAGCCCGGCCGGGCTGTTGCCGATCGGGCTGACCGGCAGGTCGTGGGCGTGGGCGAGGGCGGCCACCCGGAGGAAGTGCGTGATCCCCCAGACGGCGGACGCCTGGACGACGTCGACCGCCCCCGCCGTGATCAGCGGGCGGTACTGTTCGAGCCCGGTCAGGTTCTCCCCGGTGGCGACCGAGGCCCGCACCCCGCGGCTGACCGCGGCCAGCCCGTCGGCGTCCCAGCGCCGGACCGGCTCCTCGATCCAGATGAGGTCCAGCACCCGCTCCAGTTCGCCGACGTGCCGGACTGCCTGCTTGCGGGTCCACGCCTCGTTGACGTCGAGCATCAGTCCCGGCCGCTGCCCGGGGGCCGCCTCGGCGAGTACGTCCCGGACCAGGCAGAGCCGCTCCCGGTCCCGGTCGATGTCGAGGCCGCCCTTGAGCTTGGCGGCCCGCAGCCCGTGCCGGGCGTAGCGCTGGTACTCCGCGACCAGCTCGTCGTCGGTCAGCCCGATGTCCAGACCGGACGCGTACGCCGGGACCCGCCGGTCGCGGCCGCCCAGCAGTCGCCAGAGCGGCTCACCGGCCGCCTTGGCCTTGATGTCCCAGAGGGCGGTGTCGATCGCGCCGATCGTGCCGAAGACCTGTCCCGCGTGGCCGGCCTTGAAGGTCTGCCGCAGCATCCGGTCGTAGAGTGCCGGCACCGCGCGGGGATCCTCGCCCTCCACCGCCGGGAAGATCCGCTCGATCTCGACGTGCGGCCCGAAGCCCACCCCGGTGATCCCCTCGTCGGTCTCGACGACGACGATCGGCAGCGAGGTGACCCCGTCCGGGAAGATCCCGTTGGCGTCGCCGACGGGGCGCCCCCACTCCTGGACCGTGCTGAGGGTCCGGTACCCGGTGATCCGCATGTCAGCCCTTCGTGGAACCGGCGGCGACGCCGTCGGCGATCTGGCGCTGGAGGAAGAGGTAGACCAGCAGGACGGGAATCGCGGCGATCATGACACCGGCGGCGAAGGTCGGGATGTCGTCGGAGTACTGCCCGCGCAGCGAGGTCACCCCGACCATCAGGGTGCGGTGCTCGGCCGAGGGCATCACCACGAGCGCCATCAGGACGTCGTTCCAGCAGAACAGCGCGTTGAGGATGCCGACCGACAGCAGGGCCGGGGTGCCCAGCGGCAGCATGATCCGCCGGTAGACGCCGTACACGCTGTTGCCGTCGATCCGGGCCGCGTCGATGATCTCCGCCGGGATGGTCTTGTAGTAGCTCGTCATCAGGAAGACCGTGAAGGGCAGGAACTGCGCCACGTACACCAGGATCAGCCCGGGGTACGTGTCGAGCAGGCCGGTGTCCGCCATGATCCTGGCGAGCGGCACCATGATCACCTGGAACGGGACGAAGAGCCCGGCGAGACAGCCCAGGAAGAGCGCCGACGACCCGCGGAACCGCAGCTGGCTCAGGGCGAAGCCGGCCATCGAGCCGAACAGCAGCAACAGCAGCACCGAGGCGGTCACCACGACGAGCGAGTTGACGAAGTACCGGCCCATCCCGACGCTGGTCCAGGCGGTGACGACGTTCTCCCAGCGCAGCGCCTCGGTGAGCGAGAAGCGGTCCAGGATGTACTCCCGCCGGGTCTTCATCGCGACGTTCGCGGTGAAGACCAGCGGATAGACCGTGGCCAGCGCGAGCAGGGCCATCGGGATCGCGACGAACCACCGGCCCAGGCCGATCCGGGACATCAGTCCACCCTTCCGGTCCGGCGGAGCAGCCTGATCTGGAGCAGGCCGACGACCAGCATGATCACGAAGAGCACCGTCGACGCGGCCGAGGCCAGGGCCGGACGGTTCATCTGACCCTGCTGGATCCAGACGTAGTACTCCGGTAGGTAGGTGGAGCCCTCCGGGCCACCGCTGGTCATGACGTAGAGCAGGCCGAACATCGAGGTCAGCATCCCGATCATCGTGGTCACGAAGACGAACTGGATGGTCCGGGTCAGACCGGGGACGATCACGTGCCAGATGGTCTGCGGCAGGGACGCGCCGTCGACCCGGGCGGCGTCGAGCAGCGCGGCGTCCAGGGTCGCGAAGCCGGCCAGGAAGACCACCAGGGCCATCCCGAAGGTCGCCCAGACGTGTACGCCGACCACGACGAACATCGCCACGTCCGGGTCGCCGAGCCAGTCCACCGGACCGAGGCCGACCGAGCCGAGCACGCTGTTGACCGGGCCGTCGAACGCGAGCAGCAGGTTGAAGATCGCGCCGACGATGACCGGCGAGAGTACGGCCGGGAAGAAGTAGACGCTGCGGTAGAGCCGGTGCCCGGGTACGCGCAGGAAGATGAGGGTCGCGAGCAGGCCCGGGATGGCCACCGCCACCGGCAGCAGCAGCACGAGCAGCCCGACGTTCCGCAGCGCCTGCCGGAACAGCGGGTCGTCGAGCAGCCGGAGGTAGTTGTCGAAGCCGACCGCCGTGCCGTTGCGGTCGCCGTCGCCGGTGAAGGAGAAGTTGACTCCGAGCAGCAGCGGCCAGAGCCGCAGTACCACGATGATCAGGACGGCCGGCGCCACCAGCACGTACGGCGCCAGCCGCTCGGCGGTCAGCCCTCGGGACCGCCGCCGCGGCCGGGTACGGCCGCCGGGCGTGCCTCGGGCAGCCTCGCCGGCCCGCCCGGCCGAAGCCGGGCGGGCCGACGACACGGTTTCTCGGATCGACACCTGATCAACCCGCCTTGTCGACCGCGGCCATCTGCTTGGCGACCTCGTCGACGGTGACCGAGCCGCTCAGGAGCTGCTGGGAGAGGCGTCCCATCAGCTCCAGCGCCTCCGAGGAGAGCGCGACGTGCAGCGCTGGCTTGCCGGACTTCAGCCCCGAGATCATCGTCCCGACGGCCGGGCCGGCCTGGGTCGCGTCGATCGTGGTGTCGGCGGCGATCGCGCCGGCATCGGCGAAGAACGCCTTCAGGGCGTCGGTGGAGGTCAGCGAGCGCACCAGGTCGGCGGCCACCTTCGGGTCCTTGGTCCACTTCGCGACGCCGTACCCGATGCCGCCGTCGTACGGCAGGCTCGGGGTGGTGCCGGCGGTGACCACCGGGGCGCCCATCACGCCGAGCTTCTCCGGCGTCAGGAACTCGTTGAAGTCCTTCCAGTGCCCCACGTCCGACATCAGCCCGATCACGTGGGCGGCCTTGCCGGACTGGAACAGCGCGAAGGAGTCGTTGAACATCGCCGTCGAGTTGGCGCCGTCGTTGTTCAGCTTCTTGTCGCCGGCCTCCTTCCAGAGCTGGAAGATCCGCTTGACGTCCGGCGAGTTCCAGTCCCGCTTGCCGGCGATCCAGGCGTCGTACTCGGCGGTGGTGAGCACGCCGGAGGCCAGGCCGGAGAGCCAGAACTGGATGCCGTAGCCCTCCTTGTTGCCGAGGGCGAAGCACCTGGCGCCGGTCTTGCTGGTGATGGTGGCGCAGTTGGCGGCGAACTCGTCCCAGGTGCCGGCCGGCTTCGCCGGGTCGAGTCCGGCCTTCTCGTAGAGCGACTTGTTGTAGTAGATCGGGTGCCCCTGCAGGGTGACCGGGCTGGCGTAGGTCTTGTCGGCGGCGGTGAACGCCTCCCAGCCGGCCAGTCGTTGCCGGTCCTCGGCCACGTACTCGTCGAGCGGCAGGAGTGCGCTGACCCGGTCGCGGATCTGGCCGCCGCCGTTGAAGAGGACGACGTCCGGCCCCTTGCCGGCCTGGATGGCCGCACCGAGCAGGGTGTAGTACTGGTCGAACGGCTGAGCCACGAACTCGACGGTGACGTCGGGGTGCTTCTTGGCGAAGTCGGCCTTCGCCTTCTCGATATAGGCTGCGGCTGCGGGTTCACCGGATTTCCAGTCCCAGACCACCAGTTTGTCCCCGGAGCCCGAGGACGAGGAACCGGATTCTGTGGCGCTTCCGCAGCCGGCCAGCGCCAATCCCGCAACGAGGACCGCTGACCAGACTGCTCGCTTCATCGCGCTGCTCACCTTCGTAGGGAGTGGCCGACCGGGCGGCCGGGGATGTTGCTAGATTGCGGCGAAGGTAACTCGTATGACGTCTGACGTCAATAGTCAGGCCGTACACTGAACACGCCGTTCGTATCCCACACATGCGCACGGCACCCCGGAGGGGACATGACGACATCGCGACAAGCGAATCCGGGCGCTCCCGCACCCCCGGCCTGGTCACGGCGACCGGCCAACCTGGCCAGGGCGGTGACCGCGGAACTGGTCGAGCGGATCGTCCGCGGACAGCACCCGTCCGGCACGCCGCTGCCGCCCGAGCCGATCCTCTGCGAGACCTTCTCGGTCAGCCGGACCGTCGTCCGGGAGGCCGTGAAGATTCTCCAGGAGAAGGGGCTGGTGCAGGTCCGGCAGGGCAGCGGCACCACCGTCACCCCGCCCTCGATGTGGGACATGCTCGACGAGCTGGTCCTCGGTGCGACAATCGCCCAGGACGACACCCTGGCGATCCTGGACGACCTCGTCGTCACCCGGCGGGTGCTGGAGTCCGACATGGCGAACGTGGCCGCCCGGCAGGCCGGCCCGGAGCACCTGCGACGACTGCGCGAGCTGGTGGACCGGATGGACGAGCTGGTGGACGACCACGTCGCCTACCACGACCACGACCGCGCCTTCCACGACACCGTCATGCAGGCGTCCGGAAACCGGATCGCCCGCGGCGTCGTACGGTCGCTGGAGAGCCAGGTGGTGAACACCGCCCGGTACATGGGCCGGACCGAACGGGCGCTCTGCGTGGCGTCCAACCAGGGACACCGGCGCATCTACGACCGGATCGCCGCGCAGGACCCGGAGGGCGCCGCCGAGGCGATGTTCACGCACATCACCGAGGCGTGGCTGGTGCGCCGGGGTGGATCGGGCAGTCCGGCGCGCCTGCAACGGTGATCCGACCCCGCGCGGCCGGAGGTCCGGCCCCGCGGCCCGACGCCGGAGCGGGCTCCCGGTCGGCGGAGGGCCCACTTCCGCCGCCGTGAGCCCGCCTCGTCCGGTCGGCGCCGAGCCGTCGGGGCCGGAGTATCTGCTGGACCCCGGCGGGAGCAGGGCCACGACCCGTAGTGCCCCGGGCCGTGGCCGCTGCCCTGTCCCGCCAGAGCGCGGAAGGGCGTGTCCCTAGAACTGCGCGAAGAACCGCCAGATCTCACCCTTGGTCCAGGTCGTGACGCCACTCTCCGAGTAGGTCCCGTCGACCGGGCCGGGCATGTGGCCGTTGTCGAACGCGGCCCACTGCACCGGGTACCCCGACCGGCAGCCCGAGTAGGCGGTGGTGCGGTGCGTCCGGCTGCCCGCCGCCGGCTCGGGCGGGTTCTGCGCGGTGCACCCGTTGTTCCGGACGAACGTGTCCCGCAGGCCCCGGCCCTGGGAGATGTTCAGGACGTTGTCCGAGATGCCGTGCAGCCCGAAGTACGCGATGGGTTGTGACCCGCCGCTGCACCCGCTGATCTGCGCGCCGGCGATCACCGCGACCGCCCGGAAGACCGTGGCCCGCGCGCAGGCCAGGGCGTAGCTCATCCCGCCGCCCCAGCTGAAGCCGGTGGCGAACCGGCGGGCCGGGTTGACGCAGAGGTCGCTCTCGATCTGGCGGATCATGTCGTCGACGAAGACCACGTCCTCACCGCCGGAGTTGGCCCAGCCGTTGCCGAAGCCCTGCGGTGCCACCAGGATCGCGCTGTTGTTGCCCGACTGCTCCCACTGGCCGTAGTAGGACCAGGCCTGGCCGCTGGTGCCGCCCGAGTCGATCTCGTTGGCGGTGCCGCCCCGCCAGTGGAAGGCGAAGATCAGCCGGTACGGGGTGCTGTTGTTGTAGTTGTTCGGCATCCGCAGGATGAAGCTGCGGGCCTTGCCGTTGCTCTGGATCGAGTGCGTGCCGTTGCGCAGCGTCGGTGCCTTGCCACATCCGGCGCTGCCACCGGTCGGCGGCGGGTCGGTCGGTCCGCCGCCGCCGAGCCGGACCAGCTGCCACTGCTGGTTGTTGCCGTTGCCGTCGGCGTACTGGACGACGTTCGCGCCGTCGGCCGTCGAGGCGCCCTGCACCTCCACCGCCTTGTTGCTGTTCCGGTTGAGCAGCCGGACGTGGCCGCCGTCCGAGTCGGCGAGCCGGAACTGCTGGTTCGTGCCGTTGTGGTCGGCCCACTGGACGATCGCGCCGCCGTCGGCGGTCGACGCGTTCGACACGTCGAGGACCTTGCCGGAGTGCCGGGACTTCAACCGGTAGTAGCCGCCGCCGGAGTCGACGAACTGCCACTGCTGGTTGGCCCCGTCGTTGCGGGTCCACTGGCTGATCCGCGCACCGTCGTTGGTGGCCAGGCCGTACAGGTCCAGGGCCTTGCCGCTGTTCCGGTTGACCAGCACGTACCAGGCGTTGGTGTCCACGGTGGCCGCCGAGGCGGGTGTCGCGTGCAGTACGCCGAGGGCGCCGGCCGCGAGGACCGCCGCGGCCATCGCCGCCAAGCCTGCCCGCCAGCGGTGTCTGTGCCTGACAGCGGGTGGTGCCGCACCGGTGGCCTTCATGATCCGCTCCTTCGATCGGGCCACCCGCGATCAGGACGGACGCGGGCTGGCCTGCCGTGTGCCGGCGTCCGGTGGTGGCGTCAGCACGTCAGGTTGGTGTGCGAGCACGGCGGCGCGGTCGGCGCTCGCGTTCCGGCCCCTGCCCGTGGGCCGGCGAACGTCGAGCAGCCTGGGCAGTCCGCGCCGCTGCTTCGGGTCAGGCTCCCGGCAGCCTTCGACCCACCGGAAAAGTTAGCGCTAACAACGTCATACGTCAAACGATTCGCATCGATGCACCTCGCCGCTCGACGGCGGCGATCGCAGGCAGCGTCAGCGGCGGTCGGGCGGCAGCCCGGGTCCCCGGACGCGCTCCTCGGCGGGGTCTACCGGGGCGGGGTCCGGCGCTCGCCGGGGTGGTTCAGCGGTCGCCGAGGCGGCGGGTCGCCCCGTCCATGCCGTCGTCGTCCGGTCCGCCGGTGAACTGAGTGGTCTCGTCCGATCGACCGCCGACGAACTGGGTCGTCGCGTCACCGCCGGGTCGACCGGGCCGGGGCGCCGGAGCCGGCGGCGTCAGCGGGCTGAAGGTGGGCGGCACGGGCGGCGCGCTCGGCACCGGCGGGCTGGAGATCGGCGGACCGTACTGCGGTGCCCCGGCGGCCGGCGCGTTGTACGGCGGCGCCGGATACTGCGGCGCCGGATACTGCGGCGTTCCGGGACCGTAGCTCGGCGGCACGGCGGGACCGAAGTTCGGCGGAGCGGACTGGGCGTAGTTCGGTCCGGTCGACGGGCCGTAGTTCGGCGGATGCGGGGCTCCCGGCGCACCGGGCCCGCCGGGCGGGAACTGGCCCGGCTGCTGTGCACCGGGCGGGAACTGGCCCGGCTGCTGTGCACCGGGCGGGAACTGCCCGGCCGGCGGGTGCGACGGGTAGCCGGGCTGGCCGGCGGCACCGGGGAAGCCGGCCGTCGCGGGCCGGGGCGAGCGCCAGCGCTGCGGCACGAGCACGGTGGCGCCCAGCAGCACGGCGACAAGTGTGGCGAACGCTCCGGACGGCGCGGTGAACGCGAAGTCGACGCCGAGGAAGGAGCGCGGCAGCACGTCGACCATCGACCCGAAGTCGACCATCGACCAGAGTGCCATGATCATGAAGAGCAGGCCGGCGGCGGCCGTACCGACCGGGGACCAGCGGGGCAGCAGCAGGGCGGCGAGCAGCCCGGCGACGACCGCGATCACGACGAATCCGACGATCATGTCCTCGGTCCGGGCCCGGGTGATGCCGCCGTTGAACTGGACCAGGCCGATCCCGGACAACACCCAGATGATCGGCGCGCTGACCAGCCCGAATACCAGGGATCCAAGGTGTCGCACTGCATCCTCCTCGCACCGGGTGCCTGCCGGCACCATATCCGGACCGGGCAACACCGGCCTCGGCGTGTCGGTCCGGGGCGGGCCGATCGGACGACCCGCCCCGGCACGGGTCAGCTTGTCGTACTGCCGGCGTCGTCGTGCTTCGTCGCGGTCCGGGGCGGCGCCGACCACGGCGATCCGGCGTCCCGGCGCGGCAGTGGCGGCAGGGGTTCGGTGTCCCGCTCCGGATAGCCCAGCGTCGGCGGCTTGACGTCGCTGTCCGGCGGGTTGTTCAGCAGGGACCAGTCGGTCGGGGTCTTCTCCTCCACATCGGACGGCGTCGGCGCGGGGCTGGCGGCAGCCGGCTGGGGCCAGCGACGCCAGCGCTGGATGCTGAAGGTCGCCATCACCAGCAGCACGCCGACCAGGAACGTCGTGCCGTTGTCGAGCACCTGCACCAGCGGCAGCGGGTCGCCGAAGACCTTCCAGTTCGCCGGCACCGCGTCGCGCACGGTGAAGGGGTCGACGAACAGCCCGACGTACGGCGCGACCAGCAGCAGGCCGGCGACGAGTGGACCGGCCGGGGAGAGCCGCAGCGTGCCGAGCAGGCCGAGCAGGATGCCGGCGACGCCGAGGTAGACGGCCCCCTGGATCAGGTTGGCCGTGTTGAACGTACCGACTTCCACCCAGCGGGTGACGGTGCGGGCGGACCCGTCCTGACCGAGCGCGATCAAGGCCCAGGTCAGTGGCGCCGCCACCACTCCGGCGAGGAAGCTCCAGAGATGTCGCATCCGCGCACCGTACCGCCTCGGACGCCGCCCGGCAGCCTGCCTCGGCGCGTCTTAAATCGAACTTGCTGATTGTCACCGTCCGGTGACCGGCGGACCGGGGTGATCGGGGTAACCGGCGTCACCGGCGCGGGCGGGGGTCCGGGAGATCGCCGTACCGTTGCGGCATGACCGAGCAGCCCGCGCCGCAGCCGTCCGGCAAGCCGACCTCGTACTCCCGGGTCACGCTCAGCCGGATCATGACGGCGGTCGACGTCAACCTCTACGGCACCGTGCACGGCGGGGTCCTGATGAAGTTCGTCGACGACGTGGCCGGGGCGTCGGCGGCCCGGCACTCCGGCGGTACCGCGGTCACCGCCGCGATCGACGAGATCGTCTTCGCCGAGCCGGTCCGGGTCGGTGACCTGGTGCACGCGCACGCCCAGGTCAACTGGACCGGCCAGACCTCGATGGAGGTCGGGGTACGGGTGGTCGCCGAGCGCTGGGACAGCGCCGAGGACGACCCGATCCTGGTGGCCACCGCCTACCTGGTCTTCGTCGGGGTGGACGTGGCCGGCAACCCGCGCCCGGTCCGCCCGGTACTGCCGCAGACCCCCTCGGACGAGCGCCGGTTCCGCGAGGCGGAGATCCGCCGGGCGCACCGGCTGGCCAAGCGCAAGGCGATCCAGGCACACCGGGGCGCCGCCGCCGACCCCTCGGTCGCCGGCTGAGCCGACCCCGGCGGCGACCCACATGGTCCAGGGGTCGGAGATGTGGGCCGGGCACGCGTACCGGTGCCGGCCTCCGGGCGGAGAATTGCGGGTCGGGGTACGGCAGTATGGCGACCGGGCCCAGCACACCGGTGTGCTGGCCGTAGGGAGGAGCAGGACCATGGTGGGCGAGGTGCTCTGGACGCCGCCACCGGCCGGCGAGGACCGGTCCCGGATCGGCGACTACCTGCGCTGGCTGCGCCGGCACCGGGGACTCGACTTCGACGACTACGCCGCGCTCTGGCCGTGGTCGGTCACCGATCTCGCCGGCTTCTGGCGCTCGATCTGGGACTACTTCGAGGTCCAGGCGCACACCGAGCCGACCGCCACCCTGGTCGACCCGACCATGCCCGGCACCCGCTGGTTCCCCGGCGCCACCCTCAACTACGCCGAGCACGTACTCCGGATGCCCGGGCTCGGCGACGACGAGCCGGTGGTGATCGCGCACAGCCAGACCCGGGCCCCGGTCACCCTCACCGCCGCGGAACTGCGCGAGCAGGTACGCCGGGTCCGGGCCGGACTGGTCCGGCTCGGTGTCGGCCGGGGCGACCGGGTGGCGGCGTACGCCCCGAACGTCCCCGAGACCCTCGTGCTGATGCTCGCCACCGCCAGCCTCGGGGCGGTCTTCTCCTCCTGCGCCCCCGAGTTCGGCACCCGCAGCGTGCTCGACCGATGGCGGCAGATCGCCCCGACCGTGCTGGTGGCGGTGGACGGCTACCGGTACGGCGACAAGCCCGTCGACCGGCGCGCCGAGGTGGCGACGATCCGGGCCGAGCTGCCGTCCCTGGTACACACGGTGGTGCTGCCCTATCTGGAGCCGGACGCCGCGCCGCCGGACGGGACGCTGGCCTGGGCGGAGCTGGCGGCCGGCACCGACGAGCCGCTGGCCTTCGCGGCCGTGCCGTTCGAGCACCCGCTCTACGTGCTCTACTCCTCCGGCACCACCGGGCTGCCGAAGCCGATCGTGCACGGGCACGGCGGCATCCTGCTCGAACACCTGAAGATGCTGGCCCTGCACCACGACCTCGGCCCCGGCGACCGGTTCTTCTGGTTCACCACCACCGGCTGGATGATGTGGAACTTCCTGGTCTCCGGCCCGGCGGTGGGTGCGGCGATCGTGCTCTTCGACGGCAACCCGGCGGTGCGGGCCGAGCCGGGCCGCCCGGCCGAGCCGGACCTGGGCACGCTGTGGCGGCTGGCCGCCGAGACCCGCACCAGCTACTTCGGCACCTCGGCGCCGTTCCTGCTGGCCTGTCGCAAGGCCGGGCTACGCCCGGCCGAATCATTCGACCTTTCCGCGGTCCGCGGGGTCGGTTCGACAGGTGCGCCGCTGCCGGCCGAGGGCTTCCGCTGGGTGTACGACTCCGTCGGCGCGCACCTGCGGCTCGACTCGATCTCCGGCGGCACCGACGTCTGCACCGGTTTCGTCGGCGGCGTGCCGCTGCTGCCGGTGGTGGCCGGTGAGATCACCTGCCGCTGCCTCGGTGCCCGGGTGGAGGCCCGGTCGGCCGACGGCGAGCCGGTGCTGGACCAGCTCGGCGAGCTGGTGATCACCGCACCGATGCCGAGCATGCCGGTCGGGTTCTGGGACGACCCGGACGGCAGCCGCTACCGGGAGGCGTACTTCGACGTCTATCCCGGGGTGTGGCGGCACGGCGACTGGATCACCGTCAGCGGGCGGGGCAGCTGTGTGATAACCGGCCGTTCCGACGCCACCCTCAACCGGGGCGGCGTACGCCTCGGCACGGCCGAATTCTATTCGGTGGTCGAGGGGCTGCCCGAGGTGACCGACTCGCTGGTGGTGCACCTGGAGGACGACGAGGGCGGCGCGGGCGAGCTGCTGCTCTTCGTCGTACTCGCGCAGGGGTTGGAGCTGGACGCCGAGCTGACCGGGCGGATCAACCGGGAGCTGCGTACCGGGCTGTCGCCCCGGCACGTGCCGGACGCGATCCACCAGGTCGGTGCGGTGCCGAGGACGTTGTCGGCGAAGAAGCTGGAGGTGCCGGTGAAGAAGATCCTCACCGGCGCGGCGGTGGACTCGGCCGCCGCCACCGGCGCACTGGCCAACCCGGAGTCGCTCGTCGCCTTCGAGCGGTTCGCCCGGCAGCGGACCGCCGGCCGGCCATAGCACAGGGCGGGGCGCCGGTCCCGCTGCGGTGTGACGTGGATTACGTCAACCGAACCGTGACCTTCTCCGCCGCCGCCCGGTCGTCCAGCCGGGCCGGGTCGAGGTTGCCGCAGAGCACCGTGCTGGCCCCGGCGGCCAGCGGGGCGAGCAGCCAGTCCACCGGGTCCGGGTGCCGGGCCGCGTCGACGAGCACCCGGTCACCGGCGTCGATGCCCAGCTCGGTGGCGCGTTGGATCGCCAGGTCGACGAGTACCGGGTCCTGCGGACCGGCCGCCGGGTACGGCGTGAAGTGGTCGCCGTGCCCGCGTACCTCGGTCACGTAGTCGGCCCAGCCCGGCGGCAGGTCCCGGGCCGGGGCGGCGAGCGGGGCGAGCGCGAGGGCGTACTGCTCACCGGCCGGCCAGGCCGCCGACTCGCCGATCCGGTCGACGGCGGCGAAGAGCACGTCGACAGGTCCCGGGGCCGACCCGTCGGGCCGGGCGCCGCTCACCGCCGCCCCGGTCGACCAGCAGCCGAGCAGCACGGCGGCGGTCTGCCAGTGCGGCGGCAGCAGCACGCCGACGGGATCGGCCGGCGCCACCCCGGCCGCGTCGACAAGCAGGTTCGCGGTCTTCGCCACCCAGTTCGCCAGGGTCGCCCCGGAGAGTTCGGTGCGGTCCCCGGAGGCGTCGTCGTACCAGGTCAGCAGCGGTCGGGTGGGGTCGGCGGCGGTCCCGGCGGCGAACAGCCCGGCAATGTTCTCGGTCATCGACCGGAACGATACCGACCACGGCGGCGCGGCACCGCCCGAGTCGGCGGCGTCGGGCCACCGGCATGACACCGCGTGCGACCGGCCGCGAAGACACCGCGTGCGACCAGCCGCGGAGAGACCGCGTGCGACCAGCGGAAAGACCCCGCGTGCACCACCGGAAAGAGGCCGCGTGCGGTCAGCGGAAGGACCGGCGCCGAGTCGTCGGAAGAGTAGTCGGGAGAGCGGCCGTCGAGTCACCGGAAAGACAGTTGCCCGACGGGTCGCAGTCGACGCTTCCGGGGCGGTCCGGCGTAGGCTTGGCGTAAGTGTTGTTCCCCACATCACACCCAGCCGAGGAGTCGCCAAGTGACCGCCGGTCGCCCGCCCCGCGTGCTCATTGACGCCACCAGCGTCCCCGCCGACCGGGGTGGCGTGGGCAGATACGTCGACGGCCTGCTCGGCGCGCTGGGCAAGTTGATCGGACCGGGGCTGGAACTGGCCGTGGTCGGGCTGCGCACCGACGTCGAGCGGTACTCCCGGATGCTGCCGGCCGCCGAGGTGATCCCGGCACCGGCGGCGGTGGCGCACCGGCCGGCCCGGCTCGCCTGGGAACAGACCGGGCTGCCGCTGCTGGCCCAGCAGGTCGGCGCGCAGGTGCTGCACTCGCCGTTCTACACCTGCCCGCTGCGGGCCGGCTGCCCGGTGACGGTGACCGTGCACGACGCGACCTTCTTCACCGAACCGGAGCACTACGACAAGACCCGCCGGACCTTCTTCCGCAGCGCCATCAAGACCTCGCTGCGCCGGGCCGACCGGGTGATCGTGCCGAGCAAGGCGACCCGGGACGAGCTGATCCGGCTGCTGGACGCCGACCCGACCCGGATCGACGTCGCCTACCACGGGGTCGACCAGGCGGCGTTCCACGCGCCGAGCGACGAGGAAAAGGCCCGGGTACGCGCCCGGCTCGGCCTCGGCGGGCACAGCTACGTGGCGTTCCTCGGCGCCAAGGAGCCGCGCAAGAACGTGCCGAACCTGATCCGGGGCTGGGTGCTGGCGGTCAAGGACCGGCCGGAGCCGCCCGTCCTGGTGGTCGCCGGTGGCCAGGGGCACGACGACGACATCGACCGGGCGGTCGCCGACGTGCCGGCGCACCTGCGGCTGCTCCGCCCCGGCTACCTGCGCTACGCCGACCTGCCGGGCTTCCTCGGCGGTGCGCTGGTCGCCGCCTACCCGTCCTACGGCGAGGGTTTCGGGCTGCCGATCCTGGAGGCGATGGCCTGCGCCGCACCGGTGCTCACCACGCCCCGGCTGTCGCTGCCGGAGGTGGGTGGCGACGCGGTGGCGTACACCAGCGAGGATCCGCAGCAGATCGCGACCGACCTGGCGGCGCTGCTCGACGACGAGGCGCGGCGGCTCGCGCTGGCCAAGGCGGGCTTCGACCGGGCCAAGGAGTTCACCTGGGAGTCCAGTGCCGAGGTGCATCTGGCGGCCTGGGGCCGGGCCCGGGCGTGACCTGCGGAGAGCCCGTTCAAGGCGGTACGACCCCGGACGGTGATCGGGTGTTATCAGCCGGTGTGCGCGCCCCGCAGCGAGCGGGCAGGGCATGATGTGGCGATGTTCTACGCCGTGATCCCGGCTGGCGGCAGTGGCACCCGTCTGTGGCCACTCTCCCGCGCCGGCCGCCCCAAGTTCCTCCTCCCGCTCACCGGCTCGGACGAGTCGCTACTCCAGGCGACCGTACGCCGGGTGCGTCCACTTGCCGGTCCGGACAACACGTACGTGGTCACCGGTGCCGCGCACGCGGTCGCGGTGGCCCGGCAACTGCCCGACGTACCCGAGGAGAACGTCCTGGTCGAACCCTCCCGCCGGGACTCCTGCGCGGCGATCGGGCTGGCGGCGGCGATCATCGCCCGGCGCGACCCGGACGCGGTGATGGGCGCCTTCTCCGCCGACCACGTGGTCGGCGACCAGACCCGTTTCCTGGAGGTGCTCGGCGCCGCCATCGCGACCGCGCAGGACGGCCTGATGGTGGCGGTCGGCATCACCCCGACCCACCCGGAGACCGGCTACGGCTACCTGGAGTCGGGTGAGCCGATCGGCGACGGCCCGGCCCGGCGGGTGGTCCGGTTCAAGGAGAAGCCGGAGTACGACCTCGCGGTCAAGTACGTCGAGTCCGGCCGCTTCTACTGGAACGCCTCAATGTTCGTCTGGCGGGTCGACGTCTTCCTCGGTGAGCTGGCCCGGCAGCAGCCGGCGCTGTACGCCGGGCTGACCGAGATCGCCGCCGCCTGGGGCACCCCGGAGCAGGCGGCGGTACTCGACCGGCTCTGGCCGCAGCTGACCAAGATCTCGGTGGACTTCGCGGTGATGGAGGGTGCCGCCGAGCGTGGCCTGGTCGCCACCGTCCCGGCCGACTTCCGGTGGAACGACGTCGGCGACTTCCACACCCTCGGCGAGGCGCTGACCGGCGACGACGCCAGCAACGTGGTGCTCCGGGAGGGGCCGGACGGGACGGCACCGGCCGGCCGGGTGGTGCTCCGGGACACCGAGCGCACGGTGGTGGTGACCCAGTCGGACCGGCTGGTGGTGACCCTCGGGGTGCAGGACACCGTGGTCGTCGACATGCCGGACGCGCTCTTCGTCTGCTCCCGCTCCCGGGCCCAGGAGGTCAAGGAGATCGTCGCCGCTCTGGAGGCGGAGGAGGCGCACCCGTACCTGTGAGTCAGCCGACCCCGGCGGACGCCTCGGGCGCGGGTCCGGGCAGCTGGCGGGCCCGGGCGAAGACCGCGAGTGCCGGTGCCACCAGTTCGGCGGTGGCGCCGGCCAGCGGCTCCGGGAGCGCGTCCGGCGGGAACCAGCCGAGTTCCACCGACTCGGCGCTCACCCGCTCGACCGCGCCGGCCGGGGCGACCGCGGCGAAGCGTACGTCGTAGTGCCGCGAACCGCCCTGGCAGGCGACCTCGTGGATGTCCAGGTGGATCGGGGCCGGGTCGAGCCACAACCCGGAAATGCCGGACTCCTCGGTCGCCTCGCGCAGCGCGGCACCGGCAAGTGTCCGGTCCTCGGGCTCGCAGTGCCCGCCGAGCTGTACCCAGCGGCGGAACCGGCCGTGCAGGCAGAGCAGCACCCGGCCGCCGGTCGCGTCCAGCACCAGGGCGCTGGCGGTGACGTGGCCGGCCCGGTGTGCCCGGGTCAGCGCGGCCGGGCCGCCGTCGGCGAGCAGCCGCAGGGTCCGGTCCCGTGCCCCAGCTACCACCGTGGTGGGCGGCTGCCAGGCGCTGAGCAGGGCGATCGTGTCGGCGTAGAGGGCTTCGGGCACACCGCCACCCTAGTGCCGGGTTCGTAAAATGATCGGTATGACCTGCCTTCCGCGTACCGTCGAGCTGGCCGTCGCCGGCAACGAGGCGAGCGACCTGCTGCCGGTACGCGCGCCGGAGGTGCTCGCCGCGTACGGCGCCCGCCGGGCGTTCTGGACCGTACTCGACGAGGGGCCGGTCGAGGACTGCCTCGCCCTGCTTGTCGAGCGGCCCGACGGCGGCTGGTCGACCCACCACCTGCCGATGGACGCCGGTGCCGAGACCGGCCGGACCGAGGACGGCGAGGCGCTGGCCCGGCACGACGGCTGGGTCTACGTCTTCGGCTCGCACTTCGGCTCCAAACGCGGCCCGTTGCGCCCTCGGCGGGCCTTCGTGGCCCGGTTCCGGGAGGCCGATGCCGCCGCCCCGCTGCCCCGGCTGCACGTGGTGCGCAACCAGTTCCGGCTGCACCGGGCGGCGAACGACGCCCTGCTGGCCGCCGGGTTCGGCATCGTGGCGGCGGGGGAGCGGGTGCGGCACCGCTTCATCGCGGCGACCCGGGACCGGGGCACCGCCCGGGCGAAGACCTGGGTCGGCCGGCTCGCCGAGGACGACCTGCCGATCAACCTGGAGGCGGCGGCGTGCACGCCGACCGGCAACGTGCTGCTCGGACTGCGTTTTCCGGTGACCGGGCGGGGTGAGCCGATCCTGCTGGAGGTGGCGGGGCTGGCCGGGATGTTCGACCGGCGGAGCTGGCCCCGGGTCGTCGGGGCGTACGCGTTGACCGGGGTGACCCGGCCCGGTGAGCTGACCGGCTTCCGGGCGCTGTCGGCCCGCGACGACGGCGGGTACGACGCGGTGGTCGGCTCGATCGACGCCCTCGGCAAGCGCTCGGTACTGCTCGACGACCATCCGGCCGGCGGCGACGTGACAAGCCGGCACGTGCGGTTCCACGGGCCGCCCGACGGTGCGGCCGGTGGCCCGCTCGCCGGTGAGCTGGTCGCGGACCTCGGCCCGCTGCACAACGTCGAGGGACTGACCGAAATGGACGGTGCGCGCTACTACGTGACCGACGAGGACCACCGCGTCGCGCTGCTGATCACGCCGGCCTAGGTTGCCCAGCGCGGAAGGGGGTGTGGGAAGCGACATCCCGGACAGTGCCCTTCACGGACCACCGCCCGCGAACCCTCGTGGCGACCGTCCGGGTGCCGCGTTCCTCCCCTGCCCCCTGGAACGCCGCAGGGCTGTCCGGTTGTACGGGACACCGGTGACCCTGTCGGCCTAGTGAGCATGCCTGCTGGCTCCGCCGGGCGTCGAGGTCTTTCAGCCTGAGCTGAAAGACGCTGATAGATCGCGCCGGGTAGAGTGCGAATGGTCGCCGGGCCACCCCCATCCGGCGATTCGGGGAGTGCGCGCCATGCTGCGGATCTTCTTCTCCAGCGAGGACATCGCCCGGACCCGGGTCGCCCCTGCGGCGGACCAGGTCTGGGAGCTGGTCCTCAGCCTGCACCTGCTACAGGGGCGCAGCCGGGACCCGATGATGGCGGGCTGGCGGCGGGGCGTCTCCGGCGGGCTGCGCCGGGACACCGTACCGGGCCAGTTGCGGCTGCTCTTCGCGCTCAACCCGCCCCGGGGCTACTTTCCCGACTTCCTGACCCCCTACCACAGCATGTACGGCCTGGCGGCCGGGCTGGACGCCGTACGCTCCACTCCGATCGGGGCACTGGAACGGGACCTGACCGTACTGGCCGGGGAGAGCCCGCTGCCGCTGCCCGGCTCGGCGAGCGCACTGGCCAGGGGCGACGTCGAGATACTGGAACACCTGACCGACTCGATGCGGCTCTACCAGGCGACCGCGATCGAGCCGTACTGGGACCGGATCCAGGCGGCGGTGGAGGCGGACCGGTCACGGCGGGCCCGCGCCCTGCTCGACGGCGGTACCGAGGGGCTGCTGGCCAGCCTGCGCCCGGCGATGCGCTGGGACGCGGGCGTACTGGAGGTGCCGGACTATCCCGCCGACCGGGAGCTGCACCTCGACGGGCGCGGCCTGCTGCTGGTGCCGTCGTTCTTCTGCGCCCGCATCCCGGTGACACTGCTCGACCCGGAGCTGCCGCCGGTGCTCGTCTATCCCGTCGACCGGTTGGGCGGGCTGACCCCGGCTCCCGGCGAGGGCGTCGGTCCGGTGCCGGCGACCGGTCGGGAGGAGAGCCGGGTGGCGCTGGCGGCGCTGATCGGGAAGACCCGGGCCCGGGTGCTGGAGGTGGTCGGCGACGGCTGCTCGACCGGCGAGGTGGCCCGCCGGCTGAACATCTCGGCGGCGGCGGCCAGCCAGCACACCGGGGTACTGCGCAACGCCGGGCTGCTGGTCAGCCACCGCGACCGCAACACGGTGCTGCACAGCCTCACCCCGCTGGGCAGGGCGATGCTCAACGGCTGAGCCCGTCCTCGGCCGGCGGGTCAGTGGTCGCCGGCGCTGGCGGGTGCGGTGCCGGCGGGTCGATGCTCGTTGGCGTTGGCGTTGGCGTTGGCGTTGGCGTTGGCGTTGGCGGTGCCGGCGGGTCGGTGGTCGCCGGCCGGTGCGGCGGTGAGCAGCAGGGTCGCGCCGATCCGACCGGCCGGTGCCGGCAGCACGGCGGAGCCGAGACCCTCGGCGGCCAGCGCGGCCCGCAGCCGGTGCAGGTCGGCGCCGAACCGGATCAGCACCCCGGGATCGGTGCCGGCCGGGCCGGGAGGCGCACAGTCGAGCAGCCCGACACCGGCGGCGTACGCCTGGCCCGGGGCGGTCGCGTCGAGCCGGGTGCGTACCCGTGCCTCGTCGGTGACAAGCGTGCAGACCGTGCCGGGCGCCACGACGCCGGCCACCGTGCCCAGCGCCCGGTCGACCGCCGCCCGGCCCGGCCCGGCGTCGGTGCCGTCCAGCACGGCCGGCACCACCGGGCGGCCCGGTCCGTCGGCCGGCGACTCGGCGAGGGTGGCGGCGGCGCGCAGTCCGTCGGCCCGCGCCTCGGCGGTACCCAGCGCGAAGAGGTCCTGCTCGGCGTTGCGGACCAGCACCGCCGCGCCCGGCCCGTCGTCCGGGTCGGCCGCGCCGAGATAGCCGCGTACCACGGCCACCGGCACCTGGTCGCACTTGCCCTTGACCAGT
Organism: Micromonospora sp. WMMD1102; assembly: GCF_029626265.1. Classification (NCBI taxonomy): domain Bacteria; kingdom Bacillati; phylum Actinomycetota; class Actinomycetes; order Micromonosporales; family Micromonosporaceae; genus Micromonospora; species Micromonospora sp. WMMD1102. Next base: position 6,196,985 of record NZ_JARUBN010000001.1, on the reverse strand, counting down.
TCACCCGCGCCGGCCAACTCGTCGACCACGGCCATCTGGGTGATGTTGAGCTTGTTGCCGTACGGGTCGACCTCGCCCCGGTGGTCGCGGACCGCCGGCATCCCGGCGACCCCGAGCGCCACGTCGGTCAGGCCGTTGCGCCACGGTCGGCCCATGGTGTCGGAGACGATCACCGCCACGTCGGCGCCGTGCCGCTCGCGGATCGCGGCCCGCAACGCCCGCGCGGAGGCGTCCGGGTCCTTCGGCAGCAGCACCAGCCGGGAGCGGTCCACGTTGGAGGCGTCGATCCCGGCGGAGGCCATCACGAAGCCGTGGTGGGTCTGCACGATCCGGGTCGCGCCGCGCCGGGCCACCGGCCGGGCGGTCTCGCCGGCCAGCACCTCGGCCCGGGCCGCCTCCCGTTCCGGCCCGTCCACCGGTACGTCGACAAGCCGGCCCTCCGCCTTGGAGACGATCTTGCTCGTCACCACCAGCACGTCGCCGTCGCGCAGCCAGGGCGCGGCGGTCGCGATCAGCGCCGACAGGTCGTCGCCCTCGGTGACGTCGCCGATGCCGAGCACCGGCAGCACCTCAAGTCTCATCCCAGCTCCACGGCTTTCGTCGTCCGCCCGGCTTTCGTCGTCCGCCCGGCTTCGGTCGTCCGCCCGGCTTCGGTCGCCGGCCGGGCGGCACGGGTCACGCCAGCTCCAGGGCGGTCCGGACCATGGCCGCGGTCGCCGCCTCGTCGGTCATCCAGAGCGGGGCCGCCCGCACGGTCACCCCCTCGACCTCGGTGCCGGCATCGGTGCTGTCCACCAGCCAGGCGTCCAGGATGCCACCAACCGACCGGGCGCCGTACAGCCCACCCACCCCGGCCGCCGTGCAGGGCACGCCGAGCACCGCCAGGCAGCGGTCGGCCATCCCGCGCACCGGTGCGCCGCCGATGATCGGCGACACCCCGATCACCGGTGCGGCGCCGGTGACCAGCGCGTCCCGCAACTCGGGTACGGCGAGTACCGGCGCGATGCTCACCACCGGATTGCTCGGGGCGAGCAGCACCACGTCCGCGCCGGACAGCGCGTCGAGCACCCCGGCCGCCGGCTTGGCCGCCTCGGCGCCGACGAAGACGAACCGGGAGGTGGGCAGTTCGCCCCGGTGGCGTACCCACCACTCCTGGAAGTGGATCGCCCGCTGGGTGCCCGGCGGGTCCCCGTCCGGGTCGGTCACCACGACGTGTGTCTCCAGGCGGTCGTCGGTGGCGGGGAGCAGGCGTACCCCCGGTTGCCAGCGGGCGCAGAGTGCCTCGGTGACCGCCGAGAGGGGGTAGCCGGCGTTCAGCATGGTGGTCCGGACCAGATGGGTCGCCACGTCCCGGTCACCGAGGCCGAACCAGGTCGGCTCGGCGCCGTACGCGGCGAGTTCCTCCTTGACCGTCCAGGTCTCACCGGCCCGGCCCCAGCCCCGTTCCCGGTCCGCCCCGCCGCCGAGGGTGTACATCACACTGTCCAGGTCCGGGCAGATCCGCAGGCCGTGCAGTACGACGTCGTCGCCGACGTTCACCACCGCGGTCACCTCGGCACCGGCCTGGCGGGCGTACGCGCGCACGCCGGTCAGGAAGCGGGCCCCGCCGATGCCCCCGGTCAACACCACGATGCGCATGACGTCCATCCTCGCCCATCGACGCGGAGCGGGCGTCGGGCGGGCCGGGCGACTAGGCTCAGGCGACGCAGGAGTCCGTAACCGCCATCAGGGGGAAGCCTTGACCAGCCAGCCCGGGCCCGCGCCGAGCGAGGCGTCGCAGGCCAGTTCGACAACCAAGCCGCTGCGCGAGCTGATCGCGCTGGTGCTCGTCGGGGCGAACGCCCTCTTCCTGTTCAGCGGGCTGATCGAGCTCTTCTTCGGTGGCTGGGAGAACTCCGACTTCGGCGACCGGTCGCTGGGCAACTTCTACGCCTTCGTCGGCCTGGAGCAGGTGGCGCTGCCGGTGCTGGCGGTGCTCCTCGCCACGCACATCCAGCCGGTCGTCGGGCAGGCCCGGGTGATCACCCTGGTGGCGCTCGTCGAGTACGCCGTCTCGGTGCTGCTCGGCGGGATCACCCTGCTCGCCGCGATCTTCGGGCTGCTGGCCGAGACGCAGTTCCGGCAGGCGTTCACCCGGACGCTGGTCTTCGTCGGGGCGTACCTGATCCTGCTGGTGGCGGCCTTCGTGGTGCTGCGGGTGTGGCGGACGCTCTTCCACGTGCCGAAGCCGAAGCCGCAGCCCGGCCTCTACGGCCAGCCCCAGCCGGGCACGTACGGCCAGCCCGGGACCTACGGCCAGCCCGGCACGTACGGCCAGCCCGGTACCTACGGTCAGCCGGCGTCGCACGGCCAGCCCGGTGTTCCGTACCAGGGCTACCCGCCGGCCGGTCAGGCCGGGCCGCACGGCTACGGCCAGCCGACGGTCTACGGCCAGCCGACCGACTACGCCCCGCCCACCGGCTACGGCCAGCCCGGCTACACCCCGCCGGTGCCGTCCTCGGCCCCGCCCACGTCCGCGTCCGCCCCGCCCGTCTCGGCTCCGCCGTCATCCGCGCCACCGGCACCCGCCTCCGCGCCACCTGCCTCCGCGCCACCTGCCTCCGCGCCACCTGCCTCCGCGCCACCTGCCTCCGCGCCACCGGCCTCCGCGCCACCGGCCTCCGCGCCGCCCGCACCGCGCGCGCCCGCCTCGTCCGCACCGTCGGTCGGCCCGGTGCCCTCGGTCGGGCCGGTGCCGTCGGTCGGCGCCACCCCGTCGGCGAAGCCGGAGCCGGACGACGAGGAGGGGCGGACCCAGGTGATCCCGCAGCGGCCGGCGCCGGCCGAGCCCACCCAGCGGATCAACCCGGCCAGCCAGCAGCCGTCGGCCGGCACCCAGCCGCCGCCGGCCGACCGGGACGACGACCCGACCCAGCCACACTGAGCCGGCCACCCGGCGAAGCCTGCACCGCCGGCTGCGGCACCGCCGGGCGTGGCACTGCCGGGCGTGGCGCCACCGGGTGCTCCACCGCCGGGCGTGGCACCGCCGGGCGCGGTCCGGCCGGCGGTGCGCCTAGGCTGCACGAGTGGCTGATGGGACTGATCAACCAACCGTCGCGAGTCTGCGCCGGGCGCTGCGCCGGGCGACCGAGGGGCGGCCCCTCGACCCGGACGAGGCGACCGCGCTGCTCGCCGCGCGCGCCGGGTTCCTCGACGAACTGCTGGCCGTCGCCGGCCGGATCCGGGACGCCGGGCTGGCCGACGCCGGCCGGCCCGGCGTGGTCACCTTCTCCAAGAAGGTGTTCGTCCCGCTGACCCGGCTCTGCCGGGACCGCTGCCACTACTGCACCTTCGCCACCGTGCCGCACCGGCTGCCGGCCGCCTTCCTGGAACGGGACGAGGTGCTGGCGATCGCGGCGGCCGGTGCCGCGCAGGGCTGCAAGGAGGCGCTGTTCACCCTCGGCGACCGGCCCGAGGAGCGCTGGCCGCAGGCCCGGCAGTGGCTGACCGAGCGGGGCTTCGACTCGACCCTGGACTACCTGCGGGCCTGTGCCGTCGCCGTACTCGAGGAGACCGGCCTGCTGCCGCACCTCAACCCCGGCGTGCTCTCCTGGGCCGAGTTGCAACGGCTCAAGCCGGTGGCGCCGAGCATGGGGATGATGCTGGAGACCACCGCCACCCGGCTCTGGTCGGAGCCCGGCGGCCCGCACTACGGCTCGCCGGACAAGGAGCCGGCGGTCCGGCTGCGGGTACTGGCCGACGCCGGGCGGGTCGGCGTGCCGTTCACCACCGGCATCCTGATCGGGATCGGCGAGACGCCGGCCGAGCGGGTCGACGCGATCTTCGCCATCCGGCGCAGCGCCCGAGAGTACGGGCACGTCCAGGAAGTCATCGTGCAGAACTTCCGGGCCAAGCCGGACACCGCGATGCGCGGGATGCCGGACGCGGAGCTGCACGAGCTGGCCGCCACGGTGGCGGTGGCCCGGATCCTGCTCGGGCCGGGTGCCCGGATCCAGGCCCCGCCGAACCTGATCGAGGGGGAGTACGACCTGCTGCTGCGGGCCGGTATCGACGACTGGGGCGGGGTGTCGCCGGTGACCCCGGACCACGTCAACCCGGAGCGCCCGTGGCCGCAGCTGGACGAGCTGGCCGCGCGTACCGCTGCCGCCGGGTTCACCCTGCGGGAACGGTTGACTGTCTATCCGGAGTACGTCCGGCGGGGCGACCCGTGGCTCGATCCGCGGCTCGCCGGGCACGTCGGGGCGCTCGCCGACCCGGTGACCGGGCTGGCGGTCGAGTCGGCCCGGCCGGTCGGCCGTCCGTGGCAGGAGCCGGACGACGCGTTCGTGCCGGGTGGGCGTACCGACCTGCACGCCACCATCGACACCGCCGGCCGTAGCGCCGACCGGCGTGGCGACTTCGACTCGGTCTACGGCGACTGGGCCGAGGTCGGCGCGAGGGTGAGCACCGCAGCCCCGGCGTCCGGTGCCGAGCTGCGGGCCGGGCTGCGGCTGGCCGCCGACGACCCGGCCGCGCTGCTGGAGCCCCGGCACGAGGCGGCGGCGCTGGCGCTCTTCGCCGCCGACGGGACGGCCCTGGACGAGCTGTGCCGGATCGCCGACGACGTCCGCCGGGACACCGTCGGCGACGACGTCACCTACGTGGTCAACCGCAACATCAACTTCTCGAACGTCTGCTACGTGGGCTGCCGGTTCTGCGCGTTCGCGCAGCGGGAGCGGGACGCCGACGCGTACCGGCTCTCGGTCGAGCAGGTCGCCGACCGGGCCGAGCAGGCGTGGGCGGCCGGCGCCACCGAGGTCTGCATGCAGGGCGGGATCGACCCGAAGCTGCCGGTGACCGCGTACGCGGACCTGGTGCGGGCGGTCAAGGCCCGGGTGCCGGGCATGCACGTGCACGCGTACTCGCCGATGGAGATCGTCACCGGGGCGGCCAAGGCCGGGGTGTCGATCCGGGAGTGGCTGACCGAGCTGCGGGACGCGGGGCTGGACACCATCCCGGGCACCGCCGCCGAGATCCTCGACGACGAGGTGCGCTGGGTGCTCACCAAGGGCAAACTGCCGGCCGCCACCTGGGTCGAGGTGGTCGGCACCGCGCACGAGCTGGGCATCCGGTCCAGCTCCACCATGATGTACGGCCACGTCGACCATCCCCGCCAGTGGCTCGGGCACTTCCGGGTACTGGCCGGGTTGCAGGACCGGACCGGCGGTTTCACCGAGTTCGTCGCGCTGCCGTTCGTGCACACGAACGCGCCGATCTATCTCGCCGGCATCGCCCGGCCGGGTCCCACCTGGCGGGAAAACCGCGTCGTGCACGCGATGGCCCGGCTGCTGCTGCACGGCCGGATCGCCAACATCCAGTGTTCCTGGGTGAAGCTCGGCGACTCCGGCACGGCCGAGCTGCTGCGCGGCGGCTGCAACGATCTCGGCGGCACCCTGATGGAGGAGACGATCTCCCGGATGGCGGGCTCGGACCACGGCTCGGCGCGTACCGTCGCCCAGCTCGAACGGATAGCCGCCGCCGCCGGCCGGCGGGCCCGACCCCGGACCACCGTCTACGGGTACGCCGGCTGACCCCGCCCGTCCCACCTGCCGGACAGGTCCGGAAGGTTTCGGCTCGGGCGCGCCGGCCGCGCCACGCCGGATATCCGACGCAACTCGCCGTGCGGGCGTTACCCGCACCGGGTCTGAATCGATAGGGCAGGTGTTGCGAGACCCGATGACTCCACAGTCGTCCGGGCACGCGGTAGGGGTGACTCCATTTAGCAGGTTCGGCTTGACGACGCACGTATGACACACGTGTAATTTCAGTGGGGTCGTTCGTACGGAGCGCATCAAATCGCTACCGGACGGACAAACACGCCTTCCGCGTGGGGGGTTGCGCCGGCTGCCGCGCCGGTGCGCGATAAGGAGGCAACTGGATGGACGGCCGACTCGAGGTGGCCGACCTGCTCGGAAATGCTCCGGAGTGGCAAGAGCGGGCGCTCTGCTCGCAGACCGATCCGGAAGCGTTCTTTCCCGAGAAGGGCGGCTCGACCCGCGAGGCGAAGCGGATCTGCTCCCGGTGTGAGGTCAAGACCGAGTGCCTGGAATACGCACTCGGGCACGACGAACGGTTCGGGATCTGGGGCGGGTTGTCCGAACGCGAACGGCGCAAGTTGAAGCGTCGCGTCGCCTGAGCGGCCGCGCCCGGGTGGTGGGGGCCACCCGGGTCAGGCCAGCTCGTCGGGATCGACGCCGAGCAGGTTCGCGACCTGCTCGATGATCACATCGTGCACCAGGTCGGCGAGGTCCTCGCGGTCTATCGCGCGGAACTCCAGGGGGCGACGGTAGAGCACGATCCGGGGTGGCACCTCCTGCCGCCCCGGGCGCCCGGGCAGCAGCCGGGCCAGCGGCACCTCGCCGTCCTCGAGCACGTCCGAGTCGTAGACGTTCAGGTCCGGCGGCACGTCCTCGACCGCGAACTCGACCCCGGCCAGCTCCTTGGCGAACCGCCGCTCCAGGGTTTCCACGGTGTCCAGCACCAGGTCGTCGAAGATCTCCGACTTCGTCCTGGCCAGCGGGACGGTGGCCGGTACGAGCCGGCCGCGCAGCCCGCGCCCGTGCCGGTCCCGCCGCGACCGGCGTCCGGAACCCGGCCGGCGGTTCTCCGGACTGGTCATCTGCACCCCGCTTCGTTAGTCGTGGACGACGGCCCACGACGACAGGGTAGACCTGCTTTAATCAAGATCGGCTCGGGGATTCGGCTGTGTCGGAGCGGGCTGCCCGGAATGTGATCACCACTATCGGCGTGTCGCAAGCCCAAGCGTGGTGGCGGAGCCGGTAATGGAGATACCGTGCCGCCGTGAGGTCACCACGGCGTTGCTCCCGCAACGGCTGCCCCCGACAGGCCGTAGCCACGCTGACCTATGTCTACAACGAGTCGACAGCCGTGGTGGGCCCGCTGGCAGCCTTCGCCGAGCCGCACACCTACGACCTCTGCGAACCGCACGCCCGGAGTCTGACCGCCCCCCGTGGCTGGGACGTGGTCCGGCACGAGGGCGAGTTCGAGCCGCCGCCGCCGACCACCGACGACCTGGTGGCGCTCGCCGAGGCAGTCCGCGAGGCGGCCCGGCCGGCGCCGCCGCGCCCGGACGAGTTCGAGGCGGAGCAGCACCCCGGCCAGCAGACCGGCCGCCGCGGCCACCTCCGGGTCATCCCACCCAGCCACTGACTCCCTCGGGGCCGCCCGGCCGACGGCGCTCGCTGCGCGGCCGGTGACCACGTGTTCAACCATCGACGCCGGGCTGCCGGATCGATCGCCCTCGCCGCCCAACCGCCTCCGGGCCGCCCGCTGGGCGACGTCAGCGCCGCTCCCGCGCCCGTCCCTGCGGCGCCGGACGAGGGTCACGTCCGTTGACCTGGACACCAGAGGCGTAACGGGGCGGCGATAACGCCCATGGTGTCCAGGTGAGTCGCCGGTGGCTGGCTACTGCGGTTGATCCCCGGGCGCGGTCGCCAGTGGACGAGTCGCCGGGACGCAGTGGCAGTGGCAGGCGCGCTCAAGATCACCTCGTTTGGACACTCTGGGACGTTCTTCGGACCTGCGGGTTCGCGGGGATGGTGTCCCAGTCCGTCGAGGTGATGCGGCGCTTGTGTTCCACATTCGAGCAGTTCGGAGCCTTTGGCGGCCAGATGGCCGTGTCGGGGCGGACATAGACGGACGTCGTCGATATGTTGGCCTGGACGACCCGACCTACTCGGAAAGGCGGCGCGGCGATGAACGAGGTGCTACGGCTGGCGATGGCGACGGCGGGGGAGACCGCCGAGTCCCTGGCCGAACAGGTGGGCGTGGACCCGAAGACCGCCGGGCGGTGGCTCTCACCCGGCCGCATCCCACACCCGAAGACCAGGGTGGCGGTCGCCGCGATCCTGAGACGGGAGGCTGCCGAGTTGTGGCCCGACCCCTACCGGAGACGGGACATGCCGTGGTTCCGGCCGTGGGCCGAGGCCGAGCGGGAGGCCATCGCGCTGCGGTCGTACGAACCTCGGACAGAGGTGGGACAGCCTGACCGGTGAGGCGCTGCCCGCCGACCGTCGATCGACCTGATCAGGGAGGTGGCGAAGACATGGAGATGACCGGCGCCCGGTGGCGGACCGCCACCCGGAGCAGCAACAACGGCGGCAACTGTGTCGAGGTGGCGGACAACCTGCCCGGCCGGGTGTTCGTGCGGGACAGCAAGGACCGTGCCGGTGCAACGCTCAGCTTCGGCCAGGACGCGTGGCGGGCCTTCGTGGGGCTGGCCAGGCGCGGCTGACCGGCGTACCCGACAAGGAGACCGCGCGGCGCGCCAGTCGCCGCCAGACGCCCCCGGCCAGCCGGCGCGGGGGCGTCGTCGTGCCCGTGTCAGGATCTCCAACTGATCGAGTCTCCCGCACCGCGCCGTCGGTACGACCGGAGGAGCCGCCGCATGCCCGACCACCCGCACCCGCACCCGTTGGCCCGGCGGACGATCGCCCGACCGACGATCGCCCGGCGGACGTTGCTGCGCGGCATGGCCGGCTCGGCGGCGCTTGTCGCGGCGGCCGGGCTGGCCGGGATGGCCGGCTGCGGCACCCGGGGAGCCCGGCAGACCGAGGCGAGCTGCGTCAGCGAGGACCACTCCGACACCGAGCGGACGCTTGCCTTCTCGAACTGGCCGCAGTATCTCGACGTCGCCGAGGGGGACGGGTCGGGGCGGCCGACGCTGGAGGCGTTCCAGCGGCGCAGCGGCATCCGGGTCAGCTACACCGAGGAGATCAACGACAACAACGAGTTCTTCGGCAAGATCCGCCACCAGCTCGCCGACTGCCAGCCGATCGGCCGGGACATCGTCGTGCTCAGCGACTGGATGGCGGCCCGGCTGATCGACCTCGGCTGGGTGCAGCGGCTCGACCTCGCCCGGCTGCCGAACGTCGGGCGGAATCTGCTGCCGTCGCTGCGCGACCGCACCTACGACCCGGATAACACCCGGGCGATCCCGTGGCAGTCCGGGCTGGCCGGGCTCGCCTACAACGGCCGGGTCACCGGCGAGGTGCGTACCGTCGACGAAGTGCTGACCCGGCCCGACCTGAAGGGCCGGGTGACCGCGCTGGCCGAGATGCGGGACACCATGGGGCTGCTGCTGGCGGCCGGCGGGCACGACCCGGCGAACTTCACCCCGGACCAGTTCGACGCGGCGCTGGAGAAGCTGCGCCGGGCCGTCGAGAGTGGGCAGATCCGCCGGTTCACCGGCAACGACTACACCGCCGAGCTGGCCCGGGGCGACATCGCCGCCTGCGTCGCCTGGTCCGGCGACGTGATCCAGCTCGCCGCCGAAGACCAGCGGGTACGCTTCGTCGCCCCGGACTCCGGCGTGATGCTCTACTCCGACAACATGCTGGTGCCGAACCGGGCCACCCACCGGGCCAACGCCGAGGCGCTGATGGACTACTACTACGAGCCGGCGGTCGCCGCCCGGCTCGCCGCGTACGTCAACTACATCTGCCCGGTGCAGGGCGCGCAGGCAGAGATGGAGAAGATCGCCCCGGAACTCGCCGGCAACCCGCTGATCTTCCCCGACGCGGCGATGCTGGCCCGGTCGAAGGTGTTCATGTCCCTGGACGAGGCCCGGGAGCGCGAGTACGAGTCGAAGTTCCAGCAGGTCGTCGGAGGTTGACCCGGATGGCCGTCGAGGAGCCTGGGCCGGACACGTCCGGCGCGCTGCGACTGGTCGGGCTGACCAAACGGTTCGGCGACGTCACCGCGGTGGACCGGCTCGACCTGACCGTGCCGGCCGGCTCGTACTTCGCCCTGCTCGGGCCGTCCGGCTGCGGCAAGACCAGCACGCTGCGGATGATCGCCGGACTGACCGAGCCGACCGCCGGCCGGATCCTGCTCGACGGCACCGACGTCACCCGGCTGCCGGCGTACCGGCGGCCGGTGAACACCGTCTTCCAGAGCTACGCGCTCTTCCCACACCTGGACGTGGCCGAGAACGTCGCCTTCGGACTGCGCCGCCGCCGGGTGCCGGACGTGGCCGGACAGGTGCACCGGATGCTGGCCCTGGTGCAGCTCGACGGGTACCAGCGGCACCGGCCGGAGCAGCTCTCCGGCGGGCAGCAGCAGCGGGTGGCACTGGCCCGAGCTCTGGTCAACCGGCCCCGGGTGCTGCTGCTCGACGAGCCGCTCGGCGCGCTCGACCTGGCGCTACGCCGCCGGATGCAGGGTGAGCTGCGGCGGCTGCGCGCCGAGGTCGGCGGCACCTTCGTGCACGTCACCCACGACCAGGAGGAGGCGATGACCCTGGCCGACACGGTGGCGGTGCTCGACGCCGGCCGGATCGAACAACTCGGCGCCCCGGCCGAGCTGTACGAGTTCCCGGCCACCCCCTTCGTGGCCAACTTCCTCGGCCGGTCCAACCTGCTCGCCGGCACGGTACGCGGGCGCAGCGGGGCCGACCTGCTGGTCGAGGCGTACGGGCGGCGCTTCTCGGTGCCGGCGGCCCGGTCCCGGGTCGACACGGGCGCGGTGCTGCTCGGGGTACGCCCGGAGAAGATGCGACTGGTCGGCACGGCGGAACAGGTGCCGGCCGGGCACCAGTGGCTGGACGGGACCGTCGTCGACGCCGGCTACCTCGGGGTCGGCACGGAGTACTCGGTGCGCGGCGACGCCGGGGTCGACCTGTCGGTCTTCGCCGCCGCCGACGGCGGGTCGGCCCGGCTGCCGGTCGGCGACCGGGTGGTCGCGTACTGGCATCCCCGGCACGCCTTCCTGCTCGACGGCAGCCCGGCGGCCGGGGCGGCACCGGCGGCGCCGGCCGGGTCGTCGACCGCACCTTTGCCGGCGGGGCGGGAGTGACCCGGCGCGGCCGGGTGCTGCCGTACCTGCTGGTGCTGCCCGGTCTGCTCTGGCTGGTGATCTTCTTCCTGCTCCCGGCGGTGCAGCTTGCCGCCACCAGCCTCTACGACCCGGCCGGCTCGCTCACCGACGGCTACCGGATGACCTGGTCGGTCGGCAACTACCCGGCCGCGGTCGCGGCGTACGGCGCACACCTCGGCCGCTCCTTCGGGTACGCCGCCCTGGCCACCCTGCTGGCGCTGCTGCTCGGCTACCCGCTCGGTTACGCCATCGCGCTGCGGGCCGGGCGCTGGCAGCACCTGCTGCTGCTCTGCGTGGTGGCGCCGATGTTCACCAGTTTCCTGGTCCGGACGCTCGCCTGGAAGGCGGTCCTCGCCGACGGCGGCGCCGTGGTCGGGCTGCTGCGCGCGGTGCACCTGCTCGCCCCGGACGGCCGGCTGCTCGCCACCCCGGTCGCCGTGGTGACCAGCCTGACCTACTGCTACCTGCCGTTCATGGTGCTGCCGGTCTACGCCAGTCTGCACCGGCTCGACCCCCGGCTGCGCTCGGCCGCCGCCGACCTCTACGCCCGGCCGGCCCAGGTGTTCCGGCGGGTCACCCTGCCGCTGTCGATGCCCGGGGTGGTGGCCGGCACGCTGCTCACCTTCATCCCGGCCAGCGGCGACTACATCAGCGCCGAACTGCTCGGCAGCCCCACCGAGTACATGGTCGGCAACGTGATCGAGGCGGCCTTCCTGGTCCGGCTGGACTATCCGCAGGGCGCCGCCCTGTCGGTGCTGCTGATGGCGGCGATCCTGGTGCCGGTGGTCGGCTACCTGCGCCGGCCCGGTGCCGCCGAGGAGGTGCGGTGAACGTGCGCGGCCGAGCCCGCCTGCCGGGCAGGATCGCGCGGTTCGTCGCCGAGCACTGGGTGCTGGCGGTGGCCGGGCTGGTCCTCGGCTATCTGCTGCTGCCGGTCGCGGTGGTGGTCGGGCTGTCGTTCAACCGGCCGTCCAGCCGGCTCTCCTACGACTTTGCCGAGTTCACAGTGGACAACTGGCGGGACCCGTGTGCGGGAGCCGGGATGTGCGCCGCGGTGCTGCGCAGCGTACAGATCGGGTTCGTGGCCACGGCGGTCTCCACCGTACTCGGCACGCTGCTGGCGTTCGCGCTGCACCGGCACCGGTTCCGGGGCCGGGGCGCGGTCGGCGTGCTGGTGCTGGCTCCGGTCGCCACCCCGGAGGTGGTACTCGGCACCTCACTGCTCGCCCTGCTGGTCGCCGCCGGCATTCCGCAGGGCTTCTGGACCGTGGTGATAGCGCACGTGATGTTCTGCGTCTCGTTCGTGGTGGTGACCGTCCGGGCCCGGCTGCACGGAATGGACACCCGACTGGAGGAGGCGGCGGCGGACCTGTACGCGAGCGGGTGGCAGACGTTCCGCCTGGTCACCCTGCCGCAGGTGCTGCCCGGCATCGTCGCCGCCGCACTGCTCGCCTTCTCGCTCTCCTTCGACGACTTCGTGGTCACCAACTTCAACTCCGGCACCACCGTCACCTTCCCGATGTACGTCTGGGGGGCCAGCCAGCGCGGCATCCCGCCCCAGGTGAACGTGGTCGGCACCGCGATGTTCGCGGTCGCCCTGCTGGCGCTGGCCGCCGCCGGGCTCGGCCGGCGCCGCACCCGCCCCGGCCGGCCGGGCTAGGCTGGGCCGCCATGGAGCACCGTCACCTCGGCCGCAGTGGCCTGCTGGTCAGCGAGATCACCTACGGGAACTGGCTCACCCACGGGGAACTGGTGGCGAGAGAGGCGGCGCTGAGCTGCGTACGGGCCGCACTGGACGCCGGGATCACCACCTTCGACACCGCCGACGTCTACGCCCGGGGAGCCGCCGAGGAACTGCTCGGCGAGGCGCTGCGCGGAGTACGCCGCGAGTCGGTGGAGATCGCCACGAAGGTCTGCCTGCCGGTCGGCGACGGTCCCAACGACCGGGGCCTGTCCCGCAAGCACGTCGTCGAGTCCTGCCACGCGTCGCTGCGCCGGCTCGGCACCGACTACGTCGATCTCTACCAGGCGCACCGCTTCGACGAGCGGACCCCGCTGGCCGAGACGCTGCTCGCCTTCGACGACCTGGTCCGGCAGGGCAAGGTGCTCTACCTCGGCGTCTCGGAGTGGACTGCGGCGCAGATCCGGGCCGCCCTGGACGTCGCCGGCCAGCTCGGGCTGCGCCACCGGATCGTCGCCAACCAGCCGCAGTACAACATGCTCTGGCGGGTGGTCGAGCCCGAGGTGGTGCCGCTGTGCGAGCGGGAGGGGATCGGGCAGATCGCCTTCCAGCCGCTCGCCCAGGGGGTGCTGACCGGCAAGTACCGGCCCGGTCAGGAGCCGCCGGAGGGCTCCCGGGCGGCAAGTGGTGGCCGGGCGCCGACCTTCATCCGGCGGGTCCTCGGTGACCGGCTGCTCGACCAGGTCCAGCAGTTGCGCCCGATCGCCGACGAGGCCGGCCTCTCGATGGCCCAGCTCGCCATCGCCTGGACGCTGCGGCGGCCCGCCGTCAGCACCGCGCTGATCGGGGCGTCCCGGCCGGAGCAGGTCACCGAGAACGCGGCGGCGGCCGGGGTACGCCTCGACGACGGGCTGATGCGCCGGATCGACGAGACGCTCGGCGACCTGGTCGAGACCGACCCGACCAAGACCGCCCAGATGATGGCGGTCAAGGCTGACTGGGCCGCCCCGGCCCCCGCCGCCGGCTGACCCGGCGGTATCCCGGACGGCCCGAGAGAGGCGCGGCATGAAGGTGATCCTGTTCGGTGCGACCGGCATGGTGGGGCAGGGGGTGCTGCGTGAGTGTCTGCGGGACCCCCGGGTCGAGAGCGTGCTCTCGGTGGTCCGCGCCCCGAGCGGCCGGCCGGACCCGAAGCTGCGCGAGCTGGTCTGGGCGGACTTCCTCGACTTCTCCGCAGCGGCCGGTGATTTCGCCGGAGCGGACGCCTGCTTCTTCTGCCTCGGGGTCTCCTCGTTCCGGATGAGCGAGGCCGACTACACCCGGATCACCCATGACATGACGCTGGCCGCCGCCCGGGTGCTGGCGGACGTCAACCCGGAGCTGACCTTTGTCTACGTCTCCGGGCAGGGCGCCGACAGCACCGAGCGGGGTCGCACCATGTGGGCCCGGGTCAAGGGCCGTACCGAGAACGAGCTGTTCCGGCTGCTGCCGAACGCGTACGCCTTCCGGCCCGGCATCATCCAGCCGCTGCACGGCATCCGGTCGAAGACCCGGCTCTACCGGGCAGGCTACGTGCTGCTCGCCCCGCTCGGCCCGGTGCTGCGCCGGGCGTTCCCGCGCTCCGTCACCAGCACCGAGCAGCTCGGGGTGGCGATGCTCGCCGTCGCCGAACGCGGCCATCCCCGGCGGGTGCTGGAGAACCGCGACCTGACCGCTGCCGGGGCCCACTGACCGCGGATAGGCAGCCGGCCGGACCGCTGTGCCTCGCCCGAATCACCCTGCGGTGGTTGGGGAGGCTTCGGTCGGCGAGCGATGTACGACGTACGGGTGCGGGTAAGGAGCCGTCACTGGTTCAGTTCTGGCGGCCAGCCGGGCGACGGCGTCGGCGTGGTTGGTGGCGAGCCAGTTTAGCCGTCCTGGGTGAGCGGCATCGAAAGCCTCCAGCCATCGACGGAACTCGGAATGGGCATAACGTGGGCCAACATCCCACACACCACGCGGGATGCGCGTCCTGGTACCCCCGGGGACCATCCGGTCGACGTGGGCCAACGCGCGAGTGAGGTCCACGAGGACGTCTCGGACCACGCGGAGGGCTTCCGGTGGTGCCTGCTGCAGCGTCTCCAGCAGCAGGCGTACTGCCCGATCGTCGCCACGGGTCGTCTTCAGGTGCCCAAGAAAGACATCGTTGCATAGGGATTCGTCGGCGATGCTGCGCTGCAGATCGCGCCGGACGCGAGAATGCCGCGTCCACAGTCGTGCGGTTGCGACGATACTCGACACTACAGCCAGGGAGGCTAGAAGAGACCCCCTGACCTCGCTTTGGTTAGCAACGGCTACGAAGGGAAGCGGGCCGAAAACGACGTAAATCACTGTTCCGAATAGTCCACCGACGACGAGCACCCTGGAGAACGCCTTCTGCCACCAACCGGGCGGGACCCTCTTGGCTCGGGTAGTCAGGACGGCGACGACGTGTAGCTGTGGGAGGGCCAAGCTCAGCAGAGATGGCGACGTTCCGAGGAGGAGTAGCGCGATGAAACAGCTAGGCCAGGTGATCCCGTACGCGAATACAAGTGCTCCTACGTTGATACCCGCACCTGAGCCGCCGATCAACCGAATCAGCTCCAGGAAGAGCGCCAGGATGGCGATAAAGGTCAACAGGGCGCCTCCTGCTGAACCGACTAAGAGCAGGATTGCCTCTGGGAGGCCAGCCCGCCGTTCTCCCCTTGCATACGTCCAAAGGACCAGGCCGAACCAAGGGATCGCCAGGACCAGCGTCGCGACGGTCATGGCCGAGTCATCGCCGAGGGAGCGCAGTGTCAGCCAAAGCCATGCGGCGAGCATGATTACAGCACCGGCGCGCACTCCGAAACGTAGGTGTCGTACGAGCAGGGGCAGGGTGTCGGATGCTGGCTCGATCGGTCCGCTGTGGATCACCTTTTCCGCGACGGTAGGCCGTTCCAGCAGACCGCCGACGAGTCGAAACCTCGACCAGATCGACAGATTAAATATCGGATGCTGTGTCTCGGACATGGCGATCGCGGCGGTTTCGAGCAGCCACCCGCCGCCGCGCACGGCACGCTCCGCAGCCCAATTCGCCACCCTCGGCGACGTCAGCCTAAGCAGGGTCAGCGCAGACCGTTGGTCGGTTCTGTCTCCGTGCGCGAACGCGGTGACTACGAAACGATCCGCCACGATGCGGACCGGTTTCGGGATCAGTGTCGCGCGGCCGGCAGGTATCGCCGAGATGAGGGTGAGAATGTGTCCCGTCAGGGATTCGGGCACGGGGACCGAACCCGTGGCGTCAAGTAGGACGGGCAGCGGTTCATGGGGCGCGGCGTCGAGGCAGGTAGCGAGATCGGAGATCAGCGGCTCGGCCAGGTCGCCGACGAGGTCGGCGGCCTTTGCCAGCACGATGCGCCGGAAGCTGTCCGAGCCTGCCCACATCGACATGATCGCCGCGTCGCGCCACCGTAGATCCGTCAGGACGGATCTGAGGTCAACCGCTTCGACGTTGCGCCTTAGCCAGTTCGACGCGAAGAAGTCCTGAAAGCTGCGATGGGCGAAGGTGAATGTCTGTGGTCGGTGTGCGACAACCAGCCCACACTCCGTCAGAAGATGGAGTCCTGCCTGGATTTCGTGTGACGCGCGCCCTGTCCGCCGTGCGAGGATGAAAGTCAGCCGTTGCCGGGACGGGGCAGATCCCAGATCCGCCTCGGAGGCCATGCATCCCGCGATGTCCTCGGCCAAGGCCCGCAGCACGCCTTTCACAGGGACGTCGGCGGACGCTCCGCCAAGTCGAGCGTCGACAGTGGCGGAGAGGAAGCTGTACAGGCTGTCCGGCGCCCGTGGCGCAGAACGGGCACCGAGGTCGCGGACCACTTCGCACCAGAGCCGGAAGGCCAACGGCCGCCCGGACAGCTCTCCGGCGTTCTGCCGCATCCGGTCGAGGGCGCGCATCTGGTCGGCGGATTGAAGGCCTGCGGCATGCATGAGTCGACGCTGTGCATCGCGAGTCATCGGAGCGATCCCGACAGTCGCGATTCCGGGCGGCAGGATGATCGAGTCCCGGGCGGCGACGATGGCCTGAAAGCGGAGATCTCCCGGACGGAGAAACCGGCGTAGGACGGTCAGGAACTCGCGTGTCAGCGCTGTGACCTGCTCGGCGGGCCAGGCCACCGCCAACTCGTCCAGTGAGTCGAACAGGAAGAGCCACCTCGCCCGGTCCGCATCGCCCCTCAGGGCAGCCTCGAGCTTGGACCGCATCGCCGGATCGGTCCCGATCACCCTGTAGAGTACGAAAGAACGCAACTGGTCGACGGTGGGCACGACGGGCGAGGTCGGCATCGCTCCCAGGTCGACGTAGACCGCCATCAGCCGGGGTGATCGTTTCTGACTGGCGTCGCGGCAGAGTGTGCGGGCCAGCGCGCGCAACGCAGTGGACTTGCCCGATCCGGGCGGCGCAACCAGCACCGTCAGCGGCTCACTCAACTCACGCAGGCGGGTTACCAACGACGGGGCGCGAAACCACCGGTTGACCCCGGCCGGAAACAGATCCACCCGCACTGAACCGTACGGGTCGGTTCGCGGTTCGGCCTCGCCCAGCACTCCGACCATCTCGGCGGCGAGTGCGCGAAGCGGCTCGGCATCCCGGTCGATCGGGGCCCCCCGCACCCGACGAACCCCGTTCACACAGATGCCGGTGCCAATCAGAAAGCTGGCGGCCAGCAGGACGTCGTGCAGGTCGCCGCCCCGCCATGGAACGCCGCCGACGACGATCCAGGGCAGAAGAGACAAAGCAGCCATAAGCAGGCCAATTGTCGATTGGGCGTAGCCGGTAAGGCGCTGAGATTGCCCCGGCCACTGGCTGGCGTGGCCGGCACGGCTGATCAGCATCGACATGACGCTGACCAGAATTCCCAGGATAGGGAGCGCGAGTGGCAGTACCTTGAGGAGCGCCTGTGCAACATCCACCACAGCACCTCACAGATGTGCGCCGATCAACCTTGTCGAGACGTAGTTGAATGACTACACGAATCGACGAGCGGGATGAACCGACGTACGGCTGTGATTCCAGTCGCGTGCGCTGTCGGAAGTCCGACGGGCCCAGGCGAAGCAGCCGACATCGGGGATGCGAGCAGGTCACGTCGCCGAG
The DNA here is from genome assembly GCF_029626265.1 of Micromonospora sp. WMMD1102. Classification (NCBI taxonomy): domain Bacteria; kingdom Bacillati; phylum Actinomycetota; class Actinomycetes; order Micromonosporales; family Micromonosporaceae; genus Micromonospora; species Micromonospora sp. WMMD1102. The sequence continues at coordinate 6,179,277 of NZ_JARUBN010000001.1, read as the reverse complement.
CAGCAGGGACTGGATGCCGGGCCGGACGGGTGGTCGTACTCGAAGAACTTGAGCCATACAGATTGGCCTGACGCCTCCGCCACGACGAGATGCTATGTGGACCCGTCGACCTCGGTCGAACCGAAGACCTGCTGGAACGCCGCCAGGGTCGGGGTGCCACGTTCCCGGTCGTACACGGCGAAGACCACCCGCTCGAACCACGGGCTCGCCCGGAGCGCCTCGTCGAAGGCGGTCGCCACCGTCGCCGGGTCGTTGCCGAAGACACCGCAGCCCCAGGCGCCGAGGACGAGCTGGCGGTGCCCGTACCCGGCGGCGACCGCCAGCACCCGGGCGGCCCGCCGACGCAGGACGGCCGGGACGTCACCCAGCCGGTCGGGCTGGTTGCGGCGCATCGCGGCGAGGTTCGGCGCCGCCGAGGTGAGGAACGAGACCGGGTACGGCGCCGGCAGCAGAGTGCCCCGGTCGTCCCGGAACACGGGTACGGCCGGCGAGTGCACGACCCGGTCGCTGTAGCCGAGGTACGGGTCGGCCCGGTGCGCGAGGTAGAAGTCCCAGGCGGCCCGGAGACACGGATAGAGCGCCGAGGCGCGGGCGATGCTCTCCTCCTGGGCCTGCGCGCCGTTGAGGAAGCCGCCGCCCGGGTTGCGGGCCGAGGCGAAGACCAGACAGGCCAGGTCGCCGTCGAGCCGGCGGCACGCCGCCAGGCTGGATTCGTCGGTCACCTCGACGGTGGGTGGCCCGGCCAGCGGCTGCGGTGCCGGCAGGGCTTCGTCGGGCAGGTGCAGCCGGGTCCCGGCCACCGCCCTGGCCACCTCGTCGCCGATGGCCACCTCGGCACCCTGCTCGGTCCGGTAGGAGCCCCGCTCCGCCGCCGCCACCGTCTCCTGGGCGATCGCCCTCAGCCGCCTGCTCACCCCGCCATCCTGCGCGATCCGCCGCGCCGGCTCGACCGGGTTTCCAGCGGGTCCCGGCTGGAGCTCACTTCAACGCCGCCGCCAGGGTCATGATCTCCGTCGCGACACCGGCCGGGTCGTGCAGCATGTGCAGGTGTTTCCCAGGGATGGTGCGTACCGGCCAGCCACGGGTCCGGGCGTCCGCCTGCTCGTCGGCGTAGGTGTCACCGAAACCGAGGTATCCCGCCGAGACGGCGTCCCAGCCCTCGGGCAGCTCCACCCGGGCGGTGAGGTAGTCGAAGGGCACCCGGGACTGCTCCGCCTCGACCCGGGCCCGGGATCCGGCATCGGGAAACAGCTCCGCCACCGACTCCTCGGGCCACCAGCGGGTCCACGGCGGCAGACGGCCGTCCGCCGGATCGATCCTGTCCCGGAGCATCTCGGCCAGTCGGGTTGGCGCCACCGGCACGCTGCCGCTCGCCGGTGGCAACAGCGCGTCCACGAAGACGGCGCCGCGCACCGGGCGGGCCGCGACGAGCGCCGGGACGTACAGGCCGGCGTTGCTGTGTGGCACGAGCACCAGATCGTCCGAGTCCGGCAGACCGTTCTCGATCGCCGCCAGGACCGTCGCGGGTGCCGAGGCCGCCGGGCTGGGCGGTGCGGGCACGGTCGCGGTGACCCCGAAGCGGGAGCGCAGCACCGAGGCGACCGGCGCCCACACCGACGGACCAAGCAGGGGACTGGGGATGAGCACCACCGGGGGCACTGCCGGACCAACCACTCCACCGACCTCCGAACACCCGAACTCCCTGGTCACCACACCACACCACATCGCATCGGGCCCGCGCCGCGCCCGCGAGGAAGGGCTCCCGCACGTACGGAACGACGTGCGGGAGCCCTTCCTGGCACGGTCAGGGCTGGCTGCGCGGCCCGTCGGGGTCGAGACTGTCGATGAACTCGTGCGGCTGGTCCGCCTCGACGGCGGTCCGGGCGGCTCGCGCCTGGGCCGACATCTCGGCGGCTACCCGGTCGGTCGGCACGCCGGCCTGCCGGGCGCCCCTGACCACCTCGGCGTACGCCTGGTCGGCGTAGGCGTGCGCGGCCGGGTACTGGTGGGCGGCGAGTGCCGCCTTCGCCCGGCCGAGCAGCCGGTCCGCCGCCGCCAACTCGTCCCGGGCCCGGTGCGAACGGGGCGAGCCGAGTACCTCCGCGGCCAGCCGGTTCGCCGCCTCGTTGTAGGCGGCGGTCAGGAACCGGTCGCTGTTGTCGTGGTCGAACTGGCTGAAGTCCCAGTTCAGGTCGATGTAGCTCATCATCGAGTTGGTCTGGTCACCGGCGCCGACGAAGTAGAACCCGTCTTCCGGCCCGTAGTCCAGTCCGGTCGTGCTGTCGTAGCCGTCGTGCGGGTGGCTCATCCCGATGTGGTGCCCGACCTCGTGGATCAGCGTGGTGGTCAGGCCGTAGCCGGCCTCGACGACCTCCGGCGAGACGAACGCGAAGACGTACGTCTGGGTGCCGTCGACGTAGTTGTCGTCGGCGAAGCCGAGGGCTGGCACGTCGGTGCCCGCCGGCACCGCGTAGCTGAACATCGGCAGCTCGTAGTCGACCCGGCCCTGGTCGTCCTGGGTACGCGCCACCTCCTTCTGGTTCTGCAGATAGAAGTTGGCGAAGCCGGGGTAGCCGGTCTCCGGATAGCAGGAGACGTCCTCCATCGCGAGCGTGTAGCAGCGCCGCGCGTCACCGGTGAACGGCAGGTCCTGGCTGTCGTAGTCGAGCCTGTTGCGCCAGCGCAGTTCGCGCAGCTCGGCCAGGAGCAGGCCGGGCTTGACGTACCGCTTGGAGGCGTCCACGCCCGGCCAGCCCTCGTACACGTTGCTGTCCAGGTTGATCGAGCGCGGCGGCTCGGCGGTGGGCAGCTCGGCCGGATAGAGCGGCGAGGTGGTGAAGAGCAGGTTCAGCGCGACGTACCTGGTGATCCGGCCGAGGTCACCGGCGAGCGCGCCGGCCGGCCGGTAGCTACCGGCGACGTACTCCCAGGTCGGTGGCATCCGGTAGTCCTCGATGCCGTTGCCGTCGAGGTCGGGGTTGTCGACGTTCCAGTTGGAGGTCCAGGATTCCGGGCCGGCGGAGAGGTCGTGGAACCAGATCCGGTGGGTGGAGCCGAGCCCGTCCTCCTCGTCCTTCGCGGTGGTGCCACCCCAAGCAATGATCTTGCGACTGTCCCGCTCGACGCCGAAGTTGTAGCCGGTGTCCGGGTCCGGCTCGTTGGTCTTGGTATAGACGTGGAACCGGAAGTCGGAGCGGCCGTACCAGTTGATGAAGAAGACGGTGTTCCGCCGGGTGTCCACTCCGGCCGGCGGGTTCTTCGCCAGCCAGCGTTCCACGCTCGGCGCGTCGATGTGGTGGTTCGAGGTGATGTCCAGGACGTTGCGCCGCTGCGCGTTGTACTCCGTCTGGAGCGCGGTCAGCGGTGCCGGCCTGGCCAGCCGCTTGAGTTCGCCGAAGAACCGGTCCTCGTACCGCCGGTCGGCGTAGCTGATCCGGTAGTCGTACGTGTAGTGCAGGCCCAGCTTCTCCCGGACGTCGTAGAGAAGCCGGGACCGGACCACCGGCTCGTAGTCGCGCGGCAGCTCCGTCTGGTAGTCCGCCCGGGGCACCTGGTTCGGCTCGTAGCCGAGGAACACGACGTTGACCGGCACCTTCTCGGCCAGTCGTGGCTGGCCACCGGGGTTGAGGTGGGGGTAACGCGCCGGCGCGGCCTGGCCGGCCGATGCCAGCGACAGCGACAGCACGGTGAGCACCGCCGTGGCGGCAGCCGCGGCGATGGTGCGTCTCGTTCTCATTCCTGACCTTCCGCCGTCCGAGGGGTCGACGGGCCGGCCGGACCGGGGAGGCGGCTCCCGCCCCGGGGCTCGGCGGGCTCGTCGTGGGACCTGCGTCGCCGAGCGTACGTCCCGTGTGGACGGCGAGTCATCCGTCGGCGTCAGTTTTCTGCCCGAGCCGGCGGCATGGCGGAAGGGTGCGCGGGGTCAGTTCGGGCTGCGCGGGGTGAGCATGGCGGCGACCGGCGTCCGGGCGAAGTCGGTGGCGCTGTCGTAGTCGGTGCTCCGGCTGACGTCGGCCCAGGCGGTGCACTCGGCGGCACGGACCCGCGCCGCCTCCTCGGCCAGCCGCAGGGCGTCCGAGCCGAGCAGCAGCCGCAGCGGCGGTGCGGCGAGCCCGACCAGGTCGGCTATCACCCGGGCGGCCCGTTCCGGGTCACCGGCCTGCTGGCCGTCCATGTCGCGACGCAGCGCGTGCATCCGCCCGACGGTCTGCTCGTAGTCCTCGCCCACATCGGCCAGCCGCATCGACTCCCCGCCCCAGTCGGTCCGGAACGCGCCGGGCTCGACGATCGTGACCCGGATGCCGAACGGCTTGACCTCGTTGTTCAGGACCTCGGAGAAGCCCTCCACCGCGAACTTCGCCGTCTGGTAGGCGCCCAGCCCCGGCGTGCCGCCGACCCGGCCGCCGACCGAGGAGAACTGGAGGAAGTGCCCGGAGCGGCGGTCCCGGAGCACCGGCAGGGCCGCCCGGGTGACGTTCACGACCCCGAACAGGTTCGTCTCGACCTGGGCCCGGAAGTCCTCCTCCGGCATCTCCTCGATCGGCGCGCTGTTGGCGTAACCGGCGTTGTTGGCCACCACGTCCAGCCCGCCGAAGGTCTCCACGGCGGCCCGTACCGCCGCCCGGGCGGCGGCCGGGTCGGTGACGTCGAGGGCGTACGGCCGCACCTGGTCGCCGTACCTGTCGACGAAGTCGGCGAGCTGGTCGGGCTGCCGGGCGGTGGCGAGCAGGTTGTCGCCCCGGTCCAGTACCTCCTGGCTGAGCGCCCGGCCCAGTCCCCGGGAACTTCCGGTGATCAGCCACGTCTTGGCCATGCTGTCGATTCCCTTCCGGCACGCGTCGGCGGGGAGGCCGCTGCGGGCGCTCCCGGGCTCGACTCTGCTATGCCGGTCCGGTCCGGGCGGGAAAAGCGCCCCGGCGCCACCCGTCCGGCTGAGCCAACTTTGAGGACAGGAAGTGGCCGCAATTCCGGCTAGCGTTCCGGCATGACATCTCCCCGCGTACTCGGTCCGCGAGTTCTCGGCCGGGCGGCCCTGGACCGGCAACTGCTGCTGCGCCGGGCGGAGCTGCCGGTCGTCCCGGCCGTCGAGCGGCTGCTCGGGCTGAACGCGCAGAGCCCGAACCTGCCGTACCTGGCGCTCTGGAACAGGTTGCGCGGCTTCACGGTCGCGGAGCTGACCCGGGCGGTCGAGGACCGTACCCTGGTCCGCTCGACCCTGATGCGGGCCACCCAGCACCTGCTGTCGGTGCCGGACTTCCGGCTGGTCCGGCCCGCCCTGACCGGCCTGCTCCGCCGGGTGCAGCGCAACGCCTTCGGTACCCGCACCGCCGGTCTCGACCTCGACGCGCTGGTCGCGCAGACCCGGCGGCTGCTCGCCGACGGGCGGGTGCTGACCCGGCCGGCCCTGGGCCGGCAACTCGCACTGGCCTGGCCGGAGTACGACCCGACCGCCCTCGGCTGGACCGCGCAGTATCTCGAACCCGTGCTGCACCCGGCCCCGAGCGGCACCTGGAACACCTACGGCGCGACCCCGTTCGCCAGCTCGGACTGGACCGGCGTGACCCGGGAGGCGACCGCCGAAGGGCTGCGCGAGCTGGTCCGGCGCTATCTGGCGGCGTTCGGCCCGGCGACCGTGGCCGACGCGCGGGCCTGGTCCGGGGTGGCCGGGCTCCGGGAGGTCTTCGCCGGGCTCCGCCCGGAACTGCGGGTCTACGCCGACGAGTCCGGCCGGGAACTGTTCGACCTGCCGGACCGGCCGCTGCCGCCGGCCGACCTGCCCGCCCCGGTACGGCTGCTGCCGGAGTTCGACGCGCCGCTGCTGGCGTACGCCGACCGGAGCCGGATCATGACCGACCAGGAACGCCGGCAGGTCTGCGTCGGTGCGGCGGTGGCGGCCACGGTGCTTGTCGACGGGACGGTGGCCGCGATGTGGTCGACGTCCCGGACGGACGGTGCCGCCGTGCTGACCGTACGTCCGCTGCGCCGGCTAACCCCGGTCGAGTACACCGAGATCGAGGCGGAGGCCGACCGGCTGCTCGCCTTCACCGACCCGGACGCCGCTAGCCGGCAGGTACGCCTGCTTCCTGGTCCAGCAGGTCCTCGTACACCCCGATCTTGAACCTGACCAGGTCCAGGGACTGGGTGAGCCTGTCGATCTGCTCCGCGACCTGGCCGTGGTGCTCCCGGAGCAGGGTCAGCCGCTCCCGCTCGTTGCCGGCCCCGGCCCGGACCAGGTCGGTGTACCGGCGGAGCACGGGCAGCGGCATCCCCGAGGCGCGCAGGATGACGCAGACGGTCAGCCAGTCCACGTCGTCCTGGTCGTAGACGCGCCGGCCGCCGGGCCCGCGTCGGACGGGATTGACGAAGAGCCCCTCGTGCTCGTAGAAGCGGAGCGCGTGCACGCTCAGGCCGGTGCGTTCGGCGAGCTGGCCGATACTCAACGCCGTCGGGACCTCGGTCATGTCGCTCAGCGTACCGAGGTTGACCTAGAGTCGACTCTAGCTCCTAGGGTGCAGCACCATGCGCTATCGCACTCTCGGCGGGACCGGAATCGAGGTCAGTGTGCACTGCCTCGGGACGATGATGTTCGGGGCCGTCGGCAATCCCGACCACGACGACTGCGTCCGGATCATCCACGCCGCCCTCGACCGGGGAATCAACTTCGTCGACACCGCCGACATGTACGGCCAGGGCGAGTCCGAGGAAATCGTCGGAAAGGCGCTGCGCGGCCGGCGCGACGACGTCGTACTCGCCACCAAGGTGCACTTCCAGATGGGCGAGGGCCGCAACCGCAGCGGCAACTCCCGCCGGTGGATCCTGCGGGCGGTCGAGGAGAGCCTACGGCGGCTGGACACCGAGTGGATCGACCTCTACCAGGTGCACCGCCCCGACCCCGCCACCGACATCGAGGAGACCCTGTCGGTACTCAGCGACCTCGTACGCCAGGGCAAGATCCGTGCCTTCGGCTGCTCGACCTTCCCGGCCGAGGAGATCGTCGAGGCGCAGCACGTCTCCGCGCGGCGCGGCTTCGAACGCTTCCGCTCCGAACAGCCGCCGTACTCGATCCTGGCCCGGGGGATCGAAACCTCGCTGCTGCCCGTCTGCCAGCGCTACGGCATGGGAGTACTGGTCTGGAGTCCGCTGGCCTTCGGGTTCCTCACCGGCAGATACCGCCGGGACCAGCCGATCGACCTGTCCACCGGGCGGGCCGCACTCCGCCCGGGGAACTTCGATCCCACGATCGCCGGAAACGCAGCCAAGCTCGACATCGTCGAACAGCTCGTCGAGGTCGCGACCGGCCTCGGCTGCACCCTGCCGCAGCTGGCAGTGGCCTTCACCGTGGCCCATCCCGCCGTCACCTCGGCGATCATCGGGCCGCGGACCATGCGGCAACTGGAGGACCTGCTCGACGGCGCCGCGCTCACCCTGGACGACGCCACCCTCGACCGGATCGACGAGATCGTGCCGCCCGGCACCGACCGGTACAGCCCGAACGCCCTCTTCCGGCCGCGATCACTCACCGACACCGCGCGACGTCGCCGCCCACCCGCCGACCGCGTCGCGGCCTGAGCGCGGGCACAGCCTGAGCGCGGGCACTGCCTGAACGCGTCCCGACCTCGGTGGGCCGCCAGCTCCGGGGTCGGGGTCGGGGTGCTCAGGCGAGGGTCGCCCGGACCACCTCGTCCGGCTCGGGTCCGGCCTCGGCGACCACCCGACCGTCCGGGGCCCAGATCCTCGACCGTCCGGCGGCGTGGGTGAACCCGCCACCGGTGGCGCCGGCGAAGCTGGCAGTGGCCACCCAGACCCGGTGCGCGGCAGCGGTGCGCAGGGCCCGCTCCGCCTGGACGCCCCACTCCGCCGCGTGGTCCAGCGCCCCGGCGAGGTAGGCGTCGATGCCGAGCGAGGCGGTCCCGGCGGCGTGCTCCGGTATCCCGGTGTCCTTGCAGACGGCGAGCCCGAGCCGCCAGCCGGCCACCTCGACCACCGCCGGCCCGTCGCCCGGCGCGAAGTGCGCCGGCTCGGACCCACCGAGGAACATCTTCCGGTACGCCACCCGCGCTCCGTCGCCGTCGACCGCCAGCACACCGATGTGCCGCCGTCCCCGCTCGCCGGCCACCGGTGCGCCGACCAGCGCCAGCGTCCCGGTCTCGGCGCAGGCCGTCACGACCGGGGCGAGGCGGGAATCGCCGGGGTCGACCGGTGCGGCGTCGAACTCGTACCCGGTCAGTGACATCTCGGGAAAGACCAGCACCCGGGCTCCGGCGGCCCGGACCGCCTCGGCGTGGGCGTCGGCGTTCGCCACCACGTCGTGCGCCAGGCAGCGCGGCTGGGCGACGGCGAGGACCAGGGGATCGCGCACCCGCCCGAGGGTAGTCCCGCCGGCAACCCGGGCCGCCGTGAGGAAGGGATCAGACCGGGCTGGAGGTCGGCGTGCCGGCGGGGGCCGGGGCGGCCGGCTCGGGCCGTTCCAGGGCGACCCGGGGCAGCCAGCGGTCCAACCAGGACGGCAGCCACCAGGCGCGGGCGCCGAAGAGCCGCATCACCGCGGGCAGGATCAGGCAGCGGATGACGAAGCCGTCCACGAAGATCGCCACCGCCAGGCCGAGCCCGAACTGTCGCAGCATCCGCCCCGGGTCGAAGAGGAAGGCACTGAACACCACGATCATGATGGCGGCGGCGGCCGTCACGATCCGCCCGGTGGTGGCCAGGCCCTCCCGGACGGCGCCCTGCGCGTCGTGGTGCCGTTCCCAGTGCTCGTGCATCCGGGACACCAGGAAGACCTCGTAGTCCATCGAGAGGCCGAAGACGATGGCGAAGATGAGCACGGGTACGAACGCCTCGACCGGGCCGGGCTGCACGCCCAGGTTGCCGTACTGGAAGACGTAGGTGATCACGCCCAGGGCGGCGGCCACACTGAGCAGGTTGAGCACCGCCGCCTTGACCGGGACGAGCAGGGAACGGAAGACGAGTACCAGCAGCAGGGCGGATAGGCCCACCACGACGACCACGAAGAGCGGCAGCCGGTCGGCGATCGCGTCGGCGAAGTCGACCGCGGCCGCCGTACCGCCGCCGATCGAGACGAGCACCCCGGTGTTCCGCTCGACGGTCGGGAGCACCTCGTCGCGCAGCCGTTGCACCAGCTCCATCGTGGCCGCGTCCTGCGGGGCCGAGGTCGGGAAGAGCAGCAGGGTGTGCAGTTGCCCGTCCGGGGCCGGGAACAGCGGGGTGACCGCCGCGACGCCGGCCGCCCCGGCCAGCGCGTCCCGCACCTCGGTCGCCGCCGGCTGGCCGCCCTCGACGACTACCACCAGTGGACCGTTGCGCCCGGGGCCGAAGCCGGTCGACATCAGGTCGTACGCCTGCCGGCTGGTCGAGCCCGGTGCGTCGCTGCCGGCGTCGGCGAAGCCCAGCCGCATGTCCAGGGCCGGCACCGCGAGCAGCAGCAACAGGGCCGTCGGCAGCAGCAGGGCCAGCCACGGCCGGCGCTGCACGAACCCGGCCCAGCTCCGCCACAGCGCGCCCTCGGCCCGCTTCGCCCGCGCGGCGCGGCGCCGGATGACGCGCTCGACCCGCCCGCCGAAGAGCGCCAGCAGCGCGGGCAGCAGGGTCAGCGAGGCGAGCATGGTGACCAGCACGGTCAGCGCCACCGCCACGGCCACGCCCTGAAGCGAGCCGAGGCCGAGCAGGACGAGGCCGAGCAGGGCGATCACCACCGTGCAGGCGGCGAAGAAGACGGTACGGCCGGCGGTGTCCAGTGCGGTCCGGGTGGCGGTGGCCCGGTCGGCACCGTCCAGCAGCTCGGAGCGGAACCGGGAGAAGACCAGCAGCGCGTAGTCGATGCCGACGCCGAGCCCGACCAGGGCCATCAGCGGGGCGGTGTAGTCGGCGATCGTGGCGACGTGCGAGGCGAGGACGACCAGGCTGAGCGTGCTGCCCACCGCGAAGACGGCGATCCCGACCGGCAGCGAGGCGGCCAGCAGGGAACCGAAGAGGATCACCAGGATGACCAGGGCCGCCAGCAGTCCGGCGCCCTCCGCCGCGCCGCCCTCGCTCTCTTGGGCCGCCCGCACCGGGTCACCGGCCAACTCCACCCGCAGCCCGTCCCCGGCGACCTCCCGCGCGGCGGCGATCACCGCCCGTACGTCCTCGGCCGGCACCTCCTCGGCCGGCCCGTCCAGGGTCACCGTGGCGTACCCGATGGTGCCGTCGGCGGAGACGGCCTCGGGCGTCCCGTAGGGGCTTGCCACGTCGGCGACCGAGGCGAGGGTGCGTACCTCGGCGAGCATCGGTTCGACCCGCTCGCGGGCACCGGCGAGGCCGCCCGCGTCGTGCAGCACGATCTCGACGCTGGCCGCCCGCTGCCGGGACCCGTGTTCGGCCAGCAGGTCCGCGGCGGCCTGCGACTCGGTGCCCGGCAGCGAGTGGTCGTTGTGGTAGTCCGGGCCGACCGCCTGGGCGGCCACGGCGAGGCCGACCAGCACGGCGACCCAGCTCAGCACGGCCACCCAGCGGTGCCGGTACGCCCAGCCGGCCAGCCGGGCGAAGACGCCGGCCCGGTCCGGGGTGGCGCCGGGTCTGGGGGTGGCGCCGGGTCCAGGGGCGGCGGGGGCGGGTTCGGTCGACACTGTCGGCTCCTTCCGTCGCAGAGCCCGGGACCGCACCGCGTCCCGGCCAAAGATAGGTTAGCAACCTACATGTAGATGCTCTACTTATGAAAGTCGAGCGGGTCGCAGGTCGAGCCGATCGGTTTCCGTCTGGGCCGCGCCTGGCGACGACCGCTAATTGACCGGATGTACCGGCGGGCTGGTCGCCGCACGCGCCGCCGACAGGCAGCGGGAGCCGTGCACCGCCACCAGGGCCATCGGCGTGACCAGGACCACAAGCACCAGCGGAAGCCGGATCAGTGGCGGCGCGTCGGCGGCCGGACTGAAGAACGCCAGCAGCAGGCCGTTGAGACTGAAGACGGGTGCCAGTGCGCAGGCGAAGATCCCGGTGAGCCGGGCGTGTCCGGGCCGGGCGCCGAACACCCGGATCCCGTGCCCGAGGACCCAGACGGCCAGCAGGGCGACCACCAGCGCCAGGGTGCCCAGCCAACTCACCAGGTCCTCCAGCACGCCGGAGAGCCCGGGCAGCGGATCCGGCTCGGCGAGCCGCCACGAGACCAGCCGCCAGAACGGGGGCTGGACGGCGAGGACGAACACGGCCAGCAGCGCGGTCCGGCGGCCCTGGGCCAGCGCGAGTTCCGCCTGGTAGCCGGGGGCGATCCGGCCGACCGCGCCGAAGTCGTCGACCGCCCGCCGGTCGGCGGTGCCCGGGTCGAGACCGAGGTCCCGGTACGCCTCGCTCGCGTCGACCAGGCTGTCCCGGGCCTCCCGGAGCAGGTCGGCCTTGACCCGCCGCGGCCCCCGCAGGGCGCGGTCGAGCTCGTCGAGGTATCCGTCTATCGCGGTCAAGGGGTCCTTCCGCCTCCGGCGCCCGGCCGGCGTCCAGGCGCTCCGGCGCCCCCGCTGGCGTCCGACTGCTCCGGGCGCCCGGCCGGCGGGCAGGTGCTGCTGGGCCAGTGCCGGTGTCCAAGTATTCCGGCCCGCCCCGGCGGCCGGAACCATCGGCGACCCGGAGTTTTCCCTGAGACCGCCGCCGACCGGCCCAGTCCTCCGGGGGTGTCCTCCGCGCCCCTACCCGTCCTGGGTACGGGGTTGCCCGAGGGCCGCGATCTCGGTGGCGGAGGCGTTTCCTCCGGTGCACACCACAACCAACCGCCGGCCGGCGAACACGTCCGGCCGGGCGAGCACCGCCGCCAGGCCGGCCGCCCCGGCTCCCTCGGCCAGGGTGTGTGCGCAGCTGGCCAGCAGCCGCTGCGCCTGCGCGATCTGCGCGTCGGTGACCAGGTGGAAGTCGTGCAGCCGCCCCCGGACCAGCCGTTGCGGCAGCGGGAACCCCCGCCCGGTGGCGAGGCCCTCGACCGTCGTGCGGATCGGCCGGCGCACGCAACTGCCGGCCCGCCACGAGTCGTGCGCGGCCGGCCGGCATCCCATCGGTCCAATGCCAACTGTCGTCCTGACCCATAGACCCGGTTGATACGTTGGCGCCATGCTCGACGTGACCCGGCTCCGGGTGCTCGCGGCGGTCGCCCGGCACGGTTCGGTCACCGCCGCCGCGCAGGCGCTGCGGTACGCCCAGCCGTCGATCAGCCACCACCTGGCCCGGCTGGAGGCCGAGACCGGCGCCCGGCTGGTGCAGCGGATCGCCGGGGGATCCGGCTCACCGAGGCGGGCCGGCTGCTCGCCGAACGGGCCGAGGAGATCCTGGGCCGGCTCGACGCCGCCGAGGCCGAGTTGGCGGCGCACACCGGCTTGCGGGCCGGCCGGGTCCGGCTGGCCGCCTTCCCGTCCGCGCTCGGCACGGTGGTGCCGGTGGCGGCGGCCGGCTTCGCGGCTGCCCATCCCGGCGTCGAGCTGCGACTGGTGGAGGCGGAGCCGCCGACGGCGCTCCGGCTGCTGCGCGCCGGTGAGGTCGACCTGGCCCTGCTCTTCTCCCACCCCGACGGCCCGCCGGACGACACCGGTCTGCGCCGGCTGCCCCTGCTGGACGAGCCGATCCACCTGGTCACCCCGGCCGGCACCCCGGCGATCCCGGCAACCGGGCTCGACGGGTACGCGGACCGGCGCTGGATCGCCGGCTGCGAGCGCTGCCGGACCCACCTGCTCCGGGCCTGCGCGGCGGCCGGCTTCACCCCCGACGTGGCCTTCACCACCGACGACTACGTGGCCGTGCAGGCGCTGGTCGCCGCCGGTCTCGGGGTGACCCTGCTGCCCGGCCTCGCGCTGGCGGCGCACCGCGATCCCCGGGTGACGACGGCACCGCTGCCCGGCCACGCCCGCTCGGTGTACGCGGCACTGCCCGGCCCGCCACCCGACCCGCCGGCCACCGCCGCGCTGCTCGGCCAGCTCCGTACCGCCTGCCGGGAAGCCTCCGGCCACCTCTTCGCCCCGCCGCAGGGCTCCGGCTGACCCTCCGCGCTGGCACACTCGGTGACATGATCGACTGGTACACCCGGACCGAAGTGGACGGTGACGTCGTCCGGATCTCGGAACCGCACGTCGACGAACTGCTCTCGGCGAACCTCTGGTGGCTGCGCGGCACCGACCGGGACGTCGTGGTCGACGCCGGGCTCGGTGTGGTCGCCCTGCGGGAGGCGATTCCCGCCATGTTCGAGCGCGACCCGATGGTCCTGCTCACGCACGCCCACCTGGATCATGTCGGCGGGGCGGCCGAGTTCACCGACCGGGCCGCCCACCTTGCCGAGGCGGAACTGCTGGCGGCGGGCGTAGCGGCGAGCCTCTACGGCGCGGAACTGTTCGACAAGCTCGGCATCGACGCGGCGGGCGAGCCCGTCCCGGGGCTCATGATCGACGTACTGCCCCGTCCCGGGTACGACCCGGCTAGTTACCGCGTCGAACCGGTGACCCTGAGCCGGACGCTCGACGACGGCGACCGGATCGACATCGGCGGGCGGGTGCTTACCGTGCTGCACCTGCCCGGCCACACACCGGGCAGCATCGGCCTGCTGGAGGAGCGCACCGGGACCCTGTACTCCGGCGACGTCGTCTACGAGGGTGCCCTGATCGACAACCTGCCGAACTCGGACGTGGCCGCTTACCGGCGGAGCATGGAGTTCCTCGCCGACCTCGACGTCTCCGTCGTCCATCCCGGCCACGGGAACAGCTTCGACCGGGCCCGCTTACGCCAGTTGGCCGAGACCTACCTGCGCGGGAAAGCCTGATCCAGTCGGGTGCGGCAGCTACGTCGTTCTCCAGTCGGTCTTCCAACTGTCAGGAGATCGGTGTGTCTGCCGTCTTACCCACCGTCATCGAAGCCACGAACGCGGCCCAAGCCGCCGCCTCGAACACCAGCACCGGCCCGGAGGGATCCTTGCTGTCCCGCACCGGCACGACGCCGGGAAGGTTCAGCGCGGCCTCAAGGCACTGGCTGTTGGCGTCGCTGCGGGTGCTCCTGCGCCACGCGGCACGTGCCAGATTCATCGCCGCGCCTCCTTCGTCCGGGTTACGGCAGCCGCCGTTTGAACTGTTGCTGATGAGGCGTGGTGGACGCGGAGCGGCCTCCGCATGATCGTCTGTACGTTGTGGACATAACTTCAGATCTGGCGGTGGCCGCGTGCGACAGCGTAGCTGTTGCTCGGTGGGATCGGGTGCTGGCCGAGGTGCTGGGCTGCTTCGCGGGCTGGTTCGGGCGGGTTGAGCCGCGTCGTGCGGCGGGGCAGTTTGTAACGGGGGTGCTGGCTGACCTTGAGGTGAAGACGTGCCATCGGTGGACTGCATTCGCCGGGCCACCGCTTGCGCACCCGGAGCCTGGATAGACGCAAAGAATGCTCAAAGTAACTCGCTGAGTCTCGCCGGAGGTGGGTCCGGAACACCGAACCACGCCCCCTACGACGTCCGCCTTCCGCCATGGTCAACAGTGACGCAGAGATGTGCTGCGTGTCGGACCGCTGTGCGAGACTGACGCAGTAATGGAGGCGAACCACCGAGATCACGACGACGAACCGGAGGTGACCATGACCGCGGCGGTGTTCGAGCACGGCGGGCCGTGGACCGAAGCGGAATACCTCGCCCTCGGCGAGACCCGGGATCGCGTCGAACTCTTCGACGGGAGCCTCTACGTGACACCTGCCCCTACCCCCCGCCACCAGCACATCTCCGGCGAGATCCGCGTTGCGCTCCGGCCGGCCGCGCACGCCGTCGGACTACATGTGCTGGAAGCGGTGAACGTACGGCTGCGATCCGGCCGCATTCCGATCCCGGACCTCGTGGTCGTGGGTGAGATCGACTTCGATGATCCGGTCGTCGACGGTGCGGCGGTCCGGCTGGTTTGCGAGATCATCTCCCCGAGCAACGCCGCTACCGACAAGGTGCTGAAGATGCACTACTACGCCGCTGCCGGGATCCCCTGGTACCTCCTGGTCGAACAGGACACCGGCACGCTGCGGCTGCACCGCCTCGACGGCTCCCATTACGTTGAGCACGCGGTGGCCAAACCGGGCGGCTCGCTGCGGCTCGCCGAGCCGGTCGTGGCGGAAATCCGACCGGCGGAGTTACTCCCCGGGCGCTGACACCTGCTCCTCAAATAGTCGTCCCATGATCCGCCGTCCGGCCGAACTGGACGGTGGCTCACCCAACGGGCGAGCGCGACGAGGAGATGTCGATGGCCGAGTTCGACGTGGCGACGGCGGCGGTGCAGACCGCCCTCGACGCCGGTCGAGAGTGCCGGGATCGGGGCATGCGCGCTTTGTCGGCTCGGGGTGGGGCTTCTACGCCGTACCCGACCTGGCTGAGTCGGCGGCCCGGGCGGCGGACGTAGAACGGGAATCGGCCATTGAACCTGAACTTCACCAGGCTTCCCCATGCCCTCGGGGGGCGGGACCTGCCAGCCCACGCCTGGAACTATCACGGCCAAGCCCTCGTCAGCCAGTGCGTCCATCGCCTTCGAAGCAGTCTCGCGAGCCACTCCGGGAGTCTGAGTCAGGGTCTTCTCGGATGGCAGCCGGCTCCCCGGCGGGTAGTGGCCGGCCTCGATCGCCGCACGCAGAATCGCCGCGAGCTGCCGGTATCGCGGTATCGGCGACATCGGGTCGATCTCTGTAGTCATGCCTTCACTAATCGCTGATCCAGCTTAGTTCGTTCACGGCGGGGTCTTTAATCATCAGGGCTCCCGGCACCCTGGGGCTCCACGCCGTTGGCTCGCAAGATCCGTCGGACCTGTTCGCGGCCGTAGCCGGTGACCCGGGCGATCTCGCCAACCCGCTGGCCGCTCCGGTACGCCGTCACGATCGCGGTGGCCAGCCGCTCACGCACCTTCGGCACATCGGCACGGGCCGAGGCGACTTCCGCGAGCCCATCCTGCACCCGCTGGAGTGCCGCTCGGTACGCCTCTGACGCTGCCTCAAGGTCGCCCGCCACGTGGCCACTCTGGCACGCATGCCGACTCCCACCTGCGAGGATATCTGAGTGGCCACCTTGCTGATAGGTAAGTGGCCACCTCTGCGTTAAGCTGGTGGAACCTACAGCCGGCCCCGGTTCGCGTGGCAGCGCCCACCAGGGGTTTTGATCGGACGCGGGAGGTTCGACCCGATGCGCAGGCTCCCCGACCCGGCTCCGCCGGACGAACCCACGGCCGCCGCGTTGCTCACGCTTCACCCGCCCAGCAAGAGCCCGGCCATCGACCGAGCGAAGAACACCATTCCGCCCTTCGAAGCCACCAGCTGGTACAACGCCGAACGTCTGCTCTCCACGTGGGCGCACACCTGGACACTGTCCCGCCGAGAGTGGGCCGTCCGGTTCGATCCCACCGGTGCGAGCGGAAGGCGTGTCTCGTGACGATTCTGGCGCTCGGCCCCCGTGAACTGCCGGGCTCAGGGTTGGTCGAGTTGTGGTTCGATGCCGGTAGCGGCTGGACGGGACAGCGGGTAATGGTCCCCTTAAAACAGCTGACCCTCTCCGACCGCGACCGCGGGGAGGGTGTGACAGCGCTGTACGAGTACGAGTCGTCCTACTGCCCGGGCTGACTCGTACGCCCGGCGCACGGCACCCCGATCTTGGTGTCCGCTTCCCGGCTTACGATCGCCGCATGATGCAACCGATCATCGACATGTCACTCGGCGCTGCGGGTCCGCCGCACGAGGTGGTGCTGAAGCTCCAAGGTGGCGACGACTGGGAGCTGAACGTCTGGGCGACCTTCGAGAATCTGGCCCAGCTCAGTGGTGTTCGAGCCGCCGTGTGGAACGAACGTAGGGCGATCGCGGCTGGAACAAGCGCCGGCAGCAGGGTCTTCTGGTGTGCTCCTGCGGAGGGCGCAGGTCCGGAGACTGCGACGGTACTCATCGGACACGACGACGAGACGTGGGACATCGCCTTCCTGATACCCGTCCGTGGCCCTTGTCCAAAGGATCGGCACTCTGGCGAGCGCACGAGCTTGCCCAGAGGGCATGGGAGCAGGACATGACGGTGGAGGCGTTGTTGGCGCTGACGGAGGTGCTGATCCCAGCGTCAAGCGATGCGCCCGCAGCCTCGCTCTGAGAAAATCATCGACTCAATTGCGCGTTCCCAGCCATCCTTCGGGCTGTCAGGAGGTGGGTATGTCCACCGTGAGGCCGGCTGTCGAGGCCGCCTCGGCCAGGCGTTTGTCGTAGGTCACGAACGAGGTCAGTCTGCCCTGGTCGCGAAGGCGCAGCCCGGTGGCCAGGTGGATGGCGTCGAGCGTGCGAACGGCGGGTGGGAAGACCGTCTGCGCGAGGATGCGTATTCCAGAGTCGATCTCGATGCGGGCGACGAGGTCGAGTAACGCGTGGAATCGATTGATCACTGCGGGCATGTCGGCAGGTCCCGTGACCCGGGCCAACGCCCGGTACGTCTCGATCTCCACAAGGGTCGAGCTGACCCACTCGAGACCGGAACGTTCGTCGAGGAAAGCCCGCAGGGCGGCAGAGCCGGCTTCGGCATGGACGAGTTTCACCGCAGCCGCTGAATCGAGATAGATCAAGGTTAGTTGCCTTCGCGCTCGCGAGCGATGTCGTCGGCGAGGTTGACCCCGTCTGGCGCGGGCATGGGGTGACGCAGGAAAGCGCGCTTCATCTCGACAAGGCGCTCCCGACGCACCGCTGCTTCCAGGACGGCTTGGCGGATCGCGTCAGACCGGTTGGTGCCGTCGCTGGTCAGTACGTCCAAGGCGTGCTCGGTGTCCGCGTCGGTTCGGATCGTGACGGTGTCAGCCATGCGCCAAGTGTAAGACGGCACGTAAGACGCAACAACATGATAAATGTTGGCTGGTCAGAGATTCTTTAGCAAGTGTGCCCCCGGCAGGATTCGAACCTGCGCTCCCGCCTCCGGAGGGCGGTGCTCTATCCCCTGAGCTACGGGGGCTCAGCGACCCAGGAAGAGTAGCAGGCATGGGTCCCCGGGCACGAATCGGTATCCCCGGCGTGCCGCCCCGGCGGACGAGACCCGTGCCCGCCCGGAAACCACGGCCACCGGCCGCAGTTCGCAGCGGGTCGCGGCTACCGGCCGCAGCTCGGCAGGGGGTGCAGCACGATCCGGGGCGGGAGGCGGCGGGGCCACTCGGCCCGGGTCCAGGAGCCGTCGACCACGACGTGTACGGCGTTCCCCTCCGCCCCGCTCAGCCGGAGCAGGAAGTCCCGGGGCAGTGCCGGGTCGACGTTCGGGGTGGTGATGAGGAACCGCACCCGACCGCGTACGGAGACCGCGGAGAGGACGTCGGCGGCGGGCACCACCCCGTGCAGCCGGGTACGGCCGATCCAGCAGAGTTCGGCTCCGTGCTCGGCGGCGGCGCGCACGATCGCCGGGTACTCCCGTTCGACCCAGAGGGCGACCGCGTCGACGCAGAGCCCGCAGGCCCGCTCGGTGGGCTGGCGCGGGCCGAGGCCCCAGGCGCGCAGGTAGCCGCCGATGTCGGTGGTGTCGGCGGGCAGGCCGTAGCGGCGGTCCACGAGGGTGCCGACGCTCTGCCGGGTCCAGAGTTCGTCGTCCAGCCCGAACTTGTCCGGATAGCAGCCGCGCAGCGTCTCGATAAGTTCCAGCTCCTGGTCGCGGCTGAGCACACCCGGCTCGCCGGACCGCTGTCCCCGCCGGACGGCCGCGACCGCGCCGTCCCCGCCGATGGTGTGCCGACGGCACCAGCTGGTGACCGACCGACGTCCGTCCCGGAGAGCAACCGTCATGTCTTGGACAACGACGGCAGATCCCGACTGGTCACGTTATGTGCGGAGAAAGCTCGTCAAAGCGGGCAAGTAGCTAATCTCGGACCTAACGGGAGCATCTGCGTCTGTAGCTAAGATCGAAAACGGAACCGGCGGCCGTCCCGATGGGGGACGGCCGCCGGACCAGCGTCACGGGTGCCCGGTCAGGGAGTGCCGATCCTGCCCTGGAGGCTCCGGACCAGCTCGATCTCCTTCTTCTGCCCGGCCACCATGGACTCCGCCATCGCGGTCACCTGCTCGTCGTCGGAGAGGTCCAGCACCCCCTCGGCCATGTGGATCCCGCCGAGGTGGTGGTCGAGCATCAGCTTCAGGAACAGCGCGTCGAAGTCGCGGCCGGTGGCGGCCCGCAACTGCGCCCGCTCGGCGTCGCTGGCCATCCCGGGCATCAGCCCGTCCTGCACCGCGCCCGCACCGTCCGGCATCCAGGCCATCCGGGGTTTCCGGCTGGTCGGGCCGAGGTTCCACTCCTTCAACCAGGTCTGCATGATGCCGATCTGGGCCTGCTGGGTCAGCGCGATGTCCGCCGCAAGCGTCCGGACGTCCTGGTCGGTGGTCTTCTCGTGTGCCAGGATCGCCATCTCGACCGCCTGGGCGTGGTGCGTCGACATGTCCCGGGCGAACCCGGCCTCGGCCGAGCCGTCACCCGGTCGGAGCAGACCCGGGGCGAGCAGGCCGGCGGCGAAGCCGAGTAGCAGGCCCAGCAGGATGGCCAGGGCCAGCGCGGCGGTGCCGGGACCCCGCCGCCCCGAGCCGCCGTCGACGACCCCGTCCTCCGGGACGGCGGTGGTCGCCACCGCACCCGACTCGGTGGTCATCGCGATCAACCGCCCGCCGGAGGCATCGGCGGCTGCTGCTGGTCACCGGGGACGTTGTCCCGGGGCGTCGTACCGGTGGCGGTGATGCCGCCCGAGCAGCCGGCGCCCTCCTCCATGGTGGCGTTCTGCCGCAGCGCCTGGATGAAGTCGTCGATCCGGCCGTCGGTCGGGCTGTCGACCTTGAGCTGGTAGCCCCAGGCCTGCAGCGAGATCGGCCGGTCGAGGTTCTGCACCGGGCTCATCATCATGAACTCGTTGCCCCGGACCTTGCCGGCCAGCTGCTCCACCTGGTCGGCCGGCAGGTCCGACTTGTAGGTGATCCAGACCGCGCCGTGCTCCAGGCTGTGCACCGCGTGCTCGTTGGCGATCGGGGCGTCGTAGACGTCGCCCATGCAGTTCTGCCAGGCGATGTTGTGCGAGCTGCCGACCGGCGGGTTGACCTTGTAGGTGAGCGGGCCGGCCTCGTGCGACTGCTTGCCCGGGATCGGCGCCACCACCGACGGGTCGCTCTCCCGGAAGTTGGTGATCCCGTCGATCGCGGCGGCCTTGTCCTCCCACTTCTTGCCGTTCTGGATCACGGCGTACGCGCCGTACCCGATGATGGCGGCGGCGACGACGCCGACGGCGGTGAAGAGGGCGATCGAGCCCCACGAGCGGCCCTGGCTGACCCTGACCGGGGTGACCGGGCGGCGCTGCTGCGGCTTCTTGGCGCCGCCACCGGCGCCCCCGCCTCCGCCGCGGCCGGCCGGCACCCTGGCGCCGGAGCCGGACTTGCCGGCGGCGGCCCCGTTCTTCCCACCGGTGGAGCCGGACTTGGCGGCCGTCCCCGCGGGCTTGGCCCCGGCCCCCTTCTCGGCGGGTTTGCCGCCGGCCGGCGCCTTCTTTCCGGTGCTGACCACGGACGGACGGCGCTGTTCGCCGCCCGAGGTGCTGATGCTCATGGTCCCTCGTCAGGTCGGTCGGTCAGGGGGGATGGCGGGCCACACACGCGCAGGGTCGCCACCGAGTGACCGAGTCTACCCCCGCTAGCATGGTTCGGTGACTCCCGCCAACCTCGCCGACGCTGTTCTCGCCGCCGCCCACGCCGTCTTCACGCAGCGTGGCCTGGATCACTCGGTGCTGCCCGAGTCGGTGACGCTGGAGCGACCCCGCAACCCCGAGCACGGCGACTACGCCTCCACGATCGCCCTGCAACTGAGCAAGCGGGTCGGGCTGCCGCCCCGGGAGCTGGCCACCGCGCTGGCCGGGGAACTGGCCCGGACCCCGGGGGTCAAGTCGGTCGAGATCGCCGGACCGGGCTTCCTCAACCTCCGGCTCGACCCGGCCGCCGCCGGGCAGCTCGCCCGCGAGGTGGTCCAGGCCGGTCAGGCGTACGGGCGCAGCGACCGGCTGGCCGGGCAGCGGGTCAACCTGGAGTTCGTCTCGGCGAACCCGACCGGCCCGATCCACCTCGGGCACACCCGCTGGGCGGCGGTCGGCGACTCGCTGCGTCGGATCCTGACCGCCGCCGGTGCCGAGGTGACCAGCGAGCACTACGTGAACGACGCGGGCGCCCAGATCGACAGGTTCGGCCAGTCGCTCTACGCCGCCGCGAAGGGCGAGCCGACCCCGGCAGAGGGCTACTCCGGGGAGTACGTCACCGAGATCGCGCAACGGATCGTGACCGAGCGCCCCGGCCTGGCCGACCTGCCGGCCGAGGAGGCGCTGCCGATCTTCCGGGACCGGGGCTACCAGCTCATGCTGGACGAGATGCGGGCCAGCCTGGAGCGGTTCGGCGTGCACTTCGACGTCTGGTTCTCCGAGCGCACCCTGCACAGCAGCGGTGCCGTCGAGCACGCCCTGCGCCGGCTGCGCGAGCAGGGCCACGTCTACGACGCCGACGGGGCGATCTGGCTGCGCACCACCGACTTCGGCGACGACAAGGACCGGGTGCTGATCCGGAGCAACGGCGAGCTGACCTACTTCGCCGCCGACTCGGCGTACTACATCGACAAGCGGGAGCGCGGCTTCGACAAGTGCGTCTACCTGCTCGGCGCCGACCACCACGGCTACGTCAACCGGCTCCGGGCGATCGCCGCCTGCGCCGGGGACGATCCCGACTTCAACATCGAGATCCTGATCGGCCAGCTCGTCAACCTGGTCCGCGACGGGGTGCCGGTCCGGCTGTCGAAGCGGGCCGGCAACATCGTCACGCTGGACGAGGTGGTCGACGCGGTGGGCGTGGACGCGGCCCGCTACTCGCTGGCCCGCTCCTCCACCGACTCGCCGCTGACCCTCGACATCGAGGTGATCACCCGGAACTCCAACGACAACCCGGTGCACTACGTCCAGTACGCGCACGCCCGGATCGCCTCGTTGCTGCGCCGCGCCGCCGACCTGGGCGTCGACCGGGGCGACGACTTCGACCCGGGGCTGCTCAGCCACGAGCGGGAGAACGACCTGCTCAAGTCGCTCGGCGAGTTCCCCGGGGTGGTGGCCACCGCCGCCGAGCTGCGCGAACCGCACCGGATCGCCCGATACCTGGAGGAGCTGGCCGGGTCGTACCACCGGTTCAACGACGCCTGCCAGGTGCTGCCGCTCGGCCGCCAGCCGGTGCCGGCGGAGCTGACCCGGGCCCGGCTCTGGCTGGTCGAGGCGACCCGGACGGTGCTGGCCAACGGCCTGGCGCTGCTCGGCGTCTCCGCCCCCGAACAGATGTGACCGGCCGCCGGCCGCCGGGCACGGCGGGCACGGCGGCAACACGCGCGTGGAAAGGGGCAGCACAGATGCGCGCTCACGAAGCGGGGGCACTGCACGGTGACCTCGGGATGCGGGGACCGGCCTGGCTGCGTACCCCGGAGGACGTCAACGCCCTGGTGCCGCAACTCTGGCCGCGCAACGTGGCGCGGGACGCCGACGGCGCCCTGGTGGTCGCCGGGCTCGGCGTCCGGGAGCTGGCGGCCGAGTTCGGCACGCCGGCCTACGTGCTCGACGAGGACGACCTGCGCAGCCGCTGCCGGGACTTCCTGGCCGCCTTCCCGGACCAGGACGTCTACTACGCCGGCAAGGCGTTCATCTGCCGGGCGGTGGTCCGGGTGATCGCCGAGGAGGGGCTGCACCTGGACGTCTGCTCCGGCGGGGAGCTGACGGTGGCGCTCTCGGCCGGCATGCCGGCCGAGCGGATCGGCTTCCACGGCAACAACAAGTCCCCGGCCGAGCTGGCCCGGGCCGTCGACGCCGGGGTGGGCCGGATCGTCGTCGACTCCTTCCAGGAGATCGACCGGCTCACCGAACTGGCCCGCCAGCGGGGCGTCCGCCCGAAGGTGCTGGTCCGGGTCACCGTCGGCGTCGAGGCGCACACCCACGAGTTCATCGCCACCGCGCACGAGGACCAGAAGTTCGGCTTCTCGCTGGCCGGCGGCGCGGCGGCGGCTGCCGCGTTCCGGATCCTCGACGACGACGTGCTCGAACTGCGCGGGCTGCACTCGCACATCGGCTCGCAGATCTTCGACACCAGCGGCTTCGAGCTGGCCGCCCGGCGGATCCTCGGGCTTCAGGCGCAGATCCGGGACGCCCGTGGGGTGGAGTTGCCGGAGCTGGACCTCGGCGGCGGCTTCGGCATCGCATACACCACCCAGGACGACCCGTCGACCCCGCACGACCTGGCGAAACGGATCAACAAGATCGTGGACGGGGAGTGCGAGGGGCTGCGGCTGGCCGTACCCCGGCTCTCGGTCGAGCCCGGCCGGGCGATCATCGGCCCGGCCGTCTTCACCCTCTACGAGGTCGGCACGGTCAAGGACGTGGACGGGATCCGGACGTACGTCAGCGTCGACGGCGGGATGAGCGACAACATCCGTACCGCGCTCTACGGTGCGTCGTACTCGGCGACCCTCGCATCCCGCCGGTCCGCCGCCGAGCCGATTCTGGCCCGGGTGGTGGGAAAGCATTGCGAGGCCGGGGATGTGGTGGTGAAGGATGAATTCCTGCCCGCCGACGTGCAGCCCGGAGATCTTCTCGCCGTGCCCGGAACGGGCGCCTACTGCCGGAGCATGGCCAGCAACTACAACCATGTTCCCCGGCCGCCCGTGGTGGCGGTCCGGGACGGTCGCGCGCGGCTGGTCGTCCGGCGGGAGACCGAAGACGATCTGCTCTCATTGGATGTGGGTTGACCTTGACGAAGCCTGTCCGTCTGGCTCTGCTCGGTTGCGGCACCGTCGGCGCGGAGGTGGTACGCCTGCTGCACGAGCAGGCCGCCGACCTGACCGCCCGGGTCGGTGCACCGCTGGAGATCGCCGGGATCGCCGTACGCCGGCTCGGCCGGGACCGGGGTGGACTGCCGGTCGACCCGACGCTCTTCACCACCGACGCGCTCGGCTTGGTCAAACGGGACGACGTCGACCTGGTGATCGAGGTCGTCGGCGGGATCGAGCCGGCCCGGAGCTGGCTGGTCGAGGCGTTGCGGGCCGGCAAGAGCGTGGTGACCGCCAACAAGGCGCTGCTGGCCGAGGACGGCGGGGCGCTGCACGACGCGGCCGCCGAGGGCGGCGCCGACCTCTACTACGAGGCGGCGGTGGCCGGCGCCATCCCGCTGCTCCGCTCGCTGCGCGAGTCGCTGCACGGCGACTCGATCACCCGGGTCACCGGGATCGTCAACGGCACCACAAACTTCATCCTCTCCGCGATGGACGCCACCGGCGCCGGCTTCACCGAGGCGCTGGACGAGGCGACCGAACTCGGCTACGCCGAGGCCGACCCGACCGCCGACGTGGAGGGCTTCGACGCCGCCGCCAAGGCGGCCATCCTGGCCTCGCTGGCCTTCCACACCCGGGTCACCGCCGCCGACGTGCACCGGGAGGGGATCACCGAGGTCACCGCCGCCGACGTGGCCAGCGCCAAGGCGATGGGCTGCACCATCAAGCTGCTCTGCATCGCCTCCCGGGGGCCGGACTCGGCCGGCACCGAGTCGGTGAGCGTCCGGGTGCACCCGGCGATGATCCCGGTCAGCCATCCGCTGGCCAGCGTCGGCGACGCCTTCAACGCGGTGTTCGTCGAGGCCGACGCCGCCGGTGAACTGATGTTCTACGGGCGCGGCGCCGGAGGTGCGCCGACCGCGAGCGCGGTGCTCGGCGACATCGTGGCGGCGGCCCGCAACCACCTGGCCGGAGTACGCGCACCGAGCGAGTCGGCGTACGCGGCGCTGCCGATCCGGCCGATGGGGGAGGCGGTCACCCGCTACCACATCAGCCTCGACGTGGCCGACCGGCCCGGCGTACTCGCCGCGGTCGCCGGAGTCTTCGCCCGGCACGACGTGTCGATCGCCACCGTCCGGCAGGCACCCGCGCCGGCCGGCCCGGCGGACGGGGTCACCGGGCCGGTGAGCCGGGGCGGCGACGCGATCCTGGTGATCGTCACGCACGCCGCGCCGGACGCCGCGCTCGCCGCCACCGTCGACGAGCTGCGTCGGCTGGAGATCGTCCGGTCCATCGCCAGCGTGCTCCGGGTCGAGGGCGGCGACCGGTAGGGCGGACCGGCGGCCCGGACCAGGCAGGACCGGCTGCCCGCCAGGAGCCGTGGCCGGGCGGCTGCCCGCCGGGAGCTATGGCCGGGCGTACTGCCTGATCGGCTCTGTCCCGCCAGATGGTTAGCGGGTGGTGCGGGCGCGGCGCGTCGGCCACGCTAAGTCACCGTGGAGAAGGTGCCCGCCGGCCGGCCGGCGGGCGGGACCGCGACGCGAGGAGAGCGACATGTGGCGGGGCTTGATCGAGGCGTACCGGGACCGGCTGCCGGTCAGCGAGGCCACGCCGGTGATCACCCTGCACGAGGGGAACACCCCGCTGCTGCCCGCACCGGTGCTCTCCGCACAGCTCGGCTGTGACGTCTACCTGAAGGTGGAGGGCGCCAACCCGACCGGCTCGTTCAAGGACCGCGGCATGACCCTGGCGGTCTCCCGGGCGGTCGAGGCCGGCAACAAGGCGATCATCTGCGCCTCCACCGGGAACACCAGCGCCTCGGCGGCGGCGTACGCGGCACGGGCCGGGCTGACCTGCGCGGTGCTGGTGCCACAGGGCAAGATCGCGCTGGGCAAGCTGGCCCAGGCGCTCGTGCACGGCGCCAAGCTGCTCCAGATCAACGGCAACTTCGACGACTGCCTGTCGCTCGCCGCCAAGCTGGCCCAGGACTATCCGGTGGCGCTCGTCAACTCGGTGAACATCGACCGGCTGCACGGCCAGAAGACCGCCGCCTTCGAGATTGTCGCGGCCCTCGGCGACGCCCCCGACATCCACTGCCTGCCGGTCGGCAACGCCGGTAACATCACCGCCTACTGGATGGGCTACCTGGAGGAGACCGGGGCCGGCAACGCCACCCGCCGCCCGAAGATGTACGGCTTCCAGGCCTCCGGCGCCGCTCCGATCGTCACCGGCGAGGTGGTCCGGGAGCCGTCCACCATCGCCACCGCGATCCGGATCGGCAACCCGGCCAGCTGGACCAAGGCGCTCGACGCCCGGGACGCCTCCGGCGGCCTGATCGCGGCGGTGACCGACCGGGACATCCTGATGGCGTACCGGCTGCTCGCCCGCGAGGTGGGGGTCTTCGTCGAGCTGGCCAGCGCGGCGAGCGTCGCCGGGCTGCTGCAACAGGCCGCCGAGGGCCGGGTGCCGGCCGGCTCGACGGTGGTCTGCACGGTCACCGGGCACGGCCTGAAGGACCCGGAGTGGGCGATCTCCACCGCCCCGTCGCCGATCACCATCCGTAACGACGTCCCCACCGCCGCCCGCGCCCTCGACCTGGCCTGAGCGACGCCTGCCTGGCCTGGGCGACGCCTGCCTGGCCTGGGCGACGCCTGCCTGGCCTGGGCGACGCCTGCCTGGCCTGGGCGACGCCTGCCTGGCCTGGGCGACGCCTGCCTGGCCTGGGCGACGCCTGCCTGGCCTGGGCGACGCCTGCCTGGCCTGGGCGACGCCTGCCTGGCCTGGGCGACGCCTGCCTGGCCTGGGCGACGCCTGCCTGGCCTGGGCGACGCCGGCCCGCGCCGGCCCATCCTGTCCGGGGCCGGAGTCGGATCCGGCCTGCTGAGAGGCGGCTGAGCCGGAGTTGTCGCCGGGGCGGGTGACCGGCACGCCGGTCAGCGCCCCGGCGCCGGGGCTGAGTTCCGGGTCAGGCAGACTTTCCCTGCCGCGCCGAGCCGGACCTCGCGCGATCGCAGACTCGCGCCAACCCGACAACACTCGCGCCGACCCGAAAAACAGGAGTGAGCCGCTGATGTCGTTCCTCGCCAGACTCAGTCTCGCCAACCGAGGGCTTGTCGCGCTCATCGCGATCGTGGTCACGGGGTTCGGCGTGTACGCCGTACCGTCGCTGAAGCAGCAGCTCCTGCCCTCGCTGGAGTTCCCGGCGGCCTTCATCGTCGCGCCGTACCCGGGCGCCGGGCCGGAGGTGGTGGAGGAGCAGGTCGCCGAGCCGATCGAGAACAGCATCCAGGGGATCGCCGGGCTGACCAAGGTCACCTCGACCTCCCAGGAGGGCAGCGCCACCCTCCAGGTCGAGTACGAGTTCGGCACCGACCTGGACGACGCGGTCAACAAGATGCAGACCGCCCTGAACCGGCTCTCGCTGCCCGAGGACGTCGAGCCGCAGGTGATCGCCGGCAGCACCGACGACCTGCCGGCGGTGGTGCTCGCGGCGGCCGGCAACGGCGACGAGCGGGCCCTGGCGGACAAGCTCGCCGAGACCGTCGTACCCGAGCTGGAGTCGATCGACGGCGTCCGTACCGTCGAGGTGACAGGTGCCCGCGACCAGCAGGTGGTGATCACCCCGGACCCGGTCAAGCTGGCCGCCGCCGGGGTGGCGCCGACCGCGATCGGCGAGGCGCTGCGGGCCAACGGGGTCACCATCCCGGCGGGGGCGCTGACCGTGGCCGACCAGACCCGGACCGTCCAGGTCGGCGGCCGGATCGGCTCGGTGGAGGAACTCGGCGGGATCTTCCTGACCGGGCGGGCCGGCGGGCAGCCGGTCCGGCTCGGCGACGTGGCGACCGTGCGGCAGCAGCTCGCCCCGCCGACCTCGTTCACCCGGACCGACGGCGAGGACAGCCTCGGCATCATGGTCACCGCCGCGCCGGACGGCAACGCGGTGCGGATCTCGCACGACATCCGGGACCGGCTCACCGAACTCTCCGGCGCCTCCGGCGCGACCCTGACGGTCGTCTTCGACCAGGCGCCGTTCGTCGAGAAGTCGATCGAGAGCCTGACCACCGAGGGCCTGCTCGGCCTGGTGATGGCCGTACTCGTGATCCTGGTCTTCCTGCTCTCCGTCCGCTCGACGCTGGTCACCGCGGTCTCCATCCCGCTGTCGGTGGTGGTGGCGCTCATCGCGCTCTGGGTCGCCGACTACTCGCTCAACCTGCTCACCCTCGGCGCGCTGACGATCGCGGTCGGCCGGGTCGTCGACGACTCCATCGTGGTGCTGGAGAACATCAAACGACATCTCGGGTACGGCGAGGACAAGCGCACCGCCATCCTCGGCGGGGTACGCGAGGTGGCCGGCGCGGTGACCGCCTCCACCCTCACCACGGTCGCCGTCTTCACCCCGATCGTGCTTGTCGGCGGCTTCGTCGGGCAGCTCTTCGCGCCGTTCGCGATCACCGTCACGGTGGCGCTGCTCGCCTCGCTGCTGGTCTCGCTGACCATCATCCCGGTGCTGGCGTACTGGTTCCTCCGGCCGGCGAACGGCGGTGCGACCGAGCAGGCGGTCCGGCGGGCGGCCGAGGAGAAGGAGCTGCGCAGCCCGCTGCAACGCGGGTACCTGCCGGTGATCCGGTTCGCCACCCGGCGGCGCTGGCTCACCGTCGCGCTCGGCCTGGTGGTGCTGCTCGGCACCTTCGCGCTCTCCACCCGGCTGGAGACCAACTTCCTGGACGACTCCGGCCAGGACACCCTGAACATCAGCCAGGAGATGCCGGTCGGCAGCAGCCTGGCCGCCACCGACGCCGCCGCCAAGCAGGTCGAGCGGGTGCTCTCCGACGCCGACGGGGTCGAGTCGTACCAGGTGACCGTGGGCGGGGGCGGCGGGAACCCGTTCGCCGGCGGCGGCAGTGCCAACGAGGCGAGCTTCTCGGTGGCGTTGACCGAGGAGGCCGACGCCGAGCGGGTCGAGCGGGCGCTGCGGGCCGAGTTCGACAAGCTGACCGGGGCCGGTGAACTCAGCTTCGGCGGGGCCGGCGGGCCGGGCGGGGGCGCGGTGGACGAGATCCAGGTGATCGTCCGCGCCGCCGACCAGGACGTACTTGTCCGGGCGACCGAGCAGGTGCGGGAGGCGATGGCGGAGACCGCGGACGTGACCGACGTGCGCAGCAGCCTGGCCGAGAGCGCGCCCCGGATCGACGTCACGGTGGACCGGGCCGCCGCCGCCCGGCTCGGGCTCTCCGAGGCGGCCGTCGGGCAGCTCGTCGCGCAGCAGTTCCGGGGCAGCCCGCTCGGCCAGGTGTCGCTGGACGGCGCGCAGCAGGACGTGGTGCTGCGTACCGGTGCGCCGCCGGCCGGGATCGAGGCGCTCCGGGCGATGCCGGTGGGGCCGCCCGGTCCGGCCGGTGCGGTGAAGCTCGGCGACATCGCCGAGGTGACCGAGGTGCAGGGCCCGATCGCGGTGACCCGGATCGACGGCGAGCGCAGCGTGACGGTCAGTGGCACGGCCACCGGCTCCAACCTGGGCGCCACCACCACCGCCCTGCGAGAGAAGCTCGACGGGATCGAGGTGCCGGGGGCGAGCTTCGAGATCGGCGGCGTCAGCGCCGAGCAGCAGGAGGCCTTCGCCGACCTGGGGCTGGCGGTACTCGCCGCGATCGCGATCGTCTTCGTGATCATGGTCGCCACCTTCGGCAGCCTGGGCCAGCCGCTGATCCTGCTGGTCTCCATCCCGTTCGCCGCGACCGGTGCGATCGGGCTGCTGCTGGCCACCGGCACCCCGCTGGGCGTACCCGCGCTGATCGGTGTGCTGATGCTGGTCGGCATCGTGGTGACGAACGCGATCGTGCTGATGGACCTGATCAACCAGTACCGGGCGCAGGGGATGGGCGTGGTCGAGGCGGTGGTCGAGGGCGGCCGGCGCCGGCTGCGACCGATCCTGATGACCGCGATCGCCACCATCTTCGCCCTGCTGCCGATGGCGCTGGGGCTGACCGGCGAGGGCGGGTTCATCTCGCAGCCGCTGGCGGTCGTGGTGATCGGCGGCCTGATCAGCTCGACGCTGCTCACCCTGGTGCTGGTGCCGACCCTCTACACGATGGTGGAGAACACCAAGGAGCGGTTCCGGCGCCGCCGGGCCGGGGCCGCCGGGGCCGCCGAACCGGACGGCCCGGGTGGGCCGGCCGAGCCGGTGCCGGCCGGGGTCGGATCCGGGGTACGCCAGCCCGGCGCCCAACCCGGCGCCGGCCAGGGTGCCGGATCGCCGGGCCCGGTGCCCGCCCGCCCCTCCGGCGCGCTGGTCGAGGGCACCGACCAGTTCGAGGTACTCCGGCTGCCGAAGACCCGGAGGTCCCCGCTGCCCCCGCCAGGGCAGGAGGACTGACAGTTCCCACCGCCCATCCGCCGCCGGTGCCCGGCCAGCATCCGCACCAGCGCCAGCACCGGCGGCGGAACGGCTCCGGGTAGGGTCCTGGTACGTGTCGTCTGCCGTTTCAGTCCTTACCCGGAACCGGGACTTCCGCCGCCTCTTCACCGCCGAACTCGTGGTCTTCGGTGCCGACTGGTTCGTGATGGTCCCGCTGCTGGTGCTGCTGCCCGAGCTGACCGGCAGCGGTGTGTGGGGCGCCCTGATCCTCGCCGCCGACAACGGCATCCTGGCCCTGCTGTTGCCGTACGCCGGCACCGTCGCGGACCGGCTGGACCGCAGGCGGATCCTGATCGCCTCGAATCTCACCGCGCTGGCCGCGATCGTGCTGCTGCTCGGGGTACGCAGCTCCGGCACCGCCTGGCTGGCCCTGGTGGCGGTCGGCGTGGTGGCGGTGGCCAAGGCGTTCTACTCGCCGGCCGCCTCGGCGGCGCTGCCGAACGTCGTCGACCCGGACGACCTCGCCGCCGCGAACGCGCTCGCCGGCTCGGCGTGGGGCACGATGAGCATCGTCGGCGCCTCACTCGGTGGTGTGCTCACCGCGGCCGTCGGCCCGTACGCCTGTTTCTGGGTGGCCGTCGGCGGCCTGGCGGTGGCCGCCGGGCTGACCCTGCTGATCCGCCGCCCGATGCAGCAGCCCCGCGACCACGGCCTGCCGGTGCCGAACCCGTGGGCGGCGCTCGGCGAGTCGATGCGCTACATCGGGCAGCGTCCCCGGGTGCTGGCGCTGGTGACCGTGAAGAGCGCGGTCGGCCTCGGCAACGGCGTACTCACCGTCTTCCCGCTGCTCGCCGTCCTCTACGGTGCCGGCCCGATCGGCACCGGCCTGCTCTTCGCGGTACGCGGTGCCGGCGCGCTGGTCGGCCCGCTGCTGATGCACCGGGTCCTCAAGCACCGCTCCTGGCTCTTCACCGGCCTGGCCCTGTCGATGTCGCTGTACGGCCTCGGCTATCTCGGCGTCTCGGTGACCCGCTGGTTCCCGCTGGTGCTGGTACTGGTCTTCGTGGCGCACCTG
The DNA here is from genome assembly GCF_029626265.1 of Micromonospora sp. WMMD1102. Taxonomy (NCBI): domain Bacteria; kingdom Bacillati; phylum Actinomycetota; class Actinomycetes; order Micromonosporales; family Micromonosporaceae; genus Micromonospora; species Micromonospora sp. WMMD1102. Next base: position 6,148,070 of record NZ_JARUBN010000001.1, on the reverse strand, counting down.
GCCGGCGGCAGCAACTGGGTGATGTCCAACTACGCGTTGCAGGACGAGGTGCCGGACCGGTTGCGGGGCCGGGTCTTCGCCACCGACATGATGCTGGCGACGGTGGCGATCGCGCTCAGCCAGCTCGTGGTGGCCGGCGTGGTGGACCACGTCGACCAGCGGGTGGTGCTGGCCGGCTGCGGCCTGACCACCCTGCTGTACGCCCTCGGCTGGTGGTTCGCCACCCGCCGCCTCGCCGACCCCGCGTCCACGGCAGGGGAGGTCACTCTTTCCCCGAAATAGTGCCCTTTCCGGCGCCCTGGGCCACTCTTTCCCCGAAATAGTGCCCGTTCGGGCGCCGGGGGCGCTCTTTCCCCCGGAGTGGTGGCGCGGTGCGTAGTTCGGGCGGGGTGGGGTAGTGGGGTGGGGATGGGCACGGGTGGGGTGGCGGGGCGGTTCGCGGGGCGGGTCGCTCGGTGGCGCGGGGGGCGGATGCTGCACCCGCGCGGGGTGTCGTTCGGCGGGGAGGTCGAGCTGTCGGGGGTGCTCGCCGAGCGGCTGGTCGGCGGTCCCGGCCGGTACCCGGCGACCGTGCGGCTCTCCCGGGGCACGCCGACCCCGGCGGGCTGGCCGGACGTGCTGGGGCTGGCCGTCCGGCTGCACGGTGCCGACGGCCCCTTCGACCTGCTGCTCTCCAGCACCGGCCGGCCGCGACTGCTCCGGCACCTGCCGGTGCCCCGCCGCGACTTCGCCGGCCCGTACGGGAGCCTGCTGGCGTACCGGGTCGACGGCCGCCGGACGTACCTGCTGGCGGCTGCCGACCGTCCGCTCGGGACTTCGCTGGCCGGGGTGGCCGCACTCGCCGCCCGGCACGGGGTCCGGTTCGACCTGCTGGCCGCCGAGGGGTTCCGGGCCCCGGGGCGGCTCGTCGGCCGGGTCGTGCTCGGCGCCCGGCTGCCCGCCGGGACGGACGCTGCGCTCGCCTTCGACCCGGACGGCCGGCGCGGTTCGGGGCTGCGACCCAGGGGGCTGATCCAGCGGCTGCGCCGGGCGAGTTACCCGGTCTCGCAGCGCGGCCGGAACGCCGCCGAGGACCAGTCCCGGTTGCCCTGACGCCACACCTCCGCCGGTCCCGCGTTGGCACGGGGTCGACGGGAGCGCGGCCGTTGGATATCCTGGTGATATCACTTCGCTAGTAAGGAGATGTCATGGAACGAGCCGCCTTCCGGATCTCCGGGTTCATCCCGATCGTGGTGATGCTGCTGCTGGCAGGCGCCGGGGTGGCGAGCATCCTGCCGGTGCTCGACGAGCCGGGTGTCGACGTCCGGATCGGCGTGGTCACCGTCGGCTACGCGGTCCTCGCCATGCTGGTGGCCACCGGCTTCACGGTGGTCAACCCGAACGAGGCTCAGGTGGTGCAGTTCTTCGGCCGCTACGTGGGCACCGTCCGGCAGGCCGGACTGCACTGGACCTGGCCGCTCACCGCCCGGGCGAAGGTCACGCTCCGGGTGCGCAACTTCGAGACCGCCCGGCTCAAGGTCTCCGACGCCGACGGCAACCCGGTGGAGATCGCCGCCGTCGTCGTGTGGCGGGTGGTCGACTCCGCCCGGGCCGCCTTCGCGGTCGACCACCACGTCGAGTACGTCGCCGTGCAGTCCGAGGCCGCCGTCCGGCACCTGGCCACCAGCTACCCGTACGAGGCGCACGACTCGGGGCGGGCCAGCCTGCGGGACAGTGCGGTGGTCAGCGAGGAGCTCACCTCCGAGCTGCGGGAACGGGTCGAACTGGCCGGCGTCGAGGTGCTGGAGTCCCGGATCACGCACCTGGCGTACGCCCCGGAGATCGCCCAGGCGATGCTGGCCCGCCAGCAGGCGAGCGCGATCGTGGGGGCCCGGTTCAAGATCGTGGAGGGTGCCGTCGGCATGGTCTCGAACGCGCTGGACCGGCTGCGCGAGGAGCACGTGGTCGAGTTGGACGAGGAGCGCAAGGCGCAGATGGTGTCGAACCTGCTTGTCGTCCTCTGCGGCGACCGGGCGGCCCAGCCGGTGGTGAACACCGGCTCCCTCTACAGCTAGGTTCGCCCCCTCATGGCGGAACGCAAGAAACTCCTGCTCCGGCTCGACCCGCAGGTCCACGAGGCGATCGCGAAGTGGGCGGCGGACGACCTCCGCAGCGTCAACGCCCAGATCGAGTACGCGCTGCGGCTGGCCCTGCGCTCGGCGGGTCGGGCGGCGAAGCCGGCCCCGGCCGGTGGCCCTGCCGGGTCACCGGCGGAGCCGGACGGCACCCGGCCCGACGGGAGTGGGCGGGAGGGCCGGGAATCCGACGAGCCGTAGGCGTCCCGGCCCTGCCGGGCGCGGTGGCGTCCCAGGGCGCGGACGGCGGGGCCCGGCGCCGGCCACGGGCCGCCTAGCATGAGCCGATGCGGCCGACCTTCGTTTCCGAACCGGTCCGGGTCCAGGTGCCGGCGACCAGCGCCAACCTCGGTCCGGGCTTCGACGCGCTCGGTCTGGCGCTGGCGCTCTACGACGACGTCACCGCCCGGACGGCGTCGAGCGGCTGTCGGGTCGAGGTGACCGGGCAGGGGGCCGGAGAGCTGCCGGACGGCGACGACCATCTGGTCGTCCGGGCCATCCGGGCCGCCCTCGACGCCCTCGGTGGCCAGCCGGACGGGCTGGTGGTGGAGTGCGTCAACCGGATCCCCCAGGCGCGCGGCCTCGGTTCCTCGTCGGCCGCGATCGTCGCCGGGATCCAACTGGCCCGGGGGCTGGTCGAGGACGGGATGCGTCGGCTCGACGACGCGGCGGCGCTGCGGCTCGCGGCCGAGATCGAGGGACATCCGGACAATGTCGCGCCGTGCCTGCTCGGCGGCTTCACGATCGCCTGGGTGGCGGAGGACGGCCTGGCCAGGGCCGTCCGGCTGCCGGTCGCGCCGCAGGTCCGGGCCACCGTGTTCGTACCCGAGGAGCGGGGCCTGACCGCGACGGCCCGGGCGGCGCTGCCGGCGACGGTGCCGCACGCCGACGCGGCCCGCAACGCGGGTCGGGCGGCCCTGCTGGTGCACGCTCTGACCACCGACCCGACGTTGCTCTTCGAGGCCACCGAGGACCGGTTGCACCAGGTTTACCGGGCGCCCGGGATGCCGGGCACCGCCGCCCGGTTGGCCGAGTTGCGTGCGGCTGGTGTGCCGGCTGTGGTCAGTGGGGCTGGACCCTCGATCCTCGCGCTGACCGGCGGTGACGAGATTTTCCAGCCGGGAATGGGCTGGACCGCGCAAAGGTTGCCGATAGACGTAGCCGGGGCCCGGGTCGATGGGGGTACACTGGGACACGCCGAGCGGGACCCTGTTGCCGCAGGTCGGAAGAGTTGATTACGCTCTAGACTTAGCACAGCCGCGAAGCAATGCGACTCCTGCGGGTCGGTGCACCCCCGAAGCTTTCGGCGGTCAGCCCGTCTCACCCCTGCCTAGGTCTACGCCGCACCGCAGTTTCCACAGGTCGCCGCAGGCGGCGAGACCTGCCCACCGATGTTGGTGGGCCGGGAAACCAACCGGCTGCTGTGTTACAGACTCCCGTGACGCGTCAAGCGAGACGGGTGTACCGAGGCCGCCCGGCCAGCCAGCACTTTCGGCCACGGGCAGCCCCGGCCTTATCGAGGGAAGGAATCCATTGAGCGACACCACCGACGTGACGTCGGATGTTTCCAACGTCGCTGGCGAAGCCACCACCGGCGCCACCCGTCGTCGGCGGACCGGCACCGGGCTGTCGGCGATGCTGCTGCCAGAGTTGCAGAGCCTGGCCGCGTCGCTCGGCATCTCCGGTACGGCCCGGATGCGCAAGGGTGAACTGATCGCCGCCATCTCGGAACGGCAGGCTGGCGCCACCAACACCGTGGGCGGCGGTGCGCCGCGTCCCCGCGCCGAGGTGTCGGCCGCGGCCGCCCCGGCCCGCGAAGAGGTCCGGGCCGAGGTGCGGGACAGCGCCGACCGGCCGGATGCCGAGCGTCGGAGCGCCGAGCAGGCGCCGGCCGCGACCGGCGGCAGTGAGGGTCGGACCCGGACGTCCCGCCGGTCCAGCCGTACCGCTGTCGCCACCGCCGAGGCGGAGACCGAGGCGACGCCGCCGACCGAGCGGGCCGACCGCGCGGAGCGTGGCGACCGGGCGGAGCGTGGCGATCGCGGTGACCGCGGCGACCGCGCGGAGCGGGCTGACCGCGGCGAGCGTGCCGAGCGCGGCGATCGTGCCGAGCGGTCCGAGCGCGGCGATCGTGCCGAGCGCGCCGAGGGTGCCGAGCGCACCGACGGCGGCGACCGCAACGACCGTTCCGACCGGGGCGAGTCGCGCAACGGACGTGACCGCAACGAACGCGGTGACCGGGGCGAGCGCGGCGAGTCGCGCAACGACCGGGGACAGCGTTCGGCGGACCGGGACAACGACGACGACGACGGTGACGGCGGCGGCCGGCGCAGCCGGCGGAGCCGTTTCCGGGACCGGCGCCGGGGCCGTGGCGACCGGGCGGAGAACGGCGAGGGCGGTGGCGGCCGGGAGCCGCAGGTCAACGAGGACGACGTGCTCGTCCCGGTGGCCGGCATCATCGACGTGCTGGACAACTACGCCTTCGTTCGGACCACCGGCTACCTCTCCGGCCCGAACGACGTCTACGTGTCGATGTCCCAGGTCAAGAAGTACGGCCTGCGCCGCGGTGACGCGGTCACCGGCGCGGTGCGCGCGGCCCGGGACGGCGAGCAGCGGCGGGACAAGTACAACCCGCTGGTGCGGCTGGACACCATCAACGGGATGGACCCGGACGAGGCGAAGCGGCGTCCCGAGTTCTACAAGCTGACCCCGCTCTATCCGCAGGAGCGGCTCCGGCTGGAGACCGAGCCGCACATCCTGACCACCCGGGTCATCGACCTGGTGACGCCGATCGGCAAGGGTCAGCGGGCGCTCATCATGTCGCCGCCGAAGGCCGGTAAGACGATGGTGTTGCAGGCGATCGCCAACGCGATCACCCACAACAACCCCGAGTGCCACCTGATGGTCGTCCTCGTCGACGAGCGGCCCGAAGAGGTCACCGACATGCAGCGCTCGGTCAAGGGCGAGGTCGTCGCGGCCACCTTCGACCGCCCGCCGCAGGACCACACCACGGTCGCCGAGCTGGCGATCGAGCGGGCCAAGCGCCTGGTCGAGCTGGGCCACGACGTGGTCGTACTGCTCGACTCGGTGACCCGGCTCGGCCGGTCGTACAACCTGGCGGCCCCGGCGAGCGGCCGGATCATGTCCGGCGGTATCGACTCCACCGCGCTCTACCCGCCGAAGCGGTTCCTGGGCGCGGCCCGGAACATCGAGAACGGCGGTTCGCTGACCATCCTCGCCACCGCACTTGTGGAGACCGGTTCCGTAATGGACACGGTCATCTTCGAGGAGTTCAAGGGCACCGGCAACGCGGAGCTGAAGCTGGATCGGAAGATCGCCGACAAGCGGGTCTTCCCGGCCATCGACATCCACACCTCCGGCACCCGTAAGGAGGAGATCCTGCTGGCTCCGGAGGAGTTGGCGATCACGCACAAGCTGCGCAAGGTGCTGCACTCGCTCGACTCGCAGGCCGCGCTGGATCTCCTGCTGGACCGGCTCAAGCAGTCCCGGACCAACATCGAGTTCCTGATGCAGATCGCGAAGTCGACGCCGGGGGAGTAGTCCGTACCCCTGATCCGTAAGCGCACGTCTCGAAGGCCCGGCCGGGATCCGGCCGGGCCTTCGGCTGTCTGTCTCCGGGGGTGTCCGCCTTCCACCGGCTGTCGACGTGGCAGCTCGGTCGGCTTGGAGCACTGACGGAGTTTTCCTTCAGTTCAGTCATCGACTATTGAAACTTCTATACGTCATCGGGTTGACTACCGGGCATGGTGACCCGCCGCCGATCCGGCCGCCGCCTCGCCGGCCTGCTGCTCCTGGTGCCGTCCCTCGTCCTCGCCGGTCCGGTCCCGGCCTACGCCGAACCGGGGCACGCGCCGCCGGCCGCCCCGGCATTACCGTCGCCAGCCGCCCCGGCGCTACCGTCGCCGGTCGCCCAGGGCACCGCGCCGGAGGAGGCGCCGGCCGCCTCGTCGTACCCGGCGCCGTCGACCCGGCCGGTCGCGGCCGACGCCGACGACGCGATCGTCACCGACCGCCGGACCCGGCCGGTCGCGCCCGGTCTCGACCTGACCTCCTTCGACAGGTACGACGCCAACGGCTGGATCCGGGCCGACGCGCTCACCGCCGACCTGGCCGGCGGGCTGACCGTCGACTACGTCAACTCCGGCGAGGTGACCCGGACCGAGCCGCTGCGGAAGGCGGCGGACCGGACCGGCGCGGTGGCCGCGGTAAACGGGGACTTCTTCGACATCAACAACTCCGGGGCGGCCCAGGGGATCGGCATCCGCGACGGCGAACTCGTCCAGTCGCCGGTCGCGGGCCACCACGAGGCGGTCGGGGTCACCGCCGAGGGGGTGGGCCGGGTGGTCCAGGTGCACTTCGACGGCACCGCCACGCTGCCGGCCGGACCGGTCCCGCTCAGCCAGTTCAACAACATGGTCGCGGCCGGCGGGATCGGCGTCTTCACCCCGCTCTGGGGGTCGTACCCGCGCACCCGGGCCGTCGAGGGTGCCGGCCGGGTCACCGAGGTCACAGTGGTCGGCGGCCGGGTCGACACGGTCACCCCGACCGCCGGCAGCGGCCCGATTCCGGCCGGTACGACCGTGCTGCTCGGCCGGGAGGCCGGCGCCGACACGCTCGCCGCGCTGCGCCCCGGCGACCCGGTCGACCTCCGGTACGCCCCGAAGCCGTCGGACGGCAGCACGCTGCGCGCCGCGGTCGGCGGCAACCGGGTACTGGTCCGGGACGGGGTGCCGCAGCAGATCGGCGACGTGAACCCCGAACCCCGCACCGCGGTCGGGTTCTCCGCCGACGGCCGGAAGATGTATCTGCTCACAGTGGACGGACGACAGGCGGACAGTCGGGGCGTGACGCTCACCGAACTCGGCCGGATGATGGCCGAACTCGGCGCGCACGACGCCCTCAACCTCGACGGCGGCGGCTCGTCCACCCTGCTCGCCCGCGAACCCGGCCAACCGGCGGTACGCGTCGAGAACAGCCCGTCGGACGGCTCGGAGCGGCCGGTGCCGAACGGACTCGCGCTCTACGCGCCGCAGGGGAGTGGACGGCTGCGGGCGTACTGGCTGAAGACCGTGCTCGACCCGACGGCCGCGCCGGGCGCGGGGCCGGTGCGCGGCGGACGCCCGGACCGGGTCTTTCCCGGGCTGACCCGGCGGCTCGCGGCGGCCGGCTACGACGAGACCTACGGCCCGGCGGCCGGCACCCCGCACTGGCGGGCCGAGCCGGCGTCCCGGGGCGGCGTCGACTCCGCCGGGGTGTTCCGGGCCCGCCGGGCCGGCGAGGTCACCGTGACCGCGTCCCGGGGCCGGGCGAAGGGCGAACTGTCGCTGACCGTGCTCGGCCCGCTGGCCCGGATCGACGGCACCGTCGACCGGGTCGGGTTGGCCGGTGCGGGCGGCACCGGCTCGTTCGGCGTGGTCGGCTACGACGCGGAGGGGAACACCGCGCCGATCGAAGCGGCCGACCTGCGCCTGGACTACGACCGGGAACTGCTGGAGATCGCCCCGGCCGTCGACGGCACGCTCACGGTGAAGGCCAAGGTGGACAGTGGCGCCGGGTTGGTCACGGTACGCGTCGGTGCGGCCAGCACGGTGCTGCCGGTGACGGTCGGGCTGACCGACGTACCGGTGGCGATGTTCGACGACGCGGAACAGTGGCGGTTCAGCGCCGCCCGGGCCACCGGCTCGGTGACCCCGGTGCCGGGCCGCACCGGCACCGGCCTGAAACTCGGGTACGACTTCGGCCAGTCCACCGGCACCCGCGCCGCGTACGCCGACCCGCCCGGGTACATCCCGGTCGCCGGCCAGCCACAGTCGTTCGGGATGTGGATCCACGCGAACGGAAACGGCGAGTGGCCCAGCCTGCACCTGCACGACGCCCTCGACCAGCAGCACGTGCTGCGCGGCCCCTACCTCGACTGGACCGGCTGGCGGTACGTCGAGTTCGCCGTACCGGCCGGGGTGGCGTACCCGGTGCGGATCCGCCGGTTCTACGTCGCCGAGACCGACGCCGCCGCCGCGTACACCGGGGAGGTGGTGATCGACGACATCGTCGCCCGGGTGCCCGCCGAGGTGGCCGCGCCGGCCGAGCCGCTCCGCACCGACCGGGTGGTGCTGACCGACGGCACCGTGGACCGGGCACCCTGGCGCTTCGCGGTCCTCTCCGACGCCCAGTTCGTCGCGGCCGACCCGGACAGCGACCTGGTCGCCCAGGCCCGCCGTACGCTCCGCGAGGTGAAGGCCGCCCGGCCGGACTTCCTGGTGATCGCCGGGGACTTCGTGGACACCGCCTATCCCGAGGACTTCGCCCTGGCCAGGCAAATCCTGGACGAGGAACTGGGCGGCACGGTGCCGTACCACTACGTGCCGGGCAACCACGAGATCATGGGTGCCCCGATCGGGAACTTCCGGTCGGTCTTCGGGGACACCTACCGGGTCTTCGACCACAGCCCGCCCCGGGGCGGCACCCGGACCCGGTTCGTCACCCTGGACACCTCCACCGGCAGTCTGCGCGGCGGCGGGTTCGACCAGGTGCGCGCGCTGCGTACCGCCCTGGACGGCGCGGCCCGCGACCCGGCGGTCGGCTCGGTGGTGGTGATCGAGCACCATCCGCCCCGGGACCCGACCCCGGCCCGGGCCAGCCAGCTCGCCGACCGGAAGGAGGCGGCGCTGCTGGAACGCTGGCTCGCCGAGTTCCAGCACGAGACCGGCAAGGGCGCGTTGTTCGTCGGCGGACACGTCGGCAGCTTCTCCGCCGACCGGGTGGACGGGGTGCCGTACCTGGTCAACGGCAACACCGGCAAGAACCCGTCGACCGCGCCGCAGCTGGGCGGGTTCAGCGGCTGGACGATGTTCGGGGTGGATCCGGTCTCGCCGGCCGAGGCGGCGGCGGCCCGGCGGGACCCGCTGGCCGAGGGACCCGAGTGGGTCAGCGCGCAGACCCGGGCGCACGTCGACGCGCTCACCCTGACCGCACCGTCCCGGCTGCCGGCGGGTACCGCCGCCGAGGTGACCGCCACGGTGACCCAGCCCGGCGGCCGGCAGGTCCCGGTGGCCGCCCCGCTCTCGGCCGACTGGTCCGGCTCGCCGAACCTGCACATCGGACCGGCCCGGACCATCCGCCCCTGGCACGCCGCCCACTTCGACCCCGCCACCGGCACCCTGACCGCCCGGCACCCCACCACCATCCACCTCACCCTCACCGTCAACGGCGCCACCACCCGCAGCACCGTCGAACTCACCCGCCGCTGACGGGACCGCAAGGGCTCGACCTGGACACCAGAGGCGCTACTTCGGCCGGATAACGCCTCTGGTGTCCAGGTCGACCCCGGCCCGGTGGCACCAGAAGCGGGGTGGGATGCCTAGAAGTCGCCCTCGGCGACCTGGAAGACGGTCAGGCCGAGGGCGCGCCACATCCGGACCACCTGCATCCGGTCGTCGAAGACGCCGACCACCCGGTAGCGGTCGCGGATCTCCCGGTCGAAGATCTCCCGCTTGACCACCGAGTCGCGCCGCTGGTCGCCGACGGCCCGCATGTGCAGGGCCAGGTACGGCACCCCGACGTGCTCGGCCAGCCAGGACTCCGTCTGCTCGCGGCAGGACGCGTCCCGTCCGGTGCAGAACACCACCCCGTAGCCGGCCGCGTGCATGGCCCGGACCGCCGAGATGACGGCGGTGTTCGGGAGGTCCTCACCCACCCGGGTCATGTCGTACGGGCTGCGTCCCGACATCAGCGCCACCGTGCCGTCGATGTCCACGAGTACGATCTCCGGCGCTTGCTCGTCCGGCGGCGGGGTGTAGACGGCGGCCGGCCCGCCCGGCTCGACCGCCGGCACCGGCAACGGCAGTGCCCGCCCGGCCAGGTAGCGCTCGTGCAGCCGGCGGATCGCCTCCTCGCCGACCCGGTCCGGCTCGGGCCGCTCGGCGTCGCGCCGGACACACTCGTCCACCGGTACGTCGGTGAAGTCGTGCACCTCGAACGTGGCACCGAACCGGGCGGCGAGTTGTGCCCAGTCCCGCAGGGTCCGGGAGCGCAGGTTGGTGTCGTCGACGCAGACGTCCGCACCGGCCCGGAGCAGCGCCTCCACCTGGGCCCGCTGCACGACGGTGACCTGGCCCTCGGCCCACTGGGTGAAGAGCCGCTCGCCGTGCAGCATCCGCCGCAGGTCGTCGCGGTTCACCCGGACGACGCCCGGTTGCAGCTTCCGGGCGAAGGTGGTCTTACCGGAGGCGGGCAGCCCCCGGGTGACGATCAGTCGGGTCATGTCGCCTCCTCTCGATTCGTCGTGTGCGGGGTCCAGTCCGCGGACGGGCGGGCCCGCTGCCAGAGCTGCGGGCGGTAGTCGCGGCCGTCCAGGCGCAGGAAGAGGAAGGCCCGCTCCGGATGCCGGCCGGCCCGTTCGGCGAAGTCGCGCCGGGTCCATCCGGTGGGGAGTCCGGCCACGATCTCACCGTACGCCTGCTCGATCTTCGCGGCCCGAGCCTCGACTGTCGCGGTCAGCTCGGCCACGACGGAGTCCACCCAGCGGTGGAACTCGTCCGGCAGCGGCGCGACCCAGGCCGCCAGGTCCCGCCCGCTGACCAGGTACTCCCAGACGGCCCGGGCGTTGAGTCCGAAGACCAGCCGGTGCAGCAGGAGGTACCCCGGATACTTGATCTTGACTCGCTCGTCCGTGTCCGGCCAGTGCACCACCAGCCCCTCCCGACCCTCCCGCACCGGCGCGGCCAGCGCCTCGGCCAGGGTGTGGTACGGCAGCCGCCCGACCACCGGCCCGGGCCAGTCCGGCACCGTCTCCGGGCCGGAGCCACGGCCGGTGGCGATCTCCACGCTGCCGAGCAGCACCAGGTCGTCCAGGCCGCCGTAGTCCAGCACGATCCGGTTCGCCGGATAGACGATCTCGACCAGCACGGTCCGCCCCGGCGGCGGGACGAAGCCGGGGTAGCGGGTCCGGAGCACGGCGGTGGCGTGCCGGGCCTGGTCCGAGGCGAACGAGCCCCGGGTGGCGACCGCGAAGCCGTCCCCGTCCGGATAGACCACGCCGAGGCTGCCGTCGGCCTTGTCGGTGACGATCGCGGGCGCGTCCGGCCGCAGCGCCGGGGCGCCGGGCTGGTCGTGGTTGAAGAACTTCGGGTACGGCCGGGCCACGACCGTACCTGTCGAGGTGTCCACGATCAGCCCCCGACAGGCCACCGTCACCGGCGTCCAGTTTCCGGCATAGGTGCACGCCTCGGTGTAGTTGTAGACCGCCAGCGGGCGCTCCGGATGCCGCTGGACCCGGACGTGGCCGTCGGCGAGCGCGGCGGCCAGCGCCGCCTCGTCCAGGACGTCGGCGAGTCGGGTGGCGGCGGGCCGGGTGGCGGCGGGCAGGGTGGGAGCGGGCGCGCGGGTGACCACGGGTGTGCCTTCCGGCGGAGTGGGAATGCGGGAGGGGGGAGTGACGTTATCCGTCACGGATCACCTGTGCAGCCCGATTTCTTCGGCGACGGTGCCCGGTTCGGGCAGCCCGCCGGCAGGTTCGGGGTCGGTCCGCACCGCCCGGTACCAGGACGGTCCGCCCGGCATGGCACACTGGTCAGTCGGCCACCGGTTCCGGTTCACGCCCGAGTCCGCCACCGGCCGCGACACACGTCGCGGACCCGGCGGAGGCGAGGGCGACCCGGCGACCACCCACGAAAGGACCGAGGCGACATGAAGCCCAACATCCACCCCGAGTACGTGTCCACCGAGGTCACCTGCTCGTGCGGCAACACCTTCACGACCCGCAGCACGGCGAAGGGCGGCTCGATCCACGTCGAGACCTGCAGCGCCTGCCACCCGTTCTACACCGGTAAGCAGCGCGTGCTCGACACCGCCGGCCGGGTCGCCAAGTTCCAGCAGAAGTACGCCAAGGTTCAGGCCAAGAAGGCCAAGTAGCCGCGTCGACGGCGCCCGCCTCCGGCTTCCCGCCGGGGGCGGGCGCCGTCGTGCCGTATCGGCCGGCGTCACCCCGGCCAGCCCGCGCGCCCACCGCCCCCGGCGGAGCCCGTCCACCGTTCCAGCAGAGGGAGTACGAGCATGAGCGGCGATCGGCTGGCCGGTCTCCTCGCCGAGTACGCGGAGCTGGAACGACGGCTCGCCGACCCGGCCATCCACGCCGACCAGGCGACCGCCCGGCGGGTGGGCCGGCGGTTCGCCGAGCTGACCCCGCTGCACAAGGCCGCCGGTGAGCTGGAACAGGCCCGTGCCGACCTGACGGCCGCCCGCGAACTGGCCGCCGAGGACCCGTCGTTCGCGGCCGAGGCGGAGTCGCTGGCCGAGGCGCTGCCCGCGCTGGAGGCCCGGCTCGCCGAGCTGCTGATCCCGCGCGACCCGCACGACGCCAAGGACGTGATCCTGGAGATCAAGGCCGGTGAGGGCGGCGAGGAGTCCGCGCTCTTCGCCGGTGACCTGCTCCGGATGTACCTGCGCTACGCCGAGCGGCACGGCTGGGCGACCGAGGTGCTCGACGCGCAGGACTCCGACCTGGGCGGGGTGAAGGACGTCTCGCTGGCGGTCAAGGCGAAGGGCGTACCGGAGGGCGGCAACGGGGTCTGGTCCCGGCTCAAGTGGGAGGGCGGCGTGCACCGGGTACAGCGGGTGCCGGTCACCGAGTCGCAGGGCCGGATCCACACCAGCGCGGCCGGCGTACTCGTGCTGCCGGAGGCCGAGGAGGTCGACGTCACCATCGACCCGAACGAGCTGCGGATCGACGTCTTCCGCTCGTCCGGGCCGGGCGGCCAGTCGGTGAACACCACCGACTCGGCGGTGCGGATCACCCACCTGCCGACCGGGATCGTGGTCTCCTGCCAGAACGAGAAGTCCCAGTTGCAGAACCGGGAGCAGGCGATGCGGATCCTCCGGGCCCGGCTGCTCGCCAACGCCCAGGAGCAGGCCGACGCCGCCGCCTCGGACGCCCGCCGTTCCCAGGTGCGTACCGTCGACCGGTCCGAGCGGATCCGGACTTACAACTTCCCGCAGAACCGGATCACCGACCACCGGATCGGCTACACGGCGTACAACCTCGACCTGGCGCTCGCCGGTGAGCTGGACGGGGTGCTCGACGCGCTCGCCGAGGCGGACCGGTCCGCCCGGCTGGCCGGCGAGACGGAGCTGTCCCGCCGCTGACGCACACGCCGGGCGGCTGCCCTGACGCCCGGCCAGGCGGCGCTCGGCAGCCGGGACCGGAGCTTTGGCCGGGGACCGGGGTCAGCGGGTGACCGCCGTGCCGGCCAGGACCGTGGCCCGGTCGGCGCCGGTGAAGGCGCGCTCCAGCGCCTCCCGCAGCCCGGCGGCCGAGGCGGAGACCTCGGCGAAGCCGACGCCGACCCGCACCGCGGTGCCCGGGACCACCGACTCCCAGTCCTCGGCGGCGACCGCCGCGCTGATCCGCCGGCCCACCTCGCCCGCCTCGGCCATCCCGGCGCCGGGCAGCACCACCACGAACTCGTCGCCGCCGTACCGGGCCACGAAGTCGCCGCGCCGCATCACCCGGTTGACCACCCCGGCGAGCCGTTGCAGCACCAGGTCACCGCAGTGCCGGCCGTGTGCCGCGTTCACCGCCCGGAAGCCGGCCAGGTCGACGACGCCGAGCACCGCCCGCTCGCCCCGGCTGATCATCGCGGCGACGTAGCGCTCCAGCCGGCGGCGGTTCGGCAGGCCGGTCAGCGGGTCGGTGAGCGCCTCGCCCGCGTCGTGGGCGGCCTCCCGGCGCTGCTCCTCGTGCTCGATCCGGGCCGCGATGCCGTCCACGTAGACGTCCCGGAGCCGGTCGTTGCGCTGGGTCGCCAGCCGGAACGCGTACCGGTCGGCCCGGTGCGCCGCCGCGTGGTCGCCGAGCCCGGCGTGCGCCAGGCTGGAGAGCCGGGCGTGTTCCGCCGCGCCCAGCGTCTCGGCCGAGACGTGCACCGTCTCCAGCCGGGCCAGCGCCTCGGCGGGCCGGCCGGCGGCGATGGCCAGGCACGCCGCGCCGAGCTGCCGCATGTCCCGGGTACGCGCGCTGTCCCCGCCGTTGCCGAGCAGCCGGTCGGGATCGAGTTCGGGTGTCGCCGGCCGGCCGGTCGCGGCGCCGAGCGCGGCCTGCCTGGCCAGCGCGTACCCGTACGCCGCCCGGCTGCTCGGCCGCAACCGGTCGGCGGTGCCGGCCGCGACGAACCGTTCCAGGTCGCCGCCGACGTCCCGGAGCACCCGCAGGCAGCCGTCGCTGTCCCCGTGGTGGTCGAGCGCCACCGCGTTGCGCAGCCGGATGCCGGGCGCGGCGAAGGTCTCCTCCGGAATTCCGACGGCCAGCCCGAGCCGGCGGGCCCGCTCGATGGCGTTCAGGGCGTAGCCGTGGAAGCCGAGGTAGGAGTACGCCATCGCCAGGTCGTGCCAGCCCCAGGCGGTCTCCCGGTCGGGATGGCCGATCGAGCCGAGCGCCCGGGCACCCCGGACCAGGTGGGTGACGCAGCGGTCCAGGGCGCCCTGGTTCTGCGCCGCCAGCGCGGCCAGCGCGTGCAGGTGGCCGTGCAGGTACGGCTCGGGCAGGTCCCGGGCCGCGTCGAAGGCCTGCTCCACCGCCCGGGTGTACTCGGCGGTACGTCCCAGGTTGAGGATCGCGGAGAGCCGCTGGAGCAGCGCCTCGGCCCGGGAGTACGGGTCGTCGGTGCTGCCGAGCACCCTTTCGAAGATCAGGCACGCCTCGGCCGACCGGCTGCTCTCCATCAGGGAGCGGGCCCGCTTCAGCTCCTCGGCCCGATCACCGACCCGGTCGAGCCAACTCACGCACAACCTCCATCGCCTTCGCCAGCGGCCCCGTGGAGTGGAGGAGCCGGCCGGTCGCCCGGAGGCAGGCTGCCCTCCGGCTGCCCGACCGGTCCGAGCACCCAGTCGATCGGGGGGTGGAACGCGCGCCCGCCACGCGATGATCCCCGGTCGACGTTTCATGATTATGTCGTGACACGTATTCCCGGGCACCCCCCGGAACCGCCGGAACCGGTCCGACCCTCGGTCCCGGACCGGGTCCGACCGTCGGTCGCACTCGCGGCGGCGGCGTCCGCGCTGGCCGGGGCCGGGGTCGGGCCGGCCCGCGTCGAGGCCGAGCTGCTGCTCGGGTACGTCCTCGGCGTGTCGCGCGGTGCGCTGGCCGTGGCCGACCCGCTCACCCCGGAGCAGCAGGGCCGGCTGGCCGAGCTGGTGCGGCGGCGTACCCGGCACGAGCCGTTGCAGCATCTGCTCGGCTCGGCGGCGTTCCGGTATCTGGAACTGGCGGTCGGCCCGGGGGTCTTCGTCCCGCGCCCGGAGACCGAACTGCTGGCCGGCTGGGGCATCGAGCAGGCCCGCCGGCTGGTCCAGCCCGAGGGCGGGTCGGAGCCGCTGGTGGTGGACCTGTGCAGCGGCAGCGGTGCGATCGCGCTCTCGGCCGCCGGGGAGGTGCCGCGGGCCCGGGTGGTCGCGGTCGAGCGGGCCGCACCGGCGCTGGACTGGCTGCGCCGCAACGCCGCCGAGCGGGCCGGCGCCGGTGACCGGCCGATCGAGGTGCTGGCCGGGGACGTGGCCGACCCGGAACTGCTGGCCGGGTACGCCGGCCGGGTGGACGTGCTGCTCTGCAACCCGCCGTACGTGCCGGACGGCACCCCGGTCCCGCCCGACGTGGCCGGGCACGATCCGGCCGACGCGGTCTTCGGCGGCCCGGACGGGCTGGCGGTGATCCGGCTGCTGCTTCCGCAGGCGGCCCGGCTGCTGCGTCCGGGCGGACTGCTCGGGATCGAGCACGACGACACGCACGGCACGGCGGTTCCGGAACTGCTCCGGGTCGACGGCCGGTTCGTCGACGTCGCGGACCATCCGGACCTGGTCGGCCGGCCCCGCTTCGCCACCGCCCGGCGGGCCGGGACCCCCGGCTGAGCAGCTTTGGCCCGATCTTGTCCGGTCCGGTCGACGCGAGGCGGTAACCGGCCGGAAGTCCCCGTGCCACGACCGGCGCGGCGGCGTGGCAGACTGGCTCCTCGTGATGCTCTACGACTGCCGGTCGCTGGCGGAGCGTGACCGAGGCATCGCCGCGGCCGTCGAGGCGGTCAAGAACGGCGAGCTGGTCGTGATCCCGACCGACACGGTCTACGGGATCGGCGCGGACGCCTTCACGCCGTACGCGGTCAAGGCGCTGCTCAACGCGAAGGGCCGGGACCGGCAACATCCGCCGCCGGTGCTGGTCGGCTCCCGGCGCACGCTGGACGGGCTGGTCTTCATGTTGCCCAGCGCCGCCCGGGACCTCGCCGACGCGTTCTGGCCCGGCGCGCTGACCATCGTGGTCGAGCACTCGCCGAGCCTCCAGTGGGACATCGGCGACACCGGCGGCACGGTCGCGGTTCGCATGCCGTTGCATCCGGTCGCCCTGGAGGTGCTCCGGGAGACCGGGCCGATGGCCGTCTCGTCGGCGAACAAGACCGGGCAGCCGCCGGCGGTCACCGCCGAGGAGGCGCGGGAGCAGCTCGGCTATGCGGTGCGGGCCTACCTGGAGGCGGGGCCGTGTCCCGATCCGGTGCCGAGCACGATCGTCGACGTCACCGGCGAGGTGCCCCGGGTGCTGCGCCAGGGTGCGATCCCGCTGGAGAAGCTGCGCGACGTCGTACCCGACATCCAGGGCCAGGAGTCCTGAGGTGCCGCCGTTCACGGTCCTGCACGTCTGCCTCGGCAACATCTGCCGGTCGCCGATGGCCGAGCGGCTGCTCGCGCTGGCCGTACGCGAACGGCTGGTCCGGTCGGCGGCGACCGATCCGGACGACGCGGACCGCCTGGTGCACAGCCACAGCGCCGGCACCGGCGGCTGGCACGCGGGCGAGGAGATGAACCCGCCGGCCGCCCGGCAGGTCCGGTCCCGGGGCGGGAACGTGGCCGACTTCGGCGCCCGAAAGCTCCGTTCCGAGCACATCGACGCGGCCGACCTGGTGCTCACCGCCACCGCCGACCAGCAGGAGTACGTCGTGGCGCTGCGGCCGGACGCCGCGGACCGCACCTTCGTGCTCGGCGAGTTCGGCCGGCTGCTGCCCACCGTGGACGCCACGGCACTGCCGCCGGCCGGCGCGGCCGACCCGGACGCGGTGTACGCCCGGGGCACCGCCCTGGTGGCGGCGGTGGCGGCGGCCCGGAGCGGCTCGTCCCCGCTGCCCGGCGACGACCTCGACGACCCGTGGGGCCGTGGCGACCAGTGTTTCAGCCGGGTCGCCGACGAGATCGAGGGGGCGGTCCGGCCACTCGCCGCCGTCCTGCTGCCCTGATCAGCGGCTGTCGACACCGTCACCCCGTCCGTGAATTTGCCCCGTTTTGCCGCGAAACCGGTGCGGCGCCCGGAATCACCCGTCAGGCTGACTGGGTCCCGATCCGGCTGACCCGCCGGGTCTCCCCGATGCTGTCCGCCCGGGAGGTACGGCATGCTCCGGCTGCGGCTGAGCCAGCTCTGGACCCTGACCCTGGCCGGCATCCTGGCCGGGACGATGCTGGCCGCCGCCGCGCTGCCGGCCGTCGTGCTCGGCGCGGTCGGGCTGCGGGCGATCGGCGCCCGCTACGAGGACCTGCCGCAGGACCTGCGCACCCCGCCGACCGCCCAGCGCTCCTACCTGTTCGCCGCCGACGGCCGTACCCCGATCACCTCGTTCTACGACGAGAACCGGACGAACGTGGCGCTGGGCCAGGTCGCCGAGGTGATGCGGCAGGCGACGGTGGCCGCCGAGGACGCCCGGTTCTACTCGCACGGCGGCGTCGACGTGAAGGGCGTACTCCGGGCGCTGGTGGCGAACCGGATCGGCGGCGAGGTACGGCAGGGCGCCTCGACGCTGACCATGCAGTACGTCCGCAACGTGCTGAAGAGCGACCCGGGGCTGACCGCCGAGCAGCGCGCCGGGGCGACCGAGACAAGTCCCGGCCGCAAGATCCAGGAGATGCGGTACGCGATCGCGCTGGAGCGCCGGCTGGGCAAGGACGAGATCCTCGGCCGCTACCTGAACATCGCCTACTTCGGTGCCGGCGCGTACGGCGTCGCCGCCGCCAGCCAGCGGTACTTCTCCAAACCGGCCCGGCAACTGACCCTGGCCGAGGCCGCCCTGCTCGCCGGGTTGCTCCGCTCGCCGGAGACCGACAGCCCGATCGGCGGGAACACCGAGGCCGCCCTGGTCCGCCGGGGCTACGTACTGCGCCAGCTGGCCGAGACCGGGGCGATCACCGCCGAGGCCGCCACCCGGGCCCAGGCCGAGCCGATCCGGCTGCGGGCCGGCGCCGAACCGAACGACTGCGCCGGCATCCCGGACGGGCGCGCCGAGTGGGGCTTCTTCTGCGACTACTTCCGGCAGTGGTGGAACGCGAACCCGGCGTTCGGCCGCACCGTCGACCAGCGGCAGCAGGCGCTGCGCCGGGGCGGCTACCGGATCGTCGCCTCGCTCGACCCGGCGCTCCAGGCCACCGCGCTGCGACAGACCCTTACCGTGTACGGCTACGCCGACCGCCGGGCCGCGCCGATGGCGGTGGTGCAGCCCGGCACCGGCCGGGTACTCGCGCTCGCGGTGAACCGGCACTACCGGCTCGACCCCAACCCGTCGGGCCAGCGCAACCATCCGAACACGGTCAACCAGCTGGTCGCCGGTGGCGGTGGCATCGACGGCTACCAGGCCGGCTCCACGTTCAAGATCTTCACCATGCTCGCCGCGCTGGAGGCGGGGATGCCGCTCAGCTCGGCCTACCTGGCGCCGTCCCGGCTGCTGACCGGCTATCCGATCGACGGGCCGCACGCCTGCGGCGGCTACTGGTGCCCGGCCAACGCCAACCCGGGCTGGATGGACGGCTACCGCACCATGTGGACCGCCTTCGGAAGGTCGGTGAACACCTACTTCGTGGCGCTGCAACAGCGCATCGGCGCCGACCGGGCGGTGCGGATGGCCGAGCGGCTGGGGATCGTGTTCCGGGCCGACACCGACGCCCGGCTGGCCACGTACGGCGCGAAGGGGTGGGGGGCGTTCACCCTGGGGGTGGCCGCCACCACCCCGCTGGACCTGGCGAACGCGTACGCGACGCTGGCCGCCGAGGGGACGTACTGCAAGCCGTTGCCGGTGCTGTCGATCGTCGACCCGACCGGCCGGTCACTGGCCGCCGCCAAGCCGAGCTGCGGCAGGATGATCAGGGCGGAGGTGGCCCGGGCGGCGACCGACGCGGCCCGATGTCCGGTCGGCGGCCAGTCGGCGTACCTCCAGTGCGACGGCGGCAGCGCGCCCGAGGTGACGAAGATGCTCGGCGACCATCCGGTGGCCGGCAAGACCGGCAGCGCGGAGGGGTACACCTCCGAGTCCTTCGTCGGCTTCACCCCGCAGGTAGCGGCGGCGGGCTTCGCCGTCAACCCGGACGATCCGAGCGACGCCGTCGGCCAGCCGGTGCAGCGGAAGGTGATCGCGGCGGTCGCCCGGACCATGGCCGCCGCGCTGGTCGGCAAGCCGCGTCGGAACTTCGCGCCACCCGGCCAGCAGATCGCGTTCGGGTACGGCGAGGGTGACCTCGCCCCGCCACCGGTCGGGCCGACTCCGGAACCGTTCGCCCCGGCACCGGCCCCGACGGTCCCGGCCGCGCCGCCGCCGACCCCGACAGCGCCGCCCACCGCCACCGTTCCCCGGCCGACGACGCCGCCACCGCTGCCGCCCCGGCCCACCGCCACCGTGCCGCGCCCGGTACGCACGACCCCGCCGGCCAGGGCCGCCGTCGCACCCCGACCGGCTCCTCCGCCCCCACCCGCCTCTGGCTGACCGCTCACCCGCCCGGCCCGTAGCCCGCTGACGGTTCACCCGCCCGGCCCGCGTCCCGCTGACCGCCGATCCGTCTCGCTCGCGTCCGGTTCGCCGGGCCCGGTCGCCCGCCCCTCGCCGGGGGCGGTTTCCACCTGGCCCGCGTCCCGGCGGCACGTCGGGGGCCGGCATTGCGGGTACCTGCATAGACTCGGACCCGGCCGGACGGGCGAGCGGGACGAGAAGGTGCCGGGGTGAGCGAGTTGAGCGAGCGGGCAGGTCGGCCCGGTGCCGGGGAGCCGCCCTTCTGGGGGCCGGACTTCGACGAGCTGGCCGGGACCGACCCGGAGATCGCCGAGGTGCTGCTCGACGAACTCGACCGGGTACGCGGCGGGCTCCAGCTGATCGCCAGCGAGAACCTGACCTCCCCGGCGGTACTCGCGGCGCTCGGTTCCACCCTCACCAACAAGTACGCCGAGGGTTATCCGGGCCGGCGCTACTACGGCGGCTGTGCGCAGGTGGACCGGGCCGAGCAGCTCGGCATCGACCGGGCCAAGGCACTGTTCGGGGCCGAGCACGCGAACCTCCAGCCGCACTCCGGGGCGAGCGCCAACCTGGCCGCGTACGCCGCGCTGGTGCAGCCCGGCGACACGGTGCTGGCGATGGACCTGCCGCACGGCGGTCACCTGACCCACGGCAGCCGGGTGAACTTCTCCGGCAAGTGGTTCGCCCCGGTCGGCTACCAGGTACGCCGGGACACCGAGCTGATCGACTACGACGAGGTACGCGAACTCGCCCTGGCACACCGGCCCAAGATGATCATTTGTGGCGCCACCGCGTACCCACGGTTGATCGACTTCGCCCGGTTCCGGGAGATCGCCGACGAGGTCGACGCCTACCTGATGGTGGACGCGGCGCACTTCGTCGGGCTGGTCGCCGGCCGGGCCATCCCGTCCCCGGTGCCGTACGCCGACGTGGTCTGCGCCACCACGCACAAGGTGCTGCGCGGGCCACGGGGCGGGATGATCCTGTGCCGCGAGTCGCTGGCCGAGCGGATCGACAAGGCGGTCTTCCCGTTCACCCAGGGCGGGCCGTTGATGCACTCGGTGGCGGCCAAGGCGGTCGCGCTGCGCGAAGCGGCGTCCCCGGCCTTCCAGGCGTACGCTGCCCAGGTGGTTTCGAACGCGCAGGCGCTGGCCGCCGCTCTCGCGGCGGAGGGGATGCGCCCGGTCTCCGGCGGCACCGACACCCATCTCGCGCTCATCGACCTGCGCGAGGTCGGCGTCACCGGCCGGGACGCCGAGGCGCGCTGCGACGCCGCCGCGATCACCCTGAACAAGAACGCCATCCCGTACGACCCGCAGAAGCCGATGGTCGCCTCCGGCATCCGGGTCGGCACCCCGAGCGTCAGCACCCAGGGCATGGGCGTGCCGGAGATGCGCCGGATCGCTGAGTTGATCTCCCGGGCCGTCCGGACCGACCCGGCCGCCCCGGGCGGTGCCGACGCCCTCGCCGCGATCGGCGCGGACGTCGCCGACCTGGCGGCCGACTTCCCGGCGTACCCCCGTGGCTGAGCGGGCCGAGCCGGTCGAGCTGGCGGACCGGACGACACAGCCGGACGTACCCGACGGATCGCCCGTCCCCGACAGCGCGGCCGGTCCCGGTGGTGCGGGGGAGCGGCACTGGCGGCTGGCCCACCTGCCGGTGGTGCTCGGGGCCTCGGCCGGGCTGCTGTTGCTGGCCACCGCGCTCGGCGCCCTGTTCGGCGGTGCGGTCGGCGCGCTCGGCGCGGCGACCGGGGTCGGTCTGGTGACGGTGAGTTACCTCGCCTCGACGCTGGTGATCGCCTGGGCCGACTCGGTCAACCCCACCCTGGTCCTGCCGTTCGGCGTGGCGATGTACATCGCCAAGTTCAGCGTGCTCGGGGTGGTGATGGCCCAGGTCGCCGGTGCCGGCTGGGCCGGACTGCCGGCGTTCGGCTGGGGGATCGTCGCCGGGGTGGTGGCCTGGACCGGCGCGAACTTCTGGTGGCTGGTCACCGTGCACGCGGTACGCACGCACCGGCTGCCGGCCGACCGGGCCGGGCGTCCACCGCAGGCGTGATCCGGGTCACCCGGATCAGCCCGGACCTGCCCGGAGTCCCGTTCACGGGACGGCACAGGAAACTGTCAGTGATCGGTCATTTTCCCGGTGGCGGAACCGGAGTAGCGTGCCCACAGACGACGCGCCCGCCCACACGCCCACACAACCACGTTGTGCGGGGGGTGAGGCACAGCCTCGTATCCCCGGCTGATATCGTTCGGCCGTCATGACCGGTGACCAAACCCCCCAACCCCCAAACGGTCCGGGCGCGCCCGAGGCCGGTGAGGGTTGGACCGCGCTGGCATACCTCATCGGAGGTCTGACGGTGTGGGGCTTCATCGGTTGGTTGGTCGACCAGTGGCTCGACACCGGTGGTCTGGCCACCGGAATCGGGTTCCTGCTCGGCGGGGCCGGGGGTGTCTACCTGGTCATCCGCCGGCTCGGCACCCCTAGCTAGGGAAGGGACGCGGTGATCGGACAGTCGGTCGTCCTCGCGGAGGGCGAAGTTCCGTTTCCACCCAGCGTGGAAGACTTCTTTCTGCCGAGCATCGTGCCGTGGGGTGCGCACAACTCGTACTGGATCACGAAGTTCACAGCGCTGGTCTGGCTGGCCGTCGCGCTTACCATCATCTTCTTCCTGGTGACCTACCGGAAGCCGAAGCTGGTGCCGACGAAGGGCCAGTGGATCGCGGAATCGATCTACGGTTTCGTCCGGAACAACATCGCGGTCGACATGATCGGTCACCGGGGTGTGGCCTTCGCGCCCTACCTGACGACGCTGTTCGTCTTCATCTTCGTCAACAACCTGTGGCAGATCATTCCGTTCGTGCAGATCTCGCCGATGTCGCACATCGCGTTTCCGGCGATTCTGGCGATCATCAGTTACGTGCTGTTCATCTGGGTCGGCATCCGGCACCACGGTTTCGGAAAGTTCTTCAAGCATTCACTGATGCCGCCGGCGCCGTGGTTCATGCAGCCGCTGCTGATCCCGATCGAACTCTTCTCGACGTTCATCGCCCGGCCGGTGTCGCTGGCGCTGCGGTTGTTCGCCAACCTGTTCGCCGGGCACATCATCCTGCTGGTCTTCACCCTCGGCGGCTTCGTCCTGCTGAACGCGGACTCGTTCTTCCTGAAGCCGATCTCGCTGCTCTCCTGGGCGGTGTCGATCGCGATCACCTTCCTGGAGGCGCTGGTCATCGTCCTGCAGGCCTACATCTTCACCGTGCTGACCGCCAGCTACGTGCAGGGCGCGCTCGCCGACGAACACTGACCCGCAACCGACGAACACCGACCCGCACACAACCGCACAACCGTTGTCGTCCCGCGTGAGCCCTCACGCGTGATTTCAGGAGGAACCAACCAATGTTGTCGTCGACCCTCGCCGCCGTAGAAATCACCGGCAGCCTCAGCGCCATCGGTTACGGCCTCGCGGCCATCGGCCCCGGTATCGGTGTCGGCCTGGTCTTCAGCGCCTACATCCAGTCGACCGCCCGGCAGCCGGAGTCGTCCCGGATCACCCTGCCGTACGTCTGGATCGGCTTCGCCGTCATCGAGCTGCTGGCCCTGCTGGGCATCGCCTTCGGCTACGCCTTCGGCAACTAGCCGTCCCCTCGAAACGGGAGGTTCCGATGTACCTCATCTTCGCCGCGGAGGGCGGCACCGAGCACAACCCGATCATCCCGCTCTGGCAGGAGATCGTGGTCGGCTCGATCGCCTTCGCCATCCTCTGCTTCATGCTGATGAAGTACGTCTTCCCGCGCATGGAGCAGACCTTCCAGGCCCGGGTGGACGCGATCGAGGGCGGGATCAAGCGTGCCGAGGCCGCCCAGGCCGAGGCCAACCAGCTCCTCGAGCAGTACCGCGCGCAGCTCGCCGAGGCGCGGACCGACGCGGCGAAGATCCGCGACGACGCCCGGGCCGACGCCGAGGGCATCCGGCAGGACGTCCTGGCCAAGGCCAGGGAGGAGTCCGACCGGATCATCGCGGCCGGCAAGGAGCAGCTCGCCGCCGAGCGGGCCACCATCGTGCGTGAACTGCGCACCGAGGTGGGCACCATCGCGGTCGACCTGGCCAGCCGGATCGTCGGTGAGTCGCTCGCCGACGAGGCGCGCCGCAAGGGGACGGTCGAGCGGTTCCTGACCGACCTGGACAACGTCGGCTCGGCCAACGGCTCCGCCGTACGGACGAGCTGATGCAGGCCGCCAGCCGGGAGTCGTACGCCGCCGCACGGCAGCGTCTCGACGCGTACGCCGGACAGACGGACGCGGACCGGATCTCCGCGACCGGTGACGAGCTGGGTTCGGTCGCCGGCCTGCTGCGGCACGAACCGCGGCTGCGCCGGGCGCTCTCCGACCCGGCGCGGGCCGGCTCCGACCGGGCCGCACTGCTGGGGTCGCTGCTCGGCGACAAGGTCGGCGCGGACACCAGGGAACTGCTCGACGTGCTGGTCTCCGGCCGCTGGTCGGCGCCGTCCGAGCTGCTGGAGGCCACCGAGCGGCTCGGGGTGGAGGCGCTGCTGGCCAGTGCCGACCGGGCCGGTGAGCTGGGCGAGGTGGAGGACGAGCTGTTCCGCTTCGGCCAGGTGGTCGCCGGCAACTCGGAGCTGAGCAACACGCTCTCCGACCCGATCGCGCCGGTGGCGCAGCGGGCCGAGCTGACCGGCGCGCTGCTGTCCGGCAAGAGCCGGCCGGTGACGGTCAAGCTGGTCGAGGTCGCGCTCGCCGGGTTCGGCGGTCGCTCCTTCACCGGGGCACTCACCCGGCTGGTCGAGCTGGCCGCCGACCGGCGGAACCGCCAGGTGGCGTACGTCACCGTCGCGGCTCCGCTGGCCGAGGAGGAGGAGGAACGGTTGGGACGCAAGCTCACCGAGCTATACGGTCGGGAGGTCAGCGTCAAGCAGACGGTGGACCCGACCGTGCTGGGCGGGCTGCGCGTGCTTATCGGTTCCGACCTCTACGACGGTACGGTCCTGCGCCGCCTCACCGACACCCGAAACGCGCTCGCGCGCGGCTGAGCAGTAGCGACGCCGCCGCGCAGCGCCGAGATAGACATCCACGCCGTTCCGGTTAACCGGGCCCTGAATAGAGGAAGAAGAGGATGGCCGAGCTGACCATCTCGTCGGAGGAGATCCGCGGCGCGCTTGAGCGCTACGTCTCCTCCTATTCGCCCGACGTCTCCCGTGAGGAGGTCGGCACCGTCGCCGACGCCGGTGACGGCATCGCCCACGTCGAGGGCCTGCCCTCGACCATGACCAACGAGCTGCTGGAGTTCGAGGACGGCACCCTCGGCCTGGCGCTGAACCTCGACGTCCGGGAGATCGGCGTCGTGGTGCTCGGCGACTACCGGGGTATCGAGGAGGGGCAGCGGGTCAAGCGGACCGGCCGGGTCCTCTCGGTGCCGGTCGGCGACGCGTTCCTCGGTCGGGTGGTCGACCCGCTCGGCAAGCCGATCGACGGCCTCGGCGACCTCGAGAACGAGGGCTACCGCGAGCTGGAGCTGCAGGCGCCGAACGTGATGGCCCGGCAGAGCGTCAGCGAGGCGCTGCAGACCGGCCTCAAGGCCATCGACGCGATGACCGCGATCGGCCGGGGCCAGCGGCAGCTGATCATCGGCGACCGGCGGACCGGCAAGACCACCGTCGCGCTGGACACGATCCTCAACCAGCGGGACAACTGGCGCTCCGGCGACCCGGCCAAGCAGGTCCGCTGCATCTACGTGGCGATCGGCCAGAAGGGCTCGACCATCGCCTCGGTGAAGGGCCTGCTGGAGGAGCAGGGCGCGATGGAGTACACCACCATCGTCGCCTCGCCCGCCTCCGACCCGGCCGGCTTCAAGTACATCGCCCCGTACACCGGGTCGGCGATCGGCCAGCACTGGATGTACGCCGGCAAGCACGTCCTGATCGTCTTCGACGACCTGACCAAGCAGGCCGAGGCGTACCGTGCGGTGTCGCTGCTGCTGCGCCGCCCGCCGGGCCGCGAGGCGTACCCGGGTGACGTCTTCTACCTGCACTCCCGGCTGCTGGAGCGCTGCGCGAAGCTGTCGGACGAGATGGGCGGCGGCTCGATGACCGGTCTGCCGATCATCGAGACCAAGGGCAACGACATCTCCGCGTTCATCCCGACGAACGTGATCTCGATCACCGACGGCCAGATCTTCCTGGAGACCGACCTGTTCAACCAGGGTGTCCGGCCGGCGATCAACGTCGGTACCTCGGTCTCCCGGGTCGGCGGCGCCGCCCAGGTGAAGCCGATGAAGAAGGTGGCCGGCCGGCTCCGGCTGGACCTGGCGCAGTACCGCGAGCTGGAGGCGTTCGCCGCGCTCGCCTCGGACCTGGACAAGGCGTCCCAGGACCAGCTCAGCCGAGGTGCCCGGCTGGTCGAGCTGCTGAAGCAGACCAACTACTCGCCGTTCCCGGTGCAGGAGCAGGTGGTCTCGGTCTGGATCGGCACCGAGGGCAAGCTGGACGACGTCCCGATCGGCGAGGTCCGGCGCTTCGAGTCCGAGTTCCTGGAGTTCCTCCGCCACCAGTACAAGCCGACGATGCAGTCGATCGCGGACAACAACTGGGACGACGACATCACGAACGCGCTGAACGAGGCCGTGGCCCGGTTCAAGCAGATGTTCCTCGGCAAGGAGGACGAGGTGAAGGTCAACGAGGCGCCGGCCCGTCCGATGGAGGGCGAGCAGGACCGCGAGACCGTCACCCGGTACCGCGACGGCGGCGAGCCGGCCGAGCCGGCCCAGGCCGAGAAGCAGTAGGGCTGACCGGTGGCTGCCCAGGTACGCGTTCTTCGTCAACGGATCCGCTCGGCGAAGTCGATGAAGAAGATCACCAAGGCGATGGAGCTCGTCGCGACGAGCCGACTCGCCAAGGCCCAGTCCCGGGTCGCGGCGTCGCTGCCGTACGCCCAGGCCATCACCGGGGTGCTCACCGCGCTGGCCTCCAACGCGGCCATCGACCACCCGCTGCTCACCGCCCGGCCGAAGGTCCGCCGGGCCGGGGTGGTCGTGGTCACCAGTGACCGCGGCCTGGCCGGCGGCTACACCTCCAACGCGATCAAGGCGGCGGAGTCGCTCATCGCCCGGCTGAAGGCCGACGGCAAGGAGCCGGTGCTCTATGTCATCGGCCGCAAGGGCGTCGGCTACTACCGGTTCCGGCAGCGGAAGGTGGAGGCGAGCTGGACGGGCTTCTCCGAGCAGCCGACCTTCGCCGACGCCAAGCAGGTGGGCGAGACGCTGATCAAGGCGTTCGTCTCCGGCGCCGACGACCTGGAGGGCGGCGACCCGGGGATCGACGGCGTGCTCGGGGTCGACGAGCTGCACATCGTCTTCACCGAGTTCAAGTCGCTGATGTCGCAGACCCCGGTCACCCGGATCATCGGCCCGATGGAGGTCGAGGACCGGCCGCGGTCCGAGGCGGAGGGCCCGCTGCCGGCGTACGAGTTCGAGCCGGAGGCGGAGGCGCTGCTGGACGCGCTGCTGCCGAAGTACGTCAACACGCGGATCTACGCCGCGCTGCTGGAGTCGGCGGCCAGCGAGTCGGCGGCCCGTCGTCGGGCGATGAAGAGTGCGACGGACAACGCCGAAGAGATGATCGAGAATTACACGCGCGAGATGAACTCGGCCCGCCAGGCCGGGATCACCCAGGAGATCAGCGAGATCGTCGGCGGCGCCAACGCGCTGGCCGCGTCGGGAAGTGAAGTGTGATGACTGCTCCTACAGAGACCAAGACCGCGACGGGCCGCGTGGTCCGGGTCATCGGCCCGGTCGTCGACGCCGAGTTCCCGCGCGACGCGATGCCGGACATCTTCAACGCCATGCACGTCGACGTGACCCTTTCCGGCGGCGAGAAGACCCTGACCCTGGAGGTCGCCCAGCACCTCGGCGACAACATGGTCCGGGCGATTTCGATGCAGCCGACCGACGGCCTGGTCCGGGGCACCGAGGTCCGGGACACCGGTTCGCCGATCACGGTGCCGGTCGGTGACGCGGTGAAGGGCCGGGTCTTCAACACCATCGGCGAGGTGCTCAACCTCAAGGAGGGCGAGACCTTCGAGGCGGCCGACCGGTGGCAGATCCACCGCAAGGCGCCGGCCTTCGCCGACCTGGAGCCGAAGACCGAGATGCTGGAGACCGGCATCAAGGTCATCGACCTGCTCGCCCCGTACGTCAAGGGTGGCAAGATCGGCCTGTTCGGCGGTGCCGGGGTGGGCAAGACGGTGCTGATCCAGGAGATGATCACCCGGGTCGCCAACAACTTCGGTGGCACCTCGGTCTTCGCCGGGGTGGGTGAGCGGACCCGTGAGGGGAACGACCTCATCCACGAGATGACCGAGTCCGGCGTCATCGACAAGACCGCGCTGGTCTACGGCCAGATGGACGAGCCGCCGGGCACCCGGCTCCGGGTGGCGCTCTCCGCGCTGACCATGGCGGAGTACTTCCGGGACGTGAACAAGCAGGAAGTGCTGCTCTTCATCGACAACATCTTCCGGTTCACCCAGGCCGGTTCGGAGGTCTCCACCCTGCTCGGCCGGATGCCGAGCGCGGTGGGCTACCAGCCGACCCTGGCCGACGAGATGGGCGAGCTCCAGGAGCGGATCACCTCGGTCCGGGGCCAGGCGATCACCTCGATGCAGGCGATCTACGTGCCGGCGGACGACTACACCGACCCGGCGCCGGCCACCACGTTCGCGCACCTGGACGCCACCACCAACCTGGAGCGGTCGATCTCCGACAAGGGCATCTACCCGGCGGTGGACCCGCTGGCGTCCTCGTCCCGGATCCTCGCCCCGGAGTTCGTCGGCGCCGAGCACTTCGCGGTCGCCTCCGAGGTGAAGCGGATCCTGCAGCGCTACAAGGACCTGCAGGACATCATCGCCATCCTCGGCATCGAGGAGCTCTCGGAAGAGGACAAGCTCACCGTCGGCCGGGCCCGCCGGATCGAGCGGTTCCTCTCCCAGAACACGTACGCGGCCGAGGTCTTCACCGGCATCAAGGGCTCGTACGTGCCGGTCAAGGACACCGTCGAGGCGTTCAAGAAGATCAGCGAGGGCGAGTACGACCACTTCCCCGAGCAGGCCTTCTTCATGTGCGGCGGGCTCGACGACCTGGAGCGCAACGCCCGGGAGCTGATGAAGGACTAGTTCCGCCCCAGCACGTACCGCAGCCGCACCGGTGACCGCCGGTGCGGCTGCGTCGTCTATGTCGCCTCTCCATTTGCGCGGTCTGGTGGATTTGAAGGTTATTCAGCCGGTTTCGGTGCTTTGGTAACCCCACTTCGGCGGGTACCGTCGTGGGCGGCCCGTGACCGGCGGCCCGGCTTCCTTCGGCGGATCCGTCCTGGTCACAGGGCGGACGACGAACGGAGACGTTGGTGGGTGAAGGCGGCGGGAACGCGGATCGGTCGGGCCTGCGCCGGCTGGTCCGGCAACGGGTCGGCGGCACGGACCCGGCGGGACCGCACGACGGTCCGGAGCGCTCCAGGCGCGGCCGGCGGCACCGGTCGGCGTCCCGGGTGCCGCGCTGGGCCCGGGTCTGCACCCTGCTCGGCGCGATCCTGGTCCTGGTCAGCGGCGCCGGGCTGGTCGGCTTCGAGGCCGTGCTCGCCCGCTACGAGGGTGCGGTGCGCGAGGCCGACCTCTTCGGCGACGAGGCGGCCGGCGTCGTGCCGGAGAAGAAGTCGGACATCAAGGGCCCGCTGGACATCCTGCTGGTCGGGATCGACCCACGGACCCCGGAGTGGTCGCCGCTGGCCGACTCGATCATGGTGCTGCACGTGAACGAGACGCTGGACTCGGCGTACCTCTTCTCGCTGCCCCGGGACCTGCTGGTGGAGATACCGGCCTTCCCCAAGGCGAACTACGCCGGCGGCACCGAGAAGCTGAACGCCGCGATGGCACACGGCAGCCGGGTGCCCGGCGAGAAGCTGCCGAGCGCGGCACAGGGCTTCGAACTGCTCTCCAGAACCGTCTCCGAGGTCACCGGGATCGAGCGGTTCGACGCCGGGGCGATCGTCAACTTCAACGGCTTCCAGAAGATCGTCGACGCGATGGGCGGCGTCGACATGTACATCGACACGAACGTCAGGTCCGAGCACCGGCAGCCGGACGGCACGATGCGGACGCTGAAGCCGGGCGGTGGCGGCTACCTCGGGCCGCAGGCGGAGTACACCAGGGGCAACGCGCACCTCAAGGGCTGGCAGGCGCTGGACTACGTCCGGCAGCGGTACGGCCTGCCGAACGGCGACTACGACCGGCAGCGGCACCAGCAGCAGTTCGTCCGGGCCATGGCCGACCAGGCGCTGAGCAAGGACGTGGTGACCAACCCGGTCAAGTTGGACGCGGTGCTCCGGGCGGCCGGCGAGTCGTTGGTCTTCAGCGGTCGCGGGCGCGAGCTTGTCGACTTCGCCTTCGCGCTGCGCGGGCTCCGGTCGGACTCGATCCAGATGATCAAGTTGCCGGGCGGCGGGGTCACCGAGGGCGGCTCCTACCGGGGCGAGCGGTTCCAGCCGATCGCCGAGGAGTTCTTCGCCGCACTCGGAGCCGGCACCCTCGACAGCTTCGTCATCAACAACCCGGAGCTGCTCAACAAGGCCAGGTAGCCGGCGTCTCGACAGGCCCAGGTGGCCGGGCCGGCGTCTCGACACGGTCGTGTCACCGTTTCGTCACAGCCGACGGCAGCCACCCGGGTCGCCGTCGGGCCAGGTGGCCGGCGTACGCGACACCGGTCGGAGCGTCCGGGTCCGCGCCGGATCCGGTCGGTCGCCGGGTACCGGGACCAGGGGTTCCGAAATCCGTAACCTTGCTCTGCAACAATTCGGCCCCGGCCGCCCGTCTCTATTGACGGGCGCGAGATTCGCGGTGCGCGGACGGATGGAGACGCAGTGAGCGAGGGTGGCAAGGGCGCTGGCCGGTCCACCAGGCGGACGGGGCGGCCGGAACGCGGTCGGGGCGGCGGCGCCGGGCTGGTCGACGCCG
Organism: Micromonospora sp. WMMD1102; assembly: GCF_029626265.1. NCBI lineage: Bacteria > Bacillati > Actinomycetota > Actinomycetes > Micromonosporales > Micromonosporaceae > Micromonospora > Micromonospora sp. WMMD1102. The sequence goes on along the minus strand of NZ_JARUBN010000001.1, from coordinate 6,117,125 downwards.
ACCCGGTGGGCGACCTCTCCGGCGGCGGACGGCCGATCAGGGAGGGGCGGCGCAGGAAGTCCGCCATCCCGATGTGGGCCCGGCTCTGCACGATCTTCGGCGCGGTGCTTGTGGTGCTCAGCGGCGGCGTACTTGTCGGACTGGAGGCGGTGCTGGCCCGTTTCGAGGGCGCGGTCACCGAGCAGGACCTCTTCGGCGACCAGGCGGCCGGGGCGTCGGCCCCGGAGAAGAAGTCGGACATCAAGGGCCCGTTGAACATCCTGCTGGTCGGCATCGACCCGCGGAAGCCGGAGACGCCCCCGCTGGCCGACTCGATCATGGTGATGCACGTCAACGAGACGCTGGACTCGGCGTACCTCTTCTCGCTGCCCCGGGACCTGCTCGTCGACATCCCCCGGTTCGAGAAGGCCGACTTCCCGGGTGACCGGACGAAGCTGAACGCCGCGATGTCGTACGGCAGCAAGGTGCCCGGCGAGAAGCTGCCGAGCGCGGCGCAGGGCTTCGAGCTGCTCTCCCTGACGGTCTCCAAGGTGACCGGGATCAAGCGGTTCGACGCCGGGGCGATCATCAACTTCGGCGGCTTCCTGAAGATCGTCGACGCGATGGGCGGCGTCACGATGTACATCGACCAGAACGTGAAGTCGGAGCACCGCCGCCCGGACGGTACGCACCGGACGGAGAAGCCCGGTGGCGGCGGCTACCTGGGGCCGCAGGCGCAGTACAAGAAGGGCAACCGGCACCTGGAGGGCTGGCAGGCGCTGGACTACGTCCGGCAGCGGTACCCGTCCAACGGGGTGACCGACGGCGACTACGGCCGCCAGCGGCACCAGCAGCAGTTCGTCCGGGCGATGGCCGACCAGGCGCTGAGCAAGGACGTGGTGACCAACCCGGTCAAGCTGGACAAGGTGATCCGGGCGGCCGGCAAGTCGCTGATCTTCAGCGGCCGGGGAAACAAGCTGATCGACTTCGGCTTCGCGCTGCGCAACCTGCGGTCCGACTCGATCCAGATGATCAAGCTACCGGGCGGTGGGGTCGGGACCGGCCGGAACTACAAGGGCGAGAAGTTCGAGCCGATCGCCGACGACTTCTTCGCCGCGATCAAGGCCGGCACCGCCGACAGCTTCGTGATCAACAATCCGGAGTTGTTGAACAAGGCCAAGTGACCGGGCCCGGCCGGCCGATCCGGGTGCGAACCGCCCGGGTACCCGGCTGGGAGCGGCGGCGGGAGCCGGACTAGACTTTCCACAATCCCGCCGCCGCAGCAAGGAGACAGCGTGGCACAGCTTCAGGTCGAACTCGTCGCCGTCGAGGAAAAGATCTGGACGGGCGAGGCCGAGATGGTCGTCGCCCGGACGACCGAGGGTGAGCTCGGGGTGCTGCCGGGACACGCGCCGCTGCTGGGCCAGCTCGCCGAGCCCGGCCAGGTGCGCATCAAGCTGGCCGGTGGCGAGCAGTTGACCTACGAGGTGAACGGCGGCTTCCTCTCGGTGACCGGCGCCGGCGTCACGGTGCTGGCCGAGAGCGCCAGCCCGGTGACCGAGTCCACGAGCCGCTGACCCGGCACGTCGATGCTGGTCTTGCGTTGGATCGGAATCGGCGTCCTGGTGCTGCTGCTCGCGGTGGCGGCACTCTTCCTCCGGCGGTTCCTGGTGACCCGCTCCGGCGGGATCATCCGGCTCAGCGTCCGGGTCTCGACAATCCTCGACGGGCGCGGCTGGTCGCCGGGCTTCGCGCGGTTCGCCGAGACCGAACTCCGCTGGTACCGGATGTTCAGCTTCGCGCTCCGGCCGAAGCGGGTGCTCTCCCGGCGCGGCCTCGCGGTCGAGCAGCGGCGGCTGCCGGAGGGTCAGGAGCGACTCATCATGCCCGCCGACTGGGTGATCCTGCGATGTGTCAGCCACCAGGCGCCCGTGGAGATCGCGATGGCGAAGTCCACGGTCACCGGCTTCCTCTCCTGGCTCGAATCCGCCCCTCCGGGGGCGGTTTCGCATTTGGTCCTACACGACTGATCCCGCGCCACGGCTGAACGCCCTGCTCGGCCTGAATGCCCTGCTCGGCCAGGCAGCCGGGTGAAGGTCAGGGGCGGGTCGGCTCCGGGCCGCGCGGGGCGGAACGGTTCGCCGGGCGGAGCGGTCCGGGGTGCCGGCCGGGTCCGCCGCGCTCGGCGCCGGACGGGTGCCGGATCGGCCGCCGGCAGTGGTAGACCACCGCGGGCGGCAGGTTTGCCCAGACCGTACCGCCGACCACCACCTCCTCGAAGAGTTCCCGCAGGTTGCGGTGCAGCCGGCGGGCTGGTGGCGACCAGCGGGCGTGCTGGTAGGCGAAGGTGGTGAAGACCCCGTCGTCGGCAAGCGCCGCGACGACGGAGCCGAGGATCTCCCGCTGCCGCTGCGCGCCGAAGACCGTCCAGGGCAGGCCGCTGACGATCACCCCGGCCGGCGGAAGGTCCCGTTCGGCGAGCAGTCCGGCCAGCGCCCCGGCGTCGGCCCGGAGCACGTCCACTCCCGGGTGCTCCCGGGCCAGCCGGTCCGCGAAAGTCGGGTTGATCTCCACTGCGAGGTGCCGGCCCTGCCCGGCCAGTCGGCGCTGGATCACCCGGGTGAACGCCCCGGTCCCCGGGCCCAGCTCGACCACGAGTGGTTGCCCGCTCCGGGGGATCGTCGCGGTGATCCGTTCGGCCAGCGGCATCCCGCTGGGTGCGATGGCGCCGATCGCCAGTGGGGCGCGGGCCCACTGGGCCAGAAACGAGATCATCTCGGTGGGCACGGTCCGAAGCTAGGCGACCTAGTGGATCTCCGATGTCGTCCGGCCGGCCGCTGTACCGGCCACTCGGAGGATGCGCCGTGTCCGGTGGCAGGAGTCGCAGCCGGAGTTCCGGCTCCGTATCGTTGCCGGCGTGCGGGTACGGCGGAGATGGTGGCCCGATCTACTGATGGGCCTGTTCGGCGGCGCCTTCGGGCTGGCCAAGCTGGGCTGGCCGGTGGTGCCGAGCGAGCCGCTGCCACTGCTGGTGACGGTGGCGGCCGGGCTGATCCTGGTGGCTGCCCGCCGTTGGCCCTGGCCGGTGCTGCTGGCCGAGTGCCTGCTGCTCAGCCTCGCCAACTGGACCGCCCCGCTCGGCGGCGACGTCGCCCAGTTCGGTGCCCTCACCGCGCTCGGCATCATCGCGTACGCGGCGACCTGGCCGGCCACCGCCGTGGCACTGGGGCTGTCGTACGCGGCGTCGCTGGTGCACCTGATCGGCCCGGACAGCGCCGGGCTGCTTCCCGGGCAGCAGGGGTTCGTCCAGCTCGCCGGCTTCTTCGGCATCTCGGTCGCCCCGGTCGCGCTGGCCCGCTACCTCGGTCGGATGCGCCGGGCGACCCGGTCCGCCGAGGAGCGCGCCCGGGAGGTCGAGGAGCGGCAGGAGGTGCAGACCCGGGCCGCCCGGCTGGCCGAGCGGGCGGCGATCGCCCGGGACCTGCACGACATCGTCGCGCACCACGTCGGCGCGATCGCGTTGCAGGCCGGTGCGGCGCAGTACGCGGCCCGGCGTACCGGCCGGGTGGACGACGCGGTGCAGGCGCTGGGCGAGTTGCGGGTCACCGCCGGGCAGGTGCTCGACGAGCTGCGGGCGCTGCTGGAGGTGCTGCGCGACCCGGACGCGATCGTGTCGGGCGGCCCGACGATCGAACCCGAGCAGTTGATCATGGACGCGGAACAGCGGGTCCGGGCGGCCGGGGTGGCGGTCCGGATGAACCTGGCCGGTGACGTCGGCGAGGCGCCGCTGGTGGTGCGTACCACCGCCGCCCGGGTGGTGCAGGAGGGGCTGACCAACACCCTCAAGCACGCCGGACCGGGCGCGAGCGCCTCGGTGGACATCCGCCCGGACGGCTCCGGCCTGCTTGTCGAAGTGCTCGACACCGGCCCCGGACAGCCCCGGCCGGCACTGCTGCCGCCCTCCGGGCACGGCCTGGCCGGCATGCGGGAACGGGTCCGGCTGCTCGGCGGCACCCTGCTGGCCGGTCCCACCGGCGGCGGCGGCTGGCGGCTCGCCGCGCACCTGCCGATCCGGGAGAAGGCGGCGGCGGTCCGGGAGAGGCCCGCGACCTGCGCGAGGCCGTTGCTCCGGACGGCCGACACCGACCCGGCCGGGCGGCCCCGGTGACCGTACGCGTCCTCGTCGTCGACGACCAGGCCCTGGTCCGGGCCGGCGTGACCCTGCTGCTGCGTACGGCCGGCGGGTTCGACATCGTCGGCGAGGCCGGTGACGGCCGGGAGGCGGTCCGGCTGGCCGAGCGGCTCCGCCCGGACGTGGTGCTGATGGACCTGCGGATGCCCCGGATGGACGGGATCGAGGCGACCCGGCGGATCCTCGACCGGCATCCCGGGACCCGGGTGCTGGTCTTGACCACCTTCGCCGACGACGCCAACATCTACGGGGCGCTCGGCGCCGGTGCGATCGGCTACCTGGTCAAGGACGGCGCCCCGGAGGACCTGGTGGACGCGGTCGGCCGGGCGGCCCGGGGCGAGCCGCTGCTGGCGCCGTCCGTGCTGGCCCGGATCGTGCACCGGGCGTTGCAGGCGCACACCGAGGACGCCGAACGGGACGCGGACAGCGTACGGCCGGCGGGGCGGCGGCTGCTCAGCGTCCGCGAGCGCGAGGTGCTGGCCCTGGTCGGTGCCGGACTCTCCAACGCCGAGATCGCCGCCCGGATGCACCTGGGGGTCACCACCGTCAAGACGCACGTCTCGGCGGCGATGGAGAAGCTCGGGCTGCGCAACCGGGTGCAGGCCGCGGTGGTCGCGCACCGGCTCGGTCTGGTCGACGACGACTTCCAGCCGATTCCGTCCGGGCCCTGGTGAGTCGACGGGGTGTCAGGTGCCGGGCAGTGACGAGGCGCAGAGTTCCACCTCGAACCCGGTCTCGTCGGTCAGGTAGCCGGCGTAGTTCTCCGGCCCGCCCGCGTACGGGTGGCGGTCGGCGAAGAGCAGCGACCAGCCGTACGCCGGGGCACGGGCCACCAGCCGGTCCACCTCGGCCGGCGGGCCGGCGTGCAGGGCCAGGTGGTTGAGCCCGGGGGCGAGCCGGTCGTAGCTGCGGGAGGTGAGTGCGGGGGAGCACTCCAGCACCAGGTAGGTGGTGCCGTGCCGCCAGGAGCGCCCCGCCGGCCAGCTCTGGTACTCCGTCCAGCCCAGCTCGCCGAGCAGCCAGCCCCAGCTGGTGCCGGCCCGGGTCAGGTCGGGCACCCAGATCTCGACGTGGTGCAGGCCGCCGGGCGGGGCGGGAGGGTCGGCGCCGCCGGGTGGGGCGGCAGGGTCAGCGCTGGCCACCGGGGACCCATAGCACGTCACCGGCCGGATTCGCGGTTCTTGCCAGGATGAACAGCAGATCCGAGAGACGGTTGAGATACTTTGCCGGGGAAGTGCTGGTTCGATCTGGTTCGGTGCTGACCAGGGCCCACGCCGAGCGTTCCGCCCGCCGGGCGATCGTGCGTGCCACGTGCAGCAACGCCGCTCCCGGGGTGCCGCCGGGCAGGACGAAGGAGTCGAGTTTGGCGAGTCGGGCGTTGTACCTGTCGCACCAGCCCTCCAGGCGGGCCACGTACTCCTCGGTCACCCGCAACGGCGGGTACGCCGGGTCCGGCTCGACCGGGGTGGCGAGGTCGGCCCCGACGTCGAAGAGGTCGTTCTGGATGGTGCCGAGCACCTCCCGGACGTCCTCGTCGAGCCCACCGAGCGCCAGGGCCACCCCGATCGCCGCGTTGCACTCGTCGACGTCGGCGTACGCCCCGATCCGGGGGTCGGTCTTGACGACCTCTTCGTTGTTGACCAGCCTGGTCGTGCCGGCGTCGCCGGTCCTGGTGTAGATGCGGGTGAGGTGGACGGCCATGCCGAACAGCGTACGGGCGTCGACCGCGGCGAGCCCGGCCCGGCCCGGGACGGCCGCGGGGCAGGGCTGGCCCGACGGCAGCGGGCCGGGCGGGGCGGACGACTCTACGATTTGCGACGTGGACGTGATCAGAGTCAGTGGCGGGGCCCGGCTGGCCGGCCAGGTGCACGTGGTGGGCGCCAAGAACTCCGCGCTGAAGTTGATGGCCGCCGCGCTGCTCGCACCGGGGCGGAGTGTGATCACGAACGTACCCCGGATCACCGACATCGCGATCATGGCCGAGGTGCTCCGCCGGCTCGGCTGCGAGGTCTCGTTCGGCGACGACGAGGGTGACGGCCCGGCCGGCGACGACGGCGGCCCGCCCCGGTCCTGCTCGGTGACGATCGACGTGCCGCCCGACCCGGGCACCGAGGCGGACTACGACCTGGTACGCCGGCTCCGCGCCTCGATCTGCGTACTCGGCCCGCTGCTGGCCCGGCGCGGGTACGTCCGGGTGGCCCACCCCGGCGGTGACGCGATCGGCTCGCGCGGCCTGGACATGCACGTGGCCGGGTTGGCCCGGATGGGGGCGGAGATCTCCGGCGAGCACGGCTTCGTCATCGCCTCGGCGCCCCGGGGGCTGCACGGCGCGACGATCTGGCTCGACTTCCCCAGCGTCGGCGCCACCGAGAACCTGGTGATGGCGGCGGTACTGGCCCGGGGGGTCACGGAGATCGACAACGCCGCCCGGGAGCCGGAGATCGTCGACATCTGCACCATGCTGACCCGGATGGGTGCCAGGATCGACGGCGCCGGCACCTCGATGCTGCGCATCGAGGGGGTTCCGGAGCTGGGTCCGGTCCGGCACGCCACGGTCGGCGACCGGATCGTCGCCGGCACCTGGGCGTTCGCGGCGGCGATGACCCGGGGCGACGTCACGGTGACCGGCGCCAGCCCGGCCTTCCTGGAGATCGCGCTGGACAAGCTGGTCTCGGCCGGCTGCCTGGTGGAGACCCGGCCGGACGCCTTCCGGGTGCGGTTGGACCGGCGGCCGTCGGCGGTGGACGTGGTGACGCTGCCGTTCCCCGGCTTCGCCACCGACCTGCTGCCGATGGCGATCGGGCTGGCCTCGGTGAGCGAGGGGGCTTCGCTGGTCACCGAGAACATCTTCGACGGCCGGTTCATGTTCGTGAACGAGATGGCCCGGCTGGGTGCGGACATCAAGACCGACGGGCACCACGCGGTGGTGCGGGGGCGGGAGCGGCTCTCCAGCGCACCGGTCCGGGCCACCGACATCCGGGCCGGCGCGGGGCTGGTGATCGCCGGGCTCTGCGCGGACGGGGTGACCGAGGTGTCGCACGTGCACCACGTCGACCGGGGCTATCCGGACTTCATCGCCGACCTGCGGACCCTGGGCGTCGAGGTGGAGCGGGCCACCGCTCCCGAAGAGCCGGCGTTCACGATATGACCGGGCGGCGGCCGGCGCGGTCAGGAGCCGGACCCGGACCCCGGGTCGGAGTGCTCCGCGCAGGTGCCGGTCGTCGCGAACCTGCGCAGCGCGTCGGCGAGCCGGGCCAGGTCGAGCCCGTCGAGGTGGTCGACGACGTGCCGCCGGACGCTGCCCAGGTGGGTGGGATAGGCCGCCTCCAGCCGGCTCAGCCCGGCGTCGGTGAGCACGGCGTTCCAGCCCCGGGCGTCCTCGGGGCAGCGGACCCGCTCGACGAAGCGCTGCTGTTCCAGCCGGGTGACGATCCGGGTCATCCCGCTCAGGGAGAGGTCGCAGGCGCCGGCCAGCTCGTTCATCCGCATCCGGCGCCCGGGTGCCTCGGAGAGGTGCATCAGCGCGGTGTACTCGTTGATCGAGAGGCGCTGCTCGCGGGTGAGGTCGGCGTCCAGCGCCCGGGGCACGACGATGATCGCCCGACCCAGCGCCCGGACGACGGCCTCCTCGTCGCTGTTCAGCGGGGCCGGCGGGGCTGTCATGGAGAACACAGTAACACGAAGATTGCTTGACAAAGCAAGTATCGGTGGATTTGCTTGACGCGGCAAGCACAGGAGTGCTGCGCAATTCGGAGGAAAAGAACCAGCAATGACTGGAATCGGCATCATCCTGGGCAGCACTCGACCCGGCCGCAACGGCGAGGCCGTCGCCCGCTGGGTGTACGACAACGCCAGCCGGCGCAACGACGCCGAGTACGAGCTGGTCGACCTGCTCGACTTCAAGCTCCCGCACCTGGACGAGGCGGTCCCGGCGAGCATGGGCCAGTACGCCAACCCGCACACGCTGGAATGGGCCGCCAAGATCGCCTCGTTCGACGGCTTCGTGATCGTGACCCCGGAGTACAACCACTCCACCTCGGGGGCGCTGAAGAACGCCATCGACTTCCTCTTCGCCGAGTGGAACAACAAGGCGGTCGGGTTCGTCAGCTACGGCTCGGTCGGTGGTGCGCGGGCGGTGGAACACCTGCACCTGGTCGCCGGCGAGCTGATGATGGCCGACGTTCGGGCCCAGGTGACGCTCGCGCTGAACGCCGACTTCGAGAACTACAGCACCTTCAAGCCCGGCCCGCACCAGGCGGACGCCCTCGGCGTCGTACTGGACCAGACCGTGGCCTGGAGCAAGGCGCTCGCCCCGCTGCGGGCCAGCTGACCCGTTCCGAGCCGACCCGGTGGCGGCCCCGCGACGGCCCTCGTCGCGGGGCCGCCGGCCGGTGTGCGGGCGGGAACTGTTACCGGCGGGTAGCAGTGCTCGGTCGGACCGTTAAGGTGCTCTGCGAGGACACAATCCAGCCGAAGGAGTGAGCAGATGGCGGGTCGACTCGCGGTCGTCGGGGCCGGTCTGATGGGTTCGGGCATCGCCCAGGTCGCGGCGCGGGCAGGCTGGCAGGTGACCCTGCGCGACCTGGACGAGGCGGCCACCCGCCGTGGCCTCTCCGGCATCCGCACCTCGCTGGAGAAGTTCGCGGCCAAGGGCACCATCGGGGCCGACGAGGTCGAGGCGACCCTCGACCGGATCACCCCGACCACCGAGCTGGAGGCGGCGGCCGACGCCGACATCGTGGTGGAGGCGGTCTTCGAGCGGCTGGAGATCAAGCAGGAGGTGTTCCGGGCGCTGGACAAGATCTGCGCCCCCCGCGCGGTGCTCGCCACCAACACCTCGGCCATCCCGGTCACCCAGATCGCGGCGGCGACCGGCCGGCCGGAGTCGGTGGTCGGCACCCACTTCTTCTCGCCGGTGCCGATGATGAAGCTCTGCGAGCTGGTCCGGGGCTACAAGACCAGCGACGAGACGCTGGCCACCGCCCGGAGCTTCGCCGAGGAGATCGGCAAGACCTGCGTGGTGGTCAACCGGGACATCGCCGGCTTCGTCACCACCCGACTGATCACCGCCCTGGTGATGGAGGCGGTCAAGCTCGTCGAGTCCGGGGTGATCTCGCCGGAGGACCTGGACACCGCCTGCAAGCTCGGCTTCGGGCACGCCATGGGCCCGCTGGCCACCACCGACCTGACCGGCGCGGACGTGCTGCTGCACGCGACGAAGAACATCTACGCCGACACCGCCGACGAGAAGTTCTTCCCGCCGGAGCTGTTGCAGCGGATGGTTGCCGCCGGTGACCTGGGGCGCAAGACCGGGCAGGGCTTCTACTCGTACTGACCAGGCCGGGGGCGGCGGCGGGACGGGGACACAGTCCGCTTTCGCCGCTGTCGAGCTGCCCCGCCTGTGCGCCCACTGGTCGCGGTCACGGGCCGGACCCGCCCTCAGACTGTCGAGCTGCGCCCCGTCCGTGCGCCCACCGTGCCGGGCGGGGCAATGTCCGGAAATGTCGCGCCCCGTCGGTGCGCCCAGCTCGACAGTCTAGGAAAAGGGAGTAGTCCCGCGGCAGGAGTGGTGGCCACGGGCGGCCTTCGTCCGCGCCGACCGCCCTCGCACCGCGTCGCGCCGACCGCGTCGCGCCGACCGCGTCGCGCCGACCGCACGGCCCGGCCTGTGCGGCGACAGCCGATCGCCGGGCTGGTCGGGGTCAGCCGTCGCGGCGGCTGGTCCAGCGGAAGGTGGTCAGGCAGAGCAGCAGGCCGATGACGCACCAGGCGGCGAGGACCAGGGCGACCCGGCCCAGTTCGAACGAACCGGCCGGCTCCTGAGCGCCGAACGACTCGGGCAGGAAGACCGAACGCAACCCCTGGCACATCCACTTCAGCGGAAAGATCGCCGCGATCTGCTGCATCCAACTCGGCAGCTGGGTGAAGACGATGAAGACCCCGGAGATGAACTGGAGGACCAGCGCCACCGGGGTCACCGTCGCCGACGCGCCGCGTCCGGTGCGGGGCAGCGAGGAGAAGGCGATACCGCAGAGGGTGCAGGCGGTGATGCCGAGTACCGAGACCCAGAGCAGGGTGAGCCAGGCGCCGGCGGTCTGCGGCAGGGTGAGGTCGAAGAGCAGCGCGGCGACGGCCAGCAGCAGCACGGTCTCGGCCACGCCCACCACGGCGACCATGATGATCTTGCCGACGAAGTACACCCACTTCGGCATCGGGGTGCCGCGCAGTCGCTTCAGCACGCCCCGGTCCCGCTCGATCGGGATCTGGATGGCGAGGCTCTGGAAGCCGACAGTCATCAGGCCGGTCGCGATCATGCCGGTGATGAAGTACTGCGTGAACCGGGCCCCGCCGCCGATCTCGCCCTTGAAGATCGACGCGAAGATCAGGATCATGATCACCGGGAAGAGCATGGTGAAGACCACGGACTCCCGGCTGCGCAGGAACTGGCGTACCTCCAGGCGACCCTGCCGCAGGCCGAGCGCGACCGGCCCGACCCGGCGGGCCGGTGCGGACGCCGGCCGGTGCCCGGCGGTCTCCGGTGCGGTCGTCGAGGTGCTCATCGATGCCCGATCATCCGTAGGTAGACGTCCTCCAGGGTGGGCCGGGTCACCGTCAGGCCCGGCACCTCGCCGCCGAACCGCGCGGCCAGCTCGGCGACCAGCGCCGTCGGCGTCGCGCTCTCGACCCGTTCCACGTCGCCGGCCGGGGTACGCCAGGAGACCGTCGCCAGCGCCTCGGCCCGGTTGCCCAGCCGGGCCGGGGCGGCCACCTCGACCAGCCGCCCGCCGCTGATCACCGCGACCCGGTCGGCCAGCGCCTCCGCCTCGTCCAGGTAGTGCGTGGTGAGCACGATCGTGGTGCCCGCGGCGGCCAGGTCCCGGATCAGCTCCCAGAACTCCCGGCGGGCCTCCGGGTCGAACCCGGTGGTCGGCTCGTCCAGGAAGAGCAGCTCGGGCCGGCCGACGATGCCGAGCGCCACGTCCAGCCGGCGCTTCTGACCGCCGGAGAGGGTGTGCGTACGCGCCCTCGCCTTGCCGGCCAGCCCGACCCGTTCGATCACCTTGTCCGGGTCGTCGGGGTCGGGATAGAAGCCGGCGAAGTGGTGCACCACCTCGGCCACGCTCAGGTCGTCGAACTCGCCGGTGCCCTGGAGCACGATGCCGACCCGGGACCGCCACCCGCCGTCCGCGTGGTCCGGGTCGACGCCGAGCACGCTGACCTCGCCCGCGTCCCGGCGCCGGTAGCCCTCCAGGATCTCCACCGTGGTGGTCTTGCCGGCGCCGTTCGGGCCGAGCAGCGCGAAGACCTCGCCCCGGGACACCGCCAGGTCGACCCCGTCCACGGCGGCCGTCCCGCCGTACGCCTTGTGCAACCCCCGCACGGAGATCGCGAGCTGCTCTGCCATGGCTCAACTATGCGCGACGGAGCGGCCGTGCCGGTCACCGGGTCGGCCGGATCACCCGCCGGAAAGTACCTCCGACAGCGTCGCCGGGCGCAGCCCCCGGTCCCGCAGCCCGGCCAGGATGTGCGGCAGCGCCTCGTCGGTCATCGCCGCGTTCTCCTCGGTGACGTGCAACACGACCACCGAACCGGGCCTCACCTGCGACAGCACCGCCTTGACGATCGGCCGCCAGGCTCCGGCGAACGGGTCGCCGCTGACCACGTCCCCGTCGACCACCGTCACGCCGAGCGGGGCGAGCGCGGCCAGCGCGGCGGCGTCGTGACAGAGCCCGGGAAACCGGAAGTACCTGGTCTGCCGGCCGCCGTACGGCTCGATCAGCCGGAACGTCCGCGCGACGTCCTCGGTCATCCGGCCGGGCGGCAGCCGGGGCAGGCCGTAGCAGTCCGGGGTGAAGGCCAGGTGCCCGTACGTGTGGTTGGCCAGCTCGAAGCGCGGGTTGCCGGCGAGCCGTCGGGTCAGCTCCGGATAGCGCTGCACCCACTTGCCGGTCAGGAAGAACGTCGCCGGCACCCGTCGCCGCTCCAGCAGCTCCACGATCCGCAGGTTGGCGTACGAGCGGGCCCGGCCGTCCCGCAGGTTGCGCAGCATCGCGTCGGTCATGTCGGCGTCGAAGGTGAGTGCCACCAGGTTGCCGGTGCGGGGGCCGTGGTCGACCACCGGTGGGCGGCTGCCGGGTCGGATGGCGCCGGGAAGCGCGCCGCCGCCCGACGACCGGGGTGCGGGTGCCTCGGTCGACGGCGCCGGGGTGGCCGGGCCGGACGTCGCCGGAGCGGCGGTGGCCGACGGCGGCCCGCCCGGTGTGCCGCCGGCCGCCGCGTCGGCGGCCCGGACCGGGTCGAACCGGGGGGCCGACTTCGTCGAGCCGGTGCCGTCGCGGACCACGGTCACCACCAGGACGAGGGCGCCGAGCAGTGCGGCGGCGGAGCCGACGACAGCCGACACCCGAAAGAACTTCGTGAACACCCGGTCGAGGATGCCAGTCCGGCCGCGCCCCGGTGACCCCCGCCGTCAGTGATCCGTCGTCATCGGTGGTAGTCGTAGTCCGCCGTCGTCTCCTCCCGCGCGGCGACCCGGGCCGCCCGGCGTGCCGCCCGGCGGCGCCGGCGGCGGCGTACCACCCAGAACGCGAAGAGCGGCACGACCAGCAGGAAGAGCAGGACCAGCACCGGCAGCAGGATCGCCGAGAGCGAGAAGACCACGCTCGTGGCGTCCTCGGCGGTGCTCGCCACCGGGGCGCCGAAGCCGGCCGTACCGGCGTTGATCACCGGCCGGGCGGCCGCCTTGAGGCCGTGTACGCCGAGCGCGATCAGCACCCCGACCACCACCGGCACCCACTCGTGCGAGCCGAAGAACTGGCCGGGATCGCTGACCGTGACCGTCTCCGCGCCGGAACCCGCGCCGAAGGCGAGTCCACCGGCGGTCGGCCGGACCACTGTCTGCACCACGTCGTTGACGTGGTCGACCACCGGCACCTTGTCGGCCACCGTTTCGACGGCGAGCAGCACCACCAGGATGGCCAGCACCCAGCCGTTGGAGATCCACTGCCAGCCGCTGGGCAGGTTCACCACGTCGGTGTACCGGGCGAGCAGTCCCATGGTGAGCAGCGGGATGTACGCGTTGAGACCGGCCGATGCGGCGAGACCGGTTCCGGTGAGGGCTTCCAGCACGCCTACCAGGATGGCATCGACTCGCCAGGACGGCGCGGCCAGCGGGACCGGGGCGCTCCGCTACCCTCGTCGGGTGCGGTTGGTGATTGCGCGGTGCTCCGTGGACTACGTCGGACGGCTCTCGGCACACCTGCCGCTGGCGACCAGGCTGCTTATGGTGAAGGCGGACGGGTCGGTCTCGATCCACGCCGACGACCGGGCGTACAAGCCGCTGAACTGGATGAGCCCGCCGTGCCGGCTGGAGGAGGCCCCCGGGGTGTGGCGGGTGGTCAACAAGGCCGGCGAGGAGCTGCGGATCACCCTGGAGGAGATCTTCCAGGACACCTCCTACGAGCTGGGTGTGGACCCGGGTTTGCGTAAGGACGGTGTGGAGGCGCACCTGCAGGAGTTGCTCGCCGCCACCCCGACCGAGCTGGGCGAGGGGTTCACGCTGGTCCGCCGGGAGTACATGACGGCGATCGGCCCGGTCGACCTGCTCTGCCGGGACGCCGCCGGTGCCGCCGTGGCGGTCGAGGTGAAGCGGCGCGGCGAGATCGACGGGGTGGAACAGCTCACCCGCTATCTGGAGCTGCTCAACCGCGATCCGCTGCTCGCACCGGTCAGCGGGGTCTTCGCGGCCCAGGAGATCAAGCCGCAGGCCCGGGTGCTCGCCACCGACCGGGGCATCCGTTGCGTGGTGGTGAACTACGACCGGCTGCGCGGCATCGAGCGCGACGAGCTGACCCTCTTCTGATTCTCTCCCCGGTGGGGTGACCCCGGGCGGTTTCATGCGCCCGCACTGAAGAAACTTTCAGTTACATCGATTGACTCCGGGGATTTCTGCCAGGGCGACGGCATGTACGTCCGGGCGTCCGGCTCCCCGACGGCACCCTCGCCGCCGACTCGCTCTGGGCCAACATCGTCAACCTGACCGCGCACATCGCCTCGGTCGGCCGCAACGTGCTGCACCTCGACCACCACGGCCGGCGGCTGATCGGGCACGTCGTACCCGGCACCACCGCGGCGGTCTACAACGGCACCCCGGCCATCTCCGACGTCTCGCTGCTGAAGGTCGGCGGGCACGTCCAGGTGATCGGCGCCTGGCACCCGACACCAACGAGATCAGCATCGCCACCGTCTACGCCGCCAACTGAGGTGTAAGGAAGGGCCCCCGCATATCGCTTTTTGTTGTAGCGGGGGCCCTTCCTTACACCTCTTCCGAGAGAGGAGGGTGAGATGTTCCAGTCGTTGGCGGCGCTCCAGTCCCTGCTGGTCGGGGTCGTGCTGATCTGGTCGGCCCGGGTCAAGTTGTTCGACCGGCACGCGGCCGAACTGGCCGGCAACTCGGCGCTCGGCAGGCTGCTGAGTGCCGGGCGGGCGGTGCCGGCCTACCGCGTGCTCGGCGGGGCGGAACTGCTGCTCGGCGTCCTGCTGGTGCTGCCGCCGGCCCCGGTCGCCGAGCCGCCGGCCGCAGCCGCGCTGGCCGCCGGCTTCGTCGGCTTCGTCGGCTATCTCTGGTACGCCCGCCGCGTCGCGCCCGCCGCCTCGTGCGGCTGCCTGAGCGCCCGGGCCACCCCGGTCACCGGGCGCGGCATCGCCTGGGCCGGCCTGCTGTTGCTCGCCGGGCTCTTCGGCGTCGCGGCCGGTGGCACGTACTGGCTGCCGGCGCTGGCCGCCGCCCCGGCCGCGTCGACCGGGCTGCTGCTGGCCGAGGCGGCCCTGCTCGTCGCGCTCTCCCCGGAGTTCGACGGGTACTGGCTGCTGCCGCTGCGCCGGATCCGCGCCCGGCTCACCCATCCGCTGCGCGACGGTGCCGGGGTGCCGCTGCTGGCCAGTGTCCAGCAACTCCAGCTCAGTACGGCGTACCGGCAGGTCGCCGCGCTGCTCACCTCGGACGTCCGGGAGCACTGGCTGGAGGAGTCCTGGCGGATGGTCTGCTACTCGGCCCGCTACCAGGGCCGGCCGGCGACGGCGGTCTTCGCGGTGCCGGCCGGGGAGGTGGCGCCGGACCGGGTCCGGGTGGCCCTGGTGGACGACTCGACCGGAGCCACCCTGGTCGCCGGTGCCGGTGCGGACCGCGATCAGTAGTCGCCGGTGCCGGTGCGGACCGCGATCAGTGACTTGACCATCCCGGCCAGCCGTTCGGCCCGGATCCGGGAGTGCGGGAAGTAGTGCCGCATCTGCGACCGGTCCACGAGTTCGGTCCAGAGCACCTGCTGGGTCGCCGTCTCCCGGCAGTCCGGCCGGGTGTGCGCCAGTGGCCAGCGGCGGGCCAGCGCGATCCGCACCCGGACCGGGGTGAACTGCATCCCCGGGGCGATCCAGTGCGGCTCGATCGGGAAGTACCGGTACGGCGTCTGCACCCAGTGCGCGTCGGAGAGCGCGTGCACCGTCTCGGCGAACCGCAGCCGGCGCTCGTGCCCGCCGACGTGTTCCAGCACCGAGTTGGAGAAGACCAGGTCGTAGCGGCGGTTGGCGATCGGCCGGGGCAGCGCGCAGGCGTCGCCCCGGTCCACCTCCGCCCACTCGGGTACGTCGATCGGCACCTCTTCGAGGTTCACCACGTGCACGTGTTTGGGGCGTACCGGGGCCTGCTGCCAGGTGTCGACCCGTCCGCCGAGGTCGATCACGGACATCTGGGCCAGGTCCGGGAAGGTCTCGGCGAGCCAGCCGGCCCGGCGCGCACGCCGTCGGCCGCCCCAGGAGTTCTCGCTGTCGACCAGGCGGAATCGCAACGCGTGCAGCCCCATTGGCCGAACGGTACCGATGCGGGAGGCGGCCAGGGATGTCCTAGTCGCCCTTTTGTCCCTACGATCGGTCAGCTTGAAGTCACCGTCCGTACATAATCTTGGCTGCTTTGACGATCCTTTCCACCTGGGCCGGAGTCCGCTCGAAGGTCATCGACGGCAGCACGGAGCGGGCCCGCCGTCTCGTCACCGCCTTGCTGCGGGCGAACTCGCGGAGTCCGTCCGCGCCGTGGATCCGGCCGAAGCCGGAGTCGCCGATTCCGCCGAACGGGAGTGTCGGCATCCCGACGAAGGTCAGCGTGGAGTTGATCGCCGTCATCCCGGAGCGGATCCGGCCGGCGATCTCGGCCGCCCGGCGCCGGCCGAAGACCGAGCCGCCGAGGCCGTAGCGGACCGCGTTGGTGCGGCGCAGCGCTTCGTCGGCGTCGGCCACCCGGGCGATGGTGAGGGTCGGCCCGAAGGTCTCCTCGCGGACCGCGTCGGCATCCTCGGGTACGTCGAGCAGGATCGTCGGGTGTACGTACGGTGGCCGTACCGCCTCCGGCCCGCCGAGTACCGCCCGCCCGCCGCGCGCCACGGCGTCCTCGATGTGCTGACGGATCGTCTCGATCTGGCCGGGCATGGTGATCGGGCCGAGGTCGGTGTCGTCGGCCCCGACGGTGAGCCGGCTGGCCCTGGTCACCACCTTGTCGACGAAGGCGTCGTAGACGGGTGCGGTGACGTAGGCCCGCTCGATCCCGATGCAGGTCTGCCCGGCGTTCGTCAGCGCGCCCCAGACGCACGCCTCGGCGGCGGCGTCCAGGTCGGCGTCGTCGTCGACGATCATGGCGTCCTTGCCGCCCGCCTCGACGACCAGCGGGGTGAGCGTCTCGGCGCAGGCCGCCATCACCTTCTTCGCGGTACGCGTCGAGCCGGTGAACGCGATCTTGTCCACGCCGGACCGGCAGAGTGCGGCGCCCACCTCACCGAGCCCGTGCACCGCCTGCAACACCGGCTGCTCCGGCACGATCTCGGCGAACGTGTCGACCAGCCACTGCCCGACCGCCGGGGTGTACTCGCTGGGCTTGAGCACCACCGCGTTCCCGGCGGCGAGCGCGTAGCCGAAGGCGCCGAGTGGGGTCAGTACCGGATAGTTCCACGGCGCGATCATCCCGACCACGCCGAGGGGCCGGTATTCGAGCCGGGCGGAGAACTCGGCCACCACGAGCCGGGACCGCATCCGGCGGGGTCCGAGCACCCGCTTGGCGTTCCGGGCCGCCCAGTCGAGGTGGTCGATCGCGCTCACCGCCTCGACCACCGCGTCGGCGACCGGCTTGCCGGTCTCCAGGTGCGACAGTTCGGCGAGTTCGGTGATCCGGTTGGCCAGCAGCGCCCGCCAGCGCAGCAGCCGGCTCCGCCGGCCGGCGAAGCCGAGGTCGGCCCACCACTGCGCGGCGGTCCTGGCCCGTTCGACGGCCCGGCCGACCGCCTCGGCGTCCGCGACCGGAAACCGCCCGGCCAGCTCCCCGGTCGCCGGATTGGTGGAGACCAGCTCGCCGTCGGAGATTTCGGGTACGCCGGGAGCGTTCACGGTCGTCATGGCGGAAGTCTAGACCCGAGGATTACTCACGGGTAGCCATACGGATCGCCGCGTCCCGATCTCCTCTCGGCCGAACCGGCGAGCCCGGATCCGCTTCCTGGCCAGCGCGACTCGGACCGCCAGGACGTGGAACCGGACCTGGTCGGATGGGAAGCTGACCCGGGGCCGACGTTGCCGCGTCGGTGGGGCGGAGCCGGATGGAGAAATCCATGTCCGACGAACTGGAGCTGTTGCCGATACTGACCGTCACCAGCGGACCACTGAGAGGGGCCAGTTTTCGACTGCGCCCCGGCGTACGCCGGATCGGTCGGTCCGACGGCGCCGATGTGCCGCTGGACGATCCGTTGGTCAGTCGCTGGCACGCCACCGTCGAACTCGCCGCCGGGCGGGTACTGCTGACCGACAGCGGGTCGACAAACGGCACCTGGCTCAACGACGAGCGGCTCGCCGGGCACACCGAGCTCTGCGACGGCGACCGGATCCGGCTCGGGAATCTGGAGCTGCGGTTCTTCGACCCTGGTGCCGCCGCCACCGACCAGTTGGGCACCCTCAGCCGAGGGCTGAAGCCGCTGCTTCCGCCGCCACCCGCACCGCCACCCGCACCGCCACCCGCACCGGCATCCCCGCCGTCGGAGGCGGCCGGCGCGCTCGCCGCGCCGACCCAGCTGATGGGTACGGCCGGCCGGCGCTCCCGGCGGATCCTGCTGATGATCGGCGGCGGCGTCGCCCTCGCCACCGGGATGGCCTGGGTCTACCTGGCCTTCCAGTGACCACCTACCCGACCCGTCGAGCGGCGGCCCGTGCCGTTCGCCGGCCGGCATGACCTGCTGGGCAGACTGTCGAGCTGGGTGCACGAACGGGGCACCGAAGATCCTCCGGCCGGCCGGCCGCGCTCCGCCGCCGGAAGCGAAGCGGGCGCGGTTGGCGGGCGCGGTTGGCCGGGCGTGATGGTCGGGCGCGCGGTGGCCGGCTGCGGTGGCCGGGCGCGGTTGGCGGGCGCGCGGTGGCCGGCTGCGGTGGTTGGGCGCGGTTGGCGGTCGCGGTGACCGGTCGCGCGGTTGGCGGTCGCGGTTGCCGCGCGTGGTGGGCGGGCGTGGTTGGCGGGAGCACAGACGGGGCAGCTCGACAGTCTGCACAGCGGGTCTGGTCCGGCCCGTCCCGACGGCGCGGTCGCCGGGCGAACGCCCGCGTCGCGCCTGGGGGAGTGGTGCCGGGAGGAGTGGGGCCGGGGGAGGATCCGGCCCCGGGATGTGTCGGACGGCCACATGTCGCCGCGGGCGGACGGCTGGCATCATCGCTGCGATGGAGATCCGGCGACACGAGATTCCGGCGAACGGCATCCGGCAGCGGGTACTGGTGGCCGGTCCCTCCGACGGCCGACCGGTAGTGCTGATCCACGGCAACTGCTCGTCCGCCGACTTCTGGCAGCCGCTCATCCGGCAGCTGCCGACCCACCTCCGGCTGGTCGCCCCCGACCTGCGCGGCTACGGCGGCACCGAGGTGGCGCCGGTGGACGCGACGCGCGGGCTCGGCGACTTCGCCGACGACGTCGCCGCGCTGCTCGACGAACCGGCCCTGTTCCCGGTGGCGAACGCCCGGCCGGTGCTGGTCGGGCACTCGCTGGGCGGCGGAGTGGCGATGCGGCTGCTGGTCGACAGCCCCGACCGGGTGGCCGGGCTGCTGCTGGCGGCGCCGGTGTCGCCGTACGGCTTCGGCGGGACCCGGGAGTTGGACGGCACCCCGACCACCCCGGACTTCGCCGGCACCGGAGGCGGCACGGGCAACCGGGACTTCGTGGCCCGGCTGGCCGCCGGAGACCGCAGTGCCGACGAGCGGACCAGCCCACGGGCGGTACTCCGCAGCGCGTACGTCGCCGACCCGGCCAGCCTCGGCGCCGACGAGGAACTGCTGCTCGACTCGGTGCTCTCCACCGCCACCGGTGACGACAACTATCCGGGCACGACGGCACCGAGCGCCAACTGGCCGGGGATGGCGCCGGGGGACCGGGGCGTACTCAACGCGCTGGCGCCGAAGCACTTCCGGGTCGCCGACGAGCTGGTGGCCGTCCCGGTCAAGCCGCCGATCACCTGGGTACGCGGCGACGCCGACGTGATCGTCTCGGACACCTCCCTCTTCGACCTTGCCCAGCTCGGCGCGCTCGGCGTACTGCCCGGCTGGCCGGGGGTGCAGGCGTGCCCGCCGCAGCCGATGGTCGGGCAGACCCGGGCGGTGTTGGACCGGTACGCGGCGGCGGGCGGAAGCTACCGCGAGATCGTCTTCCCGGGCTGCGGCCACTCGCCCAACCTCGAACGTCCGGTCGAGTTCGCCGCCGCCCTGTCCGACCTGCTCGACCAGCTCGACCTGCTCGACCACCGGTAGGCCGGGGCACCCGCAGGCCCGGCCGAGGCGTCCGGGCGGCCCGTGGCAGACTCGCCGCAGGTGACCTAGCGGCCGTTCAGCTCGCGGCCCGGACACAGTGGGAGGCCAGGGGTGACAGGCGAGACGACCGGTGCCGGCGGCACCATCGACACCGGAACGACCGGTGCCGGCGGCACCATCGACACCGTCGGCGTCGTCGGGTTGGGCACCATGGGCGCCGGGATCGCGGAGGTCTTCGCCCGCAGCGGCCTCCGGGTGGTGGCCGTGGAGATCACCGCCGAGGCGCTGGACCGGGGCCGGGCCACCCTGGCCCGCTCCACCGACCGGGCGGTGGCCCGGGGCCGGCTGAGCGCCGCCGACCGGGACGCGCTCGTCGAGCGGATCACCTTCGCCGTCGGGCTGCCCGCGCTGACCGAGGTCGACCTGGTGATCGAGGCGGTACCCGAGCGGCTCGACCTCAAGCGACGGCTCTTCGCCGAGCTGGACCGGATCTGCCGGCCGGGCGCGATCCTGGCCAGCAACACCTCCTCGCTGAGCGTCACCGAGATCGCCGTCGCGACCGGCCGGCCGGACCGGGTGATCGGGATGCACTTCTTCAACCCGGCGCCGGTGATGAAGCTGGTCGAGGTGGTCCGGACCGTCACCACCTCGGCCGAGGCGGTCGGCGCGGTGCAGGCGCTCTGCGCCCGGCTGGGCAAGGTCGGCGTGACCATCGCCGACCGGGCCGGCTTCGTCGCCAACGCGCTGCTGTTCGGGTACCTCAACCAGGCGGTCGCGATGGTCGAGTCGGGGTACGCCACCCGCGAGGAGATCGACACCGCGATGCGGCTCGGCGCCGGGCTGCCGATGGGGCCGCTGACCCTGCTGGACCTGATCGGCCTGGACACGGCCTACGAGATCCTGGAGACCATGTACCGGCGGGGTGGGCGGGACCGGCGGCACGCCCCGGTGCCGCTGCTGCGCCAGATGGTCACGGCGGGACTGCTCGGCCGCAAGTCCGGCCAGGGTTTCTACGCCTACGAACGGCCCGGTTCGGCAACCGTCGTACCCGACGGGCGGACCCCGGCGGCGGCACCGGCGGACGGCGGCCGACCGGTGCGCCGGATCGGGATTGTCGGCACCGGCGATCCGGCCGACCGGCTCGGCGACCTCTTCGGACAGGCCGGCTACGACGTGCTGGTGACCCCGCCGGAGCAGCTCGGCGGGCTGGCCGACGCCGACCTGGTGGTGGAGGCGGTGGCCGACGAACTGGCGGTCAAGCGGGCCCTCTTCGCCGAGCTGGCCGAGGTCTGCAAGCCGGAGGTGCTGCTCGCCACCACCACCGGCACGCTGCCGGTGATCGACGTCGCGATGGCGGCCCGGCAGCCGGCCGAGGTGGTCGGGCTGCACCTGCTCGACCCGACCCGGGCCGGCGCGCTTGTGGAGATCGTCCGGACCGTGCGCACCTCGGCCGAGGCGGTCGCCACCGCCCGGACGGTCTGCGCCGGGCTGGGCCGGACCGGGGTGGTCTGCGGGGACCGGGCCGGCTTCGTGGTGAACGCACTGCTCTTCCCGTACCTGAACGACGCGGTGCGGATGCTTGAGGCGTCGTACGCGTCGGCGGACGACATCGACCACGCGATGACCCTCGGCTGCGGCTATCCTGCGGGCCCGTTCGACGTGCTGGACGCGGTCGGCCCGGCGGTGGTGCTGCGGATCCAGCGGGCGCTCTACCGCGAGTCCCGGGAGCCGGGGCTCGCCCCGGCGCCCCTGCTGGAGCAGTTGGTCACCGCCGGCCGCCGCTTCCGGGACCCGGCAGCGGATTGACGGCTCAGCGGACGGCAGCGGGCTGACGGCTCAGCGGGTGAGCCGGAGGCTCACCGCCGCGTTGCTGGTCCGGCCGGCCTCGGTGAGCCGGTAGACGAACCGGTCGGACCTGGCCTGGTGGCCGGGGTTCGGCCGGTAGACGACCGTACCGCCGGTGGTGACCTGCACCGTGCCGTGCGCCGGCCGGCTGACGATGCTGACCCGGGTCGCGCTGGTGGCGAAGTCGTTGGCGAGCACCCGGATGCCGGTCGCCCGGACCGCGCTCACCTGTGCGTTGTCCCGGACCGCCGTGGGGGCCGGGAGGAAGGTGCCGGTGCCGGTGCCGACGAAGACGTTTCGCGCCCCGGTCACGTCGCTGGTGGTGAGCACGTCGGGAAAGCCGTCGTCGTTCACGTCCGCCACCGAGACCGTCCAGAAGTCGTCGCCGTAGGCGTCACCCCGCAGATCCACCACGGTACCGTCATCCAGCACCACGACCACGCCGGTGAAGTACGCGCCGCAGCCCTCGACGTACGCGATCGTCACGTCCATCGCGCCGTCGGCGTCGAAGTCGGCGAGCTGGTACTGCGGCCGGCCGGAGCAGTACCGCACCGGGCCGGGGACCAGCGCACCGGCGCCGGTGTTGAGGTACGTGCTGAAGCCGCTGCCCTGGTCGTCCCACTGGTAGATGTCCTGCCGGCCGTCCCCGTCGAAGTCGGCGGTGCCGATGTAGCTGGGCTGCGTGATGGTGTCGAAGCCGGCCGAGACCGCGAAGTCGTCGAGCACCAGCAGGGTGTGGTCGATCCCGGGCGGCGGCCCGGAGAACCAGGTGACGGCCAGCTCGTTCGCGGCGTCGCCGTCGAGGTCGAGCCCGACTCCCATGTCGGGGCAGTCCGGCGCCGCCGTCAGGTAGCGGTAGGACCGGGCCGGGCCGTAGCCGCCGGGGCGGCCGAGTTCGACCCGGACCGCGCAGTCGGAGGTGCCGGGCAGGGTGCCGAGGGTGTTCCGGTCGGCACGGCCGTCCCCGTTCACGTCCGCGACGATCGGCTCGTGCTGCCAGCCGGCCCAGGCGGCCGGCGCGGCCAGACCGACGGTGGCGGCGGTGACCGCGATGGCGACGAAGGTGATGCGCCGATACCACATGATGCCTCCCGGGCCCTGACCAGCCATTTTGGCAGGCTGTCCAGATGGAGATTAGATCGCCTAAATGCCTAATAGTTCTGGTTGACCAGCATCTGACATGATTTGCCCGATGGCTTCTGTAGCCCGGCGTTCAGAGGACGACCCGTACCACCACCGAGGCTTCGCTGGTCCGGCCGTCCTGCACGAGTCGGTAGACGAACCGGTCGGTCGACTCGACCGTCGCGTCGGGACGGTAGCTGACGGCATGGCTGCCGGAGACCTCGACGCTTCCGGAGCTGGGCGGCACGACGACAGTCAGCTGGCACCGTCGACCGCACCAGTCGTTGGCCAGCAACGGGATGTGTACGGAACCGCCGACCGGCACCGTGGCGGTGTCGGGGACGGCCAGTGGCGCGCTGACGAACCTCCCGTCGCCGGTGCCGAGGAAGGTACCCGGCTCACCGGTGGGCTGGCGGTACGTGAGCACGTCGGACGTGCCGCCGCGGTCGGCGTTCAGCACGTCGACGGTCCAGCCGACCCGCCCGTGGTGGTCGCGCTGCAGCCCGACCGTGGTGCCGGCGTCGAGTACCACCACGACCCCGTCCGACCCGTCGTCGCACCGATCGGCATAGGCGATGGCCACGTCCATCGCCCCGTCCCGGTCGAAGTCGGCAAGCCGCTGCTGGACCCGGGCGGCACAGAACCTGACCGGGCCGGGGACGAGGGTTCCGGTGCCGGAGTTCAGGTACGTGGCGAAGCCCTCGCCCTGGTCGGTCCAGAGATAGACGTCCGGCCGCCGGTCGCCGTCGAAGTCGGCCAGTCCGATCTCGTTGGGACTGTCGAGCGCCGGCATCCGGGCCGACACGGCGAAGTTCCGCAGTACCAGCAGGTCCTGGCCGGACCGGTCGGGCGGCCCGGCGTACCAGCCCACCACCAGTTCGGCCCGACCCGGAACCGTCGGCTGGCCGGGGTCGAGGTCGACGGCGACACCGAGTTCGGGGCACCTGGCCGACCGGCCGGCGCCCGGCGCCCGGTAGGTGTACCGCTGTGCCGGCTGGTAACCGCCGTCCGGCCGACCACCCTCCACCCAGACCGCGCAGTCCGGCCGTGCGACGCCGAGCCGGACCCGGTCCACCACGCCGTCCCCGTCCACGTCGCCGAGGAAGGGCTCGTTCGGGCGTGCGGCCCCGGATGCCGACGCCCAGGCCAGGACCGGCGGGATCGCCGCCGTGGCGGCAAGCGCCGCGATCGCTCTTCTCCGCATTGGGTGCCTCCGGTGGTACTGGCGGTGCCGGCGACTCAGTCGACGATCCTGAGGCTGACGGCCGCGTTGCTGGTCCGGCCGTCCTCGGTCAGCCGGTAGACGAACGTGTCGGTCGGGCCGTGCACCTCGTTCGGGGTGTAGATGATCGTCCCGTCGGTGGTGACCTTTACCGTGCCGTGCCGGGGCGCGCTCCAGATCGTCACCTTGGCCCGGGTGCTGGCGTAGTCGTTGGCCAGCACCCGGATGCCGGTCGCCCGGTCCCCCCGGACCGTCGGATAGTCCCGGATCGCCACCGGAGCCCGGACGAAGTTGCCGTTGCCGAGCCCGATGAAGGTGGCGATCGCGTCGGTGAGCTGGTTGTAGGTGGTCACGTCGACCAGGCCGTCCCGGTTGACGTCACCGATCTCGACGGTCCAACTCGCCAACCCCTCCACGTCGGCGTGCAGGTCGACCCGGGTGCCGTCGTCCCGGATCACCACCACCCCGCTGAAGTAGTCGCCGCACCCCTCGACGTACGCGATCACCACGTCCATCGCGGCGTCCCGGTCGAAGTCGGCGAGCCGGTGGGTGAGCGGCCCCGAGCAGTGCCGCACCGGACCGGGGACGAGCGTGCCGGTGCCGGGGTTCAGGTAACTGGCGAAACCTTCGCCCTGGTCCGTCCACTCGTAGACGTCCAGCCGGCCGTCGCCGTCGAAGTCGGCGGTGCCGACGAAGCTGGGTTGCACGATGGTGTCGAACCCGCGGCTGATCCGGAAGTTGTCGAGGGCCAGCAGGGTGCTGGCCACCGTCGACGGCGGGCCGGCGAACCAGGCCACCGCGAGTTCGGCCGGCGGGTCCGCGTCGAGGTTGACCCCCACCCCCAGGTCCGGACAGTTGGGCTCGTCCACCGGCAGGGTCAGGAAGGCGTACGGCTGGGCCGGGCCCAGGCCACCGCCGGCCAGGCCCAGGCTCACCACCGCCCGGCAGGTGGTCGCGGTGGTGCCGGTGACGGCGTCGAGCACCACCCGGTCCGGGCGGCCGTCCCCGTTCACGTCGGCGACGATGGGCTCCGCCGGTCCGCCCGCGACGGCGACGGTCACCCAACCGGCCGTGGTGACGGCTGCCGCCATGGCGACGGCGGTGATCCGGCTTCCCCTCATGGGTTCGCCTCCTCAGGCCTGCCAACCCGCTCCGTGGGCTGGGCTATCCGGTCCACCGGAGGTACACCACCGCGCTGCTGCGCCGGGCGCCCTCGGTGAGCTGGTACGTGAACCGGTCGGTCACGCCGTGGTTGGCCCGGGGTCGGTAGACGATCCGGCCGCCGCTGATCACCTGGACGGTGCCGTATCGCGGTGCGGCGGTGATGGTCACCGTGGCCTGCGTACTGGCCTGGTCGTTCGCGCGTACGTCGATCGTCACCGCCTTGGTGCCGGTGAGCTGCACGGAGTCGGTGTTCGCCTTCGGTGACAGGACGAACTGCCCGCCCGGAGTGCCGATGAAGTACTCGGTGACACCTGTCGACCGGGAGACCGTGCGGATGTCCGGGATGTTGTCGCCGTTGGCGTTGACCACCCGGGCGTCCCAGGTCTCCAGGCCGACCGGGTCGTGTTGCAGGTCCTGGGCCCGGCCGTCGTCCAGCACCACCGCGACGCCGCTGACCACGGTCGTCGACCGGCAGCGCTCGATGTAGCTGTTCACCAGGTCGGTCGCCCCGTCGAGGTCGAAGTCCCGCAGGTCGTAGCCGAGCGGGCGGGCACACCACTGCTCGGGGCCGTGCACAAGTGTGCCGTCACCCCGGTTCAGGTACGTCTCGATGCCCTGTCCCTGGTCGGTCACCGAGTAGACGTCCTCGCGCCCGTCGCCGTCGAAGTCGGCGGTGCCGACGTAGTACGGCGCGAAGATCGCCGAGACGAGTCCGTAGAAGGGCTGGAACTCGCCGTCCAACGCCATCAGGTGGTACGGCACCGTCGGCGGTGGCCCCGGGAACCAGGCCACCACCAGCTCCTCCCGCCGGTCTCCGGTCAGGTCGACGGCCACGCCCAGCTCGGGACAGCGGGTGCCGATGCCGGAGCCGCCGGGCCGGAGGTAGACGAAGGCCACCGGCAGCCGGTAGTCGCGGGACGCGGTGCCGTACTCCACGATCACCGAGCAGAGGTCGGGCTGGACCAGTCCGAGGGTGGCCCGGTCGGTGAACCCGTCGCCGTTCACGTCGCCGAAGATCTGTTCGCCGCGGCCGGCCGCCCAGACCGGGCCGGGGGTCGGCCCGGCGATGCCACCGACGGCGACAACGATCACGATCACCAGCGTCATGGCGGTACGTCTGCGCCACATGGCCACTCCTCGTACGTCGTCGACGTGGACGGTCAGTCGGTCAGTCGGTCGCGGGGCGGCGGCGCGGCCTGTCTCGGCCCCGCCGCCTCACCTGCTGGGCGCGGCGGTCGGCGCGACCGTGCGACGGGTACGGTCGGCGGCGGTAACCAGGCCGGCGACGGCGAGAAGTGAGCTCCACATAGTGCTCCCCCTATGTAGTGCCTCGATGGGGCTGCCAGACAAGCCCTGTATCGGGGACGTTAGACCCATTCTGGTGATATCGACCGATGTTGACCGTGATCCGACAGTGGACGGGATGGCATATCGGCAGGTCACCGAGGTATGGCCGACTGGCGTCGGAGGCTCAGCCCGGGAAGGTGAGGTAGACGGTGGCGGTACTCCGCCGGCCGTTGCGCCGCACCTGGTAGCTGAACCGGTCGGTCCGGCCGTGCTGCGCCCGGGGGGAGTAGCGGATCCGCTGGTCGGAGAGGACCTGGATGGTGCCGTACCGGGGCGGGGTGACGACGACCACCCGAGCCGTGCTCGCGACGTAGTCGTTGGCGAGTACGTCGATCGCGACGGGCTTTTCGCTGGTCAACGTGATCCGGTCGGTGTTCGCGTCGGGGCCGCGGACGAATGTGCCGTCACCCGCCGAGTGGTAGTAGTTGACCTCTCCGGTTCGCAGGTTCCGGGTCTCCACGTCCGGATACTGGTCCCCGCCGAGGTTGCGCGCCTGCGCCTGCCAGCTGGTCTGGCCGGTCGGGTCGAGTTCGAGTTGCCAGGTCTCGCCGTCGGCGAACACCACCACCACGCCGTTGCCGTGGTCCACGCACCCGTCGGTGTATGCCAGCACGGCGTCCGTCCGCCCGTTGACGTCGAAGTCGGTGTGCGTGAAGGCCGGGCTGTCGGCCGAGCACCAGCGGGCGGGCCCGAGTTGGGCCACGCCGTCGACCAGGATGCTTGTGTAGTACCCGCCCGGCCCGACCGCGAAGGGCGAGCGGACGTCATTGCCGGTGAAGTCCTCGGCGCCCAGATAGCTGGGATTGGCCAGCGGCGAGGTGAACGTGGTGATCGTGTCGAAGTCGTGGTCGACGGCGATCCGGTTGTACGGCACGCTCGCCGGCACCGAGTCGCTCCAGGCCAGCCAGAGTTCGTTGAACTGGTCGTCGTCGGCGTCGAAGGCCGTGCCGATGTCCGGACAGTCGGTGCCCAGCTCGCCGCCGCCGGGACGCTGGTAGGCGTAGGCGACCGGTGGCAGGTAGACGCCGGGGGACGTGCCGTACTGGATGATCAGCGAGCAGAGGTTGGGGTAGATGGCCCCGAGGACCGCCCGGTCGACGGTGCCGTCGTTGTCGAAGTCGGACAGGATCGGTTCGCCGGGCCCGCCCGCCCGGGCGGCCGGAGGAATCGGGCCGGTGGCGACCACCGCCGTCACCGCCAGGACCGCGACGATGCGCCTGCTCCACATGGCGTCCTCCCCGGTTGTCCGGATCGGTGGGGTTTCCGTGACGTTAACTCCGGTTCGTGCCGACCAACGAAGCGCTGACCGTGATCCGACAACCACTCCACGTCACGAAGAGGCAGCTCAGTGCCCTTGATCCAGGTGTGCTGGCGCGGACGTACCCTGGAGACGTGAGCCCTCGTCGCAACCGTCCGCGCGCCGACGACGCGCCGCCGCTGGACCGTGCCCGGCTGGAGCGCGGCATCGGCTCGGTGCAGAGCTGGCGGGACGGCGAGTGGCAGGTACGCGACATTCCGGGCAGCGCGGCGACCAAGACGTACCGCTGTCCCGGCTGCCTCCAGGAGATCCGCCCCGGGGTGGGCCACCTGGTCGCCTGGCCGGCCGACGGGCAGGGCGACCTGACCGACCGCCGGCACTGGCACACCGGCTGCTGGCGGGCCCGGGACCGGCGCGGCCCCGGGGTGGAACGCTCACGCAGCGCCCCCCGGTACGGCTGACCCCGCCCCGGGTACGGCTGACCCCGCCGCCCGGCCCGGCCGCACCGCCCGGAGACCCGCGGGAGATTCGAGGGATCTTCGTCACGCGGTCGGCGGGTACGCCGTCCGGCCCGGCCGAAGCGGGTAAGACTGATCCCTGTGAGTACAGCCATCCGCGCCGCCAGCATCCTGCCCGCCCGCCGGGAGGAAATCGAGCTGCACACCGCCGACGGCCTGCGTCTGGTCGGCGAGCTGGCACTCCCCGCCGACCGGGACCCGGTCGCCACCCTGGTCTGCCTGCACCCGCTGCCGACGCACGGCGGGATGATGGACAGCCACGTCTTCCGCAAGGCCGCCTGGCGGCTGCCCGCGCTGGCCGACCTCGCGGTGCTGCGGTTCAACACCCGGGGCACCAGCAGCGTGCGCGGCACCAGCGAGGGGACCTTCGACGGCGGCGAGGCGGAGCAGTACGACGTCGCCGCCGCGATCGAGTACGCCGAGTTCGCCGAACTGCCGCAGATCTGGCTGCTCGGCTGGTCCTTCGGCACCGACCTGACCCTGCGGCACGGCTGCGACCCGGGAATCGTCGGCGCGATCCTGCTCTCCCCGCCACTGCGCAGCAGCGGCGACGCCGACCTGGCGGTCTGGGCGGAGTCCGGCAAGCCGCTGACCGCGCTGGTTCCGGAGTTCGACGACTACCTGCGACCGGAGGAGGCTCGGCAACGGTTCGCCGCCGTGCCGCAGGCCGAGGTGATCGGCGTGCCGGGCGCCAAGCACCTCTGGGTCGGCGACGCCGAGACCGTACTCGACGAGGTGGTCCGCCGGGTCAACCCGGCGGTGCGGGTACCGCTGCCGACCGAGTGGGACGGGCCGATGGAGACCGGCGACGCGAGCGCGTACGCCGACCGCACCGTCGCGGCCTTCGCCGACCTGCCGATGCCGGGCGAACAGCCGGACTGACTCGCGGTGCCGGGAGAGCGACCGGCGCCGGGGAGCGACCGGACCGGAACGCGGTGCCGGGGAAAGACCGGCCCGGAACGCGGTGCCGGGGAGCGACCGGACCGGATCGGCGGTTGGTTCAGCCCTCGGGGTCCGGGGCACCGCGCGGGGCCGGCGGCACCGGCTCGCCGACCTCCACCGGCGGCAGCTCCTCCACCGGCGGCAGCCCGTCCGCCGGTGGCCAGCCGGTCAGCCAGGTACGCCGCTGCCGCCACACCTGTGGCCAGTAGCGGGCCCGGCCGGTCAACCGAGACCCGGCCGCCCGCACGGCGATCCCGGTCCGCAGCAGGGCCCGGCCCAGCGCCGCCCGGAGCGGGGACCAGCGCAGCCGGAGGAAGGTGACCTGGCCGCGCAGCAGCATCACCCGCTTGCCCGCGCTGGTCGAGGCGGCCCCGCCGACGTGCAGGACCCGGGCCGAGGGGACCAGCACCGGGGCGGCGCCGAGCGCGGTCGCCCGCAGGCAGAGGTCGAGATCCTCGCAGTACATGAAGTAGTCCGGGGTGAAGCCGCCGAGCTGGCTGAAGAGGGTCCGCCGGACCAGCAGCAGGCAACCGGAGGCGGCCGGCACCCGCACCGGCGCGGCCCGGTCCAGCCAGGGCAGCGCCTCCCGGTTGAACAGCCGGGACCGGCCGAACAGCGTGGAGAGCCCGGTGGCGAAGCAGGTGAGCGTCCAGAGCGAGGGCGGGCCGAAGACCGAGTGCCCGTCGTCGCTGCCGTCCGGTGCGAGGGTGCGACCGGCGTAGATGCCGTGCCCGGGACGCTCCCGGGTGAACGCCAGCAGCTCGCCGATGACGTTGCCGACCGGTTCGGTGTCCGGGTTCAGCATCAGCAGCCAGTCGCCCCGGGCCCGCGCCGCGCCGATGTTCACCGCCCGGCCGAACCCGACGTTGCGGGCCAGCCGGACCACCCGGGCCTCCGGGAAGGCTGCGGCGACCGCCGCCGCCGACCCGTCGGTCGAGGCGTTGTCGACCACGATCACCTCGTACGGCTCGCCGGGGCAGGCGGTGCGCAGCGTGGCCAGCGCGGTCAGGATCAGCTCGCGGGTCTGGTAGGAGACCACCACCACGCTGACCAGCGGGTTCACCGCGCCGCTCCGTCCGGCTCGGCGGGGACCCGGCTGGACTCGTCCCGCCCCCAGCGGTTCCGTACCGCAGGCCGCCGGGCGGCGGTCGCGGCCAACAGCGTCAACCCGGCGTAGCAGACCCCGGCCGGCAGCAGCCACGGCCGGGGCAGCACCACGTCGACCAGCCAGGAGGTCCGCCGGGCCCGGCGGACCCGCTGGTCGGCGGCGCGCAGGCTGGCGTTGCCGGCCCGGACCCGGCCGAGCCGGCGGAGCAGGTCGGCGGTGCGCCGGGGAGTGGCCACCACCGTCCCCACCTCGGTCACCTCCCGCTTCTCCGTCCCGGTGAACTGGCCGTCCAGGAAGAGGTCGTCGGCGACCACGTCAGGAAACCTGTCGAACCGGGCCCGGCCGGCCGCCGAGAGCGCTATCGCACCCCGGCCGAAGAGCGCGTTCCGGTACGCCGGGTGCCGCCCGTTTATCGCGTAGTAGCCGCGTACCAGCAGCGGGCGTCCGGTGGTGTCCAGCCGGCGGCGCGGCGCGGCGGCCAGGATCCCCGGTGCGCCGACCGCCGCCGCCAGCGTCCGGGCCCCGGCGGTGGGCAGCGCGATGTCGGCGTCCAGGTAGATCCGCGGAAAGCCGGTGACCGCGTCGTCCCCGGCGTTCAGTGCGGCCGGCTTGCCCGGCTCGGGCAGCTCCCGCAGCAGCACCCCGGGCACCGACCGGGCCACCTCCGCCGTGCCGTCGGTGCAGCCGTTCGCCACCACGACCACCTCGAACTCGCCCGGCCGCGCGTCGGCGAGCAGGGTCCGCAGGGTCCGGCCGAGCACCGCCGCCTCGTCGTGCGCGGCGATCACCACGCTCACCGGTCCCCGGGTCACCATGGCGCCCGCCCGGTCAGCGCCAGCCGGATCCGCCGGGTGGCGTTCCGGCGACGCAGCCGCCAGCCCTGGTATTCCCGCAGGTCGAGCGGGGCGGCCTGGACCACCCGGGCGGAGTGCCGCATCTGCTCGGTCCACTGCGCCAGCGTCGTCACCCCGGTCCGCCGGGCCGACAGCGGCCGGCGGGCCACGAAGT
The DNA here is from genome assembly GCF_029626265.1 of Micromonospora sp. WMMD1102. Taxonomy (NCBI): domain Bacteria; kingdom Bacillati; phylum Actinomycetota; class Actinomycetes; order Micromonosporales; family Micromonosporaceae; genus Micromonospora; species Micromonospora sp. WMMD1102. The sequence goes on along the minus strand of NZ_JARUBN010000001.1, from coordinate 6,085,607 downwards.
CGGCGTCGGTGCGGTAGATGGTCTGCGGGCTGCGCGGGTCGTCCAGGTGGTCCTCGGGCAGGAACGGGTGGTACCAGCCGTTCAGCCAGCCGAGCCGGGCCGCCCGCAGGCACCAGGCGGTGAACGTCTCGTCGCCGGCCAGCGGGCCGACCTGGTCCAGCGTCTCGCGCTTCATCAGATAGCCGCTGCCCTGCACCCAGTGGTTGCGGAACAGCCGGTGCCCGTTCGGATAGTCCGCCAGCTTCGCCGCCACCAGCGCCTCGTCGACGTCCTCGGCCGGGAACCGCCAGGTGCCGACCACCCCGAAGCCCGGTACGTCCCGGTGCGCCCGGCGCAGGATGGTCAGCCAGTCCGGGTCGGGCAGGCAGTCGTCGTCCACCTTGCTCAGATAGGAGCCGGTCGCCTCCGCCCAGAGCCAGTTGGTCGGCTCGGTCAGCCCGGCGTTGGCCGGGCTGTGCCGGAACCGGTGCACCCGGGGATGGTGCCGGAGTTCCTCGACCGCCTCCAGGGTCGGCCGGTCGGTGCCGTTGTGCCAGAGCCAGACCCGGGCGTCCGCCGGGCAGCTGCCCAGCAGGTGCGGCAGCGACAGCCGGACGTACTCCGGCCGGTCGTACGTGATCATGAGAATGTCGATGCCACCGTCGCCGGTCATCCGACCGCCCACCTTCCGCTCGGTCCCCCGGAGCCGGCCGCTCGCCGGGTGCCGGTCATGCCCGTGCCACCGCCGGCACCGGCTCCGGCTCGTCGCCGTTGCCGGCCCGCCGGCCCGACTCGATCCGGTTGGCGCGTTCCGCCCTGGTGAGCCGCCACAGCGCACCGGTCAGGCCGAGCAGCACGTGCACCGTGACGAAGAACGTCGAGAAGTACATCGAGTCGAAGGTGAAGCCGGAGAAGGCGGCCACCCCGATCGCCACCGCCAGCGTCGCGGCCAGGTCGCGGTCCCGTTCGGTACGGGCGAACCGGCGTACCCGGCCGGCGACGACCATCCCGGCGAGGAAGAGCGCCGCCAGTCCGGCCACCCCGATGATGCCGCCCTGGACCAGGGTGGTCAGCCACTGGTTGTCCAGCAGTTGGTAGAGCTCCGGCAGGAAGGTGCCGACGCCCCGGCCCAGCCAGGGACGTTCCCGGATGAACGGGGTCACGTAGTCGTAGTCCTCCACCCGGGCCTGCACGCTCGGGTCGCTCTCACCGGCCAGCAGCAGCGACTTGATCGCGGCGAGCAGGCCGGGCCGGGCGACCTGGATCAGCGCGGTGAGGAGACAGCCGACCACGAGTACGTTGAAGGTGGTCCGCAGCGGCCAGAGCAGGACCAGCAGCAGGATCGCCGCGCCGAGGGCCAGCACCCCGGTCCGGGACAGCGAGATCGGGATGACCCCGGCCTGGAACATCGCCAGCGCGCCGTAGATCTGCCGGTCCCGCCGGGTCGCGGAGAACCGGGCGAAGTGGATCGCCACCACCAGGCCGATCACCATCAGCACGCTGAACTCGATGTAGTGCCCGGCGGTGCCGGCGACCCGGACCAGCCCGTCGCCGCCCCGGTCGCGGAACCCCACCACCTCCTTGTGGAAGGTCAGCAGCGGCGGCAGTTTCAGGTACGTCGTCAGGTCGACCCGGGTGACGAACTGCACCAGCGCGACGAAGGCCATGAAGGTGGCGCCCCAGCAGAACCAGCGGAGCACCCGGTCGACGCGTTCCCGGGTCAGCACCCCGTCGGCGGCGGCGAGCAGGATCCCGGCCCCGGCCAGGGCCATCAGCAGGGTCCGCTCGGCGCCGTTCGCCTCCAGCGCCGGCATGCCGCGACCCTGCCCGGCGACGTAGGAGAGGAAGAGGCTGACCAGGTAGATCGCCATCGCCCAGCGCATCGGCTGCTGGCCCCGGGTCACCAGGGTGGGGTGCAGCCGGCTCAGCGCCCACCAGACCAGCAGGCCGAACCCGACCATCAGACCCGGCTTGCCGAGGTCGCTCAGGGGCGGGAAGACCAGCCGGAAGGGGAGCAGGTAGGCGAGCATGACCGACGCGATGACCGCGGCGGTGGCATCCGGGAAGTGGCGTACGGCGGGGGTGATGCCGTCGTACACCGTGTCGGACCGCCGCGCGGATAGGTAGGTCGGCACGTCGCTCGTCTCGTCCGTGCGCCGTCAGCGGGCGCTGGGTGGCTGCCCGGGGATCATCGGCCCGGATCGTCCAGGACCTTGCGGGCGGTGCTGGTGAGCAGGACCGTCTCCTCGGCCGCCGGGGCGGCAGCCCGGTCGTCGACGGACGGGTCGGCGTACCGGTCGTCGGCCTGCGGGCCGGCGTACCGGTCCTCGGCCCGGGGGTCGGGGTGGCGGTCGTGCACCGGGTGCGCCGGGATCCTGTCCTCCGGGCCGCGCGCGGCGCGCCGGGAGACCGCCTGGGTCGGCTCGCGACCGGCGGAGACCGCCGCGGCCCTGGTCATCGGGGCCGGCGAGATCGGTGCCGTCCGGGCCACCGGGGTCGCCGCTACCGCCGGCCCCGGCCGCGGCGAGTTGACCACCGCCTGCCCGGCGGTCACCGCCGGACCGCCGTTCCAGGCCATCGGGGTGGGCGCGTCCCGGCGTACGCCGGGACGGGCGTTCGCCCGGCGCCGGGCCACCGCGTCGTGGACCACGGCGGCGACGGCGGCCAGCAGGAGGCCGATGGCGAGGATCACCACCTGGGCCCGCAGCACGTTGGAGCGGGACGGCAGGATGTTCAGCCCGGGATCGAGCACCTCGGTGGTGATCTGCTCGCCCGGGTTGGGCCGGTACGGCGCCTGCTGCCCGGCGACCTCGTCGTGGACGAGCTGGGTCACCGCCTCGACGGTCCTCCGGGCACTCTCCTCGCTGGACGCGGTCACCGCGATGGTCAGGATCGAGCTGCGGGTCACCAGCCCGACCTCGTAGTCGGGATCGCCGCCGGCCGCCGCGATCCTGGTCCGGGCGTCGTGCGCGGAGGTGGAGATCTGCACGGCCTGGGCCATCGCGTTCTCGCCGATGCGCAGCCACGGGTTGCCCGGCCGGGGTGCCGCGTCCGGCTCCGGGGCCGCCGAGGTGGTCGGCGGCACCAGCAGGATCGCGACCTCGGTCTTGTACTCGGGCTGGATCGCCAGTCCGAACGCGAGCGCCGCGCCGAGCGTCACGACGACGATCGGAGCCGAGACGTACCACCGCCGAAACATGAGCTTCAGCAGGTCGAGAAGGTCCATCGGGCGGCCCTTTCGAAAGGTGCGGGAATGCGGTGCGAGCGGTCAGATCGGCAGGCGCGCGGCATCGGCCCCGTTACCGTGTGGAACTTCGTTGTAGTCGCGCGGCGACGGGCGCAGCAATCGGTCCCACAGTCGGATGTACGACTTCACCTGGTGGTCCCAGGCGAGTTCATCGACGAACCGCTGTCTCCCGATCGCGCCCATCACGGCCCGGGTGCGTTCGTCGCTGAGAAGCTGGTCGATGGCCTTGGCGAACTCGTCCGGGCTGCCGTGTTCCACGTAGCTCGCCGCCGCCTCGGCGGTACGCCGGGTCTCCAGCAGGTCCACCGCGACCACCGGTACGCCCCGGGCGACGTACTCGACGGTCTTCGCCATCGTGTACATCTCGGCCATCCGGCTCGGCCGGTCCGGCTGGATGGCGATCGACGCGGAGCAGAGCAGTGCGTCCACCTCCTCGGCCTCCAGCCAGCCGGTGAACCGCACGACGTCGTCGACCCCGCGTTCGGTGGCCAGCCGGCGCAGCTCCGGCATGCTCTCGCCGTCCCCGGCGACCACCAGCTCCCAGTCGCCGGTGCCGCGCAGCCCGGCCAGCCGCTCGGCGGCCAGTACCGTCGCCTCCACGTTGTCCTGCGGGTTGATCACCCCGACGTAGACCACCTTCTGCCGGGGTTCGGCCGGCGGCGTGGGCTGCCGGCGTCCCGCCTCGTCCGGGGTGCCGTGGCCGCGCCGGACCTCGGCCAGGGCCGGGCCGTTGCGGACCACCACCACCTTCTCCGGCGGGCAGCCGCCCCGGCCCATCGCCAGTTCCCGGAACGACTCGTTGGTGGCGACCACGGCGGTGGCGGTACGCCAGGAGAGCCGTTCGAAGAGCCGGAGCATCCACAGTACGGCCGGCCGGGGCTGGCCCGCCTTGCACTCGTAGAGTTCCGGGCTCAGGTCGTGGTGGTCGAAGACGAAGGGCCGGCCCAGCGCCCGCATCAACAGCCCGACCAGCCAGAAGACGTCCGGCGGGTTGCACGCCTGGACGGCGTCCACCCGGGTCCGCAGCATCAGGCCGAGCAGCCGGGCGGCGACGGCGACCAGTGCCCAGGCGAACTCGGCGGCGAAGGAGAGGACTCCCTTGCCGGCGAGTGGCTGGGGGAACGAGTGGATCCTGGTGCCGGTGGTGCCGGGCAGCACCCGTAGCGGTCGTGGTCCCCGTGGGCAGATCACCGACGCCCGGTAGCCGGCCGCCTCCAGGGCCTGGCACTCCCGGATCACCCGGCGGTCCCGCTCGGCTGGCAGATTTACCACCACTATGACTACGTGAGGGCGTCGATCGGCCATCTCTAACTCCCATCCGCGCAGCTCGGACGACGTTTTCGATGGAAGGTCGCGACGCATTCGACAGCGCCGCGACCCGAATGAGTGTTGCTTGCGCACCGAGCTTGTCCCGTCACCGCCGGTGCCTACCAAGACCTTGCTCTACCGGCCCGGCCCGGGCAAGGACCGGGGATTGGTGTATGTGTCGAGTTACTTACAAGGTCACGACCGAACGTACGATTGTTCCTTCACTCGCTCATCCGCGTGTCGTACGCACACCGGCAGGTCAGTGCCCTGATCAACACGCATTCAGTGGCATCGGGTCGAACCGTCCGGGGAAGCGGCGTTTCGTTGATCTTCGTCCGGATTCGCGATTAGACCCTGGTGGCTGGCAAGCCTTGCGCCGAAAACTACTCTGTGCCCACAAAGGTGAGCGACTGTCATGTCCCGGGGAAGAGCCGGGCGGTCGCGCTCACCACGTGGGGAGAGGAAGTGGGCCATGCGACTGCGGCGCGGCTTGCGACTTGGTCTGGTAATGGCACTGCTGGGCAGCGTACTGGCGCCGCTGCACCCGACGGCGGCCTCGGCGGTGACCCTGCCGAACGGGTTCCAGGAGCAGGTGGTGTTCAGCGGGCTCAGCCAGCCGACGAACATCGAGTTCGCCCCGGACGGCCGGGTCTTCGTCGCCGAGAAGGGCGGCCGGATCAAGGTCTACACCGACCTGGCCGACCCGACCCCGACCGTCTTCGCAGACCTCTCCCGCGACGTGCACAACCAGTGGGACCGCGGCCTGCTCGGACTGGCACTGCCGGCCGACTTCCCGGCGAACCCCTGGGTCTACGTGCTCTACACCTACGACGCGCCGCCCGGACAGACCGCTCCGGTGTGGAACGACACCTGCGGCGACGCCAACAACGGCCGCTGCCTGGTCACCGGCCGGCTCTCCCGGCTGCGGGCCGCCGGTGACGTGATGACCGGCAGCGAGCAGGTGCTGATCTCCGACTGGTGCCAGCAGTACCCCAGCCACTCCGTCGGCGACCTGCGGTTCGGTGCCGACGGCATGCTCTACGCCACGGCCGGCGACGGGGCCAGCTTCAGCGCCACCGACTACGGCCAGCTGGGCAACCCGGCCAACCCCTGCGCCGACCCGCCCGGCGGCACCATGACGCCGCCGACCGCCGAGGGCGGGGCGCTGCGCGCCCAGGACGTCCGGACCGCCGCCGACCCGACCGGGCTGGACGGCGCGGTGCTGCGGCTCGACCCGGCGACCGGGGCGGCGGCGCCGGGCAACCCGGCGATCGGCGCCGCCGACCCGAACACCAGGCGGATCGTCGGGTACGGCGCCCGCAACCCGTTCCGGTTCACCATCCGGCCCGGCACCAACGAGGTCTGGTTCGGCGACGTCGGCTGGAACTCCTGGGAGGAGGTCAACCGGATCGCCGACCCGAGGGCCGGGGTGACCAACTTCGGCTGGCCCTGCTACGAGGGGCCCACCCGGATGGGCAGCTACGACAACGCCAACCTGAACCTCTGCGAGACGCTCTACACCGGTGCCGGCCAGACCTCGCCGTACTTCGCCTACCACCACAGCGCGCCGGTGGTGCCGGGGGAGAACTGCGGGTCGGGCGGGGACGCGGTCTCCGGACTCGCCTTCTATCCGGGCAGCGGCGGCAACTATCCGGCGGCGTACGCCGGGGCGCTGTTCTTCGCCGACTACTCGCGCGGCTGCATCTGGGCGATGCGCCCGAGCGCACCGGGCGGGCTGCCCGACCCGGTGAACATCGAGGCGTTCGGCCAGGCCGCCGCCGGCCCGGTCGACCTGGCGATCGGCCCGGGAGCCGAGCTGTACTACGCCGACATGGGCGGCGGCACGGTACGCCGGATCAGGTACTTCCCCGGCAACCAGCCGCCGACCGCGGTGATCCAGGCGACCCCGACCACCGGCCCCGCCCCGCTCGACGTCAGCTTCGACGGCACCGCCTCCACCGACCCGGACCCGGCCGACGCCGGACGGCTCAGCTACAAGTGGGACTTCACCAGCGACGGTACGGTCGACGCCAGCACCCCGACCGCCACCTTCCGCTATCCGAGCAACGGCAGCTACACCGCGACGCTCACCGTCACCGACACCCTGGGCAGCTCGGCGAGCAGCACCGTCCGGATCCAGCCCGGCAACGCCGCCCCGACCGCCCTGCTGGACAGCCCGGTGCTCGGCACCACCTGGCGGGTCGGCGACACCCTGAGCTTCGCCGGCCGGGCCACCGACCCGCAGCAGGGCAACCTGCCGGCCTCCGCGCTGCGCTGGAAGCTGCGGATGGAACACTGCGAGTCGGTCGGCAACTGCCACACCCACCACCTCCGGGAGTGGACAGGGGTGGCGTCCGGCTCCTTCGTCGCACCGGACCACGAGTACCCGTCGTACCTGGAACTGGAGCTGACCGCCACCGACGCGCAGGGCCTGTCGAACACGGTGCTGCGCCGGCTCGACCCGCGCACCGTCGACCTCACCTTCGGCACCGACCCGGCCGGGCTGCGGCTGAGCGTCGGCCCGACCACCGGTACGGCGCCGTTCACCCGTACCGTGATCGTCGGTTCGACGAACACGGTGAGCGCACCGGGGTCGCAGTCGGCCGGTGGCACGGCGTACTCCTTCGCCGGCTGGTCGGACGGCGGGGCGGCGACGCACGTCGTCACCGCGCCCGAGACGGCGACCACCTACACCGCGTCGTACGCCGGCGTCTCCGGCTGTGGCGCCGCGCCGGGCTACGTCTGCGGCACCGCGACCGACCGGCCCTGGCTTTCCGCCGGTACGGTGCTGCCGTTGACCGGCGACGACGCGGTGACCTCGGTGGAGCTGCCCTTCCCGGTGCCGCTCTTCGGGCAGGGCTACCGCACCGCCTGGGTCTCCGGGAACGGGTTCGTCTCCTTCACCGACCCGGGCGGGCCGCAGCCGGTGAACGCCGTGCTGCCGGCGGCCGGGGCGCCGAACGCGGCGCTCTACCCGTTCTGGGACGACCTCTGGGTACGCTCCGACTCCAGCGTCCGGACGGCGGTGACGGGTACCGCGCCGAACCGCAAATTCGTGGTCGAGTGGCGCAACAGCGGCATCTACGGCTCCAGTTCCGCCCGGATCAGTTTCGCGGCGGTGATCGGCGAGGACGGCGAGATCGTCTTCAACTACCGGGACCTGAGCAGCAGCGGGCGGGAGCGGGGCGACTCGGCGACGGTCGGCATCGAGAACCAGACCGGTACGGTCGCGCTGTCGTACTCGGTCAACCGGCCGGTACTGGCCGACGGCACCTCGATTGTCTTCCGGCCGGTCGCCCAGCAACCCTTCGTAGCCGAGCGGGGTGGGAACCGGCAGTCGCCGCTCGGCGGCCGACTACCAAGGTGATCCCTGTGCGAACGGTTGACCAGGGAGTCTGATCGGTCGTTAAGGAGCGTCCGGTCGGCTAGCCGCCCTGGTCAACCTCGCGACAGCCCGCCCCGCTACGGACGGTGATCCTGGAGCCGGCAGCCGCCGGACAAACTCGGCGGCGCCGTCGAGGGGAGGCCGCCATGTCCGCAGCCGTGCGGCGAAACTGGGCTCGGGCGCTGGTTCCGGCCCTGGCACTCGGGCTGGGCGTACCGGTCGTGGCCGGGCTGCCGCCGCTCGAACCCCGACCCGCGGCGGCGATCCCGCCCGGCTTCACCCAGCAGGTGGTCTTCACCGGGCTGACCCGCCCCACCAAGCTGGTCTTCGCCCCGGACGGCCGGGTCTTCGTCGCCGAGAAGAGCGGCATCGTGAAGGTCTTCGACAGCCTGGCCGACAACACCGCCACCGTCTTCGCCGACCTGCGCCCCAAGGTCTACGACTACGAGGACCTCGGACTGATCGGCCTGGCCCTGCCGCCGAACTTCCCCGCCGACCCGTACGTCTACCTCAGCTACACCTACGACGGGGTGGTCGGCGGCCCCGCGCCTACATACCACGACAGTTGCCCGGTGGTCGGGAACTGCCGGGCCAGCGCCCGGGTCTCCCGGCTGCGGGCCGCCGGGAACGTGACGACCGGCAGCGAGCAGGTGCTGCTGCACGACTGGTGCCACCAGATCGAGAGCCACTCGATCGGGGACCTGGCGTTCGGTCCGGACGGTGCGCTCTACGTCGCCGGTGGCGAGGGGGCGTCGGCGACCTTCACCGACTACGGGCAGGCGGGCAGCCCGTCGAACCCGTGCGCCGACCCGCCCGCACCGGCCGGCGGCGCGATGACACCGCCGAGCGCCGAGGGCGGCGGACTGCGCTCCCAGGACATCCGTACCCCGGGCGACCCGACCGGGCTCTCCGGCACGCTGATCCGGGTCTCGCCGACCACCGGGGCCGGGCTGCCGGACAACCCGCTGGCGGCGAGCAGCGACCCGAACAACCGGCGGATCCTGGCGTACGGGCTGCGCAACCCGTACCGCTGGACGTTCCGGCCGGGTACCGGCGAGGTCTGGATCGGTGACGTCGGCTGGCGCACCTGGGAGGAGGTCAACCGGGTGGTCGACCCGGCGGTCGGGCCGGTCCGCAACTACGGCTGGCCGTGTTACGAGGGGAACGCGCCGCAGGGCGGCTACAACGCGGCGAACCTGTCGCTCTGCGAGACCCTCTACCCCCAACCGGCCGGCACGGTCACCCCGCCGTACTACACCTACCAGCACAGTCAGCAGGTGGCGGCCGGCGACGGCTGCCCGACCGGCGGCTCGTCCCCGGCCGGGGTGGCGTTCTACCCGGGCGGAGGAGGCGGCTATCCGGCGGCATACGCGGGAGCGCTCTTCTTCGCCGACTATTCCCGGGGCTGCATCTGGGCGATGCGGACCGGCAGCAACGGGCTGCCCGATCCGGCCCGGATCGTGCCGTTCGCGATCGCACCCGGCGTGGTGGACCTGCGGATCGGGCCGGAAAACGACCTGTACTACGTCGACCTGCTCGGCGGCACCGTACGCCGGTTCCACTACAGTTCCGGCAACCAGCCGCCGGACGCCGTCGCCGAGGCGACCCCGACCAGCGGAAGAGCGCCGTTGGACGTCTCCTTCGACGCCGTCGGTTCGACCGACCCGGACCCGGGCGACATCCTCGAATACCAGTGGGACTTCACCAACGACGGCACCGTGGACGCGACCGGGCTGAACGTGACCCACCGGTACCCGTCGATCGGAACCTACACCGCCCGGTTGCGGGTGGTCGACTTCGCCGGGCTCAGCGACACCGCGACGGTGCAGATCAGGGTCGGTACGAGTGCGCCGGTGCCGGTGATCGAGCAGCCGACCGCCGCGCTGCGCTGGGCCACGGGCCAGACTGTAACGTTCAGCGGTGGCGCCACCGACCCCCAGCAGGGCGCGCTGCCGGCCTCGGCGCTTACCTGGACGCTGGTCAACATGCACTGCACCACGCCGGAGAACTGTCACAGCCACCCGGTGCGCGAGGTGACCGGGGTGGCCTCCGGGACGTTCCTGGCCCCGGACCACGAGTATCCGTCCTATCTGGAGCTGACGCTGACCGCGACGGACAGCGGTGGGCTGACCGGGAGTACCACGCTCCGGCTGGACCCGAAGACCGTGCAGCTCAAGCTGGCGACCAAGCCCGCCGGGCTGCGGGTCAACCTCAACGGCCGGAGCCTCACCACCCCGAACGCCGTGCAGGTGATCGTCGGCTCGACCAACACGGTCAGCGCGCCCGGGCCGCAGCGGCTCGGCCCGGGGACGTACGCCTTCCAGAGCTGGTCGGACGGGGGTGCCGCGACCCACGTGGTCACGGCTCCGGCCGCCACCGCCGCGACCTACACCGCCACCTACGACGGCGCGCCCGGCAGCTGCGCCGACGGCTTCGGCTACACGTGCACGACACACTCCGGCCGGGCGTACCCGCCGGCCGGTCCGACCGAGCTGCCGTTGACCGGGGACAACGACAGTACGTCGGTGGCGCTGCCGTTCCCGTTCCCGTACTACGGGCAGAACCATTCCAGGGCGTGGGTGGACGTGAACGGCGTACTGTCCTTCGCGGACCCGCGTGGCTCCTGGCCGGCGAACCGGGCGCTGCCGCACGCCGCGACACCGAACGCCGCGCTTTACCCGTTCTGGGACGACCTGGTGATGCACCCGGAGTCGCGGGTCCGGACCGCCTTGCTGGGCAGCGCACCCGACCGGCAGTTCGTGGTCGAGTGGAAGGACGTGGGGCTCTCCGGCGCACCGGCCGCGCGGGTCAGCTTCCAGGTGGTGCTCTGGGAGTGGGGTCAGATCGTCTTCAACTACACCGGGCTGAACGCCGGACGCGAGTTGGGCAACTCGGCGACGATCGGCATCGAGAACCTGACCGGTACCGACGCGGTGCAGTACTCGGTCAACCAGCTGGTACTGGCCAACGGCAAGGCAATCGTCTTCACCCCGCCGGCCGCACTCGTCGGGGCGGCACCGGGCCGATGCCCGCCACGACCCCGACAAACCGTCAGCTGCGACGCGACAAGCACCGCACGCGGACCGCGCACCGGGTGAGAGTGACGGTGGTCCGCCGGGATGAGCAGGAGGCGGCGGAACCACGGCGGTGTCCTGCCGGGCAGCGGCTCAGCCGGTCGACACCTGTTGCTGGACGTCTGCGGTTGCGTTCGCACCCGGTTCGGCGGGCTCCCGGGGGGAGCCGACCAACCCCGACGCCCAGGTAACGGGCAGCGCCACCACGCAGATGATCAGGCCGGTGAGTACCACGGCCTCCACGCCGCGGCCCGCGAGCGCCAGGCCGCCGATGACGGCGCCACCCGCGATGCCCGCGTTGACGGCGGATGCGCCCAGTGTCGCGGCAAGGTCGGCGCCCTGGCCCGCCAGGCTGATGACCCGTAGCTGGAACGAGGGGACGAGACCGAAGCCGACCATTCCCCATACCGCGAGTAGCGCCGCGGTCGCCACCGGCGATCCGCCGAACAGGTACAGCGCCCCGAGAGCCAGCACCAGCACGGCATTGGCCACCAGGAGGGTCCTGGTGGGGTCGATGTCGGCGAACCGTCCGCCGACCGCGATCCCCACCGCGCTGGCGATGCCGTAGACCAGGAGGAACGCGCTGACCAGGCCGCCGGATACGCCGGTGACCTCCTCCAGATAGACCGCCAGGTAGGTGAACACGGTGAACTGGCCGCCCAGCAGAAGCAGACCGACCGCGAGCGTGGCCAGCACGCGAGGCGCGAGCGCCGCCTTCGCCTGCACGACCGCGCCGCCGGAACCCTGGGTGGGCACCGCCGGTACGAGGGCCAGGGACAGCACCAGCGCCACCACGCCGAGCACGATGATGCAGACGAACGACGCCTGCCACCCGAACGCCTGCCCGACCAGGGTGCCCAGTGGCACGCCGAGCACTGTGGACACCGCTATCCCGCCGAAGACCATCGAGATGGCCTGCCCGCGCCGAGCCGCCGGGACCAGACTCGCCGCGATCATCGAGGCCACACCGACGAACAGCCCGTGGATCGTGCCGGTCACGGCGCGAGCGACCAGCAGCGAGCCGAAATCCGCGGCAACCACGGCGACGATGTTTCCGAGCACGTACACCGCGAGCGAGGCGTGCAGCAGGAACCGTCTGCCCAGCCGTGTCGTGACCGCGGTGAGCAGCGGGCCGCCGATCGAGATGCCGAGCGCGTAGGCGGTGACGATCCAGCCCGCGGTGCTGATCGACACCGTCAGGTCGGCAGCCACCAGGTTCAGGATGCCGACCACGACCAGCTCGGCGGTGCCGATGACGAACGCGCCAAGGGCGAGCGTCGCCAGGGCCAGGTTGCTGCGCTGCGGAGCCATCGTCACCACATCCCGGGTTGTGTGGTGGCCTCGGCGTGGGCGTCCACCGCGTGGATGGCACGCAGGGCGTCCTTGAGATATCCGACGCATTTCATTGCGTTTGCTCCAGAGGAGGTAGATATGAGAGGTCAGCTGAACGTTAGCCGCTCCACCATTGCGCCGGCAGGAACACCGGCCGTCTCATGCGTACTACGTCAGGTCGGGTGCGGACGCCGCCGTTCGGCGGCCCGAGTCGTGCCTAGATCAAGCGCAAAATGGCGTACTGTCCGGGCGGCAATACCTCGGCGTGGGCCGCGAACGTGCTCAATCGCGATGGTCGTCGGAGTAGGGCAGGTGAAAGGCGATGGTGACCAATGACCCGTCCGTCGGATGTACCACGGCGAGCTGCGTGGTCAGCTCGCCGAACGCGGGGTGCCGCAGCCTGCGCGGACGGGCCTGCTGCCCGCGCACCTCGAAGTCGGCCCACCACCGGCGGAACTCCGGGCTCGCTTCCAGCAGGTGATTGATGACGTGGGTCACCTTGCGGTCGCCGGGATGGCGGGCCGCCATCGCACGGCTGCGAGCGGTGATGTCGCGTGCGTCGTCGGCCCAGTCAACCACACGCTCGCGCGCCTCCTCGCTGGTCAACATCCACCACAACATGTTGCGGTCCAGCCCGTCACGGGCTCCCCAGTCCGTATACCACCGCGTGGCCGCGTCGTTCCAGGCGATCACGTCACCGGCGTGATTGAGCGCGTAGACCGGGTAGGGGCCTCGGCCCGCGTGCCGGACCAGGGCGGTAATCAGGGACATGTCGGGTTCGACGCCTTCGGCCGACACCGCGGGTGCGTTTCCGGCCGCGAGCTGGTGCAGGTATCTGCGCTCATCCTCGCTGAGCGCGAGCACCCGCGCGAGGCTGTCGAGCACCTCCGGCGACGGATGGATGTTCCGTGCCTGCTCAAGGTAGGTGTACCAGGTCGGCGAAAGGCCGGCTAGGACGGCGACCTCCTCGCGGCGCAGGCCGCGGGTGCGCCTGCGCCGCCCGATGGGCAGGCCGACATCGGCGGGGCTGATCCGTTCCCGCCTGGTGCGGAGGAAGTTGGCCAACTCCTGCCGGTATTCCTGGGACGACACCCTGCCCTCCGGTCGTCAACGGCCATTCGCCGGCGGTCCGGCCGAGCTGCCCGGACCACAACCTATCTCACCAGGCAGGGCGCAGGTCATCGCACATCCTGGTATCCCGAGTACCCACACTGTCAGCTTCTGGGCAAGCCCGGCGGATTCGCTGATCGTGGAGTCACCAGCTGTTCCCGGATGAGGCCAATGCACACCGACCGCCCTCCCGGCGGTCATGGCCACAGGGGCGGTCATGTGCCGGCATGGGTCCGCCGCGACGGCGAGGTGGTGCGGAATACCGGTATGAGCGGGCGGCGCCGGGTGGGGCGGTGAGTTGCGGACGAGCGCCGTCCGGGGTCAACGCGGGTCTGGGAGTAACGGGCAACGGAGAAGGACCATGACGGTAGGTGTCGAGACGGGCGCGACCATGTCCACCGCGCGTGGCGGGCCAGACCTGTCAGCGTTCTGCCGGGAGCGCCTGTCCTCCCTGTCCCGAGCCGACCAGCGCCGGTGGGGCGAGGCGTACGTGCGGGGTCTGGTGACGGTACCCGGCCGCAAGTCGATCCGGCGCATCTCCGACCAGATAATCGGCTGGCGGGCCGACCAGTGCCTCCAGCAGTTCGTCAACCAGAGCCCTTGGCCCTGGGAACCGGTCCGGCGCAACCTCGCCGAGCACGTCGCTGGCCTGGTCGCGACGCGCGCGTGGGTGGTGCGCGAGGCGGTCTTCCCGAAGGCCGGCTCCAGCTCTGTCGGGGTGGCCAGACAGTACGCGTTCGGGGCCGGCCGGCTCCTCAACTGCCAGCTTGGGCTCGCGGTGTTCCTCGTCGGCGACACGGCGGCGTGCGCCGTGAACTGGCGGCTGCTGCTGCCCCGGTGCTGGGACGACGATCAACGGCGCAGGGCACGAGCACACCTGCCGGCGGTGCAGCGCTACCGGCCGCGCTGGCTGCACCCGCTCGACGCGATCGACGAGATGATCAACGGGTGGAAACTGCCGCCCCGGCCGGTGCTGGTCGACGCGGACGACCAGCAGGACGTGCAGCCCTTGCTGACCGGGCTGGAGCAGCGCGGGCTGTGCTACCTGGTGCAGGTGGCACCGCACCTGCGGGTGCCGGCAGCGCCGGGTGCCTGCCCGGCACCATCCTTCGGCGAGTTGGCTCTGTGCGCTGTGCGCCCCCCGACGAGTCGGTTGCGTTGGCAGGCCGGGACCGAGCTGCGGACGGCCGACACACGGTTCGTGGCGTCGCCGCTGCCGCCGGGGAACCCCATGCCGGTCGGCGATCACCCTTTCCAGCCCACCCGTCATCTGCTCGCGCAATGGGCGGTCGGCCGCGGTCGCCCCCGGGGGATGTGGCTGACCAACCTGGATGTGGCCCGCCTGCCGGAGGTGATCGACCTGATCGGGTTACGTGCGCGCGCGGCGGAGCATCTGTGGCGGATGGAGGACGAAGTCGGGTTGCGGCACTTCGAGGGTCGTTCGTTCCGGGGCTGGCACCACCACACGACACTCGCCTCGGTCGCGTACGCGTACCGGCTTGGCGCAGCGGAGCTGCCGAGTTCCTGGTACTGCTGATACCACCACCAACGGGCTGTTGATCTCCGTTGCGTCCGACGGCAGGCTGGTGGCGCCCGGCCAATCCACCGGAGGTGCATCGAGATGCGTGCCGTCGTGATCGACAGCCCTGGCCCACCCGGCGTGCTCAGACCGGCAGAGGTTCCCGAGCCGGTGCCGGGAGATGACGAGGTGTTGCTTCGGGTGGCCGCGGCCGGGGTGAACGCGATCGACTGGGCCACCCGCGCGGGAGCGGGCGTCGCGGTGCCCGCCTTCCCCGCTGTTCTCGGCTGGGACGTGTGCGGAACGGTCGCCGCCCCCGCTGGGCAGTGGCGGGCCGGTGACCAGGTTTTCGGCATGCTGCGCTTCCCCGTGCTCGCGGGGGCGTACGCCGAGTACGTTGCCGCCCCCGCCGCACAGCTCGCCCGGGTGCCGGACGGCGTCGACGCGCACACCGCGGCGGCGTTGCCGATGGCCGCGCTCACCGTATGGCAGACCCTGGTCACCCATGGCGGGCTCACGGCCGGGCAGCGGGTGCTCGTGCCCGGTGCGGCCGGCGGCGTGGGTCATGTGGCCGTGCAGCTCGCGGCCGCCCTGGGGGCGGAGGTCACCGGCACGGCGTCGCGGGCCAACCACGACTTCGTCTGCGGGCTCGGCGCGAGCCGGGTCGTGCCGCATGACGGGGCCACGGCACGGGCCGGGGAGTACGACGTGGTGATCGATCCACGTGGTGGGGCGGACTTCGAGCGGCTGCTGTCCGCGCTGCGCCCGGGAGGGATCATCGTGACCCTCAAGGGCGAGGCACCAGGCATGCGGGATCTCGCTCGGGCGCGGGGCGTACGGGCCGGGTTCACCTATGTCCAGCCCGACGGGGCCGTCCTGGCCGATGTCGCCGACATGATGGCCGGTGGGGGGCTCACGGCCGCGATCGAGCGAGTGCTGCCGTTGACCGAGGCGGCATCGGCACACGAGATCGGTGAGGCGGGGCACGTGCGCGGCAAGCTCGTTCTCGCCGTTGCGTGAGGCTAGCGCCGCAGGAGTTGCCTGGCATGCCTGCCGGCGCCGGGAGAACGAGCGCGATCACCTGGCGCCTCGGCCGAGCCGCGGGCGGCGGGGGAGTCGGGCGAGCACCAGGCGGCGCAGCCGGGCGTCGGTGGCCCAGAGCAGCACCCCGGCGACCAGCCCGGCCGCCCCGCCCAGCACCAGCAGTTCGACCACCGGCCCGGCGTCCAGCCCGGTCCGGGCCACCGCCAGCGGCACCAGCGCGGCGGCCACCGCGGCCAGGATCGCCGGCACCGTCGGGGCGAGGAAGGCCGCGACCGACGCCCGCGCGGCCCGGTGCACGGTGACCCAGACCGCCAGTGCGGTCACCACCACCTGCATGCCGACCCCGGCCAGCGCCACCGCCGTCGCCTCGGCCACGTCGCCGTACCCGGTGAAGAGGGTGCCGACGGCGGCCAGCGTGGCCACCCCGAGCACGCCCCGGGTCCAGAGGATCGCGGCGAGCTTGCCCGGCTGGCCGATCGCCTGGAGCGCCGGGCCGAGCAGTACCCCGTACACGTTCACGGCGCCGAAGAGGCAGAGCAGCCGCAGCGGTACCTCGGTGCCGGCCCACTGCGGACCCAGCAGCGTGACCAGCGGGTGCGCCGCCGCCGCGAGTACGCCAAGCACCGGTAGCCCGGCCAGCGCGCCGAGGTGCTGGAGTTGGTTCAGGTGTGCGGCCAGCGCGGCCCGGTCCCGCTGCAACCGGGACAGCGACGGCAGCGCCACCTGTTGCAGCGACCGGACTGTCACGTCGACGAGCATGTCCGGCAGCCGGGCCGCCAGCCGGTAGATGCCGGTCGCCACCGGCCCGAAGAACAGACCGGTGAAGATGACGTCGGCCTTGGAGCTGAGCATCAGGCCGAGCCCGGCGTTCGCGGAGTGGGCGGAGAAGACCAGCAGGTCCCGGATGCCGGCCAGCCGGGGCCGCCGGCTCGGCCGCCACGGGCAGACCCACCAGAGCACCACCAGGCCGACCGCCGCGTTCACCAACTGCTGCGCCACCAGCGCCCAGATGCCCGCACCGGCCAGCGCCAGCGCCACGCCGACGGCACCGCTGAGCAGCGAGGCGAGCAGGGTACGGATGGCGACCGCCCGGAATCTCAGCTCCCGGCGCAACACCGCCTCGGGCACGATCGACAGCCCCTGCAACAGCACCAGCGGGGAGAGCGCCACGCAGATCGCGGTCAGCTCCGGCGCCCGGTTGGCCATCGCCCAGAGTGGACTGGCGGCGGCGGTGAGCCCGCCGATCACCACCCCGGCGACCACCAGCACCACGAACGCGCCGTCCAGGTGTTCCGGGGTGAGCCGGTCCCGCTGCACGATCGCGGAGACCAGTCCCTGCTGGATCAGCGTCTGCGCCACCGTGATGAAGACGGTGGCCATCGCCACCAGCCCGAACTCGCTCGGCCCGAGCAGCCGGGCCAGCAGGAAGGTGACCAGGATCGACGAGCCGATCCGGCCGGCGGTGAGCACGTACGACCAGCCGATCGCCGAGCGCAGCCGGCCGCCGCCGCCCGCCGGGGGCGACTCCGGGTCCGCCGGGGTGTGCTGCTCCGGAGCCGTCCGGGCGGGCTGCACCGCGGCCACCCTAGACGCTGCCCTTCGCCGTGCCGGTACGCCGCCGCAGCATCCGGCCGGCCCGCTCCCGGAGCTGGCTGCGCAGCCGGCCGAGCCGGACCCGGACCCGGCGGGCCCACCAGGTGGCCAGGAACGCCACCGCCGAACTGAGCCGGGTGCCGAGCGGCTCGGAGCCGGTGGCGAGGGTGCGCAACGTCTCGGCGACCATCCGCAGCCGGGGTGCCCGGACCCGCTTGCCGCTCTGCGCGAACCAGGCCAGTGCCGAGTCCGGGGTGGCGTCCTCGGCCTGCCGGGTGGAGGCGCCGTGCATCCGGCGCAGGAACAGCGGCTCGGCCACCTCGTGGATCTCGCCGAGCCGGGCCACCTCGGCGATCAACGTGTAGTCGGAGGAGAGGAACGGCCGGATCATCCCGGTCCGGCGCAGCGCCGACATCCGGAACACCCCGAAGTGCGCGTGGCAGAGGTTGATGTTCCGGGCCACCCCGGCCACCCGGCGCCACGGCCGGGGGTCGCGCAGGTCCAGCCGGTCGGCGTACGGGCCGATCACCTCGCCCGCCTCGTCGATCAGCACGGTACGCGGATAGGCGAGTACGGCCTGCGGCCCGGCCTCGTCCAGCGCCGCCACGCAGGTGCGCAGGTACGCCGGCAGGCACACGTCGTCGTACGCCACCCACTTGAACAGCTCGCCCCGGGCCAGTTCGACCACCCGGGCGTAGTTGACGTGCCCGCCGAAGTTGCGCGGGTTGCGGTAGAGCCGGATCCGGGAGTCCTTCGCGGCGTACGCCTGGCAGATCTCCCAGGTCCGGTCGGTGGAGGCGTTGTCGCTGACGACGATCTCGAAGTCGGGGTAGTCCTGGGCGAGCAGCGCGTCGAGGCAGCCTTCGAGGTAGCGCTCGGCGTTGTAGAGGGGTACCCCCAGACTCACCCGCGGCGCTGGCTCCATCGTTCCCTCCGCTCAGGCGACCAGCAGCTCGGCGCGCACGCCGAGCTGGCGCAGCGCGGCGTCGATCTCGTCCCGGTAGGCCGGGTTGGTGATGATCACGGTGCGGGTGCCGGAGCCGGCGAGGGTGGCCGGGTCCCGCACCTCGTGCCCGGTGACCGGCAGAAAGCGGCCCCACTTGCGCGGGTTGACGTCCACCACCGCGGCGAGCCGACGGTCCGGGTCGGCCAGGTGCAGGAACTGCACCCCGCGCGAGCCGGCGCCCCAGAGCACCGGCCGGTCACCTGCGGCGAGCAGCCGGTCGATGGTGCCCCGCCAGCGTTCCCGCTCGGCGGCGTGCCGGTCGGCGAAGCCGGCGATCGCGGCGAGCTGCCGGTCCCGGTCGGCCGTCCCCGGCAGCTCCGAGCCGGGCAGTTCGGTGCCGGTGGCCGGGTCGGCGGCGTTCACCGCGATCTCGACGTACCGGAACATGCCGGCGAAGAGCCGGCCGGTGGCGAGTACCCGCCAGCCGGCCCGTTCGACGATCCGGCACAGCGAGTAGCCGTCGAAGTAGGAGACGTGCGGGTAGATCACCTCCCAGCCGGCGGTGGCCAGGTCGTAGCCGGCGTCCGGCACCTCCAGGTAGCCGTACGCCGGCCGGTCGCCGGCCAGCCCGCGGAGCCGGACCAGGAAGGCGTACGGGTCGTCCAGGTGCTCGAACCAGTGCCGGGAGGTGACCAGGTCGAAGGCCGGGGTGCCGCCGTCCAGCGGCGCGTGGCCCCGGTGCAGGATCGCGCCGGACGGGTCCGGGCCGGGCGGGCCGGCGTACATCGCGTCGTAGCCGACACCCCGGCAGCCGGCGACGTGGCAGAGTTCGCGCAGGAACTCGCCCTGGCCGCAGCCGACGTCCAGCACCGTGCCGCCGCGCAGCGGGAACCGCCCGGCGAGATGCTTGACCAGTTCCGCCGAGAAGACGCCGAACGCGGGCGAGTGGTGCAGGTTGGTGTCCATGGTGGTGTCGTAGACCAGCACGGCCGGGTCGAAGGCGAGGTTGCGGACGTACCCGCACTCCGGGCAGTGGGCCAGGCACATCCGGCCCAGCGGGCTGGCCAGCGCCTCGGCCCGGCTGGCCCAGTGCACCCCGCAGTAGACCGGGATCTCGCCCAGGTCGGCGAAGGGCACCAGGTCGTGCCGCCCGCAGGCCGCACACCGGTGCACCGGCCGCCGCCCTCCGGCGTAACCGGCAGCGGTCACCGCCCGCTCCCGCACCAGCGCAGCTCGGTGTCGAGCCGGCCGGCCTCGACGAGCATCCTGATCCGGCGCAGCCGCTGGTGCCGTTCGCTGCGGAACGCCTCGATCGTCAGCCCGTACCGTTGGTACGCCTCGACCAGCTCCTCGATCCCCTTGCGCACCGTCCAGCGGGGCCGGAAGCCGGGCACCTCGGCGGCGACCAGGTCGCAGCTCACCCGGTAGTTGCGGGTGTCCGCCGAGGCGCCGCCCGCGAAGGTGACCCGGGAGCCCGGCACCACCTCGGCGACGAGTTCGGCGACGTCCCGGATCAGGTAGTTCTCGGCACTGAGCCCGATGTTGTACGCCCGGCCGTGCACCACCGCCCGGTCCGCCTCCAACAGTGCCAGGAAGGCCGCGCAGATGTCCTCGGCGTGCACCAGCGGGCGCCAGGCAGAGCCGTCGGAGAGCAGCCGCACCTCGCCGGTGAGCAGGGCGTGCGCGGTGAGGTCGTTGACCACGAGGTCGCCGCGGAGCCGGGGCGAGAAGCCGTACGCGGTGGCGTTGCGCAGGAAGGTCGGGGAGAAGTCGCGGTCGGCGAGGGCGGCGAGGTCCTGCTCGGCCCGGATCTTCGACTCGCCGTACGGGGTGACCGGGGCGAAGCCGGCGGTCTCGGTGAGCGGCCGGTCGTCGGTGCCCGCCCCGTAGAGGCTGCACGAGGAGGAGAAGAGGAACCGGGTCACGTTGGCGGCCTTCGCGGCCTCGGCCAGCCGTACCGTCGCCCGGTGGTTGATCTCGTGGGTCAGCTGGGGGTTCAGGTTGCCGATCGGGTCGTTGCAGAGCGCGGCGAGGTGGCAGACGGCGTCGAAGCCGGCGAGCTGCTCCGGGCGGACGTCCCGCAGGTCGGTCCGGAGTGCCGGTACGGCCGCCGGGGCCGGGCCGAGCAGGCAGTCGGCGTAGTAGCCGGTGTCCAGGCCGGTCACCTCGTGCCCGGCGGCCCGCAACATCGGGGTGAGCACGCTGCCGAGGTAACCATGGTGGCCGGTCACGAGAACACGCACGGCAAAGCTCCCGTCGTCGCCCGGGTTGGAGAAGGCGAGTTTATGGGTGGCCCGGAGAGCGGCCGGGCTATTGTCGGACTTTTTACTCAACCGCTCCCGGCGCGCGGCGGCGCTGGTTAGCGTGGCGCGCAGGCGGGCGGGCGCCGTGCCGGTATTTGCGATCATATCGGGGTGGGTGGGGCATGACCGATGCCAAATGTCGGCTGTGTACGGCGGTATTGACCGAAACGTTTGTCGACCTGGGCATGTCGCCGCTCTGCGAGAGCTATCTCGACGCCGACCGGCTCGATTCGGCCGAGACGTTCTATCCGCTGCACGTCCGAATATGTTCCACCTGTCTGCTGGTCCAACTTCCGGCGTACGTGTCCGGAGAGGAAATCTTCTCCGACTATGCCTATTTCTCGTCGTATTCCGACTCCTGGGTGGCGCACGGCAAGCGGTACGCCGACACGATGACCGAGGCGCTCGGGCTCGGGCCGGACTCGCTGGTGACCGAGGTGGCCAGCAACGACGGCTACCTGCTCCAGCACTTCGTCGCGGCCGGGATACCGGTGCTCGGGGTCGAGCCGGCCGGCAACGTCGCCGAGGTGGCCCGGCGCCGGGGCATCCGCACCGAGACGCGGTTCCTGGGTGCCGAGACCGGCGCCGAGCTGGCCCAGCGGCACGGCCGGGCCGACCTGGTGGCGGCGAACAACGTCTACGCGCACGTCCCGGACCTGATCGGCTTCACCGCCGGGCTGGCCGCACTGGTCAAGCCGACCGGCCTGGTCACCTGCGAGGTCCCGCACCTGCTGCGGCTGATCGAGCGCCGGCAGTACGACACCATCTACCACGAGCACTATCAATACCTGACGCTGCGGACGGCGATGCGGGCGCTGGCCACCGCCGGGCTGATCGTGGTCGACGTGGACGAGCTGTCGTCGCACGGCGGCTCGCTGCGGGTGCACGCCCGGCCGGCCGCGGCGGCGGGAGAGCCGTCCGGCAACGTCAAGTCGGTGCTGGACGCCGAGACCGAGGCCGGGCTGCACACCGTCGCCGGGCACCTCGGCTTCGCCGACGCGGTCTTCGACATCAAGCGGGAGTTGCTGGACTTCCTGCTCACCGCCCGCGCCCAGGGCCTGCGGGTGGTCGGCTACGGGGCGCCGGGCAAGGGCAACACGCTGCTCAACCACTGCGGGATCCGCACCGACCTGCTGGAGTACACGGTCGACCGCAGCCCGCACAAGCAGGGAAAGTTCCTGCCCGGCACGCACATCCCGATCCATCCGCCGGAGCGGATCGCCGAGGACCGCCCCGACTACGTACTCGTGCTGCCCTGGAACCTGCGCACCGAGATCTCCGCACAGCTCGCCTACGTACGGCACTGGGGCGGGCGGCTGGTCTTCCCGATCCCCGCCCTGGAGGTGGTCTGATGAAGGTGGTCCTCTTCTGCGGCGGCCTGGGGATGCGGATGCGCGAGGACGCCGCCTCCGCCCCGAAGCCGATGGCGATGATCGGGGACCGCCCGCTGCTCTGGCACGTGATGCGCTACTACGCCCACTTCGGGCACACCGACTTCATCCTCTGCCTCGGCTACGGCGCCGTCGCGGTCAAGGACTACTTCCTCCGGTACGACGAGACGCTCTCCAACGACTTCAGCCTGGCGATGCACGGCCGGGACGTACGCCTGCACTCCGCCGACATCACCGACTGGAACATCACCTTCATCGACACCGGGCTCGGGGCGAGCATCGGCGAGCGGCTGATGCGGATCCGCGAGCACGTCCAGGACGAGCCGATGTTCCTGGCCAACTACGCCGACACCCTCACCGACGCGCCGCTGCCGGAGATGGTCGACCGGTTCCGGCACAGCGGGGCGGTGGCCAGCCTGCTCGCCGTACCGGTGCAGTCGACGCACCACGTCATCGACATCGCCCCGGGCGACCAGGTGACCCGGGTACGCCCGATCCGCGAGCTGATGCAGTGGGAGAACGGTGGCTACTTCATCCTGCGTCCCGGCATCTTCGACGTGCTCCGCGACGGCGAGGACCTGGTGCCGCACGCCTTCGACCGGCTGTTGCCGGAGCGGCGGCTGATCGCCCAGCGCTACACCGGGTTCTGGCGGGCCGCCGACACCTTCAAGGACCGGGCCGAGCTGGAGCAGCTCTACCACTCGGCCCGCTGCCCGTGGATGCTCTGGGACGCCAACCGCAACCGGGGCCGCCGGCCGGCCACCCTGGAGCCGGTGCTCGCCGCCGCCGGCAGCGGAGCCGGGTCAGCCCGGAAGCTGGGGCTGACCGGTTGATGATGCCGCTACGCCTGAGCGCAGCCCGGTCGGTGGTGCTGCTCGGGGCACATCCGGACGACATCGAGATCGGCGCCGGCGGACTGCTGCTCGCCCTCGGCGACGTACCCGGGCTCCGGGTGCACTACGTGCTGCTCACCGGCACCCCCGCCCGGCAGGCCGAGGCCCGCGCGGCGGCCGCGGCCTTCCTGCCCGGCGCCCGGCTCAGTTTCGCGCTGCACGACCTGCCGGACGGTCGGGTACCGGCCCGCTGGGGCGAGGCGAAGGAGATCGTGAACGCCGCCGCCGCGACCCTGGATGCCGACCTGGTGCTGGCGCCCGGCCCGGAGGACGCGCACCAGGACCATCACACTCTCGGTGCGCTGGTGCCCACGTCGTTCCGGGACGCCACGGTGTTGTACTACGAGATCCCCAAGTGGGACGGCGACCTGGGCCGGCGCAACGTCTACCTGCCGCTGACCGGGCAGCGGGTACGCCGCAAGGTCGAGCTGCTGCACGCGAGCTATCCGTCCCAGAAGGACCGGGACTGGTGGGACGACGAGGTGTTCCTCGGGCTGGCCCGGCTGCGCGGGATGGAGTGCCGGTCCCGGTACGCCGAGGCGTACCGGTGCGAGAAAGCGGTGATCGAGCAGTGACCGAGGCAAGCGAGCGGACGGCCGGCGAGCAGACGGCCGGCGGGCAGACAGTCAGCGGGCAGACAGTCAGCGAAGAGACCGCCAGCAGGAGGACCGCCAGCGGAAAGGCGTTCAGACCGGTGTCGGCATGCCTGTTCGGGGTACCCGGCGCGCACCTGAACCTCGGGGTCGGTGCGCTGCGCGCGGCGACCCTGGGCGGGCTGCTGGCCCGCGAGCCGGACGCGGCCGTCACCGTCTTCGACGACGGCTGGGGACAGCGCGCCGGACACGCCTTCGTGGCCGGCCGGCCGGTGCCGATCTCGCTGGCCGGTGCCCGGCACTCCCGCCGCTACCACCGGCCGGAGTCCTATCTGAACATGCGGGTCAGCGCGGCACTCGGCGGGCTCGGCAACGCCGGGCTGGCCCGGATCGACGCCGCCGACGTGGTGCTGGACGTCAGCGGCGGGGACAGCTTCAGCGACATCTACGGCGAGCACCGGTTCCGCACCGTGACCTGGCCGAAGCGGTTGGCGCTGCTCCGCCGCCGCCCGCTGGTGCTGCTGCCGCAGACGTACGGGCCGTTCCGGTCGCCCCGGCTGCGGGCCGAGGCGGCGGCGCTGGTCCGGGGTGCCCGCACGGCCTGGGCCCGGGACCCGGAGAGTTACGCCGCCCTGGCCGACCTGCTCGGCCCCGACCTCGACCCGGGGCGGCACCGGGAGGGCGTGGACGTGGCGTTCGCGCTGGAGCCGAGGGTTCCGGACGAGCCGGCGTACCAGCGACTGGCCGGGTGGTTCGCGGCGGAGCCGGGTCCGGTGGCCGGGATCAACGTCAGCGGCCTGATCGCCCGGCCGGAGGGGCGCCGCCGGTTCGGTCTGGCCGGGGACACCGCCCGGGTGGCCAACCTGCTCTGCGAACGCCTGCTGGAACAGCCCGACACCCGGGTGATCATCGTGCCGCACGTGCTCACCCCGAACGGCGCCGACGACGACCGGGTGGCCAGCGAGCGGCTCTACGCCATCCTCGCGCCCCGGTACCGCGACCGGGTGGCGCTGGCCCCGTCCGGCCTGGACCCGCACCAGAGCAAGTGGGTGATCGCCCGGACCAGCTGGTTCTGCGGGATGCGGATGCACTCGACCATCGCGGCGCTCTCCTCCGGGGTACCGGCGGCGGTGGTCGCGTACAGCGACAAGGCCCGGGGCGTCTTCGCCAGCGTCCGGCAGCGCCGGCACGTCGCCGACGCCCGCCGGCTGCCCGACGAGGCCCTGCTGGACGCGCTCTGGACCTCCTGGACCGGCCGGGACACCGCCGCCGCCGAGCTGGCGGTGCATACCCCGGAGGCGGTCGGCCGGGCCGCCGCCCAGATGGACGAACTCGTGGCACTGGCCCGCGCCGAACGGGACCGCCGGACGCCGGCCGGAGTGCGCTGATGGCGCGGCTCGGGCGGGGTGCGTTGATGGCACGGGTCGGCCGGGCCGGTCGAGTGCCGGCCGGGGTGCGCTGATGGCACGGCCCCGCAGCGTGCACGACGTCGCGGCCGGCAAGCTCTGCACCGGGTGCGGAGTCTGCGCGTACCTGGCGCCGGACGAGGTGCGGATGGTCGACGTACTCGACCACGGCCGGCGCCCGCTGCCGATCACCCCGATCGGCTCCGGCGGGCGGGGCGCGGCGGCGGCATTGGACTGCTGTCCGGGGGTGCGGCTGGGGCACGGCAGCAGCCGGCCGGCGCCGGGCGAGATCGCCGAGCTGCGCCCGGCCTGGGGACCGGTCCGGGCCCTGTGGGAGGGGTACGCCGCCGACCCGGCGATCCGGTACGCCGGCTCCAGCGGCGGAGTGGCGACCGCACTGGCCGGACACTGCCTGACCGGCGAGGGAATGACCGGGGTACTGCACATCGGCGCCCGGCCCGACGTGCCGTACCTGAACGAGACCCGGCTGTCCCGCACCCCGGCCGAGTTGCTGGCCAACGCCGGCTCCCGGTACGCCCCGGCGAGTCCCTGCGACCGGCTGGACCTCGTCGAGGCGGCCGGAGGGCCGTGCGTCTTCGTCGGCAAGCCCTGCGACGTGGCGGCGGTCCGGATGGCCCGGCAGGTCAGGCCGGAGCTGGACCGCAAGCTCGGGCTGACCATCGCGATCTTCTGCGCCGGTACGCCTACCACCCGGGGCACCCTGGAGATGCTGGAGCGGCTCGGGGTGACCGACCCGGCCCGGCTGGCCTCGGTGCACTACCGGGGCGCCGGCTGGCCCGGTTCGGCCCGGGCCCGGCTGGTCGACGACCCACCGGAGCGGCGACGTGAGCTCAGCTACGCCGAGTCGTGGGGCGACATCCTGCAGAAGCACCGGCAGTGGCGCTGCTCGCTCTGTGCCGACCACACCGGGGAGTTCGCCGACGTGGCGGTCGGCGACCCGTGGTACAGGCCGACCGGCGACGACCCCGGGCAGTCGCTGGTGCTGGCCCGGACCGAGCGTGGCGTACGGCTGGTCGAGGCCGCCGTCGCGGCCGGCGTACTGGTGCTGACCCCGGTGGCCGCCGGCATCCTGCCCGCCTCACAGCCGAACCTGCTCCGGGCCCGGGGCGCGGTGTGGGGGCGGATCACCACGCTGCGGGCCGTCGGCCTGATGGCGCCCCGGCTGCGCAACCTGCCGATGGCCGGCATCTGGTGGCGGCAGCTCTCCACCACGGAGAAGCTGCGCTCCACCCTCGGCACCCTGCGCCGGATCGGCCGCAAGCGGCTGCGCGAACCGGCCGTCCTCCAGCCCTACCAACCCCAGTAAGGAAGGGCCCCTTCTTATCGTTTTTGGTAGATGCGGGGGCCCTTCCTCACACCTCAGACCACGGGGCGGCCGTTGTCGAAGTAGACGTTCGTGGGCCGGTCCCAGGTGACCCCGGCCCGGTTCCAGCCGGAGACCACGCCGTACCGGTAGTCGCGGCCGTACTTGTTGTTCTTGAACAGGATGCTCGAGCCGACCAGCCGGGGGCTAATCCCGATCGAGTAGTTGCCGCCGTTGCAGTAGTTGTCCTCGAAGGTCAGGTTGGTAAGCGACGGCGCGGTCTCCGAACCGATGGTGAGGCACGAGTTGAATGGGTCCCGGGTCACCGGGTTGTACGACAGCAGCGTGTTGTGCCGGATGAGGATGTTGTTCCCGCCGGTGCTCTGCAACACGTCGTTGTGCGAGCCGGCGACCCGGGTCAGGCTGTGGATGTACGAGTCGAAGACCCGGGTGTTGCTGGCCAGCCGCGGGCCGTCGATCATGTTGTAGACGTTGCCCCGGCGCAGCGTGTAGTCGCTACAGCAGATCGAGGCGGAGTTCTTCGCCATGCCGTTGATCTCGACGTCCTGGATCAGCAGGTTGCTCGTCCCGGGCAGCGTCCGGATCGAGTATGTCGTGCTGTTGCAGGTGATCCGGGAGCGCAGGATCTGCACGTTCGCGGCGGCCACGGTGACGCAGCCGACGATGTTCAGCCCGCTCACCACCTGCCCGGCGGTACGCAGGCTGAGCGATCCTGAGTTGCGCAGCGCCGTACCGGCCGGCACGCCGGTGTTCGTCGGGCCCGGCCAGTACGTGATCGGGGTGGGCGGCGCGGCGGCCGGCGCGTACGGCGGTCGTTCCGCCATCGCCCGGGAGTCCGGATCAGGGGCCGGCGGTGGCACCGACCCGGTCGAGCCCGGCACCCCGCCCCGGTACGGCTTCCCGTCCTGCGCCGACTCGACGATTGTGGCTGGGTTGTCGTCGGTCTGCCGGAACGCCTGGCGGCAGCCGTCGACCCGGACCCGCAACGCCGAGTATCCGCCCGGCACCACACCGTCGGTACCGGCCGAGGTGCAGCGGATCTCGGTGTCCTCGATCAGGGTGCCGAGCACCCCCGGCCGGATCACGATGGCGGCGGCGCCACCGGTGCGTACCTTCACCCGCCGGATGGTGACGTTGTCGGCCGCCACCTCGATCGGACGGTTGACCGTCTGTCCCCAGAGGACGGAGGCGGGTTGGTCGAGCACCATCGGCTCGGCCCGGACCGGCCGACCCGCGACGGTGAGCACGAGATAGCCGCTGGCGGCGAGGAGCACCGCCGTGACGCCGAAGACCCCGACCAGGACGGCGCGGCGTCGGGCGGGCTGTGCTGGGCGGACGAGTTTCGCTGGCTCGATCGGAGGTCCGGCGTTGGTGTCGGTCACGGCTACCCCCCACGGGCACGTCGCACACGGGCGGGGGCTATCGCTCGTGCGCGACGAGGCGCCCACCGCCGGTCCGGCCGCCGCGTCGGCTCCCCCCGAACCGGCGCGCGGGGCGATCGTGCACTCTCCCAGCTCAGGATGGGTGCGGTCCGATCGCCGCGATCTACTGGCCGTGAAATGAATACTACAAGCCGTGTCGAACGGGTTACTATTCTCGATTCAGACGGATTACGGACAGAAGCTACTGGTCGGCGGGCTGAGAGACAGGTGTTGGTCACTCTTCGGCTACGTACACCCCGCGACCGGGCTGTCCGAGTACGAGTTCGCGGTCATGTAGGAGTGACACGGCGCGATAAGCGGTCGCCACACTGACGCCGAACTGCTCGGCCAGCTCGGTAGTGCTAGGCAGCTTCGTGCCCGGCGCCAGCTCGCCGCTCTTGATCTTGGCGGTCAGTGCGTCCGCGATTCTTCGGTATTCGGCAGGTGCAGAGGGCATGGCATCCCCTTGGTTCGGCCCTGCCATTCGATCACGACCAGATTGAGTCAGCAAGTGACGTAGGAAGGAAGGCCGCATCGGGATTTACCTACGTCACCCTGTGATGGGGGTTGGTCACGGCTAGCCCCTTGGTTCGGCAAAACCTGGCGGCCAGCCCCGTCAGGACGGCAATCGCTCTGCCGTCCTGACGGAAATTCCACGCCGGAATCGGTGAGTATCCATGCGCCGCAGATACGCGACGGTGGTAGTGGGTCAGCGTGCGGCACCTGCTCCAACGAGTGGCAGGAAGGGACAACCTCGTGAGGTGGGCCGGATGACGTCGATCGGGAACCTGTCCGAGGACGAGGCGGAGGAGCGAGCTGGCCCGCTCGGTCGAGCACAGCGTCGAGGAACTGCGGCAGGCGTACGCCCGGCTGGTGCTGAACCTCAGCCGGGCGCGGGCGGCGACGGCCGGATCGACGCATCCACTGCCGGCGCGGGCGCTGCGGCACTGGACCGCCGCGCTGGAGTTGGCCGACCGGGCCCAGCGGTGGCTGTCCGGCGGGGTGGCCGAGCTGCGCCGGCTGCCCGGGGCCGCCCCGATCGGCTGCCTCGAAGACGTGGTCACCGCTCTCGGCGCGGCCACCGACGGGGTACGCGTCAGCATCGTTGGCCTGATCGAGCTGCGGCAACGGATCGACACCTGCACCGCCGAACCAACACACGCAGCGCTGCCGGTCACTGCGTTGGCGGACCTCCGGCAGGGCGCCGGGGTGATCGACGAGCTGACCGCGCGGATGCAGCAGGGCAGCGCCGCGCTGTCGACGTACGCGATAGCGGTTTCCGGGGTGGACCCGACGCCCGGCCGGACCGCGCGGACCGTCGCTCTCGCGCAGGCGACCTGGTATCCACCCGACAGCGTGGGTTTCGGCGCGCGGCTGGCGGGTCGGCTGGTGGGCGCGGCCGGTCGCCGGCCGCACGACCCGCCCGCGCCGGAGCACCTGCGGGTGCCGTCATGGCGTCGGGTGGCCTGGCACGCGGGGCGCGGCTTCCGGGCCTCCGGCGGGGTGCGGTTACTCCGCCCGTGTACCGACGCCGCATTCTTCGACGACTGCCTGCGGAGCATGCTCCTGCTCACCCAGGGCAACCCGATCTGGTACGCCGACCGCCTCGACCTGTATCGCCGGGCGCAGGTCCTCGACGGCTACGCCGACGCGCTGGCCGCCGCCGTGGTCGTCGCCGTCGACCGGCGGCTGATCCCCGGCCGGGACCGCCGAACGGTACGGCGGCTCGCCGCCCGGATGCACGCCCGCTACGACGGCGGCAGCGGGGAAGTGCCGCCCGAGGTCGTCATCGAGCTGATCCGAGCCGCGCTGGGCGAGGCACCCCCGCCGGTGGTCGACCCGGTCCGGCTGACCCTCCTCCAGACCCTGCTGCTGGTGGACCTACTCGGCGACGAACGCCTCACCCGCAGCGACCGGGCGGCATTCCGGGCCGAGGTGGTCGAGCTCGCCCTGACCGCCGGCCCGGCCCGGCTGACGGCCGAGCCCATCGACCGGGACCGCGACTGCGATGGCTGAGCACCCCGGACCGGACGACCGACCGCCGCCGAACCAGGACGTGTACGCACTGCTGCGCGCCTTCGCCGCCGAACGCGACGAGCTGTACCGTGCCGTCGGCGCGGCCCGGGGCGAGGCGGACAGGCTCCGGGCGACGCTGCGGCGCTGGCAGGCACGGCACGGCCACTGCTTCCGACGCGGCCCCGCCAACCAGGGCCGCTGGGACGGCGTGCCCTGACGACGAGCCGGCCACGCTCTGCCCGGGCACCCATGGCTTCAAGCCGGATCGGAAGCGGGCGGCGGCCAGGATCAGCGGTGTTGTTGGCGGGGGAGGACCACCTCGCGGAGCAGGAGTTGGATCGCGGCCACCGCCGGGATGGCGACCAGGGCGCCGATCACGCCGAACAGGGCCACCCCGAGCAGCGCGGCGACGATCGCCGCCACGTCGTTCACCTGCACCGACCGGCGCATCACGCGGGGATAGACGAGATAGTTCTCCACCTGCTGGTAGACCAGGAAGAAGACCACGCAGGCGATCCCGGTCGGCACGTCGGCGGCGAACCCGACCAGGCTGACCACCACCGCGCCGATGGTGGCGCCGATCTGCGGGATCAGGTCGCAGATCGCCACCACCACGGCGAGCGCGAACGGGTACGCCAGCCCGACGACGACCGCGAAGACGAACGTGCTCACCCCGGCCAGCAGGGCGATCGCGAGGGCACCCACCATGTACGCGCCGACCTTGGCGAGGATCTCGTCGCCGATCAGGCGTACCCGGTCCCGCCGGGTGGCCGGGACCAGGCCGTAGCCGAGATCGCGGAGCCGGTCGAAGGTGGCCATGAAGTAGATGGTCAGCACGATCACGGTGACGATGTTGAAGACGGCGCCGAAGACGAACCCGGCCGCCCCGAAGACACCGCCGAGCGCCCGGGTGATGTTCTCGGTGGTGGCCGCCGACTCGATCTTGCCTGCCAGGTCGTACTGCTCAATCAGCTCGTTCACGGTGGCGCTGCGGCGCAGTTGACCGACATAGTCGGGCACCTGCCCGATCAGCTCACCGGTCTGGCTGACGATCGGCGGGACCAGCGCGTAGACCGCGCCTGTGAGGACGGCGAGCAGGGTCAGAGTCACCGCCGCCACGGCCAGGCCCCGGGGCAGCCCCCAGTCGCGCAGCCGGACCACCGCCGGGTGCAGCCCGATCGCCAGGAAGAGCGCGATGAAGACCAGCACCAGCACCGAGCCGGCGTTGCGGACCGCGAGGAATATCGTGTACGCCAGCAGCACGCCCAGCCCGCCGGTGAGTCCGACCAGGAACGGGCTGAGCCGCAGCGGCTGACCGGGCCGACCGAACCGCCCACCCTCGGCCGTCCCCGCCGCCTCCGCACCGTCCGGCCCGCTGTCCTGCGGTGCCGTGCCCGCCGACTCGTCGTAGCCCGGTTCGACCTGCCGGGGCACGCCCGGCGTCGGGTCGGCTCTCGTCGGCCGGGCCGCCGTGGGGGCGGCGTCGTGCTGCTCGTCGTGCGCCGATGGCTGCTCGTTGCCCACCCCGGACCTCCCGCCGACCGATCGTCTCGGCAGAGGCTAACGGGCCCTGGCAACGTGCGCGACAACACCGGTCGGGCCGCGTCGGCGACTACTCCGGGTCGGTGGAAATCGCTCCGAGTCGGTGGCTACTCCGAGTCGACGGTGGCTACTCCGAGTCGACGGTTACCTTGTTCGACTTGGTGCCCTGGTCCTCGACCTTCGGTTTGGCGTTGCGCTTGCCGGAGTCGCCGGTGCTGGTGATCCGGGTCGGCATCGGCTCCCGGCCACCGGTGCCGGGCACCGCCGCCACCGTCGGCTCGCCGTCGATGCCCGCGCCGTCGGCGCCGGCGGTCACCGGCTCGGTCACCCGGGTCGTCCCGGCCTTGCCGTCGCCGGCCGATCCGGCGTGCAGGTCGGCGGCGACCTGCTCGGCGGCGGCCTCGACGATCTGCTGCATGTCCGCCTCGGCCTGTGCCAACTGCTGCTCGGCCTGCTGCGCCGACTGCTCCGTGCCGGTCAGCCGGTCCTGCTCGCCGGCGAGCTGGGCCTGGGCGGTGGCGAGTTGCCGCTGGATCCGGTCGGACTCCTGGCGGGACGCGACAGTCTCCTGGCGGATGTCGGCGAGTGCCTGCTGGGCCTCGGCGATCTCCTGCATCACCTCGGCCAACTGCTGCCGGCCGGCGACCGCCTCCTGCTGGGTACTCGCCAGGTGCTGCTGGGTGGTGGCCAGGTGCTGCTGTGCGGTGGCCATGTACTCCTCGAACTGCCGGCGGGACGTCGTCGCCTGCTCGTCCGCCTGCCGCTGCAACTCGGCGAGCCGCTCCTCGGCCTCCTGGCGGATCCGCACGGCGTGCTCGTCGGCCTCCCGGCGCACCTGCTCGGCGTACTCGTCGGCCTCCTGGCGGACCCGGTCGGCGCCGCCCTCGATCTCCGCCCGGCGGGTCTGGTAGGACTCCTCCAGCTCCGCGCGCCGCTGCTCGACCTGCTCGTCGAGTTCCGCCTGCCGTTGCGCGAACTGCTGCTCCAGCTCGGAGGTGCGCTGGTTGAACTCCCGGTCGGCGCCGGCCCGGTAGGCGGCGAGTTCCTCCTCCAGCGCGGCCCGGCCGGCGGCGAGTTCCTGCTCGGCCGCGCTGCGCTGGGCGGCGATCTCCGACTCGGCGGTGGTACGGCGCCGGTTCAGCTCCTGCTCGACGCCGGAGCGCCAGGCACCCAGCTCCTGCTGCGTCTCCGCCCGCACCTTCTGGGCGTACTCCTCGACGTCGGCCCGGGACGTGCGGACGTACTCGGCGGTCTCCTCGTTGATCCGGGTCGCCTCCTGCTTGGCCTTGTCGTGCGCCGCCTGCCCGGCCTCGCGGAGCTGGGTCGCCTCGTGCTTGGCCTTCGCGTGCAGCCCCTGGCCGGCCTCGCGCAGCTTGGTGGCCTCCTGCTTGGCCAGCTCGATCACGCGGTCGGCCTCCTGGCTGGCCGCGTCGGTGAGCCGCTGCGCCTCCTGCTGGGCCTTGACGTGTGCCGCCTGCCCGGCCTCGCGCAGCCGGGTCGCCTCCTGCTGGGCGGCGTCGCGCAGCCGGTTGGCCTCGTGCTGGGCCGCGTGCCGCAGCCGGGCCGACTCCTGGCGGGCCCGTTCGACAACCTGCTGGCTCTCCCGCTCGGTCCGCTCGGTCAGCTCCCGGGCCTGCTGGTTGGTCAGCTCGGTGAGCCGGGTCGCCTCCTCCTCGGCGGTGTCCCGCAGCTGCTTCGCCTCCTGCACGGCCTTGGCGTGCGCCGCCTGACTCGCCTCGCGGAGCCGGTTCGCCTCCTCGGCGGCCCGGTTGCGCAACTCGGAACCTTCCTGCTTGGCCTTCTCGAAGGCGGCCTGCCCGGCCTCGCGGAGCCGGGTGGCCTCCTCGGCGGCGGCGGCGACGGCGGCGTCCGCCTCGGCCCGGCGGGCCGTGTTGACCTTGTCCTCCTCGGCGCGGCGGGCGGCGAGGGCGAGTTCGAAGTCGCGCAGTGCGTCGGCGGCCTGCTGACGGGCGTCCTCGAGGACCTGCTCCGCCTCGGCCCGCCGGGCCTCGATCTCCTGGATGGTGTCCCGGTGGATGATCTCGGCCTGTTCCTCGGCGAGGGTCAGGATCTGTTCGACCACCGGACCGAGGTGCCGGAACGACGCCCGGTCGACAACGCCGACCTGCCGGCGTACCGCCGCCAGGTCGCGTTGCAGCACCTCGACCTGTCCGGCCAGATTGTGGATCTGGGTGTACGCGTGCTCGCGCTGGGCCGCCAGGGTGGCGATCTCGTTCTCGGCGCGAGCGACGTACCGCTCCACCTGGCCTTTGTCGTAGCCCCGGAAGGCCGGCTCGAAGCTCGGCTCCGTAGCCACGTCCCCGTTCAGGGCGAACAGTTCCTCGCCGTGCGACATGCTCCCATCCTCACACGCGGTGGACGGTTCTGCGGCGATACCCGACGGGGCTTATGGGACGAAGCTCACCGCTGGTGACAATGGCCAACCTACCGGATGCGGACGTCGGGCAGCACACGGGGCCGTACCGGAAAATCCGGTACGGCCCCGGCCGTACTGCTGCCCCGCAGTCCGACCCGCGACCGTGGTCGGGTCAGTTCGTCGCGTCCGCGGGAACCCGCTCCTCCGCCTCGGTCTTCTCCTCGGCGGCTGCGGCCTTCGGCGCCTCGGGCTTGGCTGCCGCCCCGCCCACGCCCGGCACGATCCCGGCCAGCCCGGAGAGCATCTGGCCGAGCTGGGAGGTGACGGCGTCCTTCTGCCGGGTGAGGTCCTCGACCTCGCGGCGGGCCGCCTGGGTGGTCAGGTCCGCCTCGGTACGCGCCTCGCTGAGCAGGCGGTGCGCCTCGGCGCGGGCCTCGTTCAGGGTCTTGTCGGCGAGTGCCTTCGCCTTGTCGATGGTCTCGTTGGCGTGCCGCTCCGATTCCACCCGGCGGGCCTCGGCGCGCTGCTCGATCTCCTTGGCGCGGTCCTGCGCGGCCCGGGCCCGCTGCTCGGCCTCGGCGACCAGCTTCTGGGTCTGGGCCACCTGGGCGGCGTGCCGCTCCGACTCCTCGCGCTCGGCCTTCTCCCGGCGCTCGGCGAGCTGGAGCTCCAGCGCCTGGAGATCCTTGTCGCGCTTGTCCCGGGCGTCGGTGAGCAGCTTGGTCGCCTCGGCGCGCTTCTCCTCGGCCTCCCGGGCCGCCTTGGCGCGCTGCTGGGTGATCTCCCGCTCGGCGGTGGCCCGCAGCGTGGCGACCTCCCGCTCGACGGTGGACTTCAGCTCGGCGACCTCGTGCGCGGTGACCGTACGCAGCTGCTTGGTCTCCCGCTCCGCGTCGGCGCGCAGGGTGTCCGCCTCCCGGCGGGCCTGCACCCGGACCTCGGCGGCCTCCCGCTCGGCGGCGGTGCGGACACTGCCCGCCTCCCGCTCGGCGGAGGCCTTCATCGCGGCGGCCTCGGCGCGCGCCTTGTCGGTGATCTCCCGCGCCTCCAGCCGGGCGGCCGAGAGGATGCCCTCCGACTCGCGCTTGGCCTCACCGCGGTGGTCGTTGGCCTGCTCCTCGGCGAGGCGCAGGATCTGCTCCACCCGGGTGCCCAGGCCGGAGAGGGTCGGGCGGTTGTTCTCCTCGAGCTGCTTGTTGGTGTCGGTGAGCTTCTGCTCGACCGACGTGAGCCGCTGCTCGGCCTGGCGGAGCCGGCGCTGGGCGTCGTTCATCCGCTGCTCGGCCTCGGCGCGGGCCTGCTCGGACTGGTTCAGAGCGGCGTTCAACCGGCCCAGGTGGCTGTTGACCTGCTCACGGTCGTAGCCGCGCAGGGCGACCGTGAAGTCTGGCTGTGAGTTCGCGTTGTCGAAGAACGCGAGAGGGGAGGACTGCTGCTGGGGCATTGGGACATACTTGCAGACTTACCGGGGTGCTTCGCAAGAGCCGTGTCGTACTATCGCGCCCAGTTCACAAGGTCAACTCGCCCCGCCGGTCGGTGGTGCTGTTCGTCTGTTCCACTGTGCTCTGCCGGCCCTTCCGGCGGTGCCGTCGACTCCGCTCCGGGAAACCCTTGCCACATCGGGCATCGGGCATCGGTCGACGGGCATCTGGCATCTGGCGCCCGTGCCGGCATCCGGCGCGTGGTCAGCGTCCGGACAGCCGGGCCACGATCGGGGCGGCGGCGTCCAGGTTGCCGCCGAGGTGCAGATAACTGACGCCGTACTCGTCGCGCAGGGCGAGGAGCTTGTCGACGCACTCGGCCACGCTGCCGTGCAGCACCGACGGCGAGCCGACCAGCGCGGCCGGGTCGACCCGCTGGGCGTGGCTGGACGAGGCACGGTGTTCGACACCCCGGTGCAGTACCCGTACGTCGAACATCCGGGCCTGGAACTCCAGTCCGGCCGGATCCCGCCCGGCGGCGGCCGCGGCGTCCCGAGCCCAGGCGACCTTGCGGGCGAAGCGTGCCGGGCTCAGCTCGGCCAGCGCGGCCCGCGGGTCGACGTCCGGGGCGAGCCGGGGGTTGATCCCGACGATGTCGGCCCGCCGGCCGGCGAGTTCGAGGATCCGCCGGCTGCCGCCGCCGACCAGCAGCGGCGGATGTGGGCGCTGCACCGGCTCCGGCAGCCCGGCCAGTCCGCTGACCCGGTAGTGCCGGCCGGCGAAGTCGACCGGGCCGCCGGCGAAGAGCCGGAGCAGGATCTCGACCGACTCGACCAGCCGCGCGACGCGTACCGTCGGGGGGTCGAAGGGTAGGCCGGCGGCGTCGTGGTCGTCGCGCAGCCAGCCGGCGCCGAGGCCGATCTCCAG
The DNA here is from genome assembly GCF_029626265.1 of Micromonospora sp. WMMD1102. NCBI lineage: Bacteria > Bacillati > Actinomycetota > Actinomycetes > Micromonosporales > Micromonosporaceae > Micromonospora > Micromonospora sp. WMMD1102. The sequence continues at coordinate 6,049,435 of NZ_JARUBN010000001.1, read as the reverse complement.
CCGGCCGGCGGAGAAGACGTCGAGGTTGGCCAGCGCCTTGTGCAGGAGTACCGGATGCCGGAAGTCGTTGCAGAAGACCAGGCCGAGCAGCCGGAGCCGGGTGGTGGCCTCGGCGGCCACCGTCATCGCCACCAGCGGGTCCATCGACCAGCCGCCGGTGAGGTGGTCGGAGACCGAGACCGAGTCGAAGCCGAGGTCCTCGATCCGGCGGATCTGGTCGCGCCACCGCGCCACCGGATGGTTAAGCGCGGGCATCGCGGCGGTGAACCGGAACGGGCGTACCCGGACAGCACCGTCGGCGGGTGCGGCGTGCTGCGCCGGGGTGGCGGCGGGCGCGGCGGGCTGCGCGGGCGGCATCGGCCGACTCTATGTGCCGGCCGGCACCCCGGTCGCCGTTCCGGCCGGGTACCCGAGGCGAAGTCGGATTGTCGACACGGTCTCCGGCCCGACCGGACGGCGCATTCCGGCACCGCCGGCCGGCGCCTACCGTGACCGCTGCGCGGACCCAGCGTGACCCGCTGACCGACGACGAAGACCGAGGACAAAGACCGCTGACCGAAGACCGACCTACCGGGAGCTACCGCAGGAGGCCGCAGTGACGGTGCTGCACTTCGACTCGCCGATGTCCGACGACGAGCGGCGGGCCCGGCTCTTCGCCGGGGACCTGTTCGTCTACTCGCCGACGCCGCACTCGATGGCGCTCGTCGCGTTCGCCCGGCAGATGACCGAGACCGCGTTCGCGCCGTACTTCCCGCCGGAGGCCCAGCACCACCTGGCCGCCCCGGACTACGTGGGGGTGCTGGCCGAGCTGAAGCCCAGCTTCATCAACCATCCGCGCAGCGCGGAACTCGTCCGCGGGGTGCTCTCCGACCTGGGCGCCGACCCGGCGCGGACCTACTTCGACGTGCCCCGGCTGCGCTCGATGACCAGCGAGTACCTCAACGCGGGGCTGACGCTCCAGTTCGAGTCGCACCGGGACACCTGGTTCTCCGCGCCGATGTGCCAGCTCAACTTCTGGATCCCGGTGTACGAGGTGACCGGGGCGAACGTGATGGCCTTCCACCCGGAGTACTTCGGCACCGGGGTGCGGAACAGTTCGCGGCACTACAACTACGCGCAGTGGGTGGCGCACGGGCGTAGCGTCGCCGCCGCCCAGGTGCACGCCGAGACCCGCGAGCAGCCCCGGCTGGAGCAGGAGCTGTCCGGGGAACCTGATCTGCGGGTGCTCACCCCGCCCGGCGGGGTGCTGGTCTTCTCCGGCGCCCAGCTGCACGCCACCGTGCCGAACACCTCCGGCCGGACCCGGTTCTCCGTCGACTTCCGGGCGGTCAACCTCTCCGACGTGCGTACCCGGGCCGGCGCCCGCAACGTCGACTCGGAGTGCACCGGCACCACCCTCGGCGACTTCCGCCGGGCCACCGACCTGGCCCCGCTCCCGGCCGACCTGGTGGAGTCGTACGACACCGTGCCGGCCTGACCGGGTGTTAGGAAGGGCCCCCGCTACAACAGAAAGCGATAACGGGGGGCCCTTCCTTACACCCCGTCGGCGGCGGGTTCGACGAGTTCCACGAGTACGCCGCCGGTGTCCCGGGGATGCACGAAGTTGACCCGGGAGCCGGCGGTGCCCCGTTTCGGCGTCTCGTAGAGCACCCGTACGCCCCGGTCGCGCAGCGCCGCGCAGGCGGCGTCGACGTCGGTCACCCGGTACGCCACCTGCTGCACCCCGGGCCCACTGCGGTCGAGGAACTTCGCGATCGTGGAGTCCGGGGTCAGCGGGGCGAGCAACTGCACGAAGCCGCCGTCGGGCGTCGGGCCGACCTGGAGCATCGCCTCCCGGACCCCCTGCTCGGGGTTGGTCTCGGTGTGCACGCAGCGCATCCCGAAGACCCGCTGGTAGAACTCGATTCCGTTGTCGAGGTCGGCGACCGCCACCCCGACGTGATCGATGCCCAGCAGGCCGATGCCTGTGAGATAGTCGGCAGCGGGGCCGCCCGGGTTGTCGTCGTCCACCAGGCTAGTCTGACCTAACCGACGTTAAGGCGCTCCGCCAGGTTCCCCCCGGAGGCGACAGTTCCCATGGCATCCGTGATCGTCAACGGCGCCCGTACCCCGATGGGTCGGCTGCTCGGCAACCTCAAGGACCTCCCGGCGACGAAGCTCGGCGGGATCGCCATCCGGGGCGCCCTGGTGCGCTCCGGCGTCCCCGCCGACCAGGTGCAGTACGTGATCATGGGGCAGGTGCTCCAGGCCGGCGCCGGGCAGATCCCGGCCCGGCAGGCGGCGGTGGAGGCGGGCATCCCGATGTCCGTACCGGCGCTGACGATCAACAAGGTCTGCCTCTCCGGCCTGGACGCGATCGCCCTGGCCGACCAGCTCATCCGGGCCGGCGAGTTCGACATCGTGGTGGCCGGCGGGATGGAGTCGATGACGAACGCCCCGCACCTGCTGCTCGGCCAGCGGGCCGGCTACAAGTACGGCGACGTGATTGTGAAGGACCACATGGCGCTGGACGGCCTCACCGACGCGTGGGACTGCTGCGCGATGGGCGAGTCCACCGAGCGGCACAACGCCCGGCACGGGATCGGCCGGGCCGAGCAGGACGCATTCGCCGCCGCCAGCCACCAGCGGGCCGCCGCCGCGCAAAAGAACGGCGCCTTCGCCGAGGAGATCGTCCCGGTGGCGGTGCCGCAGCGCAAGGGCGATCCGCTGGTCATCGACGAGGACGAGGGCGTACGCCCGGACACCACCGCCGAGTCGCTGGCCCGGCTCCGCCCGGCCTTCACCCCGGACGGGACGATCACCGCCGGCAGCTCCTCGCCGATCTCCGACGGTGCCTGCGCGGTGCTGGTGATGAGCAGGGCGAAGGCCGAGGAGCTGGGGCTGACCTGGCTGGCCGAGATCGGCCCGCACGGCAACGTCGCGGGGCCGGACAACTCGCTGCACTCGCAACCGGCGAACGCCATCGAGCACGCGCTGCGCAAGGCCGGGCTCTCCGTCGGCGACCTCGACCTGATCGAGATCAACGAGGCGTTCGCGCAGGTGGGCATCAAGTCGACCCGGGACCTCGGTGTCTCCGACGAGATCGTCAACGTCAACGGCGGTGCGATCGCGCTCGGCCACCCGATCGGGATGTCCGGCGCCCGCCTGGTGCTCACCCTGGCGATGGAGCTGCGCCGCCGGGGCGGCGGTACCGGCGCGGCGGCGCTCTGCGGCGGTGGCGGGCAGGGTGACGCGCTGATCCTGCGGGTGCCGGGACAGGCTGGCGGGCGGGAGTGACCCCCGGCTCGGCCGCCGACCGGCCCGCAGCAGGGTCGTCCGGCCCGGACCGCGCGGCCGGCCCGGGGCAGGCGCCGCCGGAGCGGGCAGCGTCCCGGTCCGTCGGGGCGGCCGGGCCGGTGCGGCGCAGCCGGGACGTGCCGATGCTCGTCGAGCTGGCCCGGAACGGCGATCCCCGGGCGGTCGCCCGGCTGATCACCCTGGTCGAGTCCGGTGACGAGCTGCTGCCGCAGGTCGCGGCGGCGCTCGCCCCGCACACCGGGCAGGCCCAGGTGATCGGGCTGACCGGTTCGCCCGGGGTGGGCAAGTCGACCACCACGAACGAACTCGTCCGGGCGTTGCGGGCCCGGGACCACCGGGTCGGGGTGCTCGCGGTGGATCCGTCCAGCCCGTTCACCGGCGGGGCGATCCTCGGCGACCGGGTCCGGATGCAGGACCACGCCACCGACCCCGGCGTCTACATCCGGTCGATGTCCAGCCGGGGACACCTGGGCGGGCTGGCGGCGGCCACCCCGCAGGCGGTCCGGGTGCTGGAGGGGGCCGGCTGCGACGTCGTACTCGTGGAGACCGTCGGGGTCGGCCAGGCCGAGGTGGAGGTCGCCTCGCTCGCCGACACCACCCTGGTGCTGTTGGCCCCGGGGATGGGTGACGCGATCCAGGCGGTCAAGGCCGGCATCCTGGAGATCGCCGACGTCTTCGTGGTCAACAAGGCCGACCGGGACGGCGCCGACTCCACCGTGCGGGACATCAACGGCATGATCGCGCTGGGCGAGCGCGGTCCCGGGGAGTGGCGGCCCCGGGTGGTGCGTGCGGTGGCGGCCCGGGGCGAGGGGATCGACGACCTGGTCACGGCGGTGGAGAAGCACCGCGGCTGGCTGGTCGAGCACGGCGAGCTGCGCCGCCGCCGCGAGGCGCGGGCCGCCGCCGAGGTCGAGGCGATCGCGCTCGGCACCCTCCGGAACCGGATCGGTTCGCTGCGCGCGGGTACGTCCCTGGCGGCGCTCGCCGCCCGGGTGGCCGACGGCGGGCTCGACCCGTACGCGGCAGCCGACGAGCTGCTCGACCAGCTCGGCCGTTCCGCCGGCTGAGCCGCCTGCTCGGCCGTTCCGCCGGCTGAGCCGCCCGTTCCCGGTTCACGGGTGCAGGGCGGCGCCCCTGAACACCTTGTCGACGGCGTTGCGCGGCCCGTGCACGGCCAGCCCCACCAGGTCGAGCCGGTCCCGCCCGACCGCTGCGACGGCGGCCCGGTTGTCCCGGTCGTTGCCGGTGCCGAAGAGCTGCTCGGTGAAGATGGCGACCCGCATCTCCCGTTCGACGGCCCGGCGGTGCGCCCCGACCAGTACCTCCCGGGTGCCGGTGAAGACCAGCACCGGCTGGCGGAACATCGGCAGGTAGCGGGTGCCGTCGGCGTCGAGGTAGTCGGCGCCGAGCAGTTCCGGTTCCGCTCCGGCGACGCCGCTGGTCAGGAACGCCGTCACGTTGAGCCGTTGCCAGCTGGCCAGGTCGTCCCGGAGCAGGATGGCGATCTTGGTGTCGAAGCGGACCCGGGCCGGCTCCGGTCCGGCGGTCGGGACGGCTGCGGTCATGACGGATCCTCCTTGCTCGATGGTCGCCAGCGATCCTGGCCCGTCCCCGGCAGCACGGTCTTGTACGTTCCTTGCGCCACGAGCCCGTGCCGGTCCTCGCCCGCCGGGGATGTGTCAGTCACACCGCTGGTTGCCGGCGGCCGATAGGCTCCGTCAACGCCGGCGGCGCCGTGCGGGCCGTCGAGACCAGGGGAGAGAGACGAAGGATGACCGAGGTTCAGAACGATTCCGGCCAGGCTCCGGAGACCGCACCGGCGGCACCCGCACCGGCGGCGGCACCGAGGGGCGGCACCGAAGTGTCCGAAGAGGTCATCGAGAAGATCGCCGGTACGGCGGCCCGCTCGGTGCCCGGTGTCGCCGATCTCGGTGGCGACGTCGCCCGGTTCTTCAACACCGTGCTGGACAAGGTCGGCCTGGACGAGGTGGGCGACGCGGGGCGGGGCGTCTCGGCCGAGGTGAAGGGGACCAGCGCCACGATCAGGATCGTGCTGGTGATCGCCGCCGGGCACGTCGTGCAGGAGGTGACCGAGGCGGTCCGGGCCAGCGTCATCGAGGCGGTGGAGAAGTACGGCCTGACGGTCACCGAGGTGAACGTCAAGGTGGACGACATCGAGCTGAACGCACCGCCGGCCGCCGGGGCCTGACCCGGGCGGGGGAGGGCCCCGGCTCCACCGCGAGGCGATCCGCGGGCCCTACCTTAGCGATCGTTCAGGGTTCCCCTCTACACTCGGGCGGAGTCGAGGAGCGAGGAGGCCCGCTGCGATGAACGCCGAGGAGATCGCCGCCGGTAGAGCACGCTGGCAGGCCAGGTACGACGCGGCGCGCAAGCGGGACGCGGACTTCAGCACCCTCTCCGGGATGCCCGTCGAGCCGGTCTACGGCCCACCCGAGGGGAGCGCCGACCCGCGCTTCGGTCGGATCGGCTGGCCGGGCGAGTACCCGTACACCCGGGGGTTGTACCCGACCGGCTACCGGGGGCGGACCTGGACGATCCGGCAGTTCGCCGGCTTCGGCAACGCCCGGCAGACGAACGAGCGCTACCGGATGATCCTCGGCGCGGGCGGTGGCGGCCTCTCCGTCGCCTTCGACATGCCGACCCTGATGGGCCGGGACTCCGACGACCCGCAGGCGCTCGGCGAGGTCGGGCACTGCGGCGTCGCCGTCGACTCGGCCGCCGACATGGAGCTGCTCTTCGACGGCATCGACCTGGCCGCCGTCACCACCTCGATGACCATCTCCGGGCCGGCGGTGCCGGTCTTCTGCATGTACCTGGTGGCCGCCGAGCGGCAGGGCGCGGACATCGCCACCCTGGACGGCACCCTCCAGACCGACATCTTCAAGGAGTACATCGCGCAGAAGGAGTGGCTCTTCGACCCCGAGCCGCACCTGCGGCTGATCGGCGACCTGATGGAGTACTGCGACCGGGAGATCCCGCGCTACAAGCCGCTGTCGGTCTCCGGCTACCACATCCGGGAGGCCGGCTCGACCGCCGCGCAGGAGTTGGCGTACACCCTGGCGGACGGGTTCGGCTACGTCGAGCTGGGACTCTCCCGGGGCCTCGACGTCAACCGCTTCGCCCCGGGGCTGAGCTTCTTCTTCGACTCGCACGTCGACTTCTTCGAGGAGATCGCCAAGTTCCGGGCGGCCCGCCGGATCTGGGCCCGCTGGCTGCGCGAGGTGTACGGCGCCACCGACGCCCGGGCGCTCTGGCTGCGCTTCCACACCCAGACCGCCGGGGTCTCGCTGACCGCGCAGCAGCCGGTCAACAACGTGGTGCGCACCGCCGTGGAGGCGCTGGCGGCGGTGCTCGGCGGCACCAACTCGCTGCACACGAACGCGCTGGACGAGACCCTGGCGCTGCCCACCGACTCCTCGGCGGAGATCGCCCTGCGTACCCAGCAGGTGCTGATGGAGGAGACCGGGGTGGTGAACGTGGCCGACCCGCTCGGCGGCTCCTGGTACGTGGAGGCGCTCACCGACAAGATCGAGGCGGAGGCGGAGGAGATCTTCGCCCGGATCCGGCAGCTCGGCGGCGACGGCCCGCACCAGATCGGCCCGATGACCTCCGGCATCCTGCGCGGCATCGAGGACGGCTGGTTCATCGGCCAGATCGCCGAGTCGGCCTTCGTCTACCAGCAGGCGCTGGAGAAGGGCGACAAGAAGATCGTCGGGGTGAACTGCCACACCGGCACGGTCGCCAAGGAGCTGGAGATCCTGCGGGTCTCGCACGAGGTGGAGCTGGAGCAGCGGCGGGCGCTGGCCGAGCGCAAGGCCGGCCGGGACGCCGCCGAGGTGACCGCGGCGCTGGCCCGGATGGTGCAGGTCGCCCGCACCGACGGGAACCTGATTCCGCCGATGCTGGCCGCCGTACGCGCCGAGGCGACCCTCGGGGAGATCTGCGACGCGCTGCGCGCCGAGTGGGGCGTCTACCGCGAGCCGGCCCGGTTCTGAGCGCCGCGGCCGGTGCCGGATCGGTGGGCGTGGTCGGTGTACCCGGCTCGGCGAGGTGTCGGGCAGTGGCGGTTCGCCGGGGTTCGTGGCCTCGCGTGCGAGACTAGGGAACCATGAGCGACCCACGGATCACCTCGTCGATCTTCACCCGCGGCGCGGTCGACCTCGGCGCGCTGCGCGCCGCACAGACACCCGCGAAGCCGGCGGCCCCAGCCACCCCGCCGGCCGGCCCCGGCATCCCCGGAACACCGCCGGGCACCCCTGTGGGGGGCGGTGGTGGAGTCGCGGTGATCGACGTCACCGAAGCCACTTTCCAGTCCGAGGTACTGGAACGCTCCCTCACCACCCCGGTGGTGATCGACTTCTGGGCCGAGTGGTGTGAGCCCTGCAAGCAGCTCTCCCCGGTGCTGGAACGGCTGGCCGTCGAGGGCGGCGGCGCCTGGATCCTCGCCAAGGTCGACGTCGACGCCAACCAGCGGCTCGCGCAGATGTTCCGGGTGCAGAGCATCCCGATGGTCTACGCGGTGGTCGGCGGCCAGCCGGTCGACGCCTTCGCCGGAGTGGTGCCCGAGGCGCAGCTGCGGCAGTGGATCGGCGCCGTGCTCAAGGCCGGCGGCGTCTCGGTGGAGGCGCCGGAGGATCCCCGGCTCAGCGAGGCGGACGAGGCGCTGATCAGCGGCGACCTGGACACCGCGGAGCGGGCGTACAAGAAGATCCTGTCGGACGCGCCGGCGGACGCGGCGGCCGAGGCCGGGCTGGCGCACGTCGCGCTGGCCCGCCGGGTGAGCGGTGCGGACCCGGCGGCGGCACTGGCCGCGGCGGCGTCGGCGCCGGACGACGTACCGGCACAGTTGCTCGCCGCCGACGTCGAGGTGCTCAGCGGTCAGGCCGAGCAGGCGTACGCCCGGCTGGTCGAGCTGGTCCGTCGGACGGCCGGGGATGACCGGGAGGCCGCCCGGCAGCACCTGGTGTCCCTGTTCACCATCGCCGGTCCGGACGATCCTGCGGTGGCCGGCGCCCGGAGGGCCCTCTCGCGTGCGCTCTTCTAGACAATAGGAAGTACGACCAGCGCGCGTGCCGGCCTGGCAGCCGCGATACCGGACGGGAGCACAGTATGCGCCGGATCGCCGTCCTGGACGCCCCGTCCAACCTGGGCCTGCGCCCGCCGACCCCCACGTCGGTGCCGGGCTGCGCCAAGGCGCCGGGCGCGTTGCGCGACCACGACCTGGTCGACCGGCTCGCCGCCCGGGACGCCGGCTGTCTCACCCCGCCCCGGTACGACCCGGGCGACTGGCGTCCCGGGGACGGGGTGTGTCACGCCGGCTCGATCGCGCGCTACTCGATGGAGCTGGCCGACCGGATCGGCGGCATCATCGACCAGGGCGAGTTTCCGCTGGTGCTCGGCGGCGACTGCTCGGTCCTGCTCGGCTCGGCGCTCGCCATGCACCGGCTCGGCGAGGCGGTCGGCGGCCGGATCGGACTGGTCTTCGTGGACGGCCACTCCGACTTCCGGCACCCGGGCAACGCCTCGTACGTCGGCGCGGCGGCCGGTGAGGACCTGGCCCTGGTCACCGGCCGGGGTCAGGCGGACCTGGCGGCGATCGAGGGGCGCCGGCCGTACTTCCGGGACATCGACGTGGTGGTGCTCGGCATCCGCGCACACGACGAGTACCGGCTCGACCTCCAGGCGGCCGGCATCGTCACCCGGCCGGTGCCGGCACTGCGGGTCGAGGGGGCGGCCCGGACCGCCCAGTGGGCGCACGACCAGTTGACCGACTGCGCCGGCTACTGGGTGCACGTCGACGTCGACGTACTCGATCCGGCGGTGATGCCGGCGGTGGACGCCCCGGACCCGGGCGGGATCGCCTTCGCCGAGCTGGAGCTGCTGCTGGCCGGGCTGGTCGACACCCCGCACTGCCTGGGAGTGGAGATCACCGTCTTCGACCCCGACTACGACCCGGAGGGCGCCTACGCGGCCGAGATCGTCGACACCCTGGTCGCCGGCCTGGCCCCGGTCGCTGCACCGGAGGCGGTCCCGCCCCGGTTGGCCCCGGGACGCCCGCCGGGCCCCGAGCAACGGCCAGCCGTGCCCGCCCCCCGCACGGTCCCGCCCGACGTGCCGGTGGCACCGCCCAGGCAGTCGACGATGCCACCGACCGGCATACCGGCCGGGTCGGCGGCGGCTGGCTCGGCTGGCTCGGCGGTGGCTGGATCGGCGGCGGCGGCTGGCTCGGCTGGCTCGGTGGTGGGTGGACCGGCTGTCAACGGCGTCCGCTTCGGGATACCCGACCTGTCCGCCCGCTGGTCGGAGCCGGTGGGTCCGCCAGTCTCGGCTGGTCCGGGTCGGCTGCGCCGCACCCCGTCACTCCCGGCCGATGAGTCAGAGCCGGTCGGTCCGCCCGCGTCGGCTGGTCCGGGTCGGCTTCGCCGTGACCCTCCGCCGCCAGCTGAGGAAGCGGCCGCCGATGCCGTGCGCCCCACCCGTCCCGCCGAAGCGGAACCCGAGGCGTCGGCAGCGGCCCCGACATGGGACGCCGAGCCGGGGTCGGCGGACATCGCCTGAACCCCGCCGTATCCGCTCGTCCTGTCCCGCCGCTCGTCCTGTCCCGCCGCCTGGCTGTCTCGTCGGCCCGTCGGCCCGTCGGCCCGTCGGCCCGTCGGCCCGTCGGCCCGTCGGCCCGTCGGCCCGTCGGCCCGTCGGCCCGTCCGATCGGCCACCCGGCCACCCGGCCACCCGGCCACCCGGCCGACCGACCGCCGGGCCGCCGGGCCTGGCCTGGCCCGGGACCTCCGATCGGGAGACTGTCGAGCTGGGTGCATGGATGGGACACCTGGCGCACCGAGCTGTGGTTGGTATCGGCGCGACCCGGACTCGTGGGCGCACGAACGGGGCAGCTCGACAGTCTCGACGCCAGACCCATACGACCCCGCGGCGACATCCACCGATGGGAGCGCCCATGTCGGCGGCCGAGACGCCACGACGCGAGACCATGCTGCCCGCCCGGCGGTTCCGGCTAACCGGCGTGGGTCAGGTCGATCGTGGTGGCCAGGTCGGTGACGACGTCGAGCAGGTTCCGCAGTACCGGCTTCGGCGCGGCCGGATCCCAGACCACCACGGTCTCCGCCCGCTCGTCGGCCAGCGGCACGAACACCACCCCGGTCCGGCGCAGGCTCCGTGCCGAACTGGCCAGCCGGGACACGCCTAACCCGGCGGCGACCAGCCCGAGCAGATGCGGCACACCGGTGGCCCGGGCCACCACGTCCGGCGTGAACCCGGCCCGGTGGAAGTCCCGGTCGTACTTGCGGTGCCAGGGCGGCCAGGAATCGGGGGAGGTGAGCACCCAGGGTTCGTCGGCGAGGTCGCGCAGCCGCAGCTCGGACCGGCGCGCGAGCGGGTGCCCGCTGGGCAGCACGGCGCAGACGGGTTCGGTGACCAGGGTACGGGTGGCCAGGTCGTCCACCAGCGGTGGTCGGGTGAAGGCGGCGTCGTACCGGCGTTCGCGCAGGCCGGTCACCAGCTGGGCGATGCCGACGTCCTCGGTGTGCAGTCCGACCTCGGGGAAGCGTTCCCGGAACGCCCGGACCACCGGCGGCAGCATGTAGTTGGCGGTCGAGACCAGAAAGGCGAGGCTGAGCCGGCCGATCTCGCCGCGGACCGCCCGCCCGACGGTGCCGACCGCCTCGTCGGCGCGGGCCAGCACGGCGCGCGCCTCCGGTAGGAACACCTCGCCGACCTCGGTGAGCCGGGCGCCGCGGGTGTCCCGGTCGAACAGCCGCACCCCGAGGGATCGTTCCAGGACGGCGACCTGCTGCGACAGCGACTGCTGGGCGACCCGCAGCGCGACCGCCGCCCGGGTGAAGCTGCGGTGTTCGGCCACCGCGACGAAGTACCGCAGGTGCCGCAGCTCGGGGGGCACAGGCTAGGACTGTAGCGGCTGCTGGAAATGTGTGTTGGCGCTCCGGTCGGCCCGTTGGCCAGAGTGGACCGCGGGCGGTGGTCGGCACCGCCGGGCTGGACGAGGCGGGGAGGGGCGCGGTGGCGCGACGGGAACGGGTGTGGTTGGTGACCGGATGCTCGGCGGGCTTCGGCCGGGAACTCGCCCTGGCGGCGCTGGCCGCCGGTGACCGGCTGATGGCGACCGCCCGGGACACCGGGCAACTGGCCGACCTCGCCGGGGCCGGGCCGGAGCGGGTCCGGACGGCCCGGCTCGACGTCACCGACGAGGCGTCGGTGCAGCGGGCGGTGGCGGAGACCCTCGCCGGGTTCGGCCGGATCGACGTGCTGGTGAACAATGCCGGCTACGGCTCGGTCGGCGCCGTCGAGGAAATGACCATGCCGGAGTTGCGCGCCCTGCTGGAGGTGATGTTCTTCGGCGCGGTGTCGGTGACCAGGGCGGTGCTGCCGCACCTGCGGCGGCAGGGCGGCGGGACGATAGTGCAGATGAGTTCGATGGGCGGCCAGGTCACCATGCCCGGCTTCGGCGGGTACTGCGCGGCGAAGTTCGCCCTGGAGGGCCTCTCCGAGGCGCTGGCCGCCGAGGTGGCGCCGTTCGGCGTACGGGTGTTGATCGTCGAGCCGGGCGCGTTCCGTACCGAGTTCGGTGGACGCCGGATGCACCGGTCCAGGACGATCGAGGCGTACCGGGTGTCGACCGCCGGCACCAGGGCGGCCGTGGACGCGATGGACGGCACCCAGCCCGGTGACCCGGCGAAGGCCGCTCGGGCAGGACGCCCTGCGGAGCATCCGGGCGGCCCAGGAGCGGCGCCGGGCCGACCTCGACGGCTGGGAGAAGCTGAGCCGTAGCACAGATGGCGAATTTGACACGGCAGGCTAGCGCTACTAGCTTTCTGGCTATTGTGACTAGCAGATCTCCGGGTCGACGAGGAGCGTTCCACGGGCGTCGCGGTGCCTAGGGCCGGGCTCTCGCCGACCGCCGTCGTCGACGCGGCGCTCGGGGTGATCGACGAGCACGGCGTCGACGCGCTGACCCTGGCGGCCGTCGCCGCGCGCACCGGGGTCGCCCCGCCCTCGCTCTACAAGCACGTCGCCGGCCTCGCCGAGCTGCGCACGCTGGTCGGGATCCGGGTGCTGACCGAGATGACCGACCGGTTCGTGGCGGCCGTGCTGGGTCGCAGCGGCGACGACGCGGTGGCGGCACTGCTGCGCGCCTACCGCGACTACGTCCGCGAGCACCCGGCCCGGTACGCGGCGGTGCCGCCCGATCCGATGCACGAGCCGGCCATGGTCGACGTCGCCACCCGGATGTTGCAGGTCTTCCTCGCCGCGCTCCGGACGTACGGGCTCACCGACTCGGCGGCGATCCATGCGACCCGGTGCGGCCGGTCCATCGCACACGGCTTCGCCTCGCTGGAGGCCAGCGGCGGCTTCGGGCTGCCGGAGGACCTGGACGAGACGTACGAGCAGCTGATCGCGATGTTCGTCGCCAGTCTGCCGGGCCGGTGACTTCCGCCTGATCACGGTGCGGTTACCGGGGCAGCGGGGCCGACGGGATTCCGGTAATGTGCGCGACCGCTGTGCACGCAACTTTCCCTGAAATGTTCTGAAAGGAATAAACCATGTCCACAACCGCCGCCGGTCCGGCCGTCGGGCAGAAGTCCTGGATCGCCGCGCTGCTGCTCTGCCTCTTCCTCGGCACCATCGGCGTGCACCGGTTCTACGTCGGCAAGGTCGGCACGGGCATCCTGATGCTCCTCACCTTCGGCGGGTTCGGCATCTGGACGCTCATCGACCTGATCATGATCGCGGTCGGCAAGTTCACCGACAAGCAGGGCCTGGCCCTCGCCCGCTGAGCCGACCCGCACCGACAGCCGGGACGGTCCGGGGCAGACCCCGTCGACCGCCCCGGCTGTCGTGTTCGTCCGGGCCGGGCCGCCCCGGTCAGCGGAGGCCGCGGAGGAACTTCTCGGCGATCGGCACGGCGCTGGCCGTACTCGACCCGCCCTTCTCGACGAAGACCGCGAACGCGACGTCTCCCTGCCAGCCCACGAACCAGGCGTGCGTGTGCGCCGGGTTGTCGTCGTACTCGGCGGTGCCGGTCTTGCCGTACACCGGTCCGCCGGGCACGTCGGCCAGCGCGCTGCCGGTCCCCTTGGTGACCACCTCGCGCATCATCGTGCGCAGCGGCTCGACCGAACCGGCCTTCAGTTGCGGGCCGGGCGGGGCGGGCTCGCCGGGCACCGGCTCCAGCACCAGTTTCGGCTGCTGCCACTGGCCCCGGGCGACGCCTGCGGTGGCCGCCGCCATCGCCAGCGGGCTGACCACGGTGGTGCCCTGGCCGAACGAGGCGGCCGCCCGCTCGGCCGCCGACCCGCCCGCCGAGACCTTGCCGGTGAAGGCGTCGGTGCCGAGCTTCCACTCCGCCTCCAGGCCCAGGCTCCGGCCGGCGTTGGCCAGCCCGTCCGGTCCGAGCTTCGGCGCCAGCGCGGCGAACGCCGTATTGCAGGACTTCGCGAAGTCGGTGCGGAACGGCACGGTGCCGAGGGCGAAGTTGTCGGAGTTCTTGAACGAGCGCCCTTCCACGGTGAACGTCTTCGGGCAGCCGACCGGTCCGTCCAGGCTGACCGCGCCGAGGTCGAGCAGCCCGAGCGTGCTGACCATCTTGAAGGTCGAGCCGGGCGGGACCTGGGCGGTGAAGGCGAGGTTCTCGGCGGTGCCGGAGTTCGCGGCGGCCAGTACGGCGCCGTCGCCGACGCGTACCGCGACCAGGGCGGCGCGCTGCCGGGAGCCGCGTACCGCGTCGTCGGCGGCGTTCTGGGTCGGCACGTCGAGGGTGGTCTTCAGGGGTATCCCGGCCTGCGGCTCGCGCCGGAACACCTCGGTGCTCTCCGGCGCGACCGTGCCGTCCGGAAGCTTGCTGACGATGACCACGCTCAGTCCGACACCGCCACGCAACTGCTTGTCGTAGCGACCCTGTAGCCCGCCGTGACCGACCGAGTCGCCCTCCTGCACCAGGCCGGGGTTGGCGGCGATGTCGTCCGCCTGCGCCGGGTCGACCGAGCCGAGCAGGGCGCGGGCGAAGTCCCGGGTCGGTGCGAGTTCCCGCTGCTCGTCGCGGAACTTCGTCCCCGACAGGTCGTAGATGCGCGGTTTGATCTGGAGGTACGCCTCCCGGCGCAACGTCACCACGTCGACGAAGGCGTTCGGTTTCGCCTCCTTCATCCGGGCCGGCAGGTCGGTCAGGTCCACCGGCGGGGTGATCGGCGGGCGGATCGCCCGGAACGCCGTGTCGAGCTGCCGGACCAGGCCGGGTACGTCGGTCACCTGATCCGGCTGCACCCCGACGACCACCACCGGGCGGGGCGCCACCAGGGGCGCTCCGGCCCCGTCCGTCACTGCCGCCCGGCTGGCGGTCAGCCGGCGCACCGCCAGCTCGTCACCGCTGCTGAGGCGGGGCTCGACGACCTTCGGTTCCCAGATCACCTGCCACTCGTCGTCGTCGCCACGGTTGAGATGGATCTCCGAGGGGTACGACCAGTGCGTGTCACCGGGCAGCGTCCAGTCCACCCGTACCGTCGCGGTCGCGTTGTCCTCGTTGACCTTGGCCTCGCCCTCCCGACGGAGCTTCGGCGGCGTCCTGGCCAACTCGCCGGAGAGCTGCTTGATCTCCTCGGTCACCTCCTCGGCGGGCACCCGCTCGCCGGCCGGGTTACGGAAGCCGACCCGGTGCATGTCGCCGCCGAGCCAGCCGGCCAGGAACGCGTCGACCGCCTGGTCGGGCCCGTCCGAGCCCGAGCAGCCGGCCAGGGCGCCGGCCGCGAGCAGCACGCCGGCCAGTGCGACAGTCGTGCCTCGACGGGCGGTATGCCGGAGTCGGGCAGTATGCCGGAGAAGCGGGCGTGGGGATGGCGTGGAAAAGCGCATGCCGCGGTTACCTTCCAGGTCGGCGCACCACCGGAAGGCGCACCGGCGGCAGCCCGACCGTAGTACGCCGGGCCCAGCGCGGGCTGCCCCGGTGCTTCCGGCGGGGCGGATCGGGTGATGGCCGAGCGTGCGTGGGTACTCCCAGGCGGGCGTGTCGGGTGTCCGCGACGGCCGGAGGGAGAGACTCGAGATCCGGCATCCGCACCGCCGGTCCACCGGCAGAGGGGCTGATCGGTAGGGCCTAGTCTGGGCGGAGAGTGACCCACGGCGTGGTGGGTCGAGGGGAGTGGCACGATGGACCGGCGTCCGGCGATCAAACCGGAACCCGTTCTCCGGCCGGCGAATGCCAGCCGAGACGACAGCTACGACGCGGCGATCGACGACGACGGAGCCGGCTCTCGGGTCGCCTCCGGCGCGACAGGTGTGCCGGGGGCCAGCATCGACACCCTCTACGACCTCGGACTGCCACCGGAGGCCCTCGCCGACGACGTCGAGGACGCCGACCTGGACGAGCCGGTGCCGAACGCCGAGCGGCTGGTCGCCCAGGCGGTCACGCTGGCCGGGGACGACCACGACGCGGCGACGCTCGTCGACAGGTTCTGGCGGTTCGCGCCGGACGAGGAGCTGATCGGCTTCACCGCGGCGGAGATGCTCGCCGCCGCCAAGGAGCACCGGGAACTCGCCCAGCAGCGGGTGCCGGGCGAGCTGAAGCTGCGGATCCACGAGCCGGACGAGGACCAGCAGCACACCGTGATCGAGATCGTCACGGACGACATGCCCTTCCTGGTGGACTCCGTCACCGCCCTGCTGACCGGCCACCACCTCGACGTGCACATGCTGGTGCACCCGTTGGTGGTGGTCCGCCGCGAGCCGCTCGGCAGGCTGACCGAGGTCGCCGCCGACGTCGAACCGGACGACGCGATCGACGGCGACATCGTCGAGAGCTGGATGCGGATCGAGATCGACCCGGTACGCGGTGCCGCCGACCGGGACCGATTGCGCGCCGAGTTGCAGCGGGTGCTGACCGACGTGCGGGAGGCGGTGGAGGACTGGCCCAAGATGCGCCAGCGCGCCCTCTCGCTCGCCGACGAACTGGCCGCCGCGCGCACCGCCGAGAACCGCCCACCGGTGCCGGAGAAGGACATCACCGACTCGGTGGAGCTGCTCCGCTGGCTGGCGCACGAGCACTTCACCTTCCTCGGCTACCGCGAGTACCGGCTGATCCAGACCCCACAGGGCGCGGCGCTGGAGGCGATCCTCGGCACCGGGCTCGGCATCCTGCGCCAGGACTCCACCACCCCCCGGGCGCTCTCCTCGATGACCCCCGAGGCGCACCAGAAGGTGACCGAGAAGCGGCTGCTCATCATCACCAAGGCGAACAGCCGGGCCACCGTGCACCGGTCGGCCTACCTGGACTACATCGGCTTCAAGGTCTTCAACGAAGCCGGCGAGGTGGTGGGGGAGCGGCGCTTCCTCGGGTTGCTCGCCACGGCGGCGTACCGGACCAGCGTCCGCGAGCTGCCGGTGGTCCGCCGCAAGGTCGCCGAGGTGCTGGACCGCTCCGGGCTCAGCCCGCGCAGCCACTCCGGCAAGGACCTGTTGCAGATCCTGGAGACCTATCCCCGGGACGAACTCTTCCAGATCAAGACCGACGACCTCTACCACGCGGTGATCGGCGTACTCCGGATGGCCGGCCGCCGCCAGCTGCGGGTCTTCCTGCGCCGCGACGGGTACGGCAGGTTCATCTCCTGCCTGATCTACCTGCCCCGGGACCGGTTCACCACCCAGAACCGGCTGCGGATGCAGGAGATCCTGCTCCGCGAGCTGAACGGCATCGGCGTCGACTACACCACCCGGGTCACCGAGTCGATGCTGGCCCGGGTGCACTTCATCGTCCGGACCGACCCGGCCAGCCCGCCCGGCGAGGTCGACGCCGACCTGCTCGCCGAGGAACTCGCCGACGCGACCCGGCTCTGGGACGACGACTACCGGCTGGTGCTGGAGCGCAAGCTCGGCGACGAGCAGGCCAAACACCTCTTCACCCGGTACGCCGACGCGTTCCCGGAGGGCTACAAGGACGGGCACACCCCGTACGAGGCGATGAAGGACCTGGCCAAGCTGGAGCTGCTGGAGGAGCCGGGCCAGCTCGAGATGCACATGTTCCGCAAGCAGCAGCCGGCCCGGCCCGGCGGCCCCGCCCCGGCCACCGCCGTCGAGGACGTCCGGTTCAAGGTGTACCGGTACGGCGAGCCGATGGTGCTCTCCGCCGTCCTGCCGGTACTGCACTCCCTCGGCGTACGGGTGGTCGACGAGCACCCGTACGAGGTGGACCGGATCGACGGCCGGATCTACCTCTACGACTTCGGTCTCGAACTCCCCGACGGCGCCCGCGAGCTGGCCGAGGTACGCCCGCACGTCGAGAACGCCTTCTCGGCCACCTGGCGCGGCGAGGCCGAGGTGGACGGCTTCAACGAGCTGGTGCTGCGCGGCGGGCTCACCTGGCGGCAGGTGGTGGTGCTCCGGGCGTACGCGAAGTACCTGCGGCAGGCCGGCACGGTCTTCTCGCAGGACTACATGGAGTCCACCTTCATCGCGTACCCGCAGCTCGCCGCCTCGCTGGTGGAACTCTTCGAGGTGCGGTTCTCGCCGACCCTCGGGCTCAGCGCCGAGGAGCGCAACCTGCGGAGCAAGGAACTGGTCACCTCGATCGGGCAGCAGCTCGACGACGTGAGCAGCCTGGACCAGGACCGGATCCTGCGGTCCTACCTGACGCTGATCCAGGCGACCCTGCGGACCAGCTTCTACCAGCGGCGCACCGACGGCCGACCCAAGCCGTACGTGGCGTTCAAGCTCGACCCGCAGGCGGTGCCGGACCTGCCGGCGCCCCGGCCGAAGTACGAGATCTTCGTCTACTCGCCGCGCTTCGAGGGCGTACACCTGCGGTTCGGGCCGGTGGCCCGGGGCGGCATCCGCTGGTCGGACCGGCGGGAGGACTTCCGCACCGAGGTGCTCGGCCTGGTCAAGGCGCAGATGGTGAAGAACGCTGTGATCGTGCCGGTGGGCGCCAAGGGCGGCTTCGTGCTCAAGCAGAAGCCGGGGGACCGGGACGAGGCGGTCGCCTGCTACCAGGGCTTCATCTCGGCCCTGCTGGACGTGACCGACAACCTCGTCGGCGGGCAGATCGTGCCGCCGGCCGACGTGGTCCGGCACGACGCCGACGATCCCTACCTGGTGGTGGCGGCGGACAAGGGCACCGCGAGCTTCTCCGACACCGCCAACGAGATCTCGGTGCGCAACGGCTTCTGGCTGGCCGACGCGTTCGCCTCCGGCGGCTCGGCCGGCTACGACCACAAGAAGATGGGGATCACCGCCCGGGGTGCCTGGGAGTCGGTGAAGCGGCACTTCCGGGACATGGGGATCGACACCCAGAGCCAGGACTTCACGGTGGTCGGGGTCGGCGACATGTCCGGCGACGTCTTCGGCAACGGGATGCTGCTCTCCGAGCACATCAGGCTGGTGGCCGCCTTCGACCACCGGCACATCTTCCTGGACCCGGACCCCGACCCGGCCACCTCGTACGCCGAGCGCCGCCGGCTCTTCGACCACCCGCGTTCGTCCTGGGCGGACTACGACGCCGACCTGATCAGCGAAGGCGGCGGGATATACCCGCGTACCGCCAAGTCGATCCCGGTCAGCCCGCAGGTGCGCTCGGTGCTCGACCTCGGCGACGTCGAGTCGATGTCGCCGCCGGAGCTGATGAAGGCGATCCTCCGCGCCCCGGTCGACCTGTTCTGGAACGGCGGGATCGGCACCTACGTGAAGGCGTCGTCGGAGTCGAACTCCGAGGTGGGGGACAAGTCCAACGACGCGATCCGGGTGGACGGCAGGGACCTGCGGGTCAAGGTGGTCGGCGAGGGCGGCAACCTCGGCTTCACCCAGGTCGGCCGGATCGAGTACGCCGGCGGCGGCGGCCGGATCTTCACCGACTTCATCGACAACGCGGCCGGGGTGGACACCTCGGACCACGAGGTGAACATCAAGATCCTGCTCGGTGCGGCGGTGGCCGACGGCGAGCTGAGCGTGCCGGACCGGGACGCGCTGCTGGCCGAGATGACCGACGAGGTCGCGCAGCTCGTGCTCCGGGACAACTACGACCAGGCGCGGGCGATCGGCAACGCGCAGGCCCAGGCGGCCTCGCTGCTGCCGGTGCACCGCCGGATGATCTCCGACTTCGAGCGGGCCGGTCACCTCGACCGGCAGCTGGAGGCGCTGCCGCCGGACGAGGAGCTGGCGGCGCGCACCGACACCGGGTTGACCGCGCCGGAGTTCGCGGTGCTGCTGGCGTACGTCAAGATCGTGCTGGAGCGGGAGATCCTGGCCGACCGGCTGCCGGACGAGGAGTGGACCTTCGAGGTGCTCGCCGGCTATTTCCCGACCCCGCTGCGCGAGCGGTACGCCGACCGGATGCCGGAGCACCGGCTGCACCGGGACATCGTCACCACGGTGCTGGTCAACGAGGCGGTGAACCGGGGCGGCATCTCGTTCATCTACCGGGTGGTGGAGGAGACCGGCGCCACCCCGGCGGACGTGATCCGGGCGTACGTGGTGGTCCGGGAGGTCTTCGGGCTGCGCGAGGTCTGGGCCGACATCGAGGCGCTGGACAACCGGGTGCCGACCGACGTCCAGACGGCGGTCTACCTGGACACCCGGCGGCTGCTCGACCGGGCCGTACGGTGGCTGGTGACGAACCGCCGCTCGCCGATCGACGTACCGGCCGAGATCGCCCGGCTGCGGGACGGCATCTCCCGGCTGCTGCCGGAACTCGGCGGCCTCTTCTACGGCAGCGAACGGGAGGCGCTGGAGGCACATGTCGACATGTGCGTACGGCGCGGGCTGCCCCAGGACCTGGCCGAGCGGTCGACCCGGCTGATGTACAGCTTCGGCCTGCTCGACGTGGTGGAGACGGCCCGGGCGACCGGGCGGGACGTCGCCGAGGTGGCGGCGGTCTACTTCGTGCTCTCCGACCGGTTCCGGGTCGACGCGCTGCTGTCGAAGATCTCGCTGCTGCCCCGGGAGGACCGCTGGCAGACGCTGGCCCGGATGGCGCTGCGCTACGACCTCTACGCCGCGCTGGCCGCGCTCACCGCCGAGGTGCTCGGCGGGACGCCTGCCGAACTGTCGCCGGACGAGCGGGTGCAGGAGTGGGAACGGTCGAACTCGATCTCGATCGGGCGTACCCGCAGGGCGATGGGAGAGTTCGACGAGTCGCAGGCCGATCTCGCCGCGCTCTCCGTACTGCTGCGGCAGATCCGTACCCTGGTCCGGACCTCGGCGGCCGGCTGACCGGCGGCTGGCTGGGCGGCCTGACCCGGCCCAGCCGGCCCGTCCCTCCGCGGGACCCGGATCCCGTCAGGGGATCCGGGTCGCGGAGACGATCACGTTGTTCCGGTAGCTGCCCTCCTTGCGGTCGAAGCTGCCGCCGCAGGTCACCACCTGGAGCCGGGCGGCGTCGGCGGTCCCGTAGACCAGTTCGGAGGGGAACGAGGTCTTCGGGTACGACTTGACGGCGTCCACCGCGAACCGGACCAGCTCGCCGTCGGCGCGGACGACCTCGATCCGGTCGCCGCGTTCGAGCGAGCCGAGCCGGAAGAAGACGGCCGGGCCGATCGCGGCCGAGTCGACGTGCCCGACCACGACCGCGTTGCCGAACTCGCCGGGGCTGGCGCCCAGCTTGTACCAGCCGGCGCGGTGGGCCTGCTTGAGCGGCGGTACCTGGACGGTCCCGTCGGCCTCCACCCCGAGCGGCATGATCTCGGCGTCCACCCTGATCTTCGGGATGCCGATCCGGACCGGCTCGGAGCGCGGCAGTTCGGCCAGCGGGGGCGGCCCGCCGGTCGGCATGCCGGGCCCGGTCGGGGCCCCGGGCTGCCCGGTCGGGGTGCCCGGGGCCGGTGGCAGTGGTGGCCGGGGGGTCGAGCCGGGCTGCGGTGACGTTTCGGCGGCCTCGGTGTCGGCGGGCTGTGGCGGCTGTGCCGGTGCCGGGTTCAGGCCGGCGGTGAGCAGGGCGGTGCCGCTGATCGCGAGCAGGACGACCAGGGTGACGCCGGCGGCACGCCACGGTTTCCCGTGCCGGCCGCCGGCGCGCCTGGTCGGCACGTCAGGCTGGTGAGCCATCGGTACGACGTCGGCGGATCATCAGGAAGCCACCGAGCGCTGCCGCTCCCAGCAGGCTGGCGCCGGCAGCGGTCTTTCCGGAGTCGCTTCCGGTGGCGCCACCGTCACCGCCGTGCACCCAGCCCCGGGGCAGCACGACGATCTTGCCCTTGCTGTCGCAGGCGCCCCAGGCCGGGTAGTGCCCGGGCCTGGTCCAGTGCGGCACCTTGGCCCAGGCCGCGTAGACGGCCCCGCCGTACGCGGCCTGGCCGCCCTCACCCCCGGGCTGCCCCTCCATGTCCGGCTGGGCGTCCGGCAGCGGCGGCTGGGTGTTCTCCGGCGGTAACGGCGGCTGGGTGTTCGCCGGTGGCTCCGGCTGCGGGTTGGGCGGCTCCGGCTGCGGGCTGATCGGAGGCTGTCCGCCGTCGGGCTGTCCGCCGCCGTCGGGCTGTGGACGCGGGGTTTCCGGTACCCGGAGGCCGTCCTCAGGCACCGGCTTGAGCCAGATCTTGCCGGTGATCTTCGACGAGACCCAGGCCCTGGCCACCGGGTGTTCGCACTTGAGGATGATCTTGAATTTGTGTCCCGGCTTCACTCCCTTCGGGACGGTGTGGATGTGGCCCCTGTTGCCCCGGTCGTGCGGGGCGCCGTCCGCCAGAGCGGTTCCGGGCGCGCAGATCAGCAGGGATGCGGCACCGAGACCCGCGCCCGCCATCACCTTCCCCAGCAGTTTCCTACTCATGACTCTTGGTCACTCCTTCCCCGTTGGTGCGCTCGACGGCCAGTCGAGCCAGCACCGACGTTAGCTAGTTTGTGAGGAGATGTCGTTATTATGGGTGTTCCTGGGTGAACGCCGACTTCTGAGTGATAGAGGAGTTCACGTCGAGGATGTCCGGATCGGCGGGGTGGGCGGACACCCGACGGGGGGACAGCGGTAACGCCGCTGTCCCCCCGTCGTGGTCCGCCCGCCCGTCAGCCAGCCGGGCGGGTGCCGTCGGCGGCTGTCCGGCTGCCGGCTGCCCGGTTACCCGGCCAAGCGGGCGAAGGCGACGACGTTCTCCGGATAGGAGCCCGTGCGCTCGTCGAAGTCCCCGCCGCAGGTCACCAGCCGCAGCCCCGAATCCTCGCTCGGGCCGTAGACGAGCTCGGTGGGAAAGGCCGCCTTCGGGTACGACTTCACGCCGTCCACCACGAAGCTGGCCAGGCTGCCGTCCTCGCGGATCACCTGGATGCCGTCCCCGGGCAGCAGGGCGCCGAGCCGGAAGAAGACCGCCGGCCCGATCTCCCGGGAGTCGACGTGCCCGACGATCACCGAGTTGCCGGCCTCGCCGGGCGTCGGACCCAGCCGGTACCAGCCGGCCAGCCCCGCCCTGGCCAGCGGTGGCACCTGCACCATCCCGTCCGGGGTGAGTCCCAGCGGCATGATGGCCGCGTCCACGCCGATCTTCGGGATCGTGATCTTGACTGGCTCGGACCTGTCCAGTACCCGCGCCGGGCCGGTGTCGGTACCGCTGCCCGGTGTCGCCGTACGCCCGGTGTCGCCGAGGTCCGGACCGGTCACCGCCCGGTTCTGCTGGTCCGGGGCGGCGCCGGCACCGGGCTGCGTCGGCGGGGCCGGTTCCGGCGCGTTGAGGGCTGCCCCGATCAGACCGGCGCCGACCAGCGCCAGCAGGGCGACGAGGCCGGTGCCGGCGGCCCGCCACGGTCTCCCGTGGCCGCCGCCGGCACCGCTCGCCGTCGCCTCAGTCGGCCGACTCATCGGTACGGCGCTGCCGCAACAGCACCAGTCCGCCGAGCCCGGCCAACCCGAGCACCCCCATCCCGGCCACCGCGAGGTTGTCGCCGTTCCCGGAGGACACACCGCCGTCGCCGCCGTCGACCCAGCCCTTCGGCAGGATGGTCAGCTCACCCTTGCCGCAGGAGCCCGTGAGCTCGTACGATCCCGGCTTCGCGTCCCACGGGACGGTGACGCTGTTCCAGTACTCGTAGCCGCCCTTTCCGCCCGTCCAACCGTCCTCGGCCTTCCCGCCGCCGCTCTCCCAGCCGTCCTTGCCCGGTTCGGCCTTCTCCCAGCTGTCCTTGCCCGGTTCGGCCTTCCGGTCGGCTTCCCCGCCGTCGCTGCGCGGTTCGGCCTTCTCCCAGCCGTGCCTGCCGTCCTCGGCCTTCCCGTACTCCGCCCAGCCGTGCCCGCCGTCGTCCCGGGCCATTCCGCCGGTGCCCTCCGCCTTGCCCTCGTCGGGCTTCTCTGCCTTGCTCTCCTCGGGCTTCTTCGTCTTGCCCTCGTCGGTTTTCCCCGCCTTGCCCTCGTCGGGCTTCTTCGTCTTGCCCTCGTCGGGCTTCTCCGCCCTGCTCTCCTCGGGCTTCTTGCCGGCCCGGTGGTCGTCCCTGGGAATCAGGTCCACCTTTCCGGTGACCCTCGACCACAACCACGCGTGCTGCTGCGCCTCGGTGCAGACCTCGACGAGTTCGACCGTGCCGCCGGGCCGCACCGCGGCTGGTTTCGCGAAGGCGTGGCCTGAGCTGTCCTTCTGGTACCCCTCCGAGTGGTGGCCGCCGTCCGCGAGGGCGGCCGAGGGGGAGAAAACGAGTAGCGAAGTGCCGCCGAGAGCGGCTCCTGCGATCATCCTGCCGAGGAACTTCTTGGACATGACTTTCGTCATCCTTCCCTCTTGCCTCAGCCCGCCGGCAGACGAGCCATGACCGAGATTAACGAATTTGTGAGCTTTCATCGGATTCTTTCGCCTTTTCCCCTAACGGGTACTCAAGGCGCCCGGAGGTACCCCCTGGGACCTGTGGTGGGTAGCGGACGCCTCGGGTTCGGCGTACCGACCCGACCGGGGAGGGCGGGATCCGCTCCGGAGGGCGGGATCCGCTCCGACGGGCCGGCTGGCCGCGAACGCTCGGGGCTTGGCGGCGAAGCGCCTGATCGGCGGGTCCGGGGGAGTACGGCGTCGCTCGTCCGGTTCCGTTCGAGGCGGGCGACGGCGGCCCGGGGTAGGCTGCGGGTCGGGGTGCGGTCCACTGTGCCCACCCGACCGTGCCGCCGCAGGTCGCGATGACGAGCCTCGATGGCCGACGCAAGCCGGGAATCGTCATCCATCACTGTCGAGGTGTTGTGGTGGAAGCGCTCCCATGCAAGAATTCATCCACTGTGCTGGGGGAGCCACACCGCGCAGCAGACGCCGAGGGCAGCCGGTTCACCGGACGGCGTCACCACGGCCGCTCAGCCGGCGGCCGGCACCACCACCAAGATGCGCCCGTCGTCCGGGGCGGGTTTACCGCAGTCCCCCATGGCGTCCACGGACGTACCCACCTGACGTGACGTCCATGTGACCGCCGCGCCGGTTCCGCCTGTCGTGACCGGCTGGCCCAAGGAGATCAGTGGCATGAATTTACGGAGTAGATTGTCCGTCCGGCAGAAAGCCGTCGCGGTGGCAGGTGCGAGCGCTCTGGTCGCCGCCGGTCTGGTCACCCTTCCGGCATCGGTGGCGCAGGCCGCCCCCGGCTGCAGCGTCACCTACAGCGCCAACCAGTGGCAGGGTGGTTTCAGCGCCAACATCACCATCCGGAACGTCGGTGACGCGATCAACGGCTGGACCCTCCGCTTCACCTTCCCGGACTCGAGCCAGCGGGTCACCCAGGGCTGGTCGGCCAACTGGACCCAGTCCGGCAGCCAGGTGACCGCCACCAACGTGGCGTGGAACGGCAACCTGGCCACCGGCGCCTCCACCGGCATCGGGTTCAACGGCTCGTGGAGCGGCAGCAACCCGGCGCCGACGTCCTTCAGCGTCAACGGGACCAACTGCAACGGCACCGCGCCGACCACCGGCCCGACGACCGGGCCGACGACCGGCCCGACCACTGGTCCGACCACCGGCCCGACGGGGAACCCCTCGGCCCGGGTGGACAACCCGTACGCGGGCGCCCGGGGTTACGTGAACCCGGAGTGGAAGGCCAAGGCGGAGAGCGTCTCCGGCGGCAACCGGATCTCCAGCAACCCGACCGGCGTCTGGCTGGACCGGATCGCGGCGATCGAGGGCACCCCGGACAGCAGCTCGAACGGCGCCATGGGCCTGCGTGACCACCTGGACGAGGCGCTGGCGCAGAACGCCGGCTACATCCAGCTCGTCATCTACAACCTGCCCGGCCGGGACTGCGCGGCGCTGGCCTCGAACGGTGAGCTTCCGGCCGACGCGCTGGGCAGGTACAAGACCGAGTACATCGACCCGATCGCGGCGATCATGGGCGACACCAAGTACAGCAGCCTGCGGATCATCGCGATCATTGAGATCGACTCGCTGCCGAACCTGGTCACCAACGTGTCGCCGCGGGAGACCGCGACCGCGCAGTGCGACACGATGAAGTCCAACGGCAACTACGTCAAGGGTGTCGGCTACGCCCTGGCCAAGCTCGGTGCGGTTCCGAACGTCTACAACTACATCGACGCCGGCCACCACGGCTGGATCGGGTGGGACGACAACTTCCGGCCCTCCGCGCAAATCTTCGCCGAGGCCGCCCGCGCCGAGGGCAGCACCACCGCCAACGTGCACGGCTTCATCGCCAACACCGCCAACTACTCGGCCACGGTAGAGCCCTACCTGAACGTGACCGAGCAGAACCGGCTCTCGAAGTGGATCGACTACAACAAGTACGTGGACGAGCAGCGCTTCGCCCAGGCCCTGCGCACCGAGCTCATCTCGCAGGGCTTCTCCAGCAGCATCGGCATGCTGATCGACACCTCGCGTAACGGTTGGGGCGGCTCGGGCCGGCCCACCGGCGCGGTCACCTCGGGCACCGTGGACGAGCAGGTCGACGGCTCCCGTATCGACCGCCGGATCCACCTCGGCAACTGGTGCAACCAGAGCGGTGCCGGCCTCGGTGAGCGGCCCCGGGCCGCCCCGGCCACCGGGATCGACGCGTACGTCTGGATCAAGCCCCCGGGCGAGTCTGACGGCTCCAGCACCCAGATCGACAACGAAGAGGGCAAGGGCTTCGACCGGATGTGCGACCCGACGTACACCGGTAACCCGCGGAACAACAACAACATGAGCGGCGCGCTCGACGGTGCCCCGATCTCGGGTGCCTGGTTCCCGGCGCAGCTCACCCAGCTGATGCAGAACGCCTACCCGGCGCTCTGACCAGCGGACGACAACTGGGGTAGCACAACAGCACAGCAGCGACACCAAAGCGGTCCCCGGCCGGCGCGGCAACGCGTCGGGCGGGGACCGCCGCCGTCGGTGCCGACGCAGGGCGGTCCGGCCGAGAGCCGGGTCCGGCTCAGGGCACCGTCTTCTCCACCGCCGCCGCCGTACCCTCCCGGTCCAGTTCCGCCCCGGCCCGCCGTACGTTCTCCGGTGTCGGGTCGCGGCCCTGCGCCATCGCCAGGTCCTCCGGATCCCACGCCTGCTCGGCGCCGGTACGCGTGTCGCCCGCGCTGCCCGCGCCCTGCCCGTGCGGGTCGCCGAGCAGGTCCTCGGTGCGCGGGAAGTCGCCGGGAACGTCGTCCGAGTCCACGAAGTCCGGGTTGTCGGGACCCGGCCCACCGTCCGCCGCGAGCTGCGGAACAGCGGTCTCGTCCTCGATCGCGGCGGCCACCTCGGGGCTCTCCTCAAGCGGCCGGTTCGGCGTCGGGTCACGCTCGGTCATGCTGCTGCCCTCCTGTGCCGGATGTCGCGCGCGAGCGGTCTTCCGGGCCGACTACCCCGGACGACCCGTGCCATGCCTGCCTGCCCGCCCGCCCCGCCCCCGCCGGGCCGGGCCGGGGACTTCACCCACGGAAAGGCTGTTCCGCCTGCCCTTGGTGCCGACGGCTCCCCGGTACGCCGACGGCTCCCCGGCACCCACCGGTCGGCGGGCATCGGGGAGCCGTCGGGAGATCGGCGCGCGAGGCGGGCTATCGGCCGAGTAGGCGGTCCAGGAAGTCGCGGTGCCGGCGTACCACCATCCGCAGCTGCTCGGTGTCGGTGGCGTCGTCCCGCTGCCAGCCGCCGAGGTCGTCCTGCTGGCGGGTCAGTGCCTCGGTGACCGCCGCCACGGACTCCCGGACCAGCCGGTGGGCCTCCTCGGTGGCGCCCGGCGGGTCGTCGACGAACCGGAGCTGCACGTCCCGCCACCGGTCCCGGAATCCTCGTACGGCCTCGTCGTCGAGGATCGCGACGATCGGCTCGGCCGGCGCGGCACCGGGCGGAAGGCCGCCGTCGGTCGTACCCCGGGGCTCTGCCGCCGTTCCGTCGTCGACCTCCGCCGGCTCGTCGGGATCGCCGCCGACCACGTCGGGATGGCCCGCGCTGAGCACGTCCGGGTTCACCGGGTGGGCCACTCCGACCGCCGTCGAGTCCACCGGCCGGCCCAGCGGATCCGCCGCCGGCTCGGGTCCGTCGGCGTCGGTCACCGGTGCGCCGGGCCGGTTGGCGGTGGCGGCGTCGGCCGCACCGAGGCTCCGGTCCGGTACGCCCGAACCGGCGGTGACCTCGGTCCGCTCGTCGCGGACCCCGTCGATGCGGTCGTCGGCCGGCCCGTCGCCGGAGCGGACGGTGTCCTCGTTGCGCGGGTCGCGGTGGCTGCCGGCCAGCGCGGCGGCGGCGACCGCACCGCCGACGGTGGGCGCACCGAAGCTGGTGGGCAGCGGTGCCGGCGCGTGGAACTCGGAGGTGCCGGAGCGGTCCCGGGCGTCGTCGGCGGAATCGTCGGTCCGAGCGCTGCCGTCCGGGTCGTCGGTGCGGGCCGGGTCGTCCGGGTCGTCGGTGCGGATGCTGCCGTCGGGGTCTCCGGCGGCGTCCTTGCCGGCGGTCCGCACGTCGGCGACGTGGTCGACCCGTACGGTGTCGGCGTCGGCGGTGGCCGGCACCTTACCGGTCGGCTCGTCGGTGCCGTCGGCCGCGTCCGTCTGGCTGACGTCCGCCAGGTCGCCCCGGTCACCGGCGCTCGGGACGGCGTCGTCGGCACCGTCGGCACGAAGCGCCGGAGAGCGCTCCGGAAGGGCGTCGTCGTCCAGGGCCGCGTCCTCGGCCCGGTCCTCCGCCGAGCGGTTCTCGCCGCGCCGGTCGTCCCGGCTGCGGGCCTCGGCGGCCGGGTCGGACGGGAACGCCGGGCCGGTTCCGTCGGTCGCGAGGTCGCTGTCGTAGGAGCCCCGCTCGTCGAGCGCGTCGGGGCCCTGGTCGCCGGTACCCTCCGGATACCGGTTCCGCTGCCGGCCGTCCGGCTCGGCGGGGCCGGTCACGGGTACCGGCTCCGAACGGATCACGTCGGTGCCGCCGTTGTCGGTCTGCTGTTCCTGGTGACGCATCGCAGTGTGCCTCCTCACCGGCTCGGTACGTCCTGCGGGGTGTCCGGACGGGTCCCGTCCGAGTGCTGCTCCGAATGCTGCTCCGAGTGCTTGCGTACGGGGTCCTCGCCGAGCAGGTCGGCGAAGAGTTCCCGGTAGTGGACGACGGCCTGGCGGAGTTGCTCGGTGCTGGCCTCGCCGCGCTCGTTGCGCAGTTGGATCTCGTGCGCGTCCCGGTAGTGGGTCAGGGTGCGGGCGTGCTCGACGGAGAGGTGGGCGAGCTGCTCGTCGTACTCGCCGACCGGATAGCCACGCTCGGCGATCAGCCGGGTGACCAGTTCGTCCGCCGCGCCCACCGCCTCGGCGGGGGAGTCGACGAACCGGGCCTGGATCTCCTCCCAGTCGGCCGCGTACCGCTGGCGGGATTCGGCGGAGAGCGGAGTGAGCGTCAGCTCGGCGTGGCGGCGTTCGCGTTCCCGGAGTTCCTGCTCGGCGGCGGACCGATTCTGCTGCTCGGCGACCACCCGGTCGTACTCCGGACCGAACCGGGTGCGCAGGGCGCGGCGACGGCTGGCCACCCAGATGGCGGGTACGGCCGCAGCCACGACGAGGACCACAAGGACGATGAGGACGACTTCTATCGGCGACATGACTCCTCCTTCGTCTTCTGCTATTCCCGCTCGTCCCTGATCGCCAATCCAGATCCGGCATAATTTCGCGCCCCACGGCCGGGAACCGGGTTGGAGCGGTAGGAACCGCTCGTAGCGGGCCTGAGCGGGAAAAACGGCCGAACGGCCGGCCGGGATCGGACCTGCCGGAAACGCGCCGACCACCTAGACTGGCCGGCATGACGCATCGACATTAGTTCCGCGCCAGCGGCCGGCCCGGCCCGTGCTGCCGGGGCCCGCCCGGGACGTTTCGTGACCCGAAACCCGAGTCCGATTTGTTCCTGTGGGAAGGCCCCATGCCCGTCACCTCACCGTCCGCGCCGACAGTCCGCGCGCGGCGACTGGCCAGCACCTTCTACCTCTATGCGTTCCTGGACGAGTTCGTCCTGCTCTACCCGGTGTACGCGCTGCTCTTCACCGACACCGGGCTCTCCGTGCCGCAGATCTCGTCGCTCTTCGTCATCTGGTCGCTGACCGGGGTCGTCCTGGAGGTCCCGTCCGGGGTCCTGGCCGACGCCGTCTCCCGGCGACTGCTGCTCGTCGTCGCCCCGCTGCTCGGTGCCGTCGGCTTCGGACTCTGGGTCGCGGCGCCCTCGTACCAGGTCTTCGCGCTCGGCTTCGTGCTCTGGGGCGTCCGCGGTGCACTCCAGTCCGGAGCCGCCGAGGCCCTGGTCTACGACGAACTCGACCGGCTCCGCCTGGCCGACCGCTACGGCCGGGTGGTCGGGCGGGCCAGCACGGCCGGCCTGCTCGGTGCGCTGCTGGCCATCGCGGTCGCCAGCCCGGTCTTCGCGGCCGGCGGCTATCCCGCGGTCGGCATCGCCAGCGTGCTGGCCAGCCTGCTCTGCGCCGCCGTCGGGCTGGCGCTGCCGGAACACCGCACCCCGGCACCCGCCAGCGCTGTCCCCGCCGAGCCCGGCGTCGCCGGGGGCGCGGCGTCCGGCCCGTTCGCGATCCTGCGGGCGGCGCTCGCCGAGGCAAGGGGCAACCGGGCGGTCCGCCGGGCCCTGCTGATCCTGCCGGCGATGGTCGGCATCTGGGGCGGGCTGGAGGAGTACGTGCCACTGCTGGCCGGCGAGGTGGCCCCGGTTTCCCGGGTGCCACTGCTGGTGCTGCTGGTCTGGGTCGGGGTGATGCTGGGCGGCCTGCTCACCCCGCTCGGGCAGCGGCTGACGGCGCGGCGGTTCGCCGGCACGGTCGCGACGGCCTCGGTCGCGCTGGCCGTCGGGGCGCTGGCCGGCCGACCGGCGGGCTTCGTGCTGGTGGCGGTGGCGTTCTGCCTCCTCCAGACGACCAGCCTGGTGGCCGGGGTACGCCTCCAGGAGAGCATCGACGGGCCCGCCCGGGCGACCGTGACCTCGCTGGCCGGGCTCGGTGCCGCACTCGTCACCATCGGGGTGTACGGCGGGTACGCGCTCGCCTCGACGGTCGCCGGGCACGGCGTGGTTTTCGGGCTGCTCGCGGCGCCGTACCTGCTGCTGGCGGTCGGGCTGGTCCGGGCCGGAGCGCCCCGGCGGATCCGGCCGGTGGCTGCCGGTCGGGATGCGGCGGGGCCGGATGTGGCACCCGCCGACGCCGGCCGGGCCGGGTGAGGTCCGGCGCAAACGTCCCGGAGTGACATATCCGGCAGGAATCACCGGGTCGGCCCGGCCTGGCCACCGGATCGCCACAATGGACGGCACGGACGTCTCCGCTGACGGGCCGGTCGGTTCCCCGGGGCCGGCCGGTCACCGGGCGACGACCGGTACGGCCGCGTTCGCGGTGCTCATCCGGCCGGTCCGATCGCTCGACGTGGATGGGTCGAGTGGTGCGCGGGAGCTGCGACATCGACGCTGGTCGAAGCCCAGTTTGGCAAGACCGTTGTCGATCCGTCTGCCGGACCGGAGCAACGGCAGACCCGACGTCCGGTAGTGCCGGGGCCGTTGATTACGTATCCTGCCGAAGGCACGCGCGCCCGTGACCCTCGGACTCTGGCCGGAGCCGCGGGCCGCCGGTGCGGGTGTCGACCCTGACGTAACCCCTTCCGGCGAGGTCTGATGGAAACCCAGAACTGGCCGATCCGCTCGAAGATCGTCGCGCTGGTCGCCGTACCGATCCTCGCGTTGTCGGCGCTCTGGATCTTCGCGACCACGCTCACCGTGGGACCCGCGTCGAGCCTGCTCGCCGCCCAGACCCTGCTCGACGGGGTGGGGCGACCGGGCGAGACACTCGTGCTGGAGTTGCAGCAGGAGCGGCGCCTCTCGGTACGCCAACTGGTCGACTCGGGCGCCAGCGCCGCCCTCGCCGAACAGCGGACGCGTACCGACCGGGCGATCGCCGAGTTCCGGCGCCGGACCTCGGACGCCGACCTGCGGGACACCACCGGTGCCCTGCTCGACGCCCGGATCGACCAACTGCTGACCGCTGCCGACGCGTTGGGCTCCGGGCGGGTCTTCATCGACCGGCGTACCGTCGACGCCAGCGGAGCCCTCGGCCTCTACAGCGGGATCATCGACGCCGCGTTCCGGACCTTCTCCGCACTGAACACGCTGCCGGACGAGACCCTCGCCCGGGAGGCCCGGAGCCTGACCGAACTCGGCCGGGCCCGCGAGGTCCTGGCCCAGGCCGACGCGCTGCTCGCCGGTGCGTTCAGCGCCGGGCGGTTCGCTCCGGGCGAGCACTCCCAGTTCGTCCAGATCGTCGGCACCCAGCGGTTCCTCTACGCGGCGGCGACCGCGGAACTGCCGGACGCCGAACGGGTCGCCTACCAGCAGCTCACCGAGGGCGACGCGTACGTCCGGCTGCGCCGGATGGAGGACGACCTGATCGGCCGGGGCGGCGGCGACACACTTCCGGTCGACGCCCGCCAGTGGCAGGGCAGCTACGACTCCGTCCAGCGGCAACTGCGTGACTTCGAGCTGGCCGGCGCCGACTCGCTCGCCGACCGCAGCCGTCCGGTGGCCGCCGGCATCCTGCTCCGGCTGGGTCTCGCCGGCCTGCTCGGCTTCGTCGCCGTACTGCTCTCGGCGGTGATCGCGCTGCGGATCGGCCGGTCCCTGGTCCGGCGGCTGACCGGCCTGCGCGCCGCCGCGCTGAGCATGGCCGACGAACGGCTGCCGGACGTCGTCGGGCGGCTGCGCCGGGGCGAGGAGGTGGACGTCGAGACCGAGGCGCCACCGCTGGACTACGGGCAGGACGAGATCGGCCAGGTGGCGCAGGCATTCAGCGAGGTGCAGCGTACCGCCATCGCGTCGGCGGTCGACGAGGCCGCGCTGCGCCGCGGGCTGCGGGACGTCTTCCTCAACATCGCCCGGCGCAGCCAGACGCTGCTGCACCGCCAGCTCGCGCTGCTCGACAAGATGGAGCGGCGGGCGGCCCAGCCGAACGAGCTGGAGGACCTCTTCCGGCTCGACCACATGGCCACCCGGATGCGGCGGCACGCCGAGGACCTGGTCGTGCTCGCCGGGGCGGCCCCCGGGCGGGGCTGGCGCAACCCGGTCCCGATGGTGGACGTGATCCGGGGTGCGATCTCCGAGGTCGAGGACTACGCCCGGGTCGACCTGGCGAACGTGGCACCGGCGGCCACCGCCGGCCGGGCGGTCGGCGACGTCATCCACCTGCTTGCCGAGCTGGTCGAGAACGCGACGTCCTTCTCGCCGCCGCACACCCGGGTGCAGGTCACCGGGCAGGTGGTCTCCAACGGGTACGCGATCGAGATCGAGGACCGCGGGCTCGGCATGTCGGCCGAGGCGATCGAGCAGGCCAACCGACGGCTGGCCGACCCGCCGGACTTCGACCCGGCGAACAGCGCCCGGCTCGGGCTCTTCGTGGTCGCCCTGCTCGGCGCCCGGCACGGCGTACGGGTCCAGTTGCGGTCCTCGCCGTACGGCGGGGTGACGGCGGTCGCGCTGATCCCCGGCGACCTGGTGGTACCCGACACCACCCCCAGCACTACTCCCGCCACCGCCACTCCCACCGCCACTCCCTCCGCTGCCCCCGCTACCGCCACCGTCAGGGGTGACCAGGGCGCCGTGGCCGGCACTGAGCCTGCCGGTACGCCCAGCGCTGCCGGTACGCCCAGCGCTGCCGGTGCCGGTGCCGCTGTCGGCCAGCCCGCCGCCGGCACGGGTGGCTCGGAGACGACGGAACTGCCCATGCGGTCCGGCCGGGCCGCCCGGACGTCCCCGGAAGGCGCCGAGCCGGCCACCGGGTCCGGCTCGACCTCCGGGCTCGGACCCCGGCGCAAGGCGGGTGCGGCCCTGGCCGCGCTGATCGCCGCCGGCCGGCCGGAGAAGCCGGAACCCAGCCCGGTAGCCGACGGCGGAGCAGAACCTCCTGACCGGCGCGGCGCACCCGAGGCGGCCACCTCCGGTCCCACCGACTCCGCCGGTCCGGGCGCCGCTGCCGGCCCGACCGCCGCTGCCGGCCCGACCGACTCTGCCGGCCCGACCGACTCTGCCGGCCCGACCGACTCTGCCGGCCCGATCGGCTTTGCCGGCCCGACCGACTTCGCCGGCCCGATCGGCTCCGCCGGCCCGACCGACCGCGCCGGTTCTGACGACGCCGGCGTCCCCGGCAATCTCGCCGGGGACGCCGGACCGGAGACCAGCCCCTGGTCCGGCGTGCGGCGGCCGAAGACCGGCGGCCTGCACCGGCGGGGGATCGATCCGGCCGCCGGGCCCACCATCCCGGCCGACGCCGCCACCGGCCCGACCGGGCCGGCCGCGACGACGCCGGCCGGCGGGCCGCTGCCACGTCCGCCGATGGACGACGACACGGTCGTACTGCCGGCGGTCCCGCCCAACGGCGGTCCGGTGCGCCCGGCCGCCGGCCCGGTCGGCGCGGACGGCCTGCCCCGCCGGATCAGGCAGAAGAGTCTTGCCCCGCAACTGCGCGACGGGCCGGCGACCCGACCCGGCGGATCGGCCGGCGCGAGCGCCGCTGCCGGTGGGAACGCCGACGGCGAACCGGACGAGGCGGCGCCGCGGACCCCGGAGCAGATCCGGGCGGTGATGGCCGCGTTGCAGTCCGGCACGGCACGGGGACGACGGGACGCCGGCGCAATTCCACCGCCCGGCGACACCGCCGAGGCAACCTCCCGGGTCGCCGACCCGGGTGTTCCGAGTTCTGAAGGGGACGGGTGAGTGGTGCACACGACGAAGCCGGGTGCGGATCTCGGTTGGCTGCTCGACGATCTCGTGGAGCGGGTACCGTCCGCCCAGCAGGCCGTACTGCTCTCCGCGGACGGGTTGCTGATGGCCGCGTCGCGGGAGCTGGGCCGGGAGGCAGCCGAGCACATGGCGGCGATGGCGGCCGGCTTCCAAAGCCTGGCGAAGGGGGCCAGCCGGCACTTCCAGGCAGGACCGGTCCGGCAGACCGTGATCGAGATGGAGGCCGCCTTCCTCTTCGTCACCGCCGCCGGGCAGGGTGCCTGCCTCGCCGTACTGGCCAGTGCGGCGTCGGACATCGGTGTCATCGCGTACGAGATGGCGATGCTGGTGACCCGGGTGGGACAGAACCTGTCCGCGTCGAGCCGAACAGCGCGGGCGCCGGCAGATGCGCAGTGAGGCACCCGGCCCGCACCACGACTGGCTGGACGACGACGCCGGGCCGGTGGTCCGGCCGTACACGGTGACCGGTGGCCGCGTCCAGCCGTCGGCGGGTCGCTTCGACCTGATGGCGTTCGTGGTCGCCGGCCCGCCGGACGAGACCGGCGGCGACGGCGCGCAGCCGCAGCCGGAGCAGCGGGCGATCATCGCGCGGGCGCAGCAGCCGATCACCGTCGCCGACCTCGCCGCCGACCTCAACCTGCCGGTGGGGGTGGTCCGGGTGCTCCTCGGCGACCTGCTCGGCAGTGGCCGGATCTCGATGTACGACCCACCCACCTCGCGCCAGTTCCCCGACGACGACATCCTCAAGGCGGTAGTCGATGGACTCCGAGCTCTCTGACCGGCCGACGGCGAAGCGGCGGATTCCGCTCGCCCTGAAGATCCTGATCGCCGGTGGCTTCGGCGTCGGCAAGACGACCCTGGTCGGCGCCGTGAGCGAGATCCGTCCGTTGCAGACCGAGGAGATACTCACCGACGCCGGGGCCGGCACCGACGACCTCTACGGGGTGGAGGGCAAGCAGACCACCACCGTCGCGATGGACTTCGGCCGGATCACCATCAACCCCGATCTCCAGGTCTACCTCTTCGGCACCCCCGGCCAGGACCGGTTCTGGTTCCTCTGGGACGAGCTGGCGTTCGGGGCGCTCGGCGCCGTGGTACTGGCCGACACCCGCCGACTCGCCGACTGCTTCCCGTCGGTGGACTACTTCGAACGCCGGGGAATCCCGTTCGTGGTCGGGGTGAACTGCTTCGACGGGGCCAAGCGGTTCAGCACCGAGGCGGTACGCGGCGCACTCGACCTGGATCCGGACGTGCCGGTCGTACTCTGCGACGCGCGCAGCCGGCAGTCCGGCAAGGTGGTGCTGGTCGCCCTGGTGGAGCACGTCGCCGCCCGGCGCGCCGACCGGGTCTCGGCGAACTGACCGCCGCCGGCTGTGATCGACGATCGCCTGTGACCGCCGCCCGGCTCTGACCGCCGCCCGGCTGTGATCGACGATCGCGAACCGGCGGGCGGGGTCAGCCGGTGACCACCAGCACGTCCAGCCGGCGCGGCCCGTGCACGCCCTCCACCCGGTCGAGCTCGATGTCGCTGGTCGCCGACGGTCCGGAGACCAGGGTGATCGGTCGGGTCGGGTCGGCGAGCCGGGCGAGCGCCTCCGGCACCCCGCCGACGACCTGGGACGCCCGGACCACGCAGAGGTGGTGGTCGGGGACCAGGCTGAGCAGCCGGCGCCCCTGGTCCGGGCCGCCGTCCAGCAGCAGCGTGCCGGTCTGCGCGACCGCCACCGCGCAGCCGGTGACCACGGCGACGCCCGGCGCGTCGAGTTCGGCCACCGTCAGCGGGCCCGGGTCGCCGTCCCGGCGGATCCGTCCGAGGTACGCCGACAGCCACTCTTCCGGCGCCTGTCCGGGTAGCACCACGGTCGGCACCTCGCCGAGCAGTTCCGCCAGCGCCTCGGGCAGCTCCCGTGGACCGCAGCGGCGTACCGTGGCCCGGTAGTCGAGCAGCCGGTCGACCAGCAGGTCGATCAGGTCCCCGGCCGGCGGTGCCGCTGTCGTGACGTGGACGTTCTCCGACGGTGTCGGGTCCGGGCCGTCGGGCGTCCGCGGGTGGAGTGCGGCGGCCGGGGCGGTGCGGTAGTCCCGGGGGACCCGTACCGGCCCGTCGGGCCGGGCGGCCCGGATCCGGGCCAGGATCTCCTGCCGCGCCGAACTAGTCACGGTCGCCCCCGCCCTCTCGCCGCCCGTCCTCTCGCCGCCCGTCCTTCCGTCCCCCGTCCTTTCCGCCGCCCGTCCGTCCGCTACCCGTCCGTCCGCCGCCCGTCCGTTCGCCGTGCGTGCCGGCGTCCCGGCCGGTCCACCAGTCCCGGAAACTCTGCGGGGCGGGCAGCGGGGCGTCCCGGCTCGCCGTCCAGGCCGACAGCGGCCACGGCAGCCGGCGTACCTGGCCGCGGGTGCCGGCGACCAGGCGCAGCGGGGCGGCACCCCGGCGGGCCGCCCGGAGCGCGGCGGTGTACCGGCGGCGGTCCCGCATCGCCCAGGCCAGTGACCGCATCGCGGTACGCTCCGCCGACGGTCGGCCCCGGCGCGCGTCCACGCCCCGTTGCCGCAGGTGCACGAGCACCTCCGGGATGTCGATCTGGACCGGGCAGGCGTCGAAGCAGGCGCCGCAGAGCGTCGAGGCGTACGGCAGGCTGCGGTTCGCCCCCGCCCCCGGGCCGGTCAGCTGCGGGGACAGGATCGCGCCGATCGGTCCCGGATAGACCGACCCGTATGCGTGCCCGCCGACCCGCTCGTAGACCGGGCAGACGTTCAGGCAGGCGGAGCAGCGGATGCAGCGCAGCGCCTGCCGGCCCACCGGATCGGCGAGCGTGGCGGAACGCCCGTTGTCGACGAGTACGACGTGCACGGTGCCCGGCCCGTCTCCGGGGGTGACCCCGGTCCACATCGAGGTGTACGGGTTCATCCGCTCGCCGGTGGAGGAGCGGGGCAGCAGTTGCAGGAAGACCTCCAGGTCGCGGAAGGTCGGCAGCAGCTTCTCCACCCCCACCACCGAGATCAGCGTCTCGGGCAGGGTCAGGCACATCCGGCCGTTCCCCTCGGACTCGACCACCACCAGGGTGCCGGTCTCGGCGACCGCGAAGTTGGCGCCGGAGATCGCCACCCGGGCGCCGAGGAACTTCGCCCGCAGGTGCCGGCGGGCCGCCTCGGCGAGCGCGGGCGGGTCGTCGGTGAGCGCGTCGAGGTCGACCCCGGGCATCCGGCTGGCGAAGATGTCCCGGATCTGCCGCCGGTTGTAGTGGATCGCGGGTACCAGGATGTGCGACGGGGTGTCATCGGCGAGCTGCACGATCAGCTCGGCCAGGTCGGTCTCCACCGCCGCGATGCCGGCCTCGGCGAGCGCCTCGTTCAGCCCGATCTCCTGGGTGGCCATCGACTTGACCTTGACCACCTCGGTGCTGCCGGTCCGTCGGACCAGCTCGGTGACCACCTCGCACGCCTCGGTCGCGTCCCGGGCCCAGTGCACGGTGGCTCCGGCGGCGGTGGCGGCGGCCTCGAACTGTTCCAGCAGCTCCGGCAGGCGGGCCAGGACGTCGTCCTTGATCGCCGCCCCGGCGCTACGCAGTGCCGCCCAGTCCGGCACCTCGCCGACCATCCGCAGCCGCTTGTCCCGGATGGTGTGGGTGGCCCGGCGCAGGTTGGCCCGGAGCTGCCCGTCGGCCAGTTCGCGCCGGGCCGCCGTCGGGAACGGCAGCGGCGCGACGATGTTCCCGCCACCCGTGTTCATCCCCGCTCCCCCCGATAAGGAGGGGGCCCTTGTACAACAGAAAACGATAAGAAGGGGCCCTTCCTTGCCGGCTGGCTCATCTCGGCTCCTCGGTGGTCGCCAGGATTTCGGCGTAGTGGATGGTGCGGGGCGCGTCCGGGGTCGAACCGGCGCGCCGGGACAGGCCGCCGCCGATGTGCGCCAGGCAGGAGTTGTCCGCCGCCGCCAGGTACGCGGCCCCGGTGTCCCGGGCCGCCGTGCACTTGTCGGTCAGCATCGCGGCGGAGACGTCGGCGTTCTTCACCGCGAAGGTGCCGCCGAAGCCGCAGCACTCCTCGGCGCCGGGCAGCGCCACCAGCTCCAGTCCGCGTACCGCGCGCAGCAGCCGCAGCGGCCGGTCGCCCAGCCGCAGCATCCGCAGGCCGTGGCAGGTCGGGTGGTAGGTGACCCGGTGCGGGAAGGAGGCTCCGACGTCGGTCACCCCGAGCACGTCGACAAGCAGCTCGGAGAGTTCGTGCACCCGGGGTGCGAGGTCGGCGACCGCCGCCGCGAGGTCCGGGTCGGCCGCGGCGAGCCGGGGGTACGACTCCCGCACCATCGCCACGCAGGAGCCGGACGGAGCCACCACGGCCTCGTACCCGGCGAAGGTGTCGACGAAGCCGCGGACCAGGGGCAGCGCCTCGGCCCGGTAGCCGCTGTTGGCGTGCATCTGCCCGCAGCAGGACTGGGCGAGCGGGAACTCGACGGTGTGCCCGAGTCGCTCCAGTACGCGTACCACGGCCTGCCCGGTGGCCGGGTAGACCAGGTCGTTGACGCAGGTGACGAAGAGGGCTATCCGCATCGGGGTCCTTCGAAGAACGGCAGGTGCCGGTCGGCGGCGGCGAGCAGGTGGTCGCGGACGGCGGCACCGGCGGCGTCCGGGTCGCCGGTGCCGACCGCGTCGACGATACGCAAGTGCTCCTGGCCGCTGGTGCCGTGGTGCGCGGTGGAAAGTCCAAGATCCTATAGGAACGGTAGCGGGCCGGAAGATCGCCGAGCTGGCCGGCTCCGGCCGGGGCGGTCGACGGGGCGGCCGGAGCGATCGGCGGGCCGACCGGGGCGGGCTCTGGTTGGATCGGGCCGGAGCGGTGCGACCGGGTGGTCGGCCGGGAAACGGAGCGGGCATGTCGGGCGGCGCCGGAATCGTGTACGTCGGTTGCTACACCGGACGCGGCGGAGGACGCGGTACGGGCATCGTGGCCGCCCGCCGGGACCCCGGCAGCGGGCGGCTGGACGTACTCGGCGTGGTGGCGGAGACGCCGTCGCCGTCGTTCCTGGCCCGGCATCCCCGGCTGCCCGTGCTCTACGCCGTCAACGAGCTGCCGGACGGCACCGTCAGCGCCTGGACGATCCACCCCGACGGCGCGCTGACTCCGCTCGGGGTCCGGTCCACCGGTGGCGCCGACCCGTGCCATCTGGCCGTCGACCCGGGCGGGGAGTTCCTCTACGCGGCCAACTACGGCAGCGGCAGTGTCGCCGTACTTCCGTTGGACCCGGCCGGGGCGCCGGGGGACCGGGCCGACCTGGTCGCGCACGACGGGCGCGGGCCCGTGCCGGACCGTCAGGAGGGGCCGCACGCGCACATGGTCTCGCCCGATCCGGACGGCTGCGGGCTGCTCGCGGTCGACCTCGGCACCGACTCGCTGTACCGCTACCGGCGCGGGCCGGACGGGCGGCTGCGGGCCACCGACCGGTTCCCGACCCGTCCCGGCACCGGTCCCCGGCACCTGGCCCGGCATCCGGACGGCCGCCGCTGTTTCCTCGCCGGCGAGCTGGACGCCTCGGTCACCGCCTACCACACCGACGGGGCCGGCCGGCTGGTCGAGCGGGGTCGGGTCGGGGCGAGCCGGCGCCCCGGTCACGTCCAGCCCTCGGAGATCGTGGTCGGGCCCGACGGCCGGTTCCTCTACCTGGCCAACCGGGGCGTCGGCACGGTCGCGGTCTTCGCGCTCGACGAAGCGGCGCCGCGCTGGCTGGCGGAGGTCTCCGGGTTGGGGGACTGGCCCCGGCATCTGGCTCTGCTCGGCGGGCACCTCTACATCGCCGACGAGCGGGCCGACACCGTGGCGGTCTTTCCGGTGGACCCGGACACCGGCCTCCCGGCATCCTCGCCGGCCCGGGTCCCGGTGCCGAGTCCGACGTGCGTACTCGGCGACCAACCTTAATTCTTCGATAAATATCCATAAGATCTTTTTTGCTGGGTGGTGCGCTGATGCCGCCCCGTTGGGCGGTTTTAGCAACGTTGCGGGGTCGCCCGGCTACCCATGGTGAACGAAGTTCAGAAAGTCTTTGCTGCCTCGGTAACATTCGGCCGTTCGCCCCTGGCACGACTTCGCAGAAGCCCTCAGGATGGTCAGGTGCCTGGCCGCCATCGCATGCGTAGAAGTATCCGAGGGGCGGGTGCCGTCGCGAGCGCGATGGCGCTCGTCCTGGTCGCGGTTGGAGGGTGGTATGGCTATCAGCAGTGGGCAGGCTCGGACTGCTCCGGCGAGCTGGAGCTCACCGTCGCCGCGGCGCCGGAGATCGCTCCGGCCATCCAGAAGACCGCCGACGCCCTGAGCGCCGACCAGACCGAGGTCGACGGCCTCTGCGTCGCCGTCGAGGTCACCGCCAGCGAGTCCGTGGACGTGGCCGCGGCCGTCGCCGGGCAGCACGGCGTGTCGCTGTCCGGGGTCGGACAGCCCAGCGGCAGCGCCGTACTCCCCAACGTCTGGCTGCCCGACTCCTCCACCTGGCTGCTGCGACTGCGGCAGCAGGCTCCCGCGTTCGCGCCGCAGAACAACGCCTCGGTGGCCCGCAGCCCCGTGGTGGTGGCCATGCCGGAGCCGCTCGCCAGCACCGTCGGCTGGCCGGAGAAGAAGCTCGGCTGGAAGGACCTGCTCGGCAGGATCACCACCGGCACCCAGCTCAAGACCGGTCTCGTCGAGCCGAGCCGGGACGCGGCCGGGCTGGCCGGTCTGGTCTCGCTGGCCACCGCCGCCCAGACCTCCGGGGCGCAGGCCCAGCAGAAGACCACCGCCGCGCTGCGGGCCCTGGCCACCGGTGTCTCGGCGGTCCGCGAGGAGCTGATCGCCCGGTTCCCCCGGGCGACCGACCCGACGTCCCTCGCCCGCGGGCTCGGTGCGGCGGCGCTCTCCGAAGTCGACGTCATCGAGTTCAACGCCAAGAAGCCACCCGTACCGCTCGCCGCCCTCTACCTGGAGCCGGCACCGCTCTCGCTCGACTACCCGTACGCGGTGATGCCGGGCATCGAGCCGGCCAGGGCGTCGGCCGCCGAGAAGCTCTTCGCCGCGCTCGACTCCGGTGCCTTCCGGGGCCGGCTGGCCGGGCAGGGGCTGCGCGCCCCCGACGGCACCTGGGCCGACGGCTTCGCGCCGCCCCGGGGTGCGCCGAGCCCGGCCGGCACCCAGCCGCCGCCGACCACCGCGGCGCCGAACCCGGGCGGCACGGCAGGCGGCGGTGACGGCGCGACGATCGAGCGGGTGCTCTCCAGTTGGGCCGTGGCCACCCAGTCCGGCCGGATGCTGGCGATCGTCGACATCTCCGGCTCGATGTCCCGGAAGGTGCCGACCGCCAACAACGCCACCCGGATGCAGGTGACCCTGGAGGCGGCCAGGCGCGGCCTGGCGCTCTTCGACGACTCCTGGGCGCTCGGTCTCTGGGTCTTCTCCACCGAGCTGAGCGGCTCCCGCGACTACCGATCGCTGGTGCCGATCGGGCCGATGTCCGCACAGCGGGAGGAGCTGGAGGCCAAGATCGCCACCATCACCCCGAAGAAGCTCGGCGACACCGGCCTCTTCGACACGATCCTCGCCGGCTACAAGGCCGTGCAGGAGGACTGGCAGCCCGGCCGGGTCAACTCGGTGGTGATGCTCACCGACGGCAAGAACGAGGACGACAACGGGATCAGCCAGGCGGCCCTGCTCGCCGAGCTGAAGCGGATCAGCGACCCCGACCGCCCGGTGCAGGTGATCATCATCGGCATCAGTGCCGAGGTCAGCAAGGCCGAGCTGGACTCCATCCCCAAGGTGACCGGCGGCGCCGCCTTCGTCACCGAGGACCCGGCGAAGATCGGCGACATCTTCCTGCAGGCGATCGCCGCCCGCCGGGAGGCCCCGCCCCGCTGACCCGGCTGCTCCGCGCCCCGGCCCGCCGGACCGCGAGCCCGCGACACCCGACGCCCGTCGTACCGGCCACCCGTGCCGGTACGGCGGGCGTCGCGCTTCCCGGCCACCACCGGGTCACGCCCGCCCGGCACGCCCGCCCGGCACGCCCGCCCGGCACGCCCGCCCGGTCGCCGTGACGCGACGCGGAACTGAGCAGCCTGATCACCGGCGACGCAAACAAATGACAGTAATCTGTCGGAAGCTCTCGGTAACAGGCTCGTCAGGTGAAGATGTCGAGGTGCCTCCGGGCCGCTCCGGCAGGGAACGGGCGGCTGACGGGCGCCCCCTGGATCGAGGAGGGCCGGTGACGTCGGCGACACTGCTGAGCCCCGCCACGATGCCTCCGGAGCCGACCTCGGGGGCGTCGGCGTCCTCGTCCCGGACGCGCCAGCGCGACTACATCCGTACCCTGCTGGTGCTGGACACCGTCATCCTGGTGCTGGCGGTCATCGGCGGCTACTTCGCCCGGTTCGGTGGTGACGAGCCGCGCGGCTCCGACATCCCGTACGTGATCGTCGGCCCGGCCCTGGTGCTCGCCTGGCTGGTCTCGCTGAAGGCCCTGCGCTGCTACGACCACCGGGTGCTCGGCTACGGCGCC
This sequence comes from Micromonospora sp. WMMD1102, assembly GCF_029626265.1. Lineage (NCBI taxonomy): Bacteria > Bacillati > Actinomycetota > Actinomycetes > Micromonosporales > Micromonosporaceae > Micromonospora > Micromonospora sp. WMMD1102. The sequence continues at coordinate 6,006,496 of NZ_JARUBN010000001.1, read as the reverse complement.
GACGAGTACCGCCGGGTCAGCTCGGCCAGCCTGCGGCTCGCCGGAGGGGTGGCGATCACCGGCTACCTCGCCGACGTCGGTGTCTCCCGGGGCTTCCTCGGCATCTCGTTCGCGGTCGGCACCGTCGGACTGGTGGCCGCCCGGTTCGCCGCCCGGAAACGACTGCACTGGTCCCGGTCCCGGGGCGCCGGCTGGTCCCGGCGGGTGCTGGCGGTCGGCGACACCGCGCACGTACTCGAACTGGTGCACACGCTGCGCCGCGAGCCGTACGCCGGTTACCAGGTGGTCGGTGCCTGCATCCCGGACGCGCTGCTCGCCCCGGTGCCGCAGCGCCTCGGCGACGTGCCGGTACTCGGCTCGTTCCGGGCGATCCTCGACGCCGCCGCGGCGATAAACGCCGACACGGTGGCGGTGACCGCCTGCAACGAGCTGACCGCCACCAGGCTGCGCCGGCTCGGCTGGCAACTGGAGGGCACCGGGATCGACCTGGTGCTGGCCCCGGCGCTCACCGACGTCGCCGGGCCCCGGATCCACACCCAGCCGGTCGCCGGACTGCCGCTGATCCACGTCGAGGCGCCCGAGTTCCGGGGTGCCCGGAAGATCGTCAAGTCCTTCGTGGACCGGGCGCTGGCCGCCGCCGCGCTGACCGTCACGCTGCCGCTGCTCGCCGTGCTCGCCCTCGCCGTCAAGCTGGACAGCAGGGGGCCGGTGATCTTCCGGCAGGTCCGGGTCGGCCAGGGTGGGCGGGAGTTCGGGGTCTACAAGTTCCGTACCATGGTGGCGAACGCGGACGCGCTGCTGGCCGAGCTGGCCAGCCGTAACGAGACCGACGGACTGCTGTTCAAGATGCGGGCGGATCCCCGGGTCACCCGGGTCGGCCGGTTCCTGCGCAAGTGGTCCCTGGACGAGTTGCCGCAGCTCGCCAACGTGCTCTTCGGGCACATGAGCCTGGTCGGGCCGCGCCCGCCGCTGCCGTCCGAGGTGGCCCGCTACGACGGCGACATCGCCCGCCGGCTGCTGGTGAAGCCGGGCATGACCGGCCTCTGGCAGGTCAGCGGCAGATCCGACCTGAGCTGGGAGGACGGCATCCGGCTCGATCTCTACTACGTGGAGAACTGGTCACTCGCGGCCGACCTGACGATCCTGTGGAAGACCTTCGGGGCGGTGGTCCGGACCCGGGGTGCGTACTGACCCCCGGGTCCGGCACCCCCCCGCCCCCGGGGAGGCACGGGTCAGGACCCGTGCCAGTCCAGGCAGACCACCACGGCGTCGTCCACCAGATCGTTGCCGACGAACGCCCGCACGTCGCCGAGCAGCGACCGGACCGCCTCCAGCGGCGCCATCGACCTGGTCCGCCGGACGGCCCGGTGCAGGGCGATCTCGCCGTACCGGGTGGTCCGGGAGGTGGCGTCGAGGACGCCGTCGCTGACCACGAAGAGCCGGTCGCCACGGGCGAGCTGGAAGTGCTGTGACTGGTAGAGGGTGCCGTCGAACATGCCGAGCGGGAACTGGTCGTCCAGCGGCTGCTCGACCACCTCGCCCTCGCGCAGTACCAGCAGCTGGGGCGAACCGGCGTCCACCGCCTCCACCACTCCGGTCCGCAGGTCCAGCTCCAGCAGCAGTGCGGAGAGGTGCTGGATGCCCTGGTGGTAGGCGTAGATCGCCTGGTCGGCCAGGGCCGCCTGGTCGGCGAGTTCGAGACCGGCCCGGCGGGCGTTGCGCAGCGCGTTGGTGCCGAGGCAGGTGAGCATGGAGGCGCTCACCCCGTCGCCCATGCCGTTGACGGTGCAGAGCCAGAGCCGCCGGCTGTCGTCGGCCCAGTCGAAGCTGTCGCCGCGCACCGCGTACGCCGGTTCGAGCTGGCCGGCGAGGCTGAACGAGGGACGGATCCGGCTCCGGCCGGGCAGCAGTTCCCACTGCATCTCGGCGGCCAGGGTCAGTCGGCGGGTCCGGGCGCCGACCGCGTACTTGTCGGTGCCGGCCCGTACCGCCACCAGTTCGTGCGCCAGCGCGGTGGCTGCCTGCGCCAGCTCCTCGCGCCGGTCCGGTTCCTCCGGCGCCGGGCTGAGCCGGAGTACGCCGATCCGCTCGCCGCGTACCGTGACCGGCAGGTAGAGCACCTCGTCCTGGAGTACCTCGCTCTGGTGGTCGAAGCACTGCCAGGCCGGGCTGCCGGCCCCGACCACCGGATCGCCGCCGTGCAGCGGCACCAGGGCGGCCAGCCGGTAGTCGACCTGGAGCAGCTCCGTCTCCGCCGTGCCGTAGGTGTTGGCCAGCTCCGTGCCGAGCCGTTCCAGGACGAGATCCGCGGGAGCCTCGGCCAGGGTGCGGCGGATGTCGACCAGTCGATCCGTCATCTGCGACCTACCGGGCGCGGGGCCGGGTCGGCGTACCGTTCCGGACGATTTGGCTGGGCTGTCCGGGCGTGCACCGATGCGGGCGGCCCGGTGACGGCGGTAGTGTCAGGATCACCATGGCAGACCCCGGCGGTCCCGGCGGACCGGATCCGACCCTCGCCACGGCGGTGGACACCGCCGCGGCGGCCCTGCTGTCGGTCTGGGACGTCGCCCGGGAGCGGACCAGCGGGCGGCTGTCCAGCTCTCAGTTGCGGGCCCTGATGGTGGTCGAGCAGTTCGACGGGATCAACCTCCGGGGGTTGGCCGGGATCCTCGGCATGCTGCTCTCCTCGGCGAGCCGGCTCTGCGACCGGCTCGTCGCGGCCGGGCTGCTCGAACGTGAGCCGGGCCGGGCGGATCGCCGGGAGATCTCCCTGCATCTCACCACGATCAGCCAGAAGCTGCTCGTCGAGATCCGCGACGACCGGCGGGAGCGGCTGGCCGAGACGCTCGGCCGGATGAGCCCCGCGGGCCGGCAGGCGTTGTTGCGTGGGCTGGTCGAGTTCGACCGGGCGTTCCGGGCCGAGGTGCAGCCGACCGAACGGTCGGCCTGACCGAGCCGGTCCCGTCGGCCGGCCCGAGCGAGCCGGTCCCGTCGGCCGGCCCGAGCGAGCCGGTCCCGTCGGCCGGCCCGAGCGAGCCGGCACCGTCGGCCGGGCTGGCGACGTCGCCGCTCCCCGCCGTCCGGCATCCTCCCACCCGACGGCGGGGAGGTCCGGGGGCTTCCCGCCGGGTCGTCGAGCAGTGCGCATCGGCGCTGGCACTCCTGTCGTCACGGAACGAACCTCCTTCCACCTTCCCCTGCGGTCGGCTCTGGCCGCAGCGGAAAGTAGCGGCGCGTTCCCGCGCCTTCCCCCGGGTCGAAGAAGGCCCAATTGTTGATCATGGAAATAGTTGTCCGGGGGCAACAATAGCGAGCGGCTTCCGATGTTGTCGCCGCGGTCGCCTCTTGCGCCGTGGCCGATCCCATGGTGCCGGTTGCTGGCCACCCCGGCGGTGCGGAATTGGCAACGGGCGGCTGGTCGGGCAGGCGCCGCCGGTGCTGCTGGCGGGCTCCGGATCGGCTCGGCAGGCAGCTGGATCGGCTCGGCTGGCGGCTGGGTGGGCTCGGCTGGCGGCTGGGTGGGCTCGGCTAGCGGCTGGCGCGACCGAGCCAGCGGGCCGGGTGCTCCAGCACGGTACGGACGACCGAGCCGGCAGCGCCGAGCGCGGCCGCGTCCCCGCCGAGCAGGGCGGCCCGGACGGTCACCGGCGACCAGGCGGCGGTCAGCACCCGCCGGCGGATCTCGGCCTCCACCGGCGGGGCCAGCCAGCGCGCGAGCGGCGCGTAGGCGCCGCCGAGCACCACCGTGTCCACGTCCAGCAGGTTGATCACCCCGGCGACGGCGACCCCGAGCGCGGTCGCCGCCTCGACCAGCGCTCGCTGGGTGGCCGGATCCTCCCTGGCGGCCGCCTCCACCAGCCGGGCGACAGTGGCGCCGGGGGCCGGGACCGCCGCCCGCCCGAGAGGCGTTTCCGGCCCCGCGGGAGTCGGTACGGTCAGCCGGGCGGCGGCCAGGATCGCCTCCTGGCCGGCGTACTGCTCCAGGCAGCCCCGGCCACCACAGCGGCAGGGCAGGCCCTCCGGATGTACGGGGACGTGGCCGAGCTCCCCGCTCCAGCCCCGGGCGCCCCGGAACAGGGTGCCGTGCAGCACGATCCCGGCACCGATCCCGACCTCGCCGGAGATGTAGATGAAGTTGCCGCCCTCGGGTGGGCCGGCGTGCAGTTCGCCGAGGGCGGCGAGGTTCGCCTCGTTGTCCACCCCCAGGCCGCTCCCGCCGAGCGCCGGATGCCCGCCGAGCAGCGCCGGCACGTCGACGTCCCGCCAGCCGAGGTTCGGGGCGAGCCGGACCAGCCCGGCGGCGGTGACCAGGCCGGGCACCGCGAGTGCCGTACCGGCCAGGGTCAGGTCCTGCCGCTTCGCCTCGGCCGCCGCCTCGGTGATCAACTCGCCGGCCAGGGCCAGTGCCTCGGCGGGCGGCACCGGCCGCAGGTCGACCAGGCGCACCGCGCGGTGCCGTACCGCACCGGCGAGGTCGACCAGGACGGCGGCCAGGTAGTCGACGTTGATCTCCAGGCCGAGGCCGGCCGGTCCGTGCCCGGCGAGCGTGAGGCCGACCGCGGGCCGGCCGGCGCCGGACCGGGGTGCCGGGGCGACCTCGGTGAGCAGCCGTCCGTTGATCAGGTCGTCGACCAGCGCGGAGACGGTGGCCCGGGTCAGGCCGGTGGCGCCGGCCAGGTCGGCCCGGGACGGCGGGCGGGCCGCGGTCGCGATCTGGCGGAGCACCAGGGCCAGATTGTGCTCGCGCAGGCTCGCCTGCCGGACGGCGGTCACCGCCGCGCCGACCGGTACCGCCGCGGGTTGCGCCACGGTATTGACAATGCCATACCGCAGCCAAATAATTCAACCGATAAACAAATCGGCGGAGTTGCCGGGGTGTCAACCCAGGGTTTCACGTCCGCCGTCCACCTCAACGTCGAGTCGGTTCCCTGGAGGTCAGCCATGGCAGCCCAACCCACCCCTGCCGACAAGTTCTCGTTCGGTCTCTGGACCGTCGGTTGGACCGCCCGGGATCCGTTCGGGGAGGCCAGCCGGGAGGCCCTCGACCCGGTCGAGGCGGTCAACCGGCTCGCCGAGCTGGGGGCGTACGGCATCACCTTCCACGACGACGACCTGATCCCGTTCGGCTCCGACGACGCCGCCCGGGAGCAGCACATCGCGCGCTTCCGCAAGGCACTCGCCGATACCGGCCTGGTCGTGCCGATGGTCACCACAAACCTCTTCAGCCACCCGATCTTCAAGGACGGCGGCTTCACCAGCAACGACCGCGACGTACGCCGCTTCGCGCTGCGCAAGGTGCTGCGCAACATCGACCTCGCCGCCGAGCTGGGCGCGCACACCTTCGTGATGTGGGGCGGCCGGGAAGGCTCGGAGTACGACCACGCCAAGGACATCCGGGCGGCGCTGGACCGCTACCGCGAGGCGGTCAACCTGCTCGGCCAGTACGTCGTCGACCGGGGTTACGGGCTGAAGTTCGCGATCGAGCCGAAGCCGAACGAGCCGCGCGGCGACATCCTGCTGCCGACGGTCGGGCACGCGCTCGCCTTCATCAACGAGCTGGAGCACCCGGAGCTGGTCGGGCTGAACCCCGAGGTCGGGCACGAGCAGATGGCCGGGCTCAACTTCATGCACGGGATCGCCCAGGCGCTCTGGGCCGGCAAGCTGTTCCACATCGACCTGAACGGGCAGCGCGGGATCAAGTACGACCAGGATCTCGTCTTCGGCCACGGCGACCTGCTGAACTCGTTCGCGCTGGTGGACCTGCTGGAGAACGGCGGGCCGCAGGGCGGGCCGGCGTACGAGGGGCCCCGGCACTTCGACTACAAGCCGTCGCGGACCGAGGACTACACCGGGGTGTGGGCGTCGGCGGCGGCGAACATGCGGACGTACCTGCTGCTGAAGGAGCGGGCGGCGGCGTTCCGGGCCGACCCGGAGGTGCAGGAGGCGCTGGCGGCCAGCAAGGTGGCGGAGCTGTCGACGCCGACGCTGAACCCCGGCGAGTCGTACGCGGAGCTGCTGGCGGACCGGAGCGCGTTCGAGGAGCTGGACGTGGACGCGGTGGCGGCGCGCGGGTTCGGGTTCGTGCGGTTGAACCAGCTCGCGGTGGAGCACCTGCTCGGGGCGCGTTGACGCTCGTCCTTCGTGGGGGCGCTGGCGTCCGCCGTTGGACGGGGTGCGTCGGCGCTCGCCCTTCGTGGGGGTGGGGTCGGGGGCCGGATCGCCCGCTCTGGGCGGTCAGGCTTGATCCCGACGCGGGCGATCCGGCCCCCGACCCCTGACCTGGTGGGGCCGCGCGGACAGGGTGCGGTCATACCGTTCGATGAGCCAGAAGACCTGAGCCAGAAGACCTGAGCCCGAGGATCTTAGCCAGAAGACGTGAGCCCGAAGACGTGAGTCCAGAAGGAGGGCGTGGGATGGCGCTCGTTGCCGGGGTCGACTCGTCGACCCAGTCCTGCAAGGTGGTGATCCGGGACGCCGAGACCGGCGCCCTGGTCCGCAGCGGCCGGGCGGCGCACCCGGACGGGACCGAGGTCGACCCCCGGGCCTGGTGGGAGGCGTTGCGGCAGGCGATCGCCGAGGCCGGCGGCCTCGACGACGTGGCGGCAGTGGCCGTGGCCGGGCAACAGCACGGGATGGTCTGTCTCGACGAGGCCGGCGAGGTCGTCCGGCCGGCGCTGCTCTGGAACGACACCCGGTCGGCGGCGGCGGCCCGCGACCTGGTCGAGGAGCTGGGTGGCGGCGAGGTCGGCGGGCGGGCCTGGGCGGAGGCGGTCGGCAGTGTGCCGGTGGCGAGCTTCACCGTCACCAAGCTGCGCTGGCTGGCCCGGCACGAGCCGGAGAACGCCGCCCGGGTGGCCGCGGTCTGCCTGCCGCACGACTGGCTGACCTGGCGGCTCGGCGGCGCGACCGGGCTGGACGCGCTGCGCACCGACCGGGGGGACGCGAGCGGGACCGGATACTGGTCGCCGTCGACCGGGGAATACCGGCCGGATCTGCTGGAGCGGGCGTTCGGGCGGGTGCCGGTGCTGCCAGCGGTGCTGGGGCCGGCGGAGGTGGCCGGGCGGCTGCCGGGCGGTGCCCCGCTGGGACCGGGGACCGGGGACAACGCGGCCGCCGCGTTCGGCGTCGGCGCGGTTGCGGGCGACGTGGTCGTCTCCATCGGTACGTCGGGGACGGTCTTCAGCGTCGCGGACACCCCGGCGGCGGACCCGTCGGGTACGGTGGCCGGCTTCGCGGACGCGACCGGGCGGTACCTGCCGCTGGTCTGCACGCTGAACGCGGCCCGGGTGCTGGACGCGGCGGCGGCGATGCTCGGCGTCGGCCTGGACGAACTGGCCAAACTGGCGTTGGGTGCCCCGGCCGGGGCGGACGGGCTGGTGATGGTCCCCTACCTGGAGGGCGAGCGGACGCCGAACCGGCCGCTGGCGACCGGGGCGGTGCACGGGCTCACCCTGCGGACGTCGACACCGGGGCACCTGGCCCGGGCCGCCGTGGAGGGGATGCTCTGCGCGCTGGCGGACGGGCTGGACGCGCTGCTCGCGCAGGGGGCGACGGCCAACCGGATCATCCTGGTCGGCGGTGGTGCCCGCTCCGAGGCGGTACGCCGGATCGCGCCGGAGGTCTTCGGCTGCCCGGTGCTGGTTCCGGAGCCGGGGGAGTACGTCGCCGACGGTGCCGCCCGGCAGGCCGCCTGGGTCGTCCAGGGTGGCGCCGAACCGCCCGTCTGGTCGGCCGGCGAGTCGCGGGAGTACGCCGGCAGTGCCGTGCCGGCCATCCGTGAGCAGTACGCCCGGGCCCGCGACCTGATCCTGGACCGGCCGGCGGGCTGAGTCCCGCCCGGCCGGGGCTGAGTCGGCGTCTCCTGCCGGCGGCGGTCCCGCGTCCACTTCTTCCCATTCGTCGACCCACGGTCCTATAGGCATCCACGGTTGCCTATAGGACCGTGGGTCGATGTTTGACACACTGCCTGTGGCCGGAGTTCCGGCTCGACCACGGGTGAGTGTGAGGAGACTGCCGATGGACGCGCCGGCGACCGGCGAGGTGCGGGCGGCGGCGGGGAACGCTGAGCGGCCCGGGGAGCGGGCCGTGCCTGCGGATGCCGAGCGCCCCGAGGAACGGGCGGCGCCTGCGGACGACGCCGGGCGACCCGGAGAGCCTGGCGGGCGCCGGGAGCCGGGCGAAGCGGGAGAGCCTGGTAAGCCCGGGAAGTCCGGGGGATCCGGGCCGGCGGCGGGGTCTGGTGGCCGGGTCGCGGCGGTGCTGGACTGGGTTCTCGTCTGGGCCGGGATGGCGCTGCTGGCGGTCTATCCCCGGCCGCCGATGATGGGCGACGGGCTGGCCCGTTACCAGGCGTTGCTCCAGTTGCTGGAGCAGCGGCAGATGCCGGAGATGGCGTACTCGTTGATCGGCCCGGTCTTCGCGAGTCCGCTGTGGATGGTCGGCCGCTGGTACGGCGACCCGCAGCGGGTGCTGGCCCAGTACAACCTGCTGCTCTTCGGGTTCGCGCTGATGGCGCTCCACCTGCTGCTGCGCGACCGGATGGACCCGCGGCTGCTCCGGCGGTTCCTGCTGGTCCTGATCGCCGGCAGCATGATCGCGGTACACCTCCAGGACTTCTACGGCGAGGTGTTCACGGCGGTCACCGTCGGGGTCGGGTTGCTCGCCGCGACGCTGCCGGGGACCGCCCGGTCGACCCGGCTCGCCGGCTGGGCCGCGGTGGTGCTCGGGGTGGCCAACACCCCCGCCTCGGGGTTGGCGCTCGGGCTGGTCGTGGTGCTGCTCTGCCTGCGGCGCCGGCGACTGCGCTACCTGCTGGTGCCGCTGGCCGCCGCGGCGGTGATCGCAGGCGAGGCGTGGCTGCGCTTCGGTGATCCGCTGCACGGGGAGTACGCGAGCCACGGCGGCGGCCGGACCGTGATGCCGTACTCGGGCGAGCCGGGTTTCTCCTATCCGCTGCTGCTCGGGCTGGTGGCGATCCTCTTCTCGTTCGGCAAGGGGCTGCTCTGGTTCACCCCGGGACTGTTCCTGCCGGCCCGGCGCGCGCTGGTGGCGCAGGCCGGCCGTGGCGTGGCCGGGTCGTGGCTGTGCTGGTTGGTCTTCGTGGCCGGCTTGGTGCTGGTCTACGCCCCCTGGTGGGGCTGGTACGGCGGCCTCTACTGGGGACCGAGGTTCTTCCTGTTCGCCATCTGGCCGGCCAGTCTGGCGCTCGCCGTACGGCTGGGCGCTACCGAGGCGGGACCCTGGGCGAATCTGGCCACTCTCGTCGCCGTACCGCTGTCGGTCTGGGGGGCCGCCAACAGCCTGGTGTACGGGCAGCTCTGGCCGTGGACCTGCTACGAAAACAACTACTACCTGGAGTCGCTCTGCCACTTCACGCCCGAGTTCAGTCCGCTGTGGTATCCGCTGGTGGACTCGCCGCCGTTGACCGGGACGCAGCGGGTGGCGCTCGGCGGGTACGCGGTGGTGCTGCTCTGGCTGGTCGCGCCGCTGGCCGGCCGGCTGGCCCGGCAGGCGGGCACGGCACTGTGGGGCCGTCGGCGGGTGTGGGCGCCCCGCAGGTGGCGCTGGTAGCTCGACCACTCACCCGGGCCGCTCCCGAGACGTACGTCCACGACAGACTCGGCCAAGTGGACGGTAATCAGGAAACTACGTCAGTTGTCCATATAATAATGTCGTGCGTTACTTAAGAGCATTAGTCGCATTTGCTCTCGTCGCAGCGATGTGCGTGCTGATCCCGTCGTCCGGACAGGCCGCCGCTGCCACGTTCGTGATCGCCCGTGCGCTACAGACGAATCTGGAGATCGTGGTGCCGGCCGCGGTCAATCTCGGCGCGGCGTTGCCCGGCACCACTCTCAGCCGGCAGATGGGCACGGTCACCGTCTACGACACCCGACCGATCAACCCGAACGTCTGGACCGTGACCGTCTCGGCGACGGCGTTCACCACCGGCGCCGGGTCACCGGCACAGACGATCCCCACCAGCCGGGTCTCCTACTGGTCCGGGCCGGCGACCCGGGCCGTGGGCGGGGGCAACCTGATCCCCGGACAGCCCACCAGCGCGCAGGCGCAGGTGCTGACGGTGCCCCGCGTCGCCTTCCGCAAGACCTCCGGCAACGCGAACAACCGGGTCAGTTGGAACCCGACTCTGGTGATCGCCATCCCGTCGACCGCGGTTGCCGGCCTCTACCAGGGCAGGGTGACCCATTCGGTCTCCTGACGACCTTTTTCCAGCAATAGCTCCGGATAGCCGGATTTCCTCCGAATCGTCGTGTTACAACATGCTCATGAAGAAGCTCCTACCTGTGCTCGGGGTGGCCGCGGTGACCCTCGCCGTCGCCTCCCCGGCGGCGGCGCAGCCGTCCGCGGACACGATCGTCACGTTCACCGTTGCCACCGCGAACCTGACCATCGAGGTGCCGGCCTCCGTCAACCTCGGCTCGGCCTTCCCCGGCGGGCGGCTCGTCGGGCAGATGGGAGTGGTTACGGTCCGCGACCAACGGGCCGCCGCTACCGCCACCTGGGTCGCCCAGGTCGTCGCCTCCGACTTCCGCACCGACGACGGAGAGCCCAGCGAGATCATTCCACCCCAGCTGGTCGAGTACTGGTCCGGACCGGCGGTCGCCACCACCGGGACCGGCGTGTTCGTGCCGGGCCAACCCACCCGGGACGAGCGGGTGACCCTCAGCGAGCCACGCGTCGCCTTCAGCAAGACCTCCGGCAGCGGCAACAACACCGCGAGCTGGAACCCGACCCTGGAAATCACCATCCCGCCGGGCGCTGTCGGTGGCCTCTACGTCGGTACGGTGACCCATTCTGTGTCGTGACCCCCGGCGCCTCGCGGCGCTCGGTCTCGCCGCCGCCACGCTGCTGACGGCGGCAAACCCGGTCGCCGCCGTGCCGCCCGCACCCACGCCGGAGCCGCCGCAGGTCGGGGTGGGCGTCCGGCTGCTCGACGCGCCGGCGAACCGCCGTGACGACATCCGCGCCTACCAGTACATCGTCGACCACCTGAACCCCGGCACCACGATCCGGCGCCGGATGGTGGTGGCCAACACCTCGCAGATCCGGCGGAAGGTCACCGTCTACCCGGCCGCCGCCGACGTGGACGGGGACCGGTGGACCGTCGCACCCGAGCGCACCGCGAACGAGCTGTCGAGCTGGGTGACCGTCGACTCCGACCACCTCAGGTTGAAACCCGAGGAGGAGAAGCCGGTATGGGTCACCATCGCGGTACCGGAGAACGCCTCGGCGGGAGAGCGCTACGGCGTCGTCTGGGCCGAGACCCCCGGGTTCGGCGACGAGAGCGTGCGGCACGTCGGCCGGGCCGGAATCCGGATCTACCTGTCGGTCGGACCGGGCGGTGAACCCCCGTCCGACTTCACCATCGGCCGTCTCGCCGGCACCCGGGCCCCGGACGGCACCGCCCTGCTCACCGCCGAGGTGACGAACACCGGTGAACGCGCCCTCGACCTGGCCGGAAGCCTGATGCTCAAGGACGGGCCGGACGAACTCACCAAAGGCCCGATCAAGGTCGAGGCACCCACCCTCGCCCTGGGCGCGACGGCCACCATCACGGCACCCGTCGGCCAACAGGTACCGGACGGTCCGTGGACCGCGACGCTCGATCTCCGCAGCGGATGGACCCGCCGCTCCGCGACCGGCCAGGTCAGCTTCGCACCCGGGACCGCCGCACCGGCCGCCGCCACCGACCACACCGGCAGCATCTTCCTGGGCGGCCTCGCGACCTCCGTACTGGTGCTGGCCCTGTTCGCCGGCTACGCCGTCCGCCAGCGCCGACACGCCGGCCAGCCCGGAAGCCTCCGGGTCCTGCTCCCCGCACCGCCGTTCCGGAGGACGTCCGCGAAGTAGCGGCCGGCTGACCGAATGCCGAGCAGGGCGCCCGGAGGCGGTCTCCGCCGGCACAGGTCAGCCCGGCGCTCCTCCGCCGCACCGCCCTCGGTGGCCGCGAACCCGGCGCACCGTAACCCGCTGTCCAGCGCAGAGCACGATTCGCCGGGGCGGCGACTGGGTAGCAACTCCGATGACAGCCAAGCATCCCCCACGAGGAGGCATGTCATGGGAATCGGCACCAGCATCTTCCTGATCGCGCTCGGTGCGATCCTCACCTTCGCGCTCAACGTCAGCGTCGGCGGCCTGGACCTGGACGTGGTCGGCTGGATCCTGATGGCGGCGGGCGTACTGGGCCTGATCATGACCACGGTGATCTGGGGCAACCGGCGTCGCGCGGTTACCACCACCGCCGAGCCGACCGAGTACCGCGAGGTCAGGACGACCGAGCCGACCGAGTACCGCCGGGTCGAGGAGCGGCGCGACGTGCTGCCGCCCCGGTAGTAACGGCGGAGCACGGACGTCGGGGCCGGCTGGGGTGTGACTCGGTGGCTGGGGGCACCGGGCGCACGCCGCACCCCAGCCGGCTGACTGGAATAGCGTCGCCGGGGACCCGGGTGTCACATTCCGGCTGATCCGCCGGCCCGTTCGGCGTAGCCGCTGGCCTGGAGGTCGAAGAGTTCGCGGTACAGGCCGCCGGCCGCCATCAGCTGGTCGTGGTCGCCCTGATCGACCAGCCGGCCGTCCCGCATCACGTAGATCCGGTCGGCGTGCCGCACGTTCGCCAGCCGGTGCGTGATCAACACGACGGTCCGGCCCGGATGCCGGCGGAACTGCTGGAAGAGCGCGTGCTCGGCCCGGGCGTCCAGCGCGGCCGACGGCTCGTCGCAGATCAGCAGCCGGCCGTCCCGGTAGAGCCCCCGGGCCGCCACCAACCGCTGCCACTGGCCGCCGGAGAGGTCGTGGCCGTCCCGGAAACCGCGGTCGAGCAGCGTGTTGTAGCCGTGCGGCAGCCCGCTGACCATCTCGTGCGCCGAGGCCGCCCGCGCCGCCTCCACCACGGAGGGTCCGGCCTCCTCGGCCCGGTCGTACCTGCCGATCGTGATGTTCTGCCGGGCCGTGAACGGAAACCTCCACCAGTCCTGGCTCAGTACCGCCACCTGGGCGGCGACACTGCCCGGGTCGAGCGCACCGGTCGGCACGCCGTCCCAGCGGATCGTCCCGCCGGTCGGCCGGTAGAGCCCGGCGAGCAGCTTGGCCAGGGTGGTCTTGCCGGAGCCGTTCTCGCCGACCAGGGCGATCACCTCACCCCGGCGTACGGTCAGGCTGACCCGGTCCACCGCCGGCTTCTCGGTGTCCGGGTAGTGCAGGCTGACCTCGTCGACCTCGATCTCCTCGAAGCCGGTGACCTCCGCCCCGCCCCCGCTGCGGGTACGCCCGTCAGCCCGCTCCAGGAAGGTCAGGAAGTCCCGGTAGTAGAGCGCGTCCTCGTACAGCGCGTTCGTGGCGTGGATCGTGTTGCCCAGGCTGGTCCGGGCGGCCTGGAGCGCCAGTAGTGCCGTCGCGGCGGCGGCCAGCGGCACCACACCGGCCAGCAGCAGCCAGCCGAGGACGGCGTAGACCGCGAAGGTGGCCAGCCCGGCCACCGAACCACCGCCGACCCGGGTCGCCGTCTGCGACCGGACCAGCCGGAGCTGGGCCCGGGTCTCCATCCGCATCACCCGGCGGTACTCGCCGAGCAGGAACCCCCGCATCTGGTACGTCCGCACCTCGACCGCGGTGTGCCGGTTCGCCATCAGGGTGGCGAGCATCCACATCCGGCGCCGCCGGGTGATCCGGGCCAGCAGCGCGACGTACTCCCGGCGGGCGATCCGGACCGCGGTGACCGCCGACGGCACCGCCGCGACCAGCAGGCAGGGCAGCAGCAGTGGCTGGATCACCGTGACGGCGGCGGCGGTGGCGACCACCCCGACCAGCCCGGTGATCAGGTTGACCGTGTCGTCGACGATCGACGCCGCCTCGGCCATGCCCCGGTCCCGGGCCCGGTCCATCTCCTCGGCGAAACCGGCGTCGTCGAAGGCGGCCAGGTCGACCGCGGTGGTCGCCTCGAAGAGCCGTAGCTCGACCCGGTAGTTGATCTGCGGGGCGAGCCGGGCCTGGGCCCAGCCGGCCGCGATGGTCAGGCCGCCCTTGGCCATCACCGCCAGGGCCGCCACCACCAGGCTGGGAGCCGCCGAGCGGACCCGGTCCGGGGTCGGCCCGGAGGCGAAGAGTTCCCGCAGTACGGTGCTGGTGGCGAGCAGCCCGAACGTGATCATGGTGCCGGCGACGACGTTCAGGCCGATCGCGGCCAGCGTGTCCGTCCGGCTCACCCGCCAGGCCAGCACCACCGCCTCGCGGACCAGCGCCGGCAGTTGCCGGGCCACCGCCCAGAAACTCGTCTCGGCGAACGTGGCACCGTGGTGCATCCACCCGGCGTCGGCCAGCTCCGGCAGCGCCGCCGGATCGTCCCGTTCCTCCTCCCGGGCGGACTCGGCGACCCGCTGCCGTACGTTCGTCATCGTCGGCTCCACCGCACCTCCACCGAATCCGGTGTCGAGACATCCGCCGCGAACCTTCCCGCCATTACGCAGGGTCGCGCGAACACTACGATGCCGTACCGGGGGCCGGACCGGAATGCCGTACCAACCAGCGGATTCCGGATACGCCACCCGGCGACACCGTCACCTCGGCGTTACCTGATCCTGGTTAGGTGCCGGAGATGACGATCGGTGGCCGGCGAGTCGCCCGGGGCGGGGGCCGGGTCCACCGGTTCTACAGCGTCGCGGTCTTCGTCGTACTCGCCTCGCTGGACAACGTGGCGATCGGGCTGGTGCCGCCGCTATACGGCTCCATCGCACCTGCCCTGGACGTCGGCGTCGGCGCGATCGGCGCGGTCACCGCGACGGGTTTCCTGGTCAGCGCGGTTGCCGCGGTCGGCTGGGCGTACGTCGGGGACCGGTCGAACCGCAAGCCGCTGCTGATGGTCGGCACGCTGCTCTGGGCCGCCGGCACCGCCGGCAGCGCGCTCGCCCCGAACTATCCGGCGTTCTTCGGCGCGCAACTGCTGGCCGCGATCGGGCTCGGCGCGGTCGGATCGGTCGGCTTCTCCGTGGTCACCGACCTGGTCAGCCCGCGCCGCCGGGGGGTGGTGCTGAGCTTCTGGGGCCTCTCCCAGGGCGTCGGCACGCTGGCCGGCACCCTGGTCGGCGGGGTGCTCGGCGCGCAGGACTGGCGTCGCCCGTTCCTGCTGCTCAGCGTCGTCGGCCTGGTGGCGACCCTGGCCTACCTGCTCACCTACGACATCCGGCGCGGCCAGAGCGAACCGGAGCTGACCGGCGCGCTGGCGGTCGGCGGGGACTACGACTACCGGATCAGCCCCGCCGACCTGCCCGGCATCCTGCACCGCCGGACCAACCTCTGGCTGGTGATGCAGGGCCTCACCGCCCAGGTGGCGTTCGGCTCGCTGGTCTGGCTGCCAGCCCTGTTCCGGGAACGGGCCGAGGCCCAGGGGTACTCGTCGGCCACCGCCACCGTGCTGGGCAGTGTCTTCGCCGTACTCTTCCAGCTCGGCGGGGTGCTCTCCATCGTCGGCGGGCTGGTCGGCGACGCCGCGCAACGGCGTACCCCCCGGGGTCGTGCCCTGGTCGCGGCGGTCGGCGTGCTGGCCGCGGTGCCGTTCTACGCGGTGCTCTTCTTCGTGCCGCTCCGGATCGACGTGCCGGACGGTGCCGGTGCCGGCGCGGTGGCCGCGGCCGTGCTCAGCAGCGTCTTCACCGAGCCGACCGTCGGGCTCAGCCTGCTCACCGCCCTGCTCGCGCTCGGCCTCACCTCGGCCAACTCGCCGAACTGGTTCGCGCTGATCGCCGACGTCAACCCGCCGGAACACCGGGGTACGGTCTACAGCCTCGGCAACCTGGTCAACGGGGTCGGCCGGGCGACCGGGAACGGCCTGATCGGGGTGGCCGCCTCGGCGCTGCGCGCGGCGTTCCCGCCACCGCTGAACTTCGCCGTCGGGCTCGCCGCCTTCCAGCTGTTCTTCCTGCCCACCGGGATCATGTACTGGCTAGCCTCGCGCAGCGCGCCCGACGACATCCGCCGGGTGCACGAGCTGCTGCGCGCACGGGCGGCGGAGGTGGCCCCGGACGACGCCGGACCGGCCGGGAATTCCCACCCGACCGGCCCGGCCCGCTGACCACGATCCAGAGTTGACTCGCCTGCTCGGCTCAGTCCGAGGCGCCCTGCTCGGCGACCCGGAGCCAGACGGTGACGTCGGTCGGCACCCGGCCGTCGGCGTCCAGCGGGCCGCTGGCGTGCACCAGCTCGGCACCGGCCGGCAGCTCGACCGGGTCGGCGCCGAAGTTGGTCAGCACCCGCAGGGTCCCGTTGCGGAAGTAGAGCACGTCGTCCGGGCTGGTCAGCCAGTACACGGTGCCGGCGCCGAGCCGCAGGTCGCGGCGCAGCCGCAGGCTGGTCCGGTACAGCTCGTACGTCGAGCCGCCCACCCCGCGCTGCCGGTCCAGGGCGTACTCGGCCCAGATCGCCGGCTGCGGCAGCCAGCTCGCGTCGGTCGGGCCGAAGCCGTACGACGGGGCGTCCGCCTCCCACGGGATCGGCACCCGGCAGCCGTCCCGGCCCCGCTCGGTGTGCCCACTCCGCTGCCAGGTCGGGTCCTGCCGGGCCTCGTCGGGCAGCGTGGTGTGCTCCGGCAGCCCCAGCTCCTCGCCCTGGTAGAGGTAGGCGGAGCCGGGCAGGGCCAGCATCAGCAGGGTGGCCGCCCGGGCCCGGCGCAGCCCGACGACGCCGTCCGGCTGCGGATCGTCGACGCCGATGCCGAGCGGCCGGCGGGTGCCGACCGGCAACCCGAGCCGGCTGGCGTGCCGCAGCACGTCGTGGTTGGAGAGCACCCAGGTGGTCGGTGCGCCGACCGCCTCGTTGGCGGCCAGCGAACGGGTGATCACCGCGTACTGGATCGGGGCGGTCCAGGCCGCCTCCAGGTACTCGAAGTTGAACGCCTGGTGCATCTCGTCCGGCCGGACGTACCCGGCCAGCCGCTCGGCCGACTGCACCCACGCCTCCGCGACCAGGATCCGCTCGCCCGGATATCCGTCCAGGACCCGCCGCCAGTCCCGGTAGATCTCGTGTACGCCGTCCTGGTCCCACATCGGCGGTCGCGGCCCCTCGGTGCCCTCCCCGGTGACCGGTTCCACCGGCGGGTGCCAGTCGGCCAGGTCGGCCTGCTTGACCAGCCCGTTCGCCACGTCCACCCGGAAACCGTCCACCCCCCGGTCCAGCCAGTACCGCAGGATGTCCCGGAACTCCTCGCGCACCTCGGGCAGGTCCCAGTTGAGGTCCGGCTGTCCGGTGTCGAAGAGGTGCAGGTACCACTGGCCGGGGCTGCCGTCCGGTTCGGTGACCCGGGTCCAGGCCGGGCCGCCGAAGACGCTGCCCCAGTCGTTCGGCGGTTCGTCGCCGCCGGTGCCCCGGCCGTCCCGGAAGATGTAGCGCTGCCGCTCCGGACTGCCGGGCCCGGCGGCCAGCGCGGCGGTGAACCACGGGTGGGCCGCGGAGGTGTGGTTCGGCACCAGGTCGACGATGAACCGCAGGCCGCGGGCGTGGGTTTCGGCGATCAGCCGGTCGAGGTCCGCCAGTGTGCCGAAGAGCGGGTCCACTCCCCGGTAGTCGGCCACGTCGTAGCCGGCGTCCGCCTGCGGCGAGGGATAGAACGGGGACAGCCACACCGCGTCCACGCCCAACTCGACCAGGTGGTCCAGCCGGGCGATGATCCCGGGCAGGTCGCCGAAGCCGTCGCCGTCGGAGTCGGCGAAGGAGCGGGGATAGATCTGGTAGATGACCGCGTGCCGCCACCACGGCCCGACCTCGGCCGGCCCGTCGCCCAGGGCCGGTCCGGGGTCCGATCCGATGCTGGCGGACATCGCCTCGCTGCTGTTCAGGGTGCTCTCCCATCGCCTCGCGCCTCGCGGGCGGCCCGGGGTACGGCTCCGCCCGTCGAGATCCAGTCTTCCGCAGGACCGGGCTCCAGTCTTCCCGAGGGCCGGGCCAGGGCCTTCCGGAGACGGCGTGGGTGCGACCTGGCGGGCCGCCTGGGCGGCGGACCGTCGACCCTGCGGCTCTCCGCCGGGACGGGGCTCAGGCTGTTTCGGGCGGGGCGGTCGACTCGCGTAGGACGAGCCGGGTGGGCAGGACCACCGGCGCGGGTTCCGGCTCGGCCCGGGTCCGCTCGGCCAGCGGGCCGAGCAGCGTACCGGCGGCCAGCCGGCCCTGCTCGGCCGCGGGCTGGGCCACGGTGCTCAGCCCGAACGCGGCGGACAGGTCGTGGTCGTCGACGCCGATCACGCTCACCTGCTCCGGTACCCGCAGCCCGGCCAGCCGCAGCCCGCTGCACACCCCCATCGCCAGCTCGTCGCAGGTGGCGAAGACCGCCGTCGGCGGGTCACCGCGGGCGATCAGCCGCGCGGTGGCCGTCCGGCCTCCCTCGGCGTCCGCCGGGACCTCGGCGCCGAGCCGGGGGTCCGGGGCGATCCCGGCGGACTCGAGCGCCTCCCGGTAGCCGTGCTGCCGCTCCTGGTGCGCCGGGTGCGCGAACTCGTCGGCCGGGTCGCCGCGGACGCAGGCGATCCGCCGGTGCCCGAGCCGGAGCAGGTGCTCGGTGGCGGTCCGGCCGGCCGCCCGGTCGTCGATCCGGATGCTCGGCCAGCCCGGCACCACCGTGCCGGCGCCGACCGTGACGCCCGGCAGCGCCAGGCCGGCGATCGTGGCCAGGTCGTCGGCGCGCATCGGCGTGCCGACGAGCATCGCCGCGTCGACCCGTTTGGGCAGCGTGGACCGGTGCAGCAGCCGGCTCCGGGCGTGCCCGCGACCGCCGAGGTTGTGCAGCAGCAGGTCGTACCCGGCGGCGTGCAGGACCTCCTCGGCGGCGTCCAGCACGGCACCGACGAACCAGGGGGTGAGCCGGGGGACGAGCGCGGCGATGGTGCCGGTCCGGCCGCCGGCCAGCCGGGAGGCGCTGGGCGAGACGGTGTAGTCGAGTTGCTCGGCGGCGAGCAGTACCCGCATCCGGGTCGTCTCGGAGACCGTCGGCAACCCGCGCAGCGCCCGGGAGACGGTGGCGGTGGAGACCCCCGCCAGCCGGGCCACGTCGTCGATTGTGGTCACAGTGCTGCCATCCTGATCCGGCCGTACGCCGGGCACGGCTGCCCCGTCCGGGGCCCGGCTGCCGGGCGGCTCGCCTGCCCGGCAGCCGTCGGCCCGGGACGGCCGGTCAGCCCTTGACGCCCCCGGCGAGCAGGCCGCGTACGAAGTAGCGCTGGAGGGAGAGGAACACGATCAGCGGTACGACGATCGAGATGAACGCGCCGGAGGTGAGCCGCTGCCACTCGTTGGCCCGGGTGCCGGCCAGCTCGGCGAGGCGTACGGTCAGCGGTGCCGTCTCCCGGCCGCCACCGGCGAAGATCAGCGCGACCAGCAGGTCGTTCCAGACCCAGAGGAACTGGAAGATGGCGAACGCGGCCAGCGCCGGCACGATCAGCGGCAGCACGATGGAGCGGAAGATCTTCGGGTGGGTGGCGCCGTCCACCCGGGCCGCCTCCATCAGGTCCTTCGGCAGCTGCGAGATGAAGTTGTGCAGCAGGAAGACGGCGATCGGCAGTGCGAAGCAGGTGTGCGCGAACCAGACCTGGAGGAACTTCTCCTCGTCGTCGAGGTTCCACGCCGGCATCAGTTCGACGCCGCCCAGGCTCACTCCCTCGGAGAAGAAGCTGAGCAGCGGCACCAGGGCCATCTGCAACGGCACGATCTGCAACGCGAAGACCGCGATGTAGATCCAGTCCCGGCCCCGGAAGTTGATCCAGGCCAGCGCGTACGCAGCCAGTGCCGCGAAGGCCAGCGGGAAGAGTACCGACGGGATGGTGATCACCAGCGAGTTGACGAAGTAGCCGGCGAGCTGCCCGGAGCTGGCGGAGCGGCCGAAGAGCACCTCCTGGTAGTTGCCCAGGGTGAACTGCGGGTTGCTGAAGGCCGTCCACCAGCCGGTGGTCTTGATCTCGTCCTCGGGGCGGAACGAGGAGACGAAGAGGCCGAAGGTCGGCACCGTCCAGATCACCGCGATCAGGATCGAGACGCCGGTGGCGACCGGGTTGTTGAGCCGGCGGCGCACCCGGGCGGCCCGGGTGACCGGCGGGGTGGCCACCTGCTGGGTGCCGGTGAGCGCGGGCGGGGTCGTGGTGGTCATCTCAGGCCTCCCGCTGCTTGCGCAGGTTGCGGATCTGGTAGATCACGATCGGGATCACCAGTACGAAGAGGAAGACGGCGAGCGCTGACCCCTGGCCGGTCTGGCCGAACCGGAACGCCTGGTTGTACATCTCGTTGGCGATGACACCGGTGTCGAAGTTGCCGTTGGTGGTGGTCCGGACGATGTCGAAGACCTTGAGGGTGGCGATCGAGACGGTTACCACCACGACGATCAGGGCCGGCCGGATGCTCGGCAGGGTGATCCGCCAGAACATCTGCCACGGGTTCACCCCGTCCAGCCGGGCCGCCTCGACGACGTCGCCGGGGATCGCCTTGATCGCGGCCGAGAGCACCACCATCGCGAAACCGGCCTGGATCCAGATCATGATCACGATCAGCAGCAGGGTGTTCAGCGGCGGGTCGTTGAGCCACTGCCGGGGCTCGCCGCCGAACATCATCCAGACCTGGTTGAGCAGGCCGATCTGGTCGTACTCGCCGGAGCGGTAGGCGTAGACGAACTTCCAGATGATGCTGGCGCCGACGAACGAGATCGCCATCGGCATGAAGATGAGGGCCTTGGCGATCGACTCGAACCGGGCCCGGTCGACCAGGACGGCGTAGAGCAGCCCGGTGCCGGTGGCCACCAGCGGCACCAGGACCACCCAGATCAGCGTGTTGGTGAGGATGCTGGAAATCTCGTCCTGGGTGAACATCCACCGGTAGTTGGCCAGCCCGACCCAGCGCTCGCTGCCACCGTCCATGAAGGACAGGATTGTGGTCCGGACGGCCGGCACGACCAGGCCGATCGCCAGCAGCAGCAGGGTGGGCAGCAGGAAGAAGAGCGCGAGCCCGCCCTCCGGCCGGTTCGCCACCGAGCGGCGGCGCGGCCGGGGGCCGCCGGCCGCCGGGCCGCCGGTCGAGGCCGCGACCAGCGCCGCCTCCCGGCGTCGGGCGAACCAGTTGGGTACGACGTCGAGCAGCACGAGCAGTCCGCCGACCACGACCGCGAAGGCGATCAGGCCGTAGAGCAGCATGAGTAGCTTCGGTGCCTCGTCGGCGAAATCCATCAGCGCCTCCAACGCCGGAAGGGACGACAAAGAAGCCGACGGTCCGGCCCGCGTGCTGCGGGCCGGACCGTCAGGGGGTCACTTCGGCCAGGAGCCTTCGACGAAGTCGAGGGTGCTCTTGGTGTCCTTGCCGTTGACCCAGTCGATCATGCCCTTCCACAGGGTCCCGGAGCCGACGGCGGCGGGCATCAGGTCGGAGCCGTCGAACCGGAAGACGGCACTCTTGTCGAGCAGCACCTCCATCGAGAGCTTGTCGACCGCCTGCTCGACCTTGCTGACGTCGAGCTTGTTGTTCGGCGTGATCCAGTTGCCGAGCCCGGCTCGGGAGTTGGCGTACTCGCCGGTCATCAGGTATTGCCGGACGGCCTGCACCGCCGGGCCGTCGGTGAAGGCCACGGTGAACTCGCCGCCGCCGAGCACCGGCTTGCCCTTGGCCGGGTCGACGGCCGGGAAGTAGAAGGCGTAGATGTCGCCGTCCGGACCGACCTTGGTGCCCTCCGGCAGGTAGTTGGCGTAGAAGTTGGCCTGCCGGTGCATCGAGCACTGGCCCTGCAGGATCGGCAGCCCACCCTCCTGGAACGGGGTGGTGGTCAGGCTCTTGACGTCGCCGTAGCCGCCGTTTACGTACTTCGGGTTCTTCAGCACCTGACCGGCCTGGTCGACGGCCTGGACCACCCGGGGGTCGTTGAACGGGATGCCGTGGCTGGTCCACTGGTCGTAGACCTCCGGCGGCTGCGTACGCAGCATCAGGTCCTCGATCCAGTCGGTCGCCGGCCAGCCGGTGGCCTCGCCCGACTCCAGCCCGACGCACCACGGCTTCTTGCCGTCCGCCGCGATCTTGTCGCTCAGCTCCATCAGCTGCTGCCAGGTGGTCGGCACCTGGTAGCCCTTCTCGGCGAACGCCTTCGGCGAATACCAGACGAAGGACTTCACGTTGGCGCCCAGCGGGGTGCCGTAGAGCTGCCCACCGGCGGTGGCGTACTTGAGCCAGTCGGCCGGGTAGTTCGCCTCGGCCAGGCTCTTCTGCTCGGCCGTCATCGGCTTGAGCTTGTTGGCCCCGGCGAACCGGGCGAGCAGTCCGGGCTGGGGGATGAAGGCGAGGTCCGGCGGGTTGCCGCCGTCCACCTGCACCTGGAGCTGGGCCTCGAACTCGCCGCTGCCGTCGTAGTCGATCTCGATGCCGGTGCAGTCCTCGAACTGCTTCCACGACTCCCGGAGCAGGTCGGCCTCCTTGTCCCGGATCGACGCGTAGATGGAGACGTTCTCCCCGTCGTGACCCTGGTAGGCCGAGTAGGGGGCGCACTCCGCGGAGTCCGGGTCGAGCCCGCTCCCACTGTCGCCGGAACAGGCGGTGGCGCCGAGTGCCAGGGTCAACACACCGGCGATCGCGAGGGCCTGGCGTGGTCTGGACTGGACCGCCATGCCGTCCTCCTTTCGTGCCGGCGTGTCCGGTTGCCTGTTGGCTTCCGCGCCGGCCTGTGGGCGTCCCCACATGTAAGCGCTTGCAGCCAAAGGTCGTCCAGACCCGGAGAGCCACGAGGCCGTAACGATTCGGAAACCCGACGACCCGCGCCGACCGGTAGGAGGGACGGCCGGCTATCCGGCGCCGGGAACCGCCGGGGCGGCGCCGGGCTCGTCGAGGATCGCCGCGAAGCGCTGTTCGGCGAGGTCGAGCTGGCCGAGGATGTGTGCCCGGGCGTCGTCGTCGAGCGGGGTGTCCGGCCGGGTCACCAGGTCCCGGAAGAGCGGCACCAGTGGACGGTACTTCCGGGCCGAGCGGTGCACCTTGTCGCCGGTGGTGTGGATGACCCCCACGCCGTTGTCGGTGAAGTCCGACATCTTGATCACCCGGGCCCAGGGTTCCCGGTCCAGGCTCTCCGCCAGGTGCGCGCGGTACTGCTCGTCCCGGTCCAGCGCGGGGTCGTACTCCGGATTGGTCACCGCCGCGATCAGCCGGGCCACCCGGGGGTTGAACCGCCGGGCCACCTCGGCCAGCGCCGCCTCGGTGGTCGCCGGCCCGGTCGTCCCGGCGGGCCGGCCGGCGAGTTCGGCCGGATGGTCCTCGACCGCGTCGTGCAGCAGCGCCGCCACGATCACGTCGACGTCGGTCACCGCGTAGTAGCAGATGATCCGGATCGCCACCCGGAGCAGGTGGTTGAGGTAGGGCTCGCGGACCCGGCGGTCGTCGCGGTGCAGCGTGCCGGCCAGCTCCAGCGCCGCCGCCAGCCGGGCCCGCTCCGCCGGGTCGAAACGCTCCGTCTCCAGCCGGAACCGGTCCCGCAGGCCGGCCTCGCCGTAGACCTCGGTCACGGCGTGCAGCGGCATGCTCCTCAGGTACGTCGGTGCGGCCATGTCGTTCAGGTATACCGGATCGACGCCAGCGGCGAGCCCTCCCCGCGCCCGGCGACACCCTTCCGCTTCTTGAAGTTTTCTGCCACAGTCAATCCATACATGGAAAATTTTCGCCATGGGAGGTACCCGTGCGTTCCCGCCTCGTCGCCACTCTCGGCGCCGGCCTGCTGCTGGCCGCCGCGGTGCTGGTCCCGGCCTCGCCGGCCGCCGCCGCGCCCACCTTCAAGGTGCCGTTCCCGTGCGGCCAGTCCCGGTCCGGACAGACCCGGACCAACCACAGCCCGGCGTACGCCGTCGACTTCAACCGGACCGACGACCAGGGCGACCCGGTGGTGGCCAGCGCCCCCGGCACCGTCGACGTGGTCGCCGACCTCGGCGGCACCAGCTACGGCAAGTACGTCCGGATCAACCACGGCAGCGGTTACACCACCTACTACGCCCACCTGAGCGGCTTCAACACCGCCGTCGGGCGGACCGTCGGCCACGGCACCGTGATCGGGTACGTCGGCACCACCGGCGGCTCCACCGGCCCACACCTGCACTACGAGCAGCGGCTGAACGGCTCCGACATCCAGGTGCGGTTCAACGGGACCCTCGCGCTCTACTGGGGAACCCGCAGTTACACCAGCGACAACGGCTGCTCGGGCGGCGGCACCGGGTCCGGCACGGTGAACACCGCGGGCAGCCCGCTGACCGTCCGGTCCGGCCCCGGCACGGGCTACTCCTCGGTCGGCACCGTCGCGGACGGCGCCGGGGTCACGATCCACTGCCAGACCACCGGGACGACGGTCACCGGCACCTACGGCACCAGCAACATCTGGGACCGGATCGGCACCGGCCGGTTCATTTCCGACGCCTACGTGCTCACCGGTTACGACGGTTTCATCCCCGGCGTACCCCGGTGTTGAGGTCCGGCCACCGGTAGGCCGGAAAAAGCGAATCGCCGGAGCCGCCGGGCCCGGGTCCTCCAGGGGGAGAGGGAGACCCGGGCGCGGCGACCCCGGCTTGCTTGTTTCGTTCCTGAGGTTCGTAGGGGCTTCGGGAAGAGGAACAGGGGCTCTTCAAGCGATGGGGGGCCGGCGGTGCGCCGTCGTCGGCCCCGCGTCAATTGAAGATGCTGACCCCGCCGGGGCCGACGAGCAGGCCGACGACGATCAGCACGATGCCCCACAGGATCTGCCGCCGGAAGAGTGCAAGCACACCGGCGACCACCAGCACAACCGCGAGAATCCAGAGCAGTAGTTCCATGACTCAGGAAATACCCCCGGCGCTGATCGCGGAAACCTTTCCCGCGGTGGCTCCCGCGTACGGCGGATGCAGGTGGAACACGCTGTACGCCTGCTTGATCACCGGGTGCGCCACGTTGCGCACCCGTACCCCGCCCGGCGTGGTGCCCCGCTCGGTGCCGGCGTGCGCGTGCCCGTGCACCGCCAGCTCGGTCGGGGCCGAGTCGACGGCCTGACCGAGCTGGTACGAGCCGAGGAACGGATAGATCTCCAGCGGCTCCCCGGCCAGCGTGTCGGGTACCGGGGCGTAGTGGGTCAACGCCACCCGCACGTCGCAGTCCATCTCCCGCAGCGCCTCGCCGAGCTGCTCGGCGATCGCGCTGGTGGTCCGGACGAACGCCTTCATCTCCGGCTCGCCGAACTCGCTCGCGCACCGGCCGGCGAACCCGCCGCCGAAGCCCTTCGCCCCGGCGATGCCGAGCCGGGTCCCGGAGCAGTCCAGCACCACGTTGGTGCCCTCCAGCACCAGGATGCCGGCGTCCTCGAGCACCCGGATCACCCCCGGCACCTCGTCGCAGTGGTGGTCGTGGTTGCCGAGCACCGCGACCACCGGTACGCCGAGGTTGCCGAACTCGGTCGCCACACAGCGGGCCTCGGACTCGGTCCCGTGCCTGGTCAGGTCACCGGCGAGCAGCAGGACGTCGGCGCGCTCCGGCAACTCTTCCAGTGCCGGCCGGAACCGCCCGACCACGTCCTGGTCCATGTGCACGTCGCCGACCGCCGCGATCCGGATCACCATGTCGTCACCTCCCTCACCGCAACTCCTCCACCTCGGCCGGCGCCTGGGCCCGGATCAGTCCGATGTCGACGGTCACCGGTACGTCCGGGAAGTGCTCCAGCACCGTCCGGAGGATCTCCTCGCGGCGCTGCGCGCTCTCCACCTCGCCGCAGAGCACCACCGAGTGGTCCCGGCGGGTCACCGTGATGCCCTGTTCGGCGATCTCGGTACGTTCGGTGAGCAGGCGCTGGATCGCCGCCTCCAGATAGTCGTCGGGCGGCTCGCCGCCACCCGTGCCGCGCTGGTTCATGTCGCCACCTCGCTGTGCTCGTCCATCCCCCGCATTCCCTGCTCCGTCGCGGCCGACGCGTAGCGCCGCTGCTCGCCGGTCGGGCGGTAGGGCAGCACGTCGAGCCGGTCCAGCAGCACCAGGAAGGCTTCGGCGTACGGGGAGTGCGCCGTCTCCTTGCGTACCCGGTCCCAGTCGATCTGCTCCCGCAGCGAGCGGGCCAGCGGCAGCCCGCGGGCGAAGTCGCAGTAGTGCTGCGAGAAGCTGAGCAGCTTGTGCACCATCAGGTGGGTGGCCGACAGCACCGGCATGTGGATGGCGTCGACCGGGCGGACCACGGTGTCCCGGAAGGTCTCGTCGGTCACCGGGGTCTCGATCGGCCGGTGGATCAGGTCCACCATCCGGTCGTCGTCCCAGACCTTGACCAGCCAGTCCTCCGGCGGGCGCTCGGCGGTGAAGCCAGCCTCGACAAGCGCTTCCAGGGCGCGCTCGGTGTCCTGCTCGCGGATGAGGAAATCGACGTCGTGGTCGCTGGAGTGGCCGCCGTGCGCGTACACCGCGAAGCTGCCGCCCAGCGCGAAGGGGATCTCGGACTGCTTGAGGACGGCGGCGACCCGCTTGAGGGTGGCAAGGAGGGTCTCGTCGCCGCGGTGATCCATCAGGCTCTCCCTGTCGGTGTCGTGGACATCTGGTCAATGGGGTGGAGATTTACCGTTACCCGGCACTTCGTTCCTTCACACCTGACCGGGCTCGGGGGCTGCGGACGCCGGGTACCGTTGCTGGGCGTGGCCCCAACTCTGCTCCAGCGGCGGAACGGGGGACGGCTGCGGGCCGTGGCCCTGGTCGGAATCGACGGCTCCGGCAAGACCACCCAGGCACACCGACTGGCGGACGCACTGACCGCGGGCGGCGTTCCGGCGACGTACTGGCAGAACGCCGGCGGTCGGCGGTGGTTCGGCCGACTGGCCCGCAAACTGGGCCGGCGGGACGCCCAGCGCCTACTGGGCCGGGACGGGATGCTGCTGGCCGAGTCGGCACTGCGCTGGCTGGCCATCGCCCGGGCGCTGCTGCGCTCCCGGCTCCGTTCCCGGGTCGCCGTGATGGACCGCTACTCGGTCTGCCAGTACGCCAGCATCCGGGCGCACGGCGGCGGCGGGCGCTGGGAGGGACTCGCCCGGCTGCTCTACCGGATCTTCCCGCCGCCCGAGCTGACCTTCCTGCTGGCGGTGGACCCGGGCGAGGCGTACCGGCGGATCGAGGCCCGGGGCACCGACCACGAGAACATCAGCTATCTGACCGCCGGAGCCGCGGCGTACCGCTCGCTGCCGGAGTTCGGCACCTTCGTGGTGGTGGACGCCAACCGCTCCCCGGACGAGGTGACCCGGGCGATTCAGGCCGGGCTGCGGGAGTGGCTGCCCGCCGACCGCCTCCCGCCCGGTCCCGACACCGTAAGGCCGAAGACGCCGGGCGCACCGGAATCCGTGCCGAAGACGCCGGGCGCACCGGAATCCGTGCCGAAGACGCCGGACGCACCGGAATCCGGGCCGAAGACGGCGGAGACGCCGGAATCCGGGCCGCAGGAGGCGGAGCCGGCCGCCCAGTCCTCGGGGACGCACGGACCGGCGGCGGAGCCGGCCGCGGTGGGCTGGCCGGTCAGGCCCGGCCGTACACCGGTATCGCCGCACCGCTCGTCGGCGCCGACTCGTCGCTGGCCAGGAAGCGGATCACCGCGGCGATCTCCGCCGGCGCCACCCAACGGGAGTGGTCCGCGTTGGGCTGCGCCGCCCGGTTGGCCGGCGTGTCGATGACGCTGGGCAGCACCGTGTTGCACCGCACCCCCGCCTGCCGGTACTCCACGGCGACCGCCGAGGCGAAGGCGAGTACCGCCGCCTTCGACGTGACGTAGCCGGCGGCGCCGGGGAACGGCGCGAGCGCCGCCCGGGAGGCGACGCAGACCACCGAGCCGCCGCCGGCCGCCAGCAGGTGCGGCAGCGCGCTCCGGGTGACCAGGTGGGTGGGGCGCAGGTTGCGGAGCAGCATCCGGTCGAAGTCGTCTACCGGGGTCTCGTGCACCAGGCCGCCGGAGGCGTACCCGCCGGCCAGGTTCACCACGGCGCGCAGCGGCGTCCCGGCGTCGCCGGCGGCCACCCGTACCGCCCGGTCGACCTGTTCCGGGTCGGTGAGGTCCGCCGCCACCCGCAGCACACCGTTGCCGGCCTGCTCCGGGGCGGTGGCTGGTCCCGGGCCGGTGGCCGGCTCGGTCCCGCCGGCCGGCCGAACGGGTACGACCACCCGCCACCCGGCCGCGACGAACGCGGCACTGACCGCCCCGCCCAGCCCGCCCGCTCCGCCGCTGATGAGCACACTGCGATCCGCCATACCCGTCACGCTATCGGCAGCCCGCCGCCGCACCGGACGGTGAACCGCCGGAAGGCCCGGCGTCGGGGCGGAGGAGAGCCGTCCGGACCGGTGCCCCCGGACGCCGCGCGCACCACTCCGGTAGCCTATCGATGGATGACTATTCATCCGGATGCCGCCCCGTGGTGCGGCTCGGTGACCCCGCCGAGACGAAGGTGTGGTGGGAATGGCACGCTCGGCTGGGCTTACCGGCCGCTTTTTCCCACCCGTTGGGCGTACTTTCGCAGGTGTAGCGCGTCACGGTTGACGCTCCCGCCTCCGTGAAAGTAAGTTTCATCCGTGGTGAAGACTGCGAAGGTTTCTGCGAGTCACGAGACAGGTGGGCTGATCGTCCATATCAGCGGCCTGCTCCCGTCGCTCTCGCCCGCCGAGCAACGGGTCGCCCGGCTCGTCGTGGCCGATCCCGCGGACGCCGCTCGCCGGACCATCACAGACCTGGCGACCGCCGCCGAAACCTCCGAGGCCACCGTCATCCGGTTCTGCCGCTCGGTCGGCATGGAGGGCTACCCGCAACTGCGGATCCGGCTCGCGGCCGAGGCGGCCCGCCGGGTCGAGCCGCCGGACGCCCGGGTGGTGGGCGGCGACATCCCGCCCGGCGCCGACCTGGCCCAGATCATCGCGACGATCGCCTTCAGCGACGCGCGGGCGGTCGAGGAGACCGCCGAACAACTCGACCCGGCGGTCTGCGAGCAGGTGGTCGAGGCGATCAACAGCTCCGGCCGGGTCGACATCTACGGCGCGGCGGCGAGTGGCTTCGTCGCCTCCGACTTCCAGCAGAAACTGCACCGGATCGGCCGTACCGCGTTCTACTTTCCCGACGTGCACACCGCGCTCACCTCGGCGGCCCTGCTCGGCAGGGGCGACGTCGCGATGGGCATCTCGCACACCGGCACCACGCTGGACACGATCGAGGTGCTGGAGCAGGCCCGCGCCCGGGGGGCGACCACGGTCGCCCTCACCAACTTCCCGCGCTCGCCGATCACCGACGTCGCCGACCACGTCCTCACCACGGCGGCCCGGGAGACGACGTACCGGTCCGGTGCGATGGCCAGCCGGCTCGCCCAGTTGACCGTCGTCGACTGCCTCTTCGTGGGAGTCGCCGCACGCAACCGGGCCAGAGCGAAGAAGGCCCTGGAGGTCACCGCCGAAGCGGTGCAGCCGCACCGGGTCAAGGGGAGGCGGGCATGAGAAGCGAGCAGATCGGGTCGTCCGGCGCGACGGCGTCGCGGGGCGGCGCGCGCGGCGAGGCGGCGGCCGGATGAGCGGTCGGCGCTGCGGCGGTCGAGGTGCTGGGGGGCGGACATGACGGCCGGACGGGTCGAGCCCGGTGCGCCACCCGCCACCCCGCGTCCGGATTCCGGCGCGGGGTCCTCTTACCCGACGCCGACCGAGCCGGACCACCGGCCGGACGGTGTGCCGGGACGGCCCGGCGACCCCGGCCCGACCGTGGGCGTGGCCGAGGAGCCGGACCGGCGGGCCGTGGTCCGGGTCAGTTCCCCCACCGAGCGGCGCAACCCGCGCAGCTTCGACCTGGACCTGCTGTCCGTCCGGGACGTGCTGAAGGTGATCAACGAGGACGACCGGCGGGTGCCGGCCGCCGTGACGAAGGTGCTGGACGAGATCGCGGTGGCGGTCGAGCTGGCCGTGACGGCGCTGCGGGCCGGGCACCGGGTGCACTACTTCGGCGCGGGCACCTCGGGGCGGCTCGGCGTGCTCGACGCCGCCGAGCTGGCACCCACCTTCAACGTGCCGGACCGCTGGTTCTGCGCCCACCTGGCGGGCGGGCCGGACGCGATGTGGCGGGCCGTCGAGGATGCCGAGGACGACGAGGCCGGCGGTGCCGGAGAGGCGCGTGACTGCGTACGCCCCGGCGACCTGGTGGTCGGGCTGGCCGCCAGCGGGCGTACCCCGTACGTCCTCGGTGCCCTGCGGGCCGCCACGGACCTCGGTGCCGACACCGTGCTGATCTGTGCCGATCCACGCGCCGCGGCGGCCCGGTCGGTGACGGTGTTCATCGGGGTCGAGACCGGCCCGGAGGTGGTTACCGGCTCGACCCGGATGAAGGCCGCGACCGCCCAGAAACTGGTGCTGAACGGGTTTTCCACCGCCGTGATGGTGCGTCTGGGGCGGGTCTATTCAAACCTGATGATCGACATGGTCGCCACCAACGCCAAACTCCGGGGACGCATGATCTCGATCCTCGTGGAGGCGACCGGGTGTGCCGAGGAGGTCGCCCGGCACGCGCTGACCGAGGCCGACGGTGACCTGAAGGCCGCCCTGGTGTCGCTGCTGTCCGGTGCTGCCGTCGCCGACGCCCGGGCCGCGCTGGACCGCTCCGCCAACCAGGTACGCCCCGCGATCGCCCTGCTCACCGGCTGACCCCCGGCCCACGCGCCGGCGCCCCGGCCCGCGACCGGAGCGTGCCGAAACCGACGCGCGGACGACCGACGTGCGGACCGGGGGACCGACGCGTGGGCCCGGACTATCGCCGGGCTCCGGATTGTTGACCGGGCGGAGGGGTAACCCTCCGGCGGGCGGGATGAACCGACCGGCCGGGCCGTACGTAAGACGAGGCGTGACGAGAATCGCAGCAACCTGGTGACGTGGATCGCTGTGTGTCGTTGTGTGGCAGTGGTCCGATAAGCCGGTCGCCTTCTGTCCCAGCCCCCCAGGCTGCGGTGACCGCCGGTAGCAGCGCACCCGATCGGGACGACTGACAGCAAACGTCGATCGTGCTTTCAGCAACTACTCAGCCATTCGTGACACTTTCGACTCACCAGATGGAATCCCTAACGCGTCTCAACTGTTGTGTAGGTGTCAGCACCGCGGGGCACAGCGGAGGTTACGGGGAGGGCTGATGAACGTGGGGATGGCAGGAGCAGGAACCCGGGCCACCGGGAGGAACGACGAGGGGACCGTGGGGAACGTGGAGAAGAAGATCGTGATGCGGACCGACGAGGTCGCCGAGGAGCGCGACCTGGTCGGCGTGTACCTGCACGAGATCTCCCGCACACCGCTGCTCGATGCCGCCGCCGAGGTAGACCTCTCCAAGGCCATCGAGGCCGGCCTCTACGCAGAGCACCTCATCGACTCCGAGAAGCTTCCGGCCGGCGTCAGCCGCGCGGAGCTGGAGCGACTGGTGGTCGAGGGGGAGCGGGCGAAGGACCTCTTCATCCGGGCCAACCTCCGGCTGGTGGTCTCCATCGCCCGCCGGTACGTCCGCTCCGGGATGCCCATGCTGGACCTGATCCAGGAGGGCAACACCGGTCTGGTCCGGGCGGTCGAGAAGTTCGACTACGAGCGGGGCTACAAGTTCTCGACGTACGCGACCTGGTGGATCCGGCAGGCGATCAGCCGGGCGATCGCGCAGCAGGAGCGCACCGTACGGCTGCCCGTGCACCTGGTCGAGGACGTCAACCGGATGCGCAACGTGGCCCGTCAGCTCACTCGTGAGCTGGGCAGCGACCCGGAGCCGGAGCAGATCGCGGCGGCGCTGGGCGTGACCGTGGAGCGGGTGCACGAGCTGGTCCGCTGGTCGCAGGACACCGTCTCGCTGGACACCCCGGTCGGCGACGACGGGGACACCAACCTCGGTGACCTGGTCGCGGACAGCGACGCACCGTCGCCGGAGGAGATCGTGCTCACCGGCCTGGAGCGGCAGCGCATCGAGGGCCTGTTGAACCACCTCGACGACCGGTCGGCCGGGATCATGCGCGCCCGGTACGGCCTGGAGGACGGCCGCGAACACTCGCTGACCGAGGTTGCCTCCCGGTTCTCGCTCTCCCGGGAGCGGATCCGGCAGCTGGAGATCCAGGCGCTGGGCCGGCTGCGCGAGCTGGCCCGGGCCGAGGGGCTCCAGGCGGCCTGAGCGGACCCACAGCCGGTGCTCCAGGGGAGCATCCCGGCACCACCGACGAGCACCCGGCACCATCGACGAAGCCGAGCGGCCGGCGTCCGACAGGGACGCCGGCCGCTCGTCGTCCCCGGGGTTCGGACGGTGGGTGCCTGCCCGGCGCGGCACCGGATGCGCCAACTAGGGTGACCGGCACCACGACAGTGAGTTCCGCTCGCGTCGCAGGGAACGCCGTGACCGGACGGGCGGCGTGCCAGGTACCGACGGAGGAATTCGGGGAGGACTCCGTGCCGATCAGTCCGACCGCCCGGCGTCGCCGGCTCGGCATCGAGCTGCGCCGCCTGCGCGAGCGGGAGCAGCTCACCCTGCTACAGGTGGCCCAGCGGATGAAGTGTTCCGACGCCAAGATCTCCCGGATCGAGGCGGGCAAGCACTCCACCCGGACCCGGGACGTCCTCGCCCTGCTCGACATCTACCAGGTGGCCGACGAGCGCACCCGGGAGGTGCTGGCCACCCTGGCGAAGCAGTCGACCCAGCGCGGCTGGTGGGTCACCTACGGCGGCGCGATCCCGGACTGGTTCGAGGTGTACGTCGGACTGGAGTCCGAGGCGACCGAGATCCGTACCGTGGAGACGCATCTGGTGCCCGGCCTGTTGCAGACCGAGGCGTACGCGGCGGGGCTGATCCGGGCCACCCAGCCGCTCGCCCCGGCCGAGGAACTCACCCGGCAGGTCGAACTCCGGCTGGCCCGGCAACGGCGGCTCTACGAGCACGATCCGATGCGGCTGCGGGTGGTACTCGGCGAGGCGGTACTGCGCTGCCGAGTCGGCGACGCGACGATCATGCGGGAGCAGCTCGGCCACTTGGCGCTGCTGGCCGAGCGCTCCAACGTCGAGCTGCGGGTGGTCCGGTTCAACAGTCCGGCGTACACCGCATTCGGCCGGCCGTTCGCGATCCTCGGCTTTCCCGAGCCCACCGATCCGGGCCTCGTCTACACCGAACATCGGACCGGCGCGCTCTACATCGACGAGCCGGCCCAGATCGCCTCCTTCGCGCTTGCCTTCGACCACCTGGTTGCGGCAGCGTTGTCGCGGAAAGAATCGGCGCGGCTGCTCAGGGAGACGGCGGCCTTCTGGACGTGAGGGAGGGCCGGACGGGATGCGGCCGGACGAAGACACGCTGACCTGGAAAAAGAGCCGCCGATCTGGCGGCGAGGGCGGCAACTGCGTGGAGGTGGCCCGGCTCGGGACGGGCGTCGCCGTGCGTGACTCGAAGGACACGCTCGGGCCGGTACTCCGGTTCGGGGTGAGCGCCTGGACCGCCTTTCTCAGCGGCTTCGTCGTCGACGGGAGGCTGCCCGGCTGACCGGCGGGGGCTCCGGCTCAGCCGTCGAAGCGGGCGACCAGGTCACCGATCTTCGCCGACGGCTGGGTGTCGCAGAGCTGGTCCACCGCCGTCATCACCAGCGGACTGTCGACGCCGGAGATTCCCTTGGCCAGCCCGATCTGCCGGATCGCCGCGACCCGCTCCTCGGGTGGAGCCTGCTGGTATTCCGTACAGCTGGAGTCAGCGGTCAGCCCACCGGCGTCGCTGAGCCCGCCGAGCGCCGCGCGGACGACCAGGCCGCCCACCACCAGCAACAGGACGACCGCGCCGAGCGCGATCCACGGACCGTAGCGGCGCGGCCGTCGAGCACCGCCCGATCCGGGTACGGCGCCGGCCGCCGCCCCGACCGGCTCCCCGGGCCCCGCTGGCGCCGCTCGGCCCGCTCCGGGCGTCGCCGACCGTTCCGCCGACCGCTGCGTCGATCGTCCCGCCGACCGCGGCGTCGATCGTCCCGCCGACCGCTGCGCCGACCGTTCCGTCGATCGTTCCGCCGGCAGGGCCTCGACGGCGTCGGCCAGTTCGGCGGCCCAGGCGGGATCCTCGGTCGCGGCGGTGCCCAGCAGGCGCTTGCCGAGTGAGTTGTTCCGGGGCTCCCGGACCAGCTCGGTCAGTGCCTCGGACTCGTCGAGGGCGTCCAGCCGCTCCGCCACCAGCCGATAGAGGCGCCCGGCCGGACCGGTTGGGGCCACGCCGCCGGTAGAGGCGACCTCGGGCAGGTGTGGGGCGAGGCGATCGAGCGCCGCAGCGGCGAGCTTCCTGGCCTCCGACGGGGTGACCCGGGCAGGTTAGCGCCTGACGGGCTCCGCCGCGGGCCGGGGCTGTCGGTGTGCTGGTCGAACCGATCCCGCATTCCGCCTTCACGAAAACCGCACAGCCCCCTCCTAGGCTCACCCAACGTGATCAGACTCGGCGGAGCAGGCAGCCTGACCCCCCTCGCGGAGGCGGTGGTCGACCTCGACGCGATCGCGCACAACGTGCGTACCCTGGCCGGCCGGACCGGTGCGGAGCTGCTCGCCGTGGTCAAGGCGGACGCGTTCGGGCACGGGGTGCTGCCGGTGGCCCGGACGGTGCTGGCGGCCGGCGCGCGGTGGCTGGGCGTGACCTCCCGGGCCGAGGCGCTGACCCTGCGGGCCGGCCGGGTCGACGCGCCGCTGCTCTGCTGGCTGCACGGCGAGGACGAGGACTTCGCGCCGGTGGTGGCCGCCCGGATCGACCTTTCGGTGGCCTCCGCCGGGCACCTGCGGGGGATCGCCGCCGGTGCGGGCCGGGCCGGGGTACGCGCCGACGTGCACCTGAAGGTCGACACCGGGCTCTCCCGCAACGGGGCACCGGACGGCGAGTGGCCCGAGCTGGTCCGCCTGGCGCGCGGCTTCGAGGCCGTCGGGCGGGTCCGGGTACGCGGCGTCTGGTCGCACCTGGCCGCCGCCGAGACACCGGCCGACCCCAGGAACACCACCCAGTTGCGGCGGTTCGGCCGGGCGCTGGCGTGGGCCCGGGCGCAGGGGCTCACGCCCGACCTGGTGCACCTGGCCAACTCGGCCGCCCTGGTCGGTCTGCCGCAGACGCACTTCGACCTGGTCCGGGCCGGCATCGCCGTCTACGGCGTGGAGCCGCTGCCGGAGCTGCCGGCGGGGCTGCGGCCGGCGATGACGCTGCGGTCCCGGGTGATCCTCACCAAGCGGGTCGCGGCGGGCACCGGCATCTCCTACGGGCACGACTACCTCACCGCCGCCCCGACCACGCTGGCGCTGGTCCCGGTCGGCTACGCGGACGGGGTGCCCCGGGCCGCCAGCGGAGCCGCCCAGGTCTGGATCCAGGGTCGCCGGTGCCGGATCGCCGGGCGGGTGACCATGGACCAGATCGTCGTCGACGTCGGTGACCTGCCGGTGCGTACCGGCGACGAGGTGCTGCTCTTCGGTCCCGGCGACCGGGGCGAGCCGACGGTCACCGACTGGGCCGGCTGGGCCGGTACCAACCCACACGAGATCTTCACCGGGATCGGTAGCCGGGTCGGCCGGCGGTACCTGCCGGTGCGGGCCGAGCGGCACAGCGGACGGGAGCGGGTAAATGTCTGAGTCACCGATCAGGATCGCGGTACTCGCCGGCGGACGCAGCGGGGAGCACCAGGTCTCCCGCCACTCGGCGGCGAGCGTGCTGGGGAACCTGGACCCGGAGCGCTACCGCCCCGAACCGGTGCTGATCACGCGCACCGGGCAGTGGGTCTTCGGCACCGGGGCGCCGGTCGGGGTCTTCGAGGCGGTCGAACGGCTGGCCACCTTCGACGTGGTCTTCCCGGCCCTGCACGGCCCGCTCGGCGAGGACGGCACCCTCCAGTCGGTGCTGGAACTGGCCGGCGTGCCGTACGTCGGCAACGGCGTACGGGCCAGTGCCGCCGGGATGGACAAGGAGTTCACCAAGAAGCTGCTCGCCGCCGAGGGGATCCCGGTCGCCGACGCGGTGGTGTCCCGGCCGACCGACCCGGACGGTGTGCCG
The DNA here is from genome assembly GCF_029626265.1 of Micromonospora sp. WMMD1102. Classification (NCBI taxonomy): domain Bacteria; kingdom Bacillati; phylum Actinomycetota; class Actinomycetes; order Micromonosporales; family Micromonosporaceae; genus Micromonospora; species Micromonospora sp. WMMD1102. The sequence goes on along the minus strand of NZ_JARUBN010000001.1, from coordinate 5,970,498 downwards.
CCGGAGGCGGAACTGCGCCGGCTCGGCCTGCCGGTCTTCGTCAAGCCGGCGCGGGCCGGCTCCAGTCTCGGGGTGACCCGGGTGACGGAGTGGAGTGAACTGCCGGCGGCTCTCCAGTGGGCCCGGTCCAGCGACCCGAAGGTGCTCGTCGAGGCGGCGGTGCCCGGCCGGGAGATCGACCTGGCGGTGCTGGAACGGCCCGACGGCCGGCTCGACGTCGGTCCGCCGCTGGAGATCCGGGTCACCGGCGACCGACCGTTCTTCGACTACGACGCCAAGTACGACGATCCGGAGACCGTCTTCGAGATCCCGGCCCGGCTCGACGACGGGGTCGCCGCCGAGCTTGCCGACCTCGCCGTACGCGCGTTCCGGGCGCTCGGCTGCGCCGGGCTGGCCCGGGTCGACTTCTTCCTCCGCGACGGGGTGTCCCCGGTGCTGAACGAGATCAACACGTTTCCCGGTTTCACCCCGGTCTCGCAGTACCCGCGAATCTGGCAGGCGGCCGGGCTGGACTATCCGGAGTTGCTGGACGTGCTGGTCCGTACCGCGCTCGCGCGCCGGACCGAGCGGTCCGACGCGCGAGCGGTGTCGGGCTGAGCCGGCGGGACGTCGCCGTCTGCCGGGCTATCGGACGCGTCCGTAGCCGTACGGGGTCATCATGTCCACGCTGGCGAGCTTGACGCTCTCGCCGGCCCGGGGGGCGTGGATCACCTTTCCGCCGCCGACGAAGAGCGCGACGTGGCCGAGTCCACTGTAGAAGACGAGATCACCGGGTTTCAGCTCGCCTCGGCCGATCCGGGCCACCTTGTCCCACTGCATCGCCGCGTTGTGCGGCAGTGACTTCCCGGCGGCCTTCCAGGCGGCCAGGGTCAGCCCGGAGCAGTCGTACCCGTTCGGTCCTTCGGCCGCCCAGACGTACGGCTTGCCGATCGCGCCGTAGGCGTACCGGACGGCGACGCCGGCCTTGCCGGAGACCGCCGGGACGCTGCCGGTGTAGCGGCTGCCGGCGGAGGTGGCCGACCCGTACGCCTCGCGGCGCATCTCGTAGAGCTTGGCCAGTTCGCCCTCGATCCGCTTCTTGCCGGCGGCGAGTTGCTTCGCCTGGGCGGTCTGCCGGGCCAGTGTGGCGTCGAGCCGGGCCTTCTCGTCGGTGTACCGGCGCTGCGTCGCGTCGAACCCGGCGATCTGCCGGTCCCGGTCCCGGGCCAGTTGTTCCAGCGCACCGAGCCGGTTCATCAGGCTGCTGCCCTCGCTCGGGCTCAGCAGGGCGCTCGCCGTGCTCAGCCCACCGAGCTTGTACGCCCGGGTGGCGAGTTCGGCCACCTCGGCCCGGCTCTGGTCCGCCTGCTGCCGCAGTGGTTCGATCCGGGCGCCGAGGGTGGCCGCGGCGGCCCTGCTCTCCTTGATCTCCTCGTTCAGCTTGTTGTACGACTCGACGACCTTCTCCAGCTCGGCGGAGGCCTTGTTGATCCGCTGCGTGAGCTCGCCGACCGAGGGTTCGGCCCGGGCCGCCGTCATCGGGGCGAGCAGTGCCGCCGAGAGGCCGGCCGCGACGAGACTACGCAGCAGGATCCGCACCGGTAACAACGTGTGCAGAACCCTTCTTCCGTGCGCCGCCGCGACTTGGGCGCGGCGGCCCTGCGCCACCGTGACCGATCTCCGTGCGTGGCACCGGGGTGGCGCCGTGTCGCAGGCGGTGGCACCGGAACGGCGCCGGTCGGGCGGTGGCACCGGGACGGCGTCACCGCAGAGGGATGACTGACGACCGGGCCCCGGCAGTCTCAACGTAGTCCGGGACCGGAACTGCCGACAGTGGTCGGCGGGCGGGATGTGACGGTGGCGACGGATAGCCCGAATGTCGTGATCACTCACCGTGTATCAGATCCGATCCGGCGGTGACGGCCGCCGGGGCTGGCGCGCCAGCTCGGACTGCTCCCCGGTCCTTCGCCCGATACGTCGGTCTTGGCGGATGGCGGCCGGCACTGAGTATGACCAAACCACCACGCAATCGGGCAGAGTGTCGCCAGTGGTCGGAATGCCGCCTGGAAAACTGCCAGGTGGCTGTCTGCATACCTTCGACTTCGCTGGTGCGCCCTTCGCACAATGAACGTGGGAGCCGAAAGGTTCTCCGGAGGACCGGCACAGCTGTATCAGGCGTGGTCGCCAGCAGGGGCAGGGTCGCGTGCGACGAAGCAGGCGTAGCCCCAGCCGTCGCCAGCGCTCGGACAGTCCGCGAGACGATCGGCATCCGGCTGCCACCAGATGCCGATCTTCGAACCATCCAGAGCAGCCCGCCTCAGGAGCCGTTGGAGGCAAGAATGGAGCCTACTCGCCCTCCCGCCCACCTGCTAGACGCGTCATTCGAGGTATCTGGAGCGTCCCGCCCCCGCCCGGTCGACATCTACCGGGCGCCCGGCGTACGCATCACGAACGAGGCGTTCATCGTCGCCGGCCGCAAGTTCTCGCTCTCCGAACTCACCCACCTACAGACCGCGCGCGGGCCGCACGACCGACTGACGCTGCGCGCCGTACTCGTCACCGCCGCCGTGCTGGTCGGCATCGGAGTGGCGCTGGGCTACACCGGCGACCTCTACCGGCTCCCCGCCAGCACGTACGCCGGGCTCGGGCTCGCGGCCTTCGTGCCGGTCGGACTCGCCCTGGCCGGCAACCGGTGGCGGCCACCGGCGTACGAGTTGTGGGGGCGGTACCGGGGAGAGATGGTGCTGCTGTTCAGCTCCGACCACGAGCGGCAGTTCGGTCATGTGACCCGGTCACTGATCCGGGCCCGCGAAGCCGCCCGGCTGGGCGGGCTGGCCTATCCACCCGCCTCGGACACCCCCTACGAGCCGATGTCCTAACCGGAGCGGTGCGCCGCCCTCGCCGCCTCAGCCGGCGAGGGCGGCGGCTATCTCGGCGATCCGGCGCAGGGAGTCGGCCGGGGTCAGCGCCGCCTCGCGGAGCCCGGTGAAGGTACGCAGGTGCGCGGTCACCGCGTCGGCATCGTCGATCACGTCCTCCAGGCCGGTGCTCTCCAGATAGACGACGTCGGCGTCCTCCTCGGCGGCGAAGCGCACGATCACGAACTGGCCGAGCGGGGTGTAGATCGTGGAAATGAACGGCAGCACCTGGACGGTGATCCGACCGGATTCGGCGAGTTCGACCAGATGCCGGAGTTGTTCCAGGATCACTGCCGGGCCGCCGGTCTGCCGATGCAGCGCCGCCTCGTCGAAGACCACCACGATTTTCGGCGGATCGGCCCGGCCGAGCAATTCCTGCTGACGACGCAGACGCAAAGTGACGGAGGCCCGTGCCTCGTCGGGATCGTCCAGCTTGGGAATTGTCGTCCTGAGCACCGCCTGCGCGTACGCCGCTGTCTGGAGTAGTCCGGGCATGCCGACGGACTGGTAGAAATAGAGTTCCGAAGACTCCGCCTCCAGCCCGATGTACGAATAATAGGCGGGCCGGACCGCGTCGCGGTATTGCGACCACCAGGTGCGCTGTCGGGACACCCGGGCCAACTGGACGAGTTCGGCGACCTGATCCGGGTCGCGCACCTGATAGTGGTCGAGCAGTGCCTTGACGTCGTTTGTGGAAATCGAGACGTACCCCGCCTCTATCCGGATCAGCTTGGACAGTGACCAGTCCATCGCGACGGCCACCTGCTCCTGGGTGAACCCGGCGGCTTCCCGGGCCCGGCGGATCGCCGAGCGGAGCTTGCGGCGACCTACCGTCGGGCCGTACGCCGTAGTCATCGCCGAACGCTCCCTTCGAACGGCGCCCCGGCGGCCGAGCGAGGGGTGGATTCGGCTGATTCCGATCCCGGCAACCTGCCACCTGGCTACCGGCCAGCTGCCAGAATGCCAGACTTTTGTGCAGGCTACACGGGACGGCTGCGTTCCACCAGCGTCCGTGCTTGCCGCGACGACGTCATCACCGGTCGTGTCCATTGTCTACACCGCATCATAATCGCGGGTATTCCGGCCTGTGCGGAATGGCGGGCGACGGGTAGCCTCTGTCCGTTGTCGCGGCATCTGCCGCAACAGTATTAGTGCCGGGGAGGGTGCATGTCACAGACTGGTTCCGCCGAGCTCGACTGGCGGAAGAGCAGTCGATGCGAATCGCAGCATTGTGTCGAGGTGGCTCGGGTCGGGCACGGCGCAGCCGTCCGTGACTCGGTCGATCCCGCGCGGTCGCTGCTGTTCGGCACGGTTGCCTGGCGGGCATTCGTGGCCGGGCTCCGCGAAGCGTGAATCCAAACCCGATCACGTGATTCATTCACGTTCCGGTCCGGTCGGCGACCCCGACCGGACCGCGTGACCGCACATATCGCAGAGACATTTGGTCGAACAATCGAATCCGGGGCGGCTCCCACCGGCAGCCGCCCCGGCCAGCGGCTCAGCCGGCCACCGGCTCCGGCTCGCGTACCTGCCGGGTGACCGCACGCTCGGCGAAGAACGAGACGAACGGGATCGTCCCGGCGAGCATCACCAGCACCATCCGGCCCAGCGGCCAGCGTGCCCGGCGCCCCAGGTCGAAGGTGACCAGCAGGTAGACCATGTAGAGGAAGCCGTGTGCCGGGCCGATCGTCTCGACCACCACCGGATCGTCCCAGAGGTACTTGAGCGGCATGCCCACCACGACGAGCGCGATCAACACGACGCCGACGACGTAAGCGACCACACGGTAGCGGGTCAGGGCTGCGCCCACGGTTCATCCTTCCTGCTGCCGGCCCAGGCCGGGATAGTCGGCGGGTCGAGCGCCCGGATTGGCGTTCAACCACGCGAGGTAGTGGTTGTACTCGGCCAGCGCCGGGTCCTCCGGGCCGACGGCGGCCAGCCGCGGCCGGGCCGTGCGCACCGGTCGGCGTACCCCCGGGGTCGTCGGCCGGGGCGGCGGGGCGGCCGGCTCGGCGCCCGGCGGCCGGCCACCGCGCAGCGTGTAGCGGGCCTCCCGCACCCAGAGGAAGACGACGAACCCGGCGAAGATCGGCCACTCGACGGCGTACGCCCAGCTCAGGGCGTTGCCGTTCAGGGCCCGGCTGATCTGCCACCAGCCGAGGGCCAGGAAGCCGACGACAAGTGCGACGGTGAGCACGTGGCGCACGATCCACGCCGGTGTGCACAGCCGTCTCATGCCCACGAGGGTACCGGGAGCCGGGCGCCATCTCCGACGCGGCGTCGTAGTGTCGGGCCGGCGGGCGGGCGCGCGGACGGGTTTGGCGGTGCCCGGTTTGGGCAACCGTCTAGTCGTCAACCCAAACGAGCTATCGGGGGCGACGATGTCCGAATCAGTACGTCACGACGAGTTTTCTCCGGTCGGCACCGGATTGCCGACCGACACCAGCCCCGAGCAGCGGATCGGCCAGTGGGACGGCGACCCGGTCCGGCACGGCGGCACGGCCAGCGACTTCGTGGCCGCCGAGGAGGAGATCCTCGGCGTCGACCCGGCCGAGTTGAGCGACGAGGACCTGCTGCGGGAGATGCACAGCCTGCACCGGACCCGGCTGGACACGCTCCGGCACGCCGCCGACACCGCGCTCGGCCACCACCTGCGGCGTACCGCCGAACTGGAGACCGAGTACCTGACCCGACACCCCGGCCGGGAGGTGGATCCCAGCCGCCTGCGGGACGGCGCATGGTGAGCGCCAGCGCCGAACGCGGCTTCTCCGCCCCGCCCGAGGTGGTCTTCAGCACCGCCACCGACCCGGACCGGGTCTCGGCCTGGCTGCCCGAGCCGCTGCGCGCCGAGGGTCGGCCGGGGCCGGAACTGGTCGCCGACGACCTGCGGGCGAACTGGGGCGACACCGGGTCGTCGGACTGGTCGGCCCAACTGGAGGTGTCCCCGGTCGACGCCGGCGGAGCCGTCGTCCGGCTCGACCTGGCGGCCGACCCGGCGCAGCGGCGGCTGGACGAGATCGCCGACGAGTCGCTGGCCAGCCTCGCCCGGGAGGTCGACGACAACCTGACCCCGGGCTGAACGGACAACCACTGGCGAAGGTGCGGAACAGCCGCGACGCGGAACGAGGCGGGATGAACGTACGGGACAGGGTGGCGCGACTGCGCAAGGCGTACGCGCCCGACGAGCACCGGCCGCTCGGCGGCTACCTGGCGGCGATGGGCACCTACGCCGGAGTGGCGCTGGCGCTGGCCACCGCGGCGAAGACGACCGGGCGGCGGGCTCCGGACCGGCCGAGCGCCGCCGACGTCGTACTGCTGTCGGTGGCCACCCACAAGCTCAGCCGGCTGCTGTCGAAAGATGCCGTGACCAGCCCGCTGCGGGCGCCGTTCACCCGGTACGACCGGCCGATCGGCAGCGGCGAGGTGATGGAGCAGGTACGCGACCAGGGCAGCTCGACCAAGCACGCCGTCGGCGAACTGCTCAGTTGCCCGTTCTGCCTGGCGGTCTGGGTCGCCACCGGGCTGACCGGCGGCCTGGTGCTGGCACCCCGGCTGACCCGGCTGGTGGCGACCGCCTTCACCGCGGTGGCCGCCTCCGACTTCCTCCAGATGGGTTACGCCGTCGCGCAACGCGCCGCCTCTCGCCCCCACTAGGGACGGCAGGCGGCGCACGGCGTGCTGGTGGACGGGTCGGGTCAGCGCTGCATGCCCGACCAGCCTCGGGGCGACTCCGGCTCCCGCTCGGTGTCGCTGTCGGTGATGATCTCCTCGTCCACCGCCGTCTTGTCGTGCTCGTTCGTGAAGTCCGGGTCGTCCTGCGGATCCGTCTCGTCGGGTGGCTGGCCGAGCGGAGCGAGACGGCCCCGCGCCTGCCGGTCGTCTTCGGTCATCGGTGCTCTCCTCGTTGATCCTGATCCTGGCGGGACAGGCCCGCGCTGGTGTTCCCGTCGTCGCCGTCGGGCGGCGTGCCCTACTGGTCAGCCGCTGGTGCCGCCGAGCAGGTCCGCGACCTCGTCGGCCGCGTACTCGCCCTGTGGAAGGGCGGTGATCCTGGTCAGCAGCTCGGCGGAGACGTCGGCGGCGACCGCCCGGCGCTGGATCTCCGACTGCGTCACCCGCTCCTGACCGGAGTACATGTCGTCGAGCAGGGCGTCGAGTTCCGGACTGGTCGAGCCGTCCGGGCTTGCCGGTTCGGCCGGGTCGGCCGGGTCCGCTGCGTCGGCCGGGTTCGCTGGGTCGGTCACGCCTGATCAGCTACCCGGTGCCGAATCGCCCAAACGACCTGTCCCGTACTCGGGACAGGGGCGTGACGTGCGTCACGACCGAGTACGGAACACCGGACCCGGATCCGAGGTTGACTAGGACTGTCGGTGTGTCCAGTGTCCCCGGGCCTCACCCTATTGCCTTCGCGGAATACCGTCCGGCTGGAGCCGCGTCGTGCCACTCGCCGAGAGGCGACCTGCACACCGACACCGCGCCGCCCATGGCCTCGCCATGGGCGGCGTACCCATCTCCGGCCCCACCGGTCGCGCGGGTCAAGCGCCCGGAACCCGGCGTCAGCCGCGCCGGCCGGGCCGGTCGGCCGGAGTCTCCCCGGCCGCGCCGCCCCCGCCCGGGGACTGGCCGCTGCCGGGACCGCCCGCCGCGGGCTGGCCGTTGCTGACCCGGAGCATCACCACACCGCCGGCCACGGTCCGGCCGGACGGGTCGGTGCCGGCGACCGCACCGGCGGGGCAGTTCGAGGGCACCCGGTTCGGGTCCACCTCGACCTTGAAGCCGGCGTTCCGCAGCATCGTGCTGGCCTCGTCGACCGAGCGGCAGGTGACCAAGGGCACCGACCGCTGGTCCCCGTAGACCAGCTTCTCGGTCGGCTTGGGGAAGTTCTTCTTCGGCTTGCCCTTCATCGCGTCGGCGAGCGTCTCGTAGACCGCCGGGTTGACCTTGTCGTGGTCCATGTTCGTGGTGGTCTCCGGCCAGTCCGGGTTCGCCATGATGCCGGCGACCGAGAGCGTGGTGGTCATGGCCACCAGGGACGCGGTCCGGTCGCTGTCGGTGGTACCCGTCTTGCCGGCGACCGGATGTCCCACCACCCGGCGGGCGTCCGCCTCGGTCGCGCCACGGCACCTGCCGTACGCCGACTGGTCGCCGACCGGGCACCGGGCCGCGTCGACCGCCGCCCGAGCCACCTCCGGGTCGACCGCCTTGTCGCAGCGCGGCTTGGCGATGTCCAGCGCCGTGCCGGTCCGGTCCTTCACCTCCTGCACCGGGATCGGCTCGCAGTGCGTGCCGTCGGCGGCCAGCGTGGCGTACGAGTTGGCCAGGTCCAGCGGGGTGGCGGCCGAGACGCCGAGGGTGAACGAGCCCCAGCCGTCGGCCTGGGCCGGGTCGGCGGCGACGGCGGCCTCGCCCGGTTCCCGGAACCGGATGCCGAGCCGCTGCGCCGCGTCGACCACCTTCGCCGCCCCGACCCGCTCCTCCAGGGGTACGAAGTAGGTGTTGACGGAGCGGCCGAACGCACTCCACATGTCGTGCATCCCGGCCATGCCCTCGTTGTCGTTGCTCGGGCACCACCGCTCGGTACCGGGGCAGGCCGACTCGGTGCCGGCCGCCGCCGTGTACTTCGACGGGTAGCGGTTCGGCGCGTTGTAGCTGAGGCTCAGCGGGTAGCCCTGCTCCAGCGCGGCCACCATGGTGAACATCTTGAACGTCGAACCGGCCTGGTAGCCGTGCACCCCGCCGCCGCCGGTCAACAGCGGGTTCGTGGTACGCGGATAGCTGGCCCGCAGCCCGGCGTCCTTCTGCTTCGGGTTGCTGGAGATCGGGTTCTTCGGCTTCGCCGGGTCGTCCAGCCCGAAGGTCCGGTTGGTGGCCAGGGCGCGGATCCGGCCGGTGCCCGGCTCGACGGCCGCCACCATCAGGGCGTCCTTCCGCCCGGTCGGCAGGTACTGCTGGACGTTTTTGTACGCCGCCTGCTGCACGGCCGGGTCGAGGGTGCTGACGATCCGGTATCCGCCGCCCTTGAGCCGGCGCTCCCGGTCGTAGGAGGTGGCGCCGAACGCCTCCTGGTCCATCCACCAGCGGTAGAAGGCGTCGCAGAAGAAGCCCCAGTCGTTGTGCACCGAGCTGGTGCAGCCGTTCGTCGGCCGCTGCCCCTTGACCTTGAGCGGAGTGGCCAGCGCCGCCGCCTCCTCCGCCTCGGTGATCGCCCCGATCTCCTTCATCTGCCCGATCACCCAGTCACGGCGTTGCACGGTCCGGGCGTAGCCGGGGCCGTCGGTGTCCAGCGCGTCGTAGTAACTCGGCGACTTGACCAGCCCGGCGATCATCGCCGCCTCCGGCACGGTCAGGTTCTTCGGCTCCTTGCCGAAGTAGAACCGGCTGGCCGCCGCCACCCCGTACGTGCCGTGGCCGAAGGGGGCCATGTTCAGGTAGCGCTCCAGGATCTCGTCCTTGGTCAGCCTGTTCTCCAGCGCCGCCGCCAGCCGCATCTCGCGCAGCTTCCGGGGGTTGGTGTCCTCGCTGGCCGCGACCACGTCGTTCGGGTCGGTCGCGCCGTAGGTGATCGACATCCGGACGAGCTGCATGGTCAGCGTCGAGGCGCCCTGCCGGGAGTTGCCGGTGAAGTTGGAGACCAGCGCCCGGACGAAACCCTTCACGTCGATCCCGTTGTGCCGGTAGAACGCGTGGTCCTCGGCGCCGATCATGGCGTTCCGCATCGCCGGGGCGATGTCGGCGAACCCGACGTCCTGGCGGTTCTCGTCGTAGAACGTCGCCATCAGGGTCTTGTTGTCGGCGGCGAAGACCTGGGTCGCCTCCGGCACCTGCGGCACGGTCAGCTCGGTCGGCAGGTCCTTGAACGAGTCGGCTCCGGCCTTCGCCGCGAGCCCGGACATCGCCACCGCCGGAAAGGCCGCCCCGGCGACCACCACTCCGGCGAGCAGGGCGCAGGTGAGCAGGGTGCCGGCCTTGGTCAGGCCGCGTCGACGGGATTTCGGCATGATCGCGTGAACCTCTGGGTGATCGGAGCAGGTCGCGGGCGGGGCGGCCGGCGCGAGCACAACCGTACGCGCGCCTTTCGCCCTATTGATCCAGACGCCGCACCGAACGGCACGGTTGCGTCGCGGTGGATCTCGCAACTGACTGCTACGTCACACCCGCAGGTGTCGACGGCGGCCCGGAACGCCCGCCGCCGACTCCGCCGCCGCCCCGTCGGGTCGACGAACCCGCAGGTCAGTGGGGGTTACCGGCAGGTGCCGCCACCCGCCGGGCCCGGACCGCCGCCGACAGGTCCGCCAGCACCTGCTCGGTCTCCGGCCAGCCGAGGCAGGCGTCGGTGATCGACTGCCCGTACTCCAGCGGCCGGGTCGGGTCGAGGTCCTGCCGGCCCGGCACCAGGAAGGACTCCAACATCACCCCGACGATGCCGCGCTGGCCGTCGGCCATCTGCCGGGCGACGTCGGCGGCGACGACGGGCTGCCGGCGGTGGTCCTTGCCGCTGTTGTCGTGGCTCGCGTCGATCACCAGCCGCTCGGGCAGCCCGGCCGCCCGGAGCAGCGCCAGCGACCGCCCCACCGACTCGGCGTCGTAGTTGGGCTCGCCCCGGCCGCCGCGCAGCACCAGGTGGCAGTCGGCGTTGCCCCGGGTGTGCATGATCGCCGGAGCGCCGGAGACGTCGATGCCGGGGAAGACGTGCGGCACCCCGGCCGCCCGGATCGCGTCGACAGCCGTGCCGACGCTGCCGTCCGGACGGTTCTTCATCCCGATCGGCATGGAGAGCCCGGAGGAGAGCTGCCGGTGCACCTGGCTCTCCACGGTACGGGCGCCGATGGCACCCCAGGCCACCGTGTCGGCGATGTACTGCGGGGTGATCGGGTCCAGGAACTCACAGCCGACCGGCAGCCCCAGCCGGAGTACGTCCAGCAGCAGCGCGCGGGCGGCCCGCAGCCCGGCGTTCACGTCACCGGAGCCGTCCAGCCCCGGGTCGTTGATCAGGCCCTTCCAGCCGACGGTCGAGCGCGGCTTCTCGAAGTAGACCCGCATCACCACCAGCAGGTCCTCGGCGTGCTCGGCCGCCGCCACCCGCAGCCGCCGGGCGTAGTCGAGGGCCGCCGCCGGATCGTGCACCGAGCACGGCCCGACCACGACCAGCAGCCGGTCGTCGGCCCGGTCGAGCACCCGGGCGACGGATCGTCGGCCGTCCAGCACGGCGCTGGCCAACGCCTCGCCCAGCGGCAGTTCGTGGTGCAGCAGCGCCGGGGTGGTCAGCGGCACGACCCGGTCGATGCGTTGGTCGCTGACCCGGCCCATTCCGGTGGTGGTCATCGTCGAGGCTCCCTCTGCCGACCGCCGCCCCGGGGCCGGCACCCGGGAGCCGAGCCGGCTGGTCACATGGAAAAAGCAGGGACGATGTCCCTGCTTCAGCCGGCTCTGCTGGATTCTGGTGACGTCAGGTCATGGCCGAGTCACCGGCTCCTGAGCCGGCTGACTAAACCATCGATACGACCGCGTCACGCAGCGAACCATACCCGATGCCGGCCCGCGCCGGCCCCTGCTGCCCAATTCCTGGTACGCCGGGCAGCCGTCGACCGGTTCCGACCAGGTCAGCGCCCGGTTCGGCGGTCCGGTTCGGTGGCCCGGTTCGGCGGTCCGGGTCAGCGGCCCGGGTTGCGGAGCGCGATCGCGGTGTTCAGGGCGGTGGCGAAGCCGGTCCAGGCCAGGTAGGGCAGCAGAGTGGCCCCGGCCACCCGGTCCGCCCGCCAGGCCCGGCGCAGCAGCGCAGCGTTGGCGGCGTTCAACAGGACCAGCTCGGCCAGGGCGAGCCGGGGCCGGTGGGCCCGGAAGAAGAGCGCCGTCCAACCGGCGTTCAGGACCAGATCGATCGCGTACGCCCGGCGAAGCCCGCGACGCTGCGCGGCACTGCTTGTCGCGTCCAGGGCGCGGGCGGCGGCGAACGCGATCGAGGCGTAGAGCGGGGTCCAGACGACGGGGAACGCCACTGGCGGCGGCTGCCATGCCGGCTTGTCCAGCGACCGGTACCAGGCGGAGTTCGGGTCGGTGGCGATCGAGCCGGCGGCGGCGGTGGCCGCGGTCGCCAGCCCGGTCCCGACGAGGGTGGACGTCTTCATCCCGATCGGGTACCCACCCCGGCCCCCGTCATCCCTCGACCGGAGCCTGCTTCGCGAAGTCGACGAAGGCGCTCCAGGTCGCCGGGGCGAACGTCAGGGTGCCACCCTCGCGGTCCTTGGTGTCCCGGACGAGCACGACGCCGGGCAGGTTGTCGGCGACCTCGACGCAAGCGCCGCCCGACCCGTTGCTGCGGCGGGACTTGCGCCACTCGGCACCGGACTGGTCAGTCATCGCTCATCTCCTTGGCGATCGCGGCTATCAGGTCGGCCGACCGAGACAGATCGAACGCCACCTCTTCGAGCGACCTCCATGCCTTAGCGTACGTCGCGACCTCGGCCGGCTTGTCGAGGTAGAGGGCGCCCGTGAGTGATTCGCTGTAGACGGTGGTGGGCTCGGGCGTCCGGAGCCCGATCGACGGGAACTCCAGGATGATGAACTGCCCGCCGGTCAGGGCGAAGCTCGGCGGCGCGGATCGCGGGACGACCCGGACGCTCGCCACCCCTGCGGCGGTCTGGGCGTGCAGGTGGGTGAGCTGCCGCCCCATGCCCGGCACCTGCCGGCGTAGCACCCCCTCGTCCACGATGACCTCCAGGCGCGGTGGCTCGGGCTTCCTGCGGGTCAGGATCTTCTGGCGTTCGATCCGCACCTCGACCAGCCGGCCGACCTCGCGGGGCGGGATGTCGGGGTGCGACCGCAGCAGGTGTTCGGCGTATTCCCTGGTCTGGAGCAGGCCGGGGATCGTGGCGGGTTCCCAGTGGCGGAGGCGTGCGGCGGCTGCTTCCAGGCCGACGTACAGCTCGAACCAGGCCGGCAGGGTGTCGCCGTAGGCGTGCCACCACCCCTTCGCCTTGGTCTCGGCGGCGAGCTTCTTCAGCGCCTCGGTCATCTCGTCCGAGGTGCCGTAGAGCCGGCACATCGCCTCGACGTCCCGCGCCTTGACCGCAGCCTGGCCGCCCTCGATCCGGTACATCGTGGAGCGTGACCACTCGAGGTCGGTGCCGGCGGCCTCCATGGAGAGGCCGGCCTGCTCGCGAGCCTGCCTCAGGATCCGGCCCAGTTGCCTGCGCGGGATGGACGATCCCACATCCGTCATCGCCGCACCTCCTGTCTCAGATTGGAGCAATAAGTCGATCGATCTTCGGACTGTTTCCGGTGGATTGTGAAAAAGGGACGACTAGCGCGGGATGCATCAGCTTAGACCGTTGCATGGCGCTTGTGGGGGCACCGAGAGTGGCAGCAGCAGGACCGCTCGGTGACCGCTCGCGCCCGGGTGGAACTCGCACCGGGAGCCGGTCTCAGCTCCCCCCACTGAGACCGGCTCCCCTCCAGCCAGCCGAGGAGGTACGTGATGAGAAGGCTCTGTCGGGGTCTGGTCGGCATCCTGGCCGGTCCACGGCCGCCGCACCGGCGGGACTGGCGTCGGCTGTGGCGCTACTGCCGGTGCGGATTCCGCTGGCGCTGCCCGGACTCGATCGAGTTGGTCCCGATGCCGTACCTGCCGGTGGTTCCGCCGTTGCCGCCGTTGCCGTCAGCAACGTCGTTGGTCCCGTCGGCGTCGGCGGCGCTGCCGGCTCGGGCCAGGGCCCGGAACACCCGCGATCCGATGTGGAGTGACCGGACGGTGCGGCGGCCGGAACGCGTGCGGCGGGCCGAGAGCGTCGGCGGGGTGTAGCGGTGATCGGCCCGGAGGAGCGTTGGCGGCGGCACGTGCCGAGGCAGACGTCGTACCGGTGCCGGGCCTGCGGCGACGACTGGCCGTGCCAGGAGGCGCGGCTGGCACTGCTGACCGGGTTCCGGGGTGACCGGGTCGGGCTGATGGTCTATCTCGGCGGCCACCTCGCCCGCGCCCTGCAACAGTTGCCGGACGTCCACCCCGCCCTGCTCACCACCCGCTTCCTGCACTGGGTACCCCGCCGACGCTGAGCTGATGGCCGGTCACGGTACGAGCGGGTCGGCTGGGGAGTATCAGATGTGAAGACTGTCGAGCTGCCCCGTCTGTGCTCCCGGGGGTGGGCGCACAGACGGGGCAGCTCGACAGTCTCCGTGCCGGATGTATGCCGGCCGGCCCGCACCCGTCTTGCGGCGAGTGGACCAGAGGCCCCTCTCGGTCCCGAGCAGCTCGCGCTGGGAAGTTGGGAAGGGCCCCTGGAATCCGCCGGTGGCTCAGAGGATCAGGAGGGTTCCGTTGGTCAGAGTGGTCTCCTGGGTGGTCAGGCCGGTCCAGTCGGTGGACAGGAGCAGCCGGTCGCCGTCGATGAGGGTGACCGCGATGCCGTCCCTACCGCTGAGCAGGCCCCGGTCGGTGCCGGTGATCCGCAGGCTGAGCCCGCTGGCCACGGTGACCGGGCGGCGGGGGTCGGTGACGTCGTACAGGCCGGCTCGGGTGCGCAGGTCGAGGCGGTCGGTGCCGCCGCCGGACCGTACGCCGAACGAGTCGAGCCCGACGCCGCGGATCTCGTACCGCCGGCCGTCCGAGCGGAACCCGACGGTGGTGGTGCCGGTGCCGCCGAGCCGGGTCTGCGCGACCAGCACGCTGAAGTCGACAGCGGACTTCGGCTGCACCGGGTACGCCCCGGCCGACCGGCTCGGGGTCAGCGTGCCACCGCCGAGCACCACGGTGGTGCCCGGCCGGGCCACCTCGACCCGGGCCGTCGTGCTGCCGGCGTAGTTGCCGCCGAGCGTGACGGTCAGCTCGGAGTTGCCGGCCGGCAGGGTCGCCCGGCAACTCGACACCGCCGCGAAGTCGTCGGTGCCCAGCGGCGCCGGTACGTCGGTGCAGAGGGTCCGGCCACCAGCGGCGAAGGTCACCGTGGCGGTCGAGACGTCACCCGGCCACGGCTCGGCGCCGGAGGACGGCGACGTCTCCCGGAGGGTGGCCTGGAGCAGCACCTCCGCGTGCCCGCCCGAGCCGGTCGAGGCCAGCGTGTCGCCGGTGTACGCCAGCTCGGCCGCCTCCGGCACCACCCGGACGGTGAAGGCGACGGTGCCGGCCAGCCCGTGCTGGTCGGTGACCGTCACCGTCACCGGGTAGTCGCCCGGGGTCGCCCGGTTGTTGCCGACGACTCCCCAGACCGCTGCCGCACCTGTCGCGTCCGGGTCCTCCGGCGTCCTGCCGCCCAGCGACAGTCCGGCGGGCAGTCCGGTGGCGGTCGCGGTGAGCTGCCCCGGCCCGCCGTCCGGGTCGGTGGCGGTGATCCGCACCTCGGGCAGCAGCGGGTCGCTGTACTGCACCGTCAACACCTCGCCCGGCCCGTCGAGGGTCACCTTCGGGGCGGCCCGGAGCGCGAGGTCGGCGTCGTTGAGGTCGAAGAAGACGTTGCCGACCGCCTCGACCCTGATCCGGGCCGCCTTGGCGCCGACGTTCGGCAGGGTCACCGTCTCGGCGCCGTCGTTGGCGGTCCGCTCCGCGAGGACGTACCCGAAGGTCTTTCCGCCGTCGACGGAGAGCGAGATCCGCACCTCGCCCACCCCGACCGGTGCGGCGTCGGTGCCGGCCACGTCCCAGCTCACCGGCAGCTCCGCGCCGCCGGTCAGCGTCTCGGCGGTGGCCTGCGAGGTGACCAGGAACGGCCCGGCGGCCGGGGCCAGGGTCAGCGCGGTGTCGGCGCTGCCGATCCCGCCCGCGCCCGGGTGCCCGTCCCGGGCGGTGAGCCGGAAGTGCATGGTCCGGTCACCGGTGAAGCCGACCCAGTCGGCGGTGGGCAGGAACTCCGAGTAGCAGTCGACGAGCTCCGGCGGCACGTTGCTGGCCCCGCCGCTGGTCGGTGGCGGCGGCGCGGCCGGGCAGCCGCCGGTCTTCGCGTTGGTGTTGCCGGCGACGACCTGCGCCAGGTCCGGGAAGACCCGGGTCGGGTCGGTGCCCACCGCGTTCAGTCCGGGGGAGTGGTATTCCAGGGTGTCGGTCGGGCTGACGATCGCCGCCGTGCCGAACTGCCGGAACAGCGGGCCGTTGGTCTTGGTGTTGCTGACCAGCGCGGTGCCGGCGGTGCTGCCGCCGCTGACGCCGCCCCGGTCGTTCTGCTCCCAGAGGTACGTCACCGTGTCGCCGTCGGCGTCGGTGGCGCTGCCGGTGAGCGCGAACGGGGTACGGACCGGAATCGTGTACGACGCCGGGGCGGTGACCACCGGGGCGCTGTTGCCGGTCTGCTCGACCCGCCAGCCGCCGTTGTCGATCGGGCCGCCCTTGACCGTCTCGCCGACGAACCCGTCCGCCCCGCTGGTGCCGCTGACGGCGAGCGCGCCGACGTTCACCGCCGCCACCGGTCCTCCCGAGAAGGTGACCTGGAAGCCGGTGTCGTCGAGCGTGCTGGTGCCGCCGAACGGCCCGACGGTGACGGTGGCGCCGGCCGGCCAGCCCGGAATTCCCTCGATCGCCGCCCTGATCCCGGCCGCGGTGTAGTTGCCGCCCCGGACGATCGGCGCCGACTCGGCACCGCCGAAGGTGAGCGTGAACGAGTCGCCGTCGGTGTCGAAGCCGCGCAGCGAGACGTTCTGCACCTCGTTGACCGCCGGCCGGTTCGCGGTTATGTAGCTGGTGATCTCGGTGTAGCTGCGCTGCGACCAGTACGGGTCGCTGTGCGGTTGCAGGTTGTCCTGCTGGCAGATGCCGGCGTACGCCATGATCGACGATCCGCTGCCCGGCTCGTACGAGTTGGCGGGGCTGCGGTTGCCGCCCGAGCAGTTCCACTGGGTGCCGTTGAAGGTGTGGTTGCCGGCGAACTGGTGGCCGATCTCGTGCGAGACGTAGTCGACGGCGAAGAAGTCGCCGACCGGGGTCGGCAGGCCGGTGCAGCCGCGCGCCTTGTTGGCCCCGCCGACCACGCCCAGCCCGGCGATGCCGCCGCCGTTGACCCCGAGCCCGATGTGCCCGACGTCGTAGTTCGACGCGCCGACGAGCTGGCCGAGCACGATGTTGTTGCGGTTCAGCGTGCCGCTGGCGCAGGAGGAGAGCTGCGCCGCCGTGTAGCAGGGCGCAGCACCGCACGGCCCGTCCGCGCCGATCGCCTCCGCCGGCGTGTTCAGGTTGGTCTTCTCGGTCTGGTCGACCAGCACCAGCCGGATCGCCGTCTCGTCTTCGTAGATCTGGGTCACCCGGTTCACCAGGGTCACCTTGGCCGCCGTCACGTTCGCCGCACCGAAGTAGGTCGCGTAGGACGGGTCGGTCACCAGGGCCAGCCGGTACGTCCGCAGCGTCACGTCCCCGCCCGCCGGCTCCGGGGCGGCGTCGATGTCGTCGGCGAGTTCCCCGGCGGCGTGCGCCACGTCCTCCCGCTCGACGAACGCCTCGTCCGGGTTCGTGGTGTCCCGCACGAAGTAGCTGGCGTACCGGCCCTGGTCGGACCGGCTGTACGGGTCGACGTACCAGACGCCGTGCTCGGAGCGGACCGAGGCGTGGAAGCCCAGCGGGGTCAGGTCGGCCCGGACCGTCGCACTCGGGTCGTCCAGCCCCCGGCCCGTGTACGTGCGGATCTCCGGGTGCCGGGCGGCCAGGCCGGGCGCCATCACCGGCGAGTCGACGAGCGCGAACCGCTGGAACGTGCCGTCCGGGGCGGGCAGCACCACCACCAGGGACCGGTCCGGTGCGACACCGGCCCGCTCCTCGGGTGCCCGGTCCAGGGTGGCGGCGAGGCTCGCCCGGTCCAGGGCGTACCCGGTGAACCGCTCGGCCTGGATGTCGACGGGCCCGGCGGACCGGGCGGCGGTCGAGCCGTCGGCGAGCCGGGTCCACGGGTTGCCCGACCGGTCCGGCGCGGAGCTGGCCGGGGTCGGGTCGACCAGCACCGGCAGCAGGCCGGCGGCGAGGGCGGCCACCGCCAGGATGACCAGGCGCCGGCGGGGCGCCGCCCGACCGCGGGTGGCGGCCGGTAACGAGAGGGTCGTCAACGCTGTCTCCTTGGGACTACTCCGGGCGCCGGTCGGTCGCGCGGGCGTTCCTGCCACCGGGTCGAATCCATCGACCAACCACGGGGGTGTTCGCACGATAGGCGCCCGCGGCCGGTCGTGAACATCCCTCCACCCGGTACGAAGCCTCGGGAGCGAGCCGTACCGGCCACTGTGTCCGGGCCGATCCGACCCGGCGGGGCTGGCGGCATCGGGGCGGGGCGATCGGATAGCGTCGGGGCCATGCCCGAGACCGGTTATCCCTGGCCGATCGAGACCACCCGGCTGGACAACGGCCTGCGCGTGGTGGTCAGCGAGGACCGCAGCGCGCCCGTGGTCGCCGTCAACCTCTGGTACGACGTCGGCTCCCGACACGAGCCCGCCGGCCAGACCGGCTTCGCCCACCTGTTCGAACACCTGATGTTCGAGGGCTCGGTGAACGTGGCCAAGACCGAGCACATGCGGTTGGTGCAGGGCTCCGGTGGTTCGCTGAACGCGACCACCAACCCGGACCGGACCAACTACTTCCAGACGCTGCCGTCGGAGCATCTCGCGCTCGCCCTCTGGCTGGAGGCGGACCGGATGGGCGGCCTGGTGCCGGCGTTGACCCAGGAGACCCTGGACAACCAGCGCGAGGTGGTGAAGAACGAGCGGCGGCAGCGCTACGAGAACGTCCCGTACGGGGACGCCTGGCTGCGCCTGCTGCCGCTGCTCTATCCGCCCGGCCACCCCTACCACCACGCCACGATCGGCTCGATGGCCGACCTGAACGCCGCCGACCTGGCCACCTTCCAGGCGTTCCACACCACCTACTACGCGCCGAACAACGCGGTGCTGACGGTCGCCGGGGACGCCTCGCCGGACGAGGTCCACGCACTCGTCGAGCGCTACTTCGGCCGGCTCGTGCCGCAGGCCGACATCCCGCCGGCCCCGGACGGGACGGTGGTGCCGGCCACCGGGGCACCGGTCCGGGAGGTCGTCGACGCGGACGTGCCGGCGCCGAGGGTCTATCTGGCGCACCGGACGCACCCGTTCGGCGGTTCCGGCTACGACACGGTGACCGTGCTGGCCACGCTGCTCGGCAGCGGCCGGGGCAGCCGGCTCTACCAGCGGCTCGCCGACGGGGCCCGGCTCGCCCAGCCGGACAGCGTTGGCGCGTTCGGCGTCGACCTGGCGTACGCGCCGGCTCCGCTGATCGTCACCGCCACCGCTCGGGACGGGGTGACCGGCGAGGAGCTGGAGGCGGGACTCGTCGAGGTGCTGGACGGGCTCGCCGACGGGGTGACCGCCGCCGAACTCGACCGGGCGAAGGCGCTGCTCACCACCGCCTGGTGGCGGCAGCTCGCCAGCGTGGACGGCCGGGCCGACATCCTCGGCCGGCACGCCACCCAGCTCGGCGACCCGGCCCGGGCCGCCGACCGGCTGCCCGGCTGGCTCTCGGTCACCGCCGAGCAGGTGAGCACGCTCGCCGCCGAGCTGCTCGGCCCCACCGACCGGGCCACCCTGATCTACCGGCCCGAGACCCAGGAAGAGGCGTCATGACCGAGCCCGGTCCCATCCTGACCGCGCAGCGGCCGTCGGCCGGGGCCGCCCGGCCGTACCGCTTCCCCCGGGTGGTCCGGGCGACGGTGGCCGGTGGCCGGGTCGTCGCCGCCCACCTGCCGGGGCACCACCTCGCCGTCGCGGTGCTGCTGCTCGACGGCGGCGCCGGGCGCGAGCCGGTCGGCCGGGAGGGGCTCTCCGGGGTACTGGCGAAGGCGCTGGAGGAGGGGACGACCCGGCGCGACTCCACGGCGTACGCGCTGGCGCTGGAAGGGCTCGGCACCGAGCTGACCATCGCCAACGACTGGGACGCGTTCCAGGTGAGCGTGCAGGTGCCGGTGGAGCGGCTGCCGGCCGCGGTGGAGCTGCTGGCCGAGGCCGTCCGGACCCCGCGCCTCGACCCGGCGGACATCACCCGGGTACGCGACGACGAGGTCACCGCGCTGCGGATGTACTGGGCGAACCCGGGGCCCCGGGCCGACGCCGCGCTCCGGGCGGACCTGTTCGGGGCCGACCAGCGGCCGGGTCGCCCGATGGACGGCGATCCCGACTCGGTCGCGGCGGTCACCGTCGACGACGTGACCTCGTTCCACGCGGCCTGGCTGACCCGGCTCGGCACCCTGCTGGTCGT
Organism: Micromonospora sp. WMMD1102; assembly: GCF_029626265.1. Classification (NCBI taxonomy): domain Bacteria; kingdom Bacillati; phylum Actinomycetota; class Actinomycetes; order Micromonosporales; family Micromonosporaceae; genus Micromonospora; species Micromonospora sp. WMMD1102. The sequence goes on along the minus strand of NZ_JARUBN010000001.1, from coordinate 5,950,422 downwards.
CGGCGACCTCGACCGGATCGACCTCGACCAGCTCGCCAGCACCGCCTTCGCGGGCGCGGACGGGCACGCCGAGCCCGCCGGCCCCCCGCTCGACGTGCGGGTACGCGACCAGCGGCGGATCATCCTGGTCGACCGTCCCGGCTCGGTCCAGTCCACGCTGCGGCTCGGGCACCCGGCACCGCACCGGGCCCACCCCGACTACGTGCCGATGACGCTCGCCGCCACGGTGCTCGGCGGGGCCTTCACCTCCCGGCTGAACCACCTGATCCGGGAGGTACGCGGCTACACGTACGGGATCAGGTCCGAGTTCGGCCACTCCCGGCGGTTCGGGCGGTTCGTGGTCAGCTCCGGGGTGCAGACCGCGGTGACCGTGCCGGCCCTGGTGGACGCGGTCGGCGAGATCACCCGTACCCGGGACGCCGGGGTGACCGAGCCGGAGCTGGCGGTCGCCCGGGCCTGGCGGGCCGGGCAGCTCTCGGTGGAGTTGCAGGCTCCCCGGGCCATCGCCAGCGCGCTCGCCACCCTCGTCGTGCACGACCTGCCGGACGACTACCACGCGACGCTGCGCGAGCGGTTGCTGTCGGCGGCCGAGCCGGCGGTGTCGGCGGCGGCCGGCACGCACCTGCACCCGCAGGGGCTGACCCTGGTGGTCGAGGGCGACGCGGCGCTGATCCGGGACGAGCTGGTCGCCAGCGGGCTCGGCGAGGTGGTCGACGCGGCCGGCTGACCGGCCCCCCGAAACTGATCCGGCCGGGCGTGCGCTGCGACGTGGCCCGGCCGCCCGCCGGCGTTACCCCGCCACACCTGTTAGGAAGGGGCCCTTCCTATACAAAAAGCGATAAGCGGGGGCCCTTCCTTACAGCCCGGATGCTGGGCGGGCCGGTGATCGGCTTGCCGGGGTCGCCGGGCCGCTGGGTAGCCTCGCGGTATGAGGATCGGCATTGTGGGGGCCACCGGGCAGGTCGGTGGCGTGATGCGGCGGATACTCGCCGAACGCCAGTTCCCGGTGGACGAGCTGCGGCTCTTCGCCTCGGCGCGGTCGGCGGGGCGCACCCTGCCCTGGCAGGACGGCGAGGTCACCGTCGAGGACGCGGAGTCGGCCGACTACACCGGCCTGGACATCGCGCTCTTCTCGGCCGGAAAGGGCACGAGCAAGGCGCTCGCCCCCCGGGTCGCCGACTCCGGCGCGGTGGTGATCGACAACTCGTCGGCCTGGCGGATGGACCCCGAGGTGCCGCTGGTGGTCGCCGAGGTCAACCCGCACGCCGCCGGGGCACGTCCCCGGGGCATCATCGCCAACCCGAACTGCACCACGATGGCGGCGATGCCGGTGCTGCGCCCGCTGCACGCCGAGGCCGGACTGGTCAGCCTGGTGGTCGCCACCTACCAGGCGGTCTCCGGTTCCGGGCTGGCCGGGGTCGCCGAGCTGGACGAGCAGGTCCGCAAGGTCGCCGACGGCGCCGCCGCGCTCACCCACGACGGGCGGGCCGTCGAGTTCCCGACCCCCCGGCAGTACACCCAGCCGATCGCCTTCAACGTGCTGCCGCTGGCCGGCTCGGTGGTCGACGACGGGTCGGCGGAGACCGACGAGGAGCAGAAGCTCCGCAACGAGAGCCGCAAGATCCTGGAGATCCCGGAGCTGAAGGTCTCCGGCACCTGCGTCCGGGTGCCGGTCTTCACCGGGCACTCGTTGCAGGTGAACGCCAGCTTCGCCCGGCCGCTGAGCCCGGACCGGGCCCGCGAACTGCTGGCCGGGGCGCCCGGGGTGGCGCTGGCGGACGTACCGACACCGCTGCTGGCGGCCGGGCAGGACCCGACGTACGTCGGGCGGTTGCGGGTCGACGAGACCGTCCCGCACGGGCTGGCCATCTTCTGCTCCAACGACAACCTGCGCAAGGGCGCGGCGCTGAACGCCGTGCAGATCGCCGAACTGGTGGCCGCCGAGTCCCGCTGAGGGGTCCGCCGGCGGACCGGGCAGCGGTACGCTGGGAGCGATCTTGGCTCGGGAGGTGGGCGGCACGGACGGCCGGGCCAAGACCGCCAACCTGCGCCGCGACCCCAGGGCCAGCTTCCAGGTCAGTACGGCCGACGGCTGGGCGTACGCGGTCGCCGAGGGCACCGCCGAGCTGACCCCGGTGGCGGCCGGGTTGACCGACCCGACCGTCGAGGAACTGATCGACGTCTACCGGGCGGTCCAGGGCGAGCACCCGGACTGGGACGACTACCGCCGGGCGATGGTGGCGGATCGCCGGCTCGTGCTGCGCCTCCCGGTCGACCGCGTGTACGGCGTACCCCCGCGCGCATAGGCCCCCGCTTCCCCCCTTCTCCGGCCCTTCTCCTTCGCTGGCCTTCCCCCTCGGTGGCCCTTTCCCGGCTCCGCTCCGCCGTGCCCGCTTCGGCCGCTCTCGCCCCTTGCGTGCCTGAGACCGCACGCCTGGTCCCGTCAGGGCGGAGTGTCGCCCGGTGGCGACCTGTCCGGGCGGGCGCCGCGGCGTTACGTCGTGGCCTGCCCGGGTAGACCGCCCCCGGCCGACATTGAGAGGGGAGCAGGATGACGACCGTCGGAGAGTTCATGACGACCCGCCTGGTGACCATGGACGGCGGCGACACGCTCACCGCTGCCGCCCAGGAGATGCGGGACAGCGCCATCGGCGACGTGATCGTGACCAACGGGGACGACGTGATCGGAATCGTCACCGACCGCGACATCACGGTGCGCGGGGTGGCGGAACAGTTGAACCCGTCCAGCGCCACGTTGAGCGAGATCCTCAGCCAGGACGTCATCACGGTGTCGCAGTACGACGACGCGGTCGCCGCCGCCGACCTGATGCGCACGTACGGCGTACGGCGGTTGCCGGTGGTGGAGGAGGGCCGGTTGATCGGCCTGGTCTCCCTCGGCGACCTCGCGGTCGAGCGGGAACCGCAGTCCGTGCTCGCCGACATCAGCGCCGATGAACCGAACAACTGAGACCAGCCCGACGGGTCCGGGTGACAACGGCGTCGCCGGGCTCGTCGGGCTGCGCCAGCCCGGGCGAGCAGGGCGTGGGAGGGCAGGGCGATGGACCAGAGCACGCAGTTCTTCGAAGGGCTCAACCACCGGCCCCCGGAGCCGCTGCTGAGCAAGATCCGGGGAACCGTCCGCTTCGAACTCGAATCGGACACCGGCGTCGACGTCTGGCTGCTGGTCTTCAGCGCCGGCAGTGTGAGCGCCGCCCAGGCGGCCCGGCCGGCGGACTGCACCATCCGGACCGACCGGACCTTCTTCAACCTGATCGCGTCCGGCGAGGCGGACACGTTCGCGGCGCTGCTGCGCAACCGGCTCACCGTCGAGGGGGACCTCCAACTGTTCCCCTACCTGAACCACCTGGTGCCCGGCCCGCCCGGTGCGCACGAACCCCGGCAGTGGGTGCTGCAGCGGGGGCAACGGCCATGAGACCACTGGTCAGCATCCTCGACGGCAACACCTTCGTGGTCAGCGACGACCGGGGCGACATCGACCCGTCGCCGGTCTTCCCGACCGGACTGTTCTCGTTCGACACCCGGTTCCTCTCCAAGTGGGAACTGACCCTCGACGGGCACCGGCTCAGCGTGCTGTCCGTGGACGACCTCCAGTACTTCGAGTCGCAGTTCTTCCTGGTCCCGGGCGAGCCGACGCACTACGTGGACGCCAAGTTGTCGGTGATCCGGCACCGTACGGTCGGCGGCAGCTTCGTCGAGGACCTGACCGTGCTCAACCACGAGGACCGGGCGGTCGAGTTGGCCGTCCGGATCAACGTGGAGAGCGACTTCGCCGACCTCTTCGAAATCAAGGACGTCCGGGAGAAGGCCGGCGGCACCAGCGTGTTCGTGGAGCAGGACCGGCTGCGGCTCTGCTACCAGCGGGAGACGTTCCGGCGGGAAGCGGTCATCACCTCGACCGCGCCCGCCGATTTCGACCGGGGCGGGTTGAGCTTCACCCTGCGGATCGGGGCGCACCAGCAGTGGCAGACCCGGCTGCGGGTGGAAACCCTGGTGGAAGGGGCCGGTGGCCGGGACATCCGGCTCAGCATCCAGCGGCACCGCAGCCGGTCCCCGGAGACGCTGCGCCGGGACCTGGACGAGTGGATGGAGCGGGCGCCGAAGCTGACGAGTGACAGCGAGCCGCTGACCGAGACGTACCGGCGCAGCCTGATCGACCTGGCCGCGCTGCGGTACACGCCGCTGCTCTCCGGGCCGCCACTGCCGGCCGCCGGCCTGCCCTGGTTCATGACCATGTTCGGCCGGGACAGCCTGATCACCTGCTTGCAGACCCTGCCGTTCACTCCGGAACTCGCCGGGCCGACGCTGCGCTATCTGGCGATGACCCAGGGAGTCAGCCTGGACGACTTCCGGGAACGCGAGCCGGGCAAGATCCTGCACGAGATCCGGTACGGCGAGTCGACCGCGTTCGAGGAGCAGCCGCACTCGCCCTACTTCGGCTCCGCCGACTCCACCCCGCTCTTCGTGATCCTGCTCGACGAGTACGAGCAGTGGACCGGGGACGTCGAGTTGGTCATGACGCTGGAGCAGGAGGCGCGGGCCGCGCTGAACTGGATCGACCGGTACGCGGACATGATGGGCAACGGCTACGTCTGGTTCGAGCGGCGGAACCTGCGCAACGGACTGGAGAACCAGTGCTGGAAGGACTCCTGGGACGCCATCTCGTACTCCGACGGGCGGCTGCCGGCGTTCCCCCGGGCCACCTGCGAGCTACAGGGCTACGCGTACGACGCGAAGATGCGCGGCGCCCGGCTGGCCCGGCTCTACTGGCAGGACCCGGTCTACGCCGACCGCCTGGAGCGGGAGGCGGCGGAGCTGAAGCAGCGGTTCAACCGGGACTTCTGGGTCGCCGACGGCGAGTACTACGCGCTGGCCCTGGACACCGAGGGTGGCCAGGTCGACGCGCTCACCTCGAACATGGGGCACCTGCTCTGGAGCGGCATCGTCGACGAGAACCGGGCCGCGAAGGTCGCCGAGCACCTGCTCGGTCCACGGCTCTTCTCCGGCTGGGGGGTGCGGACCATGGCCGAGGGGGAGGGCCGGTACAACCCGATCGGATACCACGTCGGCACGGTCTGGCCGTTCGACAACTCGCTGATCGCCTGGGGGCTGCGCCGCTACGGCTTCCGGCACGAGGCGGGCCGGATCGCCGAGGCCATGATCGACGCGGCGCGGTACTTCGGCGGCCGGCTCCCGGAGGCGTTCGCCGGCTACGACCGGGCGCTGACGAAGTACCCGGTGCAGTACCCGACGGCCTGTAGCCCGCAGGCGTGGTCCACCGGAACCCCGATGCTGCTGATCCGGACCCTGCTGGGCCTCGACCCGCACGGCGAGCACCTGGTCGTCGACCCGGCCCTGCCGGAGCACATGGGCCGGATGGAACTGCTGGACATCCCCGGCCGGTGGGGTCTGATCGACGCCTTCGGGCGCGGCCGAGCGGAGCACGGCCAGACGCCCCCGCACATGCTCGACTAGCCAGGTGTCCCCCCCAGCACCAGCGGATGCGTGTGCCGGACGAGTCGGAAGGGAGGCACCGATGGCGGATCCGACCGCCGAGTTCTTCGCCCGGGTCGAGCAGCACGGGCCGGAGCTGCTGCCGACCGCGTCCAGGGGGACGATCCGGTTCGACCTGCAACGCGACGACGGGGCCGAGCACTGGTTCGTCGCCATCAACCGGGGCAACGTGCTGGTGTCGCACGAGGAGCGGGAGGCCGACTGCGTGGTCGCCACCGACAGGGGGCTCTTCGACCGCCTGGCGACCGGCGAGACGCAGGTGCTCGCCGCGTACAACCGGAACGAGCTGACCGTGCGGGGCAGCCTGGCACTGCTGCTGATGTTCCGGCGGGCCTTTCCGTCGCCGCCGGGCACCCGGGATCCCCGGGAGCGGATCCGGGAGCGGTTCGCGGCCCGCCGGGTGGCCCGGGAGCGGGGGCAACGACCGTGAAGAACCTGGTCAGCATCCTGGACGGCAACACCTTCATGCTCAGCGACACCCGCGGTGACGTCGACCCGTCGCCCGACTATCCGACCGGGCTCTTCGCCTGGGACACCCGCTTCCTCTCCAAGTGGGTCCTCACCATCGACGGCGAGCGGCTGCACGCACTCTCCGTCGACGACCTCCAGTACTTCGAGTGCCGTTTCTTCCTGGTGCCCGGCGAGCCGACCCACTACGTCGACGCGAAGACCTCAGTGATCCGGCACCGGTCGCTCAGCGGCGCCTTCGAGGAGCAGTTGACGGTGCTGAACCACCGGGACGAGCCGGTGACGCTGACGCTGCGGATGGAGGTCGACTGCGACTTCGCGGACGTCTTCGACGCCCGGGAGGCCCGCCCCCTTACGCGACGGACCGCCAAGTTCGTCACCTCGGGCGGGCTGCGGCTGTGTCACCAGCGGGACAAGCACGTCTCCGAGACGATCGTCACCAGCAGCGAGCCGGCCGAGATCGACGCCGAGGGACTCACCTTCCGGGTCGAACTCGGCCCGCACGGAAAGTGGTCCACCACCATCCAGGCGCTCGGCACGATCAGGGGTGCCGGCGGCCGGGACGTCCGGGAGAACCTGCGCGGCTACCAGCGGAACCGGCCGGAGAAGCACCGCGACCTGCGCGAGTGGCTGACCGGTACCCCGAAGCTGACCTGTGACTCGGACGCGCTGAAGGAGACCTACCGACGCAGCCTGGTCGACCTTGCCGCGTTGCAGTACACCGGGTTGACCAGCCAGGGGAAGCTGACGGCGACCGGACTGCCCTGGTACATGACGGTCTCCGGCCGGCACAGCATCGTCACCGGCCTCCAGACGCTGCCGTTCACCCCACAGATCGCCCTCAGCGCGCTGCGCGTGCTCGCCCTGTTGCAGGGCGGCCGGATCGACGACCTGCGGGACGAGGAGCCGGGCAAGATCCTGCACGAAGTCCGGTACGGCGAGCCGGGCGGCTTCGAGGACAGCGCGTACACGACGTACTACGGGGCGGCGGACTGCACGCCGCTGTTCGTGGTGCTGCTCGACGAGTACGAGCGGTGGACCGGGGACGTCGCCACGGTGCGGATGCTGGAGTACGAGGCCCGCTCGGCGCTCGCGTGGATCGACACGTACGGCAACCTGATGGACGACGGCTACGTCTGGTACGAGTGCCGAAGTCCCAGCGGCCTGGTCAACCAGGGCTGGAAGGACTCCCCGGACGCCATCATGTACTCCGACGGCCGGCTGCCGGGCAAGCCCCGGGCCACCTGCGAACTACAGGGGTACGCCTACGACGCGAAGATCCGGGGTGCCCGGCTGGCCCGGCGGTTCTGGAACGACCCGGCGTACGCGGAACGGCTGGAAGGGGAGGCGGCCGACCTGCGCGCCCGGTTCAACCGGGACTTCTGGATCGCCGACCGGGGCTACTTCGCGCTCGCCCTGGACGCCGAGGGCGGTCAGGTCGACGCGCTCTCCTCGAACATCGGGCACCTGCTCTGGAGCGGCATCGTGGAGGAGTCCCGGGCCGAACAGGTCGTCGAGCACCTGCTCAGCCGGCCGCTCTTCTCCGGCTGGGGGGTCCGGAGCCTGGCCCGACACAACCCCGCCTACAACCCCATCGGCTACCATACCGGGGCGATCTGGCCGTGGGACAACTCCATCATCGCGTGGGGGCTGCGCAAGTACGGCTTCACAGAGCAGGCGGCCCGGCTGGCGGTGACGATGATCGAGGCGTCCCGGTATTTCGGCGGCCGGCTGCCGGAGGCGTTCGCCGGCTACGACCGGCAGCTCACCAAGTATCCGGTGCAGTACCCCCGGGCGTGCGGGCCGTTCTCCTCGTCGGCGGGGGCACCGCTGATGCTGCTGCGTACCCTGCTCGGGCTGCGGCCGCACGAGGACCACCTGACAGTCGACCCGGCGATCCCGGAGCGGCTCGGCCGGATCGAGCTGATCGACATTCCCGGCCGGTGGGGCAAGACCGACGCGTTCGGCCGGGGTCGGGTGTGCCTGGAACCCGAGTGACCCGGCGGGTCGGCGCTGGAACCGGGTGCGTCTGGAACCCGAGTGATCCGCCCGGTCGGCGGCGGAACCGGAATTCCGGGTGGTGAACCGGGATCCGTCGTGATAGCGATATGCGATGGCGGATCCTGACACGGTGGAGGGGGCCGCGCTGGCCCGGGTGCTGCGCCAGGCCGGCGGCGCCGAGATCCTGAGCACCCTGGGCGTACGACTGTCCGGTTCGGACCTGGTGACGCTGCTGCTGGCCGCGTTCCGGACCCGGGCGGGCTTCCTGACTCCGGCCGACGTGCTGCGCCGCTACACGGAGGACCGGTTCGTCGCACCGGCGCAGGCCGGGTTCCGCCGGCTGCGCCGGGCCGAGGACGTGCTGCTCTCCGCCATCCCGGACCAGTACGACCTGCTCACCCTCGCCCCGGTCACGCCGCTGGGCACCCACTCCGCGGTCGCCGGACTGAACCAGAACAACGTGCTCGCCACGATCCGGGGCAGCGAGGTGGCGGCCGATCCGACCAACGGGCTGGCGCTGGAGGCGGCGGTCCGGCGCCGGGAACTGCTCGCCCGGGACGGCCGCTCGGCCCCGCCGGTGCGGCTGGCCACCCTGCAACGGGTGATCCGGGCCCAGCGGTTCGCCGGGGCCGGCAGGTTCGCGCACTTCAGCCTCCTCGCCCTGGTCACCGCCGGCCGGGACACCGGAAGTGTGGCCTTCGAGCGGGGCAGCTGCGGCGAGCAGTTGCGGATCCTCTGCGCGGCGCTGGAGGCGGCCGGGGTGCAGGAGGTCGACATCGCCCTCACCGTGCTGGACCCGGCGGCGGTGCCGATCGCGGAGGCGGCTCGGGCCGCCCTGGCGGACTCCCCGAGGGTCGTCGTGCGCGACGACCCGGACCGCTCCGGTGGCCGGGGCTACTACACCGGGTGGTGCTTCAAGATCGGCGCTGTGGTCGACGGCGAGCGGGTGGAACTCGGCGACGGCGGCTTCGTCGACTGGACGGCCCGGCTGCTCGGCAACCGCAAGGAGCGGCTGCTGGTCAGCGCGGTAAGCGTCGACCGGCTGGCTCTCTTCCTCGACCCACCCGCCAGAGAGCCGGCGGACTGAACTCGACCCTGTGCCCTGGCACTCGTTCCGCCCGAAGCGGCCCGCCCCGGACTGTGGGGGAAGGTGTCCGGGGCGGGCCATGGGGTGATGAGTGGAAAGTCAGGGTCGGCGTCGGGGCACCCAATAGATGATCTGGCTGACGACGAGGGCGGGGTGCGTGTCGTGCAGCGCCTGTAGCGCCCGGGTCAGGTGTACGCCGAGGTAGCTCAGTAGGGCCACGCGATCTCCTTCGAAGTCCTTGAGGAGATCCATCCGCGCTGTGGCACACGGCCAGGGAGTGTGTTCGCACACCTGGCACTGGTACCGCCCGTCGGGGTCGTGCCCGGTGGGTGCGCGGGCCGCTCTCGTGCGGCGTCGTGCGGCGTGCCGTTCCCATCGTGCCCACGGCCCGATCATGGGTCAGGCTCGGACGCCGGACCGGGAGCGGCGCTGCTGGGCCGGGGTGCGGTTACCGGCTGGGGTGAGGTTGCCGGCTCGGCCGTTGTTGAGGTGCGGGTTCGTCGGCGCGTCCCACCGGGGTCGTCGGTTTCCGGGCCGGGCGGGTGGCGGGGGGTCCGCCAGGGCCAGGATCTCTGCCGCCTCGGTGCTGGTCAGCCTGACGGGGGTGCTGCGCGGCGTGGACCAGCAGTCCCGGTAGACCGGCGACGGCGACGTGTGGCTGGTGGCTGGCGCGGTCGGCCGGTAGGGGCCGGGCGTCGACGCGATCGAGTCCGGGCAGATCCAGCGGTGGCCGCATCGGCAGTAGAGCCAGCATCGCCACCATGCCCGGCGGTGTCGGGGCCTCGCTGCGCGCAGGTGCTTCATGTCGTGCCTCCCGTCGGCGCCTCTGAAGGGCGGTTCGCGAATGGATGCCTGGAATCCACCCTGGACTGCCGGCCCCCAGCGCAGGAAGATGGCCGGTGACCTCGGGAGACGACGTGGTCACGGAGGGTTTCTGGTGTGATCGCGTACGAGATCGGAGTTCGTCGTGACGGATTGGGGGACGTGAAGGTCTATGAGCGGTAGCCGTTATCTGATAGGGGAGCTGCGCCGGGTGCGCGAATCGCTGGGGCTTTCCCAGGAGTCGTGGGGGGAGCGCATCCACTTCTCGGCGTCCCACGTCGGCGCCGTCGAGCGCGGCGAGCGGCCCGCGCTGCCGGACTATCTCGGACCGGTGGACCGGGTGTACCGGACGGGTCTGCTGGACTTCTACCAGGAGTTCGTGCTGGGCGAGAAGTCTCCGGTGTGGCTGCGGCCCTGGCTCGAATACGAGCGCGAGGCGTCGATGCTGCGCTACTTCGAACTCGCCGTGCTGCCGGGACCGTTCCAGACCGAGGGGTACGCCCGTGCGCTGATCGGCACCACGAAGTCGGGGGTCGCGCTGGAGGAGGCGGTCGCCGTCCGGATGGCCCAGGGTGAGATCCTCCGCCGCGAGGATCCGCCCCGGGTGGTCGCGGTGCTCGACGAGGGTCTCCTCTACCGCCCGGTGGGCGGTGCGGCGGTGATGCACGAGCAACTGCGTGCGGTCGTCGACGCGTGTTCTCTGCCGCACGTCAGCGTCTTCGTGGTGCCGTCCCACGTCGGTGCGTACGCCGGCCTGGACGGGCCGATCGGGCTCGCCACCGTGCACGGTCGCACGGTCGGCGTTAAGGACGGGCCGGGCGAGGGCACCGTGGTAGAGGACCAGGCCGGGATGGCCGTCCTGGAACGGCATTGGGAGGCTGTCCGGGAGTACGCTCTACCGCAGGGCGCCAGCCTCGAACTGCTCAGGAAGGCGATGGAGTCATGGACGTAGAGACCCCCCGCTGGCGTACGTCGACGCGGAGCAACGGCGCAAGCAACTGCATCGAGGTGGCCGACAACCTGTCCGGCCGGGTGCTGGTCCGGGACACCAAGGACCGTGACGGCGGCACCCTGGCCTTCGGGCCGGTGGCATGGCAGGCGTTCGTCAGCCTGGCGAAGCAGCAGCACGGCTGATCCGGCCGTGCAGCACGGCTGATCCGGCCGTCACTCGAATCTCAGGTGCCGGCGCTGGCGCAGCCTGATCCCGGAGGCCGCCGCCACCAGGGCGGTGAGCGTCAGGGCCAGGACCACGCCGTGCACCAGGCCGCGGGTCAGATAACCGCTGTCGGTGTGGTCGATCGCGTACGTGCCGATCTCGCGGCTGAACCAGAACGGCAGCACCCGGGCGGCGGTGTCGGACGGGTCCATCACCATCTGCAATCCGACCACGATCAGCAGCACCAGCGTCCCCTCCAACTCCCGGGGCAGGATCGCGCTCAGCGCCAGCCCGAACGGGACGGCGGTGGCCACCGTCAGCGCCATGATCAGCGCGATGGCGCCGTACCGGACGTCGTGCCGGTCGAAGCGGATCAGCAGGAAGTACGGCACCGACAGCACGACGCCGACCGTCCAGAGCGCCAGCAGCCGGCCCAGGTGCAGGTGGTGCGCCCGATAGCCGGAGAGCCGCAGCCGGGGCTCGATGCCTCGGGCGGCGCTGCCGGTGAAGAGCGCGGCGGCGCTCAGCGCCCAACTCAGCCCGAGGCAGACGAACCGGATCGACTGCCCGGTGTGCATGTCCCGCCGGCCGAAGTAGAAGGCGAGCGGGAAGAGCAGCAGGATCACGAGTACGCCCCGGCGGCGGAGCACCTCGCGCAGGGCCAGTTCCGCCACCGTCCAGATCCTGGTCATGCCGACACCTCCCGCGCCGGGGTGAGGTCGAGCACGGTGTCGACCCGGTCGAGCTGGTTGAGCAGGTGGGTCACCACGACGATCGCCCGCCCGTCGGCCCGCCACCGCCAGAGCTGCTGCCAGAAGTCCAGATAGGTGCCCCGGTCGAAGCCCTGGTAGGGCTCGTCCAGCAGCAGCACGTCCGGCTCGCCGAGCGCGGCCATCACCAGGTTGAGCTTCTGCCGGGTGCCGCCGGAGAGGTGCCGGGCCTGGGTCCGGCCGGCGGGTTCCCAGTCCAGTGCGGCGGCGTGCGTCCGGCCGGCCGCCCGCGCCTGCGCCCGGTCCAGCCCGCGGCCGGCGCCGACCAGCACGAAGTGCTCCTCGGGATAGAGGAAGTCGCTGGTGCCGCCGGACTGCGGGCAGTAGCCGAGGGCGCCGTACACCCGGACGTGTCCGGCGTCGGGGCTGAGCAGGCCGGCACAGATCCGCAGGAAGGTGCTCTTGCCGGCGCCGTTCGCCCCCACCACGGCGGCGATCTCGCCGGCCCGGACGGTCAGGTCCACCCCGGTCAGCACCGGCCGCCGTCGGTAGCGCTTGGTGATGCCGCGCACCTCCAGCCGGACCGGGCCGGCGGTCGACGCCGGTCCCGGGCTCGGCACCCGGGCCACCCCGACACCGCTGCCGGGCTGGGCCGCTCCGAGGCTCTCCGCGACGGCCGCCGCGTACGCCGACGGCGGGCCGAAGACCTGCAACGGCGGCTCGCCGCTGTCCCGCAGATGGGTGGCGGCCTCGGCGACGACGTGCCGGGACAGGTCCGGGTCGAGGCCGCGCCGGTGCAGTTCACCGGTGAGCGCGTGAAGCCATCCGTCGGAGTTCACCGTGTCCCCACCTCCCGCAGGACCGTCCCCACCCCGCTGGCGAAGGCGTCCCAGTCGACGGCCGTCCGGCGCAGCGTCTCGGCGCCGGCCGGAGTGATCCGGTAGTACTTGCGGGCCGGCCCGGCGGCCCCCTCCCGCCACTGCGCGCTCACCAGGCCGGTCCGTTGCAGCCGGAGCAGCACCGGATAGAGGGTGCCGCCCTGGATCGGGCCGATCCCGCTCGCGTCGAGCGACTGGGCCAACTCGTATCCGTAGGACTCCCGGCGGTGCAGCAGGGCGAGGACGCACAGGTCGAGCACCCCGCGCAGCCACTGGCCACGGCGCTCCTGATCCACGGCGAAGAAGGTAGCACAGCCAGCTAGCTTGCACGGCAATCTAGTGCGCTCCCGCTATGCCGCCCGTTGGTCGGTGCCGGCCGGCGGCACGGCGCTCACTAGGCTGATCACATGCGAGTGCTGTTCGCCTCCGCACCGTTGCTCGGACACGTCTTCCCGATGGTGCCGCTCGCCGAGGCGATCCGGGACGCCGGGCACGAGGTGCTGGTCGCCACCGGCGGCGACGGGCTCGCCGTACGCCGGACGGGGTTGCCGGTCGAGGACATCGCCCCCGGCTTCCGGTTCGACTGGATCGCGCGGCGGACCATGCTGCGCCATCCGATGATCGCCCGCGCCGAGCTGGCCGGCCGGGGCGGCACCCGGGGCGTCGCGCTGCTCTTCGGTGCGGCCAACGAGCAGATGGTCGACGGCCTGGTCACCCTGGCCGACCGCTGGCAACCCGATCTCGTCGTGCACGAACCGCTGGCCGTGGCCGGCGCGCTCGCCGCCGCCCGCCGGGCGGTGCCGGCGGTACTGCACGAGAACTCCCTCTTCGACGGCGCCGAACTGGTCCGGGTGACCGCCGCCCGGCTGGTCCGGGCCCAGCAGCGCAGCGGGATCGGCAGCCTGCGTCCGAGCGCCGCCATCCTGACCGTCGCTCCGCCAAGCGTGGTCGGCGGGCGGGCCGGCTGGCAGCTGCGCGGCGTGCCGCCGACCGGCGTCGGTGAGCTGCCGGACTGGCTCCGGGAGCCGGGCGGACGGCCGCGGATCCTGGTCAGCCGCAGCACGGTGGCCGGGCCGGGCGGTGGAGCGCTGATGACCGCCGTGGTCCGGGCCGCCGCCAACACCGACGCCGAGGTCGTGCTGGTCCGCCCCGACCGGCGGGTGTCGCGGCTGAAGTCGTTGCCGGAGAACGTCCGTACCGTGGAGTGGATCCCGATCAACGCCGCGCTGCCGTACTGCACCGGGGTGGTGCACCACGGCGGGGCGGGTTCGGTGCTCGGCGCGCTGGCCGCGGGCGTACCGCAGCTCGTGGTGCCCGGCCCCGGGGACCGCCGGCACAACGCCGAGCTGGTGGCGGCCCGGGGGGCCGGACTGGCCGTACCCGAAAAGGAGATCACTGGTGCGGTGCTGGACCGGCTGGTCACCGATCCGGCACTCGGCTCCGCCGCCGACGAGGTACGCCAGGAAATGGCCGCGATGCCGGCCCCGGTGGACCTGGTGCCCCGGCTCGAAGCCCTGCGCGGCTGACCGCCCGGCCACCCGGGGCGAGTGCCCGGCCGGACGGGCTGGGCGCCCGCACCACGGACCGTCCGGTGTGGAGGGTCAGCCGGGCAGGTTGGCGCCGAGGAAGGCCGCCGTGACGGCGTGGATGTCGGGCCGGTCGAGCGGCAGTGCGTGCCCGCCGTGCGTGACCAGCGAGTGCACCGGATGACCGGCCCGGAGCAGTGTCGAGGTCAGCGCGACCGCCTGGCCCACCGGTACGGCCGCGTCCGCCACGCCGTGCACCAGCAACACCGGTACCCGGCTGTTGCCGACGTGACTCGACGGGATCACGTCCACGGTCGCCGGATCGCCGGCCGCGGGCCGGTGACCCAGCAGTGCCACCCAGGGGTTGTCGTCGCCACGAGCCCGGAGCCACTCCTCGTCGAGCGGATCGACCGGCGACCAGAAGGCGAGTACGCCGTCCACGTCGCCCGGCTCGGTCACGCCGCGCAGGCCGAGGTGCAGGGCCAGGTGGCCACCGGCCGAGTCACCGGCGACCAGGAACGGCAGCCCGGCCGACCTGGCCCGGGCCAGCGGCTCCCGCGCCGCCGCCCGTACGTCGTCGAGCTGGGCCGGCCAGGTGGCCTCGGTACTCAGCCGGTAACGGCCCTGCACCACCGTCAGCCCGTGCCCGGCCAGCGCCGCGCCGTCCTCGTCCGACCAGCCACGCCAGCCCCCACCCGGCAGCCACAACACGATGCCCCGCTCCGTCATCGGACAAGCATGGGTGGCGAGGTCTGCGCAGGCCAGCCGGGACCGGCCGGATTCGCTCACGGCGCAACCGTCCGTCTGGGGCGGCGACCCGAGCCGCTTCGGGCTCCTCCGGCTGGGGTGACCAGGGCCGCTCCGGTTCGACGAGCGGTTGCCGGCGACCCGGGGTAGGTTGGGGTGCGTGTCTTCCGTCGCGCTGGTCCGCCCCGTGTGGTGGATAGCGTGCCGGTCGGTGCGGTTCGTGACCGCCCTGGTGTTGATGGGCCTGCTGCTGGGCGCCGGTGGCGCCCGAGCCGGGCTCTCCGGCCCCGCCCTCGCGGCGGCCGAGTCGCGGCCCGCCGTAGCGGAGTCGACCTCCGTAGCGGAGTCGACTGTGGACGGGCTCCGCTCGCCGCTGGCACTCGGCGGATCGTCCCGGACAGCCCGCCACGAAGCGTCAGGTGTTGCCGGCGACGCGCCGGTGGCAGTGGCCGAGCAGCCATCGGCGACGCTCGTCAGCGCGCCGCCGAGCGAGCAGGAGCCCGTCGCGGCCGGCTCGGTGGTGTCGACGGTGCAGGTCCCGGCCGCCCTCTTCGGCGGGCAGCCGGATCGGCCGCTGGTCGGGGCGGCGGTCGGGGGATGGCCGGCAGGTGACGCGTACGCCCGGGTGGCCGGGCCGCGCGCACCCCCGCTCGGCTGAGGACCGCACCGCGCCCGAGGCGCGTCCGGTCCGGCCTCGTCGACTCTCGTCCGCATCGTCCACCCCGTGAGGTGCCGCAATGGAAAACCTGCTGTCCGACCTCCTGATCGAGGTGATCCGGTCCACCACTCTCTGGCTCGTCCTGCTCGGGCTCGCGCTGGCCGCGGGCATCTGGCTGGTCGTCCGCCCGGGTGGCCCGGTCACCGCCCAGCCAGCCGACGAATCCGGCTACGACGTGGCGGTCCGGGACGCCGAGGGGCGCCGGCAGCGGCTGGTGACCCGGGCGGCGGAACTGCACCGGTACGCCGAGGAGGTGGCGGTCGCCGCCGAGCGGTCGGCGGTCACCGCCCAGCGCCGCCGGGACGAGTGGCTGGCGGCGCAGGAGACGGTCGAGACGACCTGGCAGGCGTACGAGGCGGCGGATGCGGCGGCCCGCCGGCTCGGCGCCACCGCCGTACTGCCCGAGCCGCAGACCCCACGCACCCCGGCCGAGTACGCCGACCGCGAGCGTTTCCTGCACCGCGCCGCGATGGTGGCCTGCACCCGGCAGGAGCTGACGGTGCTGCAACTCAGTGACGCGCTGGCCAACCGGAACGGCTGGGACCCGCGCCGGCACCCGGCCGAGCAGGAGATCCTGCTCCGCCGGGCGGCCCGGGACAGCCTGCTCGCCGCGCACCGGGTAGCCGAGGAGCGGGAGCGGACCGCGTGGCGGGACGCCGAGGTGGCCGCCGCGGCAGCTCGCAGCCTGCGGGAAGAGGCGTTCGCCGCAGCCAGCCGGGCAGCCCAGCTCCGGCGCTGGTTGCCGACCCCGGCCGGCAAGGCGCACGGGTTGGCGGGCGAGGAAGCCAGGCAGCAGCACCGTACCGCCCGTCGCTGGCGCGCGGCCCGGGCCGGCTGAGCAGCTCGGGCAGGGTTCGGGCCGGCTGGGCGGGGGCGGGCAGGGTTCGGGCCGGCGGCGGGGCGGGCAGGTTGGGGCGGGTGACCGGGCCCCGCTGCCCGGGTCCGCCGGGTCAGGGCGCCTCGGGATCCAGGCCGAGCGCGGAGCGTCCGCCGTCGACCGGCAGCACGACTCCGGTGAGCAGGCTCGCCTCGGGCGAGAGCAGGTGCGCGACGGTGGCGGCGACCTCCTCGGGGCGACCGATCCGGCCGATCGGGTGCAGCCGGCGCATGTCCCGCTCGATCCGCTCGACGCCGGCCGGGTCCTGCGCGGCCAGCAGGGCGGCATAGCGCTCGGTCGTGATCGAACCGAGGGCGACCGCGTTGACCCGGATGCCGTACCGGCCGTACTCCACGGCGAGGGCGCGGGTCAGGCCCTCCACGGCCGCCTTCGCCGTCGCGTACGGCAGGGAGCCCGGCACCGGCCGCTGGGCCTGGTGCGACGAGACGTTCACGATCGCGCCCGGGACGCCGGTGCCGAGGAAGCGGCGGATCGCGGTCCCGCAGCCCAGCACCGTGGCGTCGAGGTTCGCCCCGATGAGGTCGAGTACCTCCCGGGCGGGGGTGTCGTGCAGCGAGGCGTCCCGGAACACGGCAGCGTTGTTCACCCAGCCGCGCAGCGGTCCGGCGGCGGTCGCCTCGTCGGCGGCGCGTTCCGTCACCGCCTCGTCGGCCGCGTCACCGGAGACCACCACCAGCCGTGGCCCGGCCGGATGGTCGGCGAGCCGGGCCGGTGCCGCACGGTCCTGGTCGAGCACCACCACCCGGTCGGCGGTGCGGAGCAGCCGCTCCACGATCGCCCGGCCGACGCCACGGGCGCCGCCGGTGACCACGATCGATCCCGCACTGTCCGAAAAGGACGTGCGCCCGGAGGTTTCCGGGCCGGTCGGGTACGGCATCGCACCCACCGTACCGGCCGGTGCCCGTGCGCCCACGGCAGCGGCCGGCGGGCCGAGCGGCTCAGTCCCGGCTGCGTCGCCGCCAACCGGTACCCGGGTGCCACGACTCGATCACGAGATGGTCGGCGGGCGTGCCGACGTACGTCAGCACCGCCTCGCTGATGTCGATCCGGAAGAACCCGGCGTTCTCGTGCGGGTTGTCGGCCGGCGGCGGCACCGGGACCACCCGGCCGGCGAGCTTGGCGTCACCCGACCAACTTTCCGGAGCGTCCCCGGGCGGGTCGATGGTCGGGCTGTGCACGGCGATCCGCGGATCCCGCCGCACGTCGAGCAGCTTCATCGAGCCGCTCATCATGCCGAGTGTGACCTCTCCGTCGCCGAACTCGAGTTCGAGACCGCTGATCCGGGGCGAGCCGTCCCGGCGCAGCGTCGCGATGCTCTTGTGGGTAC
Organism: Micromonospora sp. WMMD1102; assembly: GCF_029626265.1. NCBI lineage: Bacteria > Bacillati > Actinomycetota > Actinomycetes > Micromonosporales > Micromonosporaceae > Micromonospora > Micromonospora sp. WMMD1102. The sequence goes on along the minus strand of NZ_JARUBN010000001.1, from coordinate 5,932,552 downwards.
CGGCCGAGAAGCGTTCCCGCACCCGCGCCGCGAAGCCCGGGGCGTCCTGTTCGATCTCCCGCCAGCTCGCCACGTCGCCCTCCGAAGTCCGGCCCGGCCCCGTCCGGCGTGCCGGGCCGTGCGGGGCCGGAGAGACTCGACCGAGTACGCCTCGGCCACGGCCTCCAACCTACCGCCGCCCGACCGGTCTGCCGCCCGGCTGGTGGGCCCGGCCGGAGGAGCGCCGCCCTGCGGATCTTCACCCGGACGCAGGTGTCGGATAATCAAGATCGCCTGGAAGATCGTCAAGGTCCCGGAAGATCGTGAAGGCAGGTCATGACCACCGAGAAGCAGCACTGGCTGACCCGGCGGACGGGCGTACTGCCGACCGCCCCGCCGACCGAGCGGCTCAGCCCGAAGAGCGTGCTGGACGAGTCGACCCGACCGAACGCACCCGAGCCGCCGCCGGAGGTCACCTTCACGCACCAGGGCCGGTACGCCGGCCGGCACCTCGTCGACGTGCACGACCACTACCGGGCGGAACTGCGGCAGGTCCGCGACCTCCTCCAGCAGGTCAGGGAGGGCACGGCCGCGATCGGCGACGCCCGCGACGAGATCAACGTGATGACCGTCCGGGCCAACGACTGGACCCTCGGCGGCGTCTGCCAGGCCCAGTGCCGCGCGGTGGCGACCCATCACACCATGGAGAGTCAGGGCGTCTTCCCGCATCTGCGGCGCAGCCAGCCGGACCTGGCGGCCGTACTGGACCGGTTGCACTCCGAGCACCTGGCGATCCACGAGGTGTTGGAGGGGGTCGACGCGGCGCTCGTGCACCTGGCCCGCAACCCGACCGACTACGGCCCGATCAGCGAGGCGATCGACCTGCTCACCGACACCCTGCTGTCGCACTTCGCCTACGAGGAGGCACAGCTGATCGGCCCACTCGCCCGGCACGGCTTCTATCCCGGCCAGGTCTGACTGAATGGTAAGGAAGGGCCCCCGCATATACAGAAACGATATGCGGGGGCCCTTCCTTACCGGTCGGTGAGGTAGGCCAGCACCGCGAGTACCCGTCGGTTGGTGTCCTCGGTCGGCGGCAGGTCGAGTTTGGCCAGGATGTTGCCGACGTGCTTGCCCACGGCCGCCTCGGAGACCACCAGCACCCGGGCGATCGCCGCGTTGGAGCGTCCCTCGGCGACCAGCGCCAGCACCTCCCGCTCCCGGCCGGAGAGCCGGGCCAGCGGGTCGCGCCGCCGCCGCAGCAGTTGGCGTACCACCTCGGGGTCGACGACGGTGCCGCCGGCGACCACCTGGCGGAGCGCGCCGACGAACTCCGCCACGTCGACCACCCGGTCCTTGAGCAGGTAGCCGACCCCGCGACCGCCGCCGGAGTCGAGCAGCTCGGCGGCGTAGCTCTGCTCGACGTACTGGCTCAGCGCCACCACGGCCAGCCCGGGGTGGGCCCGGCGCAGCCGTACCGCCGCCCGCAGCCCCTCGTCGGTGAAGTCCGGCGGCATCCGGATGTCGGTCAACACCAGATCCGGGGCGTACTCCTCGACCGCGGCGCCGAGCGCCTCCGCGTCCGCGACGGCGGCCACCACCTCGAAGCCGAACCGGCCGAGCAGCCCGGCCAGCCCCTCCCGGAGCAGTACGCCGTCCTCGGCGAGGACCACCCGGATCAGCACGGCAGTTCCACGCGCAGCAGCGTCGGCCCGCCCGGCGGGCTGGACAGCAGCATTCTTCCGTCGACTCCGGCCACCCGGTCGGCCAGTCCGGTCAACCCGCTGCCATGGCCGGGCTCGGCGCCGCCGCGACCGTCGTCGGCGACCTCGACCGTCAACCGCTCGCCCCGCAGCCGCAGCGTGACCGTGGCCGCCGTCGCCCCGCTGTGCTTGGCGACGTTGGTTAGTGCCTCGGCGACGACGAAGTACGCCGTCCCCTCCACCGGGTTCGGCAGCCGCGCCGGCAACTCCGCCTCGACGGTCACCGGCACCGCCGAGGAGTCGGCGAGGTCGCGTACCGCCGCCGGCAGGCCCCGGTCGGTGAGCACCTTGGGATGGATGTTCCGGATCAGCTCCCGCAGCTCGGTCATGAAGAGTTTCGCCTGCTCGTGCGCGTCCGCCACCGCCGCCGCACCCGGGCTGCCGGCCGGGATCTCCAGCCGGGCCAACCCGAGTTGCAGGGTGAGACTGACCAGCCGCTGCTGCGCCCCGTCGTGCAGGTCGCGTTCGATCCGGCGCCGTTCGGCCTCGAACGCGTCCACCAGCCGGGCCCGGGACCGGGCCACCTCGACCAGCTCGGTGCGCAGCCGGTCCTGGCCACCGGCGCCGCCGAGCAGTGCCCGGGTCAGCGCCCCCTGCCCGGCGGCCAGCATCGCCAGCGGGTACGGCGAGACGGCCAGCAGCACCAGCCCGAGCAGCGAGTACGGCACCGCCTCCGCGACGGTGTCGATCCGCGCGAACCCGATCGAGATCGGGCCGTCGCCGGTGTGCAGCAGCACCGGGCCGGCGACCAGCACCGCGACCAGGAGCAGCAGCACACCGGCGGTGGCCGAGAGGAGCAGCCCGACCGTGCCGAGCAGGCCGGCGTGCAGCAGCGCCAGCCAGGTGGCCGGCTCGGCGTACCGGGTCCGCAGCCAGGACCACGGGTCGGCGGCGGGGACGGGCCGGTGTCCAGAGCTGACCGGGCGGTTGTCGACCAGGCGCAGCCGGAGCCGCTCCAGCCCGGCCAGCGGCAGCGCAACCAGCGGGCCGAGCCCGCCGAGCAGTACCGCACCGAGCGCCAGCAGCAGCGCCAGCGTGCCGAGCGGCAGCTCGGTGATCCCGGTGCCCCGGCCGAGCAGATAGAGCCAGGGCAGGCCGAGCAGCGCGAGCGGGACACCGGCGGCGAACGCCACCGGCGGGGTGCCGAGCAGGTAGGCGAGCGCCCGCCACGGCCAGCCGGTCAGCGGGAACCGGCGCCGGGCGACGGCTTCCAGCAGGGTACGGGGGCGGGGCCGGGTCACGGCACCAACGCTAGTGCTCCGCTCGCCTCGCCCGAAGGGCGCTGGCGATAGTCCTCGGGTATGTCCAGCCCTACCCCGAATCCGGTGTCTGCCGCCAGTGCCCTCGACCCGCCCCGGATGGTCTGCTCGACGGGCCGGCACCAGCCGCCATGACCGCTCGGCACCAGCTGCCACGACCGGCCGGCACCGCGCCCACGCCGGACCGGGGCGCCGGACCGTCCGAAGGAGGAGAGAGGGCACGTGCTCGAACTGCACGACATCGTGAAGGTCTACCGAGGTGGACACCGGGCGGTCGACGGCGTGACGCTCCGGCTCGGACCGGGGCTGCTGGGCCTGCTCGGGCCGAACGGAGCCGGCAAGTCGTCGCTGATCCGGATCGCCGCCACGGTCACCCGGCCCACCAGCGGTCGGGTCAGCTTCGACGGCGCCGACGTACTCGCCCGGCCGGACCGGCTGCGTCGGGTACTCGGCTATCTGCCGCAGGACTTCGGGGTCTATCCCCAGTTGACCGCCCGGGAGTTCCTGGGCTTCCTCGCCGCCGCCAAGGGGCTGCCGGCGCGGACCGCCCGGACCCGGGTCGACGAACTGCTGGAGCTGGTCAACCTGAGCAGCGCCGCCCGCCGCCCGCTGGGCGGGTACTCCGGTGGGATGCTGCGCCGGGTCGGCATCGCGCAGACCCTGCTGGCCGACCCCCGGGTGATCGTGGTCGACGAGCCGACCGCCGGGCTGGACCCCGAGGAGCGGGTGCGGTTCCGCAACCTGCTCGGCGAATTGGCGGTCGACCGGGTGGTGGTGCTATCCACGCACATCGTCCCGGACATCGAGTCGGTGGCGCACCGGATCGTCGTCGTCGCGCAGGGGCGGACACGCCGCCAGGGCAGCCCGGAGGAACTGCTCCGGGCGACCGACGGGCGGGTCTGGGAACTGTTGGCCGACCCGGCCGAGGTGCCGCGCATCCAGGCCCGTCACCTGGTCAGCCGGCTCGTCCGGACCAGCTTCGGGGTGCGCGTCCGGCTGCTCTCGGCGCAGTCGCCCGGCCCGGCCGCCAGCCCGGTCCCGCCGGACCTGGAGGACGCCTACCTGGACGCCGTCCACCAGCCGACCCTGTCCACCGCGGACGACCCTCCTGCCGGGCACGACCGGCGGGCCGGGGACGACCCTCCTGCCGGGCACGACCGGCGGGCCGGGGGCGGCGGTCCCACCGGGCCCGACGACCGATCCACCGGGCCCCACCCGCACGGCGGGCACCAGACGTGGCCGGTGCCCCGGTGACCGCCCCCGCCGCGACGGCGGTACGGGTGCCCGTACGCGTCCGGGTGCCCGGCGCGATCGCCGTCGCCGACTTCCGCGAGCGGGTACGCCGCCCGGCGTACGCGATGGTGCTGGCCACCGCGGTCGGCCTGGGCTATCTGGCGGTGCCGGCGGTCGACGGCCGCTGGGTGGTGTTCAACATGGGCGACGAGTACCGGGGCGTCTACAACAGTGCCTACGTCGGCACGGTCACCGCGCTCGCCGGAGCACTCTGGCTGGCCTTCGCCGGTTTCTACGTGGTGCGCGGTGCCGTCGTCCGAGACGAGCGCACCCGGGTCGGCGAGCTTCTCGCCGCCACCCCGCTGTCCCGGCCGGGCTACCTGCTCGGAAAGTTCCTGAGCAACCTGCTGGTGCTGGGTTCGATGCTCGGTGTCCTCGCCGGCACCGCCGTGCTGATGCAGCTCGCCCGGGGCGAGGACCGGGCGGTGGACCCGGTCGCACTGCTGCTGCCGTTCGGCCTGCTGGCCCTGCCGGTACTGGCGGTCACCGCCGCGGCGGCGGTGCTCTTCGAGACGGTACGGCCGCTGCGGACCGGGTTCGGCAACGTCGTCTGGTTCTTCCTGGCGATGATCGGGATGATCCTGGCGCAGGATCCGGACGCGCCGCTCGGCGGGCTCGGTGTGCAGCAGGTGGCCGGCTCGATCCGGGCCCGGCTGGTCGACGCGGGACTGGGGCCGGGCGGCGAGTTCAGCCTCGGCCTGATGTACCTCGACGCTCCACTACGGACGATCGAGTGGTCCGGCTTCGTCCCGGACGCCGCCTTCGTCGGGCAACGGCTGCTGCTCGGTCTGATCGCGGTCGGGATGGCGGTGCTGCCCGCGCTCTGGTTCGGCCGGTTCGACCCGGCCCGCGCCGGCCGGCGCCGGCCAGCCGTCCCGCCCGGTGCGGGGCCGTCGCTACCGGTCGCGGCGGGGCCGGGCCCGGCGGGCGTGGGGTGGGACGCACCGGCCCGGCCACGGTTCGCCGAGGCGGCGCCCTCCTGGATCCGTGGCGGGCGGCGTCAACCCGGCCCGCCACAGCCGGGCCGCGCCGCCGACAGCACCACCCGGGTACGCCCCGGCGGGCTTCCTGCGGTCGACGGCCTCGGCGGGCTTCCCGCAGTCGACGGCCTCGGCCGGCTGCTCGGCGCCGAGCTGCGGGTACTGCGCCGTGCGGGGTCCCGCTGGTGGTGGCTCGGGGTACTGCTGCTCGCCCTGGCCGGCGGGCTGGCACCCCTGCCGGCGGTGTCGACGGTGGTACTGCCGCTGGCCTGGATCTGGCCGGTACTGCTCTGGTCCCGGCTCGGCACCCGCAGCCACGAGTACGGCCTGGCCGGACTGCTCGGCGCGTATCCGGCGCTGCGCCGCCGGATGCTCGCGGAGTGGCTCGCCGGGGTGACCCTGGCCGGGCTGACCGGACTGGTGCCGATGCTCCGGATGCTGCTGGCCGTGGACGCTCCCGGGCTGGCCGCCTGGGGCGCCGGTGCGCTCTTCGTCCCGTCCCTCGCCTATGCCGCCGGGATACTCACCCGGACCGAGCGGATCTTCCAGGTCGGGTACCTGGCGATCTGGTACCTGACGCTGAACGGTGTCGCCGCGTTCGACGTCATGGGCGCGGTACGCGTCGACGGCCGCCCGGCCGGACCGGTGCCGCTGCTGGTCGCCGGCTGCGCGCTCGCCCTGCTCGGCCTCGCGTTGCTGGTCGGCACCCTCCGGCACTCCCGCCGCTGACGACGACCCCGCCGGCGGCCTGCCGACGCCGGTATCCGAATACCCCCGCCGCTCCCGCTCCGTGGCGGCAGCAGGCCCGGACCGTCGTCGGCGGTCTCCGACCCGGCGGTGGCCGGACCACGCCGCCGCCGTCGGCGGGGGATGGGCCCAGCAGATCTTGACGACTTCTTGTAGTCGGAACAGCAAGAAGTCGTCAAGATCTGGCTGGTGTCGGCGGGCGGGCGGGGCCGGCGGTCAGTTGGGGTGGCGGGTCAGCAGGGCGACGGCTGCCGCCTCGGCGCGGGAGAGTGCCTCGTCGACCCGGTCCGCCCGTCGGCCGCCCGCGTTGGCGAGCGGGCCCGTGCCACCGGCACCGCCGCCGATCAGCCGTCCCGGCTCGGCGAGCAGGTCACGGGCCCGGCCGCCCCGGTCCAGCAGCGTCCGGTCCAGCCCGGCCACGAACTGCGCCCGATCGCCGTCCGCCGTCGCGAGTACCACCACCGTCGGTGTGCCGGCCGGACTCCGGGCCAGTACGCCGCTGGCCACGGTCCGCAGTTCCGCCGCAGTCAGGTCGTCGCGCCGTGCGCCGACCAGCCAGCCGGAGCCGACCGCCCGGTGCTGCCCGAGCAGGGTCCCGGCGATCGCGTCGAGTTCGGCACGCCGGTACCGGCGCAGCGCCGCCTCCGCCTCGGCGAGCGCCTCCAGCCGCCTGCCGAGCGTGTCGAGCAGGTCGTCGGGGCGGCCGCCGACCAGCCGGCCCAGTTCGGCCAGCAGACGCCGTTCCGTGTCGGCGTACCGGAGGGCGTCCCGGCCGGTGAGCGCCTCGATCCGGCGTACGCCGGCGCCGACGGAGGACTCGCCGAGGATACGTACCGGTCCGGCCTGGGTGCCGTGCCCGACGTGGGTACCCCCGCACAGTTCCCGGGAGGCGTCGCCGATGTCGACGATCCGGACCTGTTCGCCGTAGCGGTCGCCGAAGAACGCGGTGGCGCCGGCCGCCTCCGCCTCGGCCCGGCTCGCCTGCCAGACCCGCACCTCCGGGTCGTCGAGCAGGTAGTCGTCGACCAGTTGGCCGACGGTGTCCAGCGCGGTCCCGTCCACCGGGGCGAAGTGCGTGAAGTCGAAGCGGAGCCGGCCGGGCGCGACGAGTGAGCCCTGCTGCCGGGCGTGCGGGCCGAGTACCCGACGCAGCATCGCGTGCAGTACGTGCGTCGCCGAGTGGGAGCGTTCGGTCGCCGCCCGCCGTGCACCGTCGACCTCCGCCGTCACCGGCTCGCCGGGGCGTACCTCGCCGGAGTCGACCCGGCCGTGCTGCACGTGCAGGCCGTCCAGCCCGTACCGGGTGTCGGTGATCTCGACCAGCCCGCCCTCGGCGGTGCGGATCCGGCCGGTGTCGCCGACCTGCCCGCCCGACTCGGCGTAGAACGGGCTGCGCCGGAGCACCAGCTCGACCCGGTCGCCCTCGCCGGCCGACCCGACCGGCCGGCCGTCCCGCAGCACGGCGAGCAGCTCGGTTCCGGTGTGCAGGTCGGTGTAGCCGACGAAGTCGGTCCGGCCGTGCCGGTCGAGCAGTTCCCGGTAGCTCTCCGTCCGGCGCCGCGCCGCCGCGCCGCGATTCCGGCCGCCGTCGCGGGCCCGCCGGCGCTGCTCGTCGAGCAGGGTCGCGTAGCGGTCCCGGTCGACGTCGAGACCGGCCGCCCGGGCCGCCTCGACGGTGAGGTCGATCGGGAAGCCGTACGTGTCGTGCAGCTCGAACGCGGTCTCGCCGGAGAGCCGCCCAGCGTCGGTCTGCCGGGCCCGGCCGATCGCCGCGTCGAGCAGCCGGCCGCCCTGCCGGAGGGTACCGCCGAACGCCTCCTCCTCGTGCGCGGTGACCGACTCGACCAGCTCGCGGCGGTCGACGAGTTCCGGCCACGCCTCGCCGAGGTTCGCCACGACGCTGCCGGTGACCGCGCCGAGCACCGGCCCGGTGATGCCGAGCGTGCGGGCGTGCCGGACCGCCCGGCGCATGATCCGGCGCAGCACGTAGCCGCGCCCCTCGTTGCCGGGGAGCACACCGTCGGCGACCAGGAACGCGATGCTCCGGGCGTGCTCGGCGACCACCTGGAAGGAGACCGACTCCAGGCTGCCGTCCCGGCCCGGGTACGGCCGCCCGGCGAGTTCCGCCACCAGGTGCAGGGTCGGGGCGAGCAGGTCGGTCTGGCAGACCGTCTCGACGTCCTGGAGGATCGCGGCGAGCCGGTCCAGGCCCAGTCCGGTGTCGATGTTGCGCCTCGGCAGGTCGCCGAGGATCGGGAAGTCCTCCTTCACCCCGCCCTCGCCGCGTCGGTGCTGCATGAAGACCAGGTTCCAGAGTTCGACGTACCGCTCGCCGTCGACCGCCGGGCCGCCCTCGGCACCGAACGCCGGACCCCGGTCGTAGCAGAGTTCGGAGGACGGACCCGCCGGGCCGGGTACCCCCGTCGACCAGTAGTTGTCCGCCATGCCGAGGCGCTGGATCCGGCGCTCCGGCACCCCGATCCGGCGCCACAGGTCGACCGTCTCCTCGTCGCCGGTGTAGACGGTGGCCCACAGTCGCTCCGGGTCGAGCTGGTAGTGCCGGGTGAACAGCTCCCAGGCGTACGCGACGGCCTCCGTCTTGAAGTAGTCGCCGAAGGAGAAGTTGCCGAGCATCTCGAAGAAGGTCGCGTGCCGGGTGGTCCGGCCGACGTTGTCGATGTCGCTGGTGCGTACGCACTTCTGCACGCTGGTCAGCCGTCGGGCGGGCGGGGTCGACTCGCCGAGGAAGTACGGGGTGAACTGGTTCATCCCGGCGATGGTGAGCAGCAGGGTCGGGTTGTCCGGGATCAGTGGACTGGACGGGACGGACGTGTGGCCGCGCTCGGTGAAGTAGTCGAGGAAGGTGCGGCGGATTTCGGATGATCGCATCACAGAGCCCTGTCGGGTAGGTGCGAACGCGTACCGGAGCCCGGCACGGCGGAGAGCCGTACGGGTCCTCGCGGTGTCCGTCCGGAGGCGCTCGCGCGGAACGTGGCTGTTCGGGGCCGAGAGGCCGCACGCCGAGCCGGGCCGAGGGGGTCAGGCGAGGACGCTGTCCTCGTTCCCCAGCTCGGCGTGGCTAGCTCGCCGCCCTGCCGTCGCCATCCGTCGCACTCCGGATCTTCTCGCTCCGATCCACCCGAACCCGGGTCGATCTGACTCGCCCGAGTCGTCGACCTGGCGGTCGGGCCGGATCGGTCGAGCGTAACTCAACTCCCGTCGAACGGCTCGCCGATAATCTGTCAAGGTTCACTTGACGAACGAAGTTTGTCAGGGCTACCTTGACGGTATGGACAGTTTCCTGGAAACCGCACTCGCCGCCGACGTCACCGCCGCCGCCGTGGCCAGCGCCGACGCCGCCGTCAACGAGGCGAGCCGGCAGGCCGACCTGCTGATGGGCGGCCGGCCGGTGCCCGGAAGCCCGGAGTGGACGGCCGAGCAGGAGGGGGCGGCCGGGCGGCAGCGTGAGGTGGCGACGCAGTTGTTGCACTTCCGGATCGTGCTGGCCGCCGGGCTCGACCCGCTGCCCAGCGTCGTCGGCCTGCGGCGCTGGGGTGTCACCTGGGAGTTGGTCGCCCGGGCGGCGGGGGTCACCAAGCAGGCCGCGCACGAGCGCTGGGGTCGCCGGGTGCTGGAAATTCTCGACCGGTACGGGACCGGCGAACTCGGCGGACCGGTCGCCGACGACGAGGCGGACCTGCGGAACCCCAAAGGGGGTAGCCAGTAACCCCATAGGGGTTATAGTGAAGGCGTCGCAGGGGGACGCACGAGAGGAGTCCGGCGATGCCGAAGATCAACGTCTATCTGCCCGACGAGCTGGCCGAGGCGGTGCGGGTGGCCGGGGTCCCGGTCTCGGCCGTCTGCCAGCGCGCCCTGGAACAGGCCGTACGCCGGGTTACCGCGATCCGTCAGGCCGCCCTCGGCGACCTGGACGACGCCGACCTGGCCGCCCGGTTGCCGCACTTCACCCCGCGGGCCCGCGCGGCGGTGCTGCTCGCCGTCGACCGGTCCCGCGAGGACGGCTCGGCGGTGGTCGGCAGCGCCCACCTGCTCGCCGGGATGCTCGCCGAGGGGACCAACCTGGCCCTGCACGTGCTGCGGGTGGAGGAGATCGAGCCGGAGCGGGTGCTCCAGGATCTCGCCGGCCGGCCCACGGCCGAGCCGGGCGGCGACCCGGCGGACAGCCTGCACTTCAGCGGGCCGGCGGCGAACGCACTGGAGCTGGCCGTCACCGAGGCGACCGCGTTCGGCCACAACTACGTCGGCTGCGAGCACCTGCTGCTGGGCCTGGTCGCCGAGCCCGACGGCGTCGGCGGGCAGCTGCTCAGGTCGCTCGGCGCCGAGCTGCGGCTGACCCGCCGGGCGGTGGCGGCGGCCCTGGCCGGCTACGTCCACCTGCGGGCGCAGACCGCGGCGCCGCCGGCCGCGCCGCACCCCGCCGGCCCGTCACCCGATCCCGCCGGCCCGTCCGCCGAAACCTTCGGAGCGTCACCCGGGACCGCCGGAGCACCGGCAGGCGCCGCCGCGCTGCTGACCGAGGCGGTACGCCGGGAACTGCGGCCGATCGTCGCCCGGCTCGAACGGTTGGAGCAGCGGGCCGGCGGGACCGGCACGGACTGACCGGCCATCACCGTGCGCAGGCTTCTGCCGACGGCCGTCGCGATACTGACCTTCCTGCTGGTACTCGCGCTGCCGTTGCTCACCGACAGCCCCTAGCCCCCGATCGGAGGGAACAGCCGTGGCCAGCCGGGTACTGATGCTCGCGACCAGGGACACCATCGCCTACTCCACAACCCCCGGGCGCGAGGGTGCCGCCAGCGGGGCGGAACTGCTCGGTCTGATCCCACCGGAGCGGCTCACCGCCGAGGTGGTGGTCGAGGACGTCCTTGCCGAGCCGAGCTGGGACACCGGTCCGGGCACCATGCTCGGGCTGGCCCGCCGGGCCCGGACGGCCGTCGTGGCCGAGGGCTTCGACGGTGTCGTGGTCAGCCACGGCACCGACACCCTGGAGGAGACCGCCTACCTCGCCGACCTGCTGGCCGGCGCGGCCGCCGGGCGCGGCCCGATCGTGTTCACCGGCGCGCGGCGGCAACTCGACGAACTCTCCGCCGACGGCCCACGCAACCTGGCGTCCTCGATCACCGCCGCCGCCGATCCGGTGCTGCGTGGAGCCGGTGCGGTGGTCTGCGTGGACGACGAGGTGCACGCGGCGCGCTGGGTGAGCCTGGTCGACGCCACCACCGTCCGGGGGTTCTCCTCGGCCCCGTTCGCCCCGCTGGGCAGGGTCGTCGGCGAGCGGGTCGAACTGTTCGGCCCGGCACCGTCCCGCCCACCGCAGGCGTACGGCGAGCCGGAGTCGGACGTGGCGCTGCTGAAGACGTACCCGGGGATGGACGCCGGGCTGCTCCGGGCGGTGACCGACGCGGGTGCCCGGGGCGTCGTACTGGAGGGGACCGGGCCGGGCAACGTCCCGGCCGGCCTCTTCGCCGCGATCGCCGAGCTGGTCGACTGGGACATCCCGGTGGTGGTCGCCTCGCGCTGCCGGACCGGGGCGGTCGACCTGGCCGAGCTGCCCCCACCCGCCGGGCTGGCCGCCCGGGTCGGCGCGATCGGCGCGCGGGGTCTGCCCGCCGCCAAGGCACGGGTCGCCCTGATGGTGGCGCTCGGCAACCCCAACGGTGGCGGCAACGCCAACGGCGACGCCGGCAGGGCCAGCGTCGCCGCCGACGCGGCCATGCCCAACGGCAACGGCAACGGCGACGGCGGTGGCGGCGGCCATGGCGGGGCGGTGGCGGCGGCCCGGGACTGGTTCGACCGGCTGGTCCCACCGTCAGCCCGCTGAGCATGCCGTCGAGCGTCCGGCCGGCGAGCGCGGGAGCGTGTCGTCGGTCGATGTTCGCGTAGGCTGCGGCGATGACCCGCACCAATCCGCAGACGGCCCGGAGCGGGCGTGGCGGCGTGCTCACGGTTGCCAAGATCGCTCGGTTGGCGGGAGTCTCGGCGCCGACCGTGTCCCGGGTCATCAACGGTCAGACCGGAGTGGCGCTGGAGACCCGCAGGCGGGTCGAGGCGGTCCTGCGGGAGCACGGCTACCGCCGGCCGGGCGGCTCGGCCTCGGTGGCCATCGTGGAGCTGGTCTTCCACGCCCTGGAGAGCCTCTGGGCCCTGGAGATCATCCGGGGCGTGGAGAAGGTGGCCCGCGAGCACGACCTCGCGGTCGTACTCACCGAGATGCAGGGCCGGTTGACGCCGGGGCGGGCCTGGACGGAACAGGTGCTGACCCGGCGACCGATCGGGGTGATCGCGGTCTTCTCCGAACTGACCGTGGCACAGCAGTCGCAGCTCGCCACCCGGTCGATCCCGCTCGTCGTACTGGATCCGACGGGGGAGCCGCTGCACCAGACACCGTCGGTCGGCGCGACGAACTGGAACGGTGGGTTGGCCGCCACCCGACACCTGCTCGACCTCGGGCACCGGCGGATCGCGATGCTGAGCGGCCCGATCGAGTGGCCGTGCTGCCGGGCCCGGCTCGACGGGTACCGGGCGGCGATGGACGCCGCGGGGGTACCCGTGGATCCCGAGCTGGTGCGGATCAGCACCCTCTACGTCGAGGGCGGGCTGGCCGACGGCGCGGCGCTGCTGGCGCTCCCCGATCCGCCCACCGCGATCTTCACCGCCAACGACCTCCAGGCGCTCGGGGTCTACGAGGCGGCCCGCCGGGCCGGGGTACGCGTCCCGGACGAGCTGAGCGTGGTCGGCTTCGACGACCTCTCCTTCACCCGCTGGTCCGGCCCGCCGATGACGACGATCCGGCAGCCGTTGGAGCAGATGGGGGTGACCGCCGCCCGGATGGTGATCGAACTGGCGGCCGGCAACGCCCTCGACCAGCACCGGATCGAACTCGCCACCGAACTCGTCGTACGCGAGAGCACCGCCCCGCCCCGTCGCGGGTGAGCCGCCCGGCCCGGTCGCGGGTGAACCGTCCGGCCCCGTCGCGGTGAACCGGTCCGGCGGGATCGTGGTGAACCGGTCCGGCTGGGTCGCGCGGGCCGGGTGCACACCGGTGTTGTGAACTCATGTCGGTCAATGTCTTGTGCGGTGAAACATTCCCATCGATACTTTGGGATGTTTCAGCTGGCGGGATATCCGGATCGCTCGTCCTTAACCCGCGCCTCGCCAGGTCGAGAGAGGATCAGGATGCGACGACTCGTACGCGCGCTCGCCGTCGCGACCGGCGCGATGATGCTGGCCGCGGGCCTGGCGAGCCTCACGGTGGCCACGCCGGCCTCCGCCGCGGCGCTGACCGAGGTGACCAACTTCGGCACCAACCCCAGCAACCTGCGGATGCACCTCTACGTGCCGGACCGGCTGGCGACGCGCCCCGCGATCCTGGTCGCCGTGCACTACTGCACCGGTACCGGACCGGCGTTCTACTCCGGCACCCAGTTCGCCTCGCTGGCGGACCGGTACGGCTACATCGTCATCTACCCCTCGGCGACCCGCAGCGGCCAGTGCTTCGACGTCTACTCCCAGCAGGCGCTGCGGCGCGACGGCGGCAGCGACCCGGTCTCGATCATGTCGATGGTCCGGTACGTGCAGCAGCGCTACAGCACCGGACAGGTCTTCGCCACCGGCACCTCCTCCGGGGCGATGATGACGAACGTGCTGCTCGGCAACTACCCGGACGTCTTCGCCGCCGGGGCCGCGTTCGCCGGTGTGCCGCACAGCTGCTTCGCCACCACCGGTGGTTCGACCTGGAACAGCGAGTGCGCCAACGGCCAGATCATCCGTACCGCCCAGCAGTGGGGTGACCTGGTCCGGGCCGCGTACCCCGGCTACACCGGCGCCCGGCCCCGGATGCAACTGTGGCACGGCACCAACGACGAGACGCTGCGCTATCCGAACTTCGGCGAAGAGGTGAAGCAGTGGACCAACGTGCACGGGCTGAGCCAGACGCCGACCTTCACCGACACCCCGCAGTCCGGCTACACCCGCACCCGGTACGGCGGCAGTGGCCCGATGGCGCCGGTCGAGGCGATCAGCATGCAGGGGGTGTCGCACAACCTGCCGGTGAACGCGGCCGAGGCGATCCGGTTCTTCGGGCTGGACGGCAGCGCGCCGCCGACCGGGAACCCGACCACCGCACCGCCGACCCAGCCGCCGACCCAACCACCGACGCAGCAGCCCACCCAGCCGCCCACCCAGCCGCCGACGCAGCCACCGGCGGGCGGGTGTGCGGTGAGCTACACCGTGAACGCCTGGAACTCCGGGTTGACCGCAGCGATCACCATCACCAACCGGGGTAACACCGCGATCAACGGCTGGACGCTCTCCTTCACCCTGCCGGCCGGCCAGACCATCGTCTCGGGGTGGAACGCCTCCTACAGCCCCAACAGTGCTGCGGTGACCGCCCGGAACGCCAGCTACAACGGCACCATCGCGCCGAACGCATCGGTCGGGATCGGCTTCCAGGCCAGCCACACGGGCAACACCGGCAGACCGGCCTCGGTCAGCCTGAACGGCACGGCCTGCACGCTGAGCTGAGCTGGTCGACGTACCCGATCTGCCCTATCCGTTACTGAAGCGCGACGGGCCGCGCGAGGGAGGGCGGGTTGCCGGCGGGTGATCCTCCGCCGGCAACCCGCCGGCCCGTCTCACGGTCCGGGTACGCGCGCGGTGCGCCGGTGCGGCCCCAGGTGCCCAGCCCGGCCTGGTGCTCGGCCGGGCGTGGTGCTCGGCCCGGCCTGGTGCTCGGCCGGGCCTGGTGCTCGGCAGGGCGTGGTGCTCGGCAGGGCGTGGTGCTCGGCCTGGTGCTGGCCCAGCTCGGTGGCGCGGCCTGGTGCTGGCCCAGCTCGGTGGCGCGGCCTGGTGCTGGCCCAGCTCGGTGGCGCGGCCTGGTGCTGGCCCAGCTCGGTGGCGCGGCCTGGTGCTCGGCCGGGCTCGGTGGCGCGGCGTGGTGCTCAGTCCGGCTCGGCGGCCCTGCGGGCGCGGGCCCGGCGCTTGCCTTCGTGCATCGCCTGCACCCGGGCGACCGGGATGGTGTGTCCCTCCGCGACCAGGTCGGCCGGGAGCCGCTGCGGACCGGGCATCCGGCCGGCCCACGGATCGTCCCCGCCCAGCAGGCGCGGCACGGTCCGCATCGTGAAGTCGGCCGGGCTGACCCGGTCCAGTTCGTCCCACGGAACCGGAAACGACACCGGCACTCCCGGCCGAAGTCGGGGACTGTACGCCGAGACCACCGTCGCACCGCCGGACCGGGTCGAGTCGACGAAGACCCGGCCGCCCCGGTCCTCCCGGATGAAGGCCGTGGTGGCCAGCGCGGGATCCAGCCGTTCCGCCCGGACCGCCAGCGCCCGGGTCGCCGCCGCCACGTCCTCGATCGGCGCCGCCTCCTCGACCGGTACGAAGATGTGCAGGCCCTTCGCCCCGCTGGTCTTGACCACCCCGGTCAGATTCGCCTCGGCGAGCACCTCCCGGACCAGGTGGGCGGTGCTCACGACCAGCCCGAACGTGTCGGCGGCCGGCGGATCGAGGTCCAGCACCAGGTGGGTGGAATGGTCCCGCCGATCCGCTGTGACCAGGGTCGGGTGGTATTCCACCGCCCGCTGGTTGCCGAACCAGAGCAGAGTGCGCCGGTCGTTGCAGAGGGCGTACGACACCTCGCGGCGGGACGCCTCCGCCCACATCGTCACCGTCGAGATCCACGAGGGTGTGTAGCGCGGGACGTTCTTCTGCATGAACGGCGGCTGTCCCCGGAGCACCCGGATCACCGAGAGCGGCCGGTCCCGCAACTGCTTGATCAACGGGTCGCGCATCTCGTCCAGATAGTCGACCAGGTCCCGCTTGGTCGCGTCCGCCCCGTCGAACAGGGGCTGGTCGAGGTTTGTCAGCGAGACGCCGTCCCGTACCTCGTCGGCCTTGCCCGTCATCGCACCACCTTCCCGGCCCGCCGCCGCACGGTCAACTCGCCTGGCCTGGCCCGGCTGGCTGTGGACGCTGCCCGTGCCCCCGGATCTTGTGGCCGGCTGCCGGCGCCGGGTTGCCGGTTGCCGGTTGCGGGTTGCCGGATCAGTCGAGCAGCAGCCGGACGCTGTGCCCGGAATCGTTGCGCCGGAAGGTGACCGTCCCGAGCAGTCCGGTCAGCTCGCCCGTCCCGGTGCCCGGGACGACGTGCCCGAACGTACGCGGAGTCTCGGCGTCCACGCCGCCGTGCTGGAAGACCACCGTCCCGTGCCGCCCGTCGATGCTGCCGGTGAACCGCTCCGAGGCGACGTAGCCCCGGTTTGCGGCAGTCAGCAACTCGGCGACGCTGGTCCCCTCGATCATGCCCCGGAAGGTCTTCCGGACGGTCACCCTGGCCAGGGTGCCGCCCTCGGTCGGCTCGTCGTAGGGCCGCTCGTCCCACCCGGTCACCTCGAACTCGGCAGTGAACTCGGTGCCGGAGGCGAGCGCGGTCTCGGTCTGTCGCGTCATGCCGGAATCGTAGGGCGGCCCCCCGACAACCGAGCCAAAATCGCCCGTCAGGATCCGCCGCTCGCCGCTCGCCGCTCGCCGCTCGCTGCTCGTCGCTCCCGGCCGATGGCCGGAGTCGGCTCCCGGCCCGGGGTCAGAACCCGCGGTACATCACGTGCAGGCCGACCCGGCCCAGGGTCGGGTGGGCGAAGGCGCCCGGCACCGTACCCAGCACGGCGAACCCGAGTCGCAGGTAGAGCCCGACCGCCGCCTGGTTGGACTCGGCGACGGCGTTGAACTGCATGCCGGCGTACCCGCGCCGCTCCGCCCAGTCCAGGGCGTACCGGCACAGCGCAGTTCCCACGCCCCGGCCGCGGGCGTCGGTGGCGACCATGAAGCTCGCGGTCGAGACGTGACTACCGGGGCCCGGGCGGTTCGGTCCCATCTTCGCCGTGCCGAGCAGCCGGTCGTGTTCCACCGCCACCACCGTCAGCCCCGGCGCCGACTCCACCCAGACGTCGTACGCCTGCTCGCCGGTCATCCGGGGGTCGTAGGTGAACGTCTCCCCGGCCCGTACGACGTCCCGGACAATCGGCCACACCTGGGACCAGTCGGCTTCGGTGAACTCACGGATCCGCACGCCGCGACGCTAACCGCGCCGTCCCGGACCCGACAACCGGGATACGGAGCGGTGGAGACCGAGCGGGGATGCCGAGCCGGGGTGCGGCAGCCCCCGTGGTGGTGGCGGTGCGGGGTCGGCCCGGTCGGCTCGCGCGGGGCGTTGGCGGCGCCGTCAGTCGGGGGTACCGGCCTTGGCGGCGAGCGGGCCGGTGCTGCTGACCACCTGGTCGATGAAGCCGTAGTCCCGGGCCTCGGTCGCGGTGAACCAGCGGTCGCGGTCGGCGTCCCGCACGACCTGTTCGTACGTCTGCCCGGTGTGCTGGGCGATCATCTCCAGCAGCATCCTCTTGGTGTGCAGCATCTGCTCGGCCTGGATCGCGATGTCCGCCGCCGTGCCGCCCATTCCGCCGGACGGCTGGTGCATGATGATGCTGGCGTGCGGCAGTGCGTACCGCTTGCCGGCTGTGCCGGCGCAGAGCAGGAACTGCCCCATCGAGCCGGCCATGCCCATCGCCACCGTCGACACGTCGTTGTCGATGAACTGCATCGTGTCGTAGATCGCCATGCCGGCGTAGACCGAGCCGCCCGGCGAGTTGATCCAGAGGTTGATGTCCCGCTGCGCGTCCTCGGCCGCGAGCAGCAGCAGTTGGGCGCAGATCCGGTTGGCCACCTCGTCGTTGACCTCGGTGCCGAGGAAGATGATGCGTTCCCGCAGGAGACGGCTGTAGACCGAGTCGTCGAGGGTGCCGTGCGGCGGTTCTCCGCTGCGGGCCTGTGGAGTGTACGGATCAGTCATGTCAGCAACGTAATGACGGCCAGCAGCGAGAATCGACGCCTTACGCTCTGAGCGCACGGGTTCAGCCGTGGGCGGAAACGGAGCCGGCGGAAACCGAGGCGGCGGTGCGGCGGGCATCGGCAAGAGTGCGCTGCTCGACCACGCCTGCGCGACGGCCGACGGGTTCCAGGTCGTCGAGGCGTCCGGGTCGCAGTTCGAAACGCAGATTCCCTTCGCCGCCCTGCACCAGGTGTGCACCCCGATGCTCGGCCGCCTCCCCGACATCCCGGCCGGGTACGCAGCCGCCCTGCGGGTCGCGTTCGGGCAGGTCGCACCTCCGCAGCATCTTCCGCAAACTGGCATCAGCTCCCGGCGTCAGCTCCGGGGCCTGGTTACGTAGTTTTCGCCGACGCGAGCGCCGCCGCCCGGGTCGGACAGTACGGGTATGCCAAACTCGATCGCTCCGTGGGCCGACCGCACCGGCCGCATTCTGCTGGCCATCTGTTCGATTGCCACCTTCGGCGCCCTGGCCCAGGGGATCCAGCAGATGATCGACTCGTCCGACGAGCACCTGATGACGGAAGCCTGGCGCACGCTGGCGTACGTCGTCTTCGCTGGCCTGTGGGCGATGCTGGCCGTCTGGCCACGCGGGCAGCGGGGGGTGTGGGAACTGGTGCTCTTCCACAAGATCGCGATCACCGTGTTCGCCCTCGCCGTGATCGACGTGCCCACGGCCAAGCAGCACGTGATCATCGACGGTTCCCTGGTGGTCGCGACGGCCGTCGCGTACTTCCTGTGCCGGGGCTGGTACTCCTGGCGGCGCCAGGTCTGAGCAGGCCTCCACGGGCGAGGCGGCGGGTCATGTCGCAAACCACCGTGCCATCGCGCTGCCCTCCTCGTGGTGACCGGCCGTCGCTGTGGAGATCAGCACGGACACCGCCTCCCGGTGACGGCGACCGCCGAGCCTCGCCAGGCAACCGATCCAGCACCCATTAAGAATCTTGATGGAAGCTGAGATCAATTGGCCTTAGACGTCATATAGTTTCCGTTCCATGCTGTTCCTTGTCAGGTCATCCGACGAGAGGGACAGCCGTGACACCGCACACCGCAGACGGCAGCTCCATGCGCCGAGGCCTGCTCACCGGCATCGCGGCCTACGTGGGATGGGGTTTCTTCCCGCTCTACTTCAAGCTGCTCGCACCCGCCTCGGCGGGTGAGATCCTGGCCCACCGGATCGTCTGGTCGGCCGTGTTCATGGCGGTACTGCTGGCGGTCCTGCGCCGGTACCGGTGCCTGCGCGACCTGGCCCGCGAGCCCCGACGGCTGGCCGCGGTCGGCCTGCCCGCGCTGTTGATCGGAACGAACTGGTTCGCCTTCATCCTCGGCGTCGCTACCGGACAGGTCGTGGAGGTCTCGCTCGGCTACTTCATCACCCCGTTGGTCAGCGTGCTGCTCGGCGTGGCCGTGCTCCGCGAACGGCTGCGGCGTACCCAGTGGACGGCCGTGGGCATCGGCGTGATCGCCGTGCTGGTGTTGGCCGTCGGGTACGGCGGGCCGCCGTGGCTGGCCCTGGTGGTCGCGATCACCTTCAGCCTGTACGGGCTGGTCAAGAAGCGGCAGGGACTGCCGGCCGCCGACGGGCTGCTCGTCGAGACGGTCGCGCTGCTGCCGCCGGCGCTGGGCTACGTCGCGTTCCTGATGATCACCGGCAAGCAGACCGTGGGCCACGTGGCCGCCGGCCACACCCTGCTCGTCCTGCTGGCGGGTGCGTTGACCGCGCTGCCGCTGATGGGCTTCGCCGCGGCGGCCAACCGGGTCCCGCTGACCACGTTGGGCGTCCTGCAGTACATCACGCCGATCCTGCACCTCGGCTTCGGCGTGCTCCTGTTTCACGAACCGATGCCGCAGAGCCGGTTGGCGGCGTTCGCCCTCGTGTGGCTGGCGCTGGCCGTCTTCACCTGGGACGGCGCGCGCTCCCGCGCAGCCAGACGGCAACCGCGGGCCGTCGACGGGCACGCCACCCACCCACGGGCCACCGCGCGCGTCCGCACCACCTGAGAGAACCGACCCGCCCAGTATCGAAGGAGCACCGTCATGTCACTCGTCCGCGTCCAGAACTTCTCGATCTCGCTCGACGGATTCGGCACCGGCGAAGGCCAGAGCCCCGACGCACACTTCGGCCACGCCGGCCAGCGGCTGCACGAATGGATGTTCGCCACCCGGTGGTGGCAGCAGGGCGGTGGCGGCGGCGTCGACGACGCCTTCGCGCGGCAGCACGGCGACGCGGTGATCGGTGTCGAGATCATGGGGGCCGGAAAGTTCGGCCACCCCGGTTGGCACGAGGACCCGGACTGGAAGGGCGCGTGGGGTCCCAACCCGCCGTTCCACTCACCGGTCTTCGTCCTCACCCACCACACCCGCCCGTCGATCGAGATGGAGGGCGGCACGACGTACCACTTCGTCGACACGTCACCGGCCGAGGCGCTCGAAGCGGCCCGCAACGCCGCCGACGGCAAGGATGTCCGCATCGGCGGCGGCCCCACGGTGATCCGCGACTTCCTCGCCGCCGGGCTCGTCGACCACGCGCACATCGTGGTGGTCCCGATCCTGCTCGGCCGAGGCGTCCGCCTCTGGGACGGGCTGGAGGGCATCGAGCAGAAGTACCGGGTAGAAACGACCGCCTCGCCCAGCGGGGTCACACACCTGACCTTCACCCGTGCGGGTGTCTGACCGGTTCCGTCACGGACCCGGCGGCGCGGCCACGGCCGTCGCGCTGCCGGGTCCGCCTTCCGCAGGCGACGGTCGCGGAGCGCACCCGGCAGCGCCACCGCGACGGTCAGCAGCGTCGTCACGGCGAGGCTCACCGGCGGCGCCGACCAGCCGTTCGCCGGGTCGATGCGCAAGAATCCTCGACCGGTGATCGAGGGTCCTGTATGTGTGGTCGCCCCGGTCCATGCGAAGGTGCGCCGAAATGGGCATCGCGGCAGTCGACGACGATGACTGCTGGACGAGCCGCCAGTTCGCCATGCTCGACGCGTGGGACAGGTACAGCGGTGGTCGCCGGCCGTGAGGTGGAGGCTGGTGTGTCGGCGATCTGCCGGTTTCAGCTCGAAAGTGCGGTGAACAGCCCGAGTCCGAGGTAGATCGACGCGAACCATCGATGTCCGTTCGAGATGCGGTTCAGCCTTGGGCCGATGGTGTTTGCGGCAAAGCAGAAGGCGATGTCCACGGCGAGGGCGAGGACGAAGAAGACCGCGCCGAAGACCGGTAGCTCGCCCTGGGACCGGGTGAACTGTGGCAGAAAGGCCAGAAAGAACAGCACGACCTTGGGGTTGAGTGCGTTCACGACGGCGCCGTCCACGAACAGTCGCCCCAGTGAGGTCTTCTGCGCGACGCCGGTCGTGGTGGTCGACGGGCCGCGAAGTGTCTTCACTCCGAGGTATACGAGATAGGCCACGCCCGCGTACTTGACGACGCCGAACGCGATCGGTGAGGTGGCGATGAGCGCGGCGACTCCGAGGGCGGCCGTGGCCACGTGCAGGAGTGTGCCGGCCTCGATGCCAAGTGCCGAGGCCAACCCCGCTCGCAGCCCCTGCGCCGCGGTACGCGTCACGATGAAGATCATGTTCGGCCCCGGAATCACGACGAGCGCGAGCGAAGCGAGGGTGAAGGCGATCATTCGGCTGGTCATCGATCTCTCCGATTCCGTCAGGAGTGCCTGGTCCTGAACGTATGCAACCGGTCGATCGCCAGCCTTGGACGAATCCGTCGTGTGGGCGGTCGGCGTTCCGGCGGGCGCGAGGGCGGCGGATTCGTTCAAGCCCGCCACGTTCCGCCGCGCCTAGATTCGGACGTGATCAAGGCGAACATACGGAGGAGTCATGACACGCGTCATCCTGTACATGGCAATGTCCCTGGACGGATTCATCACCGGACCCGGTGACAACAAGGAGAACCCAGCCGGCGAGGGCGGCATGCGGCTCATGGAGTGGCTCGGCCCGGGGCCCACGGTCGCCGCGTTCCGGCCAAGCAACAGCCAGAGTCAGATCGTGTTCGACGAGTCGAGGTCGACCGGCGCCGTCATCACCGGGCGACGAACCGGCGACTTCGCGGGCTACTGGGGCGGCGACCACCACGACGGCGTACCGATCTTCGTGCCCACCCACAAGGCGCCGGCGGACAACCCCCACGAGCGGGTGCATTACGTGACCGACGGCATCGCGGCGTGCGTGGAGCAGGCGAAGGCGGCCGCGGGCGATCGGGATGTCATGATGCACGGCGCCTACACCGCCCAGGAGTGCCTGAAGGCCGGTCTGCTCGACGTGATCGAGATTCAGCTGATGCCGGTCCTGCTTGGCCAGGGTCGGCTCCTGTTCGAGAACCTGCCACCCGAATGCGTCGAACTGGACCTGGTCCGGACGTTGGAAGCACCGGAGACCCTTCACCTGCGTTACGAGGTGAGGCGGGGATGACCGGCCCGATCCGGCTCTACATGTCCATGTCCCTCGACGGCTTCATCACCGGAACGAACGACCGCAAGGGCCACGGCCTCGGCGACAACGGCGGCCGGCTGTTCAACTGGCTCGACGACCGTATGTCGGCCGGGAACAGCGGACGTATCTACCGGGAGGCCATGGCGACCGGGGCTGTGATCGCGGGGAGGCGCACCTTCGAACTCGCCGGCCGCTGGAACGGTGACCACCACGACGGCGTCCCGATCCACATCCTCACCCATCACCTCGACGACGGTGGGGCGCTGTCGGCCAACACGAAGCTCTTCTCCGACGTCGCCGAGTGCGCCGCGCAATCCCGCGCCGCTGCCGGCGACCGCGCCGTGCTGGTCCACGGTGCGGGCGCGGCACAGGCCTTGCTCCGCGTCGGCGAACTCGACGAGCTGGAGATCCATCTCGTGCCGGTGCTTCTGGGCGCCGGCCGGCGGCTCTTCGGCTCCGCCGACCCCGGGCACATCGAGCTGGAACTCGTCCGACGGCTGGAGGACCGCGACGTGACGCACCTGCGCTACCGGGTGCTGAGACCGCAGTGACTCACCAGCGGTGACCGGCTCGATGCCGCGCTCGCAGCAGCGGCAGATAGGTCGGGGCGTGGTTGTGGTTCTCGCCGCAGTTGCGCGCGATGCCGGCCAGCAGCTCACTCGGGGCCACACCGGTGATGGCGACCGACTCGCGGGCCAGATGGGCCTGGTCGGCGTACCCGGCACTGCCGGCCAGTGCGGCCAGTGACCGGCGGCGGTGCGGCCCCGACTGGGCGAGCGCGAGGAATCCCCAGAACCGCAGGGTGCGGTGCAGCACCTTGGGCGGGCAGCCCACCGCCGTCATGAAACGACGCCGCAGCTGACTGTCGGAGATGTGCAGCTCGGTGGTGAGCGTGCGGACGGCGTTGGCCGGGTCGAACACCAGCATCCCGACCGCCGAGCGCACCAGCGGATCGGGATCGGTGGCCGCACGGACCCGGCGGAGCACCTCCGCCTCCAGCAGCCCGGCCGCCTCCTGCGGCGACCCGGCAGCCGCCAGCGTTTCGCCCACCGAAGCGGCGGAACCCCGCCACAGGTCGTCGCACCCGACGGTGAGGTCGACCATCTCGCCCGCCGAGGTCCGCAGGACCGGGGCCGCGGCGCCGGGGCGGAACCGGACACCGACCATCACCGTGCCGGGCGCCAGCATCTCCCGCGTCAGTCCCGACTGGATCCCGATGATGAAAGGCAACCCGCCCACAATGCAGACGACCTCGACGCAGCCGTTCGGCACGGCCTGGAACACGAACGGCGGAGAGCCGGGCGACACCTCCTGCACCCATACACAGCTCACGTACGGCGCGAGTTCGGGCACCGGTGCCCGCTCCCGGTAACTCTGCGGCCACCGGAACCAGGTGCTCCTGTCGATCTCCGACACGCCGGCAGTATCCCAGACGGAAATCCGGGAGACCATGGTGTTCGTGTGCGGTCGAGTTGTGCGCCCGGCAGGATTCGAACCTGCGACCAACTGCTTAGAAGGCAGCTGCTCTATCCGCTGAGCTA
Source organism: Micromonospora sp. WMMD1102 (assembly GCF_029626265.1). Classification (NCBI taxonomy): domain Bacteria; kingdom Bacillati; phylum Actinomycetota; class Actinomycetes; order Micromonosporales; family Micromonosporaceae; genus Micromonospora; species Micromonospora sp. WMMD1102. The sequence continues at coordinate 5,908,649 of NZ_JARUBN010000001.1, read as the reverse complement.
CGGGCGCGGGAGGTCATTCGTGTCCCAGCAGGCTACCGTTGCCGGGAGAACGCGTCGGCGAGGACGTGACGATCTGGCCTGCACATACTAGGTTTCGAAGCGTGCAGTTGACGAGCACAATGTTTCTGCCGCTGCTGGTGTCGACGGAAGACGCCAGGTACGGCCAGAACCACCTGCTCGAAGACTTCACCCAGGACCTCGATGTCGGCTACTCGTTCGGACCGCCGTACGGTAACCGCCTCGTCACCTGGGATGATCTGGACGAGCTGGAGATCAGTCAGGCCGAGTTGCGGCAGGTGGCGGTCGACAACCTCTACCGATTGCTGCCCAGACTGCGGATCGACGGGCAGCCGCCCGCGCCGATGCTCTCGTTCGGCGGGCTGGAGTCCACCGTGCTGCTCGCCGCCGAGGTGTGGGAGGACCTGGAGCGGTCCGTGCCGGGCGAGCTGGTGGTCGGCGTGCCGGCCCGGGACGTGGTGATCGTCACTGGTACGGCGTCCCGACCGGGGATGGCGAAGGTACGGCGGGCGGTGGACCGCGTCTTCTTCGCGGGCGACCAGAATCTGCTCAGTCGTGAGCTGCTGGTGTGGCGGCAGGGTGGCTGGTCGCCGTACCGGACGACGCCGGACGCCGAACCGCCGGAGGACCGGTGGGAGGAGCCGGTGCCGGAGCCGGATCGTCGGGAGGGCGCGGAGCGGGACCGTGACCTCCGGGCGGCACCTGAGCGGCTCCGGGATTCCCGGCGAGAAGAACCGGCACGGTCCCGGGGCCGCGAGCTGTCCCGGGATCCGGCGTGGTCGCGGGACCCGGAGCTGCCCCGGGAGCGGGAGCGGTTCAGGGATTCGGAGCGCCGTCGGGGCGGGGGCCCGGAAATGGAGCCTGAGCCGGAGCGGTGGCGCAGCGCTCCCCGCCCGGATCCTGGCCCGGGCCCGGGCCGCTGGCGGGGTGGCTCGCGGTCGGAGCCGGAGGACGAGCCGGGACCGCAGCGGCGGCGGGGTGGCTCGCGGTCGGAGCCGGAGGACGAGCCGGAGCCGCAGCGGCGGCGGGGTGCCCCTCGGCCGGAGTCGGGGGCAGGGCGGGCGCGGTGGCACGGCGGCCCCCGTCCGGAGCCTGACCCGGAGCTGGAACCCGGATCCGAGCCCGAGCCCGAGCCGGATCGGTGGCGGGGCGCAGGCCCGGAGCCGGGTCCGTACCGGGTGCCTCGGCAGCGGCCGGGTGCCGGCGGCACGACGGACTGGCCGGAGCGGCCACCGGCCCGGCGGCCGAAACGACGTAAGCCGAGGCCCAACGGTTCAGCTCGCTGAACACCTGCTCACGTACGGCCGGGCCGGACAGGACGAGGTCGTGCATGGCGCCGTCGAAACGGACCAACGTCACGTGCCGACCCAGCTTCGGCGCCCAGCGGGCGATGTGTTCGACGTCGAGTACGGCATCCGATCCGGTGGCGGAGTCGTCCCAGGCCCGTCCCCGGAAACTGCGGGTCGAACTGCTGACCAGCACCGGCGCCGAGATCTCCAGTCCGGCCCGCAGTTGCCGTTGCGCCCGCCCGATCGCGGCGAGCCAGCCGAGCCGGATCGGGAAACCGGTCAGCGGCTTCCAACCGAGGTCGTAGTTCCACTCGCCCCGGTGCTCGGCGTGCAGGCTGTGGCCGTACACCGTGGAGAGCCTGCGGGGAACGGTCCGGTAGGGGATCCGGTGGCTGACCCGCGCGAGCGTCGCCAGGACCGGCCGGCGGACCAGCCAGGGCAGGTCGAGGTCGAAGAACGGGCTGTTCAGGAAGAGACCGTCGACGGCCCCGGTGGACCGGCGGGCGTGTGCCCAGAGCGCGGTGACCAGGCCGCCGGTCGAGTGGCCGTTGACCAGTAGTGTCCGGTTGCCGTCCGTCTCGCGGATGATCCGGGTCGCCGCGTCGAGTTCCGGGAAGTAGTCGGTCAGGTCGGAGCAGAAGTTCGGCGTCTGGTGTGGCAGCAGGCTGCGTCCGTGCTTGCGCAGGTCGAGCGCGTAGAAGTGCCAGCCGTGCGCGACGAGGAAGTCCGCCAGGTGGGTCTGGAAGAAGTAGTCGGCGAAGCCGTGCACGTAGAGCACCGCCCGGTCGCTCGGCCGCTCGGCGCGCCGCCGGACCAGGGTGGCCAGTACCGGCCCCTCCGCGTCGCGGCCGAGGTCGATCGTCTGCCGCTCGTACGGGAGGCCGAGCAGGTCCGGTTCCACCCTCCCGACGCTACTCGGCGATACCAGATCAATCCTTGATCAGGTCTTTTTCCACAGGGTGCCCGGTTGTCCACAGAGCGGCTGGTGGCGGTGGCGGGCCATCGGGTACGGCGGCGAGGCTTTCCGTCGAGTCGGCTCGGACTGGCACAACCGGATCCCTGTGGAGGGACGATGTTCGATACCTATGTAACTATCGTCGGCAATGTACTGACTGCTCCCGAATGGCGGCGTACCACCCAGAGCGGCACGCTGGTGGCGAACTTCAAGGTGGCCTCGACCGCACGACGCCTCGACCGGGAGAGCGGACGCTGGGTCGACGGCAACAGCCTGCGGGTCAGGGTGAACTGCTGGCGGAAACTGGCGGAGGGCGTCGCCTCCTCGGTGATGGTCGGCGACCCGGTCGTCGTGGTCGGCCGGCTGTACACCCGGGACTGGACCGACGACGCCGGCAACCACCGCACGATGTACGAGCTGGAGGCGGTGGCGGTCGGCCACGACCTGTCCCGGGGGAGGGGGCGCTTCGCCCGTAACCGACCGTCGACGGTGACCTCCTCGATGGAGGAGGCGGAGGCCGAGGCCCGGGTGCATGGCGAGGTCACCGAGTCGGTGGCGCCCGGGGAAGCGCCGGCACTGCCCGACGAGCGCGCGTTCGACGACGACGGCGAGTTTCCTGGCCTGCCGGTTCCGCCGGACCAGGGCTTCTATCCGGTACGCCTGCCGGACGATCCCTTCGACGGCCGGATCGACCTCGACGGACAGCCCGACGGTCGGTTGACCGATCCGGGCGAGGTGATCACCTCCAGGGCCGGCGGCGACCCGTACGGCCGGCCCGCCAGCGTCGATGAGCAGGACGGTACCGACGAGCGGGAGGGCGCCGACGAGCGGGAGGGCGTCAACGGACCAGAGGACCCCGACGGGCGGGACGGCGCCGATGAGGCCGTTACCGCAGACCTCGGCAAGTCCGGCGGTGCCGGTCGTGGTCGCCGTGGCCGGATGCCGGTCTCCGTCTGAGTGCCGCACACCTCCGGCCCAGGCGCTTCCGGTCTGAAGGGGATCGGCCTGGATGTTGCCTGGGCCGGCGGTCCGGCCGGTTAGCCGGCCGGACAGCGGGTCGCCCGGATCGACGTGGTGGTCGCCTCCGCACCGCCGTCCGGGCCGGCCAAGGGTGGGGAGGGCGGTCGTGGCACCGGCCGACCTCCCCACCGAGCCGTCGAGCACTCATTGTGGGGACAAACGGTCGTGGCCTAGGCCCTCGCCTGTTGCCGATCGGCGGACGCGTCTGGGGACTCCTGGTCGCGGCGGGGCGCAGGCACCAGCCGGGAGGGCCGGTCGTCGGGACCGCCCCGGCCGGGCCGGCCCGGCTCCGGCCCGGCCGCGCTCTCGACGACCTTCCCGGCCACGCCCTCGACGACCGGCCCGGCCGCGCCCTCGACGACCTTTCCGGACGGTGGCGATGTGGGTCGGGGACGTCGTCGACGGCCGAGCAGACGCATCATCGGTGTCTCGACGAACCGGAAGAGCAACCAGGCGGCAGCCAGGCTCACCACCAGCATGGCGACCGCGACGACCGGACCCTGCCAACCGGGAAAGCCGCCGGAGTGCCCGGCGAAGCGGAAGATGGCCTTGATCAGGAAGACATGGACCAGGTAGAACGCGAACGAAACCTCGCCGAGCCAGACCAGCGTTCGGGACCGCCACGGCGACCAGCGACCGGTGGTGTCCGCCCGAGCCGCGCTCGCGATCACGAGTACGTAGCCGAAGGCCAGCACGGTGGTCCAGAGTTCGGCGCGGATCCATTCCATCGACGCCACCCAGATCGCGACGAAGAGGGCGGTGGAGAAGAGCAGTCCCGGCCCGCGCCACTTTCCGCGCAGCATCAGTTCGGCGGCGGCGACGCCCATCCAGAACTCGAAGGAACGCACGATGGGGAAGATCTGGGTGAACCACCAGCGGGTGTCCTCCGGCAGCAGTTGCTGACCCGGCCACATCGCCAGGATGAGCAACGGCATGGCGACGACGACGGCGTAGAGCTGCCACGCCCGCATCCGACGGATCAGTGGGAGGGCGAACGGCAGCGAGAGATAGAAGAACATCTCGCAGGCGAGCGACCAACTGACGTTGTTGATGCTGTAGAAGTAGCCGTCGACCGGAATCCAGGCCTGGACCAGGAACAGGTTGGCCAGGGCTGCCTTCAGGTTGACCGGATCGGCCCAGTAGACCGCGAGCGCCATGACGACGGCCCAGGTGACGAGGTGGTTCGGATAGATCTTCGCCGCGCGACGCCGCCAGAACGCGCGCTTCGTGTCACCGGGCCGGGCGGACCAGACCAGTACGAACCCGCTCAGGATGAAGAAGAACTGCACCCCGGAGAGGCCGAGCGTGAATACCCAGTCGACCACCTGGCGGTAGTCGGGCTCGGCGACGATTCCCATCGTCCCGACGTGGAAGCCGAAGACCAGCATCGCGGCGACCCAGCGCAGCCCGGTGAGCGACGGCAGCCGGTGCAGGGCGGCGCCCGCACCGGCCCTTGCCGACGTGCCACCGCCGGCCGATCGACCGGCCATGTCGTCAGGCGGGGACGGGTCGCTGCCGTACGCCTCTTCGGAGACGGGCGTCACACTGGTCATCGGACCTCCTCGATGGGCACATCGATGGCCAGCACTTATGCCTCCGGTCGGCTGGATTGTTCCGAGATGTCCTGTCCTGCGGCGATCTTCAGCCGCGTACACCCGCTGTGGCGAGTCCGCCCGCGACCCTATCCGGTGCCGGAGCGGATCGGCGCGGGCATGCTCCCCGGTCGTCCTGCCGCACCGGTCACGGCGCTGGTCAGCACGGCGCTGGTCAGCACGGCGCTGGTCAGCACGGCGCTGGTCGGCACGGTGCTGGTCAGCACGGTGCTGATCCGGCCCGGTGCGGTCGGACTAGGCTCCCGGGCGGGGAGGTGATCCGTGTGCGAGCAGACGGCAGCTTGTCCGGAAACAGCCGGTACCGGCAGCAACGGCAGGAACGGCAGCAGCGACAGCGACGGCAGCAACGGCAGCACCAGCCGCGAAGGCAGTACGGCGGCGCGGCCAACGCCGCCGGGCTGGTTGCCGGCTACGCCCTGGACGCGATCTTCGGCGACCCCCGACGGTGGCACCCGGTCGCCGGATTCGGGCAGTTCGCCACCGCGCTCGAACGGCGGACGTACCAGCCTCGGCGTACCTCGGGTGCCGGGTTCGCGGCCCTGGCGGTCGGCGTACCTGTGGTGCTCGGCGGGGTGGCGGCGGTCGCGACCCGGCAGCGACCGCTGGCCCGTACGGCGTTGGTCGCCGCCGCCACCTGGACGGTGCTCGGCGGGCGGACGCTGCGCCGGGAAGCCACGGTGATGAGCCAGGCCCTGCGCCGGGCGGACCTGCCGGCGGCACGGCTACGGCTGGGCCACCTCTGCGGGCGGGACCCGGCGACGCTCGACGAGCCCGAACTCGCCCGCGCCACGGTCGAGTCGGTGGCGGAGAACACCTCTGACGCTGTGGTCGCGCCGCTGGTCTGGGGTGCGGTGGCGGGACTGCCCGGGCTGCTGGGCTACCGTGCGGCGAACACCCTGGACGCGATGGTCGGGCACCGGTCCGAGCGGTACGCCCGGTTCGGCACCGCAGCCGCCCGCCTCGACGACCTGCTCAACCTGCTGCCCTCCCGGCTGACCGGGCTGCTCACCATCGTCGCCGCGCCGCTGGTCAGGGGTGACCGGACGCGTGCCTGGCAGGTCTGGCGGCGCGACCGGGCGGACCATCCGAGTCCGAACGCGGGCCAGTGCGAGGCGGCGATGGCGGGCGCCCTCGGGGTACGCCTGGGTGGTCGCAACGTCTACTTCGGACGCTCCGAGGTCCGGCCCTTCCTCGGCGACGGTCCCCGGCCGGAGGCCCGGCACATCGACCGGGCCGCCCGGCTCTCCGGCGCGGTTGGACTCGCCGCCCTGGCCCTGACGGCGGCCTACGCGGCCACCAGCCGGGCGCGTCGGGCGACGACGGGTTGGCTCGTCCGCGGTCGGCTTCCGTTCCCGCTTTCGCTTCCGCTTCCGCTTCCGGTCCGGGAGTCGACGAGCCCGGCGGAAGCGATGCGCCGGTGAGCGGCGGGCTGCTGGTCGCCGGCACCACCTCGGACGCCGGCAAAAGTGTGCTCACCGCCGGCATCTGCCGCTGGCTGCGTCGCCAGGGGGTCCGGGTGGCGCCGTTCAAGGCACAGAACATGTCCAACAACTCGGCGGTGGTGGTCGGGCCGGACGGCCGGGGCGGCGAGCTCGGCCGGGCGCAGGCGATGCAGGCCGCCGCCTGCGGACTCCCGCCGGACCTGCGGTTCAACCCGGTACTGTTGAAGCCCGGCAGTGACCGGTCGAGTCAGGTGGTACTGCTCGGCCGGGCCGTCGACACGATCACCGCCGGCAACTTCCGTACCCTCCGTCCCCGGCTCGCCACGGCCGCCTTCGAGGCGCTCGCCGAGCTGCGCGGCGAGTACGACGTGGTGGTCTGCGAGGGGGCCGGCAGCCCGACCGAGATCAACCTGCGGGACACCGACTACACCAACATGGGGCTGGCCCGGCACGCCCGGCTGCCGACGATCGTGGTCGGCGACATCGACCGGGGTGGCGTCTTCGCCTCGATGTTCGGCACCCTCGCCCTGCTGGACGCCGCCGACCAGGAACTCGTGGCCGGCTTCGTGGTCAACAAGTTCCGGGGAGATCTCGACCTGCTCCGACCCGGGCTCGACATGCTGACCCGGCTCACCGGGCGGCCGACGTACGGGGTGCTGCCCTGGCACGTCGACCTCTGGCTGGACGCCGAGGACTCCCTCGCCTACGGGCGGGTGCTCGGCCGGCCGGCGGCTCCGAAGGGCGACGAGTGGCTGGACGTGGCGGTGGTCCGGCTGCCCCGGATCTCCAACGCCACCGACGTGGAGGCGCTGGCCACCGAGCCGGGGGTACGGGTGCGGCTGACCGTCGAGCCGGCCGAACTGGCCGCCGCCGACCTCGTCGTACTGCCCGGGACCAAGTCGACGGTGGCCGACCTGGACTGGCTGCGGAGCACCGGACTGGCCGAGGTCGTGCACGCGCACGTCGCCGCCGGCCGGCCGCTGCTCGGCATCTGCGGCGGCTACCAGATGCTCGCCCGCGGCATCGACGACGAGGTGGAGAGCGGGCGCGGCCACGTCGCCGGCCTCGGCCTGCTACCAGTCGAGATCACCTTCGGCGCCGCCAAGACGGTGACCCGCTCGGTGGGCACGGCGTTCGGAACCGTCCCGGTCGAGGGCTACGAGATCCACCACGGCTACGTCTCCGGCGCCGCCGATCCGGCACCGGAACCCCTGATCAGGTACTCGGACGGCCGGTCGGAGGGCGCTGCCGTCGGCAACCTCTTCGGCACCCACTGGCACGGTGCCTTCACCTCGGACCAGTTCCGCCGCCGCTTCCTCACCGAGGTTGCCCGGCTCGCCGGCCGGCACGGCTTCCAGGTCGCCCCGGACACCTCGTTCGCCGCAGCCCGGGAACGCACCCTCGACATCCTCGGCGACCTGGTGGAGGAACACCTCGACACCGCCGCCCTACGGCGGCTCGTCGAGCAGGGCCCACCGGCCGGCCTGCCGTTCGTGCCCCCAGGCGCCCCGCCAACCCCCGGCCCGACCGGGCCGGGTGATCCGGTGTCGGAGTCACCTCCGCACGTCGGCCGGGCCGGCGGTACACGGCAGCCCGGCCCGCCGCCAGGCCTCGAAGCCGCCGATCAGGTCCGTCGCCCGCCACAGGCCGATCGCCCGGAGGCTCGCCGCCGCCAGACTGGAGCTGTACCCCTGCCGGCAGATCACCACGATCTCGAGGTCGTAGCCGACCGCCTCCGGGATCCGTGACCCGCTCGCCGGATCGAGCCGCCACTCCAGCACGGTCCGGTCGATCACCAGCGCGCCCGGCAACTCGCCCTGCTCCGCCCGCTGCGGATCGGTACGGGTGTCCACCAGCAGCGCCCCGCGCCGGCTCGCCGCGAGCGTCTCCGGCGGATTCAGGCGGCGTACTCCGGCACGGGACCGCGCCAGCAGCGCCGCCACCCCCCGATCGTGGTCGAACACCCGATCATTGTGTCCCCGCCCAGCTCGACGCGGAGTAGGGTCGGCGTCAGTGTCACCGATGGTGGAGTCGTACGCTGACTGTGCGGTCCGGATCCTGAACCGGCCGGCGCGGCTGGGCCGGACCCGACTGGTCGCGGTCGACGGGCCGAGCGGCGCCGGCAAGACCGTCTTCGCCAGCCGGTTGGCGGCCGCGTTCGAGGTGACCGTGCCGGTGGTGCACACCGACGACCTGCTCGACGGCTGGGCGGACCAGTTCACCTTCTGGCCCCGGCTGGAGGAGTGGATCCTCGCCCCGCTGCGCGCCGGCCGGCCCGCCCGATACCGCCGGTACGACTGGATCCGCGGCCGGTTCGGGCCCGACTGGATTGTGCTGCCGCCCGCCCCGGTGGTGATCGTGGAAGGAGTCTCCAGCGCCCGTGCGGCGATCGCCGCCGAGGTGACGCTGGCCGTCTTCGTCTCCGCACCGGCACGGCTGTGCCGGGACCGCACCCTGGCCCGGGACGGCACCGCGCTGGTACCCGCGCTGACGGTCTGGCGACGCGGCGAACGGGCACACTTCGCCGCGGACCGTACCCGCGAACGGGCCGACCTGGTGGTGGACGGCGCCGCCGGCCCGGCGCAGGAGAGTGCCGCCGGTCCGGCGCGGGACAGCACCGCCTTCCACCGGATCCGGTGACCGACCGACCCTCGTCCGCTTATGGACGTATCCGGGTCACTGCGGCACGATCGGCAGGAGAAAGCCGAGCAGCGGCCGGGCGGGGGACCCCATGACGACAGGCGGCACGAGTGGCACTCCCGCCCGACGGCGGGTGGCACTCAGCGGTATCAGCTCCCGCGCCTGGGAACACCCGGCCGACCGTGGCGCGCTCACCGCGTTGCGCGAGCTGCGCGGCTTCGACGACGTGGTCAAGGCGTTCTTCGGGATGTGGAACGAGCGCGGCTTCCGGCTCTCCTACCTGGCCGCCGCGATCCGGGTCGACCACCGGCAGTACTCGCGGGTCTACCGGCTCTACGCCGAGGCCGGCGCCGCGCTCGACGTGCCGGAGCTGCCGGAACTCTTCGTGACCCAGTCGCCCTGGCTGACCGGCGAGGCGATCGGTCTCGAACGGCCGTTCATCGTGCTCAGCTCGGCCTGCGTCAACCAGCTCGACGACGACGAACTCCGCTTCCTGCTCGGCCACGAACTCGGGCACGTGGGCAGCGGACACGCCGTCTACAAGACCATCCTGACCATCCTGACCCGGTGGGCGGCCAACCTGAGCTGGCTGCCGGTCGGCGCGCTCGCCCTCCGGGCGATCATCGCCGCCATGCTTGAGTGGTGGCGCAAGGCGGAACTCTCCGGCGACCGGGCCGGGCTGCTCGCCGGCCAGGATCCGGCGGCGGCGCTCCGGGTGCTGATGAAGATGGCCGGGGGCGGCGACCTGAGCCAGATCGACACGGCCGCCTTCCTGGAGCAGGCTTCCGAGTACGACGGCGGCGGTGACCTCCGGGACAGCCTGCACAAGATCCGGATGACCGCCTGGAGTACCCACCCGGTGCCGGTGGCCAGGGCGGCGGACCTGCGCAGGTGGGTCGACTCCGGCGAGTACGCCAGGCTGCTCGGCGGTGACTATCCGCGCCGGGAGGACGACGACCTGACCTCGGTCTCCGCCGAGATCAAGGCGGCGGCGGAGTCGTACCGGGAGGCGTTCGAGCGCTCCCAGGACCCGCTGGTCGGCCTGCTGCGCCGGCTCGGCGACGGCGCCACCGACCTCGGCGACTGGGCGGGCGGCACCGCGGGCCGGGCCCGCTCCTGGATGAACGCGGCGGGCGAGGCCGCCGCCCGAGCCGCCGGACGGACCCGCCGGGGTGCCAACCCGGGCCCGAGCGGCCCCTCCCGGGCGGACACCGGGCCGGACGGCGGTGGCGGCGAACCGTCCCCGCCGACCGACGACACCCAGCCGTAGCAGCCGGTCCAGAACTGCCCAATTCCTTCCTCGGCCGCGCCTGTATGCCGCTCCGAGCTGGGCCGGCGCCGGCCGGGTCCGGGGACTCGGACGATCAGGTCGGGCCCGCGCAGCCTACGATCTTCGGCATGACCACGACTATCCGCACCGAGTCCGAACTGCGTGCCGCGGTCGAGCGCGAGATGCCCGGCGTACGAGCCGACCTGGAGCGGCTGGTCCGGATCCCCGGCATCGCCTTCGAGGGATTCGACCACTCCCACGTCGAGCGTTCCGCCGAGGCGGTCGCCGAGCTGCTGCGCGGCTGTGCCCTCGACGTCCAGGTGGTCCGGTCCGGCGGCCAGCCGGCGGTGATCGGCCGGCGTCCCGCCCCGCCCGGCGCGCCGACGGTACTGCTCTACGCGCACCACGACGTGCAGCCGGTCGGCGACCTGAGCCTCTGGCAGAGCGAACCGTTCGAGCCGGTGGAGCGGGACGGCCGGCTCTACGGACGGGGTGCCGCCGACGACAAGGCGGGCATCCTCGCCCACGTCGCCGCGCTGCGGGCCTTCGGCGACGCGCTGCCGGTCGGCGTGGTGCTCTTCGTCGAGGGCGAGGAGGAGTACGGCTCCGATTCGCTGGAGCGGCTGCTCGTCGAGCACCGGGACGAGATCGCCGCCGACGTGATCGTGATCGCCGACTCGGGCAACTGGGACATCGGCGTACCGGCGCTGACCACCTCGCTGCGCGGCATCGTCAACTGCTTCGTCGAGGTTCGCACGCTCTCCCAGGCCGTGCACAGCGGCATGTTCGGCGGAGCGGTACCGGACGCGCTGACCACGCTCTGCCGACTGCTCGCCACCCTGCACGATCCGGCCGGTGACGTGGCGGTGGACGGGCTGGTCAGCGCGGCGGGTGCCACCGTCGACTATCCGGAGGAGCGGCTGCGTACCGAGGCCGGGATGCTCGACGGTGTCTCGTTCGTCGGCACCGGCCGGCTGACCGACCGGTTCTGGAACAAGCCCGCGATCTCGGTGATCGGGCTGGACGCACCGTCGACCGCCGAGGCGCCGAACGCGCTGGTCCCGTCGGCCAGGGCGAAGCTGAGCGTCCGGCTGGCCCCGGGCGACCAGGCCGCGAAGGCGTACGCGGCGCTGACCGAGCACCTGAACCGGCACGTACCGCACGGGGCGAGCGTCACGGTGACCCTGGAACACGACGGCGAGCCGTGCGTGATCGACGCCTCCGGCCCGATGTACGAGGCGGCCCGCGCCGCCTTCCGGACCGCCTGGGACGGCGTCGAGCCGGTGGACATGGGGGTGGGCGGTTCGATTCCGTTCATCGAGACGTTCCGTCGGATGTTCCCGGAGGCGGCGATCCTGGTGACCGGCGTCGAGGATCCGTACGCGCGGGCCCACGGGCCGAACGAGAGCCTGCACCTGGGCGAGTTCGCCCGGGTCTGCCTCGCCGAGGCGCTGCTGCTGGCCAAGGTCGCCGAGACCGCCACCGCCGACTGACGCGCCGACTACCACCGCCGGCTGGCTCCCGGGAGCACCGACTGACTCCCGGGAGCGGTGCGGGTGGTGGTTACTCGGCGGGCGGGGGCGCGGCCGCTCGGCGGCGCCGGCCGAACAGCAGCAGTACCGTGCCGAGCAGCAGGGCACCGGCACCGATGGCGGCGATCGGGCCGGTCCGTACCCCGGTGATCGGCAGCCCGTCGTCCGCGCCGCCGCCACCGCCCGGCTCGTTGACCAGGATCTGGGTCGTGTTGCTCTTCGGACCGCTCTCCGTCGACGGGCCGAGGCCGCGGACCGTGATGGTGCCGCCGGTGACGGTCGCGGACTTGATCTTCACCCGGACGACGGTCGAGACCACACCGGCGCCGGAGGCGGTCGCCGGCCACCTGTCGTCGGTGCGGCAGTCGACCTCGGTCAGCTCGGCGACCGCCGCGCCCTGCTCGTCCTGGAACGCGCACCACTGGCTGGGCAGCAGCACGGTGCCGCTCGGCGCGACGATCCGCCAACCGGCGGCACCGTCCGACGGCCCGTGGTTGGTGACGGTGTACGGCACCTCCACGGTGTCACCGACCGAGCCGGTCACCGCCGTCGCGCGTACCTCCAGATCGTGGCTGTTGGACTTGGTCCAGACCGCGAACTCGGCGACGTGGGGTTGGGCAGCGGTGGCCGGCCGGGCCGGGCCGGGCCCGTCGGTGTCGTCCTGCCGGTCCGGCGTGGTCGTCGGCTCGTCCTGGCCCGGCCGTTCCGGTGTGGTCGTCGGCTCGTTCCCGCCCGGCCGTTCCGGCGCGCGGGGCTTGCCCCGGGCCGGCTGCCCGGCCCCGGCCCGCGACTCGGCCGCAGTCCGCAGTTGCCCGACCCTCTCGGCCAGCGACGGCCCGTCCGGCGTCCCGGCCCCGCGCCGGGCCTCGGCGAGTGGCTGCTCCAGCACGTCGACCTCGAACCGGCCGGTCTCCTCGGCGGGGCCCGCCAGGTTCTTGCCGAAGACGACGGTGAACGCCGCGTCGCCGGAGACCGGGTCGGAGAAGCCGACGCCGTTGCCCGGTTCCAGGATCACCTGCATCGGGCAGGTCACCCGCTGCGGACCGTAGACGTAACCGTCCGCCGGCTCGCCGGGGAGGTCGTCGCCGTAGGTGCAGTCCGTGTACCGCTCGGCGAAGGTGGCGCCCTGCGGCAGGGTGATCGTCAACCGGAAACCGGGCACGGTGCTGTCCCCGGAGTTGAACACGCGGGCGTGCAGCGGACGGCGGTCGCCGCCACCCACCCGCTGCTGTGCGGAACCCAGGTCGTCGACCTCGGCCGTCAGGCCCGAGCCGGTGGCCTGTATGCGCACCGGCAGCTCGTACGTCGCGGAGACCGTGCTGTCGTCGGGGCCCTGGGCCGAGACGCTGACCCGGACGCTTCCCGCCGGGCCCGGTCGGGCGCCGGGGGCACCGCGCAGCATGATCGGCTGGACCATCGTCTCCTGCCCCGGCGCCAGGTCGCCGTGCCGGCACCGCACCGTCTTCCCGGTCAGCTGGCAGTCCTGGCCGCTGCCGGCCGGGACGGTGAGGACGACGTCGCCGGTGGTGGAGCTGGCGTCGTAGACCGCGTCGAGCCCGGTCGCCGGTGCGTCCCCGGTGTTGCCGAGGTGGAAGCCGATGGTGGTGCCGGTCGCGTCGATCGTCGCCTGGGCGGCGCCGGTGACCTGCAACCGTGGCTGGGCGGCGGCCTGCGCCGGGCTGGGTGCGGCGGTCAGCGCGAGCGCCGCGGCCAGCACTGCGGCGGCAGCCGCACCGAACCGCCCGCCGGGGCGGAGGTTGGCGTTTGTCATGACTCTCCGGAGGGTCGGCGCCGGAGCCCGGGTCCGGTGGCCGGACCGCGCCTGGCTGAGGGGGAGTGTGTACACAGGACCGATGACCGTAGTTCGAAAGATAGCCCACCCGTGACACGATCGGAGGTTCGCCGGGAGAAAGCGGAGAAAGCGCCCGCCGGGATCGTCGAGACGGTAGGATTTCGAACATGAGTACGAACGAGGCCATCGCGCGGCTCGACGCCGCGGTCAGTGCGCTGCGGGACGTCGACGTCTCCGCGTGGTCCGAGGATGCGCTCCGGGACCAGCTCGGCGAGCTTTCCACAGTTCTCTGTGCGCTCGACGCCGCTCTCGCCCGGGTGGCCGACGGAGTGCGTGCCCGCGGCCTGCGGATCGAGGAACCTGCCCCGGTCTGAGCGTTCCCGCCCAGCTCAGTCGGGGGACGAGAGCCGGCCCGGCCGGAAAGATGTCGGTGGCGGCTGCCAGGATGGAGCCGTGCGCTTCGTTGACCTGGCAGCCACCTCCACCGCCGTCGCCGCCACCTCCGGGCGGCGGGCCAAGGTCGAGCTGCTCGCCGAGGCGCTGCGCAACCTCGCCCCGGCGGAGCTGGTCGCCGGCTCCGGCTATCTCGCCGGTGAGCTGCGCCAGCGGCAGACCGGAGTCGGCTACGCCAGCCTCCGCGAGCTGCCCCCGGCGGCCGAAGAGCCGACCCTGACGGTGGCCGGGGTCGACGCGGCGATAGCGGAGCTGGCCGAGGTGCGCGGGCCGGGCTCCCAGCAACGCCGCCGGGAGCTGTTGGCGGCCCTCTTCGGTGCCGCCACGACCGAGGAGCGGCGGCTGCTGCTCGGCCTGTTCAGCGGCGAGCTGCGGCAGGGTGCCCAGACCGGCCTGCTGGCCGAGGCGGTCGCCCGAGCGGCCGAGGTGCCGCTGCCGACGGTCCGCCGGGCCGTGCTGCTCGCCGGTGACCTGAAGACGGTCGCGGCGGCGGCCCTCACCGGCGGCTCGGCGGCGCTTACCGGGTTCGCGTTGCAGGTCGGTCGCCCGCTCGCGCCGATGCTGGCGCAGAGCGCGGCCTCGGTCGAGGAGGCGCTGGACGCCGTCGGGCTGCCGGCGGTGGTCGACGTGAAACTGGACGGTATCCGGATCCAGGTGCACCGCTCCGGCGACGACATCGCCGTCTTCACCCGCAGTCTGGACGAGATCACCTCGCGGGTTCCCGAGGTGGTGGCGGCGGTCCGTTCGCTGCCCGCCCGGGAGCTGGTGCTGGACGGCGAGGCGATCGCCCTCGACGCCGCCGGCCGGCCACGACCGTTCCAGGAGACCGCCAGCCGGGCGGCCACCAGGGGAGCCCGGCGGGCCGTCCGTGACGAGACCGGCCAGGGCCGGGACCCCGACGGCGCCGCCGACGACGGCTCCCGGAGCTTCGGCGCGGCGCCGGCCGAGGCGTCGACCGCCGGGTCGGTGCGCTCGGTGGGGCCGGTCGACATCTCGGAGGTGCCCCGGATCGGCAGCTCGGGTGTGGCGCCGGCCGAGATCCCCGGACCGGAGCGCCCGACGGCCGTCGCGCCCGCCGTGGTCGCGGCGGCGAGCACCGGCGGTGGAGTGGTGCTGACGCCGTACTTCTTCGACATCCTGCACCTGGACGGTGTCGACCTGCTCGACGCACCGGGACACGAGCGCTGGACCGCGCTGGCCCGTACGGTGGCACCGGCCCAACTCGTCGAGCGGATCACCGTCGACACGGCCGAGCAGGCGTCTGCGGCGTTCGCCGCGGCGGTCGACGCGGGACACGAGGGGATCGTGGTCAAGGCGCCGGAGGCGGCGTACGACGCGGGTCGGCGGGGTGCCGCCTGGGTCAAGGTCAAGCCGAGGCACACCCTCGACCTCGTCGTGCTCGCCGTCGAGTGGGGCAGCGGCCGGCGCAAGGGCTGGCTGTCGAACCTGCACCTCGGTGCCCGCGATCCGGAGACCGGCGGCTTCGTGATGCTCGGCAAGACCTTCAAGGGGCTTACCGACGAGTTGCTGCGCTGGCAGACCGAGCGGTTCCAGGAGTTGGCGGTGGAGCGCGGCGACTGGGTGGTCCGGGTGCGCCCCGAGCAGGTCGTGGAGATCGCCTTCGACGGGGTGCAGAGCAGTCCCCGCTATCCGGGCGGCGTGGCGCTGCGTTTCGCCCGGGTGCTGCGCTACCGCGACGACAAGAGCGCGGCGGAGGCGGACACCATCGACACGGTACGAGCCATCCACGCGGGCCGGCGCCCCGACTGAGTTCCCCGACCGGCACCTCCCGCCGAGCCGGGCCGACACCGACGGGTCAGGAGTTCGGCGCCGCCCCGGCCGGCAGGTCAGCCCGGCCCTCCAGCCCAGCCCGATCCTGTCCGGCTCGGTCCTGCCCAGCCCGGTCCTGTCCGGCCCGGTCCCGGTGCGCGTCGGGGTCCTTCAGGTCGCCGCGCGCCTCCCGGCGGGCCGCCCAGCCGAACCCGACCAGCGCCAGCAGCGCGAACAACCACCACTGGACGACGTACCCGCCGTTCTGCCAGTCGTTCTCGTGCCGGATCGGTATTGCGGAGAAGGCCGGATCGGCGGCCGGGGTCTGCTCGTCCAGCAGCAGGTAGGCGGAGTAGACCGGGTACGGCAACTCCCGGGCCAGCGCCGGCACGGCGATCCGCCGCGTCTCGATCCGGCCGTCCCGCCGGAGCACCGCGTCCGGCTTGCTCTCCGACAGGTGTACCCGGCCGACCACCGTCACGTCGCCGGAGGGGGCGGCGGGGATCTCGGGCCGGGTGACCGCCGCGCCGCCCGGGGCCGGCGGGATCCAGCCCCGGTCCACGAGTACGGCGCTGCCGTCGGCCAGCCGCAACGGGGTGAGCACCTCGAAACCGACCCTGCTCTGCACGGTACGGCTGCGGACCAGGATCACGTTCGCGCTGTCGTACCGCCCGGTCACGCTGACCCGGGTCCAGGCCGCGCCGGCCGGCGGCGGCTGCCCGGCGCTGCCAGCCGGGCCGTCCGGCCGGGGGAGCACCTCCTCGACCGGCACCGGTGCCAGCTTCGCGGTCTCGTCGATCCGCTGGTTGATCGCGGCCCGCTCCTGGTAGCGACTCAGCTGCCAGTTGCCCAGCAGCACCATCACGGTGGCCGCCGCCAGGGTCAGCGCGAGGATGCCCAGCCAGCGGGGCGTGAGCAGGAACCGGTACACAACACGAGGTTACCGGGCGGTTCCGGCGGTTTCCCGGGCGGCCGGCTCGGCGGGCCGGCACGGCGGCCGGTGCCGGGTATCCTCACGCGCGTCGGTTCGATCGACGGGTCGGCCGGTCCGTCCCTCGCACCACCCCCGTCCGTACCAGAACCGCCGTACCAGAACCGCCGCACCGCCCGACCGGGCCGGTGACCGCCCCGAGGAGCCGACATGATCGCCGCGCCGCGCCTAGTGGTGAGCGCACCGTCGTCCGGACACGGCAAGACCGCCATCGCGGTCGGCCTGCTCGCCGCGCTCGCCGCCCGTGGGCTGGACGCCGCCGGGTTCAAGGTCGGCCCCGACCACACCGACGCCGCCTACCTCGGACTCGCCGCCGGCCGCCCCGGCCGCAACCTCGACCCCCGGCTGGTCGGCGCGCAGCGGATCGCCCCGCTCTTCGCACACGGCTCCGGCGACGCCGAGATCGCGGTCGTGGAGGGCACGATGGGGCTCTTCGACAGCCTGGCCGGCCGGCCCGAGGTCGACTCCACCGCCGCGATCGCCACCACCCTGCGGGCCCCGGTGGTGCTGGTCGTCGACGTGGGCTCGATGGGCCAGTCGGTCGCCGCGCTGGCGCACGGCTTCCGGGCGTACGACGAGATGCTCTGGCTCGGCGGCGTGATCCTGAACCGGGTCGCCTCGGACCGGCACGAGCAACTGCTCCGGGACGCGCTGGACGACATCGGCGTACCGGTCTTCGGCGCGCTGCGCCGACGGGACCTGCCCGCCGTCCTGCCGTCCCGGCAGCACGGCGTGGTGCCGGTGATGCAGCGCGGCGTCGAGGCGTACCGGGGGGTGCGCCGACTCGGCGAGGCGATCGCCGGAGCCGTCGACCTCGACCGGCTGATGGCGCTGGCCCGCTCGGCACCCCGGGTACCGGTGACCGCCTGGTCGGCCGCGGAGGCGCTCGCCGAACTGGGGCCGGTCGACGAGGCACCGGCCAAGAACACCGTGGTGGCGCTGGCCGGCGGCCCGGCGCTGTCGTACTCGTACGCCGAGACCGCCGAACTGCTTGCCGCGGCCGGTGCCGAGGTGGTCACCTTCGACCCGCTCCGCGACGAGACCCTGCCGGCCGAGGCCGGTGCGTTGACGATCGGCGGAGGGCTGCCGGAGACGTACGCCGAGGAGCTGTCGGCGAACCGGCGGCTCTGTATCGCGGTTGCCGAACTGGCCCGTACCGGCCGACCGGTGATCGCCGAGGGTGCCGGCCTGCTCTGGCTGGCCCGGGAGTTCGACGGGCACCCGATGTGCGGCGTACTGGACGCCGCCGGGGCGAGCCTGGACCGGATCGTGGTCGGCTACCGCGAGGCGACGGCGCAGGCGGACACCCCGGTGGCCCGGCTCGGTGCCCGGGTGGTCGGCTACAAGCAGCACCGTGGCGTGCTGACGCCCCGGGCCGGACAGACCCCGGCCTGGAGCTGGGGCGGCGGCCCGCCGGAGGGGTTCGTCTGGCGCCGGGTGCACGCCTCCCAGTTGACGCTGCACTGGGCGAGCAGCCCGGTGATAGCCAGCCGCCTCGTCGCCGCCGCGGCGGCGGCTGCCAGCACGCCCGCACCCGCCACCCCGACGTCCGGAGCGCCCGCCACCCCGACGTCCGGAGCGCCCGCCACCCCGACGTCCGGAGCGCCCGCCACCCCGACGTCCGGAGCGCCCGCCGGCCCGACGTCCGGAGCGCCTGCGGCCCCCACGTCCGGAGCGCCTGCGGCCCCGGCATCCGGAGCGCCTGCTGGCCCTCCGTCCGGAGCACCCGATGGCTTGGGGGCGCCACTCTCCGGGGCATCGGTCGCTCCGGTCCCGCCGGCCTCCGTGTCACCGGCCGGCCCGGCGTCCGTATCGCCGGCCCCCCCGGGCGTGGCTGCCGGCCCGCCCGCCGGCCACCGGCCGGCCGGCCCAGCGGGTGCGCCGCCGGTGTCGAACGGTGGGGCACCGCAGGGGGCAGCCAGCCGCCCACCCGCCGGTCCGCCGAGGCCAGCGGCCGGACTGCCCGGATCTGGGCCGGCGCCGCAGCCGGGAACGAGGCCGGCCGGACTGCCCGGATCTGGGCCGGCGCCGCAGCCGGGAACGAGGCCGGCCGGACTGCCCGGATCTGGGCCGGCGCCGCAGCCCGGACCAAGGCCGGCCGGGACTTCCGGAGCGGGTTCCGCACCACGTCCCAGGCTGGTACCCGCCGACGAGCAGATGGCGCCCGGAGGTGCCGCCGACAGGCCGGTCCGGCCAGCTGACGGGCCGGATGGGGCGGGCGCGGCATCCCCGGCGGGCCGGGCGGAGGCCGAACCTGCCGCGCAGGGCGCCCGACCCGCTGGCCCGGGCGGAGCCGAGCGGGTGGCGACGTCCGAGCGGGTGGCAGGTGCCGCGCCGACCAGCCCGGCCGGTGGGCCGGTGGGGTGATCCGGTCGACGAGCGGAGCCGGCACCGGGGGTGAGCCGGCGGCATGAGCGGAGAGGTGGCGGTGCGCCGCTTTCCGACCCTGACCGTGTCGACCCCGCGGGTGCACGTACGTCCGTTGCGCCGGTCGGACGCGGCGGCGGTGTCGACGATCTTCGGCGACAAGCAGACCCAGCGTTGGCTGCCGTTCCAGCGCGAACTGGGGCAAATCGACGCGGAGTCCTGGTGCACCGAGATGGCCCAGGAACGGCGGGACAGCGGCAACGGCGACCACTACGGCGTGATCCGGCGTGAGGACGAGCGGCTGGTGGGCTGCCTCTGGACTAAACGTACCGACTGGGGAGGCCGGGTCACCGAGGTGTCGTACGCGATCGCGCCGGAGGCGCGCGGCTTCGGCATGGCCGCCGAGGCGGTCGACGCGATAGCCGTCGCGTTGATCCTGGAGCACGGTCTCCAGCGCCTCGAACTGCGGGTGGCACCCGGCAACACGGCGTCCAGACGGGTCGCGGAGAAGGCCGGGTTCACCTACGAGGGGCTGCTGCGCAACGCCGGTTACGTGCACAGCGGCCGGGTCGACCTGGAGGTCTGGTCGCTGGTCGCCGCCGACCTGCACGCGCCCGGCCACTGAACACCCGGGCTGACACCCACCCGGGCTGACACCCCACCCGGGCTGACCCACCTGGGGACTTCCCGGCTCAGCCCACGATCTCGTCCGAGGGCGGGTTGAACTGGCGTACCGGCTGGTCCTTCAGGGCCTCTTTCAGGAATCCGGCGACCGCGTCGATCGGCTTGTTCGCCGGGCCCGAACCGACCGGGTTCATCGGGCTGTCCGGATCGGAGAGGAAGCTCGCGGCGGCCAGCTCCGGGGTGAAGCCGGCGAACCAGGCGGCCCGGTCGCTGTCGGTGGTACCCGTCTTGCCGGCCACCGGCCGACCGACGATGCCCCGGACCCGGTCGGCGGTGGACCAGCCACCGCAGGAGCCCCGGGCCGGGGTGTCCCCGGTCGGGCAGCGGGCGGCGTCGGTGGCGGCCCGGGCCGCGTCGGCGCTCACCTGCTGGCTGCACCGGGGCAGCGCGATCTCGATGTCCATTCCGGTACCGGTCCGGTACGTCGCCGGCCTGCCGTCCGCCGCGACGATCGAGCTGACCGGCAGCGCCTCGCAGAACCGTCCCTCGGCGGCGACCGTCGCGTACGCGTTGGCCATCTCCAGCGGGGTGACGTCGGAGACCCCGAGGGTGAACGAACCCCACTTGTTCGCCTGGCTCGGCGACGCCTGCCGCTTGTCGATGTCGGTACGCCACTGCAACCCCAGCCGTTCCGCCAGCCGGACCACGTTCTCGGCGCCGACCTTCTGCTCCAGCCACACGAAGTACGTGTTCACCGACTTGCCGAAGCCGGACCACATGGTCTGGGTGCCGCTCATCGCGCCGCTGGCGTTCGACGGGCACCAGAATCCGCCGCAGTCGGTCGGGCCGCCGCTGCCGTCCGGATAGATCGAGACGAACCGGTGCGGCGAGTTGAACGCCGTACTCAGCGGGAGCCCGGCGTCGAGCGCGGCGAGCATGGTGAACATCTTGAACGTCGATCCCGCCTGGTAGCCGGGGAGATCCCCGCCGCCGAGCAGCGGTACCACGGTGTTCGGATAGTTGCCCTTCGTCCGGCTGCGCCTGCTCGGGTCGGAGTGCGGACCGTTCTCGCTCTGGTCCAGCGAGTAGGTCCGGTTCACCGCCATCGACCTGACGTAGCCGGTGCCGGGTTCGACGGCGACCAGGCCGTGCCCGTACGGGCTGCCGATCGCCTCCGCGCCCTGCACCTGCCCGTCGGCGATCTCCTGCATCCTCGGGTCCAGGCTGGTCACGATGGTGTAGCCGCCCCGGCGCAGCTTGTCGAGGCGCTCCAGCGAGTTGCTGCCGAAGGCCGGCTGGGTGGCCCACCACGCCTTGAGGTAGTCGCAGAAGAAGCCCCAGCTGTTGTGCTGCTCCGGGACCGACATGCAGTCGTTCGGCGGGTTGCTCAGGCGCAACTGGATCGGCTCGGCCTTCGCCGCCGCCGTGGCCTGTGCGGAGAGGTACCCCATCGCCTGCATCCGGTCGAGTACGTAGTTGCGCCGGTCGGTGGCGGCCTTCCGGTCCGAGCTGGCCGGGTCGTACGCGGTCGGCGCCTTGACCAGCCCGGCGAGGGTGGCCGCCTCGACCGGGGTGAGGTCCTTCGGCAGCTTGGAGAAGAAGATCTCCGATGCCGAGTAGATGCCGTACGCCCGGTGGCCGAAGTAGGCCGAGTTGAGATAGCGCTCCAGGATCTGCGCCTTCGTCGTCTCCTTCTCCAGGTCCAGGGCGAGGCGCATCTCGCGGAGCTTGCGGATCGGCGTCTGCTCGGTGGCCTGCCGCGCCTCCATCGGGGTCTTCGCACTGTCCCGCAGGGCCATCCGGACGTACTGCATGGTCAGCGTGGAGGCGCCCTGGGACACCCCGCCGGCCTGCTGGTTGGCGACGAAGGCCCGGAGTACGCCCTTGGGGTCGACCCCGTTGTGTTCGTAGAACCGGGAGTCCTCGGAGGCCACGATCGCCTGCTGGACGTACGGCGACATCTGCGAGAGCGGCACGTATCGGCGGTGCTCCTCGTAGAAGGTGGTAATCAGGGTGGTCCCGTCGGCGGCGTAGACGTAGCTGGTCTGCGCGGGGGCCGAGTTGAGCAGGTCGGCCGGGGTCTTCTCCACCAGGTCGGCGCCGGCCTTGGCGGCGAGCCCGCCGACCGCGACGAACGGGAAGAGCGCCGCCGCGACGACCACGCCGGAGATGACGCCAGCTCGGAACAGGGGTACGAGACGACCGGAGGTAGCCCGGGTGGTGGGGTTGGTCACCTCTTCAAGCTAGGATAAATCAAAGTAAAACCTGATAAAAATTCGCGATTATGCGACTCCACGGGCGCGGATTGATCGACAATCTGCGATCCGCCCGCCCCACCCGCTGGCCGGCACCGCCGCCCGCTCGGCAGGATCATCCCCATGTCCCGGCCCGCGCCCACACCACCACCCCACGGGCCCGCTCCCGCCCATCCCAGACCCGATCTCGGTCAGCACGATCCCGATCTCGGTCACCACGGCGACGTCGAGCTGGCCCCCGGCCTGGTGGATCTCGCGGTGAACGTCCAGCGGCAGCCGATGCCGGCCTGGCTGCGGGAGCCGATCCTCGCCTCGATGGAGACGCTTACCGCCTATCCCGACCCCGACCCGGCCCGGGCCGCCGTCGCCGCCCGGCACCGCCGCCCGGCCGACGAGGTACTGCTGACCGCCGGAGCGGCGGAGGGTTTCGTACTGCTCGCCCAGGCGTTCCGGGAAGCGCGCCGGCCGGTCGTCGTACACCCGCAGTTCACCGAACCGGAGGCGGCACTGCGGGCGGCCGGACACCGGGTGGAGCGGGTGCTGCTGCGGGCCGGCACCGGCTTCCGGCTGGACCCCGAACTGGTACCGGCCGACGCCGACCTGGTCTTCGTCGGCAACCCGACCAACCCCACCTCGGTACTGCATCCGGCGGACGTACTCGCCAGCCTGGCCCGCCCCGGCCGGGTGCTGGTCGTCGACGAGGCATTCGCGGACTCCACCCTCGGCCCCGGAGCCGGCACCCCTGCGGCAGACGCTTTCGGCGACATCACCGAACCGGACTCCCCGGCGAGCCGGCGCACCGCCGAACCCGAGTCCCTGGCGAGTCGGCGCGACCTTCCGGGGCTGGTCGTGGTGCGCAGCCTCACCAAGACCTGGGGGCTGGCCGGACTCCGGATCGGCTACCTGCTCGCCCCGGCCGGGCTGGTGCGACAGCTGGCGGCGGTACAACCGCTCTGGGCGGTCTCGACCCCCGCGCTCGCCGCGGCGGCGGCCTGCGCCACGCCCGCCGCCGTGCGGGAGGAGCGCCGGATCGCCGCCCGGCTCGCCGTCGAGCGGTCGTACCTGGTGCGTCGGCTGGGCGAACTGCCCCGGGTACGCGTCGCCGGCACCCCGGCCAGCGCGTTCGTCCTGGTGCACCTGCCCGGGGCGGCGCGGGTACGGCTGGCCCTGCGCGACCGGGGTTTCGCGGTACGCCGGGGTGACACCTTCCCCGGTCTGGGCCCCGACTGGCTGCGTCTGGCGGTACGGGACACTGCCACCACCGACCTGTTCGTGGCCGCGTTGGCCGGGATCCTGGAGGAATGATGTTGGATGCCACCCTCGCCGAGATCGGTCCCCTCGACGAGGATGCCATGGCCGCGGCGCACGACCTGCACGCCAGACTGACCAAGCCGGCCGGTTCACTCGGTGCGCTGGAGGAACTCTCGGTACGCCTCGCCGGGCTGGCCGGCGTCTGCCCGCCGCCGCTGCCCGAGCCCGCCGCGGTGGCGATCTTCGCCGCCGACCACGGGGTGCACGCCCAGGGAGTGACTCCGTGGCCGCAGGAGGTCACCGCGCAGATGGTCGGCAACTTCCTGTCCGGCGGTGCGGTGGTGAACGCGTTCGCCCGGCAGACCGGTGCCACCGTGATCGTGGTGGACGTCGGGGTGGCCACCCCGCTGGCCCAGGCCAGGGTGCCGGCGCAGCGTTCGGCGCGCGCGCTTCCCCGGCTGGTCGACGCGAAGGTCCGGGCCGGCACCCGGGACATGACGGCCCGGCCCGCCCTGACCCGGGAGGAGGCGCGCGAGGCGGTCGAGACCGGCATCCGGACGGCACACGAACTGCTCGACTCCGGCGCCGGCATCCTGGTCACCGGTGACATGGGGATCGCCAACACCACGGCCGCCGCCGCGTTGATCGCCGTCTTCACCGGGATCGACCCGGCCGAGGCCACCGGACGGGGTACCGGGATCGACGACGTCACGTACGCCCGCAAGGTCGCCGTGGTCCGGGCGGCGCTGGCCCGGCACGTACCCGATCCGGCCGACCCGCTCGGCGTGCTGGCCGCGTTCGGCGGGCTGGAACACGCGGCGCTGGCCGGTTTCGTCCTCGGCGGCGCCGCGCGGCGGGTTCCGGTGCTGCTGGACGGGGTGAACGCGGTCGCCGCCGCGCTCGCGGCGGCTGCCTTCGCCCCGGACGCGGTCGGCGCGATGGTCGCCGGGCACCGCTCGGCCGAACCGGGCGCGACCGCCGGTTTGGACCGGCTGGGTCTGCTGCCGATAATCGACCTGGGCCTACGGCTCGGCGAGGGCACCGGCGCCCTGCTCGGCTATCCGGTGGTCGCCGGTGCGGTGCGGGTACTGCACGAGGTGGCCACCTTCGACGCGGCGGGAGTGTCGGAGAAATGATCATGTATCCGCTGGCGCTGCGGCTCGCCGGCCGGCGTGTGCTGGTGGTCGGTGGTGGGGCGGTGGCGACCCGGCGGGTGCCGGCGCTGCTGGACGCGGAGGCCCGGGTGGTGGTGGTCGCCCCCGAGCTGACCCCGGCGCTGCGGGCGCACGTCGACGCGGGCCGGGTCGAGTGGGTCGCCCGGCAGTTCGCGCCGGCCGATCTCGACGGTGCCTGGCTGGTCCAGGTGGCGGTGGACGATCCGGTGGCCGCCGAGACGGTCAGCACCGCCGCGCTGGAGCGGCAGATCTTCTGCGTACGCGCCGACGACCGGGACGCCGCGTCCGCCTGGACTCCGGCGGTGACCCGGCACGGCCCGCTCACCGTTGCCGTGCTCGGCGGCGGTGACCCGCGCCGGGCGATGGCGGTCCGGGACGCCATCCGGGAGCAGTTGATCATCGGCGCCCTTCCTGCCGAGACCCCGGCCGGAGACGGTCCGGTCCCGCCGGAGGACGTCCCGGCCAGCAGGCAGCCGGCGCGTCCGGTCGGCCGGGTCGCGCTGGTCGGCGCGGGCCCCGGCGACCCCGAGCTGATCACCGTACGCGGTCGGCGGCTGCTCGCCGAGGCCGACGTGGTGGTCGCCGACCGGCTGGTTCCCGGCCTGCTCCTCGACGAGCTGCGTCCCGAGGTCGAGCTGGTGGACGCCACGAAGATCCCGCACGGTCCGGCCGCCGCCCAGGAGGAGATCAACCGGGTACTCGTGGACCGGGCCCTGGCCGGCGCCCGGGTGGTACGCCTCAAGGGCGGCGACCCGTACGTCTTCGGTCGGGGTGGCGAGGAGGCGCTGGCCTGTGCGGCGGCCGGTGTTCCGGTGACCGTGGTTCCCGGGGTGACCAGTTCGGTCGCGGCCGCCGCGGCGGCGGGTATCCCGGTGACGCACCGGGGGGTGGCGCACGAGTTCACGGTGGTCTCCGGGCACCTTCCGCCGGAGCATCCCGACTCGCTCGTCGACTGGTCGGCGCTGGCCCGGCTGCGCGGCACCCTGGTGGTCCTGATGGGGCTGAACAACCTGCCGGCGATCGCCGCCGCGCTCCGGGCGCACGGCCGGGCGCCGCAGACCCCGGCGGCGGTGGTCCAGGAGGGTACGACCGACGGCCAGCGGCTGCTCCGGTCGACCCTGGATGCCGTCGCGGCGGAGACCAGGGCGGCCAACTTCCGCCCCCCGGCAGTGGTCGTCTTCGGCGACGTGGTGACCACCCTCGCCGAGCTCCCAACCCATCCCGCCCACGGCGCTCACCGTGCCGACGGGGGCGAAGATCGCGCTGGATACGGAAAAGAGTGGCCTCAGGGGTTGGGCGAGGCCACTCTCTCCGGGTAGTAACGCGATCGTGCCCAGCGGGCAGGGCGGGGCAGGGTCAGTGTTTGAGCATGTTGTCCAGCAGGAGGGCGCAGCGGATCAGGCCGAGGTGGCTGTACGCCTGCGGGTGGTTGCCCAGCCCACGCTCGGAGATCGGGTCGTACTGCTCGGGCAGCAGCCCGGTCGGGCCGGCGGTGTCCACCATCTGCGTGAACAGCTCCTCGGCGTCGGACCGCCGGCCGGTACGCAGGTACGCCTCGATCAGCCAGGCGGTGCAGATGTGGAAGCCGCCCTCTCGGCCCGGCAGCCCGTCGTCCCAGCGGTAGCGGTAGACGACCGGGCCGCTGCGCAGGTCGGCCTCGACCTTCAGCACGGTGGCCAGGAACCGGGGATCGTCGTTGGGCAGCAGCCCCGACAGGCCGATCCAGAGCGAGGAGGCGTCCATCTCCTCGTCGCCGTACGCCACCGTGTAGGCGCCGGCGCCGGCGTGCCAGCCGAACTCCAGCACGTTGTGCCCGATCCGGTCGCGCAGTTCGACCCACTCCGGCCGGTCGCCGTCGCCGTGCCGCCGGACGACGTGCAGCGCCCGGTCCACGGTCATCCAGCACATCACCTTGGAGTAGACGTGGTGCCGGGGCGGCAGGCGGGCCTCCCAGAGCCCGTGGTCGGGCTCGTGCCAGCGCCGGGCGACCGCCTCGACCATGTTCTCCAGCACCCGCCACTCGGTGTCCCGCACCTCGCCGCGCAGGTCGGCGACCGCCGCCAGCAGGTCGGCGACCGGCCCGAAGACGTCGAGCTGGAGCTGGTGGTTGGCGAGGTTGCCGACCCGGACGGGCCGGGAGCCGGCGTACCCGGGCAGGGTGTCGATGACCGCCTCGGCGCCGAGTTCGTAGCCGTCGACGGTGTAGAGCGGGTGCAGCCGCTCGGGGTGCCCGCCGGTGCGCTCGACGCAGCCGTCCACCCAGCGCAGGAAGCCTTCCGCCTCGGTGAGTGAGCCGAGGTCGACCAGGGCTCGGGCGGTCATCGCGGCGTCGCGCAGCCAGCAGTACCGGTAGTCCCAGTTGCGGACCCCGCCCAGCTCCTCGGGCAGCGAGGTGGTGGCGGCGGCCAGGATCGAGCCGCTGGCCTCGTGCACCAGGCCGCGCAGGGTGAGCGCGCTCCGCCCGACCAGGTCGCGGGCGGAGTTGGGCAGCCGCAGCCCGCTGACCCAGTCCCGCCACGGCTGCTCGGCCACCGCCTGCCGCTCGTGCACCGGCACCCGGTGGTGTTCCAGGCTGTGCGAGCCGAACCGCAGCTCGCAGGTGATCTGGCCACCGGCGGCGGCCAGGTCGACGACGGCCCGGGCGGTCTCGTACCCGCCGTCGTTGTTGATCCGCCACTCGACGCCGGGGGAGTAGAGCGCGATCGGCTCGTTGGAGCCGAGCACCAGCAGCCCGTCGCCGAGCGGCTGGAGCTGCACCGCGACCTGGCCGAACTCGGGTCGGGGGGCGAAGTCCAGCCGGACCCGGCCGGCGCCGCTGAGCACCCGGACCAGGGTCGAGTCGCCGCTGATCACCGCCGAGCCGGTGGGCACGTCGTCGGCGGACGGCCGGTCCAGCCAGTCGGTGACGGTCAGCCCGGACCAGCGGGTCTCGACGGTCATCGTGCCGGTCCGGTAGCGCTGGCCGAGCGGCAGGCCGCCGCGTTCCGGGGCGATGCTGAAGTAGCCGGCCGGGTTGCCGCCGACCAGGTCGGCGAAGATCGCCGGAGAGTCGGGCTTGGGGTGGCAGAGCCAGCTCAGGCTCGCCTCGGGGGTGACGAGTGCGACGGTACGTCCGTTGGCCAGCATCGAGTGCCGCTCGATCGGTACGGCCCGCTCGCCGAAGAGCCAGTTGCGGCGTACCTCCAGCACCAGCGCCAGTACCCGGGCGGCGTCGACGGGTTGGTCGATCCGGAAGGCGGCCCGGGTCTCGCCCGGGCCGATCTTGATCCCGACGTCCGGCCCGTGCAGCTTGGCGAAGGCGTTCTCGTCGGTGACGTCGTCGCCGAGGAAGAGGGCGGCGCTGGCCGAGAGCTGGGTGCGGAGCTGTTCGAGCGCGGTCCCCTTGTCGGTGGGGATCACCGACAGCTCGATCACTTCCTTGCCCCGGGTGACCGTGACGTCCGGCCAGCCGGCGGGACCGGCGTCCACCGCCGCGACGACCTCGGCGGCCACCTCGGGGTCGGCGCCCCGGGTGTGTACGGCGACGCTGGCCGGCTTGGTCTCCAGGCGTACCCGGGCCCGGCCGGCGACGATCTGGCGCAGCTCGTTGCGCAGCCGGGTGCGTACCTCGATCAGCTCGGGGGAGAGCCGTTCGACGAAACCGATGTCGAACTCGGAGCCGTGGCTGCCCACCAGGTGCACCTCGCTGGGCAGCCGGGAGAGGGTGGCCAGGTCGCGCAGGGCCCGGCCGGAGACCACGGCGACGGTGGTCTGCGGCAGGGCGGCCAGCGCGCGTACCGCGGCGACCGACTCGGGCAGCGGCACGGCCTTGGTCGGGTCCTCCACGATCGGCGCGAGTGTGCCGTCGTAGTCGCAGGCGACCAGGAGCTGTGGCACCCGGGCTATCCGGCCGATCGCGGACCGCAGCTCGGGGTCGATCGAGTCGAGGGTGCGGGGACCCTCGTCGAGTAGGGAGCCGGACTTCACTCGTCCTCCGTCTCGGGTACGCCCAACTCGTTGAGGAAGGACCGGGCCCAGTGTCCGACGTCGTGGGTACGCAGGTGGCGCTGCATGATGCGCATGCGGCGCCGGGCCTCCACCTTGTCGACGTGCACCGCGCGCAGCAGCGCGTCCTTGACGCCGTCCGGGTCGTGCGGGTTACAGAGGAATGCCTGGCGCAGCTCGGTGGCGGCGCCGGCAAACTCACTGAGCACGAGTGCACCGCCCGAGTCGGCGCGCGTTGCTACGTACTCCTTGGCCACCAGATTCATTCCGTCTCGCAGCGGGGTCACCATCATCACGTCGGCCGCGCAGTAGAGCGCGGCCAGTTCACTGCGACTGTACGACTGATGGAGGTAATGGACGGCCGGTACACCGACCCGGCCGAATTCACCATTAATTCGACCAACTTCGCGTTCCACCTTGACCCGGAGTGCCTGGTAGTGCTCCACCCGTTCCCGACTTGGCGTGGCAACCTGCACCATAACCGCGTCGGGAACTGTCAACTTTCCGTCAGAGAGCAACTCGCGGAACGCCTTGAGTCGAAGCTCGATCCCCTTGGTGTAGTCGAGCCGGTCCACCCCGAGGATCACCGTCTTCGGGTCGCCCAGCTCGGTGCGGATCTGCTTGGCCCGGGCCTGCACGGCCGGGTCGGCGGCCATCCGCTCCATCTCGGCGACGTCGATCGAGATGGGGAACGCGCCGGCCTTGACGCTCCGCCCGTCCACCTTGATCATCTGGCCCTCGTAGCGGAGCCCGAGCAGGTGCCGGGCCAGCCGGACGAAGTTCTGCGCCGCCAGTCGTTGCTGGAAGCCGACCAGGTCGGCGCCGAGCAGCCCGCGCAACACCTCGGCGCGCAGCGGCATCTGCATGAAGAGTTCGATCGGCGGAAACGGGATGTGCAGGAAGAAACCGATCCGCAGGTCGGGACGGAGTTCGCGGAGCATCGCCGGCACCAGCTGGAGCTGGTAGTCCTGCACCCAGACCGTCGCGCCCTCGGCCGCCACCTCCGCCGACGCCTCGGCGAACCTGGCGTTCACCAGCCGGTACGCCTCCCGCCAGCGGCGCTTGTACGCCGGGGTCTCCACCGCGTCGTGGTAGAGCGGCCAGATCGTGGCGTTGGACTGCCCCTCGTAGTAGCGTTCGAGTTCCTCGGCGCTCAGCGGCACCGGGTGCAGCCGGATCCCCTCCAGGTCGAACGGCTCCGGCGCGGCGCCCACCCCGCCGGCCCAGCCGACCCAGGTGCCCTGGTGCTGGGCGAGCACCGGATGCAGGGCGGTGACCAGTCCCCCCGGGCTGCGGCGCCACTGCCGCCCTTCGGGGGTGGTCACCTCGTCGACCGGCAGGCGATTCGCAACGACCACGAACGAGCTACGTACGGTCACAATCAGTGCACCTCCGGTGATGACGGGTGTCCACCGCTGAGCGTACTGAGCGTAGCTGCGGTGCCTAACCCCCAGTGGCACAAGTACTGCCCTGCGGGACGCGGGAAAGAACGTAAAGGTGATCATGACCACCCGGCCGGCCCCGCCGGGGTTGCGGTCGAGGTGGCCGGGGGTGGCGGTCGGGGTGGCCGGGGCGGAGGGCGATGTGGGCGGTACGCGCCGGACCTGTCAGGATTGACGGTGGCGCTTTTCGCCGCACCGCGTGGCCCGGCGCGACGCCGACAGCGCGGTCCAGAGCAAGCCCGACGTCGTGGTGGGTCGATCACACGACATCCGGGGACATCACATCCGTGGGAGGTAGGCCGCACCGTGGCCCAGTACATCTACGTCCTGGAGAAGGCGCGCAAGGCGCACGGCGACAAGGTCGTGCTGGACAACGTGACGCTGAGCTTCCTGCCGGGAGCCAAGATCGGTGTGGTCGGTCCGAACGGCGCCGGCAAGTCCAGCCTGCTCAAGATCATGGCGGGTCTGGATCGGCCGAGCAACGGCGAGGCCCGGCTGATGCCCGGTTACAGTGTCGGGCTGCTCGCCCAGGAGCCGCCGCTCAACGAGGCCAAGACCGTGCTCGGCAACATCGAGGAGGCGGTCGCCGAGACCAAGGCCAAGCTGGAGCGGTTCAACAAGATTGCCGAGCAGATGGCCACCGACTACTCCGACGAGCTGATGACCGAGATGGGCCAGCTCCAGGAGGAGCTGGACCACGCGGACGCCTGGGACGTCGACTCCAAGCTCGAACTGGCGATGGACGCGCTGCGCTGCCCGCCGCCGGACGCCGACGTCACCCAGCTCTCCGGCGGCGAGCGGCGCCGGGTCGCCCTCTGCAAGCTGCTGCTGGAGGCGCCCGACCTGCTGCTGCTGGACGAGCCGACAAACCACCTGGACGCGGAGAGCGTGCAGTGGCTGGAGCAGCACCTCGCCAAGTACGCCGGCACCGTCATGGCGATCACCCACGACCGGTACTTCCTCGACAACGTGGCGGGCTGGATCCTCGAACTGGACCGCGGCCGGGCCGCCGGCTACGAGGGCAACTACTCCACCTACCTGGAGAAGAAGGCCGCCCGGCTGGCCGTCGAGGGGCGCCGCGACGCCAAGATGAAGAAGCGGCTCAGCGAGGAACTGGAGTGGGTCCGGTCCAACGCCAAGGCCCGGCAGACCAAGTCCAAGGCCCGGCTGGACCGCTACGAGGAGATGGCGAACGAGGCCGAGAAGACCCGGAAGCTGGACTTCGAGGAGATCCAGATCCCGCCGGGCCCCCGGCTGGGCAACACGGTGATCGAGGCGCACAGCCTGCGCAAGGCGTTCGGCGACCGGGTGCTGATCGACAACCTCAGCTTCTCGCTGCCCCGCAACGGCATCGTCGGCATCATCGGCCCGAACGGCGTCGGCAAGACCACCCTGTTCAAGACCATCGTCGGGCTGGAGCAGCCGACCGCCGGCTCGGTCAAGGTCGGTGACACGGTCAAGCTGTCGTACGTCGACCAGAACCGGGAGGGGCTGGCCGGCGACAAGACCGTCTGGGAGGTGGTCTCGGACGGGCTGGACCACCTGATGGTGGGCAAGGTCGAGATGCCCTCCCGGGCGTACGTGGCGGCCTTCGGGTTCAAGGGCCCGGACCAGCAGAAGCCGACGAAGGTGCTCTCCGGCGGCGAGCGCAACCGGCTCAACCTGGCGCTGACCCTCAAGATCGGCGGCAACGTCATCCTGCTCGACGAGCCGACGAACGACCTGGACGTGGAGACCCTCTCCTCGTTGGAGAACGCGCTGCTGGAGTTCCCCGGCTGTGCCGTGGTCATCTCGCACGACCGGATGTTCCTGGACCGGGTGGCGACGCACATCCTCGCCTGGGAGGGCACCGACGAGGACCCGTCGCGGTGGTTCTGGTTCGAGGGCAACTTCGAGGCGTACGAGAAGAACAAGGTCGACCGGCTCGGCGCGGAGGCGGCCCGGCCGCACCGGGTCACCTACCGCAAGCTCACCCGTGACTAGTCAGGTCGGCCTCGGACCGGCCCAGCCGACAGCGGTCGGGTCGGCCTCGGCTGCGGCCGGGTCCGACTCGGCACCCGTCGAGGCCGACTCGGCGGCGCTCGGGGCCGGTCCGGCGGAGCGGCCGGGCGGGCGGCGGTTCGGCTACGACTGCACGTTGCGCTGGTCCGACCTGGACGCCTACGGGCACGTCAACAACGCCCGCTTCCTCACCCTCTACGAGGAGGCCCGGGTGGCGATGATGTTCGCCGGGGCGAGCGCCCAGGGGATCAGCTCGTTCGCCGACGGTGTGGTGATCTACCGGCACGAGATCGACTACCTGCGCCCGGTCGGGTACACCCTGGACGGGGCGACGAGCGAACGCGCCCCGACGGTACGCATCGAGATGTGGGTCGAGGACCTGCGGCAGTCCCGGTTCACCATCGCGTACGAACTGTTCGACCGTACGGTGCTGGCCGGCCGGGCCCGGTCGGTGCTGGTGCCGTTCGACCTGGCGCAGCAGCGTCCCCGCCGGCTGACCGAGCCGGAGCAGGAGTTCCTCGGGCACTATCTGATCGAGCCGGCGGCCCGACGCCGGCCGGCGTAGGGAGTAAGTCGATGCCCGCTGCGGAGAAGCCGGTCCGGATCACCGACCGGGGTGACCCCACGGGCGACGCGACGGTGGCGCCCGAGCATGGGCCCGGGCGTGGTCACGAGCACGGGCACGAGCATGAGCACGGGCACGGGCACGGGCACGGGCACGGGCTCTCCGGGTTGCCGGACGCCGGTGCCTTCCTGGCCCGGTTGACCCGGTTCGACCCGGGCGCTGTGGTCCGGCTGCGCTCCGGGGCGCCCGGAGCGACCGCCGGGGCGCCGGCCCGGACGGTGCTGTGGGCACGGCTGCCCTGGGGCGTACTGGTGGGCCGGGTGGTCGCCGGTTCCGGTCCCGGTGACGCCACCGTCTCCGCCGCCGAGCTGCTGACCGAACTTGCCCGGGGCGGTGTCGAGTTGCCCCGACGCCGGGACGCCGACTGGCGGTGGCCGGTGCCAGGTGGGCCCGGCAGCGTGGTGGAGACGATCGCCGGTGCCGAGCTGCGCCGGATCGCGGTCGCGGCCGCGGACACCCTGCGCGACGCGGCGTCCGTTGGCGTCGCCGGCCGTGCCGTGGGCCAGCGGGCGGTCCGGGACGCGCTGCTCGACCACGTGGCCGTGGTGGTGACCGGCCCACCGCCGGCCGTCGATCCGAAGGGGACCGACCCGGGCTCCGCCGCACCGGCCGGCCTCGATCCGGTACGCGGCGGCAGTCGGATCGAGATTTCTCAACGGCTGGTTCAGGCCATCGTCCGGATGGGCTTTCTCGGTTCCGCCGGCCCGGCCGGGCGGGACGCCGTACAGGTGCGGATCATGGGCCGATGGGTCGGCCTGGCTGCACCATTCGGAGTGGCATGGTCACAGAAAGTCAGTCAGCTTGCGATAAAACCAGCACGTGATCACCCGAACGGATGAGGAGACATGGCCCATCCGTCCCGGGGCTGTAGTTGGGGGGGTGCTTCGAGCCGGCTGTACGGGTACCGTCGGGCCTCGGGTCCAACGCAACGTAGGCACGTGGATCCGCTGGGGAGTGAGGTGCGCAAGCGATGCCGTGGTGGTCATGGCGCCCCGGCCACGCCGGTGGCGGCGAGCCGGGAACTCGAAGCAGGATCTCGTCGGACGGTGCCGTCCGGGTCGGGCCACCGG
The DNA here is from genome assembly GCF_029626265.1 of Micromonospora sp. WMMD1102. NCBI lineage: Bacteria > Bacillati > Actinomycetota > Actinomycetes > Micromonosporales > Micromonosporaceae > Micromonospora > Micromonospora sp. WMMD1102. The sequence continues at coordinate 5,875,070 of NZ_JARUBN010000001.1, read as the reverse complement.
CGCCTCGGGAGCCGGAACACGACTGCCGGACCGAATCCGAAGCCAGGCCCGGTAGTCGGGACTTCCGGCCCGGGGACCGGGCCTCGATCCGGGACATCCCCCCGGTGATCGCGCCGGTGACGCTACGCCGGGTCGGGGACGCCCTGGACCTGCTCGACGTGCGTTATCTCGCCGACGGCGACGGCAGCCTGCTGGCCATGTGGGAGCGGCACGCCGTGCTGTTCGCCCTGGAGGGGCCGGACGACGAGATCCTCGTGATGCGGGCCCGTCCACACTCCACAGTCCCGCCGGACTGGGCCGACCGGGCCTACCGGGTGGTCAACGAGTGGAACCACACCCGCCGGTTCTGCAAGGCGTACGTCGGCGACCCCACCGAACGGGGCCAGTTGCCCATCTACGCCGAGTTGCAGGTGCCGCTGAGCGCCGGTGCGCACGACGCCCTGCTGGTCGAGATGCTCGACTGCGGAGCGGCCGTGGCGACCACCTTCGTCGACTGGCTGCACGACGAGGGCGCCCTGCTCTAGCGACCACTGCGCTCCAGCGACCGGCCTGCTCCAGCAACCGGCCTGTCCTGGTGAGCGGCCTGTTCCAGTGGTCGCGCGGCAGCAGAGCCGCTCGGTCAGTGCGTCGGGCCGGGGGTCTCGTCCATGGTGTTGACCATGAAGTAGGCGGCCCGTTCGAGGTACTGCCACAGGGTCTCGTCCTGCTCCGGCGACAGCTCCAGCCGGTCCACGGCCCGGCGCATGTGCCGCAGCCAGGCGTCCCGCTCGACCGGCCCGACCCGGAACGGTGCGTGCCGCATCCGGAGCCGAGGATGCCCGCGCTGCGTGGAGTAGGTGCTCGGGCCGCCCCAGTACTGGATCAGGAAGAGGGTGAGCCGCTCCGCCGCCGGGCCGAGGTCCGCCTCCGGGTACATCGGCCGGAGCACCGGGTCGGTGGCGACGCCCGCGTAGAACTCGTCGACAAGCTTCCGGAAGGTCGGTTCGCCGCCGATCTCGGCGTAGAAGGTCGGCGCCGGGCGGGCCTGCTCTCGCTCACCTGCGGGATTCACCGTTCCATCCTGCCATCCGGCTGGGCGCTCGACCCCAGCCGGAGCCGCAGTCGGGGTGCGGGCTGGCTCACACCGCACCGCACCGCCGGCTCGGACCGCGCGCGGCAATGCTGGCTCAGGCCGCGTCGGATCGCGGCGGTGCTGGCTCAGGCCGCGTCGGATCGCGGCGGTGCTGGCTCAGGATCGGTTCGGTGCCGGCTCAGATTGCGGCGGTGGGGGCTCAGACCGCGCCGATGCCGGCCTCGGAGGAGGGCGGCCGGGGGTTGGGCGGTGAGGTGTCCGCCGGGCGCTGTTGCGGTCGGCGCGGCTCGGCTGCGGCCTCCCGCTCGGCGGAGCGGCGCTCTGCCTCCGCGATCGCCGCGTCGAACCGCTCGGACTGTGGCCAGCGCAGCGCCAGCAGCAGCATCAGCAGCACTCCGGCGGCGCTCCACACGCCGACCACCCGGGGGATGCTGAACCGGTCGGCCAGCAGGCCGGTGGTGAGGACCGCCACCCCCTGCATCACCTGCACGCCGGTGTTCATCACGCCGTTCGCCCGGGCCCGGTAGCCGTGCGGCAGGGCCAGCACGAAGAGCCCGTTGGTCACCGGGATCAATCCGGCGACCGCGAAGCCGGCGACGGCGGCCAGCAGCGCGACCACCACCGGCGGCGGGTTGAACAGGGCGGGCACCAGGGCCAGCGGGGCGAGTACCGCGAACGGCCGCACCAGGCTTCGACGCAGGTCCGGCCGGAGGCCCCGGCCGACCACCAGGCCGCCGAGGATGAAGCCGACGGGTGCGGCGATCATGATCAGTGCCTGGATGGCGCTCCGGTCGGCGCCCGACCCGGCGAACTTGGTGGCCCAGGCCGCGGCCAGCCCTTCCGGCACGATCGCGAAGAGCATCGCGCAGAACACCAGGACGGCGATCGCCCGCAGCACCGGGGTGCCGAAGACCAGGCTGAAGCCGGCGGCGGTCTCCCGGAGCAGGTGCCGCCGGCCCTGCTCCGGCGGGACGGCGGGCCGGTGCCGGACGCCGAACCAGATGACCGCCGCGGAGATCCCGAAGGTGGCGGCGTTGAGCAGCAGGGCCAGGGCCGGGCTGTAGAGCGCGATGCCGGCCCCGACGGCGTAGCCGAAGACCTGGGCCGCCTGTCCCGTGCTGCCGTGTAGGGAGAGCGCGACGACCAGCCGGTCTCCCCGGAGCAGCAGCGGCAGCATCGCGGACCGGGCCGCCTGACTGGGCGGATTCGCCAGGGTCGCCGCGAAGAGCAGGGCCAGGATCACCGGGGTGTCCAGGCCGTCGATGGCGATGAGGGCGTAGAGCGGCATCCGGACGAGGTCGCAGATCACCATCACCGTCCGGTACGGGTACCGGTCGGCGAGGGTGGTCAGTAGCGGGCCGCCGATCAACCACGGTAGGTAACTGGTGGCGAAGGCGGCGGCGGAGAGGGCGACCGACTCGCTCTGCTGGTAGACCAGCAACGTCACGGCGGCCTTGGCGAGATAGTCGCCGGTCCAGGTCAGTACGGTAGCCGCGAAGACCGCCCGGTATTCACGCTGGGCGAACACCTCCCGAAAGGTTGCCGGCCGCTCGGAAGTGTGTGTCTCATCGGACACCGGTGGGCCTCCATCGTTCTCGACCGCTGACCAAATGTGATGGGGCTGCCGGGAACGTTAGACGTTCGGATCAGCGAGGTCTTCGTTACGCTCCGGGAGGGAGCTAGTTCTGGATTCTGCCCGATCGTATGACGACTGGCTAGGGCGAACGGATAGATCGTCGCATCTCCGACTGGTCGAACGGACGATACCCGACCGCCCGCACGGTACGCGACCCCTGCCAGGCGGCCCTTGATCCAAACCGTCCGGCGTACCCACGGCCACCCTCCGGAGTGGTCGAGGCCGGCGCGTGCCGGCGCTGCCCGGCCCGCACGGCAGGCGGCGACCGGGCGTACGTCGTCGATCCGGTCCCACCGGCCACCCGGTACGCCCGGGCAGGTCAGACAGGTCGGACAGGTCAGGTCGCTCCACCCTGGCCGGTGCCCCCGTCGCCCGGCGGGGTCGACGGCCGGGGGAACATCCGGGTAGCCGCGATGTCGGCGGTGATCCCCGAGTTCTCCAGCGCCTCGGCCAACCGGCGGCGCAGCTCCCGGGTCACCGGGAACTGCCCCTCGGCGGTGGTCTTGGCGACCGTGCGGATCACCGAACCGTCCACGGTGATCTGCTCGACCCCGATCACCTCGGGCGGCTCCACCAGCTCCGGGGCCAGCTCCGGGTCGACCGCGACCGAGGCGGCGGCGGTCCGGAGCACCGCCATGGCCTCCTCGGTGCGGGCGAAGCCGATCGGCATGTCGAGCACGACCATCGCCCAGCCCTGGCTCTTGTTCCCGACTCGGATGATCTCGCCGTTGCGGATGTACCAGACCACTCCGCGGGCGTCCCGCACGGTGGTGATCCGCAGGCCGACCGCCTCGACCACCCCGGTCGCCTCGCCGAGGTCCACCGTGTCGCCGACCCCGTACTGGTCCTCCAGCAGCATGAAGAGCCCGGCCAGCAGGTCCTTGACCAGCGTCTGGGCGCCGAACCCGAGGGCCAGGCCGGCGATTCCGGCACTGGCCAGCAGCGGGGCCAGGTCGAAGCTGAGTTCGCTGAGGATCTGTAGTGCGGCGATCGCGAAGACCACCGCCGTGGTCATGCTGCGCAGTACCGAACCGATCGCCTCGGCCCGCTGCCGGCGCCGTTCGGGTACGACGGCGTTGGGGTCGGGCGCGGCGCTGGGCATGCGCTCGCGCAGCGGCCGGAGTACGGCGGGGATCCGGCTCTCCGAGGTGCTCCGGACCAGCCGGTTGATGGTGCGGTGCAGCAGGAAGCGGGCCAGCACCGCCAGCAGCAGGATCAGCGCGATCGTGGCCGGCTTGATCAAGAGGTAGGTGCTGCCCTCGGCGAACCACACCGAGCCGGTCACGTCCCAGACCAGTTTGCAGCCGGCATCGTTCAGGCAGCTCGGGTCGGGCTTCGGTGTCTCGGGCGGCGGCGTCTCGGCCTGCGGCATCCCGAGCACGGCGGCGGTGATCAGCGTCGCGGGGGTCACGGATGTCTTCGTACCGTACCGACCCGGGCCGGCTGCCGCCGACCCGCCGGCTCGTGGCGGACCCCGCCCCGGCGGCCGGCGCCGGCAGGGGCGAACGGACGGAACCGGTCATCTTGCCACGGGACGTGAGAGCTTTCTTCGGGACCCCCGATTAGTACGTGCAATCAGGCCGGCTATCGGGGACTATTGGCGCACGGACGCCGGTGATCTGCCGGCGTCGGCCGTGGTCGTGGCGGCCGGTCGGTGCGTGCTGCCCGACGGGCGCCGGAGCGGGGCCGGCACCAGGCGGGGCGAGGGAGCGGACGGGGAAACAACCGAGAGGGTGAGCGCGATGCCTGACATACGACCCACGGTGGGCTCCGGAGCGTTGGTGCTCAATGCCACCTATGAGCCGCTGTGTGTCGTTTCAGTGCGTCGGGCCGCCATCCTGGTCCTCTCCGCCAAGGCCGTCTGCGTGGCCGACGGGGAGGGGATCCTGCACAGCGCCCGCAACTCCCTGCCGGTGCCGTCGGTGGTCCGGCTGACCAGGTTCGTCCGGGTGCCCTACCGCACCCACGTCGGGCTCTCCCGCCGGGCCATCTTCGCCCGGGACAGCTGGCGCTGCGTCTACTGCCGGGGGCCGGCCGAGACCATCGACCACGTCTTTCCGCGCAGCCGGGGCGGCCGGCACGCCTGGGAGAACGTCGTGGCGGCCTGCGCCAGGTGCAACCACACCAAGGGCGACAAGACCCCGGCCGAGCTGGGCTGGCGACTGCACTCGCTGCCGACCGCGCCGAAGGGCATCGCCTGGCGGGTCCTCGGGCACCGCGCCCCGGACCCGCGCTGGGCGGACTGGCTCGACCTGCGCGAGGCCGAGGCGGCCTGAGGCCCGGCGACCGGCTCGGCTCAGGTGTGTCGGGCCGAGACCAGGGAGGCGAAGACGATCACGTTGTCGGCGTACCCGGTGGAGCCGCCGACCCAGCGGCCACCACAGGTGATCAGCCGCAGCGACGGCCGGCTGAAGTCGCCGTAGACCCGATCCACCGGCAGCTCCGACTTGTTGAACCGCTTGACCGAGTTCACCTCGAAGACCGCCACCGACTCGTCCTCCCGGTCGATCTCGATCTTGGAGCCGGGGCGCAGCCCGGCCAGGTCGTGGAAGACCGCCGGCCCGGTCCGGGTGTCGACGTGCCCGACGATCACCGCCGGCCCGTACTGGCCGGGGGTCGGGCTCCGGCTGTACCAGCCGGCCTCGTCGCGCCGGTCCGACGCCGGCACCTCGATGGTGCCGTCCGCCGCGACGCCGACCGGGTGCACCGGCGCGGTCAAACCCAGCGACCGGATGCCGATCCCGACCGGCGGGCTCGACTCCAGCACCGGGAACTTCCGGGGCGGCGGCGGGGCGCCGAACGGCAGCCCGCTGGGCAGCAGGGTGATCCCGGTGACGCTCTGCACCCCGAAGACCGTGACAAGCAGGCCGAGCAGCAGGGTGATCACCGGTACCGGTCCGGGGCGGCGGAGGCGGCCGGCCCGGCCCAGCCGGCGGGGCGGCCGGGGCGGCGCCGGGTCCAGGGTGCCCGGCGGGGTGCCGTCGGTCGGATCCGGGCTGGTGATGCTCGCCGCGGTGGCCTGCCGGGCGAGCCGGGCCGCGCGGCGCCGCCACCGTTCGGTACCCGCCCACCACCGACCGGTCCGGCCCCGCCACGTGCCCTCGCGCTCGCCCGTGGGGAAGCGGAACATGGCCGACCCGTGGCTCAGCCACCCGGTTCGGTACGCCGGCGCCGGCCGGCCAGCCCGAACCCGACGGCGAGCACGACGATGCCGACCCCACCGGCGATCATCAGCGTGCCGCCCGTGCTGCCGGCCGTACCGCCGCCACCGGTGGCCGGACCCTGGCTGCCCTGGCTCATGTTCACCACGGTCAGCGTGGTGGTGGCGTTGTTGCCGGCCTGCTGGCAGCTCAGGTTGACCGCGTACGCCCCGGGTGCCTTGCTGCCCGGGATCGTCACCGAGGCGGTGAGGAAGCCGTTGTCCGGGCGTACGATCACCCGGCCGAAGGCGTCCGAGTGCACCGTCGCCTGCTGGTTGTTCGCCCCGTCGCAGCTCGCCCGGATGTTGACCCGGCTACCCGCCTGGGCGGTGTTCGGGGTGACCTCCACGAAGGTGTTCGGTCCGGCGCGTACCGCTGTCACGTTCCCGAACAGCGGTCCGGGGACAAGCGCGGCGACGGTGACGCCGGCGGCGATCGTACGGCCGACGACCTTGGCAGACAGCATGACTTCCCTCCCCGGCGGTGCATCCGGCTCGGTCGGACACCCGTACGCCTCGGACGCTGCGCGGGTGCGCGACCGTCGTCACCGGGTGTCTTCCCACCGACCCGGCGCACACACGCCCGGGAAGCCGCCGACAGCGGGTGAAAGCACTGGTCAGCCGCTTGGGGTGGGCGGGACGGGCAGCACCGGATGCCAGTGCAGCGGGCTGGAGAGCACCATCGTGCTCGACGGCTGCCCGTACGGGGCCAGACGGTCGATGACCTGCTCGAACGCCTCGATCGACTCGGCGGCGACCTTGAGCATGCTGCACGCGTCACCGGTGATCCGGTGGATCTCCAGGATCTCCGGCCACTTCGGCACCTCCGGGTCCCGGAGGATGCAGCGCGCCCCGTAACAGGACATCCGGATCATCGCGACCACGTTCCGGCCGGCCCGGGTCAGGTCGACGTGCGCGTGGTAGCCGGTCACCACGCCGGACTCCTCCAGCCGGCGGACCCGTTCGGCGACGGCCGGCGGGGAGAGGTGCACCCGGCGGGAGAGTTCGCTGAACGAGAGCCGGGCGTCGGCCTGGAGTTCGCGCAGCAGCGCCCAGTCCATGTCGTCCATCAGCTCACTCTCCGTAACGTGGGTGTCGACCTCTGGATCGACCTTCCAAACGTTAAGCCATCTCGACGGCGAACCCCACAACCGCTGGATCTGCGCTCGTACCGCCGTTGGTCCGGCATTCCGTCGGACGGCGGGCCGGCGAGATCATGTCGGTATCGACGTCACGGAACGGAACGGACGGAAGACGTCACGGAACGGAGGCGGGCAGTGGAGAGCATCCAGCGGCAGCGGCGACCCGGCCGACCCCGGGTACGCCCGCTGACCGCCGCGCAGCGGGCCGCGCGGGCGGCGGCGAACGGTGGCGAGCCGACCCTGGAGCCGGGCGGGCGGACGCCGTACGACGCTTACGTGCACGCCAGCACCCTGCACCGGCTCCAGCAGCCGCTGAGCCAGGATCCCGGCGAGATGTCGTTCCTGATGGTCAGCCAGATCATGGAGCTGTACTTCGGGCTCACCTGCTTCGAGCTGCGCGAGGCGCGCCGGTTGCTGCGTACCGACGACCTCTGGGGTGCGCTCGCGCCGCTGCACCGGGCCGTGCTGCACCTGGAGGGGCTGAACGCGGCCTGGCGGGGACTGCGTTGGATGACCCCGGCGGACTTCAACCGGTTCCGCAACCTGCTCGGCGAGGGCTCCGGCTTCCAGTCCGCGATGTACCGGCAGTTGGAGTTCCTGCTCGGGCTGAAGTCCGCCACCCTGGTCCGGCCGTTCCACCGGCAACCGGAGGTGCACGCCGAACTGCTCGAGGCGCTCGGCGCGCCGAGCCTCTGGGACGAGGTTACCGCCCTGCTGGCCCGCCGGGGCTTCCCGCTGCCGGACGCGCTGCTGCACCGCGACTTCTCCACCGAGACGGAGCCGAGCGAAGAGCTGGCCGCCGCCTGGGTGGAGATCTACGCCGACACCGGACCCGACAACCACCTGCGGCAACTGGGTGAGACCCTGGTCGAGATCGCCGAGCAGTTCGACGACTGGCGGCACCAGCACCTCAAGGCCGTACGCCGGACGATGGGTGCCAAGGTCGGCACCGGAGGATCGGCCGGCGCGGCCTGGCTGCGCCGGAGCATGGCCCGGGAGGTCTTCCCCGAACTCTGGGCCGCCCGAACCGACATGTGACCGCCCGATCTGGGGCTGCCCGACACGCGACTGCCCGAGACGTGATCTCCCGACAAGTGACCTCGCAAGGAGAGACGAGCGGATGACCACCCCCGACCAGGCGGAGGCGGCGGCCCGGCGCCGCGACGAGGCCGACCCCGGGCACCGGCACCTCTTCCACGTGCCCCCGGCCGAGGGTGGCCGGCACGCCCAGGCCGCCTACCTGGTCGGCAACTCCCTCGGGTTGCAGCCCCGGGCCGCCCGCGCCGACGTCGACGCCGAACTGGAGACCTGGGCGACCCGGGGCGTCTCCGGCCACTTCACCGGCGAGCGGCCCTGGGTGCCGTCGTACCGGTCGCTGACCGGGCCGAGCGCGTCACTGGTCGGCGCGTCGCCGGCCGAGACCGTGGTGATGAACTCCCTCACCGTCAACCTGCACCTGCTGATGGTCTCGTTCTACCGGCCGACCGCCGGGCGGGACCGGATCCTGATCGAGGACAGCGCCTTCCCGTCCGACAGCTACGCGGTGCGCAGCCAGGCCCGGCACCACGGCCTGGACCCGGACGAGGTCGTCGTCCGGCTGCGCCCACGCCCCGGCGAGGAGAACCTGCGCACCGAGGACGTGCTCGACCACCTCGACCGGGAGGGGCACCGGGTCGCGCTGGTGCTGTTCGGCGGGGTCAACTACCTCACCGGCGAGCTGATGGACATCCCGGAGATCACCCGGGCGGCGCACCGGGCCGGCGCCCTGGTCGGCTGGGACCTCGCGCACGCGGCCGGCAACGTACCGCTGGCCCTGCACGACTGGGACGTGGACTTCGCCGCCTGGTGCACCTACAAGTACCTGAACTCGGGGCCGGGGTCGCTGGCCGGGGCGTTCGTGCACGAGCGGCACCTCGGCGACCCGGCGGTCGACCGGTTCGAGGGCTGGTGGGGCACGGACGAGACGACCCGGTTCGAGATGGCCCCGGTCTCCCGGCCACCGGCCACCGTGGAGGCGTGGTTGATCTCCAACCCGCCGGTGCTGGCGATGGCCCCGATGCGCAGCGCCCTGGCCATCTTCGAAGAGGTCGGCATGCCGGCGCTGAGGGCCCGCAGCGAGCGGTTGACCGGGTACCTCGAAGAACTGCTCGACCGGATCATCCCCGGCCGGCCGCTGCGCGTGCTCACCCCGCGCGACCCGGCCCGGCGCGGCTGCCAGCTCTCCGTCCGGATCGGCCGGGGCGGGGCCGCCGCACTTACCGAACGGCTGTCCCGGGAGTACGGGGTGGTCGTCGACGACCGCGAACCGGATGTGATCCGGCTCGCCCCGGTCCCGCTCTACTCGACGTACCACGACTGCTGGCGGGCGGCCGACGCGCTGGCCCGGCTCGTCGAGCAGGCCTGACCCGGCCGTCCGCCACCGGTGGCCCGGCGACGGGATCGGTACCCCGAGATCTGCTGGGCAGCGGTTTCCGATACCGTGAACGACGACCGGATCGGTCGGGTGGCTGGTCACCCGGCCCGGCCCGGCCCGATGATCCCGTTTTCGCCTGGGGGCGTTGAGGTTGTCTGTTTCCGACACGTTGCTGGTCTTCGTTGCCATCCCGGCCGCCGCGGTGCTCGTGATCACCGTGCTTGCCCGGGCCGGCAAGAGCGGCCGTAACGCCCGGCGTTACCGCCCGGGGCGGCCCTTCGAGTTCACGCCGGTCTGGTTCCTCTCCTCGCCCGAGCACCTGACCGAGTCCGGCCGGACCGCGCTGCCGGCCGGCACGGGGGCCCGGGCGTTGACCGGCGGCGAGACCGAGACCATCAGCGCGCCGAAGCGCGCCGGCGTGACAGGGGGCGCAAGTGACCGCTGGTAAGGACGTGGCGACGACCGAACGGCCCGAGGCCGAGGTCGGGCCGAGCACCACCGACCGGCCGAACGTGCTGGACGGGCCGTTCACCACCCGCCAGTTGCTCCGGATCGACGAGGCGCTGCGGATCGCCGACGAGTCCACCGGACTGGTCTTCACCGTCTACGTCGGCCCGCTCACCGAACCGGTACGCGAGCACGCCCAGCGCCTGCTCACGGAGCTGACCGACCCGGCCCGTGCCGTGCTGCTGGCGCTCTCGCCGAACCAGCGGGTGCTGGAGATCGTCACCGGTGCGGAGGCGCGCAAGCGCGTCCCGGACCGGGACGCCAAGCTCGCCGCGCTGTCCATGGTGGCCGCCTTCGGCGGCGGCGACCTGGCCGGCGGCATCGTCAGCGGCCTGGACCAGCTCGCCACCCGGGCCGGCCGCTCCGCCTGACGCGGTCGCATCCGTCCGATCCAGCCGTCGTCGGGCGGGCGGAAGGCCGGGTGGCCAGGGAAGCCAGACGAAAATCGCGGACGGCGTACGTCCGGCATCGAGTCGGGCAATTTAGGGTTCGTCCATGCCTGGCGCAGGTGGGACGACCGGTAGGATAAATGTATGGCGAAAGAGAAGATTTCAGCGACGGTCGATACCCTGGTCCTGGCCCTAGCCGACGCTGACGCCTCTGAGCTGGGGTTAAATCGCTCGGAGCTGATCGAACGGGCGTTGCGCAACGAACATCTCCGGCTCGCTCTGGCCGGCTACACCGCCCGGACAGTGCCGGCGCTCAACATCGATGCCTACGCCGCGCAGGTCTACGCGGCCAACCGGGAATCCGGCCTGTGATCCGACCGGGAGACGTCGCGCCACGCCTGGACACCCGCACCGAGTTGATGGTGGTCGTGCTCTCCAACTCGATGCACCTGCAGGCCCAGACCGGGCGGGTGATCTGTTGCCCGTACGTGCCCGGCGCTCCCACCGAGGACGCTATGCCCCTGGTCGTCGCGGTCACCGAGCCGTCCGGCACGCTCCTGCCGGAGCTGGTCCAGTGGCTCCCTGTGTCGGCTCTGGGCGAGCCGTTGGGTAATGTCGGCCCGGCGGCGCTTGGCCAGACCAGCGCCATCGTCACCGCTCTGATCAGCGGCCAGTAGGGTCCAGCGGCGTCTGCCGACCCGGTTCGGGTCGGGCCAGGCGGGTCGGGCGCCTCAGAGCAGCCAACTTCCCGGGGCGACCTGTATCGGAAACGGCAGCTCGACCAGTTCCGTGCCGGTCGGTGGGACCGAGCGGAGCAGCTCGTAGTGGCCGGCGGGAGCCCGCAGGTAGAGGTGGGCCACCGGGCCCCGCTCGGCGGTCTGCTCGATCCGCCAGTACGACTCGATGCCGGCCTCGGCGTAGAGGCCCAGCTTGGTGAACCGGTCGTGCCGGCGACTGCTCGGCGACTCCACCTCGACCACCAGCGCGACGTCCTCCGGCTCGGCCCACATCCCGGCCGACGGAGCGCTCGGTCGGAGCACGGTGATGTCCGGGATGGCGTTGCCGCCGGGCACCCGCAGACCGATCTCGCGGATCACCCGCCACTTCGGTGGGGTGGCGGCGCGTAGCGCGGCGCGGATCTCGTCGGCCAGCTCGTGATGCTGGAAGTCGGCCGGAGGGGTCACGTGGAGGCTCCCGTCGATGATCTCGTAGCGGTGCCCGTCCGCCGGCAGCGTGCGCAGATCGTCCTCGGTCCACCCCTGCTCGGGCGGATGCCACTGGTACTGCGGTTGGGCCATCGAATCCACCTCCATCCCGAAGCCTAACGGCCGGGGACGCTCCGTGGTCGCCGCGACGGGTGGCAGCTAGCCCCAAGTACATCTGCGACTCGTACCCGCGTAGCCGCAACCGTGAGTACCTCGTCCTGGTTGTTCCACCACGTGGCGGGCTCACCGAATCTTTCGACGATTCCGCCGCAGAGCGTCCAGAAGCTCCTGTGGGTCTGGGAAACTGCGTCGCTGTTCGTGTGGTGGGGCGGACGACAAAGCCACCCGCGTCGGACATCCGCTCTTCGGTACGAGCGTATGTTCGACAGCTGGACGATGGACGTACGGACAGTGACGGGGCACCGGTGTCCAGCGCGCACGGTCGGCGGCAGATCCGGAGGTTGCCCGAGCGCTCCTCAGGGTTACTGCTCGGCGTCGGGAAAGGTGACCTGGAACAGCAGGTGGTCCTGCCATCGGCCGGCGATCTTGAGGTACTCCGGTGCTCGGCCGTATTGTACGAAGCCGTTCTTGATCAGAACCCGCTGGGACGCTTCGTTGTCAACCAGGGTTTCCGCCTGGAGTCGATGCAGGCCAAGTTGGTCAGAGGCGGTCCGCTTGGCGGCAGCCACCGCTGCGGAGGCAAATCCCTGACCATTGCGGTCCTGAGAGATCCAGTAGCCGATGCTCGCGGACTGGAACGCCCCTCGAATGATGCTGCTGATGTTCAGCGTGCCGACGAGATCTCCGGTCCTGTCGACTATGACCATCGGCAGCGCGGTGCCGTTCTCCGCCGCTTGGAGGCTCGCGAGGGCGGCGTGCTCCTGTCCCTCGTCTGTGAAGTGCTCCTCCGGGCGCAGCGGACTCGCCGGCGCCAGGAATTCTCGGTTGGCCCGGGTGAGTTGGGCGAGTGCCGGAATGTCCTTGCGCTCCAAGGGACGCAGGAGCGAGCGAGCCGCTGTGAGCGCTTCCACCACCATGCCACCTCAACCTGTTCTACACGTGCGTTCACGATGCATGATGCCAAGGGGACTTCCAGTTCCCTAATTCGGCGTGATCGGATGCACTCACTTCGGCATGATCGGACGCCGCGCCAGCCGTACGCCGCCACGCTCCGTGACCCGCGCACAGCCCGCCGCCACGCGTGTTCCGCAGCACATGCGTGCGACCCATGGGTGGCTGGCATGAGGAATGCGAACCTGGCCTTCGGCGAAGTCCACAGCCGTTCGCCTAGCCTACGGCTGGTCCGACGCCTTGCGAACCCAGAGCCAAGCGCCAACCAGGGCGCACGCCGCGCCCGCGATCGTGATCGCCGACTTCGCCACGCCGGAGAGATCGTCCAAGATCGGGAAGGTGCGCGACGCAGCCAGAGCCACGAATGCGATCAGCAGCAGGACGACGGCAAGAACTCGTCGTGGAGTCAGGAATGTCATCGGGCCAGACCGTATCGACCGAACGCCTACGACGCAAGCCATTGATCGGTCTTCACTGGCGCTCTTCTCGGCGAAGCTGTGAGCGCTTGCTACGTCCCGGAGGCCATGTACGCGGCGAGGATGTAGCTGGGGTGCCGGTCGAGGTTTTTGCGGGCCCGGTCGTAGCGCATGGTGGTTCGCGGGTCGGTGTGGCGGGCGCCGATCTGCACGTGCTCGTCCACGGCCCGGTCGATGCCTCGGGCCACTGCGGGTGGCAGTGGTACGAGGACGACCTTGCCGCCCTTGCCAGTCACGCGCAGGACCGGTGGCCGTCCGTGCTCCTCGCCAAGGTCGGCGATGTTCGCCCCGCAGGCTTCGAAGATCCGCAGCCCGAGCAGGCCCAGCAGCGCGAACAGGGCGAAGTCGGCCGGGTTTGCCAGCACGCCAGGAGCGGCAAATCCGGATGTGCATCACGATGCTGCCAAGGCATCATCATCCTGTGGATGCCCGCCAAACGATCGTCTTGGTCGATGACCTTCGTTCGTTCGTGGATGGCCGTGGTGCCCAGGTGGCCCGTACCAGCGCAGCCGGGGTTGAATTCCTCGAGCGGTACCGGGGCCGGCGCTTGGACGAGTTGTGGCTGGACCACGATCTCGGCGGGGACGACACGATCTGGCCGGTCGTGGAGGTCCTGGAACGGGCCGCCTTCGACAGGCGCCCCTTTGACGTCGGCGTCATCAACGTGCACTCCGCCAACCCGGCCGGCGCCGCGAAGATCGCCCAGGTCTTACGGCGCTGGGGGTATCGCGTCCGCGTCGCGTCGGGTTCTGCCGACCCCGGCTATCTCGACGGTCCCGCGTGAGCTGACCGGCTCGAACGCCCCGTCCGACGGCCGCCACACTCGGACGGCGGCAGAAGCGGATGCTTCGAGGCGACTGGACTCCAACCGTTCTGCGGCTGTCGCGATGATGGCGAGGCGAGGCAGGATCGTGACCCATGTTCCTGTACCCCGATCCTGCTGCCCTCTATCCGGAGACTGCTGCCGACGGAAGCCTTGCGACCGCGTCGGGTGGGTCCTGGCTAGGCGGTGATGATGAGAACCAGTTGAACGGCGATCAGGATGTCGATCACTGCGCACCATTCGGCGAAAGTGGGTGCGACGACCCTGTCGAGCTTGAGGTGGATCAGATCCCAGATTCCGTGTGCCAACCAGGCCGCTGCTACGAGATATCCTGCGATGGTCGGCTCCTGGGTGAGGATCGCTAGTGCCGCGAAGCTGACTGCGGCGAAGCCGCCGAATGCGAGCGCCTGCGTTTGCAGTGTTCGGTCCCTCCTCAATTGCCCGTCGGCGACGCTCCAGATGAGGACCAGCAGGGCGATGGCCGTCAGGACGAACGCCGGGTCCACGTTGCCGACGATTCGGGTCAGGACCACAAGGCCGATGCCGGTGAAGACCACCGGCCATGTGGCGCGACGCCGACGTAGCTTGGCGAGCACCAGGTAGCCGAGCGGCAGCAGGACGAAGACTCCGCCCAAGCTCTTCGTCAGGTCGGGTGCTTCCGCGGACGGGGTCTCGGCGAGGAAACCGGGCAGGGACATCGCCACGGCGACCGCGGTCGGCCAGCGGTTCCTGAGCCAGACCAGAAGCCCGCGCGCGGAGCGCGGCCGGCGGTCGGTGGAGGGCAGGTCGTGGGCAGTCGCGCTGGGGTCGGGAGAGTGCTGGTTTGTCGACTGGCTGTTCACCGGAAACCTCCGGGTGTGATGGTGGTGCCAGGTCGTGAGGGAGGAGGTGCGCGCCGCCGCAATGGGGTTGCGCTGGTTGGCGTCGGGACGGCGCGAGCCGCAGGACCGACGCCCGTCCCGCTGTGGGTCAGGTCGCCCGCAACTGGCTGCGAGACCGGGTGCCAGAACTGATCGACGGTCCTGTGCTCGATCTTTGGTGGTGACACGGGGGCGGAGTGCGAGCCCCAGTAGAGGCCGTTCCTCTGGCTGGGACTCGCATCGCCCGGGTTACGGGCAGCCGATGAAGCCGATTGACGAAGCCTGGTCGTTCCAACCGGTGGTGGTGAAGTTCCCGTAGGTGCCCGGGGGCATGGTGTTGTCGGGGTTGCCGCCGTTTATGCCCCAGGAGACGCAGTAGGTCCTGTCCGTATTGTTGTGCCAGGAGCTGGCCTCATCGTTGAAGTCATTGCGGGTTTTGCATTTCCACGCTGCTACACACGGAAGTTGTGTGAAGTTGCTGTCGTAAGCACCAGCCGCCCACCTGTACCCGCCTGTTCTCTGATCGACGTCCACGAACAGGCACACGTACCCAGCCGGGCAGATCGGGGCCGCCGCGTCCAGGATCAGTGGCGATGCGGTGGCGGTGGTCCTGTCGTCGCCCGTGCTGGCGTGACTGGTGCCGGTCGTCGACAACATCGTCGCCAGAACAGCAGCCACCAACATCAACGCCTTTACTTTCCTCATGCTTGTGCCTCTCTCGGATCTGTCAGGTCCACCAACTCGTGGCCTAGACCTGTCGGATGTGCTCGGCTCGGACACCCTCGTGAGCGCTGTTGACGCGGTTGACTCGGTCGGAATCCGGCCTCCCCTCGTGTCGGCCCGCGATACGCGAACGGATCAAGCCAGTCGCCAATCCGCGGTGACGGTCACGATTTGTGCTCGGTGACGGACGGAACGTTACGCTCGGCGGATTTCACATCGGCTTCAAGCGGCAGACACAATCCCACCGCGTCGCGCTCGGGCATCCGTAGGTCCAGTCAACGTACGCTCGCCCGACCGCGGGGGGGCACTGCCGCGGTCCCGCCGTTCACGAGATCCGCGAATTCGTCCGCGACGCACGGGCTCCGCTCGACAGATCACTCGGCACCCCACGGAAACTGTCCTGGTAGCAGCTTGGCGGAGACACCCGGCGATCTAATCGTCAGGGAGTTGGTGGTTGTCCCGGCGGCGGTGGCAGTCCGGCGCCCCGGGCCGCCTGTGGGGACTCGACGGCGGCCCGGGGGTTCCACCTGGCGGACCACCGTCGATCGGTCCGCCGTTCCGCTCGCGCCGCGCCGGAGGAAGAGTGCGCGAAGGGAACCAGGAAAGTCAGGAGCGTCGGCGCCGGGGGACCCAGTAGAGGATCTGTCCGACGATCATGGAGGGATGCCGGTCGGGCAGTGCTTCGAGGGCGTTGGCGAGGTGCGCGGCGAGATACATCATCAGCCCCACCCGGTCACCCTCAAAGCTGATCAGCAGGGCCAGTCGGGCGTCCCGACAGGGCCAGTCGTGCTCGCACACCCGGCAGGCGTACCTGTCCCCGGGAACGTGTTGCCCGACAGCCCCGGCTGCTGCCGTCCGGCGTCGCGCCGCGTGCCGCTCCCATCGCGCCGACGGCCCGATCACGGCTACACCCGCTCGGCGTGCCTGGCCCGGTCCTGCTGAGCCGGAGTCAGGTCGCCCGCCCGGCCGTTGGCCAGATGCGCCCAGGTCGGCCCGTTCCATCCGTCGCGCCGGGGTTCACGGCGGGAGTCGGGCTGGTCGTTCCGCCGGCGCTCAGGCTGCGGTGTGGGGGTGGGAGTGGGGGTGGGAGTGGGTGGCGGCGGTTCCGGTCCGGCCCAGTCCTGGACCTGGGTACGGGACTTCCGGGCGACCGCGATCCTGGTCGCCTCGTCCCTGACCGCCCGCCGGAAGTCGTGCCGGCTGATGGGTCGCACATTCGGCTCGTACGGCATCGGTACCAGCTCGACCGAGTCCGGACAGGCCCAACGGAAGCCGCATCGGCAGTAGCGCCAGAGGCGCCACCACGCCCGGCGATGGCGGGAATTGCGAGAGTGTTTCATGGCGAATGCCTCTCGTCCGGCAATTTGGGGGGCGGGAGCGGCACGCCGGAGGGCACCTCTGTCCGCACCGGATGCGCCGCCCCCGTGGGCGCCCCGCCCGACGGGTAAGAAGCGGGCGTGCTTCCCGGACGGGGCGCTTACGATCCACCCTGGACCGTGACGGCCTGATCACGGAAGATAAGCACATTGACCGCCTGCTGATGGCGACATCGCCGCTGACCTACCGGGGTGATATGCATGAGTGGCCCACCGGCTTCACTGCCGGCCCGCATTCGGGAACTCCGCACCGAGCGAAAGCTGTCTCAGGACAGGCTTGCCGTCGCGATCGGCGTTTCGAAATCCTCGGTCCAGTACTTCGAGGCAGGCAAGCTGATTCCGCAGGAAGGCACGGCACAGCGCCTCGACAAAGTGTTCGGGACCGGCAGCGAGATTCAAGGGCTGGCGAAGACGGCACACGAGGACCTGCGCCCGTGGCTGCGCCCGTGGGTCGAACACGAGCGCCGAGCTGTTCTGTTGCGCGCGTGGGAGCCGACGCTGATTCCCGGCCTGCTTCAGACCGAGGAATACATGCGGCTCGTGTTTGCCGCTGTTCCATCCAACTTCGGCCGGCTTGATGACGTCGTTGCAACCCGTTGTAGTCGTCAGGCAGCCGTGCTGGACCGCAAGCCGCCGGTTGAGATGGCTGTGATGGTTGAGGAATCCGCGTTGCACCGTGGGCCGCCCGAAATCCTCAAGGCTCAGCTGGCGCATCTGGTGGACATCAGCCACCGGCCTACTGTCCGGATCCGGGTCGTGCCGGACGCGGCCGGCATCCATGCCGGGCTGGGGGGATCACTCGCGCTTGCAACGATGCCGGACGGACGGCGGTTCGGCTACCTCGACGACCTGCTACAAGGGAGGGTGGCGACCACTCCTCGTGACGTGCTCGAGCTGGAACTAGTCTGGGAGGCAGTGAACGAGCTGGCGCTGACCGCCGACCAGACCCGAGACATGATGCTGAGGATTATCAATGAGCAATGATCCAGTTTGGCGGAAGAGCACGCGATCCAACGGGTCATCTGGCAACTGCGTCGAGGTCGCCGACAACCTTCCTGGCCGGGTACTCGTCCGGGACACCAAGGATCGGGACGGCGGGACGTTGGCCTTCGGGTCGGAGGCATGGCGCAGCTTCGTCAGCCTGGCGAAGTCGCACGGCTGACGCGGGTCCCGTCGCGCGCCGACAAGTACCCGGACGGTTCTCCGGCTGGCGACGGTGCCGGGCGCCGGAAGGGAATCCGGCGCCCGGCGGCGGTCAGTTCGGTGGTGCGATCAGGACGGTGACGTGGCGTCCTTGGCGCGGGCCTTGAGTGCGCGTACGACTCCGTCCCGGCCCTCGGCGACCAGCCGGCGCAGCGGCGCCGGATGCCCCGGCTGGGCCAGCCAGGCGTCGGTGGCCCGGATGGTCTCCTCGGAGATCTGGTACGCCGGGTAGGCGAGCATCACGAACTCCTGCGCCGGCTCGCTGTCCCGGCTCGCCCAGACCCGGCCGACGACCTCGAAGAACCGCTCGGCGTATGGCGCGGTCAGCTCGGCCTGCGCCGGATGCTGGAAGCCCTGCAACAGCGCCCGGTGCCGCCAGTTCGGCAGCGCCTCGCCCTCGGTCAGGGTGCGCCAGACCGTCTCCTTGTTCTCGGCGGTGGGGATCAGCGCGGCGGCCAGCGCGGCCTCCCGCTCCCCGCCCGACGTCCGGTCGGCGGCCAGCTCGGCGTCGATCTCGGCCTGCCCGGCGGCACCGCCCGCGACCAGGGCCCGCAGCACCGTCCAGCGCAGCTCGGTGTCGACGGTCAGCCCGGCCGGCACCTCGACCCCGTCCAGCCAGCCGCGCAGCACGGCCAGCTCCTCCGCGCTGCGGGCCGCCGACGCGTAGGTGCGGGCCCAGGCCAGTTGCAGCCCGCTGCCCGGCTCGGCGGCCTGCACGGCGGTTGCCGCGGTACGGGCGAACTGCGCCCAACCGGTCGGCGCCCACTCCGGCGCGGCGTACGAGGTGAGCGTGGCGGCGACCTGCCGCAGCGTCGCGGTGACCAGGTTGATGTCCTTCTCGGCGGGCAGCCCGGCCAGCCCCAGCGCCACGTAGTCCCGGGCGGCCAACTCGGCGTCCCGGGTCATGTCCCAGGCTGCGGCCCAGCACAGGCCCCGGGCCAGCGACGACTCGAACGCGGCGATGTGCCGGACCACGGTGGCCATCGAGCGGTCGTCCAGCCGCAGCTTGGCGTAGGTCAGGTCGTCGTCGTTGAGCAGCAGCAGGTCCGGCGCGGCGGCCCCGGCGAGCTGCGGCAGCTCGGTGCGCTCGCCGGCCACGTCGACCTCGACCCGCTGCCGCCGGACCAGCCGGCCGTCGCGCAGGTCGTAGAGGCCCACCCCGATCCGGTGGGTACGCAGCGTCGGGTGCGCGGTCGACGCCTCCTGCCGGACCACCACCGACTCGTACCTGCCGTCGGCGTCGATCGACACCTCCGGGCGCAGCGTGTTGACCTGCGAGGTCTCCAGCCACTCGGCGGCGAACTTGCGCAACTCCCGGCCGGAGGCCGCCTCCAGCTCGGTGAGCAGGTCGTCGAAGGTGGCGTTGCTCCAGGCGTACTTGCCGAAGTAGCTGCGCAGGCCCTCCAGGAACGGCGCCTCCCCGACGTACGCGACGAGCTGCTTGAGCACGCTGGCGCCCTTGGCGTACGTGATGCCGTCGAAGTTGACCTCGACGGCCTCCAGGTCCGGCATCTCGCAGTAGACCGGGTGGGTGGAGGAGAGCTGGTCCTGCCGGTAGCCCCAGTTCTTGCGGATGGAGAGGAAGGTCGTCCACGCGTCGGTGAACCGGGTGGCGTTGGTGTTGGCCCAGTGGCTGGCCCACTCGGCGAACGACTCGTTCAGCCACAGGTCGTTCCACCAGCGCATGGTGACCAGGTCGCCGAACCACATGTGCGCCAACTCGTGCAGGATCGTGTTGGCCCGCTGCTCGTACTCGAAGTCGGTCACCTGGGACCGGAACAGGTAGTGCGCCTCGGCGTGCGTGACGCAGCCGAAGTTCTCCATCGCACCGGCGTTGAAGTCCGGCACCCAGACCTGGTCGTACTTCGGCAGAGGATAGCGGACGCCGAACTGCTCGTGAAAGAAGTCGAAGCCCTGCACCGTGATCAGGTTCAGGTCGGCCGAGTCGAGGTGCTGCGCCATGCTGGCCCGGCAGAAGTAGCCGAGGTCGAGCCCGTCGTGGTTGTAGCGCACCTCGTGGTAGGGGCCGGCGCAGATCGCGGTGATGTAGGTGCTCATCCGGACCGACTCATCGAAGTGGACGGTCTTGGTGTCGGCGCCGGCCGGCTCCTCGGCGCTCGCCGGCATGTTGGAGACGACCCGCCAGTGCGCCGGCACGGTCGCGTGCCAGGTGTAGACGCTCTTCAGGTCGGGCTGGTCGAAGCAGGCGAAGACCCGCTGCGCGTCGGCGGTCTCGAACTGGCTGTAGAGATAGGTCTCGCCGTCCACCGGGTCGACGCTGCGGTGCAGCCCCTGACCGCTGGAGGAGTAGAGGAAGTCGGCATCGACCACAAGCGTGTTCTCGGCGGCCAGGCCGGTCAGGGTGAGCCCGGCCTCGGCCGACCAGCCGGAGATGTCGACCGGGGCGCCGTTCAGCGTGGCGGCGCGTACCGAATCGGCGGCCACCTCGATGAAGGTGGTGGCGCCCGGCTCGGCGCACCGGAACCGGACCTCGGTCGTCGAGCGGAAGGTACGGCCGTCCGCGCCGAGCCCGGCGGACGACAGGTCCAGCCGGATGTCATAGCCGGTGACGTCGAGCAGACGCCCACGTTCCGTCGCCTCGACCTGGGTCAGGTTGCGCACTCCTGGCACGTGAATCTCCATCCGGTTCTTTCCGCCGGCTGTCGCCGTTGACAGCCCCGAGCCATCCCCACGGCCCGACGTCGAGTGTTTCATGCCCGGGGTTACCACACTGGTGCTCCAGGTCACGGTCTCATCCCGCTGTCGGTGGCGGGGCCTTGGGGGTGAAGATCGGTAAGGGTG
Organism: Micromonospora sp. WMMD1102; assembly: GCF_029626265.1. Classification (NCBI taxonomy): domain Bacteria; kingdom Bacillati; phylum Actinomycetota; class Actinomycetes; order Micromonosporales; family Micromonosporaceae; genus Micromonospora; species Micromonospora sp. WMMD1102. The sequence continues at coordinate 5,854,173 of NZ_JARUBN010000001.1, read as the reverse complement.
TCGGCCGATCCCGACCTGTCCTGACGACGAAGGGAGCCGCGCCGTGTCCGAGCGCGCGTCCGTTGACATGTTCTTCGACCCGACCTGCCCGTGGGCCTGGATCACCTCCCGCTGGCTGCTGGAGGTGCAGCAGGTCCGCCCGGTCGACGTCCGGTTCCGGGTGATGAGCCTGGCGGTGCTCAACGAGGGCCGGGAGCACCTTTCGGCGAAGTACCGGGAGGGGCTGAAGAGCTCCTGGGGCCTGGTGCGGATCTGCATCGCGGTCGAACAGCTCCACGGCTCCGAAACCGTTGCCCGGCTCTACACCGCGTTCGGCAACCGGATCCACCTCGAAAGGCAGGAGCGGGGTCCGGAGCTCTACCGGGCGGCGCTGGCCGACGTCGGGCTGGACCCGGCGCTGGCCGAGGTCGCCGACTCGACCGAGTACGACGAGGCGCTGCGGGCGAGCCACGACGCCGGGATGAAGCCGGTCGGCCAGGACGTCGGCACGCCGGTCATCCACGCTCCCGGCCCGATGCCGGGGGAGACCATCGCGTTCTTCGGCCCGGTGGTCACGCCCGCACCGAAGGGCGAGGCGGCGGGGCGGCTCTGGGACGGCGTACTCCTGGTCGCCGGTACGCCCGGCTTCTACGAGCTGAAGCGGACCCGCGACGAGCGGCCCAGCTTCGACTGATCTCGGCCCTGGTGGGGCGGCTCCGGACCGGGGCCGCCCACGGGGTGGAAACGGCCGGGGTATCCGTACGCGGTGCCGGGTGCCGCCGGTAGCGTTCCGGCACATGACGGTCGTGCATCCGATCACCCGCGCCTGGGTCACCACTGGCGGCACCGGCGCCCAGAACTACGACGAGTTCGCCGACGACGCCGAGATCACGGCGATCATCCGGGACAACCCAGCCAGCGCGCTCGCGATCGAGATGCCGCACCGGGCGCCGGAGAGCCTCGGCCGGTCCTTCACCGACGCGCTGCCCGACGCGGTCGGCCGGTTGGCGCAGGCTCGGGCCGACGGCAGCTACACCCCGGCCGAGCAGGTGGTGGTGCTCTACCGGATCACCGCGCCGGGCGAGGAGCCCGGTTACGGGATGTTCGCCATGGTCGACACCGACCAGATCTCCACGAGTGCGGACGAGCCCGGACTGGTGATCCGCAACGAGGACGTCTTCATCGCCAAGGTGCGCGAGCGGGTGGCGCTGGCCGAGGCGACCGGCCACCTCCTCTCCCCGGTGCTGCTGCTCCAGACCGGCAACCGCACCGGCACCGGCACTGACGCCGGGACTGCCGATGGGCCGGCTGGCGGTGGTCCGGCCGGCAGTGGTTCGGCTGGCGCTGGGCCGGCTGGCGGTGGTTCGGCTGGCGCTGGGCCGGCTGGCGGTGCGGGGGAGGCGCTGCACCGGGCGCTCGCCGAGGCGACCGACGCGGCCGGTGCGCCGGCCGCGACCGACGTGGACCAGGCGGGGCGTACCCACGCCATCTGGCTGCTCGGGCCGGGGCCGCACCAGGCGGAGCTGCTGGCGCTGGCGGGTGCCGGCGAGCTGGTCGTCGCGGACGGCAACCACCGCAGCCTGGCCGCGCAGATCGGCGAGCTGCCCCGGTTCCTCGCGGTGATCACGACCCCGGGATCGGTGGCGATCCAGCCTTACAACCGACTGGTCAGCGAGTTGACCAGTACTCCGGACGAACTGTTCGACCGGCTGCGTGCGGCCGGCGCCCGGGTCGAGTCGCTACCCGGCCCGGCGGCGGTGCCGGACTCCGGCGGCACGATCCAGCTCTACGCGGCCGGCCGTACCTACGCGGTCACGCTGCCCGCCGGCCCCGACGGCGGTGTGGAGGCCCTGGACCACGCGCTCGTCGAGCGGGTGTTGCTGCGGGACGCCCTCGGCCTCGACCCCGGAGACAAGCGGATCACGTACGTCGGTGGCGACTACCCGGCGCGCTGGCTGGTCGGCGAGGTCGACGCCGGCCGGGCGGAACTGGCGATTCTGATCGCCCCCGTCACGGTGCGGGACTTCGTCGCGGTCAACCTGGCCCGACAGAAGATGCCCCGGAAGAGCACCTGGTTCACCCCGAAGGCACGGGCCGGCCTGGTCCTGGCCGAACTGGGTCGTGATCCCGCCCCGTTGTGATCTGTCCGGCTGTCGCCGCGCCTGCGAGCGGGCGGGCGAGGCGGGCTGACAGACTGCGCGGTATGCGCGTCTATCTGGGATCCGACCACGCCGGCTACGAACTGAAGGTGCACCTGGCCAACCACCTGGCCAAGCAGGGCTACGAACTGGTGGACGTCGGGCCGCTCCTCTTCGACCCGGACGACGACTATCCGGTGTTCTGCCTGCACAGCGGCGCCCGGGTGGTGGCCGATCCGGGCAGCCTCGGCGTGGTGATCGGCGGCTCGGGCAACGGTGAGCAAATCGCCGCCAACAAGGTGGCCGGGGTGCGCGCGGCACTCGCCTGGAACGTGGAGACCGCCCAGCTCGCCCGGGAGCACAACGACGCGAACGTGGTCGCGATCGGTGCCCGCCAGCACACCCTGGACGAGGCGACCGCGATCGTGGAGGCGTTCCTCAGTACGGCCTTCTCGGGCAACGAGCGGCACGCACGCCGGATCGGGCAGGTCGCCGAGTACGAGCGCACCCGCTCGCTGCCGCCGCTGCCGACGTCGTAGCCGGCGCGCCGGCCAGCAGCCGGCCGGCCGGACCGCCCGCCCCGCCGGACGGACGGGTCGGCGGATACGGGTAGGGACCGGCGGGTGCGGGTCGGCGGGTGCGTGACGGGTCAGCGGCCGCCGCGTGGCAGGTCCTCCCGGGGTACCCAGTTACGCCGGACCAGTACCAGCCGTTCGGCCGCCTCGGCGAGGTCGGCCTCGGTCGGTCGGGCCGCGTCCCGGGCGCGCATCGCCGCCCCGACGCTCACCTGGGAGGCGCCCGAGCCGATCAGCCCGCGCAGGCCGCGTTCGGCGTCCCGGTCGTCCCCGGCCCCCGGCCCGGTGCCCGACTCGCCGCCGCGCCGCCCCTCCGCGGGCTGGCCGCCGCCACTGCCACTCGACGACTCGTGTCGCAGTCGCCGCCGTCGCCGCTCCGGATCGGTCATCTGCCGACCATACCGGGGCGGCGGCGGCCTGGTCGTGGGCTCGCGCGCCCGCCGGGGCCGGCGGATGATCCGGGCAGCGGTCGACGGTGGTTCCGGGGATGGTTCCGGGGTGCGGCCGGTGGTGGTCGGTGGCACGTCGCGGGGTGCGGTCGGTGGTGGTTCGGCGGGTTTTTGCCCGGCTGGCTACCCTCGGAACTGGAACGGGTTCCGGGCCCGGACCGTTGGGGAGGACAGCACTGATGGCAGACCACACGCAGCCGTGGGCCGAGCGGACCGTCGAGATGCCGCCGGAGGGGCACGGGCCGGGGATGCCGCCGGACGGGTACGGGCCGGGGATGCCGCCGGGGCCCGAGGGCTTCCGGCGGGGTGTGGCGCAGGTCGGGGTGCCGCGAACGCACGGCGAGCCGGGGACGGCGCCGCACGAGCCGACCGGAACCGGGTGGCCGATGGCGGAGCAGGAGCGGGAGCGGGAGCAGCTTCCCCCGGGTTACCACTGGCGGCAGCTGCGCATCGGGCGGCACTGGAGCATGCTGGGCGGCCTCTTCGCCTTCGTCTGCTGGGGGATCTGGGCGATCTCGGCCCGGGGTGACCTGACCAGTCCGGTGGTCACCTTCGTGCTGACCCTCTTCGTCGCGGTCGGCCTCTTCGCACTGGCCCGGCTGGTCGGCCGGGTGATCTGGGAGCGCCAGCTCGGCCGGATCCGCCGCAGCGCCCAGGGCGCACACCTGGTCACCGGGATCTTCCTGGCCGGGGTCGGGGTGGCGTACCTGCGCCAGACCGAGTGGGTGGTCGACCTGTGGAACTGGGTGGCGGGGCTCTGAGTCGGTCGACCCAGCGAAAGCGACAAATCACAATTTGGTCACTCGGTAGTTACTGAACGCTCGCCAGACGATTACCCCACGCTACGATTTGGTCTCCGTCCTCCACTGGAGGTTGCCCGCGGTGACCCTGCTCAGCGTGATCGTCCCGGTCTACCAGGTGCGGGCGTACCTGGCCGAATGCCTGGACTCCATTCTCGACCCGTCCTTCCGTGATCTCGAAGTGGTGGCGGTGGACGACGGATCCACCGACGGCTCCGCCGCGATCCTGGCCCGGTACGCCGCCCGCGACCCCCGGCTGGTGGTGGTCACCCTCGACCACAACCAGGGACTCGGGCCGGCCCGCAACACCGGCCTGTCCCGGGCCACCGGCGAGTACGTCTGGTTCGTCGACGGCGACGACTGGCTGCCCGGGGGAAGTCTCGGCGCCGTCGCCGAGCGGTTGGCCCGAACCCGGCCGGACCTGCTGGTCACCGCGTACACCAGGCATTACCCGAACGGCGGGACGCGGCACCTGGGACTCTCCCAGGTCGGTGCCGGCAGGCCGGCGCCGGAGACGTTCACCCTGCGCGAGCGGCCGGCCCTGCTGTCGGTGCTGCACATCACCTGCAACAAGGTGATCCGCCGCCGGTTCCTGCTGGACCTGGGCCTGACCTTCGAACCCGGCTGGTACGAGGACGTCTCGTTCAGTTTCCCGCTGATGTTCGCCGCCGAGCGGATCACCCTGCTCGACCGGTGCTGTTACGCCTACCGGCAGCGCCCCGAAGGGGCGATCACCGCGACGCCCAGCGAGCGGCACTTCGAGGTCTTCGCACACTGGGACCGGGTGCTGGCCCGACTCGACGCCGAGCCGGCGATGTCGGCCGACCTGCGCCACCTGGTCTTCCAGCGGATGATCTGGCACCTGTTGCAGGTGCTCGGTCACCCCCGGCGGGTGCCGCCGGAGCGCCGCCGCGAGTTCTTCGCCGAGATCGTCACCCGGTACCGGGCACACCTGCCGCCGGCCGGCTACCAACCGCCCGGCGGGGCGGCCGGGCTGAAACACCGGCTGGTGGGGCGCGGGGCGTACGGGCTGTTCAGCGCGCTCCAGGCCGCCCGGCGGGCACACCTCGGCGTGGTGACCCGGGTCCGGCATCCGCGGTCCGCGACCCAGCCGGTGGCCGGCACCCCCACCCCGGCAGCGCCGGTCGTGCCCGGTGGCCGTGCCGAGGCGGTACCCGGCAGCCGTACCGGGGTGGTGCCGGGCGACCGTGCGGAGCCGGTGCCGGGCGAGTTGACCGACCGGGTGGGCTGAGCCGGGGTGGGCTGAGCGGGGGGTGGGCTTGACCGGGTCGGTTTGCCGGGTACGGGTCGCAGTCGGTCGGGGGCCTGCCGGTGTCGTCAGCCGTGCTCGCCGAGCGGACCGACCTGCCAGCCTCGACGCAGGCACTCCTCCAACAGGTACGGCAGGGCGGCCAGACTTGCCCGCCAGGCGCCCGGTGCGGAGGTGCAGTCCGAGTCGTGCAGTAGCACCGTGCCGCCGCCGGCCAGCCCGTCGCGCAGCGTGTCGAGTACCGAGGCGCGGGTGGCCGTCCGGGTCCAGTCCCGCCCCCAGCAGGTCCAGAGCACCGGCGTCAGGTCCAGCCGGCGCGCGGCCACCAGGGCGGCGGCGCTGAGTACCCCGTAGGGCGGTCGGAAGAACCGGGGCACCCGACCGGTCACCGCGCCGATCAGCTCCCGGGTCCGGGCCAGGTCGCGGTAGGTGGCGTGCGGGCCGCGCAGCAGCAGGTTCTGGTGCGCCCAGCCGTGCACCGCCACCTCGTGCCCGGCGGCGGCGAGGTCCAGGCCGAGCGCGGGCGCGCGGGCCAGCATCGATCCGAGCAGGAAGAACGTGGCGCGGGTCCGGTGCGCGGCCAGCGCCTCGACGAAGAGCGGGGTGGAAGCCGGGTCGGGGCCGTCGTCGAAGGTCAGCGCGACGTGCCCCGGAGAGCCGCGCCCGCTCAGCCGGGGAAAGAACCGCAGCCGTATCCCCGGCAGTACCGTCAGGGCCGGCACCACCTGGGCGGCCAGCGCGGCACCGACGGTCGTCGTCGCCGGTACCGCGCGTCCGCGCACTCGTTCCTCCACCCGCCGCACCTTCGCGGAATCCGCCGCACCTTCGCGGACGCGGTTACCCGCGCGCCCCGGCTTCATCCTCACCCGGACGGGTGGTCCGGCCTGGTTGCTCCGGTCTCCCGCGCTCCGTGCCGGCCGCGCCGGATCGCGCTGGCCCGTGCCGAACCGCGCTGGCCCGTGCCGAACCGCGCTGGCCCGTGCCGAACCGCGCTGGCCCGTGCCGGCCCGTGCCGGCCCGTGTCGGACCGTGCCGAACCGCGCCGGATCGCCCTGGCCCGTGTCGGACCGTTTGCCGGGCCGCCCCTCGGGTAGCCGCCGCGCGGCAGGCAGGACCGGGTCTGGACGGGGGCGGGATGCGCGGTCGAGGGGTGCGCGGCCGACCCGCGGCCCGGGTGGCGGTGATCACCGGGGCGAGTGCCGGGGTGGGCCGGGCGACGGCCCGGCTGCTGGCCCGGCGGGGGATGCGGATCGCCCTGCTGGCCAGGGGCGGTGCCGGCCTGCGGGGGGCGGCCGAGGACGTCCGGGCGGCCGGCGGCGTACCGCTGCCGATCGAGACGGACGTTGCGGACCACCGGCAGGTGGCGGCGGCGGCGGATCGGGCGACCGGCGAACTCGGCCCGATCGACCTCTGGGTCAACAACGCCATCGTCTCGGTCTTCGCGCCGCTGCACCAGATCGCACCCGAGGAGTTCCGGCGGGTGACCGAGGTCTGCTATCTCGGGTACGTCCACGGCACCCTGGCCGCGCTGGACCGGATGCTGCCCCGGGGCGCCGGCACGATCGTGCAGGTCGGATCGGCGCTGGCGTACCGGTCGATCCCGCTACAGTCCGCGTACTGCGGTGCGAAGCACGCCATCGTCGGCTTCACCGAGTCGCTCCGCTGTGAACTGCTGCACGACCGCAGCCCGGTCCGGGTCACCATGGTGCACCTGCCGGCGCTGAACACCCCGCAGTTCGACTGGGTGCTGTCCCGGCTGCGCAACCGTGCCCGACCCGTACCGCCGATCTACCAGCCCGAACTGGCGGCCCGGGCGATCGTGCACGCGGCCGACCGGCCGGACCGCCGGGAGTACTGGGTGGGCGCGTCGACGGTCGGCACCATCATCGGCAACCGCTGCCTGCCCGGCCTGCTCGACCGCTATCTGGCCCGGACCGGGTACTCCGGACAGCAGACGGCGCGGCCGGCCCCGCCGGACCGCCGGGCGAACCTCTGGCATCCGGTGGACGACGGTGACGGGGTGGACCGGGGCGCGCACGGGGAGTTCGACACGCCGTACCGGACCCGGAGTCCGCAACTCTGGCTGTCCCAGCACCGGGGCGTGGTGACGGCCGGTGTGCTCTCCGCCGGTGCGGTCGCCGGTGTGCTCTTCGGCACAACGCCGTGGCGCCGCCGGTAGTCGAAGAATCACCCACCGACCAACCTGGACATGTTTCCGCACGTCAGGCCGTTGGCAATGCGGATGGTGAATAGCCGACAGCAGCTGGTGGATAATGGCGGGCAAAGCATGCCCTTCGATGCGTACGACGCGCCGTGATTACTGATAGTCGTTGCCTGGCAACGCTTTTAGCCGGGAACAGGTCTTGCCATTCCGGAAGTGAAACCGGGTATGCTGTCTGCCGTTCATAGCCGGATACCGTGTGGTGCCGGCGCTGATCGCCGCCTAATCGCCACACGGCGAGCCGGGGCCCCACGTTCCCCTGGGGTGAATCCGCGAAAGCGGTAGGGACCACTTCCATCCCGAACCCGTCAGCTAACCCGGTCGGCGGCCGACGGAAGGGATACATGTGAGGGCACCCCTACGCCGAAGGCTGGCGACTGCCCTGGCACTGCTCACCGCCGCAGCTCTGGTCGCGGTTCCGTCCGAGGCGTCGGCCGCGCCGAAGCCGGCCCCACAGGAGGAAGCCGACTCGCCGCTGCTCGGGGACGTCCTCGCCAGCGCCGGCAAGCGGCTCGCCGAGGCGAAGGCCGAGCGCACCAAGTCGCAGCGGCGGCAGCAGGCGCTCGGCAAGCAGCTGAAGGACGCCGAGGCCAAGCTGGCGGCGCTCGCCCCGGAGGCAAGCGAGATCGCGGCCGAGTCCTACCGCAGCGGCAAGCTCAGTGCCATCTCGATGCTGCTGTCCAACAACTCGACCGACCCCTCCAATGGCGGCTTCATGCAGCGGATGTCGGCGCTCAACGAGCTGAACCTGTTCAACAACGGCAAGCTCCGGGCGCTCAACCAGGCGCGGGACGAGGTCGGCGCGGCCAAGAAGGCGATCGACGAGGAGGTCGCCAAGCAGGCCGCCCAAGAGAAGATCATCAAGAAGCAGCAGTCGGACGCGAAGAAGGCGCTCTCCCTGGTGGGTGGCAACTCGCGGCCCGACAAGGGTCTGGTGTCGGCCACATCGCCGGTCGCCCGGCCGGGGCCGGGGATGGCGGACGGCTTCCCGGGGCTGCCCTGCAACAAGAAGGACCCGACCACCAGCGGCTGCATCACGGCCCGGACGCTGCACATGTACAACGAGGTGCGCCGGGCGGGCTTCAAGCGGTTCGTCGGCTGCTTCCGGCCCGGCGGGCCGTTCGAGCACCCGAAGGGCCGGGCCTGCGACTGGTCGCTGCGCAGCTCCGGGTTCAGCCGGGCCGCCAACGACGACCAGATGAAGTACGGCAACGACCTGGCCGCGTTCCTGATCCGCAACGCCGACCGGCTCGGCATCCTCTACGTGATCTGGTACAAGGAGATCTGGTTCCCGGACGAGGGCTGGAGTTCCTACAGCGGTCCCAGCGACCACACCGACCACGTACACGTCTCGATGCTCTAGCCTCGGCCCGACACCCGGCCGCCCCGCCACCTGCCCGTGCAGGTGGCGGGGCGGCCGCGTTCAGTCGGCGGCGTGCCCGTCGCGTCGCGCGGCGGGCCGGCCGGCGGGCTGGCATCATCGGCCGATGGCAGTCATCGAGGTCGTCCGGGGCGACATCACCCGGCAGCACGTGGACGCGATCGTCACCGCCGCCAACGAGTCGCTGCTGGGTGGCGGCGGTGTGGACGGTGCCATCCACCGGGCGGCCGGGCCCCGGCTGGCCGAGGCGGGTGCGGCGATCGCCCCCTGCCCGCCCGGGGAGGCGGTGGCGACGCCCGCGTTCGACCTCGACCCGCCCGTCCGGTACGTCATCCACACCGTCGGCCCGGTCTGGGAAGGCGGCGGGTACGACGAGGCCGAGGTGCTGGCCTCCTGTTACCGCCGCTGCCTGGCGGTCGCCGACGAGGTGGGCGCGCGCAGCGTGGCCTTTCCGGCCATCGCCACCGGGGTCTACGGTTTTCCTGCCGACCGGGCGGCCGAGACAGCGGTGCGGACGCTGCGCCGCACACCGTCGGCGGTCGAGTCGATCCGCCTGGTCGCCTTCGACGAGGAGACCGCCACGCTGCTCCGGGCAGCTGTCGACCACGCTGACGGGCCATCTGCCTCGGCCGGGTGACGGGTCAGCACTGACGATGTGATGATGGCGGTCAACTGGTTGTATCTTGCACCGAGTTGGTTGTAGCGTGCAACTATGAGTGCCGACGAGGCGCGCGCCATGCGGGACGCCGTCAGCCAGTTCGTCCGGGCCTTCGGGCTGCACCGGCCCGAGCAGACCCCGTGCGGTCAGGCGATGTCCGTCTCCGAGGCGCACGCCCTCGCCGAGATCGACCGGGAGGGCGGACTGCGTCAGGTCGAGCTGGCCCGCCGGCTGCGGCTGGAGAAGAGCACGGTGAGCCGGCTGGTCGGCCAGCTCACCGGTCGCGGCTGGGTGGAGCGGGCGGATGCGGCCGGCGACGGCCGGGGCGTCTGGCTCACCCTCACCGGGCAGGGCCGCCGCGCGGCCGACCGGCTCGCCGCAGCCAGGGAGGCCCGGTTCGCCGCGTTGCTCGACCGGATCCCACCCGACGAACGGCCGGCGATCCTGGCCGCCGTGCGACGACTGGCGGAGGCCGCCGATGACCAGTGACAAGCCGATGACCGATGACGAGCCGGCGGCCGGTGCGACCTGCTCGTCGGAGTGCTCCGACGACAACCCGGCGACCGGAGGCAGTTCGACGACCGCAGGCAGTTCGAGAACCGCAGGCGGTTCGACGACCGTAGGCGGTTCGACGACCGGTGCCAGGTCGGCGACCAGTGCCAGGTCGATGGCCGGGGAACGGCTCTGGGCGTCGTACCGGCCAGGTCATCGCCGTCTCCTGGTCGCGGCCGGGCTCGCCGCCGTCGTCGTCCTAGTGAGCGCTGCCGTGCTCATCACCGTCGAAGCGGGGCGAGACGAGGCCGTTACCGCGGACACCCGACGGCAGGCGGAGGTCGCCGAACGCGGTCGCGAGGTCATGCCGTTCGACCTGGACCGCACCACCCACCGCTTCACAGCGACCGCCGACGGCGGCCACCAGACGGTAACGGCGGACGAGCCGGTGCGGCAGCGGCAGGTGGATCTCGTCCGCGAACACCTGCGGGCGGAAGCCGAGCGGTTCCGCCGTGGCGACTTCACCGACCCGGCCCGGATCCACGGTGCGCAGATGCCCGGGTTGGCGGAGCTGCGGGCCGGCGCCGGCCAGATCCTGATCGACTATTCCGAACTGCCCGCCGGGGCACGGCTGGACTACCGGACGGCCGAACCGGCGCTGCTGCGCGCCCTGCACGCCTGGTTCGACGCCCAGGTCACCGACCACGGACCGCACGCCGAGCACGGACAACCGTCGTAGCGCGGGTCGTCCGGTTGCCTCGTCCGGGGCCGAACGGGTGACGGCGGCCGATAGGATGCGGTTCTCCGATCGGAGGCGGTGTGCGACGAACACGCGTCGGTGCGGTGGCCGTGGTCGGAATCGTGGTGGTGAACGTGGTCGCCTGGGCGCTGTTCTGGCCCGCCGACGACGGCCGCCCCAACTTCCTCCGGCAGGCGGTCGCCGAGTTCGCCGCGTCCACCGCCGTCCTGCTCTTCGCCGTCGCGCTGGTGCTGGCCACCCGGGCCAGCTGGATCGAACCCTTCTTCGGTGGCCTGGACCGGATGTACCGGGCCCACCGCCGGGCGGCGGTTGCCGGCTTCGTGCTGCTGGTCGCGCACGTCACGGTCGTACCGTGGCTGCTCGACTCACCGGGCGGCACACCGTCCGGCCTGATCGCCTTCGCCGGGATCTCCGTGCTGGTGCTGCTGAGCGTGGGCCCACGCCTGCCGCTGGCCCGTCGAATCGTCACGTTGAATTACCGGAGTTGGCGACACTCCCACTGGCTGGTCGGGCTGTTCTTCGCGATCAGTCTCGCGCACGCGCTCCTGGTCGACCAGGTCGTGGTGACCAGCCCCGTGCCGTTCACCCTGCTCCTCGCGGCGTACGTGGTCGGGGTCGTCGCGTACCTCTACACGGTGCTCCTGGCACGACTCGTCCGACCCCGCTACCGCTACGTCGTCGACGAGGTGCGCCGGCTCAACCCCCGTACCCTGGAAATCTCGCTCCGCCCGCACCGGGCCCGCCGGCTGGCCTTCACCTCCGGGCAGTTCGTCTTCCTACAGATCCGCCGCTCCGGCCTGCGGGAGCCGCACCCGTTCACCGTCAGCAGCGCGCCGGCCGAGGAACGGCTCCGGCTGACCGTCAAGGCGGTCGGCGACTACACCGCCCGGCTGCACGAGCGGGTCGAGACCGGCCACCGGGCGACGGTCGAGGGCAGCTACGGCATGCTCGACTACCGTCGGGGCGGTCCGCGGCAGATCTGGATCGCCGGGGGCATCGGCATCACCCCGTTCCTGAGCTGGCTGCGTGACCTGGACCAGCTGGACGACCGGCGGATCGACCTCTACTACACGGTCCGCCAGCCGGCAGAGGTGCTGTTCTGGGACGAGGTGCGGGAGGTGGCGGCTCGCAACCCGGGCCTGCGGATACACCTGAACGTCTCGGCCGAGGCGGGTTCGCTCACGGTTGCCCGGCTCGTCGCCGAGCACGGCGCCGCCGTCGCGGTCGCCGACGTCTTCATGTGCGGGCCGGTGCCGATGATCAGGACCTTCGAACGTGGACTCCGGCAGCACGGCGTACCGGCCGCCCGCATCCACTTCGAGGAGTTCTCCTTCCGCTAGCCGTGGGTCCGATCGCCGGCCGGACCGTGCCGTCGGAGTCGTGCCATCGGGACCGTGCCGTCGGGACCGGCGGCCAGCCCGAGCCACCGGCCGACGGCCTGGTCCGGTCTGCTCACCTGATCCCGAGGTGGGCCAGGCTCACGGCGGTGGCGGCGGCGATGTCGCCGATCCGGTGGTAGTCCAGGGTCTCCGGCGTGTCGCCCGGCTGGTGGTAATGCGGGTTACGGAAGTCGGCGGTGTCGGTGACCTGGATCGCGGGCACGCCGACGTCCCAGAACGGCTGGTGGTCGCTGCGGGCGAAGTGCTCGGTCGCCGGCACGTACCGGCGCAGCAGCGGGCCGGCGAGGCGGAGGTCGAGCGCGTCCCGGGCCAGCAGCGCCGCACCGGGGCCGGCCAGGTGGGTCAGGCACTCGCCGAACAGCCGGGCCAGCCGACCCGCCGACTGCCGGTACGCCACAAGCGTCCAGTCGCCACGCCAGCCACGTTGCCGGATCCGGCGGCGCTGCCCGGGGTAGAGCAGCCCGGCACCGGACGGCAGCACCTGGGAGCCGGGCAGGGCCGAGTAGAACCCGATGCACTCGAAGACCACCACGGCGGCGGGGCGACCGAGCGTACCCAACTCGCCGGCGAGGGCCCGGGATCCGTGCAGTCCCGTCTCCTCCTGGTCGAAGACGGCCAGCCGGACGGGTCGGGCCAGCCCGAACTCCGGCAGTATCCGGGCGAGTTCCAGCAGGCAGGCCACCCCGGAGGCGTTGTCGTCGGCGCCCGGACTGCCCGGCGCGGTGTCCAGGTGCGCGCCGACCAGTACCGTCGGCCGGCGCGGGTCGACGGGGTCCTCGGCCGGCGGGTCGGCGAGCAGGTTGACCCCGGAGGCCGAACCGCCCGGCCCGGTGAACTCCTGCCGACGGACCCGCCAGCCGGCCCGCTCCAGCTCACCGGCCACGTACGACTCGGCCCGGCACATTTCCGGTGCCGCGTGGTGGCGACCGCGTGGCGCGTCCAACCGCTCCACGTGCCGGCGCAACCGTCCCTCCTGGACGCCGGCCCGGACCGTGGCCAACCGGGTGGCCACGGCGGGCGGCAGGGGACGCAGCCGTGGCTGGGCGGTTAGCACCATCCATGCCTCCGTGGGCGTCGTCGCCGGTACCGTCTCCCTGCGATCATGGCTGCCCGCCGCAACCCGCCGTGGTCCTCGGCCACCGCAACCCGTCGTGGTCCTTGGCCACCGCAACCCGTCGCAGCGAGCAGTGGACCTCGGTCGTCGAGGTCGGCCGTCGACCTCGGCGGAGCAGCCGGTCGTACCGGCCCCTCACCTCGTCCTCGGCGGGCGTTCCGGGCCGGCGAGGACGGCTGGAAAGGGCCGGTGTCGGTGGTCGCTGTTAGGTTTCGCACCGAAGACGACCGGAGGGGGCTGGCATGGGGACAGTGGCGCTGCGGCCGGTGCGGGACGCCGATCTCGACGCGCTGTTCGCGCAGTCGCGCGACCCGGACGCGGTCCGGATGGCGGCCTTCACCGTCAGTGACCCTGACGACCGGGCTGGCTTCGACGCCCGGCTCGCCCGGCTGCGCACCTCCACGGACGTGATGATCCGGGCTGTCACCTGGAACGGTGCACTGGTCGGCAGCATCGGCAGCTTCGTCGTCGACGGCCACACCGAGATCACCTACTGGGTCGACCGGGCGATGTGGGGGCGCGGTGTCGCCAGCGCGGCGCTGTCGCTCTTCCTCGGTCTGGTCACCGTCCGGCCACTGCGCGCCCGGGCCGCCAGCGACAACGCCGGCTCGCTGCGGGTGCTCCGCAAGGCCGGGTTCGAGGTCGTCGGGTTCGAGACCTCGTACGCGCCGGGGCGACGGGCCGAGGTGGCGGAGACGATCCTCCGGCTCGACAGGTAGCCCTCCCGCCCCAGCCAGGCAGTCGACCGGGCGATCGGGCGTCGCCCGGCAGGCGGGGCGATCGAGCGTGGCCCGGCGGACGGGGCGACCGGGCATCGCCCGGCAGGCCGGTGATCGGTCCCGGGGCCGCTACGGTTGACCGGCCGGCACCTGCGTCCGGGGCGGGCTGGACGGGGCCGAGCGCATCAGCGCGACGTAGAGCACGGCGCCGATGATCGCGCCGATCGCCCAGGCGAAGCCGCTGAGTTCGACCAGCCAGGGCACCCAGACCGCGGCCACCGAGAAGACGGCGGCGACCAGGAACGCCCAGATCGCCCGCAGGTTCCAGCCCCGTACGTAGTGGTAACGGCCGGCGGGCTCCATGCTGTAGAGGTCCCGGACGTGCAGGTTCCGGCGCTGCACCAGGTAGTAGTCGGCGACCAGGATGCCGTAGAGCGGTGCGAGTACGGCACCGAGCGTGTCGACGAACTTCGGCAGGCCGATCTGGTCGATCACCGCGACCCAGAGAGCGCCGATCACGAACCCGAACGCCGCCGTCAGATATCCTCCGCGCCGGAAGCTGATCCGCTGCGGCGACAGGTTCGACAGGTCGTACGCGGGCGGGATGAAGTTTGCCACCAGGTTGATGCCGATCGTCGCGACCAGGAATGTCAGGGCGGCGACCACGGTGAGTACCGTGTTGTCGACCTGGCCGACGATGGCGGCCGGATTGGTCTGCGGCTCGCCCTCCCCACCCTGGTAGACGACGTACGCGCCGGCCGTGATGAACAGCGACAGGAAGGTGAAGAAGGCGAGGCTGACCGGAAGGCCGGTGAAGTTGCCGATCTTCATGCCGCCCTGGGTACGGGAGAACCGGGAGAAGTCGCCGAAGTTGATGACGACGGCGGAGAAGTACGCCACCGTCGTGCCGACGACGCCGAGGAACGCCGTGACGGCACGCCAACCCTGCACCTCGTCGTTGCTGAAGATGTTGCCGACGGCGGGCAGCAGGTCGTCACCGGCCTGCACCCAGATCGCCACCAGCAGCAGCACCATGACGACGTAGACGGCGGGTCCGGCGATGTTGAGGAACTTCTCGATCCACGAGATACCCCGGACGAAGAGCACGATCTGGATCGCCGCCACGATCAGGTACGAGATCCAGTCGATGCCGGTCATGCCGAGCACCTCCGGGCCGCCCGAGGTGCCGAGGACCGCGTTCAACGCCAGGGCCACCGCCGTGGAGGCGAAGTAGGTCTGCGCGCCGTACCAGAAGATCGCGACGATGCCCCGGACCAGCGCGGGGAACATGGCGCCCCGTACGCCCATGCCGCTGCGGGCCATCACCGCGTACGGGATGCCGTACCTGACGCTCGGTTCTCCGGTCAGGTTGACCAGGTAATTCACGAAGAGGCCGGCAAGGACGATCGCCGCGAAGACCCACCAGCCGTTGATCCCGGCGGTGATGAACAGGCTGGCCGCCAGGGTGTAGCCGGCGAGGCTCTGCACGTCGTTGGTCCAGACGTTGAAGATCTCGAACCAGCCCCAGCGGCGCCGGGACTGCGGCAGCGGAGCCAGGTCGTCGTTGTGCAGGTCCGGATGCGGGTCCGGGCCGACGGCCAACGGATCGTGCGGTGCGGTGGCGCGGGCTTCGGTGGACACGGCTCCTCCTGACGCGACGGCCTGTCGGACGGCACTGACCCCTGCGGAGCAGGTGGAACGTAACGCCCGACAGCTCGGGTAGGAGTTTTACGAATGTAAATGATTGGTTTCCGAGTCGGTCCGGTCCGACCGGGGTTCTCCAGCTGTTCGGCGGCGACCGATGAGGTTTCGCGGTGGCCGCCGTCTACACGAGTACGAGAGGCGACCACCGCGAGGAGAACGGCATGAACGACTTCACACCACAGACCGCCGACGGCAAGGTCCTGTGGCACTTCACCATGTCCCTGGACGGATTCGTGGCCGGGGCAACGGACGAGGACGAGGACGAGGACGAGGACACTGCTGTGCCGCAGTCGCTCTGCGGCCACCAGCACGAACAGGCGTAACAGCTCGCGGGTTACCGCAGCGCGCCGGTGCGACGACCGGTCTCGGCGAGCAGCCTGAGGGCGAGGACGGTGGTCCAGGTCCAGTCGACGGCGATCAACGCTCGTTGGATCAGGCCGGCCGACGGGTTGTCGGTCTCCCACGCCGTACCGAAGACGACGAACAGGGCCAGGCCGGCGAGCCCGGTCAGCAGGTCGTACCCGAGCCAGGCGCGACCGGTCGGACGGCCGGCGGAGCGGCGGGCCAGCACGAAGCAGGCGACCGGCAGCGACCCGAACACCACGATGCCGAGATTGTCGTGCAGTACGCCCGGCAGACCGGTGGCGCTGCCGTCCAGCGGGGCACCGGGCGGATAGCCGTGGGCCGGGTCCATCACGAAGACGCCGGAGAGCAGCAGCCCGAGCCCGAACACGCCAACCGCCAGCGGCGCCCAGACGTCGGCCCGGCCCGGACGCAGGGCGCGGCGCAGCCCGACGGCGAAGCCGAGCACCAGCAGGCCGGCCAGTACGAAATTGGTGATCTGGATCCAGCCGCGCGGGCCGAGGCTCAGGGCACTCACCGGGTGGTACGTCGGGTCGTAGCCGGTCCGGGTGGCGCCGTCGACCAGGAACACCAGGACGAACAGCGGCGGTCCGACGACTCCACACCAGAGCAGTAGTCGGGTCAGCCGACGCGGTGACATGTCTCCTCCAGAGTTGACGCGTCCGGGCCGGGCAGCTGGTCGACGGGTGCGTTGCCGACCAGCGGGGCGAGCAGGCCGGGTACCACCTGCTCGGCGAAGCCGACCACGCTCCGGGCGGGCACGTCCACCGCCGCGTACCGGCCGTGCCCGGCCGCGGTCGTCGCGACCAGGGTGGCCAGGCCGAGGCGCCGTTGCGGCAGCGACTGACGCAGTCGCCAGCCGATCACCGCCGGCCGGGACAGCGCCACCGTGCTCCGGCTGACCAACCCGGACCGGACCACCAGGTGGTCGCCGACGATCCCGTGCCCGAGCGCCCGCCACGCCACCACCGCCGCACCCAGCGCCACCGGCAGCAGCCCCACGCCGACCAGCCACAGCCAGCCGGGCACCCTTAGCACATCCCCGCCCAGCCAGGCCGGCACCGCCCGCACGTCCCCGCCCAGCCAGGCCAGTAGGCCGGTGACGGCGAGCGTGAACAGCACCGCCCAGCCGAGCCGGCGGCGCAGCGCGGCCGGCGGATGCCGACGCAACGGTACGGCGAACGGGCTCGCCCCGGCGTCGAGGTCCAGCACCCGGGCGGCCACCCTCCGAGCCACGCCTACCGGGCCGCGCGGCAGGATCGTGGTGGCCGGCGTCATGCTCCAGATCGTCAGCCCGGTGGAGATGACGTTGGTGTCCGCCATCCCCATCCAGCGCCAGAGCAGCGGCTCGGAGATCTCCACCCCGCGCAGCCGACCGACGTCCCGGTTCACCTCCCGGGTCCGGAACAGGCCCTGCGACGTACGCAGCACGGCGCCGGTCGGGGTGTCGACGCGAACCAGCCGGAAGGCCCAGTTCTCGGCGACGAACGCGACCGCCATGCCCAGCACCCCGAGCGTGCCGACGCCGACGAACGCGATCACGCCGGTACGCCACGGACCGAGGGCCCGCCAGTCGAGCAGTCCGGCGACGAACCCGGCCGCGTCGAAGCCGAACGACCGCGCCAGCCAGTAGCCGCCCCAGAGCAGACCGGCCGCCGTGACCAGTGCCCAGACGCTGAAGACGTTGTAGCAGAGCCACGACCAGCGGATCCGGGCGAAGACCTGCGCTCCGGGCGACTCGTCGCCGACACCGACCTCAGCACCGACGGGCGCCGCCTGCGGCGAGCCGGCCAGCAGCTCCCGGCGAAGCTCCTCGGCCACTGTTCGGGTGACCGCGTCGAGCTGCAACGCCTCGTAGCCGGCCGCACCCGGTTGGCCGACCCCGACGGTGAGCACCCGCAACCCGGCGAGTCGGTGCCGCAGCCGCGCGGTCGTACTGACGGTGCGGATGCGCTCCCGCCGCAGCGTCCGGTACTGCCGGACCAGCAGGCCGGTCCGAAGCTCCACCAGCTCCCCGCTGAGCCGGTAGCGGGTCTTGACCCAGCGCAGCGCGTCCCGGGCCGCGCCGAGAACCCCACCCACGGCCACCGCGAGCACCGGGAGCAGGGTGCCGGCCCGCGGCTCGTCGGCGACGAGCAGGGCCAGACCGGCGGGTATGAGCGACAGCAGCGCGTAGAGCACGTCGACCCAGATGATCCGGGCGTCCAGCCGCCGCCATGGAATCTCGGGTGCCGGGGTCACGTCGCGTCCCCTGAGGCCTGTCGGACGATCTCGGTCAGCCGGCCGGCGGTCCGGGCGGCGAGGTCCGCGTCGAGTCCCACGAGTACGACCGGGCCGCTCGCCGAGGCCGTCGTCACGGTCACCGTGGCCAGTCCGAAGAGTTGTTCCAGTGGCCCCCGGACCGTGTCGACGGTCTGGATCCGGGAGATCGGGGCGGCCCGCCACTCCCGGACGAACCACCCCGACACCGCGTACACGGCCTCCGGGGTGACCTCCCAACCGTGTACGGCGTACCGCCAGGACGGCACCACGACCAGGTACGCCAGCCAGGCCGGTACCGCCACCAGCAGGATCGGGCCGAGCCAGCTCCGGGCGGCGGGCAGCACGGCGTACCCGACGCACAGGGCCGCGACCAGCGGCGCGACGCCGATGATCACCCGGGTGCTCCACCAGCCGACCGCCCGGCGGTCGACCCGGTGCCGGAGCGGGCGCAAGCCCAGCGACCCGGCCAGCACCGCGGGCCCCGGCCCGGCGGCCTCCACCGGCCGCGACGCCGCGACGGCCCGACCGCCGGCCGGGCCGGTCGGGGTCGTCGGGCTGTCGGAGGCCGTGTCCGGATCCGGGGCGGTCGGCGGTGGGGCGGTGTGCGGCTGCTGCTGTCCCATCCCTGGACGTTGCGGCACGGGCCCGGCCGGGCGCCGCTGCCGATCGGCCATCGGTTCTGGTCGGCTGGCCAGCGCTGTTGGCCGGTCGACCAGACCGGTGGCGGGCCGGCCGTTTGTACTCTCGGCGCATGGAACTGGCCAGACGCCTTCGGTGGCCCGGCCGAGGTCGTGCCGCCGCGTCAGCGGGGACCGCCGACGTCGACGGCGGCAGGGCGACGGCCCGACGCACCGTGCGGGACTGGGTCGTGGACTCCCTGCTCTTCGGCCTGGCGCTGTTCTTCTGGGCGTGGACCTGGCGCAGCGCGCCGATGTACTACTTCGACTCGATCCCCGGCTGGATGGTCACGATCGACCCCTGGGTCGGTGCCGTCGGCTGCCTGGCCCTGTGGTGGCGGCGGCGCTTTCCGATCCTCCTCGGCGTCGCGATGGTGCTGGTGCTGATGCTGGCGGCGACCGGGCTCGGCGCGGCCCTGGTCGCGGTGCTCAGCGTCGCGGTGCACCGCAACTGGCTGCCGGCGACCCTGGTCACCGTGCTGCACGTGGGGCCCTCGCTGTCGTTCGGCTACGAGAATCCGCCGCCCGGCGTGACCCGGTGGGCGTATCTCACGCTGATCCTGCTGATGTACCTGGTGCCGCTCGGCTGGGGGATCGCGGTCCGGGCCCGGCGGCAGCTCATCGCCAACCTGCGTCGCGAGGTCGACCGGGCACGGAACGAGCACCGGCAACGGCTGGCCGGAGCGCGGCGGGCGGAACGGGAGCGGATCGCCCGGGAGATGCACGACGTACTGGCGCACCGGATCTCGCTGATCTCGGTGCACGCGGGCGCGTTGGCGTACCGGACGGCGCAGGCCGACGCCGGTGCCGGGGCGCCGTTGGGTGCGGCGGAGGTCGGCGGGGCGATCGAGGTGATCCGGGACAACGCCCGGCAGGCCCTGGTCGAGCTGGGCGACGTGCTCGCCGTACTCCGGCCGGAGCAGGGGGACCGGGACGGCGTCGAGCAGTCGGAGCAGGGGGATCGGGACGGCGTCGAGCAGGCGGACCCGGAAGTTGGTACGGCCGGTCAGGAAACCGGTACGGCCGACGAGTGGGTGTCGCACCGGTCGGCGCCGCAGCCGAGGCTGGCCGACATCTTCCGGCTGGTGCAGGAGGCGCAGGTGTCCGGTCAGCGGGTGTCGTTCGAGATGGTCTGCGCACCCGGTGCGGCCGAGTCGCTGCGGCCGGCGATGCAGCGCACGGTCTACCGCACCGTCCAGGAGGGGCTGACAAACGCCCGGAAGCACGCCGGCCAGACCGAGGTTACGGTACGGGTGGAAATCGAGCCCGGCACCGGCATCGTCGCGACGATCACCAACCCGCTGCCGTCACCGCTGCCGCTGCCGTCATCTCCGCTGCCGTCGTCCCCGCTGTCGGCACCGTCGCCGCTGTCGTCGCCGGATGCTCGCGGACGGCCGGCGGAGTACGCCGCGCAGGCGGCCGTCGACCTGCCCGGGGCCGGTGCAGGGCTGACCGGGCTCGCAGAGCGGCTGGCCCTGGACGGCGGCACCATCGAGCACGGCGTGGTCGGCGGGACCTTCCGGCTCCGCACCCGGCTACCCTGGCCGGCATGACTCCGGGTGACGCATGACTTCGGGTGACGCATGACTTCGGGCGACGCATGACTTCGGGAGCCACGCCCGGTCCGCAGCCGGCCGCCACGGGTGCCGGGCCGGCCATCCGGGTACTCCTGGTCGACGACGACGCGCTGGTCCGGACCGGCCTGCGGCTGATGCTCGGCGGGGCGCCCGACATCGAGGTCGTCGGTGAGACGGCGGACGGTGCCGACGTCGCCGACGCGGTGACCCGGCTGCGCCCGGACGTGGTGCTGATGGACGTCCGGATGCCGCTGCTGGACGGGATCGCCGCGACCCGGGCGATCACCGCCCGCTCCGGGCAGCGTCCGGAGGTGATCGTGCTGACCACCTTCGACGCCGACGCGACGATCCTCGACGCGCTCCGCAACGGCGCGGCCGGGTTCCTGGTCAAGCACACCCCGCCGGAGCAGATCGTCGACGCCGTCCGCCGGGCCGCCGCAGGTGAGCCGGTGCTCTCCCCGACGGTCGCCCGTACCCTGATCGACCACGTCGCTGGCGTCGCACCGCACCGCCGCCCCGACCAGCGTCACCCGGACCAGCGCCGGCATCGGGCCCGGGAGCGGTTCGGGCTGCTCTCCGAGCGGGAACGTGCCGTCGCCGTCGCGGTGGCGGAGGGGCTGTCGAACGGCGAGATCGCCGACCGGCTGTTCCTCTCGGTCGGCACCGTCAAGGCGTACGTCTCCAGCGCGCTGGCAAAGCTCGACCTGGACAACCGGATCCAGCTCGCGCTGCTCGCCCACGACGCACGCGACGAATAACCCCGGCCCCGCGTCGTCCCGGCAGGCGGTCGATCCCGGTGACAGTTGAACCTGTCGATCCGCCCGTGCGTGTCTTCCAGCGGAGCAGTGCCGCCCGGCACTGGCACTGTCCTGCGCACAGGAGTACGGATGGAGATCACCTCATGATCCGACGACGTAGTGTCCTGACCGGCGTCGCCGCGCTGGGGGTCGCCGCCGCGGTCGGCACCGCGGAGAGGGCGAGCGCGCACGCCCCCGGCGTACGTCCCCGGAAGCGGTTCCCCGACACCTTCGACCTGCCCGACGGCTGGATGCCGGAGGGGATCGCGATCGGTGCGCTGCCGTTCGCGTACTTCGGTTCCCGCTACGACGGGGCGATCTACCGGGTCGACCTGGCCACCGGCGAGGGCCGGGTGCTCGGCGAGGGACCGGGTCCGGACCTCCCGTCGATCGGGCTGAAGCTGGACGGCCGGGGCCGGCTCTTCGTGGCCGGCGGCGGGTCCGGCCTCGGCCGGATCGTGGACGCCCGGAGCGGCCAGGTGCTCGCGAACCTGTATTTCACCGTCGACTCGACCTTCGTCAACGACGTGGTGCTGACCCGGCACGCGGCGTACTTCACCGACTCGTCGAACCCGGTGCTGTACGTGGTGCCGACCGGGCGCGGTGCCGGCGCCGACGACGTACGCGGGCTGCCGCTGACCGGGGACATCGTCTACGCCGCCGGCATCAACGCCAACGGCATCTGCCGGACCCCGGACGGTCGGGCCCTGCTGGTGGTGCAGTCCAACACCGGCCTGCTGTTCCGGGTGGACCCCCGCTCCGGCGTGACCCGGCAGGTGGACCTCGGCGGGGAACTGCTCACCAACGGCGACGGGCTGCTGCTGGATGGCCGGACGCTCTACGCGGTGCTCAACCGGCTCAACACGGTGGCCGTACTGCGACTCTCCCCGGACGGCCGCTCGGGCCGGATCGTCGAACGGCTGACCGATCCCCGGTTCGACGTCCCGACCGCGGTCGCCTCGTACGGTAACCGGCTCTACCTGCCGAACGCGCGGTTCACCACCCCGCCGACGCCGGAGACCCCGTACACCGCCGTGGCGATCAGCAAGCCGTAGCGGCCGGCCGTTCCGGAATGTCGGTGGGGACTCCGGTCGTGGCGACGATCCTCGACGCTCTCGCCCACGACCGGAGGGCCAGCGGGTCCGTACCCATGGAGCCAGGACGGACCCGCTGTAGCACGCCTAGCCGGTGACACCGACCACCCGGTAGTAGCCAAGCGGGGTCGTGTAGTCGACGCTGGTGTAGCCGATTCCCGCACTCGGGCTCATGGCCGAGTACAACTGCCCGCCGCCCGCGTAGAAGCCGACGTGACCGCTGTAGAAGACCAGGTCACCGATCTTGAGCTTGCTGCGGCTGACCTGGATGGCATCGCGACTCTTGAGGTTGCTGAGGTCGGCGTTGTTGTTGTTGGCCTCCGAGCGTGCCCACTCGTACTGCTGCGCCGACGACCTGACGCTGCCCCATCCGGGGAAGTTGGTCACGCGTTCGTAGCCGAACTTGACGAGACCCGAGCAGTCGTACGCGTCCGGGCCCTCGGCGCCCAGGACGTAGCGCTTGTCGCTCTGGTTGAGCGCGTACTGGTAGGCGAGCCGGGTGTAGTTGTAGGTCGTCTTCGTCACCGAGCAGATGGTTCCCTGGCCACTCGAGCCGTTGCTGACCTTCACCTCGAGGTTGTTGAACTGGGCGATCCCGCCCGGATCCCAGGAGTGGCCGCCGCCGCTGGCGGATGCGCCGTAGCCGCCGTCGACCGCGAACACCACCTCGTCGTTCCGGAAGACCCAGCTCTTGCCGGAGCCGGACCCGTCGTTGGCGACGATCTTGATCAGCGGCGACTTGCCGTCCGAGCTGGTGTCGGTCAACTCCCAGTGCACCTTGGCGGAGCGGGTGCCCTCCCACTCGACCTGGATGACCGCGCGAGCCCCCGGGCAGCCGACCGGGATTTCGGTGCTCGGGTTGTCGATCGGCGCGGCCACGGCCGGCGAAGCCATGGCGAAGCTGGTGGCGAGGAACACCGGCACCGCAATCAGGATCGCTGAGAGTGTCCGGTGTTGCCGCGCGGTCTTCTTCGTGAGCATTCGACTCTCTCCCTTGGTTCGTCCGTACTTATTTCGGACGTCAGGGAGACTAGAGATCCACATTGCGCCGTCGATTCCCGTACCTTTCCCGTACCTCAGGCGCACCGGCCGCCGACCGAGGGCCGGCGGCCGAACGCAGCCGGGCGAGCGGGGCAGGCCGGCAGCGCCACCCCGGGTGCCCGGAAAATCGGACTGTGCGACGGGTGTCCGGCCGGTACACTCGGGACCAGCCCAGCGCGATCTTGGCCCTTTCGTGGGCCGGCGCGTGACCGGAACGAGTGAGGGGAGACGGCCGTGCGCTACCGCACCGCTGTGGTCATTCCCCAGTCGCTGCACCGGGTGATCCTGACGTCTTCCTGATCTCCGGTGCCGGCTCGCGCGGCAGCACCGGAGATCCGTGACGAATCCCTGAGCCACCTCTCCCGACCCCGGCCGACGCTGCCAGTCCTGCGTCCGGCCGCACCGATTCCGTCGGCCACACCGATGTTGTTGCCACACCGATCCTGTTGCCGTGCCGGCCGCGTCGGTCCTGTCGGCCGCGTCGGTCGTGCTGGCCGCGTCGGTCCTGTCGGCCACGTCGGTCGGTCCGGGGCGTCGGGCTGCGGGAGTGCTCGCCCGCGCTTCCCGCGTGGGCTCGTCCGGAAATCGCGCCCGTCCTTTACCGACAGGTCACCACAGAGAGGCCATGGGCCGTGCGTGCTGTTTCCAACCCCCTGACCCGGCTGCGCAACCTGGGCATCCTCGCCCACGTCGACGCCGGCAAGACCACCACCACCGAACGGATCCTCTACGCCACCGGCGCCACCTACAAGCGCGGCGAGGTGCACGACGGGACCACCGTCACCGACTTCGACGCCCAGGAGCGCCGCCGCGGCATCACCATCTTCGCCGCCGCGGTGAGCTGCGAGTGGGCCGGTCACCGGATCAACCTGATCGACACACCCGGCCACGTCGACTTCGCCGACGAGGTCGAGCGGTCGCTGCGGGTACTCGACGGGGCGGTCGCGGTCTTCGACGGCGTCGCCGGGGTCGAGCCGCAGAGCGAGTCGGTGTGGCGACAGGCCGACCGGCACGGCGTACCCCGGATCGCCTTCGTCAACAAACTCGACCGGTCCGGCGCCGACCTGGACACGGCGGTCCGGTCGATCCGGGACAGGCTCCGGGTCACCCCGCTGGTGGTGCAGTTGCCGATCGGCCGCGAGGAGGGCTTCACCGGAGTGGTCGACCTGGTCGAGATGCGCTCGCTGACCTGGCCCGACGGTGCGCAGGCTCCGACCCTCGGCCCGGTGCCGGAGGAGTTGCGGCCGGAGGCCGAGCGGCGCCGCCGGATACTGGTCGAGGCGGTCGCCGAACGGCATCCGGCCGCCCTGGAGGAGTACTGCGAGCGGTCGACGCTGGCCGCCGGGACGCTCCGGGACGCGCTGCGGGAGCTGACCCGTACCGGGGACGGTGTGGTGGTGCTCTGCGGCTCGGCCTACCGGAACCGGGGGATCGAGCCGCTCCTCGACGCGGTCGTCGACTACCTGCCGTCGCCGCTGGACGTGCCGGCGGTGTGCGGCGACACTCCCGGCGGCGAGCGGCGGGAGCGGCCCGCCGACCCGGCGGCGCCGTTCACCGGCCTGGTTTTCAAGGTCAACTCGACCGGCACCGGTCGGCTGAGCTACCTGCGGGTCTACGCGGGGACCATCGGGAAGGGAGGCGTGGTGCTGGACGCCGGAGCGGGACGTACCGAACGGATCAGCCGGATCCTCCGGGTGCAGGCCGACCGGCACACCGAGGTGGACCGGGCGGCCGCCGGCGACATCGTCGCGGTGGTCGGGCTTAAGTCGGCGCGGGTGGGTGCCACCCTCTGCGCCCCGGAGGCACCGCTGCTGCTCGAACCGCCGAGCGCCGCCGACCCGGTGGTCTCGGTCGCAGTCGAGGCACGCCGGAGCACCGACACCGGGCGACTGGCCTCGGCCCTCGCCCGGCTGCTCGAGGAGGACCCCTCGCTGGCGCTGCGGACCGATCCGGAGACCGGGCAGACCGTGCTCTCCGGCCTGGGGGAGCTGCATCTGGAGGTGGCGGTGGAGAAGATCCGCCAGGACGGCGGGCTGGAGGTGACCGTGGGCCGGCCCCGGGTGGCGTACCGGGAAACCTTGCTGCGTGGCGTCTCCGGCCTGGTGTACCGGCACGTCAAGCAGGACGGCGGCGCGGGTCAGTGGGCACACGTCGTCCTGGACGTGGCGCCGCTGGAGGTTCCTTCGACCGCCGACGTCCAGGTGCCGGCCGGTGGCGTACCCGATTTCGAGTTCGCCTCCACGGTCGTCGGCGGCCGGGTGCCGAAGGAGTACGTCCGGGCGGTCGAGGCCGGCTGCCGGGACGCGCTCGCCGACGGCCCGCTCGGCGGCCATCCGGTGATCGGGCTGCGGGTCACCCTGACCGACGGTGCCACGCACGTGAAGGACTCGTCCGAGCTGGCCTTCCGGACGGCGGGTCGGCTCGCGCTGCGGGCCGCGCTGGCCGCCAGCGAGCTGGTCCTGCTGGAACCCGTGGTCGAGGTGACGGTCACCGTGCCGGACGACACCGTCGGGGCGGTGCTCGGCGACCTGGCGGCCCGGCGTGGCCGGGTCGTCGGCTCGACCACCCGGGCCGGCACCGTGGTGGTCACCGCGACCGTGCCGCTGGCCGAACTCTTCGGCTACGCGACCCGGCTGCGCAGCCGGAGCCAGGGCCGGGGGACGTTCAGCACCCGGGCCACCGGCTACCAGCCGGTGCCGGCGACGGTCGCCGAAGCGGTGCCGCGACGCTGACCGAACCGGTTGTCGGCCGAGCGGGGCGGGTGGGGAGAGCCGGGCGGCAGCTCCCCACCCGTCGCCGGCCGGTCCGGATTCCCGGGCGCGGTCAGCCGCCCGTCGCCGGCGGCAGCTCGGGCGGGCCGCCGAGCGGGGGCACGTCGGCCAGCCCGGCTGCCGGTGGTACCTCGGTCGGGCCGGTGAGGGGTGGCACCTGGTCGACTCCGGCGGCCAGTGGCATTTCGGTCGGGCCGGCCAGTGGTGGGACCTGGTCGAGTCCGACGGCCAGTGGCATTTCGGTCGGGCCGGCCAGTGGTGGGACCTGGTCGAGTCCGACGGCCAGTGGCATTTCGGTCGGGCCGGTGAGGGATGGCACGTTGGCCAGTCCGGCGGCCAGTGGTACGTCGGTCGGGCCGGAGAGCGGCGACTGGCGGTCGAGTCCGGCGGCCGGCGGTACGTCGGTCGGGCCGGAGAGCGGCGACTGGCGGTCGAGCCCGGCGGTCGGCGGTACGGCGGCAAGGGACACTGCCGGCGGTACGGCGGTCTGGTCGGTGACGGCCATGGTCAGCCGTACCAGGACTCCGTCGGCGCCGCTGCGCACCTCGATCGCGTCGGCGAGTTCCTGGGCCAGCCACAGTCCCATCCCACCGCTCGCGGACGGGCGGGGGCGGCTGCGCGGAATGTCGGGCAGCGGGTCGGCGAAGCCGTTCCCGTGATCCCGGATCTCACAGACCAGGTGCTGCCGCCGCCAGAACCGCAGCTCGCCCCTTCCGCCGCCGTGCCGGACGGCGTTGGTCATCGCCTCGTTGACCGCGGTCACGAAGTCGTCCAGCCGTTCCCCGACCAGCCCGGCCGACAGGAGGCACCCGGCCAACGCCCGGCGTACCTCGGCGACCTGCTCCGCGTCGAAATCGGCCTGGAGCAGCAGAGGACCATGCTGTGTCTCCGTCCGTTGATCGTGCAACGGACCGTCAGTCATGGCGCCTCCAAGGTCACCGGACCCGTCAGGTTACAGCGCGGACCGTACCCACCGGTGGCCAGGTCAATCAAAGTCGGGGGCGTCAGGACTCGTCAACGGCGTTCGGCCGTCGCCCGGGGCCGGTCCAGTTCCCCGATGGTCACTGAACGCATATCGCAGAGTACAGAGCGTAGGCGACCTGTCGGCCGCTGACGTCCCCGTGCGAGCTGACGAACCGGTCCGCCCGCAGGTTGTGAACCCGCCCCGGCTGGAGCTGGTAGCCGCCGCCCACCTCCAGCAGCTCGGCGCCGGGCTGGACGACCTCGGGAGTCTTCAGCGCCCCGTTGCGGCCGATCCCGCCGTACGGGTCGTTCGCGTCGCCGAGGCCGGCGCCGGCCTGCCGGGCCAGCCGGGACGCCGCAGCGTACGCCAGGCCGACCGCCCGGTCGTTGACGGTGTGCGTCACCAGCATCGGCCCGGCCAGTTGCCGACCGGTCAGCAGCGAGCGGAAGTGCCCGTTCTCGCCCCGGCCGTTGAAGTTCTCGGCGAACGCGTGGTGGCTGAACGCACCCTGTAGCAGCGTGTACGAGTGCAGCCGGGGGTGCCGTACCGCCGCCGCGGCCAGGACCCGGGCGCCGAACGAGTGTCCGGCCAGGTGCAGTCGTACGCCCGACGGTGCTGCCCCGGCCAGTTGCGGCAGCAGCGTGGCGACGCCGCCGGAGCCGACCGTCCCGGCCCGGTTCTTCATCGTGTAGTAGGTGGTGATGTTCAACACCCCGCGCGCCTTGGCCAGCACGCTGTCCAGGTCGAAGCCGAAGCCGGCCGCCCCGCCGGTCGCCACGTCCGGTGGCCCGAGCACGCCGTCGGCCGCGCCGCCGGCCCGCTCCGGCAGCCCGAAGTCGACCTCGGGGCCACCGACGGCCTGGAACACCGTCTCCGCGTCGCCGTGCAGCAGCGCCGACGGCGGCGCGTCCTCGTCCACCTCCCCAGCCTCGCCGGCCGGGATGCCGGCATCGGCTGGCTCGCCGGCACCGGCTGGCGTGCCGGCGCTCGCCGGGGCGCCGGGGAGCTGCTGGCGCAGGAGATCGAGGAAGCGCTGCCTCGCCTCGGCCGAGCCGGTCAGCTCCGGCACCAGCGCGCTGAGCAGCGCGGCCCGGCCCGGCTCCTCGACCTGGGCCGCGATCGCCCCGATCAGTGCCGTGGCCTCGTCGGCGACCGTGACCCCGCCGCCGGCCACCTCGTCCTCGTCCGACCAGCGGATCGACGGCCAGAGCAGGCCGACCACGGCCAGCGTCCGGGACGCCGCCCCGGGCACCGCCGGGCGGACCGCCGCCATGTTGTCGGTGAGTCGCTGGTAGAGGCGGCGGGCCTGCGGGATGTCGTTGTTCCAGCCGTGGCAGAGCACGAGTACGTCGGTGGCGCCCGAGGAGGCGACCAACTCCACCGCCGCCCGGCGCTGTGCGTCGTCATGGATCTCGCCGGTGGAGCGGATCTCCACCTCCGCGTACGGGAACTGCATCTGGCACCTTCTCCCGAGTCGACGGGTCAGACCGACTGGAGGGCCCGCATCGCGTCCACGAGCCCGCGCCCCTGGAACGACGGGTCCCGACCGAGGTCGGTGGCGGAGTCGAGCAGCGCCCGCTTGACCCGGTGCGGGCGGCCGATGAACTCCTGGTGGACCGACATGAACGCCGCCGCCACCCCGGAGACGTGCGGTGCCGCCATCGAGGTGCCGGAGTTCTCCACGTAGGTCGCGCCGGGCACGCCGGTCAGCGCCTGGTCCAGTAGCCGGCCGGTACCGGCGCTGATCACCCGCTCGCCGGGTGCCACGAGGTCCGGCTTGGCCCGGCCGTCCCCGGTCGGGCCCTTGGAGGAGAAGTAGGAGACGCCGGAGGCGTGCGGCCGGCAGGAGGTGGCGCCGACCGTGATGGCGAGTTCGGCGTTGCCCGGATCGTTGATGGTCAGGTCGAACGCGGTCCGCATCCGCCGGCCACCGGCGTCGATGACGTAGCCGTAGCCGGTGTTGCCGGCCGCCGCGACCACCACCACGCCGGACTGCACCAGCCGGTTGACCTCCCGGCAGACCGGGCTGAGCCCGGTGGCGAACCAGGTCGGGTCGAACGGGTACCCGACCGACAGGTTCACCCCGTGCACCAGCAGCTCGCGGCCGTAGTCGTTGAGTTCCTGGATGTACTCCAGCGCGGCGAGTACCGCCGCCATGTCGCCGGATCCGTCGTCCCGGAGGATCTTGCAGGAGAGCAGCCGGCAGCGCGGCGCCATCCCGCTGATCGCCCGCAGCCGCAGCCGCTCGGTACGCAGGTCGCCCGCGTCCGGCTGGTAGAACGTGGCGGCGGTCAGCGGGCTCTCGTCCTCGCCGACGAGCTGCTCGCCGGCCAGGATGCCGGCGACGTGCGTACCGTGTCCGGCCCGGTCCTTCGTCGCGTCCGCGTCGCTGTCGCCGACGAAGCTGCGGTGCGCCAGTGGCGGGGCCAGGGCCAGGTTGCCGTGCCGCTGGAAGTGCGCGTGCTCCTCGTCGATCCCGGAGTCGAGCACCGCCCAGACGATGTCCTGGCCGTACGCGTTGAAGGCCCGGTGCGCCGCCTGGCACTTGGTGGTCACCACCGAGCGGTGGGTGAGCGGCTGGACCTCGAAGTTGGGCCAGATCCGGTGAATCGCCGAGCGTGGGGCCGGCCCGGCCGTGACGGTCGACGGAGACTCCTCGGCGGTCGGGCCGGAGCGCGGCGCCTGCTCGGCCAGTCCGGCCTCCAGTTCCGCCTGCTCGTGGGCGACCTCCTCGGCCTCCTCGGCGTCGGCGGCCACCAGGGCGCGGATCTGGGCGGCGGTGAGGGCGCTGCTGACGTACGAGCCGATCGGCCAGACCGGGGTGCCGGCGTCGGCGACCTGCCGGATCAGGTCGGTCACCCGGGACTGTGCCCGGCGCACCCCGCCCAGGTACCGGGTACGCAGCTCGATCACCACGCCGATCGGCTCGTCCCCGGAGGAGCGCATGCGCTCCTGCAACGGCCGGGCGATGACCGAGTCGGTGACCAGGCTCGGCGAGGTCGGCACCGGCGACAACCGGCTGGTCCGGCCGTCGCCATGGTCGGTGGCCCGCTCGGCCGAGCCGAACTCGGCCGGCAGCGGCTCCGCCGGGCGTCCAGGGTCGGCGCTGTCGGAGTCCATCGATTCCTCCCGTGACTTCCGGACCATCGTTTCGCTCCGGGCGGCCGGAGCAAAAGGGACGGACGTGGATCTGACAGTCGTCGTCGACCGTGCTGCGGACGGGTCGGCTGCGACCGGTCGGGAAGCCGGGTAATCATACGGCCACGGTCGGCTCCGGCGCGGCCCCGAGGCCGGCAGAGGATGCCGGGCCCGGTGACTCCGGCGGCGACGGGGCCGGCCTGCCCGGTCCGTGCCGGACCGACTCCCGCCGCCGGTTCCCGGCTATCGGGTGCTGGTCGCGAAGGGGGCGCGGGCCAGCGGTACCCGGACCGGCTGGCGTCCGTCGAACCGGAAGCGCAGCAGTTCGGCCGCCGCGACGACGGTGTCGCCCAGGTCGGCGTCGCGGCGGGCGGCGACCCAGTCGACCAGGGCGGCCGGGTCGGGCACCGGCCCGGTGAAGTGGACCAGGGTGGCGTACCAGATGTCCCGGGTGAAGTCGGCCTCGAACCAGGCGTCGTCGCCGAGTTCGGCGGCCAGCCGCGCCGCGAAGTCGTCGGCCGCCGTGTCGAGCGGGTACCCGCAGGCCATCGCGCCGGACGGGGTGAGCGTCAGGCCGCGCAGCGCCAGGCGTACCGGTGGGCCGGCGGCGGTCGCCCGGCGCAGTGCCGCCGCGCCCGGACCGCCAGCGGGTCGCCCTCCGGCACGTTGCTCCGGTGCGCCTCGAGCGCCCGTACCGTGAGGTGCACCGCCGCCGGCGAGCCGGTCGGCCAGTGTCCGGGGCCGGCCACCGCGAGCGCCTCGGCGGTCACCGCGGCCAGCCGGACGGTGCTTTCCGGATCCGGCGGCAGCACGATTGACAGCCCCCACCGGCCGCCGTCGACCGGGGGCGAGTCCCGGTAGTGGGTACCGGCCAGCACCGCCGCGCTGCCCCGGGCGAAGAGCCGGTCGAAGGCGGCGCCGTAGCCGGTGGCCGCCCCGGCGGCGCCGCTCCGCGGGTCAGCCGTCGCCGGACAGCGGTCAGCCGTCTCCGGAGAGCGGTCAGCCATCCCCGAACAGCCGGCGGAGCAGTTCGGCCTGCCGGGGGAACTGGAAACCGGCCCCGCCCTCGTGCCCGTTGTACGGCCACACGGTGATGTCCTTGTCCGGCCCCGCATAGTGGTTGAAGGCGGCATAGACCGTCGACGGCGGGCAGACCGCGTCCATCAGGGCGACGGAGAAGAGCGCCGGCGCGCTCGCCCGGCTGGCGAAGTTGACTCCGTCGAAGTAGTCGAGCGTGCGGAACGCCTGCTCGACACCGTTGCGGTGCGTCCGCAGGTACGTCACCAGTTCCTGGTACGGCGTGGCGTCGGTGATCTCGGTGGCCCGCCGGTAGTGGCAGAGGAACGGCACGTTCGGCAGTACCGCCGCGAGCCCGTCGACCAGCCCGGCGACGGCGATGCTGATCCCGCCGCCCTGGCTGGTGCCGGCCGCCACCACCCGGTCCGGGTCGACCCGGGGGTGTTCCCGGGCGGTCTCCACCGCCCGGACGGCGTCGGCGAAGACCCGGCGGTAGTAGTAGGTGGCCGGCTCGGTGATGCCCCGGGTCATGAAGCCGGGGGTCTGCGGCAGGCCGGACGGGTCCGGGTCCGGTGTGTCGCCGACCAGGTAGCCGTTGCTGCCCTGGCCCCGGGTGTCCATCACCAGGTGGGCATAGCCGACGGCGCTCCAGGTCAGCCACTCGTGCGGCAGCCCGCGCCCGCCGCCGTACCCGATGTACTCCACGACGCAGGGGAGCCGGCCGGTGCTGTGCCGGGGGAGCAGGAACCAGCCGCGGACGGGCTGTCCGGCGAAGCCGGAGAAGGTGACGTCGAAGACTTCCACGGTGGACAACCCGGCGTCGTAGGGCTCGAACTTGGCCGGGCCGGCCGCGTCCCGTGCCTGGCCGAGGGTGTCTGCCCAGAAGTTGTCGAAGTCGCCTGGTTCGTCCCGTTCGGGTAGGTAGTCGCGCAGCCGGTCCAGTGGCCAGTCGACAAGCATGGCCCGTCTCCCTTCGTCGTCTCGGGCCGTCGGTGCAGCCCGGCGGGGCCCGGCCGCGAGCCGGGGCGTCCCGAAGCCGGAGGGTAGCGTCCGGGCCGGCGCCGGCTCCCTGCGGAGTGCCGGGATCGATGATTGCCCCGGTATCGATGGGCCGTTAGGTTGAGGTTCGGGTGGAGGCAGCGCGCGCCGTGGCTCCACCGTCTGCGCGACGGCGGGAGGCGTGGCTTGTCAGATCTGTGGCACGTGCTGGGTGACATCGACCGGCTGATGGAGGCCGTCCAGCGTGAGGCGGACGCGGCCCGCGACCGGCAGCAGCCGAACCGGGAAGCCTCCGGCAGCGCCCTCGACGGCCGGGTCCGGGTGCGGCTGGCCGCCGACGGGCAGGTGGCGGAGATCCGGCTGGACGACGAGGTGACCGGCATCCGCCCGGCCGAGCTGGCCGAGGGGCTCACCAGGGCGTTCAACCAGGCCTGGCAGACCGCCCGCGACCACGACGACGCGCTGCTCGCGGCCGGCGCGGTCGATCCGGCGGTACTGGCCGAACAACTGCGCGAGGTACGCGAGCAGAGCATGCGGAGCATGCGGGCGATCACCGACTCGCTCACCGACGCGATGGCCCGGATCGAACGGCGGGCCGGGTGAGCACCACCGAGGTCTCCCCGGACGGGTTGCGGAACTCCGCCGGGCGGCTCATCGGAGTGGTCGAGCGGACCGACGCCCTGCTGGGCGCCTTCCAGGGGCGGCTGGACTCCGTCGGCGCGCCGTGGGGGAACGACGAGCTGGGTGCGGCGATCGCCGACGTCTACCAGGGCGCGCACGCCATGGTGATGAACTGCTACAGCTCCAACCTCGACACGATCGACGACTACGCCGAGCGGCTGGACGCCGCGGCGTTCCTCTTCGAGGAGGCCGACGCGGAGAGCAGGGCACAGGCGAGCGCACTGCTGGACAGCCAGGGGTGGACACGACCGTAGGGGGCCCGTGGTGGGGATCGAGTTGCCGTCCAGCCTGGTGGACCTGCTGTCCACCATCGGCTTCCGGTGGCCGGAGAGCGACGAGACCAAGTTGCTGGAGCTGGGCCGGGCCTGGAGCGGCCTGTCGGGCCAGCTCGACGCGCAGGTGGCCGCCGCCAACGGTGCGGCGGCCGAGGTCTGGACGGCGGGCCGGGGTGAGTTGGCCGACGTGTTCCGGACCAGTTGGACCCGGGACGCCGCCCCGGCGCAGCGGCTGGCCGGCGGGGCGTCCGGCGCGGACATCGTCGGCGCCGGCCTGATGACCTGCGCCGCCATCGTGCTGGCACTGAAGATCAACATCATCGCCCAGGCCACCCTGACCGTGCTGGCGATAGCGGCGGCGATCGCCACCGGCGGGCTGGCCGCCGCCGGTGCGGCGGCGCTGCGCGAGGCGTGCCGCCGTGCCCTGGACTGGCTGCTCAACGAGGCGATCATGAAGATCGTCAATGGCTAGACGTCCGGGGCGGCGCCGGCTGACCGGTGCCGCCGCCAAGGGCGTCATGCGGTCGCTGCGGGCGGTCGTCAAGGACGGCGAACCGCTGCCACCGGTCGCCAGGAGCGTGCGGGCCAAGCTGCGCCGGGATCCCTACCGCCGGCCGAAGACCTTCCGCCGGGGCCTGCGCGACAAGGTGTGGAAGGCGAACAAGGGCCCGGACGGCAAGGTCCGGGACCCGCTCACCGGCAGGGTCATCCGCCGGTTCGGGCGGTGGGACATGGGACACAAGCCGGGGTACGAGTTCCGCAAGCACCAGGCCAGCGCGCGTCGGCGGCGGATCAGCCGCAAGGAGTTCCTCGACGAGCACAACAACCCGGACCACTACCGGCCGGAGCTACCATCGTCGAACCGGGGCCGCGCGGGCGAGGACCGTACGGACGACTACCTGGGGCCGTGAGCACATGCCGAACGTGAGCAACGAGAACAAGGTGATCGCGAAGACCGTCGCGGCGGTCTTCGGCGGCAGCCCCCGGGTCGTCGAATACCTCGACGCCGACGGGACCGGCAAGGTGGCGATCCTGCACTCCACCGACCACCCCTGGCCGGACGTCACGGCGTACTGCACCATCGGGCTGTCGGAGCTGGTCGTCCCCCGGGAGGTCGACCCGCCGCTCGGCGTCGAACTGCTCGCCGTCGCCGACTCGGCGCTGCACCCCCGGTTCGCCGAGGCGCTGAGCACCGCCGCGTTCTTCTGGATCAACGACGGCTGGGAACCGGAGCCCGGCGCCTGCTTCCGGGAGGTGCTGCGGATGCACCTGCCGGACACCCGGTTCCCGCACCTCTTCCTCACCGACCCCTACCTGTGGGAGCGGGAGTTCGGCTCGACGGTGGTCGGCGGCCGGACGGTGGCCTGGCTGCTCGCCGTACCGGTGAGCGAGTCCGAGGCCGACTACGCCGAGGAGAACGGCCCGGACGCCCTCGAAGAGCTGTTCGAGCGGCACGAGATCGACATCACCGACCTCGACCGGGCCCCGGTCGTCTGAACCGCCGGTCCCGCACCCACGGGAGGCCGCCGGCTCAGTCGGCGAGGGGCAGGTCGATGGTGTGCGCCGTGTGGTTGGCCTTCGTCTTCAGGTATCTGGCGTTGGCGGCGGAGAGGTGCACCCCGGTGGGGATCCGTTCGGCGACCCGTACGCCGAGCCGGTCGAGCTGCTCCGCCTTGTCGGGGTTGTTGCTCAGCAGCGCGACCCGCTCGGCGCCGAGGGTACGCAGCATCTGCGCCGCCACGGTGTAGTCCCGCTCGTCCTCGCCGTGCCCGAGCGCCACGTTGGCCTCGTAGGTGTCCAGTCCCACGTCCTGCAACGCGTACGCGTCGAGCTTCGCGTACAGCCCGATGCCCCGGCCCTCCTGGCGCAGGTAGAGCAGGAATCCGCCGTGCTCGCTGATCCGCTCGACCGCCTCCCGCAGCTGCGGGCCGCAGTCGCACCGCTGGCTGCCGAAGACGTCACCGGTCATGCACTCACTGTGCGGGCGCACCAGCGGCATCGGGGTGCCCTCGACGGTCTGGTCGATTCTGTCCCGCCAGTCTCCCAGGCCGAGAGCGAGGTGCTCGCGGCCGTCCACCAGGCCGTCGAAGGTGAACACGCTCGCGGTCGCGGTGTAGCCGTCGCCGAAGCGTAGCGGTACGGTCACCTGCCGGCGGACGGTGGCCGGGGGCACCGGCCCGAGCGCGGTGAGCGTTTCGGCAGCCTCGGCGGTGGTTACCTGGGGCGGTGTGTGCGGCATCAGTTCTCCCTCTTGGGGTCGGGGTGCGTGCGCCCTGACGATCTAGGGTGCCTCAGAGCCCTGACGATCTGGCGTGCCTCGGCCGGGGGTCCGCCCGCCGACGCATTGGAAGACCGTGCAGGCTGGTACCCGGTGCGCGGTCATCCGATGCGGGCCACCTGGCGGCTACCGGGGCGAGGTCGGCGGGGACGGGCGCCGACGGTGCGGAAGACTGGGCCACCGCGCGGGCTGTTCATCGACGGAGAGGTGCAACCAGTGGGCGACCGGCCGTACGTACTGCTCAGCTGCGGCATGTCAATCGACGGTTACCTGGACAACGCCACGGGAAACCGGCTGCTGCTGTCCAACGATGCCGATTTCGACCGGGTGGATGCCGTACGGGCGGAATGCGACGCGATCCTGGTCGGCGCGGGTACGGTCCGGCAGGACAATCCGCGACTGCTGGTCCGGTCGCCGGAGCGCCGGGCGGAGCGGGTCGCCCGAGGACTGCGGCCGACACCGGTGAAGGTGACCGTGACCGGCCGGGCCGACCTGGACCCGACCGCGCACTTCTTCGGCACCGGCGACATCGACAAACTCGTCTACTGCGCCAGCACCGGTCTGGACGAGGCGCAGACGCGGCTCGGCGAGGTGGCGACGGTGGTCGACGGCGGCGACCCGGTCGACCTCGAACTGGTGCTGACCGACCTGCACGCTCGCGGGGTGGCCCGGTTGATGGTCGAGGGGGGCGGGACGATACATACCCAGTTCCTCACCGCCGGGCTGGCCGACGAGTTGCAGTTGGTGGTCGCCCCGTTCTTCGTCGGCGACTCCCGGGCGCCCCGGTTCGTCGGCGACGGCCGCTTCCCGTGGGGGCCCGACCGCCGGGCCGAGCTGGCCGAGGTCTGCCAGATCGGCGACGTGGTGCTGCTGCGCTACGCGCTCTCCGAACGGTTCGCCGGGACCTGAGCACGCCGCACCGGCCCGACCGACCCGGTCGGGCCGACCGGCCGGACGGGTGGCGGGCGAGCGGCGGGCTCCGCCGTAGCACGGCGTACCGCCGCTACCGGCCGGACCGGTGGCGGGCGGGCGGCAGGCTCCGCCGCCGGTCACGCGACCGCCCGGGACAGCCGGAGCCGGAGCAGCGCACGGTTGCCGACCGTGCCGAACCGGGCGGCCCAGCGGGCGAGCAGCACGGCGGCACCGGGCAGGCTGGCGACGAAGGCGAGCACCCCGTACACCACGGCGACGGTGAGGCCGAGCGACGCGCCGAGCCCGGCGGCGCCGAAGGCCCAGGCGGTGACGCCTTCCCGGGGGCCCCAGCCGCCGACGTTCAGCGGCAGCGCCATCGCGATCAGGGCCAGCAGCATCAGCGGGACCAGCTCAGTCAGCGGCGCCGACGAGCCGGCGGCCCGCGCCGCGACGACGAACGTGCCCAGATGCCCGGCCAGCACGACGACGGACGAGAGCACGATCCCCGGCCAGCAGTTCCGGGCGAGCAGCCCGAGCCGTACGTCGGAGACACTCCTGCGCCAGGCCCGGCCGAGGCGCGAGCCGGATGCCGGGCCGAGGGGTGAGGCCGATGCCGGGAGCGCCTCCGGGCGGGGCGGCCGGCCGGGGCGGCGGGAGCGCAGCCGGAGCCAGCCGGCCAGGCCGAGCAGCCCGGCCACCCCCACGGCCACGGCGACCAGCCACCCGGTCGGACCGAGGCCGGACCCGGCCGCCAGCGGCACCGGATAGGCGACCGCCAGCACCAGCACGCCGACCGCGAACAGCACGAGCTGCCCGGCGAAACGTTCCAGGACCACCGCCCGGACGCCCCGGCCCACGTCGTCGGTGTCCCGGCCGTGCCGGACCGCCCGGTCCACGTCCCCGAGTACGCCGCCGGGCAGGGCCGCGTTGAGGAAGAGCCCCCGGTAGTAGTCGGCGACCGCCCGGCGCAGCGGCAATCGGATGCCGAGCCCCCGGGCGACCAGGCACCAGCGCCAGGCGCTGAACACGGTGGTCAGCAGCCCGATCCCGAGCGCGGCGAGCAGGGTGCCGGCGTCGATGACCCGCAGCCCGTCCAGGAACGCCCCGGTGCCGAGCCGCCACAGCAGGAAGCCGAGGATCGCGGCGCCGCCGAGCACCCTGGCCCAGGCCCAGAACGTACGCCTCACGACGCCACCCGGTCCGCCGGAACGTCCCGCAGTGCCGTCCTCGACCCGTACATCCGCGCCCCTCCTTCGATCGGTTCTCGCAGTGATACGAGGCAACCGGGGCTGCGGTTCATCCGGACGTGGTGCGCGGTCCGGATCGGGTTCATCCGTACGTGGCCAGCAGGTCGGCGTGCCCGACGACCGCCCGCAGTTCGCCGGCGGTCGCGGCGGCGAGCCGGCGCTCCAGGTAGCCGGCCGCCGGGGCGGCCAGTTCCGGCCGCTGCTCGACGGCGGCGGCGATCCAGCCGCGCAGCCAGCGGGCGGTCAGCTCCGCCTCGGCCGGACCGAGCCGCCACGGGCTGGGCCGGACCCGCACCTGGGCGCCGAGCCGCCGGAACGCCTCGGCGGTCGCCTCCAGCGCGTCCGGGCCGAGTAGCAGCTGACCGCCGCTACTGCGCCGCTGGTGCGCGTCGAAGGCGGCCGAGATCTCGGCGTCGAGCGGGTCGGCCGGGGAGAGTTCCACCTCACCCAGCACGGAGAGGGTCAACAGGGCCGGGCAGCCGGCGTCCACGCAGGCGGTGACGAGCCGCTCCACCTCGGCCAGGCTGAGCAGGTCGAGCAGGGCCGACGCGGTGACCAGGGACGCCCCGGCGAGGTCGTCCGCGGTCAGCCGGGTCAGGTCGCACTCCCGGGCCGTGACGCTCACCGGCGAGCCGTCGGCGGCGGTGCGCGGCAGGTGCTCCCGGGCGTGGTCGAGCAGCCCGGCTTCACGGTCGTAGAGCACCCAGTGCTGCGGGCCGGGCAGCCGGCCGGCGAGCCAGCGGCCCATCGAGCCGCTGCCGCAGCCCAGGTCCCGGATCACCGTCGGGCCGCCCTCGGGCAGCAGCGCGGGCAGCGCCTCGACCAGCTCGGCCGACCGGGCCCGCGCGTCGGCCGGCTCCCGCAGCCCGAGCCAGGCCAGGCTGTACGGCGAATCGTCCTCCCCGCCAGCACCCTCGGTCCGTCCGCTCCGCTCGTCGTGCTGCCCGGTCATGCCGTCCCCTCGCCGTAGCGCCTCGTGCCGTTCCTCGGCCCTGCTGCCCACCTCTGCACCTCTCCCACCGCATCGTCGCCACCCGACGGTGGCTGCCGGTGCTGTTCCGGGTCGCCGGCTGGTCGCGACCGCCTGTCGTCCGGCGGCGGTGGCTGCCGGTCCGGGTCGGCACCCGGCGGTGGCTGCCGGTCCGGGGCGCCGGGTGGTCCTGTCCGCCGGGCCAGGCCCGCCAGCACCTCGGCCAGACGGGCGGCGGTGACGTCCCAGCCGGGCAGGTCGGCCCGGCGGTCCCGGGCCGCCGCCCGGAGCCGGTGCCGCAGCTCCGGCTCGTCGAACCACCGCCGCAGCGCCCCGGCCAGCGCAGCCGGGTCACCGGGCGGCACCAGCAGCCCGGGTACGACGCCGTCGGGTGTGTGGCCGACCGCCTCCGGTAACCCGTCGACCGCGCTGCCGAGCACCGGAACGCCCCGGGCCAGTGCCTCGGTGACGACCATCCCGTACGGCTCGGCCCGGGAGGGCAGCACCAGCAGGTCGGCGGCGGCGTACTCGGCGGCCAGCTCGGTTCCGCCGCGCGAGCCGGTGAACCGTATCCGGTCGGTCAGCCCGGCCGCTCCGACCGCCCGGTGCAGCCTGTCGAGGTACTCCGGATCGCGGTCCACCGGCCCGACGAAGCGGCAACGCCACGGCAGTTCGGGGATCGTCGCCAGCGCCTCGACGAGTACGTCCTGCCCCTTGCGGGGGATGACCGAGGCGACACAGAGCAGCCCGGAGATCCCGTCGGTGCCCGGTGCCAGCGGCGCCGCCGCCACCCCGGGCGGTACGACGTGCACCCGCGACGGCGGCAGGCCGTGCCGCCGCACCAGAAGGCGTCCGGTCCCGGCGCTGGTCGCCACGACGGCCGGGGTGGCCAGCAGGGTCTGCCGTTCCCGATCGTCGAGTCGGGCCGCCACCTCGGGCGGCCGCCCGGTCTCGTCGCCGAGCGGCAGGTGCACCAGTACCGCCAGCCGGAGCCGTTCGGCGGCCGGTCCGACGACCTCGGGTACGCCGCAGGCCACCAGCCCGTCCAGCAGCACCACCCCGCCGTCCGGTACGCCGTCCAGCGCCGCGGCCAGCGCCGCCCGTTCGGCTCCGGACGGTTCGGGCCAGCTCCCCGGCACGGCGACTTCACGCACCCGCCAGCCCAGCCGGCCCAGCCCGGTGACGACCTGGCGGTCGTAGTGGTTGCCGCCGCTCGGCGCAGCCGGGTCGTCGATGTCCCCGGGCAGCACCACGTACGCCGTCCCGGCTCCGCCCTCGCCGGTCCGGTCGGTCCGGGCGTCGGGCGATGGGACCGGCAGAGCCGGCGGGACCGGGGGCGGTACCGTCAAAGTGCCCGCTCGTAGCTGGCCCAGGCGATGTGCGACTCGTGCAGGGTGACGCTGATCCTGGTCAGCCCGCGCGCCCCCGCGCCGAGCGAGCCGGCGTGCACCCGCTCGGCCAGCCGGTCCGCGATGATCTGGGCCAACGCCTCGGTCGAGGTGTTGATCCCGGCCAGCGACGGCTCGTCGTCCAGGTTGCGGTAGTTGAGGTCGCCGAGCACCTCGGCCAACTGCGCGGAGGCCAGTCCGATGTCCACCACCAGGTTGTCGGCGTCCAGCTCCGGACGGCGGAACGAGGCGTCCACCACGAATGTCGCCCCGTGCAGCTTCTGTGCCGGGCCGAAGACCTCGCCCCGGAAACTGTGCGCGATCATGATGTGGTCACGGACGGTGACACTGAACAAGGGTTCTCCTCCTGGGTGTTTCCCGCTCGGCCGGTCGGCCGCAGCTACAGGTCGGCGGTCGGGTTACCGTAGTCGACCACGTGGCACAGGGCGGGCAGTTCCCCGCTGACCAGCCGGGGGAAGATCTCCGGCAGCTCCTCGAAGTCGCACGGGCCGGTCAGCAGGGCGTCGAACGCAGAATCGGCGAGCAGCTCCAGGGCGAGCGCCAGCCGGTCGGCGAAGGTGCGGCGTCCGCGTACGTTCGGTGACACCGTGCCGACCTGGCTGCTGCGCAGGACCAGTCGACGGGAGTGGAAGTTCTCGCCGAGCGGCACGCTGACCGGCCGGTCGCCGTACCAGCTCAGTTCGACGACCGTTCCCTCCGGGGCGAGCAGTTCCAGCGCCCGGGTCAGCCCGGCCGAGCTGGCGCTGGCGTGCACCACCAGGTCCCGCTCGCCGGTCGCGTCGGCGGGGAGCGCGAAGTCGACACCGAGCGCGGCGGCGATGCCCGCCCGGTTGGGATCGGCGTCGACCAGTTGCACCCGGGCGCCGGGGAACCGGGCGAGCACCCCGGCAACCGCGCTGCCGACCATCCCGGCGCCGACCACCGTGATCCGGTCGCCGACCAGCGGCGCGGCGTCCCAGAGCGCGTTCACCGCGGTCTCCACGGTGCCGGCGAGCACCGCGCGGGCCGCCGGCACGCCATCGGGTACGACGGTGACCGCGGACGCCGGCACGACGTACCGGGTCTGGTGCGGGTAGAGGCAGAAGACCGTACTGCCGACCAGTTCCGCCGGCCCCTCCTCGACCAGGCCGACGTTGAGGTAGCCGTACTTGACCGGGGCGGGAAAGTCGCCGTCCTGGTGTGGGGCGCGCATCGTCGGGTACTGATTCGGTGGCACCTTGCCGGCGAAGACGAGCGTCTCGGTGCCCCGGCTCACCCCGGAGTGGAGGGTGCGGACCAGCACCTCGCCGGCACCGGGCGGCGCCAGCGGGACCGGGCGGATCTCGCCCCGGCCGGGTGCGGCAAGCCAGAAGGCCCTGGCACGCACTGCCATCAACTCCTTTGCCGCTGCGGTGAACCGAACGCTCGTGTTTTCCGTTTCCACGGGGGTGGGCAGCGGCAACGATACGCGGCGCGTGGATCGTGCCAAACCGTGACGGAGGAACGTTGACTGTCAGTGATCACCCGATCGCAAACACTCTGGTCCGACTGCGTCCCGTGCGGCACCGGGCCGGATCCGCGCCGCTGCACGACGGTCGAGCCGTACCCGTGCCGCTGGCCACGGCGGCGGTGCTGGACGGGCTGGCGGTAGGGCTGGCGGCCCAGTTCGTCCTGCTGGCGGCCCTCTCCGCGACGGTCGGGCTGGGGTCGGCCGGTTGGCTGGCCGGCTCGGCGTACGCGGTCGTCACCTGGCTGCTGCTCGGCTACGGCATGCGCCGCTCCGGGGTACTGGCGCTCGGCGCGGCCAACCAGGTCACCCTGGCCCGGGCGATCCTGGTCGGCGGGGTGACCGCACTGGTCGCCGCCTCGTTCCGGTCGCCGGTCCCGGTCGGGCTGCTGGTCGCCGTGGCGGCCGTGGCGCTGGCGCTGGACTGGGTCGACGGTCAGGTCGCCCGGCGCACCGGCACCACCTCCGCGCTGGGCGCCCGGTTCGACA
This sequence comes from Micromonospora sp. WMMD1102, assembly GCF_029626265.1. Taxonomy (NCBI): domain Bacteria; kingdom Bacillati; phylum Actinomycetota; class Actinomycetes; order Micromonosporales; family Micromonosporaceae; genus Micromonospora; species Micromonospora sp. WMMD1102. The sequence continues at coordinate 5,812,066 of NZ_JARUBN010000001.1, read as the reverse complement.
TGGAGGTGGACGCCTTCCTCATCCTGGTGCTGAGCGGCTATCTGGCCCAGTCTCTCGGCGCCTGGGTCTTGGCCATCGGCGCCCTCCGGTACGCCTTCGTCGCCGCTGCCTGGGCGCTGCCGTGGCTGCGGGCGGCCCTGCCGCACCGGTTCTCCCGGAAGACAGTCGCCGCGATGCAGGGGATCGTGCTGGCGGTGGCGAGTTCCGGAGTGCTCCCGGGCACCCTGGCGTACGCCTCGGTCGGGTTGGCGCTGGCGCTGCTCTGCTGGTCCTTCGGCCGGGACGTCGGCTGGCTGTGGCGGGCCCGCCACCGGTACCCGACACCGGCCAGCTCCCGCTGACCCGGGTCCGGCCTCCCGAGCTCGATGTCGAAACAGCGCCACCTGCCGTTTCAGCGTATGACACATCAATTCCGGCAGTTTATGAAGTTGTCAAACGTCGTTCCGGTGACTTCGTCAGACAGGTTCGGGTGGCCGCAGGAGTCGCCAGCCTGCGTCGACCACGTCCGCCGGGGCGAACGGCTGCCCCCGGGGATGACGCCCGCCGCACGATGGGTGGGCACGTGCGGCGGACGTCGGCGGGTGGGCCCGAACGCATCCGGCCGCCCCGGCGGCTGCCGGTTGGGCGACAACGGAACGGGCTGCTAGCCCCAGTACCCCAGGGCCTGTCGACCGAGCGACTGCTGACCGGCGGTATTGGCGTGGCAGCCGTCCGAGACCTCGTTGCTGCGCAGCCGGAACGTGCCGGGGTAGCTGACGTTCTGCGAGGAGTCGGCCGCGGCCTGCCGGGCCAGGCTGTCGGTCAGCTGTGGACCGTTGGCGCCGGCCAGGAAGCAGGTCTGCCCGGCGTCGTAGAGCGGCTGACCGCTGATGATGATCGTCGCGCCCGGCGCGGCGTGCTGGCGGGCGTTGGCGATCAGTCGCTTGACCTCGTCATAGGTCGCCCCGTTCTGGGAGAAGATGCAGATCTGCACCCAGACGGCGGTCGGCCGGCCGTACCTGGCGGCCTGCTGGTCGAACAGCCGCCAGGCACTGGAGTTGGTGTCCGTCCAGGACTGTACGACCATGCCTCCCGTGCCGTACGGGCCCCACATGCGCTGCCCACCGATCGCGACGTAGCCCTGAGCGACGTTCTCCGCCATCGAGCAGCCGATGAAGCCCATCGAGCGGGCCGGTTGCGGACCGCCGGTCGGACCGGTGGTGGGGCCGGTGGTGGGCGGGGTGGTCGGGCCGCTGGTCGGCGGTCCGCTCGGCGACGGTTGGGTACTGCCGTCGCAGGCCACCCCGTTCAACGCGAAGCTGGACGGTGGGGGATTTCCGCTGTTGTTCCACGAGCCGTTGAAGCCGAAGCTCGTGCTGCCGTTGGTGGCGAGGCTGCCGTTCCAGCCGACGTTGCGGGCGGTCACCTGTGCGCCGCTCTGGCTGACGGTCGCGTTCCAGGCCTGGGTCACCTGCTGGCCGGCGCTGAACGACCAGGTCAGTGTCCAGCCGGAGAGCGGATCGCCCAGATTGGTGACCCGTACGTTGCCGGTGAACCCGCCGGCCCACTGGGAGCCGACCGAGTAGTTGACCTGGCAACCGGCGGCGGCCGCCCCGGTCACCGGCAGCAGGCTGACGCCGGCGGCCGTGGCGAGCGGCACCAGGGCCGCGACGAGCAATCGGAACCGAGGTAGGCGCATGGCCCCTCCCTGACTTGTAGGTCGGTGGTGGACGGATGGCGATGGTGCGCCGACGCCCGCGCGAGTCGTCGCCGTGCTGCCGCAGCACTCGCTCCAACCTCCCCTCGGTGTCATATCTCGTTGGACATCTAGATGACGACGAGCGATGTCTATGTCCAACGAGCGGCGTCGCGGCGGCGGTGGTCGATTCGGTTTCGGAGATCGCCATCAATTGACAGTGGCAAATGAGTATTGCCAGAATCGAGCCATGGCCGCAAGGGGTACGAGCGTTCGCGTCGCGAACGACCGTCGACGGACCGGTGTCCGGCACCGGGGGAGGAGGTGGTGCTGGGTAGTAACCCCTAGAATGCACTGATGCGCCCTCGCCCGGTGGTTCGCGGATCGATCTCCGCCGAGCAGGACGGGCATGCCTGAACCGCTGGAGAGCAGAGCCTCTCCCGCCCGGTTCGGTAACGCCTCCGAGGAGCGGTTCGTCATCTCGCGCCGGTACGCCGCCGGCACCGGCGGGGTACGCGGACTGCTCATCACTGTCCTCGGCGACTACGTACGGCCGGCCCGGCAGCCGGCGCCCACCTCGGCCTTCATCGACGTCCTGGGTCGCCTCGGTGTCGAGGAGGACGCCTGCCGGCAGGCCCTGAGCCGGGCGTCCCGGGACGGCTGGCTCGTCCCGCGCCGCGACGGTCGCTACACCTGGTGGCAACTCAGCCCGGCATTCGCCCAGTTCCTCGCCCTCGGCGCCTCGCGCATCTTCGGGTTCACCGCCACCCAGCCGCACTGGGACCGCCGCTGGCTGGTCGTGGTCGCCCGGGTGCCGGAGTCCGACCGTGCGGTCCGGCATCTGCTGCACACGCGGCTGCGCTGGGCCGGCTTCGGGCGACCGTCGCCGGGAGTGTGGGTGAGCACCCACACCGGCCGGGTCAAGGAGGCCGAGGACATCCTGCGCGACGCCGGGGCACACGAACAGTCCCGGATCTTCCTCTCCGAGTACGTGGCCGGTGGCGAGTTGCCGGCCATGGTCCGCGAGGCGTGGGACCTCGACGAGATGGACCGGCAGTACGAGGGGTTCATCGCCGAGTTCAGCCGGCAGCCATCGGCCGACCCGATCGTCCGGGTCACCCGACTCGTCCACGCCTGGCGCCTGCTCGCCCTGGTCGACCCCGCCCTACCCGAGGAACTGCTGCCGAAGGGCTGGAGCGGCATCCGCGCCGTGCGGCTCTTCCACCGACAGCATGCCAGGTGGGAGCCGGCCGCCCTCCGGGAGTGGGGGCGGATCAGCCGGGAAGCGAGGTAGCCGGCGAGAGGCCAGGCCGCCGGCTCAGTGCAGGCGCAGTGCCACCACGGCGATGTCGTCGCTGACCTCGGCCGGGCTGAGTTCGGCCAGCAGCCGCCAGCAGAACTCGTCGAGGTCGGAGTCGACCGCCGCGGCCACCCCGGCCAGGTCGTCGAGCCGCCGGTCGAGGTCGACGTCCCGGCGCTCGACCAGCCCGTCGGTGTAGAGCACCAGGGTGGCGCCGCGCGGCAGCACGAACTCCAGGTCGTCGGGGCGGTCGGCGCGGACCCCGAGCAGCGGCGCCCGGTGCTCGACGTACTCGGTGGAGTCCGCCGTGACGACGAGTGGCGGCAGGTGCCCGGCACTGGCGAGCCGGATCCGGCCGGTCTCGGGTTCCAGGGTGAGCAGGCAGATCGTGGCGAACTCGCCAGGCAGCAGGGTCCGCAGGAGTTCGTCGACCCGTTCCAGGATGGCGCCGGGCGGGTGCCGCTCCACCGCGTACGCCCGGATGGCGTGCCGGACCTCGGCCATCACCGTCGCCGCGTGCAGCGAGTGCCCCGCCACGTCACCGATCGCGGCGACCAGCCGGCCGTCGATCATCGCCAGTTCGTAGAAGTCGCCGCCGACCTCGGTCTGCGCGCTCGCCGGCTCGTAGCAGACGGCGAGGTCGAGACCGGGCACCGTGGGCAGCCGGCGGGGCAGCAGGCTGTGCTGGAGCGTCACCGCGATCCGGTGCTCCTCGTCGTACGAGCGCTGCGCCTCGACCGCCGTCGCCACCGCCTGCACCAGCTGGCCGAGTACGGCCGACTCGGTGGCCAGTGCCGATTCGGGCACCCCCACCTGCACCGCCGGGCGGTCGGGCCGGAGCCGCGCGGTGGCCACCCGGACCGGGACCGCCGGATCGAACGGCACCGGCCAACCGGCCGGCACCGGCCAACTGGTCGGCGGCTCGGTGCGCGTCGCGACGCCGACCGGCACCGCCCGCAGGTCGGGGGTCCACTCCTCGACCGTCACCCGGCCGCCTGGTTCGTCGACCGCCGCCGCCCAGCCCCGGCCGTCGGCGTCCTGCCCGGCGACCAGCGCCCCGGTGCCGAAGATCCGGGCCGCCCCGCCGGCCGCCGCGGTCAACAGGGCCGCGAGCGAGGGTGCGGCGTTCACCGCCAGGGTGGTCTCGGCGAGCCTGGCCAGTCGAGTGGCCAGCAGTTCGGCCCGGCTCCGCGCCCGGTAGTAGCGCAGTGCGGCCAGGGTGGTGGCGATCAGCTCGTCCGGTTCGATCGGCTCGACCAGGTACGCGTCCGCGCCCCGGGTCAGTCCCTGTGCCCGGTCGGCGACGCTCACCGCGTGTGCCGAGACGTGGATCACCGGCCGGGAGGCGTACCGCGGATCGGACTTGATCCGCTCGCTCACCTCGAAGCCGCTCATGTCGCCGAGCCGGACGTCCAGGACGACCAGGTCGATGTCGTCGCGCTCCATCCGGTCCAGCGCGGCGCCGCCGCTGTCGGCCTGCACGACGGTGAAACCGGCCCGACTGAGCCAGCTGACCAGCAGGTAGCGCTTGGCGGCGCTGTCGTCGACCACCAGGATGGTCGCGTCGGTGCCGACCGGTTCCGGGCCGTTCACGGTGCCGGACTCACCGGGAGGTGGACGGTGAAGACACTCCCGCCGCCGGGCTCGCTGGTCACCCGGAGGTCACCGCCGAGCAGTCGGGACAGCCGCCGGGCGTACGGCAGCCCCAGGCCGGTGCCCCGGGCGCCGCTCGGCGAGCCACGGCCCGGCACCTGGTAGAACTCCTCGAAAACCCGCTCCTGGAGCTCGGCGGGAATGCCGATCCCGGTGTCCCGGACCCGGATGGTCCACTCCGCACCGTCGACCTCGGCGGTCATCCGGACCTCGCCGTGCTCGGTGAACTTGAGCCCGTTGTGCAGCAGGTTGCGCAGCACCTGGGTCAGCAGCACCTCGTCGGTGCGGATCAGTGCCGGCGGTTCGGGGTCGACCACCACCAGGGCGACCTCGGGGCGGGTGGCCATCGCGCGTACCGTGCCGCGGAGCTGGCCGAAGACGGCCCGCAGCTCGACGTCGGACCAGTTCGGCTCGATCGCGCCCGCCTCCGCCTTGCCCAGGTCGAGCAGATCGTTGACCAGCGACAGCAGGTCGGCGGCGGAGCTGCGGATCAGCTCGGCCTGCTCCCGCTGCTCGGCGGTGAGCGGGTCGGAGGCCGGGTCCAGCAGCAGCCGGGTCAGCCCGATCACCGCGGTCACCGGCGCCCGCAGCTCGTGGCTGACGTTGGCCAGGAACCGGCTCTTCGCCTCGCTGGCCGCCCGCAGCTGCACGGATCGGTCCTCCAACTCGGCGTGCAGCGCCACCACACCCCGGTTGGTCTCGTCGAGTTCCTCGGAGAGCTGCGTGTAGAGCGCCAGCACCCCCCGGTTGGTCTCGGCGAGTTCGTCGTTGAGCCGGGCGAGTTCGTCGCGCTGCGCCCTGGTCTCCTCCAGGGCCGCGAGGAGCTGCTCGTTCTGCTCGGCCATCTCCTCCAGCGGAGTACTGGCGGCCGACGCGTTCAGGTTGTCGCGTATCACGGCAAGGCGGTCCGGGGTGAGCGGGTTGGCGGTGGAGGGAATCCGTCGGGTCATCCGGATCAGCGTCGTCTCGCCGTCCGGGGTGATGCTGAAGGTGTCGACCAGCCGTCCGACGACGAGGGCCCCGGCCAGGGTCCGCTCCGAGGTGCCGGCCGGCAGTACCGCGCTGACCTCGGTGACCAGGGTCGGCGGTGTGCTGTCGACGGCCGCCGAGAAGGCCACCTCGGCGCGGGCCGGGGTGGGCAGGGTGACCACCAGATACCGGCCGATCTCGCTGAGCGCGGTGGCGAGGCGTACCTGGTCCTGGTGTTCCAGGCCGACGGCGGCGGCGACCTCCCGGCCGCGCTGCCGGACGAGGAACACGTCCGACTCGGCACGCAGCGTCAGCCGGAGCAGCGCCGGAGCGGCCGGAGTCTGCTCGGTCGTCTCCCGCTCCGGCGTCACGGCGTGGCCCGGGCGACCAGGACGCAGGCGTCGTCGCGGCGCACGGCGGCGTCCCGCAGGATGGTGCCGGCGATCACCTGTGGCGAGCGGACGCGCAGTCCGGGGTAGTCGGCGAGCCGCCAGCGGTCGGTCACCCCGTCGCTGTGCATGACCAGGAACGCGTCGGCGGGGAAGGGGTAGTCGAACTCGCGTACGGTCCGCCGCTGGTGACCGACGATGCCGGGCATCGAGACCAGGCCGCGCCGGTCGTCGTCGTACAGCACGGTGCCGGCGATGTTGCCGAGCCCGGCGTACCGGAGCAGCCCGGCGGCCGGGTCGAGCTCCGCGACGGCGGCGGCGGCGCCCCGGGTGTGGCTGATCGCCCGGTGCAGGTGCTCCAGCACCGCTGCCGGCGGCGCCGCCGGGGCCAGGTGGAACGCGTGTACGGCGGCTCGGGCCGCCACCGCCGCCAGCGGCCCGTGCCCGAGCCCGTCACAGACCAGCACCTGCCGCCGGCCCTCGGCCGTCCGGGTGGCGAACCCGTCACCGCAGGACTGCTCGCCGCTCATCGGCCGGGTGAGTCCGGCGACGTCGGCGGGTTCCGGTGCCTCGGCCGGCCAGATCTGGGCGGCGGTCACCGTGCCCCGGCCGGGCAGCGAGTAGACGTCGAGCCAGCTCGACTGCCGGCCGATCGCGCCGAGCCCGATGCCCAGGGAACCGGCGGTCGAGTGGCCGTCCCGGGTCGACGAGACGACGTCGTCCATCCCCGGGCCGGAGTCGACGGCGATCAGCTCCACCCCGGCCACCCGGCCAGCCCGGGCCGGCCGGATCAGCAGCAGTCCGTTGTCGGCGTGCTTGACGAGGTTGCTGGCGAGTTCGGCCGCCACGATGGCCAGGGCACCGCCGCGGACGTCGTCGAGCCCCATCCGGCGGGCGAGCGACTCGGCGGCCCGGCGGACGGTGCCGACCGTACCGGGGTCGTCGACCTGGAACCAGACGCCCTCGTCGACGAGCCGGTCGTCGTCGTTCACATCGACCGCGCCCATTTCGTGACGGTCACCCGGGTGCCTCGGCCGGCACCGGTGTCGACCTCGAACTCGTCGACCAGCCGGCGGGCACCGCCGAGCCCCAGTCCCAGCCCGCCACCGGAGGTGTAGCCGTCGGTGAGCGCCAGCTCCAGGTTGGCGATCCCGGGGCCGTCGTCGGAGAAGACGATCCGGATGCCCTTGCGTCGGCCGCTGTCCACGACGCTCACCTCGGCGCCACCGCCACCGCCGTATACCAGGGTGTTCCGGGCCAGCTCGCTGGCGGCGGTCACCAGCTTGGTCTGGTCGACCAGGGACAACTTCACCGCGACGGCGGCGGTCCGGACGAGTTGCCGGACCCGGACCACGTCCGCGTCCGCGTTGATCGTCACGAGCTGCGGTGTGCCCAGCTCCGGGCCGGCGGTCAAGGCGTGGTCGCTGTCGAGTGGTCGGAGTCGGGGCCGAGGGCGAGGGCGAGCATCCAGGCGCTGTCGGAGTCCTCGCCCGTACCCTTGCCCGGCCGGTCCTGCCGGGACCTGGCCAACAGTTCCATGCCGCGTTCGACGTTGAGGGCGGTCCGGATGCCGTTCAGCGACAGGCCCAGCTCGACGAGGGTGATCGCGACGGCCGGGCGCATCCCGACCACCACGGTCTCGGCGTCGAGCACCCGGGCTATCGCGGCGATCGTGGAGAGCATCCGGCCGACGAAGGAGTCGACGATGTCCATCGCGGTGATGTCGATGATCACCCCGTGGCAGCCGCTCTCCACGATCCGGTCGGAGAGGTCCTGTTGCAGGGTCAGCGCGGTCTGGTCCTCCATGTCGACCTGGATCGAGACCAGCAGCAGGTCACCGATCTTGAGGACCGGCACCCGGTCCATCAGGCACCCCGGGCGGTGCCGGCCACGCCGGTGCCGTTGCTCCGCCGGGACTTCTCGATCATGCGCAGGGCGTGCCGGAGCGCGTCGGCCAGGGTCGCCTTGGTGGCGATGTCCCCGAACTCGATGCCGAGCGCCACGATGGTCTGGGCGATCTGCGGTCGGATGCCGGAGACGATGCACTCGGCACCCATCAGCCGGGCGGCCACCACCGTCTTCAGGATGTGCTGCGCCACCTGGGTGTCCACCGCCGGCACACCGGTGATGTCGATGATCGCGTACGGCGAGCCGGTCTCGACCAGGGTCTGCAACAGCCGCTCCATCACGACCTGGGCCCGCGCCGAGTCCAGCGTGCCGACCAGCGGGATGGCGACCACACCCTCCCAGAGCTTCACCACCGGGGTGGAGAGTTCCAGCAGCTGCTCGGCCTGGTCGGCGATCAGCTCCTCCCGGGACCGGGCATACCGCTCGAAGGTGAACAGCCCCAGCTCGTCGACGACCCGGGACGCGGCTACGTAGTCCGCCAGCGCCTCCTTGTTGCCGGAGGCGATGTCCAGTACGTCGACCAGGGCATCCTTGAGCGAGAAGACGCTGACCGCGGTCTCGGTGGCGGTGAAGCCCTGCTGTGCCCGTCGGCGGGACATCTCCGCGAGGGTGGCCCGCAGTCCCCCCGCCGCCTCGGCCGCCAGGTCGAACTGTCCGTCTCCGAGCGCGGCGCCCAGCGCCCGGTGGAGTTCCCGCACCTGCTGGCGCAACTCCGCCTCGGTGATCCGCCCCCGTAGCGAGGCTGCCACGACCTCGGTCCAGCGCTCGACCAACCGCTCCGCCCGGCTGTCGAGCAGTGCCGCGAACCGGCTGCTCTCCTCGGCCGTGATGCCCATCGTTTCCCTCCCCGGTGCCGGTCGCGGCCACGCCTGGCCGGGCCGGCCGGTGGACTGTATCACCGGCCCCCGTGGGAGCGATCCAGAGCCCCTGTAACCAGCCGATATTCGCGTTGCCGGATGTGCTGGGCGACCCCCACCCGGCGTCGTGGTCGAGGACCAGGTGCACGAAACGGGCGAGTTCCCGGGCCGGCTCGACCGTTCCTCCGGGACCTCGGCTCCTCCTCCGGGACCTTGGCCTCGCCCGAGAGTGCGGCACTCCCGGGGACCTCGGCTTTCCCGGGGACCTCGGCGAGCACGGTGACGGCCTGCGGTGCCGGGTCGGCCAACCGGGCCGACCAGACGGCCAGCCGGTCGGCGAACACGTCCCCGTCGAGGAAGGCGTCCGTGTAGGCGCCCCGGTAGTGCCGGCGCCAACTGTCGGCGTGCAGCGCCGCGACCCCTTCGGCATCCCCGGCCACCGCCGCCCGGAACGTCACCACAGCCGTGCTCATCGACACCCCCGCCGCGCCGGTCGGCCCTCCCGCCGACGGGTCGTCGGCGTCGGGCCGACGTGCGCCGCGCCAGCCGTCACACGGTCAGTACGGCATGGTACGCGGGCTTCTTCTCACCGGCCGCGTCGAAGAGCACCGGGGTGTCACCGGGACGCCAGGAGTCGATGTCGCGTACGCCCCAGATTGTGACGCCGCTGCAGGCGGGCACGCCGAGGCAGGCGGCGACCACCCGGCGGTAGTCGTGCGCCTGTGCCGCGCCGGAGCCGGCGATGTCCAGCTCGGCGATCCGCACCCGCACACCGAGCGCGGCGAACCGGGCGAGGGTGTGAGCGTAGTCGCTCGGGACCGGGTTGTTCGGGGTGAAGTGGCTGTTCAGCGCGACGCAGTCGATCGGTACGCCCCGGGCCCTGAAGTCGCGGACCATCGCGTACACCGCCTGGGTCTTGGCTTGACTGAAGCTGTCGACGTTGTGGTCGCTGTAGCAGAGTTCGGCGGTGGGGTCGGCGGCCCGGGCGGTCCGGAACGCCTCCTCGACGTAACCCGCACCGAGGTACGCCAGGAAGCGGGACTGCCGCAGCGCCCCGTTGTCCGCGTACGCCTCGGTGACGACTCCCCAGGACCGCACCTGCCCGCGGAAGTGCGTCATGACGGCGGTGATGTGCCGGTTCATCGCCGGCCGCAGCGTCGCCGCGCTGGTCAGGTTGCCGACCCAGGCCGAGTGGATGCCGTTCGGTGCCAGCAGGCTGCGGCCGTGCACCCGCATGTCGTTGGCCTGGGCGTGCGCGACGAGCTGGTCGGCGCGGGTGAAGACGAACTGTCCCGGGGCCGGCTCCACCGAGTCCCACTCCAGCTCGTTCTCCGGGGTGAGAGAGTTGAACTCCCGGTCGAGGATTCCGCTGTAGACCGGGTCGGCGAGCTTGCGCGCGTCGACGGCGACGCCGATCTGCCGGCCCCGGCCGTCGAACTTCGCCCGGAGGGTCTGCCCCGAGTCGGCGGCCACCACCCGGGCGGCAGGGACGGTTAGCACTCCGCCGGTCGCGTCGGGCACTCCGCCGGTCGCGCGGGGCACGCCGTCGGTCACGCCGGGCACTCCGTCCCTCGGGGCCGGCGTGCGGAGCGCGTCGTCGACGACGGTCCGTCCGTCGGCGGTCGCCGTGACCGGGTCGGCGGTCGCCGCCGACAGTTTCCCGGTCGCCCACTGCACCCGGTCGGCGGTCTCGAACCGCACCGCGTAACTGCCCGGCCAGACGATCTTGAACCAGCTGCCGTCGTCGTCGGTGGTGGCCAGGAACTGTCGTCCCCGGCTCGGGTCGTAGATGACGACGGCGGCGCGGACCACCGGCGCACCGGTCGCTTCGGTGAGCCGGCCGCTGACCAGTCCGGTCGGCAACTGTTGCTCATGCAGGACGACCTCGGAGTCGGCGCCGACCAGGAGCGGCTGGGTCGCGCCCTCCGACTCGGCGCCGCCGAGCCACTGGTCGAGCCCGGTCCCGGCCGGCACCACGAACAGCAGCTTGTAGGAACCCGGGTACGGCCGCAGCCGGAAGGTGCCGTCGGCGGCGGTCCAGTTGGAGACCGATTCCGCGGTGCTGCGCTGTGCGGTGGCGTAGACGACGACGTTCGGTACCGGGACGCCGTTCCGGGTGAACCGGCCGGTGACGACGCCGGACGGGAGAAGTCGTTCGTCGACAGTTCTGTGCTGCCCGGGAGTGACGGTCACCGGGTCCGCCTCGGTGTAGCTGCGGCGGCGGTGCGCCCACTGGTTGGTGGCCCCGCGTTCGGCGGCGGCGACGGCGACCCGTACCTGGCCGGTCGGCGGGTACCTGACCAGATAGCTGCCGTCGGCGTCGGTAAGTACGGTGTGCAGCGGTGCGCCGCCGGTGAGCCGGTGCAGCTCGACCCGGGCGCCCGGCGCCGGCGCACCGGTGTCGGTGGTGATCCGACCGCCGAGCGTGCCGTGCGGGACGACCGCCTCCTGGATCGTCGTCTCCACTCCGGCCCGCACGTCGAGCTGGGCCGCCGAGGCGAGGTCGGGGGTGGCCGGATGGAACTGGAGGAGCCCGCCGGGCAGCCGGAACCGCAGCGCGTACCCGGCCGGCCGCACCTCGGTGAGCCGGAACGCCCCGGAGGCGTCGGTACGGCCCTGCTTGACCACCACCCCGTACGGCGACACCAGCAGTTCGACGGTCGCGTCCGGGACCGGGGCGGCTGCGTCGACGAGCGTGCCGGCCACACTGCCGGTGCCGGGGGCCGGATCGGCCTGCGCGGCGGTGACCGGAGCGAGGCTGAGGACGAGACTGAGGGCGACTGCGGCGGTGCGGACGTTGGCGAGGCGGCGCGTCTGGTTCCACATCTGGGCCTCCGGCAGGGCGACGACCCTATAAGCATAGATTACGGCCGATGTAATCGGCCGGGGTGCGACGGGTCAGGTCCCCGACTCGGCGCCGACGCCAGCACGCTTGGCGGCTGGTTCGATCGGGAAGTCCAGGGGTTCAAACGAGGAAGGCCAGGACGACAGCGCCGAGCCCGAGCGGGACGTCCAGCAGCATGCAGCACTCCGCCAGTGACCGGGACACCACCCGGTCGCGCCGGTAGTGCACGAGGTCCCAGATTCCGTGGCTGGCCAGCAGCAGTCCGACGAGTACCAGTCCGGTGCGGGACGGCAGCCATCCGGTGGCCACGGCCAGTCCACCGTACCCGACCAGGGCCGCGACCTGGGCGGTGAACGCCGGTCCCGGTACCCGGCGGAGCAGGCCGACCGCGACCAGCGCGACCGCCGCGACGCCGAAGACGCCCCACCAGGCCAGTCCCGCGATCTTGCTCACCGTCACCAGCACGCTGGCGCCCCCGATGGCGGCCCAGGCGACCCAGGGTCGGCCGAGGGCGGCGGCGGAAAGATAGCACAGGGCGGCCACACAGACCACGATCGCCACCGCTTCGTGTCCCGCGCCGAACACCAGTTTCGGGACGGCGACCGCCAGGCCGAGCAGGCTCGCGGCGGTCGCCAGGCCGAGCAGGCTCGGCCAGCGGCGCAGGGCCGCATGCCGGTGCGCCGACTCGGTCCGCCCGCTGCCGGCCGATGAGTGATCCACGCCGTTGCCTCCTCGCCGCCACCGGCATCCACCGCAGTGCTCACGCCAGGTCCGCCGAGTCTGGCGGGCGGCGCCTTCAGACCGGCTTCACGGCCGCCGGCATCGGCATCGCCCGCCGGACCCGGACGATCGCTCCTGGTCCGCCGGACCAAGCCCGCCGAACCAGGCCCGCCGAACCAGGCCCGCCGGGCCAGGCCCGCGATACCTCTGATCTGGGATTTCATCGTAGCCGAAGAGTTGCCGAAACCTCACCGGCCACCGTTGTCGGCAGTTGTCCGGGCCGACCGTCGACCCGGGACGAGAAGGGAACAAGGCAGATGACTCGCACGAACCGTTGGATCACCCTGGCCGGTACCGCCACCATGATGGTCGTCGCCCAGGTCGGGATCCAGCTCGCCGGTGCCGGCCCGGCCGCGGCGGTGACCGGCATCGAGAAGGTGACGTCGCCGCTGTCGGCGGTCGACTCGCAGCAGACCCACACCGCGCGGGCGCAGTGCCCGGCCGGCAAGTGGGTGATCGGAGGCGGTGGATGGGCCTTCGCCGTGGCCGCCGCCGACAGCGCCAAGGTGACCCTGGTGCAACTCTTCCCGGAACACCGCACCGACGGGACCCCGGACAGTTACGTGGTGACCGGTTCGGAGACCACGGCCGCGATGACCGGCGACTGGTGGGTGCAGGCGTACGCCATCTGCGCCAGCCCGTCCGGGCTCTCCGGCTACCAGGTCGTCGGCACCCGGAACTCGGCGACCTCGTCCCCGGTCGAGCTGGAGGCGCAGGCTTCCTGCGGGACCAGGCGGGCCATCGGTGGCGGCGCCCGGATCGTCAACCCGGGACGGGACGTGGCACTCCAGATCTCCCGGGCGTCGGGCAGCGGTGACATCTTCCGGGCCGGTGCCCACGAGGACGCGGACGGCTACGCCGGCAACTGGACCGTGGACGCGTACGCGGTCTGCGTGAACCAGCCGGCCGGGTACCAGGTCGTCACCACCGCCTCGGCGCAGAGCGACTCGGAGGCGGAGAAGATCGCGTTCGCCCACTGCCCGAGCGGTACCCGGGTGCACGGCGTCGGTGCGGCGATCTCCAACACCGCGCCGGGCGGGGTCTCCCTCCAGGTGGTCTACCCGGCGAACGCCCTGGACAGCGTGCAGGCGTTCGCGGTGGAGAACACTCCGGTCAGCCAGGACTGGGACTTCATCGTCAGCCAGGCGATCTGCGCCTCCTGACCCGAGTCCCGGCCGACGACGGCCGGTCGGCAGCCAGCGGCGCCGACCGGCCGCCGTCCGTCTCCGGGGGCAGGACCCGGTCAGGCGCCTCCGGGGCGTGGTTCGGCCTCGGCACCCAGCACGGGCGCGAACGACGCCGAGTGGTCGTGCCCGCAGGCGCAGGCCCGTCGTGTCTCGGCGATGAACACCCGCGGCGGAACGCCGGTGAGCCGGACGCACTCGCGCGTCAGGTGGGACTGGTCCGCGTAGCCGGCGCGGAGGGCGAGCAGCCCGAGCCCGTCGACCGTGGCGCCGTGGCCTTGGGCGATCGCCTGCTGGACGAGCGCGAGGAAACCCTGAAAGCGCAGCATCCGGTGCAGCACCTTCGGGGCGAGCCCGACGGCCGTCCGGCAGCGGCGCCGCAGCTGTGTCTCGGAGATGTGCAGAGACGCTCGCAGCGATGTCACGTCAACCGTGCGCCACGGCATGAGACCGCGAACGACCTCGGAGACGAGCGGGTCGGGAGGCTCGCCGGCACGGGCCAGCGCGTGCACGTGGAGCTGCACGGCGGCAAGCGCCTCCCGGGGCGAGGCTGCCGTGCCGACCGCCTCGCCGAGGGCGCCGGCCGAGCGGCCCCACAGCTGCCCGGCGTCGAGCGCGAGTCCGACCACCTCCGACGCGGGCTGCCCCGCGCTCACCGGAAAGGCGCCCGGCACGAAGCGCACGCCGACAATCGTGGTTCCCGGCTGGAGTACCTCGACCAGCGGCTCGGTGAGCGGGCCGATCACCTGCGGCGTCGCGCCGACCCGGCAGACGAGCTCGAAGGAACCGTTGGGGATGCGCCGGTGGACGTACGGCGCGGCGTCGCGGCCGACCTGCTGGACCCAGGCCGACGAGACGAGCTCGCGCAACGCCGGGGCAGGCGGGCGCTCCTGGTAGCTCTGCCCACTGGCGACGGGCGTGGAGGACGGTTCGCCGGTCACCTGGCCCAGTATGTCGACCCGGTCGAGCCGCCGCGAGAAGGACGCCCGGTTTGTTCAAGAGCGCACGGCCGGTCCCGCCGTACGGTTCGGCCATGTTCGAATCGACGAGCCGCTGCGCGACGGGGCGTCCGGCCCCCGACCGCCGGTCGCACCTCGCTCGATCACCGCAAGGTCGACGCCGGGGCCCGGCCCGCAGGGGTTCCCGGTGAGCGCCGCCGTCCAGGGCGAACTGTGGAGTAGCGATCCGCGAGGCTGGGCGGAGGTTGCGGAGGGTCGCATCCGGCCGCTGTACGAGCGGGTACTCGAGCGCCTCGACCTTCGCCCCGGCACGCGACTCCTCGACGCCGGCTGCGGATCGGGCCTGTTCACCGAGTTGGCCGCTCGGGGCGGCGCGGAGGTCGTCGGGCTGGACGTGGCCCCGGGGCTCGTCGAGTACGCGCGCCGTCGGCGCTCGGCGGCCGACTACGTGGTCGACGACATCGAGAACATGCCGTTCAGCGACGGCGCCTTCGACGTCGTCACCGCGTTCAACTCCGTGCTCTATGCCGCCGACCCGCGCCGCGCACTCGCCGAGATCGCCCGGGTGACCGCTCCCGAGGGCAGTGCGGTCGTGACGGTGGGCGCCGGTGCCGAGCAGGCCGAGAGCGCAGCGCTGATCAATCCGCTGGCTCGCCACGACGAGGTGCCCGACCGCAGCACCCTCGACCTCGCCGATGCGGACGCGGCTCGCGCCGCTCTGCTCGATGCCGGGTTCGCATCCGTGGCGGTTGGCGACATCGCGTTCGACGTCGACTTCGCGAGCGAGGACGACGCGGTCGCCGCCCAGTTACCGGCCGGCCCTGTCGCTGCGGCGGTCCGGCACTCCGGCCGCGCGGCCGTCGACGCGGCGCTGCGGTCCTTCTTCGCAACACGATCACGGATCGACGGGACCGTACGCATGGGACTCGTCTTCCGCTGCTACTTCGCGCAGCGGACGCGGTGACCGACGAATTCGGCGCGGGCGTCCGGTCTTACGAATGACGACCCCTACCAGATGACGAACCCTACGAGCCACGAGTGAACAACGAGAAGGGAACCACGATCATGAGATTGACGACCACCACGCAGGTTTCCGTCGACGGAGTGACGCAGGCGAACGGCGGGCGGCATCCGATCCTCGACCCTGGGATGGAGCGCGGCGGATGGGCCCGACCGCTGTTCGACAACGAGGCCATGACGTTCGTCGACCAGGTCTACCAGCGCGCCGACGCGTTCCTGCTCGGACGGCGGACCTACGAGCTGTTCGCCGGCTACTGGGGTGTGCGGGAAGATCTGGAGAACCCGATAGTCGGGGCCCTGAACACCAAGCCCAAGTACGTCGCGTCGACCACGCTCGCCGAACCACGCTGGGCGGACACCACCGTCCTCTCCGGTGACCTCGCGGCGGCCATCCGTGAGCTGAAAGCCGAGCCGGCGGGTGAGCTGCAGGTGCACGGCAGCGCCATCCTGACCCGGTGGCTGCTCGAGAACGACCTCGTCGACGAGATGAACCTGCTCGTCGTCCCGGTGGTCGTCGGCCAGGGCATGCGGCTGTTCCCCGAGACCGGCCCGGACATCGCGCTGGACCTGGTCGACTCGCGAGCCTTCCCGAAGGGCATCACGCTCCAGGTCTACCGCCCCACCGGGCGCCCTCCGGAGTACGCCACCACCTGAAGCACGCTGCCGGCCCGACCGGCCGCCCGCAGCTCGCCAAGCTGCCGGCGGATCCGGTCGGCGTCCGGGTGCCCCATCTCGTCGTACAGCTCGAGGGCGCGCTGCCAGGCGTCGGCGGCGGCGCGGATCTCGCCACCGCCCCGGTGCGCCTCGCCGAGGCAGCCCAACGTCTCGGCCGTGCCGGACCGGTCGCCGACCTCGGCGAAGAGGTCGAGCGCCCGCCGGCAGCCGGCCACCGCCGCCGGGTACGCCCCGGCGGCACACTCGAGCCAGCCGAGGCTCTGCCAGTTCGTCGCCGCTCCGTGCCGGTTGCCGATCTCCTCGTTGAGCCGCAACGCCTGCCGGCACAGCTCGCGGGCCTCCTCGTAGTCGCCGAGCCGGGTCAACATGCAGGCGATGTTGTTCAACGCCCGGGCCTGCCCGGTCAGGTGCCCCAACTCGCGGTAGAGGCCGAGCGAGCGCCGGTCGTGGTGCAGCGCCGCCAGGTCCCGGCCCTGCTGCTCCAGGATCCGCGCGATGTTCACCTGCGTCTGCGCCTGGTTGGCCCGGTCGCCGACGGCGACGAAGAGCCGGGCCGCCTCGACGAGGTGGGTCCGGGCCTGGTCGAGCCGGCCGAGCTGGGTCTGCGCCCGCCCCAGATTCCGGTGTACGTGCGCCTGCGCCGCCTCGTCCCCGGCCCGGCCCGCCGCCGCCAGCGCGGTACGTTGCACGGCCACCTGGTCGTGCCAGTACCCGCTGAGGTTGAAGAAGCTGGTCAGGCTCCAGGCCAGCTCCCAGCAGTGCCGGTCGAACCCGGTACGCCCGGCCCAGTCCACCAGGGTGTGCAGGGTCCGGTGCTCGGCGTACAGCCAGGCTCTCGCCGCCGCCTGGTCGGGAAAGGACTCGGGCCGGGCACCCGGCAGCGGCTCGGCCAGCACGATCGGGTCCCGGTGCGGATAGAGCAGCCGGTCGGCCGCGTACGCGCTGTGCAGGTGGTGGTCGAGGAGCCGGTGCGCCGCCGTACGCCGCTGGTCGGTGGACTCCTCGGCCTCGACCCGCTCGGCCGCGTACGCCCGCAGCAGGTCGTGCCGGGCGTACCGCCCCGGCGACCGCTCGTCGAGCAGGTGTGCCTGGGCCAGCTCGGCGAGCGTGCGGCGGGCCGCCGGCACCGGCAGGTCGGCGAGGCTGGCCACGGCCGGCACCGTCAGCTCGGCTCCGGGGTGCAGGCCGACCAGCCGGAACAGCCGGGCGGCGGCCGGACCGAGCGTCTGGTACGACCAGGAGAGGACCGCCCGTACGTCGGCGGCCGGCTCGCCGCCGTCGAACGGGTCGAGACTGTCGCCGGCCGCCCGCAGCTCGGCGACCAGGTCGGCGAGCCGGAAACGCCGGTACGCGGCGGCGCGGGCGGCCACCACCGCCAGCGCCAGCGGCAGCCGCGCGCACCGGGCCGCGATCTCGGCCACCTCGGCCGGTTCGTCGGCGACCCGGTCGGCGCCGAGGCGCCGGGCCAGGAAGTGGCCGGCTTCGGCCGGGCTGAACAGGTCGAGCACGACCGGCCGGGCGCCGTCGATCGCGACCAGGCCGGCCAGCCGGTTCCGGCTGGTCACCACGGTGACGCAGCCGGCCGCGCCGGGCAGCAGCGGTCGGACCTGCGCGGCGTCCCGGGCGTTGTCCAGGACGACGAGCATCCGCCGGCCGGCGACGATGCTGCGGTAGAGCGCGGTCTGCCCGGCCAGCCCGACCGGGATCCGCCGGGCGGCCACCCCGAACGCGTCGAGGAACTCGCGTACCGCCTCCGCCGGTTCGACGCGCACGCCGCCCGGGTCGAAGCCGCGCAGGTTGACGTAGAGCTGGCCGTCGGGGAAGTTCTCCGCGTTGCGGTGCGCCCAGTGCAGCGCAAGCGCGCTCTTGCCCACCCCGGCGGAGCCGGAGACCACGGCGGTGGCACCGGCACCCGGAACCGGCTCGACGAGGGCGTCCAGCTCGGACAGCTCGTACGCCCGACCGGTGAACGCGGCCGGCGGCGCCGGCAGCTGCCGGGGCACCGTCATCCCGGTCACGGCGGGGGCCGGTTCAGCGGCCGGACACTCGTCCGCGGGCGGCGGGGCGTCCAGGGCCGGGTCGTTGCCGAGGATCTGCCGGTGCAGCCGTTGCAGCGCGGGCGCCGGGTCCATGCCCAGCTCCTCGGCCAGCCGGGAGCGGAGGTCCCGATAGTGCCGGAGCGCGTCGGCCTGCCTGCCGCAGCGGTACAGCGCGGTCATCAGCTGGCCGGCGACCCGCTCGTCGAGCGGGTACGTCGCGGCGCGGGCGGCCAGCTCGGCGAGGAGTTCGGCGTGCCGTCCGGCGGCCAGGAACAGGTCGGCCAGGTCGAGTTCGGCGGCCAATCGCTCCGCCGCGAGGGCGGTACGGATTCCGGCCAGCCAGGGCGTGTCGAGGCCGCCGAAGGGCTCGTCCCGGCACAACGACAGCGCTGCTTCGAGCAGTTCCGCGGCCCGGTCCGCTGTCCGATCGGCGGCCCGGGCCCGGGCGAGCAGCCGGCGGAACCGGTGCAGGTCGACCGCGTCCGGGTCGACGGTCAACAGGTATCCGTCGGAGCGGTGGCTGATCGTGAGCCCGCCGCTGCCGCCGAGCAGGGTACGCAGTCGGGACAGGTAACCGGAGAGGGCGTTGCGGGCGTGCCGGGGCGGCTGTTCGGCCCAGACCCGGTCGAGCAGCCGCCCGGCCGGGACGATCCGGTTGGCGTCGACAAGCAGCGCCGCTAGTACGCACCGCTGCCGTGCGTGCCCGAGGTCGACCGGCTCCCCGTCGACGACGGCCCGTACGTCGCCGAAGAGCAGCAGCTCCACCGCCATCGCCGGCCGCACCTCCTGACCGGGCCGCGTTCTGCGACACCGTGAGGAGCAGGATGGCGCACCGGGACGGGGCCGGCAGCCAATTTCACGACTGCCGGCACCCCGGCAGCAGGATCCGGAACACACTGCCCCGGTCGGGCGCGCTCTCCAGGCCGACCTGCCCGCCGTGCCGGTGCACTATCGCGGCGACGATGGAGAGCCCCAGGCCCGAGCCACCACCGCCGGCACCCCGGCTGCGGCTGGCGTCCACCCGGTAGAGCCGTTCGAAAACCCGTCCCGCGTGTTCGGCGGGAATTCCCGGCCCACCGTCGGCGACCTCCAGCACGCCGGCCCACTGCCCCGCCGGCCAGCCGGAACTCAGCCGCGCGGCAGCCGCCGGGTCGAGCCAGCCGACCCGGACCGTGATCGACACCTGCGCCGGGGTGTGCTGGAGGGCGTTCGCGACCAGGTTGGTGGCGACCTGGCGCAGCCGGTACTCGTCGCCGAGCACCGTCACCGGTTCCAGGGTCTCGTGCAGCGGGGCCAGCTCGACCGGGCGGTCCGGAGTACGGGCGTGCGCGTCCCGGATCGTGTCGGCGGCGATCGCCAGCAGGTCCACCGGACGCCGGTCCAGCGGGCGTCGCAGGTCCAGCCGGGCGAGCAGCAGCAGGTCCTCGACGAGCAGCCCCATCCGGGCCGCCTCGTTCTCGATCCGGCCCATCGTCTCGTCGAGCAGCGGGCCGGGTGGCGCCCCGCCGCGCCGGTACAGTTCGGCGAAGCCGCGGATCGAGGTCAGCGGGGTACGCAGCTCGTGCGAGGCGTCGGCGAGGAACTGGCGCAGCCGCTGTTCGGACCGGGTCCGGGCGGCGACCTCGGACTCGATCCGGTCCAGCATCGTGTTCAGCGCGAGGCCGAGCCGTCCCGGTTCGGTGTGCGGGTCGGCAGGCTGAACGGCTTGGCGACGTAGTCGTCGGCGCCGACGGTGAGTCCGGAGATCCGGTCCTCGACCGCGTCCCGGGCGGTGAGGAAGAGCACCGGCACCGGCCTGCCGCCCCGGCGCAGCCGCTGGGCCACCTGAAAACCGTCCAGGTCGGGCAGCATCACGTCGAGGAACCACCAGGTCGGGCTCGAACCGTTCGGCGGCGATCAGGGCCTCCCGGCCGGCGTCGCCGATCCCCGAGCCCGACCCGGGCAGCCCGCCGCACGAACCCGACCTGGCACGCCGACCCGACCTGGCACGCCGACCCGACCTGGCACGCCGACCCGGCCGACTGCGGCGGCTCCGCCGTCGGGTGCCGCCGCGGGTCCGCCAGCACTGGAAACTGCTCGCCGCCTGTGCCGCCTTCCTCGGCGTACTCACCCTGGCCTTCGGGACCGAGCGGATCCGCCCGTACGTGACGAGCGCCAGCGACCGGGCCGGTGACGGGATCACCGTGGACATCGCCGGGCAGCGGGAGCTGTTCGACGCCTCCGTGGCGCACCAGATCTCGCTGACCTTCCGGGACGCCGACTACCAGCGGCTGTTGGACGCCTACTTCGAGCGGGGCGAGAAGGAGTACCTGGAGGCCGACCTGACGATCGACGGCGTCGCCGTGCCGAGCGTCGGCATCCGGTTGAAGGGCAACTCCACGCTGGGGGGCCTGACCCGGAACGGCAAACCCCGGCAGGGCACCACCCGCCCCGGGCCCGGCCAGCAGGCCGGTGGGCCGCGGGCCGTGAACGAGCCGCCGAACGGTGCCCCGCCGGGCGCGGACGGTCGGCAGCAGGGTGCGCCCGGCGGGCGGATGGTCGGCGGGATGGGCCGTACCGCGCTGGCCGCCGAGAAGCCGGAGGAGCTTCCCTGGCTGATCAGCTTCGACGAGTTCGTCGAGGGCCGCCGGTACCAGGGCCACCAGGAGATCGCCGTCCGGGTGGGCGGGCAGGGCAGCGGTCTGGCCGTCAACGAGGCGCTGGCGCTGTCGCTGCTGAAGGTCTCCGGCGAGCCGACCCAGCGCTTCGGCTACGCCTCGTTCACGGTCAACGACCGGCCCACCACCGCGCGCCTGGTGGTGGAGCACCCGGACGAGAACTACGCCGACCTGCTCGGCGGCGACGGGGTGCTCTACAAGTCGAGCAGCACCAGCAGCTTCACCGACCAGGGTGACGACCCGGTCGACTACCAGGACGACTTCAAGCAGGTCAACCTGGTCGGCAGCCAGGACCTGCAACCGGTGATCGACCTGATCCGGTGGGTCTCGGCGGCCAGTGACACCGAGTTCGACGCCGAGCTGGCCGAGCACGTCGACGTCGCGTCGTTCGCCCGTTACGTCGCCATGCAGAACCTGCTGCTGAACTTCGACGACATGTCCGGCCCGGGGCGGAACTACTACCTCTGGTACGACCTCGCCACCCGCCGGTTCACCGTGATCAGCTGGGACAACAACCTCACCTTCTCCGGCGAGGCCACCCAGGGGCCGCACGAGCAGGGCCGGCTCGGCGGGATGCGGCGCGGCCCCGGCGCCCCGACGGAGGCGACCGGTGGGGCGTGGGGCCGGAGTGGGCGCCCGGCGTCGATCTCCGCCCGCCGCCCGGCAACGGCGGGCCGCCGGTTGGGGCACCCGGTGACCCCGGCGACGGCCGCCCGGGCGGCGGTGGCCGCGCCGGGCACGTGCTCAAGGAGCGCTTCCTGGCCAGCCAGGCGTTCAAGCCGGTGTACGAGGACGCCTACCGCCAGCTCTACCAGCGGTTCTACGCCAGCGGGCTGGCGCTGGAGACGCTCGACGGGATCAGCACCGTCCTGGACGCCGTCGACGGGTACGACGCGAGGGCGGGCACGGCCGAGGCCGACGGGTTGCGTGCCCTGGTGCGGGAGCGTACCGAGGCCCTCGCCGCCGACGAGGTGATCAAGTCCGGCTGACCCCACCGCTGCCCGGACGGCCGGGTCTGTGCCCGGCGCACCCACCCGGCCGGCCGGGCAGCCGAGGCAATGCCGGCGGCGCACCCGGCCGGCCGGGCAGCGGTTCGTGGGGTCAGCGGTTCGTGAGGTCAGCGCAACTGGGACACCGGCAGCGGGCCACGGGTCTGCACGGTGCGGATGGCGAAGGTGCTGCGGGCGTCCACGATGGCCGGGATGGCCAGGATCCGGTCGATGAGCAGCCGCTCGTACGCCGCCAGGTTCGCCACCGCCACCTCCACCAGGAAGTCGGCCGAACCGGATATCACATGCGCGGCGACGACCTCGGGGATCTCGGACAGCACCGACTCGATCCGGGCGGCGGTCTCCCGGGAGTGCTGGCCGACCTTCAGCTCGATGAAGACCGTCAGGTCCAGCCCGAGCCGGGCACGGTCGAGTTCGGCCCGGTACCCGGCGATCAACCCGTCCTGTTCGAGGGCGCGTACCCGGCGCAGGCAGGCCGACGGCGACAGCGCCACCGCCTCGGCGAGGTCGACGTTGGCGATCCGCCCGTCGACCTGGAGGCGGTCGAGGATCGCCCGGTCGGTGGCATCGTAGGCAGCCATCAACACATGCTGCCGCAAAGGCTTTCTGTGGCGCAACGATATTGCGCACAGGGCAGCGCTGGCGCGCACATTTGCCATCGCGTGCCGCGGCTGCGCTGCCAGACTCGATCGCATGACCAGCGTGACCGGCCAGCGTGCTCCCGTCGTACCCGATCTCGGTGTCCCGCGTGGCGCCGCGCTCTATGTCGGGGCGCTGCTCGGGCCGGGGCTGCTGCTCCTGCCCGGCCTGGCGGTGACCCGGGCCGGGCCGGCGTCGATCCTGGCCTGGGCCGGCCTGCTCGTCGCGTCCGGCCTCTTCGCGGTCGTCTTCGCCGCCCTCGGCGTCCGGCACCCGTCGGCCGGCGGGGTCCGGGCCTACGCCGAGGCGGGTCTCGGGCCCCGGGCCGGCCGCGCGGTCGCCTGGTGCTTCCTGGCCGGAGTGGTGACCGGCGCACCCATCGTCTCCGTCACCTGCGGCAACTACGTCGCCGAACTGCTCGGCGGCGGCGTCCGGCTCGCCTGTGCCGTCGCGGCCCTGTTGCTGCTCGGCACCCTCGCGGTGGTCCTGCGCGGCGTCCGCACCTCGGCGACCGTGCAGTTCGGCCTGGTCGTGCTGCTCGTCGCGATCGTCGTCGGTGCGGTCGCCGGAGCCGCGCCGGCCAGCAGCACCGCCAACTGGACGCCGTTCGCGCCGCACGGCTGGGCGGCGATCGGCCCGGCGGCCTCGACGCTGATGCTGGCCTTCGTCGGTTGGGAGGCGATCGCCCCGCTGACCACCCGGTTCGCCCGGCCGCACCGGCAACTCCCGGTCGTGATCGGCATCGCCTTCGGCACCACCACCGTGATCTACCTGGCGCTCGGCGCCGTCACCGTGGCCGCGCTCGGCCCGGCGGCCAGCACCTCGGTCCCGCTGGCCGCGCTGCTCACCCTCGCGGTCGGCCCGGCCGGGCAGGGCATCGCCGCCGTCGGCGCGGTGGTGCTCACCGTCGGCGCCATGCTCGCCTACATCTCCGGCGCCGGCAGCCTGGCCCGCTCCCTGACACCCGCGCCCGCCTCCGGTCCTGCTCCCGGTCCCGGTCCTGCTTCCGTTCCCGGTCCGGTTCCCGCTTCCGCCTCCGGTCCCGGTCCCGGAGCCGGGGGTGTCGCGCGGCGCCCGGCGGCGGCCCGGGACGCCATGCCGGGGTGGCTGTTCGCCGCACTGCTCGGCTCGGCGGCGCTGCTGATCGGGCTGCTCGGTGCCGGTGTCGTCGACCTGGCCACCCTGGTCAACGTGCCGACCACGTTCTTCCTGGTGGTCTACCTCGGCTGCACGGCGGCGGCCTGTCGGGTGCTGACCGGGCCACTGCGTGCGGTCGCCGCCGTCGCGTTCGTCGCGGTCGTCGTGGTGCTGGCCTTCAGCGGGTACGCCCTGATCCCGGCCGCCTGCGTCACCATCCTCGCCCTGCTCGCCGGGCCCCGCCGCCCGGCGGCCCGCCCGCACCCGGTGGGCCGGAGATCGGAAAGCCGATACTGGGAGCATGTCTGATCTTGTGTTGCCGGTCCGTACCGAGCGGCTGCTGCTGCGGCAGTACCGCGCCGACGACGTGGACGCGCTGCACTCGTACTACCGCGATCCGGTGGTCGCCCGGTACATCCCGTGGGAGCCGTGGACGCGGGAGTTCGCGGCCGAGATGGTCGGCAGGCGGATCCACTACACAAGCATCACCGGGACCGACTCCCGGCTGGCGGTGGTGGTGGAGCACCGGGGCGAGGTGGTCGGCGACCTGATCCTGTGGCCGGCCGACGAGACGCTGTCCCGGGGCGAGATGGGCTGGGCCTTCCACCCGTCGGTGGCCGGTCGAGGCTTCGCCACCGAGGCGGTACGCGCCTTCCTCCGGGTCGCCTTCGAGCACTGCGGGATGCACCGGGTGATCGCCCAGCTCAACGCGCGCAACGAGGCGTCGGCGCGGCTCTGCGAACGGGTGGGCATGGTCCGGGAGGCGCACCTGCGCCGGGACTACTGGACGAAGGGCGCCTGGGCGGACAACGTGATCTACGGGCTGCTCGCCGAGGAGTGGCCGGGCCGGTAGCCGGGCCCTCATCGCCACTCCGGGGCCGTGCAGGACCTACGGCGGCCCGCCATCCACAGCACCAGCAGGGTGTACCCGCAGAGCACGGCGAGCCCGGCCCACCAGGGCAGCGGGAAGTACCCGGCCGACGGTGCGTAGTGCGCGGTGACCTGTGGAAACTCCTCAGCTGTCTGCTTGACGGCGAAGCCGGCGGCCGGGGTGAGCCGCAGCAGCCACTCGGCTACCGGGTCGGGCAGCAGCGGGAGCGCCGTGCCGGCGTGCGGGAGGGCGATCAGCGAGAGCCCGAGGAGGATCGCCGCCCAGCCGCGACGCAGCCACACGCCGAGCCCGTACGTGAGGACGGCACAGAGCGCGAGTACCGCCGCGACGCCGACGATCACCCGGGCACCGGTCAGTACCGGCACCGGCTGCACCGGGATGCCGTTGCCCCGCAGCATCGCCATCCCGACCGGGAGGACGACGCCGACGGCGACGAGCCCGGTCCCGAAGGTGGCGGCCGCGAGGACGGCGGCGCGGGCGGCGATCACCGACCGGGGGAGCGGGCCGACAGCTGGCCGGGCGCCGTAACAGGCCGCGACGACGAGCAGGACGACCAGCCCGATCACGAGGCCGGGCAGGGTCTTCTCGACGGTACGCGCGCCCTCCTCGCTGCGCGGCCCGATGTCGCCGGTACCGCTGACCGTGACGACGCCGTCCCGCGCGACGGCTCCGGCCGCGTTGTGGTACTTCTCCCAGTCGGTGTGGTTCATTTCGCCGACCGGCTCGCTGCGCCAGGCGCCGGTTATGCCGTCCGCGCCGCTTGTGCCGTCCGCGCCGGTTATGCCGTCCGCGTCGGTGGCACCGCCCTCGACGCTGGTGCCGTCCGCGTCGGTGGCACCGCCCTCTACGGCGACGTTGTCGAAGACGCCGACGGCCTGGGTGAACCGGACCTCCTCGATCGTGCCGCCGAGGCCGACCCGCCGCAGCGTCAGGTCGCCGGGGGAGGTGGCGAAGAGGCCGACCCGCACGACGTCCGGCAGCCCGTCGAGCCTGGCCGCACCGACAGTGTGCCACCGCCGGCCGTCGGCGGATTCGGAGCCGGTGACGGTGTCGCCCGAGCGGGTCAGGCGCAGCCAGCGTGGGGACTGTGCCGAGACGTCGCCGCCGCTGCCGGCGACGTCGTGCCGGTAGTCGTGCTGGAAACGTACGCCGTGGCTGCCGGTCATCATGAGCGCCGCGTACCGGGACCCCTGCCGTACGCCGTCCTTGACGATGATCCCGGCCTTCGCCCAGGGCACCAGCCCGGGCACGATCTCGTCGTGGTCCGGCGGGGGATAGGTGATCGTCCCGGTCATCGCGGTCGTCCGCACCGTGATGCTGCCCTCGCGACCGAGATCACGGTGCAGGAACCAGAACGTGTCGCTGACCGTGGTGCCGTCATCGGCCACCGGCGCGGCCGGGCACTGTCCCGGGCAGGAGGAGCGGTTGTTGGCGGCGTACAGCAGTCCCAGCGCGATGACGACGAGGGCGGCGGCGGCCAAAGCGGCCAGCCGCCCCGGACGCCGGAACGCGGCCCATTCCCGCCGGAGGAGTTCGGTGCTCGACATGCCGTCGGTTCTACGGGCTGGCGGCTAACGCGGCTCGAACCGGCCCTGTCACGCCGCTGTTAGGTCGCTCCGGTCATGCTGGGGGAATGATCAGGCTGCCCAGCGGGACGGTACGGGTAAGGTTCACGTTCCTCTACGCCGTGGTGTTCCTCGGGTCCGGCATCGGGTTGCTGGTCCTGACCTTCCTGCTCTCCGGCGGCAGCATCAGCAGTGTCACCCCGGCCGGAAATCCCCCTGGCCAGGGCGGGCCTGCCGGGACGCAGCAGCGGATCCGGCAGTTGGAGGAACAGTTGGCGGCCGTGCACACCCAGCAGGCCCGGCAACTGCTGGCCGGCGCGCTGGCGGCGCTGGTCGTGATGGCGGTCGTCTCGCTCCTGCTCGGTCGGCTGCTGGCCAGGCGGGTACTGCGACCGCTGCGGACGATCACCAGCGCGACGCGGCGCATCTCCGCCGACAGCCTGGATCGACGGCTGTCGGTGCACGGTCCGGCCGACGAGGTGAAGGATCTCGCGGACACCATCGACGAGCTGCTCGAACGGCTCGAGGCGTCGTTCGTCGCGCAGCGCCGTTTCGTCGCCAACGCCTCCCACGAACTGCGTACGCCGCTGGCGACGATGCGGGCGTCGCTGGACGTCGCGGCGGCCAAGCCCCAGCCGGCTCCCTCGACGGTGACGCTCGCGGACCGGGTGCGTACCCAGCTCGACCGGGTCGACCACCTGCTCGACGGCCTTCTCCTGCTGGCGCGGGCGCAGCACGGCGCACCGGCCGACACCGCCCCGGTCGCCCAGGTCGACCTGGTCGACCTGGTCGACGGTGCCCTGTCCGACAGGTCCGCCGAGGTGCGGGCGAAGGGGCTCGAGGTGACGGTCGACCTGCCGCCGGCAGCGGTGGTCGAGGGCAGTCCGGCACTGCTGGCGCGGCTGGTGGCAAACGTCGTCGACAACGCGGTCACGCACAACCAGGACGGCGGATGGATCCGGGTCACCGGGGACACGGGCGGGCCGGAGACCGTACTCGTCGTCGAGACCGGCGGGCGCCTCCTCGACCAGCGGGAGGTCGACCGGCTGGCGCGGCCCTTCGAGCGGCTCGGCGCCGAGCGGACCGGGTCCTCGGGGCTCGGCCTGTCCATCGTGGCCGCCGTCGCCGCCGCGCACCGTGGCCGGCTCGCCCTGCTGGCCCGCCCGGCGGGTGGCCTGCGGGTGTCGGTCACGCTGCCGACCGTGCGGACGGCAGGGGTGACGTGAGGATCCTCGTCGTCGAGGACGACCACGCCCTGGCCGAGGTCGTCGCGGAAGGGCTGCGCGACCAGGGGATGGCCGTCGACCTCGCCCACGACGGGCTGGCCGCCGCCGCCAAGCTCGACCTCGCCGCGCACGACGTGGTGGTCCTGGACCGGGACCTGCCCGGCCTGCACGGCGACACGCTGTGCCAGGTCATCACCGAACGGGCGGACCGGCCGATGGTGCTGATGCTGACGGCGGCCAGCGCGCCCGGCGACCGGGTCAGCGGGTTGACCCTGGGCGCGGACGACTATCTCGGCAAGCCCTTCCACTTTCCGGAACTGGTCCTGCGGATCCGGGCGCTGGCCCGGCGCAGGCCGGACGCGCGCCCCCGGACGCTGCGGGCGGCCGGGATCGAGCTGGACCCGGTACGCCGCACCGCCGTTCGCGACGGGCACCAGCTCAACCTCTCGGTGAAGGAGTTCGCCGTGCTGGAGGCGCTGCTGCGGGCGAGCCCCGGCTTCCTGAGCGCCGAGACCCTGCTCGAACGGGTCTGGGACGAGAACGCCGACCCGTTCACCAACACCGTCACCGTGACGGTGGGTCGGCTCCGCCGCAAACTCGGCGACCCGCCGGTCATCACGACGACGCCCGGGGTCGGCTACCGGATCGACGGCTAGGTCGGCTGCTGGATCGACGGCTGGGTCGAGTCGGCTACCAGATCGATGGCTAGGCCGGTAACCGGGAGCCCGCGCGTCGCCGTGATTGTCAGATGTGACAGTCGCGGCGGGATCGGGACGGGCAGGACTTGTCACGGATGACGAAGACACCTCCGCCGGTGCCTGACAACCTTCTTGCGCGGCGGGCGACCTCCGCCCACCGCGCAGCGGAGAGGAGGAGTCGCCACATGCGTGGAAAGTTGGTGCGGGCAGTCGTGGCGGGCGCCGTGGCGGTCGCCGTCGGCGTCGGCGGGGCGGCCCGGCCGGCGGTCGCGGAGGCCCCGCGGACGGCCGGCGGCGACGTGGGCATCATGGCCTTCGACTGGGTCGGCGCGGTCATCGCGGTGGCCGGGGCGGCGTTGAACAGCGGGGGCGGTTCCGGCGACCTGGACGCGGCGGTCCGGCAGATCATCGCCGCGGTCGAGGCGAGCGAGCAGGAGATCCTCAACCACATCGACGGGCTCGCCAGCGCCGAGGTCAAGGCGTGCGCCCGGCAACACACCATCGAGTTCAGCGACATCGACAACATGAGCACCACCGTGCGGCAGCTGTGGGCGCAGAACGCCACCGGCTGTGCCGCCCTGGCCACCGCCTACCTGGAGGCGGTGCAGAGCCGCCCGGCCACCGACGCGATCGGCCTGGCGATCGGCGAGATCTACGCGATCACCATCGGCGCCCGTGCCCGGGCCAACCTGATCAACGGCATCGACCTACTGGTACGCGACCAGATCCGCAGCTACGAGACGCTTGTCGTCAAGCTCCTGCCGTCGTGTTCGCACCGCTGGGAGTTCGACGACAACCCCCGGCACATCTACCCGGTCTACATCACCTGCGAGGCGTACCCGGGCAAGGTCGGCACCGACATGCGACTGATCGGCTATCTGCCCGGCCGGCCCGAGCCGCGCGTCCCCTACGAGCGGGCGATCGCCAACACCGACGCCCGGACCAGCCGAGGCGTGGCCCTCGGTGCCCTGCCAAGGCTGCGTACCCTGCCGGTCTGACCGACGCCGCGGCACGCTCGTGCCGGATGCGCTCCTCGGGGCGCGTCTGGCACGAGCGGCACCGCCGGGCCACGCTGGCGGTGGACCACTACGCGGACTGACAAAAGTCACCACGTGATTGCGTACGGCTCACGAAGACGCGCACCCGCCGGCGCCGAGAGACTGCCGGCCATGCGCAGAACACTGAGACGGGGCATCGTGGCGGTTGCCGTCACGCTCGCGATGCTGCTATCCGGGACGGCACTACCGGCTCGCGCCAACGCCGACGGCGCGAGCAAGAACGTCACCGACCTGGCGCTGCTCGCCTACCAGGTCTACCGGGCCCGCGGCTTCACGGCCGAACAGATCGCGCAGTTCGTCCAGCTGGTGCTGGGCGCGGTCAGCGCGACCGACAACGCGATCAGGGACCACATCGACGGCATCGAGGCGTCCGACGTACTGGGGCATCTTCGCAGGGTCTCGTACGAGATGTCGGAATACCAGGTGATGCGGGAGAACGAGATCTGGCGGGAGACGTACCCGTGGACGGTCGCCGGCTATGCGACCAATGCCTTCGAGAAGTACCACGCGGTCCAGTCGCGGGTGGCCAAGGACCAGATCGGCCTGGCCGGGCAGAGCCTCTACTCGACCCTGCTGTCGGTGGCCACGGACGCCGGGTTGAACAACCTGGTGGCCAGGGCCGACGCCGACTACGTGACGCTCATGCGGAACGTCGTCAGGGATCTGGAACCGACGTGCACCCACGTGCCCTCGCCGGACAACACCCCCCGGGACAGGACGGTCGTCCACACCTGCACGGCGGCGAACGGCAACGCGGTCGTGAAGTACGAGATCGTCCGCGGCGGCATCGTGGTCAGCGGACCGCCCGACGAGACAGCTCACAAGAACGAGGCCGCCAAGGACTCCGCCTGGCTGGCAGCCAAGGAGACCCTTGCCAGGAAGGGACAGTAGGAGACCAATGAGAAGAAAACTACGCAACTGCATGATCGCCGCCGGTGTGGCGGTGGCCGTCGCGGTGGCACCGGTCGCCGCACCGGCGCAGGCCGCACCTCGTACCGGTGACATGCAGGTGATGTTCTTCGACTGGACCAGCCTCGTGGTGGCGGTCGCCGGGCACCTGCTCTCCGGCGGCAGCTCCGAGGCACCGTCGCTACAGGCGGCCGTCGACCAGATCATCGCCGCCGTGGAGCAGACGGAGCGCGACATCATCGCGCACACCGACCTGATCGCCGCGGCCGACGTGCAGGCCTGCGCCCGTCAGCACACCATCGAGTTCAGCGACATCGACAACATGAGCAACACCGTGCGGCAGCTCTGGGCCCAGAACGCCACCGGGTGCGCCGCCCTGGCGACCTCGTACGTCAGCACGGTCACCACCCCGGCGGCGGTGGACAACATCGGCCGCGTGCTGCCGTCGCTGTTCGCGATCGTGGTCGCCGCCCGGGCCAGGGCCGGCCTGACCAACGGCATCAACCTCGTCATCCAGGACCAGATCCGCAGCTACGAGGCGGTGGTCGCCAAGCTCACCCCGACCGACTGCGTGAAGCGGCGGGCCCGCGAGCCCGGTTATCCGGTCGAGAAGTGGTGGGAGTGCACCGCCTACAACGGTCACGTGGGCAGCTCCGACTGGGTGACCGGCGACCTGCGCGAACCCATCCGTACCCAGGCGGAGGACCGGGCCACCAACGGAACCAGCCGCCCCGTCGCCAAGTCCGCCCTGCCCCAACTCCGCGCCCTGGGAGTCTGACCCACCGCCACCACTACTGCTACCAGGGCCGCACGGTCGCCCTCGTTGCCGTGCGGCCCTGGTCCGTACGACGCCGGCCGGCTTTCCGGGGCGGGCGCCCGGCGAGCCCTGGTTGGCTGCCTGGCTGCCTGGTTGGCTCGGTGGCGGCGCTGTCCGACGTACGGCTGTCCGCGCTGCGGGTTCGCCCCGGCGCTCGGGACGTCACCGACCTGGTCGAGTCGCTGTGGCCGATGTCTCTGCCAGCGGAAGCGCAGGATGGATTTGGCCAGCCCTAAGGTCGGTGAATGAGTGTCAACGGGGACTCCTCTCGCCACCTCTCGCAGCCTGAGTCCGAAGTGGCGACCGACAGCGACGGGGCGAACATCGACCTGACCTCGGTCCGGGATGCTGTCCGCCGGCAGGCCCGACGGGCAACCTCCGGCATCGACGACATGGCGGGCTACCTGTCCGAGCAGGTGGCGGATGAGTCGCATCGGGAGGTGACCGGTCCCCTGCTGCCCGGTACCGGCGCCAGCGGTGTCGTACGCCACCAGGGTCGGGTGGTCGCCGAATGGGGTGACGCGGCGATTCCGGAGATGCTGTTCAGCGGCACCAAGAGCGTCGTCGCCACGGTGGCGGGAGTCGCCTTCGACAGGGGACTGCTCGACCCGGACGCGCAGGTGTCGCGGGCGGTCGACCATCCCCTGTTGACTCGCCTCGGGATCGAGGGCATCACTTGGCACCACCTGTTGCAGCAGACCAGCGGATGGCACGGGGAACTCTGGGGCAAGCCGACGGAGGTGGACGCGCAGAGCCGCCGTGAGGGTTTCGAGCGGGACGGCGCGCCCGGCAGTGGATGGGCCTACAACGACGTACGGGTGAACCTGCTCTGCCTGGCCCTGACCGTGCTGTTCCGCCGACCGCTGCCCGAGGTGCTTCGTGCGGAGGTGCTCGAACCACTCGGCGCTTCGTCGTCCTGGTCCTGGCACGGCTATACCGACGCTGTCGTCGATATCGACGGAACGGCTACGCCGGTGGTCAGCGGTGGGGCGCACTGGGGCGGCGGTCTGTGGATTTAATGGTGTCATGTGTGGGAACTCGATTTCTGTGTCGGACTTAACCGATGCAGGCATCCTGCCTGTCCCGAAGTCGGTGACGAAGCTGCCGCGTCAGCGCGACCTTAATTCCAAGTCGTTTCCGGGCCTCGGCTGAACGTTGTGCATGGTAATGTCCGTGGTAAGTCTCGATGAGATTGTCGAGAGCCATAGACGCACTTGTTCGGCGAGGTGGTGTCCAGCCGGGGAGGGAATTAGGCCTTGAGAGAACTAGCTCGTTTAAGCCAAATCTCCATATTCTGCATAGCCGGCGTGGGCTGCTTGTTTAGCGACAACTGCGCTGCGGATGCGGCGGGCTAGCCGTGCCGGAGCGTACTCGTTAACGTTCTCAAGGGCGATGAAGCGCCATTCGATGAGTTCGCCATCGGGGAAGGTGATGCGCCGCTGATCGTTATTGCCCAACTGCCGTGCATCAAAGACGAATAGGATCTTGTCGCCTTCGTTGGGGGCGGGTGCCCAGTCGACGACGAGCATGGGGCCGAGATCGATGGTGAGGCCGAGTTCTTCGCGGACTTCGCGGATGCAGGCAGCGCGGGGTGACTCTCCGGGCTCGACGTACCCGCCTGGGATGTCCCAGTGGTCCTTGTAATACGGCTTCACGAGGAGTACTCGGCCTTCGTCGTCGAAGAAGAGGGCGCCTGCCGCGACGCGTGGGGTTGCCACGGGCGGCGGCGTCTGGGTTGGCGTCACATGCGGCAGCGTAGCCAGGGTGGATCAGTCGAGCACGTTGAGGCGGCGGGCGAGTCCGACTAGTTTGGTGGAGGGCTTGCCGCGTTGGCGGCGGATCCAGGTGAGGGCGAGTTGTCGGCTGAGGAAGTGATGGCGGACCTGTTCGGGTGCCATCTGTTCGGCGTCGAGTAGGGCGGCCTGGGCCTCGTCGGCGCGGTTCCAGGAGTTGTAGGCGCGGGCGACTTCCAGGGCGTGGCGTACGCGGCGTTCCATGGGTAGGCCGGTGGTGTCGACGCGGGGGCCGAGGTCGACGGCGACTTGGACGTCGCCGAGTTCAGCAGCGGTGGCGACGCGGTGAATGGCGACGTTGGTGGGGCCGAACGCGGTCCAGAGGTGGTTGCCGTCGGTGCCGAGTCGGCTGGCGGTCTCCTCGGCGGTGGCGAGGAACGTCCGGGTGGTGTAGGGGTCGTTGGCGCGGGCGGCGGCCATGGCGCCGGACAGGAACAGGGTGCCGTAGACGGACAGCAGCGCGGGTGCTGGTGTGGGCTGGCGTAGGTGGGCTTCGAGGTAGGCAGCGGCATCCTCGGTGAGGCGTACGGCCTCTTGGTAGCGGCCGGTGGAGTGCAGGGCATGGCCGACCGACCGGAGGAGTGAGCCGGTGACGATGGGGTCGCCGGTTGGGCGTACGGCGGCAAGGCCGCGGTCGGCGGCGATCCAGGCGAGGTCGGTCTCGCCGAGTTTGGTGAGCTGGGTCGCGGCGAGTTGGTAGGTGAGTCCGTGGAGTC
Source organism: Micromonospora sp. WMMD1102 (assembly GCF_029626265.1). NCBI lineage: Bacteria > Bacillati > Actinomycetota > Actinomycetes > Micromonosporales > Micromonosporaceae > Micromonospora > Micromonospora sp. WMMD1102. The sequence goes on along the minus strand of NZ_JARUBN010000001.1, from coordinate 5,778,696 downwards.
GGCGGGCCTGGTCCTGGCCCTCGCCGTCGAGTCCGTCGGCGGCGGCTTGGGCGCGGTGGAGCAGGTCGGGTAGGCGACCGGTGACGTACCCGAATCGGGAGTCCTGGTAGGCGTTCCACAACGCGGTTACGTCGCGCTTGAGGTCGACGATGCTGGGCGGCGGGGCCTGACCGTCGCTGGCCTGCCCGAAGGGGCTGATGACGCGGTAGTTCATCAGGGCGGCGCGAAGGGCGGGCACGGTGTCGGTGCCGCTGTCGGCGGTCCAGTCGAGCAGGGACGGTTCGGCGAGTAGGTCGCCGAGCGAGATGTCGAGAACGTCGGCGAGGCTCTTGATGACGGAGAGCCGGTCCAGCTCGATGCGGTTGTTCTCGATCTTTCCGAGCCAGTCGGCGGTACGGCCGACCAGCCCGGCGAGGACTTCCTGAGACAGTCCACGTCGGCGGCGGTACCAGGCGACGCGTTCGCCGATCGTGAGTGTGCTGGGCATGCCGCGCACGATGCCTCCCCTGGGCCTGCCGACCCCGGAATGATTTTCCGGGTTGCTGGCCCGGTTGCGTCACAACCTGTGTCAATGATCGAGCACAACCTGTTGACCGCTTGTCGTTCCTGCGCTGGCAATGGTTGGAAGCACGTCACTTTGCGAGTGGCGCTGCGGTCGGTGGCGTTCTCGGGCAATTCGTCGCGGTTGTTGGCGCGGCGGTCGTGTCTGGACTGTGCGGGCTGGTGTCGGGTGTCGGTTTCGTGAGCTGGGCGTCGGGGTGGGTGCCGGCGCCTGGCTGCACGGTCGACGTGCTGCCGTCTGAATGCCCGCCCGCCTCGGCGCCCCTCCAGCCCTCGGAGGGGATGGCGGGCTGATGTCGACGTCAAGGGGTGTGTTGGTGCCAAGGCCGGGTGACGTGCTGTTGCTGGACGGGCGGGCGTCGGTGCAGTTTGCCGATGATCGGGCGTTGGTGTTGCGGGTGACCAGCGTGTCGGAGCGTGCAACGTACTACGGGTGGTGCTGGTTGACCGGGTACGCGCTCGACCGTGCCGGGGCGGCGGTGGAGCGTCGGGAGGTCTTCGTCCAGCTCGCCGGGCTCCGACCCGTCCCGCCCAAGCCTCGGCATACCGCCGGCCGGGCCGTGTCGACGAGGGGGCGCGGTGTTTGACGTTCGGGTGCAGCTCGGCGAGGTGGTCCGGATCGATGCCGCCGATCGGTTCCGGGCGACCGACGGCCCGGTCACGCTCTGGGTAACCGGCGTGCGCCTGGTGACGAACCGGCCGGAGCAGCATGAGTGGGTCTGGCTGGAGGGCGTGAAGATCGCGCACGACGGTCGTTCCACCGACCAGACGCAGATCCTCGTCCGTGCGTCTCTGCTGGCCGTCCATCCTTTGCCGCCGAGGGCCAGGCGGTGAGCGTCTACACCAAGGCGACCCCGAAGTCGGCGAAGAGGCGCCCCGGAGCGCCGTGCTGGACGGCAGGTCCCGCGCTACTGGCACGCGAATGGCACGCAAGATCAAAGAGAGCTGGAAACGAAACGGCCCAGGCGGGGCGATCATGCCACTGACCTGGGCCGGAAGGACTGGAGCGGGCGACGGGAATCGAACCCGCACCGTCAGTTTGGAAGACTGAAGCTCTGCCATTGAGCTACGCCCGCGCTCGCCCCCGATCATCTCGGGACGCGTCGGACAGCCTAACGGGTCGCCCCGCCCACTGGACACCGGTATCCCACCGTGGCGCTCGCGCACCCCGGCCGCCGGCCAGTCGAGCAGGCGGAAGACGGGGGCACCAGCTTCCCGCGTACCCGGGGATCAAGCTGGATCGGGACGACACGGCGGCCGGGGGCGGAGACCGGGCGGGCGGGACCCGGACCGGACGGCATAGACTCTTCACCGCCACGGGGTGTGGCGCAGCTTGGTAGCGCACTCGCTTTGGGAGCGAGGGGCCGTGGGTTCAAATCCCGCCACCCCGACTGTCGCCCGCCGTTGCGGGGGAGCCCGCGTTCGCGAGCCAGCCCGCGCACCGGCGGGGGTCTGCGGCGGCCGGGGTGCCCTCGGTGGCCGTGGGACGAGTCTCGACGAGGCTCGCACACCGCGCCGTCAGGCGTGTCCGCCGGCTCGCCTACACTCGATGGGCTGAATACCGGCCCAGAATCAAGATCGAGATCCGTCAAGGAGTACGCCTGTGAAGAGCACCGTCGAGACTCTGAGCCCGACGCGCGTGCGGCTCGCCATCGAGGTGCCGTTCGTCGAGCTCGAGCCGAGCCTCAAGAAGGCGTACCGGGAGATCGCCTCGCAGGTCAGCATCCCGGGCTTCCGGCGTGGCAAGGTGCCGGCGGCGGTCATCGACCAGCGGGTCGGCCGCGGCACGGTGCTCAACGAGGCCGTCCAGGAGGCCATCCCGGAGAACATCCTCGCGGCGGTACGCGAGCACGACGTGAAGACGCTGGGCCGGCCCGAGGTCGAGATCACCGAGTTCAACGACGGTGACGCGCTGAAGTTCACCGCCGAGGTGGACGTCCGCCCCGAGATCACGCTGCCGGACCTCTCCGCCGTCGAGGTGACCGTCGACGAGCTCCAGATCGACGAGGGCGACATCGACACCCAGGTGGCCAGCCTGCGGGAGCGGTTCGCGACGCTGAAGACCGTCGAGCGGGCCGCCCAGGAGGGCGACTTCGTCCAGCTCGACCTGGCGGCGACCGTCGACGGTGAGGAGGTGCCGGGCGGTTCGGCCACGAACATCTCACACGAGGTCGGCAGCAAGCAGCTGCTGCCGGGGCTGGACGAGGTGCTGGTCGGCCTCTCCGCCGGTGACGCGACCACCTTCCAGACCCAGCTCGTCGGCGGCGACTTCGCCGGCCGGGAGGCCGACGTCTCCGTGACGGTCCGCACCGTCAAGGAGAAGGAGCTGCCCCCGCTCGACGACGACTTCGCCCAGCTCGCCAGCGAGTTCGACACCCTCGACGAGCTGCGCGGTGACCTCCGCGAGCGGGTCGGCAAGTCGAAGAAGGTCGAGCAGATCTACGCCGCCCGGGACCGCGCCCTGGAGCAGATGGTGGCCGCCGCCGACGTGCCGGCTCCGGAGGGGGTCGTGCGCGAGGAGGTCGAGCACCGCAAGCAGGCCATGGTCGACCAGCTGGAGCGGATCGGCGCCTCCCTGGAGGAATACCTCGCCTCCGAGGAGAAGACCGAGGAGCAGATCGACGCCGAGCTGAAGGACGCGGCCACCGAGGGGGTCAAGATCCAGCTTCTGCTGGACACCCTGGCCGACGCCGAGCAGGTGCAGGTCTCCGACGACGAGTTCGGGCACGAGATCGTGCACCGGGCGCAGCGCGCCGGGATGGCCCCCCAGCAGTACTACGACCAGCTCGTCCGCTCCGGCGCGGCCGGCGCGGTCTTCGGCGACGTCCGGCGCGGCAAGGCGCTGGCCATGGTGATGGAGCGGATCAAGATCACCGACTCGGCCGGCAACCCGATCAGCCTGGACGAGCTGCGCGCGGCCAGTGACGAGGAGCACGACCACCAGCACGACCACGAGCACTGAGCGGAGCGCTGGACCGCGCGGTGTCGCGACCGCCGGGCCCGGACGCGCCGCTTCCGGGCCCGCCCGGGACGAAACCCCACCGGGTACGCCCCGGGCGGTCAGCGCGCCGCCGTCGGTGGACAACGGGGGAGCACCCCCGGCGCACCGGCAACTGCGCTGTTAGCGAACAGTGCCCGGACCGGGACGTTACGACCCCGGCCAGCGGTTAATGTCGGGCGTAAGACGCACGGAGAGCGAAGGGCTGCCATGACTGGTTCAGACTTCTCAGCTATGCCCCTGCGGGTGACCCAGGCCCGCGGTGCGGACGCACTTGGTGGCAACCTCGACGACTCGGTCTACAACCGGCTGCTCAAGGAGCGGATCATCTTCCTTGGCAGCGAGGTGACCGACCAGGTCGCCAACCGCATCTGCGCACAGCTGCTGCTGCTCGCCGCCGAGGATCCCGGCCGCGACATCAACCTGTGGATCAACTCGCCGGGTGGCTCGGTCTACTCCGGCATGGCGATCTACGACACCATGCAATTTATCGACAACGACGTCTCCACCGTCGCCATGGGCATGGCCGCCTCGATGGGCCAGCTCCTGCTCTGCGCCGGCACCAAGGGCAAGCGCTACGCCCTGCCACACGCGCGGATCATGATGCACCAGCCCTCCGGCGGCATGGGCGGCACGGCCTCGGACATCGCGATCCAGGCCGAGCAGATGCTCTACACCAAGCGGATGTTCCAGGAGCGGGTGGCCCACCACACCGGCCAGGAGCAGGCCCAGATCGAGGCCGACTCGGATCGGGACCGCTGGTTCACCGCCACCGAGGCCAAGGACTACGGCTTCATCGACAAGGTGATCACCGGGGCCGCGCAGGTTCCGGAAGGCGCCGGGACCCTGAGCTGAGGAGCGGAAACGATGACTGACCCGACCCTGCTTGCCGGTGGCGGCTTCCAGCCCGTGCACAACCGGTACGTGCTCCCCTCCTTCGTCGAGCGCACCTCGTACGGCGTCAAGGAGTCGAACCCCTACAACAAGCTCTTCGAGGACCGGATCATCTTCCTCGGCGTGCAGGTGGACGACGCGTCGGCAAACGACGTGATGGCCCAGCTGCTGACGCTGGAGGGCACCGACCCGGACCGCGACATCATCATGTACATCAACTCGCCCGGCGGCTCGTTCACGGCCATGACGGCGATCTACGACACGATGCAGTACGTCCGGCCGGACATCCAGACCGTCTGCCTCGGGCAGGCGGCCAGCGCCGCCGCCGTGCTCCTCGCCGCCGGTACGCCCGGCAAGCGCATGGCGCTGCCGAACTCCCGGATCATCATCCACCAGCCGGCCACCGAGGGCGGCTACGGGCAGGGCTCGGACATCGAGATCCAGGCCCGGGAGATCCTGCGGATGCGTACCCAGCTCGAGGAGATGCTCTCCCGACACTCCAACCAGCCGATCGAACGGGTCCGTCGTGACATCGACCGTGACAAGTTCATGACTGCCGAGGAGTCCCGGGAGTACGGCCTGGTCGACACCATCCTGACCAGCCGAAAGAAGGGCCTGCTCGCGGCCAACGCCTCGAGCTGATCGTTGTGGTCCGGGGGTCGGCCGACCGGTCGTACGGCGGCCGGCCCCTGACACACCCGTTTTGGGGGTCGGAGAAACCTCGGGTAGCGGGTAACGTCGGTTCTGCACCGCCCACCGCCGGTCGGGACCGGCCGGCGAACATGACCGACGGGGTGGACCGTCCGCAGGCCAGTGCATCTGCTCAGACAGGCTGGCCGATGAGCGCAGGGAGAACGTAGGTGGCACGGATCGGCGACGGTGGCGACCTACTGAAATGCTCCTTCTGCGGCAAGTCGCAGAAGCAGGTCAAGAAGCTCATCGCGGGCCCCGGGGTCTACATCTGTGACGAGTGCATCGACCTCTGTAACGAGATCATCGAAGAGGAGCTGGCCGAGTCCGGCGAGGTGAAGTGGGAAGAGCTTCCCAAGCCGATGGAGATCTGCCAGTTCCTCGACCAGTACGTCGTGGGTCAGGACCAGGCCAAGAAGGCCCTCGCGGTGGCGGTCTACAACCACTACAAGCGGATCCAGGCCGAGGCGGCCGGCGGGCCCGGTTCCGCTGACGGGGTGGAGCTGTCGAAGTCCAACATCCTGCTGATCGGTCCGACCGGGTGTGGCAAGACACACCTGGCCCAGACCCTCGCCCGGATGCTGAACGTGCCGTTCGCGATCGCCGACGCGACCGCCCTGACCGAGGCCGGATACGTCGGCGAGGATGTCGAGAACATCCTGCTCAAGCTGATCCAGGCCGCTGACTACGACATCAAGCGGGCCGAGACCGGCATCATCTACATCGACGAGGTCGACAAGATCGCCCGTAAGTCGGAGAACCCGTCGATCACCCGGGACGTCTCCGGCGAGGGGGTGCAGCAGGCGCTGCTCAAGATCCTGGAAGGCACGGTGGCCAACGTGCCGCCGCAGGGCGGCCGGAAACACCCGCACCAGGAGTTCATCCAGATCGACACCACGAACGTGCTGTTCATCTGCGGTGGCGCCTTCGCCGGCCTGGACCAGATCATCGAGGCCCGCACCGGCCAGGGCGGGCTGGGCTTCGGCGCGCACCTCCGTTCGGTCTCCGAGCGTTCGACCGACGACATCTTCGGCCGGGTCATGCCGGAGGACATGCTCAAGTTCGGCCTGATCCCCGAGTTCATCGGTCGGCTCCCGGTGATCACCAACGTCCGGAGCCTCAACCGCGAGGCGCTGGTCCGGATCCTCACCGAGCCGCGCAACGCGCTGGTCCGGCAATACCAGCGCCTTTTCGAGCTGGACGGCGTGGAGCTGGAGTTCGAGACAGCCGCCCTGGAGGCGATCGCCGACCAGGCGATGTTGCGCGGCACCGGCGCCCGGGGCCTGCGCGCCATCCTCGAAGAGGTCCTGCTCTCGGTGATGTACGAGGTGCCCAGCAACCCGAACGCGGCCCGCGTCCTGATCACCCGGGGTGTGGTGCTGGAGAACGTCAACCCGACGATCGTGCCGCGCGAATTCACCGGCCGCCGCGCCCGTCGCGACCGCGAGGAGCGCTCGGCCTGACCGCCCGGCTGTTCGGGCCGCCGGGCGGGCCGCTCGTGCGGGTCGACACGCACGTCTGTCCCGCCGCGCCGGTCGCCCCGAGTGGCGACCGGGCGCAGGCGTCCCGGCAAGCCTGGTGCCTGGACGTCCCGGCAAGCCTGGCCCCCTGGAGATCGTCGCCGTAGGCTCACCGCATGCGCGTCGCCGTCTGCCAGCTCAACGCCCGCGACGACCGGAAGGCCAACCTGACCGTCGCCGGCGAGCTGTTGGCCCGGGCCGCGGCCGCCGGGGCGGACCTGGCGATCCTTCCGGAGTACGTCGACTATCTCGGTCCGTCCCGTGGTCTTCCGCCGCCGGAGCCGGTCGACGGCGAGTTCGCCGGCTTCTTCGCCGAGGCGGCCCGGCGGCACGGCATGTGGGTGCACGCCGGCTCGTTCCACGAGATCGGCCTGGATCCGGAGCACACCTACAACACCTCGCTGGTCTTCGACCGCACCGGCGCGCTCGCCGCGACGTACCGGAAGATCCATCTTTACGACGTGGAGATTCCCGGCCGGGTCTCCTACCTGGAGTCCCGGAGCGTCGCCGCGGGCTCCGAGCCCGTCACCGTCGACGTCGACGGCGTACGCGTCGGCTTGTCGATCTGCTATGACCTGCGTTTCCCCGAGCTGTACCGGCAGCTCGCCGTCGCCGGGGAGGCCGAGGTGCTGGTGGTGCCGGCCGCCTTCATGATGCACACCGGCCGGGACCACTGGGAGGTGCTGCTGCGCGCCAGGGCGATCGAGAACCAGTGCTACGTCGCGGCGGCGGGGCAGATCGGCGACCATGACCCAGGGCGCACCTGCTACGGCCGCAGCATGGTGATCGACCCCTGGGGGACGGTACTCGGCCAGGCGCCCGACACCGTGGGGATCGTGGTCACCGATCTCGACCTCGATCGGCTGCGCGAGATCCGCACCGAACTGCCCAGCCTGGCCAACCGCCGCCTCTGACGAATCGGGTCGGCCGGGAGTCCCGACGAGGCCGGGCGTCCGGACGTCGCCGGAACCGCCAGCGCGGTTCTTCCGTCGGCGGAAGCCCCCGGGATCGCGTTCGGACATCGCCGCCCCCGGCAGGTCCGCGTCGGACACCGGCCGTCCCTGTGGTCAGGTCACTGCAACAGCATGCCGAGGACGGCCAGGCCGATGATCGCCGAAGCGGTCACCAGCAGTCCCGTGGTCATCCGTGACGGGCCCCGGCGGGCCAGTCGGCGCACCGAGGCGACCACGGCCAGCAGCACTAGGCCACCGATCACGAGCTGCCAGAAAGGCAGCAGGAGCGCCGTGACGCTGTCCTGCGCGAGGGTGGTCCCGATGGAGCTCGCGAACGCGGCCATGCCTGCCACTCTGACACGCCCGCCCGACTCTGACACGGACAACCGGGGCACGGTCGGGTCACAGCGGCACGGGCAGGAGGGGCACGTCGATTTGCGCCGGGGTGTGCCGGCGGCGTACCTTTCTCTCTGCGCGCGGCGCCCCGGACGACAGGCCGGGCCGCGAGCACCTCGATCTCCACAGGGCAGCAGTCCGCCGGGGACCGGGGCCGGGTGGTGCGCTCGACCGGGTGACATTCAGGTTGAGATTGCGAAACCAACCGGGTAGAGTAGCTGAAGCCGGCAGGAGCCGGGCAGATGCGCCGCGAGCGGCCATCGGCCGGTCTGCGGGCTCTTCCCCGACAGAAGCGACCACCACTCTTCGGTGTGCGTGCGTACGGGGACCCTTCGGGCGAAGCGAGAAAGCCAGAAGTTGGGGCTTGACACTGCGAGGCCAGACGGGTAGGTTGGGCAAGTTGCCCCGAGGGCGGTCCTCCTGGTGGGGGGTTGTGTTCGGTGTGTGGTTGTTCTTTGAGAACTCAACAGGGTGCTTGATAAGCCAGTGCCAAATGTTTTTTTGTTTGGCAGCAAGTGTTTTTATTGTTGCTGGGTTTTGATTTTCCACGTTCTTTGTTGGAGAGTTTGATCCTGGCTCAGGACGAACGCTGGCGGCGTGCTTAACACATGCAAGTCGAGCGGAAAGGCCCTTCGGGGTACTCGAGCGGCGAACGGGTGAGTAACACGTGAGTAACCTGCCTCAGGCTTTGGGATAACCCTCGGAAACGGGGGCTAATACCGGATATGACTTCCTGCCGCATGGTGGGGGGTGGAAAGTTTTCCGGCCTGGGATGGGCTCGCGGCCTATCAGCTTGTTGGTGGGGTGATGGCCTACCAAGGCGACGACGGGTAGCCGGCCTGAGAGGGCGACCGGCCACACTGGGACTGAGACACGGCCCAGACTCCTACGGGAGGCAGCAGTGGGGAATATTGCACAATGGGCGGAAGCCTGATGCAGCGACGCCGTGTGAGGGATGACGGCCTTCGGGTTGTAAACCTCTTTCAGCAGGGACGAAGCGCAAGTGACGGTACCTGCAGAAGAAGCGCCGGCCAACTACGTGCCAGCAGCCGCGGTAAGACGTAGGGCGCGAGCGTTGTCCGGATTTATTGGGCGTAAAGAGCTCGTAGGCGGCTTGTCGCGTCGACTGTGAAAACCCACGGCTCAACTGTGGGCTTGCAGCCGATACGGGCAGGCTAGAGTTCGGTAGGGGAGACTGGAATTCCTGGTGTAGCGGTGAAATGCGCAGATATCAGGAGGAACACCGGTGGCGAAGGCGGGTCTCTGGGCCGATACTGACGCTGAGGAGCGAAAGCGTGGGGAGCGAACAGGATTAGATACCCTGGTAGTCCACGCTGTAAACGTTGGGCGCTAGGTGTGGGGGGCCTCTCCGGTTCTCTGTGCCGCAGCTAACGCATTAAGCGCCCCGCCTGGGGAGTACGGCCGCAAGGCTAAAACTCAAAGGAATTGACGGGGGCCCGCACAAGCGGCGGAGCATGCGGATTAATTCGATGCAACGCGAAGAACCTTACCTGGGTTTGACATGGCCGCAAAACCTGCAGAGATGTGGGGTCCTTCGGGGGCGGTCACAGGTGGTGCATGGCTGTCGTCAGCTCGTGTCGTGAGATGTTGGGTTAAGTCCCGCAACGAGCGCAACCCTTGTTCGATGTTGCCAGCACGTTATGGTGGGGACTCATCGAAGACTGCCGGGGTCAACTCGGAGGAAGGTGGGGATGACGTCAAGTCATCATGCCCCTTATGTCCAGGGCTTCACGCATGCTACAATGGCCGGTACAATGGGCTGCGATACCGTGAGGTGGAGCGAATCCCAAAAAGCCGGTCTCAGTTCGGATCGGGGTCTGCAACTCGACCCCGTGAAGTCGGAGTCGCTAGTAATCGCAGATCAGCAACGCTGCGGTGAATACGTTCCCGGGCCTTGTACACACCGCCCGTCACGTCACGAAAGTCGGCAACACCCGAAGCCCATGGCCTAACCCCTTGTGGGAGGGAGTGGTCGAAGGTGGGGCTGGCGATTGGGACGAAGTCGTAACAAGGTAGCCGTACCGGAAGGTGCGGCTGGATCACCTCCTTTCTAAGGAGCACCTCCCGGCGAAGGTCGGGTAGGAGCCCGCGCTGCCCGGATGTGGTGGCGGGGTGCTCGTTGGCGGAGACACTGGCGAAGTTCACGGCTGGCAACGGCTGATCTGACGAGTACGGCCCCTTGGTGGGGTGTGGAAGTGTTGGGTTGGTGCGGCTGGTGGTGGGTGTAGAGCATCCTGTTGGGTCCTGAGGGAACAACCGTGTGGTTGTTGTCTTGTGCCAGGCACGCCTGGCCCCGCATACCGGGCCCCTTTGTTGGTGGGTTGTTGGTGTGGGGTTGTGGGTGGTGGGTTGGTCGTTTGTTGAGAATTGCACAGTGGACGCGAGCATCTTTGTGGTCAAGTTGTCAAGGGCGGACGGTGGATGCCTTGGCACCAGGAGCCGATGAAGGACGTGGGAGGCCGCGATAGGCCTGGGGGAGCTGTCAACCGAGCTGTGATCCCAGGGTGTCCGAATGGGGTAACCTGGCACCAGTCATGTGGTGTCACCTGCACCTGAATTCATAGGGTGTGTGGAGGGAACGCGGGGAAGTGAAACATCTCAGTACCCGTAGGAAGAGAAAACAATAGTGATTCCGTGAGTAGTGGCGAGCGAAAGCGGATGTAGGCTAAACCGGTTGCGTGTGATACCTGTCAGGGGTTGCGTGGTCGGGGTTGTGGGACTCCATGGGGTGGGCTGACAACCATCCGGAAAGTTACAAATACCAGGTGTTAGCTGAATGGTGTGGAAAAGCCAACCGTAGGCGGTGATAGTCCGGTAGGTGAAAGCATCTGGTCTTTCTTGTGGGTGTTCCCGAGTAGCGGCGGACTCCTGAAATCTGCCGTGAATCTGCCAGGACCACCTGGTAAGCCTAAATACTTCCTGGTGACCGATAGCGGACGAGTACCGTGAGGGAATGGTGAAAAGTACCCCGGGAGGGGAGTGAAATAGTACCTGAAACCGTTCGCCTACAATCCGTCGGAGCCTGCTTTTGTGGGTGACGGCGTGCCTTTTGAAGAATGAGCCTGCGAGTTAGTGGCATGTGGCGAGGTTAACCCGTGTGGGGTAGCCGTAGCGAAAGCGAGTCTTAATAGGGCGTGTAGTCGCGTGTTCTAGACCCGAAGCGGGGTGATCTAGCCATGGGCAGGCTGAAGCGTGGGTAAGACCGCGTGGAGGGCCGAACCCACCAACGTTGAAAAGTTGGGGGATGACCTGTGGTTAGGGGTGAAAGGCCAATCAAACTCCGTGATAGCTGGTTCTCCCCGAAATGCATTTAGGTGCAGCGTCGTGTGTTTCTTGCCGGAGGTAGAGCACTGGATGGTCTAGGGGCCCTACAAGGTTACTGAAATCAGCCAAACTCCGAATGCCGGTAAGTGAGAGCGCGGCAGTGAGACTGCGGGGGATAAGCTTCGTAGTCGAGAGGGAAACAGCCCAGATCGCCAGCTAAGGCCCCTAAGCGTGTGCTAAGTGGAAAAGGATGTGGGGTCGCATAGACAACCAGGAGGTTGGCTTAGAAGCAGCCATCCTTTAAAGAGTGCGTAATAGCTCACTGGTCAAGTGGTTCCGCGCCGACAATGTAGCGGGGCTCAAGTACACCGCCGAAGCTGTGGCATTCACACTTTAACTCGGTGATGTTTTCGAACGTCATCCAGGTGTGTGGGTGGGTAGGGGAGCGTCGTGCCGGGGGTGAAGCAGCGGGGTGACCTAGTTGTGGACGCGGCACGAGTGAGAATGCAGGCATGAGTAGCGAAAGAAGGGTGAGAAACCCTTCCGCCGGATGACCAAGGGTTCCAGGGCCAGGTTAATCCGCCCTGGGTGAGTCGGGGCCTAAGGCGAGGCCGAGAGGCGTAGTCGATGGATAACGGGTTGATATTCCCGTACCCGTGTAGGAGCGCCCGTGATGAACCTCGTTGTGCTAACCACCCGAGCTGCCTGCGATCTTCGGATCAATGGTGGGGAGCGTGGGAACCTGGCGGGTAGTAGTCAAGCGATGGGGTGACGCAGGAAGGTAGCTGAGCCCGGCCGGTGGTTGTGCCGGGGTAAGCGTGTAGGCCGGTGTGTAGGCAAATCCGCACATCATATGGTTGAGACGTGATGCCGAGCCGATTCAGGTGAAGTCAGTGATCCTATGCTGCCGAGAAAAGCCTCTAGCGAGTTCCGAGCGGCCCGTACCCTAAACCGACACAGGTGGTCAGGTAGAGAATACCGAGGCGATCGGGTGAACTGTGGTTAAGGAACTCGGCAAATTGCCCCCGTAACTTAGGGAGAAGGGGGGCCGGAGACGTGAAGCCACTTGCTGGTGGAGCGTTGTATGGCCGCAGAGAGCAGGGGGAAGCGACTGTTTACTAAAAACACAGGTCCATGCGAAGAAGTAATTCGATGTATATGGACTGACGCCTGCCCGGTGCTGGAACGTTAAGGGGACCGGTTAGTCTTTCGGGGCGAAGCTGAGAACTTAAGCGCCAGTAAACGGCGGTGGTAACTATAACCATCCTAAGGTAGCGAAATTCCTTGTCGGGTAAGTTCCGACCTGCACGAATGGCGTAACGACTTCCCCACTGTCTCAACCACAGGCCCGGCGAAATTGCAGTACGAGTAAAGATGCTCGTTACGCGCGGCAGGACGGAAAGACCCCGGGACCTTTACTATAGCTTGACATTGGTATCTGAATTAGCTTGTGTAGGATAGGTGGGAGCCGGTGAAGCTTGCACGCCAGTGTAGGTGGAGGCAATCTTGAAATACCACTCTGGTTGGTTTGGGTATCTAACTTCGGGCCCTTATCGGGTTCAGGGACAGTGTCTGGTGGGTAGTTTAACTGGGGCGGTTGCCTCCTAAAATGTAACGGAGGCGCCCAAAGGTTCCCTCAGCCTGGTTGGCAATCAGGTGTTGAGTGTAAGTGTATAAGGGAGCTTGACTGTGAGACTGACGGGTCGAGCAGGGACGAAAGTCGGGACTAGTGATCCGGCACTTGCGTGTGGAAGCGGTGTCGCTCAACGGATAAAAGGTACCCCGGGGATAACAGGCTGATCTTCCCCAAGAGTCCATATCGACGGGATGGTTTGGCACCTCGATGTCGGCTCGTCGCATCCTGGGGCTGTAGCAGGTCCCAAGGGTTGGGCTGTTCGCCCATTAAAGCGGTACGCGAGCTGGGTTTAGAACGTCGTGAGACAGTTCGGTCCCTATCCGCCGTGCGCGTAGGATACTTGAGAAGGGCTGTCCCTAGTACGAGAGGACCGGGACGGACGAACCTCTGGTGTGCCAGTTGTCCCGCCAGGGGCACGGCTGGTTGGCTACGTTCGGGAGGGATAACCGCTGAAAGCATCTAAGCGGGAAGCCTGCTTCAAGATGAGGTATCCCACCCCGTTTAGGGGGTAAGGCTCCCAGTGAGACGACTGGGTTGATAGGCCGGAGATGTAAGCCAGGTAACTGGTTGAGTTGACCGGTACTAATAGGCCGAGGACTTGACTACAAGGTTGCTACGCGTCCACTGTGTGATTCACAGCAAACGAACAATGTTTCCCACGTGTGGGTGGGTTGTTGTTTGTGTTGTTGATAGGGTTACGGCGGTTATGGCGGAGGGGAAACGCCCGGTTACATTCCGAACCCGGAAGCTAAGCCTTCCAGCGCTGATGGTACTGCACTCGGGAGGGTGTGGGAGAGTAAGACGCCGCCGGACATCTTCACAGGAGTGGCGCCACCCGGTTACGGGCGGCGCCACTCCTGTTTTCGTGTCATTTGCGGAGCAAGCTGCGGGGGCGAGGCCCCCGGGCTGCCCCCGGGCAAACCCCTGCTGGCGGGGCAGCGCCGCGAGCCTTCAGTCGCGACTCTGTACGGCGCCGCGGATGTCTCGGAGCAGCGCCGCGGACTCGTCGACGGAACGGCCCGCGAACATGCCCATCGTGATGCTGCCGTGGTCGGCCCAGCCGCAGAAGACCAGCTCGCCGTCCTGGATCGGCGCCGTCCCGCATTTCAAGGTTCCGCCGAGCGGGCCGGCGTCCACCGTACGGATGCCGGCGACCGGGGTGTCCTCCTCCGCCGCCAGGTCGAAAAGCAGGTCGAGATCCCGCTCCGGCTGCCAGATCAGCGCCGTACCGCCGAAGAGCAGGACGCTGCGGTCCGGGCTGGCCGGGTCGGTGTAGACGGCGCCGAAGCTTTCGGTGAAGTCGACCTCGGCGTTCACGGCGGTCCGCAGATACTCGATGGTCGCCTGCGCGCTCTCGCTCTCGTCCCGGGTCAGGCCGGCGACCTCGACCGGCGTGGCGAGGGTGGCGTCCTTCTGCTGCATGATGCGCCAGCCCACCGTGCCGAAGACGGCGGCGCCGGCGAGGCTGACCGCCAGGACCGAGCCGAGGACGATCTTCCGGCGCCGCGACGGCCGGCCGCCCCCCGGGCTCCCGGCGCCCGGACCTCCGTCACCCGGATCGCCGGGCCCCGGCTCGGCATCGCGCGCCGGTGTGACGTCCACCGCCCCGGCGTCCCGCTGGCTCGACCGGTCCCGCTCGCTCGACCGGTCCAGCACGATCGGCTGCGAACTGATCTCGATCGGGGCGCCGGAACCAGCCGGGGTGTGCCGGTCGGGACGGGGGGCATCGGACGACATAACCGCCACCGTACGCGAGCCGGAGGTGGCGCACGACGGGGCCGGCGGCCAGGCTCGTAGACTTCGAGGGTGACCGAGACTCTGGATGCGAACCGCGCCCCGGCCCCGACCCTTTCCGCCCAGTACCAGCCGGGCGAGGTAGAAGGTCGGCGGTACGAGGAGTGGGTAGCGGCCGGGCGTTTCCGGGCCTCGGCCGACAGCGACAAGCCCCCGTTCACGATCGTCATCCCGCCGCCGAACGTCACCGGCTCGCTGCACATGGGCCACGCCTTCGAGCACACCCTGATGGACGCCCTCACCCGGCGCCGCCGGATGCAGGGCTACGAGGCGCTCTGGCTGCCCGGCATGGACCACGCCGGCATCGCCACCCAGAACCTCGTCGAGCGGCAGCTCGCCGGCGAGGGGCTCTCCCGGCACGACCTCGGCCGGGAGAAGTTCGTCGAGCGGGTCTGGCAGTGGAAGGCCGAGTCGGGCGGCAAGATCCTCGGCCAGATGCGCCGGCTCGGCGACTCCGTCGACTGGGACCGCGAACGCTTCACCATGGACGAGGGGCTGTCCCGGGCGGTACAGACGATCTTCAAGAAGCTGTACGACGACGGCCTGATCTACCGCGCGGAGCGGATCATCAACTGGTGCCCGCGCTGCCTCACCGCGCTCTCCGACATCGAGGTGGAGCACACCGACGACGACGGCGAACTCGTCTCGATCCGGTACAGCGACGACGTGGTGGTCGCCACCACCCGGGCCGAGACGATGCTCGGCGACACCGCGGTGGCGGTGCACCCCGACGACGAGCGCTACAAGCACCTGATCGGCACCGAGGTGGAGTTGCCGCTGACCGGGCGGCGGATCCCGATCGTCGGGGACGAGCACGTCGATCCGAGCTTCGGCACCGGCATGGTCAAGGTGACCCCGGCACACGACCCGAACGACTTCGAGATCGGCCAGCGGCACGACCTGCCGTCGTTGACGATCATGGACGAGCGGGGTGTCGTCACCGCGCACGGCCCGTTCCAGGGACTCGACCGGTTCGAGGCCCGGCCGGCGATCGTCGCCGCGCTCCGCGAACAGGGCCGGATCGTCGCCGAGAAGCGGCCGTACGTGCACGCGGTGGGGCACTGCTCGCGGTGCCGTACGACTGTGGAACCGCGACTGTCGTTGCAGTGGTTCGTCAACACCGGACCACTGGCCCGGGCGGCCGGCGACGCGGTGCGGGACGGCCGGGTGAAGATCGAGCCCGCCGACATGGCAAAGCGGTACTTCGGCTGGGTCGACAACATGCACGACTGGTGCATCTCCCGACAGCTCTGGTGGGGGCACCGGATCCCGGTCTGGTACGGCCCGGACGGCGAGGTGCGCTGCGTCGGCCCGGACGAGCAGCCGCCGACCGGCGACGGCTGGACCCAGGACACGGACGTGCTGGACACCTGGTTCTCCAGCGCACTGTGGCCGTTCTCCACCCTCGGCTGGCCCGAGTCCACCGCCGACCTGGCGAAGTTCTATCCGACGAGCGTGCTGGTGACCGGGTACGACATCCTCTTCTTCTGGGTCGCCCGGATGATGATGTTCGGGCTGTACGCGATGGACGGCCGGCAGCCGTTCGACGTGATCGCGCTGCACGGCATGGTGCGCGACCAGTACGGCAAGAAGATGTCGAAGTCCTTCGGCAACGTGGTCGACCCGCTGGACTGGATCGAGCGGTACGGCGCCGACGCCACCCGGTTCACCCTGGCCCGGGGCGCCAACCCCGGCCAGGACGTGCCGGTGAGCGACGAGTGGTGCCAGGGCTCCCGCAACTTCTGCAACAAGCTCTGGAACGCCACCCGGTTCGCCCTGATGAACGGCGCACACGTGGCCGGCGAGCTGCCGGAGCCGGCCCGGCTCTCGACCGTGGACCGGTGGATCCTCTCCCGGTTGCAGCAGGTCACCGCCGAGGTGGACGAGCAGTTCGAGGCGTACGAGTTCGCCAAGGTCTGTGACGTGCTCTACCACTTCGCCTGGGACGACGTCTGCGACTGGTACGTCGAGCTGGCCAAGCCGGTGCTGGCCGGTGGCGGCGAGTCGGCCGAGGTCACCCGCCGGGTGCTCGGCGGAGTGCTGGACCAGCTGCTGCGGCTGCTGCACCCGGTGGTGCCGTTCGTCACCGACGAACTCTGGACCGCGCTGGCCGGCACCGAGTACGCCGGCTCGGATGCGGCCGGGCCGTCGGTGATGACCGCCGCCTGGCCGAGCGCGGTGCCGGGGCTGCGGGACGAGGCCGCCGAGCGCGAGATCGCCGAGTTGCAGCGGGTGGTCACCGAGATCCGCCGGTTCCGTTCCGACCAGGGGCTGCGGCCGGCGCAGCGGGTGGCGGCCCGGCTCGACGGGCTGACCGTCGCCGGCATCGCCGCGCACGAGCCGCTGATCCGTTCGCTGGTCCGGCTGGACGAGGCGGGGCCGGACTTCGCCGCCAGCGCCACCCTGGCGGTCTCCGGCGCGGTGACGGTGGCCCTGGACACCCGCGGCTCGATCGACGTCGCCGCCGAGCGGGCCCGGCTGGCCAAGGACCGGGCCGCGGCCGAGAAGGAGATCAACCAGGCGCGGGCGAAGCTCGACAACCCGGCCTTCCTGGCCAAGGCGCCGGAGCCGGTGGTCGACAAGATCAAGGGCCGGCTGGCGGCCGCCGAGGCGGACCTGGAGCGGATCGCCAGCGCCCTCGCGGCCCTGGGCTGACCGGCGCCCGGTCCGGATCGAGGTTGTCGGCGGTGGGTTGTCGACGGTGGGTTGGTCGGCGGTGCAGGTGGTCGGCGGCGGGTTTGTCGGCGGTGGGGCGGTGCGGGTTGTCAGGGTGGGCCGGTGGGACAGGGGGCGTACGGTGCGGGGGCGAGGAACGCGGTGAGTGAACGTGCGGAGCGGGCGGCGGAGTTCGCCCGGGTCGAGGCGGAACTTGCCGCTCGCGGGTACACCCGGATGGTTTTCGACCTCGGCCGGATCGAGGAACTGCTGGACCTGCTCGGCAGCCCGCAGCGGGCGTACCCGGCGATCCACCTGACCGGCACCAACGGCAAGACGTCGACGGCCCGGATGATCGACTCGCTGCTCCGGGCGTTCGGGCTGCACACCGGCCGGTACACCAGCCCGCACCTGGAGACCGTGCGGGAGCGGATCAGCCTGGACGGCGAGCCGGTCGGCGAGGAGCGGTTCGTCTCCGTCTACGACGAGGTGGCGCCGCTGGCCAGGCTGGTCGACGAGCGCGCCGACGAGCCGCTGACGTACTTCGACATGACCACCGCGCTCGCCTTCGCCGCCTTCGCCGACGCCCCGGTCGACGTGGCGGTGGTGGAGGTCGGGCTCGGCGGGGCGGAGGACTCCACGAACGTGCTCAGCGCCGGAGTCGCCGTGATCACCCCGATCGGGCTCGACCACACCGAGTGGCTCGGCGACACCGTCACCGACATCGCGCTGCACAAGTCCGGGATCATCCACAAGGGCGCGACCGTGATCTCGGCGGTCCAGCCGGAGGAGGCCGCCGGGCCGATCCTGGAGCGCTGCGCCGAGGTCGGCGCCACCATCGCCCGGGAGGGCGGCGAGTTCGGCGTACTGCGCCGGAGCATGGCGGTCGGCGGCCAGGTGCTGTCGTTGCAGGGCCTCGGCGGGGTCTACGACAACGTCTTCGTACCCCTGCACGGGGCGCACCAGGCGCAGAATGCCGCGATCGCGCTCGCCGCCGTCGAGGCGTTCCTCGGCGCGGGGGCGTCCCGCCAGCTCGACGTCGAGACCGTCCGGCAGGGCTTCGCCACCGCCGACTCGCCGGGCCGGCTGGAGCGGGTCCGGTCCGCCCCGACGATCCTGCTGGACGGGGCGCACAACCCGCAGGGCATGGCGGCCACCGTCACCGCCCTCCAGGAGGAGTTCGCGTTCAGCAAGCTGATCGCGCTGGTCGGCGTACTGGCCGACAAGGACGCGCCGAGCCTGCTCGAACTGCTCGAACCGGCGGTCGACGCGGTGGTGGTCACCACGAACAGCTCGCCCCGGGCGATGCCGGCCGCCGAACTCGGCGAACTGGCCGTCGAGGTCTTCGGGCCGGACCGGGTCGAGGTGGCTGCGGAGCTGCCGGACGCGATCGAGGCCGCCGTGGCGCTGGCCGAGTCCGACGTGCAGGGCGAGTTGAGCGGGGTGGGTGTACTGGTAACCGGCTCGGTGGTCACCGTGGCCGACGCGCGGCGCCTGCTGAAGCGATGACCACTCCCGACGGCAGCGGCGCGGCGGGTACGCCCGGCGGCGGGCGGCCCTCGGGGCTGCGGGACCCGAACCGGGCGGTGCGCGGCCTCGGCGCGCTGACGCTGAGCGTCGAGACGCTTGTGTTACTGCTCGCCATCCAGCCGATCCGACTGCTCGGCGGCGAACTGGGCGGCGCCGCCATCGGCGTGATCGTCGGGCTCGCGGTGCTGGCTGTCGTACTGGCCGGCTTCCTGCGCCGGGACTGGGCCTGGCAGGCCGGCACCGTACTCCAGGGGCTGTTGCTGCTCGCCGGTTTCCTGCACTGGTCGCTCGGCGCGCTGGGGCTGATCTTCGCCGCCGTCTGGGCGTACGTGCTGCACGTCCGGCGGGCGATCCTCGGCTAGCGAGCCCGGGAGGATCATCCGGCTCAGCCGGTGGCCCGGCTCCGCCACTGGGTGAGCGCGATGCCGTGCCCGTCCGGGTCCCGGAACGCGGCGGCCCAGAGTTCGAGCTTGGCGCCCCGGTTCACCGCCCGGGGTGCGTAGCTGAACTTCACACCTTTGGCGAGCAGCTCCTCGTAGAACGCGGAGACGTCGTTCACCTCGAGATTGAGGTGGACCAGCCGCCGGTTGATCGGAGCCACCTCGCGGATCGCCCGCAGCACCAGTCGGGTCGCGCCGGAGGCGAGGATCGCGTTGCCCTCACCGCCGTCGATCTCGAAGAAGCCGAGCAGGTCCCGGTAGAACGCGATCGACCGTTCGAGGTCGGTGACCAGCAGGGTGATCCCGACCCCGGCGATCGGACCGGAACCGCCGAGCCGCGCGGGCGGCTGGGTGGCGATCAGGTCGGCCAGGATCGCCTCGTCGTCCGAGGTGCCGGCGAGGTCGTCGGGGGTGCCGGCGAGGTCGTCGGGCGCCGCCGAGCCGGACGGGGTGCCGAAGCCCGGCTCCGGGTCGTCCAGCGGGATGTCGATCTCGTCGTCCGAGGTGCCGGACCGGGCCTCCGGAACCGCTGCCGCTGGCCCCGCCGCCGTTGGCTCGGAGCCGGCAGGGGTGCGGAGCCCGGCGTCGCCGCCTTCCGGCCTGTCCACGGCGTCCCCAGACCTGTGCACGCCGTCCCCAGACCTGTCCACGGCGCCTTCCGGGGCGTCCACGCCGTCCCACGGGGTGTCGACGGCTTTCTCCGGCCTGCCCAACCCGGTCGCCGGCCGGTCGCCGGCGGCGCCGAACGCCTCGTCGGAGCCGCTCGGCGGGGCGTCCGGCTCGGCCGGGCGTGCGGCCGGCGGCGCGTCGGTGACCGGCGCCCCGGCGGACGGGGACGGGGACGGGGACGGCCGTGGCCGACGCTTCCGGCCCCCCGGACCGGGGGTGGGGCGGAGCCGGCGCGGCAGCGGGGCGGCGGACGGCGGTTCCACCAGGGTCCCCTCCAGCACGATCGTCCCGCCGGGGGTCTGCCGCATCACGACCGGCTCCTCGCGGACCGTGCCCCGGTCGTCCCGGAGCGGTTCGAGGTCGCGCCCGAGCGGGCCGAGGTCGTCCCCGGTCAGGTGCTCGTCGACCGGTCCGCCGCCGGCTGGCGGCGGGGCGTACGGGTCGTCCCGGCCGGTCCGGGCCCACGGCGGCGCCTCCTGCTCGATCAGGATGTCGTCGTCGACCGGGTCGAAGTCGTGGAACTCCGGCGGCAGGTCGCCGCTGGCGGCCGCCTCGGCGTGGGTCAGCACCTCGTCCCAGAGGATCCGGACGTGCCGCTGGTCGTCGATGGCCACCATGATCGGCAGGGTGGCACCCGGATCCGGCCACTTCGACACCGGTACCCGGGGATCGCGGATCCGTACCGACCGGCCCGGCACCCCCGGAGCGTCGATCACGATCTGGAGTTCACAGCGGCCGAAGGTCGACGAGGCGGGCGGCTCGGTGACACTGTGCACGTGTCCGATCCCGGTCACCCAGGCCCGCGGACCGCTGCGTACGGCGGTGAACGCGACGAGCCCGATGGCCAGGGCGAGCAGCGCCACCCCGAGTACGGCAACCGCCCAACTGCCCATCCCCAACCCGAACAGCACGACGAAGACGGCGAAGGTGCCCAACACAGCGGCGACCAGCTTGCGCACCGGCGCGACCTGGCGGCGACGACCATCTGCCACAGTGGACCTCCCTGGTTAAGGCCAGGCTAGGCCGGATCCGACGGGAATGGAACGACCCGGGGCCGGTGTGCGGTCTTCCCCGCCGGATCGGTTCCGCCGAGCTGGCCGAACGCGCCGATCAACGACGCCGTGACCGACGACCCGACGACCCGACGGCCGGGCGGCTGGCCGGGACGGCCGGCTGGCGGCCCGCAAGGGTTGAGGGTCAGCAAGGGCTGGCGGTCAGGAAGGGCTGGCGGTCGGGGCGGGCGGCGGTGGTGTGCCGTTCGGCGGGAGTGCCGCGAGCACGGCCGAGGCGACCTCCAGCGCGGTCCGCCGGGCCAGCGCGGTCACCTCCGGAGCGTCGGTGCCCGGCCCGAACTTGAGCACCCCGACGGTGAGCAGCAGCGGACCGTGCGCGAGGACCAGAAGTGCCTCGCCGGGCAGGTAGTCCGACCCCGGGGCAGAGCGGGAGCCGGACACCGTGCCGGTGGTCAGCCGGGCCGGGACGGCACCGACCCGGACCACGGTGCTGGCCCGGCGGCCCGTCGCGCTGCGGTAGCTGAGGGTGAAGTCCGCCGGGCAGCGGGTCGAGCGGGCCCGCTCGGCGGTCCGCTCCGCCACGGCCGCGCTGGCGAACCCGGTCACCGTGACCTCCATGACCGTGGTCGGCACCGTGATTCCGCCGAACGAGGCGACCGGGTTGACCTCGACCAGTCCGGCGAAGGTCGGGTCCGGCGGCGTGAACGACTCCCCGGGGCGGGCCTCGGCGGCGAGCATCCGGCACGGCGCGACCTGCACCGAGCCGAGATCCTGCTCGGCGAGCAGCTCCGGCGAGGGCACGTCACCCCACGGTCGGACTGCCGTCGTGAGGGCCGCGAGCACCGCCTCGGGCCCGCCGGGTAGCGCGGGCGTGACGCTTGGCGACGCCGTCGGGGGCGGGGGCGGGGTGGGCGGCGGGCCCGGCTGCGGCGTACATGCCGTGAGGGCGAGCAGCGTGGTCACGCCGGCCAGCAGTGCTCTGCTACGCATCCGGTCCCCGTCCCGTGAGTGGTCGGGGCAGGCTAACCCGGGCGGTCCGATCCACGCTCCCCGATTTCGCCGGGCGGTCGCGCCCGTCGGCGGGGCTCCGGCCGGGGATATCGGGTGGGGGCGGGCCGGCAGGTCGAGTATCGTTGACGGGCACAGGCGTCGACCCGGCCATCACCGGCGAGCCTCCGGAAGAACAGGTGGAAACACCCCAGTAGAACCGGACGGGACCGGCCCGTCACAGCCGGCCAACGAGCGGGTGGTCGATCTCCGGCCGCCAAGCGGGGTGGTACCGCGGGTCCACGCGGCACGCCGGTCACCGGCGTACCACGGGGCTCGTCCTCGCAGACCACGAACGGTGAGCTGCGACGAGGAGAACGACCCGCGATGGCGTACCCCAAGAACGCCCCCGCCGGCACGGGCGTGCCGGCCAGTCCCGACCTGCCGGCCGTCGAGCAGCGCGTGCTCGACCACTGGGTGGCCGACAAGACCTTCGAGGCCAGCGTCGAGGCCCGCGACCCCGGCCCGGACGGCGGCAACGAGTACGTCTTCTACGACGGCCCGCCGTTCGCCAACGGGCTGCCGCACTACGGCCACCTGCTGACCGGCTACGTCAAGGACCTGGTGCCGAGATACCAGACGATGCGCGGCCGGCGGGTGGAGCGGCGCTTCGGCTGGGACTGCCACGGCCTGCCGGCCGAGGTGGAGGCGGAGAAGCAGCTCGGCATCACCACCAAGGCGGAGATCCTCGACCTCGGCGTCGGGCGGTTCAACGACGCCTGCCGCAGCTCGGTGCTGGCCTACACCCGGGACTGGGAGCGGTACGTCAACCGGCAGGCCCGGTGGGTCGACTTCGGCAACGACTACAAGACGCTCGACCTCAGCTACATGGAGAGCGTCATGTGGGCGTTCCGCCAGCTCCACGACAAGGGGCTGGTCTACGAGGGGTTCAGCGTGCTGGCGTACTGCTGGCGCTGCGAGACCCCGCTGTCGAACACCGAGACCCGGATGGACGACGTCTACCGGGACCGGCACGACCCGACCCTGACACTCTGGTTCGAGCTGACCCCGGACGAGAGCGCTCCGGAACCGCTGCGCGGGCCGGTCCGGGTCGGCGTCTGGACCACCACCCCGTGGACGCTGCCGTCCAACCTGGCGCTCGCGGTCGGCCCGGACATCGAGTACGCGGTACTGGAGCGGGACGGCCAGCGGTACGTCGTCGGCGCCGCCCGGCTCGGCGCGTACGCGAAGGAGCTGGACGGCTACACCCAGGTCGGCACCGTCCACGGCCGGGACCTGGTCGGCCGCCGCTACACCCCGTTCTACGACTTCCTGGTGGAGCGGGGCGGACCGAACGCCTACCAGGTGCTCGGCGCGGACTTCGTCACCACCGAGGACGGCACCGGGGTGGTGCACCTGGCCCCGGCCTTCGGCGAGGACGACCAGAAGGCGTGCAACGCGGCCGGCATCCCGACCGTGGTGACCGTGGACGACCACACCCGGTTCACCGCGCTGGTCCCGCCGTACCAGGGCGAGCAGGTCTTCGACGTGAACAAGTCGGTGATCCGGGAGCTGAAGGAGCGCGGTGTGGTGCTCCGGCAGGACACCTACACGCACGCGTACCCGCACTGCTGGCGCTGCGACACCCCGCTGGTCTACAAGGCGGTCTCGTCCTGGTTCGTGGCCGTTACGAAGGTCAAGGACCGGATGCTGGAGCTGAACCAGCAGATCAACTGGACGCCGGGACACGTCAGGGACGGCTCGTTCGGCAAGTGGCTGGCGAACGCCCGGGACTGGTCGATCAGCCGTAACCGGTTCTGGGGCTCGCCGATCCCGGTCTGGAAGTCGGACGACCCGCAGTACCCGAGGGTCGACGTCTACGGCTCGCTCGCCGAGCTGGAGGCCGACTTCGGCGTCAGGGTCACCGACCTGCACCGGCCCGGCATCGACGAGCTGACCCGGCCCAACCCGGACGACCCGACCGGGCGCTCCACCATGCGCCGGGTGCCGGAGGTGCTGGACTGCTGGTTCGAGTCCGGTTCGATGCCGTTCGCCCAGGTGCACTACCCGTTCGAGAACCGGGAGTGGTTCGAGCACCACTACCCGGGGGACTTCATCGTCGAGTACGTCCCGCAGGTGCGGGGCTGGTTCTACACCATGCACGTACTGGCGACCGCACTGTTCGACCGGCCGGCGTTCCGCAACAGCGTCGTGCACGGCATCGTGCTCGGCTCGGACGGGCGCAAGATGTCCAAGAGCCTGCGCAACTATCCGGACGTCTACGAGATGTTCGACAGCTACGGCTCGGACGCGATGCGCTGGACGCTGATGTCCTCGCCGGTGCTGCGCGGCGGCGACGTGGTGGTGAGCGAGACGGCGATCCGGGACTCGGTACGCCAGGTCCTGCTGCCGTACTGGAACGTCTGGTACTTCTTCTCGCTCTACGCCAACGCCGAGGGCTACCAGGCGAAGCGGCGGACCGACGCCGAGTCCACCGGCGACGGCGGGGCCGCCGCGGCGACCCTGCTCGACCGGTACGTGCTGGCCAAGACCCGGGAACTGGTCGAGGCGACGCAGGCGCAACTGGACGGCTACGACATCTCCGGCGCCTGCGGCACCGTCCGGTCCTTCCTGGACGCGCTCACCAACTGGTACGTCCGGCGGTCCCGGGACCGGTTCTGGTCCGGCGACCGGGACGCCTTCGACACCCTCTACACGGTGCTGGAGACGGTCAGCCGGGTGCTCGCCCCGCTGGCTCCGCTCACCGCCGAGGAGGTCTGGCGCGGGCTGACCGGGGAGCGGTCGGTGCACCTGGCCGACTGGCCGGAAGCCGCCGAGTTCCCGGCCGACCACGAACTGGTCGCCGCGATGGACGCCATCCGGTCGGCCGCCTCGGCCGCGCTGTCGCTGCGCAAGGCGAAGGGCCTGCGGGTACGGCTGCCGCTGCCGTCGCTGACCGTGGCCACCCCGGCCGCGGCCACCCTGCGCCCCTTCGCCGAACTGGTCGCCGACGAGGTGAACGTCAAGGCGGTCACCTTCAGCGAGGAGCTGGCCAGCTACTGCGAGCAGGTGCTCACGGTGGTGCCCCGGGCGCTCGGCCCCCGGGTCGGCAAGCAGGTGCAGACTGTGATCAAGGCGGTCAAGTCCGGCGACTGGGCGCTTGTCGACGGCGTACCGGAGGCGGCCGGGGTGCGGCTGGAGCCTGGCGAGTACGAGCTGAAACTGGTGCCGGCCGACCCCGAGCACTCGGCCCCGCTGCCCGGCACGGAGGGGGTGGTGGTGCTGGACACCACCGTCACCCCGGAACTCGCCGCCGAGGGGCTGGCCCGGGACGTCGTACGGGTGGTCCAGCAGGCCCGCCGGGATGCCGGGCTGGACGTCTCGGACCGGGTCGAGGTGCGGCTCGCCGCCGGGCCGGAGGTGGTCGCGGCGGTCGGCGCGTACCGGGACTTCGTGGCCCGGGAGGTGCTGGCCGACTCGGTCGACTTCGCCGACCGGCTCGACGGTTTCGCCGGTGAGGTCGGCGAGGGCGACCGGGTGACGGTGACGGTACGCCGCAACTGAGCCGGCCCGGGGGCGCTGCCGCGGCCGGGTCGGCCCGGGGCTGATGCCGGAGCCCGAGTCGGCCCGGGGCCGGTGCCGTCGGGCATTGTCCGGCCGGTCCGGGTGGGTGATCGAGACGGTCACCTACGCGGACCGGCCGGGCGTCGGTTAACGTGACACCGCCCGATCACCTCGACCGCCGGAGGTCCCGTGCCGCTGCTCTACACCCTCGGCCAGTACACCGTGGGCACCGCGATGCGGGTTGGCTGGCGTCCGACAGTGGATGGCCTGGAGAACGTCCCCGCCACCGGCGGGGCGATCTTCGCGGGCAACCACCTCTCGGTCGCCGACGAGTTGTTCCTCGGTTCGGTGGTGCCCAGGCACATCGCCTTCTGGGCCAAGTCCGAGTACTTCACCGGCACCGGACTGCGGGGCTGGTTCACCCGTTCCGTGATAGGCGGGCTGGGCGCGATCCGGGTGGAACGGGCCGGCGGCCGGGCCGCGCTCTCCGCGTTCGACGGGGCGATCCCGGTGCTGCGCGCCGGTGACCTGGTGGCGATCTATCCCGAGGGCACCCGGTCGCCGGACGGGCGCCTCTACCGGGGACGGACCGGGGTGGCCAGGCTGGCGCTGGCCGCCGAGGTGCCGGTGATCCCGGTCGGGATGATCGGCACCGAGCGGGTGCAGCCGATCGGTGTCCGGGTGCCCCGGCTCGGCACCGGCAAGGTGACGGTCCGGTTCGGCAAGCCGATGGACTTCGCCGGCCGCCCCAGCGACCGGACGTCGCTGCGGCAGATCACCGACGAGATCATGACGGGGATCCAGGAGCTGACCGGGCAGGAGTACGTTCCCAGGTACGCTCCGGCCCGCAACGTGGCCGAGAACGGCGGCTCCTAGCCGCCCGGCGGGGCCGTGCGGACGGCCCCGCCGGTCAGCTCGTGCCGGCGCTGCCGGTCCCCGAGCCGACCGGGTCCCGGACGATGATGTTGTCCCGCAGCGTGCTCAACAGCTCGGAACTGTCCGCGACCGACAGTCGGGTGAACAGGGCGGTGGCCAGGCTGCCGTGGTCGGCCCAGGTGCAGACCACCACCTCGTCGCCGTTGACCGTGCCGGTGCCGCAGCTGCGGTACTCGCCGCGTACCCCGGTCGGCACCGGCTCGACCGAGGTGACCGCGTACTCGTCCTGGAGCCGGGTGAGTTCGTCCTGCACCGCCGACTCGGGACTGAGCTGGAAGCCGGTGCTGCCGAAGATCACCACCCGCTTGCCGTTCGAGGCCCGGTAGACCCCGGCGAACGCCTCACCGCCGCTGAACCAGTTCCGCGCCCGGACCTCCTGCTTCAACCGCTCGGCGGTCTGCCGGCCGTCCGCGTTGTCCAACAGCCGCAGGTCGAGTACCTCGCTCGGCAGCGGATCCACAGGCGAGGCGGGGTACTGGTCCCAGATCGGCTTGGCGTAGTACGCCGGGATGCCGCAGCAGCAGACGATGGTGAGCAGGGTCAGCGTGAACATCACCCGGGGCCAGCGCCGCCGACGGCGTACCGGCGGAGCGGGAGCGGGCGGCGCCTTGCGGACCGGCGGCGCCTCCGGCCGGCGCCGTTGCTTCGCCGGTCGGGGCGGGGGGGCCGGTGGTGGCGGCTTCCGGGGCGCGGGCGGTGCCGGCGGCCGGGCGGACTGTGCCGGCGGCGGCGGAGGAGGCGCTGGTGCGGGCTTTGGTGCGGGTCCCGGGCGCGGCGCCGGGCCACTGTGCGGTCGTGGTCCTGGTTGTGGCGGCGGCCCGGGTGGCGCGGGGAAGCGGCGGGTCACCGGCAGCTGCCGGGCCGGGGGCGGGCTGACCGGCGCGTCGTAGCCGACCGGCGGGCGCTGGGGGACCGGCTGTGCGTGACCACCGACCGGCGGGTGGGGT
The DNA here is from genome assembly GCF_029626265.1 of Micromonospora sp. WMMD1102. NCBI lineage: Bacteria > Bacillati > Actinomycetota > Actinomycetes > Micromonosporales > Micromonosporaceae > Micromonospora > Micromonospora sp. WMMD1102. The sequence goes on along the minus strand of NZ_JARUBN010000001.1, from coordinate 5,751,228 downwards.
GCCGGCTGCGGATGGCCGTGCCCACCGGCCGGCGGGTACGGCTGGTGCGCCTCCCACGGGTCGTCGGCGGCGCCCGCCCACGGGTCGACCGGGGTGGGGATCTCGTCCTCGTCCACCTCGACCTCCGGCATCCGCAGGGTCGGGTCCACCGGTCGGGTCCGGGCCGTCGGTGCCGCCGGAGCCTCGACGTCCTCGGCCTCGCCCCGGAGCCAGCGTCGCTTACGCGGCGGCCGGGGCGGTGGTACGGCCGCCGAGCCGGTCCAGCGCGGCGCGGCCACCCGGGTCGGCGCCGGCCCCTCGTCCTCGGCTGACGGTGCCGGCGTCCCCGTTCCGGCTGACGGTCCTGCCGTCCCCGTTCCGGCCGGCGGTGCCGGCGTGTCCGTCCCGGCCGGATTCACGGCGGTGGTGGCCCCGGCGGCCGGTCGGTCGATCCGGGTCGGATCGGTCGGTTGTCGTACCTGGTCGGGCTCGGCTCGGTCGATCCGGGTCGCTTCGGCCGGCTGGCCGGCCGGGTCCGGCTCGGGCCGTTCGACCCGGGTGGCATCGGTGGGCGGCCGGGTACGGCGCGTGGGTACCTCGTCCTCCCCTGCCGGCGCTTTCTCGGCCGGGGGCCGGGGGGCGGTGCCGGGCGGCGGAGTGGGCCGGGTCGGCAGGTCGGAGTCGACGTCGAGGTCCTTGGCGAGGGCGGTGTCGGTGTCGGTGGAAGTGTCGGGTTCCGCCGGTGCTGCGTCGACGGTCTGCGCCGGGACCTCTGCGGCCTCCGCGGGGACCGCCACGGCCGTTTCGCCCGGCTCGGCGGGTCGGGCGTCCGGCTGCTCGCCGCCTTGGTCAACCGGCTGTTCACCAGGTCGGTCGTCCGGCTCAGCAGCTCGGGCGTCCGGCTGCTCGCCGCCTCGGTCGTCCGGCTCGGCGGGTCGGGCGTCCGGCTGGTCGCCGGTCCGGGCGGGCTGGTCGCCGGCCGCCACGGTCGCCGTTCCGTCGGCCGGGGGTGGACCGGCCGACGTGGCTCGGCCCGCCGGGGCGGTCTCCTCCGGCTGCGGTGGGGGCATCGTGCGGATCTCCTCTCGCGCCCGTCCGAGGTTAGTACCGCCCGACCAATCGGTCGTTGCCCGCCGGATCGTACGAGGGTCGGTGACGGCGGGGAAATCCCGGCGAGCCGGCAAGTGGGGGAGATGTTCGGCGGAATCAGGCGGCCGGCCGCTCGCGGGGACTACCGCATCGGGTTGCGGACGTGCCGCGTACTCTGGATGGTTGGTCGGTGTTCCAACACATTGTCCCGGGAGGTTCCATGAGCGCCGCGTCGTCTGCCGCGGGGAAGTCAGCGGCGATGACGGTCTGGCCGCAGCTTGAGCAGTTGCTGCCCCAGGTCAGCAAGCCGATCCAGTACGTCGGCGGTGAGCTGGGCGCGGTGGTCAAGGACTGGGACTCGGCGGTCGTCCGGTGGGCGCTGATGTACCCGGACGCGTACGAGGTGGGGCTGCCGAACCAGGGCGTGCAGATCCTCTACGAGGTGCTCAACGAGCAGCCGGGCGTACTCGCCGAGCGGACGTACGCGGTCTGGCCGGACCTGGAGCGGCTGATGCGGGCGAACGACGTGCCGCAGTTCACCGTCGAGGCGCACCGGCCGGTCGGCGCGTTCGACCTGTTCGGGATCTCGTTCGCCACCGAACTCGGCTACACCAACCTGCTCACCGCGATCGACCTGGCCGGCATCCCGCTGCTGTCGGCCGACCGCACCGACGCGGACCCGGTGATCGTGGCCGGCGGGCACGCCGCGTTCAACCCCGAGCCGATCGCCGACTTCGTCGACGCGGCCGTACTCGGGGACGGCGAGGAAGCCGTACTGGAGATCACCGAGATCGTCCGGGGTTGGAAGGCCGAGGGCAGCCCCGGCGGGCGGGACGAGCTGCTGCTCCGGCTGGCCCGGACCGAGAGCGTCTACGTGCCGCGTTTCTACGACGTCGACTACCTGCCGGACGGCCGGATCCAGCGGGTCGTGCCGAACCGGGCGGACGTGCCGTTCCGGGTGCACAAGCGGACGACGATGGACCTGGACGCCTGGCCGTACCCGAAGAAGCCGATCGTGCCGCTCGCCGAGACCGTGCACGAGCGGTACGCGGTGGAGATCTTCCGGGGTTGCACCCGGGGCTGCCGGTTCTGCCAGGCCGGCATGATCACCCGTCCGGTACGGGAGCGTTCGATCACCACGGTCGGCCAGATGGTCGCCGACGGCCTCGAATACTCCGGCTTCTCCGAGGTGGGGCTGCTGTCGCTCTCGTCGGCCGACCACTCGGAGATCGGCGACATGTGCTCCGGCCTGGCCGAGCAGTACGCCGGCACCAACGTCTCGCTCTCGCTGCCGTCCACCCGGGTCGACGCCTTCAACATCGACCTGGCCCAGGAGCTGTCCCGCAACGGTCGGCGGACGGGCCTCACCTTCGCCCCGGAGGGTGGCTCGGAGCGGATCCGCAAGGTGATCAACAAGATGGTGTCGGAGGAAGACCTCATCCGCACCGTGGTCACCGCCTACACCAACGGCTGGCGGCAGGTGAAGCTCTACTTCATGTGCGGGCTGCCGACGGAAGAGGACGAGGACGTCCTCCAGATCGCCCGGCTCGCGCACGAGGTGATCAAGGCCGGGCGGGCGGCCACCGGCTCCAAGGACATCCGCTGCACCGTCTCGATCGGCGGCTTCGTACCCAAGCCGCACACCCCGTTCCAGTGGGCCCGGATGGAGCGGCCCGAGGTGATCGACAACCGGCTCAAGCTGCTCAAGCAGGCGATCAACTCCGACCGGTCGCTTGGCCGGGCGATCGGCTACCGCTACCACGACGGCGAGCCGTCGCTGATCGAGGGACTGCTCAGCCGGGGCGACCGGCGGGTCGGTGCCGTCATCCGGCGGGTCTGGGAGAACGGCGGCCGGTTCGACGGCTGGAGCGAGCACTTCTCCTACCAGCGCTGGGTGGACGCCGCCGCCGAGGTGCTGCCGGCCTTCGGGGTGGACCTCGACTGGTACACCGTCCGGGAGCGGGAACAGGCCGAGGTGCTGCCCTGGGACCACCTCGACTCCGGGCTGGACAAGGACTGGCTCTGGCAGGACTGGCAGGACGCCCTGACCGGGTACGAGCAGGACGACTGCCGGTGGACCCCGTGTTTCGACTGCGGAGTCTGCCCGTCCATGGACACCGAGATCCAGATCGGCCCGACCGGCAAGAAGCTGCTGCCGCTGACGCCGGTGAACACCGGCCTGCGGATGCCGGCCGGCGCCGGACACTGAACCCGGCCGTCCGGCGGAACACCTGATTCCGGGCGGACGGCCCTTCCCCTGCACCTTCGGTACCCGAGGAGCGGCACGATCAGCAGGAAACCACAGCCCGAGGGCGGCCAGGCGCCGGTCGTACAGCGGATCCGGATCAGGTACGCCAAGCGTGGGCCGCTGAGGTTCACCTCACACCGGGACTTCGCGCGGGCCTTCGAGCGCGCGTTGCGCCGGGCCGGCGTACCGGTGGCGTTCTCCCAGGGCTTCACCCCGCATCCGAAGATCTCCTACGCCAGCGCCGCCCCGACCGGGGTGGCCAGCGAGGCGGAGTACCTCGAAATCGGACTCCAGCAGCCGGTCGAGCCGCACGTGCTGCTCACCGCCCTGGACGCCGGGCTGTCGCCCGGACTCGACGTACTCGACGCGGTGGTGGCCGGCAGCGGCAGCCTGGCCGACCGGATCGACGCGTCCCGCTGGCGGATTGAACTGTCCGGTATCGAGCCGGATGTCGCCCGCGTCGCTGTCTCGTCCTTTATGGCCGCCTCGGAAGTGCTGGTCGAGCGGATGACCAAGCAGGGCCGACGGGTCTTCGACACGCGGGCCGCCGTCGCGACCATCGATGTGATCGAGAGGACCGAGGCACCTTCCGGGGTCGCGGGCGTACCGTGTGCGATACTCGAAGTGGTCGTGCGGCAGGTCACCCCGTCCGTACGACCCGATGACGTCCTTGCCGGCCTCCGCGTGGTGGCCGACCTGGAGCCGCCGGTGCCGCCGCAGGCGACCCGGCTGGCGCAGGGCACGCTGACCGCGCAGGGGGAGATCGTGGATCCGTTGGAGGCGGATCGCGACGGGACCGCCATCGACGAACGCCAGCCGGAAGTCCGGCCGGCGGTCAGGTAGGCAGACTTCGGCGACCCGGTCTCCTTGACGCGTCACCGGAAACACTTTGCGGCAACCCTGCGTGGCAGCGCTCACCCGCGCCCGGGGAAGCCAGAACTGGAGAACGTCCATGCTCGAGAACGAGCCAGAGGGCGGAGAACGGACCGGCGCGGAGCCGGCCGTCGACGCCACCACCGCAAGCGGCAGCACCGAGCGCACGAACCCGCCGGACGCTCCCACGCAGGGCGGTGCCGTGCAGAGCGCCCCCGGACAGGGTGCGACCGCGCAGGACGGTGCCGCGCACAGCGCCCCCGCACCGGGTGCGGCGGCGCAGGACGGTGCCGAGGAGGCACCTGTGCGGCGGCGTACCACCCGGCGCCGCACCGCCAGCACGGCGAGCGAGCCGGCGCCGACCGGGATACCGGCCGAGGCGCCCAGCAGCACCCGGGCGACCAGCGGCGAGGCCACCGACGCCGAGGTACTGGCACCGATGGCCGCCGGCATAGAGCCCGCGCCGAAGGCGACCCGGCGGCGGCGCAAGGCCACCACGGCGGACAAGAAGGACGACACCGGACTACCGGCCGCCGAGACCACTCCGATCGGTGGAACGACTCCGGCCACCGAGACGGCTGCGGGGGCGACTCCGGCCACCGAGCCGACCCCAGCCGGTGGGACCGGTGCGACTCCGACCGGTGCTGCCGCTGGTCCGGGCAGCTCCGCCGCCGGCGTCGAGGACGCGGCGACTGGCGAATCCGTACCTCCGGTGAAGGTGACCCGGACCCGGCGGAAGAAGGCGACGCCGCCCGCCGCGCCGACCGAGGCCGCCGGCGACCTGCCGACGGCTGCCGAGAGTGTCCCGGCGGTGACGGATAGTTCCCCGGCAGTGGCGAGTAGTTCCCCGGCGGCTGCTCAGGATGTCTCAGCGGTGGCCGGTGAGGTGCCGGTGACCCGCGCCGATGCCGATGCCGATGCTGGCGCTGGCGCGTCCGGCGGGGCCGAGCTGACCGGCGGGGCCGGCCTGCCGGCGACCGCCGAGCCGGTCGAGGGAGCGGTGGTGTCCCGGGGGCGTCGGCGCCGCGCCGCGCTCTCCGCGCCCACGGTGCTGTTCATGCCACCCGAGCCGGAGACTCCGCCGGCCTGGGGCGCACCGGCGGCCGAGACCGTCCCGGCGCCCCGGCCGACCGAGGCGGAGGCCGAGGGTGAGCCGGTGGAGCCGGTCGAGGGCACCCGGCGGCGCCGGCGGGGACGGCGCGGTGCCGAACCGGCCGTGCCGGACGCCGAGGCCGAGGCCGGGACGGCGGCAGTCGTCGCCGACCAGGACGCCCCGGACCTGACGGACTCCGAGGCGGACACCGACTCGGACGCCGACCTCGACTCGGACGACGAGAGTGCGGCGGCCCGGCGCCGGCGCCGACGCGGTCGCCGGGGACGCGGCCGGGGCAAGGGCGGCGCGGACGACATCGACGACGCCGAGGAGAGCGACGAGCCGGCGGCGCAGGTCGAGGCCGTCGCCGACGAGGACGAGGACGACGACGGCGAGAACGGTGACGGGGTGACCCGGCGCCGCCGTCGACGTCGACGCAAGGGCGCCGGCGACACCGACGGTACGGCCGAGGACGGCGTACACACCGTTATCAAGATCCGTGAGCCTCGCAAGAGCGTGGACGAGGTGCAGGGCGTCTCCGGCTCGACCCGGCTGGAGGCCAAGCGGCAGCGCCGCCGGGACGGTCGCGAGCAGCGGCGTACCCGCCCGCCGATCCTGAGCGAGTCGGAGTTCCTGGCCCGCCGGGAGGCGGTCGACCGGGTGATGGCGGTACGCCAGCGCGGCGACCGCACCCAGATCGCCGTACTGGAGGACGGGGTGCTGGTCGAGCACTACGTCACCCGGGCCTCCGCCGGCACCATGGCCGGCAACGTCTACCTCGGCAAGGTGCAGAACGTGCTGCCCAGCATGGAGGCGGCCTTCGTCGACGTCGGGCGGGGCCGCAACGCGGTGCTCTATGCCGGCGAGGTCAACTGGGACAGCAGCGGCCTGGAGGGGCGGGCCCGCTCGATCGAGCAGGCGCTGCGTTCCGGCGACTCGGTGCTGGTGCAGGTCACCAAGGACCCGATCGGGCACAAGGGTGCCCGGCTGACCAGCCACATCGCGCTCTCCGGGCGGCACCTGGTCTACGTACCCCACGGCAACGCCTCGGGGATCAGCCGCAAGCTGCCGGACACCGAGCGTAAGCGGCTCCGCGACATCCTGAAGAAGCTGGTGCCGGACGGTGCCGGCGTGATCGTCCGGACCGCGGCCGAGGGAGCCAGCGAGGACGAGCTGGCCCGGGACGTGAAGCGGCTCCAGGCGCAGTGGGAGGACATCCAGGTCAAGGCGGCCGAGGGTGGCGCCCCGGTGCTGCTCTACGAGGAGCCCGACCTGGTGATCCGGGTGGTCCGGGACCTGTTCAACGAGGACTTCCGCGAGCTGGTCGTGCAGGGCGACGAGTCGTACGACATGGTCGAGTCCTACCTCTCGCACGTCTCGCCGGACCTGGTGCCCCGGCTGCGCCGGCACACCGGCACCGGGGACGTCTTCGCCGAGCGGCGGATCGACGAGCAGATCCTCAAGGGGCTGGACCGGAAGGTCTTCCTGCCCTCCGGCGGTCACCTGGTGATCGACCGGACCGAGGCGATGACGGTGATCGACGTCAACACCGGCAAGTACACCGGTGCCGGCGGCAACCTGGAGGAGACGGTCACCCGGAACAACCTGGAGGCGGCCGAGGAGATCGTCCGGCAGCTCCGGCTCCGCGACCTCGGCGGTATCGTCGTGATCGACTTCATCGACATGGTGCTGGAGTCGAACCGCGAGCTGGTGCTGCGCCGGCTCACCGAGTGCCTGGGCCGGGACCGGACCAAGCACCAGGTGACCGAGATCACCTCGCTCGGCCTGGTCCAGATGACCCGGAAGCGGATCGGTGCCGGGCTGCTGGAGGCGTTCAGCGAGACCTGCGACTGCTGCAAGGGCCGCGGCCTGATCATCCACACCGAGCCGGTGCCGGAGAAGTCCCGGCCGGGCGCCGGCGACAAGGTCAAGGCGGTCGCGTCGGCCACCGGTACCCCGGCGTCGGCCGGGAACGCGACATCCGAGGCGCCGGCCGGTGGTGGTCGACGCCGGGGCCGCAAGGCAGCGGCACCGGAGCGGGTCGTCGTCGAGGTCTCGGAGTACGAGGACACCATGGGGTACGACCTGTCCCGCTACGAGGCGGACAGCGACGGCCCCGGGGCCGGAGACGTCGCCGAGGCCGGGCCGACCGAGCCGATGCGGCTTGTCGGTGCCGGTGACCCGGACGGTATCGAGGACACCGGTGACCCGGACGCGGAGGCCGACGGTACGGAGGTCGGCGGCGGTCGTCGCCGGGCCCGGCGCGGCGGCACCCGCCGCCGTACCCGCCCCTGACGCCGTGCTGGTCCGTCCGGGTCGTACCCGGCCCGCCCGCTGACGCCCGCCGGACCTGACGTCGTCGTCAGGTCCGGACGCGGGCGGGTGCAGGTCCGGGCGCTGCCGGGGTCGGCCGGCGCGCAGGGAACGGACGCTGAACGGGTGCGGGCCGGCGCGGGGCACGGATGCTGAACGGGTGCGGGCCGGCGCGGGGCACGGATGCTGAACGGGTGCGGCCGGTGGCGGGACTTGGTTTCCTGGCGCCGGTGGTGGCTAGGCTGGTCACTCCCTCGCGATCCCCGACCGGTCGCCGGCCACCGCCGGCACCTCCTCGCGGGGGGCCAGCCGCACTCCCGGAGGAGACGAAGACCATGCGACGCCTGCTGGTGACCGCCGCTATCACCGCCGCGCTGTTCGCGGCGGCCGGCTGCTCGGGTGAGCGCGACGGAGCCGCACCCGGCCCGTTCGGCAGCCCGTCGAGCGGGGCGCCGTCCCCGGGCGCCGGGACGCCGGGCACCAGCAGCCCGGGCGGCCCGTCCGGATCTCCGGCCGTGGCGGACACCAGGCCGGCGGGCGGCAACGGCAAGGAGGTCTGCGAGGCCGCCACCAAGGCCGCCACCTCCTCGGTGCAGACCTTCGTCTCGGAGCTGGGCAAGTCGCTCCAGGCGACCGGAGCCGGCGACACCGCCGGGGCGCAGACGGCGCAGCGCAAGGCGGAGGCAGCCCTGCGGACCTGGGGCGACGCGATGCGGGAGCAGTCCGCCCGGGCCACCGACGAGCGGCTCAAGACGGTACTGGCCGAGATCGCGACCGAGGTCGGCACGATGAAGGCCACCGTCGAGTCCGTGGACGAGAACAAGCTCGAGCAGTTGCAGCAGCGGCTCGACCAGCTCTGCGCGACCTGACCCCCACCCAGCCGGTATGCCGAGACCCGGCACGGCGGCGCCGCGGTGCTGCGGCTGTACGGCGGTGCGCCGTGCGCCGTGCGCCGTTCGCCGCGCGGCGGGCGGCGGGCGGCGGGCGGCGGGCCTGGTCACCGGCTCACGCACCGGCCTCGGGCGTGGGGCCGGTTTGGGTGCCGGGCCCGGCATGGCGTACGCTAGCCTGCGGCGCAGATTACGCGCCACGTTCTCGCGTGCCCGTCCCCGCACCTCGTGCGGTCGAGTGGGCCGTCGCGAACAACCACCCGCAGCCTCAACGACAGGGAGTCCGCGTCCGATGTACGCGATCGTCAAGACCGGCGGCAAGCAGTACAAGGTCGCCGAGGGCGACGTGATCGAGGTCGAGAAGCTGGTCGGCCAGCCGGGCGACGCGGTCAAGCTCGCCGCCGTCCTCCTCGTCGACGGGGACAACCTGGTGACCGACGCCGGGCAGCTGGCCAAGGTCGCGGTGTCCGGCGAGATCGCCGAGCACACCAAGGGTCCGAAGATCCGGATCCACAAGTTCAAGAACAAGACCGGCTACCACAAGCGCCAGGGTCACCGCCAGCCGCTGACCAAGGTCAAGGTGACCGGCATCTCCAACGGCAAGTAAGCCCCAGCGGAAAGACAGGTCGTCCTCAGATGGCTCACAAAAAGGGTGCGTCCAGCTCGCGGAACGGTCGCGACTCCGCGGCACAGCGGCTCGGCGTCAAGCGGTTCGGTGGGCAGGTCGTCAACGCCGGCGAGATCCTGATCCGTCAGCGGGGCACCAAGTTCCACCCCGGTGACCTGGTCGGTCGTGGCGGCGACGACACGCTGTTCGCGCTGGCCGCCGGTGCGGTCCAGTTCGGCACCAGGCGCGGTCGCAAGGTCGTCAGCATCGTGCCGTCCGAGCGGTAACGTCAGTTTTCCGGCGGAGCGGGCCGCGGACCTGGTGTCCCGGCCCGCTCCGCCGTTTTCTCGTCCTGTCCGTCGACCGGGCCCGGCCTCCTCGGCCGGGCTGGCGGCGGGCGGGCCTGGGCCGGCGGGCGGACCTGGGCCGTATCCGGTGCCGCCAACCGGCGCCGATGAAAGGATTGGCAGCGTGACCACGTTCGTTGACCGGGTCGTACTGCACCTGCAGGCCGGTGACGGCGGGCACGGTTGCGTCTCGATCCATCGGGAGAAGTTCAAGCCGTTCGGCGGGCCGGACGGCGGCAACGGCGGGCACGGCGGAAGCGTCTCCCTGGTGGTCGACCCCCAGGTGCACACCCTGCTCGACTTCCACTTCCGGCCGCATGTCAAGGCCGAGAACGGCAAGGGCGGCGCCGGCTCCAACCGGGACGGCGCCAACGGGCAGCACCTGGTGCTCAAGGTCCCGGACGGCACGGTCGTGCACGCCATGGACGGTACGGTGCTGGCCGACCTGACCGGCACCGGCACCACCTTCGAGGTGGCCCGGGGCGGTCGCGGCGGTCGGGGCAACGCCGCCCTGGCCAACGCCCGCCGCAAGGCACCCGGCTTCGCCGAGCTGGGCGAGCCCGGGGACCGGCTGGACGTCGTACTCGAACTCAAGAGCGTGGCCGACATCGGCCTGGTGGGTTTCCCGTCGGCCGGCAAGTCCTCGCTGATCTCGGTACTCTCGGCGGCCAAGCCGAAGATCGCCGACTATCCGTTCACCACGCTGGTGCCGAACCTCGGTGTGGTCCGGATCGACGAGCACACCTTCACCATCGCCGACGTGCCGGGGCTGATCCCGGGGGCGGCCAGCGGCAAGGGGCTCGGGCTGGCGTTCCTGCGGCACATCGAGCGCTGCGCGGTACTGGTGCACGTGGTGGACGCGGCCACCCTGGAGCCGGGGCGCGACCCGCTGGCCGACATCGACGCCATCGAGGCTGAGTTGTCCGAGTACGGCGGGTTGGCCGACCGGCCCCGGCTGGTCGTGCTCAACAAGATCGACGTACCGGACGGGCGAGACCTGGCCGAGATCGTCCGGCCCGACATCGAGGCGCGTGGCCTGCGGGTCTTCGAGGTCTCAGCGGTGACCCGGGAAGGGCTGCGCGAGTTGACCTTCGCACTGGCGGAGCTGGTCGAGCAGTCCCGGGCGGTGGCGCCGGACCTGGAACCGACCCGGATCGTGATCCGGCCGACGGCTGTCGACGACGCGGGCTTCACCGTCGAGGCGGCACCGGACGGCGCGTACGTGGTGCGTGGGCAGCGGCCGGAGCGCTGGGTCAAGCAGACCAACTTCGACAACGACGAGGCGGTCGGCTATCTGGCGGACCGGCTGGCCCGGCTCGGCGTCGAGGACCAACTCGCCAAGGCAGGTGCCGAACCGGGCAGCCTGGTCCGGATCGGCGAGCGGGAGTTCGACTGGCAGCCGACGCTGTACGCCGGCGCGGAGTACGTGCCGAGCGCCCGGGGCACCGACAGCCGGTTGGCCGAGCAGGTGACCCGGCCGACGGCGGCAGAGCGGCTCGCCGCCCGCAAGGCCCGCCGGCAGCGTCCGTCCGGCGAGCTGGTCGAGGAGTCGGGGCCGGACGGCGGTGTCCCGCCGCCGGTCGACCGCCTCGACGAGGACTGAGCGCGACAGACCGTCATCTCCCTGCGGAGCGGAGTCACCTGTCTACGGAGCGGCGTCATCTCCCCTACAGAGCGGTGTCATCTGCCCGTGCGGAGGCGTCGTCTCCCCACGGAAAGGCGTCGTCTGCCCGCGACAGGTGTCGTCGATCCACGACAGGCGTGGATGATTGGTCCTCTACGCTCCGTGTCGGGGCCACCTGGCAGAAACCCTGCTGCAACGGCCGGTGGTTAGCGTCCGTGCTGTGCTGATCGAGTCGCGTGCGTCGTCGGATCCCGAGCTGGCCGCCCTGGTGGTGGCCCAGCAGCGTGAGCTTCGGGAGGCCGCCGGCGGTCCCGGCGGGCAGGTGTCCGTGCCGCACGACGACGCCCGCTACCTGGTGGGCGTGCTTGCCGGCCGGGCGGTCGTCTGTGGGGCCATCCGAGCATTGGACCGGGACACCGCGGAGATCAGCCGGATGTACGTGCGGCCGGCGTACCGGGGCCAGGGCCTCGCGCGGCAGATGCTCGGCGCGCTGGAGGAACTCGCCCTGCGCTCCGGGCACACCGTGCTGCGGCTGGAGACCGGCAGCCACCTGCCCAGCGCGATCCAGCTCTATCTCTCCTCCGGCTACGCCGAGATCCCGGTCTACGGCGACTACGCCGGCAACCCCTACAGCGTCTGCTTCGAGAAGCGCCTACCAGTCCCGGCCTGACCCCGCCCCGCCGCTCCGCAGGGGAAGATCGTGCTCTTTCCGTGAAAGAGTGGCCTCGGGACGGGCCGAGGCCACTCTTTCGGCGAAGTAGTGCGATCTTGCCCGAGCGGGGCGGCGCTCTTCAATGGCTGAGCAGGCCGATGGCGCGTTTGGCTCGGTGCACCGTGTCGGCGGCGTTGTCCCGGGCGCGTTCGGCGCCGTCGGCGAGTACCCGCCGGACGTAGCCCGGATCCCGGGCCAGTTCGGTGTAGCGGAGCCGGATCGGCCGGAGCATCGCCTCGACCGCCTCGGCGACCGCGTTCTTGAGCTGGGCGTACGAGCCGTAGTCGGCGGCCAGGACGTCCGGTGATCCGCCCAGGCAGGAGGCCAGGATCTCCAGCAGGTTCGCCACGCCGGGTCGGCGCATCGGGTCGTACCCGACGGTGCGCGCCGGATCGGTCACCGCGCGCAGCACCTTGCGGCGGATCACCTCGGGCGGATCGAGCAGGAAGATCGTCCCCGCCCCGCTGGCGTTGGTCTTGCCCATCTTCGCGGTCGGGTCGGCCAGGTCCATCACCCTGGCCGACACCGCCGGCAGGACGCCCCGGGGCACGATGAAGGTCTCGCCGTACCGGGCGTTGAACCGGGTCGCCACGGTCCGGGTGAGTTCGAGATGCTGGCTCTGGTCCTCGCCGACCGGCACCTCGTGCACGTCGTGCAGCAGGATGTCGGCGGCCATCAGCACCGGATAGCTGAGCAGGCTCAGCCGGACGCGGTCACGCTGTGCCGACTTCTCCCGGAACTGGATCATCCGGTGCGCCTCGCCGTAGCCGGTGGCACACTCCAGCAGGTAGTGCAGCTCGGTGTGCTGCGGCACCTGCGACTGCACGTAGAGCAGGGCCCGGTCCGGGTCGAGGCCGGCGGCGAGCAGTATGGTGGCCTGTTCCAGGGTGAACTCGCGGATCTGCGCCGGCTGGTGGCTGACGGTCAGCGCGTGCAGGTCGGCCAGGAAGACGATCGTCTCCGTCCGGTACTGGCCGGCGACCATCGGCCGGATCGCACCGACCAGGTTCCCCAGGTGCAGGTGGCCGGTCGGCTTGAGGCCGGTGATCCGGCGTACCACCGGGGTGCTCGGGGCGGACGCGGTGGGCGTCGGGAGTGGTGTGCCGCTCGGGGCCATGGCAGGTGCTCCTTACCGGTTCGGCCGCCGCCTCCGGGAGCACATGCGAAACGGCCGCCCGGAGGCGGCCGCTGGCTGTTGATCGGGTACGCGGATGCGTGGGCCGCCCGTCAGGGCAGCCACCAACCGTTTGAGGTCATCCGCACGTCCCTACGGTAGCAGTCCCGGCACCCCCACCGACCCGGCTGCGGGGGAGGGCGCCCTCCCCCGGCCCGGTGGCGGGGAAGGGCTCCCCCGGCCCGGTGGCGGGGAAGGGCGTCTCCGGTGACGCGGAGGGCCCTTCCCCGCTCGCCGTCAGCCGGCGACGCCGATGTTGAGTTCGGCCACCGAGGTCCACCGGTTGCCGCCGACCTCACCGAGGGCGCGGAGCCGGATGTACCGGCCGCTTGTCGGCGGGATCGTCACCGTCTGTTCGGCCGCGCTGTTCGGGAAGGTGCCGGTGGCGACCGGCGTGCCCCAACTGCTCCGGCTGTTCGAGACGTACACCTCGTAGCCGGTGATCCGGCCGCCGGTGTTGGAGCCCTGCCGGGGCAGGTAGTACAGCCGGTTGACCGTCCGGGCGCTGCCCAGGTCGAGGTCGATCCAGTGCGGGTGCGCCGGGTTGGAGAGCAGCCGCTGGGTGTGCCAGATCGACGAGCTGTCGCCGTCCCGTACGTTGTTGCCCCGGCCGTTGACCAGCAGTGTCTCCTGGCTGTCCACTCCGGCGACGCTCCACGCCGACTGCGGCAGCCGGACGCTGCCCGACTGCGGGTTGAAGGTCGCGGTGTAGCTGGCCGGGGTGGCCGGTGCGGTGACCACGTGGGTCTGCGCGCCACCGTCGGACCAGGAGCCGAAGACGTACGAGACGCCGCCCTGGCTCTGCGGGGTGACCGCGCTGATCGTGTTGCTCGACCCCTGGATGACGGTACGGGTGAACGGCGCAGCCTGTGCCGTACCGCCGAAGACCAGTTGCAGGCCGGCCGGGCTGGAGTTGAAGGTCAGGTCGACGGTCTTCGGGTCGAGCCGCACGCTCGTGCTGTGTGACAGCCCGCCGCTGTCCGTGGCGGTGAGCACCAGCTCCAGGTAGGACGGATACTCGTGGTCCGGCCCGAGCATGCTGCCGCTGCTGCCGGTGAAGTCCTGCAACGTGTGGGTGTGGCAGTTGTCCAGCGTGTAGCAGTGGTGCAGCAGCATCCGCCAGTGCAGCGCGCTGGCCGGCAGGGTGCCCTGGTCGGGGTCGGTCGCGTGTCCGGTGAAGCTGATCGGGTCGTTGACCGCCCAGGTGAAGCCGTCGCCCGGGGTGTCGATGACCGCGGTCGGCATGCTGTTGCCGGTCTGGATCGGCACCGTCTGGGTGCCGGAGGCGTTCAGCGTGTCGTAGACGGTGAGCCGGGCGGTGTAGGGGCCACCGGCCGGGTAGGTGTGCGTCGCCGTCGCCGTGGTGGCGTCCACCGTGCCGTCGTTGGTGAAGTCCCACTCGTAGCGCAGTCGGCCGGCGTCGGCCGGGTCCGCGTCGGTGGAGCCGGTGCCGTCGAAGTTCACCGTCAGCGGCGCGTTCCCCGAGGTGGGGGAGGCGGCGATCGACGCGACCGGCGGCTGGTTGCCGGGGAAGTAGCGGATCCGGCGTACCGAACCGGCGTGGTCGACGTAGTAGAGGTCGCCACCCGGCCCCGTCGCCAGGTCGACCGGGTTAGCCGCCGCGCTGCCGAAGGTACGCCGGTTGGCGGCCACCGGCACCCCGCCGGGCGCGTCCGGCAGCATCGCCCAGATGCAGTCCCGGGAGTAGTCGGAGAAGAAGAGCGCACCCGCGTACTCGGCCGGATAGCTGCCGCCGGCCGCCGGGTAGAAGGCGGCACCGGAGACCGAGGAACTGCCGGTCGGGCATGCCTCGTTGGCCACCACCCGGGCCGCGTGGTCGTACGCGTAGAACGGCGCCGTCTGCCCGGCACCTGAGTAGAGGCTCTCGCAGAGGTCGAGGTCGGCGCTGTCGTAGCCGCTCTGCCGGCCGGTCCCCTCGAAGCAGGGCCAGCCGAAGTTCGTCACCCCGGCGGTCGGGTCGACCACCCGGTTGACCTCCTCCCAGCGGTTCCAGCCGACGTCGCCGGCCCACACCTCGTTGGTGCCGGGCCGGATGGCGAACCGGAACGGGTTGCGCAGCCCCTGCGCGACGATCCGCCGGACGTTCGGGTCGGGGCTGGCCGCCGACGGGTTGCCCGGGGCGGCGGCGCCGGTCAGCGGGTCGAGCCGAAGTACCGTGCCGTCCAGGCTGGTCGGGTCGGCGGTGGTCCGGGAGTCCTGGGAGCGCAGCGCGCCGCCCTCGGCGGTCGGCGGGCTCATCGTGCCGCCGGGCGGGTCGGCGCAGGGGTTCGGCGGGGTGCCGAGCTGCCCGTAGTCGACCCGGTCGTAACTGGCGCCGTCCCCGGCGGTGGCGTAGAGCATGCCGTCGGCACCGAACCGCAGGTCACCGGTGGCGTGGCTGGCGTACTGCTGGCACCAGTCGTCGATGAAGACCTGCTCGGCGCCGGTCATCGTGTTGCCAGCGGCGGTCAGCCGGGAGAGCCGGCCGGTGATGATGCACTGCCCGCTGTTGGTGCCGCCGACCGAGGCGCAGTTGTCGTTCCAGTACGGCGCGGTCTGGCCCGGTGGTGCGTCGTAGGCGTAGAGCACGTAGACGTACGGCTGGGTCGGGAAGTTCGGGTGCAGGGCCAGCCCGAGCAGTCCCCGGTCGTGCTGGTTGTGCACGTTCGCGGAGAGGTCGGCGAAGACGGTCGCGGTGGTGTCGGCGAGGTCGTCGTACACCTTGATCCGGCCGCCCTTCTCGGCGACGAAGACCCGGCCGTCCGCGGCGAACTCGATGTTCGTCGGCTGGTTCAGGCCGGTGAAGACGACCTGTTCCTGGAAACCGGTCGGCAGCACCACCGCGGCGGCGGGTGCCGTACCGGAGATCGGCGCCGCCAGCGCGGCGACCAGGCCGACCGCGACTCCTGTCCTCAGTAGACGACTCAGCGAAGACGGTCGTGCGGATGATGGCATTCGTTCCCCCAACTTGGCGCAGCTCCAAGTAGTGCACGGTGCGACCCGCGCACCGGTCCGGGACCGGTGCACAAAGGATCTGTCACGCTAGGGGGCAGGGCGGGGGCCGGCAGCTCGACCCCGCCCGTACTGAACATCTCGTGACTACGGGCTAACCGTACGTCATCTCATGTTTGCGGATGATGCCGCCCGGATCATGACGCACCGGCTCGCCGGTTCACTGGAGAGTGCCCCAGCCGGTCGGGCGGATGATCCCGCCCGGCCGGCCAGCACCGGTCGCGGGTCAGCCCTTGACGGTCAGGATCGGCGCAAGCTCGACGACCGGCTCGGCCACCCCGGCTCGACCCAGGCTTCGCACCACCGGACCCACCTCCTTGTACGCCCAGGGCGCCTCCTGTTTGATGTCCCGACGCCAGGCGTCGATGATGTCCCGGCGTGCGTTGACCGCTGGATCGCGGTGGTCGACCGGGGTGACCACCCGGAACTCCCGCAGGAAGGCGTCCAGTTCGGCATCCCCGCCCCGGGCGGCCGCACCCCGGGCAATTCGCCGACCGGCGCCGTGGCAGGCACTGGTCAGCGCCCGGGTACTGCCCAGCCCTCGGAGTAGGTAACTGGGTGCGCCCATCGAGCCGGGCACGATCACCGGCTCGCCGTACAGGTCGACGGGGCGTTGGCCGCCGCCGTCCGCTCCGGCCGCCGGGGTGGCTCCCTTGCGGTGCACAACGGTGCCGTCCGGCTCTGGCCACAGTAGGTTGTGCGGTGCGTCGTAGACCAGCCGGGAGCGCAGTTCACCGACGACGTCGGCCAAGCCGGCCCGGAGCATCAGGGCCAAAAAGAACCGGTTGCCGAGGGCGAAGTTCGCCGCGTTGGCGAACGCGGTCAGATAACGCTGCCTGGCCGGGGCGGTGCGGTCGTCCAGGGGTATCGGCAGGATCCGGTTCCGAGGCAGCGGCACCGCGCGCGGCCAGGCGCCCCGGGCCTGGTCCCGCCCGGTGGCGTTCGCCTGGTGGCCCAGCGACAGCGAGCCACTGTGCACCATCAGCACCACTTGGCCGGGGAAGAGTCCCCAGGCGTAGGCGGCGGCCCCGTCGTGCACCGCCGAGACGTACTGCAGTTCGGCGAAGTGGTTGCCGCCGCCGACGCTGCCGATGATGCTGTCGTAGCTGGTCCCGCCACCGCTGGAGATCCAGTCCCGGAAGTCGTCCGCGGAGTCGACCGGAAAGCCGGTGGCGTGCAGCCGGCCGTCAAGGTCGGAGAGGTCGTCCGGGCCGACCTGCCGCCAGGCACCTTTCGGATCGGCCGGTACGCCGTCGGCGAGCAGGCCCGGCAGCCCGTGGCGGAGCAGCCCCTCACGCTGCCGACCGGTCAGCCCGATTCGGCGACCACCCTCGAAGAACAGGTGTCGCAGCCGACGTTCGAGCCGGTCGAGTCCGGGACGGAGCTGGTCGACGGTGACCGAGGTCGCCTCCACCCGCATCCCGCAGTTGATGTCGTTGCCGACCGCTTGTGGGATCAGCGCACCGACCGTGCGCAGTACGGTGCCGATCGGGATGCCGGCACCCTTGTGGAAGTCCGGGGTGCAGACAACCCGCTCCACCCGTGGCTCGACGTCGAGCCACGGCACGGCCCGGGCCAGCGCCCGCAGGGTGTCGGCGGTTTCCAGTACGGTGAGCAGCTCGTCGACCGCCACCGGTTCGATGGGTACGTCCGGTCCGGCGCAGATCTCGACCGGAACGTCGTGGGGATTGGGCAGGGTGAGCCAGGAATCGTCGATCCGGACCAGACGTGGATCGAGTCGGTGGGCAGTTGATTTCGGCACGGGTAGGACCTTTCGGGGCTGCTGAAGTTCGGACCACCAATCAGCCGCACGCGGTGCGCCGCGTGCGGGTGGAGCGGGAACGAATCCCGTTTCGGTTGTGGTGCTCGACGGTTCAGCAGCCGCGAGTCAAAAATCACCATAGGTCGAGGTATCGGGGCCCGCAACGGATATCCGGCTCCCCGGCAGACGCCGGTGGGTGGCGAACCGCGGCTCCGGCCGACGGCGACCGGCTCGAGCCGCTGGGGCTGCACCGGACGCCAGGGTGCGATCGCGGCACGGATCGCTGGTCAGGGCGGTTCGAACGCCGCCCTGACCAGCGCCGCGGTCAGTCGAGGTCGAACTCGCCGTCCTGGGCGCCGGCCACGAAGGCGTCCCACTCCGCCTGGGTGAAGACCAGCACCGGACCGTCCGGCTCGGCGGAGTTGCGCATGCCGATCAGGTCGTCGACGAACGCGATCTCGACCGCGCCCTCGGAGTCGTCGCCCTCGGCCCGCTGCCACACGGCACGCGAGAGGTCGAAGTCGCCCTTGGGGTGCTGCGCCATCGTCGGTTCCTCCATCGGTGGAATCTGCCTGGGACCGAGCCGCCTGCGGGCTCATCGTGCAGGATAAGCGGATGCCGAGCCTGACCCGGGTAGCGGCGGCGGAACGCGCCGCCCTGCTCACCGTCGAGTCGTACGACATCGAACTTGATCTCACCGGCGCGGCGGAGCGGTTCCGGTCGGTCACCACCGTGCGGTTCCGCGCGGCCACCCCGGGGGCCGCCACCTTCGTCGAGGTCCGGCCGGCCCGACTGCTCGGCGTACGGTGCAACGGCATCGACCTCGACCCGGCCGCGCTGGCCGACAACCAGTACCCGCTGACCGGGCTGGCCGCCGAGAACACCCTGGTGGTCGAGGCGGAGATGGCGTACTCGAACAGCGGGGAGGGGCTGCACCGGTTCGTCGACCCGGCCGACGGCGAGACCTACCTCTACGCGATGTCGGGGATGGACAACGCCCAGCGGATCTTCGCCTGCTTCGACCAGCCCGACCTGAAGGCGCCGGTCAGCCTGACCGTCGTCGCCCCGGAGGACTGGACGGTGGCCGGCAACGGGCGACTGGCCGCCGGCCCGATCCGGGGATCGACGTCCGAACCGGCCTCCGGCCCGACCTCCGGCCGGTGGGTCTTCGCCCCGACCCCGCCGCTGGCCACCTATTTCGTGACCCTGGTCGCCGGGCCGTACGCGGTGCTCCGGGCCGAGCACGACGGCATCCCGCTCGGCCTCTACTGCCGGCGTTCGCTCGCCGACGTCCTCGACCGGGACGCCGACGAGATCCTCACGGTCACCAGGCAGTGCCTGGACCGGCTGCACGAGCTCTTCGGGGTGCGCTACCCGTTCGACAAGTACGACCAGGCGTTCGTGCCGGAGTTCAACATGGGCGCGATGGAGAACCCCGGCCTGGTCACCTTCCGGGACGAGTTCCTGCACCGGTCGGCGGTGACCGACAGCCAGCGGGAACACCGGGCGAACGTCATCGCGCACGAGATGGCGCACATGTGGTTCGGCGACCTGGTCACCCTGCGCTGGTGGGACGACCTGTGGCTGAACGAGTCGTTCGCCGAGTACTTCGGCAGCCGGGTCACCGCCGAGGCGACCCGGTTCGACCGGGCGTGGACCACCTTCGCGTTACGCCGCAAAGCCTGGGGGTACGCCGCCGACCAGCGCCCCTCCACCCATCCGGTCGCCCCGGCCGAGGTGGTCGACGCCGCCGAGGCGCTGGCGAACCTCGACGGCATCTCGTACGCCAAGGGTGCCGCCGTGCTCCGCCAGCTCGTCGCCTGGGTCGGCGACGACGCGTTCCTGGCCGGGCTGCGCGGCTATTTCGCCGCACACCGGTTCGGCAACGCCACCCTCACCGACCTGCTGTCGGCGCTCGCCGCCAGCAGTGGTCGGGACCTGACCGGCTGGGCGGAGGTGTGGCTGCGCCAGCCGCGGACCAACACCCTGCGCACCGAGGTGCGGCGCGACGACGCCGGACGGTACGCCGAGGTGGCCCTGGTGCAGAGTGCGCCCCCGGAGCATCCGGTGCTCCGCCCGCACCGGATCGGGGTCGGACTCTACGATCCGGACCCGGCCGGCGCGGGGACCACGCTGCGGTTGCGGCAGCGGATCGAGGTGGACGTCGACCCGGCGGCCGACGGGGGTCGTACCGTGCTGGACGGGTTGACCGGGCTGCCGGCGGCCCGGCTGCTGCTGCCCAACGACGGCGACCTGACCTTCGCCAAGGTCCGCTTCGACCCGGGCTCGGTCGCCGCCGTACCGGCGATCCTGCCCGAGCTGGCCGACCCGCTGACCCGGGCGCTGGTCTGGGCCGAAGCGCTGGACGCGGTGACCGACGGGGAGCGGCCGGTGGCCGACCTGGTGGCGTTGGTGGTGGCCGCCCTGCCGGCCGAGACCGAGGTGGTCGTGGTGCAGGACGTGCTGAACCGGACCCGCGACCTGGTCGACCGCTATCTGGACCCGCAGGTGCGCGCCGCTGCCCTGGAACAGCTCACCGGGGCCTGTTCCCGGCTGCTCGCGGTGGCGCCGGCCGGCGGTTCGGGGCAGCTCGCCGCGGCGCGCGGGTGGATCGGTTCGACCGTGGACGCCGCCGGGCTGGTCGGCTGGCTGGCCGGCAAGGAGGTGCCGGACGGGCTGGCCGTCGACGCCGAGCTGCGTTGGGCGGTACTGCACCGGCTGGCGGTGCTCGGCGAGGCGGGGGAGCCGGAGATCGCCGCCGAGCAGGAGACGGACCGCAGCGCCAGCGGGGCGGAGTGGGCGGCGACCTGCCGGGCGGCGCTGCCGGACCCGGCCGGCAAGGAGCGCGCCTGGGCACTGCTGGTCGGCGGGACGGGCCTGTCGAACCGGCTGCTGGAGGCGACCGCGCGCGGGTTCTGGCAGCCGGAGCAGGCGGAACTGACCGACTCCTATGTGCGGCGGTACTTCGCCGAGATGCCGGCGGCGGCGCTGCGGCGTACCCCCTGGGTGGCCGACCGGGTCGCCGGGCTGGCCTATCCGCGGTACGCCGTCTCGGCGCGGACCCGGGAGCTGGCGGCGGCGCTGCTGGACCGGGCGGAGCTGCCGGCCGGCCTGCGCCGGGTGGTCGTCGACGCCGACGACGACCTGCGCCGGGCACTCGCCACGCGACGCTGACCGGCGGGGCGGGCGGGGAAGTGCGATCTGGCTCATGCTCGCGGATCGGGGTGGCGGTTCCGGGCCTACCATCAGGTGGTGGAGGCAGACATCCGGCGGATCGGGATCATGGGGGGCACCTTCGACCCGATCCACCACGGGCACCTCGTGGCCGCCAGCGAGGTGGCCGACCGGTTCGAGCTGGACGAGGTGGTCTTCGTGCCCACCGGCCAGCCCTGGCAGAAGGCCGACGAGCCGGTGAGCGCCGCCGAGGACCGCTACCTGATGACGGTGATCGCGACGGCCTCGAACCCGCGCTTCCAGGTCAGCCGGGCCGACATCGACCGCGGCGGCCCGACCTACACGGTCGACACGCTGCGCGACCTGCACTCGGAGTACGGCCCCAAGGTGCAGCTCTTCTTCATCACCGGTGCCGACGCGCTGGAGAAGATCCTCTCCTGGAAGGATCTCGACCAGATGTTCGAGTTGGCCCATTTCATCGGGGTCACCCGGCCCGGGTTCGTGCTCTCCGACGCACACCTGCCGGCCGACACGGTCAGCCTGGTCGAGGTGCCCGCGATGGCCATCTCCTCGACCGACTGCCGCGCCCGGGTGGCCGCCGGTGGGCCGCTCTGGTATCTCGTCCCGGACGGTGTGGTGCAGTACATCGCCAAACGGCGGCTCTACCGCGGGTGATTTCGACCCGCTTCCGCCTCGTCGTTCGTTAACCGCCAGGCCGTACCGCCGCACGGTGTGAGAGGCTAGGAGAGTCCGACGGTTGATCGAAGGAGAACGGTGACAGCTTCCGACCGCGCCCGTGACCTGGCGACGGCTGCCGCGCAGGCCGCTGCCGACAAGAAGGCGCAGGACATCGTCATCATCGACGTGGCGGACCAGCTGGTGATCACCGACGCGTTCCTGCTCGCCTCCGCGCCGAACGAACGGCAGGTGACCGCGATCGTGGACGCGATCGAGGAGGCACTTGTCGGTCTGCCCGAGAAGGCCAAGCCGGTCCGCCGCGAGGGCGAGCGGGCGGGCCGCTGGGTGCTGCTCGACTACGTCGACCTGGTGGTGCACGTCCAGCACACCGAGGAGCGCGAGTTCTACGCGCTGGACCGGCTGTGGAAGGACTGCCCGACGATCCCGTTCGTCGACCGTGACCTGGTGGAGGCCGAGGCGGGCATCGCCGAATGACCCGGCTGATCGTCTGGCGGCACGGCAACACCGACTGGAACGCCGCCAACCGGGTGCAGGGGCAGACCGACGTACCGCTCAACGACCTCGGCCGGGAGCAGGCCGCGGCGGCCGCCCCGCTGCTCGCCGCGCTGCGCCCGGGCGCGATCGTCGCCAGCGACCTGCGCCGGGCCGCCGACACCGCCGCGGCGCTGGCGGCGCTGACCGGCCTGCCGATCCGCACCGACACCCGGCTGCGGGAGCGGTTCTACGGGCTGTGGCAGGGCCTGCTGATGACCGAGGTGGCGCAGCGGTTCCCCGCCGAGTACGCCCGCTGGCGGACCGGCGACCCCGATCCCGGCAGCGAGGTGGAGAGCCTCGACGACCTCGGCAAGCGGGTCGGCACGGCGTTGCAGGACGCCGCCGACGCCGTACCGGGCGGCACGATCGTGGTCGCGACGCACGGCGGCGGCGCCCGGCAGGGTTGCGGCTACCTGATCGGCTGGGACTCCACCGTGTTGCGCTCGGTCGGCCCGCTGAACAACTGCCACTGGACCGAGCTGCGGCACGACGAGGTACGCGGCTGGCAGTTGCGGGGGCACAACGTCGGCCTGGTAGCCCAGGGCCCGGCACCGGCGCCCGTCTGAAGTCACCCCGCCCTCAGGCCCCGACGTGCCCGTGCGGTCGTCATCCGTGCGAGTCGTCATCCGTGCGAGTCGTCATCCGTGCGGTCGTCGTGCGGGGTGAGAGGCTGTCCGATCCGGTTCGGCCGTCCGTGCGGTGGAACGCCCGGGAAGGCCGTCCGGTCGTCGCGGCGCCGGTGATCGGCTAACGTGCCGGAATGCCTGTCGCGGTCGTCACCGACTCCACCGCCTACCTGCCGGCCGAGCTGGCCGGCCGGTACCCGCTCACCGTGGTGCCGTTGATCGTCGTGCTGGACGGGGTGCAGGGGCGGGAGGGCATCGACGTCGGTCCGGCGGACGCGGCCCAGGCGCTGGGCGCGCGACGGTTCACGATGAGCACGTCCCGGCCGGCCCCGGAGGAGTTCGTCGGGACGTACCGCCGGCTGCTCGCCGAGGGGGCCGACGGGGTCGTCTCGGTACACCTGTCGGCGGAACTCTCCGGGACGGTGGAGGCGGCCCGGCTGGCCGCCGCCGAGCTGGGTCCCCGGGTCAGCGTGGTCGACGCCCGGTCGACCGGGATGGGTCTGGGCTTCCCGGCGCTCGCCGCCGCCGAGGCCGCCGCGCGGAATGCGGGACTGACCGAGGTACGCCGGGCGGCGCTGGACGCGATCACCCGGACCAGCACCTTCTTCTACGTGGACACCCTGGAGTTCCTCCGGCGCGGTGGCCGGATCAACGCCGCCGAGGCACTGCTCGGCACCGCCCTGTCGGTGAAGCCGATCCTGCACGTGGCGGACGGCGGCATCGCACTGCGGGACCGGGTCCGCACCGCCGGGCGGGGACTGGCCCGGCTGGGCGACCTCGCGGTGCAGGCGGCCGGAACGGGCGAGGTCGAGGTGGCACTGCACCATCTCGCCGTACCCGACCGGGTGGCCGGGCTGGCGGAGCAGCTGCGCGATCGTCTCGGTGACCGGCTACGGGCCAGCTACGTCAGCGAGGCCGGTGCGGTGATCGCCGCGCACGCCGGTCCGGGCCTGGTCTGCGTCGTGGTGCACCGCTCGGAGTCGCCCGCACACTGACGGGCGCGGGCGGCGCGGCACTCACGAAGATCGATTACACCTGCACCGGGTACGAGGATGTTACGGTACGACGACGTAGCGAACCATCCGCAACCGTCACTGCTCGCGGCGCCTGGGACGGGGAGGAAGCGCATCGATGAGTGCCCTGTTCAACGCTCTGCGCGAGCGGGTCGAGGTCAACGCGCGGCTCGCGGTCGAGACGTACACCAACGAGGTCAGCGAGTACCAGGCGATGGCGCCCGAGGTCGACGACCGCATCGGGATGTACGACTTCGCGGTCCTCATCCGGCGCCGGTCGCTCGATCTCGCCGCGGCCGAGCTGCCGCTGGACCAGAAGGACCTGGCGGGCATCGCCGCCGTCGGCCGCCAGCGGGCCGAGGCGGGCCTGTCCGTCCCGTCGCAGCAGCAGGTACTCGGCCTGCACACCGCGATGATGGTGCGCGAGGTGCACGACCTGGCCCGCCCCGAGGACGTCACCGACCTGTTGCGACTGGTCGGCTGGCTCGGTGCCCAGGGCGTCCGGGCCCGGAGCGCCTACCTGCGCGGCTACACCCGTGGGGTGGGCACCGCCCAGGTGCTGTCGACGCGGCTGGAGATCCTGGCCCGTGCCCTGCTCGCCGACGAGCCGGTGGAGCCGTTCGTCGCCGACCTGCGCATCGCCGGGCAGTACCGGATCTCGATCGTGGGGATCCCGTCTCCGGCGACGCCGGAGACGCGGTCCGAGGTGGTGGCCGCGTTCGCCGCGGACCGGTTCCCGGTGACCTGGCTGGCCCCCGACGAACTCGCCGTACTCACGCCCGGCAACGTCCCGCAGGCGAAGACGCTGCACCGGGTACGCCATGCGGCGGCGCTGATCGGGCAGCCCTGTGCTGTGGGGTCGGCACAGGGGGCGGTGGGCCGGCTGGCCGAGACGCTGTCCTGGGCCCGCGAGGCGAGCCGGGTGGCGCCGCCGCAGGATCGTCCGGAGCGGCTGCCGGAACTCGCGGACCTGTTCGTGGAGATGGCGGTGGCGCACACGCCGGCTATCGACGGCTGGCTGCGCGGCTACGCGAAGGCACTGGTCGGCGGCCCGGATCTGGTGGCGACGCTGGGCGCCTACTACGCCAACGACATGAACCGCACCAGCGCCGCCGCCGCGCTGCACATCCACCCGCGAACGCTGGACTACCGGCTGCGCCGCGTCCGTGAGATCACCGGTGTCGATCCCGGCTCGACCGTCGGAGTCCGGCTGCTGAGCGCGACGGTGGCGCGGACCCTCGCCGTGCCGCACTACGCGGACTGACAAACGGCAACACGGAGTTGCGCACCGGTCACGAAGACGCGCACCGCCCGGTGCCGAGAAACTCTCCGGCATGTGCAGCAGACTTCTACGGAGCATCGCGGCGTCGGCCGTCGCGCTGACGATGCTGCTGACCGGGGCGGCACAGCCAGCCCGAGCCAACGTCGACGGCATCAGCGGCCCCATCGTGGACCTGTCCCTGATCGCCTGGAACGTCTACCGGTCGGGCGGCGCGACACCGGAGCAGATCGTCGAGTTCGTCCGGCTGGTGAGCGGTGCGCTCACCGGCCTGCAGAACGAGGTCGTCGGGCATGCCGACGGGCTCGAGGCGGCCGAGGTGCTGGGCCAGGCCACCTCCGTACACATCGACATGCTCGACTACCACAACTTCCGGGACAACGAGATCCTCCTGGAGTCCTTCGCCATGGAGGTCGGCCGGTACGCCCAGAACGCCAACAACAAGTACCAGGCGGTGGACCCGGACTCGAAGCGGGCCAAGGACCAGATCGGTCTCGGCGCGCAGGTGCTCTATCCGATCACGCTGGCCGCGCGTACCGATGCGGGCTGGACCGGCGGGCTCAGCACCATCGAGGCCACGTACCGGGAGCTCAACCGGAAGATCGTGGCCGACCTCGAGCCGAGGTGTACCCGGTGGAGTGACCCCGAGCCCATCCCGGGCCGGATCTACGTCCGGCACGAGTGCGTGGCGGCCAACGGGGAGACGGCCGTCGGCGTCGACCACAAGGTCGGCGACAAATGGCACAGCGGGCCGGTCAACCTGGACAACCTGAAGCTCGAAGCCGCCCGGAACTCCAGTTGGGCGGCGGCCAAGCGCATCCTCGCCGGACAGGGACAGTAGGAGAGCCGATGAGAATACGACTGCGCAGCTGCGTGATCGCCGCCGGCCTGGTCTTCGCGGTCACCCTGGTACCGGCCAGCGCACCGGCGCAGGGTGAGGACTCGGCCACCCGCAACACCAGCCGTCCGGCAGCCCTGTCCGGCCTGCCGCTACTCCGCTCGCTGGGAGTCTGACCGGTTCGTTCCGGCCGCGCGGTGTCGACCGACACCGCGCGGCCGGACGAACCGGGATCTCCCCTAGCACACTTTCGCTTGATCAGGGCGATGTCCACAGTGCCGTCGGTTGTCCACAACTGCCGGGGTACGGCCGATGCGTGGTGCTGGTCGTTGCCTACGTTCGCGGGGTGTCCGACGACGACGAAATCCTGGTGCGGCAAAGGCTCTCCCGGCTGCTCGGCTGGCGTGCCACTCCGGCGGAGCAGGCGTCCGCCGTCTCCGGCCATGCCGGCACCGGGTCGGGCCGGTCGCCGGAAACGCCGGTGGGTTCGGGCCCGGAAGTGTTGGCGCATCCGGGTCCGGAGACTGCGGCGCATCGGGGCCCGGAAACTGCGGCGCATCCGGGGGCGCTGACCGGTCCGGGCGCCTTCGACCCGGGACGCCGTGGGGTCAAGGCTCTCGCCGTGCTGGCGGTGGTCGTGGTGCTCGGAGCGGCCGGCTGGGCCTGGATGTCCCGCCCCCGGACCGAGCCGGTCGGGTCCCTGTCGGCCCCGGCAACGGTGCTCGCGCCGACCCCGCCGTCCTCGGGGTCGGTGGTCGGCGGCGCCGACGAGGTGGTGGTCGCGGTGGCCGGCAAGGTACGCCGGCCCGGCCTGGTGCGGCTACCGGCCGGTGCGCGGGTGGCCGACGCGCTCGAATCGGCCGGAGGCGCGCTTCCCGGCGTCGACGTGGCGCTGCTCAACCTCGCCCGCAAGGTCACCGACGGTGAACTGATCCTGGTGGGAGTGACACCACCACCGGGGGCCGCGCCGGCCGGTGCCGGGGCGCC
Source organism: Micromonospora sp. WMMD1102 (assembly GCF_029626265.1). Taxonomy (NCBI): domain Bacteria; kingdom Bacillati; phylum Actinomycetota; class Actinomycetes; order Micromonosporales; family Micromonosporaceae; genus Micromonospora; species Micromonospora sp. WMMD1102. The sequence goes on along the minus strand of NZ_JARUBN010000001.1, from coordinate 5,724,355 downwards.
CGCAGGTGCACCGGGTGTCCAGCCGGGCGCCGGAAAGGTCAACCTCAACACCGCCACCGCCGCTCAACTCGACGCCCTGCCCGGGGTCGGGCCGGTGCTCGCCCAGCGCATCGTGGCGCACCGGGAGGAGCACGGCGGCTTCCGTTCGGTGGGCGATCTGCGCCAGGTCACCGGCATCGGTGACGCCCGTTACGAGGACCTGAAGGACCTGGTGACGGTGTGACGGCGGGGCTGGTGGGCGGTGCTGGGCCGGTGGGCGGTGGTGGCCCGTCCGGCGGTGGTGGGCCGGTGACAGCCGGAGGAGGTGCGGCTGGGGATGGAGATCGACGGCGGCCGGACCTGCGGCTGGCCGGACTGGCGGTGGGAGCCTGGCTGTCGGCGTTGGCCGGGTTGCTGCTCGGCACAGGCCCGACTGTGCTCGTCGCGGTCCTGGCTGGCGTAGCCGCGCTGGTCACGTCGGGCTGGCTGACCGTGTCGAGCCGGCCGGACGGATCGAGCCCTCGGATCGGCTCGGATCGGGTGGCCGTGCCGGGTCGGGTGGCCGTGTCGGCTCGGTTGGCCGGGGGGACGCGCGTCGTATTCGATCGGCACGGCTGGGTGGTGGTGACCGTACTGCTCGGTGTGGTCTGCGGCAGCGTGGCCACCGCCGCCCGGCTCGCGGTCCGGGACGCCGAGCCGGTGAGCCAGTTGGCCGAGGCGCGGGCCAGGGTCAGCGCCGAACTGGTGATCCGGGAGGACCCGCGGCCGATCGGTGGTGCCGCCGGCCTGCCGACCACCTATCTGCTGCCGGCCCGGCTGGTCTGGGTGGCCGAGGAGGAGAGGCCCAGGGTCAGGGTGCCGGCCCGGATACTCGTGCTGGCTACCGAACCCGGCTGGCGTCGACTGCTTCCCGGGCAGCGGGTGACGGCGAGCGGACGGCTGGCGGCGCCGCGCGGTGGGGACCTCACCGCCGCCGTGCTCACCGTCGACATCGCACCCGAGCTGCGCGGCACCCCGTCCTGGGCACAGCGGGTGGCCGGCTCGCTGCGGGCCGGGCTGCAACGTGCCTGCGCACCGCTGCCCGCCGAGCCGGGCGGACTGCTGCCGGGACTGGTGGTCGGCGACACCAGCCGGCTGGAGACGACGGTCGAGGAGGACTTCCTGGCCACCGGCATGACCCACCTGACAGCGGTCTCCGGATCCAATGTGGCGATCGTGGTGGGGATGGTCCTGCTGCTGGCCCGCTGGGCCCGGGCCGGCCCCTGGCTCGCCGCCGTCCTCTGCGGGATCGCGCTGGTCGGCTTCGTCGTCCTGGCCCGGCCGTCGCCGAGCGTGGTCCGGGCCGGCACCATGGGGGCGATCGGCCTGCTGGGGCTCGCCCTCGGACGCCCCCGGGCGGCCCTGCCGGCGCTGGCCGGCGCGGTCACCGTACTGGTGGTCGTGGACCCCGACCTGGCGGGTGACCCGGGGTTCGCGCTCTCCGTACTGGCTACCGGGGGTCTTCTGCTGCTGGCCCCTCGTTGGCGGGACGGACTGCGGCGCCGGGGCGTACCACCCGGTGCGGCGGAGGCGCTGGCCGTCCCGGCAGCGGCACAACTGGCCTGTGCGCCGGTGGTGGCCGGGCTCTCCGGCACGATCAGTCTGGTGGCGATACCGGCCAACCTCCTGGCGGTGCCGGCGGTGGCGCCCGCCACGATGCTCGGGGTCACGGCCGCGGTGCTGTCCCCACTCTGGCCGGACGGTGCGCAGGGCGTCGCCTGGCTGGGCGGATGGCCGGCGTGGTGGCTCGTCCTGGTGGCGCGGTACGGCGCACGCCTGCCAGCCGGGACGGTGCCCTGGCTGGACGGGGTCGTCGGTGGTCTGCTGCTCGGCGCACTGACCGTCGCACTGCTGATCGCCGTCCGCCGCCCACCGGTGCGCCGGATCGTCGCGGTGGTGACGACCGCGGTGGTGGTCGGCGCGCTGCCGGTGCGGGTGGTCGCCAGCGGATGGCCTCCGGTCGGCTGGGTGGTCGTCGCCTGTGCGGTGGGTCAGGGCGACAGCCTGGTGCTGCCGTTGGGCGCCGGCCGGGCGGTGGTGGTGGACGCGGGCGCGGACCCCACAGCCGTGGACCGCTGCCTGCGCCGCCTCGGCGTACGGACCGTGGCCCTGTTGCTGGTGAGCCACTTTCACGCCGACCACGTGGACGGGGTGGACGGCGTCTTCCGGGGACGGCGGGTGGAGGCGGTGATCGCCCCGCGGTGGCTGGAGCCGGTCGAGGGGCGCGGAACGGTGGAACGCGCGGGAAGGATGCGGGGCGTACCGGTCGGAGTGGCCGGTCCCGGCTGGACCTACACGGCCGGCCCGGTGACGCTGACCCTGCTCGGCCCGCCCTACCCGATTCGGGGCACCCGTTCGGACCCGAACAACAACTCGCTGGTCCTGCGCGCCGAGGTGGGCGGCGTCAGCATCCTGCTCACCGGGGACGCCGAGACCGAGGAACAGCAGGCGCTGCTGGAGCTGCTGCCGGTGGCCCGGCTCCGGGCGGATGTCCTGAAAGTCGCTCACCACGGCTCGGCCTACCAAGAGCCGGCTTTCCTCGACGCCGTACGTCCGGCGGTGGCGCTGGTGCCCGTCGGCGTCGACAACGGATACGGGCACCCGAACGCGGGAGTGCTGGCCCGGCTGTCCCGGTCCGGCGCCCGGGTACTGCGGACCGACCAGCACGGGGATCTGGCGGTGCTCGGGAGCGGCGGGGAAGGGCTGGCGGTGGCCGTCCGGGGCCTCGATCCCGGTGACCCGGCCACCCGATGATTCCGCTCCGAGTTCCCCGCCCGGTTCGCTGACTGTCCTACCGGGTAGACCGGCCTACCGTGTCGTAGCGGGGTGTCAGCTGGTTCCGGCGGTAGGCTTCGAGCCGGTCACCACAAATCCTGGCAAGAATGCCGGGGTTAAGATAAATGTCTGGATTTGCGCTAACTGCGGGGTCAGCCGCAGCGAGCCAGGTGACCAGGCCCGATGGACGCACACCGCGTGCGACGATGACCTCGTGACCCCCGCTAGCCTCGCTCCCGTCGTACTCGTGCTCGGTGACGAAGAACTGCTCGCCACCAGAGCGGTCGCCGGAGTGGTCGACGCGGCCAGAGCCGCCGACTCGGACGTCGACGTACACGACCATGAGGCGGGCGGATTGGGGCCGGGAGAGATCGCCGAACTGCTCGGACCGTCCCTGTTCGGGGGCCGCCGGGTACTCGTCGTCCGAGCTGGACAGGATGCCAGGAAGGACCTGGTGGCGGCGCTGCTGGCGTACGCCAAGAATCCCGACCCCGAGGTGCAGTTGGTGGTCGTCCATGCCGGCGGAGCCAAGGGCAAGGCGTTCGCCGACGGCCTGCGGTCGGCAGGCGCGGAGGTCGTCCCGGCGGCGAAGCTGAAAGGTCACCGGGACCGCGTCGCCTTCGTCCGGGACGAGATCCGCCGCGGCGGCGGTCGGTGCACCGACGACGCGGCCGAGGCGCTCATCGCGGCGGTCGGCAACGACCTGCGCGAACTCGCCTCCGCCTGTTCCCAGTTGCTGGCCGACACCGACGGGCGGATCGGCGTCGACACGGTTTCCCGGTACTACCGGGGGCGGGCCGAGGTCAGCGGCTTCACCGTCGCCGACGCCGCGATGGCCGGTGACGTGCCGGGTGCCCTGGAGGCGCTGCGCTGGGCGCTGCACGTCGGAGTGGACCCGGTGCCGATCGCCGACGCGATCGCCGACGGGGTGCGCACGGTGGCCCGGGTCAGTTCGGCGGGCCGGGGCAGCGCCTACCAGTTGGCGAGCAGCCTCGGCATGCCGCCGTGGAAGATCGAGAAGGCGCAGCGGGTCGGTCGGGGCTGGACTCCGGAGGGACTGGCCGACGCCATGTACGCGGCGGCCGAGTGCAACGCCGCGGTCAAGGGCGGTTCCGACGACCGGGGATACGCCCTGGAGCGGGCCGTGGTCGCGGTCGCGGCAGCCCGCAGGGTAGGCGCATCGCGATGACCACGGCGACGGCGGCGGACGAGGAGCGGCTGAGGCCGCTCTACGCCCGCGTGCTGCGACTGCGGCACGTCGATCCGGGTGGGATGCTCTGCTTCGTCTTCTTCGAGGGCACCGTGGCCCTCGGACTGCTGCTCGCCCTCGCCGAACTGGTCCGGTGGTGGGAAGTACTCGTGTTGCCCGCGACCGTCGCGGCCATGGTCAAGACCAACGACGTGGTGGCCGCCGCGGTGATCCGTTCGGCGGTCCGGGTGCCCAGCCAGGAACGGGAACGGTTCCGCCGCCAGATCCAGCCGGCGGTCGGGCGGGCCAGCGTGCCGAAGCGGTCGCTTGTCGAGTCCGGGCAGACCCACCGGCTGACCGAGCCCGGCTCCGGCCCCGCCGAGGCGGTCGGCGTCCCGACCCGCCGTGCCCGCCCAGGTAACCGGCTGCCGACCCGGTTCCTCGGTGCCCGACAGTTCGGCATGACCGCGGCGATGCGGGCCCGGCTGGACTTCGGTGCCCGGCGTCGACGGCACAGTGATCCGGCGGCGACCGAGCGGACCGCGGCCGGAGCGGCCGATGGTGCCGGATCCGGCGGGGAAGCCGGTGCCACTGGCCACGGCGAGGCGCGACCGCAGCACGGTCCGCCACAGACCAGCGGCCTACCGCAGGCCACCGGCGTGCCCCAAGCCACCAACCTGCCGCAGACGGGTGTTCCGCAGACCCGGCAGGCCGTGCCGGCGCCGTCCGCCGCCGGGACCGCCCGGGGTCCCAACAGCGGGCTGGCCGAACACCTGGAGCTGCGACCGGCCCGGCGCTGGCTCTCCCGCCCGGACCCGATCAACACCAGCCGGCAGTCGGCCAGACGCCGCTACCGTTGACCGACGCGGCCGCGAGAGCGGCCAGGGAATGACCGACCCAGCGGCGAGAGCGGCCAGGGAACACGTGTGGCCCCGAACCGGTCAGGCTCGGGGCCACACGTCAGGTGTGTGGGTGTTCCGTTTGGTCAGGCGGAGAGCGACTCGAGCCGCTTGGCGATCGCCGACTTGCGGTTCGCCGCCTGGTTCTGGTGGATCACGCCCTTGCTGACCGCCTTGTCGAGCTTGCGCGACGCGTCCCGCATCAGCTCGGTCGCCTTAGCGGCGTCTCCACTCTCGGTCGCCTCGTGGAACTTGCGGATGGCGGTCTTCAGCGACGACTTGACCGACTTGTTACGCAGCCGGCGCTTCTCGTTCTGCCGGTTGCGCTTGATCTGGGACTTGATGTTCGCCACGCGACAGCCTCGTCCTGGTAGCTAGGGTTACGTTTGCCTTTGCTGCGCGGACGGTGACACACGTCAGAGTGCGCCGTGTCGGCACGCGCGAAGAGCCACGTTACCAGGTACGCCCCGCCCGAGCCAAAACAGCTCAGTCTGGCGCCCCGCCGGGACCGGGACAGCTCAGGTTGGTGTCCAGTGCTGCCGCTCGGCCAGCCAGCCGAGCGCGGTCTCGCCGCTCCACCGCTGGTGCGCCTGGGCGTGCGGCGCACCGCTGTCCGGGCCGGCCGCAGCGCGGATCAGCCAGTAGCCGGAGAGTGCGGCCAGTGCGGCGTCCAGCCCGTCCGGCGGGGCGTCCCGCGCCGCCAGATGGGTGGCGAACAGGGCGTCGGCGTCCAGCCCGCTGGCGTAGGCGGTGATCAGCAGGCTGGCCAGGTCGAACCAGGGCGGTCCGAAACTCAGCCACGTCCAGTCGCAGAGCCAGGCGAGACCGGCGGGGTCCACCAGGACGTTGTCCACCCGCAGGTCGCCGTGGATCATCGACGGCAGGTCGGCGTACCCGGGTAGCCGGGACTCCAGCGCCGCCAGGTCGGCCAGCCGGTGCCGGGCGACCGCCGGCACCTCCGGCAGGGTCTCCCGACCGGCGGCCAGCTCCGCCCACCAGGCCAGGTCCGCGCGGGCCAGGTCGGCGAGCCGGGGTACGCCCAGCGCCACAAGCTCACCCGGCGGCTGTCGCAGCGCTGCCGCCACCGTCGCGTACGTGTCGAGGGTCGCCGCCAGTTCGGCCGGCCGCCAGGGCAGCCCCGGCATCCGGCCGTCGATGGCGTCCAGACAGATCACGTGGTACCCGGCGGCGGTGAGCGTCCAGCGGGGACGGGCGACGGCCAGCCCGGCCGGCAGTACGGCGGTGATCGCCGCCTCCCGGGCGTACCAGTCGCTCAGGTGCCGCTGGTCGACCAGGGACGCGGCCTTGACGAAGACCCGGTCGCCGGCCACCGTCTGGAGCACCCCGGCGAACCCCTGGGTGAACCCGCCACCGGCGGTGCTGGCCCAGTTGACCCGGGCACCCAGCCGGGCGCTGATCGCCGCCCGCAACTCGGCGGGAAGATCGGCCCAGCCCGGCCGTACGGCGGTCGCGTCGTACGGTCGGGGTGGTACCGAGATGGTGGCCATCTCCCAAGTCTGCCCCGGTCCGATCGGGTTGCCGGGATTTCGTCGCCACCGGGCACTCGCGTCGCGCCAGGCCCTGACCGCGGTGTACACGTCCCGGTCTGCGGTGTGCGCGTCCCGGTCTGCGGTGTGCGCGTTCCGGTCTGCGGTGTGCGCGTCCCGATCTCCGGGCAGGGGTGGTCAGGGGTGCGGTGGGGGTCTTCAGGGGTGTGGCGGGCGTAGGTGACGGAAGTCGCGGCGGTGATCCGGCGGCCTCGGCCGGGCACTGTCGGGCGGCATGGGAACATAGAAAGCCCATCGTCGTCAGCCAAGCAGAACGGACCGCCGTGCCACCGACGCCCGACTCCGGCGCGAACTCTCCTGGTGCCACCGAACCCGGTCGCATCCGGAACTTCTGCATCATCGCCCACATCGATCATGGCAAGTCGACGCTGGCCGACCGGATGTTGCAGCTCACCGGCGTGGTCGATCCCCGGCAGATGCGCGCGCAGTATCTCGACCGGATGGACATCGAGCGGGAACGCGGCATCACGATCAAGAGTCAGGCGGTCCGCATGCCGTGGACCGTGCGGGAGGGTGACCAGCAGGGCGAAGAGGCCGTGCTGAACATGATCGACACGCCTGGGCACGTGGACTTCACCTACGAGGTGTCCCGGTCGCTGGCCGCCTGCGAGGGCGCGATCCTGCTGGTCGACGCCGCTCAGGGCATCGAGGCGCAGACCCTGGCCAACCTCTACCTGGCGCTCGAGAACGACCTGCACATCATCCCCGTACTCAACAAGATCGACCTGCCGGCCGCCCAGCCGGACAAGTACGCCGAGGAGCTGGCGCACCTGATCGGCGGGGACCCGAGCGACTGCATCCGGGTCTCCGGCAAGACCGGCGAGGGGGTGCCGTACCTGCTCGACGAGATCGTCCGGCAGTTCACCCCGCCGGTCGGCGAGGCGGGCAACCCGGCTCGGGCCATGATCTTCGACTCCGTCTACGACGTCTACCGGGGCGTGGTGACGTACGTCCGGGTGATCGACGGCCGGATCGAGGCGCGCGACAAGATCAAGATGATGTCCACCGGGGCAGTGCACGAGCTGCTGGAACTCGGTGTGATCTCTCCCGAGATGCAGAAGGCCGGCGCGCTCGGGGTCGGCGAGGTGGGTTACCTGATCACCGGCGTGAAGGACGTCCGGCAGTCCCGGGTCGGCGACACGGTCACCATCAACGCCCGGCCGGCGAGCGAGCCACTCGGCGGCTACAAGGACCCGAAGCCGATGGTCTACTCGGGTCTCTACCCGATCGACGGGTCGGACTACCCGGCGCTGCGAGACGCGCTCGACAAGCTGAAACTCAACGACGCGGCGCTCAACTACGAGCCGGAGACCTCGGCCGCGCTCGGCTTCGGCTTCCGCTGCGGCTTCCTCGGCCTGCTGCACCTGGAGATCATCGGCGAGCGGCTGGAACGCGAGTTCAACCTCGATCTCATCTCGACCGCGCCGAACGTGGTCTACCGGGTCGCGATGGAGGACGGCAACGAGGTCACCGTCACCAACCCGAGCGAGTACCCGACCGGCAAGATCGCCGAGGTGTACGAGCCGGTGGTCCGGGCGACGGTGCTGACCCCGAACGACTACGTCGGTGCCGTGATGGAGCTCTGCCAGGGGCGGCGCGGCTCGTTGCAGGGGATGGACTATCTCTCCGCCGACCGGGTCGAGCTGCGTTACACGCTGCCGCTCGCGGAGATCATCTTCGACTTCTTCGACCAGCTCAAGAGCCGTACCAAGGGCTACGCCTCGCTCGACTACGAGCCCACCGACGAGCAGCGCTCCGACCTGGTCAAGGTCGACATCCTGCTCAACGGCGAGCCGGTCGACGCGTTCAGCGCGATCGTGCACAAGGACAAGGCGTACAACTACGGCGTCAACATCGCGGCGAAGCTGCAGAAGCTGATCCCCCGGCAGCAGTTCGAGGTGCCGATCCAGGCGGCGATCGGCAACCGGGTGATCGCCCGGGAGACGATCCGGGCGATCCGCAAGGACGTGCTGGCCAAGTGCTACGGCGGTGACATCAGCCGGAAGCGCAAGCTGCTGGAGAAGCAGAAGGAGGGGAAGAAGCGGATGAAGATGGTCGGCCGGGTCGAGGTGCCGCAGGAGGCCTTCATCGCCGCCCTCTCCACCGCTGACTCCGGCGACGGCAAGGGTGGCGGCAAGAAGTGATTCCCCGGGGGTACGGCCCCGGCGCCTCCTTCTGCCCCCGGTGCGCGACCGCCCTGCCCGGCCCCGCCCCGACCACCTGCACCCGGTGCCGCTACCAGCTTTTCGTCAACGCCCGCCCGACGGTCGGCCTGGTCATCCTGGACCGCGAGGTCGCACCCGGCCGCCTCGCCGGCCCGGACCCTGAGGTCGGACCGGCCAGCCCTGCTACGCCGGCCAGCCCTGTCGGCTCGGCCAGCCCCGCCGGCCCGGAGCAGCCACCCGGCGTGGACCGGGCCCGGGAACGCGGCCTGGCGGGGGTGCGCTTCCTGGCGCTGCGCCGGGCGGCGGAGCCGATGGCGGGCCGGTGGGAGACCCCGGGTGGATTCTGTGACGGCTGGGAGCACCCGGCGGAGGCGGCGGTGCGGGAGGCCCGGGAGGAACTCGGGGTCTCGGTCACCCTCGGCGAACTTCTCGGCATGTACGTCGGCAGCTACGAGTTCCAGGACGAGACGCTGCCGGTACTCGACACGTTCTTCCTGGCCACCCTGGACGACCCGCGGATCGTGCTCAATCCGGCCGAGTCCGCCGAGCTGGGTTGGCTCCCGCTGGTGAACCCGCCCCCACTGGCTTTCGCCACCATGGATGCGGCGGTTCGGGACGCGGTAGGACGTCTGGGCGACTAGGCACGCGGCACGACGTCTGGGCGACTGGGTCGGTTTGAGATTTTGCGCCTTCGGGAACCTAGCAGTCACCACAACAACGTGTGACACATCCGAAGGAGGACGGCCGTGGAACTCACCGTCTGGGGTATCATCACCGCGCTCGTCGTCGGTCTCATCATCGGCGCCCTCGGCCGTCTGGTCGTACCAGGCCGCCAGGACATGCCGATCTGGCTGACGATGCTGATCGGTGTCGGTGCGGCGCTGCTCGGCACGGTCGTCGCCCGGGCCGCCGGCATCGCGACGCAGACCGCCGGCATCGACTGGATGGAGCTGCTGGTCCAGGTCGCCCTGGCCGCCATCGCGGTGGCGCTGGTCGCCGGAGTCGGCCGCCGTCGCCGAGTCAGCCGGTACTGAGCACCCCGCTCCCGGTCCAGCAAGGGGCGTCGGCCGAACGGGCCGGCGCCCCTGCGGCGTTCCCGGGCCGCCGTGGTGTTTCCGGCTCTCGGCGTCGGTGGCGCTGCGGCCGAAGCCACGGAACCCCGGGCACCGTCGGGCGGCTCGCCGTGTCGGCAGGGCTCGGGTGGTGGCGGACTGGCGCTTCGGGTGGTGGCGGACTGGCGCCGGTTGCCGGGAACCGCTAAATTCTCCACGGCCGTATGATCGATCGTGGTCGACTAGCCGACCCGACCTACAGTTGTGATCGTCATTCGCATTTGCTGAAATGATCTCCTTATGTTACGCTCCGTAAGTGTCTACGGACTCTCTCCCGGGAAGCGCCAGGGTGTCATCTCGACAACTTTCCGATCTGCACCCCAAGGTCGCGTTGTACCTTGAGGCGTACACCCCCCTGGTCGAAGAGTGGTTCTGCATGCTCCGCGTTTCGGACGCGCTGACGGAATTGCGCCGCGCGGCACCCGGCCGCGATCTCGTCGACAATCTGCAAAGCCTCGACCAGCTTTTCCGAGACCTGGTCGACGCCATGTTCGCGCATCCGACGCCGGTGCTGGAGCACGCCCTCGCGGTCGTGGCCGCCCACCGCGAGGCGGTGGTCTGGGAGGACCAGATGGTGCCGCGCGGCGATGCCGGGACGGCGGAGCTGGCCGCCTCGCTGCGGCACAAGTTCAAGCGCAACATCAGCCTCGCTCTGTTGGAGGCGCTGATCTGCCTGGAGTCCGCCCTCGCGTACGGGCGGGACGGCCTGGGCCTGACCGGGGCGGCGCTGGAGCAGACGCTGCGCGGCAGTACCTCCATGCTGGCCAGTCTCTCCGTCCTGCACGACCAGCACGAGGTGGCTCGGATGCGGCAGTTGACGGGCGACCCGACGGAGATCCAGCATCCGCGGTTCACGGTGGCGGACATCGTCCGGGGCGCCTTCCGGATCGGGCCGGAGAAGTTCCGGGCGGTCGGCCCGGAGGGGCAGCGGAAGATCAGGTTCGGCAGCGTCGCGCCGCAGGACATCGAGCTGTCCAGCCCAACCATGAAGTGTCCGGCGCACCGGCTGACCAACGACGACGGCCAGCCGTTGAACAACGAGCTCTGGGCACTTCTCGTCGACGTCTACCGGTTGTCCGGCCGGTTGGCCCAGCGCGCCCCGGCGTAGAGCCGACTGTCCGGGTTGAACGTGAATGATCCGGCGATTTAATCGCATTAGCCGTCGGGTCGACCGATGTGTTCCGGGCCACTTTCCGGCGGCTCGGCAGAATTGCCATTGCAATCGGTGAATCACCGACAGTTATCTATGGCGTCGCCAGCGAGGGCTTGGATGCGCGAACGCCCGGCGGCGACGAGGACGGCCGGCGGGCATATACCCCGGACGAGCGGGATACCGCCCTGTCATCAAGATGACTTGGTGGTATCACGACGAAAGCGAATATGCCCGGTCCGCCGGGACCGCTCATCGAGATGTCCGGGCTCGCATCGAAGACGGCGGGCGACGGCGGATGCGACGAAACGGCGGTCCCGCCGGCCCGGCTGGACCGGCGGAACCGCCGCATCAGGTGGAGCGAGTCGTCAGCGCAGCCAGGGGATGCTGCGGTCGAGCAGACCGCGCTCCTTCAGCTCCTTGCGCAGCGGGATCTCGTCGTCGACGTAGCCGTCCCAGTTGATGCCCCAGTAGTTGGCGGTGTGGGTGCCCTCACCGATCAACTGACGCTGCACCGGGGTCCGGTTCTTGTACCACTCGCCGTTCTTGTCCGGGTGCAGCTCGTCCAGCGGCCGGATCCACCGGTAGGTGTAGCCGACGAAGAGCATCTTCCGGGTGATGGTGGAGAGGTTGGTGGACCGGGAGTGCCACTGCCGCCGGTCGAAGATGAAGGCGTCGCCGGGGTTGGCGGTGATCTCGACCGTCCCCTCCGGGTCCGGGTTGTGCACGCTCAGGTCGGCCGGGCGCGGCAGCGAGTTCCACAGGTGGCTGCCGGGGATGACCTTGGTCGCCCCACGGCCCTTCTCCGACAGGTCGGAGAGCACGTACGCGACCTTGAGCGAGAACATCGGCCGGGGCAGGTTCGGATCCATCGTCTCCGGGTCCGAGTTCTGCCGGTAGCCGTCCTGGTGCCAGCCCCAGTACGGCTTCTCCGGCTCCAGGGCCGGCGGGGTGACGTCCAGGTGGTTGTGGTGGGTGTAGATGTTCCACCCGGCCAGGCCCCACATGTAGGGGAACGAGATCGGGTGGGTGAGCAGCTCGCCGAAGAGCTCGTCCCGCTCCACGAAGCCGAGCAGGTGCAGCGTGCCGTCCTTGGTGGTGTTGCCGGCCGCCTTCTCCTCGGCGTAGACCCGGTCGACCGCCGCCTCCAGGGCCGCCCGGTGGTCCTCGGTCAGGACATTGCGGAGCAACAGGAAGCCCTGCTCGTGGAACTCCTTGCGATCCGTGTCACTGATCGGCTCGTAGCCGGTGCGGCCGCCGTAGTCGAACACCGCGTCCCCTCCCCATAGGGTGAAACTCTTTCTGAGCACACAGGCTGCCGATCGTAACTCCCTTGGCAAGACCCGCAGCGCGGCGCTCGGCCACCGGATCGACCCCGGTCAGCCAGAGGTACGCAGGGGAGCTGAGCCCTGACTCGAAGTGGCGAAGCGGTGGCGAAATGGGGGATCAAAGGCGCGTCTGTCCGTTTGTGCAATCACCGCCAGTTAGCGAGGCAGTGGCCGGGCAACAAAACGTCAGTCGGTGAAGACCTCGGCGACCACCTGGTGCGGGCTCGGCGGGCTGCCCTTGACCGGCGCCCAGGCCCCGCCGTCCGCGCTCCACTGGAGGTCGCCGAACCGGACCGTGCGTACCCCGTGGTCGTCGGCGTGCGACACCAGCCAGTGCGCGTAGCGCCACCCCACCTGTGGATCGGTGGTCGGTACGGCCAGACCGGTCAACTCGGCCGGCACCGACGTCTCCAGCCGGCCCCAGTCCAGCTTCAGCCCGGCGGTAAGCGCCGCCGCCGCCGCGTTCCCGCGCATCGCCGGCTCCCGGCCCACCGTGCAGGCCACCGCGCCGGTGGCATTGCCGAGCAGTGCCCGGGTCAGCACCTCGGACTCGTCCGCCCACTGCTGGTAGGCGTTGGGGAAGGCAGACCGCTGCACCCGCTGCGCCGCGACCGTGACCTCCATTTGCTCCCAGCCGCGCACCCGCTTCAGCGCGTTGTAGAACCTGGTCGCGGCGTAGCGCGGATCCCGGATCTGTTCCGGGGTGCCCCAGCCCTGACTCGGGCGCTGCTGGAACAGCCCGACGGAGTCCCGGTCCCCGCCGGCCAGGTTGCGCAGCCGTGACTCCTGGAACGCCGTGGCCAGCGCCACCACCACGGCCCGCTCCGGCATCTTGCGCCGGACGCCGACCGCCGCGATGGTCGCGGCGTTCGCCATCTGCTCCGCGTTCAGCGTGACCCGGCCGTCCGCCTCCACCACGCAGCCGGGCGCCGCCCGGGGGATCGGCAGCTCGTGCCCGAACTCGCGGGCACCCAGATAGACGCCGAAAGCGGCAACCACCGCGAGCGCCAGGCCGGCCGCCACCACCGCCCGAGTCTGCACCGCCACCCCCTGCCCGATATTGGGACACAGCCTACTTCGACCGCCGATAGTTCCCGGACCGCCAGTTCGACTGCCGATAGTTCCGGACCGGTCGCGCCGGCTGTCCCGGCGGTCAGCTCCCGGGTACCCACCGGGCGGGCCGTTTCTCACCGAACGCGGCGACGCCCTCCCGACCCTCCTCGGAGTGGAAGTACCGCACCGACAGGTCGCGCAGTTCGGCCAGGCCGGCCCGGAAATCCGTCTCGGAGCCGCGCCGGAGCAGCTCCTTCGCCCCGGCCAGCGCGCCCGGGGCGCCCCGGACCAGCGCCAGGCAGTACGAGGCGACGGTCTCGTCCAGCGCCTCGGCGGTGGTGACCGTGGTGACCAGCCCGATCTCGGCCGCCCGGCGCCCGTCGAAGGTGTCCCCGGTCAGATAGAGCTCGGCGGCGGCCCGGGGTTGCAGCCGGGGCAGCACGGTCGCCGAGATCACCGCCGGGACCACCCCGAGGCGTACCTCGGTGAACGCGAAGGTCGCCTCCTGGGCGCAGACCGCCACGTCGGCCGCCGCGATCAGGCCGAGGCCACCCGCCCGGGCCGGCCCGCCGATCCGGGCCACCACCGGCTTCGGGCACTCCCAGATCGCCCCGAGTACGTCACCGAGCATCGCCACCGGCACCGTGCCCTCGCGGTACGCCGCCGCCGTCTCCTTCAGGTCGGCTCCGGAGCTGAAGACCGGCCCGGTGTGCGAGAGCACCACCACCCGTACGTCGTCGTCCGCCGCCGCCGTGCCCAGCGCGTCGAGGAGTTGGGCCAGCAGGGTGCTGGAGAGCGCGTTGCGGTTGTGCGGGCTGTCCAGGGTGAGGGTCGTCACCCCGTGCGTGGTGGAGACCCGGACGAGCGGATCGGGGGCTGAGGTCATGCCGGCACACTAGTCGCATGCCAAAAGTCCTCCCCGCCGGCGAGCCCGTACCCGTCGACGGGTCGCTGCCCGAAGCCGCCCTGGCCAGGGTGGGTGAGCGTGGCTTCGGCGTCTACGTGCACGTGCCGTTCTGCGCCAGCCGGTGCGGCTACTGCGACTTCAACACGTACACCGCGACCGAACTCGGCGGTACGGCGGGCCGGGACGGGTACGCCGACCAGGTGCTCGCCGAGTTGCGCCTGGCCGACCGGGCGCTGGCGGACCGGCCGCCGGGCCGGGTCGACACGGTCTTCGTCGGCGGCGGGACCCCCACCCTGCTGCCCCCGGACGATCTGGCCCGGATCCTGGACGGCATCGACCGGACCTGGGGGCTGGCCGCCGACGCCGAGGTCAGCACCGAGGCCAACCCGGAGTCGGTGACCCCGGAGTCGCTCTCCGCGCTGCGGGCCGCCGGCTACACCCGGATATCCCTGGGCATGCAGTCGGTCGCCCAGCCGGTGCTGGCGATCCTCGACCGCCGGCACACCGCCGGCCGGGCGACCGAGGCGGCCCGGGAGGCCCGGGAAGCCGGGTTCGAGCACGTCAACCTGGACCTGATCTACGGGACGCCGGGGGAGCGGGCGGAGGACTTCGCGGCCTCGCTCGACGCGGTGCTGGCCGCCGGGGTGGACCACGTCAGCGCGTACGCCCTGATCGTGGAGGACGGCACCCGACTGGCCGCCCGGATCGGGCGGGGGGAGCTGGTGTACCCGGACGACGACGTGGCGGCGGACCGCTACCTGGCCGCCGAGGCGGAGCTGTCCGGGGCCGGTTTCTCCTGGTACGAGGTCTCCAACTGGGCCCGTACGCCGGCCGCGGCCTGCCGGCACAACCTGCTCTACTGGACCGGCGGCGACTGGTGGGGACTCGGGCCGGGCGCGCACAGCCACGTCGGCGGGGTCCGCTGGTGGAACGTCAAGCACCCGTCGAGCTACGCGGCCCGACTCGGTGCGGGGCAGTCCCCGGGGGAGGGCCGGGAGCTGCTCTCGGCCGGGGAGCGGCACACCGAGGAGGTGCTGCTGCGGGTGCGGCTCGCCACCGGACTGCCGCTGGCCGTCCTGGACGAGCCGGGGCGGGCGGGTGCGACCCGGGCCCGGGAGAACGGGCTGCTGGACGGCGCGGCGTACGACGCGGGGCGGGCGGTACTCACCCTGCGCGGGCGACTGCTGGCCGACGCCGTCGTCCGCGACCTGCTGCCCTGACAGCCCGATGGCCCGCGCCGGGTGCGGCACGGGCCATCGTCGTGGCTCGGGAATTACTTGATCATGCGAATGGTCATCGGGTAGCGGTACAGCACGCCCTCGTTGGCCTTCATGCCGGCGATGATCGAGAAGATCAGCACCACCACCCAGGCGATCAGCGGCAGGAAGAAGAGCACCACGGTGCAGGTCCCGACGACGAGCGAGACGATCGAGATGATGCCCCAGGTGATCTGGAAGTTGAGCGCCTCGACCGCGTGCGCGCGCACGGTCGGCGACTCGTTGCCCTTGGCGAGCAGCGCCACGAGCGAGGCGATGAAGCCGACCACGATGCCGCCGAAGTGCGCGATCAGGGCCCAGGTCTTCTCGTCGCTGTTGGCATAGCCGTGCGGTGCCGGTGCGCCGTAGGGGTTGCCGGGGTAGCCGCCCTGCGGCGGGTAGCCGCCCTGCGGCGGGTAGCCGCCCTGCGGCGGGTAGCCGGCGCCGGGGTATCCGCCGGGCGGCTGGCCACCGGACGGCGGGTAACCGGGCGGCTGGCCACCGGGCGGCGGGTAGCCGCCACCGGGGGGTGGGTAGCTCCCGCCCTGGGGCGGGTAGCCGCCACCGGAGGTCGGGTACGTCCCGCCGCCTGAGGTCGGGTAGGTGCCGCCACCGGACGTCGGATAGGTGCCGCCGCCCGAGGTCGGCGGGGGCGTGCCGGGCGCACCGTACTGCGGTGCGGCGGGCGGGGGATACCCCTCGCCCGGCGGCGGGTACTGGCCCGGGTTCATCGGGGTGGTCGGGTCCTGCGGCGGACCGCCGTATTCTCCGGGAGGGCGGGGCGGTTCAGTCATGGGGTCACGGTAGGACCAGCGCTCAACCGACGCCAGCCGCCCCCCCGGTCGAACCCGCACCCGCGGTCGAACCCGCACCCGTCCGGAGGATCGAACCCGCACCCGTCCAGCCGATCGGACTCGCGCCGTCCGGCGATCGAACCCGGACGATGACCGGCGGTGCCCGCCAGGCGCACCGGGGTAGGGTGTGCTGGCAAGCCTGTTGTCCAGCTTCGGATAGCCCTTCCAAATGATCATCGCGCGGGGTACGCCTTGGTCGTAGACTGGCACTCGCTACAGTCGAGTGCCAGGCAAGCCTGGCCCGACCGTCGTGGTCGCCCCGGTCGTTTCGCCCAGCCGGGGCCGGACGTCGCAGGGAGGTGAGGATGGGTCTCGACGACCGCAAGCTCGACGTGCTGCGCGCGATCGTGGAGGACTACGTCGCCACCCAGGAACCGGTCGGCAGCAAGGCACTTGTCGAGCGTCACCAGCTCGGGGTCTCCCCGGCCACCGTCCGCAACGACATGGCCGTGCTGGAGGAGGAGGGCTACATCCGGCAGCCGCACACAAGTGCCGGTCGGGTTCCCACCGACCGTGGCTACCGGCTCTTCGTGGACCGGCTCTCCCGGGTCAAGCCGCTGACCCCGGCCGAGCGCCGGGCGATCGAGCGGTTCCTGGTCGGCGCGGTGGACCTCGACGACGTGGTGCACCGTACGGTCCGGCTGCTCGCCCAGCTCACCCGGCAGGTGGCCGTGGTGCAGTACCCGAGCCTGGCCCGCTCCGCCGTCCGGCACCTGGAACTGGTGCCGATCTCCACCACCCGGCTGATGCTGGTCATGATCGCCGACACCGGCCGGGTCGAGCAGCGGCTGGTCGAGCTGCCGGCGCCGATCACCGCCGACGACGTGACCGACCTACGCCGGCTGATCAACGAGCAGCTCGCCGGCAAGAAGCTCGCCGACACCCCGCCGCTGGTCCAGGCACTCGTCGACGAGGTCGTCCCCGGGCTCCGCCCGGCGATGACCACGCTCGCCACGGTGCTGCTGGAAACCCTTGTCGAGCGGCACGAGGAGCGGCTCGCCCTGGCCGGCACCGCGAACCTGACCCGGGGCGGGCTGCTCGACTTCCAGGGCTCGCTGCGACCGATCCTCGAGGCCCTCGAGGAGGAGGTCATCCTGCTCAAGCTGATCGGCGAGGTGGAGCCGAACACCCTCCAGGTGCGGATCGGCGACGAGAACGAGATCGACAACCTCCGGGGCACCTCGGTGGTCAGCACCGGATACGGTCCGGGTGCGACCATCGTCGGCGGACTCGGCGTGTTGGGGCCCACCCGGATGGACTATCCGGGCACCATCGCCACGGTGCGGGCCGTGGCACGCTACGTCGGCGACGTGCTGGCGCAGAACTGACCACCACAGCTCACCCTGACGACCGGCGGACGGTACGCGAGACAGACATGAGGACACGGAACGCAGTGGCCAAGGACTACTACGGGATTCTCGGCGTCAGCCGGGACGCCTCCGACGACGACATCAAGCGCGCCTACCGCAGGTTGGCGCGGCAGTACCACCCGGACGTGAATCCGGATCCGGAGGCACACGAGAAGTTCAAGGACATCAACGCCGCGTACGAGGTCCTCTCGGACGACCAGAAGCGGCAGATCGTCGACCTCGGCGGTGACCCGCTGGCCCCCGGTGGCGGACCCGGTGCCGGTCCCGGCGGTGCGGGCGGCCCCTTCGTCGGCTTCCAGGACATCATGGACGCCTTCTTCGGGGCGGCCGGCGGCTCCCGGGGCCCGCGTCCGCGCACCCGGCCCGGTGCCGACGCGATCCTGCGGCTCGAACTCGACCTGCCGGAGACCGCGTTCGGGGTGGAGGCGCCGATCACGGTGGACACGGCCGTGCTCTGCACCACCTGCACCGGCGCAGGCACGGCACCCGGCACCCACCTGGCCACCTGCGAGGCGTGCGGCGGGCGCGGCGAGGTGCAGTCGGTGCAGCGCACCTTCCTCGGCCAGGTCGTCTCGTCCCGGCCGTGCACCGTCTGCCAGGGGTACGGCACGGTCATCCCGCACCCCTGCCCGACCTGCGCCGGTGACGGCCGGGTGCGCACCCGCCGCTCGCTGACCGTCAAGATCCCGGCCGGGGTCGAGGACGGCATGCGGATCCGGCTGGCCCAGCAGGGCGAGGTCGGCCCCGGCGGCGGTACGGCCGGCGACCTCTACGTGGAGATCCACGAGCGGCCGCACGACGTCTACTCCCGCAAGGGCGACGACCTGCACTGCCGGGTCACGGTGCCGATGACCGCCGCCGCGCTCGGCACCCGGCTGACCATCAAGACGCTGGACAGCGAGGAACCGGTCGACGTCAAGCCGGGCACCCAGCCGGGCTCGACGCTGCGGCTGCGGGCCCGGGGCGTGCCGCACCTGCGCGGTGCCGGCCGGGGCGACCTCTACGTGCACCTCGACGTGCGTACCCCGACCAAGCTCGACGCCGACCAGGAGCGGATGCTGCGCGAGTTCGCCAAGACCCGGGGCGAGGAGGTTGCCGAGCTGACCAAGCAGGGCGGCTTCTTCTCCCGGATGCGGGACGCCTTCAACGGCCACGGCTGACCCGCGCCGTGCCACCCCGGGCCGGTGACCGGTTAACCTGCTCGCCGTGAGTGCGCCGCTGTTCCTGGTCGAGTCGCTGCCGCCGGGCGACTCCGTCACCCTCGACGGGCCGGAGGGGCACCACGCCGTGACGGTGCAGCGGCTGCGTACCGGCGAGGAGCTGCTGCTCGCCGACGGGCGCGGCGGCACCGTCACCGCCGTGGTCACCGCCGTCGGCCGGGGCACCCTGACCGGCAGGGTCACCGCCCGCCGCTACGCCGAGCCGCCCGACCCGCGCCTGGTGGTGGTGCAGGGCATCGCCAAGGGAGACCGGGCCGAACTCGCCGTGCAGGCGATGACCGAGGTCGGGGTGGACGAGATCGTGCCCTGGGCGGCCGAACGCTCGGTGGTGCAGTGGCGCGGCGACCGGGGCGTCCGGGCCCGGGACCGCTGGGTGGCGACCGCCCGCGAGGCGGCCAAGCAGGCCCGCCGGCCCTGGCTGCCGGCCGTCGCCGGATCGGCGCAGGCGCCGGACGAGTCGACCCGGGCGCTGGCCCGGCGGATCGCCGCCGCGACGGCCGGTTTCGTGCTGCACGAGGAGGCGGTGGACCGGCTCGGCTCCGCCGAACTGCCGTCGACCGGCGACATCGTGCTGGTGGTCGGCCCCGAGGGCGGGGTGTCGCCGACCGAGCTGGCGGCGCTCGCCTCGGCCGGTGCCGTACCGGTCCGGCTCGGCCCCGAGGTGCTGCGTACCTCCACCGCCGGAGTCGCCGCACTGGCCGTACTCTCGGCCCGGCTCGGCCGCTGGTGACGAGGCTTCTGCCTTGGCTCGACGGCTGGTGACGAGGCTCTGCCTCGGCTCGGCCGCTGGTGACCCGGTTCGGTTGTCGGTGACCTGGCCCGGTTGCTGGCGACCGGCTCGGCCGCTGGTGGCGTGGATCTGTCAGGAATCGAGGTCGACGGTGGCGCTCCGGCGCAGGTCGCCGAGGCTGTGCGCCGCCTCGACCCGGTACCGGCCGGTGCGGGTCCGCCAGCCGTCCGGCTCCCAGACCTGGAAGGTGCGCTCCGGCAACGGCACCCGGACCGTCACCGTCTCGCCGGGAGCGGCGGTGGCAGCGGCGAAGCCGGCCAGCCAGCGGACCGGACGCTCCGGGTCGGCGACCTCCGGGCCGACGTACACCTGCACCACCTCGCGGCCCGGCCGGTGGCCGGTGTTCCGGACGGTGACCACCGCGACCGGCCCCTCCGCCGCCTCGTCCACCGTCAGGGACTCGTACGCCCAGTCGGTGTAGCCGAGCCCGTGCCCGAACGGGAAGAGCGGCTCGGCCCGCCAGCCCCGGTAGCCGACGAAGACCCCGTCGGAGTAGTCGAGCACCCCGTCGACCGGGGTGGTGGGCAGCGCCGGGCAGTCCTCGGGCCGGCGCGGCCAGGTGGTCGGCAGCCGTCCGCCCGGTTCCGCCCGCCCCCGCAGTACGTCGGCGAGCGCCGCCCCGGCCTCCTGACCGGGAAACCAGGTCAGCAGGATCGCCGCCACCTCGTCCGCCCAGGGCATCAGCACCGGTGAGCCGGCGTTGACCACCACCACCGTACGGGGATTGGCCGCCGCCACCCGGCGGACCAGTTCGTCCTGCCGGCCGGGCAGCGCCAGCGTGCTCCGGTCGAACCCCTCCGACTCGACCTCCTCGGTGGTGCCGACCACCACCACCGCGACGTCGGCCCCGGCGGCCAGCCGGACCGCCTCGTCGAGCAGGGCCTCCGCCAGGGATTCCTCGTCGGGCAACGTCTCCGGCAGGGACTCCCCGGCGGCGGCGGGCGGCTCGGCGTGTCCGAGGGTGACCGACACGAAGCCCGGATGGTCGCCGTCGACGAACCGCCGGCGCAGCAGCACCTCGACCGGCTCGCCGGCCCGGACCGGGATCTCGAACCGGCGCTCGACGGTGCCTCGGAATACGGTTCCGGGCTCCTCGGCCGGGTCGGCGAGCGGGCCGGCGAAGAGTTCGGCACCGTCCACGGTGAGGGTGAGGAATCCGAAGCCCTCGACGGAGAGCCGGGCGGTGCCGCTGCCGCGCGGTGTGTGCACGGCGCGCAGTTCGATGCTGGCCAGCTCCGCCGGCGGCATCCCCTCGGGCAGCTCGCCCATCCAGCGCACGGTGGCCCGGTCCAGCTCCGTCGAGTAGCGCGCCCGCCCGTCGACGTCGCGCAGCGTCGCGGTGATCGGGGTCCAGGCGACACCACCGGCGGCCGGCAGCCGGAGCCGGGGGTCGGCGCCGACCGCGTACCCGAGTTCGGTGTCCGGGAGCGCGGCGGTCAACCCGGCGAGCGGCGAGATCGCGTGCGGCGGCGAGACCAGCGCACTGCCGCCGCCCTGGATCCGGGCGTCGTCGGCGAGCGCGCCGAGCACCGCGACCCGGCGCAGCCGGCCGGGGTCGAGCGGCAGCAGGTCGCCGTCGTTGCGGGCCAGCACGAAGGAGTTGACCGCGACCGCGTGCGCCACGGCGGCGCCGTCCGGCGGGCGCGGCAGGTCGGCCGGGTCCACCGCCGGAGGTACGCCGTCGAGCAGCCCGGCCCGGCCGGCGAGCCGGAGCACCCGGCGTACCTTGTCGGCCACCTCCGCCTCGGCGACGGTGCCGGCGCGGACGGCGGCGACCAGCGCGGCGCCCCACGGATCGCCGACGGCCGGCATCACCACGTCGAGCCCGGCGTTCGCGGACGCCCCGGTGCTCCGCGCCGCCGTCCAGTCGGAGACCACCACCCCGTCGAAGCCCCACTCCCGCTTGAGCAGGTCCCGCAGCAGCCCGGCGTGCTCGGTCATGGTGTGACCGTTCACCCCGTTGTACGCCGCCATCACCGCCCAGACCCCGGCGGCGACGATCCGCTCGAACGGATAGAGGTAGACCTCCCGGAGCGCCCGCTCGGAGACCCGGACGTCCACGGTCATCCGCTCCGTCTCCGAGTCGTTGGCGACCAGGTGCTTGACCGTGGCCCCGACACCGAGATCCTGCACTCCGGTGACGTAGCCGACGCCGATCTCGGCGGTGAGCAGCGGGTCCTCGGAATAGCACTCGAAGTGCCGGCCGCCGAGCGGGCTGCGGTGCAGGTTGACGGTGGGGGCGAGGAGCAGGTGGATGCCGTTGCGCCGGCACTCGGCGCCGAGCACCCGGCCGGCCTGCCGGGCCAGCTCGGGATCCCAGGTGGCGGCCAGCGCGGTCGGGCTGGGCAGGGCGATCGACGGGTTGTCCGGGGCCCAGCGGACGCCGCGTACCCCGATCGGGCCGTCCGACATCACGAGCGTGCCGAGCCCGATCCCGGGTACCGCCGGCAGGGTCCAGAAGTCCTGACCGGAGAGCAGCCGTACCCGGGTCTCCAGGTCGAGCGCGGCGAGCGCCCGCTCCAGCACCGCCTCGTCCCCGCCGGCCGTCGCCCTGTCCCCGACCGTCGGCCCGTCCGGGTGTGCCGTCGTCCCGTCCTCGCCGGTCGTCTTCCCGTCCCGCCGATCCACAGTCATCGTCGCGCCCCTTCCGCCCGGCCGGATATCGATCATCCTGCCAGTCGTCAGCCTCGCTCACCGGCCGCCGGCTCAGGTGCGCAGGTAGGAGGCGCCGTTGAGGTCCACGATGGTGCCGGAGGCCCACTCCGCCTCGGGCGAGGCCAGCCAGTGCACGGCGGCGGCGATCTCCGCCGGCCGGGCCACCCGGTTGAACGGGCTCTGCGCCCGGATCGCGTCGCCGCGCGGCGCCCTGAGGTGCTCGTTCGTCATGTCGGTCTCGACGAAGCCGGGCGCGACGGTGGCGACCGCGATGCCGTACGGGGCGAGGGCCACCGCGAGGGACTGGCCGAGCGCGTTCAGCCCGGCCTTGCTGGCGCCGTACGCCGGCTGGGTCGGCTCACCCCGGAACGCGCCCCGGGACGAGACGTTGACGATCCGGCCGCCCCGGTCCCGCAGGTGCCTCGCCGCGCACCACATGGTGTTGGCCGCGCCGAGCAGGTTGACGTCGAGGGTACGGCGCCACTGCTGCTGCCACTGCTCGTAGGAGGACTCGAAGACCGGGTGCCCGGCGTCCGCACTGCCGAACACCCCGGCGTTGTTCACGAGTACGTCGAGTCCGCCGAGCCGGTCGGCCGCGTCGTCGACCATCGCGCGTACCTCGTCCGGGTCGGCGAGGTCGGCCCGGACCACCACGTGCCCATCGCCGGGCAGGGCTGCCACGAGTTGCCCGGCCAGCGCGGCCGAGTCGCGGTGGTGCACCGCGACCCTGTCGCCACCGGCGGCGAACGCCGTCGCCACCGCCCGTCCGATCCCCCGGGACGCTCCCGTCACCAGCACCGCTCGTCCAGTCATCGCGCCATGATGCCGGTCGGTCCGGTCCCCACGGCAACCCGGCTCTGGAGGACCCCGGATTTGGAGGACCCCGGCTCTGGAGAGCCCGGCTCCCGCCGACCCGGCCGGGCGGTGCGCGGGCGGGACCGGCAGCCCCTACGATTGGCGACGATGGAAACTGACTGCCTGTTCTGCCGGATCGTCGCGGGCGAGATCCCGGCCACCGTCGTCCGGGAGACCGACACCACGCTGGCCTTCCGGGACATCGACCCGAAAGCCCCGGTGCACGTGCTGGTGATCCCGAAGGAGCACTACGCGGACGTGGTGACCCTGACCGAGGCCGACCCCGGGCTGGCCGGCGAGGTGCTCGGCACCGCGGCGGTGGTGGCGGAAACCGAGGGACTGGTCGCCGACGGATTCCGGCTGATCTTCAACACCGGCCCGTACGGCGGGCAGGAGGTCTTCCACGCGCACGCCCACGTGCTCGGCGGCGAGCCGCTGGGCCCGATGCTGGCCCGCTGACCCCGCATCGCCGTTCACCCGCCATCGCGCCGCACCCCCACACCTAACGCCGGCGTAAGATCAACGATCTTGACGTGTCAGGGGGAGAAGTGGGCGAGGTTGATCGACGGTTGGAGCGGCTCGTCCGGCAGGCGCAGGCCGACTCCCGGATCCCGGCGGTCTCGGCCGCCCTGCACCGGGCCGACCGGCCGCTCTGGACCTGCACGGTCGGCAGCACCGGCAACGGCGCCCCGCTCGGCCCGGACACCGCGTTCCGGATCGGCTCGGTGACCAAGACCTTCACCGCCGTACTCGTGTCGCAGTGCCGGGACGACGGCCTGCTCGACCTCGACGACCCGATCGGGGCGCACCTCGACGTGCCGGCACACGCCGAGCTGACCGTACGCCGGCTGCTGTCGCACACCTCCGGCGTGCAGCGCGAGCCGTACGGCGACATCTGGGACACCCTGCACACCCCGGAGCTGGCCGGGTTCCTCGCCGACCTGGCCCGGGCCGAACGGGTACTTCCGCCGGCCCGCCGGTTCCACTACTCCAACCTCGGTGTCGCGCTGCTCGGCCAGGCGGTGGCCCGGCTGCGCGGCGGCAGCTGGGCGGAGGTGCTCGCCGACCGGGTGCTCACCCCGCTCGGCCTCGCCGACACCCACCAGGGGCCGCCGGCCGGCGCGGCGACCGGTTTCCTGGTCGACGCCTACTCCGACCACGCCCGGCCGGAGCCGAACACCGACCTCGGCGCGGTCGGGCCGGCGGCCCAGCTCTGGAGCACGGCACCCGACATGGCCCGCTGGGCGGCGTTCCTGGCTGATCCGGCGGCGGTCGACCCGGCCGGTGCGGTACTCCGGCCGGACACCCTCGACGAGATGCGCTGGCCGCTGACCGTGACCGACGAGTCGCTCTGGGCCGCCGGGTTCGGGCTGGGCCTGATCCTGCTGCCGCAGCGGGACGACCCGGGGGCCGCCGAGCGGGTGCTGCACGTCGGCCACGACGGCGCGATGCCCGGCTTCCTGGCCAGCGTCTACGGCCGGCGGGGCGGTTCCGGCACGCCGGGCGCGATGGGCTGCGCGGTGCTCGGCTCCTCCGGGACCGGGGTGGCGGTGAACGAGCTGGCCCACCAGCTCCTGACCACCTCGGCCCGGGACGATCCCGCCGACATCGTGCCGTGGATCCCGGGCGCGCCGGCCCCGGAGGCGTACCGGGGGCTGCTCGGCCGCTGGTGGGGCGAGGGATTCGAGTACGTCTTCTCGTGGTCCGACGGCGCCCTGCGGGCCCGGGGCGCCGCCGATGCCGCCGGCCGGCCGCCGGCCGTCTTCGCGCCGTTGCCGGACCGGCCCGACGTGCTGCGGACGATCTCCGGCCGCGAGGTCGGCGAGCTGCTCCGGCTGACCCGGGACGAGCGGGGCGAGGTGGTCCGGATGCACTGGGCCACCTACCGGTTCACCCGTCGCCAGGAGACCTTCGACCGCTTCGACTTCCGGACGACCTGACCCACCCCCTGACAACCCGCCCGCCCTCCCGGCGCCCCTCCCGACACCCGCCGAGCACCGGCAGCAGGCCGGTTCCGGCGGCTGACCTGGACACCGTGGGCGTTACCGCTGCCCAATTACGCCCACGGTGTCCAGGTCAGCCAGGCAGGACGCTCGTCCGGCGCGGCGGGTTGGGGCGGACCCGGCACGTGGCCGGGGCGCGAGCTGCGCAGGCCGGTGGAGAGTGGCGGAAATGGGCAGCGTGCAGTCGGCGTTGAACAGATACGATGACTCCAACGTCCGCACGTCGCACGACCAGCCGGGAGGTTCCCGGCGGCGCAGCGGCACCGAGATCGGAAGCAGGTGGCACAGGGCCCCGGGCCCGACCCATGACCGGTACCCCACCCCCCGGACAGACCCGGGTGCAGACCAGGATCACGGTCCCCGACCCCAAGATCATGGTCAATCTGCTCGGCGCGGGCGACGAGATCCTGCGGCTGATCGAGCGGTCGATCCCCAGCGACGTGCACGTCCGGGGAAACGAGATCACTCTCACCGGTGCCCCTGCCGACAACGCCTTCGCCGAGCGGCTCTTCACCGAGCTGCTCGAACTGATCGAGAAGGGCGAGACGCTGACCACCGACGCCGTGCGGCGTACTCTCGGCATGATCGAGCAGGGCGGCACCGAGCGCCCCGCCGAGGTGCTGACGCTGAACATCCTGTCCCGGCGCGGCCGGACCATCCGGCCCAAGACGCTGGGCCAGAAGCGGTACGTCGACGCGATCGACGGGCACACGATCGTCTTCGGCATCGGCCCGGCCGGTACCGGCAAGACCTACCTGGCGATGGCCAAGGCCGTGCAGGCGCTCCAGGCCAAGCAGGTGAACCGGATCATCCTGACCCGGCCGGCGGTCGAGGCCGGCGAGCGGCTCGGCTTCCTGCCCGGCACGCTCTACGAGAAGATCGACCCCTACCTGCGCCCGCTCTACGACGCGCTGCACGACATGCTCGACCCGGACTCCATCCCCAAGCTGATGGCCGCCGGGACGATCGAGGTCGCCCCGCTGGCATACATGAGGGGGCGTGCGCAGCCGTACGACGCGCGGGTGCTGACTCCGGAGGGCTTCAAGCCGTTCGGGTCGCTCGAGATCGGCGACCTGGTCATCGGCTCGAACGGTGAGCCCACGCCGGTGATCGGCATCTACCCGCAGGGGCCCAAACAGGTCTACCGGGTCACCACCCAGGACGGCGCCTCGACGCTCTGCTGCGGCGAGCACCTCTGGACCGTCGCGACTCCGGAAGACAAGCGGCGTGGCCGCCGACGTACGCTCGAGACGAGCGAGATGATCGGCCAGGAACGGCGGGGATACATCCACCGTTACGAACTTCCGGTCGTGGCTCCTGTGCAGATGGAGTCGCGGGAGGTTCCGCTCGATGCGTACGCCCTCGGTCTGCTGCTCGGGGACGGCTCCATCTCATGCCGGACGACTCCGGGCTTCACCATGACGGACCCGGAGCTGGCGGCGGCGCTCGAGGCGGCACTGCCCGGCATCGAACTCGCGCGCAAGAACGACATCGACTACGTCCTCCGGCACGTGAACGGTGGCCGTGGCGGCGTGATCGTCGCGAACCCGGTGACCGTCGCGCTGCGCGGGCTGGAGCTGGCCGGCACCACGTCGGGGACCAAGTTCGTGCCCGAGGTGTACAAGCGCAACTCCGTCGACATCCGTCTGGCCGTGCTCCAGGGGCTGCTGGACACGGACGGCGGACCGGTCGTGCAGTCGGGGCGCACCTGCCGGGTGCAGTACTCGACGACGTCCAGCCGGCTGCGGGACGATGTCGTCTACCTGGTCCAGTCGCTCGGCGGAGTCGCCACCTGGCGCGTCCGGCCGGCCGAGGGGCGAAAGCCCGGGCTCGCGAACGGCCGTCCGGTTCCGTATCGGGCGGACGCCTATGTCGTGGAGATCCGGTTGCCGGAGGGGATCACCCCGTTCCGGCTGACCCGGAAGCGCCGGCTGTACGAAGCGCACGGGGGTGGTCGGCCGATGCGTTTCATCGACACCATCCTTCCGGCCGGTGTGCAGGAGACGATGTGCATCCAGGTCGCGGCGGAGGACTCGCTGTACGTCACCGACGACTTCATGGTGACGCACAACACGCTCAACGACGCTTTCATCATCCTGGACGAGGCGCAGAACACCACGCCCGAGCAGATGAAGATGTTCCTCACCCGGCTCGGCTTCGGTTCCAAGATCGTGGTGACCGGCGACGTGACCCAGGTCGACCTGCCCGGCGGGACGACCAGCGGCCTGCGCGCCGTCCGGGACATCCTCGAAGGAGTCGAGGACGTGCACTTCGCCCAGCTCGGCAGCTCCGACGTCGTGCGGCACCGGCTGGTCAGTGACATCGTGGACGCGTACGCCCGATGGGACGCCGAGCGGGAGTCCCAGCAGGGCCAGGGCGTGCACGCCGTACCGGGACGGACCGCGCACGGCGGCGGCCGGCGCCGCTAGTCCGGCCGCGGCCGGTGCAGCGGCAGGACCACATCACCACAGCTTCCGACAGTGCATCAGGGGAACCAGTTGTCCATCGAGATCGCCAACGAGTCGGGGAGCAGCGTCGACACCGACGCCGTGCTCGCCGTCGCCCGGCACGCCCTCGACGAGATGGGAGTCAACTCCCTCGCCGAGCTGTCGGTGCTGCTCGTCGACGTCGACTACATGACCGAGCTGAACCACCGCTGGATGGGCGGGGACGGCCCGACCGACGTACTCGCCTTCCCGATGGACGAGGGCAGTGTCGACCACGGGCCCGGCGAGGTCAACGGCGGTGAGCCGGCGCTGCTCGGCGACATCGTGCTCTGCCCCGAGGTCGCCGCCAAGCAGGCCGCCGCCGCCGGGCACTCGGCCGACGACGAGCTCCACCTGCTGACCGTGCACGGCGTACTGCACCTGCTCGGCTACGACCACGCCGAACCTGAGGAGGAACGGGAGATGTTCGCGCTACAGGCGCGGCTCCTGGACAGCTGGCGCGCGACCCGGACCCAGTGATGCCTGACCATTTAGCCGCGCTGCCCGCGTCGTTGGCGTCGTCCGCCGGCGCACCGGGCGGCCTCCCCGATCTCGTGCTTCTCTTCTTCGCCGCCGGTCTGGTGGTGCTGGCCGGCATCTTCGCGATGGCCGACGCCGCGGTCGCCGCCGTCTCCCCGGCCCAGGCCGGTGAGCTGGCCCGGGACGGCGTACGCGGTGCGCGTACCCTCCAGGTGGTCGCCGCCGACGCGGTCCGGCACATCAACCTGCTGCTGTTGCTGCGGCTGCTCTGCGAACTGACCGCGACCGTCCTGGTCGCGCTGGTCGCGGTGGACACCTTCGGCGCCGGCTGGACCGCCGCCCTGGTCACCGCGGGCGCGATGACGGTGGTCAGCTTCGTCGTGGTCGGCGTGGCGCCGCGCACCATCGGCCGGCAGCACGCCTACACCGTCGGCCGGGTCACCGCGCCGCTGGTCCGCTGGCTGGGCCGGGTGCTGAACCCGCTCGCCTCGCTGC
The DNA here is from genome assembly GCF_029626265.1 of Micromonospora sp. WMMD1102. NCBI lineage: Bacteria > Bacillati > Actinomycetota > Actinomycetes > Micromonosporales > Micromonosporaceae > Micromonospora > Micromonospora sp. WMMD1102. The sequence continues at coordinate 5,695,727 of NZ_JARUBN010000001.1, read as the reverse complement.
TGATCCTGATCGGCAACGCGGTCACCCCCGGGCGCGGCTTCCGGGAGGGCCCGTTCGCCACCCAGGTCGAGCTGCGCGAGCTGGTCGACCTGGCCGAGCAGCGCGGTGTCGTGGAGCACGGCGAACGGCAGATGATCCACTCGGTCTTCGCGCTCGGCGAGACGATCGCCCGCGAGGTGATGGTGCCGCGTACCGAGATGGTCTGGATCGAGGCGCACAAGAAGCTGCCGCAGGCGCTGGTGCTCTTCCTCCGCTCCGGCTTCTCCCGGATCCCGGTGATCGGCGAGAGCGTCGACGACGTGCTCGGGGTGCTCTATCTCAAGGACGTGATCCGGCAGACCCAGGGCGACGACCCGGCCGCCGAGGAGCGGCCGGTCTCCGAGGTGATGCGGACCGCCACCTTCGTGCCCGAGTCGAAGCCGGTCGACGACCTGCTCTCCGAGATGCAGGCGGCCCGCACCCACGTGGTGATCGTCGTCGACGAGTACGGCGGCACCGGCGGGCTGGTCACCATCGAGGACATCCTGGAGGAGATCGTCGGCGAGATCACCGACGAGTACGACGTCGAGCGCCCGCCGGTCGAGCACCTCGACGACGGCCAGGTGCGGGTCACCGCCCGGCTGCCGGTGGAGGACCTCGGCGAGCTGTTCGACGTCGAGTTGCCGGCCGACGAGGTGGAGACGGTCGGCGGCCTGCTCGCCCAGGCGCTCGGCCGGGTGCCGCTGCCCGGTGCCTCGGCCGACGTGGGCGGGCTGCGCCTGATCGCCGAGGGCACCACCGGGCGGCGCAACCACATCGACTCCGTACTGGTCCGCCGGCTCACCGAGGCGGACTCGCCGGAGCAGCAGCAGACCCCCGCCACCCCGGCGAGCCGGGGTGCAGAGAACACCCGGGAGCAGCAGTCCCGGACCGAGGAGAGGCAACCAGCCGATGCCTGAGCCGTCCGCCGCGCCGCCGACCGCCCCGGTCGCCGGGCACACCCCGTCGGCGACGGTCGAGTTGACCGCCGAGGACACCAAGCTGGTGGTGCTGGCCCGGGGTGCCCGGGGCCGGGTCGGCGCGGTGGAGGGCGCGGCAGTACGCGACCAGGACGGCCGGACGTACGCCGCCGCCAGTGTCTCGCTGCCGTCGCTGACCATCACCGCGTTGCAGCTCGCGGTCGCCTCGGCGGTCGCCGCCGGTGCCACCCGGCTGGAGGCCGGTGCGGTGGTGACCGAGGCGTCGACGCTGGACGGCGCCGGGCACGCCGCCGTCCGCGACCTGACGGCGGACGCCCCGATCCACGTCGCCGCCCCGGACGGCACCCTGCTCGGCACGGTGCTGGAGTGAGCGCGTCCGAGGACACCCCCCGCGCCGCCGGCCGGCGCGCCACCGGTGCCCGGGAGGCCGGGCAGCGTGCGGCGGGCGCCCGGGAGGTCGGTTACCGGGCCGGGTTCGCCTGCTTCGTCGGGCGGCCGAACGCCGGCAAGTCGACGCTCACCAACGCGATCGTCGGGCAGAAGATCGCGATCACCTCCAACAAGCCGCAGACCACCCGGCACGTGATCCGGGCCGTACTGCACCGGCCGGACTCGCAGCTCGTCCTGGTGGACACCCCGGGGCTGCACCGGCCGCGTACCCTGCTCGGCGAGCGGCTCAACGACCTGGTCCGGCAGACCTGGAGCGAGGTCGACGTGATCGGCCTCTGCATCCCGGCCGACGAGCCGATCGGCCGGGGTGACCGGTTCATCACCGGCGAGCTGGCCGAGCTGAAGGCCACGGTGCTGGCGGTGGTGACCAAGACCGACCTGGTGGACCGGAAGCGGCTGGCCGAGCAGCTGCTCGCGGTGAGCGAGCTGGGCGACTTCGCCGAGGTGGTGCCGGTCAGCGCGGTCTCCGGGCACCAGGTGGAGACCCTTGTCGAGGTGATGACCGGCTATCTGCCCGGCTCGCCGCAGCTCTATCCGGACGACATGCTCACCGACGAGCCGGAGCAGATCCTGGTCGCCGAGCTGATCCGGGAGGCGGCCCTGGAGGGGGTCCGGGACGAGCTGCCGCACTCGATCGCGGTGGTGGTCGAGGAGATGATCCCCGAGGACCGGCTGACGAAGATCTACGCCGACGTCTACGTGGAACGCTCCAGCCAGAAGGCGATCGTGATCGGGGCACGGGCCAGCCGGCTCAAGGAGGTCGGCATCCGGGCCCGGCAGCAGATCGAGGAACTGCTCGGCACCCGGGTCTATCTCGACCTGCACGTCCGGGTCGCCAAGGACTGGCAGCGGGACCCGAAGCAGCTCCGCAAGCTCGGCTTCTGAGCCCGTCCGCGCGCCGGGGAGGGGAAGGGAGGCGCGAATGGTGTCGCGGCTACTCGTCACCGGCTCGGCCGGGCGGGTCGGGCGGCTGCTCCGGCCCCGGCTGGCCGGCCCGGAGCGGATCCTGCGGCTGCTCGACCTCGCCGATCAGGCACCGCCGGGATCCGGCGAGCCGGTGGAGGTCGTCCGGGCCGACATCTTCGACCCGGCGGCGCTGGCGGCGGCCTGTGCCGGGGTGGACGCCGTACTGCACCTGGCAGCGATCCCCACCGAGGAGAGCTGGGCGGAACTGCTCCGGGTGAACGTGACGGGTACGCAGCTGGTGCTGGAGGCGGCCCGTACCGCCGGGGTGTCCCGGGTGGTGCTCGCCTCGACGATCCACGCGGCCGGGTGGTACCGGCGGGCCGGCAGCACCCCGGAGCCGGCCGGCGTACCGGCTCCGGAGGGCCCGGACGGGGTACCCGCGGCGGCACCCGCCCGGCCGAACACCTACTACGGCTGGTCGAAGGCGGCCGTCGAGTCCCTCGGCAGCCTCTACGCGGACCGGTACGGCATGACCGTCTTCGCACTCCGGCTCGGCGCCTGCTTCCCCGAGCCGCCGGGGTTGAGCGGGCTGGAGAACTGGATCTCCCCGGACGACTGCACGCGGCTGGTCGACGCCTGCCTGCGGGCCGACACCACCGGCTTCCGGCTGCTCTGGGGGATCAGCCGGAACAGCCGGCGCTGGTGGTCGCTGGCCGAGGGGCGGGAGATCGGGTACGAGCCGCAGGACGATGCCGAGCGCTACGCCGACCAGGTCCGCCCGCTGGACGGCGAGGTCGCCACCGCCGGCCTGCTCGGCGCCCAGTTCTGCGGCTACCCGCTCGGCGAGCGGCCCTGACCTGCCGCCAGGCGGCGTCGGGGGGCAAATCGGTGCCGGTCGACGGACGGCAGTGGATAGGGTGCGGACCCATGGGAAAAGTCCTCTCGGTCAACCTGGCCGTGCCCGAGCCGAACAGCGCCAAGGCGGTCGGCACCACAGGCATCAACAAGCGCCCGGTCGACGGGGCGGTCCAGGTCCGGGCGCCCGGACCGAAGACCGTCGGGCTGGGCAGCGGCCTGGTCGGTGACCAGATCTTCGACGTGGCGCACCACGGCGGCGACGACCAGGCGGTGTACGCGTACGCCCGGGAGGACTACGACTGGTGGGAGGCGGAGCTGGGCCGGACGCTGCCCGGCGGCCTCTTCGGGGAGAACCTCACCACGGTCGGGCTGGACGTGAACGGGGCGGTGCTCGGCGAGCAGTGGCAGGTCGGCGCCGAACTGGTGTTGCAGACCACCTTCGGCCGGATCCCGTGCGCCACCTTCCAGGCCAAGATGGGGCTGCCGCAGTGGTTGAGGACGTTCACCCGGGCGGCCCGGCCGGGCGCCTACCTGCGGGTGGTGCGCCCGGGGGAGGTGCGGGCCGGCGACGAGGTGACGGTGCTGCACCGGCCGGAGCACGGGGTGACCGTCGCGGAGGGGTTCCGGGCCTGGATGTCCGAGCCGGAGCTGCTGCCCCGGCTGCTGGCCGTCGAGGAGGCGCCGGAGGAGCTGCGCGAGCAGGTACGGCGGCGGCTGGCCGGCTGACCCACCAGGAGCGCCCGGCGGGCGGGTGGGCGCTGTCGGCGTCGTGCAAGCCGGGGTCCGGGGCGTTCGCCGGGAGTTCCCGGAGGGTTCACCGCACGACCTTCCCGGAATCGGTTGGCTGCGGCGGCACGCGGGGTAGGAAGGCATCCTGTCCCGCCGTCCCGACGACAAGTCAGGCTGATGCGAAACCGGTACTACGACCTGCTCCGCTGCCTCGCCATCGTCCGTGTCGTCGTCTACCACGTCACCGGCTGGGCCTTCCTCACCCTCGCCTTTCCCGCCATGTCGGTGATGTTCGCGCTGGGCGGTGCGCTGATGGCCAGTTCGCTGGACCGGTTCGGCCCGGCCGCGGTCGGGCGCCGGCTGCGTCGCCTGCTGCCCTCGCTCTGGCTGGTGGCGCTGGTCTTCGTGCCCGCCATGCTGCTGACCGGCCTGGCGCCGTCCTGGCGGCTGGTGTTCTGGGTACTGCCGCTGGCCGATCCGCCGGCCAACACCTGGGGCGCGCTGGTGCTGAGCGTGGTCTGGTACCTGCGCGACTACCTGTGGTTCGTGCTCGTATCCCCGGCGGCCCGCTGGCTGTTCCGGCGCTGGCCGGTGCCGACGCTGCTGGCGCCGTACCTGCTGCTCGGGGTGGTCGAGTTCGGGTTCCCCGACGCGCCGGGGGTGCTGCGGGACTTCGGGCTCTACTACGGGGCCTGGCTGCTCGGCTTCGCCCAGCACGACGGGCTGCTGCGCCGGCTGTCCCGCCGGCTGCTGTTCGGGATCGCCGTGCCGGTCGGCATCGCCGGTCTCGGCTGGATCCTCGGTCATCCGGGGCCGCGCGGCTACGACCTGAACGACGTACCGCTGGGTAACGCGCTCTGGTCGGTCGCGTTCGTGCTGCTGGTCTTCGGCCTGGCCCCGCCGGCCGCCGCCGGGGTCGACCGCGCGGGGGGCGACCGGGTGGTCGGCTGGGTCGACCGGGTCGTCGCCGGGGTCGACCGCCGGGTACGGCTGGGCCGGGCGGTGACCGTGCTGAACAGCCGGGCGCTTACCGTCTATCTCTGGCACATGCCCTTCGTGATCGCCGTCAACGAGCTGCTCTCCGGGCTGGGGCTGGCCCATTCCTCCGCGCTCGGCCTGGCGGCCCGGCTGGCCGCCGTCGCGGTGCTGGTGGGGGTCGCGGTGGCCGTCTTCGGCTGGGTCGAGGACCTGGCCGCCCGTCGCCCGCCCCGCCTGCTGCCCGCCGCCCCGGAGCGGACGCCCGCACTCCCGGTGCGGGCGCCGGCCGGTGCCGGGGAGTTGCCGGCGCCGGCCGGGCAACCCGCCGGGTTCAGCTGGACCGGACGGTGATGTCGCCGCTGCCGGTCTGGAGGTCGAGTACGGCCTTCGCGGCCGGGTCGTTCGGCACCTTCACGTCGGTGTTGCCCGAGTCGGCGTGTGTCCGCACCTGGTAGCCGCCGGCCGGTACGGTCAGGTCGATCGAGCCGCTCGACGCGTTGGCCTGGACCGGGCCGGGGGCGGCCAGGGTCAGCGAGATGTCGCCGGAACCCGTCTGCGCGTCGACCTTCCCGGCACCGAGCGAGCGTCCCTCGACCGATCCGGAGCCGGCCCGCGCCGAGACGGTGCCGGGCAGCCGGGTGAGCCGGATGTCCCCGGAGCCGGTCTCGACGCGTACCGGGCCGTCGACGTCGGTCACCGTGATGTCGCCGGAGCCGACCTTGATGTCCACCTCGGTCAGCGCGGTCAGGTTGACGTCGCCGGAGCCGTTCTCGCCGCGCAGCGCGACCCCGGCCGGGGCGAGGATGTCGTACGACACCCCGCAGTGCTTGCCGCAGTCGGTGTCCAGGATCAGCTTCGTACCCTCGATCCGGTAGGTCGAGTCGTCCGGTTGCGGGCCGCGGTACTGCACCACCCGCTCGATCCGGACGTTCTGTACGGCTCCGGTGCGTACCACTACGTTTCCGGAGCCGGGGAGCACCTCGATCTCGGTGATCTTCACGTCCTCGGTGCGGTCGTAGGTGAGCCGCTGCTCGGCGAGGCCATCACAGCCGGCCAGGGCGATCAGGGCGGCCAGGGCGAGCCCGCCGGTCAGGGCGGTGGTCCGGGAAACCAGCATGCCGAAAAGGCTATGGGGGTGGCGGACCACGGGCATCGGGGTTCCGCCACCGGGCCACCCCGATCTGCGACCCTGAGAATTCTCAGGGTCGCACCGGCAGGGAACAATGGGCGGGTGCCCGGGTACCGCCGACAGCTCTACCGCGACGACGCGGTGGTGCTGCGCGTCCAGAAACTCGGCGAGTCCGACCGGATCATCACCCTGCTGACCCGCCGGCACGGCCGGCTGCGCGCGGTCGCCCGGGGGGTACGCCGGACCACCTCGCGGTTCGGTGCCCGGCTGGAGCCGTTCGGCCACGTCGACCTCCAGATCGCCGGTGACCCCAAGGGCGAGCAGGGCAGTTCGCTGCACTCGATAAGTCAGGTGGAGGGGATCCGGCTCTACGGCAAGGCGTTCGTCGCCGACTATCCCCGCTACACGGCGGCGAGTGCGATCGCCGAGACAGCGGAGCGGCTCACCCCGGTCGAGCGGGAGCCGTCGCTGCGGCTGTTCCAGCTCACCCTGGGCGGGCTGCGCGCACTTGCCGACGGGGAGCACGCCAGCACCCTGGTGCTGGACGCGTACCTGCTGCGCGGGATGGGGCTGGCCGGTTGGGCGCCGGCGCTTGTCGGCTGTGCCGTCTGCGGTACGCCGGGCCGGCACGGCGCCTTCTCGGTACCCGCCGGGGGTTGTGTCTGCCCGGACTGCCGGCCGCCCGGTGCCGCCCATCCGGCGCCGGCCACCCTCGACCTGATGGCCGCGCTCGCCGCCGGGGACTGGTCGACGGCCGACGCCGCCGAACAGCCGTACCGCCGGGAGTGCAGCGGGCTGGTGGCGGCGCACCTGCAGTGGCATCTGGAGCGCGGGTTACGCTCGTTGCCGCTGGTCGACAGGGGATCGACAGGTGAGCGTACGGAGCGGGCGCGGCACGTCCCACCGCCCGGTCCGGCGGACGTAGCGAAGGAAGCACAGTGATCCGTTCGATGACCAACCGGACCGGTCGGCAGCCGGTGCCACCCACTCCGCACCCGTCCGGGGCCCGGCCTCCGGCGCTGCCGGCCGAGGCGCTGCCCAAGCACGTGGCGGTGGTGATGGACGGCAACGGGCGCTGGGCCAAGCAGCGCGGCCTGCCCCGGACCAAGGGACACGAGCAGGGCGAGTACTCGCTCTTCGACACCATCGAGGGTGCGATCGAGCTGGGCGTCCCCTACCTGTCGGCGTACGCCTTCTCCACGGAGAACTGGCGGCGCTCGCCGGACGAGGTGCGCTTCCTGATGGGCTTCAACCGGGAGGTCATCCGGCGCCGCCGGGACCAGTTGGTGGACCTGGGGGTCCGGGTGGTCTGGTCGGGGCGGACCGGCCGGCTCTGGAAGAGCGTGATCTCGGAGTTGCAGACCGCCGAGGAGATGTCCCGGGGCAACTCGACGCTCACCCTCCAGTTCTGCGTCAACTACGGCGGGCAGGCCGAGATCGCCGACGCCGCCGCCGCGATCGCCCGGGACGTCGCCGCCGGCAGGGTCGACCCGGCCAAGGTCAACGAGAAGATGATCTCGCGGTACCTCTACCACCCCGAGGTGCCGCCGGTCGACATGTTCCTGCGCCCCTCCGGCGAGCAGCGCATCTCCAACTTCCTGCTCTGGCAGAGCGCGTACGCCGAACTGGTCTACCTGGACACCCTCTGGCCGGACTTCGACCGCCGCCACCTCTGGTACGCCTGCGAGCTGTACGCCCAGCGGGACCGCCGGTTCGGCGGCGCGCTGCCCAACCCGGTGGCACCCGGCCCGGCATCCGGCTGAACACCTCCGCCTCCCCCCGGGACGGACGACCTGCTCGGCCGGGAGCGGGTCGGCTGAAGAAAACAGGTGCGCCCGGCAGTGGGTCGGGTTATCGTGCAGGAATGCGGTACTGATGCCCCCTCATCCGAGCCCACCCGCCCGCCTGTTCGCGCGGTGTGGGCGTGAGCGCTCCGGGCGTCCGTGCCGTTTCGCCTCTTCGGCAAGCTGCCACCCGCAGGTGGTACGTCTCCGCGGACGGACGCCGCACCGATCCCGTCCCGCGCGCTGCCCGAGCAGGGCGCTCCGACCAGGAGGAGAGAACGCCGTATGCCTGCCAAACGAAAGTCCGGCAAGACCGCCCGCGCCACCGGAGCCGGCTCGCCGGCCCGGCTCGACCGGCCGGCGGAGGAGTCGATCGAACTCGCCACCCCGGTGGTGCTGCCGGACGACGGACCCCGGGCCGGACGGCCGGCGGCGCCGAAGTCCGGCCCGGTGCTCCGCAACGGCGGCGGTGCCGCCGGTGTCGGGCGTGGCCGGAACACCGGGGGCGGTCGCCAGTACGCCTTCCGGCGTAGCTGAGCCCGCCACCCGGCCGCGCCGGCCACGGCGCCGGGCCGGCTGGTCGGCCGGTCCGGTTGGTTGACCGGTCACGGTTGCCCGCGCGGGGTCGTGGATGGACAGTCCGACCCCGCGCGGGGCGCACCGCCCGCCCCCGCGTGCGCTGCCGATCAGTACGGCTGCCCGGTGGATCGCCTGTGCTAGACAGTGCGGCAGAAGGGGCTGCCGCGCCCCTTACCGGCTCACGGAGGGGGACTCGATGGTGGCTGTCGCGCGCCGGGCGGACGGGCGGGCCGGGCCGGGTGAGCTGACCGACCAGCTGCTCGACGCTCCCATCTGGTCGGACGCGATGGTCGAGGCGGCCGGCATACCCGTGCACGACGTGCCGTTCGTCACCGTCGGCGGCGGCATCGGCTCGTTCGTGACGGTCGACTACCTGCGCGTCGCCGGGGTACCGGTCGACCAGATCCGGGTGCTGTCCAACCTGGAGCATCCGTGGGAGACCTACGAGTACCTGACCCGGGTGTCCCAGATCCCGCGACCGGAGCGGATCCGGTCCGACTCGTCGTCCCGGCCGGACAACATCTGGGGCTTCCCCTCGTACGCGCTCTCCGAAGCGTGGCAGGACCGCAGCGTACGGCCACTGCTCCAGGTCCTCGGCGAGCCGATCCTCAGCGACTACTGGACGCCCCGGGCCGGTGCCGTCTTCGACAGCCTGGAACGGGAGTTCCACCGGATCGACTATCCGGCCATGCGCAGCCGCGGCGTGGTGCGGATGGTGCGGCGCCGGCACGGCGGCGGCTACTTCACCGTGCTGACCCCGCCCGAGGGCAGCGGCCCGACCAGGCGGGTGGCGTACCGGTCCCGGTTCGTGCACCTGGCCGTCGGCTATCCCGGGCTCAGGTATCTGCCCGACCTACAGGAGTTCCGGGAGACGTACCAGGACTTCACACACGTCGTGAACGCCTACGAGTCGCACGAGCACGTCTACGAGTCCCTCAAGCTCCGCCCCGGCACCGTACTGGTGCGCGGCGGCGGGATCGTGGCGTCCCGGGTACTCCAGCGGCTGATGGACGACCGCGAACGGTACGGCCTGCACACCGAGATCGTGCAGATCTTCCGGACCTTCGTGGCCGGGGCGCACGGCCCGCACCGCTGGGCCCGGCGCAGCGGCGGGGACGGCTGGGCGTACCAGGGATTCAACTACCCGAAGTCGGTCTGGGGCGGCCAGCTCAAGTCCCGGATGCGCCGGCTGGAGGGCGAGGCGCGGGCCCAGCTCTACGCCGAGATGGGCGGCACCAACACGCCGTGGCGCCGGCGCTGGCAGCAGCAGATGCGGGCCGGCCGGCAGGGCGGCTGGTACCACTCGATGCAGGGAGTGGTGCGGCAGGTCCGTCCCGGCCCCGACGGGATGCTCGTCAGCCAGGTGAGCGGCGACGGCGGGGACCGGGAGATCGCCGCGCACTACATCGTCGACTGCACCGGCCTGGAGGCCGACATCGCCGAGCACCGCGTCCTGGCCGACCTGCTCAGCCACGGCGGCGCCGGCCGCAACCCGCTCGGCCGGCTGGACGTCGAGCGGCACTTCGAGGTCAAGGGCACGGCGAGCGGCGACGGCGCCCTGTACGCCTCCGGCGCCACCACCCTGGGCGGCTACTTCCCGGGCGTGGACACCTTCCTCGGGTTGCAGATCGCCGCCCAGGAGATCGCCGACGACCTCGCCCGCCGGGGCTGGTGCCGCCGGATCGGCCCGGTCCGCTCGACCGTCGGGTGGCTGCGCTGGATGCGGGGCCGGGGAGTGGACGGCGAACGCCGCGAGCCTGGGGGCGAGAGCCGGCGGACGCACGGCGAGCGCCGCGACGTGGAAGGCGAGGGCTGAGGCGTGCTGCCGATCCTGTCCGGGCGGATCCAGACCCGGCTCTTCCTGCTCGCGGTCGTCGGTTCGGCGGTCACCGCCGTACTCGTGCCACTGCTGCCGCTCGACGGCCCGCTCGACGAGCGGTACCGGGCCGCCTTCGGGGTACTGGCGGCGGTCGCGGTGCTCGGCGTCGGCTGGGAACTGCTGTACCACCTGCTGATGCAGTTCCGCTGGGAGAAGGACTGGCCGACCCTGTTCGGGCTGGTCACCGTGATCCCGGAGGCGGCACTGCTCTGGCTGCTGCTGCGCGGCGACGCCGTACCGGGGGTGGCGGCGCCGCCGCTGGTGGCGTACCTGTCGCACGTCGCGGTCGTCTGGGTCGCGGTCTGGCTCGTCGCGAACGGGCCGATGCGGGTGCCGCTGCTGCGCTGGCGGTTCCGGGGCGGGCGGCTGCTGTGACCATCCGCGAACCCGACCCCGGGACCCCGTTCGTCTCGGTACTGCTGATCCCCGGCCACACCGACCCGACCGTCGACCTGGCCGCCGCCGCCGACACCGTCGACCTGTCGGCGGCGGAGACCGCGCCGCTGCGACCCCGGCCAGTCCTGGTAGAGGGCGCCGACTGCAAGCGGGGGCACTTCAACGATCCGGCGGCGCGCTTTTGCCAGCAGTGCGGGATCGCCATGCACCAGCTCACCCTGGTCACCCGGCGGGCTCCCCGGCCGCCGCTCGGAGTACTGCTGCTCGACGACGGTACGACGTTCCGGCTGGACACCGACTATGTCGTCGGGCGGGCACCCGAGGCGGACGGCGAGGTGACCGCCGGCCGGGCCAGGGCGCTGCGGATCGCCGGCGACGGCGCCGGGGTCTCCCGCCGGCACCTGCGGGTCGTGCTGACCGGCTGGCAGGTCCGGGTCCTCGACCTCGGCTCGGCCAACGGTACGGGGGTGCGACTTCCCGGCGACCCGTCGACCGACTGGGTCGGTGCGGGTACCCCGGTCCGGGTCGTGCCGGGCAGCCGGGTCGACTTCGGCTCGCGCTGGCTCCGCTACGAGTCACACCGGAACCTCTGAGGAGGCACGGAGCATGCGGGGGATCGCCGACTACCGGTTCGTCAGGCCGCTCGGCTCGGGCAACCACGGACACTTCTACCTGGCCGAACGTCCGTCCCGACTGCCGGTGGCCGCCGAGACGGTCGCGGTGAAGGTGCTCTTCGCCGAGTCGGTCGACGCGGCGTTCCGGCGGGCGACCCGGGAACTGGCCGCGTTCGCCGCCGTCCGCTCGCCGTACGTCGTCGCACCCTACGACGCGGGCCAGCACGACGGGCTCTTCTACTACGCCATGGAGTACCTGCCGGACGGCTCGCTGGCCGCGCCCGCCGACCCGCCGACCCCGGCGGCCGGGCTGCGGGCGCTCGCCGACGCCGCGCGGGCCGCCGCCAACCTGCACGCCGCCGGGATCGTGCACCGGGACATCAAGCCCGGGAACGTACTGCTGCGCCCCGGTGGCGGGAAACTGTCGGATCTCGGCCTGGCGCAGGTCTTCACCGAGGGCGTCACGGTGACCGGCATGGGGCCGGTGGACTCGGTGGAGTTCGTCGACCCGGCGGTGCTGCTCGGCGAGGCGTCGAGTCCCGCCGCCGACGTCTGGTCGCTGGGCGTGACCCTGCACCGGCTGGTCGCCGGGGACGCACTCTATCCGGGGCTGCGCGCCGGCGACGGGCTGCTGGCGCTGCGGACGGTCCTTTCCACCCCACCCCGGCCGAGCCCCGCGCTGCCGCCCGAGGTGCGCGACCTGGTGACCGACTGCCTCGCCCCGCCGGACCGGCGACCGGACGCCGCGACGGTGGCGGCCCGGCTGGACCGGCTCGCCGAGGCCGCCGGATGACCCCGCACGCGGTCGGGCAACTGCTGCTCGCCCTCGCGGTGATCATCGCGGCGGCCCGTGGCTTGGGTGCGGTGGCCAGGCGCCTCGGGCAGCCGCCGGTGGTCGGCGAGATCGCGGCCGGCGTCCTGCTCGGCCCGTCGCTGTTCGGTCCGGGACCGGCCGAGCTGCTCTTCCCGGCCGAGATCCGGCCCGCGCTCGCCGGGCTGGCCAACGTCGGCCTGGCGCTGTTCATGTTCATCATCGGCTACGAACTGGACCAGGCGCTGGTGCGGGGACGGGTCCGGGCGGCCGTCTCGGTCTCGCTCGGCTCCATCGTCCTGCCGCTCGGTGCCGGTGTCGGGCTGGCGCTCTGGCTGGCGCCCCGGCACGACGTCGAACGGGTCACGCCGTTCGCGCTCTTCATCGGCGCCGCGATGGCGGTCACCGCGTTCCCGGTACTCGCCCGGATCCTGGCCGACCGGGGGATGGTCCGTACCGGGGTCGGCGCGCTGGCCCTGGCGAGCGCGGCCGTGGACGACGTGGTCGCCTGGACGCTGCTGGCCGGCGTGGTGGTGCTCGGCACCGCGGGCGGTACGCCGCCCTGGCAACTGCTGTTGGCGCTGCCCTACCTGCTGGTGATGTTCCTCTGGGTACGCCCGCTGCTGCGCCGGCTGACCGCCGCCCGGGACCGGGCCGGCCGGCTCACCCCCAACCTGCTCGGGATCGTCCTGATCGGACTGCTGCTCTCCTGCTTCGCCACCGAGTGGCTCGGCCTGCACGCAATCTTCGGCGCGTTCGTCTTCGGTGCGGTGATGCCCCGGGCCGGCGGCGAGGCCCTCCGGTACGAGATCTTCGAGCGGCTGGAACAGGTCGCGGTCCTGCTGCTGGTGCCGGTCTTCTTCGTCATCGCCGGTCTCGAGGTCGACCTGTCCACGGTGGGCGGCGCCGGGCTGCTGGAACTGGCGCTGATCCTGCTGGTGGCGGTCGCCGGCAAGTTCGGCGGCGCGTACGCCGGAGCCCGGCTCCAGGGTGTCGCGCCCCGGCCGGCGGGTGCGCTGGCCAGCCTGATGAACACCAGGGGGCTCACCGAGATCGTGATCCTCAGCATCGGGTTGCAGCTGGGCATCCTGAGCGGCGAACTCTTCTCGCTGATGGTGGTGATGGCGCTGGTCACCACGGTGATGACCGGCCCGCTGCTGGCGCTGGTCTATCCGGCCCGGCTGGTACGCCGCGACCTCGCCGAGGCCGAGCGGGCCGCGCTGGCCGACGACGGGGCGTACCGGATCCTCGTCGTGACGACGCCGTCCCCGGAAGCGGGAAAGAGCGGGGCGGAGGCGATGACTGTCGGTGCGACGGGGGCGGTGGCCGCGGGCGTGTCGGCCGTCGAGCTGACCGCGCTGGCGACCGACCTGGTCGGCGCCCGCCGGCCGGCCGAGGTGGTGCTGAGCCGGCTGCTGCCGTACCCGGTCTCGGCGATCGAGGTCGGCAGCGGTCTTGCCGGCGAACTCGTCGGGATGACCACGGCGTTGCGGGAGCTGGCCCGGCTGGCCGAGCCGATCCGCTCCGGCGGGCTGGCTGCGCCGGTTTTCGCCCGCTACACGGCGGACCCGGTGGCCGACCTGGCGATCGAGTGTGACGCGGTCCGCCCGGCCCTGGTCGTGGCGGCGGACGAGCCGCCGCCGGACGGCCCGCCGACGACCTGGATCAGGGTCGCCGCCCCGCCGCCGGAGGGTTGGCGGTCGGTGCTGGTCCGGCTTCCCCGGTCGGGCGGCGAGGCGGTGCTCCGGATCGGCGCGCAGCTCGCCGCCGCCCGGGACGCCGAGCTGCGGGTGGCGGCCGGCGCCCGCCCCGGCCGCCGGATCGAAGCGGCGGTCCGGGCCCTGACCGCATCCGGAATGCGGGTACGGCTGGACACCGGCCCCGACACCGACACCGACCCCGGCCCCGACACCGACGCCGACACCGGCCCCGGCCAGGTCGCCGGCCTCGGCTGCGGCCTCGGCAGCGGCGCGGGCGGTGACACCGACCTCGGCTCGGACCCTGGCAGCGGCAGCGGCGTCGACGCCGGTAGCGGCCCCGGCGTGCGGGAGCGGGCCGGGACGTCGTCGCTGGTGGTCGCCGTGCAGGGCCCGGCGCACCTCGTCGTCCGGGTTCCCCGGGCCGAGGCTCGGGAAGAGCCGCAGGACTGGGTACGGCAGCTCGGTCCGCCCACCGTGGACGCCCTCGGATCGTCCGTCGAGGCGGTCGGGTGTGATACTTACCCGACCTCCGGGCACGGGGTGGTGGGACTGGGTAGCAGTGGGGGCAAGTCGGGATGACGGGCGAGATCGCCGGCACACGGCCACTCCGGTCGACCGACCCGTCGCGGCTCGGCGAGTGGGAGCTGCTGGGCCGGCTCGGCGAGGGCGGCATGGGCACCGTCTACCTGGCCCGCGCCGCCGGCACCGGGCGGCTGGTCGCGGTCAAGATGATCCGGTACGACCTGGCGCACGACGCGGAGTTCCGGCGGCGGTTCCGGGGCGAGGTGAAACGGGCCCGGCAGGTGCCGCCGTTCTGCACCGCGGAGGTGCTCGACGCCGACCCGGACCACGACCCGCCCTACCTGGTCGCCGAGTACGTCGACGGACCCAGCCTGGCCACCGTGGTCACCGAACGCGGGCCACTGACTCCGGGCAACCTGCACGGGCTGGCGGTCGGGATGGCGACCGCGCTGACCGCGATCCACGGCGCCGGGGTGATCCACCGCGACCTCAAGCCGAGCAACGTGCTGCTGCCGCCCGGCAGCCCGAAGGTGATCGACTTCGGGATCGCCCGCGCGGTCGCCGGCACCGGTGCCGGAACCCGGACGGACCAGGTGATCGGCACCGTCGCGTACATGGCGCCGGAGCGCTTCGAGCCGGCGACCACCGGCTTACTCACCCCGGCGGCGGACGTCTTCGCCTGGGGCGCCGTGGTGGCCTACGCCGGCACCGGACGTACCCCGTTCGCCGCCGAGACCCCGGCGGCGACCGCGGTGCGGATCCTGACCCAGGAGCCCGACCTCGACGGCCTGACCGGTCCGCTGCGGGACCTGGTCGAGCAGGCGTTGGCCAAGGACCCGGCGCAGCGTCCGTCGGCGCGCGAGCTGCTGGACCGGTTGCTGGACGGTGGGCCGGGCCGGCTGGGCGCGGTGGCGTCGGCGCTCGCCGGCCAACCCGAGCTGCGGGTCGCGGTCGAGCAGGCGCAGGCGGTGACCGACCAGCGGCCACTGGCCGAGACGGCGTTGGCCGCCGAGTCGGGTCCGGATCCGGTCGGGGACCTGAGCGAGGCGACCACCCGGCAGGGCGGTCCCGAGGTGCGGGCCGCCGCCCGGCAGGCCGGCCCGGCGGTGCCGGTGGCCGGAACGACGGCTGCCACCCCGGCCGGACCGGCCGGTGCCCTGGCGGGACCGGGTGCCCTGGCGGGACCGGCTGTCCCGATGGAAGCCGCGGCGCCGCCGGGGCGTGACCCGGCGGGGCGTGGTCGGGCGGGGCGCCGGGGCTGGATCGCCGTCCTCGCGGTGGGGCTCGTCGTGCTGCTCGGCACCTCCGTCGGAGTGGGCTACGCCAGCGGGTTCCTGCCCTACCGGGCATCCTCGGCCACCTCGCCGACGACCTCACCCGGCACACCGCCCGGCACGCCTGCCGGTGCCGGCCCGGCCACGGCGACCAGCGGGCCGGCGCCGGGCACCCCGACCGCCACCGGAGCCTCGGACGGGCCGCCCTGGTCCGGCACCGTGGTGGTCAGCGACCCGCTCACCAGCCGCCGGGGATGGCAGCCGAGGACGGACGAGAAGCACGAGGTGAGCTGCGGGTTCGACGACGGGCTGGTGGTGACGAAGCGCGGCGTGGGGCCGTACCGGTGCCCGGGGCCACAGGACACCTGGCCGGACGTGCAGGTGGAGGTCGAGGTGACGCTCGTCGAGCCGGAGGGTTGCGCCGCCGTCTGGTTCCGGTTCACCGACCGCACCGGCGGGCACGCGCTGCGGATCTGCCGGGACGGCTACTACCTGGTGGCACACGGTGTGGACAGTACGAGCGCGATGACCCCGGCCGGCAGCTTCCGGTTCGACCCGGCACAGAAGTTGACCGCGAGCACCCCGGTCCGGGTCGGCATCGTCGCGCACGGCGAGGAGCTGCGGTTCTATCGCGACGGGCAGCGCATCGGCGAGGCGCGGGACGCCCAGCCGGTCGACGGGCGGGTGGTGCTCGGGATCTTCCCGGTCGGGTCGGACAACGGCTCCGGAGGGCCGTACGAGGTCGTCTTCCGGGACATCCGGATCAGTACGCCGGACTGAGCATCCCGCCGGACGGCGCACGTCGCCGGGGTGCGCGGGGTCAGCGCAGCAGCGGCCGGAAGGTGCCGAGTGCCACGCTGAGCCCGAGCGCCGCACCGGCCAGCAGTACCGCACCGGCGATCAGGGCGGCGTCCGCCGCGCCGAACCGCTGCCGGCGGGCGGCGGTACGCGGCACTCCCGAGTCGAAGCCACGGGCGTCCATCGCGGCGGCCAACCGGGTGCCCCGGCGGATCGCCCCGACCAGCAGGGTGAACGCGGTCGAGCCGAACAGCCGCAACCTGGCCAGCGGGTTCCGTCCGGCCTCGATGCCCCGGGCCCGCCGGGCCAGGCTCACCATCTGCCACTCCACGGCCAGCAACGGCACCAGCCGGAACGCGGCGAGTGCCCCGATCGCGAACCGGGGCGGCGCCTTGACGTTCTGGACCAGCGCGTCGGCGAGGTCGGTCGGGTCGGTGGTGGCGAAGACCAGTACGCCGGGCAGTGCCACCGCGACCACCCGCAGTGCCATGCCCAGCGCGGTGCCGAGTACCCCGGTGGTGACCTCGACCGGCCCGGCCTGCCAGAGCAGGGTGCCGGTCCGTTCGGCGGCGAAGAGCAGCAGGGTGCCGAAGATGCCGAGCGCGCTGAGCAGCAGCGGCCAGGCCCGCCGGGCCAGTGCCGAATACCGGACCCCGAAGAGCGGCACGACGGCGAGTTGGAACCCGATCGCCACCGCCGGGGTCACCGGGTCGACCGTGGCGATCAGCGCGACGGACAAGACCAGCGCGGCGGCGACCTTGGCCACCGGGTTGCGCCGGGCCAGCGGTGCGTCGGGGGCGGCGATCGGCTGGTGCGGGATCACCCGACCCGCCCCACCGCGGCGGTGCCGGCCGGCGGATCGAGCCGGACGGTCCGGTCGGCCAGCGCGGCGACGAAGTCGGCGTCGTGGGTGACCGCGACCACGCCGTGCCCACTGTCGCGCAGCCCGGCGAGCAGGTCGACAAGTTCGAGCCAGGTACGCCGGTCCTGGCCGAACGTCGGCTCGTCCAGCACCAGCAGCCGGGGCGCGGTGGCCAGCGCGGTCGCCACGCTCAGCCGCCGCGCCTGACCGCCGGAGAGGGTGTACGGGTTGGCCTCGGCCAGCCGGTCCAGCCGGAGCCGGACCAGCAGCTCGTCCACCACCGACCGGACCTCCGCCTCCGGCCGGCCGGTCCGGCGCGGCCCGAGCGCCAGCTCGGCGAAGACGGTGCCGCTGACGAACTGGTGCTCCGGGTCCTGGAAGACCGAGCCGATCCGGGCGGCCAGCACCGGCGCCCGCCACCGGTGTGGTGCGCTGCCGGCGTGCCGACCGGCGAGTTCCGGGGTGGCCGACAGCCGGCCGCCGCCGGGCCGGAGCAGCCCGCCGAGCAGCAGGGCCAGGGTCGACTTGCCGGCACCGTTGCGGCCGAGCACCGCGAGCGCCTCGCCGGCGCGTACCCGCAGGTCGGTGTCGACCAGCCGGGGTGGCAGGCCGAGCCGGTCGGCGGTGAGCAGCAGGTCTCCGGGGCTGGCGGTCGCCCGGCGCGGTGCCGGCGGCGGGCCCGGCACCCAGACCCCGGCGGCGGCCAGTGCTTCGCCGTGCGCCGCGAAGACCTGCTCGGCAGGGCCGTCGGCCAGTGTCCCGCCGCCCGGTTCGAGCACCACCACCCGGTCGACGAGCGGCAGCGACTCCGCCACCCGGTGCTCGACCAGGATCAGCGTGGTGTCGTCGTCGACAGCCGCCCGGACGGCGTCCCGGACCAGCGCGGCGCCGGCCGGGTCCAGGTTCGCGGTCGGCTCGTCGAGCAGCAGCAGGCCGGGCCGGAGGGCGAGTACGCCGGCCAGGGCGAGCCGCTGCTGTTCCCCGCCGGAGAGCGCGGCGGTGGACCGGTCGGGCCCGTACGGGAAGCCGACCCGGTCCAGCGCCTCGGTGACCCGGGGCCAGATCTCCGCCGCCGGTACGCCCCGGTTCTCCAGGCCGAACGCCACGTCGTCGCCGGCCCGGGCCATCACGAGCTGGGTCTGCGGGTCCTGGAAGACGATGCCGACCCGCTCCCGGGCCTTGCGCGGGTCGAGTCCGTCGATCTCGACGGTGCCCTCCTGCTCGCCGGAGTCCTCGGCGAGCAGCCCGGCCAGCGCCGCCAGCAGGGTGCTCTTGCCGGCCCCGGAGGCGCCGAGCAGGAGTACCCGCTCGCCGTGCCCGATCCGCAGGTCGAGGTCGCGGACCGCCCAGGCCCGGCGGCCGGCGTGCCGCCAGCCGAAGCCGCGCAGCCGTACCTCGCTCACGACGGCACCGCGCCGGTCAGACGAGGGTACGTTCGCGGCCGGCCGGGAACCGGTCCAGCACACCGGTCCGGGCCAGTGCCCGGGTGAGCAGCCAGCCGCCGGCGCCGGCCAGCACCGCCGCGCTGAGCACGGTGATCACGAAGACGGGTACCCGGAACGCGGCGAAGTCGTACTCGGAGTAGTAGCGGAACTGGTCGAAGATCGCGGCGGCGAGTCCGGCCAGCAGGCCGGAGCCGACCGCCACCGGCAGCCGGAACGAGCGGTAACGCAGCGCCGCGAACGCCAGCTCGGCGCCGACGCCCTGGGCGGCCCCCTGGAGGATCGCGACGGTGCCCCACTGGCTGCCCAGCAGCACCGAGACGACGGCGGCGAGGAACTCGCAGTAGAACGCCGCGCCCGGTTTCCGGATCACCAGGCCGCCGAGTACGCCCGGCACCAGCCAGATGCCGTAGATGACCGCCTGGGCCGGCGGGAAGAAGGTGAAGGCGCCCTCGGTGGCGCTCCAGACCACGTTCCAGGCCCAGAAGACGACGCCGAACGCGACCGCGATGACCGAGGCGACGACGATGTCGACGGTGCGCCATCTGGTGGTGTCGGTGGACTGCTTCATTGCGTGGCCTCCCAGTCGTCGCGTTCGTCGAGACGGTGGTTCGACGAACCGGCAGGACGCACGCCGCAACCCGGGACGGCCCGGACTGCGGCGCGGCTGGAGACTCGACCGAACTCCCTGCGCTGGCATTACCCAGATCAGGTTCGAGGGTCTGCGGGTGGGTTCACCCGCACTCTCAGCGCTGTGCGCTCCCCTGTCGGATGTGCTGTTGTTGCGCAGACGGTACACCGGATACCGGTACGCCGACAGCGGGCGGCGGTGGATGTGGCCGCGCCCACCACGGCACCGGACGGGGTGGGCCTGGCACGGCACGGGATAGGGTGGATGGCCCAGATCGTCGTCTCGAAGGGATCCGTGACCGTGACACTCAGCCCCGAGGGCTATCTCGACGTGGTCAGCGAGACGATCGGGCGGGTGGCGGCCGATTCCCGGGACGGCGTACGCCGGGCAGCCGACCTGGTCACCGCCGCGTTGCGGGCCGGGGGAGTGGTGCAGGCGTTCGGCACCGGCCACTCGGAGGCGCTGGCGATGGAGATCGCCGGTAGGGCCGGCGGACTGGTTCCGACGAATCGGATCGCCCTGCGGGACCTGGTGTTGCGCGGTGGCGAGCCGGTCGACATCCTCGGGCCGACCCTGGAGCGGGATCCGACGGTGGCCCACCGGCTCTACGAGCTGACTCCGGTCGACCCCCGGGACGTCTTCGTGATCGCCTCGAACTCCGGGGTGAACGGCACGATCGTCGAGTTCGCGTCGCTGGTCAAGGAGCACGGGCACGGGCTGATCGCGATCAACTCTGGGCAGCACTCGGCCCGGGTGGCGTCCCGGCATCCGTCCGGGCGCAAGCTGGGCGACCTCGCCGACGTGGTGCTGGACAACGGCGCCCCGTACGGCGACGCGGCCCTGCCGCTGCCCGGCGGTGGCGCGGTCGGCGCGGTGTCGTCGATCACCGCCGCGCTGCTCGCCCAGCAAGTCGTGGTGGAGGTGGTCCGCCGGCTGGTCGAGGCGGGCGAAACCGCCCCGGTCTACCTCTCGGCCAACATTCCGGACAGCGACGACCACAACAACAGCCTGGAGGCCCGGTACGCCGGCCGGATCCGCCGGGGTTCCTGAGTCCGACAGCAGCACCGGAAAGGCCGGCGGTCCCGCACGCCCCGCCGGCCGAACGTGCGTGCGTTTCGCGTCTGCTCCGTTCGGGCATCACTGCTGCCAACTTCGAGGCGGGAGGCGCCAGGTGAGCGTGGAGACGGAGAAGCAGCGTTGGCAGCGCAATTTCGCCGACCTGTTGCAGGAACTGCGGGTCGCGCAGACCGGGGTGCAGATCCTGTTCGCCTTCCTGCTCACCCTGCCGTTCAGTGCCGGCTTCCCGGAAACCAGCACCTTCCAGCAGGACATCTACATCGTCGCGCTGCTGGCGGCGGCTGCGGCCACCGCGTTGATCATCTCGCCGGTCGCCTTCCACCGGGCGCTCTTCCGGCAGGGGCGCAAGCCGGAACTCGTCCGGTTCGCGCACGCCATGGCGACCGGCGGCCTGGCCTTCATGCTGATCGCCATGGTCAGCTCGGTGCTGCTGATCACCGACTTCCTGCTGCCCCGGCCGGTGGCGTTCGTACTCAGCGGGCTGACCGGGCTCTGGTTCCTGACCTTCTGGGCCGCGCTGCCGTTCATGCGCCGCAACTGGGGCGAGCCGGACGAGGACGACGACACCGAGCCGACCACCGCCCGCCCGGACGCCGTCGAGTGAACCGAGCCGCGCGTTCCGTCACTTTCCGCAATCCATACTGGACAGTAGATCGGTTGGCCTGATCGGCTTGTCTACTGTGGCCGAATGGAGGAAATACCGCAGCCAGTCGCCACTTTATTGATCATCGCTATCTTCGCCTGGGCGGGTCGCCCCGCACACCGGGACCCTTGACGGAGAGTTATACGCGGAACGACAACTACGGACCGCGAGAGGCGAGGATGAGCGAGGTTCTGGGGGGACTGTCGACCGGTGGTCCGGCGGCGGTGCTGGTGGGCCTGATCGGAGGGGTGGGCCTGCCGGCCCACGGCCCGCTGCGTCGAACAGACGAGGGCGGGGCGGCATGAGAAGCGGCGACAACGCGGTGGTGCGGGCCGAGTCGGCCGCCCGGTTGGGGGACCGGGGCCAGGCCGAGTCGGCGACCAGCTTCGAGGTGTTCTGCCAGTGCAACTTCGTGCTGGTCGAGCGGTTCCTGCTGGCCCGCTGTGCGGACCGAGGGCTGGTGGAGGACGCCGTACAGGAGGCGTTCGCCACCGCCCGGGACAAGTGGGAACAGATCCGCGACTACGAGAAGCCACTGGCCTGGCTGTACAAGACCGCCCGGTACAAGCTGCTGGTGTTGCAGCGGCGTCACGGGCCGGAGCCGACGGTCAGCCTGGCGGAGGTGCCACCGGAGCGGCTGGCCGAACCGGCCGACCCGGCGGAGGCCCGGGAACTGCTGCGCGGCTGGCTGCGCCAGTTGCCGCCGAGACAGGCCGAGGTCTTCGTGTTGACCCTGGACGGCTGGCAGGACCACGAGATCGCGGCCATCCTCGGCATCGCGCACAACACGGTGCGGGCGTACCGGCAGGAGGCCCGGCGCCGGTTGCGGGAACTCGCCCAGCAGGCGGGCTTCGAGACGCCGGCCGGGAGGGACCGGGGATGAACCTGGACGACGTCCTCGCGCTGGCGTCGGACCGCACGCTCAGCGAGCTGGAACGGGCCCGCGCCCGGCGGGCCACCCGCCGGGTGCGACAGGAGTACCAGCGGGCAACCTCCGAGGGCCGCGACCTGACCGGCGACGTCGAGGTACGCGACCCGTTGACCGCCGGCACCGACGAGGCGGCCCGGATCGTCCGGGCGGCCCAGTTGGCCAAGCACGGCACCGTGACCTGGGTCCGGGCCAGCGGAGAGTTGACCTGGTCGGACGAGATGGCCCTGATCCTCGGCTATCCGCCGGGCACCGTGCGGCACACGCTCGCCACGCTGGCCCGGCTGGTCCACCCCGACGACGTCGACGGGGTGCGCGCGGCGGTCGAGTCGGTGTGGCGGGACCGGACGGTCCGGGAGGCGACCTGCCGGGTGATCCGTCCGGACCGGGTCACCCGGTACGTGCACTGCCACCTGGAGTACGTGGTCGACCCGGAGGACCGGCCGCACGGCATCGTCGGCACCGCCCGGGACGTCACCGAGGTCGAACTCGCCCGCCAGGAGCAGACGCGGCTGGCCCGGCGCCGCGAGACCGTGCATCCGGAGCTGGCCGGCCGGGACCCGGTCACCGGGCTCTTCCACCGGGCCCGGTTCGCCGACGAGATCGACACCGCCCAGCGGGGCGGTCCGGGCGTACTCCTGGTGGTGGCGGTGGAGCCGGTCGGCCCCGACGCCGATGCCGACGGCGAGCCCGGCGGCGGCCCGGACGAGCAGGAGCGGCTGGCGGTGGCGGTCGCCCAGGTCGTCCGCCGGGTCGCCCGGCGCTCCGACGTCTGCGGTCTGACCGCTCCGAACGAGTTCGGGGTACTCATGCCGCGCACCACGCCGAGTTCGGCCACCGCGCTCGCCGAGTCCATTATCGACGGCATCCGGTCCCAGCCGTTCGTGCTGGGCCGGACCCGGCTGCTCGACGCCTGGGGCGGCCTGGTCCGCTACCAGGGGCGGGACGGCAGCCGGGGCGTCGACCTGGTCGTGGACGCCGAGACGGCCTGGCGCCGGGCCAGGGCGACCGGGGTGGCCCGGGTCGCCCTGGACCAGCCGGCGGCCGAGGAGGAGCGCCGGGAGCTGTGCCGGCACCGGGTCCGGGCGACGGTGGCGGAGAACCGCTTCACCCTCTACACCCAGCCGATCCTCGACCTGCGGCTCAACCAGGTCACCCGGCAGGAGATCCTGCTCCGGGTACTCGACGACGCGGGGCGGGCGCACTCCGCCTCGACCCTGCTCGGCGACGCGGAGCGGGTGGACGAGGTCCTGCCGATCGACCGCTGGGTGGTCGACCGCACCATCGAACTCGTCGCCCGGGGCTCGGGTACCTCGCACTACCAGGTGAACCTCTCCGGGCGGTCGCTCGGCGACCCGCACCTGCTGGAGCGGCTGCAGCTCCGGCTCCAGCAGTACGACGTCGACCCCGGCCAGCTCACCTTCGAGGTCACCGAGACGGCCCGGATCGGCAACCTGACCGAGGCGCACAACTTCGCGCACGGCATCCGCGAACTCGGCTGCCAGCTCGCCCTGGACGACTTCGGTTCGGGGCATGTGCCGTTCACGTTCCTCACCTGCTTTCCGGTGGACCTGGTGAAGCTGGACGGCGAGTTCGTCACCGGGATCGAGCACTCGGTGGCGAACCAGCGCATCGTGCGGTCGATCGTCGAGCTGTGCGGGTCGCTGGGCATCCGGACCGCGGCCGAGCACGTCGAGGACGAGGGCACGATGAACCTGCTCCGCGACTTCGGGGTGGACTTCGCCCAGGGCTACCTGGTGGGCAGGCCGAAGCCGGTGGGCCGGCCGTCCGGTGATGCCGTGGCCCGGTTCGGTCAACCGACCCGGTTGCCGTTGCGCAGGATGATCGTGAACTTGCCGCCGAACGACTGCTTGCCCAGCCCGTTCGCCTGGCCGGGCGCGCTGTCACCCGAGTAGTAGTAGAGCGGCCAGGAGCCGCCGCTCGTCGCGGGCCTGGCCGTTCTGTTCGTCCGTCGTTCCCCCCGCCGTCGACCATCCGACCATGCAACGTCCCGGGGGCGATCGCCGTCTTTAAGGGACGTGGAAGCCCGAGTAAGGCCGCTACCGGCCGGGACAGTACTTCTCCTCCTGCTGGTGTTGCCGGTGGTGCTGGCCGCCGCGGGTTGCACCGCCGAGCCGGCACCCCGGGCCCCGGCCGCCGAGGGGACCCGGTCGACCGCGAGCGGCCCGGGGCAGCGGCCGGCAGCCCTCGACGTGGCGCTGCTCCGGCCCGACGGTTTGGGCGCCGGATGGCGGCAGAGTGCGCATCCGCCCGAGCCGCCGCCGTGGCCGTGGCTCCAGGCCGACTGCCCGGCGTACCGGGACGAGGACTATCCGGCCCAGCGGCACCGGGTCGGCGCCGTGCAGCGCCGCTTCCGGCACGAGCCGTCCGAGCTGGTCGCGACGCAGGTCGTCGAGGACTACCAGCCGGGGTGGGCGGTGCGGGCCCTGGACGACGTACGCCGGGTCGTCCGGACCTGCGCCCGGTACGACGCGTACGGCGCCACCGTCTCGTTCACGGTGCTGGAGACGGAGCTGCCGCCTGGAGGTGGGCTGGTGGTGCAGGGCCGGATCGAGTCTCCCGGCACACCGACCCGGTCCACCCTGCTGGTGGCGGTACGCCAGCACGACCGGCTCTCCACGCTGAACATCCCGGGGCCGGTGGACCCCGACACCGCGATCATCGTGGTGCGGAAGCTGGCGGATCTCCTTGACTAGCCGACGCGGGCCCGATGGTCGAACCGGGCCGACCGGTCGGTCCGGGCCGAGACGCCGGGAGTTGCTCGCGGCCACCGCCGCCGCACTGCTCGGCGCGGGCGCGGCCGGCACCGGGTTGGCGTACTGGTCGGCGGGTTCGCCGGGTGCCGGTCCGCGGCCGGGGGCGGCGGCCACCCCGGCCCGGCCGACGCCGAGCCCGACGCCGGACCATCCGGCGCTGGCGCGTACCCGGATCGTCCGCTATCTGCGCGGAGTCGGCGGCCGGGTCAGCCTGGCGGTGCGGGACCGGGCCACCGGGCTGGCGGTCGTCGCCGGCACCCGGCGCTACCAGACGGCCAGCATCGTCAAGGTGGACATCCTGGCGGCCCTGCTGCTGCGCCGCCAGGAGCAGGGCCGCACACTCAGTGCGGACGAGCGGCGGCGGGCCCGCACGATGATCGTGGTCAGCGACAACGCGGCGGCGAGCAGCCTCTACGCCGCGATCGGCCACCGGGCCGGCCTGACCGCCGCGAACCGGACCCTCGGGTTGCGCCAGACCACCCCCGCCGCGAGCTGGGGGCTGACCACGACGACGGCAGCCGACCAGCTCCGGCTGCTGACCGTGCTCACCGACCCGGCCGGTCCGCTCGATGCCGACGGCCGGGCGTTCCTGCTCGGCCTGATGGGGCAGGTCGACGAGGCCCAGGACTGGGGGATCACCGCCGCCGCCGGGCGGGCCAGCACCGCCAGCTGTGTCAAGAACGGCTGGACGACCGTGGACGCCGACAACGGACTCTGGCTGGCGAACAGCATCGGCCGGATCGTAGAGCCGGGCCGGGACTGGCTGGTCGCCGTACTCTCCGACCACCATCCGACGCGGCAGCAGGGGATCGCGGCGGTGGAGAAGGCCGCCAGGTACGCGTTGACCGAACTGCGGGCGGTCCCGTCACCCGGTACGCCGGCACACTGAGCCAGCCGCGACCGGAGGCCCGTCACCCGCTCCGAGGAGCCCGTAGGTTGCCGATGCCGACGTCGAGAGCTGCCTCCAGGTGCCCGATCCGGCCGGTCGCGAGCATCACCAGTACCCCGCCCTGGATACCGGCGAGCAGGGCGGCGGCTGCCTGGTCGGCGTCGAGCCCCGGGTCGACCTCGCCGATCCGCTGCATGTGCCGGATCCCCGTGCCGAGTTCCGCCTGCCAGCGCCCAAGCAGTTCGGTGACCACGGCCCGCGCGCCGGGAGTGGTCCGGCCGAGCTGCGCGACCAGACCGTTGAGCGGGCACTCCATGCCCTGCCCGAGATAGCGGGCCACCACCCGGTCCCGCCAGGCCGACCAGGCGGGCCAGGAGGTGAGATCGCCGAGCTGCGGCTGTTGGTCGGCGATCACCCGGTCGGCCTCGTACCGGGCGACCGCGAGCAGCAGTTCGTCCTTGCCGTCCGGGAAGTAGTGGAAGAGTTGGCTCTTGCTGGTGCCGGTCCGGGCCCGTACGTCGTCCAGGGTGGTCGCCGCGACACCCCGTTCCCGGATCTCCGCCGCCGCACCCTCGACGATCCGGTGCCGGGTCTCGGCGCCTTTCCTGGTAAAAGTCCGGTTCATCCTCGCTAAACTCCTCTGGACTCGGCGGTCCACTCTACTCGGGGCGGTCTCCGGTTTTTTGGACTTGTCGGTCCAATTTTTCCGAGGCAGGGTGGCGGCGGGAGGTACACCGACATGAACGACTACTACCTGCTCGGCCGGTCCGGGCTGCGGGTGAGCCGGCTGGCGCTGGGCACCATGAACTTCGGCACCGCCGGCTTCCACGCCTCGTACGGGAAGGCCGAGGCGGACGCCGAGCCGATCCTCCGGGGCTACCTGGAGGCCGGCGGCAACTTCGTCGACACCGCGGACTTCTACACGGCCGGGGAGAGCGAGCGCATCCTCGGCAAGCTGATCGCCGCCGCCGGGCTGCGGGACAGGATCGTGCTGGCCAGCAAGTTCACCAACAGCGTCGACCCGGCCGACCCGAACGCCAGCGGCAACGGCCGCAAACACATCGTCCGGGCGCTGGACGCGACACTGCGCCGGCTGGACACCGATTATCTCGACCTCTACCTGCTGCACACCTGGGACCGGATCACCCCGGTCGAGGAGGTGGTGCGGACCTTCGACGACCTGGTACGCGCCGGCAAGATCCGGTACGCCGGACTCTCCGACGTCCCCGCCTGGTACGCCGCCCGCGCCCAGAGCCTCGCCGAGGCGCACTCGCTGACGCCGATGATCAGCATCCAGTTGCCGTACTCGCTGATTGCCCGGGACATCGAACCGGAGTACCTGCCGATGGCCCAGTCCCTCGGGATGGGGCTCACCGCGTGGAGCCCGATCGGCGGCGGGCTGCTCACCGGCAAGTACCGGCGGACCGCCGACGGGATGTCCGGCGAGGGTCGGCTCGGCGCGTCCGGCGGCCAGCAGCGGCCGATCACCGAACGGGAGTGGCAGATCATCGAGGTACTCGCGGAGGTGGCCGGCGAGCTGGGCCGGAGCATGGCGCAGGTGGCGATCAACTGGGTAGCCGGCCGTCCGGGTGTCGGGTCGGCGATCATCGGCGCCAGCAGCCCCGAGCAACTGGCGGGCAACCTGGCCGCGCTCGACTTCGAGATCCCGGTCGAGGCGCGGCGTCGGCTCGAACAGGTCAGCGCGGCTCCGCTGGCGCTGCCGTACTCGATGTTCACGCCGGAATACCAGTCCTGGATCGTCAGTCCCGGGCTGGGGATCGGGGACAAGCCGGCCGGCTACGCCCCGCCGGTCTGGAACGGCGCGGCAGAGCCGGTCGGAGCCGGCAGCGCGGCAGAGCCGGTCGGCTGACGCCAGCGCCGACCCAGCCGGCCCGGGCAGGCCGACCCTGCCTGGTCCTCTGTGGTCACCTGGACACCAGAGGCGTTACGGCACCGATGTAGCGCCTCTGGTGTCCAGGTCGACACCGAAAACGTCTACGGCGTCCGGCGTCCGGCGAGCGGCGAGCGGCGAGCAGCGGGCGGGGGCTGCCGGGGCGGAGGTGGGGGGCGGGGCAGGGAGGCGGGTCAGCGGCGGACCCAGTGGTGGTAGGCGGACAGGTCGACGTTGCTGCCGCAGATGACTGTCACCACGTGCCGGTCGGCGAACCGGTCGGGATTCTCCAGGACGGCCGCGATGCCGAGGGCGGCCGACGGTTCGACGACCAGGCCGGCGTGCTCCAGCAGCAGCCGCATCCCCTCGACGATCGACCCCTCCCGGACCAGGACCGCGTCGTCGGCGACCGCCAGGAGGTCGTCCAGCACGGCGGGGATGGGGTACCGGCCGGCGACACCGTCGGCGATCGTCTCGGTCGAGTCGGTGGTGACGACCCGACGCTGGTGCCACGAGCGGGTCATCGCGGGTGCACCCAGCGGCTGTACGCAGATCACCTCGACCTCCGGCGCCAGGGTCTTCAGCACGTACCCGACGCCGGTGGCCATCGCGCCGCCGCCGAGAGCGACAAGGACGGCGTCGAAGGAGGAACCCGCGCCGAACTGGCCGGGCCGGACCGACCTGGCCCGGTCCGCCAGTTCCAGTCCGATGGTCGCGGCGCCCTCGCAGGTCTCGATGTCCAGGCTGTCCTCGACCAGCCGGATGTCCCGCTCCCGCGCGACGGCCGCGGCCCGTTCGCGGGCCTGCTCGAAGTCGCCGTCGACGAGTTCCAGCTCGACACCGAGCGCGCGGATCCGGTCGAGCTTGGCGGCGGGTGCCCGGCGGGACGCCACCACCGTCACGTCGAGGCCGCGGCGGCGACCTGACCAGCCGAGCGCCTGCCCGAGGTTGCCGGCGCTGGCGCAGACCACGGCCGTACGGCCCTGCCCGGTCAACAGGCTGGCGACGAGTTCGGTGCCCCGGGCCTTGAAGCTGCGTACCGGGTTCGCGGTCTCCAGCTTGATGCTCACCGTGCAGCCGAGTTGGTGTCCGAGCGGGTCGCACTGGTACAGCGCGGTGTCCAGGAAGAGTGGATCGATCACCCGGCGGGCCGCCCGGATCCGGTCGAGGTCCAGTCGTGTGGCGAGCATGGCCAGGCAGCGTATCGCGGGGCGCGGCTGCCGGGATCCGCATATTTGGCGCTACCGACGGGTAACAAAACCCGGTAGCGTTGGCGGGGTATTTGCGCAAGGACCTCAGGGGGTTACCGCTCCAGTAGCTGCCGTAGCCGGGCGAAGCGGCGCGGACACCCCCTTACCGCCGTACTCGATCGGAGGGGTTGCCGTGACCACGACAGAGCGGAACGGGCCGGCGGTGAGCGGGTCGGACGGAGTCGGGCCGCTGCCGAAGGAGGCGGGGCAGGTCTCCGAGCGGGAGGCCCGGCAGGTCGCCGAGGCGGCCCGGGAGACCGAGTGGGGCAAGCCGAGCTTCGGCAAGGAACTCTTCCTCGGCCGACTCCGGCTGGACCTGATCGACCCGTGGCCGCAGCCCGATCCCGAGCGCGCCGCGCACGCCGAGGAGTTCCTCGACCGGCTCGACAGCTACGTACGCTCCGAGGTGGACGGCGCGGCGATCGAGCGGGACGCCAGCATCCCGGACGAGGTGTTCGCCGGGCTCGGCCGGCTCGGCGCCTTCGGCATGAAGATCGACCGGAAGTACGGCGGCCTCGGCCTGACCAACCTGCACTACTGCCGGGCGCTGACCCTGGCCGGCTCGGCCAGCCCGGCGATCGGCGCGCTGCTCTCGGCACACCAGTCCATCGGCGTGCCGCAGCCGCTCAAGATCTTCGGCAC
This sequence comes from Micromonospora sp. WMMD1102, assembly GCF_029626265.1. Classification (NCBI taxonomy): domain Bacteria; kingdom Bacillati; phylum Actinomycetota; class Actinomycetes; order Micromonosporales; family Micromonosporaceae; genus Micromonospora; species Micromonospora sp. WMMD1102. Next base: position 5,666,329 of record NZ_JARUBN010000001.1, on the reverse strand, counting down.
CGACGAGCAGAAGCAGCGCTTCCTGCCCCGGCTGGCCGCCGGGGAGGTGTCGGCCTTCCTGCTCACCGAGCCGGACGTCGGCTCCGACCCGGCCCGGCTGGCCACCACCGCCGAACCGACAGCCGACGGCAGCGGCTACCGACTCGACGGCGTCAAGCTGTGGGCCACCAACGGCACCGTGGCATCGCTGCTGGTGGTGATGGCCCGGGTGCCCGCGTCCGAGGGGCGGCGCGGCGGGATCACCGCCTTCGTCGTCGAGGCCGACTCGCCGGGGATCACCGTCGAACGGCGCAACGAATTCCTCGGACTGCGCGGCCTGGAGAACAGCCTGACCCGGTTCTCCGACGTCTTCGTACCCGCCGAGAACGTCATCGGCGGCGAGGGGCGCGGCCTGAAGATCGCGCTGACCACCCTGAACACCGGCCGGCTCTCGCTGCCGGCGATGTGTGTCGGGGCCGGCAAGTGGTCGCTGAACGTGGCCCGGAGCTGGGCCGCCGAGCGGGTGCAGTGGGGCCGGCCGGTCGGCGGGCACGAGGCGGTGGCCACCAAACTGTCGTTCATCGCCGCCACCACCTACGGCATGGAGACCATGCTCGACCTCTGCTGCCTGCTCGCCGACGACGACCGCAACGACATCCGGATCGAGGCGGCGCTGGTCAAGCTCTACGCCAGCGAGATGGCCTGGAAGATCGCCGACGAGTTGGTGCAGATCCGGGGCGGGCGCGGCTACGAGACCGCCGACTCGCTGACCGCCCGGGGGGAACGCCCGGCCGCCGTCGAGCAGATCCTCCGCGACCTGCGGATCAACCGGATCTTCGAGGGCTCGACCGAGATCATGCACCTGCTGATCGCCCGGGAGGCGGTCGACGCCCACCTCTCGGTGGCCGGCGACATCATCGACCCGGACGCCGAACTCGGCCAGAAGGTCCGGGCCGGCGCGAAGGCGGGCGCGTTCTACGCCCGCTGGCTGCCGACCCTCGCGGTCGGACGCGGCCAGAACCCCACCGGGTACGCCGAGTACGGCCTACTCGCCGGGCACCTGCGACACGTCGAGCGGTCGTCCCGCAAACTGGCCCGCTCGACGTTCCTGGCGATGTCCCGCTGGCAGGGCAAACTGGAGCACAAGCAGAGCTTCCTCGGCCGGATCGTGGACATCGGGGCGGAACTGTTCGCCATGTCGGCGGTCTGCGTACGGGCCAACGCCGAACGGGAGAACCGGCCGGAGGGCGTGGAACTCGCGGACCTGTTCTGCCGGCAGGCGAAGGTGCGGATCGCCGGGCTGTTCCGGGCACTGTGGGAGAACACCGACTCGGTCGACACGGCGGCGGCGAAGCGGATCCTCGCCGGCCGGTACGCCTTCGTCGAGGAGGGCGTGGTCACCCCGCCCGCCGACCTGCCCTGGGTCTCCGCCTGGCAGCCCGGTCCGTCGACCGTCGAGGACGTACGGCGCCGCATTCCCCGCCCGAACGAGAAGAAGTGACCGGCATGGTGATTGACGAGTTCCGAGAAGCGAAGGAGATCTAATTCAGGTAGCCGGGCCTGACGGGTGCGGACGAAGGCGCCCCAGTCGGCTCGAACCATCGCAGGCTCTTCGCGTTGCGCGGGAGGACTGACCCAAGCGGCGGATTCCGGTCATACCCCCTCGTGAAAGACTCGTCCCGGACGACGCCGTGCCCGGCGCGCCGCCCGGTACGACAGAAGGGACCCCGGTGAGCGACCCGACGCCGAAGAATCTGGCCAACTGGATCTGGCAGGTCGCGGACCTGCTCCGGGGCGACTACAAGCGCGCCGACTACGGCAAGGTGATCCTGCCGTTCACGGTGCTGCGCCGCCTGGAGTGCGTGCTGGAGCCGACCCGGGACGCGGTGCTGGCGGAGAAGGCCAAATGGGAGGCCAAGGGTGTCGACCCGAGCCCGTTTCTGCCCAAGCGGGCCGGCTACCGCTTCTACAACACCACCGAGCACACCCTCGAATCGATTGCCGGCGCACCCGACGACGCCGCCCGCAACCTGATGGGCTATCTCAACGGCTTCTCGGAGAACGCCCGCGAGGTCTTCGACCGGTACCGCTTCGCCGAGCAGGTCGCCCACCTGGCCGAGGCGAAGCTGCTGCACCTGGTGGTCGGCAAGTTCGCCGACTTCGACCTGCACCCGGACGTGGTGGACAACCACGAGATGGGCTACGCCTTCGAGGAGCTGATCCGGAAGTTCGCGGAAGACTCCAACGAGACCGCCGGTGAGCACTTCACCCCACGCGAAGTGATCAAGCTGATGGCGGGCCTGCTCATCGCTCCCGACCTGAACGAGATCAAGGTGCCGGGTGCGCCCCGCCGGATCTACGACCCGGCCTGCGGGACCGGCGGCATGCTGACCGCCGCCGAGGAGTTCATCCTCGCGCACAACAAGACCGCCAAGGTGTACGCCTTCGGCCAGGAGCTGAACCCCGAGTCCTGGGCGATCTGCCGCTCCGACCTCATGATCAAGGATCAGGAGGTCGACAACATCAAGCTCGGCAACTCGTTCAGCGACGACCAGCTCCCACACCGCACCTTCGACTACATGCTCTCCAACCCGCCGTTCGGGGTGGAGTGGAAGAAGGTCCAGGCACAGGTCAGGGACGAGCACGAGGAGCGCGGCTTCGACGGTCGCTTCGGTGCCGGCCTGCCCCGGATCAACGACGGCTCGCTGCTCTTCCTCCAGCACATGATCGCGAAGATGCGGCCGGTCAGCGAGGGCGGCTGCCGGCTGGCGATCGTCTTCAACGGCTCGCCGCTCTTCACCGGCGCCGCCGAGTCCGGCGAGTCGGAGATCCGCCGCTGGATCCTGGAGAACGACTGGCTGGAGGCGATCGTCGCCCTGCCCGACCAGCTTTTCTACAACACCGGCATCTCCACGTACTTCTGGATCCTCACCAACCACAAGGACCCCGCCCATCGTGGCAAAGTGATGCTGGTGGACGCCCGGGACTACTGGGTCAAGATGCGTAAGTCGCTCGGCGACAAGCGCAAGATGATCGACGAGAAGCAGATCGACGAGATCATGCGGATGTACAGGGACGGGCCCGCCATCGCCGCCGACCCCGAGCACCCCCAGCACGGCAAGGTGAAGGTCTTCCGCAACCGCGACTTCGGCTATCACCGCATCACGGTCGAGCGCCCGCTGAAGCTCCGCTTCGAGGTCACCGAGGAAACCCTGACCCGGGTACGCGAATCCAAGGCGCTCCAGCGGCTGGTCGGCTCCGACGCGCTGGAGAGTGCTCTCAAGCCGCTGCTCGGCTCGGTATGGTCCACCAAGAAGGCGGCGTGGACCGCGCTGCGCGGCAGCATGGCCGAAGCAGGGGTGCTCTGGCCCACCGGGGCACCGTTCCAGAAGGCGCTCCGCGACGTGATCGGCGTCCGGGACCCGGAGGGCGAGGTGCAGATGGTCAAGGGCGCCCCCGAGCCGGACCCGGAGCTGCGCGACTTCGAGAACGTCCCGCTGGACGAGGACCTCGACGCCTACGTCGAGCGCGAGGTCCTGCCGCACGTCCCGGACGCCTGGGTCGACCACGACAAGACCAAGATCGGGTACGAGATCCCCTTCACCCGCCACTTCTACGTCTACCAACCACCCCGCCCGCTCGCAGAGATCGACGCCGAACTCAAGGCCCTGGAAGCAGAAGTCCAAACCCTCCTCGGCCAGGTGACGCAGTGACGTGGGCGGCGAACGTCTCGGTACGTTCGATCGCTGAGGTGGCGCTGGGCAGGCAGCGATCGCCACAGCACGCCGAGGGCCCCTTTATGGTCAAGTATCTCCGGGCAGCCAACGTCAAAGACGGAAGACTGGACCTTAGCGATGTGATGTCCATGAATTTCACGCCGGATGAACAGAGAATCTTTGGCCTCAAGCAGGGCGACGTTCTTGTTACCGAAGGGAGCGGCAGCCTTACATCGGTTGGAGCATCCGCGGTTTGGCGAGCCGAGAATAGCGAGCCTGTCTGTTTTCAGAACACACTGCTGCGTCTGAGGCCACGAGCTGGTGTCACCGACGGCCGGTTTTTGGGCTGGTGGGCTCGGTCGGCGTTTGGGTCAGGACTGTTTGCCTCGCTTGCGGACGGAGCAAACATCTACCATTTGAGCGCAGAACGAGTCCGTGCGATCCGCATCGACCTTCCGCCGCTGAACGAGCAGCGCCGCATCGCTGACTTCCTCGACGCCGAAACGGCTCGGATTGATGGATTAATCGAGGCGCAACGTCGGGTCACGCACCTTTTGCGGGAGCGGCGCAACGTCGGCGCTATTGCACATATCACCGGACTTACCGAGCCAAAGCGGCGTACGTCAAGGCTGGCCTGGACGGATTCACTGCCCGCCGGCTGGCCGGAGGTTCGCCTTGGGCTCGTAGCGCGAATGGGAAGTGGGCACACGCCAAGCAGGTCGCATCCGGAGTGGTGGACAGACTGCACCATTCCCTGGATAACCACGGGAGAAGTTAGTCAAGTGCGTGATGACCGGCGCGAGGTCATCACCGAGACCCGCGAGCGCATCAGCGCGCTCGGCCTCGCGAATAGCGCCGCCGAGTTGCATCCTCCGGGAACGGTCGTCCTCTGTCGCACTGCATCGGCCGGATACTCTGCTGTCATGGGTGCCAGCATGGCGACCAGTCAGGATTTCGTGACCTGGACTTGCGGTCCGCGCTTGAATCCCTTTTATCTCCTGTGGTGCCTACGGGCAATGCGGCAGGATCTGCTCGGCCGTTTGGCAATGGGATCGACGCACAAAACGATCTACGTGCCCGACCTCCAGATGCTCCGGATCCCGTTGCCAGGACTCCACGAGCAGGAGCAGATTGTTGAACGGATTCGCGAGGAAAATGCCCGAATTGATCAGCTAATTGACGCCGTCCATCGCCAGCTTCAGCTCCTCGCCGAGCGGCGGCAGGCACTTATTACGGCGGCGGTGACGGGGCAGATTGACGTGACGACCGCTCGGGGAGTGGATGTGTCGTGAGTGAGGGGTTCGGGCTCGGCCCGCAGCCGGTGCCGTTCGTCCGGCGGGTCCGGGTCAGGAACTACCGGTCGATCGCCGACTGTGACGTCACCCTGGGGCCGCTGACCGTACTCCTGGGCTTCAACGCGTCCGGGAAATCCAACTTCCTCGACGTACTCCGGCTGGTCTCTGACGCCCTGCGGACCTCGCTGTCGCAGGCGGTGTCGGACCGGGGCGGCCTCGATGCCCTGCTGCATCGCGGCCCGAGCGGCGTGGCCGACTCCTTCGAGATCCTGCTCGACCTGATGCTCCGGCCCCGGATGGCCGGCGCGGAGGCGGTCCCCGCGACGTACGGGTTCGAAGTCGGCCCGGACCCCGATGGCCTGCTGCCGCTGCTGGTGCTGCGGGAGACCGGCGAGATTCGGCAACCGGACGGGGTGCTGCGGCTGCCGCTAAAGGTGCCGGGCCGCAGCCAGCGGTTGCGGCTCTCCGCCACGATCCTCCGCGAGGAGGAGCCGCAGGCGACCCTGGAGTCCAGCCTGCGGGGCATGACCTTCTACGAGCTGGACCCGACAGTGCTGCGCGCGCTGGACGAGCCGATCACCAAACGGCCCGTGCTCGGCCCGGCCGGACAGCATCTGGGTCCCGTCCTCGGCGCGCTCGACGGCGCCGACCCGCTGGGCAAGGAGCGGCTGGACGCCTACCTGTCGGCGCTGGTGCCCAACGCGCTGGGCGTGGACGAGCGCCGGGAGGGCCGGTATTCGACCGTGCAGGCGCGGTTCCAGGCTGGAGACGACGACGGGGCACAAACCTTCCTCCGGGAGAACCTCTCCGAGGGGACCGTGCGGGCGGCCGGGGTGCTCGCCGCGCTGTTCCAACCCGCCGTCTCCGCCGGGCGGATACCCCTGATCGGCATGGAGGAGCCGGAGATCGGGCTGCATCCGGCCGGCGTCGGCGCGCTCTACGAGGCGCTCGACGACGCCGCGGCGCGCGCTCAGGTGATCGTCACCAGTCAGAGTTCGGAACTGCTCGACAACGAATACGTCCGGCTCGACCACGTGCGCGCGGTGGCCAATGTGGACGGGGTGACCAGGATCGGAGAGGTGGACGCCGGTGGGCGCACCATCGTGGAGAAGGGGCTGATGAGCATCGGCGAACTGCACCGCAGCGGCCAGATGCGACCGGAAGGGGCGCACGCCGGACCATGGTCCGCCGGAGGTGAGGTCGGGTGATGAGCCGCGCCACGATCGCCGCGATAGTGGAAGGTCAGGGCGAGGAGCGGGCGGTGCCGGTGCTGCTGCGCCGGATGGCCGCCGAGATCGCCCCGGACATCTGGGTCCAGGTCACCCGCCCGTTGCGGGTGTCCCGTGGCACCCTGACCGCGCCGCTCGGGCTGGAGCGGTACGTCGAAACCGCCGCCGTGCACGCCGGTCCGGACGCCGGTCTGCTGGTGCTGCTGGACGCGGACGACGACTGCCCGGCCGACCTGGGCCCACGGCTGCTCGCCCGCATCCGCGCGGCCAGGGGAGACCGGCCCAGCTCGGTCGTGCTGGCCAACCGGGAGTTCGAGGCATGGTTCCTCGCCTCGGCGCCCTCGCTGCGCGGGCATCGGGGTTTGGCCGGAGACCTCGCGCTGCCCGTCGACGCGGAGGGGCCGCGCGACTGCAAAGGTTGGCTGAAGCAGCGCCGGACCGACGGGCGGGCCTACAAGCCGGCCGCCGACCAGGCCGCACTCGCGGCGGTCTTCGACCTGAAGATGGCCCGGGACAACTCGCCGTCCTTCGACAAACTCTGGCGCGACGTGACACGACTGCTGACTGGGGGCACGAGTGAGTGAACGGGTGCTGACCGAAGGGGCGTTCGAGCGCGAGATCGTCGAGTCGCTGCTCGCCTCGGGCTGGCAGCGCGGCGACCAGCAGTCGTACCGGCCGGAGTTCGGGCTGGACACCGGCCACCTCTTCGAGTTCATCGGGGCCACCCAGCACGAGGAGTGGAAGACCCTGGTCGGCTACGCCGGGGGCGACCAGCCCCTCGCCCAGCACCAGTTCACCCGCTTCCTCGCCCGCGAGTTGGACGAGCGCGGCGCGCTCGACGTGCTGCGCAACGGGGTCCGGGACCGGGGCGTCCGGATCCGGCTGGCCTACTTCCGGCCCGCGCACACCATCGCCGAGGGCGCGCTCGACGACTACCGGCGAAACCGGCTCTCGGTCACCCGCCAACTGCACTTCTCGGCCGGCGCCCCGCAACAGTCGGTCGACCTGGCGCTCTTCGTCAACGGGATTCCGGTCGCCACAGCCGAGCTGAAGAGTTTCGCCAGCCAGCGTCCGCAGACCGTCGAGGACGCCAAGGAGCAGTACCGGTCCGATCGCGACCCGAAGGACACGTTCTTCGCCCGGCGTACCCTCGTGCACTTCGCGGTGGACGAGGACCTGGTCTTCCTGACCACTCGCCTGCGGGGCAGAAAGACGGCCTTCCTCCCGTTCAACCAGGGCACCGCCGGGCCGGGCAACTCCGGCGGCGCGGGCAACCCGCCGGTGCCGGGCCTCGGTGGACCGGCCTACCGGACGTCCTATCTGTGGGAGCAGGTGTGGCAGCCGGACGCCTGGCTGGACCTGCTGAAGCGGTTCCTGCACGTGGAGGATCCCAAGGCCGCCAGATCCAGGGGCCGGGGCGCCGGCAACGGCCGGACGAGCGTGCACGACCGCACGCTGATCTTCCCGCGCTATCACCAGCGGCATGCGGTGCTCGGGCTGGCCGCACATGCCGCCCGCGCCGGTTCGGGGAGCAACTATCTGGTGATGCACTCCGCCGGCTCCGGCAAGTCGAACACGATCGGCTGGCTGGCACACCGGCTTTCCACCCTGCACGGCTCGGCAGACCCCGGTGCCCTTGACCCGGACTCGGTCGCGGCGGGGCGGATCGAGCCGAACAAGCCGGTGTTCCACAAGATCGTGGTGATCACCGACCGGTCCGTGCTCGACAAGCAGCTCCAGGGCACGATCTACCAGTTCGACCACACTCCCGGTGTGGTGGAGCGAATCACCGGCTCCGGGGGATCGAAGTCCGTCGAGGTGGCCGCCGCGCTGGCCAACACCGCTACGAAGATCGTCATCGTGACCGTGCAGACCTTCCCGTATGTCCTGGACGGCATCGAGGCGCTCAAGGAGAAGCGGATCGCGGTGATCGTCGACGAGGCGCACTCCGGACACTCCGGCGACAGCGTCAGCAAGCTGGGCAGGGTGCTCAGCGGCAAGGGCGCCGAGGACGCCGACGCGGACGGTGATTTGCTGCTCGCCGCGGCGAGCGCCCGCCAGCAGCGCCCGAACGTCTCCTACTTCGCGTTCACCGCCACCCCGAAACAGAAGACCCTCGACAAGTGGGGCATCCTCGACCCGCTCACCAACGAGATGCGGGCGTTCCACATCTACTCGATGCGCCAGGCCATCGAGGAGGGCTTCATCCTCGACGTGCTGCGCAACTACACCACCTACCAGACCTACTGGCGGGTGGCGAAGGAGGGTGCCGAGGACATCGAGGTCGACCCGGGCAAAGCCGGGGCGCAACTGGCCCGGCTGGTCTACCTCAACCCGGCCACCCTCGGCGCGCACGCCGAGGTGATCGTCCACCATTTCCAGACCCGGGCCGCGCACCGGCTGGGCGGCCGGGCCAAGGCCATGGTGGTGACCCGGTCCCGGGAGAGCGCGGTACGGATGTACCACGCCCTGGCCAAGGCCACCGACGACCTGGGCTGCCCGGAGATCGGCGTGCTCGTCGCGTTCTCCGGCGAGCTGGAGGTGGACGGGATCAAGGTGACCGAGACCGGGTTGAACGGGTTCTCCGAACGGGAGTTGCCGGAGGCGTTCGGATACACCCGGGCCGACGATCCCCACGCCGCCGCCCGTACCGGCCGGCCCGGCGCCGCGCCGGCCCGTACCGAATACCGCATCCTTGTCGTCGCGGAGAAATACCAGACCGGATTCGACCAGCCGCTGCTGACCAGCATGTACGTGGAGAAGCCGCTCGACGGCGTCGCGGCCGTGCAGACCCTCTCCCGGCTCAACCGCACCCACCCGCTGAAGAGCCAGGACGACCTGTTCGTGCTGGACTTCGCCAACGACGCCGAGAACATCCAGGCCGCCTTCAAGCAGTACTTCGAAGAGGCCCGGGCCACCCCCAGCGACCCCAACCTGCTCTACGGGATCCAGCGTGCGGTGATGGACCACCAGATCCTGGTGGAGTCGGAGCTGCGGGAGTTCGCCGAGGCGTACCTGCGAGCTCAGCCCGCGCCCGGCTCGACCGAGGCCGGGCAGCCGCCCGCTCAGCGGTGGGACCGCCGTCATGCGGCCCTCTATCAGCTCACCGACCCGGCCCGGCAACGCTTCGAGCGGCTCGCCGCCGAGGACGCCGACGCGGCCGAGATGTTCCGCTCGGACCTCACCGACTACGTCCGCAAATATGGCTTCCTCTCCCAGGTGATGCAGTTCGTCGACGCGGACCTCGAGGGGCTCTACCTCTTCGGCAAGCACCTGCTCAACCGGCTGCCCCGGCGTCAGGACCCGGCCATGGACATCGGCGAGGTCGACCTGACCCACCTGCGGGTGGCCAAGACCGGCGAGCACGACATGACCCTGGAGCCGGAAGGCGCGCAGCTCCTGCCCGGCTTCGACACCAGCGGCGCCGGCATCGCCCGGGACCCGGACAAGGCCCTGCTCTCCGAACTCATCGAGGAGTTCAACCGGCGGTACGGCGAGGGGATGAGCGAGGCGGACCGGCTGAGCGTCGAAGAGCGCATCGTCGCGGCGGCCGAGGATGCCGAGCTTCAGGAGGCGGCCGTGGCCAGCCGCAACGAAGGTGACTTCGAGTTGCCGTTCGACGCCCGCTTCCGGGACATCATGGTCGAGCGGGCCGAGGCCGACACGAAGTTCACCGAGCGGTACTTTGCCGACAACGAGTTCCGGGGCCGGCTGACTCGGGAGGCCCGGCGCCTCGCGTACCGGATGATCCGGCGGCGGCACGGTCTCTCCGACGTGGCCTGAGCCGGCCCTGCGGGCTCGGTCTCTCGGGGCGGGTGTCGCGTTCTCGCACACGCATGGACATGTTCGCATCGTCCACGACAGACTGACCGGACGTGATCGCGAGGAGAAGACGCGTGGGGTCCCCGCATCCGCGACTGATCGCCGGACGCTACGAGGTGCAGCCGCTCGACGACGGCGGAATGGGAACGGTCTGGCAGGGCTACGACCGTGTCCTCGACCGCCTCGTCGCCGTCAAGCAGATCCGCGGCGACCGCCACCACCCGGCCGAACTGCGCCGGGAGCTCGCCGAGCGCTTCCGCCGCGAGGCCAGGATCACCGCGAAGATCGAACACCCCGGCGTACCGGCCGTCTACGACGCCGCCATCGACCGGGGTACCGACGACGTCGAACAGCTCTATCTGGTCATGCAGCTCGTGCGCGGGGTCACCGTTGCCGACCTCCTCGCCGAAAACGGTCCGCTTCCCGTGCCATGGGCCGTCAGCATCGCGGCCCAGGTCTGCGCCGTGCTCTCCCACGCCCACGCAATTCCGGTCGTCCACCGCGACCTCAAGCCGAGCAACGTCATGGTCGACGGAGACGGCAACGTCAAGGTCTTGGACTTCGGCGTCGCCGCAGTGCTCCGAACCGACGTCACTCAGTTGACCGGTACCGGGCAGATGATCGGCAGCCGGGACTACATGTCACCCGAGCAGTTCCACGGTGTCGGTGTCAGCCCGCGGAGCGACCTCTACGCGTTGGGCTGCCTGCTGCACGAGATGCTCGCCGGGAAGAGGCTCTTCGACGGGGCGAACGACGCGGCGCTACAGCACGTCCACGACCGTCCGACACCGCTTCGGGGTTTGCGGGGCGACGTGCCCGAGGCAGTCGAGAGGCTGGTCCTCGACCTGCTGGAGAAGGCGCCTGAAGACCGCCCCGTTTCGGCGCAGGAGGTGTTCGGCCGGCTCAGCCCGTTCCTGCCGGCGCCGAGTGCTCCTGCGGCCTCGTGGACCGGTCAGCCCGATGGCGATCCCGAAGCCACGGCCGATCCGACCCGCCCCTACCGGCATCCGCTCGCCCCGCGCCGCCTGGTAGCGCCACCGGGCGTGCCACGGCCGGTGCCATCGGCTCCGTCGCCCGTGGTCGCACGGCGACAGGTGTTGCCCACCACACTCGCCAAGGAACTCGACAACGCCGAAGAACGGGCCTCGCAGCTCGTCGACTCCGACCGCCTCTCGCAGGCCGTCGCGGTGCTGGACGCGGCGCTGACGTCAGCCGACGCCGAAGGCGTGCTCGACCACCCACGCGTGTTGGAACTGCGGAACACCCACGCGGCGGTGTTGTTTCTAGGTGGCGACGTCCGACGGGCGCTGACCGCGTTCGAGGAACTGGCCGACGCCTTCGCCCGGAAGTTGGGTCCGGACGACCTGCGGGTGCTGGAGTGCCGGAAACAGGCGGCGTACTGCCACGCCGAGTTGGGCGACACCGACGCCGCCCTCGCGGGGTTCCGGGCCGTCCAGGAGCACGTGCGCAGCCAGCACGACGATCGCAGCCAGGACGCGCTGGAGTTACGCACACAGATCGGCATTCTTCTGCTGGCCGCGAACCGGCTCCGGGAGGCCGCCCGGACCCTCCGTCCGCTCTACGATGATCTCGTCGCCACCCGTGGCCCCGACCACCCCGAGACCCGGGAGATCCTCGACCTGCTCACCCGCATCCGACTAACCGGCGGATCGCGATAACGGCGGCAGTCGGGGCACGGCGTGCCATGCCCGCTGTGTGTCCATTTCGGGGTGACCTCCCTCGGTCATCCGTCGACCGCACTCAAGCCCACAGCGTGAGCCATGCCAGAGAGACAGCGCCGGCTCAGTGGAGCCAGGACTCCTTCGGGGCGGTGAGCGGGGCCAACGCCTCCCACAACTGATCGGGGACATCCCAACTGGCCAGGCGGGCTGTCTCGGCGATCCGCTCCGGGCGGGACACCCCGACGATCGTGGACGTGATCCGGGGATCGCGCAGCGAGAACTGCAGCGCAGCCGCCGCGAGCGGTACGCCGTGCGCCGCACACGCCGCCTCCATCGCCCGGATCCGGGAAAGCGTCGCGGCGTCGGCATCCCGGTAGGCGTACTTGGTGAACCGGTCCGGCCCCTTGGCCAGGATGCCGCTGGCGAAGGGTGCCGCGTTCACCACACCGACACCGAGCGAGACCGCCTCGTCGATCAGTTCACCTGCCGAGTGGTCCACCAGGGTCCACCGGTTGTGTGTGATCAGCGCCGCGAAGTGCCCGGTACGCAGGTAGCGCGCCATCAGCTCCACCGGGCCGCCGGCCACCCCCAGGTGCTCGACCACGCCCTGGTGCTGCAGGTCCAGTAGCGCCTCGACCGGGCCGCCCGGTGCCATGCCCTGCTCGAAGCCGATGTGCTCCGGATCGTGCAGATAGACCAGCGGCAGCCGGTCCAGGCCGAGCCGTTCCAGGCTCCCCTCGGCGGAGCGGCGCATCTGCTCGCCGGAGAAGTCGCCGGTCCCGAAGTCCCGGTCGACCTTGGTGGCCAGCACGAAGCCCTCCGGCACGCCGCCGATCCGGCGCAGGGCGGCACCGATCCGCCGTTCGCTCTCCCCGTCGCTGTAGCCGGCGGCGGTGTCGAGGAAGTTGAACGGGCCGGTCAGCGCGGCGAGCGCGGTCTCGGTGCCGCGTTCGGCGCTGACGTCGTACCCGAAGAGGGCCGGCATGCTGCCCAGCGGGCCGCCGCCGATGCAGACCGGGGTGACGCGCAGGCCGGTGGCGCCGAGCAGGCGGCGGGGGAAGGCGTCCGGCGGTTGCTGGTGTGCGTACACGGAGATCCTCGACCTGCGGTGTCGGCGGTGCGTCGGCGTGCGGATGGCGGCCGGCGCACCGGCAGACGATCATGTCGCCCGCCCGCACATTGTTGTCGTGCGGTCCCGCGTCGGCCAGCAGAGGTGAACCGCTGCGGTCACGCCACCTTCAGCTGGATGTTGCCGATCCGGGCGACCACCTCCAGGTGGCCACCGAGACCGGTGACGTACGCCCGCAACGTCTTGAGGCTGGTCGCCTCGCCGTTCTCGATCTGGCTGATCCGGGCCTGTGACACCCCTGCCGCCTCGGCGAGCTGCACCTGTGTCATGCCGAGTCGCTTGCGGATCTCGGCGAGCTGGGCGCCGCTGACCGAGGTGAGCATCTGCTCCCGCATCCGGACACGCCGTTCCACCCGCTCGGCGCTGTCCCACCTGGGATCGGTCGCCCGAGCCTTGACCTGCACGTCAGGCCAGTTCAACGGAGCACTCATGACTGTTCGTCCTTCCGCTTGGTAGGTCTTCGTTCGGTTTGGTCAGAGTCGAAGGCGTCGGCGCCGCGTCCGAGACGTCATCGGCGTACCGGGGCGGACCGTAGCCCGAGTGCCCGCAGTTCCAGCGCGGCCAGCGCCTCCACCGCCTCGGTGTCACCCCGCCGCCACGCCTGCGCCACGTCCGGGTCGATCCGGGTGAGCTTGCGGAGCGGCTGGTTCGCCAGCGCCCGCAGCGCCAGCAGATCCCGTCCGGCCGGTGCCGACCGGAGCGCCCGGGCCGCACCCGCGCGCCGCATCCAGCGGACCCGCAGCGGCAGCCACCCCAGCAGCACCACCCCGAGCGGAAACACCAGCAGGGCCAGCGAGAGCGCCAGCGCCAGTTCGCCGACCAGCTCCTGCTGGTCCCGGCCGGCGTCGGCCATCGCCCGCGCCGCCCCGGCGGCCTTCTCGAACGGCTCGGTCAGGTCGTCGCCGACCACCGGCACCCGGCCGACCTTGCCGCCCGCGTCCGCCAGGTTGTCGGCCAGCCCACCGCCGGCCCCCTCCAGCTTCTGTCCGGGTACGGCGAGTTTCTGCACCAGGTCGTGCAGCCACATCGCGGCCCGGACCCAGAGGTAGACCCAGGCGACGACGAGCAGGTCGGTGAGGAATTGGCGGGTGGCGGTCGGAAAGCGATCGGCGTAGATCCTCATGCCGGTCAGCGTGCCACGGCCGGGAACGCTGTGCTGCTGGGCCTGTGCTGCCGGGCTGGTGGGCCGGGATGCGTTCCCGGCCCACCAGCACCCCCCACGGCACAGCCGTCAGCCCCGGGCCGCCACGATGGTGTAGTCCACCCCGCCCAGCACGAACTTCTCGCCGAGTTCACGGGCCGGACCGATCTGCAACACCTGGAGTACGTACGGTTTCTGCGCCGCCTCGCCGGCAGCGAAGCTCAACCTGACGACCGGCCGCTCCTCCGGATCGATCAGGATGCCCCTGATCTGCGCCCCGGCCGGGTCGACCTCCAGCTGGCTCCGGCCGACCACCCGGACGCCCTCGCCCCCTCGGCCGCCCCGCACCCAGCGCTCGAAGAGCTCCGGGCCGAGGTCGACCACGACCCGTACGCCCGGCTTCACCTGCTCCGCCGGCCGGAACACGAGGTCGAAGTCCGCCGGCACCGGCAGTGCGTTGGCCAGCGCGTACGGCCGGTCCACCGGCGGCCCGCCCGGTGCGGCCGGAACGGTGTTGGCGTTCTTCCAGACGATGTTGTTGTTGTACTGCGTGTTGACGGACGTCGCCGTGCCCTCGAAGTTCATCGGGTCGGTCTCGGACTCCCAGCGGAGCAGCAGGCAGAAGTGACCGATGGACGGCACGTTCGACCACTCGATCGAGGTGACCGTCTCACCGGGCGTCACCGGCAGGCTCCTCGAGCCGATCGGGGTCCAGTGCGCCGGCCAGTTCGCCGCGCCACCCGAGGTGGTGTAGTACGCGCGCAACGTGCCGGAGCTGGTCCCCGAGCCGTACGGGCCGGGGTTCCGGAGCTTGACGAAGATGTGGCTGGTCGATCCGACGACCGGGTTCGTGTGCGAGGCGCACTCGATTCCGCTGGGGCAGATCTTGACGTCCGGGCTGTTGAAGAAGGACGAATAGATCGCCCCGTCCGGCTCGTTCCCGACATCCGACGCGATGTCCTGCATGAACGCGTCGGTACGCGCGGAGACCGTCGCGCCGGCCTTCGACCCGTCGGCGATGTCGCCACCCAGGGCGGCGCTGCTCGTCGAGACGGTCAGCAGCGCCGCCAGTACCGCGCCGAACAACACGATGGGAGTTCGGAACAGGCGTGTACTCGCAGTACTCATGCGGGTTCCTTCTCTTCGGGGACACTGGGGCGACGAGAGTGAAGGGCGCGCTCCCTCGGTTGCCGGCATAATGACTCTAATCAGTGTCCGGAGTCGATGGAACAGGCGAAGAATTCGATTGCCGCGCGTGCCCGCATATGCCGGGGACGGAGTAATTCTCGAATAAGGTGGAATGTGAGGCGGAAGAATTACCCGCGATTTTGTATCAACGGAGCTCGACGATCCTCATGTACGGCCGCACCTCTGGGCCAATGGCGTTAACTTAGTGTGGGTCGGTCTATGATCTGTGGTCGTGGCGAGGGCTGGTCAGGTCAAGACTGGGTTGCAGACGCGGTTGCCGGATTTGGTGGGGATCGGGGTGTTGACGGCGGCGTTTCCGCCGGAGTTGGTGGATCTGGCGATCGAGCGGTGGGACGCGCGGGAGCGGCGGCATCGGCTGTTGCCGGCCCGGTTGATGGCGTACTACGTGATGGCGTGTGTGTTGTTCCTCGACAGCGCGTATGCGGAGGTGTGGAACAAGCTGCTCGGCGGGTTGTCGTGGGCGCGGCGGTACCGGTCGCGTCGGCAGGTGGGTATGCAGCCGTCGGCGGCCGCGTTGGCCAAGGCGAGGGTGCGGTTGGGGCCAGACGCGATGAGCGGGGTGCTGGCGACCTCGATGCGGCCGATGGTGGCCGATGCGCGGGCCGCACCGTGGGCGTACTTCCACGGGCTGCGCAAGCTGGCCGCCGACGGGTTCACCGTGAACGTGGCCCGCACGCCGGAGAACGTGGCGCATTTCGGGATGCCCTCGAACGCGGCCGGGCAGGTGGGGTATCCGCAGGTCCGGGTGGTGGCTCTGGCCGAGATCGGTACCCGTTGCCTGCAAGGCGCCGGTGTGGATGTGCTGGCTACCGGGGAGCAGACCCTGGCCCGCACGCTGTGGCCGCGGCTGGGCCGCGGGGACGTGGTCGTTGCTGACCGGAATTTCCTGTCGCATGAAGACCTGACCGCGATCCTGGCGGCCGACGCGCACGCGGTACTGCGGGTCGAGGCCGGAATCGATCTGCCGGTGCTGCAGGTCCTGGCCGACGGTTCGTATGTATCGAGGATCGCCGACCCGCAGCAGGCCCGCCGGCTGCGCCGCCGCAAGACGAAGGTGCCGCCTGAGCAGTTCCCCGGCATCCCGGTACGGGTGATCGAGTACACGGTGGAATCCGAGCCGGACGAGCACGGCAACCGGGAGGTCAGCGAGCTGTTCTGCCTGGTCACCACCCTGCTAGACCCGGACGTCTACCCCCTGGGCGACTTCCCCGAGCTCTACCACGAACGGTGGACCCTGGAAACCGCGATCGGTGATGTGGAAACCCGGCTACGCGGCGGTGCCGAGGTCGTGCTGCGCTCCGGCCGCCCGGACCTGGTCTACCAGGAGGTCTACGCACTGCTCTGCGTCTACCAGGCCATCCGCGCGCTGATCGTGGCCGGTGCCGAGCACGCCGACCTCGACCCCGACCGCATATCGTTCACCCGCACCCTTCAAGCAGCCGCGCGTCACGTCAGTGACGACGCGGCCTTTTCCCCCTGACGACCTCACCGACCTGGTCAACGACGTCATCTACGAAATCACCGACGAACGCAACCTGCTACCCGCCACACCCCGCAACCGCAGCTTCGCCCGCCAGCAACGACAACCCGGCCGCCGCTACCCCCGCCAGACCGACGACTACAAGAAACCCCTACCACCCCGCACGACGATCAGACTGTGGATCCTGACCAGGCCAGACACGCTAAGTTGACGGCATTGCGCCTTGACCAGCGCGGCCAAAGCGGCATCGGCAGACAGCCCGCCGGGCCCTCGTAACCCGTCTCGACCTCCCTGGTGCCGTCAGCGAGGATCACGACAACCCGAGAACGGCGTACCCCGAAAATCTCCACGACCCGACCGGCCACCACCGACCTGACAATGTCCTCCAGGTACGCCACATCCTCCTCGTCACCGCCGAGCTCCCAGCGACCGCCAAAGTCACCGACCTGAACGACGATCCCGACGCCAAAGTCCCCCCAGCTCACCCGGCGAGCGCCCACCCTGCGAGGAACAACATCAACGACGAACCCACCCTCGGCGTCGTCGACGAGCACCCACGCAGCGTCTGACAACTCAACGGCCAACGCCACCGCCAAGCCGCGCGAACGCGCCAGACCCGACGTCGATGCGTCCTCACCGCCGCCATCCTGAATCCCGACCACGCAGCGATCATCGTGCGAACCCCCGAACCCGTCACCCCGTTTTCGCGGCCGGCCAGCAGGGCCCGACACGAACCGAGCAAAACTCGCCGCGGCAGATGCCGTGCGCCTCCAACGTCGACGGGCACCGCCGCGGCGATGGTGCGGTCCAGACGCTCGCGCAGCATTTCCGACGTGCCGTGCCGCGGCCCAATCAGCAGGGTGGCGGCCACAGTGCCCTCGGCGATGAATCGCTCGACGGCGGGTCCAGGCCCATGCCGTCGGCCAGGTTCAGCAGGTGGGTCACGGCCGGCTCGTCGCCGGGGGCGGCGAGCCGGATCCGGGTGTCGCGGCGGCGGCGCGGCCGTAGTCGATGCGCTTGTCGAGGTCGAGTTCGAACGTGCCGTGCAGCGCCACGTTGGACCAGAACAACGGGGTCAGGCCGCGCAGATCGTTGGCAGTGAGCCGGCCGGCGAAGTCCGCATCGTCGAGGACCCGGTCGACCAGGCGGGTGTTGACCAGGACCAGCGCCGACTGCAGACGATGCTCAACACCTGCACATCCTGACGGCGGCGAGGCTGGGCAGGAGTGGTAGCGCGCTCGATGCTGTGGCGGCCGACGTGGCGAAGGTCCATGGCGTGCCCGTCGACGCGGAGATGCACGGCTACGACATGTTCCACGGGGAGCTGGGCTGGTCGGGAGTGCCGCCCCGGGTCCGGATCGCGGTCTACAACCAGGCGTTGAAGGCGATCGGCGCGCACGACGTCACGATCATCCTGCGCGGTGTGAACCGGCACGGCCTGACCCAGCGGTACGTCCAGCCCAAGCCGGCGCACGAGGTCGTTCTGTCGCACGTCCTGGAGCGCGTCGACGCCTTCGCCGCGAAGGAAGAACAGCTCGCGCTGGTCATCGCCGACGAGGTCGACAACCAGGCGGCACACCGCGCGGACCTGACCCGCTACCGGGAGGACGGCACCGGCGGGTACCGCTCACGGCAGATCAACCGTATCGTCGACACGCTGCACTTCGCCCCGTCACACAGCTCTCGGCTGGTTCAAGCGGTCGACCTAGTGACCTTCCTGCACCGGCGGATGCAGACGGTGGTCGAGACGGACCGCGTGCGACGGCCTCGAACCCGGCTATCGCCGGGTTGCTATCGAGGCGATCGCTGGCACGTGTGACATACCGGGTTGCCCGAGCCCTCGCTGGTCAGTTCGGTGCCCTTGATCAGACCGACCCGTGCGCAAAACTCCTCGTGGTTTAGCGTCACGTGCGAGGCTGTCAACTCAAGAACGGACTTGGATTTGCCTCGCACGAGCTCGTAGAAGGCACAAACGCGCCGGTACGCGAGGCGACGACCGTCACGGCGCGGAAGGATCACCAGGCTATCGTCGACGTCCCAAAGCCGGCGACCGATCTTGGCGAGCTCGGCGGGGTCGTTGCACGCCAGCGTGTAGGCCGCCAGCGCGTCCCACGCCTCACCGACGGGCCGATGCTTCAGAACCCCCACACCCACGCTCAGATGCCGGTCCGGTCGGGCCACGAAGACGCGCTGCAGCCGGTCCTGATCGGCGGCACCAAGCCGGTCGTAGAGGCCCCCCAAAAGGGAAGAAACTTTCGAGCCATCATCGAGTCGGCGATCCAGATAGAAGTGCAGCAGGCGGCCCAACCTATCGGGCTCGATCACGGCAGACCTCAGCAGCTCCCAGGCATACGGGTACCGCCGGTCGCCTGCCGTCGCGAGCGACTCGGCGGCATCTCGAAGTCGCGCCTGCTCCTCAGGCGACGAGTTGACGTACCCGTCGTACCAAGGCGGGTTATCCCAGAGCGGATCCGGGTCGTTGTCGGCGAAGCGCTCCTCCGACCGACGCAGCAAGGCTAACGCCTCGTCCAGATTCACCGCCTGACTGTATCTAGATGGCCCCCCGAACCCGCAATCGGGAGCCGGCTACACACAGGACCACAGACGTGCAGTCGTCCGGCAAACAGGCGGCCAAGCTTCCAAGGCTCGGCTAGACGCGGCCTGCAAAGACGCAGGTCAGAGGCCAAGCTTAGACCGACAGCGACACCCGCCTCCGGAGGCGGGAGCGCAGGTTCGAATCCTGCCGGGGGCACACCGCAAATGGGCACGGTCGTCTGAATCACCACGGCAACTGGTGATCGAGGCGACCGTTTCGCTTTCTGTCCGCGGTGGTGGTGCTCCATGAGCACCGTCGATCGAGCGATCGCCGTCGCGGCCGGTGCCACGGTCGTGGTACTCGCCGGCGTTGCCGGGGCGATCTCGTGCTCACACATGGCCG
Organism: Micromonospora sp. WMMD1102; assembly: GCF_029626265.1. Classification (NCBI taxonomy): domain Bacteria; kingdom Bacillati; phylum Actinomycetota; class Actinomycetes; order Micromonosporales; family Micromonosporaceae; genus Micromonospora; species Micromonospora sp. WMMD1102. The sequence continues at coordinate 5,646,709 of NZ_JARUBN010000001.1, read as the reverse complement.
AGCTGGCTTGGCTCGGGCGGGCGCGTACGTGGGCAACCGTTGATGCCATCCTTCAGGCGCTTTGCACCTTGGCGGACCGGAGCCCTGACGAGGAGCGGTGGCCCGAGGACAACTGGTCCGAATTGGCCCTTGACGCCTGATCTTGTAAAAAACGGCGGTAGCCGGCTGCGCACTTGCTCGGCTACCGGCTGCTGCCGCGGTTGAAGAACATCGGCTCCGCCCGGCTGTACCGCCCGCACGACGGCGCGGCGTACCCGGGTCTGGAGCCGGTCCTGACCCGGGCGATCAACTGGGATCTGATCACCCAACAGTACGACCAGATGATCAAGTACGCGCGGGCGTTGCAGCTCGGCACCGCCGAGGCCGAGCAGATCCTGCGCCGGTTCCATAGCCGCGGCCCGAAGCACCCCACCTCGCCGCGATCGAGGAACTGGGTAGGGCGGTGCGGACGGCGTTCATCGCCGACTACCTCGCCGACCCGGCCCTGCGCCGCGAGATCCACGAAGGGTTGCAGGTCGTCGAGCAGTGGAAGTCGGCGAACCTGGCCATCCACTACGGCCGCGAGGCCGAGCTGCCCGGCACCGACCGCGAGGCCCAGGAGATCTCCATGCTCGCCCTGCACCTGCTGCAGGGCGATGCCGAGGTTGTTCAGTGCCCCGCCTTCGCCGTGTCGGGCGTCGAGCTGGCGGTAGATCTCAGCGGCTTGGGTGTGGGCGGTGATGGCCTCGTCGAACCGGCGCACCTCGGCCAGGGCGAGGCCGAGGTTGTTCAGCGCCCCGCCTTCGCGGCGTCGGTCGTCGAGCTGACGGCAGATGTCAGCGGCGAGGGTGGTGATGGTGATCCAGTCGTCAAAGTAGCGGCGGAAGCCGAGAAACCTGGCGAGAGTGAACGCGAGGCCGATGCTGGTCTGTGGCAGGTGGTGGCCAGGGGCAAACCTCTGGGCCGCCGGCGCCACCCCTCGACCGGGATGGGCGGTCGCCCCGGTCGGGCCGGTCGGGCCAGGTCAGGCGCGGAAGCCGGCTGGGCCGGGGGCTACGGCTCCCGGCCGGGTTCCGTACCCGTGGCGCTCGGCGGTGCGGGGTGGGTCAGCGGAGCGAGACCCAACTGGTCGCCACCGAATAGTCCGAGGTGCGGGCGTGCAGCTGGACCGGACCGTCGGGCGGCGGACCCAGCGAGAAGAAGCCGACCGGATCCACCGGCACCTCCTCGTACGGGCCGTGCGGGGTACGGGCGACGACCCGGCCACCGCGGGCCGGCGACAACTGGCCGACGATGCCGCTTGCGGTCACCTCGATCGCGACGGCGACCGGACCGGCGTGGAAGGCCAGGGCCCGGTCGGAGCCGGCGGACCGGGTGAGCCCGGCGGGTTCGAGGTCGCAGGCCGAGTCGAAGGTCAGCTCGGCGATGGCCAGTTCGACGTCCAGGGCCCGCCAACGCAGCGCCGCGAAGCCGGCGGACAGGAACTCCTGCTCCGGCGGCGGTCCCGCCTCCCGCAGGGCCGTACCCAGCTCGCGCAGCAGGGCGTCGTCATCGACCGGCGGCCACTGCCCCATTCCGGTCACCTCCGTTCCCCTCGGCGTCCGAGGACGACCCGACGTACGCGGCGAGCGCGGGGGAGTCGCGCAGCTTCCGCAGGCAGCGCGCCTGCGAGGGGCCGATGCTGCCGATCGGCATGCCCAGCCGCTGCGCGATCTCCCGATAGCTGGCCGGCGGGTCGGCGACCAGCAGGGACAGCAGCTCCCGGCAGCGTGCCGGAAGCTGGCCGAAACCGTCCCGGAGTGCCTGCCGGCGTTCGGCCCGGAGCAGGTTCTCGTCCGGCGCCGTGAAGTCCGGGGGGAGCAGAGCGCCGATGGTCGCCTCGACGGCGTCGTCGAGCGGGTCGAACGGCTGGGTGCGCCGGCCGACCCGGACCAGCCGGTAACACTCCCGTCGGGTGGTGGTGACCAGCCAGGTCGCCAGGGCGGCCGGCTCGCGTACCCGGTCCAGGTGCTCGACCAGGCGCAGCCAGACGGTCTGGTTCACGTCCGCCGCGTCGGTGCGGTTGAGCCGGTGCGCCCGGATGACCGAGAGCACCAGCGGGGTGTAGCGGCGGACCAGTTCTGCCCAGGCGAACTCGTCACCGTTCGTGGCGGCGGCGACCAGCACGGTGAGGATCCCGTCCGGCGCCGGGCCGTCCGTGGTCCGGACGTCCGGCCCCGCACTCCCGGACCCGTGCGTCGGGCAGGCTTCGGGGGGCGCGGTCCGGTCCGGACGCTCAGTCAACGAGTACGCCATAGTCGGGGTGCCAGACGGGCTGGGCGAGCAGGAACTGGCGGGCCTGTTCGGCGTCGAGCCCGTTGCCGGTCATCACGGCGGCCAGCCGGCCCGAGACGTGTGCCGCCGCGAAGGAGGTGCCGGCCCAGCTCGCGTACCCGAGGAACTGCCTGGCGGGCAGCCCGGGCAGCAGCAGCCGGCCGTCGACGAAGGTGCTGGTCCGCTCGCCGACGGCACACACGTCCACCCAGGAGCCGTGGTTGCTGTACGGTGCCGGGGCCAGCCCGGCCGCGTCCCGGCTGACCGCGGCCACCGCGAGCACCTCGGGCAGTGCCGCCGGCCAGGTCGGCCGGCTGGTGCCGGCGTTGCCGGCGGACGCGACGACGACGCTGCCCTGCCGCCGGCCGCCGAGGACGTTCGCCAGCGGCAGCGGCGGCAGGTCGTCCTGGGTGAAACAACCGAGCGACAGGTTGACGATCGACACCTGGGGGTCGAGGGCGGCCAGCGCGGCCACCAGCATTTCCTCGTCACCGATGCCGGTCGGGTGCAGCGCCGGCTCGGGATCGAACGACACGCCCGGCGCGGCCTGCCGGACCACTCCGGCGACGAAGGTGCCGTGCCCGCCCTGCGGGCCGAGCACGTCGGTGTGCAGGTAGAGCGGGTCCTCGTCGTCGACCTGCGGCAGGTAGCTGCCGCCGAGCCACAGCGGGTGCCGGCTGTCGGCGAGCCGCCAGACCCCGGTGTCGCAGACGCCGACCGTCACCCCGGCGCCGTCCCGCGCGTGCGCCGGATCCGGCGCGGGCAGCGCGGCGGCGACCTGGGGCGGGCCGCCGGGATTGCCCATGATGTTGCCGTAGCCGACCAGCAGGTGGTGCGGCTGCACCCGGGGGACCGGCTGCTCGGGCCACTGCCGTGGGTCGCGCAGTTTCGCCACCACCGCGGGCACCTCGGTCTCCCGGTCGAAGCGCAGCCGGGTGACGCCGGCGAACCGGCCGCCCGGGGTGGCCTGGTGCCCCGCCTTCCGCAGCGCGGCCAGCACCCGTTGGGCGTCCGGGTCGGCTACCAGCAACTGCCGGGGGCGGTAGAGGAACTCCCGGCCGGTCTCGCCGTGCAGTCGCACCTCGGGATCGGCGGCCAGCAGTTGCTGGAATGCCCGCTGGTACGCGTCGTCGTCGCCCTCGCCGCCGGAGCCGGCGCCGGCCGGACCCGGTCGCAGTCCGGCGCCCAACGGGGTGGCCGCGGCCAGCGCGGCCAGCGCCAGGAGATGCCGACGGGAGAACCGACCGGCCGAACGCGGCGCGACGGGACGGGACGGCGACACCGGTCCTCCAAATGAGCGAAGAAAGTGCGGTGGAGTGGTCAACTTCTCGGACGTTCCCCGGCGGCGTCAATTCTTTTCCACCGATAGTTGGTTGTCAATAATTGTCGGCCCGGCGGACGGCCCGGAATCACCTCTTTTCGGATAACCGCACAGATTGACCGAAGGTCATTTATCGGGGATTCTATCCGGATGGGTGACAGCGTCGGCTCCGCCGCGGCGACGGCCCGGGCCGCGCTCGACGCCGTCCAGCGCTATCCCCGCGAGGCGATCACCATCGGCCGGCGGGTGCTGACGACCGGGCAACCCGACCCGGACGAGCGGTCCACCGCCGAACGGGCCATCGGGCTCGCCCTGCGGGAACTCAACGACCTGCCGGGAGCCCTGCGGCACCTGCGCCGCGCGCTGCGGGCCGCCGGGACGCCCCGGGTGGCGGCGCTGGCCAGGATGAGCCTCGGGTACGTGCTCGCCAACGCCGGCCGCACCTCCGCCGCCCTGGCCGCGGTCACCTCGGCACTGCCCGAGCTGACCGGCGCCGACGCCGGGCGGGCCCGGATGCAGCGGGGCGTGGTGCTGCACTTCCGGGGCCAGTTCGAGGAGGCGATCCGGGAGTACGGGATCGCGGTGGAGATCGCCCGCCGCGAGGGCGACCTGCCGCTGGAGGCACGCGCCCGGAACAACCGGGGACTGCTCAACGCCCACCGGGGCGCGACCCTGGGCGCCGACGACCTCGGCTGCGCCGCCGCCATCTTCCAGCGGCTCGGACTGGACCTGGCCGCTGCCGACGTGCGGTGGAACCTCGGCATCGCCGCCGGCCACGGCGGCGACATCCCGGGGGCGCTGCGCCGCTTCGCCGCCGTCGAGGAGGAGTACGCCCAGCTCAGGGTGCCCCGGCCGGCGCTGCTGCTGGACCGGTTCGAACTGCTGCTCTCGGTGCCGCTGGTGGAGGAGGCGGTCGAGGTGGCCGGCCTCGCCGTCCGGGAACTGCGGCGGCGCGGAATGGCTTCGGATCTCGCCGAGGCGCTGCTCGCCCAGGCGCGGGCCGCGTTGCTCGCCGGTGACCTGGCCACGGCCACCGAGTCCGCCGCCGCCGCCCGGGTCCGGTTCCGCCGCCAGGGTCGCCGCACCTGGGCCGCCTTCGCCCGGCACGTCGAACTGCGCGCGGAACTGCGCCGGGGTACCCGCTCGGCGGCGCTGCTGGCCGCGATGGTCCGTACCGCCGACCAGCTCGACGGCACCGGATGGCCGGGACCGGCGCTTACCACCCGGATCGAGGCCGCCGGGCTGGCCGCCGCGCTCGACCGCACCGGGCGGGCCCTCGAACTGCTGGCGGTCGCCGCCCGGGCACGCCGCCGGGGCACGGCGTCCCGGCGGGCGCAGGGCTGGTACGCGTTGGCGCTGTCCCGCCGGCTCGCCGGGGACCACCGGGGTGGCGCCCGCGCCCTGCGCCGCGGACTGGCGGTGCTCGACGGCTACCGGGCCGCGCTGGGCGCCACCGAACTGCGCGCGCACAGCGGCGCACATGGCCAGGAACTCGCGGCCGAGGGAGTCGACCTCGCGATCAGCTCCGGTACGCCGGCCCGGGTGCTCGCCTGGACGGAGCGGTGGCGGGCCAGCACGCTGCGGATGCGGGCCGTCCTGCCACCCCAGGACGTCGGACTGGCCGCCGCCCTCGCCGAGCTGCGGATGGTCAGCGGCGCGCTGGAGGAGGCCCTGCTCGCGGGCCGGCCGGTGACCGCGCTGCGCGGTCGCCAGGCCCGGCTCGAACGACACATCCGGGAACTGGCCCGGGGGGTCGACGGCGGCGGCGGACTGCTGGCACCGCCGGGCCTGCGCACCCTCGCCGAGGAACTCGGCCCGGCGGTACTCGTGGAACTCGTGGCCCACCGGGAGCGGCTGCGGGCGGTGCTGCTCCGGGACGGCCGGGCGACCCTGCACGACCTCGGCCAGGTCGAGGCGGCGCTGCACGCGGCCCGGCTGCACCGGTTCGGCCTGCGCCGGCTGGTCGTCACCGGGGACACCCCGGACGCCCGGGCCGGGGTGTCGCACACCTCGGAAGTGCTGGACCGGCAGCTCTTCGGGCCGCTCCGGGCACACCTGGCCGACCGGCCACTCGTGCTGGTGCCGATCGGGGAGTTGCACGCGGTCGCCTGGTCCGGGCTGCCGACCTGCGCCGGACGGCCGGTGACGGTGGCTCCGTCGGCGACGGCGTGGCTCGCCGCCAGCCGGCGTACGCTGCCGGACGGCCCGCCGCTGCTGGCCGCCGGCCCGCGCCTGCCCGCCGCCGCGACCGAGGTACGCCAACTGGCCCGGGTGCTGCCGGGGGCACGCGTGCTGACCGGCGCGGACGCGACCGCCGAGGCGGTGACCAGCGCCTTGGACGGGGCCCGACTGGCACACGTCGCGGCGCACGGCACGTTCCGGGCCGACAACCCGCTCTTCTCCACACTGGAACTCGCCGACGGCCCGCTTACCGCCTACGAGTTGGAGCGGCTGCCCCGGCCGCCCGGCTGTGTGGTGCTCTCCGCCTGCGACTCGGGGCGCTCCGGCGTACGCCCGGGGGACGAGGTGATGGGCTTCAGCTCCGTACTGCTGGCCATCGGTGCCAGCAGCCTGGTCGCCACCGTGCTGCCGGTGCCGGCGGACCTGACCACCGCGCTGATGCTGGACCTGCACCGCCGGATGGCTGCCGGTGCCCGGCCGGCGTCGGCGCTCGCCGCCGCCCAGCGGGAGTTCGCCGCCAGCGGGGACGGTTCCGCGCGGGCCACGGCGGCGGCCTTCGTCTGCTTCGGAGCGGGCTGACCAGCCGGGCCCCGGGTGCGGGCTGACCAGCTGTGTCCCGGGTGCGGGCTGACCAGCTGTGTCCCGGGTGCGGACTGACCAGCCGGGTCCCGGGTGCGGGCTGGTTCGCCGGGTCCCCGGGGTCAGCGCTTGGCGCAGTCCGGGCAGGTGCCGAAGATTTCCAGGGTGTGGCTGACGTCGGAGAAGCCGTGCTTGTTGGCGACCCGGTCGGCCCAGCTCTCCACGGCCGGCCCCTCCACCTCGACCGTACGGCCGCAGGCCCGGCAGACCAGGTGGTGGTGGTGGCCCTCGCTGCACCGCCGGTAGAGGTGCTCACCGCCCGGCGGTCGCATCACGTCGATCTCACCCGCGTCGGCGAGCCCCTGGAGGGTGCGGTAGACGGTGGTCAGGCCGACCCGCTCGCCCCGGCTGCGGAGCATGGCGTGCAGGTCTTGGGCGCTGTGGAAGCCCTCGACCTCGCCGAGCAGTGCGCTGACCGCGCTGCGCTGTCGGGTGTTGCGTACCGCCGCGCCGCTGTCCGTCGCCGCCATCTCGCCCTCCTCGCGTCGTCTCAGGTGCCTGCCGGACGTCCTGGGCGTCAGGTGGCTTCCCCCGAATGGCTCACCGCGTCCGCCACGATATGCGCGATGTGTTCGTCGACCAAGGTATAGGCGATTTCCCGACCGCGCCGCGAGCCGCGCACCACGCCGGCCCCGCGGAGCACCCGCAGGTGTTGGGAGACCAGCGGCTGCGGTGCGCCGAGGGTTTCCACCAGTTCGTGCACGCAGCGTTCACCGTGCGCGAGTTCGCTGACGATGGCGAGCCGGATCGGTGCGGCGAGTGCCCGCAGCAGCTCACCGGCGCCCGCATAGGCCTCGTAGGCGTTCGTGCTCGTCACCCTGTAACGGTAACGGTTGTTAACGCCGGGCCGCCGTTCGGTGCGCCGTCCCAAGGTCGACCGCCGCCGGGTCGACCGGGGCGGGACCGGCCGCCGGGGCTGGCGGTGCGGCCGGGCCGAGCAGCACGTCACAGGGTTCGACGTGCGGCTCCGGCCCGGCCACGGCCCGCCGCCGGGCCAGCGCCCGGCGTACCGCCACGCCGACCGACACCACCAGGAACAGGCCGATCGCCAGGATCACGATGGTGGCTCCGAGCGCGGTGTTGGCGGTGCCGGCCAGCCACACCCCGGAGCCGGAGGCGAGCAGGCCCAGCCCCATCGCGGCGACCATGGTGCCGAGGAAACCGCGGGTGAACAGCTGCGCGGTGGCCACCGGCACCACCATCAGGGCGCTGATCAGTAACAGTCCGACCGCCCGCATCGCGATGGTCACGGTCACCGCCGTGGTCACCGCGAGCAGCAGGTTCAGCGCCCGGACCGGCAGCCCGGAGACCCGGGCGTACTCCTCGTCGTGGCAGATCGCGAAGAGTGCCGGGCGCAGCCCGACCATGGTGACCAGGACCACCGCCGCGAGCACCACGATCACCACCAGATCCTGCGGTGACGTCGTGGTCAGCGAGCCGAAGAGGTACGCCAGCAGGTTGGCGTTGCTCCGGCTGCCGGAGAGCCCGACGAGCATCACGCCACCGGCGATGCCGCCGTAGAAGAGCATCGCCAGTGCGACGTCGCCGGAGGTGCGGCCGCGTTCCCGGATCAGCTCGATGGCGACCGCGGCGACCGCCGCCACGAGCACCGCGGTCAGCACCGGGGACTGGTGGAGCAGCAGCCCGACCCCGACCCCGGTCAGCGCGACGTGCCCGACCCCGTCGCCGATCAGCGACATCCGGCGCTGCACCAGATAGATGCCGAGGGCCGGGGCGGTCAGCCCGATCACCAGCGCCCCGACCAGGGCGCGGATCATGAACTCGTACTGGAAGATGCTCATGTCGCCCTCACTTGCCCCACATCCCGGTGGACTCCTCCGGCGCGTGCGGGTGGACGTGGTCGTGTCCGGGCGCGGCGTGGTGCCCGACCGGTTCCGGGACCGCGCCGTCGTGCGCGATCGTCCCGTCGTGTACGACCACCGCCCGGGTGACCACCCCGGCCAGCGGCCCGAGTTCGTGCGCGACAAGCAGCACCGTCCCGCCACCGGCGACGAACCCGCGCAGCGCCTCGGCGAAGGCGTCCTGGCTGGCGGAGTCGACTCCGGCGGTCGGCTCGTCGAGGACCAGCAGCTCGGGCCCGCCGGCCAGCGCCCGGGCGATCAGGGTGCGCTGCTGCTGCCCGCCGGAGAGGGTGGCCACCGGGTCGCCGGCCCGGTCGGCGAGCCCGACGGCGGCCAGCGCCTCGGCCACCGCCGCCCGGTCGACCCGCCCCGGCGGCCGGAACACGCCCCGCCGGGCCAGCCGGCCGGAGGCGACCACCTCGGCCACGGTGGCCGGTACGCCGCTGCCGGCGCCCATCCGCTGCGGCACGTACCCGATCCTGGCCCACTGCCGGAACCGGCGCTGCGGGGTGCCGAACAGGGTGACCGCCCCGGCGGCCAGCGGCACCAGGTTGAGGATCGCCCGGATCAGCGTGGACTTGCCGGAGCCGTTGGCGCCGAGTACGGCGACCACCTCGCCCGGCTCCACCCGCAGGGAGACGCCGCGCAGCACGGGACGGTCGGCGTAGGCGACCACCCCGTGCTGCACGGTGACGACAGGTTCGGTCATGAACATCCCAACGCGGTCCTCAGGGCACCCAGGTTGCTGCGCATCACCGAAAGGTAGTCCCCGGTGCTGTCCGGTTGCAGGCCCTCGATCGGATCCAGTACGGCGGTCTTCGCCCCGACCTCCCGGGCGATCGTCTCGGCGACCTTCGGGCTGACCAGCGTCTCGAAGAAGATCGTGGTGGTCTTGTGCTCCCGGGCCTCGGCGGCCACCTCGGCCAGCCGCTGCGGGGCCGGCTCGTCCTCCGGGGTCAGCCCGGAGATGCCGATTTGCTCCAGTTGGTAGCGCTGGGCCAGGTATCCGAAGGCGGTGTGGCTGGTCACCAGTTCCCGCCGCTGGCAGGTCTTCAGCCCCTGGGCGTACTCGGAGTCCAGGGCCTCCAGTTCGGTGCGCAGCGTCCCGGCCCGGGTGGTGTAGTCGGCGGCCCGGTCCGGGTCGACCGTGCCCAGCCGCTCGGCCAGCTTGTCGGCGATCCCGGCCAGCCGGGTCGGGTCGAGCCAGACGTGCGGGTCCTTGCCGGTGGCCTCCCCCTCGTGCTTCTCCCCGGCGGCGCCCTCGCCCTCGTGCGCCTCCTCCTCCTGGTGGCCCTCCGCGCCCTCGTGCTCGTGCCCGCCCTCCGTCGCGTCCAACAGCGGCGCCACGCCTGCCACGTCGAAGGCCCGGTCGCCGGCCTGCTGGCTGACCGCCTCGTCCACGCTCGGCTGGAAGCCGGCCAGGTAGACCACCAGTTCCGCGTCGCTGACCTGGCCGACCTGACCGGGGTTGAGTTCCAGGTCGTGCGGCTCGGCGCCGGGCTTGGCGAGGTTCGTCACCCGGACGGCGTCCCCGCCGACCCGCTCGGCGACGAACTGGAGGGGATAGAAGGCGGCGACGACGTCGACCCGGTCGGGGTCGGCGCCGCTGCCGTCACCCCCGCAGGCGGCGACGCCGGTCAGCGCGAGCAGGCCGGTGGTGGCGAGGGCGGCGGTACGGAGGGCGGAGCGGATCACCATGCCCTCTACTTTCCGCGACAATGAGAATGATTGTCAAAAACGCATGCTTGCATGAAACGGCTTCACGGGTTCCGTCGCGGGTGCCGGACCACCGGCGGGCGGACGGGGGTCATCCGGCGATCTTCACCAGGGCGGCACCGACCAGCAGGGTCAGGATCACCAGCCGGAGGGTCCGGGTCGCCGGGCGCTGCACCGGCCAGGTGGTCACCAGCAGCGCGGCCAGCCCGGCGGCCAGGGCCAGCAGCACCGCCCCGCCGACGATCCCCGGCGCGAAGAGGCCGAGCAGCACCAGCACCAGTGCGGCCAGGAACATCGTCGTCGGGTTGACCCGGGCCAGGCGGGTCAGCAGGGCGCTCTGCGTACGCTGCATCCCACAGACTCTACGAGATCCCGGAACCTGCGGCAGGAGGCGTACGTGTTGGTGACCAACCGGTTCGTGGTGGCGGAGGAGACCGCCGCGACCTTCACGGAGCGGGCCCACGCCGCGCTGGCCGCCCTCGCCGCCCGGCCGGGATACCGCCGGGGCGAACTGCTGCGGGCCCTTGACGACCCCCGGCACTGGTGCCTGGTCACCGAGTGGGAGTCGGTCGGCACCTACCGGCGGGCCCTCGGCGCCTTCGACGTCAAGGTCGACGCGACTCCGCTGCTCGCCGAGTCGCTCGACGAGCCCTCCGCGTACGAGACGCTGGCCAGCGCCGAACCGGACGGCCAGGTCGAAGTCACCCCGAGCGACCGGGCCACCGACCCCGCCCGGTGACTCTGCCCGGTGACTCCGGCCGGTGATGACCCGGGCACTACCCTTTCCCCATGACCGTTCCCGGGCCGCCCGGCGGGCCGCCGCCCCCACCCGAGTCCGTCCGGCCCGACGACCAGGCCCCGCCCGGTGCCCCCGGGCCGCAGCGCGGCTACGCCCCGCCGCCCGGCTACGCCCCGCCGCCCGGCTACGCCATGCAGCCCAATTTCGGGCCGCCGCCCGGCTACGGGCAGGTTCTGCCGGCCGTGCCGGCACCGCCGGCCGGGCCCGGTGTCGAGCCGGTCTTCGCCGCGCCGCCCAGCGAGGGGCGTGGCGCGCGGCTGTGGCTCGGGCTCGGGGTGGCGGCGCTGGCCGTCGTACTCTTCTGCGGCGGGGGCGGAGCCGCCCTGGCCGGTCTGCTGGTCTTCGGCTCCCAGGCGTTGAACGAGCAGGCCCGCTCGGTGGTCACCGACTACTTCGAGGCACTCGACGACGACGACCTCGACAAGGCGTACGACCTGCTCTGCGAGTCCGCGCAGCAGGTGGAGTCGCCGGCCGAGTTCGCCCGCCGGGTCGGTGCCGAACCGGACATCGCCTCGTTCCGGATCGGCGACGTGTCGCTGACCAGCGAGCTGAGCGTGCCGGTGGACGTGACGTACGCCAGTGGGGGGCAGGACAGTCTCCGGGCCCTGCTCGACCAGGACCAGTCCAGCGGCGGGCTGCGGGTGTGCGAGATCAGCTGACCGGCGTGGCCGCCCGGCCGGGCGGCGGCGGTGTCACCGCCGAGGTGGAGTAATCTGCTGGGCTCGGGGACGCGGGTGGCCGTACCGTGGTGCGGAGCACCGCCCGAGCCAGGTCCTGGTGCCGTCCCTGCCCGCCGTGTCCGACCGTTGTCCCCGTTGACCGCCCCGACAGATGTCCCCGCCGGCCGCCAGCCGGTGTAGGAGGTAGCCATGCCAGCCGACCGCATCGACGCCGTCGTCAGTCTCGCGAAGCGCCGAGGCTTCGTCTTCCCGTCCAGCGAGATCTACGGGGGCACCCGGTCGGCCTGGGACTACGGCCCGCTCGGCGTCGAGCTGAAGGAGAACGTCCGGCGCCAGTGGTGGCGGAGCATGGTGCAGCAGCGGGACGACATCGTCGGCCTCGACTCGGCGGTGATCCTCGCCCGGGACGTCTGGGCCGCCTCCGGCCACCTGGACGCCTTCGTCGACCCGCTGACCGAGTGCCAGTCCTGCCACAAGCGGTTCCGGGCCGACCACCTCGAAGAGGCGTACGCGGAGAAGCACGGCAACCCGCCGGCCTCGCTGGCCGAGCTGAACTGCCCGAACTGCGGCAACAAGGGCACCTTCACCGAGCCCCGGATGTTCAACGGCCTGATGAAGACCTACCTCGGCCCGGTGGAGAGCGAGGAGGGGCTGCACTACCTCCGGCCGGAGACCGCGCAGGGCATCTTCGTCAACTACAACAACGTCGCCGCGTCGGCCCGCAAGAAGCCGCCGTTCGGCATCGCCCAGGTCGGCAAGTCGTTCCGCAACGAGATCACCCCGGGCAACTTCATCTTCCGGACCCGCGAGTTCGAGCAGATGGAGATGGAGTTCTTCGTCGAGCCGGGCAGCGACGAGGAATGGCACGAGTACTGGCTGCGCGAGCGCTGGAACTGGTATCTCGACCTCGGCCTGACCGAGGAGAACCTGCGCTTCTTCGAGCACCCGCAGGAGAAGCTCTCGCACTACTCGAAGCGGACCGTCGACATCGAGTACCGCTTCCGGTTCGGCGGCACCGAGTTCTCCGAGCTGGAGGGCATCGCGAACCGCACCGACTTCGACCTCTCCACGCACAGCAAGCACTCCGGTGTCGACCTGTCCTACTTCGACCAGGAGAAGCAGCAGCGCTGGGTGCCGTACGTGATCGAGCCGGCCGCCGGCCTGACCCGGGCGGTGCTCGCCTTCCTGCTGGAGGCGTACGACGAGGACGAGGCGCCGAACACCAAGGGCGGGGTCGACAAGCGCACCGTACTCCGCTTCGACCCCCGGCTCTCCCCGGTCAAGGTGGCCGTGCTGCCGCTCTCCCGCAACCCCTCGCTCTCGCCGAAGGCGAAGGACCTGGCTGCCGCGCTGCGCAGGCGCTGGGTGGTGGAGTTCGACGACTCGCAGGCGATCGGCCGCCGCTACCGCCGGCAGGACGAGATCGGCACCCCGTTCTGCGTCACCGTCGACTTCGACACCCTGGACGACAACGCCGTGACGGTACGCAACCGGGACAGCATGACCCAGGAGCGGGTCAGCCTCGACCAGGTCGAGCAGTACCTGCTCGAGCGCCTGCCCGGCTGCTAAGACCCAGGTGTAAGGAAGGGCCCCCGCTTATCGGATTCTGCGGTAGCGGGGGCCCCGCCTAACAACACCCCGCACCGTGCGCCGAAACCTCGGCGGGACCGGTACGCGTCCTCGACGATCTGCCGAACTCGATGGGGCTCCCGGCGGATCTGGGCCGGCGGAAAGTGCAGGATCAGCAGGCCATGCCGGCTCAGTTCGTTGTGTCGATCCATGGTGCGGTGCCAGTCGGCCGGCGCGAAGTGAAACTCCTGCGAGTCGACCTCCAGCGCGATCGCGGCGTCCGCGAGGTAGCCGTCCGGGGTCGGCAGGCTCGACCGGTCCGGGCCGAGCAGTCGAGGATTCCAGATGATCTCCGGCAGCAACCGGCTGTTGGACAGGCAAGCCCGAAGTTCCGCCTCCGGCGCCGATCGGGTTCCCTGGACGACCTCCTGGAAGGCCCGGCGTACCAGCGCTGTGCGGCTGCGGCCAGCCCGGACGACCTCCTCGTCCAGCGCCCTCAGGTCGGTGTAGCTCCGTTGGATGGCCTCCGCCACGATCGCCCGTACCATTCGAAGGTCACGCAGGTCGCGGGAGGTGTCGACCACCGCGCGGGCTGGCGAGCACACCTGGTATAGACCCCCGTCCCGGGCACGATCGTCGAGGGAGAGGGTCCGGCAGACCCGGACATGGCCTGCCGAGGCGCGACGGGTGTCGTGCGGCACGATGAGCTGCGTCTCCGGCGTTTTCGGGGCGTAGCGGAAGCCGTACCACCGTAGTGCCGCCGGTCCGGTGAGCTGTCCGCTCCGACCGACGTAGAGCACGGCGGCGATGAGTCGCTGTTCGTCGGTGAGAGTGCCCGTGACCAGGGCGTACGTCGCCGGCAACACTCGTTGCCAGCGACCGCGTCGGGTCTGGCGGTACATGTGCATGTCGTCGAAGCCGGCGGCAAGCAACTGGGATCGTGTGACAATCTGCTGCTGGCGCACCGCGAGGCTGTCGATGCTCTGCCGCTGTTCAGCGGACGGGTCGGCGTTGGTCATTCGTGCAGGCTGCTTCGATCGCCCGTACGCCGCCAGACCTCTGCCACGAGTCTGTGGATAACGTGGGGGGTTGTGTACGACGTACCGGCGGACGGGGAGTGTGCTATGGCTAAGCGGTTTGGAGGGGGCCCTTCCTATACAGAAAGCGATAAGCGGGGGCCCTTCCTTGCACCCCGCCCGCTGGAGTTGGGTGGGCATGTGGTGTGGCCGCCGGTGGTGCTCGCCCCGATGGCCGGGATCACGAATGTCGCGTTCCGGCAGCTCTGTCGGGAACAGGGCGGCGGGCTCTACGTCTGCGAGATGGTGACGACCCGGGCGCTCGTCGAGCGGAATCCGAAGACGCTCCGGATGGTCGCCTTCGGCGGTGACGAGCGACCGCGCAGCCTCCAGCTCTACGGGATCGACCCGGCGGTGACGGCGGCGGCGGTCCGGATGGTGGTCGAGGAGGACCTGGCCGACCACGTGGACCTCAACTTCGGCTGCCCGGTGCCGAAGGTCACCCGCAAGGGCGGCGGGGCGGCGCTGCCGTGGCGGCACCGGCTCTTCGCCCGGATCGTCCGGGCGGCGGTCGAGGCGGCCGCCCCGGCCGGGGTGCCGGTGACGGTCAAGATGCGCAAGGGCATCGACGACGACCACCTGACGTACGTCGAGGCGGGGCTCGCCGCCCAGGAGGCCGGGGTGGCGGCGGTCGCCCTGCACGGGCGGACGGCCGCGCAGCGGTATTCGGGTACGGCGGACTGGGATGCCATCGGCACCCTCAAGCAGGCGCTCGACGTGCCGGTACTCGGCAACGGCGATATCTGGGAGGCGGACGACGCGCTCCGGATGGTGGCGCACACCGGTGCGGACGGGGTGGTCGTCGGTCGTGGCTGCCTGGGCCGGCCGTGGCTCTTCGCCGACCTGTCGGCGGCCTTCGCCGGCAGCCTCGCACGTCGGTTGCCGGCGCTCGGCGAGGTCGCCCTGACCATGCGCCGGCACGCCGAGCTGCTCGTCGACTGGTTCGCCGGGGGCGACCGGCCGGAGACCGCCGAGCGGGACGGTTGTGTCGACTTCCGCAAGCACGTCGCCTGGTATCTGAAGGGTTTCCCGGTCGGCGGTGAGCTGCGCCGGGCGCTGGCGATGGTGAACGGCCTGGCCGAGCTCAACGACCTGCTCGGCAAGCTCGACCCGGCGGAGCCGTTTCCGGTGGAGACGCTGGGCCAGCCCCGGGGCCGGACCAACTCGCCGGGCAAGGTCTTCCTGCCGGACGGCTGGCTGGCCGACCGGGACAGCGCCGAGGTGCCGGCCGGCGCCGAGATCGCCGATTCCGGCGGCTGACCGCCGGACCTGCCGGCTGTGGCGCTCGGGCCTGTCGGGCTGTGGCGCTCGGGCCTGTCGGCCGGGCAGTACCTTGGCGAACCGGCGACTGTCGAGCTGCCCCGTCTGTGCGCCCACGATCACCTCCATCGCCTGCCCCCGGCGCAACCGGTCGACCTGGGTCGGGTCCGGAGGGGCTTGCGTCGGGTATCCGGAGGGGCTTGCGTCAGGTCTTCGGAGGGGCTTGCCGGTTGATAGTCGACATATGTAGAGTTTGAAAATGCCCCGGATACCGCACAGCTCGCCACAGACACTGCGCCTCTTCGAGGCGCTGCTCGCCGCGCCGGACCAGTGGCGGTACGGCTACGACCTCAGCAAGGAGACGGCGCTCGCCTCCGGCACGCTCTATCCGATCCTGATGCGGCTGGCCGAACAGTCCCTGCTGGAGACCCACTGGGAAGAGCCCACCACCCCGGGGCGGCCACCCCGGCACAGCTACCGGCTCACCGCCGAGGGTGCCGAACTGGCCCGTACCCGACTTGCCGGTGCGGCTCGCCGGGCGCCCTCCCCGCGTCCCGGCCCGGCCTTGGGCGGTGCCTCATGACGGCCCGGCCGATACCGGGTACGCCGGCCCGACCTGACGTTCCGACCAGCATGCGCACCCTCGCGACCGCCGATGCCGCCGATGCGGCGAGCGCCGATGCCGCCGATGCCGCCGTCCGGGAACCGCGCCTGCGGCGGATCGCCCGGGCCGTCCTGACCCGGGCGGTGCACGGGCGGGCCGAGGTGGCACCGGGCGATGCCCGAGGAGTCCGGTCCGGTGCGGCCGGAACCTGGGGTGCCGCGATCCTCGGCGAGTTCGACGAGACCTCGGGAAGCTGGGAGGCGGTGCGCTGGGCGGCCAGCGGTGTCTGGCTCTCCTGGCGGGAGCGCCGTCCCGGGCGACGGCTGTTCGTGCAGGTCGCGGCGGTGCTCTGGCCCGACAACCGCCGGCGCCGGCTGCTGGTCGCCGGAAGCGCGGCGGCGCTGCTGGGCGTACTGCTCGGCCAGTTCCTGCTGGCTGTCCGCTACGTACCCAGCATCAGCATGGAGCCGACCCTGCAGGTCGGGGACCGGGTCGTGGCGGACCGGTGGCTCGTCCGGCTGACCGGGGCGGACCGTGGCGACCTGGTGCTGCTCCGGGTCCCGGACCAGCCAGCCGGCCGAGTCGACGGAAGGGCGTTGTCCGACGGGAAGCCGGAGACCTTCGTGGTCCGGGTACTCGGACTGCCCGGAGATCAGATGTCCTGTGTGGACGGACACCTGTGGCGCAACGGTGCGCCGGTCGACGAGCCCTACCTGGCGGCCGGCAGCCGCACCGACTGCCGCCCGGTCACCGTACCGCCGGATGGTGTCTACCTGCTGGGCGACCACCGCGAGGGCGCCGCCGACTCCCGGATCTGGGGACCGGTGGATGCCGACGACGTCGTCGGCCGGGTCTTCCTGCGCACCTGGCCGGTCACCCGAGTCGGGCCGGTGCACTGACCCGAGTCGGGCCGGTGCACTGTACTGACCCGAGTCGGGCCGGTGCACCGAGCCGACGGGCCGGCCCGGCTCCAGCCGAAGCCAGCGGGTCAGCCGTCGGACGGTGCCGGTCAGGCGATCGGCACCGGCGGCTGGTCGTCGGCGGGCGGCGGGCCGCCGTCGGCAGCGGCCTGCGCCGTCGCACCAGGTGCACCCGCCGTCGATCCGCCGGCCCTGGGCTCGGGTACGACCGGAGCGCCCTTCCACGGCACGTTCGGCGAGCGGTGGAAGGTGATCCCCGCCGTGCTCCACCGCAGACCCTGGCCGGCCAGCCGCAGCCGGAAGTCGGCCCAGTCCAGCATCTCGGCAGGTGACCAGCCCAGCTCGGCGATGGCCGGCAGCCGGGGGAAGGTCATGAACTCGATGTCGGCGACGCTACGGATCGTCTCCGTCCACAGTGGTGCCTCGACCCCGAGCACCGCCTCGGCCGGCACCCCGGCCAGGTAGTTGCCGGGATCCCAGTCGTACGCGTCGCGCACCTCGACCAGCCCGGCCCAGTCCTTGCCCAGTGGGGTCGTCGAGGAGTACTTCATGTCGAGGTAGCTGCGGTTGCCGGGGGAGAGCAGCAGTTTCGCGCCGTCCCGGACCGCCGCCGCCACCGTCGGGTCCTCGTCGGTGGTGCCCCAGTACTGGACGACCCGGCCGGCGCTGGGCTCGGCGACGGCGAGCTGGTGCCAGCCGAGCACCCGCTTGCCGTGCCCGGTGACGATCCGCTGGACCCTGTTCATGAACCGGGTGTAGGCGGCCCGGTCCAGGGTGAATGCCTCGTCGCCGCCGATGTGCAGGTACCGGCCCGGGGTGAGCGCGGCGATCTCGCCGAGCACGTCGTCGACGAACCGGTAGGTCCGCTCGTTGTCCACGGCCACCGCGCTGAACCCGACGTCGGTGCCGGTGTACTCCGGCGGCGCGACACTGTCCGGGGCGAGTTCGCCGTACGCGTTAAGGGCCGCGTTGGTGTGTCCGGGCAGGTCGATCTCGGGCACCACCGTGACGTGCCGGGCGGCGGCGTACGCGACGATCTCGGCGTACTGCTCCTTGGTGTAGTAGCCGCCGGGGCCGCCGTCCACCTCGGTGGCGCCGCCGACGCTGGCCAGCCTCGGCCACGAGTCGACGGCGATCCGCCAGCCCTGGTCGTCGGTGAGGTGCAGGTGCAGGTGGTTGAGCTTGTACCGGGCCAGGTGGTCGACGAAGCGCAGCACGTGCGGTACGGCGAAGAAGTGCCGGGCCACGTCGAGCATCGCGCCCCGGTAGCCGAACCGGGGGCGGTCGTCGATCGTGCCGCCGGGGATCGCCCACGGGCCGGGCTGCCGCCGGGCCGACTCGATCTTCGCCGGCAGCAGCTGGCGCAGCGTCTGCACCCCGTAGAAGAGCCCGGCCGCGGTGCCGGCCCGGACGACCACGCCGGCGGCGCTGATTTCCAGCCGGTAGCCCTCGGTCTCCAGCAGCCGGTAGTCCTCGGGTGAACCTCCACCGGCCCTCGGCCGCCCGGACCGGTCCGGTGCCGTCCGGTCGCCGGTCAGCAGCAGGGTGATCCCGCCCGGCGGGTCGGACCGGCCGGCGGTGACCACCGGCAGCGGGTAGCCGGTGGGGCGGCGCAGCAGCTCGGCCAGCTGGCGCCCGACGGCGCCCGCCTCGGGGCCGGGACTGGTCCGGATCGTCGTGCCGGGGGTCAGGATGAACTCGACTCCGGCGGCCGGCTCGACCCGGGCGGGGGCGGGCAGCACGTCGGTGAGCCGGGGTGGAGCGTCGCCGGGGTTGCCGAGAGGGGTCCGAGAGGGAAAGGCGGTAGGTCGCACGGCAGATCTTCTCCGGGGGGAGCCGCAGGTGATTTCCGAGCAAATCTCATGAAACGTACGTTCGAAATGGCCGCGTGTCAAGGGCCGGTCACCCTGTGGTGCGAGCCCGGCTGTCGACACGTCTCAACGTCGAGGCGGTGCGGGTTCTTCCGGGCGGGGAGCCCGGCGCCGGACCCCGGGTGCCGCCGCCGGGCCCGGCTGACTGATCTTGCGCATGGGATCGTTCCCATGCAACCTCGCGAACACGGACAGGCTTCGCGAGTGTGCGGATTGTCACCGAACAGTCCCAACCCGCCCGCCGGTCGCTTAGCCTTCGCCCACCGGCAGCCGGCGGTTCCCCGCTGGTACGGGCAGCCGTCCCCTGGGTACGTACAGGGCGGCTAAAGCTTCGTTCAGTGTCGAACGGCGCACCTGGGAGGGTCCGTTGACAGCTCAGCAGACGGCGGGACAGAAGTACGTCTACGACTTCACCGAGGGCAACAAGGATCTCAAGGACCTGCTAGGTGGCAAGGGCGCGAACCTGGCCGAGATGACGAACCTCGGACTGCCCGTACCACCCGGGTTCACCATCAGCACCGAAGCCTGCCAGGCGTACCTGAGCACCGGGGACCAGCCCGACGGACTGGCCGACGAGATCGACGCGCACCTGGCCGCGCTGGAGCAGACGATGGGCAAGCGGCTCGGCGACCCGGCCGACCCCCTGCTGGTCTCGGTCCGCTCCGGGGCCAAGTTCTCGATGCCCGGGATGATGGAGACGGTGCTCAACGTCGGGCTCAACGACGCCAGCGTGGCCGGGCTGGCCGCCCAGGCCGGCGGCAACGAGCGGTTCGCCTGGGATTCCTACCGCCGGCTGATCCAGATGTTCGGCAAGACCGTCTGCGACGTGCCGGGCGAGGACTTCGAGCACGCGCTCGACGACGCCAAGCGGGCCCGGGGTACCGAGGACGACCTCGACCTCGACGCGGACGACCTGCGGGCACTCGTCGACACGTACAAGACGATTTTCCGCAAGCACACCGGGCGCGACTTCCCGCAACCGCCCCGGGAGCAGCTCGCCCTCGCCGTCAACGCGGTCTTCGCGTCGTGGAACGCCGAGCGGGCCGTGCTCTACCGCCGGCAGGAGCGGATCCCGGCCGACCTCGGCACCGCGGTCAACGTCGTGGCGATGGTCTTCGGCAACCTCGGCCCGGACTCCGGCACCGGAGTGGCGTTCACCCGCGACCCGGCCAGCGGATCGCAGGGCATCTACGGCGACTACCTGGCCAACGCCCAGGGCGAGGACGTGGTGGCCGGGATCCGCAACACCGTACCGCTGCAACAGCTCGAAGAGCTGAACAAGCCGGCGTACGACGAGTTGCTGGCCATCATGGCCAAACTGGAGGAGCACTACCGCGACCTCTGCGACATCGAGTTCACCATCGAGCGCGGCAAGCTCTGGATGCTCCAGACCCGGGTCGGCAAACGGACCGCCGCCGCCGCGTTCGTGATCGCCGCCCAGCTCGTCGACGAGGGCCTGATCGACCTGGACGAGGCGCTGCACCGGGTCAACGGCGCCCAGCTCGCCCAGCTGATGTTCCCCCGGTTCAGACTCGACGACGACCCGACCCCGCTGGCCAGGGGGATCGGCGCCTCGCCGGGGGCCGCCGTCGGCCAGGTGGTCTTCGAGGGAAAGCGGGCGGTCGAACTGGCCGAGGCCGGCGAGGACGTCATCCTGGTCCGCCGGGAGACCAACCCGGACGACCTGCCCGGCATGATCGCCTCACGCGGCATCCTCACCTCGCGCGGCGGCAAGACCAGCCACGCCGCCGTGGTGGCCCGGGGGATGGGCAAGACCTGCGTCTGCGGTGCCGACGCACTCGACGTGGACGTACGGGCCCGGAAGTTCACCGTGCACGGGCAGACCGTCGCCGAGGGGGATGTCGTCTCGATCGACGGCACCACCGGCAAGGTCTACCTCGGCGAGGTGCCGGTCTGGCCCTCCGAGGTGGTGCGCTACTTCGAGGGCAGCGTGGACGGCGAGACCACTGAAGATCCGCTGGTGGCCGCCGTACACCGGATCATGGCGCACGCCGACGCCAAGCGGCGGCTGGGCGTGCGGGCGAACGCCGACACCGGCGAGGACGCGGCCCGGGCCCGGCGGTTCGGGGCCGAGGGGATCGGTCTGTGCCGCACCGAGCACATGTTCCTCGGCGACCGGCGCGCGCTCGTCGAGCGGCTGATCCTGGCCCGCACCGACGACGAGCGGCGGGCGGCGCTTGCCGAACTGCTGCCGTTGCAGCGGGCCGACTTCGTCGAGGTCCTCCGGGCGATGGACGGCCAGCCGGTCACCGTCCGGCTGATCGACCCGCCGCTGCACGAGTTCCTGCCCTCGCTGGAGGAACTGGCCGTGCACGTCGCGGTCGCGCACGAGCGCGGCGAGGACGCCGCCCGGGACGAGGCGCTGCTCAGCGCCGTACGCCGGATGCACGAGCAGAACCCGATGCTGGGCCTGCGCGGCGTCCGGCTCGGCCTGGTCATCCCGGGCCTGTTCGCCATGCAGGTCCGGGCGATCGTCGAGGCGGCGGTGCAGCTGGCCAGGGCCGGCGGCAGCCCGAAGCCGGAGATCATGGTCCCGCTTGTCGGCGCGGTGCAGGAACTGGAGACGGTACGCACCGAAGCGGAGAAGATCATCGCGGAGGTGACCCGGGAGCAGGCCGTCGAGGTGCTGATCGGCACCATGATCGAGGTACCCCGGGCGGCACTGACCGCCGGCCAGATCGCCGAGGCCGCCGAGTTCTTCTCCTTCGGCACCAACGACCTGACCCAGATGGGCTGGGGCTTCTCCCGGGACGACGTGGAGGGCGCGTTCTTCTGGCGCTACCTGGAACTGGGCATCTTCGGCATCTCACCGTTCGAGTCGCTCGACGCCGACGGGGTCGGCCGGCTCGTCCGGATCGCCACCGACGAGGGCCGGGCGGCCCGCCCCGGGCTCAAGCTCGGGGTCTGCGGCGAGCACGGCGGCGACCCGGAGTCGGTGCACTTCTTCCACGAGGTGGGGCTGGACTACGTCTCCTGCTCGCCGTTCCGGGTGCCGGTGGCCCGGTTGGAGGCCGGCCGCGCGGTGATCGAGTCC
Organism: Micromonospora sp. WMMD1102; assembly: GCF_029626265.1. Lineage (NCBI taxonomy): Bacteria > Bacillati > Actinomycetota > Actinomycetes > Micromonosporales > Micromonosporaceae > Micromonospora > Micromonospora sp. WMMD1102. The sequence goes on along the minus strand of NZ_JARUBN010000001.1, from coordinate 5,624,864 downwards.
ACCGGCTCCGACAGCCGCTGACCGCCGCTACGCCGCAGACTCGTCGACCCGGTGCCGGTGGGACCAACGCCGCTCCCACCGGCGCCGGGCCGCCGCCCGTCGGTGGTCGGCCTCGACGGGCCGTTGTTGCCGTGCCTCGATGGCCGGCCGGCGTCGGTGGGCCCCGACGGGCGCGCCCCGCTGCTCGCCAGTGGTACGAGCGGCAGCGGGAGATCCTGACCGAGCTGGTGACGGCGCTGCTGGACCGGAAGCCGGACGCGCCCCGACCCGGTCTTCGGGCCACTGTGGAAGGCGGCACCGGACGACGCCGCCGGGCTGCGGATGGTGGTCGACCAGGTCGCCTCGCTCACCGACCCGAAAGCGGTCGCCTGGCACGGGCGGCTGACCATCTCCTGACAACGACCAGCGATGGCCTTGGTTCGACTCGTCACCTTGGGCCAACACGAAGGCCGCTAGTCTCTGATCGTGGCTGTTCCTGACTTTCAAACGATCATGCGCCCTGCGCTGGCAGCTCTCGAGGGCGGGAAGCCGCGCTCCCTATCGGAGATCCGAGCGTCGGTCGCTGATGCGCTCGAAGTTGACGAGGACGATCAGGCGCAGTTGCTGCCGAGTGGTAAGCAGACAACCTACTCCAACCGCATCGCGTGGGCGCTCACGCACATGACGAAGGCCGGCCTTGTGTCCAGACCGGCACGGGCACAGTACGCACTCACTCCACGTGGTGAGGAGGTTCTGGCGAAGAATCCTCAGCGGGTCGACATGACGCTGCTCTTTACCTTTCCCGAGTACCAAGCCTTCCGGACACCAAAGACATCCTCTCCGGACGATCCCGCTGATCCGGCTGACGAGGCGATTACCGCCAGTGAGATCTCACCTAGCGAGGCAGTTGGGCAACTGGTTCGGGCGGCAGACGCCGCAGTCGCCAGTGAGCTACTTGAACGGGTGCTTGCCCAGCCGCCAGCCTTCCTCGAGCGCCTCGCGCTGCGGCTCTTGCAGGCAATGGGCTACGGCGGGCGCGAGTCTTTGACCGAGCACACCGGGAAGCCCGGCGATGCAGGGCTGAATGGACTCGTTCGCCAGGACGCCCTCGGGTTGGAGTTGGTGGGCGTGCAGGCGAAGCGATATGACAAGAGCGCGACGGTGAACCGACCCGAGATTCAGGCTTTTGTGGGCGCCCTCCAGGGCGCGCAGACAAGTCGCGGGGTTTTCGTTACCACCGGACGATACAGCCCGGGGGCACGACAGTTCGCCGAGAGTGTCGCGATGCGCCTCGTGCTGATCGATGGTCTTGAGCTGACCAGGCTCATGGTCAGGTATAACGTCGGTACGTCCGTCCGCGAGACCTTCGACCTCAAGCAGGTCGATGAGGAATTCTTCGAGGAGTAGTCAGCGTTCGGCCTCACCGTCATGCGGTCGCTGACCGGGCTCGGTGGTGGATGGACGCCTGCCTAAGGCAGCCATGTGGAGCGTGGCTTGCTGGGAGCCTGTCACCGAGCGGTCGGCTCGATCGCGTGTCAGCAGCTTGGAAGGGAGTCGGTGGCAGCGGCGCGGACGAAGGTGGACCACTGAGCCGGGGAAATGAGGAGCACCGGCCCGCCCTGGTCCTTGCTGTCGCGTACGGCGACGTGGGCGGGGAGGATCGCGCACTCGACACAGTCGCCGTTATTGGTGCTGCGGCTGCTCTTGAACCAGCGGGCGGTGCTCAGATCGGGGCTGGACACGGGGACCTCCGGGGCTATTCCGCGCCGGCCAGCTCCCGGATCAGGGCGCGCGAGTCTGCCGGCGAGAGCGCGACCTGGCGCAGGTTGTCTCCCACCATGCTATAGGTCCGCACGCCGTCCGGATCCTGCACGTACATCGCCCCGTCCAGTAGTTCGGAGTAGGCGATGGGTCGGACGTGACCGAACTCCAGCACAACGAACTTGCCGATCGCGCCTGCTGCGTGCGGGCCGTCCTCGGGACGGAGAACCTGGACGGTGACGTTCGGAAGTTCGGACATGGTGACCAGGTGGACGAGCTGGGCACGCCGGGTCTCGTCGCCGTTGACGCGCAGCCGTAGCGCCGCCTCGCCGATCACCGCGTGCAGGGTCAGCGGGCTGTCCTCGTCGGTGAGCCGCCGCGCCCGTGCCTGCCGGAACGACACGAACCGTTCGGCGTGGTCGGGTCGAACGAATCCGGTGCCCAGGGTCAGCGCTTGGGCGTACGCCTCGGTCTGCAACAGGCCGGGGATCACCATGGACTCGAAGACGAACGCGCCGTCGGCGAGACCTTCGAGGCCGACGTACGTCCGGAACCAGTCGGGTACGACGTTGGCCCAGGGTGCCCACCACGATCGAGAGTCGGCGCGGCCGGCGAGTGTGGTGAGTCGGTCGATGGCCGGCTGCTGGGCGCCGCAGGCGCGCAGCACGGCGGCGATGTCGTCGGGAAACTGCTGGTAACGACCGCTCTCCATGTGACCGAGCTTCGGCTGCACGCGTTCGCCCGGCCGGCCGAGCTGATCTGGATCGACCGCCACGGTGGCCCGCAGCGATAACAGCCGAAGGCCGAGGGTCACGATGGACGCCAAAGCCGGAGCCAGCCGCCAGCAGATCCACACCGTACCGGTGCGAGTGGGCCGGCGACCGGTCGAAGATCGATTCACCAATCGGGGTTGGACCCGTCCACGCCAAGGATGATCTGGTCGAACGAGTTGCCGTCGATGCGTCGTTGTGCCCGGCTGCCGTCGCAGCCTGCACCTCGCGCACGGCGTCGACTTCTTGTTCGGGGCGGTCGGCGGCCCCGAGGTCCTACTGCCGGCCGGGGGAGCGCCGGCCGCCGGGGGAGGACCAGAGGCCGGCGGGAAGCGCGGCCATCGGAGTACGGGTGGCCAGGGGTGCGTCCGGGTCGGTGGCCGGCGGGATCGCGGTCGCCACGGTCGGCTCTCGGAGGGCGTCCCAGAGCGCGCCGAGTCGCTGGGCGGCCGGCCGGGCCTCGGCGTGCAGCCGCGCCAGGTCGGCGGCCGGGTGGACGAGGACGGTCAGGATCCCGTTCTCGCCGGCCGGATAGACGACCACACAGCCGTCGGCGCCCCGGACCACCGACTCCCGCAGCGGCCCGTCCCCGACCAGGTGGGCGAAGCGGTCACCGATGCCGAGGTTGGCGGCCGAGAGGGCGGCGACGTGATGTGGATCTGTTCCGGGCAGGTCGCCGGCGACGAGCAGCCCGTCCACGGCAGCCAGCAGGGCACCCGATATCTCCGGCACGGCGCGCCGCAACCGGTGCAGTTCGGCCAGCAGGGCGGCATCAGTGTTCACTGGTGACTCTCCTTCGGCGTTGGTCCGTGCCGCTGGACTTTGCTCGGTGCCGTCGCTTCTCCGCCGGTGGCCTCGTTGCCGGTCGACGTCGCCGGGTCCCCTCCGGGGGCGCTGCCGGTGCTCGTCCGGCCCGACCCGCCGCTCGGGTTCGGGGTGTCGAGGGGAGCGCCGCCCGCTACTCGCCGATCACCCTCGCCGTCGGTGGTTCCAGTCCGGTAACCTACCGACTCCGGCACGCTACACCGAGCAAGGTCCCGGCGTCGTCCCCGTGACGATCGGCAATCGTCCGACAACTCTCGGCTGTTCGGCGGTTGCGCGCCCAGGCGCAGGTCAACCGCGTAGTGTGTCGGAGCGTCCGACGGCGCGCGGAGCCGGGAACCCGGGCGTAACCTGATCGACACCCGAACGTCGTTTCCCCTCGTGACGAGTGACGGAGTGTGGCCCATGGGCAGCGTGTGGGAGAACCTGGTGGTCGACGCGGCCGATCCGGCCCGGCTCGCGCGCTGGTGGGCCGAGGCGCTCGGCTACCAGATCGTCAACGAGCTGCCGGACGAGGTCGAGATCCGCCGGACCCCGGAGACGCTGCCCGGCCTGGTCTTCGTGCCGGTGCCGGAGGGCAAGGAGACGAAGAACCGGCTGCACATCGACCTGCGCCCGGCCGACCAGGAGGCCGAGGTCGAGCGGCTGGTCAACATGGGCGCCCGGCACGTCGACGTCGGGCAGATGCCGGACGAGGGCTGGACGGTGCTGGCCGACCCGGAGGGCAACGAGTTCTGCGTACTCGCCCAGCGGAGTTGACGGCGGCGAGGGCGCCCGGGTGAGGATCGGTGACGTGCTCAGCCAGCCCGACGCGGAGCGCCGGGTGGCCGAGCCGGCGAAGGACAGCGGCTACGGGCGGAGCCCGTACCAGCGGGATCGTGCCCGGGTGCTGCACTCGGCGGCGTTCCGGCGGCTGGCCGCCAAGACCCAGGTGCACACCGCCGGCACCGACGACTTCCTCCGGACCCGGCTCACCCACTCGCTGGAGGTCGCCCAGATCGCCCGCGAGATGGGCGGCCGGCTCGGCTGCGACCCCGACATCGTGGACGTGGCCGGGCTGGCGCACGACCTCGGGCACCCGCCGTTCGGGCACAACGGCGAGGCCGCGCTCGACGTGCTCACCGCCGACTGCGGCGGCTTCGAGGGCAACGCGCAGACACTGCGGGTACTGACCCGGCTGGAAGCCAAGGTGTACGGCCCGGACGGCACCTCCGCCGGGCTCAACCTGACCCGGGCCGCCCTGGACGCCGTCTGCAAGTACCCGTGGCCACGCCGCCCGGGGCAGCGCAAGTTCGGGGTGTACGCCGACGACGCCGACACCTTCGACTGGCTGCGCCGGGGCGCCCCGGACGGCGACGTACGCTGCCTGGAGGCCCAGGTGATGGACTGGGCCGACGACGTGGCGTACTCGGTGCACGACGTGGAGGACGGCATCCACGGCGGCTACCTGCGGCTGCGCCTGACCCAGTTGCGGGGCGACCCGGACGAGCGGGCCGCGCTCTGCGCCGACGTCGCCGGGCGGTACTCGACCGAGTCGGCGGACTACCTGGCCGAGGTGCTGTCCGGGCTGCTCGCCGACCCGGTGCTCGCCCCGCTGCGCGAGTACGACGGCAGTCACCGGGCGCTGGCCGCGTTGAAGGCGAGCACAAGCGTGCTGACCGGGCGCTTCGTGGCGGCGGCGGTCGAGGCGACCGAGCGGCGGCACGGCACCGGCCCGCTGTGCCGGTACGCCGCCGAACTCGTCGTACCCCGGCGGATCCGCGCCGAGTGTGCGCTGCTCAAGGGGATGGCGCTGCGCTACGTGATGCGGCGTCCCGGCGCCCTCCAGTGGTACGAGCGGCAGCGGGAGATCCTGACCGAGCTGGTGACGGCGCTGCTGAACCGGGCGCCGGACGCGCTCGACCCGGTCTTCGCGCCACTGTGGAAGGCGGCGCCGGACGACGCCGCCCGGCTGCGGGTGGTGGTCGACCAGGTCGCCTCGCTCACCGACCCGGCGGCGGTCGCCTGGCACCAACGGCTCGGCTCCGGCCCCCGTTGAGCGTGCGCCGACCGCCGCGGCCCTCGGCGGGCGGCAGACGCCGCGGTCGCGTGGTCCGCTGGCCCGGCTGTGTGCACGGATGTCTGAGGTGTAAGGAAGGGCCCCTTCTTATACAAAAAGCGATAAGAAGGGGCCCTTCCTTACACCTCAGCTGAAACTGAACGTCTTCGTGACCATCAGGTCGAACTTCTCCAGCAGGTCGGCCGCGCCGGCCGAGTCCGGATCGTTCTCGTAGCTGATCGTGTACACCCGTCCGTTGGCCGGCACGACGTACCGGACGACAGCCGTGCCCACGGCGGCCCGCCCGATGATGTCCTCCTTCGCCCAGACGGCGGAGTGGCGCTTGCCGGCGACGCCGTCGACGGTGACGTCCCGGACCTCGATGTCGTCGAAGGTCTCCTCGTCGTAGGGGCCGCTGAAGGCCTGGTCGGGCTCCTGGACCCGGACCCAGGCGAGGAAGAAGAAGAAGTCGGTGCCGAGGCATCCGGGCAGCAGTTCGGGGACGTGCGCGAGCCAGAGGTCCGTCTCGCACTCCTGGGTGGACCAGTTGGGCGGGTAGCGCAGGGCGTAACCACCCCCGGTGTTCCGGTACGGCTTCCAGTCGGCGGTGGGGTCGGGGGTGGGAATCGCCACCGGGGCGGCGTCGGGCGAGCGCGGGATGGTGAACTGCTTGAGCACGGCGGTGAGATCGTCGGCGGTTTCCGGGAAGGTCGGCTCCGGTGCGCCGGTCGCCGAGGCCACCTGGGTCAGCACCGGGCGCTGCTCGGCCGGCACCTGGTAGCCAACGAACCTGAAGTCGAGGTCGAGTCCGGCTTCGCCGACCCGGTCCCGGATCGCGGCGGCCACCTTGGCGGGATCGGGGTCGCACCCGTCGACGCCGTGTCGGGAGACCACGACGATCCGGTTTCCCTTGCTGCCCCGGAAGGGGTACGGGTCGGCGAAGTCGTCGATCGCCGCGAGGATGCCGGCGAGCAGCGTCGGCTGGCCGTCGGGGGTGAGCCCGCGTACCGCCCCGGCGATCTCCGAGGCCCGGCCGGTGCCGACCTCCACCACCTGTGCGGTGTTGCCGGCGTCGGCGCAGCGACCGCCGAACCGGCGCAGCGACAGCGCGTCGTCGTCGGCGGAGTTCTGCGCCGCGGCGCCCACCGCGGCGGCGATCTCGGCGAAGTCGCCGCCCGCCGGGTCCACCGAGGTGTCGACGAGCAGCGCGGTGCGGTACTCCGGGATGGAGCGCACCACCAGGAAGGCACCGCCCCCGAGCACGGCGACGACAGCCACCGCCACGACCAGCAGGTAGCGCCGTCGACGTCCAGCCGGGCGGCCGGGGACGGTGCTCATCGGGTACTCCTCGGTGCCTTGGCGCGGAGCGCGGCCAGTGCCTCGTTCATCGCCTTCACCTCGTTGTTGTAGTCCGTGGCGACCCGCTCGAAGGCGGCGTGTTTCGGCCCCAGCGGTGTGCCGGACCGGGCGGTGCCGACCAGGTCGTCGGCGGATTTCACCACCCGTTGCTGCTGGGCGCGAAGCCGGGACGCCCGGGCGTGGATGTCCCGGGCCGTCGCGTTCTTGGCCCGACCCTGGAGGTCCTCGAACTCGGTGTCGGTGCTCGCGATGGCGGCGCGGGCCCGGTCCAGGGTGCGCTCGGCCGTGTCGAGCCGTCCGGTGCCGACCGCCGCCACCGCGCTGTTTACCTGCTCGACGGCGGGGTTGAGGATGTCGACGATCTCCTTGGCGTTGCGGAGCACCGGTTCGATGTTGGTGAACCAGTCCAGGGCCGCGTCCAGTTGCCCGGGGGTGTCGACGAACATCGGCTCCGGGGCGCCGGTGCCGGTGGCGAGTTGGGTGAGCTGCTCCTGCTGGTCGTCACGCACCTGGTAGCCGATCATCCGGAACTCGATGGCCAGGCCGGCGGCCCGGATCCGGCTGCTGATCTGCTGCTGGACGAACGCGGTGTCGCTGTCACAGGCGTCGGTGCCGTTGCGGGTCACCACGATGATCCGGTTGACCTGCTTGGCCCGCCGGGCGAAGGGCTTGGAGAAGTCGGCGACGGCCTCGACGATGCCGCGTTGCAGCGTCGCCTGGGCGCCCTGGCCGATGTTGCCGACCGCGTCGGTGATCTCCTGCCGGTTGCCGGTGCCGAAGCCGACTAGTTGGCTGGTGTTGTCCTGCGCGCCGCACTCGCCACCGAAGCGGCGCAGCGCCAGCGCGTCGCTGTCACCGGAGTTGTCGACCACCTTCCTGAGCGAGTCGGCGATGGTGGCGACGCCCTCGGCGGTGCCGGCCGCGGTCGTGTCGATCAGGAACTCGGTCTTGTAGGTCGGCGCGAACTGCGGGAGCACCCAGGTCACGGTGAGCACACCGGCACCGACGAGGACGACAAGCGCCAGGGTGCTCAGCAGGGCTATCCGGACGCTGCGGGGCAGGTTCACCCGGAACACGTTGCGCTGCCGGCCGTGGTCGCCGATCAGCACTCCCTGGGCGTGCCGCAGGATCGGGCCCGGCTGCCCCGGCAGGCTGACCCCCCGGTGCGGCCTGTCCGGCTCCGGCGGCGTGCCTGCCGGCTCGGCGTGCGTGCCGACGGGCTCGGGCTGCTTGCTGGCGGGTGCGGGCTGCGTATCGGCGGATGCGGGTTGGGTGCCGGCGGATGCGGGTGGGGTGCCGGTCGGCTCGGGCCGGGCGGCGCCCTCGGGTCGAGCTGCCATGTCAGGAGAACGTGTTGGTCTGGGTGCCGTGATCGCCCAGGTAGACACCTTGGGCGCCGCGGAGGTCCGTGGTGTAACGCGCGGCCGACTCCCCGCTGGCCGGGAAGGTCAGGGCGAGCACCCGCAGCGCCGCCTCGGCCAGGTCGCGGTCGTGACCGGCGCCGGCCGTGGTCAACTCGGCCACCAGCCGGCCGTACTGGCCGACCGGATCCGCCCGGTAGGCGTCCACGATCTCCGCGCCGGGACCGTCGTCGCCGTGGCCGCCGCCGAGCCGGCGTCGCACCAGGGCCACCAGGCCGGTGTAGGCATCCTGGACGGCCGTCGACGCGGCACCGGAGACCCCGGCCGCGGCACCGGCCACCAGAGCGGTCACCACGACGGTGATGGGATCCATCAGATCAAGCTCCTGTTGCGAAACTGGCGGAGGCGGGATTCGTGCTGCTGGCGGGGCGTTCAGCAAGGAAACGGTATGGCGGATCTGGCATTTCCCCGCACCGGGGAAGTGTCCGGGAAAGCATTCGGTTGCTGCTGCTCGTCAGGGCGGTCGTCGCCGGATGGGAATTTCCGACCAGGTCACTGGTTTATCAGTCCACTGTGGGCAGCTCAAGCGCCCTGACGCCAACCTGACAGGAGTTGTCCGAAGGTGGCAGGCTTCAGGTCGTTGGTCCGACACGGGTCGGCCGAACGGGGAATGCCGTATCGGCGGGCGGTCGAAGAATGGCGCCAGGTGAGGGTTTCGCCGCTCGGAGACCTGGCCGACGGGTCCTGGGTAGCGCGGTCGGATGGTGAATCCCGAACGAGCCGAATTCCGTGCCCGGACCGGCCCCGGTGTCCGGATTCGCCGGACCGGTCGTGGTCGATCGTGGCCGGGTCCGGCTCCGATTGGGCGATCATGGCCGCACGCGCCGGCCCCAGGTGGAAACCTCCTTGGTAGGACCGCGTCGTCGAGGTGAGAACTGGAGTGGATCATGGATTCCAGGACGTTCGTGGTGGACGGCGGCACCAGCGGGCTCGGGCTGGAGGTCGCCCGGATCCTCGCCGCCGACCACCGGGTCGTGATCCTCGGCAACGCGCCCGAGGAGGTGTCCCGGACCCGCGACGAGCTGGGCTGCGACGGCATCGTCTGCGACATGTCCCGCAGCGACCAGGTCCGGGACGCGCTGGCGGAGGTCGCCGACCGGTACGGTCCGATCGACGGCCTGGCGCACTGCGCGGCGATCTGGGCCGGCGGCCGGCTGGAGGAACTCTCCCCGGAGACGATCCGCCAGGCGGTCGAGGTGAACGTACTCGGCACGGCCTACCTCCTGCACGAGGCGCTGCTGCGGATGCGCGATCAGGGGTACGGCAACATCGTCTACGTCAGCGCGCTCGCCACCGACGTGCCCCGGCCGGGCATCCCGCTCTACCGGGCGACGAAGAGCTTCGGCACCAGCCTGGTCGAGTCGCTGGCCGAGGCGCAGGGCACGAACAGCATCAAGGTGATGGAGATCCACCCCGGGCCGATGCCCACCAGGCTCCAGGAACGGGTCGGCGCCGAGTTCCTCGACACGGTCTACGCCGAGCCGGCACAGGTGGCCACCGAGGTCGTCCGGCTGCTGCTGCTCGGTGGCGACGACCTCTACGTCTCCGGGCAGCGGGTGCTCCGCGCCGACGGGCGTTGGTGACCAGCCGGCGATGGTCAGCGCCGGGCCGGCGTCCGCCGAGCCGCCACCCTCGGCGTGGGCGCCCCTGCGGGTGGCGACCTACCGCAACCTGTGGGTGGCGATGCTTGTCGCCAACATCGGCACCTGGATGCAGACCGTCGGCGCGCAGTGGCTGCTGATCGACGAGCGGAACGCCTCCACCCTGGTCTCCCTGGTGCAGACCGCGAGTACCCTGCCGATCCTGCTGCTCGCCCTCCCGGCCGGCGCCCTGGCCGACACGCTCGACCGGCGGCGGCTGCTGATCGCCGTGCAGTTCTTCATCGTCGGGGTGGGGGTGGCGCTCACCCTGCTCACCGCGACCGGGCGGATGCCACCGGCCCTGCTGCTCACCCTCACCTTCGCCTTCGGGGTCGGGCAGGCGCTCACCCTGCCGGCCTGGGCCGCGATCATCCCCGACCTGGTGCCGCGGGACCTGTTGCGGTCCGCCTCCGGGCTCGGCTCGATAAGCGTGAACGTGGCCCGGTCGGTCGGCCCGGCGGTGGCCGGCCTGCTGATCGCCTGGACCGGGGTACCACTGGTCTTCGCCCTGAACACCGTGGCCTTCCTCTTCTTCGCGCTGACCCTGCTCCGCTGGCAGCCCGGCAACTCCCGCTCGGTCGAGGTGCCGGAACGGTTCACCGCGGCGCTCCGGGCCGGCGGCCGGTACGTCCGGCACTCGCCGATCGTGCAGCGGCTGCTCTTCCGGGCGCTGCTCTTTCTCGTCCCCGGTAGCGCGCTCTGGGCGCTGCTGCCGCTGATCGCCAACCGGCGGCTCGGCCTCGGCGCGGGCGGGTACGGCGTCCTGCTCGCCGCGCTCGGTGCCGGGGCGGTGGTCGGCGGCCTGGTGCTGCCCTGGGTCCGGTCCCGGTTCCCGCCGAACCTCTTCCTGCTGGCCGCCGGGCTGACCTACGGGGTGGCCATGCTTGTGGTGGCGCTGGTCCCGGTCGAGGCGGTGGTGCTGGTCGCCCTGGTCCCGGCCGGTCTGGCCTGGGTGACGGTACTGGCCAACCTGAACGCCGAGATGCAGCTCTTCCTCCCCGGCTGGGTACGCGCCCGCGGCCTCGCCGTCTACCAGGTGGTGTTCGCGGGCGGGCAGGCGGTCGGCGCGCTCGTCTGGGGTGTCGGTGCCGACGCGGCCGGCCTGGTCCTGGCGTTCCTCGTCGCCGCACTGCTGATGATCCTCGGCGCGCTGACCGTGCGGATGTGGCCGCTGCCGGACCTGCGGGCCGTGGAGCGGGACCCGGCGACGCACTGGCCCGACCTCGACCTGGTGCACGAGCCGGACCCGAGCGTCGGGCCGGTGATCGTGGTGCTGACCTACACGGTCCGCCGGGAGCGGCGGGAGGGGTTCGTCGCGGCGATGGAGGAGGTCCGGGCGGCGCGGCAGCGTACCGGCGCGTCACGCTGGGGGCTGTTCCGGGAGGGCGAGTCGGCGGACCTGTTCGTGGAGGTCTACGAGCTGCCCTCCTGGGACGAGCACCTGCGCCAGCACGGCGGCCGGCTGACCAAGGCGGACCAGGCCGCCGAGCTGCGGGCACTGGAGTACGCCGAGGGGATACCGCAGGTGAGCCACCTGCTGCCGGCCCAGGCCAACCCCTGACGGTGCTGACGCGGCAACCGTCACCCGGCCGGGGTTGCCAGGACTCCACCGGCTTCCTCGGGCGATGGAGTCAGGACTCCACCGGCTCCCTCGGGCCGATCGGCTCGCGCACCAGCGCGCCGTCGACGTAGCAGTACTGCCAGTCCTCGCGCGGCTCGAGCGAGCGGATCAGCGGGTGCCCGGTCTCGGAGAAGTGCGCGGTCGCGTGCCGGCCCGGCGAGTCGTCGCAGCAGCCGACCGTGCCGCAGGTCAGGCACATCCGCAGGTGCACCCACTCCTCACCGGCCTCCGCGCACTCCTGGCAGACATCTGCGTCGGTCTCGGTGATCTGGATCCGGTCGAGGTGCGTGCAGGCGGTGCTCATGGTCTCCTCGCGGACGTACCGGAAGCGGGACCGGAGCAGCTGGTCCGGGATGATCCGGGCCAGGTAGCGGGACTGCGCGGCGAACATCGGGCTGAGCACCGCCAGGACCAGTACGTAGAGCGCGACGAACGGGCCGATCCGGCCGTCCAGCCCGGCGCCCAGCGCCAGGGTGGCCAGGATCAGCGAGAACTCGCCCCGGCCCAGCATGGTCAGCCCGACGTTTGCCGCACCGCGCTGGTTGAACCCGAAGAGCCCGCCGGTGATCAGGCCGGAGCTGACGTTCATCAGGATGGTGACCCCGACCGCGATCGCCACCGGTACGGCCACCGAGCCGAACGCCCCGACGTCGATGCTCAACCCGAAGCCGACGAAGAAGACGGCGGCGAAGACGTCCCGCAGCGGCAGGACCAGTCGCTCGACCCGTTCCCGCAGGGCAGTCCGGGCGACGACGAGGCCGATCATCAGCGCCCCGATCGCGTCCGAGACGCCCACCTCGGCCGAGAGCCCGGCGACCAGCACCACCAGCCCGACCATCCCGATGGCCAGTAGTTCGTCCTCGTGGCTGCCGATCAGCGCACCGATCGCCCGGGCGCCCCACTTCGCCACCGCGACCAGCAGCAGCAGGTAGCCGAAGCTCATCCCGATGTGCAGCGCGATGTCGGCCGGGGTGGAGGCGCCGGCCAGGATCGGCGAGAGCAGCGCCAGGTAGAGGGCGAGGAAGAGGTCCTCGATCACGATGATGCCGAGGATGATCGGGGTCTCGGCGTTGGCCAGCCGGCGCAGCTCGATGAGCAGCTTGGTGGCGATCGCCGAGGAGGAGATGCCGAGCGCCCCGCCGATCACGAACGCCTCGGAGGTGCCCCAGCCGAGGGTGAAGCCGAAGACCAGGCCGGCCCCGACGTTCAGCCCGATCGCGCAGCCGGCGGCGATGAAGAGCCGCCTCCCGCTGCCGAAGACCTGGCGTACCGGGAACTCGACGCCGAGGTTGAACAGCAGCAGTACCAGGCCGATGGCGGCGAGCAGGGCCAGGTCCTCGGGATGGGCGACGAGTACCGGGCCGGGGGTGGCCGGGCCGAGCAGGATCCCGGTCAGCATGAAGAACGGCACGCTGGGCAGGCCGATCCGGCGGCCGGCCCGGGCCAGCAGGCCGGCGACCAGGACGATGGCGCCGAACCCGATCAGGTCGGCGTGCATGGGGTCTCCAATCGGGTGGCGTCGCGTCCGGCGGGGAGCCGGGGGTGGCGTCAGGCGAAGAAGGTGCCGCCGAGTACGGCGCCGACCTTGCGGGACTGCTCCTCGGAGAGTTCGACCACGGCGGTGGGCTCGTCCGAGCGGGAGGTGAAGACGTAGAGGTCGCGGGTGCCGTCCCGGCGTACCACCACCGAGACGCGGGTGCCGCCGTGCCCGAGGTCGATGTCGTAGCGCTTGCCGATGCCCGGCAGCTCCTGCACGTGTACGCCCTGGCCCATAACCTCTCCCCAGACATGGCCGTCCCCCACGGGCGGGCCGAGGGTCGGCGACCGGCCGGTCAGGGGGTGATCCGTGCCGCAAGCCTACGTCCCGGGCGGGCGGATCGACCGACCCCGGCCTGCGGGATCCGACAACTTAGGCTAGCCTAATCTAATGGCGGAAAGTTCGAACGGTACCGGAGTCCGGTATGCCACCGTACTGCGCAGGTCGTGGCTCACGCCGCACATGATCCGGGTGGTGCTCGGCGGGGACGGGCTGGCCGGGTTCGCGGCGGACACCTACGCCGACCACTACGTAAAGTTGATCTTCCCGCCGGCCGGCGTCGACTATCCCTTCCCGCTCGACCTCGACCTGGTCAGGCGCGAGCTGCCCCGCGAGCACTGGCCCCGGCTGCGCACGTACACGGTGCGGGCCTGGGACGCGGCCGCCCGGGAGCTGACCCTGGACTTCGTCTACCACGGAGACGAGGGGCTGGCCGGCCCGTGGGCGGCCGGCGCCCGCCCCGGCGACCGGGTGATGTTCCGGGGCCCCGGCGGGGCGTACGCGCCGGACCCGCTGGCCGACTGGCACCTGCTGGTCGGCGACGAGAGCGCCCTGCCGGCGATCGGCGCGGCGCTGGAGCGGCTGCCGCACGGCGTACCCGCCCGGGTCTTCGTCGAGGTCGCCGGCCCGGCCGAGGAGCAGCACCTGGAGACCAAGGCGGACGCCGAGATCGTCTGGGTGCACCGGGCCGGCCGGGTCGTCGGCGAGGCCCTGGTCGAGGCGGTACGCGCGGCCACCTTCCCGCCGGGCGGGATGCACGCCTTCGTGCACGGCGAGGCGTACTTCGTCCGCGAGCTGCGCCGGATGCTCCGCGCCGAGCTGCGGGTGCCGAAGGAACGGCTCTCCGTCTCCGGCTACTGGCGGCGCGGCGACGACGACGAGAGCTGGCGCTCGGCCAAGGCCGACTGGAACCGGCAGGTCGAGGCCGAGGAGTCCGCGACGGTCGGCTGAGCCCCTCCCGGCGCACCGCCACCCCTTCGCCGTGCGCGTCGGTCCGGCAGGGCAGGATGTAGGGCCGAGGGGGTGAGGCCGGTGGCCGGGCGGATCCGCGACGAGGACATCGCGCTGGTACGCGAGCGCACCTCGATTGCCGACATCATCTCCGAGACCGTCACGCTGCGGTCGGCCGGCGGCGGCAACCTCAAGGGCCTCTGCCCGTTCCACGACGAGAAGACCCCGTCGTTCACCGTCGCTCCTGCCCGAAATGTCTATTTCTGCCACGGTTGTGGGGCAGGCGGGGACGCGATCAAGTTCCTGATGGACGCCGAGCACCTGACCTTCGTCGAGTCGGTCGAACGGCTCGCCGACCGGGCCAACCTCCAGCTGCGCTACATCGAGGCCGGCCCGGCGCCGGTCCGGCCGCAGCAGGGCCAGAAGCAGCGGCTGGTTGCCGCGCACACCGCCGCCGCCGAGTTCTACGCCGGCCAGCTCGGCGCCGCCGGGGCCCGGCCGGCCCGGGAGTTCCTGGCCCAGCGCGGCTTCGACCGCACGGCGGCGCAGACGTACGGCTGCGGCTTCGCCCCGGACGGCTGGGACCCGCTCACCAAACACCTGCGGCAGCAGGGCTTCACGGCGCAGGAACTGGTCACCGCCGGGCTGGCCAAACCGGCCCGGTCCGGCTCGCTCATCGACCGGTTCCGGCGCCGGCTGCTCTGGCCGATCAAGGACCTGACCGGCGACGTGATCGGCTTCGGCGCCCGCAAGCTCTTCGACGACGACGACGGCCCGAAATACCTGAACACCCCGGAGACGCCGATCTACAAGAAGTCGCACGTGCTCTACGGCATCTCCCAGGCGAAGCGGGAGATCGCCCGGCAGGGGCGGGCGGTGATCGTCGAGGGGTACACCGACGTGATGGCCTGCCACCTGGCCGGGGTGCCGACGGCGGTGGCGACCTGCGGCACGGCGTTCGGCACCGACCACATCTCGGTGCTGCGCCGGCTGCTGATGGACACCGACTCGGTGGCCGGCGAGATCATCTTCACCTTCGACGGCGACGCCGCCGGGCAGAAGGCGGCGCTGCGGGCCTTCGAGGACGACCAGCGGTTCGTCGGGCGTACCTTCATCGCGATCAGCCCGGACAACATGGACCCGTGCGAGCTGCGGCTGGCAAAGGGCGACCTGGCGGTGCGGGACCTGGTCGCCCGCCGCGAACCGCTCGTCGACTTCGCGCTGCGCCAGATCCTCGACCGGTACGACCTGGACACCGTCGACGGCCGGGTGGAGGCGATGCGCCGGGCCGCGCCGTTGGTGGCCCGGCTCAAGGACCGGGAGAAGCGCCCGGAGTACGTCCGCAAGCTCGCCGGTGACCTCGGCATGGAGATCGAGCCGGTGCAGCGGGCGGTGCTGAACGCCGCCGCCGCAGGGCAGGGGACCGGGCAGTCCCGTCGGGGCACCGAGCCGACCCGGCCGCAGCGACCGGTCGCCGAGCCGGTGATCGACAACCCGCAGTCGCTCGTGGAACGGGAGGCGCTCAAACTCGCCCTCCAGGTGCCGGTGCTGGCCGGCCCGATGTTCGACGCGCTGGCCGCCGAGGTCTACCTGCACCCCGTACACCGGGTGGTGCGGGCCGCGGTCGAGGAGGCCGGCGGCGCGGCGTCGGCGACCGGCGGCGCGGTCTGGATCGAACGGGTCCGGGACGCCTGCGGCGACCTGGCCGCGGCGGCGCTCGTCGGCGAGCTGGCCGTGGAGCCGCTGCGACTGGACGGCGAACCCGATCCCCGGTACGTCTCGATCACCCTGGCCCGGCTGGAGTGGGGGTCGGTGACCAGCCGGATCCGGGACCTGAAGTCGAAGGTGCAGCGGGTCAACCCGACCGCCAACAAGGACGAGTACTTCGCGCTCTTCGGCGAGTTGCTCTCCCTGGAACAGCACGCGCGAGCCCTGCGGGAGCAGGCGATGGGGGGTCTGTGACCGTGCAGGGGTTCAACCTGTTCCGGCGGGGCCGGAAGCTGCCGCCCGATCGGCGTCCCCGGCTGGAGCCCGCCGAGCGGGTGCTCGACTGGGCCCGGGCGGCCGACGGCGAGGAAATCGTGGTGGTCACCGACCGTGGGCTCTGGCTGCCCGGCGAGGTGGCCCGGCTCGGCTGGCACGACGTGCACAAGGCGGTCTGGTCGGGGCGGGATCTGGCGGTCACCCCGGCCGAGCTGGTCGAGGAACGCGCCGACTACCGGGTGGTGGCGGACGGCGCGGTCCGGACGTACCTGCTCCTCGATCCGGGTGACGTGCCGCACCAGGTGCGGGCCAGGGTGACCCGGTCGGTGGGGTACACGGCGCACCACCGGTTGCCCGGTGGCGGCCTGCGGATAGCGGCCCGGCAGGTGCGCGGCGTCGACGGGCTGACCTGGACGGTCCGCTACGACCCGGGTACCCCGGCCGACGATCCCGCCGTGCTGGCCGAGACCGACCGCCTGGTGGCGGCGGCCCGCTCCGGGACCGACCCGGACCTCTGAGCCGGCGCGGTCGCATCGCTCCCGGCCGCCGTCGGTGGCCCGACGAGCCGGCGCGGTCGGACCGCGACCTCCGGGCTGCCGTCGGTGATCCGACCCGGGGTGCGCCCGCCGCTGGTGGCCGGGTGACCTGGGCCGCTGTGTGGCCGAAACTCGGTGGGGCATGTCGGACCCGGCGGTTATGGTCGAGCCCGTGGCTAGGGACGGGATTCTCATCCAGGCGCGAGGACTGGTCAAACGGTTCGGGGACTTCACCGCCGTCGATGGGATCGACGTCGAGGTGCGGTCGGGGGAGGCGTTCGGCTTCCTCGGTCCGAACGGTGCCGGCAAGAGCTCGACGATGCGGATGATCGGCTGTGTCTCGCCGCCGACCGACGGCGAGTTGCAGATCATGGGGATGGACCCCCGGCGGAACGGGCCGGAGATCCGGGCCCGGCTCGGCGTCTGCCCGCAGTCGGACAACCTCGACCAGGAGCTGACCGTCCGGGAAAACCTGACCACCTATGCCCGCTACTTCGGCATCCCGCGCCGGGTGGCCCGGGAGCGCGCCGCCGAGCTGCTCGACTTCGTGCAGCTCGCCGAGCGGGCCGGCAGCAAGGTGGAGCCGCTCTCCGGCGGCATGAAGCGGCGGTTGACGATCGCCCGCGCGCTTGTCAACGAGCCGGACATCGTGCTGCTGGACGAGCCGACCACCGGGCTGGACCCGCAGGCCCGGCACCTGGTCTGGGAGCGGCTGTTCCGGCTCAAGCAGCAGGGGGTCACGCTCGTGCTGACCACCCACTACATGGACGAGGCCGAGCAGCTCTGCGACCGGCTGGTGGTGATGGACGGCGGCCGGATCGTCGCCGAGGGTTCGCCCCGGGCGCTGATCGAGCGCTACTCGACCCGTGAGGTGGTCGAGCTGCGGTTCGCCGGTGAGAGCCAGGAGGCCTTCGCCGGCAAGCTGGACGGGCTCGCCGAGCGGATCGAGGTGCTGCCGGACCGGATCCTGCTCTACGTCACCGACGGCGATGCCGCGGTGGCCGAGGTGCACGCCCGGGCGCTGTCCCCGGCCAGCGTGCTGGTCCGGCGAAGCAGCCTGGAGGACGTCTTCCTGCACCTGACCGGCCGGACGTTGGTGGACTGAGATGGCCCTGCTGGAGACCCCGCCGGTGACCCGGCCGCCGGCCGGTGTGGTCGGCCGGTTCCGCGCGCTGGCGGTGCTCGAATACCACCTGGTGGCATACCGGCGCACCTGGCGGGCCGGCGTCTTCTCGTCGTTCCTGCTGCCGCTGCTCACCATGCTCGGCTTCGGGGTGGGCGTCGGGGCGTACGTCGAGGCGCCGGTGGCCGGGGTGAGCTACCTCGACTTCCTGGTGCCGGGCCTGATCGCCTCGACAGTGCTCCAGGTGGCGATCGGCGAGTCCACCTGGCCGGTGCTCGGCAACTTCGAGTGGATCAGGATCTACTTCGCGCAGGCGGCCACCCCGCTGCGGGTCGCGGACATCCTCGGCGGCCAGCTCAGCTTCGTGCTCTTCCGGGTGCTCAGCAGCAGCCTCGGCTTCCTGCTGGTGGCGGCGGCGTTCGGCACGCTGCACTCGCCGTGGGCGCTGGCGACCCTGCCGCTGGTGGCGCTGGTCGGGGCGGCGGTGGCGGCACCGGTCTTCGCGTACAGTTCCTCGATCCGCAGCGACAGCTACCTGGCGCTGCTGTTCCGGTTCGCGGTGATCCCGATGACCCTCTTCGCCGGGGTGTTCTTCCCGGTCGAGTCGCTGCCGGCGGTGCTGCGCTGGCTGGCGTACGCCTCGCCGCTCTGGCACGGCGTCGACCTGTGCCGGGCCGCCACCCTCGGCGTCGCGCCGGCCTGGTCGGTCGCCGGTCACCTGCTCTACCTCGCCGCCTGGGCCGCCGTCGGCTGGTGGCTGGCGCACGCGGCGTTCCGTCGTCGGCTGGTGGTCTGAGTCGTCGTCGGCCGCCGTCCGCCCCGTCCGGTCTTCCGGCCGTTCCGAGCAGCAGAGAGGCTTGTCGTGGTCAGCATCGTCCTGCCCCGGCTGATCAGTTTCGAGGGTGCGCCCCGGCGGGCGGCCTCGGTGACCGAACGCAACGTCGCCGCACTGAAGTCCGCGTACTGGGTGGTGCTGATCTCGGGCTTCTTCGAGCCGCTGCTCTATCTGCTCTCCATCGGCGTCGGGGTGGGGGAGCTGGTCGGCGACCTGACGCTGCCGGGCGGCACCGTGGTGTCGTACGCGGCCTTCGTGGCGCCGGCGATGCTGGCAGCCTCGGCGATGAGCGGGGCGCTGGCCGAAACGACGTTCAACTTCTTCGGCAAGATGAAGTACATGAAGCTGTACGACGGGATCCTCGCCACCCCGGTGCAGCCGTTCGAGATCGCCCTCGGCGAGCTGGGCTGGGCGATGCTCCGGGGCAGCCTCTACTCGGCGGCGTTCCTGGCCGTGATGGTGGGGCTGGACCTGACCAGCCCGGTACGCGCACTCGTCGCCTTCCCGGCCGCCGTGCTCGTCGGCTTCGCGTTCGGCGGGCTGGGCATGGCGCTCTCCACCTTCATGCGCAGCTGGCAGGACTTCGACCTGATGGGCTCGGCCCAGTTCGCCCTCTTCCTCTTCTCCGGGACGTTCGTGCCGGCCGAGGCGTACCCGGCGGTGCTGCGCTGGCTGGTGGAGGTGACGCCGCTCTACCGCGCGGTGCACCTGGTCCGGGGCATCACGGTGCAGGGCGGCGGCTGGGCCGAACTCCTCGACGTCGGCTACCTGCTCGGAGTGACCGCGCTCGGCCTCTTCGTCGCCGGCCGCCGGATGGGCCGGCTGCTCTGCAAGTGAACCCGGGCGGCGGTCGGGACGGGGAAAGGGCGCGCCGGGGCGGGACGGGACAGGGCGTGCCGGCCCGAGCCTGACCGATAAGCCGGACGCGACCATCCCGGATGACTACTTTGAGTAGTTAGGCGACAGCGCCGACTGCCGGAGTGGTCGGCGGCGGGGTGCCGGCGAGGAGGGCGGGATGACCGGCAAGCGGACGTCCGGGTCGCCGTGGCGGCTGCCCCGGGGCGCCTGGGCCGCGGTGCTGCGCCGGACCCTCCGGGAGGCGCAGGCGGACAACCTCACCGACTGGGCGGCGGCGCTCACCTACTACGGCGTGCTCTCGCTCTTTCCGGTCCTGCTGGTCCTGGTGGCGGTGCTGGGCCTGCTCGGCGACGCGGCGGTGCGCGGGGTGCGCAACGTGGTCCGGGACGTCGTACCGGCAGCGTCGGCCCGGGACATCCTGCTGACCGGGATCGACCAGGTGCAGGGGAGCACCGGGACCGCCGGTGTGGTGGCGGTGCTCGGCATCCTCGGTGCGTTCTGGACCGCCTCGGGTTATCTCGGCGCCTTCACCCGGGCGGCCAACGTGATCTACGACGTGCCGGAGGGTCGTCCGCTGGCCCGGACCCTGCTGCTGCGGGTCGGCCTGACCGCCCTGGTCGGGCTGCTGGTGCTGGTCAGCCTGGTGCTGCTGGTGTTCAGCGGGCGGCTCTCCGCGCAGCTGGGCCGGCGGCTGGGCGTCGGCGAGGCCGGCGTGACGGCCTGGGACATCGGCAAGTGGCCGGTACTCGTGCTGCTGGTCAGTCTGATCTTCGCCGTGCTCTACTGGGCCGCGCCCAACGTGCGCCAGCGGTTCCGCTGGATCAGTCCCGGCGGCGTCTTCGCGGTGCTGGTCTGGGCGGTGGTCTCGGCCGGCTTCGCGCTCTACGTGAGCTACTTCGCCTCGTACAACCGGACCTACGGCTCGCTGGCCGGTGTGATCGTCTTCCTGGTCTGGCTCTGGCTCTCCAACGTCGCCATCCTGCTCGGTGCCGAACTCAGCGCGGAACTGGAACGGGAGCGGACGATCCGGTCGGGCGGGCCGGCGGACCGCGAACCGTACGTCTCGCTCCGGGACGACCGCAAGCTCAGGAAACGGGATCGCGACTGATCGGCGAGAGCGCTCCCTCGGTCAGGCAGCCCTTCCCTTGATCAACAACTAACTTTCGTCCGTTAGGACAAAAGTTAGCGTCATCTTGGATGAAGCTCTAGACACGCCCTTCCGAAGACTCCTACTGTGTCGAGCACAACGCGCTGACGTTGCGTCGACGTGAACGGATGCCTGACGGAGGTGAGTCCCTGTGCGCACCCCCGAAGCGCTGCATCTGCGGCTGCTCAGGCTGTTGCGCGACGAGGGCGCGGTGTCCCGGGCCGAACTCGCCGACCGGTTGCAGATCCCCCGGCCCCGGTTGCTGGCCGAGCTGGAACGGCTGGTCGGCCTGGGCTACGTGGCGGAGGCCGGACTCGCCGCCTCCCGGGGCGGGCGCCGCTCCACACTCGTCGAACTCAGCCCCGACCTGCGGTTCGCCGCCGTCGACCTGGGCGCCAGCTCGATCGACGTCGAGGTGGTCAACGGCCGGCTCGAACCCGTCGCCGCGTACGCCGAGCCGACCGACATCCGGATCGGCCCCAAGGCGATCCTGCAACGGGTGAACGAGCTGCTGCACAAGGCCCAGGTCGACGGGGCGTACGAGCGGCTGCACGCCGTCGGCATCGGCGTACCCGGGCCGGTGAGCTTCCGGGACGGCGTACCGGTCTCGCCGCCGATCATGCCCGGCTGGGACCGGTTCCCCGTCCGGGAACTGCTGACCCGCGAGCACGGCTGCCCGGCGGTGGTGGACAACGACGTCAACATCATGGCCATCGGCGAGCGGCATGGCGGGGTGGCGCACTCGGTCGACGACTTCCTGTTCGTCAAGATCGGCACCGGCATCGGCTGCGGGATCTACCTCTCCGGCGAGGTCTACCGGGGCACCGACGGCTGTGCCGGCGACATCGGGCACATCCAGGTCGACTCGCACGGGCCGATGTGCTCGTGCGGCAACGTCGGCTGCCTGGAGGCGCTGTTCAGCGGTGCCGCGCTGGCCAAGGAGGCGACCACGGCGGCCCGCAGCGGCGCCTCGCCGGCGCTGGCCGAGCGGCTCACCGCCACCGGTACGGTCACCGCGCTGGACGTCGCCGAGGGCGCCATCGAGGGGGACGTCACCTGCATCCGGCTGATCCGCGACGGCGGTCGCCGGGTCGGCGGCGTACTGGCCGGCCTGGTCAGTTTCGCCAACCCGTCGATGATCGTCATCGGCGGCGGGCTGGCCCAGCTCGGCCACATCCTGCTGGCGGAGATCCGCAGCGTGGTCTACCGGCGCTCGTTGCCGCTGGCCACCGGCAACCTGCCGGTGGTGCTCTCCGAACTCGGTCCCCGGGCCGGGGTCGCCGGGGCGGCCGTGCTCGCCACCGACGTCGCGTTCGGGGAGGCGTCGTGACCGGCCGGAGCGCGGGCGACGGCCGGGGGTGGGGGCCGCGACACGCACCGGGCAGCCGAGCCGACGTCGTGACCGGCCGGAGCGCGGGCGACGGCCGGACCGGCCGGCACCGACCGGTGAAAGCCGCCGGGCGCGTCTTTCGACCCCGGCCACCGGCCCGGCCGGGGGGCCGGGCCGGCGACGAGCAGACCGAGGGGACGTCATGACCGCAGCCGACGAGCGACCCACCCCGGACGGGCGAGCCGCCGCCGAGCAGGCCGCCGACGAGCAGTCCGCCGCCGCCGGAGCCACCGTCCCCGCGCAGCGGACGGCTGCCGGCGAGCGGAGCGGACCCGCCGCGGAAGGCACGGCCGGCGCGGAGGGTGCGGACCCGACCGCCCCGGCCGGCGACCCGCCGCCGCTGGTGAGCGCGCCCGCCGACACCGTTCCCGGCGAGGTCGTGCTGAGGCTCACCGACGTGGTGAAGACCTTCCCCGGCGTACGCGCCCTGGACGGGGTGCAGCTGGAGGTGCGGGCCGGCGAGGTGCACTGCCTGCTCGGCCAGAACGGCGCCGGCAAGTCGACGCTGATCAAGGTGCTCTCCGGTGCCCACCAGCCCGACTCCGGTCAGGTGGAGTGGCTCGGCGAGCCGGCCTCCTTCGGCAACCCGCAGGCCGCGATGAAGGCCGGGATCGCCACCATCTACCAGGAACTCGACCTGGTCGACGACCTCTCGGTGGCGGAGAACGCCTTCCTCGGGCACGAGCCGCGCCAGCTCGGCTTCGTCCGCCGTGGCTACATGGCCCGGCAGACCCGGCAGATCCTGGCCCGGCTCGGGCACCCGGAGATCCCGCCCCGCCGGATGGTCCGCTCGCTGCCGTCGGCCGGCAAGCAGATCGTCAGCATGGCCCGGGCACTCTCGCACGAGGCACGACTGATCATCATGGACGAGCCGAGCGCGGTGCTGGCACACGACGAGGTCGGCAACCTGTTCCGGATCATCCGGGAGCTGACCGCACAGGGCATCGCGGTCATCTACATCTCGCACCGGCTGGAGGAGATCCGCGAGATCGGCGACCGGGTCACCGTACTCAAGGACGGCCGGACCACGGCGGCGAACCTGCCGGCCCGGACCACGCCGACCCGCGACCTGGTCAGCCGGATGACCGGCCGGACCATCGAGTACGTCTTCCCGGACCGCCCCGCCGAGGTGCCGGCCGCCGACGAGTTGCTCCAGGTGCGCGACCTCGGCCGCGAGGGCGAGTTCGCCGACGTGTCGCTCACCGTGCGGGCCGGCGAGATCGTCGGGATCGCCGGGCTTGTCGGCTCGGGCCGGTCCGAGCTGCTGGAGACCATCTTCGGGGCCCGCCGGCCCACCGCCGGCACGGTCACGATGGCCGGCCGGCCGGTCCGGCCGGGCAGTGTCGGCGCAGCCGTGCGGGCCGGGATGGGGATGGCACCGGAGGAGCGCAAGAGCCAGGCACTGCTGCTCGGCGAGCCGATCTACCGCAACGTCACGCTCGCCACCTTCAGCCGCTGGGCCCGGCTCGGCTTCACCGACGCGGGTCGGGAGCGGGCCGAGGCGGAGGAGGTCGCGCAGCGGCTGGAGCTGCGGCCCCGGGACGTGCGACGACCGGTACGCACCCTCTCCGGCGGCAACCAGCAGAAGGTCGTGGTCGGCCGCTGGCTGCTCGGCGGCACCCGGCTGCTGCTGCTCGACGAGCCGACCCGGGGCGTCGACGTCGGCGCCCGGGCCGAGCTGTACCAGGTGATCCGGGCGCTGGCCGCCCAGGGCGTCGGCGTACTGCTGGTCTCCAGCGAGGTGCCGGAGGTGCTCGGCCTGGCCGACCGCGTACTGGTGATGCGGGAGGGCCGGGTGGTGCACGAGGCACCGGCCGGAGAACTCGACGAAGACACCGTGCTCGACCTCGTGATGGCGGGGTCGCTTATGGAGGGGGCGCCAGCGTGACCGAACGTACCGAGACCGCCGCGCCGGCGGGAACGGCGCCGCCCGTGGACCGGCCCGCGCCGGTGTCACCGGCGCCGGCCGGAGCGCCGGCGCCACACGGAGCCGGTGCGGCCGCGAACGGGAACGGCCGGTGGGCCGGCGACGCGGGTGAGACGTTCCGGCGCAACCTGGGCCTGGTCGGGGTACTCGTGGTGCTGATCGTGATCGGCATCGTCACCCGGCCCGACCTCTACGGCGACCCGGCCTGGGTGCGGTCCAACATCTTCTCCATCCTCACCCTGGCCTCGGTGGTCGGCGTGGTGACGGTGGGCATGACCTTCGTGATCATCGGTGGTGGGATCGACCTCTCGGTCGGCGCGATCGTGGCGCTGGCCGGGGTCTGGAGCACCACCGTCGCGACCCAGAGCTACGGCGCCGGAGGGATGATCTTCACGGCGGTCGTGGTGGCGGTCTGCGTCGGGCTGGTGAACGGCTTCCTGATCTCGTACGGCCGGCTGGTGCCGTTCATCGCCACCCTGGCCATGCTGGTCGCCGCCCGGGGGCTCGCCGCGGAGATCTCCGACAAGCAGACCCAGGTCTCCAACAACGCCACGATCAACGGCATCGCGAGCACCGACGTCCTCGGCATCCCGGTGCTGGTCTTCATCCTCGCCGCGGTGGTCGCGGCCGGCTGGGTACTGCTCAACCGCACCACCTTCGGCCGGCGTACGGTCGCGGTCGGCGGCAACCCGGAGGCGGCCCGGCTGGCCGGCATCAACGTACGCCGGCACAGCATGCTGCTCTACGCCCTCTCCGGCCTCTGCTGCGGGATCGCCGCGATCATGCTCACCGCGCAGGCCAACTCCGCGCAGGCGGCGATGGCGAACCTCTACGAACTCGACGCGATCGCCGCGGCGATCATCGGTGGCACGCTGCTCAGCGGTGGCCGGGGCACCATCGTCGGCTCCCTGCTCGGCGTGATCATCTTTGCCACCATCACCAACCTGTTCGCGATCAACGGCCTCTCCACCGAGGCGCAGAACATGGTCAAGGGCGGCATCATCGTCGCCGCCGTACTGGTCCAGCAGTTCCGGTTCAAGTCGGTCACCCAGCTCCTCTCCCGCAACAAACTCACCTCGACGAACTGACACACCGCAACAGATCCGGTGGCGGACACCGCCGGTGGCCGTCCCCGGCCAGCGGCATGCACCCCCACCCATCCCTCACCCCACCCCGAGTCGACATAAACCAGGAGGTCGTCATGACCCAGCACGATCCGCTCCGGCCGGTGCGCGACCTGTCCCGCCGCCGGCTGCTGCTCGGCGGAGCGGCGGCGGGCGCCGGCGCCCTGCTGCTCAGCGCCTGCACCAGCAACGACACCGGCACCGGTGGCGGCGGGAACGAGCAGGTCAAGGAGGCGGACGACGCGGCCAACCCGAACAGCGCGCCGGGTCAGAAGGTGGTCATCGGCTTCTCCGCCCCGGCCGCCGACCACGGCTGGCTCGCCGCCATCACCAAGAACGCCGAGGCGCAGGCGAAGGTCTTCTCCGACGTGGAGTTCAAGACGGTGGCCGCCGGTGCGGACGCCGCCGCCCAGCGGGCCGCGCTGAGCACGCTGATCTCGCAGAAGCCGAACGTGATCGTCATGCTGCCGCACGACGGCAAGGAGCTGAACGCCGCCGGACTGGAGGCGATGAAGGCCGGCATCCCGGTGGTCAACCTGGACCGGGCCTTCCCGGACGCGCTGGCGTACCGGCTCCAGATCAAGGGCGACAACTACGGCATGGGTGTGGCGGCCGGCCGCTACATCGGCGAGCAGATGAAGGCCAAGGGCATCGCCAACCCGATCATCGGCGAGATCGCCGGCATGGACGAACTGGAGCTGACCAAGGAGCGGACCGCCGGCTTCAACGCCGAGCTCGCCGTCTACGGCTTCAAGGTCGCCAACCGGCGGGCCGCCCGGTTCACCGCCGACACCGGCCAGGCCGAAGCCTCCCAGCTGCTCCAGGCACTGCCCAAGATGGACGCGGTGTGGAACCACGACGACGACCAGGGCATCGGGGTACTGGCCGCGATCAAGCAGGCCAACCGCTCCGAGTTCATCATGGTCGGCGGCGCCGGCTCCCTGGCCGCCATCCAGGCCATCGCGGCCGACAACAGCGTCCTGAAGGCAACCGTCACCTACAGCCCGTCGATGGCCTCGTCCGCGATCTCGCTGGCCCGGCTCATCGGTCAGGGGAAGGGCATGTCCGACCTCGTCGAGCTGCAGGTGCCGAAGGAGATCACCTTGGCCTCCGAGACGATCACGAAAGAGAACGCGAGCGAGTACACCAAGCTCGGGTTCTGACACACCGGGGGGAGACCCACCTTGTCCACGAACGAGAAAGAACTGCGGGTCGGCATGGTCGGCTACGCGTTCATGGGCGCCGCGCACTCACAGGCGTGGCGCACCGTGAACCGCGTCTTCGACCTACCGGTACGCGCCCGGATGGCCCTGATCTGCGGCCGTGACGAGTCGAAGGTCGCCGACGCGGCCGGCCGGCTCGGCTGGGACGGGCACACCACCGACTGGCGCGAGCTGATCGCCCGGGACGACATCGACATCGTCGACGTCTGCACACCCGGGGACAGCCACGCCGAGATCACCATCGCGGCCCTGGAGGCGGGCAAGCACGTACTGTGCGAGAAGCCGCTCGCCAACACGGTCGAGGAGGCCCGGGCCATGGTCGCCGCGGCGGCCAAGGCCCAGACGGTGGGCGTACGGGCGATGTGCGGGTTCAACTACCGCCGGGTGCCCGCGGTCAGCCTGATGCGCGAACTGGTCGCATCCGGCCGGCTCGGCGCCATCCGGCACGTCCGCGCGGTCTACCTGCAGGACTGGATCACCGACCCGCAGTTCCCGCTGGTCTGGCGGCTCCAGAAGGACAAGGCCGGGTCAGGTGCGCTCGGCGACATCGGGGCGCACATCATCGACCTGACCCAGTTCGTGACCGGTCAGCGGATCAGCGGGGTCAGCGCGATCACCGAGACCTTCGTGAAGGAGCGGCCGCTGCCGGCCTCCTCCAGCGGGCTGGCGGCGTCGGCCGACGGTGCCGGTGCCACCATGGGCCAGGTCACCGTCGACGACGCGGCGGTCTTCGTGGCCCGGCTCGACGGCGGCGCGATCGCCACCTACGAGGCGACCCGGTTCGCCACCGGCCGGCGCAACGGGCTGCGGGTCGAGATCAACGGCTCGCTCGGCTCGGTGGCGTTCGACCTGGAGCGCCTCAACGAGCTGGAGTTCTACGACGCCTCCGAGCCCGGGGTCGAGCAGGGCTTCCGGCGGATCCTGGTGACCGAGGGCGACCACCCGTACATGGCGGCCTGGTGGCCGCCGGGGCACATCATCGGGTACGAGCACTCGTTCACGCACGAGCTGCGGGACTTCCTCGAGGCGATCGCCAGCGGCTCGGACCCGACCCCGTCCTTCGCCGACGCGCTCCAGGTCCAGCTCGTGCTGGACGCCGTGGAGCGCTCCTCGGAACAGGGTTCCTCCTGGACCGAGGTGGCGGCGGTGCCCGCCGCGGTCACCGCGTAACGCGTCCGTCCGGCGTACCCGGCCGCCCGCATGTCGTGGCGAGCGGCCGGCACCGCCGGAGACGAAGTCGTCCACCCCGTCGGGTGGGCCGGCCCGGCAGAGCGGGCCGGCGGACCCGACCCGAGAGCTTTCCGGAACGGCCGGCGAGGGTCCGGTCGCGGTTGCGCCCCGCGACCGGAGCAGGTCGAACCGGAAGGAGTACGCACACGCCCGGCGGAGTCCGCTCCACACCGGGGGTGTGCGGCAGGTGACACGGCCGTCCGGTGCGGCCGGACCGGGATTCCCCGGCCACACCGGACGCCGGAACCACCCCGGCCACCCGAGCCGGCGGCAGCAGCACACCGGCCACCCCCGGCTGGTGGTAAGACCGCACCGGCCACCCCCGGCCGGTAGGGCACCACCCCGCACCACCGCAGCAGCACACCGGACGGCCCCCGCCCGGTGGCACCACCACACCGGACGACCCCCGGCCGGTGGGCGGCGCCGCACCGTCGCGGCCCCCGCACCGTCGACCATGGACCGTCCCGCACCGTCGACCATGGACCGCACCGCACCGCACCGGACCGCACCGACCGCACCGCACCGCGACCACGCCCGCCGTCCGGGCTGGCCCGCGCCGACGACCTCACCCCGCCGTCGTTCCGGCGGGGCACCACAACTGCACAGGGAACTCGCGACCGGAGCCGGCAACCCCCGCCGCCCGGTCGCCTGGACCGGGGGAGGCAGGACCGCGACGCCGACCGGCCCTGCCTACCAAGCCCCGTCCGCCCGCACGGTCACGGACCCGAGCAGTGTCGTTGCCGCCGACTCCGGCGCTGCCGACGGGATGTTCCACCGCGACGGTCGGGCGGGCGGGGCGCTCTTTTCAGATCCGAGGCAAGATGTCCCGATAGGCGGACTCGGCGGCAACGTCGGGCATATGCACTGGTTCGTCGTCGTACGCCCCCGGTGGACCCAGGGTCGTGCCGGCACCGGAGGGAGGAGTACTGATGCGTACGGGTGTCTGGCTGGTGGGCGGGCGTGGTTCGGTCGCCGTCACCAGCACGATCGGGGCGTTGGCCCTGCGGGCCGGGCTGGCCGAGCCGACGGGCTGCGTGACCGAGCTGCCGGCGCTGCGCAGCGCAGCCCTGCCGGCCCTGGCCGACCTGGTCTTCGGTGGGCACGACGTGGCCACCACGCCACTGGTGAAGAAGGCCGAGGCACTGGCCGAGGCGGGCGTACTGCCGGCGCGGCTGGTGCCGGCGCTGACCGAGGAACTGGGCGGGGTCGAGGCGGAGCTGCGTCCGGCACCGACCGGTGACCCGCAGGCGGCGGTGATCGAGGCGGTCGTCGCCGACCTGACCGCATTCCGCGAGCGGAACCGGCTGGACCGGGTGGTGGTGGTGAACGTCTCCTCGACCGAGCCGGCCCCGGCGGCCCGTCCGGCGTACGCCCGGCTCGCCGACCTGGACGCCGCGCTCGCCGAGGGCAGCCCGCTGCCGGCCAGCTCCGCGTACGCGTACGCCGCCTTCGCCGCCGGCTGCTCCTATGTGGACTTCACCCCGTCGACGGGTGCCCGGCTGCCCGCCCTGGCCGAGCTGTCGGCGCGGGCCGGCGTGCCGTACGCCGGGCACGACGGCAAGACCGGGGAGACCCTGGTCAAGTCGGTCCTCGCCCCGATGTTCGCCATGCGCCACCTGCGGGTGCGCAGCTGGTCCGGGACGAATCTGCTCGGCGGCGGGGACGGCGCCAACCTGGCCGAGCCGGCGGCGAACGCGGCCAAGTCCGCCAGCAAGCAGCGGGTACTCGGCGAGACCCTGGGCTACGTCCCGCAGGGCAACACCCGGATCGAGTACGTCGACGACATCGGCGACTTCAAGACCGCCTGGGACCTGGTCACCTTCGCCGGCTTCCTCGGCACCCCGATGCGGATGGAGTTCACCTGGCACGGCTGCGACTCCTCGCTCGCCGCACCGCTGGTGCTGGACCTGGCCCGGCTGACCGCCGCCGCGCACGCCGCCGGCCGGACCGGTGCACTTCCCGAACTCGCCTTCTTCTTCAAGGACCCGCTCGGCGAGGTGCCGCACGCCCTCGCCGAACAGTGGGCCACGCTGCGCGCCTTCGTCCGCGAGTTGGACCGCCGGCCGACCTTGGGGGGCGCCGATGCCGTCCCTGCGTGACCTGGCCGAGCTGGTCCGGGCCCCGGCCGCGCTCTCGGTGCCCGGGGACGTGGTGGCCGGGGCGGCCGCTGCCGACGCGCTCGACGCCCGGGTACCCGGGCTGGCCGGCGCCTCGGTGCTGCTCTACTGGGCCGGGATGGCGGCCAACGACTGGGCCGACCGGGAACTCGACGCGCGGGAGCGGCCGGAGCGGCCGATCCCCAGTGGACGGGTCTCGCCGGGTCTCGCCCTCGGCCTCTCCGCCGGGCTGACCGCCGCCGGGATCGGGCTCGCCGGGCTGGCCGGTGGCCGCCGGGCGCTGGCCGTGGCGGTGCCGCTGGCCGGCGCGGTCTGGGCGTACGACCTGCGGGCCAAGAACACCGCCGCCGGGCCGGCGGTGATGGCCGCCTGCCGGGGGCTGGACGTGCTGCTCGGCGCCAGCCGGGGGCGGGTGGTCCGGGCGGTGCCGGCGGCGTTGACGGTGGCCGCGCACACGTACACGGTCACCGAGCTGTCCCGGCGGGAGGTCTCCGGCGCCACCCGGGCGCTGCCGGCGGCGACCCTGGCCGGTACCGCCGCGGTGGCCGCCGCCGCGGTTGCCCGGCCGAGGCGCCGGCCCTCGCCGCCGGCTGGCGGGTCGCTGCCGGCCGACGACGCCGCCGGGTCCGTCCGGCCCGGCTGGCGGGCCCTGGTCCCGGCCGCCCTCGTCGGCTGGTACGGCCTCCGCTACGGCGGTGCGCAGGCCCGGGTCGCGGCCGACCCGCAGGCGTCCCGGGTCCGGGCCGCCGTCGGCGCCGGCATCACCGGGCTGCCGGCGTTGCAGGGCGCGCTTGTCGCCCGGGCCGGCGCCGCGCCGCTCGGCGTCGCGGTGGCCGCCGCCGCCCCGCTGGCCCGCCGGCTCGCCCGCTGGGTGTCGCCGACATGACCGCCGCCCCGTCGTTGCGCTTCGGGTACGGCACGAACGGCTTCGCCAACCACCGACTCGACGACGCGCTGCGGGTGATCGCCGACCTCGGCTACCAGGGTGTGGCGCTGACCCTGGACCACGACCACCTGGACCCGTTCGGGCCGAACCTCGCGGCCCGGGTGGCGGCGGTCGGCCGCAGCCTCGCCGCGCACGGCCTCGGGGTGGTGGTCGAGACCGGCGCCCGCTACCTGCTCGATCCCTGGCACAAGCACGCCCCGACGCTGCTGCACGCCGACAACGCGCTGCGGGTCGAGTTCCTGCGCCGGGCCGTCGCGATCGGGGCCGACCTGGGTGCCGAGGCGGTCTCCTTCTGGTCCGGGGTACGACCGGCCGACGTCGACCCGGCGACCGCCTGGGACCGGCTCGTCGCCGGCTGCGCCGAGCTGGTCGAGGCCGCCGACGCGGCCGGGATGCCGCTCGGCTTCGAACCGGAGCCGGGGATGCTGGTCGCCGAGATCGCCGACTGGTGGCGGTTGCGGGACGCCCTCGGTGCTCCGCCCGGCCTCGGCATCACCCTCGACATCGGACACTGCCGGTGCCTGGAGCCGTCGCCGGTGCCGGACTGCGTGGCGCAGGTGGCACCGCACCTGGTCAACGTGCAGATCGACGACATGCGTCGGGGCGTGCACGAGCACCTGGAGTTCGGCACCGGCGAGATCGACTTCCCGCCCGTACTGCGGGCCCTGGCCGAGGCCGGGTACGCCGGGCTGGTCGCCGTGGAACTGCCCCGGCACTCGCACGCCGCACCGTCGGTGGCGGCGCACTCGATCGGCTTCCTCCGCACCGCCGCCGCCGAGGCGGGCCTCGGTACCGCCGGCCCGACCGGGTTCGGGGCGGCGGAGGGCCGGGGGACGCCGGTGCGGGCTACCGGCGGCGCACCGGACCGGGGCGGTGACCGGCAGGGCTGAGGAGAAACGCGCACGACCGGGGGGACGTCCGGGGGGACCGCGACCACCATCCACACCGGAAAGACTGGGGAGGACCGGATGGAACCGGAACCGGAACTGGAACGACTGCGGGCGGCGCTGCTGGCCGTACCCGACGGACCGCCGCCCGACCGGGACCGGCTGCCCGACCGGGACTGGCTGGCCGAGGCGGTCCGCCGGGTCGGCGCCGAACCGGCCGCGCTCGGCCGGCTCTTCGCGGCGGCCGGCCGCAGGTGCGGCCGGGCACCCCTGCCCGGCCTGCCGGACTGGACCGCCGACGACGCCGCCCGGGTGCTGCTGCTCGGTGCGCTGCCCCCGGCCGAGCTGCCCGGCCAGGTCGAGGCCCGCTACCGCGAAGGCGACGCGGCCGAGAAGCGGGCGGTGCTGCGGGCGCTGCCGCTGCTGCCGGTCAGCGACGCCGGGGTGCCGCTGCTGCACGACGCGATCCGGACCAACGACACCCGGCTGGTCGCCGCCGCCCTCGGCCGGTACGCCGACCGGCTCGACCAGGCCGGCTGGCGGCAGGCGGTGCTCAAGTGCGTCTTCACCGGCATCCCGCTGGCCGTGGTGCACCGGCTCGACGAGCGGGCCGACGTCGAGCTGGCGGTGATGCTGGCCGGCCTGGCCGACGAGCGGCGGGCGGCCGGCCGGGAGATGCCGGCGGACGCGACCGCGCTGCTGGACCGACTGAGCACGCCCGACCGGTCGGGGACCCCGAGCCGGTCCGGCGTGGAGGAGGCGTGATGAGGATCTTCGACCCGCACATCCACATGACCTCGCGGACCACCGACGACTACGAACGGATGGCCGCCGCCGGGGTACGCGCCCTGGTGGAGCCGGCGTTCTGGCTCGGCCAGCCGCGGACCAGCGCCGCCTCCTTCGTCGACTACTTCGACGCGCTGGTCGGCTGGGAGCCGTTCCGGGCCGGCCAGTTCGGCATCCGGCACCACGCCACGATCGCGCTGAACCCGAAGGAGGCCAACGACCCGCGCTGCCGGGAGGTGCTCGACCTGCTGCCCCGCTATCTGGACAAGGACGGCGTGGTGGCGGTCGGCGAGGTCGGCTACGACTCGATGACGCCGGAGGAGGACGAGGTCTTCGCCGCCCAGCTCGCCCTGGCGGTCGAGCACGAGCTGCCGGCGCTGGTGCACACCCCGCACCGGGACAAGGCCCGGGGCACCGAGCGGAGCCTGGCGGTGGTCGCCGAGTCCGGCCTCGACCCGGGGCGGGTGGTGATCGACCACCTGAACGAGGTGACCGTGCCGCTGGTCCGGGACAGCGGCTGCTGGCTCGGCTTCTCCATCTATCCGGAGACCAAGATGTCGCCGCCGCGGATGGTCGAGCTGCTCCGGAGGTACGGCACCGAGCGGATGCTCGTCAACTCGGCCGCCGACTGGGGCCGGTCGGATCCGCTGCTGACCCGGGCCACCGGGGAGGCGATGCTGGCCGCCGGCTTCGACGACGACGACGTCGACCGGGTGCTCTGGCGCAACCCGGTCGAGTTCTACGGCCAGTCCGGCCGGCTGGAACTCGACGCGGACGCCCCGGCCGACGGCGACGCCCCGGCCGGCGGGAACGGTCCGGCCGGCGGGGCGGCCGGCACCTTCGAGGGGAACTCGATCCTGCGGGGCGGCAGCTGATGCGGCTGCGGCACGCCGACGGGCAGACGGTGCACCTGAGCTACTGCACGAACGTGCACCCGGCCGAGGACCTGGCCGGGGTGCTGGGGCAGCTCGACACGTACGCGGTGCCGATCCGGGAGCGGTTGGGTGCCGGGGTACTCGGGTTGGGGCTGTGGCTGGCCGCGCCGGTGGCGGCCGGGCTCGCCGCCGACCCGCAGACCCGGCGGAAGCTCCGCGCCGAACTGGTTGCCCGGGGGCTGGAGGTGGTGACCCTGAACGGCTTTCCCTACCAGTCCTTCCACGCCCCGGTGGTGAAGCAGGCCGTCTACCATCCCGACTGGACCACCCGGGAGCGGCTGGTCTACACCCTCAACCTGGCCACCGTACTCGTCGACCTGCTTCCCGACGACGCCGTCCGGGGTTCGGTCTCGACCCTGCCGCTGGCCTGGCGCGAGCCGTGGGAGCGGCGCCAGGCCGACCGGGCGGCCCGGGTGCTGGACGAGCTGGCCGCCGGGCTGACCCAGGTCGCCTGGCGTACCGGCCGGGCGGTGCGGGTCGGCTTCGAGCCGGAGCCCGGCTGCGTGGTCGAGTCGACCGGCCAGGCGGTCGAGGCGCTGTCCCGGGTGGACACCGACCGGCTCGGCATCTGCCTCGACCTGGCCCACCTCGCCTGCGCCTGGGAGGACCCGGCCGAGGCGCTGGGCCGGCTGCGCGCCGCCGGGCTGCCGGTGGTGAAGGTGCAGGTCTCGGCCGCGCTGGCCGCCGCCGACCCGGTCGCCGCCGCCGAGGACCTGCGCGGGTACGTCGAGCCGCGCTTCCTGCACCAGACCCGTACCGAAGCCTGCGCGCACGCCGCCGACCCGGCCGACCCGGCGCACGCCGCCGACGACCTGGACGCGGCGCTGGCCGCCGGCCTGCCCGGCGCCTGGCGGGTGCACTACCACGTGCCGCTGCACGCCGTGCCCGCCGCACCGCTGGAGTCGACGGTCCCGGTACTCCGGGCGGCGCTGCGGGAGTTGTTCGCCGGGCCGGCCGCCGGCTGTGACCACCTGGACGTCGAGACGTACACCTGGGGGGTGTTGCCGGCCGGGCAGCGCCCGGGATCGGAGCCGGAGCTGGCCGGCGGGATCGCCGCCGAGCTGGCCTTCGCCCGCGACGAACTGGTCGCGCTCGGGCTGACCGAGGTCCCCGGCGAACCGACCGGGATCACCGGCGCCCTGTCCGACCCGGCGGGCGCTGATCCGGCGATCGCCGACCCGGCCGACCCGACCGGTCCGGCCACCCCCGAATCCGCGCCGAGGAGGCACGATGGCTAGTCAGCTTGTGGTTGTCGACGTGGTCGGGCTGACCCCCCGGCTGCTGGCCCGGATGCCCCGGCTGCGCGCCCTGGCCGAAGCCGGCTGCCAGACCGAACTCGGCACCGTGCTGCCGGCGGTGACCTGCTCGGCGCAGGCGACCCTGCTCACCGGGGTACTTCCGGCCGAGCACGGCATCGTCGGCAACGGCTGGTACTTCCGGGACCTGGGCGAGGTGTTCCTGTGGCGCCAGCACCACGCGCTGATGGGCGGGGAGAAGGTCTGGCAGGCGGCCCGCCGGCAGCGCCCGGACTACACGGTCGCCAACGTCTGCTGGTGGTACGCGATGGGCGCCGACGTGAACTGGACGGTGACGCCCCGGCCGATCTACTACGCCGACGGTCGCAAGGAACCGGACTGCTACACCGACCCGCCGGAGCTGCACGACGAGCTGACCGGGAAGCTGGGCGGGTTCCCGCTGTTCACGTACTGGGGTCCGGGGGCGGGGCTGCCGTCGTCGGAGTGGATCTGCCGGGCCGCCGTGCAGGTGATGACCGAGAAGAATCCCGACCTGACCCTGGTCTACGTTCCGCACCTCGACTACGACCTGCAACGCTTCGGCCCGTCGTCGGAGCAGGCGGCGGCTGCCGCGACCAAACTCGACGGGGTGCTCGGCCCGCTGCTGGACGCGGCCGCCGCCCGGAACGCGACGGTGGTGGTGCTGTCGGAGTACGGCATCACCGAGGCGAGCCGGCCGGTGGACGTGAACCGGCTGCTCCGGGCCGAGGGGCTGCTCCGGGTCTACACCCAGGACGGGATGGAGTACCTGGATCCGTGGACCTCCCGGGCGTTCGCGGTCGCCGACCACCAGATCGCGCACGTCTACGTCAGGGACCCGGCCGACGTGCCGGCGGTGGCGAAGCTCTGCGCCGGGCTGCCCGGGGTGGCCGAGGTGCTGGACGCCGCCGGCAAGGCCGAGCACGGGCTCGACCACGAGCGCGCCGGTGAGCTGGTGCTGGTCGCCGAGCCGGACGCCTGGTTCACCTACTACTACTGGCTCGACGACGCCCGCGCCCCGGACTTCGCCCGGCTGGTGGAGATCCACCGGAAGCCCGGGTACGACCCGGCGGAGCTGTTCTTCGATCCGGCCGCGCCGGGCGCGGCGAAGCGCCGGGCGGCGGTGGCGCTGGCCCGCAAGAAGCTCGGGATGCGCTATCTGATGAGCGTGGTGGGGTTGGACGCGGGCGCGCGGGCGGTACGCGGCTCGCACGGCCGGCTGCCCGCCGACCCGGCGGACGCCCCGGTGTTGCTCTGCTCGGATCCCTCGGCGGCCCGGGACCGCTACCGGGCCACCGAGGTCAAGGACCTGCTGCTCCGCCTCGCCGGCACCGGTTCCACCGCTGCCGCTGCCCCGGCGACGGGGGAGCGGCCATGACGGCGACCGTGCCGGAGGCGGACCTCGGCGAGTTGCGGAAACGCTTCGACGCCCAGCTCGTCGCGTTCCTCGACCGGCAGGACCCGGACTGGCCGGACGGCGCGCCCCGGGGTGTCTTCACCACGCTGCACCGGTTCGTGCTGGCCGGCGGCAAGCGGCTGCGTCCGCTCTTCTGCTATTGGGGCTGGCGGGCGGCCGGCGGCGCCGACGGTACCCCGATCGTGGCCGCCGCCGCCGCGCTGGAGCTGTTCCACGCCTTCGCGCTGATCCACGACGACATCATGGACGGCAGTGACCGGCGCCGGGGCGAGCCCTCGGTGCACCGGCTCTTCGCCGACCTGCACGCCCGGTCGGCCTGGCGCGGCGACCCGGCCTCGTACGGGCGCAGCACCGCGCTGCTCTGCGGCGACCTCTGCGCCGCCTGGGCCGACCAGCTCTTCCACGAGTGCGGCCTGCCCCCGGCGGAGGTGCACCAGGGGTACGGCGTCTTCGCGACGATGCGTACCGAGGTGATCGCCGGGCAGTACCTCGACCTGGTCTCCGGGGTCGGGGACGGCTCGGTGGCGAGCGCGCTGACCGTGGTGCGGATGAAGGCGGCCCGTTACACGGTGACCCGGCCGTTGCAGATCGGCGCCGCGCTGGCCGGCGGGTCGGCGGAGCTGCTCGCCGCGCTTGCCGCGTTCGGCGACCCGCTCGGCGACGCCTTCCAGCTCCGCGACGACGTGTTGGGGGTCTTCGGCGACCCGGCGTTGACCGGCAAGTCCATCCTGGACGACCTGCGGGAGGGGAAGCCGACGGTGATGATGGCGCTGGCCCGGGGGAGTGCGGACCGGGCACAGGCGCGGCGGCTGAAGGCGCTCTTCGGCAACCCGGAGTTGGATCCGGACGGTGCCGCCGAGCTGCGTTCGATAATCGTCGAGACCGGCGCCCTGGACCGGATCGAGCAGATGATCAAGGTACGTACCGATGCCGCGCTGGCGGCGCTGGCGGAGGCGCCGGTCTCGGCCGAGGCCGCCGCCGTGCTCGCCGCCCTGACGGCCGAGGCGGTCCAGCGGCGCGGATAGCGCTGTCCCGGCGGCTCGGCACGGAGAGCGCTGCCCGGCGTCCCGGCGCGGACGGTGCTGCCCCGGCGGCTCGGTACGGCCGGCGGCGGCCCGGACGACCGTCCGGAGCGGCGCGGACCACAGAAATCTGATCACCAAGTCGCAACTTTTTGCCATCGCGACAGAAGTTCATGTTGGTGTGGCAGAAGGTATGGACACATCAACACATCGAAATTAGTGTGTCGAGCACAGCTCATTCGTATTACGTCGAGGTTACCGGCGGCGCGGTCAGCCCACGACGGCAATCGGCGTACCGGTGTGTCCACATCGGTCGACGGTCGCGGCGGCTTGGCGGGAACGGCGACCCCCGGGCAGAGAACCACCCCGACGGCATCTGGCGCAACGGCGAGCGCCCTGCCTGTACGCACCTGTTCAGGACGGGAGTGCACGACCATGTCTCCACACCAATCCCCACCACGCAGCGGCCGCCAGGCCGGTCGGGCCCGCGCGACGAGGCGCCGGGCCTGGGTCACCGGGGTCGCGCTGCTGGCGGCGACCGCCGTACCAGCGGTAGTCGCCCAGCCCACCCCGGCGCTCGCACACACGATCAACCCGGCCGACTTCCAGCAGGTCACCCTGGCCCGCGGCGTCGCCGAACTGGGCGAGCCGATGTCCCTGGCGGTACTGCCGGACCGCTCGGTCCTGCACACCGCCCGCAACGGCACGCTGCGCCGGACCGACGCCGCCGGGAACACCTCGGTGATCGCGAACATCCCGGTCTACACCCACGACGAGGAGGGGTTGCAGGGCGTCGGGGTGGACCCGAACTTCGCCAGCAACCGGCACATCTACCTCTACTTCGCCCCGCCGCTGTCCACCCCGGGCGGCGACGCGCCGGGCACCGGCACGGCGGCGCAGTTCGCGCCGTTCAGCGGCGTCAACCGGCTGGCCCGGTTCACCCTGAACTCCGACTTCACCGTCAACATGGGCAGCCAGGTGGCGGTGCTCGACGTGGCCGCGGACCGGGGGATGTGCTGCCACGTCGGCGGGGACATCGACTTCGACGCCGCCGGCAACCTCTATCTCTCCACCGGCGACGACAGCAACCCGTTCGAGTCGTCCGGCTACTCCCCGCTCGACGAGCGGACCAACCGCTACCCGGCCTACGACGCGCAGCGGTCGGCCGGCAACACCAACGACCTGCGGGGCAAGATCCTGCGGATCAAGGTGAACGCCAACGGGACGTACTCGATCCCGAGCGGGAACATGTTCGCACCGGGCACCCCGAACACCCGGCCGGAGATCTACGCGATGGGTTTCCGCAACCCGTTCCGGCTTAGCGTCGACCGGGCCACCGGGGTCGTCTACATCTCCGACTACGGCCCGGACGCCGGCTCGACCAACTCCAGCCGTGGGCCCAGCGGCCAGGTCGAGTTCAACCGGGTCCCCGCGCCCGGCAACTACGGCTGGCCGTACTGCACCGGAACGAACACCAGCGCCGAGACCTACAACGAGTACACCTTCCCGAGCGGACCGAGCGCGGCGAAGTACAACTGCACCGGCGGCCCGACGAACAACTCGTTCCGGAACACCGGCCAGGGCACCCTGCCGCCGGCCCAGCCGGCCTGGATCAAGTACGCCGGTGACTCCGGCAGCCCGTCCGAGTTCGGCAGCGGCTCCGAGTCGCCGCACGCCGGCCCGGTCTACCGGTACGACGCCAACAACCCGTCGGCCACCAAGTTCCCGGCCACCTTCGACGGCCAGTTCTTCGCCACCGAGTTCGGCCGGGGCTGGATCAAGCCCATCCACGTGAACGCCGACGGCTCCCGGGGGACCATCGACACCTTCCCGTGGTCCGGCAAGCAGGTGATGGACTCGGCGTTCGGCCCGGACGGCGCCTACTACGTGCTCGACTACGGCGCCGGCTGGGGCAGCGGCGACGCCAACTCGGCGGTCTACCGGTTCGACTACGTCGGCGGCGGCAACCGGGCCCCGATCGCGATGGCCAGCGCCAACCGGACCTCCGGGGCGGCACCGCTGAGCGTGACCTTCTCCTCGGCCGGCTCGACCGACCCGGAGGGCGGCGCGCTCACCTACTCCTGGAACTTCGGCGACGGCACCACCTCGACGGCGGCCAACCCGACGAAGACGTACAACACGAACGGGCAGTACGTCGCGACGCTGACCGTGCGGGATCCGGCCGGCGCGACCGGAACCGCGAGCGTGCCGATCAACGTCGGCAACACCGCGCCGACGGTCACCATCACCGCCCCGGCTCCCGGCCAGGTGGTCGGCTTCGGCGAGGCGGTGCCGTTCCAGATCACCGTCACCGACCCCGAGGACGGCACGGTCGACTGCTCCAAGGTCAAGATGACCTACCTGCTCGGGCACGACAACCACGCCCACGAGATCACCTCGGCCAACGGCTGCACCGGCAGCATCACCATCCCGGTGGACGGCGAACACGACGACGCGGCGAACATCTTCCCGGTCTTCGACGCCCAGTACACCGACAACGGCGGGCTGACCAGCCGTAGCCAGAGCGAGTTGGCGCCGAAGCACCGGCAGGCGGAGCACTACGAAACCTCCTCCGGGGTCGCCAAGTACGCCAAGACGCCCGCCGAGGGCGGCTACACCGTCGGCGACATCAACAACGGCGACTGGATCGCGTTCCAGCCGTACCGGTTGAACAACGTCAACGGGTTCACCGCCCGGGTCTCGTCGGCCGGCGCCGGCGGCACCCTCCAGGTCCGGGCCGGCTCGGCCACCGGCACGGTGCTCGGCAGCGCCGCGGTCCCGGTCACCGGGGCCTGGGACACCTTCACCAACGTCTCCGGCACGATCAGCAACCCGCCGTCCGGCACCACCACGCTCTACCTGACCTTCGCCGGCTCCGGCACCGGCCACCTCTACGACCTCGACGCCTTCACCCTGAACACCGGCACCTCCACCCCGTCGGGCAGCGGGCCGGTCGTCGGGCTGGCCGGCAAGTGCCTGGAGATCGACGGCGGCAACACCGCCGACGGCGCGCAGGCACAGATCTGGAGCTGTACGGGTTCGGCCCACCAGACCTGGACCCGCAACGGACAGACCCTGCGTACGCTCGGCAAGTGCCTGGACGTCAACGGCAACGGCACCGCCAACGGCACCAAGATCCAGCTGTGGACCTGTAACGGCAGTGCCGCCCAGAACTGGGCTCCGCAGTCCGACGGCACGGTCCGCAACCCGAACTCGGGCAAGTGCCTGGACGTCTCCAGCAACAGCTCCACCGACGGCCAGGACGTGCACCTCTGGGAGTGCATAGCCGGCGCCGCCAACCAGCGCTGGACCCTGCCCTGACGTGACCGGTCGGGCCCCCGCGCCGACGCGGGGGCCCTTCCCCCCCACCGCCCTCGTGAGGAGAGCGACGATGCGTAGACGACCGTTCCGCCCCGACCGGAGACCGACCCGTACCCTGCTCGGTCTCGCCACCACCGCGTTCGTGGCCCTGGCCTGCACCACCGTGCCGGCAGCCCCGGCCAGCGCCGCCGACGCCCCCTACGACGTGCTGGTCTTCTCCAAGACCGCCGGGTTCCGGCACGACGCCATCCCGGCCGGGATCCAGGCGATCCGGGAACTCGGCTCGGCGAACAGCTTCACCGTGACCGCCACCGAGGACTCGGCCACGTTCACCACCGCCAACCTGGCCCAGTACGAGGCGGTGATCTTCCTCAACACCACCGGCGACGTACTCAACGCCAGCCAACAGAGCGCCTTCGAGTCGTACATCCGGGCCGGCGGGGGATACGTCGGGGTGCACTCCGCCGCCGACACCGAGTACGACTGGTCCTTCTACGGCAACCTGGTCGGGGCGTACTTCGCCTCGCACCCGGCGATCCAGCAGGCGAACGTGAAGGTGGAGAACCGGGCGCACGCGGCGACGGCCCACCTGCCGCAGACCTGGACCCGCACCGACGAGTGGTACAACTACCGCACCAACGCCCGGTCCACCGCCCGGGTGCTGGCCACCCTCGACGAGTCGTCGTACTCCGGCGGCGGGATGGGTGCGGACCACCCGCACGCCTGGTGCAAGACGTACGAGGGCGGCCGGTCCTTCTACACCGGCGGCGGCCACACCCAGGCCTCGTACACCGAGTCGAACTTCCGGGCGCACCTGCTCGGCGGCATCCGGTACGCGGCCGCCCGGACCAAGGCGGACTGCCGGCCCGAGTCCGGCTATACCGCCCTCTACAACGGCTCGACCACCGGCTGGTCCCAGGCCGGGCCGGGCAGCTTCACCAACTCCGACGCCACGCTCACCTCGACCGGCGGCATGGGCCTGTACTGGTACAGCGCCAAGCAGTACACGTCGTACTCGCTGAAGCTGGACTGGCGGATGCCCGGCGACGACAACTCGGGGGTGTTCGTCGGCTTCCCGTCGTCGACCGACCCGCAGTCGGCGATCGACAACGGCTACGAGGTGCAGATCGACGCCACCGACACCGCCGACCGGACCACCGGGGCGATCTACGGCTTCAAGTCGGCGGACATCGCCGCCCGGGACGCCGCGCTGAACCCGCCGGGAGAGTGGAACAGCTACGAGATCCTGGTCGAGGGGGAGCGGCTGCGGGTCTACCTGAACGGTGCACTGGTGAACGACTTCACCAACACCGACCCGGTGCGGTCACTGGCCGGCTACGTCGGGATCCAGAACCACGGCACCGGCGACGACGTCTCGTTCCGGAACATCCGGATCAAGGAACTCGGCGGCAACCCCGACCCGGACCCGGGCACCAACACCACCGTGCAGGCCGAGGCGTTCAGCGCGCAGAGCGGGGTCACCGTGGTCGGCAAGGCCAGCGCCGTCGGCGGCTCGGTGATCGGGTACCTGGACCCGGGCGACTGGGCGGCGTACAACGGGCAGAACCTGACCGGGGTCACCTCGCTGCGGGCCCGGATCGCCTCCGGCGGTGCCGGCGGCACCCTCCAGGTCCGGAGCGGTTCACAGACCGGTTCGGTGCTCGGCACGGCGACGATCGCCAACACCGGCGGCTGGGACAACTTCACCACGGTGAACGCCGCGCTGAACGGTGTGCCGAGCGGCACCCAGAACCTCTACCTGACCGTCGCCGGCTCCGGCAGCGGGCTCTACGACGTCGACGAGTTCACCCTGGTCCGGTCGACCACCCCCACCCCCTCGGGCACCGGGCCGGTGGTCGGGCTCGCCGGCAAGTGCCTGGAGATCGACGGCGGCAACACCGCCGACGGCGCCCAGGCGCAGATCAACACCTGCGTCTCCGGTTCGGCCCGGCAGACCTGGACCCGCAACGGGCAGACCCTGCGGGCCCTGGGCAAGTGCCTCGACGTCTCCGGGTCCGGTACGGCGAACGGCACGAAGATCCAGCTCTGGACCTGCAACTCCGGCGCGGCGCAGAACTGGACCGCCCAGTCGGACGGCACCCTGCGCCACCCCGGCTCCGGCAAGTGCCTGGACGTGTCGAACAACAGCTCGGCGGACGGCCAGGACGTGCACCTGTGGCAGTGCATCAGCGGAGCGGCCAACCAGAGGTGGACCCTGCCATGACGTGACCAGGCGCTCTGCCGGCCCGTCCCGCCCCGCCTCCCGGTCCGCTTCGGCCGGGGGGCGGGGCTTCCTAGGCCCGGCCGGCACGGCCTAGAGTGGTCGTGGCGATCCCCGGCGTCGGCCGGCGACCGGGCGGGAGGCGCAACCCGCCCGGCCCAGGTGCGGGTGCGCACCTGCCGACCGTCCGCCGGGGGAGGTTCCGCCACCGTCCCGGACGGCCACCCTCGCCCCGGTCCACCGGCGCCGAGCCGGCGCAGTCGCGAATCCCGCGTGTGATCATCAACAGGGAGACAGACCATGGCGCGACCCATCACGCTCTTCACCGGCCAGTGGGCCGACCTACCGTTCGAGGAGGTGTGCCGGCTCGCCTCGGAGTGGGGCTACGACGGGCTGGAGATCGCCTGCTGGGGTGACCACTTCGAGGTCGACAAGGCCCTCGCCGACGACTCGTACGTCGACCGTAAGCGCCAGACGCTGGCCAAGTACAACCTCAAGGTCTGGACGATCTCCAACCACCTCGTCGGGCAGGCGGTCTGCGACCACCCGATCGACGAGCGGCACCAGGACATCCTGCCGGCCCGGATCTGGGGCGACGGGGAGCCGGAGGGGGTCCGGCAGCGGGCCGCCGAGGAGATCAAGGACACCGCCCGGGCGGCGGCGAAGCTCGGCGTCAAGACCGTCGTCGGGTTCACCGGCTCGTCGATCTGGCACACCCTGGCGATGTTCCCGCCGGTCCCGCCGTCGATGATCGAGAAGGGCTACCAGGACTTCGCCGACCGGTGGAACCCGATCCTCGACGTCTTCGACGAGGTGGGGGTGCGGTTCGCCCACGAGGTGCACCCGAGCGAGATCGCGTACGACTACTGGACCACCCGGCGGACCCTGGAGGCGATCGGGCACCGGCCGGCGTTCGGGCTGAACTGGGATCCGTCGCACTTCGTCTGGCAGGAACTCGACCCGGTGAACTTCATCTTCGACTTCGCCGACCGGATCTACCACGTCGACTGCAAGGACGCGAAGGTGCGTACCGGGGACGGGCGGCGGGGACGCCTCGCCTCCCACCTGCCCTGGGCCGACCTGCGCCGGGGCTGGGACTTCGTCTCCACCGGGCACGGCGACGTGCCATGGGAGGACTCGTTCCGGGCGCTGAACGCGATCGGCTACGACGGCCCGATCTCGATCGAGTGGGAGGACGCCGGGATGGACCGCCTGGTCGGTGCGCCCGAGGCGTTGCAGTTCGTCCGCCGGCTCGCCTTCGACGCGCCGAGCGCGGCCTTCGACGCCGCGTTCAGCAG
This sequence comes from Micromonospora sp. WMMD1102, assembly GCF_029626265.1. Classification (NCBI taxonomy): domain Bacteria; kingdom Bacillati; phylum Actinomycetota; class Actinomycetes; order Micromonosporales; family Micromonosporaceae; genus Micromonospora; species Micromonospora sp. WMMD1102. The sequence goes on along the minus strand of NZ_JARUBN010000001.1, from coordinate 5,581,086 downwards.
CAAGGAGTGACCGGAGGCGCCCCGCCGGGGTAGCCGCCCCGGCCCCGCCGCGGTAGCCGACCGGTGCCGGAGACGGCGAACGGTGTGGGGCCGGCCCGATCCCGGGCCGGCCCCACACCGTGCATGCGAATGGTGCGACTGCGACTGCTCAGAAGCTGGTGCCGTTCGCTCCCGACGCCGCCCGGGAGGTGGGGGCGGTCGTCGAGGACTTGGTGCCCGTACCCGAGCCGGCCTTGGCGCTTGTCCCGGAGGTCGTGCCGGAGCCGGACGTACCCGATCCGACGGTCGTCTCCGGGTGGCCGCCGCTGCCGGTGCCCGACCCGGACTCGCTGCCGTCACCCAGGGCGAACTTCTCGCCCAGCCGACTGTGGCTGAGTCGATCCTTGCCCTCGGAGTACAGCCGGGACGCCTGAGCCTGCGCCACCCCGGCGGCCTCCTGCACCGTCGGGTGGTCCAGGACCTGCCGACCCTTGAGAACCAATTCCTCGTACCTCTCCCGGCCCGCGCGGGCGCCCAGGACGAAGCCCACAGCCAGCCCGCCGACGAACCACAGCTTTCCGCGCATGACGGCTCCTTTCCATGTTGTGACGCGGTCAGCGCCCCCGGTATCCGCGGTGAGCGACCGTGTCGCGCCTGCGTCGTCTGTCCACAGGTCGGTACCCATCCTCCACCGATGTCATTCCTGCTGGAGGCTCCCGTGCCGTTTTGTCCAGATAGCGGCCTCCGGGACGCCTGTTCGGCCGCCGGCCGGTACGCCCCCGGCGATAACCCGGTAGCCCCACACCCCCGACCGTCCTGTACTCTTGTGCCGTCGCACGGCGCCGGAGAGATCCAGTGCCGGAGAACGCGATCCCCCGTAGCTCAATTGGCAGAGCAGCCGGCTGTTAACCGGCAGGTTTTTGGTTCGAGTCCAAACGGGGGAGCTTTCCCAACATCCCGCCCGTCGGCCCCGCCGACGGGCATCGTCATATCTGGGGCCCCGTCCGGACTCCGGCGACCCCGGCCCCCGCCCTCGGCGGCCCCGCCCGGTCCGGTCCGGTTTGGCCCGGTGCCGGTGCCGGTGCCGGTGGCTCGGTCGTCGGGGCGGTGCGGAGACGGCACGGAACGGATGGGTGGGAGATGGCTGGATCGCGACGCCGCGCCGCCATGCTGCTCGCCGCCCTGGCCGTGGTCGGCTGGCTGGCGGTGGGCGCGGTGTCGATCCGCTACCCGGGCCGGCTCGGCGAGGTCGCCACCAACGACAACGCCGCGTTCCTACCGGCGGACGCCGAAGCCACCCGGGCCGAGCGACTGGCCGCCGGATTCGTCGAACGGCAGACCCTGCCGGCCCTGGTCGTCTACGTCCGGGACGCCGGGGTCACCGACGCCGACCGGCAGCGGGCCAGTGCGGACGCGGCCCGGTTCGCCGCCGTACCAGGGGTGGTCGCACCGCTGCCGCCGCCGATGCCGAGCACCGACGGCAAGGCCCTCCAGGTGATCGTGCCGGTGGACAACGCCGAGGGCGACCGGACCCGCGAGGTGGTCGCCGAACTGCGCCGGATCGCCGGGAAGGGCGACGCCGGCCAGGTCGTCGTGGTCGGCGGCCCGGCCGGACTGCTCGGCGACCTGATCGAGGTCTTCTCGTCGATCGACGGCCCGCTGCTGCTGGTCACCCTCGTCGTGGTACTCGTAATCCTGCTGATCGTCTATCGCAGCCCGGTGCTCTGGATCATCCCGCTGCTCGCCGCCGGCCTCTCCTACGCGCTCGCCACCCTGGCGGTCTACTTCCTGGCCAGGTCCGACGTGATCACCCTGAACGGGCAGGCCCAGGGCATCCTCACCGTGCTGGTCTTCGGCGCCGGCACCGACTACGCGCTGCTGCTGATCGCCCGCTACCGCGAGGAGCTGTGCCGGCACCACGACACCGTCAGCGCGATGCTCGCCGCCTGGCGGGGTGCCGCGCCGGCCATCTTCGCCTCCGGCGGCACGGTGATCGCCGGGCTGCTCACCCTGCTGCTGTCCAGCCTCAGCTCCAACCAGGCGCTCGGGCCGGTCGCTGCGGTCGGCATCGGCGCCACCCTGGTGGTGATGCTCACCTTCCTGCCCGCGCTGCTGCTGCTCGGCGGGCGGTGGGCATTCTGGCCCCGGTCGCCGTACGTCCAGCACGCCGCCTCGGTCGGTCGGCTGTGGAAACCGGTCGCGCACTTCGTTGCCCGGCGGGCCAGGCTGGTCTGGGTGGTCACCACCCTGGCCCTGATCGCGCTCGGCTTCGGCCTGACCCAGCTCGGCGCCACCCGGCTCGACCAGTCGGAGCTGTTCACCAACCGGACCGACTCGGTGATCGCCGAGGAGGTGATCGAACAGCACTATCCCGGCGGGCTGGGCAGCCCGGTCACCATCTTCCCGCTGGCCGGCGCGGCCGAGCGGGTGGCGGAGGCGGCCGGCGGCGTCCCGGGGATCGCGCAGGTGCGCACCGTCCCGGCCGGCGACCCCAACGCGACCGGCTCGGAAGTCACGCCGGGCGGTCCGGGCGCGCCGGGTGCACCGGGCGGTCCAGGTGCGCCGGGTGCGTCCGGCGGGCCGCCGAAGGTGGTGGACGGACGGGTCCAGCTCCAGGCCACCCTGACCGCGCCGGCCGACAGCGCCGAGGCGGAGCAGACGGTACGCGAGCTGCGGATCGCCGTACACGCCGTGCCGGGCGCCGACGCGGTGGTCGGCGGGTCGACGGCGGTCGGGGTGGACACCGCCGACGCCTCCACCCGGGACCGGAACGTGATCATCCCGGTGGTACTCGGGGTGATCGCGGTGATCCTGGCCCTGCTGCTCCGCGCCCTGCTCGCCCCGGTCCTGCTGATCCTCACCGTGGTGCTGTCGTTCCTGGCCACCCTCGGGCTCTGCGCGTTCCTCTTCCGGTACGCCTTCGGCTTCCCCGGCGTCGACGCGTCGTTCCCGCTCTTCGCCTTCGTCTTCCTGGTGGCGCTCGGCATCGACTACAACATCTTCCTGATGAGCCGGGTCCGGGAGGAGTCCGTGCGCCAGGGCACCCGGTCCGGGGTGCTGCGCGGGCTGGTGGTCACCGGTGGGGTGATCACCTCCGCCGGGTTCGTACTGGCGGCCACCTTCTCGGCCCTGGCCGTACTGCCGCTGGTGATCCTGATCGAACTCGGGCTGGCGGTCGCGCTCGGCGTACTGCTGGACACCATCGTCGTACGCTCGCTGCTGGTGCCGGCGCTGACCTACGACATCGGGCCGGCGGTCTGGTGGCCGTCCCGGCTCTCCCGGGTCACCGGCCACCCGGACCGGGCCCCGGTCACCGGCCACCCGGACCGGGAATGACGGCCGGGCCCGACCTGCCGGCGGCCACCGACGTGGTGATCGTCGGCGGCGGCCTAGCCGGGCTGGCCGCCGCCCGCCGGCTGCACCGGGCCGGCACGCCCTGGCTGCTGGTCGAGTCGGCCGACCGGCTCGGCGGCCGGGTCGGCACCGACGCGGTGGACGGTTACCTGATCGACCGCGGGTTCCAGGTGGTGAACACCGGCTACCCCCGGCTGTCGGCCCTGGCCGACCTGACCTCGCTCGGACTCGGCTACTTCACCCAGGGCGTCCTGGTGCGCCGGGGCGGGGCCCTGCACCGGCTGGCGCACCCGCTGCGGGACCCGCTCGGCGCCGCCCGTACGGTGCTGACCGACCTCACGGACGGCGGTGTGGGGCGGGCGGGCAGTGGCGTCGGGCGGCTCGGTGACCGGCTCCGGCTCGCCGCCCTGGCGGCCCGCTGTGCGGGCCACCCGGTGGACCGGCTGCTCGCGGCGCCGGAGACCAGCACCGAGACGGCGCTGCGCCGGGCCGGGCTCTCCGACCGGATCGTCGAGGAACTCGTCCGGCCGTTCCTCTCCGGCGTCTTCGGGGAGCGGGAGCTGGCCACCTCCAGCCGGGTCTCCGCGCTGATCGTCCGGTCGTTCGTCCGGGGCCGGCTCGGGCTGCCGGCGGCCGGTATCGGGGCCGTACCGGCGGCGGTCGCCGCACCGCTGCCGGAGTCGCTGATCGCGCTCGGCGTCGCCGCCACCTCGGTACGCCCCGGGCAGGTGTCCAGCACAGCCGGCCCGGTCCGCTGCCGGGCGGTACTCGTCGGCACCGACCCGGCCACCGCGACCACCCTGCTGCCGTCCCTCGACCGCGTGCGCATGCACACCCTGACCACCTACTACCACTCGACGGCCGAGCCGCCGCTGGACGAGCCGATCCTGCTGCTCGACGGGGACCGGCGGGAGCTGGTGGCGAACACGGTGGTGGTCAGTCGCGCCGCGCCGACCTACGCCCCGGCCGGGCGGCACCTGGTGGCGACCTCGGTGGCCGGCCCGATGGTCCCACCCGAACCGGTGGTACGGGTCGAACTGGCTCGGCTCTACGGCCGCCCGGTCGACGACTGGGCGCACCTGACCACCGTCACGGTGCCGGCGGCGCTGCCGGCCGCGCCGCCACCGCAGGGGCGGCTGCGCAGACCGGTGGTGATCGGGGACGGGGTGTTCGTGGCCGGGGACCACCGGGCGAGCCCGTCCGTGCAGGGTGCCCTGGCCAGCGGCTGGCGGGCGGCCGGGGCGGTTCTGGACTACCTGGGTCGCTGACGCCGCGGATGGCCCGGCGGCCGGTTGCCCGGATCTCCCCGGCGCCGCTGTATCCGCACGAACTCTCCGGCGGGATGCGCTGTCACCCTCCCCGGCGGGCTGCGCTGTCGCCGCCGAGCGGGGGCGAAGCCTGGCCGCCAGCTCGGCGTCACCTCGAAGTCGATGCCGGTTGGTATCCTCGCCGTGCCGGAAACCGCTCAGGGCGGTGCCGAACCGGTGGGCGATCCGGTGGGCCGAGCGCGGCCGACTCGATCTTCACCGGTGGGCTCCGCATGTCGGTGGTCGGTCGACGCCGTGTCGGGTTACTATCCCGGCGCCCGTTTCGGGGCGGTAGCTCAGCAGGTTAGAGCAGGGGACTCATAATCCCTCGGTCGCGGGTTCGAGTCCCGCCCGCCCCACCAACATCGCCATCGTGCGAACCGTCGGTGTGAACAATGGTGCCGGTGTCGTCGGTGATGACGCTGCCCGCGCGTGGTCCTGCTTGCGCGGACTCTGGTATAGCATCCTTGCTATGGCCTGGGGTACCGTTGAGCTTGAGCCGGAGGTGGAGAAGTGGCTGGAGAGCCTGCCGACCGCTCAGTTCGCCCACGCGGCGTTCTACATCGACCTGCTCGCTGAACAAGGGCCGCTGCTGGGCGAGCCCTACACGAAGCAGCTCGATCGGAAGCTGCGCGAGTTGCGGTTCCACCTCGAGCGGCGGGCAGTCCGGATCACCTACTGGATCGCGACCGACAGGAGGATCATCCTGCTGACGGTTTTTCACAAGACGCGGATGCGGGACGAGCGGGAGATTGACCGGGCACGCCGGGCGTTGGCGCGGTGCACCGACGAGGCGCACGAGATTGTGGACGAGGAAGGCTAGGTCATGAGCGAAGGTGTCGGTTGGGCCGCGATGCGGGACCGGCGGATGGCTGAGCCGGGTGCCGCTGAGGCGTACGACGCGGCGCGGCTGGCGTTTGAGCTCGGTCGTTCCGTTCGGGAGCTTCGTGAGCGCCGGGGCTGGAGCCAGACACAGCTGGCTAAGGCGTCGGGGATGACGCAGTCCGCGGTTGCCCGGTTCGAGGCCGGTGGGACCGTTCCGACCCTGACGGTGCTGGAGCGGTTGGCGGCGGCGCTGGATGTGAGTCTCAAGGTGGGTTTCGAGCCGCGCGGCGAGGCGGCTTGAGTTGCGGGCAATCGCCGTTGTGCCACTCATCGTTCACCGCCGCGAGCCTGTGACCTGGTCAAACCTGCCGGCAGTGGGTTACCTACGACGGTGATGTGCGGTTCGCGCAGCGACGCGCCCGCCCCACGGACCTCGCTGAACTGAGGTTCTTGGCCGTGTCGCAGTCGTCATGCGAACTGGTTGATCGAAGCCTCGAGTCTTCCTGGCGAGCGGGTAACGCTGCATGCATAATGAATGCATGGTTGCTCTCCAGATTCGGGACGTGCCGGAAGAAGTACGAGACGCCCTGGCGGCGCAGGCCAAGGCGCGCGGGCAGTCACTCCAGGCGTACCTGTTGGATCTGGTGGAGACCCAGGCTCGGCGGCTGCGCAACACTGCGGCCCTTGATTGTTTCGCCGGCCGATCGGACGGTGCTCGTTCCCTGCCGGGGGAGAGCGTCGCCGAGTTGAATGACCAGCGGGAGCAGCGCGGACCATGGGGAAGCGCCGCATGATCGTCGTAGATGCGTCGGTTCTGGCCGACGCCCTGGTCGACGACGGGCCGGTCGGCGACGCGGCGCGGGCGGAGCTGACCGGTGATCCGCACTGGGCGGCACCGAGCCATCTTCTGGTCGAGGTCATGTCGGTGATCAGAGGCAAGGTCCTCGGTGGGAAGCTGGGCCTTGCCCGGGCTCAGGAGGCGATCGGCACCCTGCCCTCGTTGGTCATCGATGAGGTTGCCATCGCTATGCTGCTCGACCGGATGTGGCAGTTGCGGGGCAATGTCGCGGCGTACGACGCGGCTTACGTCGCGGCGGCGGAGTTGATGGCCTGCCCACTCGTGACCGGTGATGGTCGGCTCGCCAAGGCCAGCGGCGTCCGCTGCGAGTTCCGACTGCTCGCGGTGTCCTGACGGTGGCCGCCCGAGGATCGTCGGCCTGACGCCCTAGGGCCGGACAACCTGAGTTCCGCAAGGGTGACCGTACCCCGGTGGGCGTAGGTTCACATCGCAAGACCGAGGCGGTCATGGTTCCGGTCGAGATGTTCGACGAACTCACCGCCGAGCGCACTCGGTCGCTGGGGCAGGCAGTGGCATCGGTGCGGGCAGAAGGCGATCGGTCCGTGTCGGCGCGTCCATGGCCTGGATTTTCGACGCTTCCAGCGGCCGATCGCGCTCAACGTACCGGGGGGAAGCCTCGAGCCCAGGGCGCCATCCCGCCGCACTGCGCTGGTACGACCGAGAACGGGGTCCTCGGGCTGACGCACGCGCGGTTCGGCTGGGATCTGCTGCCCGGTGAGCGCCACCTGGCGCGCCTGCTCAAGGAGCAGGGGTACGCCACCTCGCTCGTCGGCGTACAGCACGAGTCGCGGGTCCTTCCCGACGAGGCGGTCGCCGGTCGGCTCGGCTTCGACGACGTGCGGACCGGTGGCCGGGGCGAGGTGGTGGCGGACCGGGCGATCGACCGGCTGGCCCGGTTCGCCGAGGTCGACCGGCCGTTCTACCTACAGGTCGGCTTCCGGGAGCCGCACCGGCTGCCCGGGCACCGGGACCCGTGGGCGTCATGGGCTTCGTCGGCGACCACATGTCGCCGTACGACGAGCGCGGGGTCACCGTGCCCGGCTATCTCGTCGACGACGCGAGCGCGCGGGAGGAACTCGCGGAACTCCAGGGCGCGGTGAGCTACCTGGACGACTGTGTGGGCCGGGTTCTGACCAAGTTCGACGACCTGGGGCTGACCGACGACACGATCGTGCTCTTCGTCACCGACCACGGGCTCGCGCTGCCGAGGGCGAAATGCACCCTCTACGACCCGGGACTCGAAATCGCGCTGCTGGTTCGGGCGCCGGGGCTCGGCTGGCAGGGCGGCCGGACCGTCACCGACCTCGTCTCCGGGGTCGATCTGGTGCCGACGCTGCTCGACGCGCTCGGACTGCCCATCCCGACCGACGTCGCGGGCATCAGCCAGGTGCCGGCGATCAGGGGGACGGCACGCCGGCCGCACCCGGCGATCTTCGGTCAGCTCACCTTCCACGACTACTACGACCCGCGCCGGTGTGTGCGGACCGGCTCGCGGAAGCTCATCGTGAACTTCAGCTCCGCGCCGTCGATCATGGATGCCAGCCAGTCGTGGCACCGGCGGTGTACGCCGCGCCTGGCGCCAGGCACCGTCACCGCCAGCCATCCGCTCGCCGAACTCTACGACCTCGACGCCGACCCGTACGAGATGTCGAATGTGCTGGACGACCCGCGCCATGCCGACGACCGGGTGACGCTGCTCGCCACCCTGTACGACTGGCTGGCACAGGTCGACGATCCGCTGCTCGCCGGCCCGGTGCGTTCTCCCGCGCATACTGGGGCGATGCACGCGCTCCAGCCCGGAACGGAACGGCCGTGACGCGGCCGACGACCGCGAAACCGGAAGAAGTCACGACGAGGACGACCGCAACCCGGCCCGGGATGGTCTGGATCCCCGGCGGGCAGTTCGGCATGGGCTCGGACGACCACTATCCGGAGGAACGGCCCGCCCACCCCGTCCAGGTCGACGGCTTCCTCGTCGACGTCCACGCGGTCACCAACCGGCAGTTCTCCGAGTTCGTCGCCGACACCGGACACGTCACCGTGGCCGAACGCGCGCCGCACCCGGCGAGCTACCCCGGCGCCGACCCGGCCGACCTGGTGCCCGGAGCACTCGTCTTCCAGGGCACGGACGGGCCGGTCGACCTGACCGACCACCGGCTGTGGTGGCGGTTCGTGCCGGGCGCGTGCTGGCGGCACCCCGAGGGGCCGGGCAGTTCCGTCGAGGACCGGCAGGACCATCCCGTGGTCCAGGTCGGCTACGCCGACGCGCTCGGGTACGCACGGTGGGCGGGGAAGAGCCTGCCGACCGAGGCGCAGTGGGAGTACGCGGCACGCGGCGGGCTCGACGGCGCGCCCTACGCCTGGGGCGACGAGTTCACCCCGGACGGGCAGGTCCTGGCCAACACCTGGCACGGGCGCTTCCCCTGGGAGAACCTGGCACCCGCCGGCTTCCGCGGCACCGCACCGGTGCGGTCCTTCCCGCCCAACGGATTCGGGCTGTACGAGGTGTGCGGCAACGTGTGGGAGTGGACCCGCGACCTCTACACGGCCCGCCACCCGGCGCCCGCGCAGTCCTGCTGCGCGCCCCCGGACCCGCGGCGCAACCCCCGGGGCGGTGACCTCCGGGGCAGCCTCGACAGCGGCACCGGACTTCCCCGCCGGGTCGTCAAGGGCGGCTCCTGGCTCTGCGCGCCGTCGTACTGCCGGCGCTACCGGCCGGCGGCCCGGCAGCCCCAGTCGGTCGACACCGCCAGCAACCACATGGGATTCCGTTGCGTGGGCAAGCCGTGACCGAGCCACCGCAGGCCGTCCGGTTGGGGCCGGACGCCGCCGGCGTCTGGCGGGGAAGCCTGGCCTGGACCGAGGAGGACGGGGACTGGCAGCCGTGGCGGCTGCCACCGGACCGGGTGGCGACCGCGCACGCACCCGAGCTGGTCGAGCGGGCCCGGATGGCGGCCGGGGTCCGGGCGGCCGTCCGGACCGATGCGACCGCGCTGGAGCTGCGGATCGTCGCCTCGACCGACGAGGTCGGTGCGCTGGACGTTGTCGTGGACGGCGCGCTGTGGCGGCGGGAGCCGCTGACCGGCGGAACGAACACCCGGCACGTCCCGTTGCCACCCGGGACGAAACTCGTCGAGGCATGGCTCCCGCAGTACGGCAGGACCCGGATCGGTCCGTTGCACCTGCACGGCGCCGCCGTCGCCGAACCCGCCGGCAGGAACGACGAGATCCGCTGGGTCACGTACGGCAGCTCGATCACCCAGTGCCGAACGGCCGCGGGGCCGAGCGAGACCTGGCCGGCCCTGGTGGCCCGGGGTCTGGGGTGGGACCTGACCTGCCTGGGATTCGGCGGGGAGTGCCACCTCGACCCGATCGCCGCAAGGGCGATCGCGGGACGTCCCGCGGACCTGATCTCGCTGTGTCTCGGCATCAACGTGTACGGGCGCGGGAGCTTCGGCCCTCGTACCCTGGCCGGCCAGGTGTCCGGGTTCGTCCAGACGATCCGCGACGCCCATCCCTCGGTACCCGTCGTGGTGATCTCGCCGATCATCTCGCCGAGCCGGGAGACGCGGCCCAACCCGGCGGAGATGACCCTCGCAGCTGTCCGGGAGGCGGTCACCTGCGCGGTGACCACGCTCCAGCGGTACGGGGACACCCGGCTGCACCTCGTCGACGGCCCGAGCGTCCTGGGCCCGGACGACGCGCACCTGCTGTCGGACGGCCTGCACCCGGACGCGGACGGCTACCGGCTGATGGCCGAGCGGCTCGCCCCGCGCCTGGCCGCCGCGAGCCGTGGCTGATGCTCCGGTAGACCGCGACCCGCACCCACGGGCACTCCGCCGCGCTGCCGATGTCGTGCTGCTCGGATCGTCTCGGGCCGCTTGACGAGTACATCGATGTCCGTTAGACCGTGTGGGGGAACTTCACCGGCAAATGGAGGACATCGTGGTCCCACGTCGCATCGCTGTCACGGCGCTCACCGCCGGCCTGCTGCTCGGCGCCGGAGCCGCTCCGGCGCACGCCGCCGGGCCGCCGGAGGTGACGAAGGGGCCCTGCCAGTACACCGAGACTCCGGACGAGCCGGCGGCGCGCCCGGTGCCGCTGCCGCGCGATCCAAGGCACACGCCGGACCGTGGCACGGTGACCACCACCCTGGTCACCAACCTCGGCCTGATCCCGCTGACCCTCGACCGCGCCCAGGCGCCGTGCACCGTGCAGAGTTTCCTGCACCTGGTGCGACACAGGTTCTACAACCGGACCATCTGCCACCGGCTCACCACCTACCCGACGCTGAAGGTGTTGCAGTGCGGCGACCCGTCGGGTACGGGCTCGGGCGGCCCCGGATACCGGTACCGGGACGAGCTGCCGACCGACCTGCCGCCCGCGCCCACCGACCCGACCGGCGAGCGGAAGGTCTACGCCCGCGGCGTGCTGGCGATGGCCAACGCCGGGCCGGACACCAACGGCAGCCAGTTCTTCCTGGTCTTCGCCGACTCGGCGCTGCGGCCGAACTACACGATCTTCGGCAGCGTACGGCCACTCGGCCTGCACACCCTCGACCGGATCGCGGCGGGCGGTGTGGCGCCGACAGCCGACGACCCGGCCCCGGTCGACGGCGCTCCGGCGCTGCGCACGAAGATCCACCTGGCGATCTAGTGGTCGTCCAGGCCCGCGCCGGCGCTCGCTCCAGGGCCGGCGTCGCCGGGTCCGATCCCTCGCAGTCCCTCGCCGGCATGCCGGTGTGGCACCGCTGGTGCGTGCCGGGCCGGGTCCGGGTGGTCAGCGGCCGAGCGCGCCCACCTGTGGCCGGCCGAGCACTGACGGTCCGAAGCCGCCCCGTGGCGGACTCAGGACCTCCGTAGCGGCCCGAATGCGGCCCGCAGCTCGCTCGCGAACAGGTCGGGTTCCTCCCAGGCGGCGAAGTGGCCGCCGGCGCCGACCTCGTTGAAGTACGCGAGGCTGGGGTAGACCGTCTCGACCCAGCTGCGCGGAGCCGCCCAGATCTCGCCGGGGAACGTCGTGAAGGCGACCGGCACCGAGACCGGCGGCGGAGCCTGGCCGGCTGCCCGGGCCGCCGCCTGGAACCGTGCGAACTCCCAGTACCACCGGGCGGACGACGCGCCGGTGCCGGTCAGCCAGTACAGGGTGATGTTGTCGACGATGGTCTCCCGGGTGAGGTTGCCGACGGGCTCGCCGTCGACGAACGCGCGGGAGATCTTGTAGTAGCTGTCAGTGTCGAGGTCCAGCATCCAGGCGGCCAGCCCGACGGGTGAGTCCAGCAGGGAGTAGCCGATCGTCTGCGGCCGGGTGGCCTGCTCCAGGAAGTAGCCGAAGCCGTCCGTCATGAACCTGTCGACCGCGTCGCGCGCCGCGCGTTCCTGCTCGGACTCCGCCGGCAACTGGTCCTTGATGTCGAGCGCCGCGGCGAGCAAATTCAGGTGGATGCCGAGCAGACCTTCGGGTCCCTGCCGGCCCATGGCGTCGGTGACCGCGGCGCCCACGTCACCGCCCTGGGCGACGTAACGGGGGTAGTCGAGCCGAGCCATCAAGGTCGCCCAGGCCAGCGCGATACGGCCGGAGTCCCAGCCGAGTTCGGTCGGCTCACCCGAGAACCCGTAGCCGGGAAGTGACGGCAGGACGAGGTGGAAAGCGTCCTCGGCGCGCCCGCCGTGCGCGGTCGGATCGGTGAGCGGACCGATGGTGTCGAGCAACTCGACGACCGAACCCGGCCAGCCGTGCGTCATGACCAGCGGCAGGGCATTTTCGTGCCGCGACCGTACGTGGATGAAGTGAATCTCGACGCCGTCGATTTCGGTCGTGTACTGCGGCAGGGCGTTCAGCCTCGCCTCGAAGGCGCGCCAGTCGTGACCGGTCATCCAGTAGCGGGCCAGTTCCTGGACCGTCGCCAGCTGCACGCCCTGGGAGCGGTCGGTGACCAGCTCCCGGCCGGGCCAGCGGGTGGCGGCGATCCGGCGGTGCAGGTCGGTGACGGCTTCTTCCGGCGTGTCGAGCCGGAACGGGCGGATCTCGCTGTCGTCGGGCACGTACCCACCTCCTGTGCAGGTCGACCGGTCGGTACGACGGACGGATCGGCCACTCGCCGCTCATGGTCGCACGACAGTTCGGCATTCAACCGCAAAAGCGGGCATAACTGGAGTGCGGCCGGGCGCCCCTGCCTACGAACCGCAGAGCTCGGTCTCGTCGACGACCGGGTTGCCGTGGTCGGAGCGTCCCAGCCGGGCCGCCGAGCCGAACATGGGTCCGCGAGCGCCCTGGACCCCGGCGAACCGGCCGAACCCGAGCGGCCAGAACCACAGCTACGCCCTCGATAATCGCTTGTCCGGCCAGAACCTGTCGGTCGGCGCAGTGACGACGAACGGCAGGTGCGGCCCCCGATCAGAGGCCGCACCTGCCGTGTTCGATCCCTACCCGCGCGGGCGGGTCAGCGGCGTACCGTCCGGCGCCGCCGGCTCAGGAAGAGGAAGGCCGCACCGGCGATCAGCAGCGCGACACCGACGCCGAGGAAGGCGATCGTGTTCGCACCGGTCAGCGCCAGCCCGCCACCGCCACCCGCCGTCTCGGCGTTGCCGCCGCCCGGCGGAGCCTGGGCGACGTTGGTCCCGCCCTCCGGCGACTCCTCGGCCACCGGCTCGGTGGCCGGGGTGGTCGGCCGGGCCGCGTCGCCCGCCGGCTTCTGCGGGGTCGGCTTCTGTCCGGTCGGCGCCTGGTCGTTGTCGGACTGGTCGTCCCGGCCCGGCTGCTGACCTGGGGCGTCGTCACCGGGCTGCTCGGCCGGTGGCTGCTGGCCGCCGGGGTTGCCGGCCGGCGGTTGCTCGTTGCCGGGCTGCTCGGCCGGCGGCTGGCCACCGCCGGGGTTGCCGCCGGCCGGCCCCTGGTCACCCGGCTCGCCGGCCGGTGGCTGCTCGTTGCCGGGCTGCTCGGCCGGTGGCTGCTCGTTGCCGGGTTCCTCGGCCGGCGGTTGCTCGTTGCCCGGCTCCTCCGCCGGTGGCTGCTCCTGAGGCGCCGGCTGGACCAGGATGCGGACCGAGTCGAGCGCCGGGATCTGGTTGGCCCGGACCATCATCGGGATCCGGTGCGAACCGTCGCCGGCCCACGACGAGCACTGCGCAAGACCGGCGGGCAGCCCCGGCACCTCGACGATCACGGAGTCGGGGTCCTCGCCGCCCTTGCCGTCCTCGGTCGCGACGAAGAACGCCGGCACCGGAGCCGGGTCGGCCGCCTCGCTGGTGCTGGTCAGCATCCGGCACGCGGTGTGGAAGTGCCCCCGGACCAGGCCGTCCTCGTTGAGCAGCGAGGACTCCAGGTAGTAGCCGCCCCGGGCGGCGGGCAGGAACCGGTCCCGGACCAGGTTGCGGGTACTCACGACCAGCCGGAACGGCTGCCCCTCCCGAACCCGCCGCGGAGCCTCGCTGATCAGCAGTGTCGGATTCTGCTCGGCGGAGCCCACCTCACCGAATGCGGTCGGGACGCACCTGCCGCCGTCCTGGAAACCGGTGTGCGCCTGAAGGTCGCTGCCCTTGCAGTCGTTGCCGAGCGCGTCCAGGCCACCGCCGGCCGGCGGGTTGCCGCCGGGGGTGGCGGTTGCCGTCGCGGGCGGCCGCGTGCCGCCCTCCTGTTCCGCGCACTCCTCGTCGGACCCGGGCGGGGTGGCCGTCTCCGTCGCGCCGGGGCTGGCGGCGTCACCGTCACCGCCCGTGCCGGGCCGTTCCGCGGCACCGGCCGACGGCGGCGACGAGGTGGGCTCGCAGCCGGGGGCGGCCTGCTGGCTCTCCGCGTTGGATATCTGGGTGACACCGACCAGACCACCGAAAACAGCGAGGGCGGCAGCCACGGCGAGGAGGCGGCGGCGCTGGCCGTTGTCGGTGGAGGAGCGACCGCGGTGCGACCGTCGCATGTGTATGAACCTCCTGAAGTCTGTGCGCTGCGGCTCGGACCGGTGGGGGTTCCGGCTGCCGTGACGAACGACCGTCTTCGGTGGCTGCGACCTCGACGACGCCTACGAGTCGAGGTCGGTGCCACGCGGGTCAGCCCGTACGCCGCACGCACACCGTATGGACCGGTCCGTTCCCGGGCCAAACCCAGCAGGCGGAAATGCGGGTTTCTTGAACCAGACCTAATGGAAACTTATGTTGAGCGCCCGGGCTGAGGGCTTCGCCGGCTGGGCTGCGCCGAGGCGAGGCTCGCAGACAGCGGCATCAGACGTTCAACCGACGAAGCTGTGGAACAAGCAAGTCGTACCGTCGGGACCGCCAGGCCGCTTGTCGAGGCCGAACATGCGGATCCGACAAGTGTCGCTGCCACCGGGCGGCCAGTAGTGGCAGAGGCGATGCGAGTCAGTCGATGAGGCCCCGAACAGTTGCCGCCAGCTCGGCAAGGTGCTCGTCAGCCCGTCGCCGCTGCCCGGCCGTCACCACCATCGACAGCGGCTTCTGGCCCTGCTCACACGCCAGGTGCGGTTTCGTGGTCAGCCCGCCGCCCACTGCACGTCGGTCAGGTCGTGCCGCCTCGTCACCGTCATGGTGGCCACGAGGTCTCCGGACTGATGGTCTTCTTCGTCGATGAACCATCTACCGGAGACCTCACTGCTTATCGATCACCGACACGCCCACAGGCCACGACCAGCCAACCCACCTCTGAAACACCGGCTAGCGCGCGGAACCCTGTTGCCGATATACGCCCAACACGTATATAGTTCCGGCATGACCAATCGGCGGGCGCCGTTGAGCGCCCCGAGTTACTTCGTCCTGGCCGCGCTTCTGGACGGTCCACTGCATGGCTACGTGATCATCAAGCGTGTCGACGCACTGTCCGACGCCACGGTTCGGCTTGCCGCCGGCACCCTGTATGCGATGCTTGACCGGCTTACCAATGCCGCGCTCATCGAGGTCGTCGACGAGGAGGTCGTCAACGGGCGCTCGCGGCGCTATTACGGGCTGACGCCGCAGGGGCACGATGCGGTACGGGCCGAGGCGGAGCGGCTTGCGGCCGCCGCGAAGATGGTGACCCACCCGGCGGTTCGGCGTCGCGTGTTCGCCGCCGGTGCGGTGAGTTTCGCGTGAGCGACAGCCTTGTCCGGGGATACCGCCTCGCGCTCTACGCCTACCCCCGGGCCGACCGGTCCCGCTTGGGTGACGAGATTCTCGGCACCCTGATGGACGACGCCCGGCCCGGACAGCGCTGGCCGAGCTTCCGGGAAACGGCGATCCTGATCATCGAGGGGGTCCGCGCGCGACTTGACCACAGTATGCGGCGCACGCCCCGAGAGACCTGGATCGACGGCCTGCACTTCGCAGTCGTCCTGCTGCTCGCGTACTCCTTGAGCGCCGACGTGATCTATCTGGCGTCGGACCACCTGTCTGTTCGTGGCGGGCTTGTCATGCTCGTCCTGGCGACGGTCAGCCTCGTCGCCGTGCTGGGCGGCCGGTGGATCGCCGCCCTCGCCTCCGCCTGCGTGTGGCTGGCCGTTGGGCTATGGGCAGGGGAGGTGTCATGGCCTCTCCTGATCGCAGTGGCCCTGCTCGCCCTCTTGGTCTTCCGGCTTCGACCCGAGCGGCGGGAGCGGCCGGTTTCGTGGCTGCTCGCGGTGCCGGCGGTGCTCGCGTTGAAGAGCGTCCCGTACCTGCCGGACGGACCCGTCTACCTGTACGACTACGAGCAGGCCGCCCTCGTGGTGGCGCTGGTCGCGGGACTCGCGGGCACGTTGCTTGACCCGCGTCTGTCGATCGTGGTGGCCAGTCTGGTGTTCGCCGAGGTTGGCTCTGCCAGCGCCTGGCTCTCTTCGGGCGACAAACCCCGGGGTGTCCACATCGCGGTCGGTGACTTCTGGACCGCCACTGTGTTCGAATCCGGTCCGTTTCCCGATGTATGGATCATGCTCGACGGATCCTGGTGGACGCTCTGCCTCGCCGGGGCGGCGTTGCTGCTGATCATCTTCGGTTCGCTCAGGATCCGGCGATTCGCCGAACTCTGAATCACCGCCGAGGCGTTACAGGTTCCGCTGCGCGCTGAAGCGTGGCCAAACCCGTCGAGGGCCTGCCGTCTCCTCCGATGGCCGACTCTCAAGATCAACTTGTGCCCCGGTGGCTCTCGCGGGCTTGTCCAGGCGTTGATGGCTCCTCGGGCTTAAGGGCTTAAGCAGGGGTTGAGGTGCCCGCGGTGGCGTTCGAGTGGTGGCGGTGCGGGTGCGTAGCCGCTGTGGAGTA
This sequence comes from Micromonospora sp. WMMD1102, assembly GCF_029626265.1. Classification (NCBI taxonomy): domain Bacteria; kingdom Bacillati; phylum Actinomycetota; class Actinomycetes; order Micromonosporales; family Micromonosporaceae; genus Micromonospora; species Micromonospora sp. WMMD1102. The sequence continues at coordinate 5,564,539 of NZ_JARUBN010000001.1, read as the reverse complement.
TCGGGATCCGCAGGCGTAACGGTTTTATGCCGCAATCTTTTGTCCTGATTGCGTCAGTTGACACAAATGGCATTAATCGATGCAGTTAATCACGACAAGCGAATGGAGTAAACAATGGTCACGTCCCGGCGAGTGGAGTTCTCGGCAGATGGAACCTGGATCTCTGGAGAACTTTGGGTACCGCCTGGATCTGCAGGTACACCACTCACCGTCATGGTGATTACCGATGCTGACAGCGACGGGAGCTTGCTTCGTCAAAATGCGCGGCGCCTCGCGGAAGCGGGTTACCTCGCATTGACGATCGACGGCATTTCGCTGCGTCAGGCGAGTGACAGAACGTCGCTGCTTGTCGCGGTGATCAATTCGATGGCTAGCGAGCGCGCGGTTTGCAGCGACCGTATCGGCGTGCTGGAGTTCCACTCCAATCCGGTCGGCCTATCAAGGGCCGGGATTATGCGGCGGCAACCAGCGCATCCAGACGCCACAACCTGGTGAGCGACTATCGCGCACTTCACCAGCCGAGATGGTGAAGAATAAGAACGGGCGGCATTGCCTACTCCTGTAGGGCCTCATGTTCGTCGCAGCGATGGTGCGGTCCAGGCGCTCGCGCAGCATTTCCGACGTGCCGTGCGCAGCCCGGTCAGCAGGGTGGCGGCCACGGTGCCCTCGGCGATGAATCGCTCGACGGCGGGTCAGGCCCATGCCGTCGGCCAGGTTCAGCAGGTGGGTCACGGCTGGCTCGTCGCCGGAGGCGGCGAGCCGGATCCGGGTGTCGCGGCGGCGGCGCGGCCGTAGTCGATGGCCACGTTCGCCGAGTTCCATTGGTCGACGACCTGTAACCCCTTCGTGGATCTCGCGGCGCAGTGCCGGGTCGGCGAGGTAGTCGGCGACGAACGCCGTACGGGTGGCGCAAGCGGTGGCGGGCTGGTGGTGAGCAGGCTTCGGCGTCGAAGGGGCCGGGTGGGTCTCGGTGTCGTCTGGATGAGGGTCGGCTGCGGCGGCTGCGCTGACGTCTTGGACGAGGGGCCGGCGGCGCACGGGTTCGGTGATGATCAGCGGTGGACCCTGGCTTGGGTGTCGGACCTGATCGCCCGGATGTTCCGTATCCGGTACACGCTGCGTGCACGGCGAACATCATGTACCGGTTGGCTGGTCGGTGCGGGTCCCCGGCGTCGTGCGGTCGAGCGGGACGAGGCCGCGATCACCACCTGGCGCGAGGAGACGTGGCCGGCGGGAAAACGGTAGCGGCGCGGCGGCGGGCGTGGCTGGTCTTCGAGGACGAGGCTGGTCAGACGTTGCGCCCACCGAAGGCCCGGACCTGGGGACGGCGCGGCCGCACCCCGGTGGTTCCGGTGTCGGGCAAGGGCTCGGGTCGGGTATCGATCGCTGGGCTGACCTGTTACCGGCCCGGGCAGCGGTCCCGACTGATCTACCGAACGATCGAACCCGACACAACCTGACATTCAAGCTCTGTGGGCGTGTTTCAGAAGTGGTGAGCCCCCGCGCGGTCTGCGACCGCCAGCGGTTGGGGGGACAGAGGATCACCTGACCGACCAGGCGGTCACCATGACCCGCACGATGATCAAGGTGGCGGCCGCCGCGTTGAGGACGATCCAGAGGGTCCCGACCGCCGGATTCCAGACCATGAGATGGTCCTTGACCAGGCTCCAGGCGTCCGGGTCGCCGCTCCAGTTACAGGTTACGGGATTGAACCGGTATTCGAACCAGGCCAGGCCGGTGACGAGGAACGCCGTGATGACCGCGCGGACGAGAGTGCCGGTCCGTCCCTCGCGCAGCTGCCGATCCGTCGGCAGCAGGACCGTGAGCAGCAGCAGATTGAGGAATGCGAAGAGGCCCGCCATGGTCAGCCCGACGCTGCGGTAGTTGGATACGAAGTACGGGAGGGTCGCGTCGCCGGGCGGAAGAGCGGCATGGGTGGCGGACACGGTGCCGGCCACGCCCGCCCACCACAGCAGCGGACCGACCAGCACCATCAAGACCAGCAGTATCCATCGGCCGACGGCCATCGCAGGAGCCTACGGCATCCCGGCGCTACGGTTTAGATGTGTCGTAGCCACTCGTTGATCGCCATGCGGCGGGTGGCTTGGCAGCGGACGGCGAGTTTTTCGTACCGGTGGCCATGGCGCGGTGGCGTTTGAGCCGGTTGATGCCGCACTCCACCGCGTGACGCTGCTTGTAGACCTCGGGGTCGAATGTCGGGGGCCGGCCGCCCTTCGACCCCTTCTTCCACCGGTTGGCCGCCTGATCCTCCTTGATCGGGATCGTCGCCTGGATCCCCGCCGACGCAGGTGTTCACGATTGGCCCGAGACGAATAGGCCTTGTCGGCCAAACCCGATCCGGACGGGTACGCGGCCTGCCGGCACCCAGACGCGGAACCCGGATCCCGGCCAGCACCGGCACGAACCGCGGGCTGTCGCCCCGCTGCCGGGGATCAGCACCATGGACAACGGCTTCTGCCCTGCTCACACGCCGGATGCGGCTTCGTGGTCCACCTGCCCCGCGAACGACCCAACCCGCGACCGGCCCCGTCAGCCAGCGGTCGGATCGTCCGACCGGGACGCCGAGCGGGGCATCCGATCCAGCAGGAAGTCCTCCAGTCGGTCCCACGCGGACTGGAGCAGCTGCGCCGGGTCCTCGGCCGCCATCATGTCCCGGCCCGGCACGAAGGCGCTGCGGGTGAAGTACTCGCCGTTGGCGAAGTAGCTCAGCTTGAGTACGGTGTGCCGGCCGTGCGACTGAAGAGTCGGGACCAGCACCGGTCCCGGGTACGGCGTCCGGCAGTGCGCGCAGAGCTGGCAGGCTTCGCCGTCGCGCCGCCCCTCCAGCGGTACGCCGTGCCGCTCACATCGCCGGCACAGTCGCCGCCACTCCTGACCCGGCCTGCTGGCGAGTCGGGCCGGTCCGGCGATCCCGGCAGTCGGAGACGGACCGCCGCCGGTGGGCGCGGTCGGCTGCCACGGGCCGGGGTACGGCATGGTGCGCCGGGGATCGGTCAGTTCGCGTTCCAGCCGTCGCCAGAGCTGCCGAATCCGTCCGACCAGCTGCTCCGGCGCTGCGCCCGGCTCGTCGTCGCCGTGCTCGCCCGCGCCCAGTTCGTCGTTGCCGTGCTCGACGGTGCCCAGTTCGTCGTCGCCGCGATCGGTGGCCGGCTCGTCGTTGCCGCGATCGGTGGCCGGCTCGTCGTTGCCGCGCCCGGCGGCTTCAAGGTCACGGCCGACGTAGCGGTGGCCGTCGTCGAGCCGCAGGTGCCAGCTGCCGGGCCGGCCGGCCCGCTGGAAGATCTGGGCGCGGTAGGGGCCCTCGTACCAGGTCGGTCCGCCCGAGACGACCAGGTCGTGATCATCGGTGGCGGTCACCAGGTCGGGGCGCCAGCGCATCGGCGTGGCCAGGTGACCGGTCTCCCGGGTGTCCGTGTCGCCGCCGAGGTGGCTGGGGCGGCAGTCGTCCGAGCAGTACGCCGAGCCGGCTGCGGGGGCGGCACCGCAGGGGCAGAGGCCGGACGTGGCCCGGTCGATCCGGTCGAGCAGGTTGGCCATCACATCGCCGCCTCGGTGCAGGTGGGAGCGTCCGGCGCGTCGCCGGTCACGCAGTCGACACATCCAACGATATCGCTCGATGTGTCGATCATCGTGACCCACCCGCCGCAACGACGTCTCGCGCCATGCGTGCTATTCCGCGCGGTCCTGTGGATACCAGCGCAGCTCGACAGTGTTGCCGTCCGGGTCGGCGACGTAGATCGAGACCGCGTCGCCGCGCGCACCGAAGCGGTCGACCGGACCCTCCAGGACGGTGAAGACCCCCGACTCGATCACGTCGGTCCAGTCGAGTGGCTCCACGACGAGGCAGATGTGGTCCACGTTCGAGCCGCCCCGCTCGCCGCGTACCAGGTCGATGATGGTTTCCCGGGTGATCCGCGCCGACGGGAACGGGACCTTGCCGGCCCGCCACTCGTCGACCCGGACCGGCGCCAGGCCGAGGGTGCCGCAGTAGAACGCGAGCGAGCGTTCCACGTCCTGCACGGTGAGTACGAGATGGTCGAACTCCTTCACCCGGAGCATCGCCGTCACGTCGCCGCCCGGTCACCGGTCCGGCCGACCGGGCAGGGCCGCTCGGGAAGCTTGCCCGGCGCCACTCCGGCGCCGCGCGAGTTGTCGACGGTCTCGGTGTTGCCCACGTCTTCTCCTTCTCCTCCTCGGGCCACGCCGGACGGCCGTGCCCTCCGGCGTACTGGCCGAAGTCCGGCCCGATGGTGCCGCTGCCCATCATCCGGCACCGAGACCGGCAGGGTTCACGGGGCGAGCAGAAATACCCGGTCCGGGTCGCCGGGCAGGGCGGCGACGGTGCCGTCGGCGTTGACCAGCCGGTAGCGCTCGCCGTCGACCGCCTCGATCCGCCACAGCGCCGCCGGCCCGGCGCCATCTCGCGGATTGAGGCCGAGGCGTGCCGCGCCGTCCGGGCCGGCGGAGGCGGTCAACGGCCGGTCCGCGCCCAGGTTGACGATCCGGAAGTACCCGTCCCGGATCTGGACGAATCGCCAGAGCTGGCAGTCTCCGGCCCGGGGCCGGTCCGCGACGACCGGACCGCCCGACCCCGTCGCCGGTCGCGTGCCCACCGGGCACATCCGGGTACGCCCCAGACCCGCTGCCCCGTCGCGTCCGCGATCAGCACGTCGCCGACCGATTCGAGGCGGAACCGCTGGCAAGCATTGTCCAACCAGGTGTACGCCTGCACCGGCGCGCCTGTCCCGCCGCAGCCGGCCGCCTCCAGCACCCGCCCGGCCAGCCGGTTCTCGATCCGCGACCAGCCGCCCGCTGCCTCGATGCCGGCCGGCACGCTCACCCTGGACGAGCCGTCCACGGCCTGCGGTGGCACGCCGTCCACGGCCTGCGGTGGCACGCCGTCCACGGCCTGCGGTGGCACGCCGTCCACGGCCGGCAGCAGCCGGAACCGCTGGCAGTCGTTGGCCAGCCAACCCCAGAGGGCCACCCGGCGCCGTCGGCGTTCACGCAGCCGGCGATCTCGGCGACCTTGTTGCTCGACCGGTTCAGCAGGCTGACGTACCCGTCGCCGTGGTACTCCGGCCGCCACTGCTGGCAGGTACTCGTCGGCGGCTCGGTGATCCGGACGTCGGCACCCTCGTACCCGCAGTCCGGTACCCCCACCGTGCCGCCGCTGGCCTGGTTGACCAGGCGGAACCAGGCGCTGCCGGCTGGCCGAGCGGCCGACCACGGTCCGGTATTCGGCGTCGACGCCCCGGCAGCAGTAGTCGAGGCTGGCGAAGAGGTAGTAGTACCCGCCCCGGTGGACGATCGACGGATTCTCGATCGAGGCGCCGCCGCGTGAGGCGATCTGGTGCAGCGTCCCGTCCGCCGGTAGGCCGGTGCCCCGGTCCAGCCGTCGGATCCGCAGACCGTTCCAGAACGAACCGAAGGCGAGCCAGGGCTGCCCGTCGGCGTCGACGATTACGTCGGGGTCGATGGCGTGGAAGCTGTCGGTGTCGCGCGAGCGCATCACCATGCCGTGGTCGATCCAGCCGTACGCCGGGCTGGCCGGGTCGAGCGTCGGCTGGTGGCCAGCCCGATCACCGAGTTGTTCGTGCCGAACGACGAGGTGGCGCTGGCCGGTCCGCCAGTTACCGCTTTTCGTCCGGATGACGGTCGACGAAGGCCATCCACGGGTCGGCCTCCGGCGCCGCGCCGCCTGGTGTCGGCCCGGCCGCTGGCGCTGCCAGAGCTGCGCCGGCCGCTGTCGATGCGGTCGCTGGCGCTGGCCGCCCCGCCTCCGCTCCGGTCGCGATCTCCGCTCCGGCCAGGTCACGCCGGTCCGCCGGAGCCGGAACAGCGCCAGGGACCGGTGTCGCGCCGGGTGCGGGCGTGGCCCGGGTCGGTGGTACCGCACCCGCCTCCGCCCCGGGGCCACCCCTGGCGGCGAGCAGGGCCGCCAGTGCGGTGGTGATCGGTACGGCGGCGATCAGCCCGATGGTGCCGACGGCGCTGCGGACCAGTTCCTGGGCGATCAGTTGACTGGTGAGCAGCTCGCCGACCGGGGTTGCGGTGTCGGCGGCGAAGAGCAGCATCAGTGGCAGGGAGGCACCGGCGTACGCCAGCACGATCGTGTTGATCACCGATGCGATGTGTGCCCGGCCGATCCGGGTGGCGGCCGAGTAGAGCCGGCGGAAGCCGTACCCGGGGTTGGCCAGGGCGAGTTCGCTGACCGTGGCCGACTGGGTGACTGTGACGTCGTCGAGTACTCCGAGGGAACCGATCACGATGCCGGCCAGCAGCAGGCCGCGCATGTTCACCTCGCCCTGGGTGATGGATAGGTAGTTCGAGGTCTCGTCGGCGATCCCGGAGAGGTGCGCGGCGGCGGTGGCGACCGCGGAGAGCGCCGCGGTGATGGTCAGGCTGACCAGGGTGCCGGCCACCGCGACCGTGGTGGTCATGCTGAACCCGTGCGTCAGGTAGAGCACGGTGAGCATGATCGCCGCCGCGCCGACGATGGCGACCAGCAGCGGCGACCGCCCGTCGAGGATGGCCGGCACGATGAACATCAGCAACACCGCGAAGGTGACCCCGAGACCGGCCAGGGCGCTCAGGCCGCGCCACCGGCCGAAGGCGAGGACCGCGAGCGCGAAGACCGCCCCGAGCAGCCACAACTGGGTCGACCGCTGGTGGTCGATGATCGAGTACTGCCGCTCCGGGCTCTCCTGGAGGTAGAGCAGCGCCACGTCGTCCCCGGGGGCCACCCGGACCGCGCCCGGCCCGGACGGCACGTCGGTGCTGACCCGCTGCCCGGCCCCGACGCCCTCGGTCAGGTCCACCGTGACGGTCCCGCAGTCGGTCGGGGCACCGGCCGGCCGTTCCTCCCCGGCGGGCGGGGCGGGGCAGGGCACCGATTCGACCGCGACCACCGTGCCGAGTACCCGGATCGGCCCGTCGCCCTCGGTTGTCGGCGTCGGCGCGTCCCGGGGCCACAGCAGCACCATCGACACCAGGGTGAGCAGCGCCGCCGGAATCAGCAGAGCCAGACTCAACCGGCGTGCGGCGCGGCTGGCCGGGGCGGGGCGGGGCAGGTGGCTGTGCGCGTGTTCGGAACTCATCGGCTCGGCTGCCGGCCTTCCTGCTCGGGTCGGACAACGGGCTTCCGGCTGAGCGCGGCGGCCGGAACTCCCGACGGGCCAGCATGACACGTCGGTGAGCGGCCGGACGAGGCGTCAGGCGTGCCGTCACGCAAGGTGGTTGCTGAGTTGCGGTCGGTCGGGTCGGGTCAGTGGATCAGTGCGTCGGTCAGCAGGTCGGGTCAGTGGATCAGTGCGTCGGTCAGCCGGTCGGCGGTCTCCTGGTTCAACGGCCCGTGTCCGAGCAGGAAGCGGTACCAGAACAACCCGTACGCCTGGTCGACCACAAGTTCGAGATCCAGTTCCGACCCGAGTTCGCCACGCTCCCGGCCTCGCCGGACGATGGTGTGCAGGGCGTCCCGGCGGCTCCGGGTGAACTGCCGGAACACCTCGGCGGTACTCGGATCTCGGGCCGCCTCGGCGGCGAGGGTACGCAGCACGGCCGCCGTCGCCGGCTCGCCCGCCCTTCGGAACGTGTGCGCGAGGTAGTTGCAGAAATCTTCTCGGAGTGATCCGGTGTCCGGCACCGGCACCAGCGAGTCGCTCCAGTCGGTCAGCGCCTCCAGCAGCACCGTGCCCTTCGACTGCCACCAGCGGTAGATCGTCTGCTTGCCGACCCCGGCCTCGGTCGCGATGAGGTCGACGGTCAGCCCGCCGTCGTGCCGGGTGGTGAGCAGCCGGAGTGCCGCGTCGAGGATTGCCTGCCGGGCCTCCTCGTTACGGCGCCGACCGGTGTGTGCGCGGCGGTGGCCGTCGGAGCCGCTGGTCGTCACCGTCCCAGCATATGATTTGTCGGAACTGTCGGTCTCGATAACGCCAGGGTCGGCTGCCTGGTCAGCCGCGCCCGGTGGTGGCTGCGCGACCTGGCCCGGCTCTGCCCCGTCGGGACTTCGACCCGGCGGACGGGTGGTCACGGCAGGCTCGGTGCGCTCCTCGACCCGGCGGACGCTCTTCGACGCCGATATCACCTTCGACGGTTACGGAAGGCCGGCCGAGGTCGCCGCGCCCCCCCCCGAGGCCGAGGTCGCCGCGCCGCCGAGACCGAGGTCAGGAGACCCCGACGGTCGGGAACCCCGCGCCACGATCGGGTAGCTTCCCGGCTGTCCCGCCTGGACAGGTTTCGACCACCATGGGCGGTGGGGAGAGACTGTCGACATGGGCGAAGTGAAGGTGGGCACCTCCTCCTGGGCCGACCGGTCGCTGCTCGCGTCCGGCTGGTATCCCAGGTCGGTCAACACCCCGGCCGGGCGACTGGCCTACTACGCCGAGCGGTTCGGCCTGGTCGAAGTGGACACCACCTACTACGCCGTACCGGCACCGGAGGTCACCTCGGCCTGGGTGGACCGTACCCCGCTGGACTTCACCTTCAACGTCAAGGCGTTCGGCCTGTTCACCGGGCACGGGGCAGAGGTGTCCGCGCTACCCCGCGACCTGCGGCCGGACGGCCGGGACTCGGGTCGGGTACGCCGCCGCGACCTTCCGGAGCCGACCTACGACAAGCTGTGGCAGCGGTTCCGGGAGGCCGTCGAGCCGATCGCCGGAGCCGGCAAGCTGGGGGTACTGCTCTTCCAGTTCCCACCATGGCTGGTGCACGGCGAGCGGGCCAAGCAGCGGATCCTCGACACCGTCGAGCGCTGCCGGCCCTGGCGGGTCGCGGTCGAGCTGCGCAACGCCTCCTGGTTCGACGGCGACAACGGGCCGGACACCGTCGGCTTCCTCGCCCGGCACGACCTCAGCATGGTCAGTGTCGACATGCCGCAGGGACACGAGTCGTCTGTCCCACCGCTGCTGCTCGCCACCGCCGAACCGGCGGTGATGCGCTTCCACGGACGCAGTCCGGAGTGGACCACCGGTGACAAGGAGTCCCGGTTCCGCTACGCGTACGGCGACGACGAGCTGGCGGACTGGGCGAAGCGGCTACGTGGGCTGGCCGACGAGACCGACGAGCTGCACATCCTGCTCAACAACTGCTGCGCGGGCCAGGCACAGCGGGACGCGGCCACCCTCGCCGCCCTGCTCGGTCCGGAGGCGGACTGGCCGGGCCGACACACCCGCCGCCGCGCCGCCCTGCGGGTGGTGCGCTGACCTCCCGACCGTCAGCCGGCCCCAGCGGCCGGGCCAGCGCCGGGTGCCGGCCCGCAGCGGCCAGCCGGCAGAGGCCGGCGGCGGTGGCCGGCCGGCAGTGGTCAGCCGGCAGTGGTCAGCCGGCCAGGTCGGCGGGGTCGGTGTTCGCACCGCAGAGCAGTACGGCCAGCCGCTCACCGGCGACCGGTCGGTACGCCCCGGCGGTCAGCGCGGCCAGCGCGGCGGCGGTGCCGTGCTCGACGGCGACCCGGTAGTGGCTCCAGAGCAGTCTCCGCGCCTCGACGATCTGCGCGTCGGTGACCAGCACGCTGCGCACCCCGGCCCGGACCGCCACCTGGTAGGCGATCGAGCCGACCCGGCGGGCGCCGAGCGAGTCGGCGGCCACCCCGGCGACCGGTACGTCCACCGGCCCGCCGGCGGCCAGTGCGGCGTGCAGCGCCGAGGCGCCCTCCGGCTCGACCGCCACCACCCCGGCCCGGCCATCCAGCGCGGTGGCCACCCCGGCCATCAGCCCGCCGCCGCCGACCGCGACCAGCACGGTGTCCAGGTCACCGGCCTGGGCGAGCAGTTCCAGCCCCAGGGTGCCCTGACCGGCGCAGATCTCCGGCTGGTCGTAGGCGTGGCAGAACAGCGCCCCGGTGTCGGCGGCCCGCTTCACCGCCGCGTCGTACGCCTCGGCGTACTCGGTGCCGTGCCGGGCCACGGTGGCGCCGAGCTGGCGCAGCTTGTCGACCTTGACGGCGGGGGCGGCGGTCGGCACGTACACCTCGGCCGGCACGCCGAGCGACCTGGCCGCGTACGCCACGGCGGCACCGGCGTTGCCACCGGACGCGGTGACCACCCCGGCGGGCGGCAGTTCGCCGCGCTCGGCGGCGGCCAGCATCCGGTTGAACGCGCCCCGCGCCTTGAACGAGCCCGAGTGTTGCAGGAACTCCAGCTTCAGCCAGAGCGCTCCGGCCGGCCCGGCGAGGTCGGGCTCCACCCGGGCCGCCGGGGTGGTCCGGACATGCCCGGCGATCCGGGTCGCCGCGTCCTGTACGTCGGTACGGGTGATCACCGTCGTCCCCTTCCCTGGTCCGCCGCCGTACCGTATCTCCGGGACCCCGGCGGCGCGGATAGGGTGTGTGCCAACCCACCCGGTCCGCCCCGGACCCGCCCGCGGAGGTCAGGTCACCATCGACGGCATCGTCGTCCGGCAGCTCAGCGGCCGGGTCTGGCTCTCACCCGGCGACCCGGACCCGGCGAACGTACAGGCGGCGGTGGCGGTCGTCGCGGACGAGCGGGGCAGCGTCGTCGTCGACGCCGGGCACAGTCCGACACACGCCCGGGCGGTCCAGGCGGCGATCCGGGCCGCCGGGCTGCCCCCGGCCCGCTGGCTCGTCTACACCCACCACCACTGGGACCACGTGTGGGGCGCGTGCGCCTGGCCGGACGTGGAGATCGTCGGGCACGTCGCCGGGCGGGAGCTGCTCCGCCGGGAGGCGGCCCGGCCGTGGAGCCACCGCTACCTGCGTGACCAGGTACGCGAGAACCCGCGACTCGGCCCGAGCTTCCGGGCCCGGGCGCTGGCCATGGACGACTGGACCGACTTCACGATCCTTCCGCCGACGGTGACCTTCACCGACGAGTTGACCCTGCCGACCGGCGTACGGCTGCGGCACGTCGGCGGCGCGCACGCCCCCGACTCCACGGTCGTGCTCGTCCCGGACGCACGCGTCGCCCTGCTCGGCGACTGCTTCTATCCGCCGCCGGCCCACCTGCGCGGTCCCGACGACGGCCCCGACCTGGTGATGCTGCGTGGCCTGCTCGACGACGACTACCAGTGGTACGTCGACAGCCACGGCGAGCCGACCACCCTGACTGAGGCGCGGCAGCTCTCGACCTGAGCCGCCGCCCGCCGCTCGCCCACCCGCTTCTCGCCCGCCGCCCGCCCGTGGCCGGACCGCTGGCGGATCGTCGGTGGATCACACGCGGATCGCAGGGGACCAGAGGCAACCTTTCCGGGAGTCGCACCGTGGAAGGACCGTGACAGACCGAGCAGGGCCGCCCTCGGCGGCCGACGCCTCATTCGTGGCCTTCGTGGAGTCGGCCTGGCAACGCCACCTGCGGCTGGCGCTGCTGCTCACCGGCGACCGCTGGCAGGCCGAGGAGCTGTTGCAGGAGAGCCTGGTCAGCATGTACGCCCGCTGGCGCAGGCTGTCCCGGCACCACGACCTGCACGCCTACCTGAGACGGGCGCTGACGAACAACCACATCTCGGTGTGGCGGCGGCGACGCCGGGAGCTGCTCTTCGCCGACGTACCCGACCGGCCGGCGGCGGCCGGACCGGAACCGGACGTCGGGGAACTCCGCGAGGCGCTGCGGGCGCTGCCGCCGAGACAGCGGGCGGTGGTGGTGCTGCGGCACTACGAGGACCTGTCCGAGCGGCAGGTCGCCGAGGTGCTCGGCTGCTCGGTCGGCACGGTCAAGAGTCAGTACTCGCGTGCCCTGGCCAAACTTCGCGGCCTGGTACCCGAGCCGGTCCTCGAACGGAACAGGTGATCTGGGATGAACTCTCTCGACTCGCGGCTGGCGAGCGGACTGCGTGACCTGGTCGACCACGAGCCGCTGACGGCCGCACCGACCGGGCAGCTCCTCCGGCGTGGCGTACGGGCCCGACGGCGCCGGGCGGTCGCCGTCGTCGGCGCGTCCTGTGCGGTACTCGCGGTCGGGTTGGCCGCGGGGACCCTGCTGGTCCAGCCGGTGACCGCGCCGGACCGACCGGCTGCCGTCGCCGAGGCCCCGTCACCCCGGCTGGAACTGGTCGCGGCCATCACCGCCAGCGAGAACGTCAGCTACCGGGTGAGGGCGAGCACGACGTTCAGCAAGTCGTCCGGCAAGACTCGGGCTCCCGAGGCGTCGTACACCGCCGAGGGGGCGTTCGACCCGGCCGCCGCCACCGGATACCTGCGGATCGACGGCGTCGACCAGCAGCGGCTGGTCGCCGGGGTGCTCTACACGCACACCAGGGGCGGGCAGTACGTCCGGGAACCGGGCCGGGTCGACCGGCTGGGGTACGACGCGCACGTGCTGGACGGCGCGCTGAGCGGGTCGGCGGACCGGGAGCGGCTCTTCGAGGTGCTGCGGCAGGCCGACGCGGAGATCACCAAGAAGGGCGACCGGGCGTACCACTTCGAGGCGACCACGAGGTCGGACGACGGCTCCGGGCCGGCGACCGTCCGGTTCGTCGGGGACGTGACCGTCGACGCCGACGGTCGGGTGGCGACGGTGCGGTACGAGTGGCGGCTGACGGGTCGGACCGCGGCCGAGCCGTCGACCGAGTTCACCCGCGACGTGCGGGTGGCGATGGAGTTCTCCGGCTACGGCAGGCCGGTGACGGTCGAGCCACCGGCCGACGTCGTCGCCGGCTGATCCCCGCCGGCCCTGGTGGTCGGGGTCGAGTACGTCCGCCACTCGACCCCGACCTGTGAACCCGGCTTACCTCCCGGGTGATCCGACCGTGAAGCCGCTCGACTCCGAGCAGCCCTGATGGGAAAGTCGGGCTACCCGCATACCTCGACGCGGATGAACGGCACGTGGGACGGATGGTTGGCGGCGCCGTCGACGAGCGTGTCGCCGTCGAAGACGACCGTCGCTGTCGCGGTCGCCGATCGCTGCATGAGCCACGACCCCGGCCCGGAGTCCTCGGTCACGATCGGTCCGGTGGCGGTCCAGCGGCCGTCGACCGAAACCGTGTGCAGCCTACCTCTGTTGTCTCGCACGTTCGCCCACGCGCCGCTGACACTCACGTGCCGGAGGTCCGGGTCGAACTGCTCGTCGGCAACTGCGACCGGGTCGCCCCGCCGACGCCCCAGCTGAGGGTGCCGTCCGGGCACTGGCCCACGAACGCGATCCCGATGGGCGGGTTGGGGTCAGGCGTCGCGCCCTCCTCGAAGGAGTTGACCGACTCGACGACGAGGCGGCCGGCGGAGGCGGTGGAGCCGTCCGGGCACTGGAACGAGGTCGACCACCGAGCGGCGGCAACCTGCTCTGTGACGGCAACCGAGGCGGCGGCGACAGACGGTACGGTCAGCACCACCACCAGGGCGGCGAGCAGGGGACGGCGTACCTGTACGGCACTGGGGGCCGGTGAACGGACCGGTTCTGCGGCGATCGCAGACCACGCATGGCGGCTCCATCTCTGTAGGTTCGACCAGATGGGCTCCGGTCGATCTGCTGATCCGAATCACCTCAGGGCATCCATCAAGGTTTACCGGGGGGCGCCGCATCGAGATCTGCCGTTAACAAGTATTTACAACGCGCGATGAATGCGACGATTCGATGCGGTTGCTTCGCGATCGGCCTCGGCCGGGCGACCTGCGGGGGCGCCGGACCGGTCGGTCAGCGCACGTACGCCGAGATAGAGGAAGGGCAGCAGCAGGAGCAGGTCGGCCAGGTGCGCGATCGTCACCTCCCGGGTGATCCGGCTCAGCGGGAACGCCAGCGCACCCAGGCAGAGGAGTACGCCGACCGGCAGCGGCGCGGCGCGCAGCCGGAGCAGCAGCACGCCCAGTCCGAACACGACGAGCGGGAAGAGCGGGCCGGCGGTCCAGTAGAGCGACCAGGCGGCGAACGGGTGCTGGTCGAGCAGCTCGATCGTGGTGGCGTGCGAGGCGTCGAAGAGCCCCTCGTGGATGCTCTGCACCCCGAACGCCACCCCGCCGACGGATGCGAAGACGGTGAGCGGCATCGCCACCGCCGGATAGCGCGGCGCGACGACGCGGAGCCGTTCGTAGAGGCCGATCAGACCGATCAGCCAGCAGGTGCAGGAGAGCGCGACGAGGGTACCCGCGGTTATGCCCTGCCGGTCGGGCTCCCAGAAGAAGCCGGAGACGAGATTCAGCAACGGTCCCAGGATCAGAAACATGCTCCGAACGCTACGAACGGCCGGCGGTCGCCGGATCCGCCGCGCGCCACCGCCGGGCTACCGCGGCCGTCGTATCCCGGCGAGTCCGCTGCGGTAGGCGAAGACCACGAGCTGGGCCCGGTCCCGGGCACCGAGCTTGGCCATCGCCCGGTTGGCGTGCGTCTTCGCGGTGGCGGTGCTCGTGCCCAGCCGGGTGCCCACCTCCGCGTTGGACAGCCCCTCCGCGACCAGCGTCACCACCTCGCGCTCGCGGGCGGTGAGCGTGTGCAGACCGGGTACCTCCGGACCGTCGACGTAGGCGGCGATCAGCCGGCGGGTCACCTCGGGCGCCAGCAGCGCGTCGCCGGCCGCCACCACCCGGACCGCCCGGCGCAGCTCGTCCGGCTCCAGGTTCTTCAGCAGGAAGCCGCTCGCCCCGGCGCGCAGGGCCGCGTAGACGTACTCGTCGAGTTCGAAGGTGGTCAGCACGACCACCCGGACCCCGGGCAGCCGGTCGTCGGCCACGATCCGCCGGGTCGCGGTCAGCCCGTCCGTGCCCGGCATCCGGATGTCCATCAGCACGACGTCCGGCCGGTGCGCCCGGGTCAGCGCGATCGCCTCCTCGCCGTCGGTCGCCTCGCCGACCACCTCGATCTCCGGCGCCCGCTCCAGCAGCACCCGGAAGCCGGCCCGGACCAGCCGCTGGTCGTCGGCGAGCAGGACCCGGATCCGCCCCGTCCCGCCGGCCGTGCACTCCGTCGCCGTCATCCTGGCAACCATCCCCGGACCTGGAAGCCGCCACCGTCCGCCGGGCCCGTACGCAGCCAGCCGCCCAGTCCGGCGGCCCGCTCCGCCATCCCGCGCAGACCGTTGCCGGGCGGCCCGCCCGGACCCCGGCCGTCGTCGCAGACGGTCAGGTCGAGCCCGTCGGGGCGGTAACCGAGCCGTACCTCGATCCGGCCCGCGTCCGCGTGCCGGACGGCGTTGGCCACCGCCTCCTGCACGATCCGGTACGCGGTCGCCTCCACCGCCCCGGACAGCGGGCGCGGCGTACCGTCCTGCCGGAGTACCGCCCCGGTGGTCGCGGCCAGCGCCGGCAGCCGGTCGAGACCGGGGACCGGCGGTTCCGGTCCGTCGGCACGGGTGCCGTCCCGGAGTACGCCGACCGCCGCCCGCAGCTCCGTCAGCGCCTCCCGGCTGGCCCGCCGGACCGCCTCCAACGCGGCTCGGGCCTGGGCCGGGTCGTCGTCCAGCACCTCGGCGGCGACCCCGGCCTGCACACCGACCACCGCCAGGGTGTGTGCGGTGACGTCGTGCAGCTCCCGGGCTATCCGGATCCGTTCCTCGACCACCTGCCGGCGGGCCGCGTCGTCGCGCTCGGCGGTGAGCAGGGCGAGCCGGATCCGTCGGCCGCGCACCGTCTCGCCGAGCAGCAGCGTGGCCACGAACACCACTGTCGAACTGTCCAGGGTGGCGTCCAGCGGCTCCACCCCGGCCACCATGGTCCGGCCGTGCGCGTCCAGCAGGACGAAGAGTCCGGCGAGCAGCAGGCCGAGCCGCCGGCGACGGGCCACCGCGACCGAGTAGAGCGCGACCCAGACCGGGGCGGCCGGCGCACCGCCCGGGTACCGGGAGACGTGGTAGAGCAGGAAGAGGCCGCCGACCACCGCCAGCACCGCCGCCGGCCAGCGCCGCCGGGCGAGCAGGGCCACCGCCATCGCGGTGCCGAGTGCGTACGCCCAGAGGTCGGGCGTCCGGTCGCCGGGCAGCACCGCCACGACCGCGATCCGGTACGCGGTGATCGTGCCGGCCGCTGCCGCGATCCCGACGTCCACCGCCCAGCGCCGCCCCCGGGCACCGCCCAGCGCCCGCCAGCCCCGGTCGGCGCCGGGCCCTCGCCGCCTCCGGTCGCCCCCGGGCGCCGTTCCGGCTCCGGTCCAGCCCTTCATGCGGCCACTCTACGAATCCGGGCCCCGGGGCACGTACCACGAACGTGGTAGCAGCCCGGGTGCGGCACGGGCTTGACCCTCGACCTCGTCGAGCCACCAGCATCGGCAGCGGCAGAGAACGGCCGCGAGCCGCCAGCATCGGCAGCGGCACAGGCCGGCCGACACAGGGGAGTGGACGATGGGGCAGGGCGGCGACGAGATGATGGCACGGATCGTCGAGGCGGTCGGGTGGGGGCAGGCCGGGCGTACCGGGCCGGCACGGGAGCGGCTGACCGAGCTGTGGGACCGGATCGGGCCGGCCGGCGACCCGCTGCACCGTTGCACACTGGCGCACTATCTGGCCGACCTCCAGGACGATCCGGCCGAGGAGCTGCGCTGGGACCTGCGGGCGCTCGAAGCCGCCGACACGTTGACCGACGAGCGGGCCCAGCGCTACGACGCCACCTTTCAGGTCCAGGCGTTCCGGCCGTCGTTGCAGCTCAACCTCGCCGAGGACTATCGCAAGCTGGGCCGGCCGGACCGGGCCCGGGAGCATCTGGCCCTGGCCCGGGAGAGCCTGCCGGTGCTCGCCGACGACCCGTACGGCCAGCTGATCCGGGACGCCGTCGAGCGGCTCGGGACCGAGCTGGCCGGCAGCACCCCCGGCCCCGACATCCCCGGCCCCGACGCGCGACGTCCGGACGTGGTGCGGTCGACCGGAGACTGACCCGGAGACGGTGAGAGGGCCAGCCCCTGTTGCGGGGCTGGCCCTCTCGGTGCTGCTGTGTTGCTGTGCTGTTGGTGCTTATGCGGAGTAGCCGCGTTCGGTGGCCCAGTTGGCGAGGTTGATGGTGCTCATCCAGTACTGGGCCTGGTCCGGGTTGGCCGGGTCGGCGATCTTGACCTTGCGGCCGTGGTCGTCGTAGCCGACGACGGTCAGGTAGTGCCCGCCGGGGTAGGAGTGCGACATGCCGTCGACGTCGGTGGCGGTGCCCTTGATGTTCATCACGACCGGACGCTTGGCGTCGATGGCGTTGACGATGTCGACCTGGAGTCGGTCCATCTGTTCGGGCTTGGCGGTGCTGTCCGGGATCGCGACGGTGCGGTAGTTCTTACCGCCGGTGGTGTTCAGGACCCGGGTGGTGTCCTCGGCCGAGTTGGTGCCGGCCTCGGTGGTGCCGAGCCGCTTGGCGACGTCGTCCTGGCTGGGGGTCTGGCCCTGCGCGGACAGCGCGATCCGGGTCGCGGCGGGGGCGCAGTAGTAGAAGTTTTCCTGCGCCTTGTACTGGTAGTCGAGGGTCTTCGACGGTGCCCGCTTGTCGATGTCGCGGATGTCGTTGGTGACCGCGGCGGCGGTCGGGTTGCCGCCGGTGGGCGGGGTGTCGGTCGAGATGGCGGGGGCGGCGAACGCGCCGCCGACGACGGCGAGGCCGGCGATGCCGAGCGCGGTCTTACGGATCGGGGTGTCGGTGATGGCCGGGAGCCACCGCTTGACGTTGGTCATGATGGTCACCTTCCATTTCCGGGGGTACGACACCACCACCCGCGGGTGCGCGGTGGCGGGTCGAAAGAGGGAAAGAAACCCGAAGCTCAGAAGTTCTCAGGGGGATGCCCGGGGGGATGTAACGACGCCCGCCGGCTGCCCATTCCCCGGGCACCCGGGGGGTGGCCAGGGCTGCGGGGTGCTGCTGCGGACGTACGCCGGGTATAACCATGGCCACCGGCCCGATGTTCCGCGACCCGGCCCGACCAGCCACCCGATCATGACCAAAAACCGGACATCGGGTCGACCACGGGACGATCGTCCCGGTCGGGCCTCCGGTGAAATGTCCCGCCCTTCGACCCGTGCGTCCGACGGTGTGGCCTGCGAGACTTCCTGGGGCCGGCGGATCGTGATCGAGATCTTGAGGAGGCAGCGTGAGCCAGGAAGTACGCGGGGTCATCGCCAGGGCCAAGGGCGCACCGGTGGAGGTGACCACCATCGTCGTACCGGACCCCGGCCCGGGTGAGGCAGTGGTACGGGTGCAGGCCTGCGGCGTCTGCCACACCGACCTGCACTACCGGGAGGGCGGCATCAACGACGACTTCCCGTTCCTGCTCGGGCACGAGGCAGCCGGGATCGTGGAGCAGGTCGGCGCCGGGGTGACCGACGTCGAGCCGGGCGACTTCGTGGTGCTCAACTGGCGGGCCGTCTGCGGCGACTGCCGGGCCTGCCGGCGTGGCAGGCCGTGGTACTGCTTCGCCACCCACAACGCCGGGCAGAAGATGACGCTTACCGACGGTACCGAACTCTCCCCGGCGCTCGGCATCGGCGCGTTCGTGGAGAAGACCCTGGTACACGCCGGGCAGTGCACCAAGGTCGATCCGGCGGCCCGGCCCGCCGCCGTCGGGCTGCTCGGCTGCGGCGTGATGGCCGGGCTCGGCGCGGCGGTGAACACCGGCGGCGTCACCCGGGGTGACTCGGTCGCGGTGATCGGCTGCGGCGGGGTCGGCGACGGCGCGGTGGCCGGCGCGGCCCTGGCCGGCGCGACCACGATCATCGCGGTCGACACCGACCCCCGGAAGCTGGAGTGGGCCAGGGGGTTCGGCGCGACGCACACCGTCGACGCCCGCCTGAACGACCCGGTCGAGGCGATCCGCGAGCTGACCGGCGGACACGGCGCGGACGTGGTGATCGAGGCGGTCGGCCGGCCGGAGACCTGGAAGCAGGCGTTCTACGCCCGCGACCTGGCCGGCACCGTCGTGCTGGTCGGGGTACCCACCCCGGAGATGAGGGTTCCCGACCTGCCGCTGCTCGACGTCTTCGGCCGGGGTGGCGCGCTGAAGTCGAGCTGGTACGGCGACTGCCTGCCGGACCGGGACTTCCCGATGCTCACCTCGCTCTACCTCCAGGGCCGGCTGGACCTCGACGCCTTCGTCACCGAGGAGATCGGTCTGGACCAGGTGGAGGCGGCGTTCGACAAGATGCACCAAGGCGACGTACTGCGATCAGTGGTGATCTTCTGATGCCGGCCCGCAGCGGCCACCTGCCGGCCCGCATCGACCACGCGGTCACCTCGGGCACCTTCTCGCTCGACGGCCAGACCTTCGAGGTGGACAACAACGTCTGGGTGGTCGGCGACGACGCCGAGTGCGTGGTGGTCGACGCGCCGCACGACGTGGACGCGATCCTGGCCGCGGTCGGTGGCCGGCGGGTGGTCGCGATCCTGGCCACGCACGCGCACGACGACCACGTACGGGTCGCACCGGCGCTGGCCGGGGCGACCGGTGCCCGGGTACTGCTGCACCCGGCCGACCGGGTGCTCTGGGACCTGGTGCACCCGGACGTGCCGCCCGGTGGCGACCTGGCCGACGGGCAGTCGGTCGAGGTGGCCGGCACCAGGCTGGAGGTCCGGCACACGCCCGGACACAGCCCGGGGGCGTGTTCGCTGTACGGGCCCGAACTCGGGGCGGTCTTCACCGGTGACACCCTGTTCCAGGGCGGCCCGGGGGCGACCGGCCGGTCGTTCAGCGACTTCGGCACCATCGTCGAGTCGATCAGGCAGCGGTTGCTGACCCTGCCGCCGGAGACCGTGGTGCACACCGGGCACGGCCCGAGCACCACGATCGGCGACGAGGCACCGCACCTGGACGAGTGGCTGGCCCGGGGGCACTGAGTTCCGGCTGCCGGGGGCCTTGAGTCCCGGCTTGCCTGGAAGCAGCGAGCCGCGGCAGCCAGGGCACCGTCGCGAGCCCGCGGCCGGGGTTGCCCGCGCCGGCCGCGAACCGCGGCCGGCGCGGGCCGGCGGCCGGCGCCGGGGAGGGTGGGCGGCCGCCGGGGGTGGTGGCCAGCTCCGGCACTGCGTCACGTGAAGTACCGCAGCCAGACGTAGAGCCAGGCGAGCAGGGTGCTCAGGATCGTGACGAGGATGCCGTACTTGGTGAACTGCCAGAACGAGATCCGGTGGCCGGTCCGGGCGGCGATGCCGATCGCCACCACGTTGGCGCTGGCGGCCACCGCCGTGCCGTTGCCGCTGAAGTCGGCGCCGAGGGCGAAGGACCACCAGAGCGCCTGTCCGGTCTGCGGATCCGGCGCCTGGGCCACCAGCCCCTCGACCACCGGGGCCATGGTGGCGGTGTAGGGGATGTTGTCGAAGAAGGCGCCGAGTACCGCCGAGCCGAAGAGCAGCGCGGTCGCGGCGGCGAAGAAGTCCCCGTCCACGAGGCCGATCACCCACTCGCCGAAGGTGTTGATCACGCCGGTGTGCACCAGGCCGGCGACCATCACGAAGAGGCCCACGAAGAAGACCAGGGTGGGCCACTCGACCTCGTCGAGCACGTCGGAGACGTCCAGCCGGGACACCATCACCATCACCCCGGCGCCGACCATCGCCACCACCGACGGGTCGACGTGCAGCACCGAGTGCAGCCCGAAGGCGACCACCACCAGGGCGAGTACGACCAGGCAGCGGACCAGCAGCCGGACGTCGGTGATCGCCCGCCGCTCCTGTAGCGCCAGCACCGACTCGACGTGCTCCGGGTTGTACCGGAACGACCTGCGGAACAGCACCCGGCTGAAGAGTACGAAGATCGCGAAGATCACCACGACGGGCGGGGCCATGTGCACCAGGAAGTCCGTGAAGGTCAACCCGGCCCGGCTGCCGATGATGATGTTCGGCGGGTCGCCGATCAGCGTCGCCGCGCCGCCGATGTTGCTGGCCAGGATCTCGGCGATCAGGTAGGGCTGGGCCGGGATGTGCAGCCGGTTGCAGACCACCACGGTGACCGGGGCGACAAGCATGATCGTGGTTACGTTGTCCAGGAACGGCGAGGCGATGGCGGTGATCAGCATCAGCATCACCATCAGCCGGTACGGCCGGCCGGACGACTTCTTCGCGGCCCAGATCGCCAGATAGTCGAAGAGACCCGTCTGCTTCAGCACGCCGACGATGATCATCATCCCGAGCAGCAGGAGGATGACCTTCCAGTCGATCCCCTCGTGTTCGGAGAAGTAGACCTCGGCGCCGGGCGCGAAGCCGAAGACCAGCATCGCGGCGGCCGCGACGAGCACCACCTTGACCTTGTCGACCTTCTCGGTGGCGATGAAGAAGAACGCCACCACGAAGATGCCGAGCGCGGCGACGGCGCTCATCGGCGGTACTCCGGTCGGCTCCGGTCACCCGGCCGGCACCCCGCCGGGGCGCCGCCGGGGGGCCGGCCGGCCGCCGCACGACGCGCGGCGGCCGGCCGGGGAGGGGTCAGGCGTCCGGTTCGGCCACCGCGAACTCGGCGAGTACCCGTTCCAGGGTGATCGCCCCGACCAGGACCCCGGTGCCGTCGACCACCGCCACCAGCGGGCTGCGCTGTCGAGCCATCAGCGCGGCCACCTCCAGCAGCGTTCCGGAAAGGCCCACGGTGGTCACCCGGGGCGGCTCCCGGAGCAGGCAGTCGCCCACGGTCAGGTCCCCCAACTCCTCCCAGAACACGTCGGCGTGCGCCTCGTCGATGGTCCGACTCAGCACCGGGTCCTGCCGGTAGGCGTCCGGCACCGCCATCCGGAGCACCTGGGTGCCGGGGAGCACGGTCTTCGGCCGGCCCCTGTCGTCCACCACGATCATTCCTGGCAGCCGGCGCAGCGCCATCAGCCGGACCGCCCTGGCCACCGAGTCCCGGACGGTCACCGTCGGTACCACCACGGCGATCTGCTGCGCCTGCATTCCACCAGCTCTCCCGGCGCCGGCTGGTGTCGGCCGGGGCGCCGCAACGGTTGGGCCTGAGGTGTTTCCCGACAACGTAACCTCCCGAGAACGACGGGGTCTCCGGCCGGCGGGGCGGCCGGCCGGCGAGACGGCCGGGTCTGCGTACCGTGGTCACGCGGGTCCGCGGTGCAGCTCGGCGAGACGGCGCTCCAGGCTGGCCAGCCGGTCGGCCATCGGCGTGCTGTGCAGCACCTCGGCGATCTGGTCGGCCTCGTCGTGGTCCAGCGCGATCCGCTGCGCCGGCACGTCCGGATCGTCCGTGCCGTAGAGCAGCAGGGACCGCAGGCCGGAGTGGTCGAGCAGTACGCCGAACCGCTGCCCGCCCCGGGTCAGGAAATGGTGTAGGACGCCGACGCCGGGAACCGTGGTCCTGGTGATGTCCACTGTGGCCTCGCTCGGGTAGGGGCGGCAGGTGGCGCGTAGCACCCGTACGCCGGGCGTGCGGCACGGCTCGGTCGGCCGTGCCGGCAGGCTCGGTCGCGGGGCTCGGATGCCGGTTCCGGTCTCGGTCTCGGGTTGGCCGCCGGTTCCGCTGTCAAGGATTCGCCGAGCGTGACCGACCGACCATCGGGTCCGACACCCATCTGTGCTGACGCGGAACATGCAGCTGACCCGGCCGGGTGACCCGCACTCCCCACCGGGGGTGGGTGGCCGACCAGATGGACAAACCGGCAGCTCCCGGGCGAGGCTGGCAGGGTGACCGATGCCACCGACCGGGCAGCCGACCGGGCAGCCGACCGGGCAGCCGACCCCGGGCCGGCCGCCCCGGGGCGATCCGGCGCTGCCGGCCGCCCCGGCCGCCGCAACCGCCGCAGCCCGGCCCGCGCGTTGTTCCGCCGGTTGTTCCTGGTCAACGGGCTGGTCTTCGCGGTCGGCACGCTGGTGCTCGCGCTCGCCCCGGTCACCGTGTCGTCGCCGGTGCTGCTGACCGAGATCCCGGTACTGGCCATCGGGCTGGCGCTGATCGTGACGGTGAACGGCCTGCTGCTGCGGGCCAGCCTGGCCCCGCTGGACGCGCTGACCACACTGATGCGCCGGGTCGACCTGCTGCAGACCGGGGACCGGCTGGAGGACGCCGGCAACGGTGACCTGACCAACCTGATCGAGACCTTCAACGCCATGCTCGACCGGCTGGAGAGCGAGCGCAGCGCCAGCAGTGCGCACGCGCTCGCCGCCCAGGAGGGTGAGCGGCAACGGATCGCCCGGGAGCTGCACGACGAGATCGGGCAGAGCCTGACCGTGGTGCTGCTCGGACTCAAGCGGGCGGTGGACCGGGCCCCGGCCGAACTGCGCGAGGAGCTGCACGCGGTGCAGGAGACGCTGCGGGAGAGCCTCGACGACGTGGGGCGGGTGGCCCGGCGACTCCGGCCGGACGTGTTGACCGACCTCGGGCTGCTCAGCGCGCTCAACGCGCTCGCCACGGAGTTCTCGCAGGTCAGCGGAGTACCGGTGGTGCGGCGGCTGACCCCCGACCTGCCGGTCCTGAGCGCGGAGAAGGAACTGGTGATCTACCGGATCGCCCAGGAGAGCCTGACCAACGTGGCCCGGCACGCCCGGGCCGACCGGGTGGAGCTGTCACTGCGGGCCGAGGACGGCGCGGTGCTGCTCCGCGTCGCCGACGACGGCCTCGGCGAGGTACGCCGGGAGGGCGCGGGCATCCGGGGGATGCGGGAGCGGGCACTGTTGATCGGGGCCCGGCTGGGCATCGCCGCCGAGCCGGGCACCGGCACCGAGATCCGGCTGGCGGTACCCGCCGACGGGCCGGGGCAGAGGGAGACCTGAGCATGTCCACGACCGAGACCAGGATCCTGCTGGCGGACGACCACGCGCTGGTCCGCCGGGGGCTGCGGCTGATCCTGGACGCCGAGCCCGACCTGCGGGTGGTCGCCGAGGCGGCCGACGGGGCGGAGGCGGTGGAGTCGGTCCGGCGCACCGAGATCGACCTGGTGATCCTGGACATCGCGATGCCGAGGATGACCGGCCTACAGGCGGCCCGGGAGATCTCCCGGCGGGCCCCCGGGGTACGCATCCTGATGCTCTCGATGCACGACAACGAGCAGTACTTCTTCGAGGCGCTCCGGGCCGGAGCCTCCGGCTACGTGCTCAAGTCGGTCGCCGACCGGGACCTGCTGGAGGCGTGCCGGGCGGCGATGCGCGGCGAGCCGTTCCTCTATCCCGGGGCGATCACCGCCCTGATCCGGGACTACCTGCACCGGGCCCGGCAGGGCGAGAAACTGCCGGAGAGCATCCTGACCCCCCGGGAGGAGGAGATCATCAAGTTGATCGCCGAGGGCAACTCGGCGAAGGAGATCGCCGAGGCGCTGGTGATAAGCGTGAAGACGGTCGACCGGCACCGGGCCAACATCCTGGCCAAACTCGGCATGCGGGACCGGATCGACCTCACCCGGTACGCCATCCGGGCCGGCCTGGTCGAGCCCTGAGCCCGGTGGCCCGTGCCCGCCGTTCCGGCGCCCTGAGCCGGCCGGCCGCCCGCCGCCGTCCTGAGCCAGGTGGCCGGTGGTCAGCGCACCTGGACGACCGTCCGCACCGTCGCCTGGTCGATCTCCGAGGTACGCACCGTGAACCGCAGCTCCCAGTCGCCGGGGATCGGGAAGTTCACCGCCCCGACCCCGTGGTGCGGCTCGACCCCCAGCATCGGCACGTCGGTCGGCTCGACGCCCTGGGCCGGCAGGGCGGTGGTGAGCGTCCACTCCACCGCCGGCAGCGGTTTGCCCCCGGCGGTGTAGACGTACGCGTGCACGGTGTTGTTCGGCCCGAGCTGCACCGGATAGATGTCGAACTGGAGGGTGTAGAGCGGTGAACTGAGGGTCTGGGCGAAGGTGTCCGAGGCGGCGATCTCGGCCTCGATCCCGGCGTTGCGGCCCGGGGTGGTCTGCACGAGTACCGCGCTGACCCCGAGCACGACCAGTCCGACCAGCACCTCCAGGCCGACCGTACGGCGCAACCGCCGCCGCCCGGCGACCGCCGTACCCCCGTCCCCGTCCCCGTTCCCGTTCCCGTTTCCGGCTCCGCTCAGGCGGTGCTGGACGAGGCGGCGGGCGTACCAGGCGGCGGCCAGCAGTAGGGCCAGCAGGGTCAGCTTGGCCAGCACCAGCCGGCCGTAGGTGGTGCCGAAGAGGGCTCCCGGTGCGCCGACCTCGATCACCGCCTGCACCACCCCGCCGGCGACCAGCCAGAGCACCGCGATGCCCGCCCAGCGGGACCAGACCGGCAGTACGACCGCCAGCACGCGCGGATGGGCGGCCCGCAGCGGGAACGCGAGCAGTGTCACCAGCCCGCCGAGCCAGACCGACATCGCGGCCAGGTGCACCAGGCTGGCGATGCCGCTGGCCAGCGGCGTCGGCGAGGCGGCGGCGTGCCCGGCCAGCGGCCAAGTGGCCAGCCCGGCCAGCCCGAGCACGACCAGCAGCCCGACCCGGACCCGCCCGGCCATCCCGACCTGCCCGGCCCGGCCGGCCAGCACCGGCGGCAGCAGGGCGGCGACCAGCGCCAGGATGCCCAGCCTGGCGGCGAGCGCCAGCCCGAAGTCCGAGCCGAGCAGCTGCCACAGCTCGGTGCCGGAGACGTCCAGCAAGCCGGCACCGCTGGTATAGGGGGCCTGCGCCCAGAACCCGGCCAGAGTGCCGACCGCGATCAGCGCCAGCCCGGCCCGGACCAGCCGGACGGCGCCCCGGCGCGGCAGCCGGCCCGGCCAGAGCAGCCCGAGCAGCAGCGCCGGGCCGATCAGCAGGACCAGTCCGGCGTACCCGAGATATCTGGTCACCGGCACCGCGACCTGGACGTCCCGGCGTACCGTCTCGTCGGCCGGCTCCGGCGGGGTGGCCGAGGCGGCGCCGACCGCGAAGGTGAAGCTGCCGGCGACCGGGTGGCTGTCGGCGGAGATCACCCGGTAGCTGACCAGGTACGTGCCGAGCGGCCGGTCGGCGACCCGGACCGGGATCCGCAGCGTGGCGTCCCGGACGCTGGCGTCCCCGTCGTTGATCCGCTTGCCGTCCGGGGCCAGCACCTGCGCCCGGCCCGGTACCAGGGCCACCGGTTCGCTGAAGGTGATGGTCACCTCGGTGGGTGAGTAGCCGAGTACGGCCTGCTGCTGCGGCACCGTGCCGACCACCGCCGCGTGCGCCGCCGCCGGCCCCGCCGGACCGGCCAGCACCGCCAGGCCGGCCAGCAGCAGCACCGCCAGCAGCGCACCGACCGACGCGATCGCCCCGGCGACACGGCCTCCCGGTGCCGAGTAGCCGGCCGGTACGGAGTCGAGGCGTGAACGTCCCACCTCAGTTAGATCGTTTTTCGGCGTCCGGAAGTTCAATCCGCCATCCGACTGAGTGGCAACGTGTTTCACGTTCTGTGGTAGGAACCCTGGGTGTCCCCGGATCTCGACGACGAATTCCGCTGGCTCGAGGCGCTCGCCGACCCGGAGGTGACCGCCTGGGTGCGGGCCCGCAACGCGGAGACCCACGGGGCGCTCGCCGACGACCCCTCGTTCGCGCCGCTGGTCACGGAGCTGCGCGGGGTGCTGGACGCCGCGGACCGGGTGCCGTTCGTGCATTGGGACGGAACCTACCTCTACAACCTCTGGAAGGACGAGGCGCACCCCCGGGGGTTGTGGCGGCGTACCACGCTCGACGAGTACCGCCGGGCGGAGCCGGACTGGGAGACGCTGCTCGACGTCGACGCGCTGGCCGCCGCCGAGGGGGAGCCGTGGACCTGGCAGGGCGCGATCGTGCAGCGCCCCGGGCACCGGCGCTGCCTGGTCCGGCTGGCCCGGGGCGGCTCGGACGCCAGCGTGGTCCGCGAGTTCGACCTGGGCACCCGGGACTTCGTGCCGGACGGGTTCACCCTGCCGGAGGCGAAGAGCGACGTCGGCTGGATCGACGCCGACCACATCTACGTGGGCACCGACTTCGGCCCCGGCTCGCTGACCGCCTCCGGCTATCCCCGGATCGTCAAGCGCTGGCGCCGGGGCACCCCGCTGGCCGAGGCCACCGTCGTGCACCAGGGCCGCGACGACGACGTCTCGGTGTACGCGGTGCACGACCCCACCCCCGGTTTCGTCCGCGACTTCCTCGGCCGCCGGCTGGACTTCTTCCGTCGGGAGGAGTTCCTGCGCACCGGCGACGGCGAGCTGCACCGGATCGACGTGCCGGAGGACGCCGAGACCGACGTACACCGGGAGTGGCTGCTGATCGCGCTCCGCTCCGACTGGACGGTGGGCGACCGGACGTACCCCCCGGGATCGGTCCTGGTCACCCGGCTGGACCGGTACCTCGCCGGTGAGCGCGAGCTGACCGTGCTCTTCGCCCCCGGCCCGGACAGCGCACCCGGCCGGCACGCCTGGACCCGGGGCCACCTGATCCTGAGCAGCCTGGTCGACGTGCGGGGCCGGATCGAGGTGCTCACCCCCGGCGAGGACGGCTGGCAGCGGCGCCCGCTGCTGGAGACCGCCGGCCCGGTGGAGGAGCGGCACGTCGTCATCGTCGACACGAACCCGGAGGAGAGCGACGAATACCTGCTGGCCAGCACCGGATTCCTCGCGCCCACCGCGCTGCACCACGGCACGGTCGGCGGGCCGGTCGAGACGCTGAAGCGGGACCCGGTGTTCTTCGACCCGGCCGGGATGACCGTCCGGCAGCTGCACGCCCGCTCCGCCGACGGGACCCGGGTGCCGTACTTCCTGGTGCGGCCGGCCGGGACACCGACCGGTCCGACCCTGCTGACCGGGTACGGCGGCTTCGAGATGGCCTGGACGCCGAGCTACAGCGGGATCATCGGCCGGGGCTGGCTGGCGAGGGGCGGCAGTTACGTGGTCGCCAACATCCGGGGCGGCGGCGAGTTCGGGCCGCGCTGGCACCGGGCGGCGCTGCGGGAGAACCGGTCGCGGGCGTACGAGGACTTCGCCGCCGTCGCCACCGACCTGGTCGACCGGGGAATCACCGTGCCGGCCCGGCTCGGCATCGAGGGCGGCAGCAACGGCGGGTT
Source organism: Micromonospora sp. WMMD1102 (assembly GCF_029626265.1). Lineage (NCBI taxonomy): Bacteria > Bacillati > Actinomycetota > Actinomycetes > Micromonosporales > Micromonosporaceae > Micromonospora > Micromonospora sp. WMMD1102. The sequence goes on along the minus strand of NZ_JARUBN010000001.1, from coordinate 5,536,764 downwards.
GCTGATGGGGGTGATGCTGACCCGGTTCCCGGAGCTGTTCGGCGCGGTGGTGGCCCGGGTGCCGCTGCTCGACATGCGCCGCTACCACCTGCTGCTGGCCGGCGCCTCCTGGATGGCCGAGTACGGCGACCCGGACGACGAGGCCGACTGGGCGTTCCTGCGCGAGTACTCGCCTTACCACAACGTCCGGCCGGGGCAGTCGTACCCGCCGGTCCTCTTCGTCACCTCGTCCCGGGACGACCGGGTGCATCCCGGGCACGCCCGCAAGATGGCGGCCCTGCTGCGCGCCTGCGGCTACGACGTCTCCTACTACGAGAACATCGAGGGCGGGCACGGGGCCGCCGCCGACAACGCCCAGATGGCCTTCAAGTGGGCGCTGATGCTGCGCTTCCTCTGGCGCCGGCTGACCGACGCCGATCCCGACGCGGACGCCGACCCCGACGCCGCTGTCGCAGCCTGACCGCTGTTCCGCGTCGACCGCTCGGACTCAGCTCTCCGGGTTCGTGGGCTGCCGGTCGTGGTGATCGAGGAGCCGGGTCAGCAGCCGGGTGAGCTGGTCGCGTTCGTCCGGAGCGAGCGGGGCGAGCAGGTCCTCCTGGACCCGGGCGAGCCGCTGCTCCAGCCGGCGGAGCTGGCGCCGCCCGGCCGGGGTGATGGTGATGACGTTGCGCCGCCGGTCGGTCGGGTCGGGGGAACGCTCGACCAGTTGCCGGTCGGCGAGGTCGTTGACCGCGGCCACCACGTCGCTGAGGTGGATGCCGCTGCGCCGACCGAGGTCCGCCTGGCTGGTCGGACCAACCTCGTGCAGGGTGAGCAGCAGCCGGTAGTGGTAGCCCCGGGAGCCGACGTCGGCGAAGCCGTCGCCGACCAGCCGGTGGGCGTGCCGGGCGGTCTGGGTGAGCAGCCAGCTCGGCAGTCCGGCCAGCCGGGCGGGCGGGGTCTCTTTCTGCGGCACGCTCTGCACGAACACGAGCCTAACAACATCGTTCGCCGTGCTAACGGTTCCGGCCGGCCCGGCCGACGTGTCGCCGGGCTAACGGTTTCGGTCGGCCTGGCCGACGTGTCGCCGGGCCGGCTCAACTGTGTCGAGCCATTCCCGGCAGCTGCTCCGGCCGTGCCGGGTCAGCCGCCTCCTCCGCCGCCGCAACCCCCGCCGCCGCCGCAACTACTTCCGCCGCCGCTGCTGCCACAACCGTGGCTGCCGCCGGAGTCGGAGCCACCGGAGTCCGAGCCGTAGCCGCCCGCGCAGGCGAAGCCGCCGCTACCGGTTGCCGAGGTGCCGCCCACGGCCCCGGAGGCGACCCCGAGCTGCTGCTGGAGGCCGGCCTCGGCGGCGAACTCCGGATCGGCCGCCCAGAACGCCGCCGGGCCGAAGAGCGCGACCGCCAGCGCCGCGCCGTGCGGGCCGTAGGTGCTCCAGGCCGGCTGCTGGGACGGGGCCAGGTGGGCGTGTTCGGTACGCAGGGCGGCCAGCGCCCAGCCGCCGGCCCGGGTCCGCGCCGGCGGTCGCCGTCCCAGCACCACGGTCGCCACCCCCGTGGCGACCAGGACGAGGATCAGCGGCGGCCACACATCGCCGGCCGACGCCTCGGCGAACAGCCGGAGAACGCCGAGCAGTAGCACGCCGGCCAGCAGCCAGGTCGATCCGCGCAGTGCCCGGCGGGTCTGCTCGCCCGGCATCAGCCCGGCCTCGACCAGCCCGGTGTGCATCCGGCCCAGCTCCACCGAGACGCCCGAGTCGTAGTCGAGTTCCCGGGGTGGCCGGCGATGCCCCGCGAACTGGTAGACCGCCGCCTCCAGCCCGCCCGCCCCGACCGGCCGGTCCCCGGTGACCACCAGGTGCCGGTCCGGGGCGGGACCGATCCCGACCGCACCGGCGTTGCGCAGCGCGGCGAGGGCGGTGCAGATCGCCAGCCTGCTGCCGCCGTTCAGGTATCCGACCTGGGTGGCGGTCAGCGTCGAGGTGCGTACGCTCTCCGACCCGGCCAGCAACCGTCGGCGCCGTACGGCGGCGTACCCGACGGTCACCACGACCAGCAGGAGATAGCCCGACAGGAAGGTCGGTGCGCTGATTCCCCAGATCACGTTGCCCGCAGCAAGAGCCATCGCCGTGTCCCCGTCCACTTAGGCCGAACGTCCCTCGATTGTGCGGCCGGAGGCGGCGGGAATTGCCGTTGATCACGGTTTCTTGACCGAAGCTTGCGGCTGGAGGTGCCAGGCAGCGCCGAGCACGTCGGCTTCGGTCTGCTGCCGGACTTCGGTCTGCTGCCGGGCTTCAGCCTGCTGGACTTCGGTCTGCTGCCGGGCTTCAGCCTGCTGGACTTCGGTCTGCTGCCGGGCTTCGGTCAGCCGCGGACGAGGGGGCAGTCGAAGTCGATGCTGAACTCGACCTCCTGGCCGGTGGTGGCCCGCTTGGCCGTACCGCCGAGCTTGCCGGAGGTGCGGTCGCCGTCCTCGGTGCGCTGCCCGGTGAACGCCACCGTCTGGTACGTCTCGTCGGCGCCGCCGAGCGTCAGCGGCACGGTCGTCCCGTCGCTGTCCTGGTCGAACGGGCCCGGGTCGTGCGGCAGGGACAGCTCGATCGTGGCGTCGGTGGTGCTGAGCGAGAAGATCTTCGCTGGCACCTCGACGGTCGAGCAGTCGTCGGTGCTGAACTCGTACTTCTTGCCGTCGGCGGTCACCGTGACGGTGCCGGTACCACCGGCCGGGGCTCCGGCGGCCGGTGCGCTGCCGGTCGGCGTGGCACCGCTGCCCGTACCGTCCGATCCGGTGCTCGGCGCCGGATCGGCGCCGCAGGCCGTCACCCCCGACAGCAGGGCCAGGCCCAGTACCGCGCTCACCAGCGGCACCGGCCGGCCGGAAATCCACTCGCGCATCCACCCTCCCAGGTCGTCTCCGTGCGGAACCCGCCCATCGTCGTCGCACGGATTCGGGCCGGATTCAGGAATCGTTCGGGACGGTGGGACGGTGTGTCGGTGGGCGGTGTCGGTAAGTCGGTCAGCGGTTGATCGGTGGGTTCCGGTGCCGCGCCGATGTCGATTCGGGGCGGCGGTGGCCCGGTGCTCAGCTCACCGCAGTACGGAGACCCAGCCCGACCAGGATCACCCCGGTCACCCGGTCGAGCGCCCGGCGGACCCGTGCGGTGCGCAGCAGCCGGACGGCCGCACCCGAGATCGCGGTCCAGCCGGCGAGCCAGCAGCCGACGAGCAGCGCGTGTGCGGTGCCGAGAACCAGCATCGGGACCAGTACCGGACCGTGCGCGTCGAGGAACTGCGGGGCGAGGGTCAGGTAGACGGCCGCCGCTTTCGGGTTCAGCACGTTGCCGAGGAACCCCTGGAGGTAGGGGTGGTGGCCGCGCCACGGCAGCCGGCGTACCCGATGGCTGGTCCGCGCGTCCGATGCCGCCGCGCCCACCGGCTCGGTCGGTCTGGCCGGTCCGGTCGGCTCGGTCGGCTCGGGATGCGGGCGGTGGCGACGGGTGGCCGACCAGAGCAGCCACAGCCCGAGCCCGGCCAGGTAGCCGGCGCCGAGCAGTTTGACGAGCAGGAACGCCTGCGACGAGCGGAGTACCAGCGCGGCCAGCCCGACGGCGGCGAGCAGGGCGTGCACGTAGAGGCCGGTGACCGTACCCAGGATCACCCACCAGCCCTGCCGGCGCCCACCTGCGGCGACCCGCGAGACGACCAGGGTCAGGCTGGCCCCCGGCGTCGCGGTGATCGGCGCGACGGCCGCCAGGAAACCGAGTACTGCGATGCCGCGCACCGCTCAGACCACCACCCGGTAGTGCGTGGTCAGCAGCCCCGCGTCGTCGTAGACGTGGAACGCCACCCCGGGCGGCTGGGTCAGGTCGACAAGCGGCCCGTCGCCCTCCCACGGCATCCGCAGGGTGGAGACCACGCCGGGGGCGATCCGCAGTGGCCGGCCGGCGAAGGTGCTCGCGGCGGCGGTGTGGAAGTGCCCGGTCAGCACCGCGACGACCTGCGGGTGGTCGGCGAGCAGTTCGGCCAGCGGCTCGGTCGGCAGCAGCCGCATCGTGTCGATGACCGGATGGTGCAGGGTGACCGGCGGGTGGTGGAAGGCGACGAAGACGGGCGCGCCGGCCGGTGTGGACGCCAGTTCGCCGGCCAGCCAGGCCATCGTCTCGGCGTCGAGGTGCCCGTCGTTCCGGCCGGGCACCGTCGAGTCGGCGAGCAGGAAGACCGCGCCGGCCACGTCGTGCCGGGCGTTCACCGGGCCGTCGCCGCCCTGCCCGTCGCCGAGCAACCCCTTCCGGTACGCGTCCCGCACGTCGTGGTTACCGGGACAGGTCAGCACCGGCAGCGGCGAGGCGAGGAGCTTGGCTGCGGTCTCGTACTCGGTCAGCTCGCCGTGGTCGGCGATGTCCCCGGTGACCAGGATCGCGTCGACCGGCCGGGGCAGCGCGTGCAGGTGGTCCATCACCCGGGCGGTCCGCTCGGCCGAGCGGGGTGATCCGTCGAGGTGGGTGTCGCTGAGGTGGGCGATGACGAGCACTGGCGTCCCCCTAATGCTTGCTCGCGCTTCAACCATTAGGCTGGGACGGTACCGTGCGTCGAGCCGCCCGGACAAGCCGATACCGGAGGAGCAGTGATGGCCCAGCAACTCATGCTCGCCCTCACCGGCACGATCCGGCACGACGGCAACGGTGGCGTCGCGGACGACCTCGCCGACGTCGCCGGGCTGACCGCATGGCTCGAAGCGCAAGCGGAAGCGCTGACCGAGTACGCCGGCGGTCTCGGGGCGGTTGCCGAGTGGGTCGACGAGCCGCTCCGACTCGACGTGGTCGCGCTGCGCCGCGCCGTGCGTACCCTCTTCGCCCGGGCGGTCCGGCCCGCACCGCCGAGCCGGGCCGACTCGTCCACGCTGCTCGACCCGCGCGACGCCGTCGACCAGCTCAACCGGGCCGCCGGGCGGTGGCCGGTTCGGCCGGTGCTGAGCTGGCCGGACGGGGCCGGCCCGGTGGTCGGCTGGTCCGGCGGCCCGGCCGACGCCCGGATCCGGCTGCTCGCCGGGCTGGCCCGGGCGGCGATCGAGTTCCTCGCCGGCCCGGACCGGGAGCGGTTGGCCGCCTGCCCGGCGCCGCGCTGCGTCCGCTACTTCCTGAAGGGGCACCCGAGGCAGGAGTGGTGCAAGGCATCCTGCGGCAACCGTGCCCGGGTCTCGCGGCACTACCGGCGCCGGACAGCCGACCAGCCAGGCTGACCCGGCCGTTCGTGACTTCCATCCAGAGCTGGCCGCCGGGCGGGCCGGCAGGTTCGGGGCCGGTGCGCGTTCTGCCGGTTGTGCCGGTGCTCGGGCCGCTCGGTGGGACTTCGGCCCAGCCCAGCCAGGCTGTGTCCAGCCCAGGTCTGGTCGCGGCCCGATACCCGATTCGCGCCAGTCGCCGGCCATAGCGTTGACGCTCATCGAAGTCTTAACGATGGGAGCAGGAGAATGCGTCGGATTCTCGCCCTGCTGGCCGCCGCCGTCATCCCGGTCGTGCTGCTCGCGCCGCCGGCCCCGGCCCAGGCCGCGCCCGGCGACCAGCAGTGGTCCTGCGGCAGTACGCCGCCCGGTTGGGTGGTGCCGGCCTACGCCGGCATCTGCAACCCGAGCACCCGGGCCAGTTACCTCTTCATCCAGCACGCCGAGGGGATGCCGGCCGGCTCGTCGCTCACCGTGTGCCAGTTCTCGCCGATCCCGAGCGGTTGGCGGGTCGTCTACGGACCGGTCCACGTGGGCAGTTGCGCCGTCAACTGGGGCAGCTCGTCGCCGAACGCGTACATCATCTCCAACTCCTGACCGGGCAACTGCTGCCGGAGCACCCGCAGGTACGCGGCCCGGAGTTCCGCTCCGGGCGCCACTCCCAGCTCGTCGGCGAGCCGGTCGCGTACCTCGGTGAAGAGTCGCAGCGCCCTGGCCTGCTGCCCGGTGCAGGCCAGGGCGAGCATCAGCCGGGCGTGCAGCCGCTCGTGCAGCGGCTCCACCTCGGCGACCTGGGCCAGCGGCGTGGTGACCCGGGCGGCCGTACCGGTCTGGAAGGCGAGGTCGGCCAGGGCGAGTACGCAGTCCAGCCGCAGCCGGGCCAGCCCGGCCGCCGCCGGATGCCGGAGTAGCCCGGTACCGCCGGCGAGCAGCGGCCCGCCCCAGCAGGCCAGCCCGGCGGCGAAGAGTTCGGCCGCCCGATGTGGCTCGCCCCGGTCCCGCGCCCGGGCGGCTCGCTCGGCAAGCGTCCGGAAGCGGGCCGCGTCGACCTGGTCGGGCGGCAGGGCCAGCCGGTAGCCGTGCCGGTCCCGCACGACCACCGGCGAGACCGGTCGGGGGTCGACCGGGCCGGCCCCGCGCACCGGGGCCCCTCCGTCGACGCCGACCCTGCGGCGGAGCCGGGTCAGATAGGTGTGCACCAGCCCCGGAGCGCTGCGCGGCGGCCGGTCCTCCCACAACACGTCGACGATCTCGGGGATCGGGACCGCCTGGTCCGGCTGGATGGCGAGCAGGGCGAGCAGCAGCCGCTGCTTCGCGGGCCCCACGTCGACCGGCTGGTCCCCGCGGCGGATCCGCAGTGGACCCAGTACGTCGACGCGCAACCGCTGACTCCGGCCGGACCGCCGGCCCGCCGTACGGGAGTGCAGCCGCGCCTGCTCCGTACCGGACAGCCCGAGGGCGGCCGAGAGCCGGCTGACCACCCGCTGCTGCGGCGTCGACACCCGGTCGTGCTCCAGGTCGCGTACGGTCCGTACGCCCACCCCGGCGCGGGCGGCCAGGGCTGCCTGGGTCAACCCGGCCGCCGCCCGGTGACCGCGCAGCAGCTCGCCGAAGGTCTCCGATTCCTCGCTCACCGGTGTCGAGAGTTCCAGGGCTGACTGAACCGCCACTGGACCTCGACTGGATCGCCGGACCGGCCGCGTCAGGCGAGCGAGAGCGGATAGCGCGCGTCGGTCGGGCGCGCCGATGACCGTCAGGTGACTTCCTGCCTACTCTCGGTGCTGAGCTGCTGCCTACGACATTTGTCCGCCGGGTAGTGGCACGATGGGTAAACGACTTACACAACGCGTTGGGGGAAGGTCGGGTGCGTCAGGACTCACCGCGCTGGGAGCAGATCAACTCCAGTCCTCACCTGCACGAGCAGGAGGGCCTCCGCGAGCTCGCCAGCTATCTGCCGGACATGGACCCCTACCACGTCTGGGCGAATGTCGAGTTCGTCGGCAGCGACGGCTCGATTAACGAGGTCGACGCTCTGGTGCTCACGCCGAGTGGTCTCTACGTGCTGGAACTCAAGCACTGGCTGGGTGAGGTCCGGGGAGACGGCGGCCAGTGGTTGCGGCGGGCCCCCAACTCGCGGCTGATCCCCGAGGACAACCCCTACGTTCTGGCGAACCGGAAGGCCAAGAGGCTCGCCAGCCTGATCCGCTACTACGCCCGGCAACAGGGCCGGGAGTACCAGGCGCCGTATGTCGGCGCGGCGGTGTTCCTGCATGCCCGAGCGATGCGTGCCGCGTTGGATCCGATCGGTGCCCAGCACGTCTACGGGCTGGACGGCCACGACTCGGGCCTGCCAAGTGTCAAGGAGATGCTGCTCGCCCGACCGCGGAATCCGGCGCACCTGGTCGATGCGACGCGGGGACGGCAGATCGTCGATCTGGTGAGGGGGGCGAAGATTCGCCCTTCGGTTGCGGACCGCAAGGTCGGCCAGTTGCTGCTGATGCCCCGGCCTTTCGCCGAAGGGCTTGGGTGGCAGGACTTCCTGGCCGGACATGCGATGGACACCTCACTGGTGCGCCGAGTCCGGTTCTATCTGACCAGCCGGGCGGCCGAGGACGAGGTGCCGGATATCCGTCGGGCCGCCGAACGCGAGTTCCGGCTGTTGCAGGGCATCCACCACCCGGGGATCGCCCGGGCGCACGATCTGGTCGACCACGCGTGGGGACCGGCGGTCGTCTTCGACCACGACCAGGACTGGACGCGTCTCGACCAGTGGCTGGTGCAGCGCGCCACATTTACCCTGGCGCAGAAGTTGCAGGTCGTGCAGGATCTCGCCGAGATCATCAGCTATGCCCACTCGCGTCGGCTCGCACACCGCGCGCTGTCGCCCCGGGCGGTCTTCGTCGGCGAGCCGGACGGCCCGCGCCCGTCACTGGTGGTGACCGATTGGCAGACGGGTGGCCGGATGGCTGCCAACACCCAGCTGACCCGGCTCGGCCCGTCGACCGATTCGGCAAACCTGGGGCTGTTCTTCGACGACGAGGTGCGCAGATACCAGGCGCCAGAGGCAGCGGGCGCGGCTCGACTTCCCGGACACCAGCTCGACGTCTTCGCCCTCGGCGCGTTGACCTATCGAATCGTCGTGGGCGAGGCGCCGGCCGCGAGCCCGGAGGAACTGGCCTCCGCCGTGCGTGACAGTGGCCTGCGTCTCGATGCCGCCTTGGACGGGATGCCGCACTCGCTTGTCACCCTCGTCTACGACGCGACCCGCGGTGACCCGGCGCACCGGCTGCCGAGCGTGACGGCGTTCCGGATGGGGCTGGAGAAGGTCTGGGAGGAGTTGACCCAGCCCGAGCCCGAGCCGGTACTCGATCCACTGCTGGCGCATCGGAATGACGAACTCGACGGCGGCCTGGTGGTGCGGGATCGGCTCGGTGCCGGGGCGACCGCGGTGGCGCTGCTGGTGACGATGAAAAACGAAAATGGCGGCTCCCGGGATCTGGTGTTGAAAGTCGCCCGGGACGAGCAGCACGAGGAGCGGCTGAAGGCGGAGGCGCGTACCCTCGCCGGGCTGAAACATCCCCAGGTGGCTGCACTGGTCAAGGGACCGGTGACCGTCGGCAACCGGACGGCGATCCTGATGGAGAGCGCCGGCCCGCGCACCCTGGCCGAGGACCTGCGTGGCGGCCGGTTGGTGCTGGATCTGCTGGAACGTTATGGCCGGGACCTGCTCGACATCCTCAGATATCTGGACGGGATGGGGGTGTGGCACCGCGACCTGAAGCCGGCCAACCTGGCTGCCCGACCCCGCCCCAGCGACCGGCAGCCGCACCTGTGTGTCTTCGACTTCTCGCTCTCCTCGACGCCGGCGACCGAGCTGGGCGCGGGCACCGTGGCGTACCTCGATCCGTTCCTCGGCCCGCCGCGGCGGCTGCGCTACGACGCGGCGGCCGAGCGGTTCGCTGCCGCCGTCACTCTCTACGAGATGGCTACCGGCACGTTGCCGCGCTGGAGCGACAACGCCAACCCGGCGGTGGTCAGCGACGAAGTCAGCCTCGATCCGGCGGTGTTCGATCCGGCGGTGGCCGACCGGTTGGTCGAGTTTTTCGCGAAGGCGCTGGCCAGGGACGCGGCCCGGCGGTTCGAGACCGTGGACGAGATGACCGACGCGTGGCGGGCCATCTTCCAGCACGTTCCGGCCTCGGATCCGGAGCCGTCGGCCCTTTCCGCCACGGTCGTCGGATTGACCCGGAAGTCTCCACTGGAGGCCGCCGAACTGACCGCGCGGGCCCGCTCGGCGCTGGAACGGCTCGGCGTGCACACGGTCGGAGAGCTGCTTGACGCGGAGCCGTCGGAGCTGACCCGGGCCAAGGGGGTGCCGGACGCCACCCGGAAGGAGATCCTGGCTCAGGCACGGGCACTGCGAGCGCTGTTGCCGGCGGAGCCAGCGACGGACGACCGGCCGCTGGCGCACGGGATCGAGGCGGCCTGCGCGACCCTGCTGCCGGCAGCGAACAGCCGCAACCGGAAGATCCGGGAGACCTTGGCGGTGATGCTCGGCCAGGCGACCACGACCGAGGGCGGTTTCCTGCGCTGGCCGGCACAGAGTGAGGCGGCGCGGGCAACCGGGCAGACACAGCCACAAATCTCGGCTCTGTTGCGCGGGCAGGTCAAGAAGTGGCTCGCCGAGCCGGCCGTGACGGCGGTACGGGACGAGATCGTGTCGTTGCTAGATGCGCGCGGCGGGGTGATGTCGGCAGAGGAACTGGCCGAGGCGCTGATCATGGCCCGCGGGTCGTACACGGTCGGAGCGAAGCGGCTACCGCAGGCGATCGGCCTGGTCCGGGCCGCGGTGGAGGCGGAGCTGTCCCGAGGCGGCGATGCCCGGCTCGACATCCAGCGGTTCCGCGGCTCCGACCAGGTGTTGATCGGGCGGGAGCCGGACGACCCGGCGGCGCTTGTCACCGCCGCCGACCTGCTGGGGTACGTCGTCCGGCTCGGCCGTCGGGCCAGGGAACTGGTCGACGGCGATCCGCTGCCCACCCGGCAACGGGCGGTCGAGGAGTTGCGCCGGGTCGCCGAGCCGGTGGGCGTACCGGGCGGGGGGAGCGCGGGGGCGCCGCGTGGGCCGGCGCTTGCGGAGCTGCGGCTGTTGCAGCTCGCCGCCGCCGGCAGCAACGGTGAGGTGGACGTCAACGCCCAAGGGCAGTTGTATCCGGTGGGGATGCCGGCGGAGCGGGCGCTGCGGCTGGCGGCGGGTAGCCTGATCGGCCAGCGGCTGGGTGTCGACGATCTGCGAGCCCGGGTGCGGCGCCGCTTTCCCCGGGCCGAGGAGCTGCCCGACCGGCCGGCACTGGGCGAACTGCTGGCCGCCGCCCGGGTGCCGCTGACCTGGCATCCGGCCCAGCGGGCGTACGGCCCGGTCACCGTGTCGTCAGCACTCTCCGGCACCCGGACGGGCACCCGGACCACGCACGGTCCGCTGTTCGGCCTGGACGCGGCGGACGAGACGGCGCGGAAGCTGGCCGGGGCGATCGAGCGGCATTCCTTTCTGGCGGTGCTGGCGCCGTTCCGCCGGCTTGGCGCGGCGCGGCGTGCGTTGCTGACCCGGCTGCCGCTGACCGAGGTCGACGTCACCGAGATCCTGCTGAACCGGCTGCGGTCGCTCGGCTTCCCGTGGGAGGCGATCCTCGCCGCAGACAACGGCGTGCCGACCGACGCCGACTTCCGCAGCCTGACCGATCTGGTACGCCATCATGTGGTGCCGGCGGTCAGCGAAGCGCTGGCGGCGGCCGACGGCCCGGTCCTGATCACCGAGGCGGCGCCACTGGCCCGGTATGGCCAGCTCGGACTTTTCCAGGAGTTGGCCGACCCGGCTCGACCCCGGCCGGCGGCCCGGCTGCTGCTGGTGCCGGCCCGCAAGCAGGAGCCGGTGTTGCTGGACGAGGTGCAGGTGCCGCTGACTTCGCCGTCGAGCCAGTCGGTCTATCTCGCCCCCGGCTGGCTGGACCCGGTCAGTGTGGCCGTGCGGGACGGCTGACCGTAGGTTCTCAGCCGACCGGGGCCCGCTGTGCGGAAAGCCGAGTGAGCAGGTCGATTGCCTCGGGGGCCGAGTAGTTCGACAGCCACAGGCTCACCGTGAACGTCGAGCGTGCGGCCGTGCGCTGGTCGGGTGGACGTAGCGTGGCGGGGAGGTCCTTGACCCGGACGTGACTGATCAGGTGCTCGTCGGCGGGTTGGCTTGACCTGGGCTGGTCTGGGTGGATCATGGTCGGGTGTCCGGAACGCCGTCCATCGTGGAGCTGCTTGAGCGGCTTGCCCGGCTGGAGGCCCGGGTTCTTGAGCTTGAGCGGGACAACGCCGGGTTGCGGCGGGAGAACGCGGTGTTGCGGGCCGAGAACGCGGATCTGCGGGCCCGGCTTGGGCAGGACTCGTCGAACTCGTCGCGGCCGCCGTCGTCAGACGGGTTGGCCAAGCCGGCGCCGAAGTCGTTGCGAACCCGGTCGGGTCGGCGTGCCGGCGGTCAGCCGGGCCATCAGGGGCGCACGTTGCGGCAGGTGGATGACCCACACGAGTGGGTGGAGCACGAACCTGCTGGCTGTGGCGAATGTGGTGGGGATCTGACCGGTGCCAGGGTTGCCGGGGTCGTCGCGCGGCAGGTGTTCGACCTGCCGGAGGTTGGTGTGCGGGTGACCGAGCATCGGATCGTGTCCCGCCGGTGCGGGTGCGGGCACGTCACCGCCGGCCGGTCTCCGGACGGGGTGGACGCCCCGGTTCAGTACGGGCCGAGGGCTCAGGCCGCGGCGGTGTATCTGCAGCAGGCGTTGTTCGGGGCGCAGGCACGGACGGCGCAGGCCATGAGTGATTTGTTCGGCGTGCCGATGTCGGCGGGCGCGGTCGCCGCCGCTCACGCCCGCGCCGGGGATGCTCTGACCGATTCGGAGTTCGTGGATCAGGTCCGCGACGCGCTGGCCAGCGCGGGCGTGGTGCACGTCGACGAGTCCGGGCTGCGGGTCGCCGGCAAGCTGCACTGGGTGCATGTGGCTACCACCGGCAAGTACACCCTCGTCTGGGTGCACCCGAAACGCGGCCGGGCCGGGATCGACGCCGGCCAGGTGATGGCCTCGATCACCGGGATCGCCGTGCACGACGCGTGGGCCCCATACGACACCTACACCCCGGCCGCCCACCAGCTGTGCTGCGCCCACCTGCTGCGGGAACTGACCGCCGCCGCCGAACTGGCACCGCGGGCGGTATGGCCCGGGCAGGCAGCCGACGCGATCCTACGACTCAAGACCGCCGCGGACACCGCACGCGTCCACAAGGCGTCCGGTATCAACCCAGACCTGCTGGCCGAGCAGACCGGCCTGTTCCACCAGGCCGCTCTGATCGCGGTCAAGGACCACCAGCACGAGAAGTCGAAGACCGGCCGGAAACTGACCGCGCTCGGCCGCCGGATGCGTGACCGCATCGACGACTACCTGCGTTTCACGGTCGACCTGCGGTCCCCGTTCGACAACAACGCCGCCGAGCAGCAGATCCGCATGGTCAAGATCCGACAGAAAGTATCCGGGAGCTTACGCACCCTCGACGGAGCCCAGCAGTTCGCGCTGATCCGCTCCTACCTCGCCACCACCACCGCACACGGCCGCAACATCATGAACGCCCTCACCGAACTCATCGCCGGCCGCCCCTGGCTACCCACCGCCACAGCGACCACCTGATCAGTCACACCCGGACGACAAGCGTCCACGGGCCGCCGGAGATTCCCGTCCGGCTCGTCTGGATCGCGAAGACGGACTCGATCTGGTCCCAGGGCACCCGGACCGCGAAGGCGTCACCGCCGGCCCGCCCGCGCGCCCGCAACCAGACTCCGTCCGCGTCGGCGGCGAGCCAGATGCCGGTCACCTTCGACATGGCCCGGAGGATCGCGAAGAGCATCACGACGAGAAAGGGCAGGACCAGCACCAGCAGGGTCCACGGTGCTCCGGACGGGTTAAGGGCTGGGACGCACAACAGCGACAGGATGCCCAGCCACAGCACTGGTTGCAGGGCCAGCACCCAGACGAGCCCCCGGCGGCGCAGGACGAATGGTTGGCCCTGGTCCGGGATGCTCGGCGCGCTCTGGATGGCCTGCTCAGCCACCGAACAGCTCGCGGGAGAGCCGGCCGAGCACGGCAGGGCCGTCGAGGGCGGAGGGGTCGAGGTGGAGACCGGTGATCCGCTGGTAGTCCTCCTGAGCGGTCCGGCTGAACTCGGCCTGCGCCTGGGCGATGAGCGACAGGACGGTATCGGCTATGGCGCGACCGTCACTCCTTCGTAGCGCCGAATCGGCGATCTGGAGATCAACCACTTCCCGGTCGTGGCCAACCGTGACCTCGATCGACCGGTCGTCGCTCTGTCGGGTCACCTGGATCCGCGACACGGCTTCGCCGGCCTCCAGGATGCGGGCCCGGGTCGCCTCGAAGCTGTGCACCATCTCGTCGAGCCGGGCTCCTTGAGCATCTTGACCGGGTCGTCGACGCCGGTCAGTCGGGCCACCCCGCTGAGGACGTAGGCCGCCTCGGGTAGTGGGAGGCTCATCGGCCAGCCGCCCCGGTGCGGCCGGCGGCGTCCCGATCACTCCGGTCGTATTCGTCCGCCGCCTCGCCGAGCAGCCGCCCGGCCTCCCGGATGGCATCCCGAATCCGGCGCAGTCGCCACTCCGTGCCGGACTGCGCGTCCACATAGGTCTCGCGGAATGCGCGAAGCTCCTCGGCCATCAGGTGAAGCCATCCGGTACGGCTGCCGAGTGCGTCGATCGAGATCGTCGCCGGACCGTTTACAGCGAACCGTTCCTGTAGCGGCTTGAGATCATCCGCAACCTGATCAAGGTGGCCGGCGTAGTTTCGCAGCACGTCCGTGTCGGTTACAAGTCCGTCTGGATTCAGCACGTCAGGCCCTCCCCGCTGTCCCGGCCCGACGATAGCAGCCGAATTTTGATCATTTCTGACCGTGTTGGCGGGGATGCCAGGAGTCGGGTTGCGGACACCCGACGGTCCACTTCGGTAGCTCCGACTGTGGTAGGAATTCCCGAATGCCCCTCCGCAAACTCGTGCTGGAAAACTATCGCTGCTTCCGGGACCGGCAGGAGGTCGAGCTCGCCCCGGTCACGGTGGTGCTCGGCAAGAACAACTCGGGCAAGAGCGTGCTCACCCGGGCGCCACTGGTCCTCGCCACCGGCTTCGACACCAGCTCCAGCGCACCGCTGGACCTGGATCGACTCGGCCCGGACGCGGTCGACGACTTCCGCGAGCTTTACCACGACCACCTGACGCTGCGGCCGATCACGATCGGCCTCGAACTCGACGGGCCAGCTCGATTCCGGCTGAGCGCCGACCTGGAGTACGTGGAAAGCATCCGCGGCGCTTTGATTTCCACCCTGGAGGTCGGCGCGTACGGCACGACCGCGCGGCTCGTCTCGACCAGGTTGAGCGGTGCCGGAGAGCGTGAGGAAACGCCCGACATCGACGGGATCCCGGTCCGACCGATGCCGCCGGTGCGGCGTGGCGAGCCGCAGCAGTACGAAATCCGGCTGCCGGGGCATGAGCCGGTGATCCGGACAGTGAGCTTCACCGGCCTGCTGCCCAGGCTCAGCGATGCGCCTGAGCTGCACTGGCTCGACACGACACACTTCAAGCCGAGCCCGGGGCCGATCCGCTACCTGAGCCCCTACCGGGAACGGGTGGCACGGCAGCACCGGCTGCCGCTCGGCGACCCGGGCCAGCTCGGCGTGCAGGGCGAGGGCGTGCCGGGGATCCTCGCCGACGACGTCGAGCGAGCCGACGGCAAGCTGGTCCGCCTGGTCAACGACAAGCTGGCGGCGATCGTGCCGGACTGGCGGATCGCGGAGATCCAGGCCGGCCCGCTCTTCTCGACGGTGCTGACCCGACGGGACAGCTCGGTCCGGGTCAACCTCGCCGACGCCGGCACCGGGCTGGCCCAGGTGTTGCCGATCCTGGTGCAGTGCGTGCTTGACGAGCTGCGTGGCGTCGACGGTGAGCAGCCGTTGCAGATCATCGAAGAGCCGGAAATGCACCTGCACCCGGCCGCGCACGCCGAACTGGCTGACCTCTATCTGTACACCGCGAAGGCGACCGGCACCCGCTTCCTGATCGAGACGCACAGCGAGACACTGCTGCTGCGGCTGCGCCGCCGGATCGCGGAGGTGGGCAACGGCATCGACGCCGACATGGTCCGGGTCTACGTGGTCGAGCAGCGCGATGGCGCCTCGGTGGTGCGTCGGGTCGACATCGACGAGCTGGGCAATCTCGACGAGGACTGGCCGGAGGGCTATTTCTCGCAGGACTACCACGAGGTGCGGGCGCTCGCTGCCGCCCAGGCGGATCGGATGGACCATGCTTCTTGACATCGACAGCCAGGTCTTCGACGCCGACGACCACCAACCGGTGATCAGCTTGCTCAGCATGGTCGCTAAATATCGGCACGACTGGCGGCCGATGCTCCCGGCCGCAGTCAAGGCCGAGAGGTTCGTCCATAAGCTGCGTGCGGCCGAGGTGAAGCTGCCGGCGTTGAGTCTGTGGGCGGAGAAGGCGGTCGAGGAGGCGGCGCACCGGAGCCGACCGGCGCCGGACACCAAAGTCAAGGTGACGCTGGGCAACCTGGAGCCGGTGGTCGACGACTTGGAGAAGCCCGCAGTCCTGGTGGTAGAGAACCGGATCGGCGATGGTGGATTCATCCGGGCGGTGGCGGTGGCGCTGGACGACGAACGGATGGCACATGCGATCAACCGTCGGTGGCTGGAGTTCTGCAACGGAGGCGGCAGTGGGCAGATGCCGGCGCTCGGTGCCGACGAGTGCAAGAAGTTTGCCGTGTTGATCCGGGTCGCCATGCTTTTCGACGGAGACCGGGACGCTCCGGAGCAGCCGAGTCGTAACAAGGGCAAGGCGCGCAAGGCCCGGGAAGCCGGGGTGCCGCACGTCCACGTCTTCCACTGGCGGGAGGTGGAGAACTACGTCCCGTTCGCGGTGTGGGATTACCACTTTCCGGAGAAGTCGGAGGTCGTCGGGCGGCTGCGGGGCCTGATCCCACGGCAGCGCGGCTATCTCGACATCAAGGAGGAGTTCCGCGACGGTGGCCGGCGCTGGCGGATGCCCAGCCCGTTGATGCCGGTCGAGGTGGCCCTGAGCGAGCAGGACTTCGCGGAGCTCGGTGAGGACGTCGTCGCCGAGTTGCGGCGATTGCTCGCGATGATCCACGAGATCCTGTAGGACACTGACGTCATGCTGAGCGACCGGGGCGAGAGCCGGCTGGAGCCCGTCGTCGTCCATCTCGACAACGTGCTGGAGGACATTGCCACAGGTGCGATCCGGGTGCCGCAGTTTCAGCGACCCTTCGTGTGGCGCCCGGAGCAGATGCTCGAACTCTTCGACAGCATCGAACGCGGTTATCCGATCGGCAGCATCCTGCTCTGGGAGACCACCACCCCGGTGCCTTCACTCGACAACATCGGCGAGGTGGAGGTGCCGGACGCGCCGGCCGGGCGGGCGGTGTCGTACATCCTGGACGGGCACCAGCGGCTCTCCACCCTCTTCGGGGTGCTGCGCCGGCTGGGCCGGCCGCCGAAGGCCGACGACCAGCGGGAATGGAAATGGCGGATCTACCGGGACCTGACGCCGAAGGTCGACTCGGAGCGCTATCGGCACCACAAGGGCGGCGGCACCCCGCCGAAGCCTCCGCCGGACAACTTCATGCCGGTGCGTGCAGTGGCCAGCACCCTCGACTTCCTCAACTTCTCCCGCAACCTTGAACTGCGGGCCGGGCGGGATCGGGAGCGGGTCGAGCGGCTCATCCGGGAGGCGGACCGGGTCGCCAACCGGCTCAAGAACTGCAAGCTGACGCTCATCCGGTTGCAGGGTGGTGACCTGGACCAGGCGGTCGAGGTCTACACCCGGCTCAACCGCAAGGGCGTCCGGATGGACGCCGACCAGATGGTCTCCGCGCTGACCCACCGGCCGGGCCAGCGGACGTTGGCGCAGCGGATCGACGACATCGTGGAGTCGGTGGCGAGTAGCGGCTTCGGCGAACTGCCCCGGCTGGCGGTCTTCCGGTCGGTGCTGGCGGTGGCCGACGAGCCGGACGTGATGACCCCGCGCTGGGAGGCGGTCGCGCGGCGACTCCAGGACAAGCTGGTCGACGCGGTCCCAGACGCCGAACACGCTGTCCACTCGGCCGTCGATTTCCTCCGCAAGGCCGGGATGCCGCTGGCCCGACTCATCCCGTACGCGCACCAGCTGGTGGTGCTGGTCAAGTTCTTCCACCACAGCCGGGGTATGAACGAGGAGCAGTTCTTCGAGCTGCGACGCTGGTTCTGGGTGACCTCCTGGGCCGGTTCGTTCGCCGGAGCCAACTCGACCACGCTGCGGACGGCGCTGCGGGAGATGCGCGAGTTCGCCGCCGGGCACGGCAAGCTCACCCTTGATCCGGACGAGGTGCAGCCGATGCCGGACGCGTTCAACTTCAACAGCGCCCGCACCCTCGCCTATGTCGCCTGGGAGGCGATGGAGTGGCGGAAACGCCGCGATGTTTTCGGCCAGGAGTTCGACGTGCTGGACCGGTTGGCGGCGGGGGCGAGCCAGGCGTACCGGCCGGTGGTGACCAGCGGGGCCGATCGGCTGTCCCGGCCGGCGAATCGACTTGTCCTCCCGACCGTCGCGGGGCGCGGGGTCAAGGACTCGCTGCTGGAGCTGGACATCGGGGGCAGCGGCCTCTTCGGTGGCGAAATCCTCGGGCGGGAGATCCTGGAGAGCCACGGCATCCCGGCGTCCGCCTGGTATCGGTTGCGCGACGGCCGAGGTGACCTCTTCATCGACGACCGGATGGTCCTGCTGGAGGGTCGGCTGCGGAACTTCGCCGCCCAGATCGGGGTGCAGCTCGGCGATCGGCTGGAAGGCGTCGCCGACGACGACTCAGAGTAGGGGAAAGCGTGAGAGCGGACCGTAGGATCTGCGTGTGATCGAGCTGAAGGCCCTTCAGGACCGGGTCAAAGACCTGACGGACGACCTGCGCCGGCAGGTCGGATCGCTGGTCAACGACCTGCGCGGGCAGGTCGCGGACGAGCCGGCGCTGCGGGCCGAACTGCGTCAGGAGTACGCGCAGGCGAAGACCGCCGAGCGCGTCGCCGCCAGCTTCGAAACCTGGCTGGAGGACATCCTCGACCAGGCGGCCGTGGCCTGGGTACTCGGTTGCGTGTTCGTGCGATTCTGCGAGGACAACGAGCTGGTCAACGGGCTGTGGATCGGTGGCGCGGAGCCGGCGGCCTTGGCCGAGCGGGCGATGCAGCACCGGCAGGCGCATCTGATCGCGAACCCGCGGCACAACGACCGGGAGTGGCTGCGGGAGGCGTTCGGCTATCTGCGCGGACTGCGGGCCACCGGGAAGATCTTCGACCAGCACAACCCAGTGTGGCGGTTCCCGATCTCCGGTCCGGCGGCCGAAGAGCTGAGCGACTTTTTCCGACGAGGCGCCGGCCGGACCTCACTGCGCGATCCAGAGCTGAACACCCGGTTTCTCGGCGATCTCTATCAGGACCTGTCGGCGCACGCGAAGAAGACGTACGCGCTGTTGCAGACGCCGGAGTTCGTGGAGGAGTTCATCCTCGACCGGACGTTCGAGCCGGCGGTGAAGGAGTTCGGCCTGCCGGCCACCAGCGTGATCGACCCGACCTGTGGGTCGGGGCACTTCCTGCTCGGGGCCTTCCACCGGCTGGTGCGGAAGTGGCAGGAGCGGGAGCCGGCAACTGACATCGGGGTGTTGGTCGAACGGGCGCTCGGCCAGGTGACCGGAGTGGACATTAACCCGTTCGCGGTGGCGATCGCCCGGTTCCGGCTGCTGGTGGCGGGGATGAAGCTGCGCGGCGTGCCGAGTTTGGAGCGTACGCCGGCCTGGCAGATCCGGGTGGCCACCGGAGACTCCCTGCTGCCGTGGGGCGAGACCTCCCGCGCCCAAGGCGACATGTTGGCACTGCTCGAAGACCGCCCGGTCTTCGCATACGAGAGTGAAGACGGAGATCTGCTCGCGGACTATCTGCGGCCAGGTCAGTACACCGTAGTGGTGGGCAATCCGCCTTACATCGTCGTTGCCGACGCTGCCCGGAATCAGCTCTACCGCAGGCTGTACGACGCATGCTCGGGTAAGTACGCCCTCACCGTGCCGTTCGCGCAGCGGTTCTTTGCGTTGGCGAAGCGGGGCGACCACGATGGCCACGGCGCTGGCCACGTCGGCCAGATCACCGGTAACGCTTTCATGAAGCGAGAGTTTGGTAGAAAGATCATCAATGAGTTCTTCGCGGGCCAGGTCGAACTGACCGAGGTGATCGATGCGTCCGGCGCATACATTCCGGGCCATGGCACTCCGACAGTGATTCTGATCGGATCAAACCGATTTCCAAGTCCTCGCTACAGTGGCCCCATCCGGGCCGTCCTTGGCGTTCGAGGCGAGCCAACCACCCCGGAGTTGGCCTCCGAGGGCAAGGTTTGGGGCTCCATTATCGACCTTGTCGATCAGCCTGGCGCAGAATCGGAGTGGGTGAGCATTGTCGACTTCGAGCGCGCTCAACTCGCTACCCATCCCTGGAGCCTCAGCGGTGGCGGCGCCGGAGCGTTGATGGCGACTATCGAAGACGGCAGGGAAGCGCTCCATCGGTATCTTAATGGTCAAATTGGATTCGCAAGCTTTCCGGGTCAGGATGACGCCTTCTTCGCGTCTCCCGGATGGTTTCGTCGCCAATCCATTGATCGCACAATGAGCCGTCCACTCGTTATTGGCGAAGTAGTGCGCGATTGGGGTGAACACTGCCAGATTGAGGCGTTGACTCCGTATGATGCAAGCCAGGAGGTCGTTGAGTACGATCCTAGCTCTGCGTGGGGGCGACATCTTTGGACATGTCGCCGAGTGTTGGGCTCGACAACGGGGTTCGGTGGTGAAACTCGGGCCGATTCGGGCGAGCCATGGTGGACATGGTACCGATGGGTGCCGTCCCGGTACCGAACTCCGATGTCGGTTTCCTTTGCATTCGTGGCTACGCATAACCACTTCGTTTTAGGCCGGGGTGGGAAGGTATTTAATAGGTCAGCTCCGGTGATCAAGTTGCCGGAGGGTGCGACAGAGGACGATCACCTGCGGCTGCTGGGCGTGCTGAACAGTTCGACGGCCTGCTTCTGGCTCAAGCAGGTGAGCCAGCCCAAGGGAGGGACTGCGAACTCTAGCGGGGGCGGCAATCGACTAAGTCCAGAACCTTGGTATGAGCGGTACGAGTTCACTGGGACGAAGCTGGAGCAGTTTTCGCTGCCGCAGGTGTACCCGTTGGAGTTGGCGCGGGATTTGGATGGGTTGGCGCAGCGGCTTGGCGCGGTGGCCCCGGCGGCGGTAGCCGCTTCGGGGGTGCCAAGTCGGCAGCGATTCGCGGAGGCCAAGGCAGAGTACGACTCGATCCGGGCGCAGATGATCGCGCGGCAGGAGGAGTTGGACTGGGAGGTCTACCGGCTCTACGGGCTGATCGACGAGGAGTTGACGCATCCGGACCCGCCGGAGTTGCGGCTAGGCGAGCGGGCCTTCGAAATCGTGATGGCGGCCAACAAGGTGCAGACCGAGTGGTTCAACCGGCACGGGTCGACGCCGATGGAGAAGCCACGCGACGACTGGCCGGCGGACTACCGGGCGTTGGTGGAACGCCGGATCGCGGTGATCGGCTCGAATCGGCACATCGGGCTGCTCGAGCGGCCCGAGTGCAAGCGGCGGTGGGCAACCAAAAGCTGGAACGAGATGCAGAAGGCCGCGCTAGAAGACTGGCTGCTTGACCAGCTCGAAGCACCGGAGCTGTGGGGACTGCGGCCGGAGCCGCTGTCCGTGGCCCAGCTTGCTGATCGGGTACGACACGACGAGGACTTTCGGGCGGTGCTCGACCTGTGGATGGAGCGCGACGACTACGACCTGGTGAAGGCGCTGGGCAGCCTGGTCGCTGACGAGCACGTGCCCTATCTGCCTGCGCAGCGCTACAAGCCGGCCGGGCTACGGAAGCGCGCCGAGTGGGAGCGCACCTGGGCGTTGCAGCGCCGGGAGGACGCGGGGGAGAAGGTCGAGATTCCGGTACCGCCGAAGTACATCTCGGCGGACTTCGTACGGCCGTCGTACTGGGAGGCGCGGGGGAAGCTGGACGTGCCGAAGGAGCGGTTCATTTCGTACCCGAAGGTGGGGCGGGATGGCGATGACAGCGAGTTGCTGGGCTGGGCCGGGTGGGACCGTCTGGCGCAGGCGCAGGCGCTCGCGATGCTCTACCTGGACCGGAAGACGCAGGCGGCATGGCCGGCGCACCGGTTGTTGCCGCTGCTCGCGGGCTTGGTCGAGTTGGAGCCGTGGCTGCACCAGTGGTACGCCGCAGAGGCCCCCGGGTTTCCCGGCTCACCGGCCGAGTTCTTCACCGACTTCATCAACGGAGAGTTGGCTCAGCTCAGCTCGGATCGGTCGGCGTTGGCGCTGCTCCGAGGCGTCCCGGAGCTGTCCTGACGGGCGTCCGCGACGAACTGTTTCCACCTGGCTGCATGGTCGTTCGGTGCTCATAGCTATGCCGGAAAGTCGAGCTGACCCGCCGCCCGGGCGACTCGCGGATCCCATCGGGGGGACTCTGGCGTCGACCGGTCTCACAAAGTGTCACCGCTCGACCACTGTGGATGATCTAGTGGCAGGTCAAGACTGCTGCGGTGACCTATCAAGCGCAGGAACCATCCGGATATCGGCAGGGACCGCAGCAGCCAACAAACCGTCCGGCCGTCGGAGCGCCCTCGGCCGGTGGGGGACGATCGCGAGCTGGGTTCCTCGGCGGCCTCGGCCCCGGTCAGAAGGCCGCGCTGTTCGTTGGTGGGCCGGTGCTCTCGCTCCTGCTCTGCTGCGGTGGTCTGGCGGCGATCGGGAACGCCGCTGACCCCGACGGCGGATCGCCGAACACCTCGTCGGCGGCCCACGCCACTCCTTCGGCAGCGCCAACGTCGTCGCCGCCTACGGCGGCAAGCGACATGCCGGCGGTCCCGAGTCCGGTGCCGACCTCGGCAAGTCCGACGACCGAGAAGCGGCGGGTAACCGAAGTTCGGAGCATCCCCTTTGGCGAGCGGATCGTCAGGGACTCGTCTCTCGCGAAGGGCAAGCGCAAGGTTCGGACGGCAGGAGCCAAAGGCTTGAAGACACTCACCTACGAGGTGACGTACGTCAACGGTGTGCCGACCAGCAAGCAGCTCGTCAGCGAGGTGGTGACCAAGAAGCCAGTGACGCGGGTTGTCGCGATCGGCACCAAGGAGACCCGGAGGTGCGATCCGAACTACAGCGGCTGCGTGCCGATCGCCAGCGATGTGGACTGCGCGGGCGGTAGCGGCAACGGTCCGGCGTACGTCAGCGGCCCGGTTCGAGTTATCGGTGACGACATCTACGACTTGGATCGTGACGGCGACGGTTACGGATGTGACGACTGAGATCGAGGTTTCCCTTCTACCGTATCCCCTAACGTCCTAAGCTCGCTTGTTCCTTCGATTGCCTTACAGAATTAGTTGCGTGAGAGGCAGGTATGAGCGGTAGAAGAGCGCGCGTATCCGGGAGAGGTCCAGCACCCACCCGAGGTAGCAAGACTGCCTGGAGTAGGGTATTGAAGATCGCCAAGGAGCCCTGGTGGCAAGCGGCTGGAGCGATTGTATCTGTGGTCGGAGTGGTCATCGCCGTTGTTGCCCTGCCTGACGGCGATGCGGCGTCGAAGGAGGATATGGTCCGGACGCCAACTAGCTCCCCGTTGCCTACGTCGCCTGCCCCAATGGCAGACCTACTAGCCTCGCCGACGCCTTCTGTCACTCCGGCGCCATTGCCCGGGATCGTCTGTCAGAATGGCCCGGGTAACAATAATACGAACAACTGCGGACTTCTGCCCCCGCAGTCCATAGGTAAGATCTCTTACGAGTTCGGCTACACGCTGTTTGCATGGTTCGATGGCAGTCGCGAACGTGTGCCCACCCCTCGACGCGGAGAGATTCGGACATCAGACTGCGACGATTGGGACGATTGGCTTACCCATACTCCTCGACTGTATGTGGTTGATCCGGTTATCGACTTCGGGCTTGAGGGAAACTACGCCGACAATGTGGTGATCTCGAAAGTCGAGGCTAAGATATTTGAGCGCAGCAGGCTTCCGGCTTCGGCTGGCACGCTTGTCAAATGTCTGTTCGGTGGTGGATCTAACGAGTTCTACAACGTGTCCGTGGATACGCTTACGCGCAAGACCACCGTTGAGGAGCTTGAGGCAGGTTCTTCCACTGGTCGTAGGCCGTACTCGATGCCGCCGGGCTCGATAAGTCTTAGCGATGGGGGACACTCTGGGGTTCGTATCCTGGTGGAATCGCCGATGGGCTTTATGTATGAAGGTTCCGTTATTGTCACGGCCTCCATTAATGGAAAATCTCAAAACTACGAAATTGGGTCACGGGAAGAGCCCTTCCGCTGGGCAACGCCCCCGCAGGCGGAGGAGATGGAGCCGGATTTCGTGGCATGGAATGGCACGAAGAAGTCTTGGGTTAAAAACTACTACCCATATGATTGAATCGCCCCCCATGCGCTGTGTTCGCCATTGAAGCTCGGAGCCTCGGGCGGAACTATGTGGAACCCGGGGTCACCGAGCAAATCAGGCCGAGCCATCGAAGTCGAACTCGCCGTCCTTGACTCCGGCGACGAAGGCGTCCCACTCGGCTCGGGTGTAGACGATCGTCGCCGCGTCCGGTGCCTTGCTGTGCCGCAGCGCCACGCGTCCCGAGCCGTCGAGCACCGGGCCGGCTTCGACGCAGCTACCACCTGTGTCGGCGCTGCGGGTGCTGATGTGCCAGGCCACGGCCGGCGGAATGTCACTCATGCCAGATCCTCCGCGATCGTCCTGATCAGATGGGCCGACTCGCGTGGGCCGAGTGCGGCCTCCCGCAGGCGATCGTACGCGCTGACGAACTTCGCTGCTTTGGGCGACTCAAAGTACATCTGGCCCGCCAGGCTCTCCAGGTACGCCACTTCGGGATAGAGCTTGGGCATCCTGAACAGCCAGAACGATCCATCGAGCCCGGGATGTAGCCAGGTGTTGGACGGTAGGACGCGAATGTCCACCCGATTATGTTGGTTGATCTTGTCGAGATGGATCAACTGAGCCCGAAGAAGCGCGCTTCCCCCGATCTGTCGGCGCAGGGCTGACTCGTCAATGATCGTTTCAAACTTCGTCGTGCCCGGCTCGTCGAGCACTCTCTGGCGTTCCATCCGTAACTCTATCCACCGGCCCATGTTCGCCTCTGTGGCGTTCGGACCCTCAACACACCTGATGACCTGGCTCGCGTACTCCCGTAGTTGGAAGAGCCCTGGGATGACCATCGCGTGGTACGAGCAGACGGTGTTGGCGCGGGACTCCAGCCACGGGAAGTCGATGAACGAGGCGTCGACCAGGTCGCCGTAGTTGTCGGTCCAGCGGTCGGTGCGCCACACCTCGTCGGCGAGGTTGAGCAGCTCGGCGCGCTCGGTGGCCCGGTGGAAGCCGTATAGGTCGAGCAGGGCGAGCACGTCGTGGCGCTGGATCGGCCACTCGGCCCGCTCGTAGCGGCCGAGCGCCGACCGGTCCCGGTTCAGGTGCTCGGCGACCAGCTCCAGGCTCATGCCGCGCTGCTCGCGCAGGTCCCGGAGTCGCTGGCCGAGCCACTGTGCCCGGAGCGTACGGATGAAGGGCCGGTGTTGCGTCACCACCATGATCTTTTCTCCTCTGCCTGAACGAGGGCGGGGACAGTCGCGGAAAGGTCGAGCGGGAAGGGTTACTCCCGCCCGGCGGCCCCTGACAACCTGTCCATAGAGGAGGTGATATTGAGTCGTCTTTTCAGGTTGGACCGCTGAGTCGTCACGACTTACCGGAGTTGTCTATCACGCGCGCGCGTAGCTCCGCGACCCCGCACCATCACAGAACCGCGGTCGGCCCACCAACCGAGTGGGCATGGTGAAGAGCGCGTTCAGTCCAGCACGCCCTGCTGCCGTACTCGCCGAATGGCTGCGGTGGTAGGTGCGCGAGGGGCGGCCCGTACCCGAATCGGCTTCCCGGCGGGCCGCCCCTCTCAATTTCGCGAAGCGCTCGTGTCAGGAACGAAGAAAGGAGCATCAGTGCCCATTGTCGATCATGATTTGTTTTCCGCCAGGTGGCCGATGACGGGCGAGCAGCCGAGATTCGTCCTGCATCTGCCGTTCACCGCGAGCAGCCTGGAGGCGGCGAAGCGCTTCGCCCGCACCGCCGGCCGGTCGCTGGCCTTCCTCACCCAGCTCGACGTGCCGGAGACCACCGTCTCCGAGGAGGACAACCAGGGCGTACGGCACCGCATCTACTGCGACCGGCTCCTCACCGGTGGCAGGCGCTGCGCGCTGCGGGCCGAGCATCCGAACGACTGCACGACGGTGCCAGGATGACCGCGACACCGCTGGTGCTGCGCTGCCCCGACTGCCGGACGGCCAGCCACTACCCCTGCTCCGCCTGCGGCAACTACCGGGCACGCCGCGCCCAGCTCGTCCTCACCGTGGCAAACCTGGACACCGGAGCGGTCGCCTCGACCGAGGTCGTACCCGGAACGATCGAACCTCGCCCGGCGCCCGAGGGCGGCTGGCACCTGGCGCTGACCCCGCTGCTGCACGACCTGGCCGCCTCGGTCGGCGTCGGCAGCCTCCACCACGTCACCACCCCGACCGAGCCGGTCGGCCAACGGCTGGTGCCACTGCCTGCCGACTGGCGGCCCGAGCTGCCCGCCGAGCAGCGCCACGACCTGGAAGCGGCGGCGATCGCCGGCTGGACGCGTACCCCGTGGCAGGTCTTCCTCGGCCGGGCCACCGCGCGGCCGGCACCGGACCCGGCGCGGCAGCTCGCCCGGCTCTGCGCGGTCGCCGGCCTGCTCTGCCTCGACCTGGTGGTCGAGGTCCGCCGCCTCCCCGGCACAGCCGGCGGCACCTTCGGCTGGGAGGTCCGCTACGAGCTGCCCGGCACCGCGCCACCAGACCGACCGGGCACCCGCCCGGACCTGACGGCGGCGATCGTCGCCACCACGGTGGAACAGGCGATTGTCCTGCTGGCCGCCCGCCAGCTCGCCGCGCCGGCACACTTCGTCCGCTGCGCCGGCCCGGCCGGGGTAGCCCGACCGGTGACCATCGACCGCATCCCGGCACCCGACGTTGCCCGGCTCGAACGTCGGACCCTCGCCGCATGCGGCACCCCAGCCACCGGCGCGGAACTGCCGGGCGCGCAGGCGATCTGGCGCGACGGACGATGGTTCCACACCGGCTTGCGTCCGGACGACGCATCCGAGCCGCACACCGGGCAGCCCGTTTCGCGGCCCACCGGCACGGTGCGGCGCGACCGAGAGCCGCCGGCCCCGCACTGGCAGGGCACCCCCATCCCATACGTCGACTGCCCCGACTGCGACCCGGCCACCGACCGGCGGCCCTGCGACTGCACCCTCGGCGGCCGGCCCGCCGAGCCCGGCTGCCCCCGTTGCCGGGGCGCCGGCCGGTGTGTCTCGGCGCTGTCCTGTCACGCCTGCGGCGGCACCCGTCGCCGCTACCTCGGCGCCGTCGTCACCGTCAGCAACCTGCGCGACAAGGTCCTCCATCTGAACTGGGGAGCCGGGCAGCAGCCGTCGGTCCTGCCGGTTGGCGGTGCGGACCCCAGGCGGTCGGTGGTCCAGCTTCCCGGCCACTACCGGCTGGCACGCTGGGCCAACGCCTTCCGGGTACGCCCCGACGACCTCGCCGAGCTGGACGGTGCCGGCGGCCTCGACCAGTACCTCCGCGACGGCATCGTCCAGCTCCCCGACCCGGCCGCCGACCCGCTCAGGCAGTATGTCGATCATGTCAGTCGCGGCCACCCGGGAGCGCGCCGGTTCGTCCGGGCCGGCCGTCCCGACGTGCCGCCGCTGGCCGACCTGATCCGGCTCGCCCTCGGTCTCGGCCTGGTCGCCACGGTGACCGTGCAGGACCATCGGCTCGACGAGGGTGATCCGCTCCGGCTGCACGGTGTGGGCTGGCACGTCGAACTCAACGCGCCGGCCCTGCCGGTGGACGTCCCCGAACTGCCCACCCATCCCACCGTCGAGACGGCGATCGCCGACTGCCTCGGCTGCCTCGACCTCGCCCTGGCCGAGCTAGTCCCGGCCGATCCCGGATATCCGATCCCGGTCCCATCGGCACCGGAGCCCGTGCGGATGGACGATCCGCTGCCGCTGCTGACCCAACTCGGCCACCGATATGCCGGCCAGTCGATCGCGGTCCGGTTCGACCCGTTCAACTGCCAGCTCTACCTGCGACGACACGACTCCGCTCTACACCTGGCCACTGCCGACACTCTCGCCGCCGTTGCTGGCACCCTCGACTGCGACTGAGACAATGCTGCCGACGGAGCTGACCGACTGGGTCTGCTCACACTCTGGAGGTGCCGGCCATGCCCGAGTGGCTGCTGCTGTTGGCGACGCAGGCGGGGACGGCCCTGGCCCAGGCGGCAGCGTCGGACGGCTGGCAGCACGCCCGGAACGGGATCGTGCGGCTGTTCGGTCGGGGCGGCCAACGCCGGCAGGTTGCTGCACAACGGTGGGTGGACCAGACCGCCGCCGAGATCGAGCAGGCGCCGACGGAGCAGCAGGCGCAGCTCCGCGAACGGCTCGCTTCGACCTGGCAGCAACGGCTGGCAGATCTGATCGAGGAATATCCGGAACTCGGCCCCGAGCTGCGTGCCTGGGTGCAGGAGGTTCACCGGCAACTGCCCACGGCACAGCAGATCCACTCGAACACGTTCATCGCTCGCGACGACGCGACCCAGTACATCTCGCAGGGTGGCTCGATCACGGTGACCCATCAGTACGGTCCCGCCGGCCCGACGGCCTGAGCACCACTGCGGTCGCCGGGTGTCGATTCGAGGTGGGCGGTGGCGATGACGCGTCGCGGGCGGACCAGACAGGCGGAGACCGTAGGATCGCCGGATGGACGCCCGGGCGCTCTGGGACGAGTTGGAAGCATCACTGCCGCCGCTGCTGCTCGGGTTCCGGGCACGCCTCGACACGTTGGACGTGTCGGAGAAGGCTGACGAGACCCTTCTCTCCGAGGCGGACATCGCGGTGCAGGAGCACATCGTGGCCCGAATTAAGGCGTACGACCCCGGCGCGAGCATCGTCGCCGAAGAGACCGGGGAACACCTGCGGGAGCCGGCCAGCTCGGGGCGGATATGGATCGTGGACCCCATCGACGGCACCGCCGAGTTCGTCCGCCCTGGTCGGCGTGAGTACTGCAGCGTGGTGTGCCTGCTGGCGGACCGTCGCCCGGTCGGGGCCCTGGTGGTGGCCCCGGAGATCGGCACCGGCGGGATCGGACTGTCCGTTCGGGTCGACGGGATCGGTGCACCGATGCAGGTCAATGGTCGCCCGGCACGGCACAGCGCTGCCGCCGCTCCGCGCCGGGTGTCGGTGACCCGGAGTTCGTCGGTCGCCGCCCGGCCCTGGGAACGGTTGATGGCCGACGCCGGTTTCGAACTCAAGACCCGCACCACCTCGCAGACTCTCGACATGGTCCGGACCTGTGTCGACCTCTCCGAGGAGACCGGCGGTGAGCTACCGCCGTTCGCGCTCTTCTATCGGGAGGCGCAGAAGGTGTGGGACGGCGCGGCGGGAATGTGCCTGGCGCAGAGCGCCAACCTCCGCGTCTGCGACCGGCACGGCGTGCAGCGTGATCTTGTAAACCTGGACCTCACCGTCGACGAACCCACCTTCGCCAGCACCGTGGTCGCGGCGCCTCCGCTCGCCGCTCAGTTCCTCGCCTGGTCCTCCGGCTGACCACCGGGCAGGCGATCAGCGAATGGGTGATCGGCGGAGCCGACGCCCGTGCCAAGCCGCAGCTCGGCAACCCGTCGCAGCCACTCGTTGACCGTCACGACCTCCTCCGGCAGGCGGGCGAGAAGTTCCGCGGCCTGGCGCAATGACTCGTCCGCCCGGTCGAGGGCTGTCCGGCCTCCGGCCTCGTCTGCCCGCCCGACCATGGCGTGGCCCTGTTCCCACCTGATCTGACCGAGCTGGTGCAGGGCACGACCCTGACTGATGGTGTCGTTCGCCTCGTCGAACGTGGCGATCGACTGTTCGTAGTAGGAAATCGCCTGGACCTGGTCGCCGCGCCGACGGCACAGGTCGCCGAGATGTCGTAGCGCGTATCCCTGCAATCGAGGATGCCGTGGATTGCCATGCTCGTTGACCTGTCGGCTGTAGTCGAGACTGGCCCGGGTGTAGTCCTCCGCCCGGTCCAGATCGCCCGGCTCACCGCTGAGGGCGTAGGCCATTCCGAGTGCCAACCGTAGGGAGGCGAGACCGTTGTCGTTACCGAGGTCCGCATAGACGACCTCAGTAGTCCGGTACGCCTCGATGGCCTTGCTGACCGTGTCCGGCCGTCCGGTCTCGGCAACGAGCCGGTGGAGGTCGGCCAGTTCCCGCAACGTGGTGGCTTCGCCCGCCCGATCCCGCCGGTGACCGTGGGCGGTGTATTCGGCGCGGTAGAGGCCTCGGCTCTGCTCCAACATCGTTACCGCCTCGGAGTACCGGTCGGTGTCGGCGTCCGGGGCATCGCCCTCCGCCGCGTCGCCAACTCGGTGGCGCTCGTGCAGGAGCTTCACCAGGATGATACGGGCGCGGTTGCGGAGCGATCGTGCCTGGTCATGGCGGCTGCCAGAGTCGGTCGCGACCCGCTCGGCGATTGCCTCCACCTCGGCCCAGTCGGTCAGGTGCCCACCGGTCTCCAGGAAGTAGAAGAGGCCGGAGACCAGGCGCGGCGTGAGGGTCAACGGTGGCTCGGCGGCACCCGCCATCCGGACCAGCGCGAGCAGGTTGGCCCGCTCGGCTGCGAACCAGACGGCAGGTTTCGGGCTGTCGTCGACGGCCTCGACGCCTTCAGGATCCTCACGTCGCCAGTCGGCCAGGAACTCGGCGTCGACCATCGGATTGCCGTGGTTCACCCGGTCGAAGGCGTGGTTGACGCAGCCGTAGTAGGCGTGAGCGAGCTGTTCCAGCGCCGTACGTCGCTCGGCCGCGTGCTCCGGCCGGTTGCTGAGCTCGCGCGCGTACAGGCGGTGCAGGTCGTGCAGACCGCCGAACCGGTCGCCGACTCTGCCGATCAGGCTTCGTCCTTCGAGCAGGTCGAGCAGATCCTCGGTGCTGGCGAGGTCCAGGCCGGCGAGCCGGGCGATCGAATACAGCCCGGCAGATCCACCAACGATCGGATGGAGACCCAGCAGCCGGAACATTCGCTGGGCCTCGGCCGGCAGAGAGCGGTAGGAATCGGAGATCACAGCCTCGATATCGGTTCTCTGGTCGTCGGGGTGACCGAGCCGGTGCAGGCGACGGCGTTCGTCCTTCAGCCGTCGGACCTGGCCGGCAACGGAGGCGCGCGGCTCGTTGACCAGACGCGCGGCGGTGTTATGCAGCGTCAGCGGCAGGTAGGCGCAGTATCCGGCAAGCTGTTCGGCTGC
The DNA here is from genome assembly GCF_029626265.1 of Micromonospora sp. WMMD1102. Taxonomy (NCBI): domain Bacteria; kingdom Bacillati; phylum Actinomycetota; class Actinomycetes; order Micromonosporales; family Micromonosporaceae; genus Micromonospora; species Micromonospora sp. WMMD1102. The sequence goes on along the minus strand of NZ_JARUBN010000001.1, from coordinate 5,505,980 downwards.
GGAGAGATCGGCATCTACCCGGGACCCAACTCGAACGCGGAGGAGCTCGACGGAAACAGCGCGGGACAGTTCAGTCACCCGTATCGGCCTGGCGCCCTCGCTGATCAGACCGTACAACTGGTGGCGACTCGTCACGATCACCAACGCCGAGCCGGCGGACGGCAGCAGCGGGCGCACCTGATCCGCGCTGGCGGCGTCATCCAGGAGCATCAGAACGCGCTGGCCGGCTGTCCTGGTGCGGAACAGGTCGGACCGACCAGGCAGCGAGATCGGGATCTCAGCGCTCTTGAGCCCCCAGCCGTCGTAGAGCCAGTCCGCCAGTACGTCGTCCGGCGCGTCCGGCACATCACCTGGGCTGGGCCCGAAACCGCGGAGTTGCCGATAGAACTGGCCGTCCGGATAGTCGGAACTGATCATGTTGGCCCAGTGCAGAGCGAGGCCGGTCTTACCGACTCCGGGCGGGCCGGACAGCACGATCACTGAGGTGGGCGGAGTGGCAGCGGAGTTGTTGTCCGATATCTGACGGAGGGCCTCCAGTTCTGTCTCGCGATTCACGAACTGCGGCGGCGGTGCGGGAAGCTGACGCGGAACCGGCCAACTCTGGCCGCTGGCCGCAGGAATCACCTGATAGACGTTTATCGCGCCACCGGGCGCAGCGATGTACTGGCTGGAGCGGTCATTCGCCGTATAGCTCGACCGGTCGTCAGGCATGCGCAGCCTCCGCAGTCCCACTGGCCGCCGACCCTACCGGGCAATTGGCCGCCGATGGAATGCGCGCTCTCACGATGGAAGCCACCTCGACGGTCTCGCCAGCCGAACCGGCTACTTCGGCCGGGCGGATCGGCTGGGCGCTCGATAGCCCTAGCGTTCTGACCCAATAGGATCGTCGGGCTGGCGGCGACCCGGCCACTACGCGGCGCAGACGAAGGAGCGGTGATGACCCTGCTACGGGACGTGATCGACATCCCGACCTCGGTCGGGGACGGCGACTTCGTGGTCCGCGCCGCCGAGGGCGCCGACCTGCGCCGGTACGTCGTCACCGACCAACTCCGGGAGAACTTCGCGGAAGCACTGCGCCGGATCGGTCACGCGGTCACCACGGGCCGCTCTCAGGCGCTCTTCCTGCACGGGTCGTTCGGCTCCGGAAAGTCACACTTCATGGCCGTGTTGCGGGAAGTGCTCCAGCACAACCCGGCGGCCCGGGAGGTACGCGGCCTGGCCGATCCGGTGCTCGCTGCCGACGGGTGGCTGCGCGGCAAGCGCATCCTGACCCTCACCTTCCACATGCTCGATGCCCGATCCGTCGAGCAGGCGGTCCTGGAGGGCTACCTCAGCCAGATCACGGCACTGCACCCCGATGCGCCCGTGCCGCCCGTGCACCGGTCCGACGCGATGCTCGACGACGCCGCCCGGCTGCGGGAGCGGATGGGCGACGACGCCTTCTTCGCCGCGCTCCGCGACGGCGGCGGCAGTCCGACGCAGGCCGGCGGTGGGCTGGCCGCGCACGTCGCCCGCGCGGCCGGCTGGACCCCGCAGACCTACGCGGACGCCGCCGCGGCGCCGCCCGGCACCGCCGGACGGGACGCCCTGGTCAGTGCGCTGACCAGCGCGTTCTTCACCGGTGCGGTGCGCAGCGGGGAATACCTCGACCTGGACACCGGCCTTGCGGTGATCACCCGGCACGCCGTCTCGCTCGGCTACGACGCGATGGTGCTCTTCCTGGACGAGCTGATCCTCTGGCTCTCCACCCACATCAGCGACCACACCTTCGTCAACACCGAGGGTGCCAAGCTCAACAAGCTCGTCGAGTCGGCGGACGCAGCCCGGCCGATGCCACTGGTCTCCTTCGTCGCCCGGCAGCGCAACCTGGAGGAGTTCCTCGGCCCGCAGGTCGGTGGCACCGAGCGGGAGGCGCTGGCGCACGTCATGCGCAGCGTGCAGGGCCGGTTCGGCGAGATCGTGCTCGCCGACACCAACCTGCCGGAGATCACCGAACGGCGGTTGCTCCGACCGGTCGACGAGGCTGCTCGGGCCACCATCGACAATGCTTTCGGCGCCGTACGCGGCAACCGCGAAGTGTGGGACACTCTGCTGCTCGGCGCCCAGTACGGCGACGCCGGCATCGGCTCGGACGCCGCCGCCTTCCGCCGGCTCTATCCGTTCTCGCCGGCTCTGGTGGCGACCCTGGTCGCCCTTTCTCAGGCGTTGCAGCGGGAGCGGACGGCACTGAAGGTGATGACCGAGCTGCTGGTGGAACGCCGGGACACCCTGCGGGTCAACGACCTGATCGGGGTCGCGGCCCTCTTCGAGCCACTGGTGCTGCGCGGCGAACTGCCCGACCGGCCCAAGCTCCGGCAGCTCTTCTCCACCGCCCGCACGCTCTATCTGAGCAAGCTTCGGCCGATCCTGCTCACCCTGAACGGCATCACCGATGAGCAGGCGGCCGGGCACACCCAGTTCCAGCTCGACGACAAGCTGATCAAGACCGTGCTGCTCGGCGCACTTGTGCCCGAGGTGCCGGCGCTGCACAATCTCACCGCCGCCAAGCTGCATGCGCTCAACTTCGGCAGCATCGCCTCACCCATCCCAGGCTACGAAAACCAGGTCGTGCTGAACCGGCTCAACAAGATCGCCAACGATGCCGGAGAGCTGCACCTCACTGACGGTCCTGACCCAGTGATCACCCTCAAGCTGCACGCCGTCGACTACGACAAACTGCTTGACCTGGTGCCGGATCGTGAAACCACCACCACCGGAGTGCGCCAGCAGATCGTCCGGGATCTGGTCACCACCGAGATGGGGTTGACCGGCACCGAGGGGCAGTTGGGGGAGTTGGGGCATCCCCGGGACTGGCGAGGGCGGCGACACATCGTCCAGGTCAAGTTCGGCAACGTCCGTGACCCCGACACGATGCCGGTCGCGGCACTGCTGGCCACCGGCGAGGGCTGGCGAGTCGTCATCGACTATCCATTCGACCCGGAGGATGTGCCTCGTAATGCCGACCGGGCCCGGATCGAACAGCTCGAACAGGGGTCACACACCGTATTCTGGCTGCCGCTCTATTTCACCGACGAAATGATGGGCCGGGTCGCCCAGCTCGCGAAAATCAACTACCTGCTCGGCAGGAGTGGCACCGGTGATCGGCTCAACGCTCTCGCCGTCGACTGGACGGCTGCCGATCGGCAGCAGGGCCGGATCTATCTCCAGCAGCGCCAGTCCCAACTGCGTGGCACCCTGCTCAACGCGCTCAAACAGGCGTACGGGATCGTCCGGCCGCAGCCAGCGGAGGTGCAGGACGACAGTGTCGGAGTGCTGCACACCCTCGCCGAGGGACTGCACCTCGGCGACCCGCGCGGCGGAACGCTCCGGGAAGCGTTCGACAACCTCACCGGCGAAATGCTCGCCTGGGCGTACCCCGGCCGACCGGCGATGCCCGAGGATGAGAAGCCGGTCACCCGCAGCGAGCTGCACAGGATCCTCGAGTACGCGCGTAAGGCCGTCGCCGACCCGACCCGTGGCGTGACCGTGCCAGCCGGCGACCAGCGTACGATCCGCCGAGTCTGCAACAACCTCCGCCTCGGCGAGCTGGTCGACCATCGTTACGTACTGACCACCAGTACCTGTCGGTGGAGCCAGCACCTCTTACAGGCAGCGGCGAACGAGGGCTACACCGAGCACTTTCCGGTGCACATGCTGCGCCAGCTCATCGAAGAACCGGCCCGGTTCGGCTTCGACCGTGAACTGCAGAATCTGATCATCGCGGTCTTCGCGCTGGAACAGCAGCTCGCCTGGTACCTGCACGGAGACAAGGTCGATGTCAGTGCCCTGGCGGGAGTGCGGGACGAGTACGAACTGCGCCACCCGCCGATGCCGAGCGAGGAGGCCTGGGCCGAAGCGGTCCGCCGCGGCTCCGCCCTGTTCGGGGCAGTGCTGCCGGTCTGGCGTACCCCGGCTAATCTGGGTGAGCTGGCCGGGACGTTGCGCACCGCAGCAGGCCAGCACCGGAACGCGACCAGCAGCCTGGTTCGGGCGTTGACCGAACACGCAGACGTGCTAGGGCTCGACATCTCGGCCGACAACGGTCGGTTGGCCACCGCCCGACGGTTGGCGAAGCTCACCGAGCAGCTCGGCGGTGAATCCGACGACGTGGTCCTGGTCGAACTGGCAGCCAGGGTGGACGTCGGCGACATCGACGACAAGGCGGCCGGCAAGGCGCTCACCGAAGCCGGCGACGTCGCCAGGGCCCTCGCCCGGTCGCACCAGTGGCCGCTGCTGACCGCGATGGTCGCCCGAGCCGAAACCGACGGCCGGGCCCGGGTCATCATCGAGCAACTCCGCGCGGTCGCCCGGCACGAGCAGCACGGCGTCGAACTCGGCGACGCCCTGCGAACCGCCGCGGACGCCGCAACGGCCCTGCTCGCCACCGAACGCCGCGTCCCGCCACCGCCTCCGACCACCCCGCCGAAGCCGACGGACCCCGCCGCGCCGCCTGACCCCGCGCCGGGCGGCCAGGTTCCGCAGGATCCAAGAGGTGAGGACCCCGGGGGCAGGATCCCAGCCTTCCGGATGAACCCGGATGACCAACCGGGCGGCGCGACCAACCCGGGGAGGGTCCGTACCGCACAGCGGCGTACGGTCGAGACCTCGACCGCCTGGCGGAAGGTCGCCGCCGAGATCGAGGCCGAGGTGGCGCGAGGCAGGCGGGTCACCGTTGTCTGGGAGGTCGAATGACGGCACGGGCCGGACTCGACCGTCGGCCTGGCGAGAACGACAGGCCAAAATGGTAAGCCAGGAAACGGACAGCAACGCCGAGGTTCGACACAGTGCGATTCGGCCGGATGCGGTGCGGCGCAAGGTCCAGGCTTGGCTGGCAGAGCGTGACGGTGCCATGGCCATCGCCCTGGCGGCCCGCCCGGAATGGCCGGTCGACCCGCGGCTGACGGTCGACGGTGTGCCGATCCGGGTCGTACCCTGCGCGACGCCGCTGGCCGCCCGGGCCGCCCTGCACGACAGGGCCGAGCACGAGCGGCTCGTACTGCTCACCGAGCTGGGCGAGCGCGAACTGGGAGACGGGCTGCTTGCCCACCTCAGCATGCAGACGGTCCGCAAAGTCAAGCCGTGGGACCTGGTCCGGCAGATGTTCGGCGTCGTCGACCTCGACCCCAGCCTGGTGCGGACCGGACGCTGGGTCGCCGATGCCTTGAGCGATCACGCCCCGGCGGGAGGATGGCCGGCTCCGCCCGGCACAATCCTCACGCGTGATCATGCTATGCGGTGTCTGGCCGCCGAACTTCTCGAGCTACCCCGGGACGAACTCGACACGCCGGGCCTGTTGCAGTGGAGCACCAACGCACCGGCTCAACTTCGGTTCGGTGCCCTCCCTGCAAAGGTGATCGACGGCGTCGAGCGGTATCTGACAGAGACGGCCGGCTCCGCCGCCATACCCATGATGTCCGCCGTCCGTGCCGGTCACGGTGTCGACGCCATCCCGATCGGACTGCTGGCTGGCGTGCTCTGGCCCGAAGCCGGCACCGAGCCGCCGAGCGTGACGGTGGCAGTCGCCCGGGCCCGACTCGAGCCGCGCTTCGGCGGCACCCGGATCACGTCCTCGCAGGCTGCGGCGTTCCACCGGGCTGTGGAGGCCTGGGTCTACCGAGCGGTTGACTCTGGCGGCTCCGCGCGCAGGGAAGCGGGGCAGATGCTTCGCCGAGCCGAAGCTATCGCCGCCGAGCTGGACATCGTTGGACTGCTCGGGGGGTCAGCGGTGCTGCCGAGCGGTTTCACCCAACGGCTTCGGGCGTTTGCCGCGGCCGTCCGGTTTGCGGTGCCGGCCGCTGGCCCCGCCCTGCCGGAGCTGGTGGCCCGGGCACAGCAACTCCTCGGGCTGGTTGAGACCCACCGGGCAGCCGACCCGATCCGGGTGGAGACAGCACGGATGGCGCTCCGGCTACTACGCTGGCTTGCCAGCCCGGAGGAGGCCGCTCCGGCGACACTGTTCGACGCCGTAGATCGGCACGTCTGGCAGGACGGCTGGGTCGACCGGGCACGGCTCGACATCTTCGCCGGAGACCCCGACCCGGAGGTTGCGGAAGGGTACCGCTCGCTGCACCGCGTCGTGGACGTCCGCCGCAGCCGGCATGATCAGCAGTTCGCCGCGATGCTCGCCGAGGTGACCGTTGCCGGATCCGCGCCTGGCGCGCTGCTCTTCGTCGAGGACCTGCTCGACCGTATCGTCGTGCCGATCGTCGAGCACGGCCGGCGGGTTTTGCTGCTGGTGATGGACGGTATGGGCGTCGCTGCCGCCACTGAACTCGCGGAATCGGTAACTCGCAGCGGCGTCTGGGTCGAGCTGACCCCGAACGGTGGACCCCGGATCGGATCCGTCGCAGTTCTGCCCACGGTCACCGAGACGAGTCGATGCAGTCTGCTCGCCGGCCGGGTCCGCAGTGGTGGTCGGCCGGCCGAACTCGCGAGCTTCGCCCAACGCTTTCCGGACGGGCGGCTTCTGCACAAGAAGGCTCTCCGGGCCGGTGCCGGTGCCGCTTTCGAACCCGACGTGCTGGCTGCTCTGGCCGATCCGGAGCTACCGGTTGTCGCCGCGGTGGTCAACACGATCGATGACGCGCTCGACCGCAGCGAGCCAGGCACCACGGTCTGGGGAGAGGACACCATCCCGGCCGTACGAGATTTGCTGGCCGCCAATCAGGATCGGGTCGTCGTGGTGGTCTCCGATCACGGACATGTGGTCGACCGTGGACCCGAGGCGGTGATCCGGCCTGGAGACGCTGGCGGAAACCGCTGGCGGACTGCGGATCGACCACCCGGCGACGGTGAAGTACTGATCACCGGTGACCGGGTCGTTCTGGCGGGTGGCCGGGCGGTGTTGCCGTGGCGGGAAGAGTTGCGATACGGCCCCCGCAAGGCTGGCTATCACGGCGGCGCGGCACCGGCCGAGGTCGTGGTACCTGCGTTGGTGTTCAGCGCTGGTGACGAACGCGCCGTACCAGGCTGGGCCGGTGCGCCGGTGGCAAGTCCCGAGTGGTGGCGGGAGCCAGTGCCGGAGGAGAAACCAGAGGGTAGGCGTGCCGGCATGCTTGGCGGACGTGCGAACGCGGCAGAACGTCGGCGCCGGTCTGGCAGCCGGTCGGTCGGGCAGCCCGAGAGCTTGTTCGACCTCGTAGCGGTGACACCGATGCCGAGCCAAGCGGGACCGGGCAGAATCGAGGAGGAGACTCCGGTCGAGCGGTCGACATCAGCCTCGGCAGTACTGAGGAGCGGCCGGTCGACACCCGGAATGGGCGATGTGGTTGATGCCCTGTTGGCGAGCGAGCGGTATGTCCAGCGCCGTGGAACCCGGCCTCCGCTGTCGGACGAGCGCGTCGCCGGGCTGCTGAGGACCCTGCTTGCGAACGGAGACCGGGCTACCCTGGAGACGCTTGCCGCGAGGGCGCGGATCCCCGCCCACCGGATCAGCGGCGCTGTTGCCGCCCTGCGACGGTTACTCCAGGTCGAGGGCTATCCAGTGCTGACACTTCATCGTGACGGGCGGACAGTACATCTGCATCGTGACCTCTTGATTGAACAGTTCGATCTGCTGGCGTAAAGGCTCCTGAGGCACTGCCGTCATCCGGGCGTCGATGGCTCCCAGTACGCCTCCACCCGGTGTCCGTCCGGGTCGAGACATTTGAAGGCGACGTACGAAGGATCGTCGTAGTCCTCGACGATCGGTACGTCGTCGGCCCTCAACCGGCGCAGCAGGGCGCGGACGTCGTCGGCGTCCGGCAGCCGGAACCCGAAGTGCAGGAACGGAGCCGGTTCCTCGACGGCGTCGACTGCGTGCAGGGCGAGGTCGAAGCCGTCGGCGTTCCGGACGATAAGGGTGCCGTCATTCGTGATGTCGCGGCTGTCGCGTGATGTCGCGGCTACTCCGATCGGCGTAGGTGTAATCGCGGGGAGTGGGAGCGGATGTCCGCACCGGGACGACGCGCCACCGGTCGGGCCGTCCGTAGCGTGCGGGCAGGACCAGCGAGGAGGACCCGATGTCCCGCACCGAACCCCGGAGCAGTCCGCACCGAACCGCCGATGTGGGAGGTCTGCCCCGCCCGCCCCGCGGCGGCAGGACCGGTACGGCATCGGCGGCAAGCCGTACCCGTGCCGCCGATGCCACGGCGGTCGGGTTGGCGCTGCCGTTCGTCGGTTTCGCGGTGGCCGATCTCGGCACCGCGGGCTGGAGTCCGGTCGAGCGGATGGTCAGCCACTACGTCCACGCCCCGAGGGTCGGTTGGCTTGTTCCGGCCGGGCTGCTGGTGCTGGCTGCCGCCTCGGCGGGACTGCTTCACCTGGCCGCCGGCCGGACCCGGGGTGGCCGGGTCGGGCTCGGGCTGCTCGGGGTCTGGACCGTCGCCGTAGGAGTCGGAGCAATCTTCCCGGCCGACCCGTACGGCCGGTGGGACCGGCCGCCGTCACCGGCCGGGCTGGTGCACGGCACGGCCGGCCTGGTCGCCTTCGCCGTGCTGCCGGTGGCGGCGGTCCTGCTGCTCCGGGTCTGGTGGCGGGATCCCCGGTGGCGGCGGGCGCGTCCGGCGCTGGCCGTCTCGACCGCACCTGTGGTGGCGGCGTTCCTGGGCTTCGTGGTGATCGGTGGGGACGTGATGGCCGGCGGGCCGTCGTTCACAGTCGCCGGCTACGCGAGTGTGGCCGGGATCGTCGAGCGGGTGCTGCTCTGGTCGTACGCCGGTTGGCTCGGCACCGTCGCGATCAGCCTGCGCCGGATGCCGGCCAGCCAGGTCACTCCCGGCCCACCGCGGCCCGGAATATCGCTGGTCGATCGTCGGCCGGGCCGGAAGGATGACGCGATGCGAATCCAACCCGCCCGGCCGACGGACCTGCCGGTGCTGAGGGACCTGGAGCGGGCCGCCGGGCGGGTCTTCCGGGAAATCGGGATGCCGGAGATCGCCGACGACGAACCACCACCGGTCGAGGAACTGGCCCGTCACCAGCGCGCCGGTCTGGCCTGGGTCACGGTCGACGCCGACGACCTGCCGGCCGGCTATCTGGTCGCCGAGCCGGTCGATGACAACCTGCACGTCGAGCAGGTCTCGGTGCATCCCCGGGTCGCTCGCCATGGGGTGGGACGCAGCCTGATCGAGCACCTGGCCAGGCACGCGATGGCGAACGGTGTACCGGCGCTGACCCTGACCACCTTCACCCACGTGCCCTGGAACGCCCCGTACTACTCCCGGTGCGGCTTCGTCGTCCTCGGCGAGGCGGAGCTGACTCCGGGGCTGGTCGCGATCCGGGCCCGCAAGGCGGCGCACGGCCTGGACCGGTGGCCCCGGGTCTGCATGCGCCGGGACCTGTAGCCGGGGCCTGTCGGAACCTGTGGGGACGACCTGTAGGGACCTGCCGGGATCTGTAGCGGGAAGCCGCAACCGGTCCGGGCGGTCGACGGGCGGAGCGGCCACCGCAGCCGGATCCGGTCAGCGACGAACGGCCTGCGGGGGCGGGCCGGTGTCGGTGAGCTGTTGCGGTGCGGAGAACCGGTCGAGTACCAGGAGTTCGGTGCCGGGCAGCAACTCGGCGAGCAGCAACTCCTGGGCCTTCCGGCCGATCCGGATGCAGCCGTTGCTGTTGCTCCGGCCCAGTTGCCGGCTGTCGTACCAGGCGTGCAGTCCGATGTGCGCGCCACGCAGCGCCGATGGTACCGAGCCCGGGTCGTCGGGTACGGCGCCGAGCGCGAGGACCTCGACACCCGCGTACACCCGACCGGGTAGGAGAGACCTGCCGAGGACGAAGGTCCGGCCCAGCGGGGTCGGCGTGGCCGGGCTCCCGACGCTTACCGGCCAGGACCGGACCAGCCGGTCGTCGCGGTACCAGTGCAGCCGGTGTGCCTGCCGGACCACCACCAGCAGGTCGCGCAGTGCCACGGTGCTCCACGGTCCCGGCGGCACCCAGCCGACGCTCCGGTTCGCCGACGGAAGCAGGACGGCGGCCCAACCTGCCCGCCGGGCCACGATCGGCAGGGTCACCGGCACACCGCTGATCGTGGGCGCGAGGAAGGCGCGCGGGCGGCCACCGGCCGCGTCGTACACGGCGAGCCGGCGGACCGGCCGCAGGCCCTCGCCGAGCCGTACCGTCGACATCGCGGCCGGGTCCCCGGGGAAGCCGCGCGGCGCGGGACGGTAGTCGAGCACCGGCAGGTCCGCCGGGGGTGGTGCGGCGGGCAGGGTCGGTTCGGCGTGCGGTGGCGTTGCCGGGGCGACGTCGCCCGGGGCTGCCGTTGCCGGCGGCGGTCGTTCCGCCGTCGACTGCCGGTCGGCGGTCCGCCGCGGCCCGGCCGGCCCGTCGACCGCCACCACCGTCACCACCAGCACCCCACCGAGTACGGCAAGCGCGGCGCCGGTCCGCCGAAGTGCCCGCCCCGAGGCTATCGGGCTGAATCGGACAAAAGCCATCTGACTACTGTAGGTTATCGACTCTCTCCACCCGGCCGTACGGGTCGTGCCGCGTGTCCCGATCGCGTGCCAGCCTGACCGTGAGGTGTGGGCGGCTCAGATCCGTACCGGCATCAGGATGGAGAAGGCACGGTCGTCGTCGGGCCGGCGTAGCGCCAGCGGGCGGATCGGCCCGTCGAGTTCGAGGACCAGTTGACCCGGCCCGGCCGCGTCCAGGGCGTCGAGCAGGAACTCGCGGTCGACTCCGACCCGCACCACCGGACCATCCGGCAGCGCCGCGGCGTCGGCGGAGGAGACGGTGAGCCGGTCCGCCGCGTCGACGGCGAGGACACTTACCGCACAGCGGGTGCCGTCGTCGGGGCGTACCACCGTCCGGGTCTCACCGGCGGTCAGCCGCTCGCGCAACCCGGCCACGTCGACGGTCACCCGGCGCCGGCCCGGGCCGGCGGTCGCGGTCCGCAGCAGCCGGCGGTAGTCCGGGAAGTCCTGCTCCAACGGCGTGCCGGTGACGTGCCGGTCCCGTACCCGTAGAGCGACGGCGGCGGATCCGAGGGTGAGGGTCGCCGGCCAGCCGCCGGTCAGCAGCGCCCGGGCCGCGTCGACGAACGAGACCGGAGCCGTAACCCGGCGACTCCCGGGCGCGGTGGCGTCCCCGAGTCCGGTGGCGTCCCCGGTCGCGGTGGAGTTTCCGGTCGCCGGGCCGGTGTCGGACGGCACCGCGGAGACGGCCATCCGGTACCGATCGGTGGCGACCAGCCGGAGCATGCCCTGGTCGATCTCGAAGTGAATGCCGCCGAGCATCGGCAGCCCGGGGTCGGTCCCGACCGCGAACCGGACAGCGTCGACCGCGGCCGCCAGCTTCGGTCCGGGTACGGTCAGCCGGATCTCCGGCTCGGCGGCCGGCTCGGCGGCGGTGCAGAGTACCCGGAGCCGGGCCGCCTCCCGGCGGGCGTCGGCGAGACCCTCCTCCAGCCGGAGCAGGTGCGCGTCCAGCAGCCGCGACACGGCGGCCGGATCCGAGCCGCGCAGTTCGAGCACCCGGGTGATCTCCGCCAGCGGCATCCCGATCCGGCGCAGCCCGGCCAGCAGCCGTGCGGCCGGCAACTGCCGCTCGGCGTACCGGCGGTAACCGGTGCCGGGGTCGACCGAGGCGGGCGCCAGCACGCCGGCACCGTCGTAGAAGCGCAGCGCGCTGATGCTCAGGCCACTCGCCCGAGCCATCTCACCGATGCCGAGCAGCCGTCCGTACCCCTCCACGAGCAGGAATTGTGCCCCCTCGACCAGGTCGAGGGTCAACCCGGCCGCGGGGAAGCCTCCGGGGTGAAGGCGACCCGGACGCAACCCTCGACGCGGTCCCGGAACAGCGCGTAGCCGTGTGGCGCGTCGTCCAGCGACAGCCGGTGCGTGATCAGGTACTCCGGCCACAGCTCGTCGCGCCGCATCCGGGCGAGCAGTTCCGGGACGTGGCGCTGGCCGTGCTGCCGGGCGGCCCGTACGGTCAGCCCCTTGTGCAGCACCGCGCCGAGCGGGAACGCGTCCACGTGGCCGGCGAAGATCCCGAGGACGACGACGGTGCCGCCCTTGCGGCACGCGTGCACCGCGTCGGCCACGCAGCCGGGCGGATCCGCCCCGGACCGCACCCGCCGCTTACCCCGCCCCGCAGATCCGGCCGAGCCGGCCGAGCCGGGCGAGCCGGGCGAGCCGGCCGAGCTGGGCGACGCCGTGGGGCCGAGCGGGCCGGGCACGGGTGACCCGAGGGCCGGCGGTGCCATCCCAACCGCCTCCACGCAGACGTCCGCACCACGGCCACCGGTCCGGTCCCGCAGTTCGGCACCGGCGTCGACCCGGAGGCAGTTCACCGTCTCCACCCCGACCTCCCGTTCGGCCATCGCGAGCCGGTCGTCGAGCAGGTCGACACAGATCACCCGGTCGGCGCCGCGCAGCACCGCCGCCCGAGCCGCCAACTGGCCCACCGCACCGGCGCCCCAGATCGCGACCACGTCTCCCGGGCGTACGTCGCCGAGTTCGGCACCGAGCCAGCCGGCCGGCGCGGAGTCCGAGGCGAAGACCGCCCGGTCGTCGCTCACCTCGTCCGGTATCCGGAAGGCGCCGTGGTCGGCGTACGGCACCCGGACGTACTCGGCGTGGCTGCCGGCGAAGCCGCCCAGCGCGTGCGAGTAGCCGAAGCAGCCGGCCGGTACCGCAGCCCAGGCCAGCTCGGCGAGCTCGGGGTTGGGGTTGCCGTTGTCGCAGCAGGAGAAGAGCCCGTGCCGGCAGTACCAGCAGCGCCCGCAGGCGACGACCGAGCAGACCACCACCCGGTCCCCGACGGCGTGCCGGCGGACCTCGGCACCGATCTCGACCACCTCGCCGACGAACTCGTGCCCGAGTACGTCGCCCGGCTGTGTCTCCAGAAACCGTCCGGCGATGAGGTGCAGGTCGGAGCCGCAGGTCAGACTCTGCCGTACCCGCACGATGGCGTCCTGCGCGTCGACGATCCGGGGATCCGGGACCCGTTCCACGGCCAGCCGGTCGGGGCCCTGCCAACAGAGCGCCTTCACCGCGGCTGGGCCGGCGGGTGCGGGCCGGCGGTGTCCGCCAGCCGGTCGGGTACGTCCATCGCCCTCCTCCGCCGCGGACAATCGCGGCCCGGCAGCAGCGTCCGGGCCAGGAATCACCGATCCGTACCAGCCGTCATCGTCCGGTGCCGTCGGGTGAACCGGGGTCGTCCGCAAGGGGTGAACCGCGACGGGCCGGGTATCCGCCTCGGACCGTCGTAGCGGGCGGGCCGGAGGGGGTGGGCAGCATCGATGGAACGGATCGAGGAACCAGCCGGAGGCAACACTCCGGCCACTGCTGGATCGGGCACCGCGGCGCCGGCCATCGCCGAACCGGGCAGTGCGACGCCGCCGCTGCTCACCGCGAAGCTGGCCGCCACGCCCCGCTCCGGGGCGGTGCTGCTGCCCCGGCCACGGCTCTTCGAACTGCTCGACCGGGGTACGGCCGGACCGCTGACCCTGGTCTCCGCCTCCGCCGGCTGGGGCAAGACGGTACTGCTCAGTTCCTGGTGTCGGGCCCGCAACGCGACGGTGGGCCGGGCCGTGGACAGTCCGGACCGGGGGCCGGTCGGCTGGCTCTCGCTGGAGCCGGGTGACGGCGGGGCACGGCTCTGGTCATATCTGTACGCGGCGCTGCGTCCGGCCGTCGACGGGCAGCAACCGGATGCCGGGGACGAACCGGACCCGGCGTACGGGTTGGAGTTCCTCGCCGACCAGTTGGCCCGACGCACCGGCCCGGCGACGCTGATCCTGGACGATCTGCACCAGGTGGACGATCCCGAGGTCTCCAGCGGGCTGGAGTTCCTGCTCCGGCACACGGCGGGTCGGCTGCGTCTGGTGATCGGCTGTCGCACCGACCCCGGGCTCGCGCTGCACCGCTGGCGGCTCAGCGGGGAGTTGACCGAGATCCGCGCCGCCGACCTGGCGTTCCGCCCCGACGAGGTGGCCGAACTCTTCTCCGGGTACGGGGAGCCGCTGCCGCCCGAGCAGGCCCGGCGGCTGTGCGGCCGTACCGAGGGTTGGCCCGCCGGCCTGCGGTTCGCCACCCTCGCCCTGCCGGGGCATCCCGACCCCGCCCGGTTCGTCGACGAGTTCACCGGGGAGTATCCGGACGTCGGCGACTATCTGACCGAGGAACTGCTCAGCGGGCTCTCCGCCGACGCCAGGGAGTCTCTCTGCCGGGCGTCGCTGGTCGCGGGGTTCTCGGCGGAGCTGCTGGGCGCGCTGACCGGGCGGGCCGACGCCGCCCGGACACTCTCCGAACTGGACCGTCTCGGCGGGTTCGTGATCCCGCTCGGCGGCCGGCCTGCGGGCTACCGGTGCCATCCGATGCTCGGCGAACTGCTCCGTTCCGAACTGGCCCGCCGGCCCGCCGAACAGGTGGCCGAGCTGCACCGCCGGGCCGCCACCTGGTTCACCGCGAACGACCTGCCGGCCGAGGCGCTCCGGCACGCGCTCGCCGCACGCGACTGGCCGTACGCGATCAACGTGCTGCTGCGGCACTGGCCGGATATCGTCCCCTACGGCCAGTACGCCCCGGCCCGGCCGGAGCCGCCGGCACCCTCGGTCGAGGTGGTCCGGAACGCCCCCGAAATCGGTCTGGCCTATGCCGCGGACCGGCTGGACGGCGGCGAGTCGACCGCCGCGGACGATTACCTGACGCTGGCCGCCGAGCACGCCGATCGGCTCGACGCCGCACGCCGCCACCGGTTCCGGCGGATCGCGGCAGCCCTGCGGCTCGCCGCAGCCCAGTCCGGCGGCGACGAACCGGCGGTACTGGCCGGTTTCACCGACCTGCTCGCCCCGGACCCGCCCGACACCCGCGCCCACACCAACCGGCAAAGCCGCCCCAGCGCGCAGGGCCGGCGCGACTCACGCAGTCAGCGCGACCCAAGCAGCCGGCTCGAGACGAGCAGCCGGCGTGACCCGAGCAGCCGGCCCGACACCGCCGGCCGGGCCGGCGCCGGGCAGGGCGGCGGCGCCGGCATCGAAGCCACCGTCGACGGCGGCACGCTCCTGGGCTTCGACCTCGACACGTACGTGGACGCCGACCGGATCGACCTCACCCGGCTGACCCTGCTGGACGTCGACCGGTCCGGGCCGGACGGGTCAGGCTGGTCCGGACCGGACGGGTCAGCACCGTTGGGGGCCGGGCTGGCTGACCCACCCGCCCGGCAGCTGGCCGTCGATCCCGTGGACGGCGGTGAGACCGACCTCGGCGGTCTCGACCTTCGGGCGGGAGCGGTGGCCAGGATTCTGTCGGGCACGATCAGGTTCGGGGCGGGTGACATCGTCGCCGCCGAGCCGGAGATCGCCGACGGGCTCGCCGAGGCGAGCCGGGCGGGTCTGTCCCGGGCCCGCCGGTTGTGCCTGGGGCGGCTGGCGCTGGCCCGGGCGGTCCGGGGCGAGCTGACCGGCGCCGACGAAACTGCCCGGGCGGCACTCGGCTCGGCACCCTTCCGCGGACTGATCCGGCCGGCCGACGGCGTACACGCCTATCTCGCCCAGGCGCTCGTCGCGCTGCACCGGGACCGGCCGGACGACGCGGCGGCCAACCTGGCGCTCGGCATCCGGGGTGCGGAGTACGTCGACGACCCGCTGGTGCACGCACTGACCGGCTTGGTCGAGGCGCGACTGCTGCGTGACCGGGGCGACCTGACGGGTGCGCATCAGGTGCTGGCGGGTATCCGCCGTCGGCTCGGCGACCGGGCCGAGACGCAGCCGTTGGCGCACTGGCTGCTCGCCGCCGAGGCGGAACTCCGGATCGACCACGGCGATGTGGAACTGGCCAGGGAGCTGCTGACCCCGGCGGTGGAACGGGGTGCGGCTCCGGTCGAGCCGGTGGCGGTCGCGCTCGCCCGGGCGCATCTGCGGGCGGGTGACCCGCAGGCCGCGCTCCGCACGTTACCCGCCTGGGAGACACCGCCCGGTGCGCCGCCGGGTGCCCCCGGTGAGCCGCTACCGCCACCGCTACTGCCACCACTGCCACTACCACCACCGCTGTCGCTGCGGCTGGTGGCCGGGCTGCTCGACGCGAGCGCGGCCCGGCTGAGCGGGGACCACCGCCGGGCCGCCCGGGTACTCGAACAGGTGTTGCGGTTGGCCGAGCCGGAGGGCTTCCGGCAGGTCTTCGTCCGGGCCGATCCACCGGTACGCGACCTGCTCGCCGCCCACCTCGACTCCGGTACGGCGTACTGGGCGATGGTGCACGAGTTGGTCGGGGCCGTCGACGGGGCGGCCGGAACGGTGCCGACGGGGCCGGCGGTGCCCCCGGGTGAGCCGCTCACCGAGCGGGAACTGACCGTGCTGCGCTATCTACAGAGCATCCTGTCCAATGTCGAGATCGCCGCGGAACTCTCGCTCTCGGTCAACACCGTCAAGACGCACGTCCGGAACGTCTACCGAAAGCTCGACGTCACCCGGCGCCGGGACGCCGTACGCCGGGCCCGTGAACTCAACCTGATCTGAGTCGCCGGCAACCGGTCCCGGCGGTGGTCACAGCCGGACGGTGATGTGGTTGTCGACCCTGGTGACGCCCGGTGCCGACCACGCAACCCGTTCGGCTTCCTCGCGTTCGAGCCACGAGCGGACGTTGCCGGTCAGCACCACCGAGCCGTCCTCGATCCGGATGTCGATCCCGGCCGCGTCGGTTTCCACGCTGCGCACCAGCGCGCTCTGGATCCGGCCGGAGATCTCGTCGCGTTCCGGCCGTTCCCGGGGCACGACCGAGATCCCGTTGCTGAGACCGCGGACTCCGGCGAGTTGGCGTACCGCCTGTTCGGCGGCGCGGCGCTGGTATTCCCACTCGACCTCGCCGCGCAGCACCACCCAGCCGTCGGAGACGGTCACCTCGATCTCGGCCGCGGGGACGAAGGCGTCCCACTCCAGAGCCCGGGCCGCCGCCGCCGCGATCTCCGGGTCGTCGCGTTCGGCCGAGGACGGCAGGCGTACCTCCAGGTCGTTCGCGACCGCCCGGACCCGGTGCACGCGCTGGGCGGCCCGTTCCGCCGCCCACTTCTTGGCGTAGTTGTCGACCCAGCCGCGCAGCGTAACCACGCCCTGCCGCACCGCGACACCGATCTCGTTCGGCTGGACCCGGGGTTCCCAGGCCAGCTCCGCCAGGATGTCGCGCTGGATGTCGTCGTCGCTGGGGCTGCTCACGCGGCCGGCCATTGCGTCCCTTTCGACTGCTCGAGTGCGGCGACCTGGGCGACCGATAGGCTGCGCCCGCCGGTCACGTCCGCGACTCGACTCTGGCCCGCGGCCGGGTGAGCGCTCCTCACCCGGGCCGGGTGAGTCGAACGGGGGCGTGACAGCCCCAGTGACCATCAGGGATCATCTATGCCGGTGTGCTCGGGGCAGATGCCGGCGCGGTGTGCGGGGCCGGGTCCGGGTCGGAAGGAAGAAGCAGGATGACGATCGAGCGGCAGACGGCGCCGGCCGGACCCGACGACGGTACCGGCGACCAGGTCGACGACGGATCTGGCGACCAGGTCGACGACGGATCCGGTGACCGGGCCGGCAACGGATCCGGCAGCCGGGTCGGCAACGAATCCGGTGAGCGGACTCGACGGCCGGACGGCCGCGCCGGGTCGGTCGGCCCGGTCCGTGGGCCCCGGGCATCCTTCCTGGTACGCCTGGCCACCCACGAGTGGACGCTGGCCGTGCTCGGCGGGCTGCTGCTGGCCGTCGTGCTGACCTGGCCCACCCTGCGCGACATCACCAGCACCATCCCGCAGGACATCGGCGACCCGACCCTACAGGCCTGGCAGATCGCCTGGGGCGGGCACGCCGTGCTGCACGACCCCACCCAGTTGTGGCACTCCAACACCTTCTATCCGGAGCCCTACACCTACGCCTACTCCGACACCCTGCTCGGCTACGCCCCGGCCGGGATGCTCGGCGAGGGCCCGGTGGCCGCCGTGGTCCGCTACAACATCCTGTACGTCCTGGTGCACGCGCTCGCCTTCGTCGGGGCGTACGCGCTGGTCCGGCAGCTCGGCGCGGGCCGGATCGGCGCCGCGGCGGCCGGTGTCGCCTTCGGGTACGCCCCCTGGAAGCTTGCCCAGGCCGGGCACCTGCACGTGCTCTCCATCGGCGGCATCGCGCTGGCCCTGGCCATGCTGGCCCGGGGCCACGGCTGGTCGCTGCGGCACGGCTACCGGCCGGAGCTGCGCCGCCCCGGCTGGGCCTTCGCCGGCTGGGTGGTGGCGGCCTGGCAGCTGACCCTCGGGTTCGGCATCGGGCTGCCGTTCGGCTACGTGCTGGCGCTGGTCTGCCTGGCGGCCGGCGCCGGCTACGCCTGGTCGGCGTGGCGGCGTCGGTCCCGCCCGCCGTTCGGACGGCGGCTGCTGCTGGCCGACCTGGCCGGTGGGGCGGTGTTCAGCGGGGTCGGCATCTTCATGGCGCTGCCCTACCTGGAGGTGGTGGCGCTGCATCCGGCCGGCCGACGGACGCTGGCGCACGTGCAGATGTTCTCGCCGCCGTGGCGGGGGTTCCTGACCGCACCGCCGGAGAACTGGCTCTGGGGCGAGCGGCACGCGGCGGCCCGGGAGACGCTCAGCTTCGCCGGGGAGATGACCCTGCTGCCCGGGGTGGCGCTGATCGGGCTCGCCTTCGCCGGGCTGTTCTTCTCGGTGTGGCGGGTGCGGCACCGGGTGCTGCTGGCTGGCGGCGTACTCGGCAGTGTCGCACTGGCCAGCGGCACCACGCTGGGCGGTGACGGCAATCCGGGGTACGCGACGCTGGTGCTGCACGCCCCGGGCTTCGACGCGATCCGTACCTCGGGCCGGCTGGTGCTCTGGACGACGCTGCTGCTCGGCATCCTCGCCGCCGGTGCGCTCACCGCGCTCACCCGGCTCAACCCGGACCCGTCCGCCGGACGGCGCCCCGGAGATCCCGACGCGGAGCCGGCACCTCCGGACGCCACCTCCGCAGCACCGCCCCACTCTGGCGACCTTGCCGGTGCCGCTGCCCCCGCCTCCGCTGCCCCCGCCTCCGCTGCCCCCGCCTCCGCCGCACCGTCCGACCCTGCCGACGCCGTCCCCGCGTCGGGGGAGGCGGGGCAGCCGCCGCGGCCCGGGACGCCGGTACCCGTGTTGCGCAGCGCCGCCTACCAGCCGCCGCCGGGCGGCGAGGAGCCGGAACCGCCGGCACCCGAACGGCGTGCCGCCGCGTTCCGGACGTCGCTGCTTCGGCTCGCCGCGCTGATCCCGCTGGCGCTGATCGTGCTCGAAGGGGTCAACACCACCCCGCACGCCCCGGTGATCCCGCAGCCGGCCGCGTTGCGCGGCGCCGAGGGTCCGCTGCTGGTACTGCCGAGCAGCGGCACCCTGGAGTTCAGCGTGATGCTGTGGTCCACCGACGGCTTCCCGAGGAT
The DNA here is from genome assembly GCF_029626265.1 of Micromonospora sp. WMMD1102. Taxonomy (NCBI): domain Bacteria; kingdom Bacillati; phylum Actinomycetota; class Actinomycetes; order Micromonosporales; family Micromonosporaceae; genus Micromonospora; species Micromonospora sp. WMMD1102. The sequence continues at coordinate 5,486,589 of NZ_JARUBN010000001.1, read as the reverse complement.
CGTCAACGGGCTGGCCGCCTTCACCCCGGAGTCGCAGGCGCAGACCCTCGGCGTCACGGCGAATTTCCCGGATCCGCTCAGCGTCGACCACCTGCGGCGGATCGGTGTGCGTACCGTCGTCGTGCTGCCGGAGTACCTGCCGGGGACGCCGTGGCAGGAGGTGCTGAACCGGCCGGTCGACGGGTTGGGCGTGACCCGCGAGGAGGTTTCCGGCTCGGTGGTGTTCCGCCTCGGCTGAACCGGCCCCGGCTGGACCAGTCTCCGCTGGGCCGGCCCGGCTGGACCGGCCCGATGTCGGGTTAGTTTGGGACTCCAACTATTGACAGCGTGTCCAGGCGTGTGTGAACGTCTGCACGACGCCGTTCCAGGGAGCCAGGACGACGCCACGGGAGCATGGGCAGCTCCCCGAGCAGCGGCCGCCGAGCGCACGACCGGCGGGACCGGGTCCTCCGTGGCGTGCGCGTGGCGACTCCGGCAGCGCCGGCCAGCGCCAGTCAGCTCTTCCCCCAGGGAGCCGTACATGCGTAGAAGTCTTGCCCACGCGCTCGCGGCCGTACTGGCCGCCGGTGCGGTGGCCGTGGTGGCCCAGGTCGCCGTCAGCCCGTCCGCGGCACCGGCCTCGGCCGCGGCGTCCGAGCCGTACTCGTGGAAGAACGTCCGGATCGACGGCGGCGGCTTCGTCCCGGGCATCGTCTTCAACCCCACCGAGCGGAACCTGATCTATGCCCGCACCGACATCGGCGGCGCCTACCGCTGGGAGCAGGCCAGCCAGAGCTGGACCCCGCTGCTGGACTGGGTCGGTTGGGACCGGTGGGGCTGGAACGGAGTGCTCAGCATCGCCACCGACCCGGTGCAGACCAACCGGGTGTACGCGGCGGTCGGGATGTACACCAACGACTGGGACCCGAACAACGGGGCGATCCTGCGCTCCACCGACAAGGGGAACACCTGGCAGGCGTACCCGCTGCCGTTCAAGGTCGGCGGCAACATGCCGGGCCGGGGCCAGGGGGAGCGGCTCGCCGTCGACCCGAACCGGAACAGCGTCGTCTACTACGGCGCGGAGGGCGGCAACGGGCTCTGGCGCAGCACCGACCACGGCGCCACCTGGGCGAAGGTGGGCAACTTCCCGAACGCCGGCAACTATGCCCAGGACCCGTCCGACCCGAACGGCTATCTGACCGGCAACCAGGGCGTCACCTGGGTCAGCTTCGACAGGTCCACCGGCACCGCCGGCAACACCACCCAGACCATCTACGTCGGGGTCGCGGACAAGGCCAACCCGGTCTACCGGAGCACCGACGGCGGCACGAGCTGGGAGCGGATCGCCGGGCAGCCGACCGGATATCTGGCGCACAAGGGCGTCGTCGACCCGGTCGGCGGGTTCCTCTACATCGCCACCAGCGACACCGGCGGCCCGTACGACGGCGGCAAGGGCGACGTCTGGAAGTTCGACCGGGCCACCGGAGCCTGGACCCAGATCAGCCCGGTCCCGTCCAGCAGCGCCGACGCGTACTTCGGCTACAGCGGGTTGACGATCGACCGGCAGAATCCGAACACCATCATGGTGGCGACGCAGATCTCCTGGTGGCCGGACGCGATCTTCTTCCGGAGTACTGACGGCGGCGCGACCTGGACGCGGGCTTGGGACTTCACCTCCTATCCGAACCGTTCCAAGCGCTACACCATGGACATCGGCTCGGTGCCGTGGCTGACCTTCGGCGCCAACCCGGCCCCGCCCGAGGAGACTCCGAAGCTGGGCTGGATGAACGAGTCCGTCGAGATCGACCCGTTCGACGGCAACCGACTGATGTACGGCACCGGCGCCACCATCTACGGCACCACCAACCTGCGCGACTGGGACAGCGGCGGCACGGTCACCATCCGGCCGATGGTCCGGGGGCTGGAGGAGACCGCCGTACTCGACCTGGTCAGCCCGCCCACCGGCGCCCCGCTGGTCAGCGGGCTCGGCGACATCGGCGGTTTCCGGCACACCAACCTGGACGCGGTGCCGGCGATGATGTTCACCCAGCCGGTCTTTACCAGCACCACCAGCCTGGACTTCGCCGAGCTGAACCCCGGCGTGATGGTCCGGGCCGGCGCCTTCACCGACGCGGACCGGCCGGGCGACAGCCACGTCGCCTTCTCCACCGACGGCGGGGCGAACTGGTTCCAGGGCCAGGAGCCGGGCGGGATCAACAACGGCGGCACGGTCGCGGCCGCCGCCGACGGCAGCCGGTTCGTCTGGGCGCCCGGCGACGCCGGGCAACAGGTGGTCTACTCCGTCGGGTACGGCAACTCGTGGAGCCAGTCCAGCGGCATCCCGGCGAACGCCACGATCGAGGCGGACCGGGTGAACCCGAACAGGTTCTACGGCTACTCGGCCGGCCGGTTCTATCTGAGCACCAACGGCGGGCCGAGCTTCACCGCCACCGCCGCCACCGGGTTGCCGGCCAGCGGGGCGAGGTTCAAGGCGGTGCCGGGGGCCGAGGGGGACATCTGGCTGGCCGGCGAGACCGGGATCTTCCGGTCCACCGACTCGGGTGCCAGTTTCGCGAAGCTGCCGAACGTGGGCAGCGCGGTGAACGTCGGGTTCGGCCGGGCGGCACCCGGGCGGACGTACCCGGCGGTCTTCGCGGTCGCCACCGTCGACGGCGTCCGCGGGGTGTACCGGTCGGACGACGCCGGTGCCGCCTGGGTCCGGATCAACGACGACCAGCACCAGTACGGAAACATGGGCGAGGCGCTGACCGGCGACCCGAGGGTCTACGGGCGGGTCTACCTCGGCACCAACGGCCGGGGGATCCTGGTCGCCGACCGGCTCGGCGGTCCCTCCAATCCGCCGACGAGTACTCCAACCCCCCGCCCGCCGACGGCCACCCCGACCGCCACGCCGACCACCCGACCGCCCACGGCCACCCCGACCACCCACCCGCCGACCGGGACCCCGACCGGCACGTCGCCGCCGGGCGGGGCCTGTACGGCCAGCTACCGGGTGGCGGGTTCGTGGCAGGGTGGCTTCCAGGCCGAGGTGACCGTGCGGAACACCGGTACGTCGGCGATGACCGGCTGGACGGTGGGCTGGACCTTCGCGAACGGGCAGACGATCAGCCAGATCTGGGGCGGTACGCACACCCAGTCCGGTTCGTCGGTGTCGGTGCGGAACGTGGCGTACAACGGCAACCTGGCGCCGAACGCCGCCACGACGTTCGGCTTCCTCGGCAGTTGGACCGGTGCGAACGCCGTGCCGGCGCCGGTGACCTGCGCGCGCAGCTGAGCCGGACGAGTTGCGCGCGCAGCTGAGCTGAATGCGCTGCGCGCGTAGCTGAGCTGAATGCACTGCGCGCGCAGCGCATGACAGACCAGGATCGGGGCCGCGCTGTCGGGGCCCGGCGCGTTTCCGCGCCGGGCCCCGACTTCCGCGCGGACCCGCCCGACCGGCCGGGCGGGTCCGTCGGTCTCAGGCGGTGTCGACCCGGACCGCCGAGTTGGCCCGGTCGACATCCACGAACTCGACGCGGTCGCTGTCGGGCAGCTCCCGCTCGGCGCGGGCCAGCGCGGCCCGGGACGCGCTGGAGGCGGCCCAGGCCAGGGCGGCGCCGACCAGGCCCGCCCCGATCAGCCAGCCCCAGGGGAGGCCCTGGCGCCGGCCGGCGAGCGCGTCGTACGCCCGGCCGGCCCGCACCCGGGCCTCGTCGGTCATGGCACTCACCCGGTCCCCGGCGTGGCTGCCGAGGTGGGTGCCGGTCCGCCGGGCCGAGCGGGCGGTGTGCTTCACCGAGTCGCCGGCCGAGTTGACCGTACTGGTGAGGTACTCCCACGCCTGGTCGGCGATCCGCTCGGGCTTGCTCTGATGTTTCAGCAGGTTGGTTCCGAGCATCGTGCTACCTCCTCGGTTACCGAACGAAGCGGCCACTTCGGACAGAGGCGTCTGTTCGGCGCGGTTTGCGGGTTCCTACTGTCGGAGGTGCCCAGGCGCCTCAGCTGGCAAACCCGCGATCATGTCCCGACATCCCGCTCCGACCCGGTGTGGCCGCCGGTGCGGCCTCGACGGGTCCGTCGCCCGGGAGCGGCTGCCCGCGCTCGGGCGACGGGCAGCCGCTCAGTGGAGCTGGACGACAGGTGCACGACGGGCGAAATCGTCGCCGTCGTCATCGTCGTCGTCGCCGTCACCCCCGCCGCCGAATCCGCAGGCGAGCACGAGAGCCAGCAGTGCGCCGACGCCGGCCAGTCCGATCAACTTCCTCAGCATCAGGTGTCCCTTCCGAGCGCCGCGGCGCCCGTACGCTGCGACGGACGGATCAGCCCATGCTAGGTGGCCGACGACACACCCGCCCGGCGACGAACAGCAGTATGCAGCCGCCCCGCCACGAACAGAGCTGGCAGCGCCGCGCAGCCGCCCCGCCACGAACAAAGTTGGCAGCGCCGCGCAGCCGCCCCGCGCCGAACAGGGCTCGCCGCGTCGTGCTGCCGCCTCACATCCGGCCGGTCGGTGTCGTGAAGCCGACACGGGTTCACCTGGCGGCGCCCGGACGGCGTTTCCGCGAGCTGCGACACAGGCACCGGATGCCCATCCGGGCCTGGTAGACGGCTACGCTGAGGGTGTACTGACGGAGGTGTCGATGCCGACGGCGCAGGAAAATTTAGCGTAGTTCGCCCCGTTACCGGGTAGGTTTGTCGGCTCGTTGAATAGATTGCCCGTCCGGAAGGGTGGCGATCGGGGCCGTGAGAGGAATACTCTCGGTCGCGGCCCGCGTACTGATTAGGCGCCCGGACATGGGCGAGTGGAGGTGCTCGCGTGAGCCTGTCGATCGTCAAGTCGGTCCTGCCTGGTGGAGTTGTGGAGATCGCCCCTCGGGGAGAAATCGACGTCGATACGGCGTACGAGGTTCGTGAGGCGATCGCCGGAGTTCTGACCAAGGGGCGACCGTCCAGGATCGAGCTCAACATGCGACTGGTCAGCTTCATCGACTCCGTCGGTATCAGCGCCATGGTCGCCGGCTTCCAGACCGCGGAGGTCAGCGGCGTCAAGCTCGTGGTCACCGAACCGAGCCGGTTCGTCCACCGGCAGCTCTGGGTCACCGGGCTCCTCGGTCTGTTCGGCGCGCCCGAGCCCTACTTCGCAGGCGCCTCGGCCGTGGCCGAAGAGGTCAAGGTCCCCGGCGCCTGACAGTCCCCGGTCCGCGCCGATCGTCGCGGACCGGGAAGCCCGCTCCCTAACCCGCGCCGACAGTCGCGGACCGGGAATCTCGCCCGCTATCCCCGTGGATCGTCCAGTCCGGACAGGTCCGCGTCGTGCGCCTCGGTGACCGCCCGAATCGCCGTCACCGAGGCGTAACCCTCGGTCAACCACGCCAGGTCGGTGCCCGGCTCGACGTGCTGCCCGGCCTCCTCCAGTGCGGTGCGCACGAAGCCCTTGCCAGCCTCGGCGACCGTCATCTGCACCTGACCGAACCCGGCCAGCCTGGCTCGGCGTACCCCGCGCAGCCGTTCGTACGGCACGTCGGGGGAGTTGACGTTCAGCACGCTCTGCACGGGTGCGGCGGTCAGCCGGGGCAGCAGGTCGAGGGCGACCCGGGCCGCTGTCGCCCAGTTCCGCCGCTCGTCCCGATCCGGCCGGGGTACGGCCACCGCCGCACCGCCACTTCCGGTGCTCGCCTCCTGCACGGCGAGTACGTCGAGCGAGACGGCCATCCCGTGACAGCCGTTCGCGGCGGCGGTGAAGGCCGCGCCGACCGTGCCGGAGTGCAGCACCGCGCGACCCGCGTTGGCGCCCCGGTTGATCCCGGAGAGCACCAGCGACGGTGCCGGCCCGAACGCCCCGTGCAGGGCGATGAGCGTGATAAGCGCTGGTGAGCCGGCCACGCCGTACGCCGGTGTGCCGGGCAGTTCCTCGATCGGGTGCTCCTCGACCACCACCCGGCCGTCCCGCTCGACCGCGCTCATCGCGGCGCTCGCCCCGCTGGCCTCCTCGCTCGGGGCGGCCACCACCACGTCCAGCCCCCGCTCCACCGCCGTACGCGCCAGCCAGCGTAGCCCCGGGGCCGCGATGCCGTCGTCGTTGGTGACCAGCACCCGGATCGTCATGGTTTGGTGGTCCGATGCGCCAGGTCGTCCGGGGTCAACCGGTCCTGCCGGTCCGCCCGCACCGGTGCCAGCTTCACCCGGTCGACCAGGCCGGCTATCGCGTCCGGCCGTCCGGTGCCGAGCCCGTGCCGGGTGACGTTCAGCGCACCCGCCGCCGCGCCGGTCCGGACCGCGAGCCGGATGTCGCCGCCCTGGGCCAGCACCGCGGCAACCCCGGCGGTCATCGAGTCGCCGGCACCCCGGTGGTCGGCGACCTCCAGCCGGGGCATGTCGAGTTCGACGACCTCGCCGTCGACCATGACCAGTGCCGGTTTTTCGGCCCGGCTGACCACCACCGTCTCGGCGCCCCGGGCGTGCAGGGCCTGGATCGCCCGGACCAGTTCAGCCTCGCCGTCGCCTTCGGCGAGGCTGTCCCGGAGTAGTTCCTCGTGGCTGACCTTGAGTACCGACACGCCACTTTCCAGCACGGCCGCCAGGTGCGCGCCGGAGAGGTCGGCGACGACCCGGCTGCCGTTGTGGCCGAGGTCGGCGGCGAGCCGGCGGTAGATCTCCGGTGCGACCAGGGACGGGTGTCCAGGACCGCTGAGGATGCTGACCTCGGCGCCGAGCCCTTCGCTGAGCGCGAGGTTGTACAGCTCGTCCAGCTCGTGTCGGGCGAGCGGATGACCCGGCACCGAGGCGATCTCGTGCCGCTTGCCGTCCCGTCGGTCGTGCACGTAACCGCCGCTGCTGGACTCCCGGTGGATCACCCGAAGGTCCACGCCCTCGCTGGCCAGCAGGGGTTCGAGTACCTGCCCGATCTCGCCGCCGAGACCGGCGCAGAGCACCACCGGCACGCCCAGGCAGGTGATCATGCGAGCCTGCCACACCCCCTGGCCGCCGGGGTGCAGGTGGATCTCGGTCTCCTCGGCCGGCTGGTCGACGGTGACCGTCAACTGCGGGTCGGGGGCAAAGACCATGACATGTCCGCTCACGCCCGTTAGATACCCACTTAGCCGCTATTCATGCAGCTAGCCGACTTGCCGCCAGCTTTCCTAGACTCGATTGGTGCCGCGCATCGGCTCGTTCCGCTATCGGGTGCACGCGCGCTGCGAACCGGCCGACGCGCTGCGGCTGCTCGGCGACGTGCGACGGCAGGGCGAGCTGCATCCGTTCATCGTGCGGGTGCGCTCCCGACCTGCCGGGCCGGGGGCGCTGCGCAGCGACCTGGTCACCGACCGGCTGCGCTGGGGGCCGTTCCGGTTCCGGATCACCTACCGGGCCGACCTGCTCCGGCTCGGCGCGGACGAGCTGGAGTTGGTGGCCCGGCAATGGCCGGGCACCACCCTGCACAACCGGACCCGGGTGACCGGGGAGCCCGACGGTCTGCTCCGGGTCGACGTCGAGATCACCCTGTCGGCGCCCGCACCGCTGTTCCGGTACGCGTTCCGGCAGGCTCGGGCCGCGCACCAGGAGCTGGCGGGTCGGCTGCCGGCCGCGCTGGCCGCCGCCGGCCGGGAGCCCTGACCGCCCGCCCGTTCCCGGCCGAGCCCGCCGCCCGGCCGGTCCGGCCCCACGGCTTGTAGGTGGAGAGCACCGTGGCGACGACCAGCAGAGTGCTGGAGACGATCGGTGCGGCCAGCAGCCCCTGCCGGGCGTCCGCCGGAGTGGCCGCGCCGAGTTCGGCGGCCCGCAGGTTCGGCAGCAGGGCGAAGAGCACCGCCCCGACCAGCACGGTGGTGATCACCAGCTTGACCACTACCCAGCGGTGCCTGAGCAGGCCCCAGGGGGTGAGCAGCGCGCTGGCGAGGCCGACCAGCCAGGCGAGCACGCTCAACGGTACGAAGACGGCCTGCCCGACCAGCGCCGCTGCCGGATAGACCAGGTCCGGGTCGGCGCCGCGTGCCCCGGCCACGCCGAGGGTCAGCAGCACCACGTCGATTCCCAACCAGCCGACCGCGGTGACCACGTGCAGGGTGAGCAGCGCCTTTCGCCAGGGCGGTGAGAGCTTCATACCGCTGATGCTGCCGCCGGCAGCCCGGCGTGACGTCGTGCGGATGTGGGCGCTGCGGCTACGCAGCTCGACGTACGCCCCGCGCGGCGGAGCCGCCGGTGATCAGGGAGCGTTCGGCTCGCCCGGGCCGGCCGGACACTCCCTGATCACGGAAGAACCCGGTCCGGTGTTTGCTCGCATCGATGGTTGTCTTTAAGCTTGGTCGGCGCCACGACGGGGCGACCGGGTGCGGGCTGGCCGGGGCGTCGTGGTGGTCGGGTGACCAGGGGAGCCGGTCACGGCAGCACAACGAGGCCGGTACGCGTCGGGCGTACCGCGTCGCTCGTCGTCGTAACCGCACTGCCGGCACGCGCCAGGGACGGCGCCGGGGCCGGCAGTCGTCCGAGAGGAACTCCCATGCGGATCTCCGCACCGTACCGTCGCGTCTCGCTGGCCCTGGCCGCGGCGACCGCGATCGCCGCGAGCAGCGTCGCCGTGCTCGGCACCGGCCTGGCACCGGCCGCCCAGGCCGCCGCCGGCTGCCGGGTCGACTACCAGGCCAACCAGTGGACCGGTGGCTTCACCGCCGCAGTCAAGGTGACCGCCGGGGACGTCGCGGTCAACGGCTGGACCGTGACCTGGACCTACGGTGGCGATCAGCGGATCACGAACGGCTGGAATGCCCAGGTCACCCAGTCGGGGGCGACCGTGACCGCCCGGAACGCGGCCTGGAACGGGTCGCTGCCGGCCGGCGGCTCGACCGAGTTCGGCGTGCAGGGCACCTATTCGGCCAGCTCGGCGGCACCGAGCGGGTTCACCCTGAACGGCGAGTTGTGCAACGGCGCCGAGCCGACCACCCCGCCGAGCACCGCACCGCCGACCAGCCAACCGCCGACCACCCCGCCGACAAGCGTCCCGCCGACGATCACCCCGCCGCCGACCGTGCCGCCGACCACCCAGCCGCCGAGCGGCTGCGGCACGGCGGTGCTCTGCGACGGCTTCGAGAACCAGACCGGCAGTACGCCGTCGGGCGACTGGGCGGTCAGCTATCCGGACTGCTCGGGCAGCGGCACCGCCAGCATCGACACCTCGGTCGCGCACCAGGGCACCCGCTCGGTACGCATAAACGGGGCGGTCGGCTACTGCAACCACGTCTTCGTCGGCTCCACCCGCAACCTGAGCGGGGTCGGCGCGGTGCGCTACGCCCGGCTCTGGGTACGGCACACCACCGCACTGCCGACCTCGCACGTGACCTTCCTGGCCATGCGGGACGCCGCCGACGGCAACCGTGACCTGCGGATGGGCGGGCAGAACGGCGCGTTGCAGTGGAACCGTGCCTCGGACGACGCCACCCTGCCGGAGCAGAGCCCGAACGGCGTGGCGCTGAGCATGCCGTTGCCGGTCAACCAGTGGTCCTGCCTGGAGTTCATGGTCGACGGCACCCAGGGCCGGCTCTCCACCTGGGTCAACGGCACCGCGGTGACCGGGCTGACCGCCGACGGCACGCCCACGCACGACGTCGACGGGCAGTGGTACAACCGGGCCGACTGGCGGCCGAACCTCACCGACCTGCGGCTGGGCTGGGAGAGCTACGGCGAGGGTGCCGACACGCTCTGGTTCGACGACGTGGCGCTCGGTTCGAGCCGGATCGGCTGCTGACCGGGGTACGCACCCCGGCGGTCGCCGCCTGACGGAAAAGCGGACCGCCGGCACTGCCCAGGGGTGGCGGGCGGTGCCGACGGTCCGCGACAGGTTACGCGATCGATCCTCAGTTCATCGACAGGTGTACGTGGTTGGTGTGGTCGCTCGACGGGTCGCCGTTGCCCCCGTTGTACGTCTTCCAGCCACTGCTCGGCAGCCAGATCTGCTTGAACCAGATCACGTACAGCACGCCGAGCCGGTTGGCGTTGCGCACGTAGTACGCCGCCAGGTTGTTGCCGTACGTCCGGTCGCCGCCGGTCGCCACTCCGCCGAACCCGTTCTTCTGGGCGGCGAAGTCGCAGGCCTGTCCCTTCGGGTGCTCGCCGCTGCCACCGCTGCGGAAGCAGGAGACGAACCGGGTGAAGCCGGCGGCCTGGGCCTGCTTGAGCGCGTGCAGGGTGCGCGGGGTGATGCAGCCGCTGGTGGTCGGGTCGTCGAGACTGCACGACTCGTCCGGGAAGGAGCCGTCGGGGTTGCGGGGTGCCGGCCGGGCGGAGCCGCCGCCGCTGCCGCTGATCCCCGAGCCCGCGCCGCCGCTGTTGTTCGCCGCCGCGAGCGCCCGTTCGGCCTGCTTCTTGCGGGTCTCCATCACCTCGACCTGCTTGCGCTGCTCGCCGATCTCCTTGTCGAGCGCGGCCTTGGCCTGGGTTTCCTTGTCCAGGCTCTCCCGCAGCCCGCGCAGTTCCCGGCTCTCGTTCGCCGAGATCGTGTCGAGTGCGGCGGCCCGGTCCACCAGGCTGGTCGGCGAGCCGCTGTTGAGCAGCGCGGAGACCTGCCCGAGTCGACCGGTCCGGTACGCCATGTTGCCCATCTCGGCGACCCGTTCGCTCCGGGTCGCCACCTCGGTACGCAGCGCGGCAAGCTGCTGGTTCAGTTCCTTCTGCCGCTTGACGGAGTTGTCCAGTTTGGTCTTGGCGTTCAGATAGCCCTTGCTGGCGGCCTGGAGCTGCTCGCGCAGGCTGTCGGTGCCTCCGTCGATGTCGTCGCCGCCGGGAGCCGCGGCCAGCGCCCCGGGGGTCGCGTACTCCGGTGCCGCGGCGGCGGGTGCGCCGCCGAGCGCCGCGAGGACCATGCCCAGGGTGAGCGCCGCGGTGACCGCGAGCTTCCCGGACGGTCCCGAGGCGTTCCGCGCGGACGCCGGAGCGTGTCGGGTGGGTGCCAGGAACGGCATATGACAGTGTCCTTCCGTCAGCCGCCGACCGGGTTAGCTGACGGGTTCGGGACGGAAGATCCCTACCGCTGGCGCGGATGCACCCCTGGTACGTGGTTCCCCGGCTCGCGCGTGGCGATTAGGCGGCGGCCCCCGCAGGCGCCGGAGGGCGCCGCCCGGCGGAGACCGGAGCCGAGCCTACCGGCAGTTGCTGTCCGGGGATACGTGGCGTTGCCAGAGTTGAATTCACGATTCTCCTGCTTCGGGTGGATGTATCCGGACAAATATCTCCGGTGCCGGCCGGAAACTTAAGATGCCGCTAACTATCGGTGAGCTCCGATGGTGTGACCATCCCGTCAACCGAGCTGGTATTCGCGCTGGACCGTGACGGCGTGGTAACGCAGAATGAGCAGGTCCGCCGCCTGATGACGGTGACAGCATCTGCCGACCGCCGGGGTGATAACAATGCTTGACCAATCGGCGTCGCTTCCGGCCCGCATCCGGGCGTTGCGCACAGAGCGGAAGCTGTCTCAGGACAGGCTCGCCGTCGCAATCGGGGTGTCCAAGTCCACGGTGCAGTATTTCGAGGCAGGGAAGCTGATTCCGCAGGAAGGCACGGCACAGCGCCTTGACGGGGTGTTCGGCACCGACAGCGAGATTCAAGGGCTGGCAAAGACGGCACACGAAGACCTGCGCCCGTGGCTACGCCCATGGGCCGAGAATGTGCGTCGCGCGATCCTGCTGCGGTCCTGGGAACCGCTGTTGATCCCGGCTCCGCTACAGCGTGAGCCGTATATGCGAGAGATGTTCGCGGGAGTCCCGGCGAACGTGGGGAGGGTGGAGGATCTCGTCGCGGACCGGGCAGCCCGGCAGGCGGCGGTTCTGGATCAGAACCCGCCGGTGACGATTTCCTGCATCATCGCGGAATTCGCGCTCCGGCGCGGGTCGCGCGACGTCATGAAAGATCAGCTCGGCTATCTCGTCGACATCGGACACCGACCCTTCGTCACGGTACGTGTGCTGCCGGATGTCGCCGGAGGTCTGCATGCTGGTCTGGGTGGCCCGATCTCGCTGGCAACCCTGAGAGACGGTAGGCGGATCTCGTACCTTGATGATCAGTTGCAGGGCAAGGTGGTGGCCTCGGTACGGGATGTGGGTGACCTAGAGCTATCCTGGGAGTCGATCAACGGTTTGGCGATGACGACCGACCAGAGCAGAGACCTACTTCTGGAGGTGCTGAATGAACACAAGTGACGCTGCCGCCTGGCGGAAGTCCACGCGTTCCGGCGGCAACTCGAACTGCGTCGAGGTGGCCGACAACCTTCCCGGCCGAGTGCTGGTCAGGGACACCAAGGACCGGGACGGCGGGACGCTTACCTTCGGCCCGGCCGCCTGGCGGGCGTTCGTCGGCCTGACGAAGTCGCACGCCTGACACAGCGGCACCGACGAGCCAGCCCACCAGGGTTCGCCGCCAGGGTCGGCCACCGTCAGACCGGTTCGACCGTGGTGAGTCGCTGGGTCGCCCGGGAGAGCGCGACATAGAGGGTGCGTACCCCGGCCGCCGAGTCGGCCCGGATCTCCGACGGCCCGACCAGCACCACCCCGTCGTACTCCAGGCCCTTCGCCTGCATGGTGTCGACAACCGACAGGCGCGGCCCGGCGGGCTCCAGCCAGTCGGCGACCTCGGCCCGCCGGTCGGCGGAGCTGATCACCCCGACCGTCCCGTCGACCTCGGCGAGCAGCTTCGCCGCCGCCTCCCGGACCGCGTCCGGCAGTTCGGCGGCCGGCACCACCAGCTCGACCGGATCCACCCCGGTGGCCCGGACCGCTACCGGCAGCGGCAGGTCGGGGGAGACCTCCCGGATCACCCGGGCCGCCGCCGCGAAGATCTCCGCCGAGTTGCGGTAGTTGGTGGTGAGCGTGAACTCGTGCCGGGGACGCCGGCCCAGCGCCTTGTCCCGGGCCCGGGTCAGCTCCGCCGGGTCGCCGGTCCAGGCGGTCTGCGCCGGGTCGCCGACCACCGTCCAGGAGGCGAGCCGGCCGCGCCGGCCCAGCATCCGCCACTGCATCGGGGAGACGTCCTGGGCCTCGTCAACCACCACGTGCGCGTACTCGCGGTAGTCGGCCGGCCGCTCGGCGGCGGCGTCCCGGCCGGACCGGGCGGCGCGCTGCCGGTCGGCGTAGGTGGTCACCTCGCGCACCCCGCCGGCCAGCTGGTACGGGTCGCGTCGGCGCTTCGCCGGGCGGGGCGGCCGGCCGAGCAGGTGGTCGAGTTCGTCGAGCAGGGCGACGTCGGCCACGGTCAGCTCCGCGCCGCCCGAAGACCGGTACGCCTCGGTGAGCAGCCGGATCTCGGCGTTCGACAGGATCCCGGCGGCGTACCGGCGCAGCCGCTCCGGCCGGGCCAGCCAGGGCAGCACGTGCCGGGGATGCAGCCGGGGCCACCAGGCCCGCAGGAAGTCCCGGAACTCGGGGCGTTCGGCGATGTCGTCCTCGAAGCTCCGCTGGTCGGGCAGCCGGCCGACCCGCAACTGCTGGGCCTGCGCCCAGAGCGCGCCGAAGATGCCGTCGAAGCCGGCCCGGCGTACCTCGTTGCGCCGGGCGCCCGGCGGCAGCGCCCGGGTCCGGATCCGCTCCAGTTCGGCGGTGGAGAGCCGGAGCAGTTCACCCCGGTAGAGCAGCCGCAGCTCGCCGGGGGCGTCCGGCACCTGGTCCCGGACCGCCCGCTCCAGCACCCGGCGCATCCGCAGCGAGCCCTTGACGGCGGCGACGGCCACCGGGTCGGTGCGGGTGGCCGCCACGCCCTCGAAGAGCGAGCCGAGCGAGTGCAGGGTGGCGGCGTTCTCGCCGAGCGAGGGCAGCACCGAGGCGATGTAGTCGACGAAGACGGCGGACGGGCCGACCACCAGCACCCCGCCGCCGGCGAACCGGCCCCGGTCGGAATAGAGCAGGTAGGCGGCCCGGTGCAGGGCCACCGCCGTCTTGCCGGTGCCCGGACCGCCGGCGACGATCGTCACCCCGCCGGCCGGGGAGCGGATCGCCTCGTCCTGCTCCTGCTGGATGGTGGCGACGATGTCCCGCATCTGCCGGCCGGTGGTCCGGGACAGGTCGGCGAGCATGGCGCCGTCGCCGACCACCCGCATCCCGTCCGGCGCCGCCGCCGGGTCGAGCAGGTCGTCCGAGATCCGGGTCACCCGCTCGCCGCTGGAGGTGATCACCCGACGGCGTACGACGCCGCGCGGTTCCGCCGCCGTGGCCTGGTAGAAGGCGGCGGCGGCCGGTGCCCGCCAGTCCACCACGAGCGGTTCGGCGTGCTCACCGCGTACGCCGAGCCGGCCGACGTGCAGCACCTGCCCGGTCCCCAGGTCCAGCCGGCCGAAGACCAGCCCCTCGTGTTCGGCGTCCAGGGTGTGCCGGCGCCGGGCGGCGTGGAAGACCATCGCGTCCCGCTCCACGAGCGCACCGAAGTTGCCGACCTTGGCGAGCTGGTAGCCCTCCCGCTCGGCGAGTACGGCGGAGTGCCGCAACTGCGCCAGCCGGGCGTACACCCGGTCCAGGTGGCGCTGTTCGACTTCGATCTCCTGCTGAAGCGTGGTGTGGTGGTCGGTCAACGCGTCTGCTCCCGGAGATCGATCTGCGGCGACACGGCCGTCCGACACCCGAGTCCGGACGCCCCGCGCGCCGAATTACCAGGAAGCGAGGGTACGCCGTGCCGGCGCCGACCGGCTCGGCCACGCCAGGTCCGGGCGCCGTCGTGGTCGCGGTCGTGCCGGTTCAGCGTCCGGCCGCACCGGCGCGCAGGTCGGCCGTCCCGGAGGCCGGGCGCGGCGCGCCGTGCGTGGCGCCGGCCCTCCTGGGCTGCTCGGCGACGGTCCCGGCCCGCCTGCGCCGGTTGGCGGTGGCGGCCGTCTTCCGGGAGATCCTCCGGACCGGTCGGACCCGGTCGACGACCGAGTACAGGGCGGCGGTGACCTCGTCGGGGCGCTCCAGCATCAGCATGTGGCCGGCGCCGGGACATATCGTCAGCTCGGCCGAGGGCAGCGCCTCGGTGATCGACACCGTGCAGGGCGGCGGGGTGAGCCGGTCGCGGTCGCCGACCAGGGCCGCCACCGGCAGGTCGCCGAGGGCGGTGAGCGTCTCCAGCCGGCGCTGTGCCCCGATCGAGGGCCGGAACCCGCCGATCGAGACCAGCGAGGCGCGGGCCACCGCCGAGGTGGTGAGCCGGATGTCGGCGGGATCGCAGTCGTCGCCGAAGAGCAGCCAGCGCAGGGTCGGGCGGAGCACGTTCAGCAGAGGCGGCGGGGTACGCCAGCCGCCGAACCGGGCCAGTACCCCGGCGCAGCCGGTCTCGGCGATCCGGATCAGCCGGGCCAGCGGTGGGGGTACGCCGTAGCAGGTGTGCGTGTGGCCCTCGGCGGTGGTGGCGACCAGGACGAGCCCGGCGACCCGGCGGGCGAAGTCGGCGGAGTGCCGGTGGGCGTACTCCATCACCGTCATGCCGCCCATCGAGTGCCCGGCCAGCACCACCGGCCCGGTCGGCGCCACCTGGGCGAGCACCTCGGCGAGGTCGTCGCCGAGCTGGTCGAGGGTGGCCGTACCCAGCGTGCTGGGTCCGGAGCGGCCGTGCCCGCGCGCGTCGTACCGGACCACCCGGACGGCGTCGCCGTACCGCTGGCGCAGCGCGTCGACCTGGCGGTGCCAGGTGCGCCCGTCCAGGGTCCAGCCGTGCAGCAGCACCACCGTCAGCGGGGCGGTCTCCGGGCCCGAGACGTCGACGTGCAGCCGTACGCCGTCGGTGAGCCGTACCGAGGCGGGGTCGGGCATGGTCACCTCCGCGTCGAGCCCGGTGGCCGGGCGCCACGGGTCAGGGATACCCGCCCGGCGTCCCGGCGAATCATCCCGCGGTCCGGACCGGCCGGAGCCGCGGGCCGGACAGGTGAACGCCCCGACGCGGGATGATCCGGGTCGGGGCGTTACGGGTGGTGCGTTGGATTCGTGCCGGTGTGGATCAGGCCTCGAAGACGCCGGCCTCGACCAGCCGCTTCTCGGTGGTGTCCCAGCCGTCGGCCGGGTAGGTGGCGGCCAGGTTGTTCAGCTCGGCACGGAGCTTGGCGGCGTGCCCGGCGCCGGCCAGCACCCGGATCTCCTCGACGAAGGCCTCGGAGTCGGTGCGCAGGTGCGAGGTCTTGCCGTTGGTCAGGTTCCGCACGTAGGCGTGCTTGCCGCCGTTGAGCGGGATGAGGTACTTGAACTCGCCGAGCACGCTCAGGGCGCCACCCTGGCCTGCCTGGCCGGCACGGACGGATGCGCGCGCGGTCTTGGAGGTGTTGCTCGCCACGGGGGTACTCCTTGAAGACGTACGGGAGGACTTGGAAGTCCGAGGGGACAAGCCTGGGCGGCAGACGCCGCCGGGCAAATTTTACACGACCACGGCGATGGCCGGACGGCTACCGCCGCTGACGTGCGGTCCAACTACCGTCACCGGTACGGCTATTCCCCCGGGGCAGTTTCGTGAATCCCTGGCGTACCATCCGTCACAAGCGTCATCATGTGTTCCAGCAATCACACGAGATCACCCGCCGAGGTCGAGGTCGTAGGGGAAGACGCACCTCGCTCTCCGGGAGGTCACCGTGCCAACGCGTGGCGTCGTATACGTCCACTCGACCCCACTCGCCGTGTGCCAGCACGTCGAGTGGGCGATCGCGCGCGTCCTCACCGCGCCGGTCACCCTGCACTGGACGGCCCAGCCGGTCGATCCGGGCGCCCGTCGGGCGGAGTGCGGGTGGTCCGGCCGGCCAGGGACCGGCGCGGAGCTGGCGGCTGCCCTGAGACAGTGGCCCATGATCCGCTTCGAGGTCACCGAGGAGCCGAGTCCCGGCGTCGACGGTGAGCGTTTCATGTACGTGCCCGGCCGGGGGCTCTTCCGGGCCACCGCCGGAGCGGCCGGCGACATCCAGCTCGGCGAGGACCGGCTGCGCGCGATCATGGCGTCGGCGCGGGCCCCGGAGGCGCTGGCGCACGCGCTCGACAAGGCGATGGGTACCGCCTGGGACGCCGAACTGGAGCCCTACCGGTATGCCGGGGACGGTGCCCCGGTCACCCTGCTCACCAGGGTCGGCTGATCCGCTCACCGGGGTCGGCTGATCCGGCGCTCCGCCTCGACGAGCGCAGCTGACGGCGTGGGGTCGGTCACGCCGCCCGAGCGGTCCAGACCGGCCCGCGTCGCCTCGGGACGCCTGGGACCTGGCGAAGCGCGCTGGTCGGCGGCCGGCCGTACCCCGGTCCGCCGGGTCCTTGGTCAAGTTGCCCGGCCGGTGCCGGGCTGGTGGGATAGCGGGCGTGTCGACTCCCCTCCGGCGCGCTCGGACCGTGCTTCCCCTCGTCACCGCCCTGACCGTCACCGCCCTGACCGTCACCGCCCTGGTCGTCTCCGGCTGCGCCGGCTCGCGGCAGCCGGAGACGCCGGCCGCGCCCGGGTCGGCGCCGTCGTCGCCGACCGCTGCCGCGGCCACGCCGTCACCGGACCCGGCGGCTCGGGCGGCGCAACTGGCCGGCACCCTCGCCGACGAGGACCTGGTCGGCCAGGTCCTGATGCCGTACGCCTACGGCAACTCGGCGACGAAGGTGTCCGGCGGCTCGGCGGCCGGCAACCGGAAGCTGGCCGGGGTGGAGACACCGGCCGAGATGATCGCCAAGTACCGGCTGGGCGGGCTGATCCTGGTCGGCTTCTCCGCCGACGACCCGACCAGCGACACCCAGCCGACCACGAACGTCGACAACCCGGCGCAGGTACGCGAGCTGACCGCCGGCCTCCAGGCCGCCGCCGGGAAACTGCCGGCCGGCGCCGCCGGGGCCGCCGGTGCGCTGATCGGCATCGACCAGGAGTTCGGGGTGGTCACCCGGATCTCCGAGGGGGTGACCAACCTGCCCAGCCCGATGGCCTTCGGCGCGGCCGGCGACCCGGCGCTCACCGAGTCGGCCTGGCGGGCCGCCGGCACCGAACTCGCCGCCCTCGGGGTGAACGTCGACTTCGCGCCCAGCGCCGACGTACTCGAGGCGAACAGCAAGGTGATCGGCTCCCGGTCGTACGGGTCGGACCCGAAGGCGGCCGCGGCGCAGGTCGGCGCCGCCGTACGCGGGCTGCAGGACGCGGGCGTCGGCGCCACCCTCAAGCACTTCCCCGGGCACGGGCAGACCGCTGCCGACTCGCACAAGGGCCTGCCGGTGGTCACCGCCGACCGGAAGAAGCTGGAGTCGACCGCGCTGCCCCCGTTCGCGGCCGGGATCGACGCCGGGGCGTGGCTGGTGATGGCCGGGCACCTCGACGTGCGGGCCGTCGACCCGGGGGTGCCAGCCACCTTCTCCCGCAAGCTGCTCACCGACGTGCTGCGCGGGCAGCTCAAATTCACCGGCGTGCTGGTGACCGACGCGATGGACATGGCGGCGGTGGCGAAACAGCCGCCCGGGACGACCGCCGTCCGGGCGCTGAACGCCGGCAACGACCTGGTGCTGATGCCGCCGAACGTGACCGAGGCGTACGACGGGGTGCTGGCCGCGCTGCGGGACGGCTCGCTGCCCCGGGCCCGGCTGCTGGAGGCGGTGACCCGGGTGCTGACGCTGAAGTTCCGGCTGGCCGGGCAGCCCCGGCCGGAGATGGGCACGGTGAACAGCGCCGGGCACCAGGAGGCCGCCCGGCGGGCGGCGGCGGCGTCGGTCACGCTGCTGCGCGGCAACTGCGCCGGGCCGCTGCTGACCGGGCCGGTGACGGTGACCGCGGCCGGCGGCCGGGAGCGCAGCCGGGACCGGCTCAAGGAGGCACTGCGGGCCGCCGGGGTCCGGGTCACCCCGTCCGGCGGTGCCGTGGTGCACCTCGTCGGGTACGGCGACGGCACCGGTGACCTGCGCGCCGGCGCGGCGGTGACGGTGGCGATGGACACCCCGTACCTGCTCGGCAGGGCCGGGTCGAAGGTGCTGCTGGCGACGTACTCGTCGACTCCGGCGGCGTTGACCGCGCTCGCCGACGTGCTGGCCGGCCGGGCCCGGCCCACCGGGCGCTCTCCGGTGCCGGTCGGCAAGCTGCCCCGGACCACCTGCTCCTGACCGCCCTGACGAACCAACCCGGGCTGGCCGCTGGCCGCGCCGACGAAACCGGGCGAACCGCCCCGGTGACCCCCGGCCGCTGGTGAGCTCGGTCACTGGACCGGCTGGTAGCGTTCGACTGTCCGAAGATCTCGCGAGACGGGGGTGTACGGCGGTGACTGGCCGGGTGCCGACCCTCTCCGTGGTCGTGCCGATCTACAACGAGGAGAGCGTCCTCCCGTTGCTGGCCGAACGGCTGCGGCCGGTGCTGGACGGGCTCGGCGAGCCGTACGAGGTGGTCGCCGTCGACGACGGCAGCACCGACGCCACCCCGGTGGTGCTGGTCGGGATGCGGCGCGGCTGGCCGCAACTGCGGATCGTCCGGTTGCGCCGCAACAGCGGTCACCAGGCGGCACTGATCGCCGGGCTGTTCCGGGCCCGGGGCGGCTACGTCGCCAGCATCGACGCCGACCTCCAGGATCCGCCGGAGGTACTCGTCGAGATGCTGCGGCTGGCCCGGACCGAGGGCCTGGACATCGTCTACGGGGTACGCGCCGACCGCTCCACCGACACCCGGTTCAAGCGCTCCACCGCCGGTCTCTACTACCGGCTGGTGCGCCGCCTCGTCGGCAATGCCGTACCCGCCCAGGCGGGTGACTTCCGGCTGCTCAGCCGGGCCACCGTCGAAGCCCTGCGGGAGCTGCCCGAACGCCGCCCGGTGCTCCGGCTGGTGGTGCCCTGGCTGGGCTTCCCCAGCGGCGAGCTGAGCTACGTCCGCGAGGCGAGGGCGGCCGGCAGCACCAAGTACTCGCTGTCCCGGATGTTCCGGCTGGCCACCGACAGCATCACCAGCTTCTCCGAGGCGCCGCTGCGGGTGGCGACCTGGCTCGGTGCCGGCGGGATGCTGCTCTGCACGGTCATGGTGGTCTTCGCGATCGTCATGTATTTCCGAGACTCCACGGTCACCGGCTGGGCCTCGCTCTACGTGGCGGTGCTCTTCCTCGGCGCCGTCCAACTGCTCTGTCTCGGGCTGCTCGGCGAGTACATCGCCCGGATCTACGCGGCGGTGCAGGGCCGGCCGGCGTACTTCGTCGGCTCGGACACCGCCGAGGAGATCGACACCGCCGAGCAGGTGGCTGAGGAGGTGACTCCGGTCTCCGCTGCCGCCGCGGCGCCGCCGGCCGGGTCCGGTACCCCGGCCGCCCGGGACGGCGGCGTACGGGTGGTCCGGTGACCGCTACCGAAGCGGCGGTGGCGGACTCCGTCGCTCCGGCCACACCGGCGCGGGCCGTCGCGCTGCTCCGCTGGGCGCCGCTGCTGGTCGGCACCGGCTACTTCGCCGTGGTACTGCTGGCCGCCGACACCGCCGCCACCGACCTGCTCCGGTACGCCGGCTACCTGCTGCTGGCGTTGATCCTGCCGGGCACCCTGGTCTACCGGGCGCTCCGCCGCCGGCCGCACACCCTGGTCGAGGACGTGGCGATGGGCGCCGTCGTCGGGCTGGTGCTGGAGCTGCCCGCCTGGGCGCTGTACGCCTGGCTCGGCCTGGCCGGCTGGCTCTGGACCTGGCCGGCGGCGATCGTCGCGATCTTCCTGGCGGTGCCGCGCCTGCGCCGGCACTGGCTGGTCCGGGACTACCCCCGGCGGGCGCCGATCGGCTGGTCCTGGACGGTGGCCGGGGCGGTGGCCTTCTTCACCAGCTATCTCTCCAGCACCTTCCTGGAACGCAACCCGATCCTGCCCACCTCGGAGGACACCCACCAGTACCTCGACCTCGCCTACCAGCTCTCGCTGGCCGGCGAGGCGAAGCACCAGTTCCCGATCCACCTGCCGCAGGTCGCCGCCGAGCGGCTCGACTACCACTGGTTCGGCTACGTGCACATGGCCGCGACCAGCCTGGTAGGCGGGATCGACCTGCCGGTGGTGGCGCTGCGGCTGACCATCCCGGCGCTCTGCGCGGCGGCGATCGTGCTCACCGCCGTGCTCGGCTGGCGGGTCAGCGGCCGGCCGGCGGTCGGTGCGGTCGCGGCGGTGCTCTTCTTCGTGATCGGCGAGACCAACTTCACCGACCCGGTGACCATGCCGTTCGGCACCCAGGCGTCCTTCGTGATCTGGCACGGCATGTCGATGATCTACAGCTGGGTGCTGCTGATCGCGCTGGTTGCCGTACTCGCCGACGTGGTGGACAGGCGTCCGGACCGGCCGTTCGCGGCGATCGGCCGGGGTGCGTTCGTCCTCGCCCCGCTGCTGATGCTCGCCTCCAGCGGGGCGAAGGCCAGCTCCCTGCCGGTGGTCGGGCTGGCCCTGGCGTTCACCGCGGTAGTGCTGCTGGTCGCCACCCGGCGGATCCCGTGGGCGGTGGTCGGTGCCGGACTGGCCACCGCCGCCGCGCAGCTCTTCGCCACCGCCGTGCTCTACCGGTTCAAGGCGTACGGGATGGGGGTCGATCCGCTGGCCAACAGCCTGGAGCCGTACTGGACGCCGCCGCCGGATGGCTGGCCCCTGCCGCTGGTCTACCTGGCCGTGGTCGCCGCCTTCGTGGTGAACATGCAGCTCCGGGTGGCGGGCATCGGGCCGCTGCTCTGGCTGCGCCGGGGGCGGCTCGAACCGGTGCAGTGGTTCCTGCTCGGCGGCGCGCTGGCCGGCCCGCTGCTCTACCTGGTGTTGAACCAGCCGGGCGGGGCGAACCAGTACTTCACCCGGGCCGGCTTCACCTTCGCGGTGGTCCTCTCCGCCTGGGGTTACCTGCTGGTGGCCGACCGGGCCGGGCTGACCCGGCGGTCCGGCACGGTGCTCGGGCTGGGCGCCCTGGCCCTGGCCGGCGTGCTGGTGGCGGTCCAGTTCCGGTACGCCGGGCCGGCGGCGGGGGAGTCGATGTTCGACTGGCTGCGCCCGCTGCTGTGGTGGTCGGGTGCGCTCGCCGTGCTGGCGGTGGTCGCCGCCGGGATCTGGCTGCCGGCCAGCCTCGGCATCCAGGCGCTGCACCGGCGGGGCGCGATCGCCCTGCTCACCGCCGTCCTGGTGGTCGGGGCGCCGGGCCTGCTGATGGACATGCGCAAGTCGGAACGCTCCCCGAACGGCGGCGCGTACGCGAACATCTCGCTGCCGAAGAGCCGGGTCGACGCCGCCCGGTGGGCTCGGGACCACAGTGCACCCGGCGACGTGCTGGCCACCAACGTGCACTGCCTGGCGGTGGTGAACGGCTGGTGCGACGCGCGCTCGTTCTGGCTCAGCGCGTACGCCGAGCGCCGGGTGCTGGTCGAGGGCTGGGGGTTCGCGCCCCGGGTCGCGTCGTCGGGGGCGTACACCCCGTTCTGGGACCAGGAGCTGTTGCGGCGCAACGACGAGGCGTTCACCTCGCCGACCGAGGCCGGCCTGCGGGAGCTGCGCGACCGGCACGCCGTGCGGTGGCTGGTGGTGGACCGCTCGGTCGGGGTGGAGTCGCCGCAGTTGGGCTGGCTCGCCCGGCTGCGCTACGACAACGGCCGGATGGCCGTCTACCAGCTACGCTGACCCGCCGTTCACCCAGCTGCGCTGACCCGCCGTATACCCAGCTACGCTGACGGCCGTCGACCCTCTGCGCTGACCGGCCGTCTTGTCGAGGGCGGCTCAACCGAAGCCGTCGGCGCGGACGCGGCCCAGGAAGGCGGACCATGGGCCGGTCGCGAAGCGTAGTTGCACGGACGGGTCCTTCGAGTCTCTGACGGCGACCACTTCACCCAGGGTGAGTGTGGCTTCCACGCAGTTGCCCTCGATGCTCCGGGAACTCCTCCGCCAGATGATCTCGGGCTGCTCTGACGCCACCAACGTGCCTCCTCGCCGTGGCGCGGCCCTCGGCGCCGCTGTTCGGATGCCCCCACAACGGACTCAGCGGGCCGTTCAGACCGCCTTTGGAAATCGGGGCCGCTGGATGCGAGGGGATTCCAGATTCCGCCAGTGTAAGGAGGACAGCGAGGCAGAATCCAGCGTGGAGGCGTTGGCCCCTGTCGATCTGGGCAGCTCATCAAGGGTGCCCACTATCTGACACCGCCGGGGCGAGTGATCTTGTCGTACCGGGGAGACGTGACGAGCGGAGGACTCTATGCTGGGGCCAGGACGAGGAGGCCGTGTTGTATCTCAGGAAGCGATGAGCGTGAAGGCCAGAGGAGAGATCGGCGGGCGAACTGGTGTTCAACGGTATCCTCCGAACGGTCGAAGTTCATCGACGAATGATGACGATCCCTCGGCTCTGCGCCTCGCCGTCTACGGCGTGGCGACAGGCATGGCGGCGCTGCTGACCGCAGAGCTATTGGCCCGGGCACTCGGCAATCTCGGCGGTGCGGCGAAAGTCGTTACCTTCGCCGTAACGGTGGCGCTTGTCAGTGCAGCCGGGGGGATCTATTCCACTCCGGTCCTGAATCACGTTCGGGAAGTCGAGGCGCGGGTTCGGCGGATGCATCGCTGACCCGGCGCTGTTCGGCCCGGCTCTGCGCGACCTTCGTGATGGTCCGGCACACCATCATCACGACTCCGCCGCCGACCACGATCGCGACCTTCTTCCAGTCGAGCCAGCCGAAGAGGAAGCCCAGGCAGGCGGTGATGGCGACGATTATCGCGATCACCCGGAACAGCTTCCCACTGTCGCCGACCGCCTCGCGCAGCACACCCGCGGCCCACGACTCCGGCGGCCCGCCGGCCGGCCGGTCCGGGGGCACCGGGGTGGTCACGGTCGTACTCCGGGCAGCTTGTAACGCCGGGCCGGCGCTGGCCGGCCCGGACACACCGTTCGCCGAGCGGGCGTCGAGGTGGTGGTCACTGGGTCACTCCGTGGGGAGAGGGCGGAGGCGCGTCGACCGGCCCGGCAATCGGCGACCCGCCAGAACACGGTGCTAGCCCACCGTTCGGCTTGCGGTTTCCCACTCCACGTCCGCGAGGGTGACCGCGCGGGCCCGGAGTTGGTCGAACACCTTCACAAACTGGTCGACCTTGTCGGGTTGGTCCCGGGTCGACAGTTCCCCCGCGCTGTTCTCCATGTAGAGCAGCGAATCGCCGTACGGCTCGGGCAGTTCCAGCACCACGAAGCCCCCCTGGAGCCCCGGGTGCGCGCCCCGGCTCGACGGCAGCACACGTACGTCGACATTCGGCACCTCGGCGAGTTCCGCGAGATGCGCCAGTTGGTCGGTCATCAGGTCCGGCTGTCCGCTCTCCGCGCCGACGGCACGGCGGAGAATCCCCTCGTTGAGGATGAATTCCGCCTTGACGGCGTCGGACTCCTGGATCAGCAGTCGCTTGCGTTCCATCCTGACCCGGATCTTCCGTTCGATCAGGTGCTCGACCTCCCTGCGGTCCCGCGCCGGCAGCGAATCGACCATCCGTACGGCCCGCAGGGTCGCCCGGGCGTATTCCGGAGTTTGCAGCGGTCCGGGGACCACATTCGACTCGTAGTGCATGATGTGGTCCGCCAGTCCCTCGAATTCGAGAAAGTGGAGGAATTCCTTGGCGAAGATGTCCCGGTATTCGGCGAAGTTCTGCTGACGCGCGGTCTTGGCCATGTCGAGCAGCTCGGCGACGGCTTTCGGGTCGTCCAACCCATAGACCTGGAGCAGTGCCCCGAGGTCGGTGCGGGTAATTGCGACCTCGCCGAGTTCGATCCGGTTGACCTTGGACTGCGACCAGTCGAGCCGGTTGGCGACGTCGGTCTGGGTGAGGTCGGCCTGGGCGCGCAGCTGGCGGAGCCTCCGGGTCAGTCTTCGACGCTCCGCAGCGGATCGTGGACGCTCAGTCATCGCCATGGGTCCTCGCGTAGAGTAGTTTGATCATCGGGTTACCCGTCCTGCATACAGCTTACCGCCGTATGCGGTCCGGGTTATTCGTGGCGCCCTCGCGGAAAGGTGTGGTGACCTGCGTCACTCGGGCTGCCGTACCTGACCATCGACTGTGGAGCCGCCATGGTGTGTCCTCCCACGGCTCGTCGTTGCCTACTCAGAGTTGCGGACGTTCTGCCTGCTGTTCCCCGAGGGTCGCTCCGGGACGTCGGGCAACCGGACCTGATGTACCCAGGCTACGCGTCGTCGTACCCGGCGTAACACCGGGATGGCTCTGTGGATTCCTCCGCCGGAGGAAAGCCGTCTTCGGGCCCCTCATCTCACTATTGCGAAGCTCTTGCAGGGGCTTATCCGTGGCGCGGGCGCGGCAGATGTCCGGAATGGACTACCGGTCACAACCTTTCGAGATCTTCGGCCACCGCCCGGGTGGCCGGATGCCCGGTGCCGAGAATGCGCTGGCGTGCCGTGTGCACGGCGGAGAGATTGGCGAGCGCCGACTCCCGGCGCCCCTGGGCGTACTCCAGGAGCGCGAACCCGTGCCGGACCTGGAGAGTGCTGGGATGCTCCACCCCGAGGATCTGCTGGCACCCTTGCAGCGCCAGCCGGTACTCCGTCTCCGCCTCCGGCCCCCGGCCCTGCCGGACGAGCAGGTTCGCCAGCGCGTACCGGGTCAGCGGGATGTCCGGATGGGACTCGCCGAGCACCGCCGTCCGCTCGTCGAGTACCGCCCGGAACTCGGCCTCGGCCTCCGGCCAGCGCCCCCGGTCGGCGACGACCCCGGCCAGGCTGCACCTGGTCCGCAGGGTCTCCGGGTCCGCCGAGCCGAGCCGCTCGGTCCGGGCCTTCAACACCGCCCGGTACGCCGACTCCGCCTGCTCCAGCAGCCCCTGCTCCCACAGCACCGCCGCCCGGTAGTAGCGGGCGGCCAGCCGCTCGGGATCGTCCTCGAAGAGTCCGACCTGCCGGTGCAGCCGGTCCACCTCGTCCAGCAGCCGGGCCGCGTCCGCCGTCCGGCCCAGGTGCAGGAGCAGCAGGATCCGGTCGCAGTGCACGCCCGCCGCCACCCGGTCCAGCTCGCGCAGCGCGTCGGGATAGCCGCCCCGCTTCTCCAGCTCGGCCGCGGTCTCGTACCGCCGGATCAGCAGGCCCGGCGACAGTCGCGGCCCGCCGGGCGGGGTCCGGGGGCCGACCTCCGGCGACGCCGCCCGCTCGGACCGCCCGGCCTCCAGGGTCTCGGCCAGGTCCTGCCGGCCGACGGCGGCCAGTGCCTCCGGCAGCTCGTCGAGCCGCCTGCGCGCCTGCAACCACCGCCAGATGCCCTGCGGCTCGTCGCCACGGGGGAACCGGTCCTGCTCCGGCCCGTCGATCCCGAGCTGGACGCAGAGATCCGGCCAACTGCTGTGCAGCCGGCCGTAGAACTCCCGCTCGGCTGTGGCGGTGAACTCCACCGTCAGGCGTCCTCGTCGAGCAGGCGCACCAGGTCCGGCCGGTCGAGGGCGAGCAGCGCGTCACGCAACTCCGGCAGCCGGCCCCGCACCTCCAGCCAACGCCAGATGTGCCCCGCCTCCCGGCCCTGCGGCAACCGGTCCACCTCGTCCGGGCGCATCCCCAGCAGGTCGGCGAGCTCCGGCCAGCTGTCCGCGAGACGCCGGCCGAACAGGATCTTGGTCAGCCCGGAGTAGTCGTCCCGGCCCGAACCCGCCGGACGTGCCGCGGCCTCCGCCGGACCGGGTCGGGACATGCCGGGCGGCACCAGATCCGCAGCCGCGGCGGCCCGCTGTGTCGTATCCCCGACCGGGCCGGCCGGTGCGGCGACCGGGGCGGTAGCTGCGGCGTCGGCGGGCGGCGCCGGCCGGGGCGTGCTCGGCGGCGTGGTGAGGTCGACGGGTACTCCGCCGGAGTCGTCGCCGAGCATCCGGATGGCCAGCGCGGCCAGCTCGAAGTGCCACCACCGGTCGGGCAGCGCGACGTCGGCGCGGCTCACCGTGCGCAGTGCCGAGGCGGCGAGCACCAGCCGGTGCTGCCGGGCCCACTGCTCGACCAGGCCGTACCGGGCGGCCGGGCCGGCCGCCGCCCGGTAGACCGCCTCGGCGACCTCCAGATAGCCGGCGATCGGCGGGGTACGCGGATAGCGGTCCGGGGTCACCAGCAGCTCGGCCAGGCTCGACCGGAGCGCCGAGTACGGCGCGAGGCCGGGCAGCCAGCGCTCGGCGATGGCCAGCAGCAGCTTGACCGGGTCCCGGGAGACCGGGGTGCTGGGGGAGAACCGCCCCAGGTCGATCAGCCGGAATTCGGCGGCCCGGATCTCCCGGCCCACCGGGATCAGGATGTTGCCGGGGTGCAGGTCGCCGTGCCCGTTGCCGCTGAACACCTCGATCTCGTCAACCGGGCCGCCGCCGAGTGGCGGGCGGTCGACCTGGCCGAACAGCAGCGCGAGCGGGTTGGGCAGCGGATCGGTCCGGCCCGGCACCCGGACCAGCTCGGACGGATCCCGCACGTCGAGCCCGGCGACCCGGGCGAAGTCGCGCAGGCCGGCCAACTTTCCGGCGAGATCCGCCCGGAGGAACTCGCCGGTCGGAACGCTCTTGCTCTCCAGGCCGGCGTTCCCGGACCAGTCGTCCACGATGGCCGCGACGATCGTGCCGCAATACGCGGCGAGCTCGGCGTGGTCGACGAAGCTCTCCAGCGTCAGCATGGCGGCGACGTCGCCCTGGGCCACGTCCTGCAGGTGCAGCCACCAGGAACTGCCCGGCAGCGGGTTGATCCGGTCGGTCCGGACCAGGTGCCGGTCGTAGAAGTCCGCGGGCGTGCACTGGGCGGCCAGCTCGACCGCCCGCGACTCGGCGGCGGCCAGGTGCGGCGGGACCAGCTTGAGGATCGCCCCGCGTTGCGGGCCCCGAAGCGGGCGCAACCGTACCGAGGCCACGTAGGAGCCGCTGCGGCCGTCGGTGAACCAGCGATGGAATGTGAGATCGAATGCCTGTCCCTTGATCCATTCCGAAAGCGCGTGAAACAGATCCTTGCCCAGAACCTCGGCCCAGGCGAGCGGGTTGGTAAGTCGACCCTCTGTCGATTCGGCCATCGTCTGGACACCGTCCCGGCGGTCGGCAGCAAAACGGCGCCAGGCGCCAACGGCTTATCCCACCACACCCCCGACCGCCTGACAATCCACCCTGGACACCCGTCCGACCCGATCACTTTTCCGATCCGGATACCCTGGATATATCTGATCAAGGAGCGTGAGATTGACCGAGATCGCCGCCCGCACCCCGGAGCAGCCGCCCGATAAGACCTCCGCCGCCGACACCGCCGATACCGCTGCCGCTGTTACCGCCGACGCCGCTGACGCCGCTGTTACCGACGCCGACGCCGCCGCTGTTACCGACGACACGGCCGCCGGTTCGGACCCGACTTCGGCGGCGGAGCGGATCGACCTGCTCCAGTGGCACCTCGACCGGTACGACCGGTCCCGCGCCTCCACGTCGAGCCGGGCCTCGGTGGTGCTCAGCGCCAGCGCCATCCTCTCGGCCGGCAACGCCGTGGTGCTCGCCCAGTTGCTCGGCGGGTCCGCCGCCGACCGGCTCGGACCGGTGCCGCTGGTGCTCTTCACCCTGGCCAGCCTGGTCAGCGCCGGTCTGGTCGTGCTCTCGCTGCTCCGCGCGGCGAGCGTGCTGGTGACCATCCGCCCCAGCCGGGCCATCCTCGGCAGCGGAGCCGAACTGCCGGAGGCGCTCGTCTTCAACGGCACCGACACCGTGCGCCGGCTGCACTCCTTCGCCGAGTTCCAGGCCGCGCTGGCCGGGCAGCGCGACCCGGAGATCCGCCAGGCCGCCCAGGTCGAACTCTGGATCGGCATCCAGCAGCACCGGCAACGCTACGTACGGCTCCGCGAGGCGGTACGGCTGCTCCGCTACGCCGCAGTGGCGTTCCTGTTCATCCTGGCCGGTGCCATGATCGGCAACCTCTTCCTACAGCTCTGACCGCCGGTCCGCGGCTCCGTCCAGCTCGACCGGGCGCGGCCACGCCCAGCTCAGCAGGCCCCCGGCCACGCCCAGCTCAGCCGGCGGCCGGGAAGTAGCGGTCCAGCATCTCGTTGCGGAACTTGCCGGCCGGGTCGTACCGGCCGACCAGCTCGGCGAAGTCGGCGTACCGCTCGTAGCGCTCCCGCAGCGCCTCGGCCGGTACGCCGAAGAGCTTGCCCCAGTGCGGCCGGGCCGCGTACGCCGCCAGCCGCTCCTCGACCGCCGCCAGCACCGGCAGCACCGCGTCGGTCTTGACCCAGGTGAAGTGCACCGCCGCGCTCTCCCGGCGATAGCTCGGGCTCAGCCACAGCTCGTCGGCGGCCACCGTGCGGATCTCCGAGATCTGCAGCACCGGAGCGATCCGGTCGGCGATGCCGTCCAGCGCCCGCAGCGCCCCGACCAGGTGCTCACGCGGCACGAAGTACTCCGACTGGAGCTCCTCGCCGCTGCTCGGGGTGAACTCGAGCCGGAAGTGCGGCAACCTGGCGTGCCACGGCCCCGGCACGCCGAGCTGCTCGGTGCAGTGCACCGCAGACACTCCCGGCACCGGGTGCCGGGGCTCGGTGGCGAGGGTGGCCGAATACCAGTGCGGGTCGGCCGGTGCCGGGTCGGAGCCGTCGACCCGGCGCTTGCGCCACACCTGGTTGACCAGGGGACCGGTCCAGTCGGTGAAGAGGCTGACGCTGTAGCCGGCGCCGAGGATCTCGTCGGGATGCGCGTCGAACTCGGCCCGGGGCAGGTCGTCGTAGACGTACTGGGCGAGTTCGAAGGCCGGGACGACGTCCAGGGTGAGCCGGGTGACCACGCCGAGCGCGCCGAGCCCGACCACGGCGCCGGGAAAGTCGGCGTCCCCCCGGCGCAGCGTGACCAGGTCGCCGTCGGCGGTGACCAGCTCCAGTGCGGCGACGGCGGTGGCCAGGTTGCCGTTGCCCAGCCCGGAGCCGTGCGTGCCGGTGGCGCAGGCGCCGGCCACCGAGATGTGCGGCAGCGAACCGAGGTTGTGCAGGGCCAGGCCGGCCCGGTCCAGCTCGCCGACCAGGTCGCCGTAGCGCAGCGCCGCCGAGACGGTGACGGTGCCGGCCGTCCGGTCGACCTCCAGCACCGCCGGCAGGTCGGCCAGCGAGACGAGGTCGCCGGTGGTGTCGGCGATTCGGTTGAAGGAGTGCCCGGTGCCGAGGGCCCGGACCCGGTCGCTGCCGGCGACAAGCGCGCGCAGCTCGTCGACCGAGCCGGGCCGGTGCAACCGGCGGGCCTGGAAGTCGACGTTGCCGGCCCAGTTGCGCAACGGGGAGCTCATCGCGGGCCGGTCACTTCGGGTCGGTCACGAGTGCCGGGGTTCGCATCCGCATCATCCAGTGGCTGGTAGGTATCCGGGTCGCGTCGTCGACGACCTCGCCGTCGACGTCCGCGAAGGTCTCCCGGCCGAGCGCCACGAACGCCTCGGGGGTGCGGACGTACTCGCCACGGTCGTTCTTGGACATCCACCGCGAGATCGGATGCTGACCCGGCACCAGGGTGGGGTCGACGGCGATCACCCGGCCGCCCGGGGCGAGCGCCTTGGCCGAGACGGTCAGCACGTGTCGGCACTCGTCGTCGGAGAGGTGGTGCAGCAGCCCGAGCAGCAGGATCGCGTCGGCCGGCGGGATCTGCCCGAGGTGCTGCTCGCCGAAGACCTCGCAGCGGAACTCGACCTGGTCGCCGCCCCAGCGGCGGCGGGCGTGCGCGATGTACTTCTCGCTGGTGTCGAAGCCGTGGTAGCGGACCTTCGGCAGCCGGCCGAAGTAGTAGGCCGGGCCGCAGCCGACGTCGATGATGGTGTCGCCGTCGGTGAGCGCGAGTTCGTCGAGGCAGCGGTAGCGGAGCCGGTCCGCGCCCAGGCCCTTCTGCAGGGCCACGTACAGCGCCTCGTGCCCGAGCAGTCCCTTCAACGCCGCCAGCATCCGCGCCTCTCCTCAGCTCGCTCGTCCGCTCGCCGTCCTGCGAGAACGGCGCCCGCCGCGCCTGGGGGCGCGGCGGGCGCCGGAACGAGCCGAAATCTACCACCGCCGGACCCGGGCAGAGCCGGGGCAGGCGGTCAGGGCCGGGCGAAGACCAGTACCGCGTTGTGGCCGCCGAAGCCGAACCCGTTGTTCAGCGCCGCCGGGATCTCCAACTGCCGGGCCTTGTGCGCGACCACGTCCAGGTCGAGGGCGTCGTCCGGATCGTCGAGGTTGATCGTCGGCGGCACCACACCATCCCGGATGGCCAGGATGGTGGCGATCGACTCCAGGGCACCGGCCGCACCGAGCAGGTGCCCGGTCATCGACTTGGTCGCGGTCAGCACCGGATGGTTGCCGAGCGCGGAACGCAGCGCGACGATCTCGGCGATGTCACCGACCGGGGTGGAGGTGGCGTGCGCGTTCACGTGCACGATGTCCGAGCGGTCGATGCCGGCGTCGGCGATCGCCATGTTGATCGCCCGGATCACCCCGCGTCCCTCGGGGTGCGGCTGCACGATGTCGTACCCGTCGGAGGTGAGCGCGGCACCGGCCAGCCGGGCGTAGACCCGGGCGCCGCGCGCGGCGGCGTGGTCGGCCCGTTCCAGGACGACCGCGCCGGCCCCCTCGCCGAGTACGAAGCCGTCCCGGCCCTTGTCCCACGGGCGGGAGGCGCGTTCCGGGTCGTCGTTGCGGGTCGACATCGCCCGCATCGAGGCGAACCCGGCGATCGGCAGCGGGTGCACCACCGCCTCGGTGCCGCCGGCCAGCACCACGTCGGCGCGGCCGGAGCGGATCATGTCGAGGCCGAGCGCGATCGCCTCGGCCCCGGTGGCACAGGCGCTGGCCACCGAGTGCACCCCCGCCTGCGCACCCAGTTCCAGCCCGACCCAGGCGGCCGGGCCGTTCGGCATCAGCATCGGCACCGTGTGCGGGGAGACCCGGCGCGGCCCGGACGCCTCCAGGATGTCGTCCTGGGCGAGCAGCGTCTGCGCCCCGCCGATGCCGGAGCCGACGCTCACCGCCAGCCGCTCCGGCTCCGGCGGCGAGTCGGCGAGGCCGGCGTCCGCCCAGGCCTCGTGCGCGGCGATCAGCGCGATCGCCTCCGAGCGGTCGAGCCGGCGCAGTTTGACCCGGTCCAGTTTCTCGGTCGGTTCGACCGCGAGCTGGGCAGCGATGCGCACCGGAAGCTGCTCGGCCCACTCCTGGGTGAGCGGACCCACCCCGGAGCGGCCGGCCAGCATGGCTTCCCAGGTCGACGCGACGTCCCCGCCGAGCGGGGTCGTCGCGCCGAGCCCGGTGACGACGACGTCGGGACGACTCATGATCAGGACTGCGCCTCGATGTAGGCGACGGCGTCACCGACGGTCTTCAGGTTCTGCACGTCGTTGTCCGGGATCTTGACGCCGAACTTCTCCTCGGCGGCCACCACGACCTCGACCATGGAGAGCGAGTCGACGTCGAGGTCGTCGGTGAACGACTTCTCCTCGGCGACGTCGTCCGGGCTCACCCCGGCGACCTCTTCGAGGATCTCGGCGAGGCCGGCGGTGATCTCGTCACGGGTCATTGTGGTTCTTTCCTCTCCATGGATGGATGTCGGCGGCGGCGGATCCGTCCGCCACCGCTGGTCAGCGTTCGACCGGTCGGAGTACCCGCGGTCCGGCCGGCGGGATCGCCGCCGGTGACCCGGAGTACCCGGTCAGGGGCATCGGACGACCTGTCCGGCGTAGGTGAGGCCGCCGCCGAAGCCGAAGAGCAGCACCGGGGCGCCGGACGGCACCTCCCGGCGTTCGACAAGCTTGGAGAGGGCCAGCGGCACGCTCGCCGCCGAGGTGTTGCCGGACTCGACGATGTCCTTGGCGATCACCGCCTGCGGCATGTCCAGCCGCTTGGCGATCCCCTCGATGATCCGCAGGTTGGCCTGGTGCGGCACGAAGGCGGCGATCTCCGACGGTGCCACCCCGGCCCGCTCGCACGCCTTGAGGGCGAGCGGAGCCAGCGCTGTGGTGGCCCAGCGGAAGACCGACTGACCCTCCTGCTGGATGTACGGGCGCCAGCCCTCGATCCGCACCGCGTCGCTGCGCTCCGGGACCGAACCCCAGACCACCGGCCCGATCCCGTCCGGCTCGTCGTCCCCGGTCGCGGTGACCACTGCCGCCCCGGCCGCGTCGCCGAAGAGGATGCAGGTCGACCGGTCGGTCCAGTCGACGAAGTCGGAGAGCTTCTCCGCGCCGATCACGATCGCGTTCCGGGCGGCACCGGCCCGCAGGGCGTGGTCGGCGGTGGCGAGCGCGTAGGAGAACCCGGAGCAGGCGGTGTTGACGTCGAACGCGCCCGGGGCGTCGATGCCGAGCTTGGCGGCGACCCGGCAGGCGGTGTTCGGGCTGCGGTCCACGGCCGAGCAGGTGGCCACCACCACGAGGTCGATGTCGGAGGCGGCCAGCCCCGAGTTCGCCAGCGCCTTGTCGGCGGCGGCCGCGGCCATGTCGGCGACGGTCTCGGAGTCGGCGATCCGCCGGGTGGCGATGCCGACCCGCTCGCGGATCCAGGTGTCGTTGGTGTCGACGATCCGGGCCAGGTCGTCGTTGCTAAGTACCCGCGACGGCTGGTAGTGGCCGAGCGCGATCATCCTGCTCACCGGGCCACCGCCGGGCGGTGGTCCGGGATCTCCCGGTAACCGGTCATGAAAGCTGTCCTCCGATGCGGGCGACGGGCTGGCCCGGGGCTACCGGGTCGTCGTGCTGGGCGAGCCATCCGGTGAGTACGCCGGAGTCGTGCGCGGTGACCTCGACGCTGCCCGCACGGGTGCTGACCGTCCCGACGACCTGCCCGGACCCGACGACGGCGCCCTCGGCCAGCTCCGGCGCCGGGGTGAAGGTGCCGGCGGCGCCGGCCAGCACCACCCGGAACGGGGTGGCGGGCACCGGCCCGGCCGGTCCGCCGTGCCGGGCGATCAGGTCGCGGGCCGCCGGCAGGTCGGCCGGGGTGTTCAGGGTGACGATCTCGGGTACCTGCCCGGTGCCCTTCAGCTCCCGCTTGATCAGCCCGGCCAGGGTGCCGGCCGGAGCCAGCTCGATCACGGCGGTGACGCCGAGCGCGACGAGTTGGTGCACGCAGCGGTCCCAGCGGACCGGGGCGGTCACCTGGCGGACCAGCCGGTGCAGCATCTCCCGCCCGTCGCCGACCGGGGCGCCGTCGGCGTCGGAGAGCAGGATCCGGGCCGGGTCGGTCGGTACGATCCCGGCCGCCACCGCGGCCAGCGCCCGCTCGGCCGGGGCCATGTACGGGGTGTGGAAGGCGCCGGCCACCTTGAGGGCGATCACCTTGGTCCCGGCGGGCGGGTTGGCGGCGAACTTGGCCAGCCGGTCGACCGCACCGGCGATCACGAGCTGGTTGGCGCCGTTGGAGTTGGCCAGGTGCAGTTCCTGCGCCTCGACGGCGGCGAGTACCTCGTCGGGGTCACCGCCCATCACCGCCGACATCCCGGTCGGCTCCAGGGCACAGGCGGCGGCCATCTCCCGGCCGCGTACCCCGGCCAGCGTCACCGCCGCCTCCGGGCTGAGTACGCCGGCCAGCGCCGCCGCGGCCAGCTCGCCGACGCTGTGCCCGGCGGTGACCCGTACGTCGTGCAGCGGCAGCCGCTCGGCGGCGAGCAGGGCGGCGGCGACCAGCAGCGGCTGGGTACGCGCGGTGTCCCGGATCTCGTCGGCGTCCCCTTCGGTGCCGAGCCGCACCAGGTCGACGCCGGCCAGCGCGGACCACCAGCGCAGTCGCGCCTCGGCGCCGGGCAGGGCGAGCCACGGAGTCAGGAAGCCGGGCTTCTGGGAACCCTGGCCGGGGGAGAGTACGGCGAGCACGCTTACGACTCTGCTGGATCATCGGTTCCGGCGCGGGTGCCGTGATGTACCAATCCGCACTACCAGCTTTGTGAGGACCCTACAAAGATCTATCGCGGTGACGGGCTCGGCGTCCCGTCTGTCCGGTACCGCGCCTACTGTCCCGTCCCAGGTCCGACCGGTGCGGACGGGTCCAACCGTCCGATCGTCAACGCCATCCGCAGCGCGAAGGCGTCCCGGGCGGTGAGCGGAGAGAATCCGGTCACATCCGCGACCCGGCGCAGCCGGTAGCGGACGGTGTTCGGGTGCACGAAGAGGGTCCGGGCGGCGCTCTCCAGCACCCCGTTGGCGGCGAAGAACGCGTCCAGGGTCTCCATCAGTTCGCCGCCGGCCCGGACCAGCGCGGCGTACACGTCCTGGCGCAGCGCCCGGCGGGCCTCCGGGTCGCCGGCCAGGGCCCGTTCGGGCAGCAGGTCCGCGGCGGCCACCGGGCGCGGCGCGGCCGGCCAGGCGGGTGCGGCCCGGAAGCCGGCCAGCGCCGCCCGGGCCGAGTCGGTCGCCGCGTCCAGGCTCGGCACCGCCGGCCCGACCACCACCGGGCCGGGGCCGAAGCCGGCGAGCATCTTCGCGGTGGTGGCCAGCGGGTCGGTGGCGCCGCCGAGCACCAGGACGAGCCGGTCGCCGTGCACCCCGCCGATCATCTCCAGCCCGAGCCGCCGGGTGACCCGGTAGATGGTGTGCAGCACGGCGGTGACCTCGCCGCCGGGGGAGCGGCCGACCGCCACCGCCACCGGCGGGGCGTCGGACCAGCCCAGCGCGGCCGCCCGGCTGGCCAGCACGTCGGGGGAGTCGCCGCGCAGCAGCGCGTCCACGAGCAGGGCCTGGAGCCGGGCGTCCCAGGAGCCGCGCGACTCGGCGGCCCGCGCGTACACCCGGGCGGCGGCGAAGGCGATCTCGCGGGAGAACCTGAGCACCGCCTCGTGCAGCAACTGCTCCTCGCCCGGCGCGGCGAGGTGCGGCACCTGCTCCTCCACCACGTCGATGGTGACCTTGATCAGGGCGACCGTCTGCTGGAGGCTGATCGACCGGGCCAGTGCCCGGGGCGCGGCGGCGAAGACCTCGTCCGGGCTGTCCGCCAGGGCGTCGGCGCCGTTGCGGTCCTCGGCGCTCGGCAGCGACCGGAGCCACTCGACCAGGGACCGGACGCCGGCCTGGGCGACGAGCATCACCCAGGAGCGCTGCTCGGCCGGCAGGTCGCGGAACCAGGGCAGGGTCTCGTCCATCCGGGTGACGCTGGCGCTGGCCAGCGTGCCCGCCGCCCGCTCGATCCGGCGCAGCGTGGCCGCCAGGTCGCCGTCGCCCGCCTCGCTCGCCATCGGCCCAGCGTGCCACGCGAAGCCCGGCCGGTGGCCACCGGCCGTGGCATCATGTGCCGATGGTCGCCCGCCCACCCCTGGTGGTCCCGCTGCTCGCGCTCGCCGGCTTCCTGGTGCTGCTCGCGGTGACAGTGGCCGGCTGGGCGCCGCCGGACCGCTTCGACACCGCCGTCAGCGACGCCTTCCGGGGGTACGGCGACGCCAGCCCCCGGCTGGTCGACGGGTTGCGGATCGCCACCGACGTGGCCGCCACCATCCCGTTCCTGGTCGCCGGCCTGACCGTGGCGGTCGGGCTGGCCGTCCGGGGCGGGCGCCGGGCGGCGGCGTTCGTTGCCGGCGTGACGGTGCTGGTGCCGGTGCTCTGGGGACTGATGCACTGGCTGGTGCACCACCCCCGGCCCGAGGACGGCTTCGTGGTGATCACCAGCAACGGCTTCCCGAGCGGGCACACCAGCAACGCGGCGGCGGCGGCGCTGGTGGCTGTACTCCTGCTCTGGCACCGGCTCGGCCGGCCGGCCCGGCTGCTCGTCGTCGGCCTGGCGGTGGCGTTCGCGCTCTTCGTCGGGCTGACCCGGATCGCCCTGCTGGCGCACTGGCCGACCGACGTGCTGGGCGGCTGGCTGCTGGCGCTCGCCGTGGTCCCGCTGGCCGCCCGGGTCGCCCGGCACCCGGCCGCCGCCAGCCCGGCCCGGCCACCCGACCGGCACCCGGACCGGGCCGTCCGGTAGCCGCAGCCCCGCGCACCGGCGGGGCCCGCGCCGCACGGATGCGAGCTGCACGGATGCGAGCTGCACGGATGCGAGCTGCGCCGGTCCGTGCTGCGCCGGGCCGGTCCGTGCTGCGCCGCGTTGGAGAAGGCCGGTCAGGGTGGTGGTGGCAGGGCCAGTTCCTGCGCCAGGATCGCGGCCTGCACCCGGCTGCGCAGTCCGAGCTTGCCGAGGATCCGGCTGACGTGCGTCTTGGTGGTGCTCTCGGCCATCGCCAACCGCTGCGCGATCTGCTGGTTGGACAGCCCGAGCCCGAGACAGGCCAACACGTCCCGCTCCCGGGGCGTCAGCTCGGCCACTGCCGTACCGGCGCCGGCCGGGGTGACCGGGGCGGTGGCGGCGAAGGCGGTGATCAATCGACGGGTCACCGCCGGTGCGATGATCCCCTCGCCCCGGGCGACCGTACGCACCGCCTCGACCAGCCCGTCGGCGTCGGTGTCCTTCAGCAGGAACCCGGACGCGCCGGCCCGGAGCGCGCCGAAGACGTACTCGTCGAGGTCGAACGTGGTGAGCACCAGGACGTCGGCCAGCCGTTCGGCGACGATCTCGGCGGTCGCCGATACACCGTCGAGCCGGGGCATCCGGACGTCGAGTACCGCCACGTCCGGCCGGAGCCGCCGGCACAGCGCCACCGCCTCCTCGCCGTCGGCCGCCTCGCCGACCACCGTCACGCCCGGCGTGCCGGCGAGGATCAGCACCAGACCGGCGCGTACCGCGTCCTGGTCGTCGGCGACCACCACCCGGACCTCCCGGTCCGCCCCGGCGGCGTCGAGGGTGTCGGGCCGGTCACCGCCGGCCGGGCCGCCGGGCGCGGTGAACGTACCGGCGTCACCTCGATCCGGCCCGGTCACGGCCGGCCCGTCGGCGCTGCCCCGCCGACGTCCTCGGCGGCCTGGCCCGGTACGGCGGCACCGGGCGGTGCACCGGTGGCGCGGGCCGGTGTGGCTGGCGCCTCGGCGTTCGGCAACTCCGCGTGCACCCGCCAGCTCGCACCCCTCGGCCCGGCCTCGAACCGGCCGCCGAGCAGGGTGGCCCGCTCCCGCATCCCGATCAGTCCCGCGCCCGCCCCGGCCAGCCTCGCGCCGGCCGCGAGCCCGGCGCCCCGGGGCTCTCCGGCAGCGGCGAGCGGATTCTCGATGGTGAGGCTGACCGACCGCCGCTCGTGGCAGATGGTCAGGACGGTCGGCCCGGCGCCGTGCTTGAGCGCGTTGGTGAGGGACTCCTGGACGATCCGGTACGCGGCCAGGTCCACCCCGACCGGCAGCGGGCGTACCTCGCCGGTGCTCTGGAACCGTACCGTCAGGCCGGCATCGCGGGCCTGGCCGACCAACCGGTCCACCTCGGCCAGCCGGGCCTGCACCGGGCCGTCGCCCGTGCCCAGCCGGGCGGGTTCGCCGCCGGACCCGGTCGCGTTGCCGGGTGTGGTCGCGCTGCCGGCTGCGGTCGCGTTGCCGGCTGCGGTCGCGTTGCCGGGTGTGGTCGCGTTGCCGGGTGTGGTCGCGTTGCCGGGTGTGGCAGGGGGCGGTGGGGGCACCGGGGCGGCGTCGGCCGGTTCCCGGAGCAGGCCGATCATCTGTCGCATCTCGGCGAGTCCCTGCACGCTGTTCTCCCTGATCACCCGTAGCGCCTGGTCGAGCTGGGCCCGGTCCAGCCCGGAGACCGACAGTGCCGCCGTGGCGTGGATCGCGACCGCGCTCAGGTGGTTGGCGATCACGTCGTGCAGTTCCCGGGCCATCCGGCTCCGTTCCGCCGCCACCGCCTGGCGCCGGTCGAGTTCGGCCAGCCGGGCGGTCTGCTCGGCCCGGGCGCGCTCGGCGGCGGCCTGGTCCCGGTACTGCCGCACGCTGATGCCGCTGACCACCGGCAGTACGCCGATCAGCACCACCGGAATCGCCAACCCGATGCCCTGCCAGGCCGGGGTGGCCAGCAGCACCCCGACCAGTGCGGCAACCCCGGCCAGCACCAGGTTGGCCCAGAGCAGCCGGCGCCAGAGCCGCGCGGACCCGTAGACGCAGGAGTCGAAGAGCACCTGGGTGTAGACGAGCGTGGTGGCCAGCGACGAGCCGTGGACCAGGTCGACGACGATGGCGACGGTGCCCAGCGCGAGGCCGAGCCGGGTCGCCACCCGGCGCAGCGCCACAGCGAGGCAGGTGACGGCGAGGGTGCCGACGGTGAGCCCCGGTGGGGCGTCCAGCAGGCCGGGGTTGAGCGGGTGGTACACCCCGAGCGCCATCATCAGCAGTCCGCCCGCCAGGGACGCGGACGCCAGCGCGACGTCCCGGGACAGGGAGCCGCGTTCCAGGCTCAGCCGTGCGGTCACCTCCCGATCCCACCACAGCGGCGGGGCGTTTCCGTCGGCCCCGGCGACGAGGCGTACCCGGTCGACTCCGTCGAAGGGTGTACGGGTACCTCTTTCGACGGATCCGGATCTCCGTACCGGTGCCGAGGCCCGGCGCCGGCGCCCCGCCGAGACTGGTGGCAGTGGCCGGGTGCGGGCGCCGAGCGGCGTGCCGGCACCGGGACGGCGGTGCCGTGCAGCGCGGTGCCGCACAGGAGCGGAGGGACACGGGGATGCTGGCGGTGATCGCGGCGGGCGAGATCGGGTTCTGGGTACTGCTGGTCGCCGGCCTGGTCGCGCGCTACCCGCTCCGGATGCCCCGGCTCGGCGCGCTGCTGCTGCTCGGTACGCCGGTGATCGACCTGGTGATCCTGGTCGTCACCGTGCTCGACCTGCGGCGCGGTGCCACCGCGAACTTCACGCACGGGCTGGCGGCGGCGTACCTCGGCTTCTCGGTGGCGTTCGGGCACAGCATGATCCGCTGGGCCGACCAGCGGTTCGCCCACCGCTTCGCCGGGGGACCGCCGCCGACGAAGCCGCCGGCCGGCGGCTGGGCGAGGGCCCGGTACGAGTGGCGGGAGTGGGGCAAGGGGCTGCTGGGCTGGGCCATCGCCTGCGGCCTGCTCGGCCTCGGCATCCTGATGGTCGGCGACCCGGACCGGACCGCCGCGCTGCTGGCCTGGATCGTCCGGTTGACCGCCGCGATCGTGATCTGGCTCGTCGTCTTCCCGGTCTGGGCGACAGTCTTCCCGAAATCCACCCGGAGCCGGAGGTTGACCGGTTCGTGACCTGGATCTTCCGCGGAGCGGGATGCAGGAGTTTCTCACCACGGTGGCGTCGAACTCGTCGTCCGGGACCAGTACGGTGACATGGTCCCGGCGATGCGCTTTCCCGCACTGGCTGACCGACGACGGTGCGGGCGCCACCCTGTCGGGGCGACCGCTTACCCGGCGGCGAGTGTGAGGAGGCCTGGATGGCGCATGACGCCGAGCGTGGCTGTTCGGAGGACGAGCAGGATTCGCTGCTAGGCGATCATGGGCCGGTGTCCCCGCTCGGCCCGGTTGGCCGGTTCCGCTGGGTCTGCGGCGCCAGCGCGGCGCTTCCGGCGGGCCCGCTCGCCGGGTCGTCCGCCCGGCCCGGCGCCGAGCCGGGGACGGCTGGTTGCGCGGACGGCCCCGACGAGCCACCTCGGGCCGCCGACCCGGACGATCCCTCCGACGCGGCACGCCCGGCGGCGAGGACCGGGACCCGGCCGGCATCGGAGGCGAGGACCGGCACCCGGCCGGCGCCCGGGGCAACGGACGAGCAGGCCGGGGTCTCCCGACCTGTCGAGCCGGGGGAGGGGGACGTGCTGGCGCCCGCACCGGGCGGCCCGGAGCACGCCGGTCCCGACCCGGGACGGCCGGTCGACCGGTCGAGGCTGGTGCCCCGACCCCGGCCGGGAGAACCGGACGGCGACGACCAGGACCGGCCCGCCCGTGCCGTCGGCCCGGCGGAGACGTCGACCGTGCAGGCCGATGGGCGTACGCCGGGTTGTCAGACCGATCTGCCGGGCTGGGCCGGAGCGCACCGGCACGGCGCCGTACGCCCGTCGCGCCGTTCCGTCCGCCGCGACCGCCCGCCACGCCGCTGGTGCTGACCGCCCGCACCCCGCTGGAGATTTGATCGCCCGTCGGCCGTGGCCCAGGGCAGCAGATCGTGGAGGGCGCGGTGTCAGCGGGTCCGGCGGCGTACCAGCAGGGCGATGCCGGCCAGCCCGAGCGTGATCGCGAGCAGCACCGCGCCGTTGAGCAGCATCAGTCGCCGCAGCTCGCCGAGGAGCCGGTCGACGTCCCTGCCGGTGCCGATCGCGTCGTCCGGGATCACCCGTTCGCCGCCGCCGATCCCGCCGCCGTGCAGGCTGCTGACCGCCTGCTCGGGCAGCGGCGCACCGGCCGCCAGCAGGGTCTCCGCCATGGTCAGCCGGCCGAAGAACCAGGCGGCGCCGGGCTTGCTCTTGTCCGGCTGCTTGGCCGGTCGATAGACCCGCGGCCCGCCCTTGGCCAGCGGGTAGAGGTCGTACGACTGCTGGGCGACGTCGCCGGCGTGCAGCACGATCGTGTATTTCGGGCCGAGGTCGGCGGCCTTCAACCCGGCGCTGTTGCCGCCGCCGGTCTTCAGGAAGCCCACCTGGTCGAGGAGTCCGGCGAACAGGTCGGGCTCGCCCCGGGCCTGGACGGTCACCGGGGACGGCAGGTCCTTGCCGGAGATCACCACCGCGGTCGGCTTGGCCGGCTTCGCCTGGGCGGCTCCGGCGATCCCGAGCCAACTGGTCGCCGCGATCAACAGCGTAGCCACTCCGACGAGTCGACGACTCACCTCTCCGGCCATCGCCGACCTCCTCGCCCCGTCTCGATGGTGGCCATGATGCAGGTCACGCGCTGGTTGGTCGGTGGAGCGCACGGCAGGCGTCCCAGATGGACCGCCGTACTCTCTACAAAGACTCCGCAGAACGCCGCTCGGTTGCACCTCGACGAGCAGTAATTGGAACTATCTGCGATCTATGGTCGACGAACTCACGAGCCAATGATCACCTGGCGAAATCGTAGCGGGATGTAGGGGACCATGGGGGCCCGGGTCACCCTCTTGACATCACTGGTGCGCAGCGTCATGGCGCTGGTGCCCAGCGTGCTACTCAAGTAAAGGCCGCCGGGGAGCGTCGGCGTTCAGACCAGCCGGAGCCGGGCGGCGCGCAACCGGGCGAGGGTGCGCTCCCGGCCGAGTACGGCAAGTGACTCGAAGAGCGGCAGCCCGACGCTGCGACCGGTGACGGCCACCCGGACCGGGGCCTGTGCCTTGCCGAGTTTCAGCCCCCGGGCGGCGCCGACCTCCTCCAGGGCCGCCTTCAGCGGCTCGGCCGCCCACTCCGGCAGCGCCTCGAAGGCGGCGGTCGCCTCGTCCAGCAGCTCGGCCGAACCCTCCTTCATGCTCTTCGCCCAGGCCGCCTCGTCGACGAGCGGCGAGTCGAGGAAGAGGAAGTCGACGTTCGGCACGATCTCGCCGAGCACGGCGATCCGGGTCTGGGCCAGCGGCGCCACCGCGGCGAACGCGGCCGGGTCGAAGTCGGCCGGCTGCCAGGGCGGCGGGGCGATCGTGTCGGTGCCGGTCAGCCACGGCTGGCAGGCCGCGACGAACTCGTCGGCCGGCAGCGCCCGGATGTACTCGCCGTTGAAGGCCCGCAGCTTCTTCTCGTCGAAGAACGCCGGCGACGGGTTCACCTCGGCGAGCCGGAACTCGGACTCGATCACCGACCACGGCACGATCTCCCGGTCGCCGGAGGGAGCCCAGCCGAGCAGCATCAGGTAGTTGCGCATCGCGTCGGCGAGGTAGCCCTCGTCCCGGTACGCCTCCAGGGCCACCTTGTCGCGCCGCTTGGAGAGCTTCTGCCGTTTCTCGTTCACCACCACCGGCACGTGTGCCCAGACCGGCGGCTTGACCCCGAGGGCGTCCCAGAGGAGCTGCTGCTTGGGTGTGTTCGGCAGGTGCTCCTCGGCCCGGATCACGTGCGTGATGCCCATGACCATGTCGTCGACGACGTTTGCCAGCAGGAAGACCGCCGAGCCGTCGGCGCGGGCGATGACGAAGTCCTCGATCAGCCTGTTCTCGAAGGTGGGCTCGCCGCGTACCAGGTCGACGACCACGGTCTCGCCCTCGTCCGGGGTGCGGAACCGCAGCGCCCGCCCCGGCCCCGGCTCCAGGCCGCGGTCCCGGCAGAAGCCGTCGTAGCCCTGGTACTGCGAGCCGGTGCGGGCCTGCACCGCCTCCCGGGTGCAGTCGCAGTAGTACGCCCGGCCGGAGCGGTGCAGCCGGGTGGCGGCGTCGCGGTGCTCGCCCGCGTTCGCGGACTGGAGGTACGGCCCCTCGTAGCTGCCCCGGGCGATCCCGATCCAGTCCAGCGCGGAGAGGATGCC
Organism: Micromonospora sp. WMMD1102; assembly: GCF_029626265.1. NCBI lineage: Bacteria > Bacillati > Actinomycetota > Actinomycetes > Micromonosporales > Micromonosporaceae > Micromonospora > Micromonospora sp. WMMD1102. Next base: position 5,443,534 of record NZ_JARUBN010000001.1, on the reverse strand, counting down.
CTCGGTCCACTCCGGCCGGTTGCGGGCCGCGTCGGTGTCCTCGATCCGCAGCACGAAGACCCCGCCCTGCTGCTTGGCGAAGATCCAGTTCTGTAGGGCCGAGCGGGCACCGCCGACGTGGAACATCCCGGTCGGGGAGGGGGCGAAGCGTACGCGTACCGTCACGGCCTCCAGCCTACGCAGCCGCCCGGGGTGGCCCGCGACCAGGTTTCCCGGCGGCCATCGGGGCGGGCGCGGCGATCGGCGAATTCCACGACGGTAGTTCTTCCGGCGTGTCGATGGGCAATCGTCCGTTTTCGTCCGTAATCGTGAATAAGCTGCCAATGGTCACGGGTTGTCCGCAATGGAGGCGACTGAAGGATGATGCTCATCGAACGCAGCACGCGGGTCGACGCGCCGATCGAGGCGGTGTGGGACCTGGTCCAGCGGGCCGAACACCTGCCGGGCTGGCTGGCCGGGGTACGCCAGGCCGAGGTCCTCTCCGGGGAGGGGATCGGCCGCCGGCAGCGGGTGCACGGGCCGGGCCGGGCGCTGGACGCCGAGGTGATCGCATACCAGGAGCCGACCCTGATCGCCTGGCGCGAGCGGGCCGAGGGCTCCGGCGCCCGGGCCGAGGCGCGCACCGAGGTCTACGTCGAACTGGCCCCCGAGGACGACGGCACCTCGGTACGCCTGATCATGGTCCGCTGGCCCGCCGGCCCGGTCAGCGGGGCGCTGCTGCGCTGGGGGATGCGCCGGGTCGGCGCCGACCTGGAGGGCTCGCTCGCCCGGCTCACCGGGCTGGCCACCGTCGGCTGAGGGGCGGGTCGTCGCCGCTGCGACGCCCCGCCCCCAGGGTGCGGATCAGGTGTGGACCGTCAGGAGTCCCCGCCGGTCTCGCCCACCGGCGCCGCCGCGATGTCGTCGATCGCGTACTTCTTCGCGGCCTCGGCCGGCGCCGACGACGGCACCACACCGCGCCGGGCCAGCTGCCGCAGCGCCGCCACCGCCACCGACTCGGCGTCGACGTGGAAGTGCCGGCGCAGCGCGTGCCGGGTGTCCGAGAGCCCGAAACCGTCGGTGCCGAGCGAGGTGTAGTCGCCGGGAATCCACCGCGAGACCAGGTCGGGAACGGCCCGCATCCAGTCGCTGACCGCCACCACCGGTCCGTCGGTGTCGGCCAGCTTGCGCTGGACGTACGGCACCCGCGGCTCGTCGCCCGGATGCAGGAGGTTGTACTCCTCGCACTCCACCGCGTCCCGGCGCAGCTCGGTCCAGGAGGTGACCGACCAGACGTCCGCCGCCACCCCCCAGTCCTGGGCCAGCAGCTGCTGCGCCTTCAGCGCCCACTGCATGCCGGTGCCGGAGGCGAGAATGTTCGCCCGGGGCGCGTCGCCGCCGTCCTGCCCCTGCACCGAGGGGGCCGGCGAGTACCGGTAGATCCCCTTGAGCAGGCCCTCGACGTCCAGCTCGGCCGGCTCGACCGGCTGCAGGATCGGCTCGTTGTAGACGGTCAGGTAATAGAAGACGTTCTCCGGCTGCTCGCCGTACATCCGGTGCAGGCCGGCCTCGAAGATGTGCGCGATCTCGAAGGCGAACGCCGGGTCGTACGCCACCACGGCCGGGTTGGTCGCGGCGATCAGGTGCGAGTGCCCGTCCTCGTGTTGCAGCCCCTCGCCGTTCAGCGTGGTACGCCCGGCGGTGGCGCCGAGCACGAAGCCCCGGGCCATCTGGTCGGCCGCCGCCCAGAACGCGTCACCGGTGCGCTGGAAGCCGAACATCGAGTAGAAGATGTACAGCGGGATCATCGGCTCGCCGTGCGTGGCGTACGACGAACCGGCGGCGGTGAACGAGGCCACCGAACCCGCCTCGTTGATCCCCTCGTGCAGGATCTGCCCGGTGGTCGCCTCCTTGTAGGACAGGAACAGCTCCCGGTCCACCGAGGTGTACTTCTGGCCGTGCGGCGAGTAGATCTTCTGGGTCGGGAAGAGCGAGTCCATCCCGAAGGTCCGCGCCTCGTCCGGGATGATCGGCACGAACCGCTTGCCGAACTCGCGGTCCTTCATCACGTCCTTGAGCAGCCGGACGAACGCCATGGTGGTGGCGATCTTCTGCTTGCCGGAGCCCTTCTTGACGTCGGCGAAGCGCTCGCTGCCCGGCACCGGCAGCGGTGCCGGATCGGTGCGCCGGCTCGGCAGGTAGCCGCCGAGCTGCTGGCGCCGCTCGCGAAGGTATTCCATCTCCTCGGACTTCTCGCCGGGGTGGAAGTACGGCGGCAGGTAGGGGTTGGTCTCCAGCGCCGAGTCGGGGATGTCCAGGTAGAGCCGGTCCCGGAAGCTCTTCAGGTCGTCCAGGGTCAGCTTCTTCATCTGGTGCGTGGCGTTGCGGGCCTCGAAGCTCGACCCCAGCGTCCAGCCCTTGATCGTCTTCGCCAGGATGACGGTCGGCTGGCCGGTGTGCCCCACCGCAGCCTTGTACGCCGCGTAGAGCTTGCGGTAGTCGTGCCCGCCCCGCTTGAGGTTCCAGATCTCGTCGTCGCTGAGCCCCTCGACCATCTTGCGGGTCCGCGGGTCACGGCCGAAGAAGTGCTCCCGGACGTACGCCCCGGACTCCGCCTTGTAGGTCTGGTAGTCGCCGTCCGGCGTGGTGTTCATCAGGTTGACGAGCGCGCCGTCGGTGTCCGCCGCCAGCAGCGGGTCCCACTCCCGGCCCCAGACCACCTTGATCACGTTCCAGCCGGCCCCCCGGAAGAACGCCTCCAGCTCCTGGATCACCTTGCCGTTGCCCCGGACCGGGCCGTCCAGCCGTTGCAGGTTGCAGTTGATCACGAAGGTGAGGTTGTCCAGTTCCTCGCGGGCCGCCGCGCCGATCGCGCCGAGCGACTCCACCTCGTCCATCTCGCCGTCGCCGAGGAACGCCCAGACGTGCTGGTCGGAGGTGTCCTTGATGCCCCGGTGCTGGAGGTAACGGTTGAACCGGGCCTGGTAGATCGCGTTGATCCCGCCCAGCCCCATCGAGACGGTGGGGAACTCCCAGAAGTCCGACATCAGCCGCGGGTGCGGGTAGGACGGCAGCCCGCCGCCCGGGTGCGACAACTCCTGCCGGAAGCCGTCGAGCTGGTGCTCGGTCAGCCGCCCCTCCAGGAACGCCCGTGCGTACATCCCGGGCGAGCCGTGGCCCTGGTAGAAGATCTGGTCGCCGCCGCCCGGGTGGTTCTTGCCCCGGAAGAAGTGGTTGAAGCCGACCTCGTAGAGCGACGCCGAGCTGGCGTAGGTGGAGATGTGCCCGCCGACGCCGATCTCCGGCCGCTGCGCCCGGTGCACCAGCATCGCGGCGTTCCACCGGATGTACGCCCGGATCCGCCGTTCGATGTGCTCGTCCCCCGGGAACCAGGGTTCCTGCTCCGGCGGGATGGTGTTGATGTAGTCGGTGGTGGTCAGGGGCGGCACCCCGACCTGGCGCTCCCGCGCCCGCTCCAGCAGGCGCAGCATGACGTAGCGGGCGCGTTTGGCGCCGCGCTCGTCGATGACACCGTCGAGCGACTCGACCCACTCGCTGGTTTCTTCGGGGTCGATGTCCGGAAGCTGGCTCGGCAGGCCGTCGCTGATCACCGGGCGCTTGCGTTCCGTGGCCACAGGCGTTCCCTAGGTTGTGTGTGGGATAGGTCTCTAGCGCCATCCTGCCTCCTCATGCCTGGCTCCGTCACGTCTGGGCGGGGCAGAGGCGACGCGCGACACAGGTACCAGGGGGTAACTTTCCGGCAACACGGCGTTCTTTCGCCCGGGGAGACTCAAGATCGCTTCGGGGGTCGGGGAGACTAAGCGGATGCAGAGTGAGGTGATCACCATCCGGACCGGGTCCCGGCCCGTGGTCCGGGACATCACCGGGGAGGCCGAGCAGTTCCTCTCCGGCCGGGGCGACGGGCTGCTGCACGTCTTCGTGCCGCACGCCACCGCCGGCCTGGCGATCATCGAGACCGGGGCCGGCTCCGACGACGACCTGCTGACCGCACTGGACGAGCTGCTTCCCACCGACGACCGCTGGCGGCACCGGCACGGTTCGCCGGGGCACGGGCGGGACCACGTGCTGCCGGCCTTCCTGCCACCGTACGCGACACTGCCGGTGCTGGCCGGACGGCTGGCGCTGGGCACCTGGCAGTCGATCTGCCTGGTCGACCCGAACGGCGACAACCCCACCCGGCAGGTCCGGTTCTCCTTCCTCCCCGTTGCTGGTTAGGCGGGGGCCCTTCCTCTACCAAAAGCGATAACAAGGGGCCCTTCCTTCCACCCCGCAGGGGTGGGTAGCGTCGCGCCGATGACACCACCCTCGCCTCCCGTCGACGCGCCGATAGTCGCCGTGACGGTCTATCCGGACCGGGCCCGGATCACCCGCCGCGCCGACCTGCGGCTGCCCCCCGGCGAGCACCGGGTCCGGATCGGAGCACTCCCGCTCGGCCTGCTCCGCGAGTCGCTGCGGGTCGGCGGGCACGGGCCGGCGACCGTGCTCGGGGTGGACGTGGTGACCGAGGTGCTGCCCCGGGCCACCGAGGGGACCGCCGCCGAGCTGGCACAACGGCGTCGGGAGATCGCCGCCGAACTCGCCGAGCTGGCCGACGCCGAAGCGGTCGAGGGGCAGCGCGCCGACTTCCTGGCCCTGCTCACCCAGCGGGCCGGCGCCAGCTACGCCCGCGCGCTGGCCGCCGGGGACGCCACCCCGGGCGACGTGGCCGGGTTCACCGACTCGGTCGCCGAACAGACCGCCGCCGGCCAGGCCCGGCGCCGGGAGCTGGCCCGCCGCCAGGAGGAGGCCCGGGAGCGGCTCGCCGCGGTCGAGCGGGAGATCGGCGCGCTGGCCGGTCGCCGGTCGCCGGACCGGCTGGCCGCCGAGGTGATCCTGCGGGTCGAGGCGGACGGCGACGGCGGCCCGGCCGACCCGGAGCCGACCGCCGAGGTCCAGCTCGAACTCTCGTACGTCGTGCAGGGCGCCGGCTGGACCTCCTCGTACGACCTGCGGCTGGTCGAGGAGACCCTCACACTCACCTGGTTCGGGCTGGTCAGCCAGCGCACCGGTGAGGACTGGCCGGAGTGCGAGCTGCTGCTCTCCACCGCCCGACCGGCCACCGGCACCGAACTGCCGGAGTTGGAACCGTGGTACCTGCACCAGGCGGAACCGGTGCTCCGGACGGCGCAGGAGGCCGGTCCGGTCCGGGCCCGGGTGGCCGGTGCACCGGTACCCGATGGCGGGCCGGCCCCGGCGGCGGCCGGCAAGGCGCGCGGGGCCGGGCCGCCGCCGCCCCCGGTGGCGCAGCCGACCGCCACCCTGACCCAGGGCGTGCAGGCCGCCACCTACCGGCCGGCCCGTCCGGTGGCGGTACCCGCCGACGGGGGCGCGCACCGGGCCGTCGTCGCCGTACTGGAGCTGGCGGCCCGGCTCGACCACGTCACCGCGCCGGTGCGTACCCCCGGGGCGCACCTGCGGGCCACCGCCGTCAACGGCTCGGAGCACACCCTGCTGCCGGGGCCGGCGTCGGTGTTCCACGGCGCCGACTTCGTCGGTGGCACGACGCTGCCGACCCTGGCGCCGGGCGAGGAGGTGGAGGTGGCGCTCGGGCTGGACGACCGGATCCGGGTCAAGCGGGAACTGGTGCGGCGCAGCGACACCAGGGCGACCCTCGGCTCGACCCGGCGCCGCGAGGTCGAGTACCGGATCAGCGTGGTCAACCACACGCCCAGGGCGGCCCGGCTGACGGTGCGGGACCAGTTGCCGGTCTCGCGCGGCGACGGGATAACGGTCCGGGAGCTGCGCCTCGACCCGCCGCCGGACGAGCGGGCCGCGCTCGGCGAGCTGGCCTGGCACGTCGAGCTGCCGCCCGGCGACTCCCGGGACATCGTCGTCGGGTTGCGGGTGGAACTGGCCAAGGGCGTCGAACTGCTCGGCTGGCGCGAGTAGCGCCCGCTCGACGCGGGGCGGGCGGATGGACAGTCGCCGGCCGGCCCGGACCCGAACCGGGCCGACCGGCGACCGTCACGGCCGGCCCGGCGGGACCACCGGGCCGCACCTGGCGGGCGGCGCTCAGGGCCGCAGGTTCTCCCGGGCCGCCGTCTCGGCCGCCTGGTCCACGAGCGACCGGGCGGCGGCGGTGGCCGGGGCGACCGGCCGGTCGTACGTCTGGTGCAGCCCCGGCACCCGGTCGGACACCACGAACGACGCCCGGGTGTACGCCGGCGCGCCAGGCGTGTTCACGTACGGCAGCACCTTGAAGTCGGCGGTCAGCTCCCGCGCGGTGAACCGGGTCAGCACGTAGCCGCGCTGGTTGTTGTGGAACCGCAGGTGCGGGTTGTGCGGGAAGTACGGGTGGCTGCCGGTCACCGAGTCGGCGCCGTTGCCGCCCGAGGTGATCGACGAGCAGACCAGCTCGGTGCCGACCGTCCGCGAGGTCGGGTCGTCGTAGTCGAGTTTCAGGTCGTCGGCCCAGTGCGCGTGCACGTCACCGGTCAACACGACCGGGTTGCGGACCTTCGCCGCCACCCAGCCCCGGGTGATCCGGTCCCGGGAGGCGGCGTACCCGTCCCAGCTGTCCATCGAGGTGAACTTCGCCGGGCCGGCGTCGGTGTCCCGCTGGCCGAAGAAGACCTGCTGGCCGAGGACGTCCCAGCGGGCGTCGGAGCGGCGGAAGCCGTCGAGCAGCCAGCGCTCCTGCTCGGCACCGGTGATCGAGCGGGCCGGGTCGAGTGCGGCCGGGCAGTCCCTGGTGCCGTCGCCGCACGCCTGGTCGTCCCGGTACTGCCGGGTGTCGAGCATGTGGAAGTTGACCAGCCGCCCCCAGCGGAGCCGGCGGTAGAGCTGCATGTCGATGCCGTGCGGGATCGAGCTGCGGCGCAGCGGCATGTTCTCGTAGTACGCCTGGAACGCCGCCGCCCGGCGGGCCAGGAAGTCCGGCTGCGGGATCTCCGGCTTCTCGTGGACCTCGTCGGCCCAGTTGTTGTCCAGCTCGTGGTCGTCCCAGACCACCACCCAGGGCGCCACCTGGTGCGCGGCCCGCAGGTCCGGGTCGGACTTGTACTGCGCGTGCCGCTGCCGGTAGTTCGCCAGGGTGACCGTCTCCGGCCCCTCGTGGTCGCGCGGGTTGCCGCCCGGGGCGACGTAACTGCCCTTGGCGTACTCGTACTGGTAGTCGCCGAGGTGCAGCACCAGGTCCGGCTGCTCCTCGGCGAGCCGGCGGTAGGCGGTGAAGTAGCCGTGCTCGAACTGCGAGCAGGAGGCGAACGCCATCGTCAGGGCGCCGCCGAGCGTCCAGGGCGCCGGTGCGGTGCGGGTCCGGCCGACCGGCGAGGTGTGCCGCTCGGCGTGGAACCGGTAGAAGTACTCGCGTCCGGGCGGCAGGCCGGTCAGTTCGACGTGCACGGCGTGCCCGGACTGCGGGCGGGCCACCGCCGTACCCCGGCGTACCACATGTCGGAACCGCTCGTCGGCGGCGAGTTCCCAGCGGACCGGGACGGCCCGGTCCGGCATCCCGCCGAGGCCGTCTTCGGCCAGCGGGGTCGGCGCGAGCCGGGTCCAGAGCACGAAGCCGTCGGCGTCCGGGTCGCCGGAGGCGACGCCGAGGGTGAACGGGTCGGCGGCCAGCGGCCGGGCGGCGGCGGCCGCGGCGGGCAGGCCGGTCACCGCGCCGGCGGCCCCGACCGCGGCGCCGGTGAGCAGGAGGGTACGGCGGGACAGAGCCATCGAGATCTCCCAAGATCCGGTGGACGGGCTGGAAGCAGCCTGGCGACCACCGGTTCATCGATTCGATAGTCCTGACGACGCCGGATGGAACAGGAGGTGAACCGAAGACGCCCGGCCGCCCAGGGTCGGCCGGGGCCGGCCGTCGGGGCGGACATGGGCGGTTGTGACGTGTCTGAGTGGTCACGGGTGGCCGGCGTCGGTAATGCTGTCGGACGTGACCACCCCCCAAGATCTCGACGAACGGTTCCGGGAGGCGGTCGGCGCCATCGAGGTGTCGGCGACCGGACGCACGGCCGCCGAACCGGTCCGGGACGGCGGCACGCTCGACGGCCGGACGGCGCTGGAACTCTTCGACGCCCAACTGGTCAGCCGGCATCTCGATCTCGCGGCCCGCTGGCTGCGCAGCTTCGGCGAGGGTTACTACACCATCGGCTCCTCCGGGCACGAGGGCAACGCCGCGGTGGCGCTGGCGGTCCGGCCGACCGATCCGGCCCTGCTGCACTACCGCTCCGGCGCCTTCTACTGCGCCCGGGTCGCCCAGGCCGACGCCGAGGACCCGGCCACGCCGAGCGGCCGGGCCGACGGCGCGGTGCACCGGGTCGGGGTCGCCGAACGGGTGGCCGAGGTGATGCGCGGCCAGGACGGCAACGCAAGCTCCGGCGCGAACCCCGCCGACCCCCGGTCCGACGACGAATCCGAGGCCGGCGCGCCGGCGGCGATCCTGGAGGCCGCCCGGGACGTGCTGCGCGGGGTGGTGGCCTCCGCCGACGAGCCGATCGCGGGCGGCCGGCACAAGGTCTTCGGCAACGCCGCCGTCGCCGTCGTACCGACCACCTCCACCATCGCCTCGCACCTGCCCCGGGCGGTCGGGATCGGTTTCGCCATCGAACGGCTGCGCCGGCTCGGCGACGGCCGGGGGCGGTCCGCCGGCGGCCGTCGGGTGGCCGGTGCCGGTGCGGCCCGGCAGCGCGGCGAGGCCGAGTCGGCCTGGCCGGCCGACGCCATCGTGGTCTGCTCGTTCGGCGACGCCTCGGTAAACCACGCCACCGCCGTCGCCGCCTTCAACACCGCCGGCTGGTGCGACCACACCGGACTGCGCCTCCCGGTGCTCTTCGTCTGCGAGGACAACGGGCTCGGCATCAGCGTCCGGTCGCCGGACGGCTGGGTGACGCAGGCGCTGCGGGCCAAGCCCGGCATCCGGTACTTCTCGGCGGACGGCTGCGACCTGGTCGAGACGTACGACGTGGCGGTCGAGGCGGCCGCCTGGGTGCGCCGGCACCGGCGTCCGGCCGTACTGCACCTGTCGACGGTGCGGCTGATGGGGCACGCCGGGGCGGATGCCGAGCTGGCGTACCGCAGTGCCGCCGAGATCGCCCGGGACGTGGCCCGGGACCCGCTGGTGGGCAGCGCCCGGCTGCTCGCCGAGGCGGGCGTACTAACCCCGGAGGAGTTGATCGCCCGCTACGACGAGGTCGGCTGGCAGGTCCGCAAGGTCGCCGAGGAGGTGCTCGGGGAGCGCAAGCTGGACAGCGCGGCGGACATCGTGGCGCCGCTGGCGCCGAGGCGCCCGGTCCGGGTAGCCCGGGCGGTCACCGACGCCGCCGGCCGGGCCGCCGGGCCGGCCGCCGCCGCCCGGAACGCCGCCTTCGACGGCAAGCTGCCGGAGCAGGCCGGGTCGCTGACCCTGGCCCAGACCATAAACGCCGCGCTCGCCGACGGGCTGCTCGACTATCCCGGCATGACCGTCTTCGGCGAGGACGTGGCGGTCAAGGGCGGGGTGTACGGGGTCACCAAGGGCCTGCGGGACCGGTTCGGCGCCCCCCGGGTCTTCGACACGCTGCTGGACGAGACCTCGATCCTCGGGCTCGGTCTCGGCGCCGGGCTGAGCGGGATGCTGCCGGTGCCGGAGATCCAGTACCTCGCCTACCTGCACAACGCGGAGGACCAGCTCCGGGGCGAGGCGGCCACCATGCAGTACTTCTCCCGGGGCGCCTACCGCAACCCGATGGTGGTCCGGATCGCCGGGCTGGCGTACCAGGACGGGTTCGGCGGGCACTTCCACAACGACAACTCGCTCGCCGTACTCCGGGACGTGCCGGGGCTGGTGCTCGCGGTGCCGTCCCGGGCCGACGACGCCGCGCCGATGCTGCGCTCCTGCCTGGCCAGTGCGGCGGTGGACGGCAGCGTCTGCGTCTTCCTGGAGCCGATCGCGCTCTACCACACCCGCGATCTGCACACCGACGGCGACGGGGAGTGGCTCGCCCCCTACCTCGGGCCGGGCGGCTGGACGGCCAGCCACGTCCCGATCGGCCGGGGCCGGGTGTACGGCGTCGGCTCGGCCGAGGACGTCACGATCATCACGTTCGGTAACGGTGTTCGCATGTCGCTGCGGGCGGCGGCGAAGCTGGCCGAGGAGGATGTCGGCACCCGGGTGCTGGACCTGCGCTGGCTGGCACCGCTGCCGGTGGCGGACATCATCCGGGAGGCCCAGGCCACCGGCCGGGTGCTGGTCGTGGACGAGACACGCCGGTCCGGCGGGGTCGGCGAGGGGGTGGTGGCGGCGCTGGTCGATGCCGGTTTTGTCGGATCTGCCCGTAGGGTAGCTGCTATCGATACCTTTGTCCCGCTGGGTCCGGCCGCCAGTACCGTGCTGGTCTCCGAAGAGGCCATTACCCAGGGTGCCCGAACGCTGCTGGCACGGTAAATTCCCTTCGACTCGGTGTGCCACTTGCGCGCGGCGGGACAACTGTGTGGACTTTGCGTCATCGGCGTCACCCGGATGCCGCTGGCAGGGAGATGAGGAGGCACGTGACAGTGAGCGCGACCGCTGGTCAGGCCGCCGACGGCGTACGGAGCGTGGCGGACCGGTTCGGCATCGAGTCGGGGATGGTCGTCATGGAGATGGGGTACGACGACGACGTCGACCAGGATCTCCGGGACGCCCTGACCGATCGCTGCGGAGAGCTGGTGGACGAGGACACCGACGAGGTCGTGGACTCGGTGCTGCTCTGGTACCGCGACGGCGACGGTGACCTGTTCGAGATGCTCGTCGACGCCCTCGGCCCGCTGGCTGGCAACGGCGTGGTGTGGCTGCTGACTCCCAAGGCCGGCCGGGACGGGCACGTCGAGCCGAGCGAGGTCAGCGAGACGGCGGTCACCGCCGGCCTCCAGCAGACCTCCACCGTCAACGCCGGCAAGGACTGGAGCGGAGCGCGACTGGTCCTGCGTCGAGGCGCCAAGGCGAAGAAGTAGCCGGGCCGGGGCCGGAGAAACAGCCCGGACGCCGCACCCGTACGGCCCAGCCGGCCGATCCGCGTGATCAGCCGGTCAATGCCCCACGACCAGGGAGGACCGCATGCCGATCGACGTCGGTGCCGAGGCGCCGGACTTCGTGCTCAAGGACCAGAACAACCAGCAGGTGCGCCTGTCCGACCTGCGGGGTCGGCGGGCGGTGCTGCTCGTCTTCTACCCGCTCGCGTTCACCGGCACCTGCCAGGGTGAACTCGCCGAGGTGCGGGACAACCTGCACGAATACCAGAACGACGATGTCCAGGTGTTCACCGTCAGCGTCGACTCGGTGTACGCGCACAAGGTCTGGGCCGAGCGGGAGGGCTACCAGTTCCCGATGCTCGCCGACTTCTGGCCGCACGGCGGGGTGGCCCGGGCGTACGGCGTCTTCAACGAGAACGCGGGCTTCGCCGACCGGGGCACGTTCGTGATCGACAAGGCCGGTACGGTGCGCTTCGCCGAGTGCAACGGCCCCGGGGAGGCGCGTGACCAGGCCGGTTGGCGCAAGGCCCTGGCGGCGGCGCTGGCCTGAACCCGGCCCGCTGGGTGAACTGGGTGGAGCGGGTACCGGGGCGGCAGGTAAGCTTGCCGCCGCCGGTGGCCGTCAGGCACTCCGGGCGCGTAGCTCAGTGGGAGAGCACTCGCCTTACAAGCGAGGGGTCGCAGGTTCGAAACCTGCCGCGCCCACCCAACCCCTTCTGTCCGCCGGAGACCCTGCCGGGAATTGTCACCCCGGGTCATCGCCGTACTGCGCGACGTGGTCGGCCGCCTCGCTTCCGGTGGACTTTCCCCGTCCCGTCCGGCTGGCCGGCGCGACGCGGCGGGAAAAGCGCAGGTCCGGCCCGTCGTCCGTGGTTCCGCCCGGCGGCGCCGAGGCTACCCGCCGGTATAAATTTCCTTTAAATATGCCCTAAGCTTCGCTCTGCCCGGCCTTCCGAGATTGACTCATAAGCGCGCGCCGCAATACCGTCCTGGCCGACAACTCCATTGCCACTCTGGCGCCGCTTTATGGGAGGTTGAGTACGTGGCCACGGCCCGATCTGCGGTAAAGGGAATGCGCCGGACGGCCGGCCTGCTGGCTGGCCTGGTAGTCGGTCTGCTCGTGCTGCCCGGTGCGGCCAACGCAGCCCCGGCCGGGCCGACCCAGCTCGGCGCGGCCGACATGACACTGCTCAGCGGGGTCCGGCTGGCCGGGCTCTGGGAGATGCCGGCCGGGCAGATGGCCGCCGAGAAGGGCGAGAGCCAGCGGGTCCGGGAAATCGGCGCCGAGATCGCCAAGCAGCACGTCGAACTGGACCAGCTCACCGTCGAGGCGGCGAACAAGCTCGGCGTCCAGTTGCCGACCGAGCCGACGGCCCAGCAGAAGGGCTGGCTCGACGAGATGACGAACGCCACCGGGGCGCGGTTCGACCGGATCTTCGTGGACCGGTTGCGGGCGGCGCACGGGGCGATCTTCCCGGTCATCGGCGCGGTCCGGTCCGGCACCCGCAACGAGACCGTACGCACGCTCGCCGAGCAGGCGAACGGCTTCGTGCAGACCCACATGACCCTGCTGGAGAGCACCGGCCTGGTGCGGTACGCCGAGCTGCCCCCGGTGGTGGTGCCCGCCCCGCAGGACCAGTCGCTGGCCGCCAACGCCAAGGCGAACGCGGAGTTCGGCACCGGCCTGAGCACCACGATCATCTGGGCGGTACTGCTCGGTGCGCTCGCCCTGGGCGGCGTCGCCACGGTCCGGGTCTTCCGCGGCAAGTAGCGGCGGAACGGACAGAGCCGGTCCGGGGGACGACCCGGGCCGGCTCGACGCGGGTCCACGGACGGAATCCGTGCGTGGCGACGGGCGGGAAGGGACTGCTCAGGACGGTGCGGGTCCGCGCCACCGGTACAGCCAGGGTGGCCCCTCGCCGGTGTCCGCCGCCTCCAGCTCGTAGATCTCCGCCTGGGCGAGTCCGTCGTCGATCAGATGGTGGTGGGTGAGCGGCGGACGGCCGTGCACGTCGAGGTCGACCAGCACCGTGCCACCGTCACCCACGCCGCCGACCAGCGGGATCTCCGTGGAGCCCTCCATGGGGCCATCCTGCCGCCGGAACGTCCCCGCCGCAGGGGATCGCCGCACCCGGGCGTTTCACCGCCACTGGTAGTGCAGGTCGGCGACCCGCACCCCGACGCTGACCCGGGCGAGCAGGGCGGCCAGCAGCGCCGGTCGCCGGTCCTGCGGCACATCCCGGGCCGCGTCCCCGTACGTCGCCGTGACGTGCGCCCAGACGGCCTGCTCGGCCTGCTCCGCCGGAATCCACGGCCGGGGGCACTGCCGGCGGGGGCAGCCGTAGTAGCGGCGCCCGCTCGACGAGAAGGACGGGATCAGCAACTCGTCGCAGGGCCCGCAGGAGAGCAGTCCGCGCAGCAGGTAGCGTCCGGGCGTCGCCCGCTTCACGATGGGGAAGTCCATGGTCACCGCCTCACCTCGTGATGCCGACGCATCCATGCCTGTCGTCATCTTCTCCGTTGGTACGGCCAGCGGGGCGGAACTGTTCGATTCGTGACTGGGTAAATGCCGGAATTCGCCAGTCGGGTGTGCACGCCCGGGGCGGGAGCGGCCGGCCGGCAGCGCTCCGGGACGTCGACGCTCGCCGTGCCGGCGAGGCCCCGGCGGCGGTGACGGGCGGGGTGCTAGAAAGGGAGCCGCCCGCTGACCCCACGGCCGAGAAGGGACCTCTGCGTGCTGGTCGTCCACGCGTCGTGGCTGGCCGGGGGCCGGCTCGCGGTGTGGGGTGAGAACTCCACGCTGCCGGTCCGGCCGCCGCGCCGGCCCGGCCGCCCGCCCCGGCACCGGCCGCACCCGTTCGCCGCCGGCCACGCCGGGCTGGCCGGTGTGCTCGGCGAACTCGCCGCAAAGGCGACCACCGGCAGCGTGCTGCTCGCCCTGCCGACCCGGGCCGGCGCACCCGTCGACTCGGCGGAACTGGTCCGGACCGAGCCGGCCGAGCCGGGCCGCGCTTCCGTCGGACTCGCCCCGTGGCGGGTGCCGGTGCTGGAGTACGACGCGGACCACGCGCTTCCGGTGCTGCTCGCCTGCGGCCCGGACGAGCCGCTGGGTGCCGGGGGAGCACCCGCCGACCGGCGGCGGCCGGCCGGCCGGAAACCCGACGGCTCGGCGAGCCTGCCGGTCCGGGGTGCGTCGTTGCGCCACCTCGCCGGGCTGGCCGGGTTCGCGGTCGAGCTGGTGCGCCGGGGCAGGACCCTGCCCGGCCTCGCCACACCGGACGGGGCCGGCTCGGCCCGCGCGGTGTGGCGCCCGCTGCTCAGCGGGGCCGACGCCCGCTGGGCCCGCGCGTTGGCCATGGCGCTGCCGCCCGCGGCCCGCGCCGCCCTGCCGGACGGCGATCCCGGCGCGGGTGGCTCGGCGGCGGAGATCGTCGCGGACGCCCTGGACGCGCTCACCGACGCCGCCGCCCGGACGGCCCTTGAGGGCGTACGGCTGATCGGGGCCGGTCGGGCCGGTGCCGCCGACGCCGCCGTCCGGAGCTGGCTGCGGGCGCTCACCGGGCGGCAGCGGGAGTTCACCGCCGCACCGGAGGCGGTGGCCGTCCTCGACCGGGAACTACGAACCTGGCAGCGGGACGCTGCCGGCAGCCCGGTACGGGCCTGTTTCCGGCTCGTCGAACCACCCGCCCCGATCGAGATCGACCTCGGGGCGGGGGAGCTGGCTGAGCTGGTCGAGTCGGGCGGGGCAGAGCGGTGCTGGCGGCTGGAGTTCGCGCTCCAGGCGGCCGACGAGCCGAGCCTGGTGGTCGGGGCGGACCGGATCTGGGCCGCCCGGGGCGACCTGCGGGCGCTGGCCCGGCACCTGGCCGCCCCGCAGGAGACCCTGCTGACCGAGCTGGGCCGGGCGAGCCGGCTCTGGCCGGAACTGGACGACGCGCTCCGGACGGCTGCTCCGGAGGCGCTGGAGCTGGACACCGAGGGAGCACACCGGTTCCTCCGGGACGGGGCGCCGGTGCTGCACGCCGCCGGGTTCGGCGTGCTGCTGCCGTCCTGGTGGCAGCGGCCCGGCGCCCGGCTCGGTGCCCGGTTGCAGGCCCGGGCGCGTACCGCGCCGACCGCGCCGGGGACGGTCGCCGCGCGCAGCGCACTCGGGATGGAGGCGCTCGTCGACTACCGGTGGGAGCTGGCTCTCGGCGACCAGCCGCTCTCGGCCGCCGAGCTGCGGGCGCTGGCCACGCTCAAGACACCGCTGGTCCGGCTGCGCGGCCAGTGGGTCGAGCTGGACGCGAAACGGCTCGCCGCCGGGCTCCGGCTGCTCAAGGCCGGTGGCGAGCTGACCGTTGCCGACCTGCTCCGGCTGGGACTGGCCAGCCCGGACGACGATCCGGAGGCGTTGCCGGTGCTCGGGGTCAGCGCCGACGGCCCGCTCGGGGACCTGCTCGCCGGCCAGGCGGAGCGGCACCTGACACCCCGGGACGCGCCGGAGAGCTTCCGGGGGACGCTACGGCCGTACCAGCGGCGTGGGCTGGCCTGGCTGGCCTTCCTCCAGTCGCTCGGGCTCGGCGGCATCCTCGCCGACGACATGGGGCTGGGCAAGACCATCATGATGTTGGCGCTGCTCGCCGGTGACCCGGCCGAGGCCGGCCCGACCCTGCTGGTCTGCCCGATGTCGCTGGTCGGCAACTGGCAGCGCGAGGCGGCCCGGTTCGCGCCCGAGCTGCGGGTACACGTACACCACGGTGCGGAACGGCCGCGCGGGGCGAAGTTCACCGCGGCGGTCCGGGACGCGGACCTGGTGCTCACCACCTACTCGGTGGCGGCCCGGGACGCCGCCGCGCTGGCCGAGGTCGACTGGCACCGGATCGTGGTGGACGAGGCCCAGGCGATCAAGAACGCCGCGACCCGGCAGGCCGCCGCGATCCGCTCGCTGCCCGCCCGGCACCGGGTGGCGGTCACCGGTACGCCGGTGGAGAACCGGCTCGCCGACCTCTGGTCCATCATGGAGTTCGCCAATCCCGGCCTGCTCGGCGCCGCGACCGCCTTCAAGAAGCGGTACGCCGAACCGATCGAGCGGCACGGCGACGACGAGGCGGCGGCCCGGTTGCGCCGGATCACCGGCCCGTTCGTGCTCCGCCGGGTCAAGACGGACCGCTCGATCATCACCGACCTGCCCGAGAAGCTGGAGATGGAGGTCCTCTGCAACCTCACCCGGGAGCAGGCGTCGCTCTACCAGGCGGTGGTGGACGACATGATGGCAAAGATCGAGTCCTCCGAGGGCATCGAGCGGCGCGGGCTGGTGCTGGCCACCATGACCCGGCTCAAGCAGGTCTGCAACCACCCCGCCCAGGTGCTCCGGGACGGCTCGGGGCTGCCCGGCCGCTCCGGCAAGCTGGCCCGGCTGGAGGAGATCCTCGACGAGGTACTGGCGGCCGGCGAGAAGGCACTGGTCTTCACCCAGTACGCCGAGTTCGGCGGGATGCTCCGGGCCCACCTCGGCGCCCGGTTCGGTCGCGAGGTGCTCTATCTGCACGGCGGCGTCGGCAAGGCGGACCGGGACGCGATGGTCGCCCGGTTCCAGGACCAGGCCGCCGGCCCCGCTCTCTTCGTCCTCTCCCTCAAGGCCGGCGGCACCGGGCTGACCCTGACCGCCGCCAACCACGTCGTACACGTCGACCGCTGGTGGAATCCGGCCGTCGAGGACCAGGCCACCGACCGGGCGTTCCGGATCGGCCAGCGCCGCGCGGTGCAGGTACGCAAGTTCGTCTGCGCCGGCACCGTGGAGGAGAAGGTGGCGGCGATGATCGCCGAGAAGCGCGGACTGGCCGCCCGGATCGTCGGCGGCGGCGAGCAGTGGCTCACCGAACTCTCCACCTCGGAACTGCGCCAGCTGTTCGCCCTCGAGCGCGGGGCGGTGGTGGAGTGATGGCCGACTTCCGCGAGTACGGCCGGCCGCGCAGGGTCGACGGTGGACTGCGCGCCCGTACCGCCCGGGGGGCGATCGGGCAGTCCTGGTGGTCCCGCCGCTTCCTCGACGTACTGGAGTCGTTCGCGTTGGGCACCCGGCTCACCCGGGGCCGCTCGTACGCCCGGGCCGGGCAGGTCGTCTCGCTGGACGTGGCACCGGGCGAGGTGACCGCCGTGGTGCAGGGTTCCCGGGCGAGGCCGTACCAGGTGTCGATCCGGTTCCGGCCGCTGCCCGAACGGGTCTGGAGCCGGCTCGAAACCCTGCTCGCCGCGCAGGCGCTGTTCAGCGCGCGACTGCTGGCCGGTGACGTACCGCCGGAGCTGGAGTCGGTCTTCGCCGAGGCGGGTGCGCCGCTCTTCCCGGCCGGCGTCGACGAGTTGACCCAGCGCTGCGACTGCCCGGACTTCGCCGTGCCGTGCAAACATCTGGCCGCGGCCTTCTATCTGCTTGCCGAGGCGTTCGACGCGGACCCGTTCCAGCTGTTGCACTGGCGGGGGCGCGACCGTGCGCGGCTACTCGCCCGGCTGCGGGCGCTGCGCGGCACCGGCCCCGGCGACGGAGAGCACGACCGGTTGGCCGGACGCGTCGACGCCGATGCGGTCGACGCGGATGCGGTCGAGGCCGATGCGGTCGGCCCGCCGTCGGTCGGTGCCGGGCTGGCCCTCGCCGACCTGCCGGGCGAAGCGCTGGCCGGGCTGCTCGACCGGTTCTGGGTCGCCCCGGTGCCGCTGCCGGACCGGCCGCCCACCCTGGCGACGGAGCCGGACCTGCTGCTGCGCCAGCTCGGCCCGCCGGGCGCGGCGATCGGCGGGCCCGGCCTCACCGAGCGGCTGCGTCGTGGCTACACCCGGTTCGGTGCCGGCGACCCGGACTGACCGACCGCCCGGCCGTCGCGACCGGCCGGGGCGGCTGGGCGGGCGCCCGCCGTTCCCGGCTCAGCGGTTCCGCCGGGCCTGCCACATCAGTAACGTGGCCGCCACCAGCACCGCCGGGGCGATCGCGACGGCCAACCAGCCGCCGAGCACGACCAGGGCCGGTACGGTGGCCCAGAGTACGAAGGTCAACACGAGTATCAGCCGAGCGCGGCGCAGTCTGCCCCGGTCGCCGAGCCGGGCGACGAACCCGGGGTCGGTCATCCGGAGCTGGTGCGTGATCTCGTCGAAACGGCGCTGATCCTCTTTGCTGAGCATGGCGTGGGCCCTTTCCTCAGGCGTCAACCAGTCCGGCGCCGGATTACCCGGTCAGGGGCGGCTCTCACGCTGCTCCTGGCCCTGCTACCAGGCCGTACGGCTGCCCTCCACAGCCGTACCGGCCCGCGCCGGCCCGGTCCGGCCGATAGCGGCAGAACCGGCGCAGGTCGGTCGGAACCGGGCGTCCGGCCCGGCAGCCATCCGGCGTCCGGGCCTGGACGGCCTCGGTGTCCGGGCCCTGGCGGCCGCCGCCCCTTCGGCCCGCCCCTTCGGCCCGCCCCTGCGGCCCGGTGCGTGCGGCCCGGTGCGTGGGCCAGGCGCGTCGCCGACCCCTTGCCGGCCGGAGGGTGATACCTCGCAGGAAGACTGTCGAGCTGGGCGCACAGACGGGGCGCGACAATCCGGACATTGGCCCGGACTCGCCGGACTCGCTGACTCGCCGGACTCGCTGAATCACTGAAGCGCTGGGCGCACAGGCGGGGCAGCTCGACAGTCTCCGTGCGGACAACCGTCCAGCCCGGCGTTGATCGCGGGCTCGGCGGCCCTGGCCTACGGGCGCAGCGCCTCAGCGGCCCTGGCGCGGGGCGGGCAGGTGCGCCGGGAAGAGCGGCTCGGGCAACGACGGTGCGACGGCGTCCAGCGCGTCGACGAGAAGCTCCTGGACGGCGTACGGGTCGGCGAGGCGCCAGCGGGTCTCCTCCGGCGAGACCACCCAGCGCACCGTCCCCTCCGGCAGCCGGGTCGGCGGGGCCGGGATCCACGAAGCGAGGCCGTGCCGGAGCACGTCGAGACTCTGCTCCAGCTCGGGCCGGAGCGGCTCGCCGGGGCGTACCAGGAACATCCACCGGCCGCCCGGTGTCACCGCGACCGGCCCGTGGACCTCGTCGGAGACGGTGCCGAACAGCCGGGGTCGGGCCTGCTCCAGCGCGAACCGGCCCAGGCAGGCGGGTGCCTCCAGCACGTCGAAGGCGCGGCCGGTGGCGAGCAGGATCGAGTGTGGCCGCAGCCGCCACCAGGTGGCGACCCGGGCCGGGTCGGCGGTGGCATGCTGCTCCCACTGCTCCAGCGCCGGATGACAGCCGGTGGTCGGGCAGCCGGCCCGGCCGCACACGAAGCGGTGCCGGGCCAGACATGCGCCGGGGGTGACCTGCCAACCGTGCCCGGCGTAACGGAGCGCGATCCGGCGCAGCCGGACCCGGTCGAGCTGGACGAAACGCACCGAACGTGGACGGACTCTCTCCCACATCTCCGTGAATCCCTACTCTCATCGATTTCCGCCGGTTCCGCAGGTCGAAGCCCGTCACTGGCGTATGACGCGGTCGTTTGTCCGGGCAGACAGCCGCAAGTTGTATCGGAAGCTATGAGCGGTCGTCTCCGGAGGGACGTACACGTTGTGCGACCGGCACGGACGTGAGTCGCACCCCCGTTTCGCACCGGCTCGGGCCCCCTGACCCGCCGACGCAGAAAGGAGGGCCGGACGTGGACGAACTGCCGATCGGGCGACGCGTCGCCTACTGGCGCGGTCGCCGCAAGATGTCGCAGCAGGTGTTCGCCGATCGGCTCGGGAAGTCGAAGAGCTGGGTGGACAAGGTCGAGCGCGGCGTACGCCGGCTGGACAAGTTCTCCGTGCTGTACGAGATCGCCGACGTACTCCAGCTCGACGCCCAGCTTCTGCTCGGCAAGGCGCCGGAACGCCAGCCCGACGGGCTCACCTGCATCGACGAGGTGGAGGTGGACGAGATCCGCTCCGCCCTGGAGCGGTACGACTCGATGAGCTCGTTCTTCGCCGCCGCCCCGCACCCGCCCTCGCTCGCCGAGATGGCCAAGTCGGTGAACCACGCCTGGCTGACCTTCCAGTACGCCCGGTACGGCGTACTGAGCCGGGCGCTGCCCAAGCTGCTGCGGGACGCGCAGGCGCTGGACAGCCTCACCGGCGGCGACGACTCCGGCAAGGCGGCACACCTGCTCGGGCAGGTCTACCAGATCGCCTCGTCGGCGCTGCGCAAACTCGGCGAGTACGAGCTGGCCTGGCTCGCCGCCGACCGTTCGATGGCGGTCTCCCAGCGGGCCGACGACCCGCTGCTGGCCGGGGTGGCGACCTACCGGGTCGGCAACGCCCTGCTGGCGCTCGGCCGGGCCCGGCCGGCGCTGGAGGTGAACGTGAGCGTCGCGAACCGTCTCGCGCCGGGCGGCGCCAACGACGCCACACCGGCCCGGCTCTCGGTCTACGGGATGCTGCTGTTGCAGGGGGCGATGGCGGCCGCCCGGATGGGCGACAACAACACCGTCAAGGACCTGGTCAACGAGGCCCAGGAGGCGGCCGACCGGCTCGGCGGTGACCAGAACCTCTACTGGACCAGCTTCGGCCCGACCAACCTGGAGCTGCACCGGGCGGCGGCGGCGGTGGAACTCGGCGAGGGCGGGAACGCGGTGCAGACCCACGAGCAGACGATCATGCGCGGGGACGGTTTCAACGCGCTGCTGCCGGAACGGCGGGCGCACCACATGCTCGACCTGGCCCGCGGCTTCGCCCAGATCGGCGACCTGGACCGGGCGGGCGAGGCGCTCGTCGACGGTGACCGGCTCGCTCCGTCCGAGATCCGTTGCCGGCCGATCGCGCACGAGGTGATGTCGAACGTACTGCGTCGCACAAGGGGTGCGCCGCCGGCCCCGATTGCGGAGTTGGCTGAGCACATGGGAGTGGGAGTATGACCGCGCTGCGGGGGATCGTCCGGTGACGGGGTCGGACGGATCCCGCGTACTGTACGTGCTCGCCTGCGGCTCGCCGCTGACCCGGCACGTCGGACGGCTGGTGGGTGCTGCCCAGCGGGACGGCTGGGACGTGTGCGTGGTGTTGACGCCGGACGGGACGAAGTTCGC
The DNA here is from genome assembly GCF_029626265.1 of Micromonospora sp. WMMD1102. NCBI lineage: Bacteria > Bacillati > Actinomycetota > Actinomycetes > Micromonosporales > Micromonosporaceae > Micromonospora > Micromonospora sp. WMMD1102. Next base: position 5,422,525 of record NZ_JARUBN010000001.1, on the reverse strand, counting down.
CGACGTACCGGCGCTGGGGCGGCAGACCGGTCATCCGGTGCGGTCGACGTACAAGGACCCCGGTGATCCCGACGTGCTGCCAGAGCCGGACGCGATGATCGTCTCCCCGGCGACGGTGAACACGATCAACAAGTGGTCCGCCGGGATAGCCGACACGCTGGTCCTCGGCCTGCTGGTCGAGGGGCTCGGCAAGGGGTTGCCGATCGTGGCGATGCCGTTCACGAACGCCGCGATGGCGGCCCATCCGGCCTTCCTGACCAGCCTGGCCCGGCTGCGCGACTGGGACGTCACGGTACTCTTCGGCGACCACGTCGTGCCGCTGCACCCGCCCGGCACCGGGGAGCGCTACCTGGACAGGTTCCCCTGGGAGATGGGGGTGACCGCGCTGCGGTCCAGGTTCTCGGTGAGCGGCCAGCTCGGCTGAGCCCGGTCGGCTCGCGGGAGCCGGTCAGCTTGCCGATCCAGTACCCACCGCCCTGCTTGTGCACCGGCGACGGGCCGCCGGCACCCGGCGTCGCGACCGGGCCGGCGCCGGTAAGCTGGGCCGCCGTGGGTGCATCCGGTTCTGGGGCGGTCGGCGTGGCCGAGGTCGTGGCGGCGCTGGACCAGCGTTATCCGCCGGCCTGGGCGGAGGGATGGGACCGGGTGGGACTGGTGGTCGGCGACCCGTCCGCACCGGTACGCCGGGTCGCCCTGGTGGTGGACGTGGTGCCGGAGACCGTCGCCGAGGCCCTCGGGTACGGCGCCGACCTGATCGTGGCGCACCACCCGCTGCTGCTGCGCGGCGTCTCCTCGGTGGCCGCGACGACGTACAAGGGCCGGATCGTGCACCAGTTGATCAAGAACGACGTGGCCCTGTACGTCGCGCACACGAACGCCGACGTCGCGAATCCGGGAGTCTCCGACGCGCTCGCCCGCAGGCTCGGGCTGACCGACCTGCGCCCGCTGCGTCCGGCCGACCCCGCCGGCCCGGCCGCCGGGCAGGGGCGGGGCTTCGGGCGGGTCGGCCGGCTGCCCGAGCCGGCGACGCTTGCCGAGTTCGCCGGGTACGCGGCCCGGGTGCTCCCGCCGACCGCCTGGGGCGTACGCGCCGCCGGTGACCCCGGGCGGACCATCTCGACCGTGGCGGTGAGCGGCGGGGCCGGCGACTCCTTCCGCGGCGACGCCCTGCGGGCCGGTGTCGACGCCTTCCTCACCGCAGACCTGCGGCACCACCCGGTGAGCGAATACCTGGCCGAGCAGGGGCCGGCGCTGCTGGACGCCGCGCACTGGGCCACCGAGCGGCCGTGGCTCGACGACCTCGCCGGGCACCTGCGCGAACGGCTGGGCGTCGAGACCCTGGTGTCCGACCTGGACACCGATCCGTGGACGGTGCAGGCGGCGTCCCCCGTACCACCCGTGCTGTTCCCCGCATCCCCCGTGGACAAGGAGCCCTCCCGATGAAGGCCGACCCGAAAGACCAGCGTCGCCTGCTCGACCTCCAGGCGATCGACACCGGGCTCGCCCAGCTGGCGCACCGGCGCCGTACCCTGCCGGAGCACGCCGAGCTGGAGAGCCTGGCCCGGGAGCTGTCGGCGCTGGAGGACGAGCGGGTCCGGGCCCAGGTGGCGGTGGACGACCTGGACCGGGACATCGCCCGGCTGGAGCGGGACGTCGACCAGGTCCGGGTGCGCAAGGACCGGGACCAGGCCCGGCTGACCGTCGGTTCGGGGCCGGCCCGCGAGTTGGAGGCGTTGCAGCACGAGCTGGCCTCGCTCAACCGCCGGCAGACCGAGCTGGAGGACGCCGAGCTGGAGCTGATGGAGCAGCGGGAGACCGCGCAGGGCGTACTCGACGGGATCGAGCAGCGACTGGCGGCGGCCCGGGAGCGGCGCGCGGAGACCGAGCGGCGGCGGGACGAGACCCTTGCCGAGATCGGCAAGGAGCAGGAGTTCAAGGCCGGCTCCCGGCAGCCGCTCGCGGCCGACCTGCCGGCCGACCTGGTGACGCTCTACGACAAGATCAGGGAGTCGTCCGGCGGGCTCGGCGCGGCGCTGGTCGCCGGAGGGCGCTGCGGCGGCTGCCGGTTGGAGCTGTACGGTGCGGACCGGGCGCGGATCAAGGCCGCCGCCCCGGACGAGGTGGTGCGCTGCGAGGAGTGCCGCCGCATCATGGTGCGTACCGCCGAGTCCGGGCTGTGATCCGGGTCGGTGGCGGAGTCGGGGGGTGGACCCGTGTCGGGTCGTAAGGTCGTGATGGAGGCGGACGGCGGCGCCCGGGGCAATCCCGGCCCGGCCGGTTACGGCGCGGTGGTCCGGGACGCGGCAAGCGGCGAGGTGCTGGCCGAGCGTTCCGAGTCGATCGGGACCGCCACCAACAACGTCGCCGAATACCGTGGCCTGATCGCCGGGCTGGAGGCGGCCGGTGCCGTCGGGGCGTCCGCGGTCGAGGTGCGGATGGACTCCAAGCTGGTGGTCGAGCAGATGGCCGGCCGCTGGCAGATCAAGAACCCGGGGCTGCGTCCGCTCGCCGCCCAGGCGGCCGGGCTGGTCCGGAAGTTCGACTCGGTGACGTACACCTGGATTCCCCGGGAGCGCAACCGGCACGCGGACGCGCTGGCGAACGCGGCGATGGACCTGGCCGCCGGCCGGGTGCCGGCGGCTGCCCGGGACAGCGCCGCCGAGCCGTCGGCCGCGCTGCCGGCGGGTGCCAGCGGCCGGGCCGAGGCGCACGAGGTCGCCGCGCAGGGTTCGACGGCGAAGAGTTCCTGGGAGCCGCGCCCGGCGGAGACCGCGACCCGGTTGCTGCTGCTGCGGCACGGCGAGACGGAGTACACCGCGCAGGGCCGCTACTCGGGCCGGGGTGACGTGCCGCTCTCCGACCGGGGCCTCCGCCAGGCGGGTGCGACGGCCCGCCGGGTGGCCGGGCTGGTCGACGAGGTCGCGGCCGTGGTCAGTTCGCCGTTGTCCCGGTGTACGTCGATGGCCGGCATCATCTCCGGTGGCCTCGGCGGCGTACCTGTGGTGGTCGAGCCGGACCTGGTCGAGTGCGACTTCGGCGAGTGGGAGGGCCGCACCTTCGCCGAGGTACGCGAGCGCTGGCCCGCCGAGTTGGACGCCTGGCTCGGCTCGCCGGCCGTGGCCCCGCCCGGCGGTGAGTCCTTCGTCGAGGTCGGCACCCGGGTCAGCCGGGCGATGGCGAAGTTGCTGGCCGGCTATCCGGGCGAGACCGTCGTGGTGGTCTCGCACGTCTCACCGGTGAAGATCGCGCTGCGCGACGCGCTCGCGGCCACCGACGCCTTCCTGCACCGGCTCTATCTCGACCCGGCCGGCATCTCGCGGCTGGACATCTGGCCGGACGGCGGGATGGCGGTACGCAGCGTCAATGACACCGCCCACCTGTAGCGGCGCACTCCTCGCCGAGGGGGCTCACTCCTCGGTGAGGAAGGTGAGCACCGTCTTGACGAACCGGGCCGGGTCGTCGAGCCAGGGGAAGTGGCTGGTGTCGTCCTGCACCACGACCTCGGCGTGCGGGAAGAGCGCGCCGAGGTCGTGGGCCGCCGCCGGGCTCGGCGCGGGATCGAGTTCGCCGGCCACCACCAGCACCGGGGCGGCGAGTCCGGCCAGCGCCGCGCGGACCGCCGGGGTGTCCGGGGCGAAGCCGGCGTAGAAGCCGGCGCTCGCCGCCTCCGGCCGTTCCCACTCGTCCGCCTCGGCGTGCAGGCGGGCCCGCTCGTCCCACCGGCCGTACGCGAACGCCGCGGCGCCCTTGCGCAGCGGGTTCACCTCGTCCGGGCCGGCGCCCCGGGCCGCCGCCTCCTGCCAGCCGTCCATCGCGGCCTTCGCTTCCGCGTACCACCATTCGGTGCCGCGGGCGGCGACCGCCTCGGCGAAGCCGACCGTTTCCACCCCGACCGAGCGCAGGCCGGGGGTCACCAACACCAGTCGGGAGATCCGGTCCGGGTGCCGGGCCGCGTAGAGTTCCGCGAGGTTGCCGGCGGCCGAGTGGGCCAGCAGGTCCATCCGGTCGAGTCCGAGGTGGACCCGGAACGCCTCGACGTCGTCGACCATCCGGTCGCACCGGTAGCTCGTCGGGTCGTCGGGGACCGCCGAGTCGCCGCTGCCGCGCAGGTCGAGCTTGATCAGGGTGCGTTCCCGGCTCAGCCCGCCGAGGTCGCCGAGATAGCTCGACGCCCTTGCCGGCCCGCCGGGCAGGCAGACCAGCGGCGGCCCGGACCCCAGTACGTGGTACCCGAGTGCGGTGCTGTCGTACGAGGGAAATCGGGGCACCCGGCCAGCATGGCAACCGGCCGACCCCCGAGCAAGAGTAATCGTCGTACTTCGATGTATTAATTGCCCTGATAGGACCGTTTGGCCGGACGTTATTTCGGTCGTTGATCACCGTTCGGCGCACCATGGTCACCGCTCGGCGCACCGTCGGAGTGCCGGCGGGGTGACCGCCGTCACTCTGTCCTAACCTCCGGCGTCACATGTCAACGACGACACGTCACGTCACACGGACGTCGATGACTCCCTGGCGTGACGGGGTGGACCAGCAGGTCGAGCGCAGCGAGGAGACGGCATGAGCGAATCTGATACGCCGGCGGCGCCGGCCGGCAAGGTGGTGGCGGCGAGGTCGCGGGCGAAGGACCACAGCCCGTGGAACTGGCTGCTCTTCCTGCCGATCGTGATACCGCTCGTCACTCCGCTCTTCAACGCCGACTCGCCCCGGCTGCTGGGCTTCCCGCTCTTCTACTGGCTCCAGCTCGCCTTCATCCTGCTCGGGGTCGGCACCACGACCGTCGTGTACCAGATGACGAAGAAGCGGGGCTGATCGGCGATGTGGCAGGACCATCTCACTGAGATCATCGTCTTCACGCTGCTGTTCCTGCTGGTCAGCGGGATGGGCTTCGTGGCGGCCCGGTGGCGGGCGCCGAACGACATGGCGCACCTGGACGAGTGGGGGCTGGGCGGGCGCAGCTTCGGCGGCTGGATCACCTGGTTCCTGGTCGGCGGTGACCTCTACACCGCCTACACCTTCGTCGCCGTACCGGCGCTGCTGTTCGGGGCGGGCGCGGCCGGGTTCTTCGCGGTGCCGTACACGATCATCATCTACCCGCTGGTCTTCCTGGTGCTGGTCCGGCTCTGGTCGGTGTCGCACCGGCACGGCTTCGTCACCCCGGCCGACTTCGTCCGGAAGCGGTTCGACTCGCCGACCCTGGCGCTGATCATCGCGATCACCGGCATCGTCGCCACGATGCCCTACATCGCGCTCCAGCTCGTCGGCATCGAGGCGGTGCTCAAGACGATGGGGGTGACCGGGGAGAGCACCATCGCCCGGCACCTGCCGATCATCGTCGCCTTCGCCATCCTGGCCGCCTACACCTACCAGTCCGGGCTGCGGGCACCGGCGCTGATCGCCTTCGTCAAGGACACGCTGATCTACATCGTGATCCTGGTGGCGATCATCTACCTGCCGTACAAGCTCGGTGGCTGGGGGAGCATCTTCGACGCGGCGGACGCGAAGTTCGACGCCAGTCCGAACCCGAACGACGGCATCACGCTCAACGCCAACAACCAGTTGCAGTACATCACCCTGGCCCTAGGCTCGGCGCTGGCGCTCTTCCTCTATCCGCACAGCCTCACCGGCGTACTGGCCAGCCGCAGCCGGGACGTGATCAAGCGGAACATGTCGGCGCTGCCGGCGTACAGCCTGCTACTCGGCCTGATCGCCCTGCTCGGGTACGCCGCCATCGCCGCCGAGGTCACGCCGCTGCCGGGCGCGACCGAGGGCTCCGTGGACAACAACACGGTGGTGCCGCTGCTGTTCGAGCAGCAGTTCCCGAGCTGGTTCGCCGGGATCGCGTTCGCCGCGATCGGGATCGGCGCACTGGTGCCGGCCGCCATCATGTCGATCGCGGCAGCCAACCTCTTCACCCGGAACATCTACAAGGAGTACCTGCGCAAGGACGCCACCGCGGCCCAGGAGGCGAACGTCTCCAAGATCACGTCGTTGGTGGTGAAGATCGGTGCGGTCGCCTGCATCGTCTTCCTCGACCCGCAGTTCTCGATCGACCTCCAGCTCATCGGCGGCGTCATCATCCTGCAGACGCTGCCGGCGGTCGCCCTCGGCCTCTACACCCGGTGGTTCCACCGGGGCGCCCTGGTCGCCGGCTGGGCGGTCGGGATGGGGCTGGGGATGTGGATGCTCTACCAGATCCCGAACCCGGCCACCAAGCGGGCGCACTTCGGCGGGTCCGCGTTCCCGCTGGAGAAGCTCGGCTTCGACGGCTCCACCAAGACCATCTACGTCGGCCTGGTCGCGGTCGCGCTCAACCTGCTGGTCGCGGTGATCGTCACGCTGGTCCTCCGGGCCGCCAAGGTCGCCGAAGGGGTGGACGGCACCGCCCAGGACGACTACTTCGCCGACGAGGGCGACCCGCGCCTCGTACCCGGACCGAAGGAGTCGCGGCCGGAGTCGGAGTCGCGGCCGGAGTCGGCCGGGGCCGACGCGGCAGCCGGTGAGGCCGTCGAACCCGCCCCGAAGGTCTGACCCGCGCCGACCGCACCACTCCAGCCCTCCGGGGAGATCCCCGTGGCCGGGACAGCCAACCCCTTCCGGGTACGCCGACCAGGTCACGGGGATCTTCCGTCCGGACTTCGCGTTCGAGGTGCCGGAGTGCCGGAGTGCCGGAGGAGTGGGGTGCCGGGGTGGCGGGGGTGGCGGATCAGTCGTTCACCCGGCCGACTCCTGGACGGCCCGGATGAGTGCGGTGCTGGCGGGTGGGTCCGGCGGTTCGCCGTAGGTGACGGCGTAGAGCCGCCGGCGGTGGCCGGCGAGTTCGGTGGCGTGGATGTCAGGATGCCGGTGCGCCCGGAGCGCGAGACCAGGCAGCGTCGTGACGCCGATGCCGGCGGCTACGAGAGCCTGCACTACGACCATGTCGTCGCTCAACGAGACGATGCGCGGGGCGAAGCCCTGCCGTCGACAGACGGCGGCCAGCTCGTCCTGGCACCGTGCGCAGCCGCCGATCCAGGCGGAGTGGCGGTGGTTCGCCACGCTGTCGTCGGGTCGCCGGCTGATCAGATAGATCGGATCGTCGTCGAGGTGGACCAGTCGGAAGCCCTCCTCCTCGGCCGGGGCGTCGGCATACCGGAAGACGAGCGCGACGTCGATCTCACCGTTCCGCAGCGCCTGTAGCGCCTCCACCGGATGACGCTCGACCACCGCCAGTTCGAGCCCCGGATGTGCCTGGGCCAACCTGGCGGCAGCCTTCGGCACGACAGTGCTCAGCACCGAGGCGTTGGCGGCCAGCCGGACCCGCCCCGCCTGCAAACCGACCTGTGCCGCGAGCTCGTTCGTCGCGGCGTCGACACGTCCCACGATCTCGGTGGCCCGGCTGGCGAACAGCTGCCCTTCCGGCGTCAGCCGGATGCCCCGGCCGACCCGCTGGACCAGCCTGACGCCGGTGGCCGCCTCCAGGCGCGACAGGTGGTGACTGACCGACGGTTGGGAGTAGTGCAACTCCTTCGCGGCCTCGGTCACCGACCCGTGCCGGGCCACCGCGGCCAGAACCTTGAGATGGACCAGATTGAGCACTGATCAACAATATCAATGAGAGTCGTGCGAGTTTGGCATTAGACGTCATGACTGCCCTCGACCATCCTGAGATCCACACAGGAACACGCCCCGCGAGGAGTGAAATGACCAAGGTGACCTGCGATCTTACGATCTCGCTCGACGGCTATGCGGCCGGGCACAACCAGACCGAGGAACGCCCGTTCGGCGAGGACGGCGGAGACGGCTGGGGCGACCGGCTGCACGCCTGGTACGCCGACAGCCACCAGGAGAACCAGGCCGAGATCGCCCGGATGACGACCGCCAGGGCGTTCATCATGGGCCGCAACATGTTCGGCCCGGTACGCGGCGACTGGGACCGCCAGTGGAAGGGCTGGTGGGGCGACAACCCGCCGTACCACGCCCCGGTCTTCGTGCTCACCCACTATCCGCGTGACCCGCAGCCGATGGAGGGCGGCACCACGTTCCACTTCGTCACCGACGGGATCGAGTCGGCGTTCAAGCGGGCCCGCGAGGCGGCCGGGGACGGCAACATCTCGATCCACGGCGGCGCGACAACGGTCAACCAGTACCTCGCCGCCGGCCTGATCGACGAGGTGCGGCTGCACATCGTGCCGATGACGCTCGGCGCCGGCGTCCGGATCTTCGACGGCGTGCCGCCACTGAACCTCGAACAGGTCCAGTCACGGGCGGCGAACGCCGTCACGCACCTGACCTATCGGGTGCTCCGCTGACCCGAGCACGCCCGGTGGAGCGCGGCGTGGTGAGCCGTGGAGTCAGGTCCAGGAGCGGTAGAGCAGCAGCAGACCGATCGCAGTGCCGAAGAGCACGATCACCGTCTTGAGTACCTCGGGCGGCAGCCGGCGGACCAGCCGCGCTCCCGCGTACCCGCCGATTATGGTCGCCGGGGCGACCACCGCGACGGCCGCCCAGTTCACCGGGCCGAAGACGGTGAAGGCGGCGACCGTGGTCAGCCCGACCACGGCGGAGAGCAGGTTCTTGATCGCGCTGATCCGGGTCAGGGTCTCGTCCAGCACCAGTGCCAGCCCGGCGACCAGCATGACCCCGAGCGCGGCGCCGAAATATCCGCCGTAGACCGCACCTACCACGACCATGACGTGCAGCGCGAGCGTCTGCCGGGAGATGCTCCGCACCGTCGTCCGTCCGCTGCCGGCACCTTCGCGGCCGGCTTGTCCGCTGTTCACCCGGACAAGGCGGCGGAGCTGGTCCTGGAACGCCAGCACGGCGGTCGCCCCGAGCACCAGGAACGGCACGGCCAGTTCGAAGGCTCGGGCCGGAGTGGAGAGCAGCAGTGCGCAGCCGGCGGCGGTGCCGAGCACGGTGCCGGGGACCAGCCGGAGCAGCCAACGCCGGTCCGGCAGGTCCGCCCGGCTGCCCCAGACGCTGGCCAGATAGCCGGGAAAGACCGACATCGAATTGCTGACGTTGGCGGGCACCGGCGGCAGCCCGATCGCGATCAGGGCGGGAAAGGTGATCAGCGAACCGCCGCCGGCCACCGCGTTGACCACCCCTGCGGCGAGCCCGGCGGCGAGCAGCAGCAGCGCCTCGGGAAAATCCATAGCCTGTCGAGGCTAGTCCGCAGGGCTTGCGGGCCGCGTGATGGCCCGCCTGGTCCTGATCCGGCGGCCGGGGCCCGCTCGTGCCGCCGGGGGGTGACGCCGGGGAGGGATGGTCGGAACGGAGACTGTCGAGCTGCCCCGTCTGTGCGCCCGGAAGCCCTGCGGTGGCAGCCGGCCCGGTGGATCGCTCTTCGGGATCATCGCTACCATTGGGTACGCGACGGACGAGTCGACCGGGCGGTCGCGTCGGCGGGCCGCGAGCCCGCCGCCGAGGAACGTCCGGACTCCACAGGGCAGGGTGGTTGCTAACGGCAACCCGGGGCGACCCGCGGGAAAGTGCCACAGAAAACAAACCGCCGGATCAGGTCGTTTACGCGGAAACGCGCCGATCGACCGGTCCGGTAAGGGTGAAACGGTGGGGTAAGAGCCCACCAGCATCCCGGGTGACCGGGATGGCTCGGTAAACCCCACCCGGAGCAAGGCCAAGAAAGGGCCGCCGCCGAGAGGCAACGGCCCGCGCAGGCGATCGAGGGCGGCCCGCCCGATGCCTGCGGGTAGGCCGCTGGAGCCTGTCGGCAACGGCAGGCCGAGATGGATGGCCGCCGCCGGCACCACCGGCAACGGTGCGTACCGGGCACAAAATCCGGCGTACAGGTCGACTCGTCCGTCGTACTACAGGTCACGGTCCTGATCAGGGCTGTGACCTGCTTCTTTGTTTGGTGTCGTTGGTTGACCTTGGTCAGCGTTGGGCGGCGTCTGACGGCCCGGTGACGGCCCAGACGGCCCAGAGACGGCCCAGGAATGATCTTTAAGCCTCTTCCCGCACCTGCCCTGGGCTCGGCCCGTCCGCTGGGGCGGTGGGCGACGCTCGGACGGAGGTCGAGCACGTCCTGGCGGTGGAGCTGGTGGCCGGCCCGGTGACTCGGTGGCAAGCCAGTCCGGGGTGTGGACTGGCGCGGCAGCCGGAAGCCAAGCGCTCGACGGCGGCCGGCTCCGCCGGCTTCCGTCCCGCCGCAACCTTGTGGGATTGTCGAGGGATGCAGACCACTCGAAAGGACCGTGCCGCGTAGGCGCCCGACGCAGGTGCGAGCTTCCAAGCTTCGTGCCCGACCGCTTGATGGCCGTACGTCTCAAGTAGCCGGCCTCTCATTTCGTGGGCTCCAAGCCATCGCCTACCTGGAACGTTCCCGTTTCAGGGAGGGCGCTGTCGCGAGGGCGCTTCGGGCGTGGGCGGACTTCGTCCAGGATCCGTGGCACCGGCTGTGGGACCCCGAGTACGGCTGCGGCGTCATGGAGTGCTGCCCGGACCTGCGAGAGGTCCGTCAGATCCTTGAAGCTGCGGCTTCCGTGCTGCCAGCACCGGACGCCCGTCGATTCAGGGCAGAGGTCGCCAAGATTGACGAGTTGTGGTGACCGTCTGGGAGCCAGTCAGGGCGCGGGGCGGTACCCGCCAGGTTTCGGCGGCTTGCCGCCCCGGCCGCGGAGCGGTCCGGGGCGGTGTTCCGCCGGGCGGCCTGCCGCCCCGGCGCGGCGCCGCGCAGCGGCGCTCTTGATCCAAGACAGAGTAATTCGGCAACAATCAATGGACAGGAAGCCAGGGGCCGATCCGAAGCGTCGTGAGTTCCGGAAACGTACTTGTTGTTAGCAATTGTAGGCTCTCTGGGTATGCGGGTATCTGCCGAACCAGCGTTACGGGTAGAGTCGGTGGGCAACACTTCAGGACTCCGTACGTCAGGAGTTAGGCATGATTCGTTGGCAAGATCATCGAGACCGTGTAGAGCGTGCAGTCAAGCTGCTCATTCGCGACCTGCACCCCACAGCCCAAGGAATTGACGGGTCGGGAGGGGACGACGGGCGGGACATTCGTTGGGACTCTCCTGACGGCCTCGTGATCTTCGAAGTAAAGAGCTACACAGATCGTCTGGGTGCCAGTCAAAAGCGCGGGATTAGGAATTCGCTAAAGAAGGCGGCCAAGCATAATCCCATTCGATGGGTCCTGGTTGTTCCCCTTGAGTCATCCCCGTCTGAAGAGAAGTGGTTTGACGGTCTCCGGGCAGAGTTCCCTGCGCTTGAGCTCGAATGGAGGGGGCGCGATTGGCTGGATAAGGAGTTCGCGGAGCGGGAGGATTTGATCCGATATGTCGAAGGGCCGCTTTATGTGCTGGCTCAGCGCGCCAAAGAGTTGGGGCATGAGCAAGCGGCAATGGCGAATGGGATTCGGGATGCCATAGAACGTCTTGGCGTTTTTTCGGCTCGGGTGAATGAATTGTCGCCATACTGGCGCATCGATGTGGCGACCAGGCCGGGCGGCTACATGCTGACTTACTCGGCGAAGCGCCCAGATTCCGCCGAAGTTGATCCGATTTCCATAACTCCGATCTTCTCCTTCGATGCTAAGGACCCTGAAGCGGAAGGCGTGTCCCGTCAGCTAAGACGCGTCTTGGAGTATGGCGGAAGTATCACCGTTCCGGGCGATTACATCCAGGGGTTCGATATCCACGCTTCCGAAGAAACCCGTCGTGCCTTTGCGTGGGATTGGCCAATCACTCCTCACAAGCTTGAGATTCATTCCGAGGAGGACAACGCAGGTTTGCCTCTTCCCTGTGTGATAGACGTCAAATCGCCAAATGGAAGTTGTATATCATCCATCGCGGTTCAATTGAGCAAGCGCGTTCGAGGAAGCCGAGGCTTTACCCTTTCCGGGCAAGACCTGTCCGGAATGATGACGCTTAACCTTCTGACAGGCAAAAGTGAACCGGCTCCTACGGGAGCCTTCGAGTTCGAGATCTCTTCTCCGGTTGGACTCTTTCCGTACGCGGTGAGGCCAGTCGCCGACTTTATTCGCGCTCTCGTTTCGGGAAATCGTGTGGAATTCCGTATGGGGCACAGGGTATTTGGCTTCTGTGAGATTGATGAAGACGTTTTCCCGGAAGGTCAGCCGGCGGCGCGTCTAGCGATTGCGCTGGACGAGCTACAGCAGTTCTTTAATATGGTGTTCCCGATTCCTGATGGGCTAGGAGCGAAGGACCTCCGTGAGCTCGAAATGCTGAGGGAACTCGTCCGAGAAGGTGAGGCGCAATGGCCTTACCGTGGCTTGAAGATGCACTTTCGAAGGGATAGACTTGGGGATTTTCTGGCTGACCCAAGATTCAACGATGGTGCAGCACTCCTAGCTAGATTTGATTCCTTTGGTATGGAGTACTGCGGTAATCGGTTTGAGCTCGGTCACGTTCAGTTCTACGCGCCAAAGATGCGTCTGGTGAATCGCAAGGAGTTGGCGGCGGAGGTCGGCAAGCCGGTGGATCCAGAGGGACGGTGGGAGTGTCTCGATGGCGAACACATCCGCATCCGGCGATTGGCCAAAGAGGAACGGGAGCCATCTCTTCTGTAGTTATCGGCAGAAGAGAGTTCAGGTCGGACTGCACTGATCGGGGTGGCCGTATCGGAGGGCGCAACGGGTTCCGTCGAGGATTCGTCGATCGCAGATGACCTGGTAATGCCTCTCTTGATCACCTTGGCGGGTCACCGTCAGATCACCTTGTTCGAAGTCTGGCAGAAATGTGAAGACATCAGCGACTAAGGCGGCTCTTTCGAGAGCTGCACTGAGACCGGAGGCGGAGAAGGGTATGTGGACGACGAATTGAATGTCCTGCTCGGCTGGCTCCGTCATCCATGATGGATACTGGCTCGCCCTAGGGTGGATGAAGTTCCGGGGCGGTCGGTCTCTGGAAGCTCGGTAGTCGGACACGTCCCCTTCTCCTCTCGGTTCCAAAGGCCGGAGCACGGGCTGGCTGGGAAGGCCCGCACCCCGACCGATGGTGTCGTACTCACCTGCCCTCGCGGCCATGGCGGCGAGCACGGAGACAGGGACAATTCCGTACGACGGTGTGTAGTCAACGGCTGGTGGCGGGTACGGCGCATCCGCCCTGGTGGACTGCTGGCCGACGTCCGGGGGCGTTGGGAAACGTCCTGTGACGGGCTTGAAACGTCCGGTGCAGGAAACGTCCAATAGAGAGATGAATGAGCGTCTGCGGACGGTGATGGTTCGTCGTGGGGTGCGCGTTGAGGACCTAGCCGATGAATGCGGTGTAGATCCGAAGACAGTAGAGCGGTGGATCAGTCTCGGTCGGGTTCCGCATCGGCGGCATCGGTGGGCGACGGCACGGCGGCTGGGTGCGGAAGAGGCGTACCTATGGCCGGCTGTGCTCGCGTCGGTCGCCGGCAAGCGAGAGGAGGCCAGTCGCGCGGAATTGATCGAGGTCTTCCCGGATCGGGCGTCGGTGCCGCGTGAGACGTGGCTACGGCTCCTCACCGAGGCCCAGGAGCGCATCGACGTGCTGGTGTTCTCCGGGACCTTCTTCGCGCAGACACAGCCGCGCGTGGCGCGCATGCTCGCTGACCGCCTCTCGGCCGGGGTGCAGGTCCGGCTGTGCTTCGGCGACCCGGCGAGCGACGCGGTAGCGGTCCGGGACCGGGAGGAGGGGCTCGGCGGCACGCTGGCGGCGAAGATCCGGGCGTCGTTGACGTACTACCGGGAGCTGGCCGGCGTGGACGGGTGTGAAGTTCGACTTCACCCGACGACGCTCTACGCGAGTCTGTTCCGGTATGACGACGAGATCCTGACCAACCCGCATGCGTACGGTGAGCCGGCGTCGGCCAATCCGACGTTTCATCTCCGTAAGGTCGACGGTGGCGGGCTGTTTGAGCACTATGCGGCCAGCTTCGACCGGGTGTGGGCTACGGCGGTGCCGTGGCTGGGGACGGAGGTCTGAGGATGGGTCGTGTCGAGCACTGGAACGACCCGGACGCGCCGAAGGCGAACACGCTCGTTCCGGCCTGCGGGGTGCTGGCGGTCGACGACCAGGGCGCGATCCTGCTGCAACGGCGGCGCGACACCGACCAGTGGGCGTTGCCGATGGGCAAGATGGAGATCGGCGAGACTCCGTCAGAGTGCGCGGTCCGGGAAACCCTGGAAGAGACCGGAGTCCAGGTCGAGGTGACCGGCATCGTCGGCGTCTACTCCGACCCGGGGCACATCGTGGCGTACTCCGATGGTGAGGTCCGGCAGGAATACGAGGTGACGTTGCTGGCCCGACCGGTCGGCGGTGCTCCGGCGGCGAACGATGAGGCGAGTGACGTTGCCTGGTTCCTGCCGGATGAGCTGGCAGGGCTGGACATCCATCCGACGATGCGGCGGCAGATCGCGGACTACCTCGCGGGTCGGGTGCCGCACGTCGACTGAGGGCACGAGAAACGCCCCGGGAATGATCACCGGGGCGCTCGTGTGCGGGGTGGTGCTGCTACAACTCGTCGACGGCGAAGGCGGCTACCAGGTCGGCCATGCTGTCGATGACCGCGTCCGCTGCGGCGAACCGTTCGCGTTTGCCGGGCTTGTTGGCGTACCCGATGGCGGCGACTCCGGCGGCGCGGGCGGCTTCGATGTCGCTGAGTGAGTCACCGACCAGGACGCAATCCCGTGGGTCGGCATGCAGCTCGCGGACGGCGTCCAGGACCGGTGCCGGGTTCGGCTTCATCCGGTCGGGGTCGGCGGGGGCGCGGCCGATGACCGGGTGCACGTAGCTGGTGAGCCGGCGACCGGTCAGGTAGGCGTGGACGGCGTCAGCGGAGTTGTTCGATACCACGGCGACCCGCCGGCCGGTCTGGTGCGCGGCGACGATGACCTCACGGCCGTACGGGGTCGGGTCGGCGGTTCGGGCCGCGGTGACCTCTTCGCGGGTCAGCGCCTCGTCGACCTGGCGGACGACGGCGGGTCGACCCAATGTGGCGGTGAAGCGTAGGACGGCCAGCGGGTCGGGCTCGTGCAGGATGTCGACGGGCAGGGTCACGCCCTGGTCGACGAGCAGGCGCCGCAGCTCGTGGGCGACGGTCGAGGCGGGGCGCTGGGCGAAGATGCTGCACACCGGTCCGTCGAAGTCGAGCAGGATGACGCGGGCGCGGTCGACGGCGGCGGCGAGGTCGGCGCGGCTCACGAGGCGTACTCGCGGGCGATGGTGGTCCACATGCTGTCGAACCAGGCGCGGGCCTGCTCGACGTAGAGGGCGTCATTGGAGGAGTCTTCGTCGCTGGGCGTGAACGGGAAGAGGATCGCGTCCTTGCCCATCGCGTCGTAGATCGCCATCGGCTTGCCGTCGACCATCACGGTGTGCTCGACCACGGGGTAGAAGCCGAAGAACGCTTCCTGCTCGTTGATGATGAACAGCTTGAACAGCGGGGCTGCCTTGTGTACCCGTACCTCTGCGGTGGCGGTCTTGACCAGGCCCAGGTCTGCGAGTTCCTGTACGGCGTCGGTCACGGCGTGGATCGACCGGTCGGTGATCCGGCGGGCGCGTTCGCGGATGGCGGGGTCGTCGGCCTGGTCCTCGGCGCGGCAGGGGATCGCCATCGGGGCGGTCATGTCGGAGATCAGTACCCGTAGCCGGATCGACTCCGGGGTGAGCCGGCCGATGCGTACCTTGTCCAGGGTTTCCTGAATGGCGTTGTAGAGCGTCTCGCCGGAGAAGCCGGCGAAGTCGATCGTGACGTTCGTGGCCTCGAAGGCGCGTTCGACGTGCGGACGGAGTCCTACCGGGCGTTCAGTGTTGGCGCGGACGAAGGTGCCGCTGCCCTGCCGGGTGACGATCAGGCGTTCCTCTTGCAGCTTCCGTAGTGCTGCCTTGATCGTCTCGCGGGCGACGCTGAACCGCTCGACCAGGTCGTGTTGTGACGGCAGCTTCTCGCCGGGGGCGAACCTGCCGGTCTTGATCTCGGCGCGGAGTACGGCGGCGATCTGCTGCGACGGGGTGCGCGGGTCATCAGGGTCAAGACTCATGGCCGGACACTACCGCTGACTAGCCAAGCTAGGAAAGTTCCCCAACTGTCATTGACATGACTAGCCAAGCCGACCTACCTTTGATCCACATAACCTGGCTAGTCAAGCCAGCCAGGGTGAGAGGTGGAGGTACTGAGCGATGGCTCTGCGTGGCGGTACGAGGTTCGCCGTGCGTTGTGAGGACGTGTTCCCGGCGGGGTGCGCGTTGGTGCCCGAGTCGCTGGGTGAGGTGGAGGACTACGACGAGAAGACCGGCCGGCGGTCCCCGGCAAAGGACAAGGTGACCGGTCAGCGGGTGTGGCAGGTCCGGGTGATGGACCTTGACCCGGAGCTGGGGAAGCGGTCGCGGGAGACGACGGTCAAGATCTCGGCCGACTACCAGCCCGTCCCGCCGACCGGTACCCCGTTCGAGGCGGTCGAGTTCGAGGGGATGACGGTCACGCCGTACGTGGCGAGCAACGGCCGGATGGCGTACTCCCTGCGGGCTACCGCGATGCGTGCCCCGGCCGGCGTGGCCGGCAAGCAGAAGGCGGCTGCGTAACCGCTTCAAGTGTGGGCGGGGCTGTCTGATCTTGGCGGAACGGCAGCCCCGCCCCTCTCTGTCTTCCCCCTGCTCGTGACGAGAGAGGTAGTGACGTGTCCAAGCGTAGGCGTCCGGCTGGCCAGAACCGGCCCCGGTGCAACGTGTGTCAGTCCCGATTCGACCCCGCCACCGGCGATGAGGGCCAGTGCGGTAGCTGTGCGAATCAGCTTGTCCTTCCGCTGCCTCCGGTGCGGGACGCATCGGGCCGGTTCGTGTCCCTGCGGGGTGCCAAGTGATCGGGCGGCCTCGCGGTGAAGTGGTGACGACCTCGGCGGGTGACCTGCTGATCGCCCGACCGAAGCGGTTCGAACTGCCGGTCTGGGCGGTGCTGCTCGGCCTGCTGCTGCGCTGGTCCTGGCGGGCGGCCTGGTGGTGCCTGCGTCACCCGGTCGCCACCGGCACGGCGACCCTGGCTGTCTGGCTCTACGTCGAGCACGGCTGGCCCGGCCTGGTCGTGCCGGTGGTCCTGCTGTCGGCGGCCTCGGCGGTGTGGCGGTGGCGGCACGAGTCGTCCTGGTGGGCCTGGTTGGCGGGTCCGCTGCTGGGCTCGTTCCGGCGGGTGTTCGTTTACCGCCGGGTGTGGCGGGAGGCCATGACCCTGTGCGGGCTGTCCGCGAAATACGACCATCGGATCGTCCTGCCGGAACTGCTGGCCGTCCGTTCAGATCCGGCGCTCGACGTGCTGACCATCCGGATGGTCCGGGGCCAGACGCCGGAGGAGTTCCAGGCGGTTACGGCAAACCTGGCGTACGCCTTCGGCCGGCGGCATGCCCGCGTCTACTCCGAGCGCCCCGACGATCCGCCGATCCGTACCGGCCGGGCCGCGTGGCTGCTGCGGGCGGTCGACCGGGTCCGCTTCCGGGACCGTCCGACGATCGTTTACCTGGCGCTGGTACGAACCGACGCGCTGCGTACCGTCGTCCCACCCTTCCCGGTTCCGACGGTGCCGGACTTCACCGCGCTTGACCTGGCCCGCCGGGAAGACCTGCGTACCTGGTCGCTTCACCTGCTGGCGACACACGTCCTGGTCGGCGGCGCGACCCGGCGCGGCAAGGGTTCCGTGCTCTGGTCCCTGGTTCGGGCACTCGGCGGCGGGGTCGCCTCCGGCCTGGTGCGGCTGTGGGTGATCGACCCCAAGGGCGGGATGGAATTCGCCATCGGGCGGCCGATGTTCGCTCGGTTCGCCTGCAAGTCGTTCGAGGCGATGGCGGACCTGCTCGACGAGGCGGTAGCGGTACTGCGGGAACGGCAAGCCCGGCTGGCTGGCGTCGTCCGGGTACACACCCCGACCGAAGCTGACCCCCTGGTGGTGGTCGTCATCGACGAGATGGCCGCGTTGACGGCGTACCTGCAAGATGCCGACCTGCGTAAGCGGATCGCGTCGTCGTTGGGGGTGCTGCTCTCCCAGGGTGCCGGCGTCGGGGTCCTGGTCGTGGCCGCGTTGCAGGACCCGCGCAAGGAGGTACTGCCCTTCCGGGACCTGTTCCCGACCCGGATCGCGCTGGGTCTGACCGAGGCGTCGCAGGTCGACATGGTCCTCGGCGACGGTGCCCGCAACCGGGGCGCGCTGGCCGACCAGATGCCCCGGTGGGCCAAGGGCGTCGGGTACGTGATCCTCGACGGCACCCCGGAACCGATGCGGGTCCGCTTCTCCTACGTCACCGACGACGACATCCGGGCCATGGCCAGCCAGTACCCGGCGCCGGTCGACGCGGCGGACATCCTCGCCCAGGTCGGCCGGGAAACCGCCACCGAACCGACCCGCGTGCCGCTGCCCCGACGCCCGTCCGGACCGCTGCTGCCCGAATCGCTGCGGAACCTGCTCGACCGGGACAACGGCGGTGAGCGCCGATGACCGCCCCGTCCGGACGGCGGTTCTACCGGCTCCGCACCCCGGAACCGATCACGGCGGTATCCGTCCGGGTCGACCCCGACCGGCCCGACCCGTACCCGGTCTATCTCGCCGTCGGTGCCGGCCGGCGCCGGATGTCCCTGACCCCCGACGAGGCATGGGCGCTGTGGCGCTGCCTCTCCGAAGCCGTCGCGTCCCTCGGCGACCCGCCCGACCACATCCGCACCGACGTACGCCCGGCCCGGAGGTAACCGCCGTGCACCCCCTCACCACCCCCGAACAACTTGAACGGAGGCCAGCCGTGATCCGCCACCGGGCCGAATCCCTCGCACGGGTGCTGATCCTGCTCGCCATCGGCGGGATGGCCGGCGCCGCCGCGTTCACCCACGTCCATGACCTCACCGTCGCGCACGGCCAACCCGACTGGATCGGCTGGGCCAACGCGGTAGCCGTCGAGCTGATGGCCATCTACCTCGGCCTGGAGATCCGCGCCCGGCGTCGCAACGGCCGGCCCGTCGGCCTGGTCGGCGTCCTCCTGGTCGGGTTCGCCCTGCTGTCCCTGGCGGCCCAGGTCGCCGAAGCCGAACCGTCGGTGTGGGGCTGGATCGTCGCTGCCGTTCCCTCGCTGGCCTTCCTTGCCCTGGTCAAAGTCGTTCTCTCCAGCGCACCCGCGACCCCGGAAGCTGCTGCCGACCCGGCGCCCGTCGAACCGGTGGCGGCCGTCGTCGAGCAACCCGACCCGGAACCGGAAACCGTTCGGCAAACCGGCCCGACCGACCATCTACCCGTCCCCGTCCCCGTCCCCGTCGTCGCGTCCGAACCGGTCCCGTCGGCGGTCCGGCCTCCGCTGGGTGTGGTCCGCGCGGATCGGCCCCAGGTCATCGGGATCGTGCGATGACCGCTGACACGTTGCCCGGCCTCGCCCCGGCCGCCCCGGTCGTCGAGCCTCCTCGACCGGGGTCCCGGGCGGCACGGATGGGCCTGCCCCGTGCGGTGGACGTACTGCGGGACATCGCCACCGAATACGGCGTCTGCATCCGCCCCCTGGCCATGCGCCGCACCGACCTCGCCACCGGGTTGACCGAGGTGATCGACCTACCGTGCGGCGCGACCCGGGAGGACAAGTGCCCACCGTGCGCCAAGAAGAACCGCCGACTGCGGCAGGCACAGATCCGGGAGGGCTGGCACCGCGACGACGAACCGCTACCGCCACCGGAACCGGCGACCGAGGAACAGAAAGCGCTGATCCTGCTGCGCGGGCACCTGGAGTTCTCCCGCGACGAGGCATCCCGGGCGTCCCAGCTGGAGCAGGTCGCCGACCTCGACGAGGCAATCCGGGAGGTGGAAGAGGCGATCGCGGCGGAAGGGCTCCGGGGACGGGTCGCACCCCCGCACTCGACCGGCGACGACGACCAGGGCGACGAGGACACCGGCCGGCGACGGAAGCGGTCGACCAAGCGGCGGCAGGACGCGCCCGAGCTGCCCCGGCGCAAGGTCGAACGGCGCACGGTCGGGAAGACCTACACCGCCCCGGACGGCTCGACCTACCGGCCGTCGATGTGGTTGACGCTCACCCTGGACTCGTACGGCCCGGTCCGCCCGGACGGCACCCCGGTCAACCCTGACCGGTACGACTACCGGCGGGCGGCCTGGGACGCCGTTCACTTCCCCCGGCTGCTGGATCGGTTCTGGCAGAACCTCCGGCGCTGTGAGGGCTGGAACGTCCAGTACGCCGGGTGCGTCGAGCCGCAACGACGACTCGCCCCACACGCGCACTTCGCCATCCGGGGCACCATCCCCCGGGAGGTGCTGCGGACCGTGGCGGCGGCTACGTACCACCAGGTGTGGTGGCCGTCGACCGACGTGCAGCGGTACACCCTCGACCGGCTACCGGTCTGGGATGAGCAGGCGTCGGCGTGGGTCGACCCGGACACCCACGAGCCGCTGACCACCTGGACGGAAGCGCTGGACGCGCTCGACGACGACCAGGACGCGGAACCGGTGCACGTGGTGCGCTTCGGCGCCCAGGTCGACGCGCGTGGGGTCATGCCCGGCACGGAGGACGCGGAACGGACCATCCGGTACGTCACGAAGTACATCACCAAGCACACGGGCGACTGCCACAAGATCACGACTGGTCGGCAGCGGACGCACCTGGACCGGCTGTGGCAGGAACTCCAGGTGACCCCGTGTACCGACCGGTGCGCGAACTGGCTGCTCTACGGCGTCCAGCCGAAGAAGGCGCACGCCAAGCTCAAGCCGGGGCGCTGCAAGGGCAAGGTGCACCAGCGGGACAGTCTCGGCATCGGCGGCCGGCGCATCCTCATCTCCCGCGACTGGTCCGGCAAGACGCTCTCCGACCACAAGCACGACGCGCGGGCCTGGGTGCGGGCGCTGCTCGGCGTGACGGTCGGCCTGGACGGAGTCGACGACCAGGGCGCCACCGTCGAACCGGTCCGGCACGCGTGGGAACTCGCCCGACCCGACGATCCCGACGTGGGGCCGCTGGCCCATCGACTGCTGCGGTCGATCAGCGAGCGTGCCCGCTGGCGCTCCGAACTCCTCGCCGCGCGGGACCGGGCGGCCCAGCTACCGGAGGACGGATCGGCGACGGGAGCAGGCAGCACAACGGGGGAGGGGCTGTGATGGTGGCGAACGATGGACTTTGGACGATCGGGGACGTGGCGGCGTACCTGCGGGTGCCGACGGAGACGCTGTACCGCTGGCGCAAGGTCAAGTACGGTCCGCCGGCGGCCCGGGTCGGTCGACACCTGCGGTACGAACCGGAAGCGGTCCGGTCGTGGGTGCGTCAGCAGGCGGCGGCCTGATGGCACACGTCGAAGACCGCTGGTACGACGTCGTCCGACACCCTGGCGGCCGTAAGGAACGGGTCAAGTCCGACCGGTTCGGCAAGGGACTCCGGTACCGGGTCCGCTACATCGGGCCGGACGGTCGGGAACGTAGCCGGTCGTTCCCCGACCGTGCCAAGCGGGACGCTGAGGCGTTCCTCGTCTCGACCGAGACGGACAAGCTGCGGGGCTCGTACATCGATCCGATCGCCGGTCGGATGACCTTCGCCGAGTACGCCGAAACCTGGCTGCGGACGAGGTCGTTCGACGAGTCGACTCGGGAGGTCACGGAGTTCCGGGTACGCAAGCATCTGCTGCCGTTCTTCGGCTCTCGGCAACTGGCCTCGATCAAGCCGGGCCACGTCCGGGAGTGGGACGCCAGCATGGTCGGCAAGCTGGCCCCGGCGACCCGATCCGTGATCTTCGCGCACCTGCGGACCATCCTCGGCGCGGCGGTCGATGACGAGCGGATCGCCAAGAATCCGTGTTCGGCAAAGTCGATCAAGGCTCCGCGACCGGTGCAACGTCGGGTGGTGCCGTGGCGGTACGAACAGGTTTCGGCAATCCGCGGTGCCCTCGCCGAGCGGTACCGCGCCATGGTCGACCTGGGCGCCGGCTGCGGGCTGCGGCAGGGTGAGATCCTCGGCCTTGGGGTCGATGACATCGACTTCGACGCGGGGTGGGTGCACGTCTGCCGTCAGGTCAAGCTTGTCCGTTCCCGGCTGGTGTTTGGCCTTCCAAAGAACGACCGGGACCGCCGGGTACCGCTGGCTGACTCCGTCGCCCAGGCGCTGCGCCAGCACGTCGACGACTTCCCTCCGCTGTCCCTCACGCTGCCGTGGGAGAACCCGGCCGACGACGAGCGGGTCACGGCACCGCTGCTGTTCACCACCACCCGGCGCGGTGCGATCAACCGGCGTACCTTCGATGGCAAGAGCTGGCGCCCGGCGGTCGTGGCGGCCGGCATCACTCCGACCCGGGCGACCGGGATGCACGCGCTACGCCACTTCTACGCCTCGGCGCTGCTCGACGCAGGGGAGAGCATCAAGGCTCTTGCGTCCTACCTCGGCCACGCCGACCCCGGTTTCACGCTTCGGGTGTACACGCACCTGATGCCGGCAAGCGAGGAACGCACCCGCAACGCGATCGATGACCTGTTTGGTCAGGCTAGCTGAGCCATAACTGCGCAGCCGGCCGACGAACTGCATTTATATAAGTTAATCGATCCCTTTTGTCGATCTTCGGACAAGTGTTCGCCAGGTATCGACCGAAGGTCTAGGCTCTGGTGGCTGTGACCACAGAACCTGAAAATCCTATTAGTGGCGTTAAGCGGGCGATCAGGGACGAAGTGTGGCGTCTCGAAGAGAGTGTTATGTGGAGTGCGCAGTCTCAGTTTGAGCAAGCAAAGAGGTGGCGTTTCGTTAATCTCGCCTTAGGTATTCCTGCGGCGGTTCTTGCGGCGCTTTCGGGCGCTGCCGCTCTGTCGGAGACGACAAGTCCACTGGTTGTTGGTATTAGTGCCCTACTGGCCGCTGGTGCTAGCACGACGGCAACGACGTTGAACGCAGCCCAGAAGACCAACCAATGCTCTGCTGCCGCTAACGCCTATCTTGAAGTTCAGACCGCTGCTCGTCAGCTACGCCTTATTGACATGCATTCGCTCGGTGGGGAGGATCTTCGGGCTCGTCTCCAAGAAATCACGTCGAGGCGTGATGAGATCAATAAGACTGCTGAGGTTGTGTCGAAATTCGCGTACAAGCGTGCCGCAAAGAATATCAGCTCGGGTGGTCAGAGCTATGAAGCAGATGGGTCGGGTGATTCGTGATGGCGATGAGCGTCAATCAAGGGTTTGAGCTGTTCTTGTCAAGGCTGGTTCCAACTCAGGCAGAAGTTCAAGCTGCTGCCAGCCATCGCGCCTCTGTCGAAGCCAAGCTGAAGGCGAACTTCGGTATAAGTCGATTCTGGCAGAGCGGTTCGTTCTCGCACGGCACCGGCGTTCGTTACAGAAGTGATGTTGACTACTTCGCCTCGATGCCGCTCCCTCGACCCTCAAGTTCGACGACTGCGCTAAATAGCGTTAAACAAGCCCTCGTGGAAAGGTTCCCTGGTACGTCGATTTACGTGGACCGGCCGGCGGTCGTCGTGGCCTTCGGTGGTGGTGCCGAAACGTATGAAGTTATCCCAGCTTACTTGGCGGACGCGGACGACGGTTCTGACAAGCTGGCATACCAGATTGCTGGATCAGGTGGCTCGTGGATAAAGGCTGCACCAGATTCGCATCTCTCGTACGTGAACGACTGCAACAAAAAACCTTCTCTTGGTAAGGCCAAGGGGATGGCTCGGATTTTGAAGGCTTGGAAGTACTACAGGTCGGTCCCGGTATCCTCCTTCTATCTCGAGATGCGAGCCGCCAAGTATGTTGCAGGTGAGAGCCAGATTTTCTGGCTGATGGACCTTAAGTACCTATTGCGCGAATTGCGAGACGGTGGTCTCGCTTCAATGAATGACCCTACTGGCGCTTCGGGTCGGTTTGACGCTTGCAAAACGAGTGTGCAAAAGGAAGAGTCACTTTCTAAGCTGGATACCGCTATAAGCCGAGCAAACAACGCTTACGAGGCAGATCGCGCGGGCAAGACCTGGGAGGCGTTCTACTATCTGGGCCTTTTGTTCAACGGCGAGTTCCCGTCCTACGGATGATCGTCATGAACGGCTGACGCGAAGTCTGCCACTGGTCGGACAGTCGCCTGTCTGACGGCCCAGCGACGGCCCAGAGTGGTTGTCGCCGGGCTCCGGTCCTGGTCAGACCGGGTTCCACATTCATAATCCGGCGTACAGGTCGACTCGTCCGTCGTCTTACCGCTGATCTGCGGTTTCTCTGGACTCTTGATCTTGTGGTCACATCCGTGGTCACGGAGATCGACTACCGTCGTAGGGGTAGTCGTCATTCTGTGACCACGGGGAGGTCGTCGTGGCGGTTGGTCGTGATCCCAAGGGCAAGACGTGGTACTTCGTCATTGATCTACCGGCGAGTCCGGACGGCAGGCGGCGGCAGATGCGACGTCGCGGCTTTGCCAGCGAGCGGGCCGCCGGTGCGCGGCAACAGGAAGCGCTCGCGCAGTTCGGCCGCGTCGAGTTGGCTGCGGACGGCACGGTGGCGGCCGAGTCGGAGCGATGGCTGGATGAGCGTGAGTTGGACCTCTCACGGGGCTGTCGACCTATCGTGACTTCATCCGGGCGTACATCAATCCGCATCTTGGCTCGCGCCAGGAGGGTCATTCAAAAGTAAGTTGATGCTCCCAGATGTCACAGTGAGTGATGGTTGTGGGGGTGGTCAGAGGCGGCCACGATCACCCGCTACCACGAGATCCTGGGCCCGATCCTGCGCTGGGTGACCCGACCCGAGGTCGACGACCAGCTCGAACGTGCCCAGCGTGACGGCGTCCTGGCCGACGGTTCGTCGCCCCGGTCGGTGAACGTGAGCACTACGACGGCCTGTACGCCGGCAAGAAGCACGTCTGTGGGCAGAACGAAGGCCTTTGACGCTTCGCTTCGACGCCGAGCGTTTCCCTCGACGCCGCCAGCCTGCTACCGGGCTCCCTGGCGACTACCCGGACCGGACTCACACCGGCAGGCGACGCCGAGCTTCCGATCACTCATGGCCGCTGGGCAACCGCCCCCTGAGCGCTGGGCGCTTGAACGAGCAGGGCTAACGGACGCGGACCCGACCACCGGTGCGGGCCGCCAGCGCCTGGTCGATCGCGGAGACCGGTTGGCGTAGCACCCGTACAGCGGTCCGGAGCCCCTTGACACCCAGCACCTTGCTATTCAGCACGCGCTGGACGTCCGGGTGCTCCAGGCCGGTTACCCCGGGAGAGCCGGGCCCGACGCCCGGCGCGAGATCCAGTACAAGGAGCTGCTGACCGCGCCGGCGAACCAGGCGGACGCCCTGCACGGTGGACCACGGCAGGAAGATCGAGTCGGGTGCCGCGTCGATGCTGAGCCGCAGCCCGGCACCGGACAGCCGCATCGCCACCGGCGCGATGCCCTGGCGTGACCAGGTGGCGCGCAGGTTGCGGCGCCTGCGTAAGTTGTGCGCCCCACTCGCGCCTAGAAGCAGCGCCGGTACCGCGTTGAGCAGGAAGACCGGGCCAGCGGTCGTGAGGAGTCCGGCCGTCAGGGCGGCGATGATCCCCGCGCCTACCAGACTCACCCACGCGGACAGGGCCGTCGCCCTCAGGACCCTCGCCCTGGCCCGCCTTACGGCATCCTGGTCGATTTCGACCTCGAACTCGTCGACGGCTGTGTTTTCCATTCGCACAGTCTCCTTCATCGAGAGCCCACCCGGGCTGATGACTAGAGTCGCCGTTGGCGATCCCGCCGGCCAGCCAGGTCGAGGGCGACGACCTCCTCCAGCGACCTTCCGCTTCCTGGGGCCTTCCGGAGCTCGGACGCGAGGCTTTCCTCACGGCGGCGCCGAGGTAGCACAGGGCGAGGGCCTTCTGCCGAAGGGCCTACGGCGCCGGGCTGCGGCTCGGGCAGGTACTACGGGTCGGTGTGGACGGCGATGTGAGCTGGAGGGACGAGGGCATCCGGATGCGCCCCGACAGGAGAAGCTTGGTGACGGGTCGCCGTTCCGCCGCCGCGACAGGGTCCTTACGACTCCGTTGCCGGCACCAGCAGGTTGCGGAGCCCGGGGCAGGCATTGTAGCCGGGATCCGTTGCTGATGCAGCCCCAGGGTGACGGTCCGGGCGGCCAGGTCCGCCTGCGACCGCGTCGCGAACGACCGGATACCCGGGTGGGCAGGCACCTGCTGTTCGCGGAGGGTCAGCCCGCGTCGCCACCGTCTCCCCGCCGCACACTCGGATCAGCCAGCACGACCGCAGCATAGACAATCGCGGCTTCCTGCCGGCCTCACCTGCCGCAGACCCAGTTGGATTGCCCCTGAAGCTGATTAGAAGCCTGTGCGTGCTTGGCTAGCGTGCCATTCCATGCTCTCTGCGAGGAAGGCCGTCCGCACGGGGGTCGATCCGGCCGGTGCGCCGTGGAGCGGTGTGGAACCGCTCTTCCCGACGTCATGGAGTAATCGTGAGCTATCCGCCGCAGGTCAACCAGAATCAGCCGTATCCCGGGCCGGGCGGCCCCTACGGCCCCGCCGGTCAGCCGGGTGGACCGTGGCAGCAGAGTCCTCCCCGGCAGTCCCGGAGTTGGATCGGCGTGGTCGTCGGTGCCGCGGCCGTCATGCTGCTGCTTGTCGTCGGCGTCGTCGGGGTCGGCGGGTACCTGCTGTTCCGCGGCTCGGGTGGTGGCGCCGGGCCAGAAGGCGGCAACCAGGCCGGCGCTGCTACCTCGGCGGAGGACCTCAAGACCACCGCACAGGCTTACGTGGATGCGGTGAACAACCGTGACGAGGCGGCGGCCACGAAGCTGACGTGCAGGCAGACCGGCCCTGGCGTGTTGTTCGAAACAAACCGGGACGCGGCGGGCGACGTGGACGCGACCTGGACCATCGGCAGGACGGAGATCATCCGCGCCGACCTCGCAACGGTGGTCATCGCCATCGCGGACAGCACGGGTGAGGGCGTTCCGACGCCCTTCAACGTACGCGACGGCAGTTGGTGCGTGGCGGTATGAACACCGCTGGTTACCTGCGCTGGGCTGCGGCTCCGGTGAAGCGATCGGCTCGGCCGCTGCTGGTGTCGGCGATGGCCCTGTGGCTGTTCGCAGGCTGCACGATCGGCGATGTCCCGGCTCCGGTTCCGGAAGCCACCACCGACGCCGTGCCGCGGACGGCAGACCGGAGCGGCCAACCCGTCACCGAAGCACCGGACGCCGGAAGCGGCCCGCTTGCCGACGTCGACCCGTGCGGGCTGGTCTCGGCCGACGCCGCGAGCACACTGGACCTGAGCGGGGGCACCGCGAAGAAGGTCGGCGCGGCGCGGGTCTGTCGCTGGCGCCACGAGGGTACGACGTTGCGGGGAAGCTTCTCGGTCGGGGTGGAGATCTTCGACGAGCACGGGTTGGCCGACCTGGATGGCCCGCGCGACTCGTCGACGATCGGCACACATCCCGCCGCGACGGTGAGGGACGTGACCGGTGGCTGCCGGGTGGGCCTCGGCGTCGGTACGTCGGCCCGGGTGGACGTCACAGCGGTCGGCGGGGAAGCGGAACTCGGCTGCCGGCTGGCGACCCGGTTGGCCCACCTGGTCGAGCCCCGGCTGCGGTAACGGCGATCGGCAGCACAGCCGAGCACACGATCAACGAACTCACCGAGTTCCAGACCCAGGCCCTCGCTGCTACCCGGCCGCCAGCGGCGCGAACCGCATTGTCGGTACCGTCGAGAACAGCCGAGCCGCCCGGCTGCGGCTGTGGGGGCGGCACCGACCGGCGGACCGGCGGACCTGCGGGATCGCGTTCCTGGGATGCTGCGGCGGCGATCAGGGTGGATTCGACCTCTTTAAGATCACCTAATGACTCCGTGTTGTGCGTAGCCGCCATTCCGCTTCGCTCTGTACGTGTCGGTCATGGTCGTCGAGGGCTTGTTCCAGTGCCCTCTTGGCTTCGACGCTGGGATGCTGTCGGCGGGCCGACCGTACGGTCGGTCAGGTCGCGAAGGACTTCGACCTGACCGAGACGGCGGTCCGGGACTGGGTCAAACAGGCCGACCTCGACGCCGGCACACGTACCGACGGGCTGGCCAGCGCGGAGCGCGAAGAGCTGGCGCGGTTGCGGCAGGAGGACCGTCGGCTGCGCGAGGACGTGGACATCCTCAAGCGGGCCACGGCTTTCTTCGCGAAGGAGACCCGGTGAACGTGTACCCGTTCAACGAGGCGGAGAAGGCGCAGCAGGGTAACGTGGAGCGTGCCTGTGAGCTGTTGAAGGTCTCGAGGGCCGCCTACTACCAGCACCGCGCCGCCGGCCCGTCGCCTGTCGCCCCGCCGGCGGGTCGACACCGAGCTGGCCGAACGGATCGCTGACGTGCATGACGCTTCGGCCGGCACCTACGGCTATCCACGGGTGCACGCCGAACTGCGCGCGCAGGGCCGGCGACACTCCCGCAAACGGATCGCCCGGCTGATCTCGCCTTTGCTCTGTAACGTCTACCTGCACCGACTCGATCGGGCGTGGGACGTGCGAGCGTATGGGGTGTTGGTCCGGTTCGCTGACGATCTGCTGGTGATGTGCGCCTCCCGGGCGCAGGCCGAGGCCGCATTGGCGCGGCTTCGGGACCTGCTGGCCGACCTGGGTTTGAAGCCGGAGGACGCCAAGACCAGGATCGTGTACCTTGCCGTCGGTGGGGAAGGCGTGGACTTCCTCGGCTTCCACCACCGGCTGGTGCGCGCCCGGGCCCGCACGAGCGGCAAGCAAGTCACCTTCCTGGCCCGCTGGCCCGCGAACAAGGCCATGCGGCACGCCCGCGACCGGGTCCGGCCGTTGACGGTCCGGTCGCGGTTGCTGCTGTCGGTGGAGTGGATCGTGCAGGACATCAACGCGTTCCTGCGCGGATGGGCCGGGTTCTTCAAGTATGGCAACTCGGCTCGGCAATTCGAGAAGATCAGGTACGACGCGAAGCTACGGCTGGTGCGCGGAGCCGCGAAAGTGGGGGTCCCCCGGTCGGCGCCGCTGGCGTTTTCGGCGTTGATGGTCAACAGTTGGCGATATCACCGTCCGGGGTGCCCGGACTGGTCGAGACGGCGCTTTGTCTGACGACGCGCCGGGCCGGACCTACCGCCGTCCCGCCGGTCACGGCGTGACCGGCGGAACGGCAGGTTTTCAGGCGGTGGGTTCGGTCTTGCTCACCGGCTCGTCGGTCTTGCCCGCCGGCTCGTCACCGGCCAACAGGGCGGTCTCTTCCAGCGGCTCGGGCTCGGGCAGCCCGGTGTCGCGCAGATGCCGGTTGCGCCGGGGCTCCTGCCGGGTCTTCGCGTCGTTGAGCCGACGTCGGAGGTCGTCCCGGACGTCGTGCAGGCCGGCCTTCAGATCCTCCTCGGACGAGGTGGTGACGATCTTCGGGCGGCCGGCGATCCAACACTCCAGGGTGATCTTCTGCCCCTTGGCCTCCCGGTCCTTCACCGACACCTCGAGTTCGGTCCCGTCCGCCGGGAAGGCGGCCAGCCGCGCGTCCAGCGGGGTGAACTCCGCGGCGATCCAGTTCCGGTCGCCCTGCGAGAAGCCGGCACCGACCCGCAGGCAGTCTTCCACCGTGGCCGGGTTTCCCCGAGCGCCGCTCATCGCCGCGCCTCGCCCTGGCCGCGAACGGATGCGGTGACCCGGAACGAACTTCTCGTGCTCATTCTTGCTTACCCCTTCGTTCGGCAACGCGCTTCGGTTACCAGCGGTGGAGCGATTTGTACCCGGTAGCACCGGTTCCGAAAACATCCGGCGACCACTCCAGCGGCAACGTCACTGCCTCGAACCGCACAGGGCACCGAGCGTCCGACACTCTCGCCGAAGGCAACTCCAGCTTCCTGACCAGCGTCGCTGCCCTGGCTGGCCACTCGCCGGGGTCGTCGGCGAGCCGCTGACACCGCCGGCCCGAAGCCGGTCAGCGTTCCGCGCGTTCCGCGCCGGCACACCACCACGCCCACCGCCGTCGTCGTCAGGACATCTCCGGCAGTGGAAGGACGGCCAGGGGCACGTGATGCTGCCCGGCGTGGATGTCGCGGTCGCGCAGGCTGCCCTGCGCCACGGGACGCGGGAACGATATCTTGACGACGTTCAGTCCGGGTATCCGGAAGATGCGGACGGTGTCGGCCGGTACGCCGTACAGGCGCGCGATCACCGTCGCGTCCAGGAAGCTGGGGTCGGCCACCACGGCGTATCCGGCAGCGTCGCGCATGAACAGCTCCATCGTCACCCAGAACGGGCCGGCGTTCTTCGACCGGACCTCCAGGGCGAGATCGGCGACGGTACGGGGACTGGCGTTACCGGACATCGCTGCCCTCCGGAAGGTGGATGCGGAACAGGCTGGTGGGCGAGTCGACCTCGACGACGTGGTTGAGGACGAACTCGTACGCCGCCCCGCGCTCGGTCTCCGCGGGTGAGAACGGGAACGCGAGGCTGGGCAGATAGTCCATGTCGGGCGTGGGCAGGTGCAGCATCAGCGGATTGGCGATCTTCGCGACGGCCGTGGCCGTCTGCTGGTCAGCGGCACGGACCAGCAGCATCACGCCGACCTCTCGGGGCGGCCGGGTGTCCGGGTCTGCCGCCTCCAGCACCGCGTCGTAGCCGTAGAGCCGGATGTCGAAGGCGTAGTCGTCGGTGCTCAGCCCGAGCGTCTGGGTGACCCGGTCCACGGTGACCCGGCGGAGCAGCTCCGCCCAGGTGGTGATCTGGCCGAGGATGTGCGGGTCGCGGATGGCGGTGAACGACATCGTCTCGTAGCCGGTGATCCGGGCCCCCTCGAGCTTGTTCGTGTACGGGGCCGGCTCGAACCGGGAACCCTCCACGCGTATCCGTCGCTCGTCCAGGGCCCGGTAGGTGGCGTCGGCGACCATCAGCGTGCCGGCCGGCTCCCGCATCGAGAACGGGTCCGCGGTCTCGTAGAGCATGTGCGCCGCGACCGAGGTGGGCGTGCAGGCGACGGCCGGGTCGAGCGGCTCGATGGTGAAGCCGGTGGCATCGACGGTCGCGAAGACCCCGCTGGAGCGCGGGTTCGTGGTGCACTGCGCGCCGCACTCGACGATCTTTGCGGCGTGCCAGGTCGGGCCGGCCGGCATGCCCGCCATCAGCGGAAAGGCGGCGGCGACGGCGGTGTCGGTGGCCCGCCCGGCCAGCACCACGTCGGCCCCGCCCGCCAGCGCTTCCGCGATCGGCTCGTGCCCCATCATCGCGACGATGTGCTCGCAGCTCTCCAGCGTCGCCGGGTCGAGCTCGACGGCAGGCGGGAGCGGACGGATCCGGCCCTGGCCGAGGTGTTCCTTGAGGTCGGTGGCCCGCTGCTCGCTGTAGATGGTGGCCACCCGCAGCTCCAGCCCTTCCTCGGCCAGGATGCCGTGGGCGATCCCGGCGACCCAGTCCACCCCGGAGTCGGTGCCGCTGGTGCCGCAGGAGCCGACGATCAGCGGGATCCGCGCCTTCGCCACCGCCCGCAGCAGCAGCCGCAGGTCGCGGGCGACCGCCGCCGCCGTGGTCTTGGCCGTGCCGGTGCCCAGATAGTACGGGCCGGAGTCGGTCGACCCGCCGTCCAGGGCGATGACGTCGGCGCCGAGGTCCAGTCCACGGTCGACGATCTCGGGCGGGAATCCCGAGCCGAGCATGCCGGAGGGCACGAGAATGCGTACGGAGTCGCGGGTCACGGTTTCCTTCTTTCGCGGGTACGGGCCGGTCATGCGACGGTGCTGGCCACGGCGCGGCCTGCCTGGCGTCCGGAGAAGAGGCAGCCGCCCAGGAAGGTGCCTTCCAGCGCGCGGTAGCCGTGCATACCGCCGCCGCCGAATCCGCTGACCTCGCCGGCGGCGTAGAGTCCCGGCACCGGCTGCCCGGCTCCGTCCAGCACCCGGCCGTCGAGGTCGGTGTGCAGGCCGCCCAGCGTCTTGCGGGTGAGCACGTGCAGGCGTACGGCGATCAGCGGCCCGGCCAACGGGTCGAGGAACCGGTGCGGCGCGGCGGTACGCATCAGCCGGTCGCCCCGGTAGTTGCGGAAGTTGCGGATGGCCGCGATCTGCATGTCCTTGGTGAAGCTGTTGGTCAGTTGCCGGTCGCGGGCCTCGATCGTGCGCCGGATGTCGACCGGGTCCAGCAGCGGCTCGGCGGTGAGCGCGTTCATGCCCTTCACCAGCTCGTCCAGCCGGTCGGCCACGACGAAGTCGGCGCCGTGCCGCTTGAATGCCTCCACCGGTGCCGGCGCGCCGGCACGGAGGCGGCCGAGGACCTGCCTGACGCTGCGGCCGGTCAGGTCCGGGTTCTGTTCCGAGCCGGAGAGCGCGAACTCCTTTTCGATTATCTTCTGGGTGAGGACGAACCAGCTGTGGTCGTGGCCGGTGCCGCGCAGGTGGGCGAGCGTGCCGAGGGTGTCGAATCCGGGATGGAGCGGCACCGGCAGCCGGCGTCCGCGCGCGTCGAGCCAGACGGAGGACGGCCCGGGCAGGATGCGGATGCCGTGCGCGTCCCAGATCGGGTTCCAGTTCTGGATGCCCTCGACGTAGTGCCACATCCGGTCGGGGTTGATCA
Source organism: Micromonospora sp. WMMD1102 (assembly GCF_029626265.1). Taxonomy (NCBI): domain Bacteria; kingdom Bacillati; phylum Actinomycetota; class Actinomycetes; order Micromonosporales; family Micromonosporaceae; genus Micromonospora; species Micromonospora sp. WMMD1102. The sequence continues at coordinate 5,390,105 of NZ_JARUBN010000001.1, read as the reverse complement.
CGGCACCGCCGGCGTCCTGCGTGATGGTCAGCATCCGGCCGTCCACGTGCGCGGGTACGCCGCTGATCATGTGTGCGGGCGGGGTGCCGAGCCGTTCCGGCCAGTTGCGGCGGACCAGGTCGTGGTTGCCGCCGATGCCGCCGGAGGTCACGATGACGACCTGCGCGGTGTAGGCGAAGTCCCCGATCTCCGTCCGCGAGCTGGCGGTGCCGCGGGCGGTCTCGCTCGGCTCCAGGACGCGGCCCGAGGCGCCCACCACGGCACCGCCGCTGGTGGTCAGCGCGTCGACCCGGTGCCGGAAGGCGAACCGGACGAGGCCGCGTCCGGCCGCCTCCCGCACGGTCGCGACGAAGGGTTCGAGGACGCCCGGCCCGGTACCCCAGGTGACGTGGAAGCGGGGCACCGAGTTGCCGTGCCCGGTGGCGTCGTAGCCTCCGCGCTCGGCCCAGCCGACGACGGGGAACAGCTTGATGCCGAGGCCCCGCAGCCAGCCGCGCTTCTCACCGGCGGCGAAGTCGACGTACGCCTCGGCCCAACGCCGTGGCCACGCGTCCTCGGGTCGGTCGAACCCGGCGCTGCCCTGCCAGTCCTGCCAGGCGAGCTCGGGGGAGTCGCGGATGCCCATCCGGCGCTGCTCCGGCGAGTCCACCAGGAACAGCCCGCCGAACGACCAGAACGCCTGGCCGCCGAGGCTCTGCTCGGGCTCCTGGTCGAGCAGCAGCACGGACCGGCCGGCGGCGACGAGTTCGGCGGTGGCCACCAGCCCGGCGAGGCCCGCGCCGATCACCAGTACATCGGCGTCCGCTGTCCGCGTGCTCATGCCGGCTCCTTCAGGTCGGTGCGCGAGTTCAGGTCGGTGTGCGAGTTCAGCTCGGTGCGCGAGTTCAGCTCGGTGCGTGGATTCGCTTCGGTGCCCGAGTTCCGGTCGGTGCGCGAGTTCGGGTCGGTGCGCGAGTGGGCGGGCCGGCCGTCCAGGGCGGCGACGAGTTCCCTGGCGCCCTCCATCCCGGCGGCCAGCCGGGCCTCGGCGGTCTGCCCGGCCATGTGCGAGTAGACCGTGATGCCGTCGACGCCGCGCAGGATGCTGTCGGCCGGCAGTGGCTCCACGTCCACGACGTCGAGGGCCGCACCGGCCAGCCGGCCGGACCGGACGGCGTCGACCAGGGCGGTCTCGTCGACGATCGGCCCGCGCGCGGTGTTGATCAGGTGTGCGCCCGGCTTCATGCGGGCCAGCGCCGCGGCGTCGACGAGGTGGTGGGTGAGCGGGGTCAGCGCGGTGTGCACCGAGACGAAGTCGGAGTCCCGCAGCAACTGGTCGAGCGGGACCCGGGTGACCGGCGCGGGCAGGCTGCCGGTGCAGAGCACCGTCATGCCGAAGGCGGCGGCAAGTGGCGCCACCTGCCGGGCCACCGCCCCCCGCCCGATCAGGCCGAGCGTCCTGCCGCGCAGTTCGCGGCCGTCGGTGCGGGGCCAGCGGCCGGCGGCCACCGCGGCGGCCATCGGCACCAGGCACCGGGCCTGGGCGAGCAGCAACCCGATGGTGTACTCGGCCACCGCGTTGGCGTTGATCCCGGGCAGGTTGCTCACGCTGATCCCGAGTCGGCCGGCCGCCGCCACGTCGACGGAGTCGTACCCGACCCCGGTACGCACGACGGCGCGCAGCTCCGTTGCCCGCCGAAGTACCTCGGCGGTCATCGGCTCGTTGGCGATCAGCGCCCCCTCGACGCCGGCCAGCGCCGCGATCAGCTGCTCCGGCCGGCGTGCGCCACGCATGGGGTCGTGTCGGGTCGTGAAGCCGAGGCCGGTCAGGTAGGTGTCCACCTCGTCGCCGGGGGCGAGGTAGTCGGTGGTGACGAGGATGGTCGACATCATTCGCTTCCGTTGAGGGTGGTGGCTCGGGCCGCCCGGTGCAGGCGCTGGAGACGTCCGAGGCGTACGACGACGAGGACGGCGAGCATGGCGAGCGCGGCGATGTAGAGCAGCATCCCGTCCCAGCCGACGAGGTCGACCACCGCGCCGATCAGGGCGGGGCCGCCGAAGCCGCCCAGGTACCAGGTGACCGCGTACAGCCCGGTGTAGGCGCCGAACACCCGGCTGGACGGCGCCAGGTTCCACAGCGCCACCGCCGCGTTGATCGTGAAGGCGGCGGCGCCGACGGAGGCCAGACAGAACGCGACGACCGTGCCGGTGGCCGTCTGCGCGGCGGTGCCCGCCGCCAGCGCGGCGGCGAAGACGATCATGCCGGCGGCGATGGTCCGCAGCCGTCCGAAGCGCTCGGCCAGCAGCGCGGCCGGATAGGCGGCGGCCACGTAGGCGATGCCGCTGGGCAGGGTGAGTCCGCCGGCCTCGCCGCGGCTCAGGCCCAGCGCCTCCATCCCGTACGGGGTGATCAGCGACCGTGAGGCGAACCATGCCCCGCCGAAGAGCAGGACGGTCAGCAGCAGCAGGAGCCGGCGGCGGTCCTGGTCGGTGACCAGACCGGCGACGATCTGCCGCAGCGCCGGGCCGGCCGGGGCGGGACCGGCGGCCGCGTCTTCGGCGACCGCTGCCTGGTAGCCCCTCGATCGGCTGTCGCGCACGTTGGCGAGCAGCACGACGGTGGCGGCCAGCATGATCACTGACGGGAGGACGAAGGCCGCCTTCGGATGCTCGTCCACCACGAGCAGACTGATCAGCGACGCGACGATGATGGTCAGCGCGGTCGCAATCTTCACGGCGGCGTTCGCCCGGCCGCGTCGTTCCGGGGGCAGGAAGTCCGGCACCAGCGACTCGGCCAGCGGTCGGGTGGTGTTGGCGATCAGCGCGTAACAGAACATCACCGCGACCAGCGTGGCCAGCGACGTGGTCCACGGCAGCAGTACGAAGACCAGCGCGGCCAGCGGCATGCCCACCGCGAGGTACGGGATGCGCCGCCCCCACCGGGTCCGGGTGTTGTCCGACCGGTTGCCGATCCAGGGCTGGACGAAGATCCCCAGCAGGTTGTCCATCCCCATCAGCGCGCCCACCAGCGCCGCGCTCGCCAGGTGCTCGCGGAGCAGGACGGGCACCTGATTGTCATAGAAGTTCCACGTCGACTCCTGCGCGAACAGCGCGAGGGCGATGAAGAACGTGATCCGCCGGTTGGACACCCGTCCACCCCCTGTGTCCCCGGTCACGTTAAATTGCTGTAGCAAACTCGTCAACAGTTGCAAACAGTCTTGCTATCTCATGCGCTAGAGTGCCATCCATGACCACAGCCGGGACGCTCGCCGACCAGGCGTACCGTCGAGTTCGCACCGCGATCGCCACCGGCGAGCTTCCGCCGGGGGAGAAGGTGACCGAGCGCGGCATGGCCGAGCGGCTCGCGATCAGCCCCACGCCGGTCCGGGAGGCCCTGCGCCGGCTGGAGCTCGACGGGCTGATCGAGCGGATCGGGCCGCGCACGGTGCTGGTCGCCGCCATCCGCGACGCGGCCATCGACGACCTCGCGGAGGTGGAGGTCGGCCTGCGCGGCCTCGTCGCCCGCTTCGCCGCCCGACACGCCACCGCCGACCAGCTCGACGCGCTGGACGCCATCCTCGACCGCGCCGACGACCTGCTGATCCTCCTCAAGGAGCGGGGCGCGCAGGGCCGACCGGTCGAGCGGCACCTCACCGAGCTGCTCGACACCATGCAGCAGTTCAACGACACGGTCAGCGCCTGCGCGCACAACCCGGTGCTGGTCCGGATGCTCGAGCAGAGCCGGGTGTTCTCCCGCCCGCAGCGCCGCGAACTGCTGCTGCGACGGGTGGCCGAGGACGACACGTTCGGCCTGGAGCGGTACACCAGCCACCGCGCCCTGGTCCGCGCGCTGCGCGCGGGCGACTCCGGCACCGCGGAGCGGATCGCCGTCGAGGACTCGCAGGGCGGTCTCGCGGCGCTCCGGGAGGCGCCGTGACCGCGAGACCGGATCGTGTCGCGAGCACGCAACCGGATCGTGCCGTGACCACGCAACGGATGCTGCCGTGACCACGCAGCCGGATCGTGCCGTGACCACGCACCGGATCGCCGTCATCCCCGGCGACGGCATCGGCCGGGAGGTCGTCCCCGCCGGCCTCGACGCGCTGCGCGCCACCGCCGCCCGGTTCGGCCTGACGCTCTCGTTCGACAGCTTCGACTTCGCCAGCGCCGACTACTGGCAGCGGCACGGCACGATGCTGCCGCCCGACTGGGAGCAGACGCTGCGCGGCTACGACGCCATCTACTTCGGCGCGGTCGGCTGGCCGGCGGTCGTACCCGACCATGTCTCACTCTGGGGCAGCCTCATACAGTTCCGGCGGGTCTTCGACCAGTACGTGAACCTGCGCCCCTGCCGGCTGATGCCCGGGGTCCGCAGCCCGCTGGCCGGCCGGGAACCGGGCGACATCGACTTCGTCGTCGTCCGGGAGAACACCGAGGGCGAGTACTCCAGCGTGGGCGGGCGGATCTTCGAGGGCACCGACCGGGAAACCGTCCTCCAGGAGACGGTCATGACGCGCGTCGGCGTCGACCGGGTCCTGCGCTTCGCCTTCGAGCAGGCGAGCCGCCGCCCGAAGCGGCACCTGACGTCCGCCACCAAGAGCAACGGCATCTCCATCTCCATGCCGTACTGGGACGAGCGGGTGGCCGCGATGGCCGAGCGGTTCCCCGACGTCCGCGTCGACAGGTTCCACATCGACGCGCTCGCGGCGCAGTTCGTGCTCCACCCGGAGTGGTTCGACGTGGTCGTGGGCAGCAATCTGTTCGGCGACATCCTCTCCGACCTCGGCCCGGCCTGCACCGGCACGCTCGGCATCGCCCCGAGCGCCAACATCAATCCCGAGCGGAAGCACCCGAGTCTCTTCGAGCCCGTGCACGGCTCCGCCCCCGACATCGCGGGCAGGGGCATCGCCAACCCGGTCGGCCAGATCTGGTGCGGCGCGATGATGCTCGAGCACCTCGGCCACCCGGAGGCCGCCGCCCACCTGCTCGGCGCGGTCGAGGACGTCCTGGCGTACGGGCCGGGACAGGCGCCCCTGACCCCCGACCTGCACGGCACCGGGACGACGGCGGAGCTGGGGCGGGCGATCGCCGAACGGGTCGACGAACGCTGACCCGCGCCGGTGGCTCGGCTCCGGGAGTGATCAGCGCCAGAACAGGAACCCCGATCCCCCAGCACCGCCGGGCGGCCACCTGGAGTCGAGCGTGTCACAGGCTGCATCGGGCGCCGGTGGGCGGGGATTCGAGGTCGAGGAGATATGCGTCGACCACGTCGTCGACGCACTCGCTGCCGCCGAGGAGGTAGGCGCCGTGCTGCTTGCCGTCGACCGTCAGCAGGCTTCCGTCGAGAGCCTGCGCCATCGCGATGCCGCCCTCGTGCGGCGTCGCGGGATCGCCGGTGACCGACACGACGAGCGTCTCGGGGAGGCTTTCCACATCGGCGAGCCAGGGCTCGCCGCGGGTCGGCGGCGCGGGCCACGCCTCGCATTCGCTGTGGTAGCTCCCCGCCGTGAACGTGTCGAGGTCGAACATCGGCGCGACCTTTCCGATCTCGCGTGCCAGCGCGGTCTGTTCCTCCGGCGTCCGGCGAGGGCTGTCCATGCAGCGCACCGCGATGTTCGTGTCGAAGTCCAGGCTGTAGGCGCCGTCCGCCGTGCGGCCGTAGAAGGTGTCGCGCAGCGCGAGCATCTCGTCGGCTCTGCCCGCGTCGAGCGCGGTCAGGGCGGAGATGTGTACGGGCCATCTCGCTTCGGAGTACAGCCCACCGCTGATGCCGAGGTAGACGTCCCAGACGCTCAGGTACCGGCCGTCGGCGGTCGCCGCCGGTGCCTCGACGAGCGGCTGGACGATCTCGTGCAGGCGGTCGTTCGCCGCCGCGGGGTCGGGGCCGAGAACGCAGTCGGGCGATTCCGCGCAGAGTGCGGCGAGGTCGTCGAACCGTGCCTGCAGGCCGGCGAACTGGGAGACGCGGAACCCGCTCGCCGTCAGAGCGGGCGAGACTGCCCCGTCGAGCACGATCGCGCGGACCTTTTCGGGAAACGTCGTGGCGTACATGGCGCCGAGTTCGGAGCCGTAGCTGTAGCCGAGGTAGTTCAGCTTGTCGTCACCGAGCACCTCTCGGATGATGTCCATGTCGCGCACCACGCTCGTGGACCCGGCGTTCACCAGGTTCGCGATGCCGCCGGAGCCGTCCGCGCAGCGCTCGGCCAGCTCGACCGCCTGCTCGGCGCTCGTGATGTCGTACACCGCGCCGAACCGCGGCACGTCGCCGGTGTCGTACTCCTTGTCGGTGTAGCAGTCGAGGGCCGGGGTCGACGACCCGATCCCGCGAGGATCGAAGCCGACGATGTCGAAGCGCTTGGCTACGGGGCTCGCCTGCCACAGTGGCAGGGTGGAGGCGATCAAGCTGGTGCCGGACCCTCCGGGCCCGCCCGGGTTGACCAGCAGTGAGCCCTCGGCCCCGCCCGTGGCGGAGAGGCGCGTGAGCGCGATCTGCGCCCGCTCGCCCTCCGGCTCGTCGTAGTCGAGCGGAACCTCGACCGAGGCGCACTCGAGCGCCGGGTTCGCGAACAGCTTGGCGTCCGCCGGGCTCGTAGCGGTGTCCTTGCAGGCGACCCAGTCGAGCTTCTGCCCGAGGTAGCCGCCGAGGTCCGCGCCCGGGTCCGGCGAAGAAGCGGCTGTGCACCCGGTGAGTAGGAGGAGTACGGCCGTGGCGGCCGCGGCGAGCACGGTTCCGAGATGTCGGGACCGATGTGGGAGCCGGGGATGTGATCGCATGCGTTTCTCCTCTGCCAGGCCGCGGTCGGGTACGAGGGCGCGGCGGCGGTTGACGGATCGTTCTCGGGGCGTGGGCGTCGAGATGCTCGACAGGGCGGCGACGTGACCGGTCGGTGCGGGGGGTCAGCTTCCGATCGCGTCGGTCTCGGCATTCAGGAGCCGGTGCCGGCGGAAGGTGAGTGCTCGTTCGGTCCCGGCGAGGCCGGCGGCGACGGTGAGCACCGTGTTCGCCCATCCCGGCAGGTCGACGGGGGAGACGAACGGGGCGAAGCGGTCAGCCCAGAGCGGCAGGTGGGTGACCACCTCGAGCAGCTGCGGGGCGAGGAGGACCAGATTCGTCGTCAGCACGATGACGGCGAACCTGGCGAGGGCGCGCCCGACCCCGGGATACCGGCGGGAGAGTTGGGTGCGCCAGTGTTCGGGCGTCCCTGGCGCGGGATCGAGGCGTCGCTGGCTGCCGTCCGCGCTGACCAGGTGGATGCGCTGCATGCCGTACCTGCTCGCGGCGACCTCGATGCGGTCCGGTCCGAGCGGGAACCGGACCGGCATGTCGGAGGTCTGCACGTGCCGGTCGTTCCGGTAGAGCGAGGCCCGGCCCGACATGTGATCGACATCGACCGTCGCAGTCGACGCATCGGGAAGGCCGATCGCGAATCGTGTGCGCTGCAGCGAGCCTCTCTAGCATGCTCATGCTAAAAAGTGTAGCACGGTAATGCTAGAAAGAGACTAGGATGGGATCATGCCCAAGAGAGTCGACCCGGATGTCCGCCGAGAGCAGATCGCCGACGCGGTGATCGACGAGATCGTCGCGCACGGGATCCGCTCGGTGACCCTCGCCCGGATCGCCGCACGCACCGGCCTGGCCATCGGGAGCATCCGGCACTACTTCGGCGACACTGTCCGCGAGGTCATGCGCTTCACGTTGGACGTCCTCGTGCAGCGCATCGTGCGTCGCGCCACGACGATGTCCGACGACCCGGTGGTCCGGATCACGGACGTGATCGCATTCGCCGCGCCGACAAGCGAGCAGGAGCGCCGGGAGCACACCGCTTTCGTGGAATACCGTGTGATGGCGCGCACGGACCCGGAGCTCGCGGCCGAGATCGCCGCGACGTCCTTCACGGGCGCGGAGGTGATCCGCTCCTTGCTGCGCGACGCGCTGGCCGACCGCACGATCGACGAGGAGGCGCTGCACCGCGAGGCACTCCTGCTGTTCGCACTGGTCGAGGGCTTCTCGTTCAGTTCGGCGCTGGTCTCCGCCCCGTTGCGCGAAACGGACGTCCGTGCCGTTGTGACGGCGACCGTGCAACGTCTGCGCGACGCCTATCCGCCTGCCGGAAAAGCCGTCGAGGCAGTGGCCGGCCGGAGCTCCTGAGTCGCACCTCGCGGCCGGCTTTCCGCGTGCACCGACGACTCGATCGATGGCGGTTGAGCAGCTGACCAGGGGTAGGCCGACCGGCTTAGCCGTGTACCGCCGATCAGGGAGCCGGTGGGACGGACGCACGCAGCGCGGCGGCCAGCCACTCGAACGGGAACCGCTCCGGCGGCACGTCGTTCACGGCGGCTACCAGCGCCATGTACCGGTCGAACGGTCCCGCCGGCTCCGGCGGCGTACGGTCCCACTCCGCGGCCGTCAGCATGTGCTCGGCCGCCTGTCGGCGGAACTCGGGCGTGTCCGGCATCCCGGGGCTGTCCGGTGTCGCGAAGATGCCGGTCAGCCACCCGATCCACCGGTCGGCGACCTCCCGCGCCCGCGGCGAGTCCGGCGGCACCCGCTCCCGTGCCGCGTCCATCGCCGCCTGACCGATCGGCGTGGCCGCCTCCAGGGTGTCCAACATCGGCGACGAGGTCATCAGCGGCCCGGCCCCGGTGGAGCACACCTCGGACAGCTCACGGCGCACGGCCTGCCGGACCTCGGTGTCCCGGACCAGCTCGGCCAGCTCTATCCACGCCTCCAACTGTGCCGCGGTGGGATGTTCGGGCAGCTCCGGGCGGGCCGCTCGCCACCACTCGACCATCCGCTCCGGCGGCTCCCAGCCGGTGGAAACCTCGGTCCAGAAACCGTCGATCAGCCGGTCGCGCTCCTCGTCCGACATGCCGACCAGCTTGTGCATCAGGGTGACCTGCTCGGCCGTGGAGTCCTGCCGCAGGATGGCCGACAGCACCGCGCGACGGCTGCGCAGCCGCGCCTCCTGCCGCGCCAGCAGGGCCAGGTGGGTGGCGGCCAGCTCGCGCAGTGTCGCCTCGCCGGCCAGCACCCGCCTGATCTCGTCCAGGCCGGCGTCCAGCTCCCGTAGCGTCCGGACCAGTTCCAGCCGGGCGATGGCAGCCACGTCGTACCGGCGGTGACCGGCCGGAGTGCTGACGGCCGGCGTGACGACGCCGACGTCCGCGTAGTACCGGACGGCGCTGACGCTGAGGCCGGTCCGCCGGGCGACATCCCCGATGCCGTACAGCTCGTTCATGTCCACGACGCCCACTATGCGATCTCAAGGGGCTTGAGATACAAGACCCCTGATCAGGTCGCCCGGAAGTCTCGGCGGACGGCGAGGTCGCCGCCTGGCATGCTCGTCACGAGCGTCCGGTCCGGTCCCGTGGCGGTCCACGCCGCACGGCCCGGATGGGGCGCGACCCGGAGCAGGTGGCCGTCGCCGAACACGAGCCGCAGTCCGCCGGACTTGAACGCGACGGCCGACAGCACGGTGCTGCCGAACAGCACGAGACCTGCCGCGACGTCCTGGTGCTCCGGGTCGAGCCGGACCTCGTCCGGCCGGTCGGCGAGGTTGACCCAGCCCAGTCTGGCGACGTTGCTGATCCGCACCCCGGCCACCTCACCAAGGTCGAGCCCGAACGCGGAACCGACCCTGATCCGAGTGACCACCAGGCCCCGGAACGGGAGGATCCAGCGGTCGTCATGCTCGGTCGGCACCGGTGGTGGGGCGGTCATCCGTGCAGTGTGCCGCTCGGCAGGCTCCGACCACACCGCATTCCCGGCACCGCCCACGAGGAGCGCGCCCGCGAGCTGCGCTGCGGGTTCCGGCGGGCGGTCGGAAGCGGCGGGCCAGCCTTCGACCCCACGCCTGGCCGGGCGACTCGACGTAGCGGTAGGTCAGCACGCAGAGCGGGATCAGGACGGCGTAGAACGCCACTTCGAGTACCGGGTTGTTCTGCTGCCAGCGGCCGATGGTGCCGTCGGTCACCGCCAGCAGTGCCGGGTGCACCAGGTAGACCGAGTAGCTGATGGTTCCCAGGCCGGTCAACCAGCCCGGTATCCGGCGGTGTCGCAACGCCAGCCCGATCCCGAAGGTGAGCATCGCCAACAGGAAGCCCGCGATCCAGCCGCGTCGGGTGAACTGTGTCCCGTCGCCGAACGCGTACGCGCTGCCCACTCCGCAGCCGAGCACCACGGCGGCGGCGCCGGCGACGACCCGCCAGTCGCTCTGCCCGTGCTCGGCCCGGTAGATCGCGGTGCCGAGGAACATGACGGCGAGGATGACCAGGCCCTCCCACATCGGCACCGTGCCGTTGAAGAGGACCAGGACGAGCGCGAGTACGCCGCCCAGCAGGGCACCGAAGAGGCGGAGCGGGCGCGGCCGGGCACTGGCGCAGCAGATCGCCACCAGCATGGCGACCGAGGCCACCGCGACCAGCGGACCGGTGCCGACCCTGTCGGAGAGGGCCGACGCGGGCAGGGTGAGCCCGGCCGCCACGCTCACGGCGGCGAGTACGGCCAGCAGGGCGGCGACCGTCGTCGACCCCCGGTTCAGGCGGACGGTGAAGAGCGCCACGACCAGCAGGTAGAACGCCATCTCGTAGGAGAGCGTCCAGAGCACGAGGAGCAGGTTCGGCGTCCCGAGCAGTTCCTGCAGCATGCTGACGTGGGCCAGGGCCACCGTGGCCACGCTCTGCTCGCCGAAGTCGCGGATGTGGGCGACGCCGAGCAGGCCGCCGACGAGGACCGCGACGACGACCGCCACCCACAGCGGGTAGATCCGGAACACCCGGCCGATCCAGAACGTCCGGACGCAGCCCCTGCGTTCCAGCGAGGCGGGGATGATGTAACCGCTGACGAGGAAGAACACCAGGATGCCGTACCTGCTGGTGTTGAGGTGCGCCATCACCTGGGGGCGCAGTTCCGCCAGGAAGGCGTACGACGAGTGGTCGAAGACGACGACGAGTGCCGCGATCCCCCGCAACGCGTCCAGCCAGCCCAACCGGGAGGCCCGGGAGGCGGCGCCGGGACCGGGCGACCGTGGCGGGGCGGAAGACACCGATTCGGGTGGTGAGTGGACGGAGTGGGCGGTGTCCATTCTGATCCCCCCGAATGCGTTCATTACCGACGATCGACGCGTCCCATCATCCACCGCCGCGTCTCGCCCGGACGGGTCGACCGGAGGCACGGGTGCGGCGTGCGACTCCGGCTGTCGTCGGCCGGGGCGCTGACCAGGCCGGTCGTCCCGTGGCTCCTCGGCCGAGGAGTGACGTTCCGGGTGTGTCGGCCGGACCGGGAGCACAGCCGGGGCAGCTCGACAGTCGCCGGACGGGACATGTCCGCCCCGGCCGCCCGCACCACCGGCATCCCGGCGCCCCGGGCCGGCACCGGCTCCGACCAGCATGCTGTCGGGCTGGTTCAATGACGGCGGACACCGGCCACCCGCGAGGAGGGCGCAAGATGCTCACCAGCCGTCTCGCCCGGCACGCGGACGTACCCGAGCTGCTGCCGCTGATCGACGCCGCGATCACCGAGTTGCAGCGGGGCTTCCTGGACGAGGCGCAGATCGCCTCCAGCCGCTCGATAATGGGCATCGACACCCAGTTGATCGACGACGGGACGTACTTCGTGGTCGAGTCGGCCGGCCGGCTCGCCGGCTGCGGCGGCTGGAGCCGCCGGGCCACCCTCTACGGCGGGGACCACTCGCGGGGGCGGGACCCCGCGTTGCTCGACCCGGCCCGGCAGCCGGCCAAGGTGCGCGCGATGTACACCCACCCGGACTGGGCACGCCGGGGCGTCGGTCGGCTGATCCTCGCCCGTTGCGAGGCCGCCGCCGCGGCCGAGGGCTTCCGCACCCTCGAACTGATGTCGACGCTCGCCGGCCGGCCGCTCTACGAGAGGACCGGCTTCGTGCCGGTCGAGCAGGTCGAGGAGCCGGCTGACGGCGTACCCGTGCGGCTGGTCCGGATGCGCAAGCCGATCGCGGCGGCGCCCACCCGCTGAGGGTCGACCACCGACCGGCGGGCCGGAGGCCGTCGGCGCGCGACGACGCGCCGACGGCCCCGGGTTGCTCGGCGTCGCTCAGCCGCCGGAGACGGCGCGTTCGAGCAGGGTACGGTGCCGGATCATCCAGCCGGCGGCCCGCGCCCGCCAGGCGAGTGCCCAGAGCGGCGTCGGGTCGGTCGACTCCGGTGTGATCCGGGCCCGGGCCGCCTCGGCGGCACAGTCCCGGACGGCGAACTCGACCATCCGGTCGACGAGGCCGACCCGGTCCGCCGCCGGCAGTTCGTAGCCGTCCAGGAACAGCCGTAGCTGCCGGGCCCGGTCGGCCGGTGCCGGCAACTGGTGGCGTTCGGCGATGTCGTCGTCGTGCAACTGGGCGTTCCACCAGGCGGTGCCGACCACCTCGTCGAGCCGGTCCACCGGCCCGGCCAGGGTCCAGTCGACGAACGCCACCGGTCGGCCGGCCCGGGCCACGATGTGCCACGGCCCGGCGTCGCAGTGCCCGATCACCGAGTCGGGACCCTCCCGGTGCATCCACCACGGCTGCCACACCGCGCCCGGCGGCGGCCGGAAACTCGCGGTGGCGGCGTGCAGGTCGCGCAGCAGCCTGCCGACCTGCCAGATCCCCTCGTCCGTCCAGGCCCGGGGGTGGACGATCTCGCCCTCGACGTACGTCAGCATCTCGTTCCCGTCGCCGTCGGTGCCGGTACCGACCACCCACGGCGAGCCGGTGAACCCGACCTCCTCCAGGTGGTGCAGCAGGGCGTGCACCGTACGCGTCCAGGGCCGCGCGGCACGCCGCACGATCTGGCCGGTACGGACGACAGAACTCGGTCCGCCCTCGGCCGCGCTCAGCGGCACGAAGGATGTCACGGAATCCACTGGTTCTCCTCGGTTCAGCGCAAGAAGCGGTGACCGCGATATGCGGTGCGGCGGAGCGCCGGATCACCGGCGCCGAAGCTGGCGGCGCGAAGGACCGCGCGGCCAGCGGGACCGCTACGACACGAGGAGTGGACGGCTCGTCCGGCGTCGGAGGCCGGCGTGAGCCGCTGGAGCGAGCCTGCGGAGGTCAGTCCGCGGCGCGGCCGCGCGTCGCAGCGGTGATGGCTACTGCGCCAAGAACGGTGCTCGTCATCGTCGACCTCCTCGAAGAGTCGGACGTCGCGAGGCTACGGCACCCCGGTCCGCCCCGCCACCGAGTTTTCCCGCCGCTCCGGCGGCACCCCGTACGCCGCTGCCGCGAAGACCTCCCGCACCTTCAGTCACCGGCCGGCGAGGCCGGTGCGTCGACCGTCCCGCTCGGCGGTGCCGACGGTGTCATCCCGGGCAGCAGGCTGTCCGGGCAGGGCACCTCGACCCGGGAGAAGTCCGCCCGCTCGTGGTCGACGACCTGGCGGAAACAGATCCGCACCTCGGTCTGCCGGCTTCCGGCCATCGCCGGCCGGGACATCGCCACGCGCACCCGGAACACCATCCGTACGCCGGGCGAGCGGCGCCGGTCGGTGCCGTCGACACTTATCACCTCGGCCCGCCCGTCGCGCGCGGCGGCCTGCCCGAGTTCGGCGGCGGTGTCGCCGACGCCGTGCACGAGTGCGTCACCGATCAGAGCGGCCTGGCGTACCGCTTCCTGTCGGGCGCGCTCCTCGATCGAGGGTTCGGTCGCCATACGCAGAATGGTGTGCGCGGCACTGCCGACGAGCAGCAGCAGAATGGCCGACACGACGATTGACAGAACCCGGCCGAGCCGTCCCGTCCCACCTGCTGATCGCATGCCGCCCACACCGCGAATTGTGCTCCATTACTCGCGGCGAAGTGGCAGGTCAGGGCGATGATGCGCCGATCGGGGCGGACTGGCGGAGGAAATTTTTCCGCCGTCCGTCCGGCGGGTCCACGGCCGTCTCGCGGGCCGCTGACGGCGGTGAATCCCTTGCCGCAGAATGCTTTCCACCGAACGGCGGGACTTTGCCGTTTCCCCGGTACCGGTTATCCGACGGGCTCTACAGTGGAAGTCCTTCCGCCTTTTTGCGCGAAACGGTAGCGCCTGGGCGGTTCGCCGTGCACAGTTACCCCATGAGCGACAGCGGGAGTGATGTGCGGTACTTCTGGTGCATCCGCCATCACCGGGTCGAGACCAGTGCCGACGTCTGTCCGGCGAGGTACGTGCTCGGCCCGTACGTCTCGGCGGCCGACGCGGAGCAGGCGTTGCAGCGGGTGCAGCAGCGCAACGAAGCGTGGGACGCCGAGGACGCCCGCTGGGCCGGGGAGGAGCGCTAGACCGGCGCGGCGACAGCCCGCGTCGACACACTCCGTGGTGCTCCGCGAGGAGACCCCCGAGAGCATGTCCCGCAAGGAGGAACACGAGATGGCCGAAGCAACCAGGGCCACCCGCACGGTAGCGAGAAGTGCTGCCGGCAAGAAGACCGCGGCGCGCAGCCGGACCGTGGGTGCCAGCAAGGGCACCGCGGCCCGCAAGGCCGCCAGTTCGTCGGTGGCCAGGAAGGCACCCGCGAAGAAGGCCCCGGCCAAGCGCGCGACGGCGGCGAAGAAGGCACCGGCGAAGAAGTCGCCGGCCAAGCGGGCGCCGGCGAAGAAGGCCACCGCGAAGAAGACGACCACGCGGGCGGCGACCGCCCGCGCCGGCACCGCGAAGCGGACCAGCCCGGCGAAGCGGACCAGCCCGGCGGGTAAGAAGACCACCGCGGCGGCGAAGCGGACCACGCCCGGCAAGAAGGCCACCGCGGCGGTGCGCAAGACGGCCGCGGCGGCGAAGCGGACCACCTCGGCGGCGGCCAAGAAGGTCACCGGCCGCAAGGCACCCGCGAAGAAGGCCCCGGCCAAGCGCACGACAGCGGCGCAGAAGGCGCCGGCCAAGCGGACGACGGCGAAGAAGGCCCCGGCCAAGCGGGCGCCGGCGAAGCGGACGACCGCGGCGACGAAGCGGAGCGGTACGGCGGCGAAGAAGGTCACCGCCCGGAAGGCGCCCGGCAAGCAGGCCGCGGCGCGGAAGGCTCCGGCGAAGGCGCCGGCGCGAAAGGCCACCAGGTCGACCGCGCGGAAGACGATGGGTTGAGCTTCCACCGGAACGCCCCGCGGGGCGTTCCGGTGCGGTGACGATCCGGGTACGCCACCCCGCCCGGCCCGCCACCGCCGGTACGACGAACGATCTGCGAGGATTCCGGCATGGCATACGACGCGAGCGTGCTGCCGGACGTCACCGGCCTGACCGTCGGCATCATCGGCGGCACCGGCGACCAGGGACGGGGACTGGCCTACCGGCTGGCCCGCGCGGGTCAGCCGGTTCTTCTCGGCTCCCGGTCGGCGGACCGGGCGGAGCAGGTGGCCGAGGAACTACGTAACCTGCCCGGGATGCCGGCCGACGCGAGGATCTCCGGCGGCGACAACGCCGACGTGGCGGGCCGGTCGGACGTGGTCGTCATCGCGGTTCCCTGGGACGGGCACCGGGACACCGTCGCCGGACTGCGCGAACCACTGGCCGGCAAGGTGGTCGTCGACTGCGTCAATCCGCTCGGCTTCGACAAGCAGGGGCCGTACCCGTTGCCGGTCGAGGAGGGCAGCGCCGTGCAGCAGGCGGCGGCGCTGTTGCCGGAGTCCCGGGTCTGCGCGGCCTTCAACCACGTCAGCGCGCCGCTGCTGGCCGACCCCGAGGTCGACCGGATCGACCTGGACGTGCTGATCTGCACCGAGGACCGCGAGCTGGTCGGGTTGGTCGCCGCACTCGCCGCGCGGATCCCCGGCATGCGTGGCATCTACGCCGGGCGGTTGCGCAACGCGCACCAGATAGAGGCGTTCACCGCCAACCTGATCGCGGTCAACAAGCGCTACAAGGCGCACGCGGGAGTCCGCGTCACCGACGTCTGAGCCGCCGGCAACGCCGCACCCGCGTGCAAGGAAGGCCCCCCGCATAGCGTTTTCTGTTGTAGCGGGGGCCCTTCCTTACACCGCTCAGAAGGTGTGTTCGGCGGTGGGGAACTCGCCGCCCCGGACCTCGGCGGCGAACTGCCGGGTCGCCTCGGTGAGCGTGCCGGACAGGTCGGCGTACCGCTTCACGAACCGGGGCATCCGGCCGGACCGCAGCCCGGCCATGTCCTGCCAGACCAGCACCTGCGCGTCGGTGTCCGGCCCGGCCCCGATCCCGATGGTGGGGATCGCCAGCTCGTGCGTGATCCGCTTGGCCACCTCGCCCGGCACCATCTCCAGGACGACCGAGAAGGCGCCCGCCTCGGCGACCGCCAGCGCGTCCGCCAGCACCTCGTCGGCGGCGTCGCCCCGGCCCTGCACCCGGTAGCCGCCGATGGTGTGCTCCCGCTGCGGGGTGAACCCGACGTGCGCCATCACCGGGATGCCGGCGCCGCTTATCGCCCGGACCTGCTCCGCCACCTGCCGGCCGCCCTCCAGCTTCACCGCGTGGCAGCCGCCCTCCTTCATGAACCGTACGGCGGTGCGCAGTGCCTGGGTCGGCCCCTCCTCGTACGAGCCGAACGGCAGGTCGCCGACGACCAGGGGATAACTGGTCGCGCGTACCACCGCGCGGACCAGCGGGAGCAGGTCGTCGACGGTGACCGGCACCGTCGTCTCGTGCCCGAAGACGTTGTTCGCCGCCGAGTCGCCGACCAGCAGTACCGGAATTCCGGCCTGCTCGAAGATCGCGGCCGTGTACTGGTCGTACGAGGTGAGCATCGGCCACCGCTCGCCGCGCTCCTTGGCGGCGACCAGGTCACGGGCGCGTACCCGCCGGGTCGCCGGACCGCCGTACAGCGTCGCCACCTCGGCCGGGGCGGACGCCATCTGGTGCTCGGACATCGTCGTCTCCTCTCGCCTCGAGGCCGCGTTCGCGGTCCCCGGGTCCTGCGCCGATCGTCCCACCGCTCGGGGCGGCCACGGCAGGGAAGAGTGCGGGTTTTCACACCGGGGGAGGAGACTCCTGGCCGCTCAGGGACGTTCGCGCCACCGGTTGGTGATCGGCAGCCGGCGGTCCCGACCGAACGCCTTGATCGAGATCTTCGAGCCGGGCGCGGACTGCCGGCGCTTGTACTCCGCGATGTCCACCATCCGGAGCACCTTGTCCACCACCTCCGGGTCGTGCCCGGCTGCCACCAGGTCGTCCCGGCCCTGGTCGCCGTCGACGTAGCCGACCAGGATCGCGTCCAGCACCGAGTAGTCCGGCAGGGTGTCGCTGTCGAGCTGGCCGGGGCTCAGCTCGGCGCTCGGCGGCTTGCGGATCGAGTTCTCCGGGATCGGCGGCGTCTCGCCGCGGCGTACCGCCTCCGCGTTGCGCCAGTTCGCCAGCTTCCAGACCAGGCTCTTCCAGACGTCCTTGAGCGGGTTGAAGCCGCCGACCGAGTCGCCGTAGAGGGTGGAGTAGCCGACCGCGAGTTCACTCTTGTTGCCGGTGGTGAGGACGAGGTGGCCATCCTGGTTCGACAGCGCCATCAGCAGCACGCCGCGTACCCGGGCCTGGAGGTTCTCCACCGACATCCCGGACAGCGACAGGTTGGCCAGGAAGCCGTCGACCATCGGCTGGATCGGCTCGACCCGGTATTCCAGGCCGGTCCGCTTGGCGAGTTCGGCGGCGTCGTCCCGGGAGTGCTCGGACGAGTGCTGGCTCGGCATCGAGACCCCGACCACCCGCTCCGGGCCGAGCGCGTCCACCGCGATCGCGGCGACCAGCGACGAGTCGATCCCGCCGGAGAGGCCGAGCACCACCGAGCGGAAGCCGTTCTTGTCGACGTAGTCGCGCAGTCCGAGGACGAGGGCCTGCCACACCTCGCCCTCGTCGACCACCGGCTCGGTGATCCCGCCGGTGGCCGGGGGGCCGGCCGGGGCGGGGAGGGCGTCGCCGATCCGGATCCGGGTGACCGCCATCCGCTCCGGGGCGTCGGCCGGCTCCGCCCGGGTCGACTCGGAACCGGTGGGCGTTCCGGCCCGGCCCTCGGGCAGGTCGGTGCCGCCGTCGGAGGACTCGGTGCGGGCCTCGGGCAGGTCGAGGTCGTGCAGCAGCAGGTGGTCGACGAACTGCGGGGCGCGGGCCAGCAGGGTGCCGTCGGCGGCCACGATCATCGAGTCGCCGTCGAAGACCAGCTCGTCCTGGCCGCCGACCATGTTGACGTACGCCACCGTCGCGTCGGCCTCGGCGGCCCGGCGGCGGACCAGCGGCAGGCGTACGTCGTCCTTGTTCAGCTCGTACGGCGAGCCGTTGATGTTGACGACCAGCCCGACCCCGGCGCGGCGGGCGACGGTGAACGGACCGCCGGCCTGCCACAGGTCCTCGCAGATGGTCAGCGCGACGTCGACACCGCCGACCCGGACCACCGTGAGCGTGTCACCGGGCACGAAGTAGCGGTCCTCGTCGAAGACCCCGTAGTTCGGCAGGTGGTGCTTGAAGTAGCGGGCCATCACCCGCCCGCCGTGCAGCACGCCGAGCGCGTTACGCGGCCCCCGGGCCGGGGTGGCCTCGGCGTTGGCGCTGGCCGGGCCGTCGGCGTCGAGATAGCCGACAAGCACCGGCAGTTCGCCGAGCCCGTCCGCGGCGAGGTCGGCGGCGAGCCGGTCGAGGGCGGCCCGGGAGGCGGCGACGAAGGAGTCCCGGAAGACCAGGTCCTCGACCGGATAGCCGGTCAGCATCATCTCCGGGAAGGCGACCAGCTGTGCGCCGGCTCCGGCGGCTGTCCGGGACCGCTGCCGGATCAGGGCCGCGTTGCCGGCGATGTCGCCGACGGTGGGGTTGACCTGGGCCAGGGCGATGCGCAAGCTCGGCATGCTTCCATCTTGCCCCAGCCGGCCGGAGCCGGCTCGGCGCGGCGGGCGGCTCCGGCCGTGGCGCCGCTCACCTCCCGCGCGCCTCCTCCGAGTCGGTCGTCGGGCTATCTTTGGGACGAACGCCGAGCGAGTACGCAGGCCGGGCCACCCCGCGCATCGGTCCCGGTCTAGTTCACGTAACGTCTGCGTAACGGAACCGGTGAAGACTGGACCGCTAGGCCGTGCTCAGGCTGGGCCGGTCCGGACAGAGTGTGCGAGGGGTTGAGGTGGACCGTCAGCAGGAGTTCGTGCTCCGCACGCTGGAAGAGCGTGACATCCGTTTCGTCCGGTTGTGGTTCACCGACGTACTTGGCACGCTGAAGAGCGTTTCGGTGGCTCCCGCCGAGCTGGAGGCCGCCTTCGACGAGGGGATCGGCTTCGACGGTTCCGCCATCGAGGGCTTCGCCCGGGTCTTCGAGTCGGACATGGTGGCGATGCCCGACCCCACCACCTTCCAGGTCTTCCCGTTCGAGGGCGGGGTCTCCGGCGAGAGCGCCAGGATGTTCTGCGACATCCTCCTTCCGGACGGCAGTCCGTCCTGGGCCGACCCCCGGCACGTGCTGCGCCGGGCGCTGTCCCGGGCCGCCGAGAAGGGCTTCACCTTCTACACCCACCCCGAGATCGAGTTCTTCCTGCTGGAGAACGGCCCCAACGACGGCTCGCTGCCGGTGCCGGTCGACGACGGCGGCTACTTCGAGCACACCACCCACGCCGTCGCCCGGGACTTCCGCCGGCAGGCGGTGCTGGCGCTGGAGCGGATCGGCATCTCGGTCGAGTTCAGCCACCACGAGGTCGCGCCCGGCCAGCAGGAGATCGACCTGCGCTACGCCGACGCGCTGACCACCGCCGACAACATCATGACCTTCCGGCACATGGTCAAGGAGGTGGCGCTCTCCACCGGGGTACGCGCCAGCTTCATGCCCAAGCCCTTCACCGACCAGCCGGGCAGCGGGATGCACACCCACCTCTCCCTCTTCGAGGGGGAGCGCAACGCCTTCCACGACGCCAGCGACCCGATGAAGCTCTCCAAGGTCGGCCGCGCCTTCATCGCCGGGCTGCTGGTGCACGCCCGGGAGTACACCGCGGTCACCAACCAGTGGGTCAACTCCTACAAGCGGCTCTTCCCGCAGGCGCTGCCGGACCGGATCACCGAGTCCCCGGCGTACGTCTGCTGGGGGCACCTGAACCGCTCCGCGCTGGTCCGCGTCCCCGCGTACGGCAAGCCGAACTCGGCCCGGGTCGAGGTGCGCTCACCCGACTCCGCGACCAACCCCTACCTGGCGTTCGCGGTGCTGCTCGGCGCCGGGCTCAAGGGCATCGAGGAGGGCTACGAGCTGCCGCCGGGCGCCGAGGACGACGTCTGGTCGCTGTCCAACGCCGAACGCAAGGCGATGGGGTACGAGTCGCTGCCGGAGAACCTCGCCGAGGCGATCGACGTGATGGCCGGCTCCGAACTGGTGGCGGAGGTGCTCGGCGAGCACGTCTTCGACTTCTTCCTGCGCAACAAGCGCGCCGAGTGGGAGCAGTACCGCCGCGAGGTCACCCCGTACGAGCGGCAGCGTTACCTGGGACTGCTCTAGGCACCGGCCGCCCGCGTCGGTACGGGTCAACCACGGTTGTCGGGCCGCGTTATCGTCCCTGACGACGCGGCCCCCTCCTACGGCCGCCCACACCCGATGGGAGACAGTCGGTGGTCGAGGACCTGCTCGTGGGAGCCTGGCAGAGCATCGTGTTCGGCGCGGTCGGCATCGCCTTGATGGCAGCCGGTTTCGGGCTGATCGACCTGCTCACCCCAGGCCGGCTGCGCGAGCTGATCTGGGTACGCCGCAACGGCAACGCCGCGCTGCTGCTGCTCGCCAACCAACTCGGTATCGCGGCGATCGTCTTCACCGCGATCCTGACCAGCTACACCGACTTCGCCAAGGGGCTCGCCTCGACCGTCGTGTTCGGAGTGGTCGGGCTCGGCGTGATGGCGCTCGGCTTCTTGGTGCTGGACTGGCTCACCCCGGGCCGGCTCGGCGAGGTGATCTGCACCGACGAACCGCACCCGGCCGCCCGGGTAAGTGCCGCCACCCACTTCGGCGCCGCGCTCATCGTCTGCGCCTGCATCGCCTGACGCCGCACCGCCTGGGCTCCCGCACCGCCTGGGCTCGCACTCCTTTTCCCGGGTGACCCGGGCCGGACGCCGGACGAGGCACCCGACCCGGGCGACCGGTGTAACTACTTCGCGGCCGGGCTGTCCGACCCGGCGCCGTCGGCCGGGGCACCGGCCGGACCGCCGTGCATCGGGCCGCCCCGGTGCCCGCCGCCCCAGGCCGGGAAGACGCCCGCCTCGGCCGCCGCGAGGATGGCGTCGGCCTGCTCCCGGGTCAGCTTGCCGTCCGCGACCGCCTTGTCGAGCCGCTCCTTCAGCATCGCCTCGCGGTCAACCTTCGACCGTGCGTCGGGCCTGTCCCCGCGCTGCTCGGCCCGGCCCTTCCAGTCGGCCCGATGCTGCTCCCTGATCTTCGCCAGGGCCGCCTCGACCTTCTCCTGCGGCACGCCCAACTCCTCGGCGAGCTGCCCGGCCAGCTTGCCGCGCTGCTCTGCCCAGTCCTTCGTGTGCTTGGGTCCGGTCCTGCCGCTGTCGGCCGAGGTCGAGCTCGACGGCGCCGGGGCGGGCGTCGCCCCGTCCTCGGCGAACGCCACCGCCGGCGCCGCGAGACCCACCGTGAGCACCCCGGCGGCGACCAGGCCGCCGACGACCCTCTTCCGGGAAAACATGCTGTTCATAGTGCGGATTACCCCCTGTTGTCCGCGCGTCGACGGGACGCGTACCGGTACCAATCCGCCCAGACTGCGGCATCCACCTGGAGCGGAGCCCGGAGAGACCTGGCAGCCGACTGAAAATCTCCCGGCCACCTGGCAATCCGCTGAGACGACGCGAGAATCCGGGGACAGCGGGCTGGGTGACCTTCGCTCACAGCGGGCTGGATGAACCTCCCGCACAGCGGGCTGGATGAACCTCCCGCACAGCGGGCTGGATGAACCTCCCGCTCTGCGACGATTGTCGCTCCTGTCGGGAAGGCGGCTGCGGACAGTGGTCTTCGCGGGCGGCCAATATGCTCTCCCGCGCCCACCCGATCCGCCCCGCGCACCGACGCTCCCGTCGCCGGCCGTCCGGCGAGGAACGCCGTCGAACCGGGTGCCCGATCGGGGCCACCGCGGAAGCGCCCCGGCGCTGGTCGCCGCGCGGGCAGCACGGTCGGTAGGGAGGGGACAGATGGCGGATCGGTCGGTCCGGTGGTCACGGCGGACGACGCTGACGGTGTTCGGGGCCGGTGCGCTGGGTGCGCTGGGAACCGCCGGTTACGGGATTCTCCGGACCGACAGCGCGGCGGACCTGACCCGGGCGGGTGCCTGGGGAGGGTCGGCGCCGGCCGCCGCCAGCGGATCCGGCGGCACCGCCTCTGCCGTCGCGGTGAGCGACCCCTACTATCCCGGTGACGCGGAACCCGGGCCGGCCGGCCCGGCCCCGCGACGTGCCTCCGGAGGCGGGCCGTCGCCGGTCGGCCGGGAGAACTCCCGGCCCGGAACGGCCGGGTTCGGCACCGAGCAACACCGGTTCGGCGACGACGTGCACGGCCAGATCGCCGGCTACACCTCGTCCAGCGGGGTCGAGATCGGTGCCGAACTGGGCTTCCACGTCTCGGTCGCACCGGCGCAGCAGTACCGGATCCAGCTCTACCGGGTGGGCCACTACGGCGGACTCGGCGGACGGCTCGTCGCGACCAGCCCCTGGCTGGCCGGGCGCCGGCAGCCGCCGCCGACCGTGGCGGCGCAGACCCGGATGGTGCACTGCGACTGGCCGGTCGGCTGGCGGGCGCGGGTGGGCCGGGACTGGGTCAGCGGCTACTACCTGGCGCTGTTGACGAACGCCGCCGGCTGGTCCCGGTGGATCCCGTTCGTGGTCCGCGACCCGAAACGGCTCGCGGCCGGACTGGTGGTCGTGCCGACCGGCACCTACCAGGCGTACAACCTCTGGCCGAACGACGGCCGCACCGGCACCAGTCTCTACCGGGGCTTCGACCCGGCCGGCCAGCTCGACTCGGAGCTGCGGGCGACGGCGGTCTGCCACGACCGGCCGTACCACGACAGCGGGCTGCCGAGACAGGCCCGCAACGACATCGGCTTCGTACGGTGGATGGAGGAGCACGGCTACGACGTGACCTATGCCACCAGCGAGGACCTGCACACCGGCCGGGTCGACCCACGGCGCTACTGGGCGGTGGTCTTCTGCGGGCACGACGAGTACTGGTCCGTCGAGATGCGCCGGGCCGCGGCCGCCGCCCGGGACGCCGGGACGAGCCTCGTCTTCCTCGCCGCGAACAACTGCTACTGGCGCATCCGGTACGGCGGCGCGGACAGCCGTACCCCGGAACGGGTGGTCGAGTGCGCCAAGACCCTGCCGCCGTGGCTCGGCGAGGTCCCGCTGACGACCCGGTGGCGCAACGCGGGCAGCCCCGAGCAGCAACTACTCGGCGGACAGTACGTCAGCATCGTCGACGGGCAGGTGCCGCTGGTGGTGCGCGAGAGCCGGCACTGGTTCTGGGCCGGCACCGGCGTACGCGACGGCGACCAGATCCCCCGGGTCGTGTACGGCGAGGCCGACCGGGTGCAACGGAGCCTGCGAGGTCCCCGGGCCGCAGACCGGATCCTGCTCTCCGACTCGCCTTACCGGCGCGGCGGCCGCACCTACCGGCAACAGACCTCGCTCTACCGGACCGACTCCGGGGCCTGGGTCTTCGACGCCGGCTCGCTCGGCTGGACCCGGGCCCTGTACGCCACCGGATTCGTCGACTCCCGCCTGCAGCGGGCGACAAGCAACCTGCTCGACCGGGTACTCCGGCATCCGGCCGGGGCGGCAGCGGTTCTCTGAGCGGCCGGGGCGGCAGCGGTTCTCTGAGCGGCCGGGTCAGCGGACGGCGGGGGAGACGGTCAGGGTGCCGGCGTCGGCGTCGAGCGTCGCCGGTACCCCCACCGGCACGGTGAGCTGCCCGACGCCGTGCCCGACCGGCAACCCGCCGAGCACCGGTACGCCCAGGTCGCCGAGGCGCTCGGCGAGCACGTCGGCGACGCCGACCGCCCAGCCGTCCGCGCAGTCGGTGAACTGGCCCACCGCCACCCCGGCCACCCCGGCGAGCACTCCGGCCCGGCGCAGGTGGGTGAGCATCCGGTCGACCTTGTACGGCGGCTCCCCGACATCCTCGACCAGCAGCACCGCGCCGGTCAGGTCCGGCATGTCCGGGGTGCCGACGGAGTGCGTCAGCAGGCAGAGGTTGCCGCCGATCAGCCGCCCGGTGGCGGTCCCCGGGACCAGCACCTTCGCCGTCTCCTCGGTCGGCAGCCGGTGCACCACCACCGGCTCCGGGCACATCAGCGCGGCGCGCAGCGACTCGGCCGAGACCGCCGGGGTGCGCTCGTCGAGCCAGGCGGCTCCCGGGCCGTGCACACCGGCCAGCCGGGCGCCGCGCCAGAGCGCGAGTTGCAGTGCGGTGATGTCGGAGAATCCGGCCACCACCTTCGGGTCGCGGCGGACCGCCGCCATGTCGATCGCGTCGACTACCCGCTGCACGCCGTAGCCGCCCCGGGTGCAGAGCACGCCGCGGACCGCCGGGTCGGTGAAGGCGGCGTTGAGGTCGGCGGCCCGCAGCGCGTCGTCACCGGCCAGGTAGCCGCGCCGGGCGTACGCGTTCGGGGCGAGGACGGGACGAAGGCCCCAGCCGGTGAGCAGTTCCACCCCACGGGCGACCCGTTCCGGCCGGGTCGGCCCGGACGGCGACACCAGCAGCACCGTGTCGCCGGGCCGCAGTGCCGGTGGTCGTACCGTCTGCTCGTCGGGCACCCTCGGTCTCCTTTCCCCGCTGCGCACCGAGCCTATCGGTGGGCGGTGGGGCCACCGGATAGCCTCGACACCGTGGCAACCGAGAGCGGGCACGAGACCGGAACCGACAGCGACGACGGCGGCACGGTCCCGGAGGTGTCGGCGACCGCGCTTGTGATCGAGAACGACCCGACGGACGACGTCCGCCGGCTGGGGGAGTGGCTCACCGAGGCCGGCCTCGACCTGACGGTGCTCCGGCCGTACGCCGGGGACGCGCTCCCCGACGACCTGACGGGGTACGCCGCACTGGTGGTGCTCGGCGGCTACCAGCATCCGTACCCGGCACCCGACGGCACTCCCGGGGCGCCGTGGTTCGCGGCGCTGGAAGGGCTGCTCCGCAAGGCGGTCCGGTACCGGGTGCCGACCCTGGCGATCTGCCTCGGCGCCCAGCTGCTGGCCACCGCGCACGCCGGGACGGTCGAGCGGAGCGCGGCCGGGCCGGAGGTCGGGCCGAGCGTGGTCGGCAAGCGGGACGCAGCCGAGCACGATCCGCTGTTCCGGTACGTGCCGATGATCCCGGACGTGCTCCAGTGGCACGTCGACGAGATCACCGAGTTGCCGCACGGCGCGACCCTGCTGGCCGCCTCGACCCGCTATCCGCACCAGGCGTTCCGGCTCGGCGACCGGGCCTGGGGACTCCAGTTCCACATCGAGTGCGACGCCGCGATGATCGCCGACTGGTCGACCGACTCGGTGACGCTTGCCGGACTGGGCTACGACCCCGAGCTGGTGGTGGCGGCCTGCGCCGAGGTGCTGCCCGACATCGAAGAGGTGTGGCAGCCGTTCGCGGCCCGGTTCGCGGCCCTGGCGCAGGGCCGGCTGGACGGCGTACCGCCCCGGCCGACGCTGCCGCTGCTCGGACACTAGACGCCCAGACACCAGCGCCGATGACGCCAGACCGGGAGCCGCCGCCGATGAGCAGACCGACAAGCGCGCCCCGCCGGCTCGCCCGGTACGGCTTCGGAGTGGGAGACGGGGAGCGGGCCGACGGCGACGGCGTGAGCCGGGCCGCCGAGCTGCTCGGGCCGGACGGGCTCGGACTCTGGGACGCCGAGGCCCAGGAGCCGGTCGACTCCTCGGCCGGGGAGTTGCTCACCGCACTCGCCCGGGCTGCCGACCCGGACCTGGCCCTGCGCCAACTGCACCGGATCGTCGAGGCCGAACGCCGCTCGTCCGCCCCCGCAGGCTCGGCCGCTGGCTCGGCGGGAGCGCGGGCCGGCTCGACGGGGGCGCGGGCCGGTTCGGTGGGGGCGCGGGCCGGTTCGGTGGGGGCGCGGGCCGGCTCGGCGGCGGACGACGGCCGGGAGACGTTGCTCGCCGCGCTGCACGCCGATCCCGGGCTGCGGCGGCGGGTGGTGGCCGTGCTGGGTGCCTCGTCGGCGCTCGGTGACCACCTGGTGGCCAACCCGGAGCAGTGGCGGGCCCTGCGCACCGGCGGCGACGGGCTGCCGCCGAACGCCGAGGGGCTGCTGCACCCGGAGGCCACCGGGGCCGACGGCGGAATCGACGGCGGGACCGACGGACTGCCGGTGGTGGCGGCGCTGCGCCAGGCGTACCGGCTGGCCCTGCTGCGGATCGCGGCGGCCGACCTGACCGGCGGGCGCGGCCTGGAGCAGACCATGGCGGCGCTGTCGGCACTGGCCGACGCCACCCTGGCCGACGCGTACGGGATCGCGCTCGGCGAGCTGCCGGCGGGGACCCCGGTGCCCCGGCTGGCGGTGGTGGCGATGGGCAAGTGCGGCGGCAACGAGCTGAACTACGTCTCCGACGTCGACGTCATCTTCGTGGCCGCGACCGACGAGGACCTGCCGGCGGCCACCCAGGTGGCGACCCGGCTGATCCAGATCTGCGGACTGGTGGCCTGGCCGGTGGACGCCGCGTTGCGCCCGGAGGGCAACCGGGGGCCGCTGGTGCGTACCCTCGCCAGCCACCTCGCCTACTACCGACGCTGGGCCCGGACCTGGGAGTTCCAGGCGCTGCTCAAGGCCCGCCCGGCGGCCGGGGACGTCGAGCTGGCCCAGGAGTGGATCGACGCGCTCGCCCCGCTGGTCTGGCGGGCGGCTGAGCGGTCGGAGGCGGTCGAGGACGTCCGGGCGATGCGCCGGAAGATCATCGACAACATCCCGCCGCGCGAACTGGAGCGGGAGATCAAGCGCGGGCCGGGCGGGCTGCGGGACATCGAGTTCGCGGTGCAGCTGCTGCAACTCGTGCACGGCCGGGTCGACGATTCGCTGCGGGCGCCGGGCACCATCCCGGCCCTGCGCGCCCTGGTCGCCGGCGGCTACGTCGGGCGGGCCGACGGGGAGGCGCTGCTGCGCGGGTACCGCTTCCTGCGCGGGGTGGAGCACCGGCTCCAGTTGCAGGCGCTGCGGCGTACCCACACCGTCCCGGCCGAGCCGGCGGCGCTGCGCTGGCTGGCCCACGCGCTCGGCTACACCGCGCTGCCGGGCCGGGAGGCCGTCGAGGCGTTCCGGGCCGACTGGGTCGGCCACGCCACCGAGGTACGCCGGCTGCACGCCAAACTGCTCTACCGTCCGCTGCTGGAGGCGGTCGCCCGGGTACCCGCCGACGGGCTGCGGCTGACCCCGGAGGCGGCCCGGAACCGGCTGGAGATCCTCGGCTTCGCCGACCCGACCCGGGCACTGCGGCACCTGGAGGCGCTCACCGGCGGGGTGACCCGGACCTCGGCGATCCAACGCACCCTGCTGCCGGTGCTGCTCCAGGAGTTCGCCGACGCGCCCGAGCCGGACCGTGGACTGCTCAACTACCGGCAGGTCTCCGACAAGCTCGGCGGCACCCCGTGGTATCTGCGGCTGCTTCGCGACGAGGGGCCGGTGGCCCGCCGGCTGGCCCGTACCCTGGCCGTCTCCCGGTACGTCGCCGACCTGCTGGCCCGGGATCCAGAGGCGCTCCGGCTGCTCGCCGAGGACGCCGAGCTGACCCCCCGGGACACCGAGGTGCTCCGGGACGGGTTCGTGGCCGCCGCCGACCGCTACCTCGTCGGCCGGGGGCCGCGACCGGCCGACCCGACCGAGGCGATCCGCTCGGTCCGGGCGCTGCGCGGCCGGGAACTGGTCCGGATCGCCTGCGCCGACGTGCTCTACCGGGCCGGCTCGCTGGCCCCGGTCGGCCAGACCGGGATGGCCACCACCGTCGCACCGGAACCCGCCCCGGCCGGCGTCGTCGGCGACTCCGACGTGCTCGCCGTCGGCGCGGCGCTCTCCGCCGTCACCGACGCCACCCTGGGTGCGGCGCTGCGGGTGGCCCGGGCCACCCAGCCGGAGCTGCCGGGACTGCGGTTCGCGGTGATCGGGGTGGGCCGGCTCGGCGGGTACGAGATGAACTACCTCTCCGACGCCGACGTGCTCTTCGTCTACGACCCGCCCGCCGGGGTGGCCGAGGACACGGCCAGCGCGGCGGCCAGGGCGATCGCCGAGGAGCTGCGCCGGCTGCTCGGCATGCCGGCCGCCGACCCGCCGCTCGGGGTCGACGCCGACCTGCGCCCGGAGGGCCGGCAGGGACCGCTGGTGCGCAGCCTCGGCGCCTACGCGCAGTACTACGCCCGCTGGTCGAAGGTCTGGGAGGCCCAGGCACTGCTGCGGGCCAGGTACGTCTGCGGCGACGCCGACCTCGGGCGGGAGTTCGAGGCGATCGCCGACCCGGTGCGCTATCCGGAGCAGGGGCTGAGCCGGGAGCAGGTGGTGGAGATCCGGCGGATCAAGGTTCGGGTGGAGACCGAACGGCTGCCGCGGAACGCCGACCCGGCTACGCACACCAAACTGGGCCGGGGCGGACTGGCCGACGTGGAGTGGGCGGTGCAGCTCAGCCAGCTCCGGCACGCCGGTCGGCTGCCCGAGCTGCGCTGCACGCGTACCCTCGACGCGCTGGCCGCCGCCCGGGAGGCCGGGGTGGTCGACGGCGCCGACGCCGCCGCGATGGCCGCCGGCTGGTGCATGGCCGCCCAGGTCCGCAACGCGCTGATGCTGGTCCGCGGCCGGGCCGGCGACCAGCTGCCCCGGCACGGCGTCGAACTCGCCGGGGTGGTACGCCTGCTCGGCGGCGACGACCCGGGCGAGTTCCTGGACCACTACCTGCGGACGACCCGACGGTCCCGGGCGGCGGCGGAGCGCGTGCTGAATGCCTGACCGGCGCGGCGTCCCGCGGGTGCTCTCCGGCACGGTCGGCCCGGCCGTCGTGCCGGCGGTGGCCGTCGTGGCGGCGGTGGCCGTTGTCCTGGCGGTCGCCTTCCTGCTCGCCCCGCCGCTCGGCACCGACCTCTCCGCACAGGTCGCCCGCGCCGACTTTTTCGGCCGACACGGCTGGGCCCCGCTGGACCTCGGCTGGTACGCCGGCATCTCCCCGTACGGCTACAGTCCGCTGACCCCGGCGCTGATGCACTGGCTCGGCGGCGGCACCCTCGGTCCCCGGCTGTCGGGTGCGCTCGCGTTGCCGGTCTCGGCGGCGGCGCTGGCGCTGCTGATGCTGCGCACCGGTGCCCGCCGCCCATTGCTCGGCGGTATTGCCGGCGCCGTCTGCATCGCCGGCAACCTGGTCTCCGGCCGGATCACCTACGCGATCGGGGTCGCCTTCGGCCTGCTCGCCCTGACCGCCCTGACCGGCAATTTCCGACCGGCGGTGCGGTGGTGCCTGGCCGGCGTCGCCGCTGTGCTGGCCGGCGCGGCGAGCCCGGTCGCGGGCCTCTTCGTCGCCCTCGCCGGCACCGCCCTGCTCGGTAAGGAAGGGCCCCCGCTTATCGCTTTTTGTAGCAGAAGGGGCCCTTCCAAACACCTCGGACCGGCGGCGCGGCGCGGGATCCTCGACGGGCTCGTGCTGGTGGTGGGTGCGGGCGTGCCGACGGCCGGACTGGGGTTGGCGTTCGGCGCGGGTGGATGGATGAATATCAGCCTGGCCGACACCCTGACCGCGATGCTGGCGAGTGCGCTGGTCGTGGCGGTGGTGCCCCGGCCGGTGCTGCGGATCGGGGCCGGGCTCGCCACCCTGGGCGTGTTGCTGGCGTTCGCGGTCCGGACCCCGGTGGGGCTGAACGCCACCCGGCTGGCCGCGATGTTCGCCGTGCCGGTGCTGGTCGGCTACGGGACGCTGCCGGCCGGGCTGGCCGCCCGGTGGGCCCGCCGGGGGGCCGGCGCATCGGCTCCCGGCCACCGGCGCCGGGCAATCGCGCTGGCCGCCGTGGTGGCGTTGGCGGCGCTTGTGGAGCCGCCGGTCTCGGTGCCGGACCTGCGGGCGGCCGGCGACCCGACGGCGTCCCGGAGTTACTTCGCGCCGCTGCTGGCCGAGTTGGGTCGGCGCCCGCCCGGCCGGGTCGAGGTGGTGCCGACGGCGAACTACTGGGAGGCGGCGTACGTCCCGGAGGTTGCCCCGCTGGCCCGGGGCTGGCTGCGCCAGGCCGACCAGGCACACCACCGGCTCTTCCTGGACGGCAGCGTCGACGCGGAGTCGTACGGCCGCTGGCTGCGGGACAACGGGGTGGCGTACGTGGCGCTGGCCGGGGCGGAGCCGTCCTGGGTCGGCCGCCGGGAGGCGGAACTGATCCGGGCCGGGCTGCCCTATCTCACGCCCGTCTGGCAGCACCCGGACTGGACCGTGTACGCCGTCACCGGCACACCGTCCATCGTGGAGGCTCTCGGGTCGGGTCCGGCCGCGCCGGGCGGAGGTGACCCGCCGGGCGGAGGTGACCCGCCGGGCGGAGGTGACCCGCCGGGCGGAGGTGACCCGCCGGGCGGGGTGGACGGGCCGGGTCCCGGCACCCCGGGGGTGGAGTTGGTGCGGGCCGACTCGGCGGAGTTGACTGTCGACGTTCCGGAGGCGGGGGAGATCCTGGTCCGGGTCCGCTGGTCGCGGTGGCTCCGGGTGGACGGCGGGCCGGGCGCCTGCCTCGCCCCGTACGGCGACTGGACCGTGCTCCGGGTGGCCCGGCCCGGCCGGTACTCGATCAGCGGCAGCCTGCCCGGGGCGGGACCGCGCTGTTTCGACTGAACGACATGCCAGGTCATTGCCGCTTGATACGTACCCCCGCGGCGTTACGGATTGTCTGGTCGGAATTTGCCATCACGATCAGCCGGCGGTTCCCGGCCAAGGGTGCCAGGTCCAGTTGCGGGGTAGCGTGCAACGACAGGGATGCGAGCTGAGGTACGGATGCAAGTGGTGACAGGTCAGTCGATTGACTCAATCCGCCGATGTTGAGGGTGGTAAGGGTTGGATGGTTGGCCAGTGGTCGGAGGTCCAGAGTGCCTTTGTGGCCGTAGAGGTCGAGGCTGACGAGTGGTAGTTCGGCCATGGTCGTCAAGTCGAGAGTGGGTACGTCCAGGTACATCAGACGCAGAATGGTCAGGCTGCCTTGGTGTGTGGCTATGTGGTGAAGTACCCGAGGATCCGAACAGTCGTCGAGGTACAGGGCTGTCAGCTTCGGTAGTGAGCCTAGGAATTCCGTGTCGTTCAATATCCCTGCGCCGGTGGGAACACTGAGTGCGAGTGTGTTGAGCTCCGGCAGTTGGGCTAGGAGATGAAAGTGGTAGGGAACATGCCCGAGGCCCTGAAGGCTGAGCGTCCTCAGGCGCGGAAAGCGGTCTACCCATTCGAGGTCCGGCATCAGCTCCTCTGAACTCCCGAGCCACAGCTCGAGTTCGCTCAGCGCATTCATGGTGGCCGGCAAGTGTCGGGGAGCGCAGGCCCAACGCAGGGCCAACGTCTCCATGGCCGGGTGCCGATCCAGGAAATCGAGCTCGATCCGTTCGTCGACGAACGTCGTACGCGGAGACAACAGGAGCAGTCCCCGCAGATCCGGTAGTTCACGTACGGCGCTCGCTGGGTCTTCCGTCGTGATGGTGACCTTCTGAAGTTTGCGCAGGGAGTTCAGCATGGGCATCGTCCAGTCGTCTACCTCTACCCAGCCGTCCTGCAGAGGCGAGTCGGCAAGGACGAGCCTTCCGTACTCGTCGGGTTCGAAGTGCTTCGCTGCCTCGATCAGGCTCTTCACCACCCGAGGCCGCTCGTCCCGGCCATAGCGGCCGAGTTTGCGGAGTGCGGCCGGCCCGCCGACGAAGGCGGCGGTGTCGACGGTGGCGGCGGCAACGCTCTCCGAGAGCGGGCCGAGGTCGTCGGGAAGGAGATGGAGGACGCGTTCCCCGGCCAGTGCCAGCGACCGGGACTCGATCGCGCTCCTCGGCGGCACCAGCTCGGCCAGGCTGGCATCGATCCGGTCGAGCGTGCGGACCGGCAGTGCGGGGGCGGTCTCCACGCAGGCCCCGGCGAGTAGCCGCAGCCAGCGGGCGCGCCGGCCGGACCCCGTATCGGCCCGGTCGAGCAGCCGGTTGACCAGCCGCTGCCGGTATTCGCTGTTGGCCAGCCCGGCGGTCATCACCACCGTCTCCCGCCACATGTCCCGGGTGGCGTGCTCGGCCAGTACGTCGATGTAGTTCTCCTCGGCGACCTCCTTCGCAGCCAGGTATTCCTGGAAGGTCCGGTGTACAAAAGAAATCCGGTCCTCGGCCACGTCCTTCAGTACGCCACTGCGATCGAGCAGGTGCTCGAAGACGTCGTCTGGCTCGGCGGTCACGTTCGGCATGGTTGCCAGCTTGCGGCGTATGTGTGCCTGCGCTTGGGTAGTGTCCAGCTCGGAGTGGTTGGCGAGGGTGAGTCGCCAGGCGAGGTCCTGCAACAGCAACATGGCGTCCCGGGCACCGAGCCCGACCCGCTGGTAGGCCGGCACGTTCCGGGCGGTGTCCCGACGCTCGAGCAGCATCTCCAACGCGGCCCGGTAGAGGTTGATCCGGTCGTGCGGCAGGTCGTCGCGTCGGTCCAGGTTCAGCGCGCAGAGCATCGCGCACATCAGGGGATTCGTCGCCAGACCCCGCAGGTGGTGGTTGGCGTCCAGCCGGGCGAGCAGCCGGCGCTGATAGCGGGGGAGCTTCGCCGGCTCACACGGCAGATGCCGGGCGCCGCTGGTCGCCCGATGCCAGCGCCGGACGAACTCGACGATGTCGGCCGGGCTCATCCGCTCCAACATGACCGCGAGGAAGCCCTCGTTGGTGAGCCAGCGGGCCGGTGCGCCACTCGGCCGGGAGGTCACCACCACGATCACGTTCGGGTACCGGTCGAGAAGGCGGCGCAGCCACTGGCGTACCTGGGTGCGCTGGGCGCGGACCAACTCGTCGACTCCGTCGACCAGCAGCAGCGCTCGGCCGGCGGCGAAGATCCGTTCGACCAGGCCATCGGGTGCTTCGGCGGCGAACTGCGCGATGTCATCGCCGAGCAGCGCCCCGACGGGCGGCAACGGACGGGCGGCGTAGCTACGCAGCTTCACCAGGAAGGGGGTCCGCCCATTCCAGTCTCGCAACTCGCCGGTGAAACCCTGGCGGGCAGCGGTGACCGCCAGCCAGCGCAGCAGGGTGCTCTTGCCGGAGCCGGCCGCTCCCCGGATCAGGATGCGCCGGGCCCGGCCGAGCGCGCTCTCCACCCGCAGCCCGGTCCGTCCGTCGTGCTCGTCGTCCTTGCGGCCGCTCCGGAAGAACGAACCCCGTCCTGGCGGGACGCCCGCCGGCTGCCGGGGTCGCGGCGCCGGGCGCGCGCCGTCGAGGTCGGAGACGGCCAAGCTCAGGTACGCGATGCTCAGCGTCGTCTCCGGCGCGTAGTTGCGCACGTCCACGCCGAAGAGTTCGAGTTGGTCGTAGTGCTCCGACACGAACCGCAGGTAGCGTGAGACGAACTCGTCGTCGTCCGGCGTGGGCTCGCCAGCTCTCGGCGCCGGCAGCCGGGCCAGGATCTCGGCCAGGTCGAACGAGATCCGGGAGAGCCGGACCAGGCTTTCCTGGCTGGCCCGGTTGGTGAACTGCGGCAAATGGCGGACCATCTGCACATAGCAGGGTACGCAATCCTCCAACACCCGTGCGGCCAGCCGCTCCGCAGCCTCGCTCAGGCCGGCCACCCGCATCTTGCTCGCCAGTACCGGACGCAGCCGCCGGATCAGTTCGGCGGGGTCGGCGTCGGCGGCGAGCAGCGTCTCGTCGCTGAGGGCTTCGGCGGTGAACGTCCGGGCGACCGCCTCCAGCGCCGCCGTCGACTCGTGATCCGGCAGGTCGACGCCATCCGCCTCGAAAAGGCGCTCGATCCGGCTGGCGATGTCCGTCGCGACGCTCTCGATCTGGGATTCGACCTTCCGACGCACTAACCGGTCCCGGAAACTCAGCGTCAGCAACTCGGACAGGGCACGGGAGCTGTCACCCCGATCCCGGCGGGCGGCGAGCCATTGGATCGCCGCCTGAGTGGCCACGGCCTTCGCCAGGCTGGCCACCGCGCTTTCCAGCACCGGCATCGGTCGTCCTCCCGCCCGTCGGCAGCGAGACAGCGACGCACATCGTACGTCCGGTGTTCCGCCGTCGGCGTGACAAAGCCGAGTCGGTTACGCGACTCAGCGGATCGGCGGCAAGCATCGGCACCGCGCCGCCGTGCCGGTGCTGTGCTGTTTCGCACAACGACGCCGCAGGCTGTTCCGGGCGGCCACCGCGCGCTGATTGGCTGTGCCCAACTGGCTAGGTCGATGGCAGGCTGGCCCGTGGCACTGCCCGCGAGATCGGTTCCGGAGGTTGGCATGGGTGATCCGCTGCACGATCGGGACCGGACGGCGGCGCTGGAGCAGGTCTGGGCCGCCGCCGGCCCGTACCTGGACTCGCTTGCCGACCGCCCGGTGCGCGACCCGGCCACCGAACACCTGTTGCGGGAACTCGCCGAGGTGGGCGCAGGCGACGGCGGCCTGCCGGAGCGCGGCGTCGGCTCGGCCGCCGCCCTGGACCGGCTGCTCCGGGTCGGCACCACCGCCGCGACCCACTCGGCCGGTCCGCGCTTCTTCCACTTCGTCATCGGCGGCGCCACCCCGGCGGCCCTGGCCGGTGACTGGACCGCCGCGCTGCTCGACCAGAACGCCGCCTTCCGGGCCTCCTCCGCGCTCGCCGCCGAGCTGGAGACGATCGCGCTGCGCTGGCTGCGCGAACTGTTCGGCCTACCCGACGGGTACGGCGGGGCGCTGGTCGCCAGCGCCACCTTCGCGAACTTCACCTCGCTGGCCGTCGCCACGCACTGGTGGGCCGAGCAGCACGGCGTGGACGTCGCGGCGGACGGCCTGGTCACGCTGCCCCGGATGCCGGTGCTCTCCGGCGGCTACCTGCACGCCAGCTCGCGCAAGGCGTTGCAGATGCTCGGCCACGGCCGGGACACCGCCCAGGTGTACGCCCGGGACCGGGTGGGCCGGGTCGACCTGTCGGCGATCGAGCGGCGGCTCGCCGCTATCGACGGGCCGGCGGTGCTGATCGCCAACGCCGGTGAGGTGAACGCGGGCGACTTCGACCCGGTCGACGCGCTCGCCGACCTCGCCGAGCGGTACGGCGCCTGGCTGCACGTGGACGCGGCGTTCGGGATGTTCGCCGCACTCTCGCCCCGGACCGCCGGGCTGCTGCGCGGGATCGAGCGGGCCGACTCGATCGCCTGTGACGCGCACAAGTGGCTGAACGTGCCGTACGAGAGCGGTTTCGCCTTCCTCCGCGAGCCGGCCCGGCTGCCGGTCGCGTTCGGGATGCCCGGTACGACGTACCTGCCGGGGCCGGGAAGTCCACTGTGGTCCGGTGGGCAGCCGGGACCGGTCGACTACGCCCTGCACGGGCCGGAGTCGTCCCGCCGGGCCCGGTCGATGCCGATCTGGGCGACCCTGGCCGCGTACGGGCGGGAGGGGCACCGGGCGATGGTGGAGCGGCAACTCGACCTGGCCCAGCGGCTCGCCCGACTTGTCGACGAGGCGCCGGAGCTGGAACGGTTGGCCGAGGTGCCACTCTGCATCGTCTGCTTCCGGGCCGCCCCGCCGCACGTGTCGGCGGACGAACTCGACGACCTCAACCGGCGGCTCGGCGCGGCACTGCTCGACGACGGCCGGGTCTTCGTCGGCACCACCGTCTACGACGGCCGGATCGCGCTCCGCCCGGCGATCGTGAACTGGCGCACCACGGAGGCCGACATCGACCTGCTTGTCGACGTGGTACGCGAACTGACCGCCAAACTCGCTGACGGGCCGACCGCGACGAGTTGACCCGACGGCTTCATTTTCGGGCCCGCCAGCGGCTCAGCGCGAGGGTGGCGGAATAGCCGGACAGCACGATCACGTGGAACAGGTACAGCCACAGCAGCACCGCCACCCCGGCGCCGATCTCGTCGAACCCGCCGAACGGCACGCCCAGGTCGAGTGGCAGCGAGCAGAACAGCACGAAGCCGTGCAGGAATCCGGAGAGGTTCGCGGCGGTGAACGACCCCACCCCGAGGGCGGAGAGCCAGTCCGGGGAGGCCGGCCCGACCACCCGGAACACCCAGAGCAGCACCGGGGTGAGCACCAACCAGACCGCCAGGAAGGAGAGCACGACGCCTACCGTGCCGATCAGACCGCCCTGCCGGACCAGTCGGGTGGTGGTCGGCAGGGCCATCAGGACGAACAGCAGCAGCGCCGGCGCGGGGGCGAGCAGTGGTAGCAGGAGCAGCCGCCCCCGCCAGCCGACCAGGGCGGCCGACTCGTCCTGGTGGGCCACCACCGAGACGAACGCCCGACGCAGCCCTTCGCCGTACAGCGAGGCGGGCAGCAGCGAGGCGAGCGCCAGCAGCGGGGTGAGGCCCAGCCCGGCCTCGACCAGCGCGGCCACCGCCCCGGGCGCGCCGATCGCGGTCGGCAGGGTCTCCACCGCGTACGCGGTGAGCTGGCGGACCCGGTCGGCCCCGGCTGCCCGGCCGGTCAGCCAGATGGCCAGCAGCGCCACGGGTACCACCGCGATCGCCCCGAAGAACGTGATCGCGGCGGCGTGCAGGGAGAGATCACTGTCCCGGATCGGCCGGAACGCCGCCCTGGTGATCCGCTTTGCCGTCTGCCATCTGCCGCCCATCGCTGTCCTCTTCCCATCCGGGCGATCCGGCACACGCAACGACGTTCGAGTGAGCTGGACGACCTCAGCCGCCGGCTCGGTGCGGCACTGACGCGAGCTGGGACATCTCCCGGCGTCAGCCAGTCTCGGTCTTCAGCCCGCCGACGTACGGCTGCGCGGGCCGCTCGAAACACGCACGCGACACCCGCGACTCGACTGTCCGGGACGTGCCGGAAGCCAAGAGCCACACCTGTCGATCGGTCGCAGTAGTGAGTGAGGGGTGAGGGTCGACGTCCGGGCCCTGCGCGCCGCCGTTGCAGCGACGGCGCGCCGAAGTCCCCGACCGGCCTGGTGAACCGGTCGGGGACAGGCGAGTACTCCATTTCCACCCCTGAACGGGGATTGCCCGCAGAGTCGGGCGCGGTGGTCCGGCTCCGCTCCAGGGGCGCCCGGGTTGTCCGAGGCGCCGAGCTGATCAGGGCGCTGCCCAGCCTCTTCCGGCGTCGGCCTGCTGCCCGACCTCGGAGACGTGTCCGCAGGTCGGGCACGGGTTGCCGGCAGAGCGTGCCCGGACCGCCCGGTACCGGGCGCCGTGCCAGGCGACCACGGCAAGTAGCACGCCCGCGCCGACCAGCGCGAGCACGACGGTGGTGGCGGCGAGTTCGGACCAGGTGGGGGCGCCGCCCCAGTACCACTCGGTGATCGGTCGGATCGCGAGCAGACCGGCCGGGGTCACCAGCAGGACGACCGACCACAGGGCCCGGCTGTCACCGGTGACCGCCCGGACGAGCCCGAGGGCCAGCGCCAGCCCGACCAACCCAACACCCGCCATGCCGAGGACCTCGACCGTGGAGTTGTAGCTGGTGAACCAGTTTCCGCCGCCTTCGGCGACCTCGAACAGCGCGGCCACGGCCATCCCGGTCAGCGCCCCGAGCGGTGGCAGGATCCGGCCCGCCCAGCCGGGGTGGGCGGGCAGCGCCAGCGCCGTAAGGCCGAATGCCAACACCGGGACGAGCACGTAGAGCGGTGGCCGGGGCAGCCCGGCCAGCGGTGCGGCCGGAATCAGGATCAGCGTCAGCAGGACGGCGGCGGCGACACCCCGACGCGCCCAGCGGGCCGGCAGCACCGCCGTGGCGAGCGCGGCCAGTAGCCAGCCGGCCCAGAGGAAGACGCCGAGGGTCTGCGCCGGACCGACCAGCGCGGGCAGCACGTCGGCCGGCATGTTCGTGAACTCGACCTGGACGAGCAGGAACGCCGCCAGCGCCGCGAGCATGCTCAGCGCGGTCGTCGCGGCGACCGGCAGGCCGGCGGCGAGTCCGAGGGCGCCCTGCTCGCGCAGCCGCTGCCGCAGCCCGCCACGCAACATGTCGACGGCGTCGCGCGGTGAGGGCCAGCGCCGATCCGGTTCCACCAGATCGAGGTACGTCCCGACCAGTTCGTCGCCCCGGCTCGACCGGTAGCGGTTCGGGTACGCGTACAGCAGTCGCCGGTAGCGCCGCTCCAGCGGACCCGCCTCGGCGGTCGTACCGTCCTGCGCGGTCCCGGCGGGGTGTTCAGGCCCGCCGGGCTGCTCGGTCCTTCCGGGCTGCTCGGTCATGCCGCGCCTCCCGCGAGCCGGATGGCGGGGCGGATCGCCGGCGCTTCACGGACAGGGACGACAGCCGAGTCCTCCGAGGCTCGGGCGTCACGGGCTCGTAGGCGTTGGCTGGCCGCCTCGACGTTGCGGCGCAGCCGTTCGGTCTCGGCGGCCAGCACGGTGCCGCCGGAGTCGGTCAGCCGGTAGTAGCGGCGCAGCCGGCCGCCCACGACCTCCTCCCGGTCCGGCTCGACCAGGCCCTCGTCGGTGAGCCGGTCGAGGGCACCGTAGAGGGTGCCGGGGCGCAGCGTAAGGCGGCCGTCGGAGAGCGCGGCGACCTCGGTGACGATGCCGTAGCCGTGCATCGGCTCCCGGGCCAGGGCGGTGAGGATCAGGAACGTGGGTTCCCGTAGCGGAACGGGTGTGGTCATGACCCGAATATATCGGTAGCCGAGCTATATCGGTGGGAAAGCTATCGGCGCGTCGCCTTGCCGTCCCGTCCACACCGGCGGTCCGGCTGTCCGGCGCTACCGGTCTGCACCCTGACCGGCGCTGGAAACGCGGACGCGCCGCCGACCGGGCCCCGGGCGGGGCTTGGTCGGCGGCGCGTCGGACGTGTCGGTGCCGCACTGCCCGGGTCCGTGCGAGAGGCACGGGACCGGGCCGACGTCCGGGATCAGACGTCGAAGTACATCGCGAACTCGTGCGGGGTCGGCCGGAGCCGGACCGGGTCGACCTCGTTCGCCCGCTTCCACTCGACCCAGGTGGAGATCAGGTCGGGGGTGAAGACGCCACCCTCCAGCAGGAAGTCGTGGTCGGCCTCCAGCGAGTCCAGCACCTCGGGCAGCGAGCCCGGGACCTGCTTGACCGAGCCCCACTCCTCCGGCGGGAGGTCGTAGAGGTCCTTGTCGATCGGCTCCGGCGGCTCGATCTTGCTCTTGATGCCGTCCAGGCCGGCCATCATCATGGCCGAGAAGGCCAGGTAGACGTTGGCGGACGGGTCCGGCACCCGGAACTCGACCCGCTTGGCCTTGGCGTTGCTGCCGGTGACCGGGATCCGGGTGCAGGCGGAGCGGTTCCGCTGCGAGTAGACCAGGTTGACCGGGGCCTCGAAGCCCGGCACCAGCCGGCGGTACGAGTTGACCGTCGGGTTGGTGAAGGCCAGCAGCGACGGGGCGTGGTGCAGCAGGCCACCGATGTACCAGCGGGCGGTGTCCGACAGGCCGGCGTACCCGGTCTCGTCGTAGAACAGCGGCTCGCCGTTCAGCCACAGGCTCTGGTGGGTGTGCATGCCGGAGCCGTTGTCGCCGAAGAGCGGCTTGGGCATGAAGGTCGCCGTCTTGCCGGCCGCCCAGGCGGTGTTCTTCACGATGTACTTGAAGAGCTGGAGCTGGTCGCCCGCGTGCAGCAGGGTGGAGAACCTGTAGTTGATCTCAGCCTGGCCGGCGGTGCCCACCTCGTGGTGCGAGCGCTCGACGGTGAACCCGGCGCCCAGCAGCTGCTGGACGATCTGGTCGCGCAGGTCGGCGTAGTGGTCGACCGGCGGGACCGGGAAGTAGCCGCCCTTGTACGGCGTCTTGTAGCCCCGGTTGCCGCCCTCCTCCTCGCGGCCGGTGTTCCAGGCACCCTCGATCGAGTCGATGTAGTAGAACGCCTGGTGCGCCGAGGTCTCGTGCCGGACGGAGTCGAAGATGTAGAACTCGGCCTCCGGGCCGAAGTACGCGGTGTCGGCGATGCCGCTGGCGGCGAGGTACGCCTCCGCCTTCTTCGCCACGTTGCGCGGGTCCCGCGAGTACGCCTCGCGGGTGAACGGGTCGTGGATGAAGAAGTTCAGCGCCAGCGTCTTCTGCGTCCGGAAGGGATCGATGAAGGCGGTGGCGACGTCGGGCAGCAGCAGCATGTCCGACTCGTGGATCGCCTGGAAGCCACGGATCGACGATCCGTCGAAGGCGAGACCGTCGGTGAAGACCGATTCGTCGAACGACTCGACCGGCAGGTTGAAGTGCTGCATCACGCCGGGCAGGTCACAAAAACGTACATCGACGAACCGCACGTCCTCGTTCTTGAGGTATCGCAGGAGTTCCTCGGGGTTGGCGAACACACGTCCTCCTGGCACGTCCACTGATGGCTAGGCTGGTGGCGACGCTATGGCCATGCGATTGCCCGAGCATGTCTCTGATGTTTCTGCCGTGTTACGTCATCTGCGGAGCGTGATCCCCGCAGGTGGTCGCTCGGGCCTGGTGGGATGATACTCCGGTTTAGCCGGTTGGCCCAGTTTGTCTTCTCCGGTCGTCGCCGTCGGGATAGCACTGTCCGGGCAGGTGACCGGGGTCCCGGTCGGTGGAGCCGCGCCAGGGCGCCGCCGCTGGCCGCTACCCTGGTTGACCGTGGCAGCTCAGCAGCACAGCCCCGTCCCGCCCGGCCCGGCGGTCGACCCGACCGGCCCGCCGCCGACCCTGGCTCGCCGGTTCGCCGCGCTGAGCATCGACTGGATTCTCTGCCTCCTGGCCACCAACCTCTATGCCGACCCGATCTCCGACGGCTGGGCGCCGGTCCTCACCCTCGTCGTGGTGTACGGCTTCTTCATCGGCCTCTTCGCGCAGACGCCGGGCATGTGGGTGTGCCGGCTGCACTGCGTCCGGTACGCCGACGGCGGCCGGATCGGCGTGCTCCGCGCGCTGCTCCGGGGCGCCCTGCTCGGGCTGGTGATACCGGCACTGATCATGGACGAGCGCAACCGTGGCCTGCACGACCGGGCGGCCGGCTCGATCGTGCTGACGATCCCGTCAACCCGCCCCACCCGCTGACCGCCCCACCCGCTGCCCGCCCCGCGCTCGCTGGTCCGCCGCTCGCGGTTGCCTGACCGCTCACCTGGACACCAGAGGCGTTACCGGCCCTGCGTAACGCCTCTGGTGTCCAGGTCGAGCGTGCGGCGGCTCGCGGTGGAGGTGTGTCGGGCGCGGGGCGTCGAATTCTGTCCGGAATGTGCCTGGCGGAGTGTGCTGTGGGGGCGTACTGTATCGATCCAGAAGGGCTACTGGATCGATACAGAAGGCGGATCGGTGAAGCCGACACTGCAGACCGTGGCCGACGCCGTAGGCGTCTCCCGCAGTACGGTCTCCAACGCGTACAGCCGGCCGGACCAGTTGTCACCGGCGCTGCGGGAGAAGATCCACGAGGCGGCCCGCCGACTGGGTTACCCGGGTCCGGACCCGACGGCCCGGTCACTGCGGCGGGGCCGGGTCGGTGCGATCGGCGTGCTCTTCACCTCGGCACTCTCCTACGCCTTCACCGACCCGTACGCGGTGCAGTTCCTCCGGGGCGTCGCCGAGTCCGCCGAGCGGCATGGCAGCGGCCTGCTGCTGGTCCCGCTCTCCGAGGCGGACGAGCAGGCCGGCGTCGAGGCGGTCCGGAACGCGGCCGTCGACGGGTTCTGCGTCTACTGTGTACCCGCCTCGCACGGGGCGCTGGCCGTGACCCGGGCTCGTGGCCTACCACTGGTGGCCGCCGAACGCCCGGTGAAGGCCGGGCCGGACAGCATGTACGTGGGCATCGACGAGGCCGGCGCCGCCCGGAACGTCGGCAGCCACCTGGCCCGGCTGGGCCATCGCCGGGTCGCGTTGGTCTCCGATCTCCTGGTCGCCGAGCACCGGACCGGTCCGGTCACCCTCGCCGGGCCGGCGGACATCCGGTACGACGTCGACGTCACCCGGGAACGGGTGCGCGGTTTCGCCGAGGGGCTGGCCGAGGGCGGTGTCGGCTGGAGCGACCTGCTCCTGATCCACGCCGCGGCGAACAGCCGGGCCGAGGGGGCGCGCGCCGCCGGGTACGCCCTCGATCGCGCGGACCGGCCGACGGCGGTGCTGGCCGTTACCGACCTGCTCGCGCTCGGGGTGCTCGACGCGCTCGCCGCGCGGGGACTGCGACCCGGCGGGGACGTCTCGGTCACCGGCTTCGACGACATCCCGGAGGCGGCCGCCGCCGGGCTCACCACTATCCGGCAACCGGCCGTGCGGAAGGGCGCGATCGCCGGTCGGCTGCTGCTGGACCCGCCCGAGGACCCCGCCGCCCGTCAGGTGCTCCTCCCCACCGAACTGGTCGTCCGCGCCTCGACCGGTCCCGTCGAAAGGAAGTGACCATGGACCCCGTGGGCTACAACCTCGCGCTCGGTGCGACCGAGCGGCACGTCCGCTCCGCCCGTCCGGGCGCGCCGGTCCGGCGGCCGGACCCGGAGCCGACCCCGGGCGGCCGTCCAGGGCTGCTCCGGCGGAGCACCGCGGCGATGCTGCGGCAGGTCGCGGACCGGCTCGCCCCGGCCCAGCCGGCCGCGCCGTCCGGATCGAACCCCCGGCCCTGCACCTCGTGACCCGGGCTACCAGCCCGGCCTCCCGACCGACCTGCGGCTACCGGCCGCGCATCTGCCGGAAGGCGCCCTTGGGCGGGCGCATGTTCTTCGGGATCGCGCCCTTCGGCAGTTGCGGCCGGGCCGCCGAGAGTGCCTTGAGCCGCTTGTCCAGGGCGTTCACGTCCTTGCCCTTGAGGTTCGGCGGCAGCCGCAGCAGAGTCGTACGCAGCTTGCGCAGCGACAGTTCGTCCTCGCCCTGGCCGATCATGTAGTCGTAGAGCGGGGCGGTGCCGATCACCTTGGCGAGCCGCCGCTTCTCCTGGCCGAGCAGGCTCCTGGTCCGCTGCGGGTTGCCCTCGCCGAGCAGGATCACCCCGGGCTTGCCGACGACCAGGTGCACCATGTCCATCTGGGTCGTGGAGCTGACCGCCGGGGTGACCCGCCAGTCACCCCGCATGCTCTCCAGGATCGAGGCCGCCGCCCCGGGCTGCCCCTCGGCGGCGTTCATCATCGCCCGGTTGGAACGCAGGTTGAGCACGATCAACAGGGCGAGCAGGGCGAGCAGGATGCCGATCGGCAGCCACAGCCAGCCCCACTCCAGCACCGCGACCACGGTGAGCGCGATCGGGACCAGCACCGCGACGACGGCGAGCGGCACGAACCACTTGTCGCGTTTGGCGGTGAACGAGAACACCATCCCGATCTGCTTCAGCCGCTGGCCGAACGACACCTTCTCCTGCGCCTTTGCCATTCCAC
Organism: Micromonospora sp. WMMD1102; assembly: GCF_029626265.1. Taxonomy (NCBI): domain Bacteria; kingdom Bacillati; phylum Actinomycetota; class Actinomycetes; order Micromonosporales; family Micromonosporaceae; genus Micromonospora; species Micromonospora sp. WMMD1102. Next base: position 5,346,812 of record NZ_JARUBN010000001.1, on the reverse strand, counting down.
GGAGTCTAGTAGCCCCGCGCCGCGTCCCCGGTGCCCGCCCGGGCTGCTTCCGAGGTAAGGACCTTACGAGGCTGAGATGCCTCCGGAGGGCGGAACTAAGGAGGGTGGCCGGGCGGAGATCAGGCGGCGCACCAATGTGCCCGGGGTGCCTTCCGGCGAAGAGTGGACATCAGCGAAGAGAACCACATCCGATTGGAGCTCAGCGATGTTCAGCCCCGACGCACACTTCCTGCTCACCCTGCACCGTACCCACGCCGACGAACTGCGGGCGGAGGCCGACTCGGCACGGCTCGCCCGCCTGGTGCCCCGGCGGTCCCGGCGGCACCGGGCCCGTGCCGCGCACGGCCGGCAGTCCGCGCCGGCCGGCCCGGCCGCCCGGTGAGCCGGGACGTCACCCTGCTCGCCCCGCCGGCCGGGCGGTCCGCCCGGCCGCCGGCCGACCGGACCGACAGCACCCCGGCCGATGCCTCGGGGGCGGCCGGTGTCCCCGGTCCGGCGGCCGGTGGCGGCGGGACCGGTCGCCAGACCGGCGACGGTTCCGGTCCCCACCCCGGCGGCGGGACCGGGAGCGGAGTTCGGATCTTCGGGGATTCCGCCCGGCGTGGCATCCTCGAAGCCGTGACCACTCGTGCCGCCAGCAGCGTTCTCGTCGGCCGCCAGTCCGAACTCGCCGTCCTGCACGACGCGCTCAAGCGGGTCCGGGCCGACGAGCCGGTCGCGCTGCTCGTCGGCGGCGAGGCCGGTGTCGGCAAGAGCCGGCTGATCGAGGAGTTCGGCCGGCAGGCCGGCGCCGACGGCAGCCAGCTCCTCGTCGGGCAGTGCCTGGAACTCGGCGAGCAGGGTCTGCCCTTCGCGCCGTTCGCCGCCGCGCTCCGCCAGGTGCTGCGCCGCGACGGGGCGGCGGCCTTCGAGGGGTACGAGCGGGAGTTCGCCCGCCTGCTGCCCGAACTGGCCCGGCTCCAGGGCGTGCCGACCGGCGCCGACACCCGGACCGCCTCCGACGGGCCGGGACTCTCCCTGGACCCGCACCGGGGCTACCTCTTCGAGCTGGTGGCGGGGCTCTTCACCCGGCTCGCCGCGCAGCGCCCGCTGGTGCTGGTGATCGAGGACCTGCACTGGGCCGACCGGTCGACCCGGGACCTGATCTCCTTCCTCGCCCGCGCGGTCCGGCCGGCCCGGGTACTGCTGATCTGCACCTACCGCTCCGACGAGCTGCACCGGGGGCATCCGCTCCGCCCCTTCCTGGCCGAACTGGACCGGGCCCGGGGCGTCGAGCGACTCGAACTGGACCGGCTGGACCGGGAGGGCACCGGTCAGGTACTGGCCGACCTGTTCGGCTACGAGCCGAGCGACCGGGCTATCGACACCATCCACGGCCGGACCCAGGGCAACCCGTTCTTCGTCGAGGAACTCGCCGCCGCCAGCGACCCGAGCGGCTGCGCCGACCTGCCGGACACGCTCCGCGACCTGCTGCTGGCCCGGGTCGACCGGCTGCCCGAGTCGGCCCAGCGGGTCCTCCGGATCGCCGGCGCCGGCGGTACCCGGATCGCGCACGAACTGCTCGCCGAGGTGGCCGGGGTGCCGGAGACCGAGCTGGAGGAGGCGCTCCGGGCCGCCGTCGCCGCCCAGCTGGTGGTCGCCGACCCGGACGGCGGCTACGAGTTCCGGCACGCGCTGGTCCGCGAGGCGGTGCACGAGGACCTGCTCCCCGGCGAGCACGCCCGGCTGCACGCCCGGTACGCCGCCGCGATCGAGGCGCAGCCGCAGCTCGTCGCCGACGGGCGGGCCCCGACCGAACTGGCCCACCACTGGTACGCGGCACACGACTACCCCCGGGCCCTCACCGCCGCCTGGGCCGCCGCCGAGGCGGCCGGTTCCCGGTACGCGTACGCCGAGCAGGGGCGGCTGCTGGAGCGGGTACTCGAACTCTGGGAGCAGGTGCCGGACCCGGCGGAGCTGCTCGGCCGGGACCACGTGGCACTGCTGGAGGCGACCCTCTCGGCGACCTCGACCGCCGGCGACTACAGCCGGGCGCTGGCGCTGACCCGGGCGTTGCTCGCCGAGCTGGACGCCGCGGCCGAACCGGTGCGGGCGGCCCGGGTGCGGGTGCTGCGCGGCCGGCTGCTGCGGATCCTCGGCAAGTCCGACGGCGCCGACGACCTGCGCGAGGCGTACGCGCTGGTCGCGGAGGTGGACGGTGACCCGCAGCGGGTGCGGTTGCTGGCCGACATCGCCTTCCAGGTCGCCCGGGTGGACCGGGCCGAGGGCGGGCGGATCGCCGCCGAGGCGGTGGCCGCCGCGACCACACTCGCCGACGAGGACGCGGTGCTGAGCGCGACGCTCGCCGCCGGCTGGGTGTGCAGCCGGGCGGTCTCGCCGGACGCCGCGCTTGCCGACCTGCGCCGCGCGGTCGACCTGGCCCGGGCGGCGGGTGACTCGGCCGCCCTGGTGACCGCGCTGGTGGTCAGCTCCGACGCGCTCTGCGAGGTCGGCCGGTACGCCGAGTCGGCCGAGGCCGCCGCCACCGGGTACGCCGAGGCGAGGCGGTTCGGGATCAGCCGCTCCACCGGCGCGTTCCTGCTCTCCAACCAGGCCGAGGCACTGATCGCGCTCGGCCGCTGGGACGAGGCCGACGAGTTGTGCGGGCAGGCGGCCCGGCTCGACCTGCCCGGCATCAACAGTTACCACTGGTTGCAGTTGCGGGCCGGGCTGCGGCTGGCCCGCGGGCAGGCGGGCGCCGACGAGCTGGTCGCCCGGGCGCTGGGCTTCCTGCGCCGGCCGTACCTGCCGCTGGAGTTGCCGCTGTACGAGCTGCGGGTGGCGGCGGCACTGGCCGCCGGGGACGTACCGCTGGCCGTGGAGGCCGCCCGGACCCTGCTCGGCCGGCCGCTCGAAACCGACCCCCGGTACGCCTGGCCGGCGCTGGCCGCCGCCGCCCGGGCCGCCAGCACGGCCGGCGACCGGGAACTCGCCGAGCGGGTACGGTCGGCGGCCGGCGGGGTGGCCGTCCGGTACCCGGCCGAGCAGGCGTACGCGGCCCAGGTGACGGCGACGCTCGCCACCGGGCCCGAGGCGGTGCCGTGCTGGCGGGAGACCGTGGCCGCCTGGCGGGTCGACGGCCAGCGCTATCCGCTCGGCCGGGCCCTGTACGGGCTGGCCGAGTCGGCTGCCTCGGCCGGGGACCGGACGCTGGCGGCGGAGGCGCTGGAGGAGGCGGCGGCGGTCGCGGGCGAGCTTGCGGCCGTACCCCTCGGGGAGCAGGCGGCGACGCTGGCCCGGCGGCTCGGGTTGCGGCCCGCGCCCGGCGCGGCGCCCGGCACCGAACTGCTCACCGCCCGGGAGCAGGAGGTGCTGCGGCTGGTCGCCGAGGGGCACAGCAACAGCCGGATCGCGCAGCGGCTCTACATCTCGCCGAAGACGGCGAGCGTGCACGTCTCCCGGATCATCGCCAAGCTGGACGTGGCGAACCGGATCGAGGCGGCGGCGGTCGCGCACCGGCTCGGCCTGCTCAACCCTGAGCCCCACGACGACGTGTAAGGAAGGGCCCCCGCTTATCGTTTTCTGTGGTAGCGGGGGCCCTTCCTAACCGACCTGGCCCGGGACGGGGGTGCGGGGGAGGACCGGGGCGGCCCGGCCGGTGCCGTGCTCGCCCGGCCCCTTCTCCTCGTGGTACTCCTCCTCCACGTTCACCGTCCAGGCGTCGTGGTCGGTGCCGTCCAGGATGTTCGACACCGACAGCAGCGCGGTCATCATCGAGTGGTCCGCGTTGTTGTAGCGGTGCATCCCGTTGCGGCCGACCGGGTGCACGTTCGGCACCTCGGCGGCGAGCCAGTCCCGGATCGTCGCCACGTTCGCCTTGTAGCCGAAGTCGTAGAACGGGTACGCCCGCGGCATCCGCACCACGTAGCCGGTCTCGACCGAGCCGGGGCGGACCAGGCCGAGCCGTTCCAGTTCGGCGGTGCCCAGCGCCACCAGGTCGGCGTCCGGGCTGTTCCACAGCTCGTCGCCGATGTTGAGGAAGTACTCCAGCCCGAGACAGGTCCGCCCGTCCTTGACGAGGTACGGCGACCAGGAGCCGAAGTTCTGGATCCGGCCGACCTGCACCTCCGGGGAGTGGATGTAGATCCAGTTGTCCGGGAAACTGAACTCGGCCGGCACCACCAGCGCCACGGTCAGGAAGTCGCGGTAGAACAGCTCCTGCGCGGCGGTGCGTACCTCCGCGGGGGCCGGCGGGTCCATCGCCAGCACCAGCTGGGAGATCGGCATCGACGAGACGACGTGGTCGGCGTCGACCCGGCGCTGCCCGTCCGGCCCGTCGACGGTGACCGCGACCGCCCGCCCGCCGGCCCGGTGCACGGCGGTGACCCCGGTGTTCAGCGCGACCCGGCCGCCGCGCTTCTCGACGTGCTCGGCGCAGCGCTCCCACATCATCCCGGGGCCGTACTTGGGATAGTTGAACTCCTCGATCAGGCTGGTGATGTCCTTCTGGTTGCGCCTGGGCAGCAGCGCGTTGAGTACCGCGTTCGACAGCGACAGGTTCTTGATCCGCTGCGCCGCCCAGTCGGCGGAGAGTTCGGTCGCCGGCACACCCCAGAGCTTCTCGTTGTAGGTCTTGAAGAAGTGCTCGAAGAGCCGCCGGCCGAACCGGGCGGTCACCCAGCCGGCGAGGTGCGACTGGTCCCTCGGCGGCGAGACCTTGGCCCAGAGGTACGAGCCGACGCAGCGCAGCGCCTCGACGACGCCGAGGTTGCGCAGCGCGTTGCCGGCCTTGAGCGGATAGTCGTACAGCTTCCCCTGGTAGTGGATCCGGCTCATCCGGGGACGGAGCAGGAAGTCCTCGGCGGGCAGGATCTCGTGCCAGAGCGCCTCGACCTGGGGGACCTTCGTGAAGAAGCGATGCCCGCCGATGTCGAACCGCCAGCCGTCACGTTCGACGGTACGGCTGATCCCGCCCACCACGTCGTCGGCCTCGAACACGTCGACGGTGGCGTTCCGCTTGGTCAGCTCGTACGCCGCGGTCAGACCGGCGGGGCCGGCGCCGATGATCACGGTGTGGGGTGCTGCTGTCATGCTTCTATTCATCACCTTCGACGTGTCATCGGCAAGGTCCTCCCGGCTGGCGGCCGGAAATCTAACCCGCTGCGACAGGTCGGCCTCCGGTTCGTCACGGGGCGTAGCCAAGCCGGGGCCTGCCCTGCCGGGGCCGAGCGTGCACGAGCCGGGTGAAGGTGGAAGGACGGGCGGAAGACCGTTTCCGGCGTACCCGATGGTTCTGGTCCTGGGCTACCGGGCGGCGGTGGCGGCCGGCAGTTCGCGCGCCTCGACGGCCTGCCGGTAGAGGCGGCCGGCCCGGTAGGACGAGCGCACCAGCGGCCCGCTCAGCACCCCGGCGAAGCCGATCTCCTCGGCCTCCTCGCGCAGCTCCACGAACTCCTCCGGGCGCACCCACCGCTCGACCGGGTGGTGCCGGGGCGTCGGGCGCAGGTACTGCGTGATGGTCACCAGCTCGCAGCCGGCCGCGTGCAGGTCGCGCAGCGCCTGGGAGATCTCGGCACGCTCCTCGCCGAGCCCGAGGATCAGGTTGGACTTCGTCACCAGCCCGGCGGCGCGGGCCTGGGTGAGCACGTCGAGCGAGCGCTCGTAGCGGAACGCGGGCCGGATCCGCTTGAAGATTCGGGGTACCGTCTCGACGTTGTGCGCCAGCACCTCCGGGCGGGCACCGAAGACCTCGGCGAGCTGGTCCGGGTTGCCGGTGAAGTCCGGGATCAGCAGCTCGACCCCGCAGTGCGACAGCCCGTCCAGGGTGCCGTCGGCGGTCGGGTCGACCCCGTCGGCAGTCCCGGCGCCACCGACGCCGTCCCGGCGGGTCAGCGCGTGGATCTGCCGGACCGTCTCGGCGTAGAGCCAGGCACCGCCGTCCGGCAGGTCGTCCCGGGCCACCCCGGTGACGGTGGCGTACCGCAGACCCATCGCGACCACGGACTCGGCGACCCGGCGCGGCTCGTCGGCGTCGAAGTCGGCCGGTTTGCCGGTGTCGATCTGGCAGAAGTCGCACCGGCGGGTGCACTGGTCACCGCCGATCAGGAAGGTCGCCTCCCGGTCTTCCCAGCACTCGTAGATGTTGGGGCAGCCGGCCTCCTGGCAGACGGTGTGCAGCCCCTCCCGGGAGACCAGCCCACGGAGCTGGGTGTACTCGGGGCCCATCTTCGCCTTGACCTTGATCCACGGCGGCTTGCGCTCGATCGGCGTCGCCGCGTTGCGGGCCTCGACCCGCAGCAGCCGGCGCCCCTCCGGCGCGACGGGATGGCCGGGACGGATCTCCGGTGCGGTCACGACGCCCACCCCTCCGGCTTCGGCGGCGGAGGATGGCGCGGAGTGCTCGATGGTCACGAATCCGAGCCTACGCGCCAGGCTTCGACCGATCGACCGGCAGCGACCGGACTCACGTGCCGGACCAGGTGATACCACTCACGCCGTCGCTCGCCGTCCGACCTGCCCCCGGCCACGGCGTACCCGAAAATCTGTTGTCGGCGTGGCGGCGGGGCCGGCTAGGCTCCGGGGCAGAGCGTCGACGGAGCCGAGTACCAGCCCGACCACCGGAGTCCAGAGAGTCACCGAGCTGCTGGAAGGTGATCTCCGACCGGGCTGGGAAGACCCTCCCGAGCTGCGGGAAGAACGGCGTACCCACGCCCAGTAGAACCCGCCGACCGGCCCGCGTCAGGGACCGCGAACGAGGCCGCCGGCCGTGACACCGCCGGTGGTGAAGGTGTGGTGGCACCGCGAGTTCCCGCTCGCCCACATCCCCCGGGGCCTTCACGGCGCGTTCCGCCTCGGACGTGCCGCGACACACGACAGGGGTGCAACCAGGTGCCACGGGTCCTTTCCACGTCGCTGCCCGCGCGGGTCGGCAGCGCGGTGACCGTCGCCGGCTGGGTACACCGCCGCCGGCAGCTCAAGTCGGTGACGTTCCTGATCCTGCGGGACGCCGCCGGGCTGGCCCAGGTGGTGGTGACCGACGCCGGCCTGCGGGCCCGGCTGGCCGAGCTGCCCGAGGAGTCGGTGGTCGAGGTGACCGGCCGGGCGGTCGGCAACCCCGCCGCGCCCGCCGGGGTCGAGCTGGTCGACCCGACGGTACGCCCACTCGGCGACCCCGCCGTGCCACCACCGTTCGACGTGTACCGCCCGGAGCTGACCGCGGCCCTGCCCACCCAGCTCGACCACGCGGCGGTGGCGTTACGGCATCCCGGCCGCTCGGCGGCGCTGCGGATCTCGGCCGCCCTGGTCGCCGGCTTCCGGGCCACCCTGGACGGGCTCGGCTTCGTCGAGGTGCACACCCCGAAGATCGTCGCCGCCGCCACCGAGAGCGGCGCGAACGTCTTCGCCCTGGACTACTTCGGCCGGCCCGGCTATCTCGCCCAGTCCCCGCAGTTCTACAAGCAGATGCTGGTCGGGGTGCTGGAACGGGTCTACGAGGTCGGGCCGGTGTTCCGGGCCGAGCCGCACGACACCACCCGGCACCTGGCGCAGTACACCTCGCTGGACGTCGAGTTCGGCTTCGTCACCGACCACCGGGACGTGATGCGGCTGCTCCGCGACGTACTCGCCGGAATGCTGGACGGACTCGCGGACCGTCCGAACGCACCCGCGCGGATCCCGGTCGTGCCGGTGGAGATTCCGGCGGTGCACTTCGCCGAGGCGCTGGCGATCGCGGGAGCGCCGCCGGACGAGCCCGACCTCGCCCCGGCGCACGAGCGGGCACTCGGCGAGTGGGCGCGGGTCGAGCACGGCTCCGACTTCCTCTTCGTCACCGGCTATCCGCTGGCGAAACGCCCCTTCTACACGCACCCGGCCACCGACGACCCGCCGTCCGGCGGGCCGGCGGGGGAGTACTCGAACGGGTTCGACCTGCTGTTCCGGGGAGTGGAGCTGGTCACCGGCGGGCAGCGGCTGCACCGGTACGCCGACTATCTGTCCGCGCTGGCGCAGCGGGGCGAACCCGTCGAGCCGTACGCCGGTTACCTGGACGCGTTCCGGCACGGCATGCCGCCGCACGGCGGTTTCGCGATCGGGCTGGAGCGATTGGTGGCCCGGCTGCTCGGGGCCGGCAATGTCCGCGAGGTCACCGCCTTCCCCCGCGACCTGCACCGCCTCACTCCCTGACCGCGCTGCCCGGCACGAACGGATCGCAGGCAGATCTTGACGACTTCTGGTCGTTCCGACCGCAACAAGTCGTCAAGATCTGGCTGCGGCGCCAGATCTGGCTGCCGGAGGGTGGATGGCTCAGGGGAGCAGGGCGGGGAGGTGGCGTTCGACCACCGGGAGGACCTCGGCGACGGTGACCGGGCGGCCCAGTTCGGCGCTGAGTGAGGTGACGCCGACGTCGCGCAGCCCGCAGGCGACGATCCGGTCGTACGCCGCCAGGTCGCAGTCGCAGTTGATCGAGAACCCGTGCTGGGTCACGCCCCGGGCCACCCGGATGCCGATGGCGGCCACCTTGCGTTCCGGCCCGCGCTCGTCGGCGGGCACCCAGACGCCGCTGCGCCCCTCCACCAGCATCACGCTGGACAGTCCGAGTTCGGCGCAGACGTCGAGCAGCAGTTGCTCGGTACGCCGGACGAAGGCGACGACGTCCACCGGCAGCCCGGTGTCCGCCCCCGGAAGCTTGAGGATCGGATAGCCGACGAGCTGCCCCGGCCCGTGCCAGGTGATCTTGCCGCCCCGGTCGACGTCGATCACCGGCGTGCCGTCCATCGGCCGGTCCCAGGGCTCGGTGCGCTTGCCGGCGGTGTAGACGTTCGGATGTTCGAGCAGGAGTACGGTGTCCGGCCGCTCTCCGGCGACCACCGCCTCGTGTACCCGACGTTGCTCGTCCCAGGCCGCCAGATAGTCGACGGTCCCGAGTCGGACGCTGGTCAACCCGGCAACAGTGCTGGTCACCGCTCCAGCTTAGTTCGCTACCGGCGAGTCGCTCCGCTTCGTGGCAGGGCTCACCGCCGAGCCGGCAGTGCCGGTGGCCGGCTCGATGCTGGGCTGGCCGGGCGCAACGCCGGGCTGACCGGGCTCATGACGGGGCTCACGGGTGCGCCGGCCAGGCGCGGGGCGGGGATGATGCCCCGATGGAGACGTTGCTGATCATGACGATCCTGCTGCACGTCGGGGTCTCGGCGCTCTGGCTGGGCTCGATGGCCTACAGCCTCTTCGTGGTGGCGCCGAAACTGCCCCGCATGCTCGCCACCGACCCCGACGGACCGACAGCGGCGCAGCGGGTGGAGGAGGCGCAGCGGGTGTTGGCGCACGGCAACCGGTGGCCGGTGGTCGGGCTGATCGGGGTGCTCTGGGGCAGCGGGCTCGGCCTGGTGCTGCTGGCCGGGGAGCGGCCGGCCGGCTGGTGGGCGCTGGTCGCCGCCAAGGCGGTGCTGCTGGCCGCCGCCACCGGCCTGTTCTGGTGGGTCTCCTGGCGGGGCTGGCCGCGCCGGGTCTTCGCCCTGCCGGCCGAACTGCCGGGACTGGCCTGCCGGTTCCGCCGGGTGGCGCTGCTGATGCTCGCCCTCGTAGCCACCGCCTTCACCCTCGGCATCGTCGCGGCACATCCGGCCGTCACGTGATCAGGTAGCAGCCGGCCTGCTCTGGGCCGGCCGGCGGCTACCTCTGATCACGAGGCGCGCTCCGGCGGGAGGCGCCAGAGGTGGACGTCGGCGACCCGTTCCGGAGGGCCGAGGAGTGCGGTGGTGACGTCGAGCAGCGCGTCGGTGTGGATCGGGAACTTGGCGCCGTGTACCCGGTCGGCGAGCACCACCGCCTCGACCCGCCAGTAGCGCAGGTCGGCTCGGGCGGCGGCCCGGTCGGCGTCGGTGATCACCGGCCGTTCGCCGGTCTCGGCCACCCGCAACAGCAGCGCGTCGGTGGCCCGGGGCACCGGCCCGATCCGGCCCCGGCCGTCCGGCCCGCCGGGGCCGAGGAAGAAGCCGGACGGGATGCCGAACTCGCCCTGCCGGTGGCTCAGCGCGTACGCCTGCCAGCGTTGCCCGTCCGGAGCCAGGTCGAGGGTGAGCGGCAGCGGGGTGAGCGTCCCGCCGGGGGAGACGTACTGCCGCCAGGTGCCGGCGGTGACGAACTCCGGGATCGGCTCCCGGGCGCTGGTGAGCAGCGGCACCGGCAGCAGCGGCAGGAGTGCCACGGCGAATCCGGCCAGCCAGCCGGCCCGCGCCCGACCCGACGGCGGGGCGGCCCCTCCGGAGACCGGGCCGGCTCCTCCGGGGGACGCTTCGGCCTGTCGGCTGTCCCGCCCGGCGCGGAGCAGGTCGACGGTGTGTGCCAGCAGCAGCCCGACCAGTGGTCCCACCACCAGGGCGAGCCGGGACGGCAGGGCGGCGTTGAAGACCGGCAGGTGCCCGAGCAGGGCGTACGGCAGCGGCACGTCGGTGTGGGTACCGAAGATCTTCACCCGGGGACCCCAGGAGAGTACGGCGAAGACCAGTGTGGTCACCCCGATCGCCCGCAGCGTGGCCCGGCGGGTCGGGTCGGTGCGTCGCCACAGCACGACGAAGCAGACCACGGCCAGGAGCAGCAGGGGCAGCCCGAGGAAGGAGTTCTCCTCGGTCGGGTTCGGCGCCAGCGAGGTGCCCAGCCCGAGTTCGCCGGCCAGGGAGCGCTGCGGGTACGCCCCGTACGCGGCGATGTCCTCGGCGTGGATCACCGGGTCGAAGCCGGTGCCGTGGAACCGCTGCGGGCCGAGGAAGTGCAGCCAGAGCGGATACGACAGCAGCGCGAACGCCACGAGTGCGGTGACGCCGAGCCCGCGCAGGAAGTCCGGCAGTGCGGCCCGTGCCTCGGCCCGACGGTGCCGGTCGGTGGCCCAGGTGCCGAAGAAGACCGCGCAGGCCAGCGCGGTGAAGAAGAGTCCCTCGGCGGCGATCGAGAAGGCGACCGCGACCAGCAGCCCGAGCAGCAGCCCGTTGCGTAGCCACCGGCCGGGCTGACGCAGCCGGAGTACGCCCCAGAGCAGCATCGGGACGACCCAGCCGGCGCTCCAGTTCAGGTGCGCGTTGGCGTGCGCGACGAGGCCGGGCGCGAAGCCGATGAACAGCCCGCCGAGGACCGCCGCCGCCGTGTTCCGGAGGAGTTTGCGGGAGAGCAGCCAGTACCAGCCGAAGGCGGTGGCGGCGATGTTGCCGGTGAGGATCACCAGGAAGGTGGCCGGGGCGCCGACGGTGTAGGTGAGCGGGGCGAAGACGACGGCGTAGACGGTGACCGAGGTGTTGACGGCCAGGTTGACCCCGTCCGGCACGTTCACCAGGTCGGTGAAGAACGGGTTCTGCCCGTGGGTGAGGGCGTGTGCGCCGTAGGCGAGCAGCCATTCGAAGAGGGCCTGGTCGCTGGAGTTGACGGTGATCGCCCGCCCGTTCGGGTCGAGCCAGAGGCCGCTGGTGACCCAGCCCGCGCCGACGATCGCGACCAGCGCGACGAGCAGGTCGGTCCGGCGGCGGATCCGGCCGGCACCGGAGGGCGGGGGCGACGGGGGTGGGGTCGGCCCGGCGAGTGCGGGCGGGGAGAGCGGCACGGGCCGGAGGTTACCAACCCGGCCCCGACACGCCGAGGAAGTGGTCAACTTGACTGATCTCACGGAAATGATTTCCAATTGGATTAACGTCGCAGAGTGCACCGGAGGACCCGTACCGTGAAAATCTCGTTCGTCGGCAAGGGCGGCAGTGGCAAGACCACCCTGGCCGCCCTCTTCGCCCGGCACCTCGCCGCAGCGGACCCGGCCGACGGCGGCCCGCCGCCGCTGCTCGCCATCGACGCCGACATCAACCAGCACCTCGGGACCGCGCTCGGCGCCACCGAGGCGGAGGCGGCCCGGCTGCCGACGCTCGGCGACCACCTTCCGGAGATCAAGGAGTACCTGCGCGGCGACAACCCGCGGATCTCCTCGGCCGCGGCGATGGTCAAGACCACCCCGCCCGGCCGTGGCTCCCGGCTGCTGCCGGTCGACGGCGACAACCCGGTGTACGCGGCGGTGGTCCGCGAGGTGGCCGGAGTGCGGCTCGCCGTGACCGGGCCGTTCGGCAGCGACGACCTCGGCGTCTCCTGCTACCACAGCAAGGTCGGCGCGGTGGAACTGCTGCTCAACCACCTGACCGACGGCCCCGGGGAGTACGTCGTGGTGGACATGACCGCCGGGGCCGACTCGTTCGCCTCCGGGTTGTTCACCCGGTTCGACGCCACCTTCCTGGTCTGCGAACCGACGCTGCGCAGCGTCGGCGTCTACCGGCAGTACGCCGGCTACGCCCGCGAGTACGGCATCCGGGTGCACGTGGTCGGCAACAAGGTCGACGACTCCTCCGACGTCGAGTTCCTGCGCCAGCACGTCGGCGCCGACCTGCTCACCTGGCTGACCCGCTCCGACTACGTCCGGAGCGCCGAACGGGGCGCGCCGGCCCCGGTGCACACCCTGGAGCCGGCCAACCGGGCCGCCCTCGACCTGCTCCGGGCCACCGTCGACGCCCAGGTGCAGGACTGGGCCACCTTCCGGCGGCACGCGGTCGAGTTCCACCGGCGCAACGCCCTCGCCTGGGCCAACGACCGGGTCGGCGAGGACCTGGCCGGCCAGGTGGACCCCGACTACGTACCCGGCCCGCAGACCCCGGTGCACTGACACCGCCGCCCGGGTGGTGGCGCTCGACAGAACGGCGCCACCGTCCGGCGAGTCGCACCGCCGGTCCGGGTCGTCCGGCCCGGGTCGAATCTACGACAGGAGGAGCACGATGTCCCTGGACGTACCCACCGCACTGCTCGAACGGGCCGAGGCCGGCCAGGTCGACGACGAGGAGTTCGTCGACTGCGTCCGGCGGTCCCTGCCGTACGCCTGGGCGGTGGTCTCCGAGGTCTCGGCCCGGGTGCACGCCGGCACGGCCGACTACGCCGACCACGCCGTGCCGCCGCCGAGCGAGACGGAACGCGGTCAACTGCTCCGGGCGCTGGCCAGCGACGCCATCCGGGGCGGACTGGAACGCCACTTCGGGGTACGCCTCGCGTTCCAGAACTGTCACCGGGTGGCCGCGTTCCGGCTCGGGGCGGTGGGCGGGACGACGTACCAGCGGTTCGTCTCGCCGCTGGCCCAGATCCGCAACCAGTCCCCGGAACTGCGGGACTGCTGACCGGCCGGCGCGGGGTCCGTCCGTCCGACCGGCGGGCGGGCCCCGCGTCACCGCCGCCACCGGGCCGCACGGCGCCGCCGCCGGCCGGAGTGGGGGCTCAGCGGTCGGGCAGGGCCGCTTCCAGCGCGCTGCGCAGGTCGGGATGCCGGAACTCGAAGCCGGCCCGGTTCAGCACCCCGGGCATTACCCGGAGGCTGCGCAGCGGCTCGGCCGACATCTCGCCGAGCAGGACCCGCAGCGCGACCGCGGGCACCGGCATCACCGTCGGCCGGTGCAGCAGCCGGCCCAACTCCCTGGTGAACTCGGCGTTCGTCACCGGTGCCGGTCCGACCACGTTCACCGGGCCGGCGATGTCCTCGCGGTCCAGCAGGAAGGTGGTCGCCGCCAGCCAGTCGGCCATCGAGATCCACGGAATCCACTGCCGGCCACTGCCGAACCTGCCCGCGATCCCGAGACGGTACGGTAGCAGCTGCGGCTTGAGCAGCCCGCCGGTGTGCTCCAGCGGCAGGCCGGTACGCAGCCGCACCACGCGTACCCCGGCCTGCTCGGCCGGGGCGGTCGCCGCCTCCCAGACCCGGCACAGGTCGGCCATGAAGCCGTCGCCGGCCGGCTCACCCTCCTCGACCGGGCGGTCGCCGGTGTCGCCGTACCAGCCGATCGCCGAGCCGTTCAACAGCACCCGGGGACGCTGTTCGACGGGTAGCGCGGCGAGCGCCCGGGCCAGTGTGCCGGTGCTGTCGACCCGGCTGGACCGGAGTACCTCCTTGAAGCCCTGGGTCCAGCGGCGGTCGCCGATGTTGGCGCCGGCCAGGTTCACCGCCGCACCGGCGCCGGCCAGGGCCGCCGGGTCGAGTTGGCCGGCGCCGGGATCCCAGCGCACCTCGTCGGCATCTCGGGTGGGGCGCCGGACCAGCCGGACGACGTCGTGACCCGCCGCCCGGAGCTGGTCGGTCAGGCGGGTGCCGAGCCAGCCGGACGCACCGGCGATCAGGATTCGCATCCTCGTATCTTCGCCCATTCCGCCCGGCCCGGCTCGGATCGCACCCCGATCGGGCGCCGGTGCCCTGCCCGCGTCGCCGTAGACGGGCACCGGCGGAAATGCCGCGCGGGGCGCCTGGCCGACGGCCGGACGCCCCGCGCGGTGCGAACGCTGCTACTCAGGAGAGCCCGAGTTCGGCCTCGAACTGGCCGGCCTCCAGCCGCTCCTTGATGGCGGTCAGGAACCGGGCGGCGTCGGCGCCGTCGACCAGCCGGTGGTCGTAGGAGAGTGCCAGGTAGATCATCGAGCGCGCCGCGATGACCTCGCCGAGCTGCGGGTCGTTGACCACCATCGGGCGCTTCACCACCGCGCCGGTGCCGAGCATCGCCGACTGCGGCGCCGGCACGATCGGGGTGTCGAAGAGCGCGCCCCGGCTGCCGGTGTTGGTCAGCGTGAAGGTGGCCCCGGCGATCTCGTCCGGGCTGATCTTGTTGGTCCGGGTCCGCTCGGCCAGGTCGGCGACCCGGCGGGCGATCCCGGCCAGGTTCAGGTCACCGGCGTTGTGGATCACCGGCACCATCAGGCCGCGCTCGGTGTCCACGGCGATGCCCAGGTGCTCGGCCTCCGGATAGGTGATCGTCCCACCTTCGAGGTCCATCCGGGCGTTGACCACCGGGTAGGTCTGCAACGCCTCGACGGCGGCCAGCGCGAAGAACGGCAGGAACGACAGCTTGACCCCGTGCCGTTGCAGGAAGGTGTCCTTGGCCTGCGCCCGCAGCCGGGCGATCCGGGTGACGTCCACCTCCACGACCGTGGTGAGCTGCGCCATCTCGTGCAGCGACTCCTGCATCCGGCGGGCGATGACCGCGCGGATCCGGGGCAGCTTCTGGGTGCTGCCCCGCAGCGGGCTCGGTTCGGCCTTGGCAGCCGGAGCGGCGGCCGGCGCGGCCGGCTGGGCGGCCGGGGCCTGTGCGGCCGCGCGGGCCCGCTCCGCCGCCTCGAGTACGTCCTGCTTGCGGATCCGGCCACCGACCCCGGTACCGCTGACCGTGGAGAGGTCGACGCCCTGGTCGCTGGCGAGCTTGCGGACCAGCGGGGTGACGTAGCCGGCGCCGTTCTCGCCGGACGGGGCCGGAGCGGGCGTTCCCGCCGCACCGCGCGACGCCGGCTGGGCGGCCTGCTCGGTCCGGGCCGGCTGCGCGGAACGCTCGGTCTCCGGCGCCGGGGTCTGGTACGACGCACCGGCCGGCTCCGCCGCCGCCTTCGCGGGCTCCGGCTCGGCAGCCGGCTTCTCGGCCTTCGGCTCCGGCTCGGCGGCCGGCTTCGCTGCCTTCTGCTCCGGCTCGGGCTGCTGCTCCGGCTCGGCGGCCGGGGCGGCGCCGCCGGGGGCGCCGATCACCGCCAGGTCGGCGCCGACCGGGGCGGTCTCGTCCTGACCGACCCGGATCTCCAGCAGGGTGCCGCCGACCGGGGAGGGGATCTCGGTGTCCACCTTGTCGGTGGAGACCTCGACCAGCGGCTCGTCGGCCTCGACGGTGTCGCCGATCTCCTTGAGCCAGCGGGTCACCGTACCCTCGGTGACGCTCTCGCCCAGCGCCGGCATCTTCAGCACGGTGCCCGAGTCGCCGGCCGGCGCGGTCTGCGCCGAGACCGTCTCCGGCTCCGGCTGCTCGGCCCGCTCCTGCTGGTCGGAGGGCTCCGCTTCCGCCTGCGGGGCAGCCTCGGCCTGCGGGGCAGCTTCCGCCGGCTCGGCCTCGGCCTGCTGCGCGGGCTCCGCCTCGGCCTGCTCCGGCTGGGCCGGTGCGGACTCGCCGCCCGACTCGCCGTCGCCGTCGATCACCGCCAGCTCGCTGCCGACCTCGGCGGTCTCGTCCTCGCTCACCACGATCCGGGCCAGCACGCCGGCCGCCGGGGAGGGGATCTCGGTGTCGACCTTGTCGGTGGAGACCTCGAGCAGGGGCTCGTCGACCTCGACCCGGTCGCCCTCCTGCTTGAGCCACCGGGTGACGGTGCCCTCAGTGACGCTCTCGCCCAGCCGGGGCATGGTGACCGATACCGGCATCTTTCAAGACTCCTTCGTGGCCTGTGCGATCCTGGCCCGGTTGGTCGCCGGGCGGCGCGGAGATTTCGTGGTCAGGCGTGTGCGTGCAGCGGCTTGCCGGCCAGGGCCAGATGGGCCTCGCCGAGCGCCTCGCTCTGGGTGGGGTGGGCGTGGACGAGCTGCGCCACCTCGGCCGGGTACGCCTCCCAGTTGAAGATGAGCTGCGCCTCCCCGACCAGCTCGCCGACCCGGGCACCCACCAGGTGCAGGCCGACCACGGGACCGTCGTCGACTCGGACCAGCTTGACGAAGCCGGCCGTCTTGAGGATCTGGCTCTTGCCGTTGCCACCGAGGTTGTAGTTGTAGGTCTTCACCTTCTCGGCGCCGTACTGCTCCTTGGCCCGGGCCTCGGTGAGCCCGACCGAGGCCAGCTCCGGGTCGGAGTAGGTGACCCGGGGGATGCCGTTCTCGTCGATCACGGCGGGGTTCTGGCCGGCGATCTCCTCGGCCACGAAGATGCCCTGCTGGAAGCCCCGGTGCGCGAGCTGGAGGCCGGGCACGATGTCGCCGACGGCGTACACGTTCGGCACTCCGGTGCGCAGCCGCTCGTCGGTGACCACGAAGCCCCGGTCGAGCTTGACGCCCTGCTCCTCGTAGCCGAGGTTCGCGGTGTTCGGCCCACGGCCGACCGCGACCAGCAGCAGCTCGGCCTCGAAGGTGTCGCCGCCCTCGATGGTGACCTTGACGCCGGACTCGGTGCGCTCCACCTTCTCGAACCGCTTGCCGGTCTTGAAGGCGATGCCGCGCTTGCGGAACGCCCGCTCCAGCGCCTTGGAGGACTCCTCGTCCTCGGCGGCGACCAGCCGGGGCAGCGCCTCGATGATCGTGACGTCGACCCCGAAGGACTTCCAGACGCTGGCGAACTCGACGCCGATCACGCCGCCGCCGAGCACGATCGCCGAGGTCGGCACCCGGTCCAGGGTCAGCGCGTGATCGCTGGTGATCACCCGCTCGCCGTCGACCTCCAGGCCGGGCAGGGTCCGGGCGTACGAGCCGGTGGCCAGGACGATGTTCCGGCCGGTGTAGCGGGTGCCGTCCACCTCGACGGTGTCGGCGGAGACGAGCTTCCCCTCGCCCTCGACCACGGTGATCTTGGCGCTCTTGATCAGCCCTTGCAGACCCTTGTAGAGCCGCGAGATCACGCCGTCCTTGTACGAGTTGACGCCCGTCATGTCGATGCCGACCAGCTCGGCCTTGACGCCGAACTGCTCCGACTCGCGGGTCTGGTCGGCGATCTCGGCCGCGTGCAGCAGCGCCTTGGTGGGGATGCAGCCGTTGTGCAGGCAGGTGCCGCCGACCTTGCCCTTCTCGATCATCACGACCGAGAGGTCCAGTTGGGCGGCGCGCAGCGCCGCCGCGTACCCGCCGCTGCCACCTCCGAGGATGACGACGTCGAACGTTCCGCCGTTCGGCTCGCTCACAGTTAACTCCCAGGTCGCGTCGCTGCTACGAGGGTGATGCCGGTCAACCGGGCATACCGCCGCCTCCGACCGGGATCTTCCGGCCGGCGGGGCGTGGACTTCTCTCCGAGCGCCAGAGTCGGGACCGGGGAGCGCCCACCTCGGTCATCTTGTCACTAGTGGCAGCGGGCCGCGTACCGAGGTGCCCAAGGACACGTAGTCGGGACGTACGCTTGCCCAAGTCGCCAGTTTCGTCGCGGGGCGGCAGTGCCGGGGAGGAGAGGGTCGGGTTGGCCTGGTTTCGCCGACGCAAGAAGGTGGTCGTCGCCGCGGGTGATCGTCCCGCAAGCCGTGCGGACCTCGACCATCTTGAACAGTTCGTCCGGTCGAAGCGCGGGGTCGAGGCGTTCATCGAGCCTCGGACGACCGTGACCGAGACCACCGTCATGCTGATCGCCCACGACGGGGAGTGGACCCGGCGCCGGATCGACGGCCCGGACGGCGCCCGGCGGTTCGCGCACAAGATGGCGATCCCGGTCTACGACGTGCGGCTGGTCGGCTATCCGCAGCGGATGCGGGACTTCAACGAGCGCCGCAAGCGCCGCGCCGCCGGCTGACGGGCCACCCCACCGCCATCGACTGCCGGCCCGAGCGGCCGGCTGACGGCCCGAGCCCGCCGGCCAGGGCGATCCGGCCGGGGCGCTACAGACCCCGCCGACCCCGTCCGTACGGGGCCGGCGGGGTCTCGGCGTCAGTCGTTGGCGGCGATGTCGTCGACCAGCTCCAGCAGGGTACGCACCGGCACCCCGGTGCCGCCCTTGGACCAGTACCCGGTCGCCTCGCCCGAGTGGTAGCTCGGCCCGGCGATGTCGATGTGCGCCCACGGCACCTCGTCGGCGACGAACTCGCGCAGGAAGATCCCACCCTGGAGCATGTGCCCGGCCCGGTCCATCGACGCGTTCACCTGGGAGATGTCCGCGACCTCGGAGTCCATTCCCTTCCGGACGTCGTCCGGCAGCGGCATCGGCCAGGTCGGCTCGCCGGCCGCGTCACCGGCCTGCTGGACCCGCCGGCACAGCTCGGTGCTGCCCATCACCCCGGCCACCCGCTTGCCCAGCGCGACCACCTGGCCGCCGGTCAGCGTGGAGGTCTCCACCAGGTAGTCGCAGCCGTCCTCGCAGGCCCGGGCCATCGCGTCGCCGAGCACCATCCGGCCCTCGGCGTCGGTGTTCAGCACCTCGACCCGCTTGCCGTTGTACATCGTCACCACGTCACCCGGCCGGTAGGCGGTCGCCGACGGCATGTTCTCGGCCATCGGCAGGTACGCCGTCACCGCCACCGCCGGCTTCAGTTCGGCGACCGCCAGCATGGTGGCGGCGACCGCCGCCGCGCCGGCCATGTCGGACTTCATCTCCCACATGCCCTGGGACGGCTTGATCGACACGCCGCCGGTGTCGAAGGTGATCCCCTTGCCCACCAGCGCGACCCGCCGCACCGACCCGTCCGACCCGTCCGATCCGGCTCCGGCCGGGACGTAGGAGAGCTTCACCAGCCGGGGCGGCGCCGCCGAGCCGAGCCCGACGGCCAGGATGCCGCCGTAGCCGCCGTCGGCCAGCGCCTGCTCGTCCAGGACCTCCACGCCGAGCCCGACCTCCCGGGCGGCAGCCGCCACCGCGTCGGCGAAGGACGGCGGGCGCAGCTCGTTGGGTGCCGTGTTCACCCAGTCCCGGGTCCGGGCCACCGCCCGGGCCACCACGCCGGCCCGGGTGATCTCCGCCTGGGCCCGCTCGTCGGCGGCGTCCGGCACGTGCACCGCCACCGAGGCCACCGCCGGGCGGCGGGTCGGCTGCGGCCGGGTCTTGTACCCGGCGAACCGGTACGCCCCGAGCAGCGCACCCTCGGCGGCGGCCCGCAGCGCGGCCGGGGCGTCCTCGTCGTCCGGCAGCGGAAGGGTCAGCGCGACCCGCTCGGCGCCGGCCAGCGCCCGGACGGCCGAGGCGGCGGCCCGGCGCAGCGTCTCCGGGCCCGGGGCGGCACCGGTCGGTTCGGGACCGAGCCCGACGGCGGCGACCAGCGGCGCGCTGACGGTGCCCAGGGTGGCCAGCTTGACCACCTCGCCGGGACTGCCGGTCGCGCCCAGCAGCGCCAGCGTCTCCGTCAGCCGGCCGTCGAACGCCGCGGCGATGCTCTCCGCACCGGTCGCGAGCAGCAGGGTCCCGGCGAACCCGGCGACGGGTTCCGCCGCCTCCACCGTCTGACTGTGCAACCCGATGACGACGGCGTCGACGGCGAGTTCGGCGGGGTCGGTGTCGACCAGGCTGAGGCTGGTGCTGGGCGATGTCACTGCGCGGCTCCGGACAGGCGTGGCCGGCCGCCTGGTTGCGGCCGGGCGTTGTGGTCTCCGGCGCAACTTACAGGCCGGACGGACGGGCTGTCCCGCCGACGGTCTGCCGACGGGTCCCGCCGATGCTATCGACGCGCCGGATCGCAGGTAGGTTGCGACCCATGACCGACCCGACCCAGGTGACCGGCGAGCCCCCGGAACCTCCCGCCGACGCGCTCCGCCACTCGCCGCTGCACGGGCGGCACGCCGCGCTCGGCGCCAAGTTCGCCGCCTTCGGCGGCTGGTCCATGCCGCTGGAGTACGCCGGCGGCGGAGTGCTGCGGGAGCACACCGCGGTGCGTACCGGCGTGGGTGTGTTCGACGTCTCCCACCTGGGCAAGGCCCGGGTCACCGGCCCCGGTGCGGCCGACTTCGTCAACGCCTGCCTGACAAACGACCTGGGGCGGATCGGGCCGGGACGGGCGCAGTACACGCTCTGTTGCGACGAGGCGACCGGCGGGGTGGTCGACGACATCATCGCCTACCTGTACGGCCCCGAGCACGTCTTCCTGATCCCGAACGCCGCCAACACCGCCGAGGTGGTACGCCGGCTCCGCGCCGCCGCCCCGGCCGGGATCACCGTGACGAACGAGCACGAGTCGTACGCCGTACTGGCCGTGCAGGGGCCGCGTTCCGCCGAACTGCTCGGCACCCTCGGACTGCCCACCGGACACGGGTACATGAGCTTCTCCAGCGCCGAACTCGGCTTCTCCGCCGCCGGGGCGGCCACCCCGGCCGGCGACCTCGTGTCGCTGGTGGTCTGCCGGACCGGCTACACCGGCGAGCACGGGTACGAACTGGTGGTGCCGGCCGAGGCGGCGGGCACGCTCTGGGACGCGCTGCTGGCCGCCGGTGAGCCGTACGGGATCCGGGCCTGCGGGCTGGGCGCCCGGGACACCCTGCGGACCGAGATGGGCTACCCGCTGCACGGCCAGGACCTCTCCCCGGAGATCACCCCGGTGCAGGCCCGGGCGGGCTGGGCGGTCGGCTGGGACAAGCCGGCGTTCTGGGGGCGGGACGCGCTGCTCGCCGAGAAGGCGGCCGGACCCCGGCGCACCCTGTGGGGGCTGCTGGCACTGGACCGGGGCATCCCGCGCCCCGGGATGGCGGTGCTCGCCGCCGACGGCACCCCGGTCGGCACGGTCACCAGCGGCACCTTCTCGCCGACCCGGAAGGCCGGGATCGCCCTCGCCCTGCTGGACACCGCCGCCGGGCTGGGCCAGGACGACGAGGTCGCCGTCGACGTACGGAGCCGGCGCGCGGCGGTGCGGGTGGTCCGGCCCCCCTTCGTGCAACCGTCCGTGAAGTAGCCGCCCGACGCCCCGGGTGTCGGATCAGCGTTGGGAGCGGTCGCCGGCGTCGAGCACGGCCTGCGTCCAGCCGCCCTCGATCACCCCGCTGCCGTCCAGCAGGGCCCAGTCGACCACGTCGACGGCGTCCACCACGACGGGCTGGCCGATCCGGACCGACGGATCCGCCGTGGCGTCGCTCGCGCTGGCCCCGACGATCCGGTCCGGATCCGCCCACGAGGTGACGCCGGCCCAGACGAACTCCGGCCCCTCGTCGGTCGGCAGGCCGTACTTGACCAGCAGCTGCACCCCCTCCGGCAGGTTGCCGGCGAGGAACCGCTCCCGGATCCCGGGCAACCCGTCCCGGGCGGTGGTGATCGCCCGGGCCATCGCGTCGTCGGGGCGGGCGTACCGGACGTCGGACTGGGCGGTGGCACCGAACAGGGCGGCGCAGACCGCGGCGAAGTACCGGCCGGGCGGGCCGGGATGGCCGACCGGGGGCAGCAGGGTCAGGAACGAGTCGGCGTCCGGGTCGGTGGCCGGGTCGAGTTCCAGCCGCAGCGCCGC
Source organism: Micromonospora sp. WMMD1102 (assembly GCF_029626265.1). NCBI lineage: Bacteria > Bacillati > Actinomycetota > Actinomycetes > Micromonosporales > Micromonosporaceae > Micromonospora > Micromonospora sp. WMMD1102. The sequence continues at coordinate 5,324,936 of NZ_JARUBN010000001.1, read as the reverse complement.
CGGTCCGGTGGTGTCGTGCTGCTGCGGGTTGCCGTACGCCACCGCGATGTCGTGCCCGCTGACCGAGGTGACCACCGGCAGCTGCACGAAGGCCGGCACCTCGCTGTCGGTGAGCCCGTCGGTCCAGGCCCGGAGCAGCCGTCGGGCCACCCCGGTCATCACCGCGCCCCAGGCCCGGGTCAGGTGCGTCGGCACCCCCTGCGCCTGCAACTCCAGCAGCCCGAACCGGCGCAGTCCCTTGGTGGTGAACCAGAGCCCGTCGTCGTCCGAGGAGTACGGCACCAGGACCCAGTCGATCAGGCGTACCCGGCCCTCGGCGTCCGGCAGCGAACGCAGCGCGGCGGCCGGGTCGAGGAACTGCAACGCGAACACGTCCACCACGTCGGCGCCGAGCGACTCCGCGACGGCGCAGGCGACGGTCCGGGCCGCCCACTCGTGCGCGGGCGGCCAGCCGGGCCGGTAGCTGGCCTGCACCACCACCAGGTCGGTGGCGGCGGCCAGCCGGGCCAGCTGGGTGTTGGTGGCCCCGAACGCGGTGAGCAGGTCCGGCGGCAGGTGCGGGAACTCGGCGATCGGCCGGGTGTCGACGGTCATCAGCGGGCTGTCCAGCATCTGCCGGGCCAGGTCGTGCACCGGCCCGGAGAGCCGGCCGCCGAGGGCCGCCACCGCCTCGGCCGGCGCCGGATCGACCTGGCCGGTGGTCGGCACCAGGTAGGTCGCGGTCAACGACTCTGGAACCGGCACGGGCAGGAAATCGTCCGTGATGAGCATCGCGTCCCCCGCTCGACCGCCTTGTAAGGCCTGGTACTCGTGCTGGTGTCCTATTCGCGAACGCTACCCGCGAACGCCCCGTCCGGTCAGCCGGTCAGCACGACCCCGAGGTAGAACAGCGTGCTGCCGAGTTCGACGGCGGCGCCGAGCACGTCGCCGGTGATGCCGCCGAGCCGGCGCACCACGTGCCGGACCAGCAGCAGCGTGCCGGCCAGCGCCGCGACCACCGCGAGCGGCCCCTGCCACGGGCGGTCCGGTACCGCCGGCGCGGCGAGCAGCGCCACCCCGGCGGAGAGCCCGAGCAGCGTGACCGGGCCGACGGTGCCGGCGACCAGCGCGCCGAGCCCTTCCGGGCGGGCCGCCGGGACACCACGCCGGCAGGCCCAGCTCACCGCCAGCCGTCCGGTCGCGGCACCGGCGGCCAGCGCCGCGAGCAGCGCCGGCCACGGCCGCCCGGCCAGCGCCGCGAACGACGCCGCCTGGAGCAGGAGTACGAGGACCAGCGCGGTCACCCCGAACGGGCCGACGTCCGGCTGCCGCATGATCCGCAGCGCCGCCTCCCCCGAGCGGTACGACCCGAGCGCGTCCACGGTGTCGGCCAGCCCGTCCAGGTGCAGTCCCCGGGTCAGCAGGGCCGCCGCAGCCACGGTCACGCCACCGGCGACCAGCGGCGGGGCGAGCGCGCCCAGCCCGCCGAGCACTCCGGCGAGGAGCAGCCCGAGCAGCGCGCCGACCAGCGGGGCGAGGCTCATCGCCGTACCGGCGGTGGCGCGGTCGACCCGACCGGCCCGCAGCGGCGCGACGGTGAACGTGGTCAGGGCCAGCCGGCCGCCGGCCGCGAGCCGGCCCTCAGGCACCCGGTGGCACGGTGGCGCCGTCCCGCCGCCCGCCGTCCCGCCCGCCTGCGGCTCCGGTACCGGTGCCTTCCGGGACGGTGCCGGTGTCCTCCGGGAGGGTGGCGGTGCCTTCCGGGACGGTGGCGGTGTTTCCCGGGAGGGTGGCGGTGTTTTCCGGGACGGTGGTCGGGCCGGGACCGGCCGGCGTCGGCTCGACGAACTCCCGGTCGTCCTCCGGGTTGTCGCCGGCACCGGGCCGGTCGTCGGCGGGTCCGGGGGCCCAGGGCTCGGCCGGGTCCGGCACCGGCGGAAGCGCGTCGTCGTCCCGGCTGCCGGCATGGTTGCCGTCGTCGTCCGGGGCAGCGGGGCCGTCGTCGGTCGCCGGCTCGTCGGATGCCGGCTCGGGCGCCCACGGCTCGGCCGGGTCCGGTACCGGCGGGTGGGCGTCGCCGGGGGTCCGCGCCTCGTCCGGGGTCTGCCCCGGCATCTCGTCGGGCTGCTCGGTGGCCAGGGTCGGGTGCACCGGCAGGGTGCTGGCGAGGGTCAGCGCGGAGCGCAGCAGCGGCAGGGCGGCCAGCGCGGCGGCACCCTCGCCGAGCCCGAGTCGCAGGTCCAGCAGCGGAGTCAGGTCGAGCACGTCGGCACCGAGCTTGACAGCCGGATGGTCGCCGTGGTCCGGCAGCAGGCACCAGTGTCGGGCCTGGCCGGCGAGGTCCCGGCTGACCAGTCCGGCCGCCACTCCGACCGGCCCGTCCAGCAGCACCGGGATACGCCGGGCCGTCGCACCGAGCAGCACGCCGGTGGCGATCGCCACGTCACCGCCGCCGAGTTCGGCCAGGATGTCCTTGGCGTCCCGGGGACTACGCCGGGTGCGGTGCATCGCGTCCCGGACGGCGGCGCAGCGCCGCATCCAGGCCGCGTCGTCCACCTGCCCGCCGAGCGCCACCACCCGGCCGAGTACCGCTGCGGGTTCGGCACCCGACGTGGCGGCCAGTACGGCGGCCGCGGCGGCATCGGCGCCGTCCCCGCAGGCGGCCAGGACCAGCAGGTCCACCCCGGCCTCCGCCGCCTCCTCGGCGAGTCGCCAGCCGTAGCGCAGGGCCGCCTCGACCTCGTCGACGGTGAGCGTGGGGCCCTCCTCGGCGGGCCGGGACAGCGGCGCCTCGACCACCTGGAGGCTGGCGCCCGCCTCGGCCGCCAGCCGGGCGATCGGCCCGATGCCCTGACGGGCCTGCTCGGCCCGGCGGGCGGACTCGCCGGGCACCGTGCCGGCGGCGGCACCGCCGGTGTGGTCGCCGTGCAGCAGCAGTACCCGGGCGGACCGCCAGGGGCGCGGCGTGGCCGTACCCTGCGTGGCGGCGGCGAACGAGACGACCCGGTCCAGGTGGCCGAGGCCGCTGCCGGGCAGGTCCAGCGTGCCGAGCCGGTCGAGGGCGGCGGGGCCGGCGTACTCGTCCGGCATCGGCAGGTCCATCCCGGCCTGGATGACCAGGCCGGTGGCGACCATCGGCAGCGCCATGGTCGGCGCGGTCCAGCCCGTCGCGGTCGACGCCGGGGCCGGCTCGTCCTGGGGTGCCGGTACGAGGGTCGGGCGGAGTACCTGCGGCATCGCGTCGACCACGTCGGTCCAGGCGGAGGTGGCCGGGGCGGCCTGTCCGGCGCCGCCACGGTCGGCGGCGCCACGGTCGGGCTGGGCCGGTACCCCCGGCTGGTCGGCGCCGGTCGGAGCCGGCGCCGGCCGGTCCTCCTCGATCTTGATCCAGGCCGGTTGACCGGCGATCACCAGGACCGCGGCGTCGCAGGCGTCCGCGACCGCCCGGTTCGTGGTGCCGAGCGCGTCGACGAAGGCCCGGCCGAGCGGGGTGACCGGCACCGTCGACAGCCCGACCTCGGGGCTGACCAGCACCAGTCGGGCCGGGCAGTTCCGGATCGCGGTGCCGAGTTCGTCGATGGTGGCGACGTCGTCGGCGGGTTGGTGCGCCGGGTCGAGCAGCACGGTCACCCAGCCGCCGAGGTCGTCGACGAGCAGCGTGTCGCCCGGACCGGCACCGGTGATCAGTTCGGCGAGCCGGGACGGGTCGGCGTTGGCCTCCTCGGTGGTCCAGCCCGCCGGCCGGCGGAGCCGGTGCGCGTCGATCCGGGCCGTCCACTCGGGGTCGTCCGGGTCGGTTGTCGCTGTGGCGACATAACGGACAAAAGCTACGTCCTTAAGCAGTGACTCGGCGAACTCGGACTTGCCGGAGCGGATCCCGCCCAGCACCAGGAGCCTGCTCCACCCGTCTACGGACATGCCCGTACCTTAGAGCGCTCGGCCGGGCAGTTCGCGGTGAGGTACGGGTGCGGACCCGCTGGCCGACCGCTCCGGCTGGCTGACATCGGCCGGCCGACTAGGCTGGCGGAGGTTGTCGGCGCGGAAGATCGGCGAGGGGAGACGCGACATGCCGTGGAGCTGGCGGTACGAGGGCGCGGACGGCGATCCGGTGAACGGACCGGCCGAGGCGTTCAGCAGCCAGGCCGACGCCGAGTCCTGGATCGGCCAGACCTGGCGCGAGCTGGCCTCCACCGGCGTCGCCTCGGTGCTGCTGGTCGAGGACGAGCGGGTGGAATACCGGATGAGCCTGCTGCCTGTGGCCGAGTGACGCCGATGAACTTCGACCAACGCGGCCGGGACCGGCTGGTCCTCGGTGTGCCCCCGGAGGCGTTCCGGCCCAGCCCGATCTTCCTGGCCCTGGTCGCGCTCTTCGTGACCAGCGGCGCGATGGCGTGGAACGGGTTCGGCAACGTACGGCTCGACGTCTTCCTCTTCGTCATCACCGGCTGGCTGGTCTCGCTCTGCCTGCACGAGTACGCGCACGCCGTGGTGGCGTACCGGGCGGGCGACCGTTCGGTGGCACATCGCGGCTACCTGACGCTGAACCCGCTGAAGTACAGCCACCCGTTGCTGTCGATCATCCTGCCCGTGGTGGTGGTGCTGCTCGGCGGCATCGGCCTGCCCGGCGGTGCCGTCTGGGTCGACCGGCACCAGATCCCCGGCCGGCTCCGGCACTCGCTGGTCAGCCTGGCCGGTCCGGCCACCAACGTGATCTTCGCGTTGCTGCTGGTCATACCGTTCGCGATCGGGGTCGACGTATTCGCCCGGCCGGAGTTCTGGTCCGGTGTCGCGCTACTCGCCTTCCTCCAGTTGACCGCGAGCGTGCTCAACCTGATGCCGGTGCCGGGCCTGGACGGCGGCAACGTCATCCAGCCCTGGCTGAGTCCGCAGTGGCGGCGCGGCTACGACCTGATGGCCCCGTTCGGGTTCATCCTGCTCTTCGCCCTGCTCTGGAACCCGCGCGTCGGCGGCTGGTTCTTCGACGGGGTCTTCGCGGTCGGCGACCTGATCGGCCTGCCCGACTACCTCTACGTCGAGGGCCTGCGCCTGATCCGCTTCTGGCAGGACTGAGGTGTAAGGAAGGGCCCCCGCTTATCGCTTTTTGTATAAGCGGGGGCCCTTCCTTACACCGCTCCGGCAGCGTGCCGGGGCGGGTCTGCCGCGTTCAGGGGCGCTGGGCGGGGCTCTGCGTCTTGCCGGGGTCCCGCTCGGTGATCGGGTCGACGATCTCGTCGATCGCCTTGAGCAGCTCGGCGTCGAGCTTCACCCCGGCCGCCTTGGCGTTGTCGTGCACCTGCTCCGGACGGGAGGCGCCGATGATCGCCGAGGAGACGTTCGGGTTCTGCAACACCCAGGCGACCGCGAGCTGGGCCATGCTCAGGCCGGCCTGCTCGGCGAGCGGCTTGAGCCGCTGCACCCGGCTCAGCACGTCGTCGGACATGAACCGGGCGATGAAGCCCGCGCCGCCCGAGCTGTCGGTCGCCCGGGAGCCGGCCGGCGGCTCCTGGCCCGGCAGGTACTTGCCGGTCAGCACGCCCTGCGCGATCGGCGAGAAGACGATCTGCCCGAGACCGAGTTCCTCGCTTGTCGGTACGACCTCGTCCTCGATGACCCGCCACAGCATCGAGTACTGCGGCTGGTTCGAGACGAGCTGGATGTTCAGCTCACGGGCGAGCGCGTGAGCGGCCCGGATCTCCGACGCCTTCCACTCCGAGACGCCGATGTAGTGCGCCTTGCCGGAGTGCACCACGTCGGCGAACGCCGACATCGTCTCCTCCAGCGGGGTGGCGTAGTCGTACCGGTGCGCCTGGTAGACGTCGACGTAGTCGGTCTGCAACCGACGCAGCGAACCGTTGATCGACTCCATGATGTGCTTGCGTGACAGACCCCGGTCGTTCCGACCCGGACCGGTCGGCCAGAAGACCTTGGTGAGGATCTCCAGCCCCTCCCGACGCTCGTCCTTCAGTGCCCGGCCCAGCACCTCCTCCGCCTTGGTGCCGGCGTAGACGTCGGCGGTGTCGAAGGTGGTGATGCCGACCTCCAGCGCCGCGCGTACGCAGGAGAGCGCGGCCTCCTCCTCGATCTGGGACCCGTGGGTGATCCAGTTGCCGTACGAGATCTCGCTGATCAGCAGGCCCGAGCGGCCAAGGTGTCGGAATTCCATACCAGTGACCCTAGTCCTCCCGGCCGCGGTCGATCACGTCGAGCGACGGGCCGAGGGCGCGGATCACAGCACCGGCTTGGTGTCGGCGAGCAGCCGGTCGATCTCCTCCATCACGTCGTTCCGGCTCGGATGCACCGCGTCGATCAACGCCTCGCCCCGGCGGTCGAGCGCGCCCCACTGCCCGGTGCCGTTGCCCACCAGGAAGGCGACCGGATGGATGACCAGTGCCGGATGGGCCGGCGGGACAAGTACCTGTCCCGAGCGGTCCACCACGCCCTTGCGGCCGCCCGCGTCGACGATCGCCAATCCCTCGTCGGTGAAGCCTTCGACGTACCGGCCGTCGGTGAGGGCGGTGGTGAAGCCGGTGTAGCGGGTCGGCAGCACCACCTTGCCGGTCCGGTCGACCGCTCCCCAGCCGCCTCGCCGGACGGCGGCGACACCGCGCCGGAACGGTCGTACGTCCTCGAAACCGGCCGGGATCACCACCTTGTTGGACTTGTCGATCGCGATCCAGCCGCCGGTGCCGTCCCGGGAGACCCAGGCCAGCCCGTCGGAGAAGGAACCGACGCCGAGATAGCCGGCGGACGCCTCGATCAGCAGTTCACCGGTTTCGTCGATCAACTCCCAGGTCCGGGTCTCCGGGCGGCGTACCCAGGCGGCCCCGTCCCGGAACGGCTGCACGTCGGCATAGCTCGGCGCGATCGCGAGCTGGCCGTCCGGGTCGGCGTACCCCCAGCGCTGCACCTTCTCGCTGAACTTCGGCACCGGCGGCTTGTGCACCTGGAGGATCTCGTCCCGGTCCCGGGGATACGGTCCCCAGCCGTTCTGGGCCACCTTGTTGAAGACCGCGTCGAGCGCGAGTTCGGTCCGGGCGATCAGGCCCGGGTCCTCGACCTTGCGTAGTTCGAGGGCCTTCTCGAAGTGGTTGCAGGCTTCCATGTAGCGGCCCTGGTCGTAGCAGGACCGGCCGGCGTGCTCGTGCATGGTGGCCCGCAGCCGGTCCGGCAGCTCGGAGGAGTTCGCCTCCTCGAAGAGCCGGTCCGCCTCGGCGAAGTCCCCCCGCCACTGGAGTACGTGCGCCAGCCTGGCCTGTGCGATCGCGATCCGCCGCAGCTGGCCGGTCGCCTCGGCGTGGGCCAGCGCCAGCTTGCCGTCGGAGAGCGCCTTGCCGAGTTCGCCGAGGATCCGGGAGACCACCGCCCGCAGGCTCAGCAGCCGCGCCCGGGTGGCGTTGTCCGTCGCCGGTTCGAGCTTCTCCGTCAGCCGGTCCCGGATCGCCCGCAGTGACTCGGGGTCCTCCACCAGCTCCCGCAGGGTCTCGTGGTGGAACCGCCACTCGTACGATGCCAGTACCTGCTCCGGGTCGGCGGCTGCCGGTTCCGGCGGGACGTCGGCGGGTTCCGGCTCGGTCGGCTCCCGTTTCCCACCCGGCCGGACGATCGGGGTGAGCATGGTGGGAGCGCTCAGCGCGGTAGCCGCGCCGGCTGCCGGCCCGGCCGGCAGCACCGTGTCGGGGCTCGCCTCGGCGACCGGCGGGTCGGCTGGCGAGGTGGCCGACGGCGGACCGGAAGTCGGTGCGGCCGCTGGCTGAGCTGAGCCGGGTGCCGTGGCCGGCGGGTCGGACGTGGGTGCGGCGGCTGGCGTCCCGGAGGGGGATGCCGTGACTGCCGGGCCGGAGGTGGGTGCGCCGACCGGCGTTTCGGAGGTGGGTGCGCCGACCGGCGTTTCGGAGGCCGGACCGGCGGCGGCTGCCGTGGCCGGTGGCGCGGTCCCGCCCGGCCCTGCGGTCGGGCCGCCGGGGGCTGGCCCGCCGTCGGGCGTCCGGCCGTCCGCCGGGGACGCCGCGGCTCCGGCGTCGACCGTCAGCTCCGGGTCGCGCGACTGGTCCGTCGCTCCGGCGGTCGGGGCCGGGGCGGTGGCCGGCTCGGTGGGGGAGGGGGCCGCCGGGGCGGCATCGGTGAGCGGTCCGGCAGTGGTGCGGTCCGCGACAGGTCCGGTTTTTGGCATGGAGGGTACGGAAGTCTCACTCGGATCGGTGGCCCGTCCGGCCTCCGGTACGGGCCCGGTGGCGGCCGGTTCGATCGGGGGACCGGACGAGAGGACGGGCGAGGCGGGTTCGATGACGTGCTCCGCCGCCGGGGGCGCGGCGGCTGGTTCGACCGGTCCGCCGGTGTCCGTGCCGCCCGCCGCGCCGGAGAACGGGCTGGGGGGCGGCGTGGGCTCGGCGGTCGTGCCCGGCGGCGGGGTGCCGCCGGGCGTCGGCGCTGAGCGGAACTCCAGGCGCAGGCCAGTGGTCGGGGGCGGCGTGACCGGCGGACGCTGGTCGGTCTCGTCGGCGGACGGCTGCCGGGGCAACCGGGGGTCGGGGTCCGACGGGGCGGTCGGGACCAGCCAGCCGGCCGGCCGTTCACGCGACGGCTCCGCCGGGGACGGCGGCTCGACCGTGCCGGCCGGCTCGACCGAGGGTGGTGCGGGCCAGGGCCCCGCCTCGACCGTCCGGGGCGGCTCGGCGATCCGGGCAGCCTCGGCAGGCCGGCTCGTCTCCGCCGGCCTGCCCGGCTCGACGGTGCGTGGTGGCTCGACGGTGCGTGGTGGCTCGACGGTGCGTGGTGGCTCGGCGGGCCGGGGTGGTTCCACGGTGCGGGGCGGCTCGGCGGTGCGGGCGGCCTCGGCGGCTCGGGTCGGTTCGACGGGGCGGGGCGGTTCCACCGGGCGTCCGGAATCGATCCGTCGGGGCTCGATCGGTCGGGACTGCTCGACCCGGCGTACCGGCTCGACGGGGTGGGTCGGTTCGACCCTGCGGGCTGGTTCGACCGGGCGAGGCTGCTCGGCGGCCCGGGCCGGCTCCCCGGTCCGGGGTGGTGCGGCCGGTCCGACCCGGTCTGTGGGGCCGACCCGGTCTGTGGGGCCTGCCGGTCCGACCCGGTCTGTGGGGCCGACCCGGTCTGTGGGGCCTGCCGGTCCGACCCGGTCCGTGGGGCCTGCCGCGCCGGCGGCGGCCGGGTAGCCGACGCTCCGGTCCGGCTGGACGGGCGTGCCGTCCGGCTGGTCGGTACGCGGTGGGACCCGGTCGGTACCGGAGGCCGGCATTCCGTCCGGTCGCCCGCGTCCGGGCGCCAGTTCGGCGGCCGGCCGGTCGGCGCCGGGCGGCAGCGGCCCGACCCGGTCGCCCCGGGGTGCCGGGCCCGGCCGGACCGCCGGGTCGGTGCCGCGCGGGTCGCGCAGCGGCGGACGGCCGGAGCCCAGGTCCGGGAAGCGACGGCCCTCGCGCGGCTCCGCCGCAGGGCCGCGCTGGGCGGGCCAGCTGGGTGCACCGGACGGTCCGGCGGCGGGCCGCCGGACCGGTGGCTCGGCACCGGGCCGGTCGGCAGGTCGGTCGGGTCGGTCGGGTCGGCCCCGGGGCGGTGTGCGGCCCGGAGGCGCCTCGCGGCTCCCTGGGGGCGGCGGTCCACCGGCCCGAGCGGCCCAACCGTCGGCCCGATCCTGCCCGGGGATGCCCCGGTCCTGCCCGGGAGTGCCCCGGTCCGGTCCGGGGACGCGCCGCTCGGAACCGGGAGCGTCGCGTTCGGAACCGGGAGTGCCCCGCTCCGGTCCGACCAGGCCGCGTTCGGCTCCCGACGGGCCGTCGAAGGCGGCCGGCATGGCCGGGCGCGCCCCCGGCCCGACCCGCCCCCTGCCGTCCCGTGGTCCGGGTCGGTCGTCCGACGGCATCGGGCGGCGGTCCGACAGCGGCTGGGTCTCCTCGGAGGCCGGTCCGGTGAGCCACCGTCCGCGCCGTTCCGGCGGAGCGGCGGAGCGGCCGGGCCGGTCGTCGCCGGAGCGGTTCGGGCCCTGCTGCGAGGCGGCCCGGCCGCCGGCGAAGCCGCTCTCGCCGCGACCGCCGCGCGGTCCGGGCTCGGCGGCCCGGGGCGACCGCCGGTCGTCCCGGCCGATCGGCACCGAGCCGCCGGTGCGGGGTTCGGCCGGTGGTCGGGAACGTCCGTCCGACGGTTGGTCCCAGGAGTCCGGGCCGTCCTCCCAGAAGTCCGGCGGTGGCTTCCAGCCGGCCGACCGGCTGTCCCAGCGGTCGAGCCGTCCGGTACGCGTCTCGCGTGCCGGCCCGTCGCCCCGCGCCGCCGGGCGGGCGCTGGTCGGCTGCCCGGGACGCCCGTTCGGCAGCGCCTCGGGACGCCCGTTCGGCCCCGGCTCGGGACGCCCGTGCTGTGCCGCGTCGGGACGCCCGTTCGGCAGTGCGCCCGGACGCCCGCCGGAGATCGGCTCCGGGCGGCCGTCGGAGACCGGCTCGGGACGGCCGAACGGCTCCGCCTCGCCGGGCCGGGTGCCCGGCGGCGGAACCTTGGCCCGGCCGGTCGGCACCGATCCTCGCCCCACCGGCCGGCGCCGCCGCTGGTGGCCGATGTCCCCGGCATAGCGCTGGCCGGGAAACTGCGGCTCCCACTCGGCCGTCGGTTCGACCACCCAGGACGGTTCGGCGGGCTCGCCCCAGCGGCCCGAGTAACGACCGCTCATACCGGCGCTCCCGGCCGTACGTCGACGATCCGGTCCGTACCGGAACCGGCACCACCCGGGGCGGTACGTCGGAGCGGGGGGCACCCGACCGGCGTACCCGCGCGCCACGCGGCCGGGTACGCCGGCTCGCGTTGCTCACTCACGGGGTGTCACCTCGTCGAAAAATCTCGCTGGGCAGCCGGGCGTACCGGGTAAAGTCACCCGGCTCGGTGCAGCGTTGTCGCGGAAGGAGGGTAACGGCGTGGGCTCGGTCACCGCCACTGTGGCACCACCCATCAGCCGAAACATCATCCCATGGTTCCGGACATTTGCTGCGATAACCGGATCGGGGTTTCGTCGGTACTCTACCTATCGGCAAGCTACCGTCGCCGGCGCCTTCACCAACACCGTCTTCGGCTTCCTGCGTTGTTACGTCCTGCTCGCCGTCGCCAGCGGTGCCGGTGGGGTCGCCGCCGGCTACAGCCGGGCCCAGTTGGCCACCTTCGTCTGGGCGGGACAGGGGCTCCTCGCCGTGGTGCTGCTCTGGCGCTGGACCGAACTCGCCGACCGGATCCGTACCGGTGAGATCGCCAGCGACCTGCTCCGGCCGGTGCACCCGGTGGTCAGCTACCTCGCCACCGACCTCGGTCGGGCCGGGTACGCCCTGCTGACCCGATTCCTCCCGCCGGTACTCACCGGGCTGCTCTTCTTCGACCTCGTACTGCCGAGCCGGTGGCAGACGGTACCGCTGTTCGTACTCTCCGCCGGGTTGGCGGTGGTGATCTGCTTCGGTTGCCGTTTCCTGGTCAACGCGACGGCGTACTGGCTGCACGACGCCCGGGGGGCGATGATCCTCTGGACTCTCGGCTCCGGCGTACTGGCCGGGCTCTACTTCCCGCTGCGCTTCCTGCCGGACTGGGTCACCGTGCTGCTCTGGCTGGCGACCCCGTTCCCGAGCCTGTTGCAGACCCCGCTGGACGTACTCGTCGAGCGCGACGGGGCGGGGATCCAGGCCGGCATGGTGGTGGTGCAACTGGTCTGGGCCGGGCTGATGTTGCTGGCCTGCCGCACGGTCCAGCGCCGGGCCGAGCACCGGCTGGTGGTGCAGGGTGGCTGAGCGGGCGGGCCGACGGGTGGTGCAGGGTGGCTGAGCGGGCGGGCCGACGGGTGGTGCAGGGTGGCTGAGGAGGCGTACCGGCTGCGGCGGGTGCCGGCCTATCTGGCGTTGCTGCGCGGGCAGGCCCGGTCGCAGGCGTCGTACCGGACCTCGTTCGTGGTCGACCTGTTCGGCAACGTCGGCGCCACCGCGTTCGACGTGCTCACCGTGCTGGTGCTGTTCCGGGTCACCCGCGAGTTGGGCGGCTTCGACAGGTCCGAGGCGATGGTGATGGTGGGCCTGTCGTCGGCCGCCTTCGCCACCGCCGATCTCGCGGTCGGCAACGTGGAGTCGCTGCGCCGGTACGTCCGGACCGGCCTGCTGGACGCGGTGCTGGTCCGCCCGCTCGGCGCGCTGCCCCAGCTGCTGCTGATGGACCTGCCGCTGCGCAAGGCGTCCCGGGCGGTGTTCGGCACCGGCGTGCTGGTTGTCGCGCTGGCCACCGCGGAGCTGGCCTGGACGCCGGGTCGGGTGGCGCTGGCCGTGGCGACCCCGCTGGCCGGGGCGGCGTTCTTCGGCGCCATCTTCGTGGCCACCGCGTCGCTGTCGTTCTGGTGGATCGACTCCGGCGAGGTGGGTTCGGCGTTCACCTACGGCGGGCGGGACTTCACCACGTACCCGATGACTGTCTATAGTGGCTGGTTTCGAGCGGTCTTCGCGTACGGCATGGGGTTCGGTTTCGTGGCCTACTACCCGGCGCTGGCGTTGCTCGGCCGGGCCGACCCGCTCGGCCTGCCGGGCTGGGTGGGGTGGGTGGCGCCGGGCGTCGCGCTGCCGGCCGCCGGGCTCGCGGCGCTGGCCTGGCGGCTCGGGGTACGCCACTACCGGAGCACCGGGTCGTGACCGGGTCCCCGCCGGAAGCCCCGGTGATCGAGGCCCGCGACCTGTGCAAGGAGTTCGTGGTGCGGGTCCGGGCCGGCCGGCTGCGCCGGACGAAGCGGGTGGTCGGCGCGGTCGACGGGATCGACCTGACCGTCCGGCGCGGCGAGATGGTCGGTTACATCGGGCCGAACGGCGCCGGCAAGTCCACCACGCTCAAGATGCTGACCGGGGTGCTGAGTCCGTCCTCGGGCCGGGTACGTGTCTGCGGGCTGCTTCCGGTGGCCCAGCGCACCCGGCTGGCGCTGCGGATCGGGGTGGTCTTCGGGCAGCGTTCGCAGCTCTGGTGGGACCTGCCGCTGCGGGACTCGTTCGATCTGCTCCGGCACGTCTACCGGGTGCCGGCGGCCGAGCACGCCGCCCGGCTGCGCCGCTGCCGGGCCGAACTCGACCTGGACGGCTTCCTGGACGTTCCGGTCCGGCAGCTCTCGCTCGGCCAGCGGATGCGCGGCGAGCTGACCGCCGCGCTGCTGCACGGCCCCGAGGTGCTCTTCCTGGACGAGCCGACCATCGGGCTGGACGTGGTGAGCCGGCAGGCGGTCCGGGCCTTCCTGGCCGAGCTGGGCGCGGCCGGTGACACCACGCTGGTGCTCACCACGCACGACCTGGCCGACATCGAGCGGCTCTGCCGGCGGCTGGTGGTGATCGACCACGGCCGGGTGGTGCACGACGGGTCGATCGAGGCGTTGCACGCCCGGTACGGCTCGCGCCGGCAGGTGGTCGCCGATCTCGACGAGCCGCTCGCCGAGCCGCCGGTGCTGCCCGGTGCGCCGCTGCTGCGCGCCGAGGCGGACGGGCGGCGGCTGGTCTTCGCCTGCGAGTCGGCGACCGCCTCCGAGGTGGTGGCCGGGCTGGCCCGGGTCGCCGCGCTGCGAGACGTCGCGATCGTGGAGCCGGACATCGAGGACGTCGTCGCCCGGCTCTACCGGGCACCGCCGGCTCAGGGGTGTTCCATCACCAGCACGGCGAACGTGCCGGGGGCGAGTGCCTCGTAGCGGTGCGGGACGTCGCCGGGGAACCGGACGTAGTCGCCGGGTTCGAGTTCCACCGGCTCGGTCGCCGGCCCGGTCCGCAGCCGGCCGGCGGCCAGCACCAGGTGCTCGACGCTGCCCGGGATGTGCGGGTCGGCGTCGCGCACCTGGCCGGGTTCGAGTTCGATCAGGTAGACGTCCCGGCGGGCCCGGGTCGTGCCGGCGGCGAGCAGGGTGCCGGTGAACTCGGCCTGTTGGGAACGCAGCCCCGGCCCCTGCCCGGCCCGGATCACCTGCACCGGCGGCGGGGGCTGCTCGACCAGCCGGCTGAACGGTACGCCGAGGGCGACGCCGAGCGCCCAGACCGTCTCCACGCTCGGGTTTCCGGTGCCGGCCTCCAGTTGCGAGAGGGTGGACTTGGCGATCCCGGCCCGCCGGGCGAGTTCGGCCAGCGAGATGCCGGTGCGTTCCCGTTCCCGGCGCAGCGCGGTGGCGATCGCCGGCACCGGGGAGTCGCCGGCACGGGCTCGGGTTCGGTCCGGGAAGTCGCCGGAACGGGACTGTGTTCGGTCCGGGAAGTCGCCGGAACGGGACTGTGTTCGATCCATCGGGCCATCCGTTCGATTTGACGAACAGGTCTTCGCTGTTCATTATCCTGAACTATGCGTACGGCAGACCGAACGCCGGTACCCGAACCGGTGGCGCCCCGCGCGCTGCTGCGCGACGTCGGCGCCCTCGCGGTCGCGATGACGGCGATCGGCGCCTCGTTCGGTGCCGTCGCCCTCGCCGCCGGGCTCCCGCTGCCGGCGATCGTCGCGATGTCCTCGCTGCTGTACGCCGGCGGCGCCCAGTTCGTCGCCGTCGGGCTGGTCGCCGCCGGCAGCCCGGTGGCGGCGGTCTTCGCCGGACTGCTGCTCAACGCCCGGCACCTGCCGTTCGGGCTCGCCCTGGCGGACGTGCTCGGGCCGCGGTGGCGGCACCGGCTGCTCGGCAGTCACCTGGTGACCGACGAGGTCACCGCGTTCACCCTGGCCCAGCCCGACCCGGCCGGCCGGCGCCGGGCGTTCTGGCTGGCCGGGAGCCTGCTCTTCCTCGCCTGGAACCTCGGCACCCTGCTCGGGGTGCTGCTGGCCAGCCGGGTCGGCGACCCGCTGCGGCTGGGGCTGGACGCCGCGTTCCCGGCCGGGCTGCTGGCCCTGCTGATGCCGGCCCTGCGGGAGCCGGAGACCCGCCGGGTGGCCCTGGCCGGCGCGGCGGTCGCACTGCTCGTCACGCCGGTGCTACCGGCCGGCCTGCCGGTGCTGCTGGCGCTGACCGGTCTGGCCGTCTTGCTGCTGCCCCGCCGCCAGCGCCGGGACCAGCCGTGCTGACCCGCCGGGCGGCGTACGGGCCGACAGCGCCGGACCGTCCGACCGGGGAGTACGGATGCTGATCGCGGTGATCCTGACCCTGGCCCTCGGCACGTACGTCCTCCGGCTCTCCGGGGTGGTGCTGCGGGACCGGCTGGCCCTGCCCGGCGAGGTGAGCCGACTACTGCCGATGGCGGCGGCGGGCCTGCTCGCCGCGCTGGCCGTGACGGCGGCGCTGACCGAGGCGGGCGCGTTCGCCGGCTTCGCCCGCCCGGCCGGGGTGCTGGTCGGCGCGGTGCTGGCCTGGCGTCGGGCCCCGTTCGTCGCCGTGGTGGTCGCGGCGGCCGGCACGGCGGCCCTGCTCCGCCTGCTCGGCGTCCCGTGACGCCCGGGGCGGTCGATGGCGAGCCGCGCCGCCGTGGCTCAGATCGGGTCGCCGAGGTTGACCCGGGGGACCGGGGCGCGCATCCGGCGGAAGGTGATCGAGCGCATGATCGCGTAGATGTAGAGCGAGCCCATCCGCTGGTCGGTCTTGGGGAACCGCTGACGGACCAACTTCTTGATCTTCCGGGAGATCAGTACCGAGTCGACCACCAGGGCGATGGCCAGCAGCCCCCACAGCAGGTTGGAGGCGAACCGCACCTCCGGCGGCATGGTGTTCGCCGAACCGATCAGCACCACCAGGGCGCCGCCGAAGAACCAGGTCCCGACGGTACGCCGGGAGTCCACCACGTCCCGGGCGAGCCCGCGCTCCGGGGCCCGGTCCCGGGGACCGCCCTCCCGGCGGAACTCGGCAGCCGCCTCGGATCGGGCCTGTCGGCGCCGTTCCCGAGCCTCCTGCTTGGTCAGCGGCTTGGTGTCACCGACCACCCGCCGGCCGGCGCTGGGCCGCTTCGGGGTCTCCCTGCCCAGCTCCTTCTTGCTCGGGGTGTATCCCCGGGGGCGGGCGGACGCGGACTCCTCCTCGGGGGCCACCTCGACGGTGGCCTCCTCGACGAGGTCGGCGGGCTTACGGCGAAACAGCGACGGCACGGGGGCAAGGGTAGCCAACCGCCGGCCGCCGCCGCACCTCGCGGTACACCCTCGTGGTACGCCCGACCGGCTGATGCCCGCCGAGCAGCCCGGACAGGGCGTGGCCCGGGGACCGGACGAACGGCTTCCGGGCCGGTCCCCGAACTCCCGCGCGGCGGCGCCGGCTGGTGCCGGTGCCCCTGCTACGGCCGCTCGACGTGTGCGCCGAGCGCGGCGAGCTTGGCCTCGAAGTCCTCGTAGCCCCGGTTGATCAGGTCCACCCCGTAGACCCGGGAGGTGCCCTCGGCGGCCAGCGCGGCGATCAGGTGGCTGAACCCGGCCCGCAGGTCGGGGATCACCAGGTCGGCCGCGTGCAGCTTGGACGGCCCGGCGATCACGGCGGAGTGCTTGAAGTTGCGCCGGCCGAACCGGCAGGGGGTGCCGCCGAGGCAGTCCCGGTAGACCTGGATGGTGGCGCCCATCTTGTTCAGCGCCTCGGTGTAGCCGAGTCGCTGCTCGTACACCGTCTCGTGCACGATCGACAGGCCCCGGGCCTGGGTCAGGGCCACCACCAGCGGCTGCTGCCAGTCGGTCATGAACCCCGGGTGCACGTCGGTCTCCAGCGCCACCGCCCGCAGCTCGCCGCCGGGGTGCCAGAACCGGATCCCGCCCTCCTGGCCGGCGCTGCCCTGCCGGGGCGGCCGGGTGTCGGTGACCTCGTACGCCCCGCCGACCGAGCGGAACACGTTGAGGAAGGTCATCATGTCGGCCTGCTCGGCGCCGAGCACCTCGACCCGGCCGCCGGTGGCCAACGCGGCGGCGGCCCAGCTCGCCGCCTCGATCCGGTCCGGGATCGGCCGGTGGGTGTAGCCGCCCAGCCGGGGGACGCCCTGGATCTCGATCACCCGGTCGGTGTGCACCTTGATGATCGCGCCCATCTTCTGGAGCACGCAGATCAGGTCGATGATCTCCGGCTCGACGGCCGCGTTGCGCAGCTCGGTGACGCCCTCGGCGAGCACCGCCGTCAGCAGCACCTGCTCGGTGGCGCCCACGCTCGGGTACGGCAGCTCGAACTTGGTGCCGTGCAGGCCGGTGGGTGCGGTCAGGTGCATGCCCTCGGGGGTCTTGTCCACCACCGCGCCGAACTGGCGTAGCGCCTGAATGTGGAAGTCGATCGGCCGGGGGCCGATGTGGCAGCCGCCGAGGTCGGGGATGAACGCGTGGCCGAGCCGGTGCAGCAGCGGGCCGCAGAACAGGATCGGGATCCGGCTCGACCCGGCATGCACGTTGATCTCGTCCGTGCTGGCGCTCTCCACGTTGGCGGGGTCGAAGACCAGTTCGCCGTCCTCGACGCCGTCGGTGACCTTCACGCCGTGCAGTTCGAGCAGGCCGCGGACCACCTCGACGTCGCGGATCCGGGGCACGTCGAAGAGCCGGCTCGGCTCGTCGCCGAGCAGGGCCGCGACCATCGCCTTGGAGACGAGATTCTTCGCGCCGCGCACCCGGATCTGCCCGGAAAGGGGCGTACCTCCGTGTACGACCAGGACGTCGTCGGTCACCGCAACCTCCAGCGGGTCCATGCTGCTCTACGTCGATGCTGTCCGCGAGGGTGGACCGTGCGGTCCACCCTGCCGTCGCCCCCGTACCCGGCCGGGCGGCGCTTGTCACGCCTTCCGGCCCGGGCTCTGTCACGGCCCCGGGCAGCATAGCGCTCGGTCACCAAAAAGGAGCGGTCACAGCGCGACGGATGGCACGAAACGGGGACAGGGGCAGGAATCCAAACCCCGATAGTTACTTTCAGTAGTTGAACGCGTCCGCTACGGCAGGGCCAGCATCTGGTCCAGCGCCACCCGGGCGTGGTGCGCGGTCTCCGGGTCCACGGTGATCTGGTTCGGCACCCGGCCGGCGACCAGTTCCTCCAGCGACCAGACCAGGTGCGGCAGGTCGATCCGGTTCATCGTCGAGCAGTAGCAGACGGTCCGGTCCAGGAACATGACCTGCTTGTCCGGGTGCGCGTCGGCCAGCCGGCGGACCAGGTTGAGTTCGGTGCCGACCGCCCAGGCCGAACCGGCCGGCGCCGCCTCGATGGTGTTGATGATGTACTCCGTCGAGCCGACCTGGTCGGCCGCGGTCACCACGTCGTACCGGCACTCGGGGTGGACCAGCACGTTCACCCCGGGCACCCGCATCCGGACCTCGTCCACGCTGCTCTTCGTGAACCGGCCGTGCACCGAGCAGTGCCCCCGCCAGAGGATCATCTTCGCCTCGCGGAGCTGCTTGGCGGTCAGCCCGCCGCCCGGCTTGTGCGGGTCGTAGAGCACACAGTCGTCGGCGTCCAGCCCCAGCTTCAGCACCGCCGTGTTCCGGCCGAGGTGCTGGTCGGGCAGGAAGAGCACCCGCTGGCCGCGCTCGAACGCCCAGGTCAGCGCCCGCTCCGCGTTCGACGAGGTGCAGACCACCCCGGCATTGCGCCCGACGAAGCCCTTGATGTCGGCCGACGAGTTCATGTAGGTGACCGGCACCGTCGAGCCGGCCACCCCCAGCTCGGCCAGCGTCTCCCAGGCCGTCTCGACCTGGGGCAGCGCCGCCATGTCCGCCATCGAGCAGCCGGCGGCCAGGTCCGGCAGCACCACCCGCTGGCTTCCGGTGGTGAGGATGTCCGCGCTCTCGGCCATGAAGTGCACACCGCAGAAGACGATGAACTCCGCGTCCGGCCGGGCCGCCGCCTCGCGGGCGAGCTTGAACGAGTCACCGGTCACGTCGGCGAACTGGATGACCTCGTCGCGCTGGTAGTGGTGGCCGAGCACGAACACCCGGTCGCCGAGAGCCGCCTTCGCCGCCGCGGCCCGGGCCACCAGATCGGGGTCGCTCGGCGCCGGCAACTCGCCGGGACAGTCGACCCCGCGCTCGCTGGCCGGATCGGCGCCCCGGCCGAGCAGCAGCAGGGCGGTGGCGGTGCTGGACGGCTCTACCCACGTCGAAGTCACGACTCCCATGCTTCCACAGCCGGGACCACTTTCCGGCCGCCCCGATGTGGGCTGCCACACTCGTGATCCATGCGGATCCTGATCTGTCCGGACAAGTTCGCCGGCACCCTCCCGGCCGGTCAGGTGGCCGAGGCGGTCCGGGACGGGTGGCGGGAGATGGCTCCCGGCGACGAACTGGTGCTGCGGCCGCTCTCCGACGGCGGGCCGGGCTTCGTCGAGGTGCTCGCCGCCGCCCTGCCCGGCCGCCGGCTGCCGGTGTCGACCGTCGACCCGCTGGGCCGGCCGGTCGACGGGGAGATCCTGGTCACCGCCGACGGGACGGCGTACCTGGAGAGTGCCCAGGCGTGCGGGCTGCACCTGCTCGCCCCGGACGAGCGCGACCCGAGGCGGACCACCTCGTACGGCCTCGGCGCGCTGCTCGCCACCGCTGCCGAGGCGGGCGCCCGGCGGGCCGTCGTCGGGCTGGGCGGCTCGGCGGTGAACGACGCGGGCGCCGGGCTGCTGGCCGCGCTGAACGCCGTACCGGTGGACGCTGCCGGAATGGCCCTGCCGTACGGCGGAGCCGCGCTGCTCGCCGTCGCCGGGCTGACCGGGCGGCCCCAGTCGCGCGGGATGGAGCTGGTGGCGGCGACCGACGTCGACAACCCGCTGACCGGGCTGACCGGCGCCTCGAACGTATTCGGCCCGCAGAAGGGCGCGACCCGCGAGGACGTACTCCTGCTCGACGACGCGCTGCGGCGCTTCGCCGAGGTGCTGGAGCGGGACCTGCCCGGTTGCCCGTCCGGGCTGGCCGGGCTGCCCGGTGCCGGCGCGGCCGGCGGGCTCGGCGCGGCGCTGCTCGCCCTCGGCGGCCGGTGCGAGTCGGGTATCGGACTGGTCACCCGGTTGACCGGGCTGGACGCCGCCTACGACCAGGCCGATCTGGTGATCACCGGGGAGGGTTCCTTCGACCACCAGTCGCTGCGCGGCAAGGTGGTGGCCGGGGTGGCCGGGGCGGCCCGGGACCGTGGCGTTCCCTGCGTGGTGCTGGCCGGCCGGGTCAGTGCCGGGCGGCGGGAGTCGGCGGCGGCCGGGGTGACCGAGGCGCACAGCCTGGTCGAGCACTTCGGTGGCGAGCCGCACGGCGGCGTCGAGCGGGCGATGAGCCGGCCGGCGGAGGGGCTGCGGGCACTGGCGGCCCGCCTCGCCGGCCAGTGGAGCCGGTGAGCGTCGCCGCTGGCCCGGTGACCGCTCGACCGCCCGGCTCTGCGGCGTTCGTCACATTCGCCTGCCGTACCGGACGAACGGGCACGCCGGGGCGGGTTCCGGCCGAGCGCGGGTGACCTGCGCCGCGCGGGCCTAGAATCGGTTTTGTACCCGCATTGGGAATCATCGGCCAGCCGGCTAGCGTTGGCCAGTACGGACAACCATCGCACCGGCGCAGGGGAGACTTTCATCGTGACAACGCCAGCGCAGACCGAGTCGACCGCGGAAACCGCTCCGAGCACCGTCGTCCTGACCGACGTCGCGGCGGAGAAGGTGAAGGCCCTTATCGAGCAGGAAGGCCGCGACGACCTGCGGCTGCGGGTCGCGGTGCAGCCGGGTGGCTGCTCCGGCCTTCGTTACCAGCTCTTCTTCGACGAGCGGTCGCTCGACGGCGACGTGGTGAGCGACTTCGGTGGGGTCGGGGTCGTCGTCGACCGGATGAGCGCGCCGTACCTCACCGGTGCGACCATCGACTTCGCCGACCGGATCGACGCCCAGGGCTTCACCATCGACAACCCGAACGCGCAGAACTCGTGCGCGTGCGGTGATTCGTTCCACTGATCGGTGCTTTGTCCGGGTTTGCCCGGTGCTGCTCGATCCAACGTTCCATACTGACTGCCTGAGCGGGCCGCCCCGAGCGGGCGGCGTGACGTTTACCCGGAGAGTCCGTCACGCCGTCCCGACCGGAGGCGGCCCGTTCGGCGTCCCAAGGCCCCTCTCCGCGCCTTCCGGCCATCTCCGGCTCCCTCCCCGGCAGGCCGGTTTACCGCCAGGTGACACCCGGATGGCTGGTACCCGATCGATCGGGGGCGCGGCCGGCGGCCGACCGGTAGGCTGACCCGGCCGTAATTCCGTCTCCGACCCCGAGGGCCGACATGAAGATCGCCGTCACCGGCTCGATCGCCACCGACCACCTGATGAGCTTTCCGGGCCGGTTCGCCGATCAGTTCATCGCCGACCAGCTGCACAAGGTCTCGCTCTCCTTCCTCGTCGACGAGCTGGTGCTCCGGCGCGGCGGAGTCGCCGCGAACATCGCCTTCGGGATGGCGCAGCTCGGCCTGCGGCCGGTACTCCTCGGCGCGGTCGGCGCCGACTTCGACGACTACCGGTCCTGGCTGGAGCGGCACGGCGTCGACTGCACCTCGGTACACGTCAGCGAGGTGGCCCACACGGCCCGGTTCGTCTGCACCACCGACACCGAGATGTGCCAGATCGCGTCCTTCTACGCGGGCGCGATGAGCGAGGCCCGCAACATCGAGCTGGCCCCGGTCGCCGACCGGGTGGGCGGGCTCGATCTGGTGCTGGTCAGCGCCAACGACCCGGACGCGATGCTGCGGCACTCCGAGGAGTGCCGCCAGCGCGGGTACGCCTTCGCCGCCGACCCGTCGCAGCAGCTCGCCCGGATGGACGGCTCCACCGTGCTCGGCCTGATCGACGGCGCCGACTACCTGCTGACGAACGACTACGAGAAGTCGCTGTTGCAGAGCAAGGCCGGGCTGACCGACGAGCAACTGCTGGACCGGGTGAAGATCCGGGTCACCACGCTGGGCAAGGACGGTGTCGAGATCGCCGGCCGGGAGATCGAGCCGATCCACGTGCCGATCGCCCGCGAGTTGCACGTCGCCGACCCGACCGGGGTGGGCGACGGGTTCCGGGCCGGGTTCTTCACCGGCCTGTCCTGGGGGCTGAGCCTGGAGCGGTCCGCCCAGATCGGCTCGCTGCTCGCCACCCTGGTCCTGGAGACCGTCGGCACCCAGGAGTACGAGGTCCGGGGCGACCTCTTCGTCAAGCGCCTCGCCGAGTCGTACGGCGACGAGGCCGCCGAGGAGGTCCGGCAGCACCTGGGCTGAACCGCCGCGCCGGTGTCGGCTGGCCGGGGCCGGGGCCGGGGCCGGGGCCGGGGCCGGTCAGTGTGCGCGTCGGATGTCGTACGCGGGAGAGCCGTCCACGGTCAGGCTGTCGACGAACTCCTGTCCCCGCATCCGGCACCAGGCCGGGATGTCGATCGCCGCGGCCGGGTCGTCGGCGAGTACCCGGAGCACGCCGCCGACCGGCAGTTCGGGCAGCCGTCGGGCCGCCGCGATGACCGGCAGCGGGCAGCGCTGGCCGAGACAGTCGACGACCTCGTCCGGATCGTTCACCCTGGGCGCCCCTTCCGACGTCACAGGCCGGTCACTCCGGCCTCGGCGCGCAGCGCGGCCACGATCTCCGGTAGCTCGGCGAGGAACCGGTCGACCTCCGCCTCGGTGCTCTCCCGGTGCAGCGAGATCCGGACGTTGCCGTGCGAGAGCACTCCCATCGCCTCCAGCACGTGCGACGGGCGCAGCGTGGAGGAGGTGCAGGAGGAGCCGGACGAGACGGCGAAGCCGCGCCGGTCCAGGGCGTGCAGCAGCGCCTCGCCGTCGACGTAGAGGCAGGAGAAGGTGACCAGGTGCGGCAGCCGGTGCACCGGGTCGCCGACCACCTCGACGTCCGGCACCGTCGCCGGCACGCTTGCGCGGATCCGGTCGACGAGCGGGGCGAGCCGGGCCGCCTCGGCCGCCGCCTCCGCGTGCACCGCCCGCAGCGCGGCCGCCGCCGCCACGATCGCCGGCAGGTTGCCGACCCCGGGGGTGCGGCCGGCCTCCCGCTCGTCCGCCGGGTACGGCGACTCCCAGCGGGTGCCCTTGCGGACCACCAGCAGCCCCACCCCGGGCGGGCCGCCCCACTTGTGCGCGCTGGCCGACAGCACCGACCAGCCCGCCGGCACCGGCAGCCGGCCGACCGACTGGGCGGCGTCGACGTACAGCGGCACCCCGGCGGCGGCGCACGCCTGCGCGGCCTCGGCGACCGGCTGCACCGTACCCACCTCGTGGCTGGCGCTGATCAGGGTGGCCAGCGCCGTTCCGGGGACGGCCACCGCCGCCGACCAGGCGTCCGGGTCGAGCCGGCCGGCGTGGTCCACCGGTACCGACGTGGCGGAGCCGCCGGCCGCCACGTGTCGTTGCGCCGCGTGCAGCACCGCCGAGTGTTCGATCGCCGAGTGCACGAGCGTGCCGCCCGCCCGGCGGCGACCGGCCAGCCCGCCGAGCACGGCGGCGTGCGCGGCGGCAGTACCGCTGGGGGTGAAGGAGAGCTCGTCGGGGCGTACCCCGAGCACCTCGGCGGTGGCCGCCCGCGCCGCGTCGAGGAGCTGGCGGGCCCGGCGGGCCGGCGCGTAGAGCCGGGCCGGATCGGCCCAGCCGTCGGCCAGGGCGGCGAGCATCGCCTGCCGGGCTACCGGATGTAACGGTGCCGCGGCGGCGGCGTCGAAGTACGCCGGAGGCTCGACCACCCGCAAACCGTAGCGCGACCCGGGATCGGACAAGATCCCCCGGCAGGGTGGGGACGCGGACCCCAAGGCCGTCGAGCCGACGCAGGTCGAGTAATCTGCGACGGTCGGTGACGCCTTTGCCGCCGGTGTCGGGCAACACCGACACCGCGGCGCGCTAGGGAGGCAGGACCAGGTGGTCGCAAGGGGTTCGGAGGTACGGCCGTCGGCCGTGCGGTTGCGCAGTCCCCGGGACGCCGCGGGGCGCGGCCCGCGGCCGTCGGTGGGCCGGCTGGTCGGGCTCGGCGCCGGCGGCGCCGCGCTGCTCGCACTGCTGACCGGCTGCGACGTCGGCCGGACGTTCGACGGGTTCGGCTGGCCGCAGGGCGGCATCAGCCCCGAGTCCCACCGGATGTACGACCTCTGGATCGGCTCCTCCATCGCGGCCCTGGCGGTCGGCATCTTCGTCTGGGGCCTGATCTTCTGGTGCATCATCCGCTACCGGAAGCGGGGCGAGGCGCTGCCGGTGCAGACCCGGTTCAACATGCCGATGGAGTTCCTCTACACCATCGCGCCGATCCTGGTCGTCGCCGTGCTCTTCTACTACACCGCGATCGTGCAGACCGGGGTGAACAAGGTCACCAGCAACCCGGACGTGACGGTCGAGGTCGTCGCCTTCAAGTGGAACTGGCAGTTCAACTACCGGGACCGGCCGGGCGAGGACGCCAACACGGTGGCCTCGACCCTGGGCACCTCCGAGGTGATCCCGGTGCTGGTGCTGCCGACCGGCCGGAGCATCCGGTTCGAGGAGACCAGCCGGGACGTCATCCACTCCTTCTGGGTGCCGGAGCTGCTCTTCAAGCGGGACGTCTTCCCGGGCAACGTCCGCAACGTCTTCGAGGTCACGAACCTCGACACCGAGGGGGCGTACGTCGGCCGCTGCGCGGAGCTGTGCGGCACGTACCACTCGATGATGAACTTCGAGCTGCGGGTGGTCTCGCCGGACGAGTACGACCGGTTCATCGAGGCGAAGCGGGCCGGCCAGTCGACCCAGGACGCCCTGGCCGCCATCGGCGAGGAGCCGCTGGCCACCACCACCAAGCCGTTCGAGACCCGGCGGGACGTCAACAACTTCGGTAACGCGAGCGCGGGAAACTGAGGGCGGGCAGATGAAGACCGAGTGGAAGTTGTTCGGGATCGTCTCGATCTTCCTGGCGCTGGCCGCGGTCGTCTACGGGCTCTGGACGAGCGGTGCGGACGGCCGGGTGGAGTGGATCGGCACTGTCGCGCTGGCGCTGTCGTTCCTGCTCACCGCCATGTGTGGCGGCTTCTTCTGGTTCGTCTCGCGGCGGATCGACCCGCGCCCGGAGGACCGGCCGGACGCCGAGGTCTCGGACGGCGCGGGTGAGGTCGGCTTCTTCAGCCCGGGCAGCTACTGGCCGTTCGGGCTGGCGGTCGCCGCCACCGTCGCCGGCCTGGGCCTGGTGTTCTGGCAGTGGTGGCTGATCGCCGCCGGGCTGATCGCGGTGATCTTCGGCGCCTGCGGCCTGCTCTTCGAGTACTACTCCGGCACCCGGCGCACCGCCGAGCACTGACGCCGGTCGTTCGGGCACCAGGTCTCAACCGGCATCAAGCAGCTTCGCCCCGGCACCGGCCTCACCGGCGACCCGCAGCCTGCCACAGGTCGCGGGTCGCCGTCGTATGCGGCCCAGAGACGGCGTCAGACCGCCGTCGATCGCGAGTGCTGCCTCTCCGGCGCCTGGCCACGACCGCTTCGGATCCCACGCCCCGTGTCATCACGATGACACCGTGGTATCACGGACTGGCAGATGTCGGCGTACTGCTAGATCTGCGCAGACGCGTACGCGATGACGTGCACAGGTTGGATTCGGGGTGGGAGCTGGCTGGTACCTTGCGGTGTGTTCGTGTTGTGGCCGGATTCGGCGGACGTCCTCCGAGATCTTCTCCGACAACATGGCCTTGATCCGAACCGGGTGGAGAGCCCCGAGTCGGCCTGGCGGGTGTTCTGGTCCTTCCTTGCGGTCGAGATCGATGGGCTGGAGTCGGCGCCGGGCGGGAACGCCGATGGATTTGCCGTGTCCTGGGGTCGCTACAGCTGGAGCGATGAGCTGCCGACCTTGTCCTTCAACAGGCATCTGATGGTCAACGGGGCGGGGCCGGATTGGTATCAGCCGGAGCGCTGGAGGCTCAGCCTTGACATGGTGTTTCCGGATTTGCCCGCCTTCGCTGACGTCGGTGAGCTCAACACTCAGAGCAGCGGCATTTACTGCGAACGCCCAGATTCTGCGGTGGACGACGTCGTGCGTGAGGTGTTGTGGGAGATTGAGCAGTATCCGGCGTTGCAGGCGCTGTGGACGAGTACGCCGCTGCGGAGCGTGATCGGTTTCGGCCCTCGGCACCCGCGTGTGGGGAACGTTGAGGCCTTCGATGCCCAGCAGCAGGCCGCCTATCTTGAATGGCGTGCCCGCTACGGTTAGTGCTCTGGACTTCCCGTTCGTCGATCAGACGCAAAGACCTGGCCCCAACTACAGACAGCAGGCCGGGAACGACAGCAGGCCCGGAAACGGCAGTGGCGCCCGCCGGTTCTCCGGCGGGCGCCACTGGTGGGGCTTCGTAGCTCAGCGGCGCTCGCCGCTGCCGATCTCCTGGCGTTCCGGGCGCGGCTCGACCGGCGGGTGGCCGGGCGAGACCGGCGCCTCGACCGGCTTCTCGATGGGGTAGAAGAAGCCCTTGATCGCCGGTCCGAGCGCGCCGAGCCGGTTCATCTTCTTCGGCACCACCCAGCCGACGTACTCCAGCTCGCTGTGGCCGTGCTCGTCGGTCCGGCCGAGCGGCTGGTGCACCTCCACGAACTGCCCGCTCGGCAGCCGGCGGATGATGCCGGTCTCGACGCCGTGTGCGAGTACCTCCCGGTCGTGCTGTTGGAGGCCGAGGCAGATCCGGTAGGTGACGTAGTACGCCAGCGGCGGCAGGACGATCAACCCGATCCGGCCGGCCCAGGTCATCGCGTTCAGGCTGATCCAGAACTTCTCCGCGATCACGTCGTTCGCCCCGGAGAGCGTCAGCACCAGCCAGAACGTCACCGCCATGGCGCCCAGGGCGGTACGGCCCGGAACGTCGCGGGGACGCTGGAGCAGGTGGTGGCTGCGCTGGTCCTTGTTGAGCCGGGCCTCGATGAACGGGTAGAGCAGCGGCACCACGGTCAGGATCCCGGGCAGCACCACGGTCGGCCAGAACAGCGGCGGGATGACGTAGCCGTCGCCGATCGGGATGGAGATCTGCCACGGCGGCATCAACCGGGTCGAGCCGTCGAGGAACATGACGTACCAGTCGGGCTGGCTGGCCGCCGAGACCACCCCGGCCTCGTACGGGCCGAACAGCCAGATCGGGTTGATCTGTGCCACGCCGCCGAGTAAGGCGATCACCCCGAAGACGATCATGAAGAAGCCGCCCTGCTTCAACGCGTAGCGCGGGAACATGCGTTCGCCGACCACGTTCGCGTTGGTCCGGCCGGGGCCGGGCCACTGGGTGTGCTTCTGCTTGAAGACCAGGCCGAGGTGCACGCTGATCAGCGCCACCAGCAGGGCGGGGATCAGCAGTACGTGGGCGATGAAGAACCGGCTGATGATGATCTCACCCGGGAACTCGCCGGCGAAGATGGACGAGGTGAGCCAGGTGCCGATCACCGGGATGGAGAGCATGATCGCCGAGGCGATCCGCAGGCCGGTGCCGGAGAGGCCGTCGTCCGGCAGCGAGTAGCCGGTGAAGCCGGCGAGGAAGCCGACCCAGAAGAGCAGGTAGCCGATGATCCAGTTCAGCTCGCGCGGCTTGCGGAACGCTCCGGTGAAGAAGATCCGCATCATGTGCACGATGATCGAGGCCATGAACAGCAGCGCGGCCCAGTGGTGCATCTGCCGCATGATCAGGCCGCCGCGCACGTCGAACGAGATGTTCAGCGACGACTCGTAGGCGGCGGACATGTGCACGCCCTGCAACGGCCGGTAGCTGCCGTCGTAGGTGACCTCGCGCAGCGACGGCTCGAAGAACAGCGTCAGGTAGACGCCGGTGAGCAGCAGCACGATGAAGGAGAAGAGCGCGATCTCACCGAGCAGGAACGACCAGTGGTCCGGGAAGACCTTGTTCAGCAGGGAACGCAGCGGGGTCGCCACGTGGTATCTGTCGTCGACCTCGCGGGCGGCCTTGCCGGGCACCGCCGCCATGTCGAACCTTCGACGCTTCATGGCCGCTCCCAGAAGTCTGGCCCGACGGTCTCGGTGAAGTCGGACTTCGCCACGAAGAATCCGCCCTCGACGTCGAGCGGCAGTTGGGGAAGTCGCCGGTTCGCCGGGCCGAAGATCGGGCGGGCGTTGTCGGTGATCAGGAACTGGGACTGGTGGCAGGGGCAGAGCAGCCGGTTGGTCTGCTGCTCGTAGAGGCTCGCCGGGCAACCCGCGTGGGTGCAGATCTTGGAGTACGCGATGTAGTTGCCCCACATGTAGTCCGGCTTGTCCTCCCGGACGTTCGCCGCCTTCGCCTGTGCCGCGTCACCCTCGCGGAGGTGGATCAGCAGCACGGGGGAGTCGGCGTGCTTGTTCGTGGCGCCGCCCTCGATGCCGGGGAAGACGGTGATCTGGCCGCCGGGGCTGACGTCCTCCGGGCGTACCGGGGTGCCGTCGTGGTGGGCCAGGTGGATCCGCTTGCCGTCCTCCGGCTTCCAGCCGGTGGTGAACATCTGGTTGTTCTTGTGCGGCTGTTCGATCATGCCGCCGATCAGCGGGGCCGCGGCGACCGCACCCACCGGGGCGAGCCCGGCCAGCAGGGAGATGCCGAGCAGAGGCCGGCGCCGTACGCCCATCTCGTCGGCGAGGTAGAGCATCGTGTTGCCGGTGAGCTTGCGCTCGTCCTCGCTGACTTCCTCGTCGTGCCGGCCCTGGATCGACACCTCCTTGGGCAGCAGCTTCTTGCCCCAGGCGAGCAGGCCGAAGCCGATCAGGAGCAGCGCGAGGCCGAGGGTGAGGCCGAGCAGCGGGGTGTAGAGCACGCCGAGCCCGCTCTGCGACTCGTAGTCCCAGGGCCACCAGATGTAGACCACCAGGAAGGCGGTGGACAGGGCGCCGACCAGGAGGAACATGAAGGTGATCGTCCGGCTCAGCCGGCGCTCCGCCCTGGTGCCCGGGACCGGGAACTGCGGCTCGTAGTGGACGATCTCGATGTCGTCCCGCCGGGCGCCCTCGCGGACGATGTCGAACCGGGACAGGGTCGGGTCGTCCAGGTCCACCGGCGCCCGACCGGCCCCGTGCGGCTGTCCGTCGTTGGCAGTGCTCATGACTTACCCGCAATCCACAGAGCAGCGAAGATCAGTGCCACGATGCCGACCAGGAAGATCACCAGCGCCTCGGTGGCCGGGCCGTAGCGGCCGAGGTTGAGGCCGCCCGGATCGCGGTCGGACTGCACGGTCTCGTTCAGGTACGCGATGATGTCGGCCTTCTGCTCCGGCCGGATCTGGTTGTCGCCGAAGACCGGCATGTTCTGCGGCCCGGTCAGCATCGCGGCGTAGATCTGCCGGTCGGTCGCGTCCCGCAGGTTCGGGGCGAACTTGCCGGAGGAGAGCGCACCGCCGCCGCCGCCGAAGGCGTGGCAGGAGGAGCAGTTGATCCGGAACAGCCGGCCGCCCTCGGCCGCGTCCCCGCCACGGTGCAGGTTGTCGCCCTCGGGCAGCTGCGGCCCGCCGCCGAGCTCCTGGACGTACTGCGCGAGCTGGGTGGTCTGGTCGTCGGTGAAGACCGGCGGCTTCTCCTCGGCCTGCGCCTCCTGCCGGGCCAGCGGCATCCGCCCGGTGCCGACCTGGAACTCCACGGAGGCGGCACCGACACCGATCAGGCTCGGTCCCCGTCCCTCGACGCCCTGTGCGTTGCGGCCGTGACAGCTCACGCAGCTGGTGTCGAAGAGCGCCTTGCCCTCCTGGGCCGCCGAGGTGAGCTGCGGCGTGTCCTGCGCCGAAAGGCCCGGCGCGAAGACGGTGTAGGCGCCGCCGGCCAGGGTGAGTGCGGCCAGCAGCCGGACCGCGGCGCCCAGTCGACGGCGGGCCTTGCCGCGCGGCCTCGACCGCGCGCGGCGCAGCCGCGAGAGCAGCCCGCGGGAGCGGTCGCCGCCGGGGGTGTCAGAAGTCATGGCCTGTGTCCTTAACGGTTTTCTCGACCTTGTCTGAAGGGACGGGGCAACGGGGCGGAACGTGACCGCTCCAAGATCACTGAAGCCAGTAGATCATGCCGTAGAGCGCGATCCAGACGACGTCGACGAAGTGCCAGTAGTAGGAGACGACGATCGCCGAGGTGGCCTGTGCCGGCGTGAACCGGCCCATGGTGGTCCGGATCATGAAGATGATGAAGGCGACCAGACCGCCGGTCACGTGCAGCGCGTGGAAACCGGTGGTCAGGTAGAACACCGACCCGTACCCGTCGCCGTTGATCTTCACCCCGTGGTGCACCAGCTCGCGGTACTCGTTGAGCTGGCCCAGGACGAAGACCAGGCCCATCACGAAGGTGAGCGTGAACCAGCGACGCAGCGCGTGCACGTCACCCCGTTCGGCGGCGAAGACACCCGCCTGACAGGTGATCGAGGAGAGCACCAGGATCACCGTGAACGTCGTCGCGTACGGGATGTTCAGCACCTCGGTGTGCTTCTCCCACTGCTCGGGCGCCGCCGCCCGGATGGAGAAGTACATCGCGAACAGCGCCGCGAAGAACATGAGTTCGCTCGAGAGCCACACGATCGTCCCGACGCTGACCATGTTGGGTCGGGTCAGCGAGTGGATCCGGCTCTTGTCAATGGCTGAGGCGGCAGTCACGCGGTCATTATTGCCCCTGATCGGCATCGGCCATCGTCGGGGTGGCCTAACTCCCTCGTCGGACGGGGTGACGCAGCCCGGCCGGTTCGTCTGGCCTAGCCTGAAAAGCGTGCTGCACCTCGACACCGGCCCCGCCCCGGCGGTGCCCCCGGCACCGGCCGTCCTCGCCGGTGGGGGCGCCGAGACGACGCCGTTCACCGTCTCCGCCATCTTCACCGAGAGCACGCTGAACAGCTGGCTCGCCGTCGGCCTGGTGCTGGCCGCCGGCCTCTACCTGTACGGCGTACACCGGTTGCGGGTGCGCGGGCACTCCTGGCCGCTACCGCGTACCGTGCTCTTCCTCGGGCCGGGGCTGGGCGGGATCGCCGCGGTCACGCTCACCGGGCTCGGGGCGTACGACACCACCCTGCTGTCGGTGCACATGGTCCAGCACATGGTGCTGTCGATGGTGGCGCCGATCTTCCTTGCCCTGGGTGCCCCGGTCACCCTGGCGCTGCGCACCCTGGGCAGGGCGCCCCGCAAGCGGCTGCTCGCGGTGCTGCACAGCCGGGTGGCGAAGGTCTTCTCCTTCCCGCTCTTCGCCTACGCGATCTTCGTGGTCAACCCGTTCGTGCTCTACTTCTCCGGCCTCTACCGGTGGACCCTGGAGAACTCCTTCGGGCACGAGCTGGTGCACGCGCACTTCATCCTCACCGGATGCCTCTTCTTCTGGCCGCTGGTCGGGCTCGACCCGCTGCCGGGCCGCTGGCCGTACCCGGCCCGGGCGCTGCTGATGATCCTCTCGGTGCCCTTCCACACCGTGCTCGGGCTGACGGTGATGCAGAGCACCACCCTGTTCGGCGGCGACTGGTACCCCTCGCTCGGGCTGGACTGGTCCGACCCGTTCAACGACCAGAAGGTGGCCGGCGGCATCCTCTGGGCCGGTGGCGAGTTCGTCAGCGTGACCATGCTCGCCGTGCTGCTGGTGCAGTGGGTGCGGCAGTCCGAGCGGGAGGCCCGCCGCACCGACCGCGAGCTGGACCGCCAGGAGGCCAGGGAACGGGCCGCCGGCAGTCCGGTGTAACGGGCCGGGCCGCGGCGGGTGCCGGCGTACCCGGATGTCCCGGGATTCGGGCGGCACCGGCCCCGGAAGCCGGGCGGGCCGGTCGGGCCCCGGAGCCGACCGGTACGATCGGCTGCGCAGCTACGAGGTGGGAGCCCAGCGACCGATGAGCGATCGTCAGTACACCGTCCTGCTCTACAGCGACGACCCGGAGGTCCGGGACCGGATGCGGCTCGCCGTCGGCACCCGCCCGGCCGCCGACCTGCGCGTCGAGTTCGTCGACGCGGAAAGCTACGACGAGTGCATCCGGCTGGTCGACGACTACGAGATCGACCTGCTGCTGCTCGACGGCGAGGCGACCCCGACCGGCGGGCTCGGCATCGCCCGGCAGATCAAGGACGACCGTGACGAGGCCCCGCCGACCTGCGTGGTGATCGCCCGGGCCGCCGACCGGTGGCTCGCGGCCTACGCCCAGGTCGACGCCACCCTGGTGCACCCGCTCGACCCGGTGACCACCGGCCAGACCGTGGCCGGCCTGCTCCGCTCCCGCGCCAGCGGCGCCAGCGCGCTCTCCTAGGGCTCCGGGGCACGCACCACCACCACGCACCACCACACACACCGCCAACCACCCCGCCCCGCCCGGGAGGCCCGCATGGGTGAACGGACCTGGCCCAACCTGCTCGCCGCGCTGCTGCGTGCCGAGGAACTCTCCACCGCCGACACCGCCTGGGCGATGGGGGAGATCATGTCGGGGGCGGCGACACCGGTCCAGATCGCCGGGTTCGCCACGGCGCTGCGGGCCAAGGGGGAGACCCCGGCCGAACTGGCCGGACTGGTCGAGGCGATGCTGGGCCGGGCCACCCTGGTCGAACTGCCGGCCGCGCTGCGCGCCGAGGCGGTCGACGTGGTCGGCACCGGCGGCGACCGGGCGCACACCGTCAACATCTCCACCATGACCGCGATGGTGGTCGCCGGTGCCGGGGTACGCGTCGTCAAGCACGGCAACCGGGCCGCCTCGTCCTCCTGCGGCGCCGCCGACCTGCTCGAATTCCTCGGCGTGCCGCTCGACCTCGGGCCGGCCGGAGTGGCCCGGTGCGTCTCCGAGGTCGGCATCGGCTTCTGCTTCGCCGCCCGCTTCCACCCCGGGATGCGGCACACCGGCGGGCCCCGGCGCGAGCTCGGCGTGCCGACGGTCTTCAACTTCCTCGGCCCGCTGACCAACCCGGCCCGGCCCCGGTCCGGCGCGGTGGGCTGCTTCGACCCCCGGATGGCGCCGGTGGTGGCCGAGGTCTTCGCCCGGCGTGGCGACTCGGTGCTGGTGATGCGCGGCGAGGACGGGCTCGACGAGTTCAGCACCGCCGCGCCGACCCGGCTGTGGCTGGCCCACCAGGGCCGGGTCACCGAGATGCTGGCCGACGCCGCCGACCTCGACCTTCCCCGCTCGGCCCCCGGCGACCTGCGCGGCGGCGACGCCGCGTTCAACGCCGACGTGACCCGCCGGCTGCTGGCCGGCGAGCCTGGCCCGGTCCGGGACGCGGTACTCGTCAACGCCGCCGCCGCGCTGGCGGCCAACGGCGGCTTCCCCGGCGGGCTGTTGCCGGCGATGCGCGACGGTCTGCTCCGGGCGGCCGACTCGATCGACTCCGGCGCCGCCGCCCGCACCCTCGACACCTGGGTCGAGATAGCCAAGTCCGCCAAGTCCGAAGAGCCCTAAACCCTTCCCACCGCACCGCACCCGTGCGCTGCCGCGCGTGCACGATCGCGCAGTTTCCGGGAAAGAGTGGGCTCGTCGCGCCCGAAGAGCACTCTTTCCCCGAAAGAGTGGGCCTGCCCGTCCCGGATTCGGCGTACCCGGTGCGTCGAACGGTAAACGACTCGGCGTGTGGGCGGAGGTACCGGGTATCCCCGAAGTTCAACGACGGAGGGGGGAACACACATGTTGGTCGTCAAACGCCTGGGCGTGCTCGTCTCGATGGCGGTACTCGGCCTCGTGCCGGCCGGTGCGGCGTACAGCGCCGCCGCCGCGCCGTCGGGGACACCGTCGGCCACGCCGTCCGCTTCGCTGTCGGCGCAGGACAGACAGTTCCTGCAGTCGATCCACCAGGTGAACCTCGCGGAGATCGCGACGGGCAACCTGGCCAAGCAGAAGGGGGCGAGCCAGGAGGTCAAGGACCTCGGCGGTCGGTTGGTGACCGACCACACCCAGCTCGACCAGAAGGTGCAGAGCGTCGCATCGGCGGCCTCGCTGACACTGCCGAACAAGGTGACCAGCGAGCAGCAGGCGGTCGTCAACCAGTTGCAGAACGTCTCGGGTGCGGACTTCGACACGCAGTGGGTCACGGCCCAGCTGACCGCGCACACCCAGGCGATGCAGCTGGTGCAGGCCGAGTTGACCCAGGGTTCCGACCCGTCGGCCAAGCAGGTGGCGCAGCAGGCGGCCCCGGTGCTCCAGGCGCATCACAACGCGCTGGTGGCGGCGGCCCAGAGTCTGGGCATCCCGATCCCGGGTGGCACCACGGTGGGACCGAGTCCGGGAATCAGTTCCGGCGCTCCGTCGCCGGGCCGGACGGGCACGCCGAGCCCGACCATCAGCTAGTCCACCGCCGCGATACGGCGGCATGACGGGTCCTCCGGCCGTGACACCATGCCGGGGGACCCGTCGTCGCTGCCGGCACCCAGTGGTCGTTTCTGGCTGGGGCGGGCCCGGTCGGCTCGGCTCTGGCTGGAAAGGACCCGGTTGGCGGCGCGGTACCGCGATGCTGCCGGGCTGGGATCGGGCGGCGGCGCTATCGGGGCGGCAACTCCGCGGCGAAGGCGGCCACCTGGGCGGCGACCGGCGCCGACGCGCGTACCCAGGTGAAGTGGTCGAGTCGGGCACCGCTCTCGGCCTCCGTGTAACGGGTACGTCGGACCGGGGCGGCGGCCAGCTTCCCGCAGAGGAAGTCGACGGTCCCGTGCGGGGTGTATTGGTCGTGGTCGACGCTCACCGCCAGCACCGGGGTACGCACCCGCCGGACGGCGGCTTCGGCGTCCACCCCGTCCAGCCGGGGAAACCGACCTGTCCGGGCGGTGTACGCCCAGTCCCGGATCACCCCCCGCGCCTGCCGGCCGCCGAAGCCCCAACCGGGCCAGCTGCCCAGCGCGACCGCGCCGCAGTGGATGAGCTGGGTGCCGGCGAGGATGCCGAGCCGACGACGTTCCGGATATGCCCGCCAGTACGGCAGCCCGACCGCGACCAGGGCCAGACCGTCGACAGGTGCGGCGGGGCCGAGCGCCAGGTGCAGCAGCGCGGCCTGTCCGCCGAGCGAGTGGCCGAGCAGGATCGTGGTCCGGCCGTCGAGCCGTGGTTTGAGGCTGGCCAGGACCGCGCCGACGTCACCGGCCAGCTCGGCGTAGCCGTACCGGGAGGCGCGGCTCGGTGCCGGTGTGCTGGCGCCGGTGCCGCGCAGGTCGGCCACGACCACGGCCAGTCCGGCGGCCCGCAGCGCGGCGGCGAGCGGGGCGTAGTAGCTGGCCCGTACTCCCATCGCCGGCCAGACCAGCACGACCGGCGCCTCCGGCGCTCCGACCGGGTCGGGGTAGCTGCGCAGGGCGATCCGGTCGCCGTCCCGGTCGACGAGGAACTCCTCGTGGTCCGGGGCCGGAGCCGGCTGCGGGGGCTGCCCCAGGCTGCTGTCGCTGCTCATCCGGCGAGCGTAGCGACCGCACGTTACCGGCGGGTAGCCGGTGTGGTCCGGCCGGCCGATGGTCAGCCCGGCCGGCGGTGGTCAGTCCGCGTCGGGGAGGCCGATCGCGAACGCCTCCTCCAGGTCGTGCTGGGAGTACGCCCGGAAGGCGATGTGCGACTCGGTGCCGAGCACCCCGGGTACCTTCGAGATCCGTCCGGCGATCACCTCGGCGATCTGCTCGAACTCGCGTACCCGGACGATCGCGATCAGGTCGACGTGACCGGCGACCGAATAGACCTCGCTGACGCCGGGTACCGCGGCCAGCGTCTCGGCCACCTCGGGGATCGAGTCGGTGGCGCAGTCGATCAGGACGATCGCGGTGATCACCGGAGGACTCCTCTCGTCGACGTGCCCGCTGGCGCGACGCCGCGCCCGGCGGAGATCGGAAGCCGGGTTGCGGCTGCCCGCCCATGCTAGAGGTTCCCGGGGGGACCCTCAGCCTCCGGCCGGGACTGTCAGGGTGTCGCCGACCCGGATGGCGTCGGTCAGGTGCTCGTCGGCCCGGACCAGGCCGCCGGGCCAGACCACGCAGCGTTCGAGCGTGCCCCGGACCACCGCCCCGGCACCGACCACCGCCGCCCGGTGTCCGCCGGTCACCTCGGCGGTCGGGTCGACCAGGCTGCCGCCGCCCGCCGCGTGCAGGTTCGCCGCCAGATAGTCGGCGGGCGTTCCGGTGTCGAGGTACCGGCCGGAGAATTCGACCACCTCCAGTTCGCCGGCCGCCTCGGCGGGGCGCCACACGGTGTGCACCAGTTCCGTCGGCTCGACCGGTAGGTCGCGGACCCGGGACCAGGGCAGCAGGGAGAAGCCGGCGAACCGGTGCCGGCCGAAGTCGCCGGGGCGGGGCGGCCCGTCGACCGGCTGACCGAGCAGCCGTACGGTGCGGCCGTCCCAGCCGGCGAGCAGCGCGGCGACGTCCGGCCCGGGTGGCGCGTCCGGCGCGGCCAGATAGGCGTCGGCGTTCCCGACGAGTACGCCCCGGCCGTCGATCCAGGGTCGCAGGTTGGCCACCCCGCCGGAGGTGCCGAGCGGGTCGCCGGGCTCGACCGAGAGCGCGGCCCGGCCGCCGACGTGTTCCACCACCTGGTCGCCGAGATAACAGGCGTTCACCGCGACCGTCGCGGGATCGTCGAAGCCGAGCACGGCGACCCGGTGCAGCGCCCGGTCCAGCAGCGGTACGTTCCCGACCGGACAGAGCGCCTTCGGCAGGTGCTCGGTGAGCGGGCGCAGCCGGCGGCCCTCCCCGGCGGCCAGCACCACGGCGCAGACCTCGACCTCTACGCCACCAGTCGGCGGGGCGGGAGTCGTGGTCACGACGCCGGCGGCGGTGTGCCGGCCGGGTCGGTCCCGGCGAGCGGGCCGATCCGATAGTTGGCGAGCAGCCGGGCGGTCGCGGTGCTGAGCCGGGGCAGTTCGTCGAGCGGATGCCAGGCGGCCTCGAGGACCTCGGCACCGTCGACCACGAGTTCGGTGGTCGAGGCCGGCACGTGTACCTCGAAGACCATGTCAACCCAGCCCTTGAGGTGCACCACCGCGTTCGGCAGGGCCGGCCGGAACTCGGTGAGCGGCAGCTTGATGCCGGTCTCCTCGTGCAGCTCCCGGGCGGCGCCGACCAGCGGCTCCTCACGGCGCTGGAGCAGCCCCGCCGGCAGTGTCCAGCCCCGGTTGGACGGCTGGCGCAGCAGCAGGATCCGGCCCGGTGCCGCCGCCTCGGCGTCGTGCACCAGGGTGACCGCGCCGACGATGTACTTCGGCACCGCCAGTCGGACCAGCTGGCGGCGCACCCCGAGGGGCAGACGGTAGAAGATCTTGTAGCCGACGGCGCGGGCCGGCGAACGGCGGGGGGTCACCGAACCAGGCTAGAGGGCGTACCGGCCGCGCGGGTGGCCCGGGGCACGGCAAGTCCGTCCGGCCGGCCCGGACCGGTCACTCCTGGTGGTCCACCAGTGCGATCAACTGCTCGACCACCGTGTCCGGCTCGATCGTCCGGTCCACCACCGCGACCAGCAGGGTCTCCAGGTCGGGATAGCCCTGCTCCTCGGCCAGCCGGCGCAGCGGCAGGTCGTTGGCGAGTCCCCGGTCGTGCTTGCGCAGCGTCAGTCCGATGGTGGCCCGGCCCAGCCGGACCTTGTCGGAGATGGAGATCGCCGGCTCCTGGTGCTCGGCGAACCAGCGGTTGATCTGCATCTGCGCCTGCGGCGACTTGACGAAGCCGAGCCACTCCTTGCGCGGCCCCGGCGGGGCGACGGCCAGGTCGAACTCGCCCTGCGCGTCGGTCTCGCTGAAGATCTCGACCACGTCGCCCTCGTCCAGTTCCGACGAGAGCGGCGCCAGCCGACCGTTGATCTTCGCGGCGAGGCAGTGGTCGCCGCGGTGCGGGCCCAACTCGTAGGCCAGGTCGACCGGGGTGGAGCCGGCCGGCAGGACGATCTGCCGGCCCTCGGCGAAGACCTGGATCTGTGTCTCGGCCAGGTCGCAGCGCAGCGACTGGAGGAACTGCGCCGGGTCGGCGGTGTCCCGTTCCCAGTTGAGCACCCGTTGCAGCCAGTCGAGCTGTTCGGCGCTGCCGGCGGCGTCCACCCCGGGCTTGGGGTAGCGGTAGTCGGCGGCGATGCCGTACTCGGCGCAGCGGTCCATCTGCTTGGTCCGGATCAGCACCTCGACGATCCGCTCGCCCGGGCCGATAACCGTGGTGTGCAGGGACTTGTAGAGGTTGTTCTTCGGCGCGGCGATGTAGTCCTTGAACCGGCCGGCGACCGGCCGCCAGAGCCCGTGGATCGAGCCGAGCGCGGCGTAGCAGTCGGTGTCCGGCCCGTCGACCACGATGGCGATTCGGGGCAGGTCGAAGGGGACGGCCTGGTCCCGGGCGACGGTGTCCTTCCAGATCGAGTAGTAGTGCCGGTCCCGGCGGCGCACCGTGCAGACGATCTTGTCGCGCCGGAGTATCACCTTGGCCTGGGCCACCACGTCGTCGAGATAGCTGGCCCAGTCCGGCCGGTTGCGTACGTAGTCGTCGATCTGGTCGTACGCCTCGGGTTCGAGGTGGCGCAGCACCACGTCGTCGAGGTCGCGCTTGAGCGCCTGGATGCCGAGCCGGTCGCAGAGCGGGACCAGCACCTCCTGGGTGGCCCCGGCGATCCGGGCCCGGGAGGCGAGTGAGCGGGCGTCCAGGGTACGCATGTTGTGCAGCCGGTCCGCCAGCTTGATGATCAGCACCCGGACGTCCTTGCCGGCTGCGATGATCATCTTGCGGATCGTCTCGGCCTCGGCGGCCTTGCCGTAGAACGCCTTGTCGAACTTGGTCACCCCGTCGACCAGGTGCGCCACCTCGCGTCCGAAGTCGCCGGTGAGCGCCTGGAGGGTGTAGTGGGTGTCCTCCACGGTGTCGTGCAGCAGCGCGGCGACCAGGGTGACCGTGTCCATCCCCAACTCGGCGCAGATCTGCGCCACCGCCAGCGGATGGGTGATGTACGGGTCGCCGCTCTTGCGGAACTGTCCCCGGTGCATGCTCTCGGCAATGGCGTAGCTGCGGCGCAGCACCCCGACGTCGGCGTTCGGGTGCACGTTGCGGTGCGCCCGGACGAGCTGGGTCACCGGATCGTCCTCAGCGGACGGCCAGGAGAGCAGTGAGCGCAGCCGGCGACTCAGCGTGATCTCTGTCGGGCGGGTGCTTCCGAAGGCAGCACCGTGACCGGCTTCGAGGTCCACGCGGAGCCACCTCCTCGCTCACCACCCCGTCCGGTGCCGACGGACGCGCCGGAACACCGGTGCGAACGCAAGCCCCGAAATCGGGCAGGACTGCACTTCTCTAACAGCCTAAAGGAGTGACGGTCGTCCGATCGGTCACTTGCTCATGTGCGTTCGGTCGGGAGTTGTCGCGCCGACGCCGCCTCGGCCCGGACCAGCAGGTCACGGAACCGCTCCGCACCCCTGGCCGGGCAGGCCCAACCGGCCGATGTCTCGACCAGCCGCGTGTCGGGCCGTTCCAACCAGGACAGGATGCGTTCGGACTCCTCGGCCGTGGCGTTCGGCACCGGGCCGTGTCCGGGCAGCACCGTCTCGGCGGTGGCCCGGACCAGGTCGAGCACCCGCCGGGGCGGCTCACCCGGCGCCGCGGTGCCGGCCCCGGCCAGCCGCCCGTGCCGGATCACCGCTAGCTCCCAGCCGCCGTCGGCGGCCCGCCGGGCGGCGGAAAGCTCGCCGATCCGGGCCAGCCCGAGCAGCCGTTGCATCCGGACGGTCGCCCGGAGCACCGCCGCGAGCCGGCTCCGGACCACCGCCGCCTCCTCGTAACGCTGCGTGTCGGCAAGCGCGCCGATCCGGGCCAGCAGCGCGTCGACGACCACCCCCGGATCGTCGGCCAGCGCGGCGCGGACCGGCTCGACCGCGCGGTCCGCGTACTCCTCGACCGAGATGCGGTGCTCGCAGGGTGCCGGGCAGCGACCCAGCTCGGCCAGCGCACAGGCCGGGCTGGTGGTCCGGACCGAGAGCCGGGGGGTGCACTGGCGCAGCTGCACCGCGTCGTGCACCCCGGCCGCCGCCAGCTCGGCGGCCCGGCGGGACCCGAACGGGCCGAGATAGGCCGCGTCGTCCGGCCCCAGCGACCGGACCAGCGACAGCCGCGGGTACGGCTCCGAGGTCAACTTGAGCCAGACCACCCGTTCCGGGAACTTCGACCGCCTGTTGTACGGCGGGGCGTGCGCCGCGATCAACCGCAGCTCGCGGACCTCCGCCTCCAGCGGATGGGCGCACTCCACCGCCTCGACCCGCTCGGCGGCGGCCAGCATCTCGGAGATCCGGGCCCGCTTCTCGGCGGCGGTGAAGTAACTGCGGACCCGGGTGGCGATGTCGCCGGAGGTGCCGACGTAGAGCGGCCGGTCGTCGGTGGCCCGGAAGATGTAGACCCCCGGCACCTTGGGCAGCCCGTCGGCCAGGTGCCGCTTGCGGCGCTGGGTCGGGGTGACCGCCTTGGCGAACTCGATCGCCTCGCCGAGGGTTTCCACCCGGTGCCCGCCGAGCCGGGCGATCAGCCCGTGCAGCACGTCCACCGTGGCCCGAGCGTCGGCCAGTGCCCGGTGGCTCGGCTGGTGCGGGGTGCGGAAGAAGGCCGCCAGGGTGCCGAGCTTGCGGTTGGGCACCTCGTCCCGGGTGAGCACCCGGCGGGCCAGCGCCGCGGTGTCCAGCACGCGGGGGTTCGGCCAGGTGTGACCGTGCCGGGCGCAGGCCGCCTTGAGGAAACCCACGTCGTACGGGGCGTTGTGCGCGACCAGCACCGCGCCCCGGAGGAACTCCAGCAGGCTCGGCAGCACCTCCTCGACCGGCGGGGCCGGCAGCAGCATCGCCTGGGTGATCCCGGTCAGCACGGTGATGAACGGCGGAATCGGCTCACCCGGGTTGACCAGGGTGGCCAGCACACCCAGCTCCTCGCCGCCGCGCACCTTGACCGCGCCGATCTCGGTGATCCCGCCGCCGTCCGGGGCGCCTCCGGTGGTCTCCAGGTCGAGGACCACGAATGTGGTCTCGCGCAGCGACTGCGCCTGGTCGGGCCAACCGTCCGAGCCGGGAGCGCCGTCCGACAGGCCGTCCAGCGTGCCCTGGACATATTGAGGTGAGACCACGGCGGGCAGGGTAGGCGGCACGTACGACACTTACGCATCATCCGTACCAGTCGTTCGCAGGGGCCGACGGGGCGAGATCATCTGAGGTGTTGGGCGATCGGTAGGGTGTCGGTGGGAGACTGGCGACATGCCCCGCGCCGAACCGTCCGACGACCGCCTCCCCGAGGAGGCGGCGCAGCCTGTGCGCCCCGAGCGTGCCGGCTCCCCCGGGCGGGACGGCGGCACCGACGAGCCGCGTCCGGCCGTAGCCGTCACCGAGACCCCAACCCCGACCCCGACCACGGCTACGGAAATCCCGCTCGGCCCCATCGGTGACGCCGCCACCGGTGACGCCCTAACAGGCGATCTGGCTGGCGGTGATCTGGCCGGCGGTGACCCGACGGGCCGTGCCGGGCCGGGCGGTGACCTGGGTGGTGACGGGCCGGACGATGCCGGGCCGGGGCCCGGGGAGCCGGGGGAGCGGGAGCCGGAGCCGACGCTGCCGGAGCCGGTGCGGGCCCGGATCGTCAGCCTGGCCGCCGCCGCGCTGCCGACGCTGCCCGCCGACGAGCTGCCGCCGCCGCTGCGCCGGGTCGCCAAGTTCGCGCCGAACCGGCGGGCCCGGCTCGGCGGTGCGCCGATCGCCACCCAGCTCGCCGCCGATCCGCTGTTCCGGCAGCGGGTGGCCAGCCGGGTCCTCGCCGAGGCCGGCGAACTCGGCTCGGTGGTGGTCTCCGGAGGAAGTCCGGCCGCCGCCGACCCGGTGGAGGTCGCCGCGCTGGCCTACCTGACCCGGCCGCCGGGCTGGCGGGACCTGGTCTCCGACGCCGGTGCGGCGGTCCAGGCCGAGGCGGACAGCGCGGTCGTCGCCGAACTGGTCCGGGAGGCCGAGCAGCGGGCCACCCGGGCCGAGCACGACCGTGCGGTGGCGAAGGTGGAGGCCGACAAGCTGCGCGACGAGGTGGCCCGGCTGCGGGAGGAGTTGGGCCAGCTCCGCGAGGAGACCCGGGTGCTGGGCCGGACGCTGCGGGAGGCCCAGGCCGGGCAGCGGCGGGCGGCCGAGCTGCTGGCCACCGAGAAGGGCCGGGCCGGCCGGGCGGTGGCCGACCACGAGGCGGAGCTGCGCCGGGTACGCGCCCGGTTGGCCGAGGCGGAGGCGGCCGCGGGCGCGGTCCGGCAGACCGCCAAGGAAGCCCGGTCGGTCGACGACGCCCGGCTCTGGCTGCTGCTGGAGACGATCGGCCGGGCCGCCGTCGGCCTGCGCCGGGAACTCGCCCTCGATCCCGCCGACCGGCTGCCGGCCGACTATGTCGCCGACGCGTTCGCCGAGCGCCCGGCGGCGGCGAACTCGGCGCGGGCGCTGGACGCGGACGACCCGGCCCGGCTCGACGAGCTGCTGGCGCTGCCCCGGGCGCACCTGGTGGTGGACGGCTACAACGTCACCAAGCGCGGCTTCGGCGACATGTCCCTGGAGCAGCAGCGCAAGCGCCTGATCAGCGGGTTGGGCGGGATCGCGGCGCAGACCGGTGACGAGGTGACGGTGGTCTTCGACGGTGCGGAGCGGGTGCACGGGCTGCCGCCCGCGCCGCGCGGCGTACGGGTGCTGTTCTCCCGGAAGGGGGAGACCGCCGACGACCTGATCCGCCGGCTGGTCCGGGCCGAGCCGGCGGGCCGACCGATCGTGG
This sequence comes from Micromonospora sp. WMMD1102, assembly GCF_029626265.1. Classification (NCBI taxonomy): domain Bacteria; kingdom Bacillati; phylum Actinomycetota; class Actinomycetes; order Micromonosporales; family Micromonosporaceae; genus Micromonospora; species Micromonospora sp. WMMD1102. The sequence continues at coordinate 5,282,499 of NZ_JARUBN010000001.1, read as the reverse complement.
TGGTCTCCTCCGACCGCGAGGTCGCCGACGGCGTACGCCGGCACGGCGCCTACCCGCTCGGCGCGGACGCCCTGCTCCGCCGGCTCGCCCGCTCCTGACCGGCCGGCTCGCCCGCTCCTGACCGGCCGGCTCGCCCGCTCCTGACCGGCCGGCTCGCCCGCTCCTGACCGGCCGGCTCGCCCGTCTGCGGAGTGGAGGACCTGGCCAGCCGGGCTCGACGGGCCTGGTTAGCCGGCACGGCCGCCGGCCTGGAGGGCCTGACCAGCCGGGCTGACCCTTACGTCCGTTGATCAGCTGGATGGGGGCGTTGGGCGGCAACGCAGGTTTTGTCGTACCCCTGTCCTAGCGTCGATGTCACGGACGGTGGCTGCTTGCTGACCTCCACCGTTGCCCGCTGCTATGAGGAGTGCGCAGATGCTCATCGACTGCGACAGTTGCCCCCGAGGGGGTGCGGCCTGTTCCGGGTGCCTGGTGAGCGCCCTGCTGGACCAGCCACCCGGGCAGGCCGCGCTGACCGCCGACGAGATGCACGCGATCGAGGTCTTCACCCGGGCCGGCTTCGACGTCGAGATCCTGGACGCGCCGGTCTCGGCACCGGTGCGGCTCGCCAACCGGCGCCGACGCCGCCGGGTCGCATAGCCCGCCCCGCAACGCGCCGGCCGACCCGGGCATAGGATTGGCCGCGCGATCGGAGGGCGGAGCGGATGACCGAGTGGGTGCGGGCGACACCGTGACACCGCGTGCCTGGGCCGGCCTGACCCTGGTCGCCCTCCTGCTGCTGCTCGTCGCGGCCACGGTGCTGCTGGTGCCGTGGCCTCGCCCACCGGCGCCCCGCGCCGACCAGATCGCCGCGCTGGACGAGCTGGACCCGGCCGACGTGGCCCGGGGCCGGGCCTTCGCCGCCGCGCTGCGTCCGGGCGGCTACGCCGCGCTGGCCGTCGGGCTGGCGGTCGCCCTACTGCTCGGCCTCACCCCGCTCGGCGGGAAGCTGATCACCCTGGTCGGGCGCCCGTTCGGCGACCACTGGATCGCCCAGGCCGTGCTCGGCGGTCTCGCGGTGGTGCTGGTCGCCGACCTGGTGACCCTGCCGTTCGCCGCCTGGCGGCACGCCGTGGTGGCTCGCTACGGCCTCTCCACCCAGGGCTGGGGCGGCTGGACGGTCGACCTGCTCAAGTCGTACGCGGTAAGCGCCGTGATCGGCGCGGTGGCGCTGCTCGGCTTCTACGCGGTGATCCGGCTCGCCCCGAGGTGGTGGTGGGCGTTCGGGGCGGTCGGCGCGGCGATGCTTGTCACGCTCGGCTCGTTCATCCTGCCGGTGCTGGTGGAGCCGATCTTCAACCGGTTCACCCCGATGGAGCCGGGGCCGCTGCGCGTCGAGTTGATGGCGCTGGCCGACGCAGACGGCGTACCGGTGAAGGACGTGCTGGTCGCCGACGCGTCCCGGCGGACCCGGGCGGTGAACGCGTACGTCTCCGGGTTCGGGCCGACCCGGCGGATCGTCGTCTACGACACCCTGCTGCGGGAGGCGCCGCCGGCCGAGGTGGCGAGCGTGGTCGCGCACGAGCTCGGCCACGCCAAGGACCGGGACGTGCTCACCGGCACCCTCACCGGTGCGCTCGGCGCGGCGGCGGCGGTCGTTGCGCTCTACCTGCTCGGCTCCGCCGGTGCGCTGCTACGGGCCGCCGGGGTCGACTCGGTGGCCGAGCCACGGGCGTTCCCGCTGCTGTTGGCCCTGGTGACGGTGGCCGGTCTGCTGGCGTCGCCGGCCCAGGCCTGGGTATCCCGACAGGTCGAGGCGCGGGCCGACGCGCACGCCCTGGCCCTGACCGGCGATCCGGCCGCCTTCGAGGCGATGCAGCGGCGGCTCTCCGGCACCAACCTCGCCGACCCCGACCCGCCCCGCTGGGAATACCTGTTCCGGGCGAGTCATCCATCCACAGTGCAACGCATGGCCGCGGCCCGCGCGTACGCCCGAGGAGCCGGCGGTTGACCAGGACCCTGCTCGTCACCAACGACTTCCCGCCCCGCCCCGGCGGGATCCAGTCCTTCGTGCACGGTCTCGCCGTCCGGCAGCCGCCCGGCTCGGTGGTGGTCTACGCCTCGACCTGGCGCGGCGCCGACAAGTTCGACGCCGACCAGCCGTTCGACGTGGTCCGGGAGCCGACCGGGGTGCTGCTGCCGACCCGGCACGTCGCCCGGCGGGCGGCGGAGCTGGCCCGGGCGTACGACTGCGACACCGTCTGGTTCGGCGCGGCGGCCCCGCTGGGGCTGCTCGCCGCCGGGTTGCGCCGCCGGGCCGGGATCGTCCGGGCGGTGGCCCAGACGCACGGTCACGAGGTCGGCTGGGCGGCCCTGCCGGGTGCCCGTACGGCACTGCGCCGGATCGGCGACGGGGTGGACGTCACCACCTATCTCGGGGAGTACACCCGGGTCCGGCTGGACCGGGTGCTGCGCGGGCGTACCGAGCTGCGCCGGCTGGCGCCCGGGGTGGACGTGGACGTCTACCACCCGGACGTGGACGGTGCGCAGGTGCGCGCCCGGCACCGGCTGGGTGACCGGCCGGTGGTGGTCTGCGTCTCCCGGCTGGTGCCACGCAAGGGGCAGGACGCGCTGGTCCGGGCGCTGCCGGAGATCCGTCGCCGGGTGCCCGGGGCGGTGCTGCTGGTGGTCGGCGGTGGGCCGTACCGGGGGGCGCTGGAGAAGCTGGCCCGGCGGGTGGGAGTCGCGGCGGACGTGGTCTTCACCGGTTCGGTGCCGACCGCCGAGCTGCCGGCGCACTACGCGGCCGGGAACGTCTACGCGATGCCCTGCCGCACCCGCAACGGCGGGCTGGACGTGGAGGGCCTGGGCATCGTCTACCTGGAGGCGTCCGCGACCGGTTTGCCGGTGGTGGCCGGCAACTCCGGCGGGGCGCCGGACGCGGTCCGGGAGGGCGAGACCGGGTACGTCGTCGACGGCCGGGACGTCGGCCAGCTCGCCGACCGGGTCGCGGCACTGCTCGCCGACCCGGAGCTGGCCCGGCGCATCGGTGCCGCCGGCCGGGCCTGGGTGGAGCGGGAGTGGCGCTGGGAGCGGCAGGCGCACCGGATGACGGAGCTGCTGGCCGGCGGCGAGAGCGGCCACGAGTAGGGCGGGCTGCTGGCTGGTGCGAGGTGCTGGAACACCTGCCAACCGGTAGCCCGCCCACCCGGTTACGGACCTGCCGTTCGAGCGGGTTCGGCGCGGCCCGTCGTCAGCCGGGTGCCGCGCCCCGTGTCGTCGTCCGACGTCGGGGCACGGCTCCGGTCGGTGTGTCTAGAACTGAGAGAAGAACCGCCACACCTCGCCCTTGGTCCAGGTGCGGGCGCCGCTGTCGCCGCCGCCGTCGACCGGTCCGGGGGTGTGGCCTCCGTCGAAGGCGCCCCACTGCACCGGATATCCGGCCCGGCATCCCGAGTAGACGGTGGTGACGTGGGTCCGGCTGCCCGCCGCCGGCTCGCGCGGGCTCTGCGGGGTGCAGCCGTTGTTGCCGACGAACCTGTCCCGGAGCGAGCGCCCACCGCCGATGTTGTCGGAGATGCCGTGGATCCCGAAGTACGCGACCGGCTGGGTGCCGCCGGTGCAGCCGCTGAGCAGTCCGGGGGCGCCGTAGACGGTGACGGCCCGGAACACGGTCGGCCGGGCACAGGCGAGCGCGTAGCTCATGGATCCGCCGTAGCTGAAACCGAGGGCGAAGCGCTGCGCCTGGTTGACGCAGAGGTCGCTCTCGATCCGGCGGATCATGTCGTCGACGAAGGTGAGGTCCTCGCCGCCGGAGTTGGCCCAGCCGTTGTCGATGCCCTGGGGTGCGACCAGGATCGCGGAGTTGTTCGACTGTTCCTGCTGCCCGTAGTAGGCCCAGGCGGCCCCGTCCGCTCCGCCGTACGCCACGTCGCCGGCGGTGCCGCCCCACCAGTGGAACGCGAACATCAGCCGGTAGGGGGTGTTGTTGTTGTAGTTGGCGGGGATCCTGAGGATGAAGCTACGGCTCCGGCCGTTGCTCTGGATCGTGTGCGACCCGCTGGTGAGCGTCGGGGCTTTGCCGCACCCCGCACCCGGGTCGCCGCCACCGGGCGGTGGCGTGGTGGGGCTGCCGCCGCCGATCCGGGACAGCTGCCACTGCTGGTTGGTCCCGTTGCCGTCGGCGTACTGGACGACGTTCGCGCCGTCGGCCGTCGAGGCGCCCTGCACCTCCACCGCCTTGTTGCTGTTCCGGTTGAGCAGCCGGACGTGGCCGCCGTCGGAGTCGGCGAGCCGGAACTGCTGGTTCGTGCCGTTGTGGTCGGCCCACTGGACGATCGCGCCGCCGTCGGCGGTCGACGCGTTCGACACGTCGAGGACCTTGCCGGAGTGCCGGGACTTCAACCGGTAGTAGCCGCCGCCGGAGTCGACGAACTGCCACTGCTGGTTGGCCCCGTCGTTGCGGGTCCACTGGCTGATCCGCGCACCGTCGTTGGTGGCCAGGCCGTACAGGTCCAGGGCCTTGCCGCTGTTCCGGTTGACCAGCACGTACCAGGCGTTGGTGTCCACCGTCGCCGCGGCTGCGGGCGCCATGTTGACCACGACGAGCGTGCCGGCGGCCAGCAGTGCCGCGCCGGCCGCGGCCAACCAGGACCGTCGACGGCGTCTGGCGGGGGAGGCGGGACGAACCTCACCGTTCATCGAACTGCTCCTTCGATCGGGACCACGCGCGATCGGGACGGGACGCGCGCTGCCGCAGGTCGGCGTCCGGGAGCGGGGTGGCGTCAGCGCATGGGCCGACCTGCGAGCCAGAGCATCAAGGTAGCCTCGTCATACGTCATACGTCAATTATCTACGTCGATGTCTTGGCCGTCGGTGCCGTGGCGCGGATCCGGGACGAGTCGGCGCAGGTCGGCACGGCGGCCCGACGCTTCCTCCGCGACGGGCGCGCACAGCATGGCCGCCCCGCGACGCGGGGCGGCCACCCATGACGATCTCAGAACTTCGGGGCGTCCGGCGCTTCCAGCAGACCCAGCCGGAGGGCGGTCATCAGGGCCTGCGCCCGGTTGGCCGCGCCGAGCTTCTCGTAGAGCTTCGAGATGTGGGTCTTGGCCGTCGACTCGCTGACGAAGAGCTGCTTGGCGATGCCGGCGACACTCATCCCGTCGGCAAGCAGGCGGAGCACCTGCCCCTCCCGGGGCGAGAGCTGCGGGCCGGACGGGGCGAGCCGGCGCTTCATCGCCTCGGCCAGGTCGGCGGCGGTGAAGGCGCTCGGCGACGAGGCGGCGTGCCGGGCCGCGGCGACCACCTCGTCGGCGGGGGCGGTCTTCGGCACGAAGGCGCTGGCGCCGGCCTCCAGGGCACCGAAGAGCTGGTCGTCACCGGCGTACATGGTGAGCACCACGATCCCCATGGTGGCGCTGGACTTGCGCAGCGCCCGGGTCGCCTCCAAGCCGCTGCCGTCGGGCAGCCGGAGGTCCATGATCACTACATCGGGTTGCAGGGCGCCTGCCTGTCGCACCCCCTCGGCAGCGGTGGCGGCCTCGCCGACGACCTCGAACTGCCGGTCCCGCTCGAACGCGTGCCGCAGGCCCTTGCGGATCAGGTCATGATCGTCGACGAGCAGGACCTTGGTCCGAGTGGTCGGCGTGGGGCTGGTGGTCATGCTCGGGTTACTCCCCTTCTGATGCGGTGACGCTATCGCGCACGTTATCGCGCCGGGACGAGGTTCCGAGCACCACGGCCACCGTCGTGCCGCTGGGGTGTCGCGGACTGATCTCTAGCCGGCCCCGGATACGTTCCGCCCTCTCCGCCATGATCGCAAGACCATACCTGCCATCGGGCCGCTGGTCAGCGATGCCCTGACCATCATCCGACACTTCAATCTGGGCGAATGGGGGGTCCACGGCACAGGTGACCCAGAGATTCGACGCTCCGGCGTGCTTGCGGGCGTTCGTGATCGCCTCCTGCGCGATGCGCAGCAACTCCGCCTCGGTCGCCGCCGGCAGCCGGGCGGTGGACTCGTCGAGCGTGTAGTGCACCCGCAGACCGGCGGAGGCGCCGACGGTGCGGGCGTACTCGGCGATGGCGGCGGCGAGCCCGCCGTGCCGGTCCACCTCGCTGCGCAGCTCGAACAGGCTCAGCCGCAGCTCGGTGATCACCCGGGTCACCTCGCCGCGCAGCGTACGCAGCTCCTCGGCGGTGTCGGTGGCGTCCTCGGGGAGGGTGGCCAGGGCGTTGTCGATGCCGTAGCCGACCATCACGAGTTCCTGGGCCACCCCGTCGTGGATCTCCCGGGCGAGTCGCTGCCGCTCCTCGTTGGTGGCCAGCGACCGTACCTCGTCGAAGAGCAGCGCCGCCTCCAGCCGGAGCGCCGCCGGTCGGGTCAGCGCGGTCACCTGGGCCACCACCGGCGGCGGGTAGGCGCCCGTCACGTCGGCCTCCAGGGTCACCAGGCCGACCGTGCGCACCCCGGCGACCAGCGGCACGACGAGCGCCGACACGTCACCGCCCGAGTGCGAGCGGGCCTGTGACCGGTGCGCCGTCTGGGGTTGCTGGCTCGCCCAGGCGTCGGCGATCGCCGAGTCGGCGTCCAGCGTCGTCTCCCAGTCGACCCGGTCCACCCCGGCCTGGGCGAGCACCACCAGCCGCCCGCCGCCGCTGGCGGAGAGCACCGCCGCCCGGTCCGCCCGGGTGACCCCGCGCAACTCCTCGATCAGGTGCTCGGAGATGCTGCCCGGGTCGAGGGTGGCGCCGGGAAGCTGCCGGGCCACGCTGCGCAACTGGGTAAGCAGCCGGGTCGCCTCGGTGTACGGCTGCGGCCGGGGCTCGCCCCGGGCCTGCACCATCCGTTGCAGCGAACCCGCCGCGAAGAGCCCCAGCGCGGCCAGGATCACCCACTGGGCGGCCACGGTCAGATAGCCGACCTGGCTGATCTGCGGCCCGTCCTCGCCAGCGGCGAAGATGCCGCTGAGCAGCAGCGTGCCGGCGGCCACCGCGATCAGTCCGATGCCCTCCCGGTGCCGCCGCTGCAACGCCGCCACGGTGAGCGGCACGGCCAGGTAGGGCAGGATCGCCGAGGCACCGACCCCGGGCATCGGGGTACCGATGTTCGCCGCCGCGGCGACCTGGCCGGCGGCCAGCCCGACCAGGACGACCTCGGCGAACCGGCCCAGCGGGGCCAGCACCCGGTGCCGGGGGGCGACCACCGCCGGAATGCCGGCCACGGCGAGCAGGGCCACCCAGCGCAGTTGCCCCGGCTCCCGGGTGGCGATCAGCGTGAGCACCGCGACGAGCGCGAGCATGACGACCCGCGCCGCTGCCGCGAGGGGATGCGGACGGGGGAGGCCGGAGGTCGAGGCGGGCACCTGACGGATGGTAGTCAGTCGCCGTAGATATCGGCGATGTCCGCCGAGTATGTGTCCTGCACGACGCCGCGCTTGACCTTCATCGACGGGGTCAGCTCGCCGGTCGCCTCGGTGAAGTCCCGGGGCAGGATCCGGAACTCGCGGATCGACTCGGCCCGGGACACCGCCTGGTTGGCCTCGTCCACGGCGTTCTGGATCTCCCTGCGCAGGTTCGGGTCGTCCCGCAGCTTCCCGACCGGGGTGTCCGCCGGGCGGTCGTGCCGGCGCAGCCAGGCCGGCAGCGCCTCCTCGTCGATGGTGACCAGCGCGGCGACGAAGGGCCGCCGGTCGCCGACCACCATGCACTGGCTGACCAGCGGGTGCGCCCGGATCCGGTCCTCCAGTACGGCCGGAGCGACGTTCTTGCCGTTCGCCGTGACGATGATCTCCTTCTTCCGCCCGGTGATGCAGAGGTAGCCGTCGTTGTCGAGTTCGCCCAGGTCACCGCTGTGGAACCAGCCGTCCGGGGTGAGCACCTCGGCGGTCGCCTCCGGGTTGTTCCAGTACCCCTGGAACACCACGTCACCCTTGATCAGGATCTCGCCGTCGTCGGCGATCCGGACGGTCACCCCGGGCAGCGGCCGGCCGACCGTGCCGATCCGGATCGCGCCGGGCAGGTTCACCGCGACCGCCGGGGAGGTCTCGGTCAGGCCGTACCCCTCGTAGACCTGCACCCCGACGCCCCGGAAGAAGTGCCCGAGCCGGGCGCCGAGCGGAGCTCCGCCGGAGATCGCGTTGTGGCAGCGCCCGCCGAGCGCGGCCCGGAGCTTGCGGTAGACCAGCCGGTCGAAGACCCGGTGCCGCAGCCGCAGGCCCAGGCCCGGCCCGGACGGGGTGTCCAGGGCCTGGCTGTACGCGACAGCCACCTGCTCGGCCCGGCCGAAGATCTTGCCCTTGCCCTCCGCGGCCGCCTTCTGCACCGCGCCGGTGTAGACCTTCTCGAAGACCCGGGGGACCGAGAGCACGAAGCTGGGCCGGAACTCCTTCAACTCGTCGACCAGGTGCTTCACCTCGGCGCTGTGCGCCACGGTGACCCGGGCCCGGACCGTGCCGATCTGGATCAGCCGGGCGAACGAGTGGGCCAGCGGCAGGAAGAGCAGCGTCGAGGCGCCCTCGTTGAAGAGGTTCGGCAGCACCGGGATGGCGTTGCAGATGTCCGCGAGCAGGTTCCGGTGGGTCAGTACGCAGCCCTTGGGTCGCCCGGTGGTGCCGCTGGTGTAGATGATGGTGGCGATGTCGGCCGCCTTGACCGCCTTGCGGCGTACCTCGATCTTGGTTGGGTCGATCCGCTCGCCGAGTGCCACCAGCTCGTCGAGGCCGCCGAGTTCGAGCTGCCAGACCTGCTCCAGCTTCGGCAGCTGGTCTCGGAGCCCGGCCAGCGCCATCGCGTGCCCGTTGGTCTCCAGCACACAGCCGACCGCGCCGGAGTCGGAGAGGATCCAGGCGACCTGCTCCGGGCTGGAGGTCTCGTAGATCGGCACGGTCACCCCGCCGGCCGCCCAGACCGCGTAGTCGACGAGGGTCCACTCGTACCGGGTCCGGCTCATCAGGCCCACCCGGTCACCGGGGTTGATCCCGGCGGCGACGAAGCCGCGGGCCAGCGCGACCACCTCGGCGTGGAACTGCCGGCAGGTCACGTCGGCCCAGCCGTCCTGCCGGCCGGCGGCGTCCACCGCGCGCCGGACGAACTGCACGCTGTCCGGGGCCTCCTCGGCGTTGTCCCAGACCGGGTCGGTGAGGTTGGCCGCGTCCCCGACCGTGACCGCTGGGGGAACCGAGAACTCGCGCACCTGCACTCCCTCGTGCTCGTATCGACCTCGTGCTCGCGTCGACCGGGCCAGCTCGGCCGGTCGGACTACCCGCAACCTACCTTCGACCGGCGCCGACCGCCCGGCCAGGTGGGTCGAGTGGGAACGAACGGGTCGAGGCGGTCGGCCGGACCCACCCGATTGCGCGGTAGCCTGCCGAGCATGGCGGATTCCTCCACCCAGTCGATCGTGATCGCCGCGCCGCCGGCTCAGGTGACGGCGGTCATCTGCGATTTTCCGCGCTATCCGGAGTGGGCCGACGCGGTCAAGCGGGTCGAGGTGACCGAGGAGTACGAGGACGGCTATCCGGCCCGGGTGCGGTTCGTACTCGACGCCTCGGTGATGACCGACGAGTACACGCTGGCGTACGAGTACGCCGAGGACATCTCGCGGATCGAGTGGCACCTGGTGGAGCCCTCGCGGATGCAGAAGGTGCAGAACGGGTCGTACGACATCGAGGACAACGGGGACGGCACCTCGACGGTGACCTACACCCTGGAGGTCGAGTTGTCGGTAGGCATGCTGGGGATGTTCCGGCGCAAGGCCGAGAAGATGATCATGGACGCCGCGCTGACGCAGCTCAAGAGGCGGGTGGAGACTCTGAACAGGGCGGGTTGACGGCAGCGCGGACTGGCGCCGGCCCAGCTGTGCAGCAAACCGGGGGTGGAGGAGCCGATCATGGAAGACAGGAGTTCGTCCGGAGCGTCCGATCCGGGCTCCGCCCGCGAGGAGGCGGAGCGGCTGGTCGCCGCCGCGCTGGCGATGGCCCGGACCGCCGCCTCCGAGGCACGGGACCGGGCCGGGTCGTTCGGGTCGTTCGGGTCGTTCGGGCAGATGATCTCGGACGTACTGGACCAGGCCGGCGCGCCGTCGCGGCCGGACCGACCTGAGCGAACCACCCCGGAGCCGGCCACCCCACAGGCAGGCTCGCCGGAGCCGACCACGCCAGAGGCGGCGAAGCCCGAACCGGTCACCCCGGGGCCGGAACCCCGCAATTCCACCCCGCCACCGCCACCGTCACCTGACGACCTGCCTCCGGCATCGGCGCGGGGCGGCCAACCGGGGGCCGGTACGGCTTCGTCCGGGGCCGGCTTCGCCACCGGTGATGCCGAATGCTGCGTCTGCCCGGTCTGTCGGTCGATCGCGGCGCTGCGGGACCCGAGCCCGGAACTGGCCGAACGACTCGCCACCGGTGCCGGGGACTTCGCCGCCGGGGTGGCGAGCCTGCTGCGTGCCCTCTCCTCGATCACCGGACCGGCCGGGACGGCGCAGGCGCCGGCCGGTGGGCCCGAGCCGGCCGGTGGGCCCGAGCCGGCCGGTGGGCCCGAGCCGGCCGGTGGGCCCGAGCCGGCCGGAGCGTCGCCGGGTGGCACACCGGGCCGGTGGCGGGACACCGTGTGGCGCGAGGCGACAGGTACCAGGCATGATTCGTGGCCGGCGGACACGCCCGGCGACGTCTGGGCGGCCGCCACCCGTGCCGAGGCCGGAACCCGGGAGACCGGGACGACCACCGGTCCGGACCGGGCGAACCCGGCCGGAGCGGAGCCGACCAGGCCGGCCGCGCCGCCGGCCACCGGTCGACCACCGGTGCCCGCGTCGCGGTCCCCGGAGGAACCGGCCGCCACCGGCTCCGGTGAGCATGCCGTGCCCGGCGAGGACGGCTGACCACCGGAGGCGGTCCGCCGGTGGACGCCGGGCGGAACGGCACGGTACGGCGGCAGGTGGCGGGACGGTGACCGCGTGGGTGCGGTGTGGCAGAGGGGAGCGGCTCGGTGACGCTGACCATCGGAGTCGACGTCGGGGGTACCAAGGTGGCCGCCGGGGTGGTCGACGTCGACGGTGTGGTGCGGGCGCAGACACGCCGGGACACTCCCGCCGAGGACGTGGCCGGGACCCGTGACGTGATCGTCGAGGTCGTCAAGGAGTTGACCGCCGAGTACGAGGTGACCGCCGTCGGCATCGGCGCCGCCGGTTGGATCGACGCCGCCCGCTCCACGGTGCTGTTCGCCCCGAACATCGCCTGGCGGGACGAGCCGCTGCGGGACTTCGTCGGCAACGCCGTCGGGCTGCCGGTGATCGTGGAGAACGACGCCAACGTGGCGGCCTGGGCGGAGTTCCGCCACGGGGCGGCCCGGGACGCCGACGACTCGATGGTGCTGTTCACCATCGGCACCGGGGTCGGCGGGGGCATCGTGCTCGGCGGGGAGCTGCTGCGCGGCGCGCACGGCATCGCCGCCGAACTCGGGCACATGCTCTCGGTGCCGGACGGCCACGTCTGCGGCTGCGGCCGGCTCGGCTGCATCGAGCAGTACGCCAGCGGCAACGCCCTGGTCCGGTTCGCCCGGGCCGGCGCGCGGCAGGAACCCGCGCGGGCCACCGTCCTGCTCGACCTGGCCGGCGGTGACGTCGAGGCGATCACCGGACCGATGGTGACCGCCGCCGCCCGCTCGGGCGACCCGGTCTCCGGCACGGCCTTCGCGCAGATCGGGAACTGGCTCGGCGTCGGGCTGGCCGACATGGCGCAGATCCTCGACCCGCAGGTGCTGGTGGTCGGTGGCGGTGTGGTGGAGGCCGGTGAGCTGTTGATGGGTCCGACACGTCGGTCCTACCTGGACGCTCTCGCCGCGCGTGCCACAATTCCGGTGGCCGAGATCCGCCCCGCCGAGCTGGGCAACTCGGCCGGCATGGTCGGTGCCGCCGACCTGGCCCGACGCCGCTAGCCGGGCACCGCGCGGGGGCGGAGCGGAACCGACGAGCAAGGGGTACGGCGTGGCTCAGCAACAGTCCTCCGGCGGGAAGACGTCACCGGTGCGCCTTCGGGTGCTCTCCTACAACGTGCACGGTCAACGGGACGACACCGACGCGCTGGCCGGGGCGGTCCGGGCGTTGGAGCCGGACGTGGTGATCGTGCAGGAGGCACCGCGCCGGTTCCGCTGGCGGCACAGGTGCGCCGCCCTGGCCGACCGGTTCGGGTTGGTGGTGGCGGCCGGCGGCCTGCCGGCGCTCGGCAACCTGCTGCTGACCAGCCTGCGGGTCCGGGTCTACCGCACCTGGTGCCAGCGGTTCCCGCTGACGCCGGGCCGGCACCTGCGGGGTGCGGTCTTCGCCGAGTGCGGGATCGGGGCGGCCCGGTTCGTGCTGGCCGGCTCGCACCTCTCCACCGACCCGGCCGAGCGCCCCCACCAGGCGACCCTGCTCAAACAGGAGTTGACCGCCCTGCGGCTGCCGGTGGTGGTCGGGGCCGACCTCAACGAGAACTCGGGCGGCGGAGCCTGGCGTACGGTGGCCGACGGGCTGACCGACGCGGCGGTGGCGGGTGGTGGCGCGGACCGGTGCACCTTCCCGTGCCGAGAGCCGCGCGACCGGATCGACGCGCTCTTCGTCGCACCCGGGATCGAGGTGCTCGACTACGACGTGGTGGACACCGCGCAGACCCGGCGGGCCAGCGACCACCTTCCGATCCGCGTCGATCTGCTGCTGCCGGCCGCCGGCTGAACTCCCGCCCCCGGGTCAGCGGTCGGCGCCGCCCCGGCCGGGTACGTTCCGGGCGCGGATGGCGGCCTCCAGCCGTAGGCCGGTACCGACGAGCACCAGGAGCACGGCGAGGACGAAGGGCCGGTCGGTGCTGGTGCCGAGGGTGAGTACGGCGACGAGCAGTCCGACCGCGATGGCGGCGGACCCGACGTTGCGCAACGTGATGATGGGCAGCACGGCGCCGAGTGTGCCAGGGCGGGTCCTCGGCCACCATCCGGCGGGACCGCGACAGCAGCGGGACCACCCAGACCTGGAGCAGGCCGGGGTGCGGTGGCCAACCGTCGAGCCGATCGGCGATCATCAGGTCGACGGTGCCGAGGCGCAGCTGGGCATGGATGAGCTTGCCGTCGGGCATCGGGGTACGGGCCTCGGCGGTTTCTCCGACGCCGAAGACCTCGGAGACGAAGGTGACGAGACCGGCCGCGTCGTCAACGATCACGAACGGGTTGAGCACGGCCCCGTCGGTCGGTACCGACTGCGGCGGAAGCAGGACTTCGCTGTTCATGCTGAGAGACTCGCAGTACCTCCGGTCAGTTCCCGACCGTTGATCGGACCTGACGACCCGGGGTCGGTTCGGCTGTCGCCGGCCCGACCCCGGGCCCCTGCCTACTGGGCCATCGCCGTCTCGGCGGCGGAGGTCGGTGGGCCGACCCGCGCGGCGTACCCGAGGAGACCGGCGAGGAGCAGCGCCCCGGCGGTGACGGCGGCGGTGCGGTTCTCCGGCGGCTGGACCATCCACAGCAGCGCCTGCCGCCAGACGGGGCCGTCCGGCAGCGGCACGAAGCACTGCGCCGCGACCCAGCTGAACGGCGCCTGCCACGACCACGAGGTGCCGGCGAGCGCCGTACCGAGGCCGAGCAGGCCGACCAGCCCGGCGGTGTTGCGCGCGACCAGCCCGGCCGGACCGAAGTCGGTGCCGCCGAGTCGGGCGGCGACCAGTATCCCGGCGACGACCGCCGCACCCGTGAGCAGGTGCAGTGCGCGGCGTGGCGGCCAGCGCAGTGCGGCGGTCTGTTCCAGGGCGGCGTCGTCCCCGGCGAGGGTGGGGATGATCGGGGCGGCCGCCAGCGCGACCGTGAGCGCGGCGAGGCTCTGGTGCACCCGGGACTGGTCGGTGACGCCCGCCCAGGTGGCCGAGACCACCGCGACCGCGCCGACCGACACGGCCACCGCCAGCGGTACCCGCCGGGACCGCAGGTACAGCGGGAGCCAGCCTTGGCGGAGCGGGAGCCAGCCTCGGCCGCCGGCAGCGGGCGGCGAGGCGGTCACGAGGCGCCCTCGCTGCCGGTGAGCAGCCTCAGCAGGTCGGGTTCGCACCGGTTCGCGGCGTCCCGCAGGGCGGTCACCCGGCGGAGCTGTTCGGTTTCGGGCAGGGCGCGCAGCTGCCGCACGGTGTTCCGGATCTCCTGCCGGAGGTCGTCCGGGTACTCCCAGCCGTCCTCCACGATCCGCAGGTCGTCGGTGCCGAGCAGCCACGCCCCGGCCGCGGCCTTGGCGACCTCGTCGTCCTGGGCACACCCGTTCCAGCGGGTGCCGGCGCCGAAGACGATGCTCGCCGTCAGGTCCGGGTCCGTCCGGCTGGTGCCGGCGAGCTCCAGGACGAACAGCACCGTACCGGGCTCGGTCGTCGGCTTGCCCGTCCAGAACTGGTTGCTGCTGAACGTACCCGCGGTGCCCGGTCGGAACTCCGCCGCCCGGGTGGGTGCGCCCGGCAGCTTCGCGAGCGCGGTGAGCGCGCGGCGGACGTCCGGGACGATCCCGGGCAGGGCGTAGGCGTGTACCGCTGTCACGCAGACCTCCGGGGCGCCGTCGGCGCACACCACCCGCTGCGCCGACGGCTCCACCCGGTACCGGTTCGTCTGCCCGGAGGGCGTGACGAGGAGCAGGCCGGCCACGCCGGCGGCGAGCGCCGCGGTGCCCACTCCCCGGTACCACCACGACCTGGTGGCGACCAGCAGGAAGCCGCCCAGCGCGAGGCCGGCGCCGAGCGCCAGGCGGCCGAGCAGGGCCCGCCAGGTCGCGTCCTCCCACGGAAACTCCGCAGGCTGCACCACGAGGTTCAGGTTCCGCCACGGACTCGGGTTCGCGGTCGGCAACGCCACCACGTCGACGCCGAGCTGCCCGGCCAGGGCCGCCGCCGCGAGCATCGGCGGCAGCAGGGGCGACGCCCAGGCCCGGCCGGCGGCGACCCCGGCCCAGGCGGCGCCGACGAGCAGTGCCGTGTCGATCAGCACGGTCGGGATGCCGGCCGGGCCGAGGTAGCTGCCGGTCACCGCGACGAGCGTGCCGGCGAGCGCGAGGAAGAGCAGGTGCGCGGCGGCGACCCCGACAGCGGTGGCGGCCATCGTCGGGGTCACCCGCTGCCAGCGCGGGCGCCCGGTACTGGCGACCAGCTCGGCGGCGCCGGTGCGCCGGTCGCGGCGTCCGATCAGCGCGCCGCCGGCCAGCGCCAGCGGTACGGCCAGGAACAGTGTGGTGGTCTCGACGTAGGTGAACACCAGCCACTGCGCCCACCAGGCGCGGTGCATCGCGGCGGCGCTGAGGGCGAAGACGCCGAAGAGCAGGATCGCCAGGCTCTTCGCGGTGGAGCGGAGCAGTTCCACGCGGACGACCCGGATCACGACGCGCTCCGGCGCTGCCGCAGCAGGTGCGAGTAGCCGCGTTCGGCGGGGCTGTCCCCGACGCCGCCGGCCGCACCGAACCGGGCCAGGTCGGCCGGTACGCCCTGGAAGACCAGGGTGCCGTGGTCCAGCAGCAGGACGTCGGAGCAGGCGGCCACCACGTCCTCGACCAGGTGGGTGGAGACCACCACGCAGCTCGTCGCGCCCAGTTCGCGGACCAGTTCGCGGAATTCGACCCGCTGCTCGGGGTCGAGACCGACGGTCGGCTCGTCGAGCAGCAGCAGCGCCGGTTCGTTCACGATCGCCTGCGCGATGCCGGCGCGGCGCAGCATGCCGCCCGACAGGGACTTGAGCCTGGAGTCGGCGCGGTCGGCCAGGTGTACCCGTTCGATGGCCCGCTGCGCCGCACCGGGTACCGCGGCCGAGGGCATGTCGCGCAGCCAGGCCATGTACTCGACGTAGTCGCGCACGGTGAAGCGGGGATAGAAGCCGAACTGCTGGGGCAGGTATCCCAGTCGGCCGCGCACGTCGCGCAGTCCCCGGCCGGGGGTGGCGTCCTGGCCGAGCAGCCGCAGCGCGCCGCCGGTCGGCTTGACCACCGTGGCGAGGGCGCGCATCAGGGTCGTCTTGCCGGCGCCGTTCGGCCCGAGCAGCCCGTGCACGCCGGTGCCGAGGGCGAGGTCGAGCCCGTTGACGGCGAGGTGCCTGCCGGCCTTCACCCGCAGTTGCCTGGTCTCCACCTCGAAGGCGTGGGTGCTGGCGCGGACGTCGTGTGGGTCGATGGCGCGTACCATCTCGTCTCCTCGTTCTCCGGGGGGCAGGGGTCGTCGGCCGGCGCCGTCTGATCCGGTCCCGCGTGCGGTCTTCCGGATGTGTCGGGCGTCGCCGACAGTGGTGGTGCGGGGTCAGCGCCAGCTGGTGAGGCGCCGGAAGTCGTCGGAGCGCAGTGCGGCGAGCGCGGTGACGACGGCGGCGGCCACCGCCCAGCCGGGCAGGCTCTCGGCCTGGACGAGGGCCGGTGCGCGTGCGGTTACCAGCGCCGGTGCGACGACCGCCGCGACCCAGCCGAGGCCCAGGACCACGGCGGCGGGTGTGACGCCGATCCGGCCGCCGAGCAGCAGCGTCGCCGCGGTGAACGTCAGGCAGGGCAGCAGCCAGAGCGCGGGGGAGGTGCCGAGCAGCCAGCCCGCGACCGCGAGCGGCGGCAGCGCCAGGGAGAGGATCGCGGCGGTACGGCGGAGCAGCAGCTCCAGGCCCGCCCGCGCGGTGCCGGCGACCACCTCCCAGGCCGGGTCGGTGTGCCGCGACCAGGCGACCGCGAGGCCGGTGAGCGGAGCCACCGGGGCGAGCAGCAGCACCGTCGACGGCCGGTGCGGGTACGCGGAGTCGAGCAGGAACGCGACGAGGACCGCGATGCTTGTCGTCGCGGCCCAGGCCGGTAGCGACCAGTCCGTCCAGCGCCACGTCCACCGCCGCCACCGGGAGCGCCGGGCCGGTCCGGGCCCGGTCCGCGCCCGATGCATGATCGTTTCCCGTGCGCCGTCGAGCAGTTCCCGTACCGGCGGAGCCGCGAACCCGGCGAGCCGCGCCCGGCACTCGGCGCAGCTCTCCAGGTGCACCTCCACCACCCAGGTCGCGGTGTCCTCCGCGCCGGGGCCGGGTCGGCCGTGCGCGTACGCCTCCAGTGCGGCGGCCGGAACGTGAGCGGTCACGACAGCGCCTCCCGTAGTACGTTGCGGGCGCGCCGCGCCCGGCTCTTCACCGTGCCCTCGGGCAGTCCCAGCAGGGCCGACGTCTCCCGTACCGTCAGTCCGTCGATGACCATGGCGCTCAGCACCGCGCGGAGTTCCGGCGCGAGCCGGTCCACCGCCGCACCCAGCTCGTTTCCGATCGTCCGGTCCAGTGCCACGTCCTCGGCCGCCGGTGAGTTCGGCACCGGCAGCGATTCGGCGGGCAGTACGTCCGGCTGCCGGGCGCGGCGTCGCAGTGCGTCCACCAGCCGCCGCGCCGCGATCGTCCAGATCCATCCGGCGGCGCTGCCGCCCGGGGCATCCGCGCCGCCGGAGGGCCGCAGCGCGGCGAACGACCCGGCCGCCCGCCAGACCGTCAGGTACGTGTCCTGGAGCACCTCCGCGACGATCCCGTCGTCGGCACAGCGTCGCCGCAGCCGAATGGCGAGCCAGGGCGAGGTACGCCGGTACAACTCATCGAAGGCGTCCAGATCGGCCCGCGCGACGCGTCGCAGCAGGTGCTCCTCGTCCGGCTCGCTCGCTCTCACGTCCTGTCAATCGATCGTGCCGGGAGAGACGGATCTCCCGGCAGGGTGATCTGGGTCACTTCCGCCGGGGCGTGGCTCTGGACCCTGTCCGACCGTACTTCCCCCACCTGCGAAGTGCCCCTCCCGCCTGTTCGCGGGAGGGGCACTTCCACTCGCCGGTACGCCCGGTGAACCGGCTCGACCGCTGCGTCGCGTCATCCAGGTTCAGTAGCCGTAGACCATCTTGTAGGCCACCTCGGGCAGGAACTGCCCGGCGCTGGATCCGGATCCGACCCCGCAGTTGCCGTCGGACTCGCCCGGCGTCTTGAGCCACAGCAGCATCTCGGCGCCGCCGCCCATCTGGGTCGATGTGCCGATCCTGCGGCCGCCCGGGTTGCACCACTGCCCGTTGGCACCGTTGCCGTTGCGGCTGGTGTCGATCACGAAGGGCTTGGAGTACCCGTAGCTGTTACGCAGCGTGTTGGCGACGTTGTTGCCGTAGTTGGTGTTCTCGCCGGTGGTGAAGTAGTTCGAGACGTTCAGCGCGAACCCGTGCGCGTTGCCGACACCGGCGGAGTTGAGGCGTTGCGCCATGGTCCGGGCGTCGACCCAGCCGGGGTTGCCGGCGTCGAGGTAGGCCCAGGTGTTCGGCGCCCTGGTCCGGAACTGGTTGGCGGCGCGGCTGAGCATGCCGACGCGGTCGTTGATCTGCCCCTGGTTCATGCAGTTGAAGTCGCCCAGCGAGTCCGGTTCGAGGACGACCACGGCGGGCCGGTTGCCGATGGCGCCGGCGAAGGCCGAGATCCACGCGTCGTAGGCGGCGACGCTTCCGGCGCCACCGCCGGAGTGCCCGCCGCAGGCGTCCCTGCCGGGGAGGTTGTAGGCCACCAGCAGGGGGAGCTTGTCGACGGCGTCCGCGGCACCGACGTAGTTGCCGACCGCGGATCCGATGTCGCCACTCCAGTTGCCGAACCAGGAGGCCATCGGCTTCTGGGCGATCGAGGTCCTGATCGCGTTGGCGCGTCCGTCACCGGGGTTGGCGGCGACCCACGACGCGGGGCTGGAGTTGGGGTTGACGTAGAAGCCGCTGGTCTGGCTGATCGGATCGGCGTGGGCGGCCGACGAGCCGAACAGGATCGTCGGGACCGCCACTGCCAGCGCGGCCGCAACCGCGAGCAGCGGACGGGCGGGTCGTCTCATCGCGAGTCTCCTAGAGCGTTGGGAGGTGTGTCGACATGAACCGGTGGTGGGGGCCGCCACCTGTCTGGTCACCGCGTCGCGGGTCGGTGCCCTTTGCCGTCCCGCGACCGGGCGCCCGTGCACGCCTGGGGGCGCCAGCTCGGGCCAGACTGGAAGCGCTTCCAGTTACAGTCTATCTATTGATGTCGATTCAATGTTGGGCATGTGACGAGCAGAAGTCAAGGTTGCACCCGTCGGGCCCGGATCCGGTGCGTCGCCAATGTCAGGCCGATACTGGAACCGCTTCCAGCGCTACGGCACCGGTCTCGGCCAGCGGCACCGAACTCGTACGGCCGGCGACGCGCGCCCCGGACCGACACCCGGGCGCCCCCGGGGCGCGCGACGTGGCCGTGTCGACCTTGATCGCTGAAGGTCGATATCATCTACCGGCGACGCCAGCCCCGCCGGTAGCCGGTTCGGCGCCGACCGAGCCACGCCGGGTGCCCCCGTCGTCGGCCTGTCTCCGACGTTAGGCAACCGACGTTAGGCAGGAAGGACGCGGCGGCAGGATGGGAACAGGGACGACCCGGCGCCAGCCCACGCTCGACGAGGTGGCCGCACGTGCCGGTGTGTCACGCTCCGCCGCGTCCCGGGTCCTCAACAAGGCGCCACACGTCAGCCGCGCCACCCGGGAGGCCGTCGAGAAGGCCATCAAGGAGTTGGGTTACCTGCCCAACCGCACCGCTCGGGCCCTTGCCACCCGGCAGACCGGAATCGTCGCCCTCGCCATCTCCCACGACGACCCCGAACTCTTCGCCGATCCGTTCTTCGGCCAGGTCATCGTCGGGGTCTCCGCGGCGCTCGAGGAGACCGACCTGCACCTGTTGCTGTGCCTGGCCAGCTCCGGCCGGGGCCGGTCCCGGCTCACCAACCTGCTGAACACCCGGGGCGTCGACGGCATCATGCTGATGGCGCTGCGCGGGGACGACCCGCTGACCCACATCGTGCGCCGGGCCGGCCTGCCGGCCGTGTACGGCGGTCGGCCGTTGCACTTCAAGCCGCAGTGGTATGTCGACTCCGACAACCTCGGCGGGGCGCGGCTCGCCACCGAGCACCTTCTCGGCCTCGGCCGAACCCGCATCGTCACCATCACCGGCGAACTGGGCACCGAGGCCGGCGCGGCCCGCTACCGGGGCTACCGGGAAGCGATGATCATGGCGGGTCTGCCTCCGTACGGCGTGGCGGAGGGTGACTTCACCGAGGCCAGCGGCGCTGCGGCGATGAAGGCGCTGCTCGACGACCACCCGGATCTCGACGCCGTCTTCGCCGGCAGCGACAACATGGCGGCCGGCGCCCTGCGGGTGCTCGCCGATTCGGGCCGGTCCGTGCCGGCGGACGTGGCGGTCGTGGGCTTCGACGACCTGGGGATAGCCGGACGCACCGATCCGCCGTTGACCACGGTCCACCAGTCGATCCAGGCGTTGGGCAAGGAGATGACCCGGGTGCTCGTCGAGGTGATCGCGGGGCGGGAGACCGCCTCCCTCATCCTGCCCACCAGACTGGTGCTGCGCGACTCCGCGTGACCGCCGGCGCCCGGCCTACCCGGGGGCGAGCTGCTGGGTCAGCCGGTCCAGGCCGCTTCTGATCAGCTGCCCGTACTCGTCGTCGCCGAGCGCGTCGATCCCCGCCCGCGCGTGCCCGAGGTGTTCCCGGGCCCGGTCGAGGTCGCCGAGCTTGCGGTAGCAGTCGGCCAGGTTGAGATGCAGCGACGGGTACAGGCCGGCCACCCGCATCGGCACCCCGGCCTGCGCGAGCCGGGCGTCGGTGAGCAGGTCGACCGCTGCCAGCGCCCGCCGATCCCAGAGCAACTCCTGGGGTACGTCGTCCTGCACGTCGGCCATCGCGTGCGCGAGGACGCAGACGTGCAGCGGATCGCCCCGTTCCCCGCCGATCTCGTCCCAGATCTGTGCGAACAGGTCCCGCGCGGCCTCGCGCCGGCCCTGCTGGTGGTGCGCCTGCACCCCCTCGTTGATCCGGGCCAGTGTTGCGTCGACGATCATCGGCTGCTCCTGCACGGCCTCGCGGGTCGAGACGGCGTGGACCGCCGCTCTGGCTACGTCGACTGACGGTACTTGCCCGGAAGTGGCGCGCGTTGGGCTGGACAAGGACGACGGCAGCCGAGAGGATTCCCCCGCACGTCGGCACTCGTGCCGGACAAAAGGAGATTTCTCGGTGTCCACCTTCAGCGACCAGGAGAGCAACGACCCGGCCGCGACCCTCTGGCGGGACGGACGCCCGGTCTACGACCGGGGCGGCACCGTCTGCGTGATCGGCGCCGGGGCCACCGGCCTCACCGCGATCAAGAACCTGAAGGAGTACGGCTTCGGCGTCGACTGCTACGAACGGGAGACCGGCGTCGGCGGGGCCTGGAACTGGCGGCACGACCGCAGCCCGGTCTACGCCAGCACCCACCTCATCACGTCCCGCCCGCTCACCGAATACCCCGACTTCCCGATGCCGGACACCTGGCCGGACTATCCACACCACAGCCAGCTGCTGTCCTATCTGGAGCACTACGCCGACCACTTCGACCTGCGGCCGCACATCTGGTTCGGCACCGAGGTCGTCCGGGTCGAGCCGGCCGAGGGCGACCGGTGGGACGTCACCACCCGCAGCACCGGCGGCTACGGCGCCGAGCGCACCTCCCGGTACGCGGCGGTGGTGGTGGCGAACGGGCACAACTGGTCGCCGAAGACACCGGCCTACGAGGGGCTGGAGGAGTTCCGGGGCAAGGTGATCCACGCCTCGGCGTACAAGGACGCGACCCAGATCCGGGGCAAGCGGGTGC
This sequence comes from Micromonospora sp. WMMD1102, assembly GCF_029626265.1. Classification (NCBI taxonomy): domain Bacteria; kingdom Bacillati; phylum Actinomycetota; class Actinomycetes; order Micromonosporales; family Micromonosporaceae; genus Micromonospora; species Micromonospora sp. WMMD1102. Next base: position 5,260,867 of record NZ_JARUBN010000001.1, on the reverse strand, counting down.
TGGTGGTCGGGGCCGGCAACACCGGCTGTGACATCGCCGTCGAGGCGGGACAGCAGGCGGTCAAGTGCTGGCACTCCACCCGGCGCGGCTACTGGTACGCCCCGAAGTACGCCTTCGGCCGCCCCGCCGACCAGGTCAACGACTCACTGGCGCCCTACCGGCTGCCGTTGCGGCTGCGGCAGTGGCTCTTCCACCGGGTGCTGAAGCTGACCGTGGGCGACCTGACCCGGTTCGGACTGCCCCGCCCCGACCACCGGGTCTTCGAGACCCACCCGATCGTCAACAGCCACCTCGTGCACCAGCTCGGGCACGGTTCGATCACGCCGGTGCCGGACGTCGCCCGGTTCCGTCGCAACAGCGTGACCCTGGTCGACGGGCAGGAGGTCGAGCCGGACCTGGTGGTCTTCGCCACCGGTTACCTGCCGCGTTTCGAGTTCCTGGCGCCGGAGCTGCTCGGCACCGACGCGTCCGGCCGGCCCGCCCTCTATCTGAACGCCTTCCCCCGGCGGCATCCGACGCTGGCGGTGGCCGGCCTGCTCCAGCCGGACTCCGGCCTGCTGCCGCTGGTGCACTGGCAGTCGGTGCTGATCGCCCGCTGGCTGCGGCTGCGCGAGGCCGCGCCGGAGCGGGCCCGCACGTTCGCCGCCCGGGTGGACGCCGAGGCCGGCAACCGGTGGCACCCCGCCAAGGTGAAGGAGAGCACCCGGCACTGGTTCGAGATCGGGCACGTCGACTACCTGCGTACGGTGCAGCGCACCCTGGACGAGCTGGAGGTGCCGGCGTGAAGACCCGGGTCGTACGGGTGCGGGACTGGACCCGCCCGGTGCCGGCGGTGTTCCGGGAGGTACGCGCGGCCACCCCGGAGGCGCCGGAGGGGAAACCGCCGCTGCTGTTCGTACCCGGGTTCGGGCACGGGGCGTGGGCGTTCGCCGAGAACTGGCTCGAACACGCCGCGACCCGGGGCTTTCCGGCGCACGCGGTGAGCCTGCGCGGGCACGGCGGCAGCGGGCGGGCGCCGAAGGCGACGCTGCGGGCGTACGCGCACGACGTGGTGCAGGTGGCGACCGGCCTGGACCGGCAGGCGGTGCTGGTCGGGCACGGTGCCGGCGCGCTCGTGGTGGCCCACGCGCTGGCCCGCTATCCGGCCCGCGCCGGTGTGCTCGTCGCGCCGGTCTTCGGCGGCTGGAGCACCTTCGGTGCCGCGCTGCTGCGCAATCCGGCCGGTACGCTGCCGGCGGTCTTCGGCGGCCCGCTCCGGCTGAGCCACCGGCAGTTGTTCAGCCGGGAGCTGCCGGACGCGGCGGCCCGGGAGTACACCGCCCGGCTGGGCCGGGCCTCGGCGCGGGCGCAGTGGCAGTTGCTCCGGCAGCGGCCGGCGGAGCCGGCGGTGGGCCGGCCGCCGATGCTGGTGCTCGGCAGTCCCGACGACCGGGTGGTGCCGCCGTCGGCGCTCACCCGGGCGGCCGGCCGGTACGGCGTCGCCCCGCTGCTCTTCCCCGGCATGGGTCACGACATGATGCTGGACGCCCGCTGGCGCGAGCCGATCGACGCGATCCTCGACTGGCTCGACAAGGCTTCCACCGGCTGACCCGGGCAGTCGGTGATCAGGGAGCGTCCGGCCTGCTGCGGCGAGCCGAACGCTCCCTCGGCACGGAAGAGGGTCAACTGGTGGTGAGGCGGCGGACGAGGGTGCCGGTCTGGTCCAGGGCGGTCAGGTAGGAGCGGGCCCAGGCCCGGATGTCGTTCACCCGCAACTGCTCGCGCATCGCGGTCATCCGGGCGGTCAGGTCGGCCGGGATGGCCTGGAGCGCGTGCATCAGGGTCAGCTTCAGCCCTTCCAGGTCGTGCGGGTTGACCAGGAACGCCTCCGGGAACTCGGCGGCCGCCCCGGCGAACTCGCTGAGCAGCAGCGCACCGCCGTTGTCGACCCGGGCCGCCACGTACTCCTTGGCGACCAGGTTCATCCCGTCCCGCAGCGGGGTCACCGCCATGATGTCGGCGGCCCGGTAGAGCGCGACGAGTTCCGCCCGGTCGAACGGCTGGGTGAGGTAGTGGATCGCCGGCTCGCCGACCCGGCCGAACTCGCCGTTGATCCGGCCGACCTCGCGCTCGACCCGGTCCCGGAGGATCTGGTACTGCTCGACCCGCTCCCGGCTCGGCACCGCCACCTGCACCATCACGGTGTCGCGTACCTTCACGTGCCCGGTGGCCAGCAGCTCGCTGTACGCCTTGAGCCGCTGCTCGATGCCCTTGGTGTAGTCCATCCGGTCCACGCTGAGCAGTACGTGCTGCGGGTCGCCGAGGTCCCGCCGGATCCTGGCGGCCCGGGCGACCACGTCGGGGCGGTCGGCCAGCGCCTCCATCTCGGTCATGTCGATCGAGACCGGGAAGGCGCCGATCCGCACCACCCGGTCGTCGACGGCGATCCGCCGGTCGGTGGCGGTCAACCCGAGCACCTTGGTGGCGAGCTGGGCGAAGTTGTGCGCCGCCTGCGGGCGCTGGAAGCCGACCAGGTCGGCGCCGAGCATCCCGAGCAGCAGTTCGGCCCGGCGGGGGAGCTGCATGAACAGCTCCGGTGGCGGGAACGGCACGTGCATGAAGAAGCCGATCCGCAGGTCGGGTCGGGCCGCCCGGAGCAGGGCGGGCACGAGTTGCAGGTGGTAGTCCTGCACCCAGACCAGGGCGCCCGGCTCGGCGGCCTCCGCCGCCGCCTCGGCGAACCGCTGGTTGACCCGCTGGTACGCCTCCCACCAGCGGCGGTGGTAGACCGGCTGCTCCACCGCGTCGTGGTAGAGCGGCCAGAGCGTCGCGTTCGCGAAGCCCTCGTAGTGGTCCCGTACGTCGTCGCCGGCCAGCGGCACGGTGTGCATGCGTACGCCGTCGACGTCGGCGAGCATCGGTGCGGGACCGGTGCCGCCGGCCCAGCCGACCCAGGTCGCCGGGGTGTGTTGGAGTAGGGGGTGCAGTGCGCTGACCAGCCCACCGGGGCTGCGGCGCCATTCACAGGCGCCGTCCGGCGCCACACTGTCGTCGACGGGCAGCCGGTTGGCCACCACCACGAGGGAACTCTGTCGCAATCGGGCACCTCGTTCCGGGGCGAGGCGACCACCGCGAATAGGAGCGATCGGGGCAGTCGTGAGGGGAAGGTAACTGACAGCAGTATTCCTACTGAGGCGAAATTACGCGAGTGTTACGCCCTGGCTCCACGGGGTGATGAATCTCGCGATCTGGACAGCGGGGGACGGCGGGGGACAGGCGGGGCTCAGACCACCGCTCCGTCGTCCGGGTCATCGTCGGGCTCGTTGCCGGGCCGCAGCCGCCAGATCAGCGTCACGAACCCGGTGAGGATGCCGGCGAAGCCGAGCATGGTGACCAGCCCCCGGTCGATCGGGAGCAGGTGCGGGAAGAGGAAGAGGGCGAAGCCGGCGACCAGGGCCAGCACCCCGACCACCGCGTACTTCGACAGCCGGGGCAGCGGCGGCGGCATTGGCGGGACGTAGCGCTCGTCGTCCGGGTCGCCGGGCAGGTCCGCGCCGAAGGTGTCCAGCCCGTCGAGCAGCGACGGCTCGTCGGCCCGGCCGCCGACCGAGATGCCGGAGAACTCGGTGGCCGAGGGGAGCCGGCGTACGCCCGGTTCGGCCGGACCGGCGGGGTCGGTGCCCGGCCGGGCGGTGCCCGTCCCGGCGGGCCGGTCGGTCGACTCGGCGGCCGCGACGTCCTCGACGGCGGGCCAGGACCGGGAGTCCGCCGCGACCTCGGTGTGGTAGCCGGCGACGATCCTAACCCACTCCGCCTCCACGTCCGGGTCCGGATCCTGGCGCGGAGCCGGCGGCTGGCCGGGCGGGTCCTCGTCGGCGAGCTGGGTCAGGTAGTCCCGGGCGGTGGCCAGGAAGCTCCGGTCGACGTAGAGCCGGTCCACCGGCCGGGGCGGCACGATGGTGGTCCGGGTCACCGGGTTGAGGTCGGCGGACGGCTGGAGATAGGCGGCGATCCCGCCCGCGGCCAGTACGTCGAGCAGGTGCTCGCCGAGCCGCGGGTCCACGTCGCCGGCGACGGCGTACTCCGTCGCCTCCAGCCCGTTGTCCCGCCGTCCCCGGCGGGCGCCACCCGCTGACACCCCGACACCCTCCCTTACCGGCCTGTGCCGCGTGGCCGTGTCGCCGACCGCTCGCGCCGCATGTGCCGTGCAATGAATCGTGACACGGCGGGCACGGGTTGCGGGAGTGCGTTGTGGCGCGGCGTACCCGCTTCGTAGGCTTCTTGCCGACAGTTCCCGCCCGCGGACACCGGCCCCGCTCGACGCGTACCCGTGCGTCCTGCCCGGCCGGCGGCCGACGTGGGGACGCGCGGGACGCTCGGGAAGGACACTGGTGCTGTACGGGCTGATGAAGTACGTCATCCTCGGGCCCTGGCTGAGGTTGATCTTCCGGCCGCAGGTCGAGGGGAGGGAGAACGTCCCCGCCTCCGGCCCGGCGATCATCGCCAGCAACCACCTGTCGTTCTCCGACTCGATCTTCATGCCGCTGATGGTCAAGCGAAAAGTGACCTTCGTCGCGAAGGCCGAATATTTCACCGGCAAAGGGCTGAAGGGCTGGCTGGTGAAGATGTTCTTCGTGGGCACCGGCACCATCCCGGTGGACCGCACCGGCGGCCGGGCCGCGCAGGCGGCGCTGGACACCCAGCTCGAGGTGCTCCGCTCCGGCAACCTCGCCGGAATCTACCCGGAGGGCACCCGCTCGCCGGACGGCCGGCTCTACCGGGGCAAGACCGGGGTGGCCCGGCTCGCCCTGGACAGCGGCGCCCCGGTCGTCCCGGTGGTGATGCTCAACGCCGACGAGATCCAGCCGCCCGGCAAGCTGCTGCCGAAGATCAAGCGGGTCAGGATCAGGTTCGGCCGCCCGCTGGACTTCTCCCGGTACGCCGGGATGGGCGGCGACCGCTTCGTGGAGCGGGCCATCACCGACGAGATCATGTACGAGCTGATGGAACTCTCCGGCCGGGAGTACGTCGACATCTACGCCCAGAAGATCAAGACCCAGCAGCCGCGGACGGCGGTGACGGCGGCCGGCAATCTGCCCGCCGACTCGCCCGCCGACTCCCTGGCCGCCTGACAGCCACCCGAGCCGACGGAGCCACCCGAGCCGCAGCGAGCCTCTCGCTGGCGGGTTCGGCGTGGGTCCGGCATGGGAGGTCGCCTCAGGAGGCGAGCATCGGGGTTTCGGTCTCCTGGGCGGGCGGGGGGTGGCCGAGCCGGAGCAGGCCGGGCACCCTGTTGCGCAGTGCGAAGGCGCGTACCTCGGCCAGCGCCATCTCGGCGGCGGAGTCGTCGCCGGCCAGCGCCAGCTGCTGCGCGGCGAGCGCCAGCCCGAACATCCGGTCGGTCGCGTCCGGGATCTGGCCGTAGCTCTCCGCCGCCGCGAGATAGAGCTGGCCGGCCCGCTCGTGGTCGCCGTCCGCGCCGGCGAGCGCGGCCGTCACGGTACGCACCGCCGCCTCCACCCAGAGCGTCGAGTGGGTGACCGCGTCCAGCATGCCCCGGAGACGCACCGCCGAGTCCCGGCCGGTGAGCGCGGCGGCGTACGAGGCGGCCGGCAGCCACTCCCCGCTGGCCAGGGCCGGCACGGTCGCCCACGAATCGGTCAGCTCCGCCAGCAGGTCGGCAGCCTCGCCGGTGCGCCCCTGTAGCGTCCGGCAGAACGCGCCCAGGGCCAGCATGTTCCAGTGCAGCCGGTGGAAGCCGCTGCGCCGGGCGGTCTGCAACGCGTCCGCCACGTCGTCGGGGGAGCCCACCTCGGGCCGACCGGCCGGCGTCCCGCCCGTGGTCCCGCCCGGCACCGGCTCGTCGCGCAGCACCCGCAGGTAGGCCCGCATGCCGCGGATCTGCATGTCCCAGCGGCCGGCCGGGGTGTCCACGAACCCGTCGGCGATCGTCAGCAGCCGCCCGACGTCGCCCTCCCAGTAGGCGCGGGCGGCCTCCGCCGAGCCGCCGGTCGACAGCGCCTCGGCCTCGGCCAGCGCCGGGCAGAAGGCGACCAGTTCGTCGGCGCGGATCCAGTCGCCCTCCTCGCGCATCGCGTGCGCGAGGTTGCGTACCACCCGGGGCAGCACGACGAGCTGGGAATCCTGGCAGAACCGCAGGATGCTGTGCAGTTCGTCCAGGCCGGCCCGGTCACCGGCCTGGTAGCGGGCGGTCGCCACGGTGATCCGGGCGTCGGTCTGCACCTCGACCAGGCCGAGCCGTTCGGCGATGTCCGCCGCCGCGCCGGCCGCCGCCACCGCCGGGTCGCGCTCGTAGTTGAGCATGTGCAGCCGACCCAGCTCGGCGTAGGCGTCCGCCTTCTGGGCGGTGTCCGGCAGCGCGTCGAACAGCTCCCCGGCCCGGTCCAGGCAGGACAGTGCCCCGGCCCGGTCGGCCCGCAGCCAGGCGGCCTTGCCAAGCAGCGTCCAGGCCCGCGCCGCGCCACCCGTCTCCTGGTACGCGAAGAGCCGGTCGGCGAGCGCGTGCAGCTGGTCGGTGCCGCCACCGGCCAGGAAGGCGGTGCCGTCGCGGAAATAGGAGATCTCGGTGAGCAGCAGTTCCAGGTGCAGCCGGCCGACCGGATCGCTGTCGTCGGCCAGCCCGAGCGCCCGCCCCGCGTGGTTGGCGGCGGCGTCCAGCGCGTGCAGCGCGTACGCCCGGCGGGCCGCCCGGTGCAGCGCCTCCCGGGCCGGTGGCGCGTACCGTTCGGTGTCCACCCCGAGGGTGTGCGCGATCTCGTGCGCCGCCCAGCGGTGGTGGGCCAGCACCTCGGCCAGGTCGGTGTCCCGACCCCGGGACATGCTGTCCAGCCAGTCCGCGGTCCGGTCGTGCCGGGCGACCCGCTCGGTCCGGGGCAGCCGCTGGTAGCAGACGTCCCGGACCAGCACGTGCCGGAACCGGAACTCGGGTTGGCCGGCCATCGCCGAGGTCGCCTGCTCGTGCACGAAGTCCCGCTGCTCCAGCCGGCGCAGCGTCCGTTCCACCGACTCGACCGACTGACCGAGCGCTGCCGCCACCGCCCCCGGCCAGAACTGCACGCCGACCACCGAGGCGGCCAGCAGCACCATCCGGTCCGGGCCGTCGAGCAGGTCCACCCGGTTGGCGATCACCGAGTGGACGCTGTCCGGCATCGCCAGGTCGGGCTGCTTCTCCAGCGACCAGCCCCGGCCGGACTGGCGCAGTGCGCCCTGCTCCATCAGCATCCGGACGTACTCGTGGGCGTAGAGCGGGTTGCCGTCGGCCACCTCGACCAGCGGGCTGAGCATGTCGGTGGAGAAGGCCGCCTGGCCGAAGATGTGCCCGTAGAGCGAGGCGATGCCGGTGTCCCGCAGCGGCGGCAGGGTCACCGTCATCGAGCCGGTGATGGTGCCGGCCCAGCTCGGCTCCCGGTTGACCAGCTCGGGGCGGGCGGTGCAGAGCAGCAGCAGCGGCACGTTCTGCGCGTACGCCCCGAGCAGCTCGACGAAGTTCAGCATCGCCTCGTCGGCCCAGTGCAGGTCCTCGAAGACGAGTACGGTCGGCTGGCGGGCGGCGAGCGCGACCAGGAAGCGCCGCCACGCCGACTCGGACTCCTCGGCCGGCAGGGTCGGGCCGGGCAGCCCCACCACCGGACGGAGCGCGTCCATCAGCCGGTCCGCCGGCCCCGGGCCGACAAGTTCGACGAGTGCCGTCTCCAGCCGTCGGGTGGCGACCGGTGCCGGATCGGTGTCCAGGATCCCGGCCTCGGCCTTGACGATGTCTGCCAGCGCGGCGAACGTGACGTTCTCGCCGAACGGCGGACAGCGGCCGACCCGCCAGGTGAGCGGCTCGTCGGTCAGCCGCTCGGTGTGCCGGAACAGCTCCCGGACCAGCCGGCTCTTGCCGATGCCGGCGTGCCCGAGCACCGTCACCATCTGCGGCAGCCGGTCCCGGATCGACCGGTGCAGCGCGTTCACCAGCAGCCCCAGCTCGTGCTCCCGGTCGATCAGCGGGGTGGTGTCCGGCTCCCGGTCCGGCGGCTGCCGGTCCACCGGGGCGAGCGCCAGCCAGACCTCGGTCGGCGAGGAGCGGCCGCGCAGGGTGACCGGCGCCTGTTCGGAGTAGCGGATGGCGTCCCGGGTGAGCGCGTACGTGGTGCCGCAGACGAGTACCCCGCCGGGCGGCGCCACCGACTGCATCCGGGACGCCGTGTTCACCACGTCACCGGCCACGATGGCCTGTCCGCCGTCCCGGGCGGCGGCCACGTCCACCAGCGCCTCGCCGGTGGCCACCCCGACCCGGAAACGCAGGTGGTCGGCGCCGGTGGGGGTGAACCGGGTCAGCACCCGCTGCAACTCCAGGCCCGCCCGCACACAGCGCAGCGGGTCGGTCTCGGTCGCCACCGGCGCCCCGAACAGCGCCATCACGGCGTCGCCGATGTACTTCTCCACCACCCCGCCGTACTGTCCGATGACCCGGCGGGCCGCCGCGAAGAAGGCCGTCTGCATGCCCCGGACCAGTTCCGGGTCGGCCCGTTCGACGTACGGGGTGAAGTCGATGAGGTCGACGAAGAGCACGCTGACCCGCCGTCGGTCCTCCTGGGACATCGTGGCCGGTCGGCCGGGCGGGTTCGGGCGCGGTTTGCCGCAGGCCGTGCAGAACGCGGCATCGGGAGACAGTGGCCGGTCGCAGTGCGGGCAGGCCGGGGTCAGCTCGGTGCCGCAGCCGCCGCAGAAACGGTCGCCGACGGCGGCGATCCGGCCGCATCTGGTGCAGTTAGCGGTGATGCCGTCCTCCTACAGCGTCGAAGGGACGTGCTGTCCGGGCGAAACTGACGCCGTCCGGCCGCAGCCGTCACGCCGTCCGGCCGTGGCCCCTACACCGCCCGGCGGTGGCCGTGGCCGTTACGCCGTTCGGCCGTTGCCGTCACGCCGTCCGGCCGTGGCCGCCGGCCCGGGGGTTCCGGCGAACCGCCGGCAGTCGTGCGGGCGGGAGTTCGCCACCGCCGAGTATCGGCGCCCGCGCCGGTGTCGGGAACCGGGCTGTTAGCTAGCGGACAGTCCCACCCATAGTGATCCAAGATACAGTCATTGGCGCCGACCGATCGACGATTTATCAGGGAGATGGGCAATGGTGTACGTCCGACTGGAAAAGGAATGGACCGACGGCGACGGCGTCGGCCACTCCTCGGGGGACATGATCGACGTGGACGCCGCCACCCTGGCGAAGCTCCAGGCCGCCGGCATCGTCGGCGGTGAGAACCCCGACTGGCCGGGGGCGACCGGTGGCGGCAGCCGGGACACGACCAACTGGCCGGGGGCGACCTGACCGGTCCCGCGCACTGCGCTGTGAGGGCGTTCCGGAAACCGTGGCGGGTCTTCCGGAGCGCCCACCGTCGTTTCCGGGCCGGAACACCGCCCCTCCCCGATCCGGGGCAGTGGGGCGACCGGGCCCGCCGACCGGACACAGTAGAGGGCGCTGGCGGGCAGGGGCGCGGGACCGGTTCGGCCCGGTCGGCGTTCGGCCGTGCCGACCCGGTGACGCAGCCCGTCGGCGCCCGGTCAGCGCTCGGCCATGCCGGCCCGGCGACGCAGCGCCGCGACGTCGGTCACCACGATCCGCCGCCCCTCGGTGCGCAGCCAGCCCCGGCTGGCGAACGACCCGATGGCCTGGTTGACGCTCTGCCGCGAGCCACCGGCCATCTCGGCCAGCTGGCTCTGGTTCAGCTCGATCGTGATCATCGGCGCCTGGCTCTCGCCGGCCAGCCGGACCAGCGTCTTGGCGACCCGACCCGGCAGGTCGAGGAAGACGTGGTCGGCGTTCTGCTCGGTCAGCCGCCGGATCAGCCCGCCGAGCGACCGCATCACCGCGTCGAGGATGCGCGGGTTGGAGTGGACCAGTTCCATGAAGGCCCCACGGGACAGCGCCAGCGCGGTGCAGTCCTCGATGGCCTCGGCGGACGCCGACCGGGTGGAGGCGTCCAACAGGGACACCTCGCCGAGCACGTCCGGCGGGCGGATGACGTTGAGCACCGCGCGCTCGCCGGTCGGGGCGGTGCGGAACACCGCGACCGCTCCCCGGCGCAGGACGATCAGGGACTCGCCGGGATCGTTCTCGACGAAGAGCAGCTGCCCCTTGCGGTAGGTGCGCGGCACCGCCGCGGCGATGACCCGCTGGCGCACCTCTGGCTCAAGGCCGGCGAACATCTCGACGCCGGTGAGGGCGTCGCCCGGCTCAGGCAGGCGAACCTCCACGGCTCAACCCCTCCCCGGTAAATAACCACAGTTTGCTCTCGGACGACCCGCAACCGACCGAAGAAGCAAGGTGAAACTGATACCGGTAGGGTCCGGTAGCGGTACACATCAGATCATGACGGTCGTGTCGCTTGCTGTACACCCCCGAAATCACTTCTGTGACAGTTCTGTCGCTGAGCAGGGCGCATTCTGACGTCAGATCCGCCACTGGGTGGGGACCGTACGGGGGCGTGGCGGAGCCTTGGGGGCGCGGGGAGCCGCGACCGGCCGGAGGGCATGCCAAGAGCCCGCTGGTCGGCCGCGGCGGACCCGGGGTCCGGCCGGCGTGGGGGCGCTGGCCGGGCCGCAGGGAGGGCGTGGTGATCCGCCGACACCTCAGGATCACCACGCCGGCCTCCCGCCCGCCGTACTCCGACCGGCACGTCGGCGCCGAATGGTGGAAATTCCACCCCCGATTCCCGTAGGGCGGGACGGATGGGCGAAGATGGCGGGCGATGGTCTACCGCTATTTCTACGACTGCGAGTTCATCGAGGACGGCCGGCTGGTCGACCTCGTGTCAATCGGTGTCGTCGACGAGTACGGTCGCGAGTTCTACGCGGTCTCCACCGAGTTCGACGACTCCCGGGCGGTGCCGTGGGTACGCCGGCACGTCCTGGACAAGCTGCCGTCGCCGGCCGACCGGGCGTGGCGCTCCCGGGAACGGATCCGGGACGACCTCTACGAGTTCCTGATGGAGCCGGTCCGGGGCCGGCCGGGGGAGAAACTGGAACTCTGGGCCTGGTACGCGGCGTACGACCACGTGGCGCTGGCCCAGCTCTGGGGGGCGATGCCGGCGTTGCCCCGGGAGATTCCCCGGTTCACCAAGGAGTTGCGCCAGCGCTGGGAGGACCAGGGCAGCCCGCCGCTGCCGGACGCCGCCGCCGACCGGCACGACGCGCTTGTCGACGCCCGGCACAACCTCGCCCGCTGGCAGGCCATGCATCCCCGCCCGGCGCCGTCCTGAGCGCGACTCGTGATCGTTTCGGCTCGTACCGCCCGCCGGCCGCCCCGATGACCGGTTCGGCCCCGGACGGTGGCCGGGGCGCGGTGGTCCGGCTCGGGGCGGGCGACTACAGTGCGCAATGACGGCCCGCCCCGGGCCGGCAACGACGCCGACGGTCTGACCTGACTTTCACCCTGGGGCTTGACGGGCTCATCCGAAGCTCCTGGAGGAGAAGCAGATCATGCGTATCGGCGTGCTCACCGGTGGTGGTGACTGCCCGGGTCTGAACGCGGTGATCCGAGCGGTGGTGCGTAAGGGCGTCGCCACCTACGACCACGAATTCGTCGGGTTCCGTGACGGCTGGCGCGGCCCGCTGGAAGGGCTGACCAAGCCGCTCGGGATCGCGGAGGTGCGGGGCATCCTGCCGCGCGGTGGCACCATCCTCGGCTCCTCCCGGACCAACCCGTTCAAGATCGACGGCGGGGTCGAGCAGATCAAGACCAACCTGGCCGAGCAGGGCGTGGACGCGCTGGTGGCGATCGGCGGCGAGGACACCCTCGGCGTCGCCACCAAGCTGCACGAACTCGGCGTCCAGGTGGTCGGCGTACCGAAGACGATCGACAACGACCTGGGCGCGACCGACTACACCTTCGGGTTCGACACCGCCGTGAACATCGCGATGGAGGCGATCGACCGGCTGCACACCACCGCCGAGAGCCACCACCGCACCCTGGTCGTCGAGGTGATGGGCCGGCACGCCGGCTGGATCGCCCTGCACGCCGGCCTGGCCGGTGGCGCGAACGTGATCCTGCTGCCCGAGCGGCAGTTCGACGTCGACCAGGTCGCGACCTACGTCGAGAAGCGCTTCCAGAAGCAGTACGCGCCGATCGTGGTGGTCGCCGAGGGTGCCCAGCCGCTCGACGGGCAGATGCGGCTGCAGAACCAGGAACTCGACTCGTTCGGGCACGTCCGGCTCGGCGGCATCGGGCAGTGGCTCGCCGAGCAGCTGGAGGCGAAGACCGGCAAGGAGGCCCGGACCGTCGTACTCGGGCACATCCAGCGCGGCGGCACCCCGACCGCGTTCGACCGGGTGCTCGCCACCCGGCTCGGCCTGTCGGCGATCGACGCCGTGCACGAGGGCGACTGGGGCAAGATGGTCGCCATGCAGGGCACCGACATCGTCCGGGTTCCGCTGGCCGAGGCAACCCGTGAGCTGAAGACCGTGCCGCTGGAGCGCTACACCGAGGCCGAGGTCTTCTTCGGCAGCTGACCGCCTGTCGTGCCGGGTTGGGCCGCCGCGCCCGGTCCGAGGGGTCAGCTTGATCTCTCCGCCGGGTGCGGCGGGCCAACCCGGATTCCCGCCGAGCGGAACGGCTTCCACCCGAGGAGGAGGAGCGATGGCACCGGGAGCGCACACCGTCGCCGTGATCGGCACCGGCAAGATCGGCGAACTGATGCTCTCCGGGCTGCTCCGGGCGGGCTGGCCGGTGGACCGGCTGCTGGCGACCACCCGGCGGCAGAGCCGGGCCGAGGAGATCGCCACCCGGTACGGCGTACAGGTGGTGGAGAACCTGGTGGCGGTCGCCGAGGCGGACGTACTCGCGGTCTCGGTCAAGCCGCAGGACGCGGACGCGCTGCTCGACGAGATCGGTGCCAAGGTACCGGCCGACAAGCTGGTGGTCTCGCTCTGCGCGGGGCTGCCGACGAACTTCTTCGCCCGGCGGCTGCCCGACGGCACCCCGGTGATCCGGGTGATGACCAACACGCCGGCCCTGGTCGACCAGGCGATGACGGCGATCTCCGCCGGAGTGCACGCCACCGCCGCACACCTGGAACTCGCCGAGGAGATGTTCCGGCCGCTGGGCGCGACCATCCGGGTGCCCGAATCCCAGCAGGACGCGGTGACCGCGCTGTCCGGCTCCGGCCCGGCGTACTTCTATCTGCTGGTCGAGGCGATGGTCGACGCCGGCATCCTGCTCGGGCTGCCCCGCCAGGTCGCGCACGAGCTGATCGTGCAGACCGCGATCGGCTCGGCGGTGATGCTGCGGGACTCCGGCGAGCACCCGGTGAAGCTGCGCGAGGCGGTCACCTCGCCGGCCGGTACCACCATCTCGGCGATTCGCGAGCTGGAGAACCACGGCGTACGTGCGGCGCTGCTGGCCGCGCTGGAGGCCGCCCGGGACCGGGCGCGGGAAATCGCGGCACAGAACGACTGAGCCGTACGTCGGGTCCGCCGTCGGCCCCGGGTGCTCCATACTGTGCGCGTGTTCACCCTTGCCCAGGCACGTCACCTGATCGCGACGTTGCGGCCGCGGATCGACGAGCTGATCGTGCTCCGCGCCGATCTGGCCGAGCTGCGGGCCGACCTGGCCGACCGGGGAGCGAGCCCGCTCGGCGGACTGGCCGAGGTGAAGGGCCTGGAGGCGCGGATCTTCGGCATCCTGGAGGAGCTGACCGGGCACGACATCCAGGTCAAGGGCTTCGCCCCGGTGCTGCTCGACTTTCCGGGCGAGCGGGACGGCCGGCCGGTGCTCTGGTGCTGGCTGGAGGGTGACAGCGACCTGCGCTGGTATCACCGGGTGGAGTGTGGCTTCTCCGGCCGCCGCCCCGTCTGACCCACCCCACCTCCGCCGCGCCCTGCGAGGAACACACTAGATCTTGATTGATCGTGGTCGGGAGAACGACGACAAGTCATCAAGATCGGTCAGTCGGCGGCCGATCCGGGGAGCACCACCGGCTGGTCGGCGACGGCGAAGACCACCAGGTTGTCCCGGTAGTGCCGGGTGGGCCGGTCGAAGACGCCGGCACAGGTGATCAGCCGCAGCTCCGCCCCGGGGGTGGGCCCGTAGACGGCGTCGGTGGGAAACTCGTCCTTGGCGTGCCGGCTGGCGCCGGTCACCCGGAACGGGATCCACCGGCCACCCCGCCGCACCTCGACCCGGTCGCCCGGTCGCAGTTCCGACAGCCGGGCGAAGACCGCCGGTCCGGTGGCCGAGTCGACGTGCCCGGCGAGTACCGCCGGCCCGACGTCCCCGGGTGCGGTGCCGGCGGCGTACCAGCCGGCCTCGGTGAAGCCGCGTGGGGCGGCGAGCCGGCCGGACCGGTTCAGCCGCAGCCGGGTCAGGGTCGCGTCGACCCGGATCCTCGGGATGCGGATCCGGGTCGGCGCCCCGGCGGCCGGCCGGTCCACCATCCCCCCGGCCGGGCAGCCGTCCCGACAGTCCGGCGCTGTGCCACCGGGCGGGGCAGCGGCCGGTGCCGGCAGCGTGCCCGACCCGGGTGGCGCGTCCGGGCCTGGCGGCGCGTCCGGGCCTGGCGGCGCGTCCGGGCCTGCCAGCGTGACCGGTGCCGTCGGTGGTGTGGCCGACGGCGGGACTGGCAGCGCGTCGCCGGCCAGCGCTAGCCCCAGACTCACCCCGAGAACCGCGCAGAGTAGCAGGTTGACCCCGTCCGGCCCGGTCCGTCCCGCCCTCTCGAGCGATCGATCCACCGTCGCGCGGCCTGCCGTCACGTGGCGTGGGTGGCCTGCCGTCACGTCGTGCGGCGGCGGCGGAGCGCGGACCTGGTCGCCGCCGCGACCACGACCGCAGCCAGCGCGCCGACCGCGGCCAGCCCGAGCGGGTACGCCGGCGCGCCCGCCCCCGCCGTGCCACCGGCTCCGGCTCCGGCTCCGATGTCCGTGCCGCCGGCTCCGGTCGCCGTGCCGCCTGCTCCGGTGTCCACGCCACCGTCCGGCACCACCACTCCGCCGCGGGCGTCCACCCGCAGTTCCGTGGTCAACCCGCCCGCCTTCGCGTCGAGCACCAGCAGCGAGTAGACCGTCCCGTCCCGCAGGGACACCGGCGTGGTCGTCGGCTTCGCCCCGGTCGCCGACAGCCGCAGCGTGGACCGGCCCGGGGTGACCTGGTGGTAGGACGTGGTGGTGGCGAAGGGTACGCCCTCGGCGATGCTCGGCCCGTCCGCCAGCGCGACGTCGATCACGGGCGCGCGTACCGACGCCTGCACGACGCGTACCTTGGCCCGGCCATCGGCGGGGGAGCTGAGGTCGTCTTCGAGCACCCGCAGCCCCAGGTCGGCGTAGCGGCCGACCCCGGCGACGGTGTACGCCTCCCCGTCACGCACCGAGACGCTTGTGGTGAGCACCGGCGGGTCGTCGGCCGGGGCGCCGGCCCGGCGCATCGCGACCGCGTACGGGCCGGTCGGCAGCGGCAGGTACGGCGAGAGTACGCCGTAGCCGACCGCCTCGAACACCTGCGGTTCGGCCGTGCCCTCGGCCGGGCCGAGGTAGACGTCGACGGCCGGCGTGTCCGGGGACAGGTGGGCCAGCCGGACGTAGCCGACCCGCGCGCTGGTGCCGAGCGTGATGGTGCCGCCGAGTGCAGTGGTGCCGCCGACCGGGGTGGTGCTGCCGAGCGGAGTGGTGCCGCGAGGTGTGGCGTTGGCCGGGGCGGTGGTGACGGCGGACAGTCCGAGTCCGAGTCCGAGGGCGGCGGCTGCCGCGACGATCCGGCGTACCGGCCGGACGGGTCGTTCGAGGTGCTCCATCTCGCCTCCTGGGATGTGGCGGGCAGGGTATCGGCCAGGTGGCCCGGGATGTCGCACCCACGGTCCGTCCGCCCGCCACTGGTCGCGGCCGGGTCTGCGACGGGGACCGGGTGTGCCGGGGACAGGGTGGCGGGGGCTCGACGAGGGGAGCAAGCATGCCACGCCGAGTGATCTAATCGTTACCCGGTGCGCTGGGTGGAACGGACGCCTGGCCGGTCACGTCGGCGGTGGGCAGGGCTGCCGACCGGCGAGTCGGCGGCGGAGCAGCGCCGGGGCGAGCCGGTAGCCGGCGAGCGCGTAGCCGAGCCCGCCGGCCAGTGCGGCGATCGCGGCCAGTTCCGGGTACCCGATCGGGACGCCGCCGTCAGCGCCGCCGTCGGCGGCGTCGAACCCGGCGAGGGCGCCCCAACCGATGGCGACGTGTCCGCTGACCGGCAGCGCCAGCAGCAGCAGCGCGAACGTCGGTACGGCCAGGCGCGGGGTGGCGAGGCTGACCGCTCCGCCGACCCCGATCGACGCCAGGCCCCAGAGCACAAGTACCGCGCAGAGCCGGGACCAGGTGCCGACAAGTGCGCCCAGCCCCACCCCCACGGCGGCGAGCAGCGGGAACATCGCTATCCCGACGGCGATGGCCAGGCGTACCCCGGAGTCGGCCAGCAGTTCGGGGTCGACGGCGAGGCCGGCGGCCGCGACCCGGTCCCGGCTCGGCGGCGGTCCCCAGGCGGACGCCGCCAGCGGGATGCTCACCGCCGCGTTGAGCAGGCCCAGCAGCAGGCCCGCGCCGGCGGCCACGGCCAGTTTGCCGGGGAGCACCTGTCCGGGCTCGGGCACGCCGTCCCGATGTTCGAGTCGGGTCGGCGCGTAGTCGGCCAGCACGAGTACGGCGCCGAGCAGCAGGGCCAGCAGGTGCCCGACCAGGAATCCCGAGGTGGCGGTCTGCACGCCGTCGACGTGGTAGCGGGTCAGGAGTTGCTCGTCGCCCTGCGGGTCGTAGTTGACCCAGAAGTCGTGGTAGCCGGCGTTGAGTGGCATCAGCAGCACGGCGGCGGTGACCAGCAGCGCCGGGGCGACCCACGACACCGGGCTGCGCAGCAGGATCCGGCACTCCCGGCCCACGCCCGTACGCATCCGTCCAGTGTCCGCCAGCCGGGCGGTACCCGCTACCTGGGTAGTACCCGTTCGATGGCGGCGGCGATCTCCGGTGACTCCGGCTCGACCTGGGGTGCGAACCGGGCGACCGTCGTGCCGTCCGGGCCGACCAGGAACTTCTCGAAGTTCCACCGGATGTCGCCGGAGTGGCCGTCGGTGTCGGCGGTGTCGACGAGCGCGGCGTAGAGCGGGTGCCGGCCGGGGCCGTTCACGTCGATCTTCTCGGTTATCGGGAACGTCGCGCCGAAGGTGGAGCGGGCGAACTCGGCGATCTCCGCCGGGGTGCCCGGCTCCTGGTCGGCGAACTGGTTGCTGGGCACGCCGAGCACGGTCAGCCCGCGGTCGGCGTACCTTTCGTGCAGGGTCTGGAGTCCGACGTACTGCGGGGTCAGGCCGCACTTGGAGGCGAGGTTGACCACCAGGACGGCGTTGCCCCGGAACTGGGCCAGGTCGGTGAAGCCGTCGCCGGTCAGTGCTCCGATCTGGACGTCGAAGACGCTCACCGGGTGCCTCCGGGCCGCTCGTCCCCGTGCACCGGTCGCCCGGCCCGAATGGTGCTCGCTTTCCGCTCGGTCATGGTGCAGAGGCTACCGGGCGGCGGTGCGGTCAGGATCGCTTCCCGCCCGGTTCGGTCCGAACCTGTCGCCGGCCGGGTACGGGTGCCGGTGGCGGACCGTTCGCCGGGGCGTGCGCGGCGGATCGAAACATGGACATCTTGACGAAGCGGTGAACTGCTGAGTAGCGTGCGCAGACACTATCTGGAAAGTTTCCTATCAATAAGGGAGACGCCACCATGAGGAGATCCATCCGCCAGGCGCTGTGGGCCGGCGTCGCGGCCGCGGTGGTCGTCGCCGTGGTCCCGATCACCGCGGCCCTCGGCGCCGGCAGCCTGACCACCAGCTTCACCGCCAGCTCTGACTGGGGCTCCGGCCACGAGGTCAGGGTCACCGTCACCAACGGCACCGACGCGCCGGTCGCCAACTGGCGGATCGAGTTCGACCTGCCCAGCGGGACCACCATCGGCAGCTTCTGGGACGCCGACGTCACCCGCAGCGGCAACCGCTACGTGGCGGTGCAGAAGAGCTGGGCGGGTGCGCTCGCCCCGGGCGCCTCGGCCAGTTGGGGCTACGTCGGCACCGGCGGATACCGGGCCCCGGCGAACTGCACCGTCAACGGTGCCGCCTGCGGCGGGGGCGGCACTCCCAGCCCGACCCCCACCACCCCTCGGCCGACGGCGACCCCGACCGCCACCCCGACGCCCCCGCCGACGACCACTCCGCCGCCGACGAACCCGGGCGCGCAGAAGGTGGTCGGCTACTTCGCCCAGTGGGGCGTCTACCAGCGGGCCTACCACGTGAAGAACATCCACACCAGCGGCTCGGCCAGCAAGCTGACCCACATCCTGTACGCCTTCGGCAACACCACCGGCGGCCGGTGCACCATCGGCGACAGCTACGCCGACTACGACCGGGCGTACTCGGCGGCGGAGAGTGTGGACGGGGTCGCCGACACCTGGGACACCGGTGCGCTGCGCGGCAGTTTCAACCAGCTCCGCAAGCTCAAGCGGATGTACCCGCACATCAAGGTGATCTGGTCGTTCGGCGGCTGGACCTGGTCCGGCGGCTTCACCCAGGCCGCGCAGAACCCGGCCGCGTTCGCCGAGTCCTGCCACAACCTGGTCGAGGACCCGCGCTGGGCGGACGTCTTCGACGGCATCGACATCGACTGGGAGTACCCGAACGCCTGTGGCCTGAGCTGCGACGCCAGCGGCCCGAACGCGTTCAAGAACGTGATCTCCGCGCTGCGCTCCCGGTTCGGCTCGGGCAACCTGGTCACCGCCGCGATCACCGCGGACGGCAGCAACGGCGGCAAGATCGACGCGACCGACTACGCCGGTGCGATAAACAATCTCGACTGGCTGATGCCGATGACGTACGACTACTTCGGCGCCTTCGCCGCGCAGGGTCCCACGGCCCCGCACTCGCCGCTGACCTCGTACGCCGGGATCCCGCAGCAGGGCTTCTGGTCCGACGCGGCGATCCAGAAACTCAAGGGCAGGGGCATCCCGGCCAGCAAGCTGCTGCTCGGCATCGGCTTCTACGGCCGGGGCTGGACCGGGGTCACCCAGGCCACCCCGGGCGGTACGGCCACCGGGGCGGCTCCGGGCACCTACGAGGCGGGCATCGAGGACTACAAGGTACTCAAGAACACCTGCCCGACCACCGGCACGATCGCCGGCACGGCGTACGCGAAGTGCGGCAGCAACTGGTGGAGCTACGACACCCCGGCGACCATCGGCGGCAAGATGTCGTACGCCAAGGGTCAGGGGCTGGGCGGGGCGTTCTTCTGGGAACTCTCCGGTGACACCGGCAACGGCGAACTGATCAGCGCGATCTCCAACGGCCTGCGGTAGCAGGGGCGGGGGTGAGCCCCGGTCGTCCCGAGCGGACGGCCGGGGCTCTGCCGTCGGGTGGGCCGGTTCTGCACTCTCGTGCGGGGCGGTACTGCACCGCCGGGCAGAGCCGGGCCGGCGGGTCGCGATCCGCCTCCTAAAGTGGACCGGTGGTCGCCGCCCTGGAGCTGTATTTCGACACCGATGCCACCCGGCGGATCCGGGTGCTCTGGGACGCCCTGGAATCCGAGGGTGTGCAGAGCCTCCGTTCGATGCTGGGGCAGCGGCACCGGCCGCACGTCTCGCTCGCCGTCGCGCCCCGGCTCGACCCGGACGAGGTCGCCGAGGCGCTGAGCGGGACGGTGGTGGCCCCGCCGCTACCGCTCTCCTTCCAGTACGCCGGCCAGTTCGTCGGCCGGGTGCTCTGGCTCGGCCCGAGTCCCACCCCGGAGCTGCTGGCCCACCAGGCGATGGTGCACGAGCGGCTGACCTGGGCCGGCGTCCCGGTCAGCGAGCTTTACCGCCCCGGCCGCTGGGTGCCGCACTGCACCCTGTCGATGCGGGTGCCGAACGCCCTGATGGCGGCGGCGGTGCGGCGCTGCCTGGAGGTGCTGCCGGTCGAGGCGACAGTGGTCGGCGCGGCGGTGGTGGATTACGCCCGGGACATCGCCCGACCGCTCGGTCCGTAGCCGGTGGCAGCCGGCAGATGACGGTCGATTGAGGCAGATGACCGTGGAGCCGGGCGGATGGGGCGGCCGGGTGCCGACCGCCCTACCGTCCGCGCCGAGCGCCACCCCGGGCTAGCCGATGATCACCGGAGTGGGATCGTGGATCTTCCACATCTGGTTGAAGGCGTTCCATTCGGTGGTGGCCGAGATGCATTGCCACTGCTGCAACACACCCTGCTGGGCGGGCCGCCCGGACGGCGCGGCGACGTCCAGGCACATGCCGGTCTCGCGGTTCTTGATCAGCACGAACCAGGAGCCGAAGCACTGACCGGTGCAGGGCCGGTGGAAGACCTCCTGGGTGAACCACTCGCCCGGGGCGTAGCCGGCGGAGCAGTGCGGGAACTGGATGATCGGCGTGCCGTTGTCGTAGAACCCGGCCCGCCAGTCGAGCATCAGGCACTGGCCGGAGTGCCGGGCCCTGATCCGGAAGAAACCGCCGCCGCTGTCGAGCAGGTCGAACTCCTGCGAGGCGCTGGTGTTGTCCGGCCACAGGAAGACCCCCTGGTGGGTCGCCGTGGAGGCCCACATCACGTCGGCGCGAAGGGGGCCGTGGCCACTCACCAGCTCCCTGCGGAGGGTGTCCGCGTAGGCGGGCGTTGGCGCGACGAGCAGCGCCGCCGCGATGGCCAGGACCGTCAGGACGGCCCCGACCACTCGACTTCTGCGCGCCGCCGACGGGCGGGCCGATGTGTTGCCGGTACTGAGCATGCTTCCTCCCCGAAAGCGGAAACGAGGTACCCGCGATCCCCGCCAGCGGTTGTCGGCGGGAGCCGGGACTGCCTGACGTCGACTGTTCCGGTGCCGGCGGGCTGTCCGGCGGAATCCCGAACGATTCCGCACAGCTATGTCTGGTGGCCGACAGTCGCTGGCGGCGGCTGGTTAGCGTGAGCGGCCCGGGAACGGCGCCGGGGGCGGGAGGTGGACGTATGAGGGCTGGACAGCAGGTGGTGGAGAGCTTCGTGGCGTTGCCCGATCCCGGACGGGCCAGCACCCTTGACGACCTCGTCGAACGGTTGCGCGCGCTCAAGGTCTGGGCCGGCGACCCGTCGTACGAGAACATCAAGGACCGGGTGAACGCGGCCTGGACCGAGGCGGGCCGGCCGGCCGGCGAACTGGTCGGAAAGACGACCGTGGTGGACTGCTTCCGGCCCGGCCGGCGGCGGTTGAAAATCGACCTGGTCGTCGCCGTGGTCCGGGCGCTGCATCCGGATCCCGGCTACGTGACGCAGTGGCAGCAGGTGCTCCAGGTGGTCGGCGGGGAGACCCGGGCGGCGGCGCAGGTGCGGGTGCGGGCCGGGCTGCCACCGGACCTGGCCGGCTTCACCGGCCGCACCGCCGAGATGGACGAACTTCGGCGTACCCTCTGCCCCGAGCATGCCGAAGGCGGGGTTGACGTCCCGGTCGTCGTCGCGATTGCCGGGATGGCCGGCGTCGGCAAGACGCAGCTGGCGATCCGCGCCGGGCACCTGCTCGCCCGGGGTCGGCCGTTCGACCGGGTTCTCTTCGTCGACCTGCGCGGATTCCATCCCGACCCGGTCCAGCCGCCGGCCGATCCGGCCGCCGTGCTGGACGGCTTTCTGCGCCTGCTCGGGACGCCGGGCCAGCGGGTGCCGCACGACCTGCCGGCCCGGGTCGCCGCCTACCGGGACCGGCTCGCCGGCAGCCGCACTCTGGTGATCCTGGACAACGCCGCCGACGCCGACCAGGTCCGTCCGCTGCTGCCGGAGACCCCGAACTGTCCGGTACTCG
Source organism: Micromonospora sp. WMMD1102 (assembly GCF_029626265.1). Lineage (NCBI taxonomy): Bacteria > Bacillati > Actinomycetota > Actinomycetes > Micromonosporales > Micromonosporaceae > Micromonospora > Micromonospora sp. WMMD1102. Next base: position 5,239,091 of record NZ_JARUBN010000001.1, on the reverse strand, counting down.
TCACCAGCCGTCGTCGCCTCACCGGGCTGCCGTCGGCGACGCAGTTGACCGTCGACGCGTTCACCCCGTACGAGGCGGTCGTCTTCCTGAGCCGGGCCGCGCCGGGTACCCCGGTTGGTCGGGATCCGGGCGCGCCGGCCCGGATCGCCCAGCGCTGCGGTCACCTGCCGCTGGCGTTGGTGCTGGTCGCCGCGCACATCCGGGGCACGCCCGGTTGGACGTTGACCGACCATGCGGAACGACTCGACGAACGCCACCACGAGGGACGGCTGGAGGTCGGGATCGAACTGGCCCTCGACCTGTCCTACCGGCACCTGTCCGCTGAGGAGCGGCGGTTGCTGCGGCTGGCGGCGGCGCACCCCGGCCAGGACCTCGACGGGTACGCGGCGGCGGCGCTGACCGCCACCGACCCGGCCACCGCCCGGCGCCGGCTGGACCGGCTCTGCGCCGACCACCTGCTGGAGCAGGGCGCATCCGGGCGGTACGGCTTCCACGACCTCGTCCGGGGATACGCGCTGGGCCGGTCCAGGGACGAGGACCCGCCCGGCGACCGTCGCGACGCCCTCACCCGGCTGTTCGACTTCTACCTGGCGACCTGCGCCGCCGCGACGGAGCTGCTCGCCCCGGTCGAGGTCGTGGCCCCGGCCGAGGTTGTGCCCCCGCTGCCGACCTTGCCGACCTCGGGTGTTCCGGGACTGAGCACTCCGGTGCTGTCCGGTCCGGACGCTGCGCGGGCGTGGTTGGACACCGAACGTCCCACCCTGGTCGCCGTGGCCGGGTACACCGCCCGGAACGGCTGGCCCGGCCACACCACCCGGCTGTCGGGCAGCCTGTTCCGCTACCTCGACGGCGGCCAGCACGCCGACGCGCTGACCGTGCACGGGTACGCCCGCCAGGCCGCCCGCCGCTGCGGGGACCTGCGCGCAGAGGCGTGGGCGCTGGCCCGCCTTGGTGCGGCCCATCTGCGGCTGCGCCGCTACGCGCCGGGGGCGGAGCACCTCCGGCAGGCGTTGCGGCTGTTCCAGGAGATCGGCGACCACGCTGGTGAGACGTGGACGCGGAATGTCCGGGGCGGCCGGAACTGGCACAGCCGCTTGGTCACGAACCGCCGTGCCACCGGCTAGCTGGTCGGACGGTCGGTGGGTTCTCCGGCCCCCACCCGAACGCCTCGAAGCCCGCCCCGAGCGTCTGCTCCGTCGGCGCCGCTCATCGATGACGCCACGAGCTGTGGTCGACTGATGGCAGTTCGTGTAGCAGGTCCGGCTGGGGATACCTCGCTGCGCAGACTGTCGAGCTGGGTGCACAAACGGGGCGCGACAATCCGGACATCCGCTCGGCGGTGACCTTCGCTGTCTATGTCCCCCCGTTCCCTCGAACTCCTCCCGTTCCCTCGACCTCCTCCCTCCTCCTCGGTAACGGCGTCGCTCGCGAGAGTGGGCGCACAGGCGGGGCAGCTCGACAGTCTCGTCGGCTGACTGGTGGGCCCGGCCGACGCCTGATTCAGGATGACAGTGCGTAGCAGGTTGCGAATGCGTTGGCGGGGTTGTGCAGAGACGTGTGCGTCCACTGTGGCGTCGGCCAGATCGCCCAGGTCCGGTCGCTGTGCGGTTCGGCGAGTTCCTCGGCGGCCACGACCCGGGACAGCCGGTAGGTGTGAGGTCTGTGTCGGACCTGCTGTGGACACGGCTGCGCCGCCAGATCCGGGCCCGGATCGGGTACTGGAGATCGCGTTGAAAAGACGACACAGGTTGTCGTGATTCGTTGCCAGGCTGCCCGGGACGACGTCGAGGACGGCGAGCGCCGAGTCGACGGACGTGCGTGCTGGTGACGAATCGAATGGAGCTGTTGTGACTGTGGAACGAACGGCGGTCAACCCGGTGACCTGGTCGGTCGGGATGGGATTCAACCAGGGCGAGATCGTCTCCGGGCACACCCGGACGCTGTATTGCTCCGGGCAGACCGCGATGAGTGCCGACGGCAAGCCCCAGCACGACGGCGACATGGCGGCACAGTTGGCGCTCAGCCTCGACAACCTGGAGGCGGTACTCGCCGGGGCGGGCATGTCGCTCGCGAACCTCGTCCGGCTCAACGTCTACACCACCGACGTCGACCTGCTGTTCCCGCACTACGGCGTGCTCGCGTCGCGGCTGGGCGCCGCCGGGGTGGCACCGACCACCACGATGCTCGGGGTGACCCGGCTGGCCATCCCCGGCCAACTGGTCGAACTCGAAGGCACCGCCGTCGCCTGAGCCGACCGCTCTGCGGGACCAGGCCCTCGGCGACCGCGCCGGGGGCCTGGCCGGGTCGCGGTCAGGCGGTCGGTGGCTGCTGCTGCCTGGCGAGGTGTACGAAGGCCCGCCAGTGTGCCGGCGTGAAGCTGAGAGTGCCGCCGTCGCGGTCCTTGGTGTCGCGCACTAGCACGATGCCGGGGTAGAGCCCAACCTCTTTCGGTACCACGAGGAGCTGTACGTGTGGCAGCTCCGCGACGGTTGCCAGGTGTTGAAGCTGCTGCGCCATCACACCTGGCTCGCCGCGCACGGGTCGACGGAGGACCATCGCGTCGATGACGAAGACGAACTGTGCGGGGTCGTCTGCCGTGAGGACCGTCTGTCGCTCCAGCCGGCTCTGAGCCCGCTGGTCGATCTGTGCGGGCGTCAGATGCATCCCGGCCATCGTTGCTCGGGCGTACGACTCGGTTTGCAGGAGGCCGGGGATGAAGGCCGGCTCGTACCAGCGGAGTAGCCGGGCGAGGCGTTCGAACTCGATCCAGTCGCGGAGCCAGGCCGGTGTGCTGTCCAGCTTGGCGAGTTTGCCGAGCATCCGGCTGAACATACCGCCGGTCTGGAAAGCGTCGTCGATCTTCTGCACGTATTCGTCGGTCGGTGGGCGCTGGCTGGTCTCCACCGAGCTGACGTGTGATCCAGAATAACCGATCTTGCGTCCGAAGTCCTCCTGACTGAGTCGCTGCTCAGTGCGAAACAGCCTAAGCTCGGCGAGGACGTATTCCGTGACGAGTCCCATCGATAGTCCCATCTCTGCTCACTGCCGAAGATCCGTTCCAGGAAATTGCTCGTCTGCCTCCTGACCTGCGCAGATGCCGCGAGCACGTATCGACCGTAGTGCACTCCACAGCAGAGTGTCACCAGCGGAACCGCTCGGATCGCAATTGGCATGGTGACCGGCCGGGCGGAACCTGCGGGGGCCGTCTCTCTTCCCCCGTGCAGAGATGGCCCCCTTCCAACTCGGAAGGAGACGCGATGCGGAAAGTACATCGGATCCGGCGGCCCGTCCCGCTCGTTTTCCGGCACTGCCGGGACTGGCGCCGGTTGTGGCTGTGTTGCCGGTGCGTGCCGGGGTACGGCGATGACGGGACCGGAGCCGCCGGTCGGCCCGCACACGCCGCTGCGACCACTGTGGCTGTGCCGCACCGACGGGCAACCGTGGCCGTGCGCCGCCGCGCGGCTGCGCCTGGTCCGGGAGTACCCGGACTCGCGGGGCGCGCTCTGTGTGCGGCTCGGCTCGTCGCTCGCCGAGGCGTACCGCGATCTGCATGCCCTGGACCCGGCCGGCGCTCCGGCGGTGACCGCGCTCAGCGAACGCTTCCTCGGCTGGCTTTCCGGCTCCTAACCTCAGTTGACCAGGGAAAATGGGCAAAAACAAGACTGGAATTCGGCGCCGGACCGGCTCACGATTCTGGGCATGCCGTGGGACCCTTTCCGTACTCTCCAGCAGGCACTGTGGATCGGCGGCGCCCAGTGGGCCGGCAAGTCGACGGTCGCCGGGATCCTCGCCGAGCGCTACGGCCTGACGCACTACCACTACGACTACCACGACGCGCGCGGGCACAACGACCGGCGGATCGTCCGCCGGCTCCGGCGCGGCGAGCCGGCCGATCCCGACCTGGAAACGGCCTGGGTCGACACGACACCGGAGGAGATGGCCCGGCAGGCGCTGGCGGAGTTCGCCGTGCGGTTCGAGTGGGTGCAGGACGACCTGCGGGCGCTCGCCGCACCCCGGCCAGTCCTCGCCGAGGGTTGGGGGCTGCGTCCCGACCTGGTCGCGGCGGTCAGCGGGTCGACCCGGCGGATGGTGGTGCTGGTGCCTACCGAAGACTTCCGGCGACACCAGCTCGACCGGCTGCCCCGGGCCGGTCGGCTGGCCCATCAGGTCAGCGATCCCGAACTCGCGCAGTGCAACCGGGTGCAGCGGGACCGCCTGCTCGCCGAGGACGCCGTACGCGGCGCCCGCCGGCTCGGCATCCGGGTGATCGAGGTCGACGGCAGTCGCGACGCCGAGGAGGTGGCCGGACTGGTCGCCGAGCACTTCGCCCCGTTTCTGCGGTAGCGCCGGGGAGGATTGCGGGCGGCAGAATGAGGCGATGACCGGGGACTGCTACTCCTGCCGCCAGGAGGACGACCTCGCCGCCGCGTCGTTCGCGGAGCGGCTGCACGTCACCGACCACTGGCGGGTCGCGCACGCGTTCAACTCCAGCCTGCCGGGCTGGCTGGTCGTGCTGCCACGGCGGCACGTCACCTCGATCGCCGAGCTGACCCCGGTCGAGGCCGCCGAACTGGGCCCGCTGCTGCACCGGCTCAGCACCACCCTGCACGAGACCGTTCGCTGCACGAAGACGTACGTGATGCAGTTCGCCGAGGCGGAGGGCTTCGGGCACGTGCACTTCCACCTCGTACCCCGGATGCCGGACCTTCCGCCGGAACACCGCGGACCCCGGATCTTCCACTACCTCACCCGACCGGAGAGCGAGTGGCTGACGTCCGAACGGCGCGTCGAAATCACCACCGCCATCGCCGACCGACTCCGGGCGGACTGATCCCGGGTTCTGTGCTTCTTCCACGACCAGACGGACTACCTACTGGCTCTCGTCCTCGGCGCAGATCCTGGTCATCTCGGTCCGGTACTCGGCCAGCGGGTCGAGGCCGGCCGCCGCCCGCCGCTTGTCGACACCGGCCTCGTCCCGGATCGGAGTCGTCGGCGCGGGCCCGTCCGGACCGCACCGCATCTGCGTGCCGTACGTCTGGGGCTCGCCCTTCGCGACGGCGACCCGGTCCTCCAGGTACGCGAGGTTGCCGGGCGATGCCTGGCCGCGTGCGACGGCCGCGCGCAGCAGTTCGAGCGCCTGCTGCTGGAAGGCGAGGTCGAGATCCGAGTGCTGGGCGATCGCCCAGGCGGCATTCTCGCCGTCCTTGCCGACGAGATCGAATGTGGGCCAGCCGTGCTTCTCGATGATCTCCTTCAGCCGGGCGGTGCGCTGCTCGGCGGTGTCGGTCTGCGGGACACCGTTCAGCTCGGCCTGGTCGCGTTCGAGCATCCCGACCAGCTCGTCGTGCAGCGCCTTGTCGAACCGCACGGCCTGCTGCGACGTGGCCGGCGTAGCCGTCGGCGTCGGTTGTCGCGGTGCGGCGGAGGAGCAGCCGCCGCCGCCCAGAGCCGCAAGGACGGCAAGTGACAGGGAAGCTCGGCGTAGGACTCTCATCGACACCCTCCACTGGGATTGTTGTGTCCGGCGCCGGGAGATTACAAGAGGCCACTGACGAGCGGTGTCCACAATGAGAGTCGATCATCGGAGGCACCATGGAAATCGAGCCCGACCTGCCGGTCGTACCCGATCTGCCGCCGGTCTGGCTGCTCGACGTCGACGGCGTGGTCAACGCCCGGCGCCCGGGGTGGGGCCGGTCAGCCCGCCGGGCCGACGTCTGGTCCGAGGCCGACCGGTGCGAGTACCCGTTGCGTTGGGCCGGCGCGCTTGTCGACCGCATTCGTAGCCTGCACGTCTCCGGAGCCGTCGAGGTGCGCTGGTGCAGCACCTGGTGCCCGGAGGCGGACCTGCTGGAACGGCTGTGGCAGCTGCCGGCGCTGGGCCGCGCCCTCGACTGCGATCCGGTGCCCAAGGGCGAGCTGGGCTGGCCGGTCAAGCTGGCCGCCGCCCGCGCGGTGCTGGCCGCCGGCCGTACCCTCGTCTGGACCGACGACGAGGCGATCCCGACCGGCGACAGGATGCTGGACCGGGCGGTGGCCCGGGGGACCGCCCTGCTGATCGCGCCCGACCCGGGCCGGGGACTGCGCCCCGCCGACCTGGACGCGATCGAGGCGTTCGCTCGGCTGCGAAACGACGGCCACGACTGATCGGGCCGAGATCGATCGGCGCAGCTCAGCGGCTTCGGTGACGATCGGGGATCGGGTTTACCGGCTGCCTGGTATGGGGACCTTTCATACCAGTCCCACACCCGAGGAGTTGCCCGATGCCCGAGAACCAGCAGGCCGAGCCGCAGCAGCAGCCGCCCGGCACCCTCGACGCGATGAACTCCAGGCCCGACCACGGCGAGGACTCCTACCGGGGCTCCGGTCGACTGGCGGGCAAGAAGGCGGTCATCACCGGCGGGGACAGCGGCATCGGCCGGGCGGTCGCCATCGCGTACGCCCGGGAGGGCGCCGACGTGCTGATCTCGTACCTGAACGAGCACGACGACGCCCGGGAGACCGCCAAACTCGTCGAGGACGAGGGCCGCAAGGCGGTACTCGTCGCCGGGAACGTCGGTGACCCGGCGGTGTGCCGCGAGGTGGTGGACCGGGCGGTCGAGGAGTTCGGCAGAATCGACGTACTGGTCAACAACGCGGCCTACCAGATGACGCACGAAACCATCGAAGAGGTCACCGACGAGGAGTGGCAGCACACCTTCGACGTGAACATCACCGCGATGTTCCGGCTGGTACAGGCGGCCCTGCCGCACCTCGGCGACAAGGCGTCGATCATCAACACCAGCTCGATCAACTACGACACGCCGCGCCCGACGTTGCTGCCGTACGCGACCACCAAGGGTGCGATCGCGAACTTCACCGCCGGGCTGGCCCAGATGCTCGGCGAGCGGGGCATCCGGGTGAACGGCGTCGCGCCGGGCCCGATCTGGACCCCGCTGATCCCGTCCACGATGCCGCCGGACCACGTCGAGAAGTTCGGCAAGAACACCCCGCTGGGCCGCCCCGGCCAGCCGAAGGAGTGCGCCCCGGCGTACGTGCTGCTCGCCTCGGACGAGGCAAGCTACATCTCCGGCGCGATCATCCCGGTCACCGGCGGCAAGCCCATCCTCTGAGCGGAAAGGAGTTGTGTCATGCCCGCAGGATCGTCTCCCAAGCGGGAACGCCAGTACGAGCATATCAAGGCCAGCGCCAAGAAGCGCGGCGAGCCGACCGGACGCGCCGAGGAGATCGCCGCCCGGACGGTGAACAAGGAACGCGCTCGGGCCGGCGAGTCGAAGACCGCCAGCCGCTCGTCGATCAAGGATGTCTCCTCCGGGCACCGGGGCGGCAAGCGGTCGCACACCGGCGCGCAGGGGCGGACCAGGGAACAGCTCTACAACGAGGCGAAGAAGCGCAACATCAAGGGCCGGTCGAGCATGTCCAAGGCCGAACTGGAGAAGGCGCTCGCCCGCTGAGGCACCCCCGAGGAACCCGAGGAACCGGAGAACGGTACGGCCGCACGGCGGACCGTACCGTTTCCGTGTCCGCACCTGCCGGGGCCTCATACGCCGTGGCCCTGGCCGTCCGGTGGATCGCATATCCGTCGGTCATGGTGCGTGCGGCGGATCGCGCCCGTCGGTCAGGGTGCGTCCGGCCGGTGCGCGGGCTGGAACAGCTCGACGAGGTTGCCGGCAGGATCGGTCAGCAGGATCTGCCGACCACCGGGTCCGTGGACCACCTCACCTGGCAACGACAACCCGGCGTCGCGCAGCCGGCCGATCTCGCCGTCCAGGTCGCCGACGACCAGGTGGATCCGATTGCGGCCGGCGACGGTGGCGCCGTCGGGCGTGGCGCGGGCACCCGAACTGGCTGGCCCGGACAGCAGCAGCCGCAGCGGACCGCGCAACACCTCGGCGAAGGCGGGCCCGGCGCTGGCCTTCAGGACGAAGCCGAGGTGGGTGGTGTAGAAGTCGACGGCCGCCCGGACGTCGTCGACGATGTAGCGGACGCTGGCGTACTGGTCTGGTGCGGTCACGGTGGGACCTCCGTCAGGGTCGAGTGGTGCACAGGACGGGCAGCAGACGCCTGACCCGGGTGTCGATGTCGACCGCGGCCCGCTGTAAGGCGGAGTGGTCGACCTGGTCCGGGTCACCGTCGGCGGCAGGGTCGGGGATGCTCCAGTGCACCCGCCGGGGACCGCCCGAAAAGTCGGGGCACTTCTCGCGGGCCCTGTCGCACAAACTGATGACGTAGTCGAACCGGCGCCCGGCGACGGTGTCCCAGTGCCGGGGGAGCTGGTCCGCGATGCGAACGCCGAACTCCCTGCGAAGGACTCGTGCGGCGCCGGGATGCAGCCGGGACCTGGGTGAACCGCCTGCGCTGATCGTCTCGACCTGCCCGTCGGTGTGGTGCCGGAGCAGGGCCTCGGCGATCGGTGAGCGGGCACTGTTGCCGGTGCAGACGAAGAGCACGCTGACTCGGGGCGTACGCCGCAGGTCGACGGGACGCACCGGCAGCGGGGCGGATTCCCGACGCAGTGCCGGGTGCAGCGCGGCGCCGGTGTCGGCCAGTGCGTTCGCGCAGCGATCGAGGTCGAGGTGGTAGTAGCTGTCCCGTCCGTCGTAGCTGCTGCGCACGGCAGTGACCAGTCCACCGTCCCGCAGGAGTCGCAGGTGGTAGGAGACCAGGTTCTGCGGTTCGCCGACCAGTGCCACCAGCTCCCGGACCCGGAGGTCGCCGGTCGCTAGCTCGGTGAGCAGTCGCCAGCGCAGCGGATGGGCGGTCAGGCGTACGAACGTCGGGGTGGATTGGCGCGACATGACCACGATCGGACAGTACATCAAAATGAAGTGATGTATCAACACAATTTGATTGACTGTCCTGTCGTGGGGCTCGGTGCTGACGCGGTCTCCCTCTCGAAGGAGGCAGCGGGGGGAGTGGCGGCGGTGCGGCTCGCGACCCGGCGCTCCCGGGGCGGGCCGGCGAGCAGGTGACCGGCGACGGTGAGCAGGCTGAGCCCGCCGACCGCCAGCCAGTGCCCGTCGCCGAGTGGGTGGGGCGGGGAGGGGCAGGGGGAATATCTGTCGCGGGGTGGAGTGTTTGGGCCTAACGTGATCGTCATGTTCGGCACGGCTGGGGTTGTGTGGCCCGCAGGGTTCGTCCTGCTGGGTCCCGCCGCCGTGTGCGTGGCGACCACCTCGCCGGTCCAGCTGCACGGGCTGGATAGCGGCGCGCGAGGCTGACCCTCCTCCCGCACCAGCAGAACCCACGGAGGAGGGTGGCCCGGTTTCCCGGTGTCGCCCCCTGTCATGTCGGCGCACCGGATGCGCGGTTCTGGCGCGGCTTCCCCTTCTCGCGGTATGGCACCCGCCCGCGCTCGTCGTCCGCCACCAGTCACTCCACAGAGGACAGTGAAATGGCCAAGAGCCAGTTCGTACGCACCAAGCCGCACCTGAACATCGGCACGATGGGGCACGTCGACCACGGCAAGACCACCCTTACCGCCGCGATCACCAAGGTGCTCGCCGACCGGGACCCGGCGGTCAACCGGTTCGTCGCCTTCGACGGCATCGACCGGGCGCCGGAGGAGGTCGCCCGGGGCATCACCATCACCATCGCGCACGTCGAGTACGAGACCGCGACCCGGCACTACGCGCACGTGGACATGCCGGGCCACGCCGACTACGTGAAGAACATGATCACGGGGGCGGCGCAGGTGGACGGGGCGATCCTGGTCGTCTCGGCGATGGACGGTGCGATGCCGCAGACCCGGGAGCACGTGCTGCTCGCCCAGCGGGTCGGCGTGCCGTACCTGGTGGTGGCGTTGAACAAGGCGGACGCGGTCGACGACCCCGAACTGCTCGACCTGGTCGAGTTGGAGGTGCGGGAGCTGGTCAGCGAGTACGGCTTCCCCGGCGACGAGGTGCCGGTGGTGCGGGTCTCCGCGCTGCGGGCCCTGGAGGGCGACCCGGACTGGGTGAAATCCATCGGAGACCTGCTCGACGCGGTCGACAGGTACGTCCCGGTGCCGCCGCGCGTCCTCGACCGGCCGTTCCTGATGCCGATCGAGAACGTGTTGACCATCTCCGGCCGGGGGACCGTGGTGACCGGGGCGGTCGAGCGCGGCTCGCTGCGCGCCGGTGACCAGGTCGAGGTGGTCGGGCTCGCCCCGACCCTGTCGACCGTGGCGATCGGGCTGGAGACCTTCGGTCGGTCGCTGGAGTCGGCGCAGGCCGGGGACAACGCGGCCGTACTGCTGCGCGGGGTCAAGCGCGACCAGGTGCAGCGGGGGCAGGTGGTGGCGATGCCGGGCAGCGTCACGCCGCACCGGCGGTTCACCGCCCAGCTCCACGCGCTGACCACCGCCGAAGGTGGCCGGCGTACGCCGTTCCACGCCAACTACCGGCCGCAGTTCTACTTCCGGACGACGGACGTGGTCGGCGCGGTGGACCTGGGCGAACTGCCCCAGGTGGCGCCCGGTGACACCGTGACGGTCACGGTCGAACTGGGTAAGCCGATCGCGATGGACGTCGGGCTCGGCTTCGCCGTCCGGGAGGGCGGCCGGACGGTCGCCGCCGGAACGGTGACCGCCCTGCTCGACTAGGGTCTCGGCGCTGGCCGACCAGATCCGCGTCGCCGCGAGGTGGAGTCTCGCACCTGCCGGAAACTCAGCCGGCGGCCCGACGGACGGGCCGCCGGCTGATCCGGACCAGCCGGTCGCCGTCGGCGGTGCGGGAGTAGAGCACGTACCGCCCGGCGCGCCGCCGCTGCACGAGTTGGGCGTCGAGCAGCACCCGTAGGTGCCCGCCGACCGACCCGAGCCGGTGTCCGGTCGAGGCGACGAGTTGGGTGGTGCTGGTCGGCGACTCCAGCCGGGCCAGGATGTCCGCCCGGATCGGGCCGAGCAACCGGCTCAACGCTGCCGGTGGGGCGATCCGGGCCGGATCGGCAAGGGTGCCCCGGCACGGATAGACCACCGTGTGCCGGTGCGGCTGGTCCGAGCCGACCCAGCCCCGGGTGTCCGAGCCGACCCAGCCCCGGGTGGTCGTACTCGGCACGAAGAGCAGCCCGGTGTCGCCGAGGTCCTGCGGCGGAAGGTCGTACGTATTGACCTGGAGGCGGCCGTTTCCCAGCCAGCGCATCCCCGGCCGCATCCCGTCCAGGGTCGCTGCCCAGCCGCCCGAACTGATCAGATGGGTCCGGGACACGATGTCGGCCTCGAAGAGCCGCTGCCGGCGCGGCCAGTCCGGGCGCAGGGTGTGGCTCCAGACCCATTCCAGCAGTTCGGCGGCCCGCTCCGGCAGATCGGCGCTGCCCAGGACCCTCGGGAGCGGTCCCGTCAGTCCGGCCAGCAGGTCGGCCCGGAGTGCCTCGGCGGGTGTCTCGCGGATCCGGCGCAGCTCACCGGCGAACGTCGTCTCGACGTTGTCGGCCGGCCTGTCCAGGAAGTCGGTCGGGGCGGCGAGGAAGTCGGGCACCCAGCGCGGCGGGAAGGCGGCCCGGACGAACGCGGCGGTGAACGGGTCGCCGGCCAGCCGGGTCCGGTACGCGGCCGAGTGCGCCTCCCGCCAGGCCCGCTGGCCGGGCGGCGTCGGATGCCCGTCCAGCGACTTCAACGCCGCGATGGCCTCCACCAGCGGGGAGAGGGCGAAGCGGCTGCGGGCCAGCACGTCCGCGTCGAGCAGCCAGAGCCCCACGGCCACCTCCTGCGCTTTCGTCTCCAGGTGAAAAGGTACCGGCCCGGCGGGCGGGGACCCCAGACTGCTCGCCGTGCGTACCTATCGGGAGTTGTTCCGGGTCACCGAGTTCCGTCCCCTCTTCCTGGCCACCACCGCCCAGGTGGCGGCGAGCACCGTCAACGGCCTCGCCCTCGGCACCCTGGTGTACTCCGCCACCCGCTCGCCGCTGCTCGCCGCGCTGAGTCTCTTCGGCCACTCCTTCGCCCAGGTGATCGGTGCCGCCACCCTGCTCTCGGTCGCCGACCGGGTGCCGCCGCGCGCCGCGCTGGTCAGCCTCAAGCTGCTGCTCTGCGCCGGCAGCCTGGTGATGGCCCTGCCGGGGTTGCCGATCTGGGGCATCTTCGTGGTGATCGGGGTGATGGGGCTGGCCGGTTCGATGGGCGGCGGGGTCCGCTGGGGCCTGCTCGGCGAGATCCTGCCGGACGGCGGCTACCTGCTCGGCCGGTCGGTGATGAACATGTCGGTCGGGGCGATGCAGATCACCGGGTTCGCGCTCGGCGGCCTGCTGCTCACCTTCGTCGCACCGCGCCAGGTGCTGCTGGTCGGCGCCGGGCTGCACCTGGGCGCCGCGCTTGTCGCCCGGTTCGGCCTGAGCCGGCGCCCGCCGAGGGCTGTCGACCGGGCCTCCGTCCGGCGGACCTGGCAGGTCAACGCCCAGCTCTGGGCGGCAACCCCCCGGCGGTACGTCTACCTGGCGCTCTGGTTGCCGAACGGGCTGGTGGTCGGCTGCGAGGCGCTGTTCATCCCGTACGCCCCGGAGGCGGCCGGAGTGCTCTTCGTCGCCGGTGCCCTCGGGATGCTCACCGGGGACACCGTGGTCGGCCGGTTCGTCCCGGCCCGGTGGCGGCAGCGGCTGGTCACGCCGTTGCAACTGTCGCTCGGGCTGCCGTACCTGCTCTTCGCGCTGCCCGTCCCGCTGCCGCTGGCCGCGATCGCCGTCGCGGTGGCCTCGGCCGGGTTCGGTGCGGGGGTGCTGCTCCAGCAGCGGCTCGTCGACCTGACGCCGCCGCAGATGCGCGGCCAGGCGCTCGGGCTGCACTCCTCGGGCATGCTGACCATGCAGGCGGTGGCCGCGACGCTGGCCGGCACCATCGCCCAGTACCTGCCGGCCGGTGCGGCGATGGCGGTGATGGCGGTGCTCTCCCTGCTGGTCACCCTGCTGCTCCGGCCGGGGCTGCGCACCCCGGTCGCGGCCCGGACGCCCGAGCCGGTCGCGGCGGACTCCGGGCACCGGTAGCCCGGCGGGCCGGGCGTCCCGTGACCCGTTGCCGCTGCCGCTGCGGGGGGTGGTTTCAGGGAAGGGAGTACACCTGGCGCTCGGCAAGGTCCGGCAGGTGTTGCGCTGCTGTGGCGAAATCGGCGTCGTCGTGCAGGACCACCAACCCCCGGACGGCGGCGCAGGCGCAGATCAGCAGGTCGACGCAGGACAGGGCGCGATGGGCGCCGGCCCGCAACAGCCGGTACTGCGCGGACTCGACCCACTGCCAGGCCGTCTTGGGCACCGGAACATCCGGGTACAGTTCGGTGAACATGGCGGTCATCTGCTCGTACTCGGTGAGGTTGCGGGCCGAGCGACGGAATTCGGTGCGTTGCGGCTGGCATGATCCGATCGCGTGATCGGAAATCACGTCAGCCCAGCCGGCCCGTACTTCGGAGTCGCGCAGCAGGCGCCAGAGCGCCGACGAGTCGGCCAGGTAGCGGATCACGCCGCGGGCGACTTACCGGCCGAGCGCAGCTCCTGCCATCCCTCGTAGTCCCAGGACCGCGCAACGGTTGCGTAGTCGTCGAGTGCCGCGATGCGGCGGTGGCGGGCCGCGTACTCCCGGAGTGCGAGGTTCACCGTGTCCTTCTTGCTTCGGGCGCCGGACAGCCGCATCGCCTCAGCCAACGCGTCGTCGTCGAGGTCGATCTGGGTGACGGCCATGGCACCTCCTGTTGGTGATGTACATATCCGCGATACATCACCAACACTAGCACTCCGAGCTGCCCGGGAGGTTCCGTCACCGGCCGATATGTCGTGGTCGAGCCGGCGCCTCCGGTGGGTCGAGCGTCCGGGCGGGTCGGTCGGTGCCGGCTCGACTAGGGTGGGAACCCGTTCGGCGGAGGGAGCGGGATGATCGGCGTACGGCGGCGGGTGGTCGGGATGGTCGCGGTGCTGGCGGTGACGCCGCTCGCGCTGACCGGGTGCGGCCCGCTCGACGGGATCGTCGGGCAGGGGGCCGAACCCACCCCCACCCCGGACGAGGGTCCGCAGCGGGCCCGGGAGCGGGTCCAGGCGTACCTGGACGCGATGAAGGCGAAGAGCGTCGCCGACGGTCGCGAACAGCTCTGCGAGCCGCTGCGGGAGTCGTTCGACCAGGCGGCCACCGGGCCGAACGGCGACTTCGCCAAGCACTTCTCGGTGACGGCCGCGACGATCACCGACGTCCGGGCCAACGGCGCCGACCAGGACGTGAGTACGTCGATCACGGTGAAGGCGACCGGTGGCAAAGCCGTACCGACCAAGGTCCTCTTCACGGTCGCCCGAGCGGGCGGCCAGTGGTGCATCGCCAAGGAGGCCGTCGGCGGCCACACCCCGGCCCCGTCCGGCTCGCCCACCCCGGCGACCTGACCCGCCCACCCCTGGTGACCTGACCCGCCCACCACGGCGACCTGACCCGACCGTCCGATGGTCTGGACCGGCCTGCCGCGCGGCTCCCACGAAGCGGACGGGCGGCCCTCGGTCCTGGCGCGGCGCGGCTATCGCCGTACGCTTTCAGGCATGCGCCATGAGTGGCACCAGTTGAGCTACCCCGCCGTGGGCAACACGGCCTTGCAGACCAGCCGCCCGACCGAGGACTCCGCCGAGGACGAGGCGCTCGGCCTGGACCGCTGGCGGGACCTGCCCCGCGCCCAGACGCCGCCGTGGCCGGACCAGACGGTAGTCGACGGGGTCTGCGAGATCCTCCAGAACGTGCCCTCGATCGTCGCGCCCTACGAGGTCGACCAGCTCCGGCAGCGGCTGGCGCTGGTCTGCGAGGGGCGCGCGTTCCTGCTCCAGGGCGGCGACTGCGCCGAGACCTTCACCGACAACACCGAGAGCCACCTGCTGGCCAACGCCCGCACGCTGCTCCAGATGGCGGTGGTGCTCACCTACGGGGCGTCGCTGCCGGTGGTGAAGGTGGCCCGGGTCGCCGGGCAGTACACCAAGCCGCGCTCGCTGCCGACCGACGCGCTTGGGCTGCCGGCGTACCGCGGCGACATGATCAACTCGCTGGAGGCGGTACCGGAGGCGCGGGTCGCCGACCCGCAGCGCATGATCCGGGCGTACGCGAACTCGGCCGCCGCGATGAACATGCTCCGGGCGTACCTGGCCGGTGGGCTGGCCGACCTGCACGCCGTGCACGACTGGAACAAGGGCTTCGTCAAGAACTCCCCGGCCGGCGAGCGCTACGAGGCGATCGCCCGGGAGATCGACCGGGCCCTCGCCTTCATCCGGGCCTGCGGGCTGACCGAGGACGAGGCGCTGCGCACCGTCACCCTCTACTGCTCGCACGAGGCGCTGGCCCTGGAGTACGACCGGGCGCTGACCCGGGTCTCCGACGGCCGGGCGTACGGCCTCTCCGGGCACTTCCTCTGGATCGGCGAGCGCACCCGGCAGCTCGACGGCGCCCACCTCGACTTCATCTCCCGGATCGCCAACCCGATCGGCGTCAAGCTCGGCCCGACCACCACCCCGGACGAGGCGATCGAGCTGTGCGAGAAGCTGAACCCGGAGAACATCCCGGGCCGGCTCACCCTGATCAGCCGGATGGGCAACGGCCGGGTCCGCGAGGTGCTGCCGCCGATCGTCGCCAAGGTCACCGCCGCCGGTGCCAAGGTCGTCTGGCAGTGCGACCCGATGCACGGCAACACCCACGAGTCGTCGAACGGCTACAAGACCCGGCACTTCGACCGGATCGTCGACGAGGTGCTCGGCTACTTCGAGGTGCACCGGTCCCTGGAGACCCACCCCGGCGGTCTGCACGTCGAGCTGACCGGCGAGGACGTCACCGAGTGCCTCGGTGGCGCGCAGGCGATCGAGGACATCCACCTGCCGGACCGCTACGAGACCGCCTGCGACCCCCGGCTGAACACCCAGCAGTCGCTGGAACTCGCCTTCCTGGTGGCGGAGATGCTCCGTGGCTGACGACCCGGTCTCCCGGCTCGTCCCCTTCGGCGCCGGGAACGCGCCTCCGACCCCGGGCCCGGACCGCCCGGTCGACCTCCGCTCGGACACCGTCACCCGGCCCACCCCGGGGATGCGGGCCGCGATCGCCGGCGCCGAGGTCGGCGACGACGTGTACGCCGAGGACCCGACCGTGAACGCCCTCGAAGCCGAGGTCGCGGCGCTCTTCGGGCACGAGGCGGCACTCTTCGCCCCGACCGGCTCGATGGCCAACCAGATCGCCATCCAACTGCTGGTGCCGCCCGGCGAGGAACTGCTCTGCGACGCCGACGCGCACGTGGTGACGTACGAGACCGGCGCGGCGGCGGCGATCGGCGGGGTATCCACCCGGACCTGGTCGCCGGTCGGCGCCGACCTCGATCCCGAGGTGGTCGCGGCGATGATCCGGCCGGACGGCTACCACACGGTGCCGACCCGGGCGGTCGCGGTCGAGCAGACCCACAACCGGGGCGGCGGCGGGGTGATCCCGCTCGGTACGCTCCGCGAGCTGCGCCGGGTCGCCGACGACGCCGGGATCGGGCTGCACTGCGACGGCGCCCGGATCTGGCACGCGCACATCGCCGACGGGGTGCCGCTGACCAGCTACGGCGAACTCTTCGACACCCTGTCGGTCTGCCTCTCCAAGGGGCTCGGCGCGCCGGTCGGCTCACTCGTGCTCGGCAGCACGGAACGGATCACCCGGGCCCGGACGATCCGCAAGCGGATGGGTGGCGGGATGCGCCAGGTGGGTGTCCTCGCCGTCGCCGGCCGGTACGCGCTGCGGCACCACGTGCAGCGGCTGGCGGAGGACCACGTCCGGGCGGCCCGGCTCGCCGACGCGCTCGTCCCGTTCGGGGTACTCGCCAATCCGGTGCGGACCAACATCGTGCCGCTGGACCTGTCCAAGTGCGGGTTCGACGCCCCCGGCCTGGCCACGGCGGCCCGGCAGCGCGGCGTACTCGTCTCGGTGCTCGGCCCGCGCACCGCCCGGCTGGTGACCCACCACGACCTGGACGACGCCGACGTGGACCGGGCGATCGAGGTGCTGACGGCGATCTTCCGCAGCTGATCACGATCTTCCGTAGCTGATTACGATCTTCCGCAGCTGACGGCGATCTTCCGCCGCTGACCTGGCCGCGTCCTGCGAGGCGGGCTCAGCCGCCGGTGCGGGTGAAGTGCTGGTAGTCGGGGGAGCGCCAGGTGCCGCCCCACTGCCAGCCGGCCGCCGCGAACGCCTCGACGAGGGTTCCGCCCGGGACCGCCATCCCGGGCCGGGACTCCGAGCGGTCCCGGTACGCCGCCCCGGCGGGTGGCAGCACCCGGCCGTCGAGCAGGTACGGATTCTCCACCGGGTTGACGTCGATCGCCTTCCCGTAGGCGTGCGCGGACCACTTCGCCGGGCCCGTCGAGACCGCCCGGCGGCAGTTGAAGCCGGAGGTGTTGTCGTCGGCCATCGACCGGTCGTCGCTGCCGGCGTACGCGTCGACGGGCTGTAGCCGGCGGATCGGGAAGCGTTCCCGGTAGAGGGTGCCGAAGATCTCGACCACCTCGGCCGTGACCGAGCGGTGCACGACGATCGTGCCGAGCTGGGGACGGCCCTCGAAGTCCCAGTAGCCGAGCCGGATCCGCCGGAGCTGGTCGGGTCCGACCGGGCAGCCGGGTCGCCAGCTCGGCCCCAGCTCGGTGGCGCCGACCGTGGAGACGTCGTGCGTGAAGGCGGGAGCGGGGCCGTCCGGGGCGCCGGGTGGGCTGGCGGTCGGTCCGGTACCGGCGGTGGACCGCTCACCGCTCGGCGGGCCGCCGCAGCTGGCCACCACGAGCACGGTCAGCAGCAGTCCGACCAGCAGCCTGACCGGCGGCCCGACCAGCGGTCCGACCGGCAGCCCGCTGAGCGGTCCGACCGGCAGCATCCGCCGTGCGCCCCGTTCCACCGCCGACACGGTACGCCGCGCCGGGCCGCTGGCCCAAAGTCCCCGGGCTGCGGCCTCGGCGTTCCGGCTGGTCAGCCGCCGAGCCGTCGGAGGGTGGCGAGGTCGTCGGCGTGTCCGTGGTTCTCGCTAGGCGTCTCGACCACCACCGGGATGCCGGCGGTCGCCGGGTGGGTCATCAGCTCGGCGAAGGCCGGCTCCCCGATGCTGCCCTTGCCGATCGTCTCGTGCCGGTCCCGGGTCGAGCCGCACAGGTCCCGCGAGTCGTTGGCGTGCACCAGCCAGAGCCGGTCCGGCCCGATCGCGGCGACCAGCGCGTCGAGCGTGTCGCGCATCCCGCCCTCCCGGGCCAGGTCGTGCCCGGCCGCCCAGGCGTGGCAGGTGTCGAAGCAGGCACCGAGCCACGGGTGCCGGTCGACGGCGGCGAGGTACGGCTCCAGGTGCTCGACCCGGGAGGCCAGCGAACGGCCGCCACCGGCGCTCGGTTCCACCAGCAGCTTCGGCCCGCCCCGGGCGGCGGCCGAGTCGAGCAGCGGGAGCAGTGCCTCGCGTACCTGTCGCATCGCCGCCTCGGCGTGCCCGGCGTCGACCGCGCTGCCGGCGTGGAAGACCACCCCGGCGGCACCGATCGCGGCGCCCCTGTCCAGGGCGTGCGCCAGGGTCGCCACCGACTTCTGCACGGTCGCCGGGGTGGGCGAGCCGAGGTTGGTCAGCAGCGACGCGTGGATGTACACCAGCAGCCCGCGTTCGGAACAGCCGGCCCGGAACGCCGCGTCCTGCCCGGGGTCGCCCGGCGGCAGCGCCCAGCCCCGCGAGTTGCCGACGTAGACCTGCACCACCTCCGAGCCGATCGCGTCGGCGTACGCCAGGGCCGCCTTGGCGAGCCCGCCCGAGGTGGGCGTGTGCGACCCGACCGGCCGGTGCTCCGCAACGGCGCCGACTCGCCCGACGCCAGGAAGACCGGGATCGACCTGCGCGGTGCCGGGGCGGCCGGCATCGACCGGTGCGGTGCCGCGGCGTCCGGGGGCGGGGTCAGAGGCAGGTGATGACAACCTGGCTCCCTGGCGGTACCGGAGTGTTCTCGTTCGGGTTCTGGAACCGGACGGTCCCGTTCGGGTTGATCTGCACCCCGACGGCCAGACCCTGGCTCTCCAGGAGCTGTTTCGCCTGCTGGCAGGGGAGGTCGACCACCCGGGGCACGACCACGGCCGGCGGGCCGTTGCTGACCTCGACCTTGATCTGCGCGCCCTTCTCCACCCCGGCACCGTCCTGCGGGCTCTGCGTGATCACCTGGTCCTTGGGCTTGTCGGAGTCCTTGTACTCCTCGCTGAGCTTGAGGCCGAGGTCCCTGACGATGTTCCGGGCCTCGTTGATGTTCTTGCCGACCAGCACCGGGACGCTGATCGGCGCCTTGCCCTTGCTGACGATGACCGTGATCTTGTCGCCCGGCTTGACCTCGGTGCCGACCTTCGGGCTGGTGGCGATCACCACACCCTCGGGCAGGTTGTCGTCGTACCGGTCGGTGCCACGCGCCATCACCAGGCTCGCGTTCTCCAGGTCGAGCTGGGCCAGGTCGAGCGTCTTGCCGACCACGTCCGGCACCGGGAAGCGCTCCGGACCGAGCGAGAGGGTGAGGGTGATCGTGCCGCCCCGGCGGATCCGGCTGGTCGACTCGGGATCCTGGGCGAGCACACTGTCCTTGGCGACTTCCTCGCTGTAGCGGGGGTCCGCGTACTCGACCACGAAACCCGACTGTTCGGCCTCGGTCTGTGCCTGCGTGCCGGTCAGTCCGGCGAGGCTCGGCGTCTCGGTGTACCGGCCGAACGCGAACCACCAGCCGGTCATCCCGAGCACCAGGGCGAGGGCGACCACGGTCACCACGATCGAGGCCCGGCCGGCGAAGATCTGCCCGCCGATCTCGCGGACCCGGTCGAGGAAATCCGACGCGGGACTGGCCGCCGCCCGGCGGCGGTGCGGGGTGCCGCGTTCCCGAGGCTGGTCGGGCAGCCGGGCCCAGGTCGGTCGGTCGGTCGGTCGCACCGTGGAGACCACCATGGTGGGCTGCTGCACCACCATCGTCGGCTGGTCGGCGGCGGGGATCTGCCGGAATACCGCCGTGTTGGCGTTGGCGACGGTGCCGAGATCGTCCCGGACCACCTGGACCTCGGACTGGAACGCGCCCGCGTCGGTCGGCCGGGCGCCGGGGTCGCGTCGGGTCGCCCGGCGGACCAGCTCGTCCAGGATCGGCGGCAGGCCGGGGACCAGCTCGGACGGTGCCGGTACGTCCCGGTCGACGTGCTGCCAGGCGACGTCCACGGCCCGGTCGCCGTCGTACGGGACCCGCCCGGTGAGCATCTCGAAGAGCACGATCCCGGCGGCGTAGACGTCGGTACGCGGATCGGCCCGGCCCTCGGTGACCAGTTCCGGCGCCACGTAGGCGACCGTCGCCATCAGCTGGTTGGCGCCGTCGGTCTCGGAACTCGCCTCGACCGCCCGGGCCAGCCCGAAGTCGGCGACCTTCACGACGCTGTCGACGAGGTTGCCCGCCCCTCCGCTCGGCGCCTCGGCGACCAGGACGTTCTCGGGTTTCACGTCCCGGTGCACCAGACCGGACCGGTGCGCGGCACCGATCGCGGCGAGCATCTGCTCCAGGATCGCCAGCGCCTCGCTCGGGTTGAGCCGCTTGCGTTCGGCCAGGATCTCGCGCAGCGTGCGGCCCCGGACGTACTCCATGACCAGGTACGGCAGGCCGCCGTGGGTGCCCTGGTCGTAGACGGCCACCACGTTCGGGTGGGTCAGCCGGGCGATGGTCTTGGCCTCGTCGGTGAACCGTTCGAGGAAGTCGGCGAGCTGCACCTGGGCGTCCGGTGCCTGGTTCGGATGAATGATCTTGATCGCGACCGTACGGTCGAGCCGTTCGTCGATGGCGGTGTAGACGGTCGCCATCCCACCACGGGCCACGCGACCGCGGATGCGGTAGCGCCCGTCGATCAGCGAGTTCAGCAGCGTGTCGGCGACCTGTATGTCCATCGGCAGGCAGTCTATGTCTCCAGGGGGCGGCGGCAGAACAGGATGCCACAGCCGACGCCGAAGCGAAAAGTTCGTGTCGCGCCGCCCGCGCTCGGCGGAGCGCTGACCGGGGCTCGGCGGAGCGCTGACCGGGGCTCGGCGGGGAGCCGTTCGTGTGGTCCGGCGGCGGCGTGGCAAGGTGGGCGGGTGACCGAATCCGCACCTGCCGACTCGCAGCCGCTCGAACCGTCCGGGTGGCTGAACCTGCCCGAGGTCGCCGAGCGCCTCGAGGTGTCGATCAGCAAGGTCCACCAGATGATCCGGGACCGGGAGCTGCTGGCGGTCCGCCGGGACGGCACCCGGGTGGTCCCGGCCGAGCTGGTGGCGAACCGGACCGTACGCAAGCACCTGCCGGGCATCCTCACCCTGCTGCACGATGCCGGGTACGACGACGAGGCGACACTGCGCTGGCTCTACCTGCCCGACGACACCCTGCCCGGCACCCCGGCGGCGGCCCTCGGCGGCGACCGGGCCCGCGAGGTCAAGCGCCGGGCGCAGGCCACCGGCTTCTGAGCGGATCTCGCGGAATGGAGCGGTTCGCCTATCTGGCGGTGCTCGCCGGGTGCCTCGGAGCCGCGTTGTGGCTGGAGCCGGTGCTGCGGGTCAACGTGCTGCGGCGGTGGCGGCGGCTGCTGCTCACCCTGCTGCCGGTGGTGGTGGTCTTCGCACTCTGGGACCTGGCGGCGATCGCCGCCGGACACTGGACCTTCGACCCGGAGCAGACCACCGGGGTACTGCTGCCCGGCGGCCTGCCCCTGGACGAGCTGCTCTTCTTCGTCGTCGTACCCTGCTGCGCCATCCTCGGCTTCGAGGCGGTACGCGCGGTGCGGCGCTGGCCGGCCGGCGACGAGGCACCACCGGGTCAGGAGCGGTCACCGTGACCTACACGGCGGCGGCCCTGCTCGGCGTACTCGGTGCCGGGCTGGTCGACCTCTTCGTGCTGCGTACCCGGCTGCTGCTCCGGCCGGTCTTCTGGGCCACGTACCCGATCGTCGTGTTCTTCCAGCTGATCTCCAACGGCATCCTGACCGGTCGGGACATCGTCCGGTACGCCCCGGACGCGATCATCGGCTGGCGGCTCGCGTACGCGCCGGTGGAGGACCTGCTCTTCGGCTTCGCCCTGGTGCTGCTGACCCTCTCCGTCTGGGTCCGGCTGGGCCGGGCCGGCGTGCAGCGGACCCCGGCCGCCGGAGAGGGATCCCGGCTGCTCCGGCTGCTCGACCGGCGACGGTCCGGCATCGGTCGACAACCGTCCGGCACCGGCCGGGGGGACTCCGGCGGCGCTCAGCGCCGGGAAGAAGACCGGGACCGGGACCGCCACCTCCGGTAGGCCGCGGCGCTGAGCACCGCCACCAGGGCCACGTCGAGTAGCGCACCGGGCAGCTTGCTGAGCACGGCCAGCCCGAGCCCGCCGGGCAGGACCAGGAAGCCGAGCACGATCACCGCGACGGCGACCCGGCGTACCCGGTGCCAGTCGACCAGGCCCGCCGCGAGCACGGTGACCGCGACCAGCCCGTACCAGGGATAGAAGATCGGGGATAGCAGGGCGAGAGCGGTGAAGGCCAGCCCGGTGACGGCGACCAGCCGACGACGGGCCCGGGGCCGGTCGGTTGTCGGGAGGTCGGGCGATGCGTCGGTCGTAGCTTCCCGTGCGGCGCGGACCAGCAGCAGCGCGAGCGTTCCGGCCAGTGCGACGAGGCCGAGGAGCCGGGCCGCCGCCACCGCGCCGTGCACCGCCTCCGGGTGCCCGGCGAGCCGCAGCAGGTAGCCGGCCGCCATGCCCAACCCGGTGGGTATCGAGGTCCACTGCACCAGCCGGCCGGTGCCGGAGAGGGCGGAGATCCAGCCGAGGTCGAGGCCGGTGGCCAGGGACAGCCCGGCGAAGGCCAGGACCGCCCCGGCCAGCACCGTGGCGGCCGTCGCGACAAGCCGGCGATCGAGGAGTACTGCGGGCGCGGGCCCGACGGGGCGGGCCTGGTCCGTTCGGTCGGGGGCTGGCGCGGATGTCCGTCCGGCGGTGACCCGCCCGGGACGATCCGGGACGTGCCGGGGGCGGGCGGTGCACAGCAGGACGGCGAACGGCAGCCCCACGATAGCGGTGACCTTGATCGCGACCGCCAGCCCCAGCAGCGCCCCGACCCCGACCCCGATGCCGGGCCTGACAGCGATGCCGGGCCCGGCCCCGACGCCGGGCCCGAACCGAGGGCGGGACGCGGCCAGCGCCAGGGCGGCCACCACGAGTCCCAGCACCAGGGCGTCGTTGTGTGCGCCGCCGAGCGCGTGCACCCCGACGAGCGGGGAGACCAGACCGAGCCAAGCGGCCCGGACCGGGTCGACGCCGCTCGCCCGGGCCAGCCGGGGCAGGCTGCCGGCGGCGAGTACCACCCCGGCCAGCGCCTCGGCCCGGAGCAGCGCGACCGCGACCAGCAGTTGCCCGTCGGTGGAGATGTCGACCAGCCGGGCCAGCGCGACCGCCCCGCCGGCCAGCGCCACCGCCAGCGGCCCGTACGGCGTCTCGGTGTCCCGCCACAGCGCGGGTACGGCGTCCGCCCAGACACAGCCGCCCGGCTGCACGCCGACGGCGTACGGGTCGACGCCGTCGAGCCAGAGTGCGCCCTGGCAGGCGTAGGCGTACACGTCCCGGCTGCCGACCGGGGGTGCGAGCAGCAGCGGAGCGGCCCAGAGCAGCCCGGTACGCAGCAGCCAGCCCAGCGGTACGCTCGCCGGTTGCCGCCGCAGCCGTACGCCGAGCCGCCACCAGACGCCGGACAGCGCGGCCAGCCCGAGGAACCAGCCGGCCAGGCCCAGCCAGTAGCTCCAGCCGCCCGGAAGCGAGCCCGAGGCGGGGTCGGCGGTGCCCGCCGGCAGTGCCCCGGCGCCGTAGGCGCTGGCCGCGAGCGTGGCGCTGGCGGCGAACCCGGCCATCCGCAGTCGGGTGGGCGGGCCCGGACCGCGCGCCGGGGAGGGCGGCTCTCCGACGGGTCGCACCAGACCAGCATCTCCAGTCACCGTTTCCTCCGGCGGGCGTTCCGCTCGGCAGGACGGGACGAAGCGTGCTCAATCCTTGCGGCGGGTGGCCACGATGGCGAGGTCGGCGAGCACCTCGCGGGCCTCGGGTTCCAGGGCGGCGCCGACCAGGGCGGCAAGTGCGCTGTCGGTGAGGGTGGCTATCCGCCGCTCGGTGCGGTCCAGCGCCCCGCTGCTGGTGATGATCTCGCGCAGCACCTCGATCCCGGCCTGGTCGAGCCCGGGGTCGCCGAGCCGGGTGTCCAGCAGTTCCCGGCCGGCCGGACTGGTCGCCTCCAGGGCCGCCGCCACCAGGAACGTACGTTTGCCCTCCCGCAGGTCGTCCCCGGCCGGTTTTCCGGTCTGGCCGGGATCACCGAAGACACCGAGTACGTCGTCCCGGAGTTGGAACGCCTCACCCAGCGGCAGCCCGTACGCCGAGTACACCGCACGCAGCGCGGCGGGGGCGTCGGCGAGCGCGGCGCCGAACAGCAGCGGTCGCTCGACCGTGTACTTGGCGGACTTGTACCGGGCGATCTTGCTCGCCCGGTCGACCGAGGTGTCCCGGGTCGCCTGGGTGAGCACGTCCAGGTACTGCCCGATGGTGACCTCGGAACGCATCTCGTCGAAGACCGGCCGGGCGCGGCCGACGACGACCGGGTCGATCCCGCTGCCGTGCAGCAGCTCGTCGGACCAGACCAGGCACAGGTCGCCGAGGAGGATGGCGCTGGCCTCGCCGAACCGGTCCGGTTCGCCGGACCAGTTGGCGGCCCGGTGCTGGGCGGCGAACCGGCGGTGCACGGACGGCTCGCCCCGCCGGGTGTCGGACCGGTCCATCAGGTCGTCGTGGATCAGTGCACTGGCCTGCACGAATTCCAGTGCGGCCAGGCCGCTGACGATCTCGTCCGAGTCGGCTCCGCCGGCTCCCCGGTAGCCCCAGTAGCCGAACGCCGGTCGCAGCCGCTTGCCGCCGCCGAGCACGAACGCCTCCAGTGCCTCGGCGACCGTGCCGAGTTCGGGGTCGACGCTCGTCATCCAGGCTCGCTGTCTGGCGAGGAAGCGGGCCAGCGAGCTGTCGACCCGCTGGCGCAGGCCAGCGCGGTCGACCGGCGGTACCGGGGCGGGTGCGGTCACGCCATGACGCTAGTAGATCGTCCATCCGGCTGCGCGGCGCGGCCACGCCACCACCTTCCGGCGGTACCGCCGTCAGCTTGTCGATCCGACCGTATTACCTGTTCATGGGCGTGAGGACAGCGCTCGCCCGGACGCCCGACCGGCACCCGAAAAAACGATGAAGATAGATGGCCTGAATGGCGGCGACGTTACCTACGGTTATCCGGCCAGAGCCATCGGTGAGACCGTCGGCAGGTAGCGGCTGGCGGCCGTCACCAGCGCGACGTGCCGCCGGCCGGCCGGCTCCGTCCGGTACGCCGCGATCCGTCGGCCGACGCCGGCCAGCTCCGCCGCCGCCCGCGCCGACCCGGACCGTACGGTGTCCAGCAGTGCCGCCTCCGCCACCTGCACGGCCTGCTCCACCTCGCCCAGGTCGAGGAAGGTGTGGGCCAGCCAGGCGCTGTAGACCGCTGTCGTCCTCGGCTGCCCGCCCCGGGCCTGCGCGGCCCGGAGCAGCGGTTCGGCGCGCAGCGGCCGGCGTAGTGCGGCGAGGCAGCGGCCGGTCATCGCGGCCAGCTCGGCCTCGTCCAGCCAGTAGAGCCAGCCCGGTTCCCGGGCCGGCTCGCGTCGCCCGGCGGCCCGTTCGGCGGCGGCCAGCGCGGCGTACGCCGTCCGGCGCCGCCCGCACCGCGCCGCCGCGAACGCGATCCGGTGCAGCAGCAGCGCCCGCAGCCCGGCCGGGGCGGTCCGCCGGACGCCGAGATATCCGGTACGGGCGAGCAGCAGCCCGCCCCGGGCGTCGCCGAAGGCGCTGAGCAGGTGACTCGCCGAGCCGAGTACGTGCCCGCCGAAGCTACGGTCACCGGCTCCGGCGGCAGCGGTCAGGGCCAGCCGGTACGCCCGCAGCGCCGCGTCGACCTCGCCCGCGTCGGCGTGTAGCCAGCCGGCGAGCTGCGCCGCCTCGGCGACCAGCGGCAGTGCCCGCGGCCCGGGGCGGCCGGTCGCCGACCCCGCCGTGGCCAGGGCGAGCCGGCCGGCCGGGGCCGACAGCAGGTCCCGCCCGCCGACCAGGTCGTCGAGCCGGCGCAACCGGGCGACTCCGGCACTGTCGAGCGGACCCGGCGGTACGCCGCCGCCAGCCGTTCCCGGTTGATCCGAAGGCGTCCACGCCAGCCCGCCCGGGTCGGTGAGCCAGACGTGCGCCGAGGTCGCCAGCTCCTGGCGGGCCCGTGCCGACGTCGACGATCCTTGGCTGGCCCGTGCCGTACCGGGATCTCCGCAGGTCGTCCGGCCGGCGCCTCCGGACCCGCCGGGACGGCTCGCGGCGGGACGGCTCGCGGCGGCGGCGAGCACCAAATCCTCGACGGGCACCTCGAGTACGGCCGCCAGCCAGCCGAGCCAGAACTCGCCGGGTACCCGCTGCTGGCGCTCCCACCGGGAGACCTCGTGCCGGCTGACCGTCGGCACCCCGGAG
This sequence comes from Micromonospora sp. WMMD1102, assembly GCF_029626265.1. NCBI lineage: Bacteria > Bacillati > Actinomycetota > Actinomycetes > Micromonosporales > Micromonosporaceae > Micromonospora > Micromonospora sp. WMMD1102. The sequence continues at coordinate 5,212,601 of NZ_JARUBN010000001.1, read as the reverse complement.
GCGGCGCAGAGTTGCTCGGCCACCCGGAGCTGGCTCCAGCCCCGGGTCAGGCGCAGCTCGGCCAGCAGCGCGCCGAGGGAGCCCGGCGTGCCGGCCGGATGGGTCGCGGCGGCCGAACCAGGTGTCGGGTCGTGCGGGTCCTGCGGGAGGTGTGGGTCCTGCGAGTGGTGCTCGGCTGGGGGCATGACGGTCCTTCGGGGCGTGACGATCTGACGTACCTGCTGCTGACCCCCGCGCACGACCCCGGAGGACGACGAGTCACCCTCTCTGCGCGGCCCAATTCCTACCGCCCGGGTACGACGTTTCTCGCGGTGCGCCTCCGGAGAGGTCACGCGGCGGCGTTCCGTCACCCTGACGAGGACAGTGGTCCTCGGCTGGTCCAACCGACAAACCTTCCGAACATCTCGGTGAGATCCGGCTCGGCACCCGGGTTCAGTGCGTGCAGATCGGTCATCGCCTCGTGAAGTACGGCCACCATCAGGATCGACAGGGCGGCCGGCGCGGACGCGAACTCACTCTGGAGGAGCAGGCGTGCGGTCGGGCAGGGCCACGGTGCGGCGCAGGCACGGCAGAGCCAGAGCGGCCGGATCGGCGGATGCGGATGGGTTCGCGGCGGCAGGCGGTCGAAGACGGCTGAGTGGTTGGGCGGAGTCATACCTCTAACGGTGCCTCTGCTGTTGACCTTAGTCAAGGCATAGGGGCAACGATCTAGCGTCCGTGACGTGGAGCCTGAGCTTGTCGGAGCGCATGAGATCCGGGTGATGCTCGGCGGCATAAGCAAGCAACGGGTCCACGTGATCACCAGCCATCGCAACTTTCCGGAGCCATACCAGGAGTTGGTGATGGGGAAGGTCTGGCGCAAGTCGGATGTCGAGGCGTGGATCCGGCAGCACCGTCCGGACCTGACCACGAAGTGAGGGCCGGCCCGGGCCCGTCCGGGTGTGCGGATTCAGGGACGGGATGGGGATCATCCCGGATCACGTCGACGTGACTCCGGCCTAGCGTCGGAGGACATGTCCGCTTCCTTACGGCAGATCGACGACCATCGGGACAATCGCCTACCGACCCGGTGGACCCGGCCGGTGCAGAACCTGGTTCTCGGCTGCTCGATCCTCTTCGTCGTCGGCACGGCGCTCCAGAACTTCGTGATCATCGACCTCCGCGCGATGGTGGAGATGATGCGGCTCGCCGGCGCGACCGAGGCGCAGGCCCTGGCCGACGCACCCGGCTTCCTGACCGGGTTCCGGATCGTCGGGTGCGTCTATCTGGTCGGCAACGCGGTCGGCCTGCTCGCCCGGACCGGGCGGAGCTGGGTCTTCTGGACGGTGCTCGGGGTGAACGCGACCCAGGCGGCCGGGCTGGTGATGATCCCGCCGGAGGTCTTCGAGGCGACCCGGGACCGGTTCGGGATGCCGGGACTGCTGCCGTCGTACCTCACGGACGGCGGGGCGGCGCTGCTCACCGTCGTACTGCTGGCGGTCCTGCTGCGCTACCGCCGTCCGTGGGCGTACGCGCGGATCTCGACGACGACGTAACCGGCGACGGGCCCCGGGGCCAGGTAGCTGCGCTGGCCCCGGGGCCAGCGGGCTGGCCCCTTCCCGCTGGCCCCGGGGCCAGCAGTCTGGCCCCTCCCCGCTGGCTCCTCCCGACCGGCCCGATCGGCGGTTCGATCGACGCCGACGGCCACCACCGACCGGTACGCCTCCCGAACCGACCCGAACGGGAGCACCGGTCGGCACCGGTGACCGTCGACCACCGTCCGTCGACCACGGACCGAGGAGCCGAGGAGTGCCGCGACGTGTCCACCGAGTTGCCGTTCGACCCGGAGAACCCGCCCGACGAGCCGCCGCCGCAGGTGGCGCACCCGATTGCCTGGCGGCTGGCCGTACGCCTGCACCGTGAACACAGCCCGCTGCCCGCCGAGCCGCCGGCCGGGGGCTCCGGTCCGGCCGAGGCTTCCGGCCCGGCGGGAAACACCGGGTCGGCCGGGATGTTCGGTCCGGCGGGGCCGAACGTCTGCGCTGCCTGCGCCGACCCCTGGCCCTGCCACGGCCGGCAGATCGCGGTACGCGGGCTGATCGCCGCCTGCCGACCCCGGAGCCCGGGTTGGGACCGACAGAGCCGGGATGACCGATAGATGGGAGGCAAGAGCGGACTCCCCACCCCGAAGGGGACGCAATGGTGCGGGACCGGGCCGCTTCGCCCGGTAGAGTCGCGACGTGGCGCTCGGTCTTCCCTCCGTACTCCCCGACTCGCAACCGTCGATCGGGGACCTGGTCCGTGGTCCCGCCCCGACCTTCTCCTTCGAGTTCTTCCCTCCGAAGACGGAGAAGGGCGAGCGACTGCTCTGGCAGGCGATCCGCGAGCTGGAGTCGTTACGACCCTCGTTCGTCTCCGTGACCTACGGCGCGGGCGGGACGAGCCGGGACACCACCGTCGCGGTCACCGAACGGGTCGCCACCGAGACGACGCTGCTGCCGATGGCACACCTGACCGCTGTCAACCACTCCATCGCCGAGCTGCGCAACGTGATCGGCCGGCTGGCCGGCGCCGGAGTGCGCAACGTGCTCGCGGTGCGCGGCGACCCGCCGGGCGACCCGATGGGGGAGTGGGTGCGGCACCCGGCCGGGGTGCTCTACGCCGAGGAGCTGGTCCGGCTGGTCCGCGAGGCGGGGGACTTCAGCGTCGGGGTGGCCGCCTTCCCCTACAAGCACCCCCGGTCGCCGGACATCGCCACCGACACGCGCTACTTCATCCAGAAGTGCCGGGCCGGGGCCGACTTCGCGATCACCCAGATGTTCTTCGACGCCGACGACTACCTCCGGCTGCGCGACCGGGTGGCGGCGGCCGGCTGCGACACACCGATCCTGCCCGGTGTCATGCCGGTCACCCAGTTCAGCACGATCGAGCGCTCCCAGCAGCTCTCCGGGGCGCCGTTCCCGCCCGCGCTGGCCGCACAGTTCGAGCGGGTCGCCGACGACCCGGAGGCGGTCCGCCGGCTCGGCGTCCAGCAGGCCAGCGAGATGTGCCGCAAGCTGCTCGACGAGGGCGTGCCGGGAATCCACTTCATCACCCTCAACCGGTCCACCGCGACCCGGGAGGTCTGGCAGAGCCTCCAGGCCGGCGTGGGAGTCTGAGCCGATGCGGCCCGAGCCGGCCCGGAGGCCGTACGGCGACCTCCGGGGCCCCGCTCGCACGCGACCTGGGCCGCCGTCCGGCGGTTGAGCCAGCGTGGGCAACCTGACCTGGGACGAGTACGCCAACAAGTGGGCGCGGCTGCACGGTGGCTTCGACCCTCGGATGGCCACCACCTCGGTGCGCCGCTGGCTGCGGATGTCGTACGTCCTGGGCTGTTTCCTCGCCCGGCTGCACGTCTCGCCGACCGCGGTGACGGTGTTCGGGGTGTTGCTCTGCCTCGCCGTACCGGTGGCGGTCGCCCAGTCCCGGCCGGGGCCGCTGGGTCCGCTGCTGGCGGCCGGGCTCGTGCTGCTGGCCGCCGTGGCGGACAGCATCGACGGTGCGGTCGCCGTGGTCACCGGTCGGACGACCCGACTCGGGTACGTCTACGACTCGCTGGCCGACCGGATCGGCGAGGTCGGCTGGCTGGTCGCCTTCTGGCTGGTCGGCGCCCCCGGCGTACTCGTGGTGGCGGCCGGGGCGCTCTCCTGGCTGCACGAGTACGTCCGGGCCCGTTCGGTCTCGGCCGGGATGAAGGAGATCGGCACCGTCACCGTGGGGGAGCGGCCGAGCCGGGTCAGCATCACAGTGGTGGGACTGGTGGTTGCCGGGTTGGCGCACCTGATCATGCCGGAGTTGGCGGCCGGGACGATCACCGTGGCCACCGCGATCTGGGTACTGCTCGGCTTCTTCGGTCTGGTCCAGTTGCTCTCCGCGGTGCGCCGCTCGTTGGACACCGGGACAGAATCGACCGACCGGGCGGCGGGCACCGGCACCCCCACCGGACGGTCGGCGACGGCGGTCGGCTCGGACGGTCGGCAGCCGCTCGGGCCGGAGCCGGGTGGCCGGCAGCCGCTCGGGCGGGGACCGATCGGGAATGATCCGACTGGCGGCGAGCTGCCCGGCAGGGAGCTGGCCCGCCGCGAGCCGACCGGAGTGGAGTTGAGCCGCCGCGAGCCGCCAGAGTGAAGGCGGGATCGGCGAGACAGCATCGGGGCATCTGGTCGCACGCCTGGTCCGCTCGACTGTCCGCACGGACCTGCGCCACACCCGGCACCTGTCGGTCAGTCGCTGCCGGCTGTCGACTCCGTACAACCCTTCGTGACGAGGCGGCCGTCAACCTGTGTCAGTCCGGTGCAGCTCTGCAGGTGGACTTTTCCCGAGCCGAATCGGTCTGCTCGGGTGTCGAAGACGACCCGGACTTGTCCTTGAGCATCCACGATGTAGGTCGTGGTGATGGGGTCGCCCTCGACAGTCGGCCTGGTCTCCTGCAGGTGGGCGGGCTCACCCGCCGCTGCCGCGCCGGTCAGGCACCGGACGGCGGATCCCGGCAACTGCTCACCCTGGGCCAGCTTGAAGGTTCCGCAGTCGATTCGGTCGACCGTGCCGGCGCCGGTGGACCCGGTGGATCCGGTTGCCGCACTCGGCGCAGTGGCCTGGGAGCCAGTGAAGGCCCGGATCGCGGTGAATCCGCCGGCGGCGAGCAGCACGCTAGCCCCGACGGCCGCGGGTGCCATCCAGGTGCGGCGCCGAGATCGGCCGGCGGCCTCGGCGCTGACGATCTTGGTGAGGAGGCGTTCACGCATCCGCTGCTGGGCATCAGCGGGCAGGTCGTAGCTGGGCGGCAACTGTTCGGGGCGGGTCATCGTGCCTCCTTCGACGGGTGGATCCCCGGTGCTGAATCGTTCTCCGGACCGAGGAGCCGGGTTAGGCGGCGCCGGGCCCGGCTCACCCGGGCCCGTACGGCCGCCTCGTTGACGCCGAGGACCACAGCGGCGTCGGCGTACGACACGCCTGACCAGATGCAGAGCGCCAGAGTGTCGCGTTCAGCACGAGGCAGCCGGCGGACGGCCCGAAGCACCTCCCGCATGCGTCGTTCACTGTCCACGCGGCCGGCCACCTCGCCCGCGAAGTCGGTGCTGTCCGGCTGGGGCGGCAGGCGCAGCACCGCGTTCTGCCACCGGCGCAGCGAGCGCTGCTGGTCCCGCACGACGTTGCTGGCCACCGACAACAGCCACGGCAGTATCGAGTCGTCGACCAACCGCGCCTCGCCGCGCTTACGCCAGGCGAGTAGGAAGGTCGACTGCGTGGCGTCCTCGGCACCGGTCCATGACGAGGTCAACCGGAAACAGTGCCGGTAAACAGTCTGGACGTGGCGGTCGAACAGGATGCCGAAGGCGTCGCCGTCGCCGCTGGTCGCATCCGCCCAAAGGTGCCGATCGGTCTGCTGGTTCATGGTGGCCACACCATGTCATGGCCAGCGGTGCCAGCGTTGTGACGCCGCAGCTGCCCCGTTGAGCAGATCCGGGGACGGTTCCCGTGTTCGCTGCTGTTCGCTCGACGTCAGGCCGGGCCGATCTCCGTCGCGACGATCTGTGCGGAGAGGGCCACCATCGGCAGGCCGCCGCCCGGATGGGTGGAGCCGCCGACCAGGAACAGGCCCCGGGCCGGTCCCCGGTTGGCCGGCCGGAGCAGCCCGCCGACACTGCCGTGGATCGCCCCGCCCGGTGCGCCGGCCGAGCCGACCAGGTCGGCCGGGGTACGCAGCTCGCGGAAGAGCAGCCGGCTTCGTACGTCCACGCCGCGCTCGGCGAGCACGTCGAGGACCCGGTCGGCGTAGGCGTCCGCCAGGCCGGGCCGGCGCCAGTCGACCCCGCCCAGCGTCCGGCCCTGCCGTGCCGCGTTGACAAGCACGAACCACGCCTCGTGCCCGGCCGGCCGGACCAGTGGATCGTCGGGCACGCTGACGAAGACCGTCGGGTCGGCCACCGGGCGGGCCGGCACACCCCGGCCCGGGTCGCCGAAGACCGCGTCGAACTCGGCGTCGTAGTCGGCCGGGAAGAAGACGTTGTGATGTGCCAGCCCGGTCTCGCCGCGTACCCCGAGCAGCAGCACGAAGCCGGCCAGGCTGCGGTCGGCCAGCCCGGCCAGCCGGTCCGGGGTGGGCAGCAGGTCCCGGTAGAGGGTCAGCGCGTCGGTGTTCGCCACCACGACGTCGGCGGGTACCGGGTCGACTGCACCGGCCAGCCGTACCCCGTGCACCCGGCCGCCGGCCGCGTCGATGCCGGTGACCGTGCTGCCGGTCGCCACCACCACGCCCAGGTCGAGGCAGCGGGAGAGCAGCGCGTCGGCGAGAGTGCCGAGGCCGCCGCGCGGATACCAGGCACCGAAGGCCAGCTCGGCGTACGGGATGGCGGCGAGCGCGGCAGGTGCCCGGCGCGGGTCGGCACCGGTGTAGGTGGCGTACCTGTCCAGCAGCATCCGGAGCCGGGGCTCGCGCAGGTATTGCCGGCCCAGGTCGCGCAGGGTCCGGCCGGGGGCGATCGCGGCCAGGTCGCCGAGCCGCCAGGCCAGCCTCGCCAGGTCCCGGGGCGAGCCGACCGGCCGGCGCAGCACGTCCCGCCAGGAGGCCGTCCAGATCCGTTCGGCGCGCCGCCACAGCCGTCGCCAGTCGTCGGCGGCCGGCGCACCGAACCGCTCGCCGATCCGGGCCGCGAAGGCGTTGGGATCGGCACACGAGTCGAGCACCACCCCCGACCCGTCCGCCGGCCCGCCAAGCGGCGGCTGGTCGGAGAACGGCTGTTCGGCGGGCGGGAAGACGTGCCGGACGATCGGGTCCAGCGGCACCAGGTCGAGGTACTCGTCCAGTTTGGCGCCGGTCGCCTCGAACAGGTCGGCGAAGACCTGCGGCAGGGTGAACAGGCTGGGACCGGTGTCGAACCGGAACGTCCCGGCCGGCGTCTCCCGGACGTACCGGCCGAGTTTGCCGCCGACCACATCGGACCGCTCGTAGACGGCGACCTCGTGGCCGAGCGCCGCCAATCGGGCCGCGGCGGCCAGACCGCCCACGCCCGCGCCGATGACGACCACCCGACCCACGTACGCCCCCTCGTCACGGTCAACCGCGGTCGCCGTACCCGTTACATCCGGTGCCGCCGACCGCCCTCCCCACGGGTCAGCGCACCGGTCGGCCCCGCCAGGTGAGCCGTCCCCGCCTCCGCAGATGGTACGACCGGAAGGTGAGCCAGCCGAGGATTGCGACCGACAACGGATGGGCCAGCGCGTCCGGCCAACCCCGGCCGCCGGTCGACCGGGCGCTGACCAGGCGTCCGAGCACCCCGAGCAGATAGCCGACGAGTCCGGCCAGGGCAACCGTCGGCGCGCCGGCCAGCGCGGCACCGACGGCGAGCAGCGGCGGCACGGCGTACAGCAGGAGCAGCAGGCCGACGACGGCGGTGGCCCCGGCCGGCGGGCCGAACGCGGCCCAGAGCGACTTGCCGTAGCCGTCCCGCAGCTCGGACCAGGAGCCGTACATGCGGCACTCGGCCAGCCCGGAGCCGTCGGCCAGCGCGATCCGCCCGCCGGACCGCTTCACCGCCCGGGCCAGCTCGACGTCCTCCAGGATCCGGTCCCGGACCGCCGCGTGCCCGCCGGCCCGCCGGTAGCCGGCCCGGTCGGACACCAGGAACTGCCCACCGGCCGCGGCCAGGCTGGGCCGGGACGAACGCTCCATGGCGGCCAGCGGCAGGAAGGTCAGCCACAGCCACTGCAACAGCGGCTGTACCAGCCGCTCCCCGGGCGAGCCGGCGACGATCCGGGGGTACGGGGAGAGCAGCACCGCCCCCGCCGACCGGAGCGTCTGCACGGCGGCGGCGACGGCGTACCGGCCGAGCCGCACGTCGGCGTCGACGAAGACGAGTACCCGGGCCCGCGCCCCGGCCCGGTCGGCGAGCTGCTGGCAGGCGTACGGCTTGCCGAGCCAGCCGGGCGGCAGCGGCGCCCCGCCGAGCAGGCGTACCCGGGGGTCACCGGCCGCGACCGCCCGGACCACCTCGGCGGTGCCGTCGGTCGAGCCGTCGTCGAGCACCACGATCTCCAGCTCGGGTACGCCCCGCTGGGCGAGCAGTGCCCGCAGGCACGGGGCGACCCTGCTCGCCTCGTCGCGTACCGGCAGCAGCACCGCGACCGGCTCGCCGACCTCGACCGGACCGGCCGGCGGGCGGCGCAGCCGGCGCGCGGCGTTGTACCAGGCGTGCCCGGTCAGCAGCCCGACGACGCCGGTAAGCGCCCAGGCGAGCAGTGTGCCGGTCATCCGGACCGTCCGGTGTCGTCCGGGGACAGGGCGAGCAGTGTGCCGGTCATGCGGGTGCGGTCGGCGGGGTGTGCTCGGCGGGTCCGGGTCCGGGTGCGGGTCCGGGTCCGGGTGCGGCGGCGTCGGGGTCGGACCGTCGCCGCTGCCGGACCAGGCTCACCGCGAGCGGCCCCGCGACGACAAGCATGGCCAGCCCGCCCCAACCGGCCGACGCGGGCAGGCCGAGGAAGACCGCGTGCGCGAGCAGGCTACCGGCGTACGTCCAGAGGTAGAGCAGGTACATCGGGGCATCCGGATCGGTGCGCAGGCCGGCCTCCCGGTCGGCGGCGAGTCCGGACGCCCGGCCGGCGACCGGGCCGAGCAGCGCCATCAGGAGTACGGCGAAGACCAGCCAGCCGAGGTAGTTGCTGACCGGCACGTCCGGCACTCCCGGCAGGGCCGGATCCGGGTCTCGCCAGCTCCAGTAGCCCTCCGCGACCATCTGCGGATCGAGGAACAGGTCCCAGCCGGCCAGCCCGACCGCGGCCAGGACCACCCGACCCGGACCCGGCCGGGTCAGCCGGACGGCGGCGAGCCAGGCGGGCCAGGCCATCCAGGTCCAGGCCAGCGGGATCACCAGCGGCACCCCGAGCAGCTTCGGACCCAGCTCGCCGGAGTAGGCGTACCCGCCGAACGGCACCCCGGTGGCCACACCGAGTGCCTCGACCGCCAGCCCACCACCGGTGGTCACCAGCAGCAGTCCGGCGGCCACCCGGGAGCCCCGGGTGAGTAGGGCGTGGCTCACCGAGAGCAGGAAGCCGAGGCAGACGGTGGCGACGGTCAACCGGGCCCGGTCGGTGCCCCCGGTCAGTGGATAGCCGATCTGCGCCAGCACCAGTACGCCGAGCAGCAGCCAGCTCAGCCCTCCGGAACGCCGTACCGCGCCGGTCATCGGTCCGGCGAGGCCAGCGGCAGGTCCCGGCCGAGCACCGCGAAGGCGCGCTCGTCGCCGGGAAAGCGGAAGTCCCGGAGTACGTCGACGAAGCCGAAGCGCCGGTAGAGCCGCCAGGCCCGGGAGATCCGCTCGTCCGCCTCCGGGGTGGAGAGCAGCGTCGTGCTCCCCTCGGCCATCCCGAGCAGGGCTCGCAGTTGCCGGGCGCCGAGCTGGTGCCCCTGGGCGGCCGGCCGGACGTGCAGCTCGACCACTTCGAAGCAGTCGACGAACCAGGTCTTGCGGGCGTCACCGGAGAGCGCGTTGTAGACCTGGTCGTGCCACCACTGGCCGGGCGCGGAGAGATAGCCGTAGCCGAAGCCGACCAGGTGGCCGTTGGTGCTGAGGGTGGCCACCGCGCGGAACCCCCGGCGTCGTACGTGGGTGGCGATGTAGCCGCGCCGCGCCTCCAGCAGTTCGGCCCGGTAGCCCATCGCCTCGCCGTAGACCGACACCACGTCGTCGAGCCGCCGGGCGAGATCGTCCGGTTTCCACGGCACCAGCCTCATGGTCGTGCGCTCCTCACTGAACCTTCTTCGACCTCTGTCGGGTGAAGGAGGTTGCCTTCCTGGCCGGCGTCGGGTTCCGGGTCGCCACCGGGCCCGGCCCAGCCGAGCACCGCCGGGTCACCGGCGAGACCGCGTACCTCGAACCGCGCGAACAGCTCCTCGGCGTACCAGCGTTGCCGGGGCGTACGGGTGACGACCGCGCGGTGCTCCGGGGAACGGTACGCGAACCGGCGAAGGTCCGTCGCGCTCCGCCAGACGCTTACCGTGCCCTGCCAGCCGATCGGCGCCTCGCCGACACCGAACCGGGCCAGCAGGCCGGGAGCCTCCCGCAGTGCGGCGGCGACCGGCGGGACGGCCCGCCAGAAGGTCGCGGCGCGCGACGGCCGCAGCCGGGCCCTGGTGAGCGCCAGCACCGGACCGCCGGGGTCCGCGCCCGCCGCGGTCGCGCCCTCTGGTGTGGCGCCTGCCGGTGTCGAGCCGGCCGGGGGCGAGTCGTTCCGGGCCGGGCGGGGGACGTCGAACGGCTCGACCCCGGACCACCGGCCCCGGCTGGACAGGGGCCGCAGGTCGAGCCGGGCAGCGGCCAGGGCGAGGTGTCGCCACGCCCGCCCCACCGGGGACTCGTCGAAGGCGGCGGCCTGCTCCGGGTCGGCCCAGACGACAAGCGCGGCCCAGCGGGTCGGGTCGGCGTCGGTGGGCCCGAAGCCGGTACCCGTGCCGGTGCCGAGCAGCTTGCCGAACCGTACGCCGGGCACGGCCCGCAGCCGCCGCCGGTCGACGGCCATCCGGGTCAGTACCCGGGGCAGGGCGCGCGGCGCCACCCGCCAGACGTGCAGGGTGACCAGCCGTACCGGGGTCGGGTCGCCGGCCGGCCCGCCGGGCCCGGCCGTGTCGCGGTCGGGCCGGCTCACGCCACCTCGGCAGGGTTGCCGGCGGTGATCCGCAGCAGCTCGGCGGAGGTGGTCGGGAAGACGGCCCGGGGCACCCCGCCGGCCGCCCAGATCTCCGGGTAGCCGGCGAGCGCGGTGTCGACCAGGGTACGGATCGGCTTGGGGTGCCCGAGCGGAGCGACTCCGCCGATCGGCTGGCCGGTGTGCTCCCGGACGAACTCCGGGGTGGCCCGGCGCAGCGTGGGCAGCCCGAGGTCGGCGGCGACCCGGCCGGTGTCCACCCGGTGCGCCCCCGAGGTGAGCACCAGCAGCGGCTCGCCGCCCGCGTCGAAGATCAACGAGTTGGCGATCTGGCCCACCTCGACGCCGAGGGCGGCCGCCGCTGCCGCCGCGGTGTGCACCGCCTCGGGCAGGATCCGGACCCGGCTCGGTGCGCCGGAGCCGTCGAGGGCACCCGTGTTGTCCAGCGCGTCCTGCACCGCCTGCACGTTCGGATGTGGCTGCATAAGCTCTATCTTGCCTGTCGGCCGGCCGGTCCGACGAGCACCGCCAGTCGACGCGGCGGTGTCCCGTCCGCGGCGGTATAGTCAGCTGCCGCCGTCCTGGTAGAACAGGAACGTGACGCTCAACCTCTGTCCGGACGTATCGGCCGCCGACTGGCTCACGCAGGGTCACCTGCCGTGGCAGCAGCTCGTGCTCTTCGGCCCGGCCGGCTTCGACACCTATGCTCGGCTTCGGCTCCTGCCCGATCCGATTCGCCCCGGACAAAGCGAGAACGACGTCGAGGCGGACGACTGGCGCACCCGAACAGCTACCCAGACTCTTCGAAATACTGGCCGTCCACACCGCCACCGCCGATGATTGCTACGTCTGCATCTGGGACGGCTGGGGCACCGCTGAGCCCACCATCGGCGACGACGCGGTGTACACCACCACCGCGCTTGCGGATCACCAACTCGAAAAAGGGACAGACGTCCGGCCGGGGCTCGCGCCCAACCACGGCGCCTCGCCCGCAATCCCCGGCGTGGCGAAGGTGGTGGTTCCCCACCGCGAGTACTGGCTATTCCGTGGTCCCCTGCCCAGCATCAGCAGTACTGACGCCGCTCAGGCTCACCTGGGACAACGTGAGCAACCGGCATTTGTCTGGCCCGCCGATCATGCCTGGTGCTTCGCGCAGGACGTCGATCCACACTGGGCCGGCATCGGTGGCTCCTCACCGATGATCCACCAACTCATCGCCGATCCGCGCCTTGACGTGGTTGCTGCCGACCCCACCGAGCAACAGCCCTTCTACCGATAAGGGCCTGGAAGAAGGGGTTCCGGTGCTCGGCGTGTCGGCAAATGATCAGCAGGGGTGCTCCATGAACTCCGCCGCCCGCTGACGCCATCACCAGGCCGGGATGCGCGTCGAGTGGGTCGACGAGGACGACCCACAGGCCAAGTAGGTCCGGACAAGGCCACGCTCGTCCGTCCACGTCATCTTGGCCGAGCGCTGGTCATCGCTCTGAACGCTAACCAGGTTGAGCCGGACGGAACCGTAGGTGTCCCGTCCGGACGAAGGTGGCCACGTCCGGACAGGCGGTGCGACTCGACGATGGTGGTACGGACGGAATGACCTTCGACCGGGGCGCCGGGAGAATGGCACAAGTAAGTTGATCCACTATGACGGTATTGCGACGAATTCTGCTGGTGGCGCCGCTGTTCCTGCTCTCCGGAGCGGCGATGGTCCTGCTGGCTCCGGGCGGGCTGGGCGATCCCCGGCCCCGGGTGGTGACCGAGGGGCCGTCCGCGGCGGCGTACCGGGGGATGGCCGGGCGGGCCGGTGAGCTGCCCGGCTGGCTGCACACCCCGGGCGAGTACGCCGCCGCAGCCGGTCTGCTGGTCCTCGCCGGACTGCTGGCCAGGGTCGGCTGGCTCGGCTGGCGGCGGCACCGTACCTCCGGTGCGCTCGGCGTGCTGCTGGTCGGCGTGGGCACGGTGTTGGCGTACCTGGTCAGCGAGGGGGTGAAGCTGGTCGTCGACCAGGAGCGGCCATGCCGGGCCTTCGCCGACGTGTCGACCTGGGTGGCCTGCCCGCCGGTCGGGGACTGGTCGTTCCCGAGCAACCACGCCACCCTGGCCGGCGGGCTGGCGGCCGGACTGGTGCTGCTGGCTCCCCGGCTCTGGTATCTGGCGGTGCCGATGGCCGGGGCGGTGGCGGCGCTGCGGGTGGCGACCGGCGTGCACTACCCGCACGACGTGCTCGCCGGGCTGCTGCTCGGTGCCACGGCCAGCGCCGCGCTGCTGATCGCGCTCCGGCCGGCACCGACCTCCCCGACCGCCCCGCGACCGGCGCCAGGTCACTGACCGCCCGCCGACCGGCGTCGGGTCACTGGCCGTCCGGCGAGCGGGTGCCAGGTTCCGGTGGGACGCCTCAGCGGGAGGTCGCGACCACGTCGGGAGCGGGTAGGGGTGGCGGGGCGGTCGGCGGCGGCTCGGTGGTCCGGGCCGTCTCGGCGAGGGCGACGCCGGCCAGTACCAGCAGGCCGCCGCCGAGCTGGGCGGCGTTGAGCGCCTCGCCGGCACCGAGGACCAGCCAGGCGACCGCGGCGGCGATCACCGGCTCGATCATGCCGAGGATGCCGACGCTTGTCGCCGGCAGGTGCCGCAACGCGCCCGCCACCAGCAGGAAGGGCAGGATCGAGCCGAGCAGCACGACGTACCCGCAGAGCAGCGTGACCGGCAGTCCGCCGCTGCTGCCGGCCAGCGGCGCCCAGCCGCCGGTGCCGTGCGTGACCGCCCGGGTGAGCAGCCCGGCCACGGCGGAGGCGCCGAACGCCCAGGTGGTCAGGGAGAGCGTGTCGTGCTCCCGGACACCCCGGGCGCCGAGCAGGTAGTAGCCGGCCAGCAGTACGGCGGCGCCGAGGCCGGCGAGTACGCCGAGGCCGTCGAGTTTGAGTTCGCCCCAGACCTCGGCCACGCAGGCCAGGCCGGCGAGGCTCGCTGCCAGGCCGGCCCAGAGCCGGGGGCGGACCCGTTGGTGCTGGACGAAGCGGGCCCAGAGCGCGACCAGCAGCGGAGCGGTGTACTCGAAGAGCAGCGCGATGCCGACCGGCAGCCGGGAGATGGCGACGAAGTAGAGCATCGGGGTCAGGAAGAACCCGGCCAGGCCGTAGCCGACCAGCAGCGGCAGTTGCCCCGGGGTGATCCGGAGCCGGCGGGGGCCGGGCCGGAGCAGCAGGCTCAGCGCGAGCAGTCCGGCGAAGGCGCCGGCGGCCCGGACCAGGGTGAGCTGCGCGGCGTCGACGCCGGCCCGGAGCACGAGCTTGGAGACGGTGCCGTTGACGGCGAACAGCGCGCCCGCCGAGAGCACCATCAGCACGCCGAGGGCGGGTCTGCGAGTCGTCACCGGAAGAGGGTAGCCGCAGGCCAAGTCAGGGGCGAAATAAGTTTTGGTCATTACCGTGTCGAACGTGCTCCGGTGCGGTCGGGCGGAATTGGCTGGTCCGGGGCGCGGTCGTCGACGGGGCCCATTGACGACGTTGACTAGATTGAAACGATTCGATACGTTGCCGACGTTGGGAAAAGCCTTTCCGGCCGCCCTGTCCGACCGGCCTGTCCTGCCGGCACGCCGTTCTCGGCGTACCGGCTCCGGTTGCCGGATCAGCCGGCCAGCGGGTGCCGGTGCCTGACGAACCCTCCCGGACCGTCACCCGGCACCGGTCTCTTTCCCGGCCACCGTTCCCAGTTCAGGAGGACCGATGACCCGCACCACCACCCTCACCGCCACCCTCGCCGGCGTCGACCGGAGACCACCCGACCGCCGGTCGCGACGACGCGGCTGGCGAACCGGCCTGGTCACGGCGCTCACCGCCGTACTGGTCGGCACCGGCGCCGGGGTCGGGCTGCCGACCGCGGCGGCGGCCACCATCGACACCAGCGCCCACTACGTACTCGTCTCCCGGCACAGCGGCAAGGCGCTCGACCTCTACAACCTGGCCACCAACGACGGTGCGCCGATCGTGCAGTGGGCCCGCAACGACGGCAACCAGCAGCAGTGGCAGTTCGTCGACGCGGGCAGCGGCTATTACAAGATCAGGTCGCGGCACAGCGGCAAGTTCCTGGAGATGCCGAACGCCTCCGACGGCACCCAGCTGATCCAGAATCCCGACAACGGCAGCACCCGCCAGCACTTCGGCGTCGCCGACTCCGACGGCGGGTACGTACGCCTGATCAGCCGGCACAGCGGCAAGGCACTTGACGTCTGGGAGTGGTCCACCGCCGACGGCGGGATCGTCGCCCAGTACCAGGACCTGGGCGGCCACAACCAGCAGTGGCAGATGATCCGGGTCGGCTCCGGCTCCGGGAACGCCGACTGCGGCAGCGGTTCGTACAACGCCGAGGCGGTACTGAACGGCAGCACCTGGACCGCCCGCAACGGCGGCAGCACGGTCTACGCCGGCAACGACATGCGCTCCGCGGTGCAGGCCGCGGTGAACAGCCTGTCGTCGGGGCGTACCTCCAAGCAGCGGGTGGTCGTCCGCGGCTCGGGTTCGGTGAGCGCCAACTCCCGGATCTCGCTGCCGAGCTACACGGTGCTGGACGTCTGCGGCACGATGAACGTGACCGGCTCTGGCTCCGGTGACCAGGCCCCGGTCTACGCCCGGGGCGCCACCGACGTCGAGGTGCAGCACCTCAACCTGACCGGGTCGCCGCTCTACGGCATCTTCATGCGCAACGTCAACAACCTGACGCTGGGTCAGATCGACATGCGGCTCTCCAGCGGCCTCGGCGTCCGGATCGACAACCACGGCGGCGACCGGGCGGTCAAGGTCCGCAACATCCGGATCGACAACGTGTACGTGCAGGGCACCAGCAGCCAGGGCGTCGAGACGTACGGGGTGGACGGGCTGACCGTCGGCACCGTCACCGCGCGCAACGTCGGCGAGTCCGGACTGCTGCTCAACGACACGATCAACGCCACCGTCGGTACGGTCGACGCGGACAACGCCGGCGCCGGCACCGGGTACGCGGCGTTCCGGATGGCCAACCGCAACGGCCGGGTGGGCAGCAGTTACCCGACGAACATCCGGGTCGGCAACGTGGTCGCCCGGGGTGGCGGGCGCGGCATCTTCTGCGTCTCGGAGAGCGGCGGCGCGGTGATCGACCGGGTGACCATCTCGAACACCGGCAACAACTCGATCCTGATCGAGAACTGCTACAACGTCGCCGTCGCCGGGCAGTCCGGGACGGTGACCGGTGGTGGCGAGGTCCGGATCGCGGCGCGGACCGAGTTCCCGCTCTCCTCGAACATCACCCTGCAGAACCTCACGGTGACCAACACCAGCATCCGGCAGAGCCCGTGTGGCGGCGCCAACAACGTGATCCGGAACGTCACCCGGAACAACTCCTCGTTGACCTGGTGCTGACCCGTACCCGACAACCAGGCCGGCGGTCCGCGTTCGCTTGCGTTTTTGTCGGTGCCGGGGTGTACTCTCTCCAGTAGTTAGAACGAGTGTTCGAGTGGGCAGAGTTCGATGCGAGTCGGCCCGCCGGTCGGGCACCCGGTCTGACGCCGGGGGTGGCGTTCGCGGCGTAACCCCTGAGTGCGGTTTCGCGGACCGCACGGGATCCCGGATCCGCGAGTCCGGGCCCACCAGGCAGGTCGTCGCCCGCCGCCCACGACCCCCGGGCGGCGGGCGACGGACCCGCCGGTTCGGCCGGTCGGGTGTGGTGTGGGGAAGCGTCCACATCCGGCCGGCTACCACCGGTGCGTCTTCCTCCGCAGCGGGCTAGTTCGACGTGGTGCGTCGCCTTCTCGGCCGCCGCGCCGGCAACGACCGGTGCGGTCGTTGCGGCCGGGCAACGGTGACGCGGTGAATGGGTGACTCGGAGGAGACAGTCCCATGCCGACCAGTCAGGCTCAGCAGCCGACGGTGCCGTCGCACGTGCTGCCGCACCGCACCCCTGCCCAACTACTCACGATCGCCCGGAGAGGGCTGGCGGAGGCCGCCGAGACCCGCCCCGACGGCCTGCGGTACGCCGCCGCGCACCTGGCCGCGCTGCGGGCCGCCGCGGCCCTGCTCGCCGCCCGGGCCCGTCCCGCACCCACCCGCCGGAACCGGGTCACGAGTGTCTGGGCACTGCTGGTGGTCGTCGCCCCGGACCTGGGGGAGTGGGCCAACTACTTCGCCACCGGAGCCACCAAGCGGGCCGCCGCCGAGGCGGGCATCCCCCGGGTGGTAAGCGCCCGGGAGGCCGACGACCTGCTCCGCGCCGCCGAACAGTTCGTCGCGGTGGTCGAGGTGGCGCTCGGCGTGGCACACCAGCCGGCGCTCGACGGCATGGCCGCCTGAGAAAACGACCGCCGATCTCCTCCGACACGGAGGAGATCGGCCGGCTCGAACGCTCTGCCTACGGAAATTCTGCCAACAGGAACACGGCGACCAACGGGAACACGGGGGGTGTGGTCGACGATGGCGGGGCGGATGGTGCTCGGTTCCACCGCCCTGGCCGGGCTGGTCCGACCGGCCAGCGGCCCGGCGACGACCGATCCGCACCGGACTCTGCCGGTGCTGTCGGAGCTGGCGGGGCTGTTACCTCAGCGCGGGTTGCGGCGCGGCAGCACCGTGGCGGTCGGCCGTCCCGGCTCCGGTGGTGGCACCTCGTTGATGCTGGCGCTGCTCGTCGAGGCGTCCCGGGGCGGGGCCTGGTGTGCCGTGGTGGGGATGCCCACGCTCGGCGCGGTGGCCGCCGCCGAACTCGGCATCGCGCTGGACCGGCTCGCCCTTGTCCCCCATCCCGGCCCGGAGTGGGCGACAGTGGTCGCCGCCCTGATCGACGGAGTCGACGTCGTGGTCGTGGCGGTACCCGGCACGGTCTCCGGTTCGGTCGCCGACCGGCTCGCCGCCCGGGCGCGGCAGCGCGGCAGCGTCTTCGTGCCGTACGGCCACTGGACCGGGGCCGACCTCACCCTCCAGGTGCTGCGCGGCCGGTGGGAGGGACTGGAGTCCGGACGCGGCAGGTTGCGGCGACGGGAGGTGACCATCTCGGCCCAGGGCCGTGGTGCGGCGGTACGCCCCAAGGAGATCCGGGTGTGGCTGCCGGGTGACCGCCGGACGGGGTCGGCGGCGCGGGTGCCGGCCCCGGCCGGGTCCACCGCCCGGCGTGGATCGTTCACCGTCGTCCGGGCGCGGTGACCGTTCCGCCCGCCCGGTCGGTGACCGGGCGGGCGGAAAACGACGCCGAGCGGGCGGAGCCCCGACCGGAAGCCCGGTGCGGCGGGCCCGGCCGGTGGGCAGGCCCTACAGGCCCTGTAGACCCTTGAGCATCTCGGCGAAGTCGGCGGTCTCCGACGCGGCCGGAGTCTCGATGTTCACCGGCTTGCCGTAGTCGGTGTAGTCGATCTTCATGTCGCTCATCGTGCCCATCACCATGTGCGCCCGACGCGGCAGGTACTGCTCGTCCACCCAGAGGTCGATCTTGACCTCCTTGACGCCGTTCTTGGTCAGCTCCTGCTCGACCGCCTTGCGGGTGTCGGCGTCGACCTGCCCGAGATAGGTCGCCACCGGGGAGGTGACGGTGTAGTGGACCGTGGCCACCCCGTTCACGGTCTCCTCGCCGACGACGGTGGTCCCCTCGGTCGCCAGCAGGGTCTTGACCTGCTTGGTGGGGTCGACGTCCTCGAGCTGCTTGGTGAAGTCCATCCCCGCCTGTGCGCCGGCGGCGCCCAGGTCCATCTTGAACCAGCGCTTCCCGTCCATGTCCGCGCGGTCCGCCTCGGGCACCTCGACGTAGACGACGGCACCGATCATCCGGATCGTCGTCGGAGCGTCGGTGGGACCCTCCATCGTCATCTCCGCCTTGACCGGGTCGCGCAGGTCCAGGGCGCCCTTCATCTTGATCTTCTCACCGCCCGCCGTGCCCTCCATGGTCATGGTCACGGAATCGGTCGAGTCGGTCTTGTCGACGACCTTCTGCAGCGAACCCTTGAGGTCACTGGCGAGCTGCTCCAGGACGCTCGGCTGCTTCGACGACTCGCCCGGTGCGCCCGCGTCCGAGCCACAGGCGGTCAACGCCAGGGCCGAGAGTGCGGAGACCGTCAGGACCGCGGCGTTCTTCCAACGTGACAAGTGACAGCCTTTCCCCGAGAAGGTGGTATCTCCGGTTGAACCGGCGACACGCTACCCCACCGGTGCAACCCGGGACGGGCCGGCACATGGGGGCGGGCGGGTGCCGGAAGCCGAAGCCGCCGGTGACCAGGACGGCGTGCGAAGGGGTTCGTGGCCGATCTGCCGGGGTGGGTCAGCGCGAATCGAACACACGTTCTAAGATCGCATATCTGCTGGTCGAGGGAGGTGTGGCGATGGCGCCGGTGCGGACGATGCTGCTCTGGTGCCCCGACTGGCCGGTGATCGCGGCGGAGATCGTCGACGGGGTGCCGGCGGCCACCCCGGTCGCGGTGCTGCACGCCAACCGGGTGGTCGCGGCCTCCGCCTCCGCCCGCGCCGAAGGGGTACGCCGGGGCCTGCGCAAGCGGGAGGCGCAGAGCCGCTGCCCCCAGCTGACCGTGCTCGACCACGACCCCGGCCGGGACGTACGCGCCTTCGAGCCGGTGGCCGCCGCCGTCGAGGAGGTGGTGGCAGGGGTCGAGGTGATCCGCCCGGGGGCGTGCGCGGTCGCCGCACGCGGCCCGAGTCGATACTTCGGCGGCGAGGAGCAGGCCGCCGAGCGGATCGTCGAGCACGTCGCGCAGACCTGCGAGGTGGAAAGCCAGATCGGCATCGCCGACGGGGTCTTCGCCGCCGGCCTGGCGGCCCGGTCCGGCCGGGTCGTCCCACCCGGCGACACCGCCGGCTTCCTCGCCGGGCTGCCCGTCGAGGCGCTGGGCCGGCCGGCACTCACCGACCTGCTGCGCCGGCTCGGCCTGCGTACCCTGGGTGACTTCGCGGCGCTGCCGGCCGGGGACGTGCTGGCCCGGTTCGGCTTCGACGGGACGCTGGCCCACCGGCTGGCCGCCGGCCGGGACCACCGCCCGCTCGCGGTCCGCAGCCCGCCGCCCGACCTGGCGGCGACCGAGACCTACGACGACCCGCTAGACCGGGTCGACGCGGCGGCCTTCGCCGCCCGGACGCTCGCCGAACGGCTGCACGACACCCTCGCCGGGCACGGCCTCGCCTGCACCCGACTCGGCATCGAGGCGGTCACCGCGCACGGCCAGGAGCTGCGCCGGGTCTGGCGGCACGACGGGCTGCTGACCGCGGCGGCGATCGCCGACCGGGTGCGCTGGCAGCTCGACGGCTGGCTGACCGGGACCAGCCGGCGTCCCGGCTCCGGTCGGGTCGGCCCGGCCCGGCCGACCGCCGGGATCATCCGGCTGCGCCTGGTCCCCGAGGGGGTGCTGGCACACGTCGGACTGCAACCGGGGCTGTGGGGCGAGACCGGGGCGGAACGGGAGCGGGCACACCGGGCGTTGAGCCGGGTGCAGGGCATCCTCGGCCCCGAGTCGGTGCTGACCGCCGTGCTCGGCGGTGGCCGCTCCCCGGCCGACCAGGCCCGGCTGGTGCCCTGGGGCGACGAGCGGGTGCCGGGCCGGCCGGCGGCGCCGTGGCCGGGCCGGCTGCCGTCGCCCGCACCGGCGATCGTGCTGCCCGAGCCGCTGCCGGCGGCGGTCTACGACGCCGCCGGTGAACTCGTCCGGGTCACCGCCCGGCTGGCGGTCAGCGCGCCGCCGGCCCGGCTGGAGGTGGCGCTCCCGACGGCGCGACCGCCGGTCGACGGGGTCGCGGCCGTGCCGTCCGGCACACCTGTGGAGATCGTCGGCTGGGCCGGCCCGTGGCCGGTCGACGAGCGCTGGTGGGCACCGGCCGAGGCCCGCCGGCAGGCCCGCTTCCAGGTGGCCCTCACCGACGGTACGGCGCTGCTGCTCTCCCTGGCCGGCGGCCGCTGGTGGGTGGAGGCCGTCTATGACTAGATCGTCCGCACCGGATCGGCCGCGATGAGCTTCCACAACCCCGACCTGCCCTGGTCGGAGCTGGAACGGGTGCTCTCCGGCCGGCCGGCCCGCCGGGGCGGGCACCTGCACGTGGTGGACCCGCTCGCGGTCGACGCCGACGGCGGAGACTCGCCGGCCTGGACCCGCAAGCGCCCCGGCTACACCCCACCGGAGCTGCCCGCCCCGGCCGAGGGCGCGGTGCCGTACGCCGAACTGCACGCGCACACCAACTTCAGCTTCCTCGACGGGGCCAGCCACCCCGAGGAACTGGCCGAGGAGGCGGCCCGGCTCGGGCTGACCGCGCTGGCGGTGACCGACCACGACGGGTTCTACGGGGTGGTGCGGTTCGCCGAGGCGGCCCGGGCACTGCGCCTGCCCACCATCTTCGGCGCCGAACTCTCGCTCGGGCTGCCCGGACCGCAGCACGGCGAGCCGGACCCGCTCGGCCGGCACCTGCTGGTGCTCGCGCACGGCCCGGAGGGGTACGCCCGGCTGGCCCGGACCATCGCGCGGGCGCAACTGCGCGGCGGCGAGAAGGGCCGCCCGGTCTACGGCGAGCTGGAAGAGGTCGCCGCGCAGCTGCGGGACCACGTACTCGTGCTGACCGGCTGCCGGAAGGGCACGGTGCCGGCGGCGCTGCTCACCGAGGGGGTCGAGGCGGCAGCCCGGGAGTTGGACCGGTTGACCGCGCTGTTCGGGGCCGAGACGGTGGCGGTGGAGCTGACCGACCACGGCGACCCGTACGACGGCGACCGCAACGACGCGCTCGCCGAGCTGGCCGGCACCGCCGGGCTGCCCACGGTGGCCACCAACAACGTGCACTACGCCACCCCGTCCCGCCGCCGGCTGGCCACCGCGCTGGCGGCGGTACGCGCCCGGCGCAGCCTGGACGAGATCGACGGCTGGCTGCCGGCGGCCGGTACCGCCCACCTGCGCAGCGGGGCGGAGATGGCGGCCCGGTTCGCGGCCTTTCCCGGCGCGGTGGCCCGGGCCGCCGAGTTCGGCGCCGAACTGGCCTTCGACCTCAACCTGGTGGCGCCGAGGCTGCCGGACTACCCGGTGCCGCCCGGACACACCGAGATGAGCTGGCTGCGCGAGCTGACCATGGCCGGCGCGCTGCGCCGCTACGGCCCGCGCGGCGCGCACCCGGAGGCGTACCGGCAGCTCGACCACGAACTCGGGATGATCGAGGCGCTCGGCTTCCCCGGCTATTTCCTGGTGGTCTACGACATCGTGAAGTTCTGCCGGGACAACGACATCTACTGCCAGGGCCGGGGTTCGGCGGCGAACTCAGCGGTCTGCTACGCGCTCTGGATCACGAATGTGGACGCCGTCCGGCACCAGCTCCTCTTCGAGCGCTTCCTCGCCCCGGAGCGGGACGGGCCGCCGGACATCGACGTCGACATCGAGTCCGACCGCCGGGAGGAGGTGATCCAGCACGTCTACGCCAAGTACGGCCGGGAGCACACCGCGCAGGTCGCCAACGTCATCTCGTACCGGCCCCGGTCGGCGGTGCGGGACGTGGCCAAGGCGTTCGGCTTCTCGCCCGGTCAGCAGGACGCCTGGAGCAAGCAGATCGACCGGTGGGGCAGCGTGGCGGCGGTCGACGTGGCGGACATCCCCGAGCACGTCGTCGGGTACGCCAACGAGCTGCAGACTTTTCCGCGTCATCTCGGCATCCACTCCGGCGGGATGGTGATCTGCGACCGGCCAGTGATCGAGGTCTGCCCGGTGGAGTGGGGGCGGATGCCCGGCCGCACGGTGTTGCAGTGGGACAAGGACGACTGCGCCAGCGTCGGGCTGGTCAAGTTCGACCTGCTCGGCCTCGGCATGCTCGCCGCGCTGCACCACGCGCACGACATGATCGAGTCGACCCTCGACCTGAGTGCGATGTCCCTGGACGACCCCGAGGTCTACGCGATGTTGCGGCGGGCCGACTCGGTCGGGGTGTTCCAGGTGGAGAGCCGGGCGCAGATGGCCACCCTGCCCCGGCTGAAACCGGAGTGCTTCTACGACCTGGTGGTGGAGGTGGCGCTGATCCGGCCCGGCCCGATCCAGGGCGGCTCGGTGCACCCGTACATCCGGCGCAAGAACGGGCTGGAACCGGTCACCTTTCCGCATCCGCTGATGCGCAACGCGCTGGAGAAGACCCTCGGGGTGCCGCTGTTCCAGGAGCAGTTGATGCAGCTCGCGATCGACCTGGCCGGCTTCGACGCCGGTCGCGCCGACGAGCTGCGCCGGGCGATGGGGGCGAAACGCTCGGCCGAGCGGATGGCGCGGATCCGGGACCGGCTCTACGCCGGGATGGCCGAGCGGGGCATCAGCGGCGAGGTCGCCGACGACGTCTACCTGAAACTCTCCGCCTTCGCCAGCTACGGCTTCCCGGAGAGCCACGCGATGAGCTTCGCCTACCTGGTCTACGCCAGCTCCTGGCTCAAGCGCTACCACCCGGCGGCGTTCCTGGCCGCGCTGCTGAATGCCCAGCCGATGGGCTTCTACGCGCCGCAGACCCTTGTCGACGACGCCCGCCGGCACGGCGTCGAGGTACGCCGCCCGGACATCAACGCCAGCAACGCCAAGGCCACCCTGGAAACCACCCCGGAAACCCGGTGGGGGAGCGCGCCGGGCGAGTCGCCGCACGAGTGGGGGTTGGGCGGTCCGGCGGTCCGGCTCGGGCTGGCCGGGGTGCGTACCCTCGGCGACGACCTGGCGGAGAAGATCGAGCGGGAGCGGACCGCGCACGGGGCGTACCGGGACATGCCGGACCTGGCCCGCCGGGCCGGCCTGACCGCCGGGCAGCTGGAGGCGCTGGCCACCGCGGACGCCTTCGCCTGCTTCGGGCTGACCCGCCGGGCCGCGCTCTGGGCGGCCGGCGCCGCCGCGCAGGACAAGCCGGACCGGCTGCCCGGCACCGTCACCGGAGCGGAGGCGCCGACCCTGCCCGGGATGGACGCGGTGGACCGGCTGGTCGCCGACGTCTGGGCCACCGGGCTCTCCCCGGAGAGCCATCCGGCGCAGTTCGTCCGGGAGCGGCTCGACGCGGCCGGCGCGGTGCCGATCGCCCGGCTGGCCCAGGTCGATCCCGGCACCCGGGTCCGGGTCGGCGGCATCGTCACGCACCGGCAGCGACCGGCCACCGCTGGTGGGGTCACCTTCGTCAACCTGGAGGACGAGACCGGGATGCTCAACGTCACCTGCTCACCGGGGCTGTGGCAGCGCTACCGGAAGGTGGCCCGGAACAGCGCCGCGCTGCTGGTGCGGGGCAGGCTGGAGAAGCACGACGGGGTGATCAACCTGGTCGCCGACCGGCTCGACGCGATCACCCCACCGGTCACCCCCGCCTCCCGCGACTTCCGCTGAGGTGTAAGGAAGGGCCCCTTCTTATACAAAAAGCGATAAGAAGGGGCCCTTCCTTACACCCGGGCCCGGCCCTCGGACGGGGGCGGTCGGGTGGCTTAGGCTCGTCGGGTGGAGCGAACTCAGAGCCGTCCGGCCGGCCCGGCGGGCGGCCCGCGTACCGCCGTGGTCTGGACCGTGCTGCGCCGCGAGCTTGCCCGGCAGCAGGGCCGGACGCTCACCGTGCTCGACGTCGGCGGCGGGACCGGCGGCTTCGCGGTGCCGCTGGCCGAGGCGGGCCACTCGGTGACGGTGGTCGACGCCAGCCCGGACGCGCTCGCCGCGCTGACCCGGCGGGCCGCCGAGGCCGGGGTCGCCGATCGGGTACGCGCGGTGCAGGGCGACGGTGACGCCCTCGCCGGACTGGTCGAGCCGGCCAGCGCCGACCTGGTGCTCTGTCACGCCGTACTGGAAGTGGTCGACGATCCGGCCGGGGTGGTCGGGGCGATCGGCACCGCGCTGCGCCCCGGCGGCGCGGCCAGCGTACTGGTGGCGAACCGGGCCGCCGCGGTGCTGAGCCGGGTCACCAACGGGCACCTGGAGGTCGCCGCCGCGCTGCTGCGGGACCCGGCCGGGCACGCCGGACCCCGGGACACCCTGCGCCGGCGGTACGACGCGGACGGCGCTGCCGCGCTGCTCGCCGACGCCGGGCTGACCGTGGAGCAGACCCACGGGGTGCGCGTCTTCGCCGACCTGATCCCGGCGGTGGCCGCCGAGGCGGATCCGCCGGCCCTGCTCGACCTGGAGCTGGCCGCCTCGGCCCAGCCGCCGTACCGGGACATCGCCGCCCAACTGCACCTGTTCGCCCGCCGGCCGGCATGACGAGCCCGGTCAACCCGCTCGACCTGGTCCGGCCGCACTACTTCGGCGGCAGCCTCGCCGACGTGCTGCCCAGCGCGCTGTCGGTACTCGGCGTACCGGCCGGTGGGGCGGCGGACCGGGCCGACCCGCTGGGGCTGACCGGACAGCTCGCCGGGGTACGCCGGATCGCGGTGCTGCTGGTCGACGGCCTCGGCTGGTACCAGTTGCCGACCGCTGCCCCGCACGCGCCGACGCTGGCCGACCTGGCCGCCCGGTTCGGACGCCCGCTCACCTGCGGTTTTCCCTCCACCACCCCGACCAGCCTGGTCAGCTTCGGCACCGGCGCCGCGCCCGGCGCGCACGGGGTGCTCGGCTTCCGGGTCAACGTCCCCGGCACCGACCGGGTACTCACGCACATCAACTGGCCGCGCTCCCTGGTCGACGGTCCGGGCTTCCCCGGCGGCGGACCGGGTTCACCGGTCGGCGGCGACCGTCCCGGGGGCTCCTGGCCGACGGCGGGTGCCGTCGACCCGACCGGTACGGCCGGACGGTTTGGCCGCGGCGGGCCGCCGCCGAGTCCGGGTGGTCCCGGGCCTGCGGGGTCCCCGGGTGGTCCGGGGCTTGCGGGCTCCCGGGGTGGTCCGGAGCTTCCGGGCTCGTCGGCCGAGCCGGAGCTTCCGGGGTCCCCGGCCGGCGACGTGGTGCCCAGGCCGGCCGCCGGCTTCGGCGACGATCCCGATCCGCGCCGCTGGCAGCCGCTGCCGACCCAGTTGCAGCGGGCCGAGGCGGCCGGGGTCGCGGTGACCGTGGTGAGCCGGCCGGCGCTGGCGAACACCGGCCTGAGCGTGGCCGCCTACCGCACCGGGTCGTACCGGGGCGCGGACGACGCCGACGCGCTGGCCGGCGAGATGCTCGGCGCGCTCACCGCCGGCGACGGCCCGACCCTGGTCTACGGCTACCACCCGGAGGTGGACCGGCACGGCCACCTGAGCGGGATCGACTCCGCCGGATGGCGCGACGCGGTCGCCGAGGTCGACGCGCTGGTCGCCCGGCTTGTCGACGGACTGCCGCCGGACGCGGCACTGCTGGTCACCGCCGACCACGGCCAGCTCGACATCCCACCCCAGGGGCGGTACGACCTGGACACCGATCCCCGGCTGCGCGCCGGGGTCCGGGTGGTGGCCGGCGAGGCCCGGGTCCGCTACCTGCACACCCTGCCGGGGGCGACCGCCGACGTGCTGGCCGCCTGGTCGGAGGTGCTCGGCGAGCAGGCCTGGGTGGCCAGCCGGGCCGAGGCGGTCGCGGCCGGCTGGTTCGGCCCGGTACCCGAGGCGCACCTGTCGCGCATCGGCGACGTGGTGGTGGCCTGCCTCGCCCCGACCGTCGTGCTCGCCTCGAAGACGCACAACCCGATCGAGACGACCCTGGTCGCCTACCACGGCTCGTGCACGGCCACCGAGATGACCATCCCGCTGCTGGTCGTACCCCCGCCCCGGGGCTAGCCGTTCACGCCGGTCACGACGGCCGTCCGGACCAGTCGCCCGCGCGCTGGAAATGCTCCGCCCATCCGCGACATGTAAGAGGTGTCACCCCGGACAGGGAGAGGGGCACGCACCCGTGGACGACGAGCGGACGGCTCGTTTCGAGGCGATCTACGCGGACATGTTCAGCCGGATCCTCGGCTTCGCCCTGCGCCGGTGCGCCGGTCCGGAGGACGCGGCCGACGTGGTGGCGGAGACCTTCGCCATCGCCTGGCGCAGGATGGACGCGATACCGCCAGGGGATCAGGCCCGGCTCTGGCTCTACGGCGTGGCCCGGAACGTGCTGGCCAACCACCACCGGCAGATCGCGCGCCGGCACGACCTGTCGGCGGCACTCGCCGCAGAGGTGGCCCATCTCTATCAGCCGAGTGCGGAGGAGAGCGCTGAGCTCGGCACGATCGGCGAGGTGCTCCGCGGCCTGCCTGACGACGACCGGGAGATTCTCTCGCTGGTCGCCTGGGAGGGCCTCGAACGGCGAGATCGCAAAGGTACTGGGATGTTCACGCAACGCGGTACGGGTCCGGCTGCACCGGGCGCGCCGCAGACTCGCCCGGGAACTGGCCACGGCGGGTGTGCAGACAGGCTGGCTGGCGATGTCAGGGAGGGAGACCCGGTGAGCGACACCAGGCGGGCGGAGCGTCGGTTGGTCGGTCTCGCCCGGGTACGCGACGAGGAACTTGCCGGCTTGGCGGCCGGTCCCGCCGCCCGGGCGCTGCTCTCCTCGATAGTGGCGGAACCGGGCCACCCGCCCGTGCCGACACCGGTGTACGGCCGGTCGTCGCGGCCGGCCCGCCGGCTGGTGCTGGCGGCCTCAGCCCTGCTCGCGATGAGTGTCGCGGTGGTGGCCGGCCCGAGCCTGCTGCCCGAGCGGATCGGAAAGGCGACGTCCTACGCCAACTCGGCCATCGAGATCAGGCAGGAGGGCGACTTCTTCGTTGCCCGGATCAAGGACCCGCTCGCCGACCGGTCCCGTTACGTCGAGGCGTTCCGGGCGGTCGGCAAGGACGTCGAGATCGAGCTGGTTCCGGTCTCGCCGAGACTGGTCGGGGTACGGATCCAGGCGGGTGGCGACGGTAGTGGCCAGGTACGGGCCTCCAGCGAGCTGGTCAGCGCCGGCCCGACCCCGGTCGACTGTGCGGTGACCCCGGCGAGCTGCACATTGGTGATCCGGATCTCCACCGACACCACCGGGACCGTCCGGTACCGGGTGGGGCGGGCTGCCCTGCCGGGCAAACCGACCCAGGACCCGGCCGTTCCGTCGGGTGTCCCGGCCCCGCCCAGAGGAGGAGCCGGCGGTGGCACCGGCAACTGACCCTGTCGCCAGCCACGAGCACTGCGCCGCCTCCCTGCGCGCTCGTGGCCCACTGGTGCGCCGAACGTCAGATCGGAGCAGAAGATGAGATCAGCCAGGATCTGTGCGGCGTTGCTGGCCGCCGCGACGGCGTTCGCCCTGCTGGGCTGTGCGACCGAGTCGACGACGAACGACGCCCTGCCGCAACTGCTGGCCGATCCGAAGCTGGTGGTGGTGCGCTGCCTGGTCAAGGCCGGCCTGGTACCGCCCGACTACACCGTGCAGAAGCTCAGCGCGTTCCTGGAAGGTGCCGTCGAGGACATGACCGACTTTGACCCGACGCATCCCGAGGCGCAGAAGTGTCTGACCGCCGGTGGGATCGCCCTGCTGATCGACCGGACCCCGGGCAGCGGTTGAGGCCGGCGCGGGCCGCCGAGACCCGGGACGCCCGCCGCCGTCACGCCGACGCCCTTCGGGCGACCCGGGACTGCTCGCCCCGGCTCGCTCACCGGTCGGGTCAGGCCCCGGCGGTCGCCAGTCGGGCCAGGTGCTCGTCGGTGAGGGCCAGGTCGAGCGCGGGCAGTGCGGCGGCGTACTGCTCCGGGGTGCGCGGGCCGAACAGGGTGACGAACTGCGGGTCCCGCTGGTGCAGCAGCCAGGCCAGCACGAGCTGGGTGCCGGTGACGCCCAGCTCGCCGGCCAGTTCGGTGACGGCGGCGAACCGGGCCTCGGCGTCGGCCCCCGGGTAGGCCTCCATCACGTGGTGGTCGCGGCGCTTGGCCAGGTCGTCGTAGCTGCCCTTCAGGATCGGCGAGTATGCCACCAGGGTCACGTCGTCGTTCGTCCGCAGGTAGTCGAGCTGCTCGTCGTCCACGATGGAGAGCGTGTCCGTGCCGGGGTGGGGGCGCACGTAGGAGTGCTGCTGTTGCAGGGCGACCGGCGCCGGCCAGCCGTGCCGGTCGGCGAGCTGCCGGATCCGTTCCAGCCGCCAGCTGCGGACGTTGGACCAGCCGACGTACCGGGTCTTGCCGGCCGCGACCAGCCCGGCCAGCGCCTCCAGGGTCTCCTCCAGCGGGGTGTTCCGGTCGTCGGCGTGCACGTAGTAGAGGTCGACGTGGTCGGTGCCGAGCCGGCGCAGGCTGTCGTCGAGCGCCCGGCGCAGGGTGTCGCCGCCGGCCCCCTCGTACTGCCCCCGGGTGACGCTCAGGTCCGGCTGGTCGCGCACCAGCTCCAGGTTGTCGATCCAGGCGCCGCCCTTGGTGGCCAGGAACACCTGGTCGCGCCGGCCGGTGCGGGCGAACCAGCGGCCGAGCAGGCTCTCGCTCTCGCCGCCCCGGAACGACGGGTCGGGCCACCAGGCGTAGCAGTTGGCGGTGTCGAGGAAGGTGCCGCCGTCTTCCAGATAGCGGTCCAGGATCGCGTACGACGACTTCTCGTCGGCGGCGGTGCCCATCAGCATGCAGCCGAGGGCGAACTGGCTGACCTGCTCGCCGGTCTGCCCGAGCGGTACCGTCTTCATCGGATTCCTCCCCCGTGTCCGGTGTGGCGGTGACCGCCAATGTTAGAGCCGCACCCGGTCGGGGACAACCGCGAGTGTCGATGCGGTGGCGGCGTGTTCCGATCTCGTCGTACCCCCGGGTTAACCTGCCGGCATGGGTCGCAGCCAGTCCGTGCCACGCGGCACCGATCCGCGCTTCGGTGCGGACGCCGACGACTCCGGCTCGCCGATCCTGCACGTCGACATGGACGCCTTCTTCGTCGCCGTCGAGGTCCGCCGCCGTCCCGACCTGCGGGGCCGGCCCGTCGTGGTCGGCGGGGTCGGCCCGCGCGGCGTGGTCAGCTCGGCCAGCTACGAGGCCCGGGCGTACGGCGTGCGCAGCGCGATGCCGACGATGCGCGCCCGCGCGCTCTGCCCCTCGGCGGTCTTCCTGCCGCCCGACTTCGGGCAGTACACGGCCGCCTCCCGGGCGGTGATGGAGATCTTTCGTGACGTGACCCCGCTGGTCGAGCCGCTCTCGCTGGACGAGGCGTTCCTCGACGTCGCCGGGGCGCGCAGGCTGCTCGGCCGGCCGGCCGAGATCGCCCGGCTGATCCGGGCCCGGGTCGTCGAGCAGGAGCGGCTGACCTGCTCGGTCGGGGTGGCCCCGACGAAGTTCGTGGCGAAGCTCGGCTCCACCCGGGCCAAGCCGGACGGGCTGCTGGTGGTCCCGGCCGACAAGGTGCTGGAGTTCCTGCACCCGCTGCCGGTGGAGGCGCTCTGGGGGGTGGGGGAGCGGGCGGCAGAGACGCTGCGCCGGCTCGGCCTGCGCACGGTCCGGGACATCGCGCAGGCGCCGGTCGGGATGCTCCGGGGCAGTCTGGGCGACGCGGCGGCGACCCACCTGCACGAGTTGGCCTGGGGCCGGGATCCCCGCCGGGTCAGCCCGGAGCACACGGAGAAGTCGATAGGCGCCGAGATGACCTTCGAGACCGACGTGGCCGACCCGGAGGCGATCCGCCGGGCCCTGCTCGCGCTCGCCGAGAAGGTCGGGGTCCGACTGCGCCGGGCCGGGCAGGTCGGCCGGACGATCTCGATCAAGGTCCGGTTCGCCGACTTCCGGACGATCAACCGGTCCCGCACCCTGGGTGGTCCGACCGACGTGGCCCGGGAGGTGTTCGACACCGCCTGGGCGTTGTTCGACGCTCTCGGCCCCGGTGACCGGATCCGGCTGATCGGTGTCCGGGTCGAAGGGCTCAGCGACGGCGACCAGACACCCCGGCAGCTCGCGCTCGGCGCGCCCGAACACGGCTGGCGGGACGCGGAGGCCGCGGCGGACGCCGCCGCTGCCCGATTCGGGCGTTCCATGGTGCGCCCGGCGAGCCTGTTGGGGCACGCCGACCAGCGGCGGACGGAAAATCCGACGCGGCCATAGGTCGTCCCGCTTTCCGACCCGCGACCCCCCTCGTAGACTGGCGGGTAAGCAGCCGGTTGGCTGCCACGGTCTGTCGGTCCGAGCGGACCGGCCAACGTGACCGGGGAGGAGTGCCGTGCCGCTCTCGGAGCACGAGCAGCGGCTGTTCGAGCAGATCGAGCAGTCGCTTGCCGAGGACCCTAAGTTCGCCTCGGCTGTGCGCGCCAGCGATCCGCGTTTCCACGCGCGGCGTCGCCTGCTCGTCGCGGTCAGCGTGATCATCGCTGGCCTTGCATTGGTCGTCTACGGCACGGTGAGCAAAACTCCGCTGCTCGGAGTGGCGGGCTTCGTGGTGATGCTCGGCGCGGCCGCGTTCGCGATGCTGTCGCAGCGCAAGGCGCAGTCGCCGGACCTGCACGTGGTCGGCGGCACCACCAGCCGCCGCGTCCGCAGCGGGCGACGCTCGTCGTTGATCGACCGACTCGAGGAGAGGTGGCGTCAGCGGCCGGAAGGCCACCGCTGACCATCGCCCGTCCGTGGGGCACGCCCCGCTGACGGTGTCGCCGGGTTCCGTCCCGGCGACCTGTGGCAATTCTCCATGCCCCTGACCCGGTTGCCGCCGGCCCGCCTCCACCGGCGCGTCCGACATTTGACACATTGTGTGCGCATGGCGAGGGCCCACTCCGCGCGTCGCGGGTGGGCCCTTGCCATGCCGCCGAGACCCCCGGCCGATCGGCCGGCGGTACGGCTCAGGTCAGCGGGACGCCCGTCCGGCGAGTACCCGTCGGGGATTCCAGCGCAGCAGGTGTTCCCGGAGCCGGCCGGTCAGCCCGACGAAGTTGGCCGACAGGTCCACCGCCGCCATCCGCCAGCGGAACAGCACCGAGGGCGGCAGGGTGGCCGCCACCAGCCGGGTACGCCGGTCCGCTCCGGCGCGCAGCGCCCGGCGTACCGAGCGGAGAGCGTCGGCGAGCGGACCGTGCCGCAGCGGCTCCCGGGCGTACCTGGCGCGTTCCTCGGCGTGCCCGAGCAGGCGTACCGCCTCGTCGGCGCCGTCGCCGGTCAGCCCCTCCCGGACCAGCCGGTCGGCGGTGGCCCGGGGCGTCTCCGCCGGATCCACCCGGACCCGGAAGTCGACAA
Source organism: Micromonospora sp. WMMD1102 (assembly GCF_029626265.1). NCBI lineage: Bacteria > Bacillati > Actinomycetota > Actinomycetes > Micromonosporales > Micromonosporaceae > Micromonospora > Micromonospora sp. WMMD1102. The sequence goes on along the minus strand of NZ_JARUBN010000001.1, from coordinate 5,180,930 downwards.
GGGTGTCGACCAGTTCGTCCCAGGCGGCGTGCGCGTCGGCCCGGGCCCTGGCCAGCTCGGAGTCGCTGAGCACCACCCGGGCCACCCCGGGCGCCTCGTCCCGCGCCGCCGCCACCGGGGCGAGGGTGCTGGCCGAGGCGGCGGCCCGGGCCTGCCGGCGGCGCCGCAGCAGCGCCCGGCGCAGCGCCGGCACGGTCAGCAGCAGGACCAGCAGCAGCACCCCGGCCACCACCCAGAGCGGCCAGTTCGGCCCGCTCTCCGGGGCGACCCCGGCGGTGCCGTCGAACGCCTCGTCGAGCGGCCGATCCGACCCGTCCGCCGCCGCCGGGCCGGCCGACGGGTCGGCGCTCGGGTCGGTCGACGTGCTCGGGGAGGTCGGGCTCTGCTCGGGCGCGTCCGGGTCCGGCGCCCATTGGGAACGCCACGAACCGGTGATGCTGGCCGCCGGTGTCGCGTCGAACGGCACCCAGCCGATGCCGGTGAAGTAGACCTCGGTCCAGGCGTGCAGGTTGTTGTTGGTCAGCGTGTACGTGTTGGCGGAGCGGTTGGCGCTGGTGAAGCCGAACGCCACCCGGGCCGGGATGCCCGCCTCGCGGACCAGCCAGGTCATCGCGGCGGCGTACTGCTGGCAGAAGCCGACCTTGTTGGTGAGGAAGTTGACGATGTCCTGCCCGCTGGTCCCGCCCTCGGTGTTCAGCGCGTAGCTGAAGCCGTTCTTCCGGGAGAAGTGGTCGTAGATCGCCCGGACCCGCTCGTAGTCGTTCCGCTTCCCGGCGGTCAGCCGGGCGACCAGCTCCTCGACCTCCCGCACCGGCTCGACAGTGGTGTAGAGCTTCCGGAAGGCGTGCTCGGGGGCCAGCGTCGGTGCCGCCGAGAGCGCCGCCGGGGTGTACTCCGAGCGGACGAAGTCGAAGGAGTACTTCCGGTTCCGCGACGACGCCCGCTCCGAGTAGACGACCTGCATCGTCGCGTCGTAGCGCCAGTTCCCGTCGATCTGGCGGAAGCCGACCGGGGTGGTGTAGACCGGCAGGAACGGCATGGCGAAGTCGAGGATCTCGACGTCCGCGCTGTAGGACTCCCGGGTGATGCCGGCGATCTCCCGGCTCACCTCGCGCGGGTCCGGCAGGCCCTGGGTCACCGGGGGCCCCTCCGGGGAGCGAGGCCCGAAGCCGGTCCGGGAGAAGTCGTCGGCGACGGCGAAGCGCAGGTAGAACGGGTCGGGGTCGTTGGTGTTCACCCGCACCATGTCGCGCTGCTCGGAGCGGTTCAGTTCGCCGCTGAGCTGGGCGAAGAGGTTTACCCGGCCCGGCGAGCCACCCGCACCGGCCCGACCGCTGCCGTCACCGCCACCGCCACCGGCGTTGATCTGGCTGAGCAGGCCCGAGGTCATCCCCGGTACGGCCAGAGGCAGCAGTACGGCCACCGCGACACCGATCACCGCCAACCGGCGGCCGGCGGCGGCCAGCGGGGACGGCTCCCACACGTCCACGTCGCGGCCGTCACCGGTGAACCGGCGTCCGAAGTGACGGACCCGGTCGACGTTGTCGGCGGCGAGCAGCCAGAGGAAGCCGGCCGCCCCGATCACGAACGGCACCGCCGAGACGCTGTCGACGTGCACCGCGACCGGCACCGAATAGATCGCCAGCATCGGCAGCCCGGCCAGGGCGGGACGGCGCAGCCCGACGGTGAGCAGGTCCACCACGATCGCCACCCCGCCGACGCCGAGCGCGGTCAGGAAGAGCAGCGAGTCGAGGTCCTGCACCGGTACGCCGTACGAGCGCATGTCCTCGCCGGAGCTGGCCAGCAGCGAGCCGAAGTGGGTGAGCGTGTCCGGGGTGGGCAGCAGGGCGAACAGCTCCTGCCCGCTCGGGAAGATCCAGGTCAGCCCGAACAGCAGTGCCGCCACCATGCCGAGCCCCTGGGCCCAGACCGGTGCCCGCCACCAGCGGGTCAGCGTGCCGGTGCCGGCGACCAGCGCGACGACTACCGCGCACTGCACCAGCCAGGTCCACCGGTCGTAGATGGTGGACATCGGCGCGGCGGCGAGCAGGGTGGCCCCGGCCGCCACGAATCCCAGATGTCGGCGTCCCCTCATCAGATCTTCCCGTCCGTGCCGGTACTGCCGTTCCGCCTCATCGCCGCCTCGTCCCGTCCCGTCATCCGTCGCCGGTCAGCGCACTCCGCCGGTCACCGCGCCCCGCCGGTCACGGCACTCCGCCGGTCACCGCACTCCACCGGCGACCGTCTCGGCCAGGACGGCCCGCCAGGCGAAGCCCTGCGAGCCCCGGGCCGCCTGCGGCCAGAGCGCCGGCAGCTTGCTGCCGTGTTCGACCCCGACCACCCGCCAGCCGCTGCGCATCAGCCCGAGCGCGGCCGCACCGTGTGCGTGGTTCGCCTCCTCGCGCGCCTGCGGGGTCAGGTTGAGCCAGGTGGAGCTGTCCACCAGGAACGCGATGCAGGTCGCGCCGTTGCCGCGCAGCCCGGCCAGCAGATCCGCCTCGGCGGTGGTGAGCGTGCCGAGCAGCGCGATCACCAGCCCGCCGTCGGAGTGCTGCCGGACCCGCTCGACGAGCGTCGCCACGTCGCCGCGCTGGCTGGGCCGCACGTCGGCGAGGTAGTCGAGCAGCAGGCCCTCGCCACCGGCGTCGTTCGCGCTGGCGTCGATGCCGGAGTCGCTGACCAGCCGGAGTTTGTAGCCGGCCTGCCGCAGGTGCACGGCGATGCTGGCCACCGCCGAGACCGCCCACTCGAAGCTGGCGGTCGGCCCCTCGCCCCGGTGCGCGAACGCCCGGGTGTCCAGCACCACCGTGGCCCGGCTCTCCCAGGGCTGCTCCTCCCGGCGCACCATCAGCTCACCGGTGCGGGCGGTGGACTTCCAGTGCACCCGGCGCAGGTCGTCGCCGCGCCGGTACTCCCGGGTCGCCGCGTCGTCCTCGCCGTGCACCGCGACCGAACGGGCCCGGCTCTCGCCGGTGCCCGCGTACTCGCCGGCCAGCCGGACCGAGGGGAGCGGGGTGACCTGCGGGATGACGGTGAGCGGGTCGACGCTGGGGAACGCCCGGGTCAGCTCGCAGAGCCCGAACGGGTCGGTCAGCCGGATCACCAGCGGGCCGACCTCGTAGCGGCCGCGCACGTCGGCCCGGACCGTGTACGCCACCGAACTCGCCTGGTGCGCGCCGAGGCGCTCCAGCACCACCCGGGGACGGCTGCCGAGCGCGTATGGCAGCCGGTCCTCCAGCAGCAGCGTCCCGGTCGGCAGCCGGGACATGTTCTGCAACCGGAGCACCACCCGGGAACTCGCCCCGACCGGGACCCGGTGCGGTTCCAGCGAGCGGCTGCACGCCAGCTTGTAGCGGCTGCGCCCGACGTAGAGCGCGGCGAGCAGCGGCAGTATGCCGAGCAGCACGGCGACCCGGAGCAGGTCCTTCTCGCCGAGGATCAACGCGGAGATCGCCGCTGCCACGGCGGCGGCCAGGAAGGACCGTCCCCGGGTGGTGAGTCCGCGCAGCGCCTCGCGCACCGTCAACGCCCCCGCGGCTCGTACTGGGAGCGCCCGCTGCTGCCGTCCCCGGTCGCCGGCCGGGTGTCGTACGGCGAGCGCTGCCGCTCGTGCGGCAACGGCAGCCGGTGTACCAGGTCGGAGATGATCGCGTCGGTGGTCCGCCGGGCGAGCTGGGCGTCCGCGGTCGAGATCACCCGGTGTGCGAGCACCGGGACGGCGAGTGCCTGGAGGTCGTCCGGGAGCACGTAGTCGCGTCCCTCCAGCGCGGCGACCGCCCGGGCGGTGCGCAGCAGTTGCAGGGTGGCCCGGGGGGAGGCGCCGAGCCGCAGGTCCGGGGCTTCCCGGGTGGCGGTGACCAGGTCGACGGCGTACTGCTTGACGGCGTCGGCGACGTGCACGTCGCGGACCGTCGCGATCAGCTTCCGTACCGTCAGGGCGTCCGAGACCGGGCGGAGTTCGTGGATCGGGTCCCGGCCGCCGTGCACGTCCAGCATGGCCAGCTCGGCACCCGGGTCGGGGTAGCCCATCGCGATCCGGGCGGTGAACCTGTCGCGCTGCGCCTCCGGCAGCGGATAGGTCCCCTCCATCTCGATCGGGTTCTGGGTGGCGATCACCATGAACGGCGTCTGCAGCTCGTAGGTGACCCCGTCGACGGTGACCTGCCGTTCCTCCATGCTCTCCAGCAGGGCGGACTGGGTCTTCGGCGAGGCCCGGTTGATCTCGTCGCCGACCACCAGGTTGGCGAAGACCGCGCCCGGCTTGAACTCGAAGTCGTGCGTCTCCTGGTTGTAGACGCTGACCCCGGTGACGTCGCTGGGCAGCAGGTCGGGGGTGAACTGGATGCGCCGGACCGAGCAGTCGATCGACCGGGCCAGCGCCTTGGCCAGCTTCGTCTTCCCGACCCCGGGTACGTCCTCGATCAGGAGATGGCCCTCGGCCAGCAGTACGGCGAGTGCGAGCCGGACCGTCGCGGTCTTGCCCTCGATGACCTCTTCGATGTTGGCCACGATCGCCTCGCTGGCGGCGCGGAACTGGTCGCTCGGCACTGCGCCACCCAGTTCGTCCCAGGTCTGTGAAGTCACGGGCCTCCTCCTCGTCGGTCACGGCCGCCGCCTATAGAGAGTCGTTGGACCGGCCGTATGGTTCGCGGGAGAATACGTCCGTCCGGCGTAACCGGATCACCCGCATCACTCAGGCTAGCCGCATTCGGCGGGAGAGCCGAGCACACCCGGGAGGCCGGGCCGGCCCGGCGGCCGGTATCAGCTGCGACAGCGCGGCGCCGGGCGCGTACGATGACGCCATGTCCAGGGTCCACCTGCTCCTTAGCGAGCCGTGCTGACACGCCAGAGCGCGACAGCACGGCTACCCCTCCTGTGTGAGGGGCTTTTTTGTGCCCGGAGAACGGACCCGGCCCACGAACCTGGATCGGGCGCTCGGCCAGCCCGGTCGACCGGGGCGGGCGACGACGGACGTAGCGAGGAGACGACATGACGACCGAGGCAGCCGAGTCGGCGGCGGACATCCCGCCGTTCCGGTACACGGCCGGGCTGGCCGGCGAGATCGAGGCCCGCTGGCAGGACCGGTGGGCGGAGCGGGGCACCTTCCGGGCGCCCAACCCGGTCGGCCCGCTGGCCGACCCGGGCCACCCCCGGGCGGACGCCGAGAAGCTGTTCGTGCTGGACATGTTCCCGTACCCGTCCGGGGCGGGGTTGCACGTCGGGCATCCGCTGGGCTACATCGGCACCGACTGCTACGCCCGCTACCAGCGGATGCTCGGGCGCAACGTGCTGCACACAATGGGCTTCGACGCGTTCGGGCTGCCCGCCGAGCAGTACGCGGTGCAGACCGGCACCCACCCCCGGGCCACCACCGAAGCGAACATCGGCTACTTCCGGGCCCAGCTGCGCCGGCTGGGAATGGGGCACGACGACCGCCGTTCGGTGGCGACGATCGACACCGACTACTACCGCTGGACGCAGTGGATCTTCCTGCGGATCTACAACTCCTGGTACGACACCGCCGCCGGCCGGGCCCGGCCGATCGCCGAGCTGGTCGCCGAGTTCACCGCGGGCACCCGGGCCACCCCGGACGGCCGGGGCTGGGCCGAACTGTCCGGGACCGAGCGGCGGCGGATCGTCGACGACCACCGGCTGGCGTACGTCTCCGCGGCGCCGGTCAACTGGTGCCCGGGGCTGGGCACGGTGCTGGCCAACGAGGAGGTGACCGCGGACGGCCGGTCGGAGCGGGGTAACTTCCCGGTCTTCAAGCGCAACCTGAAGCAGTGGATGATGCGGATCACCGCGTACGGCGACCGGCTGGTCGAGGACCTGGACACGCTGGACTGGCCCGAGCCGATCAAGCTGAACCAGCGGAACTGGATCGGCCGGTCGACCGGCGCGCACATCGACTTCCCGACCGCCGCCGCCCCGGTCCGGGTCTTCACCACCCGGCCGGACACCGTCTTCGGGGCCACCTACCTGGTGCTGGCCCCGGAGCACCCGCTCGTCGGGACGCTGGCCGGCGACACCTGGCCGGAGGGGACCAGGCCGGCCTGGACCGGCGGGCAGCCCACCCCGCGGGCCGCCGTGGACGCCTACCGGAAGGCGGCCGGAGCCAGCACCGACATCGAGCGGCAGGCGGAGAACCGGGAGAAGACCGGCGTCTTCGTCGGGGCGTACGCCAGCAACCCGGTGAGCGGGGCACAGATCCCGATCTTCGTCGCCGACTACGTGCTGGCCGGCTACGGCACCGGGGCGATCATGGCGGTTCCCGGGCAGGACGAGCGGGACTGGGAGTTCGCCGAGGTCTTCGAGCTGCCGATCGTGCGTACCGTGCAGCCGCCGGAGAACTTCGACGGCAGGGCGTACCCCGGGGAGGGGCCGGCGGTCAACAGCGCCGCGCCGGATCGCGGCCTCGACCTGAACGGGCTGTTCGTCGCCGACGCCAAGGCCAGGACCATCGAGTGGCTGGAGGCGAACGGGTACGGCTCCGGCGCGGTCACCTACCGGCTGCGAGACTGGCTGTTCAGCCGGCAGCGGTACTGGGGTGAGCCGTTCCCGATCGTCTACGACGAGCAGGGCGACCCGCACCCGCTGCCCGAGTCGGTGCTGCCGGTCGAACTGCCCGAGGTGGACGACTTCGCGCCGCGCACCTTCGACCCGGACGACGCCGACACCGACCCGGAGACCCCGCTGTCGAGGCGCAGGGACTGGGTCGAGGTCGAGCTGGACCTGGGCGACGGGCCGAAGCGGTACACCCGGGAGACGAACGTGATGCCGCAGTGGGCCGGCTCCTGCTGGTACGAGCTGCGCTACCTGGACCCGGCCAACCCCGACCGCCTCGTCGACCCGGCCAACGAGCGGTACTGGATGGGCCCGCGCTCGCCCGGCGACCCGGGTGGCGTCGACCTGTACGTCGGCGGCCAGGAGCACGCCGTGCTGCACCTGCTGTACGCCCGCTTCTGGCACAAGGTGCTGTACGACCTGGGCCACGTCTCGTCCGCCGAGCCGTACCGCCGGCTCTACAACCAGGGCATCATCCAGGCGTACGCGTTCCAGGACGACCGGGGCAGCTACGTCGAGGCGTCCGAGGTGCACGAGGACGACGGCCGGTACTACTTCGGCGACCAGCAGGTCACCCGGGTGTACGGCAAGATGGGCAAGTCGCTGCGGAACGTGGTGACCCCGGACGAGATGTGCGAGGCGTACGGCGCCGACACCTTCCGGGTCTACGAGATGTCGACGGGCCCGCTGGACGTCTCCCGGCCCTGGGAGACCCGGGCGGTGGTCGGGGCGTACCGGTTCCTGCAACGGGTCTGGCGGACCGTCGTCGACGAGCGGACCGGCGAGCTGCGGGTCACCGACGCGCCGGCCGACGAGCAGACCCGCCGGCTGCTGCACCGGATCGTCGACGGGGTCCGGGGCGACCTCACCGACCTCCGGATGAACACCGCGATCGCCAAGCTGATCGAGCTGACCAACGCGCTGACCAGGCTGGACGCCACCCCCCGCGAGGTGGCCGAGCCGCTGCTGCTGATGCTGTCGCCGTTCGCCCCGCACCTGGCCGAGGAGCTGTGGGAGCGGCTGGGGCACAGCGGGTCGCTGGCGTACGAGGCGTTTCCGGTGGCCGACCCGAGCCTGCTGGTCGCCGAGACGGTGACGTACCCGGTGCAGGTAAACGGCAAGGTGCGGGGTCGGGTGGAGGTGCCGGCGGAGGCGGCCGAGGAGGCGATCCGGTCCGCCGCGCTGGCCGCGGTCGCCGAACACCTGGCCGGCCGCGAGCCCCGCAAGGTGATCGTGGTCCCGGGCCGCATGGTAAGCGTGGTCGGCTGACGGGGCGGGCGGGGGCAAGGCGTCAGAGCAGGTCTTCGACGGTGATGGGGAGGTGCCGGATCCGGCGGCCGGTGGCGTGGTGGACGGCGTTGGCGATCGCGGCGGCGGCGCCGACCACACCGATCTCGCCCACCCCCTTCACCCCGAGCGGGTTGACCACCGGGTCGGGTACCTCGATCACCTCGACGGTGACGTCCGGGACGTCGATGTTGAGCGGCACCAGGTAGTCGGCGAGGTTGGCGTTGGCCCAGCGCCCGGTGTGCGGGTCCATCCGGGTCGCCTCCAGCAGCGCCTGGCCCAGCCCCCACAGCATCCCGCCCATCAGCTGACCGTGCACGGTCCGGCGGTTGAGCACCCGGCCGGGGGCGAAGACGCCGACCATCCGGCGTACCCGGACCAGGCCCAGGTCGGCGTCGACCGCCACCTCGGCGAACTGGGCGCCGAAGGTCTGCATCGCGTGGTCGGTCGTCTCCGGCAGGACCGGCTGCCAGGTGCCGACCGTCTCCACGTCCGGGAGGCGGTTGCGGGTGAGCAGCTCGGCGTACGTCTCGCCGACCTCGGGCTGGTCGCGCAGGCACATCCGGCCGTCGCGTACCACCACCCCGGCCGGGTCGGCGCCGTGCAGCGGCGACTGCCGGTCCGCCACCGCCTGCCCGACGAGCTGGTCGCGCAGCCCGGTGCAGGCCAGGTGTACGGGTGAACTGGTCGCCCCCGAGCCGGCCGAGCCGACCGCGGCGGCGATGTTCGGCAGGTCGGTGCTGCCGCCGACGAACCGTACCCGGTCGAACGGCAGGCCGAGGCCGTCCGCCGCCACCTGGGTCATCGCGGTCAGCGCGCCGGTGCCGAACTCGGAGATGCCGGCCTCGACGACGGCGCTGCCGTCGATGTACATCCGGGCCCGGGCCCGTTGCGGGCTGATCGGCGCGGCCACCGGGTAGGCGGAGGTGGCCATCCCGGTGCCGATCAGCAGGTGCCCCTCCCGCCGGCTGCCGGGGGTCGGGTCGCGGCCGGCCCAGCCGAAGAGTTCGGCGCCGCGCTGGTAGCACTCCCGCAGCCCCTTGCTCGACCACGGCCTGCCGGTGTCCGGGTCGGTGTCGGCGTGGTTGCGCAGCCGCAGCTCCAGCGGGTCGACCCCGGTGGCGTAGGCGAGTTCGTCCATCGCGGACTCCAGCGCGAACATTCCGGTCGCCTTGCCGGGGGCCCGGGTGACGGTCGGCGTGATGGTGTTGCCCCGGACCAGCCGGTAGCCGCCGGCGTAGTTCGGCGCGGCGTAGGTGGCCGAGACCGTCTCCAGGGAGGGCTCGGCCCAGTCGTCGAAGGGCGAGGTCAGCGAGATCTTGTCGTGGGTGAGCGCCACCAGCCGCCCGTCCCGGCCGGCGCCGAGCCGGATCCGCTGCTCCTGCTCCTCCCGGTGTCCGCAGGAGTGGAACATCTGGTCCCGGCTGAGGACGAGCCGGACCGGCCGGCCGAGCTGGCGGGCGGCGAGCGCGGCGAGGGTGACGTGTGGCCAGATCAGCGCCTTGGACCCGAAACCGCCGCCGACGTAGTGGCTGACCACCCGTACCCGGGTCGGTGCCAGGCCGAGGAGCTCGGCGACGCTGAGCTGGGTGGCGGCCGGCCCCTGGGTCGAGTCGTAGAGGGTGAGCCGGTCGGTGTCGTCCCAGACGGCGGTGGTCGTGGACGCCTCCAGCGGATTGTGGTGGTTGGCCGCGAACCGGTACGTCAGGTCGAGGCGCACCTCGGCGTCGCGCAGTGCCGCCTCCGGGTCGCCCCGGGTCGGGTTCCGGCCGGGTAGCAGCCCGCCGAAGATCCGTTCCGGCTCGTACGCCCGGTCGCGCCCCTGGTCGAGCAGGGTCGTCGAGGGCAGCTCGGCATAGGTCAGCTGGACCAGGCTGCCCGCGTACTCGGCCCGTTCGATGGTGTCGGCGACGACGATCGCGACCGGCTGCCCGGCGTAGTGCACCACGTCGTCCTGCATCGGGAAGAAGCTCTGCCCGTGTGCGACCAGCCCGGCCAGCGACGGGACGAGCGTTGGTGTGGCGGCGACCCGGGGCAGGTCGAGGTGGGTGAGAATCGCGTGCACGCCGTCGGCGAGGCTGGCCTGCCGGCAGTCGATTCCGACGATCCGGCCGCTCGGCACCTCGGCACCGACGAGTACCGCGTGGGCCAGACCGGGCAGGTTCAGCTCGCCGGAGTACCGGGCCGTGCCGGTGACCTTGGCCCGGCCGTCCACCCGGTCGAGGGCGGCCCCGAGCACCGGACTCATCTGCCTGCTCCGCTCACGATCGGCTCCCGTCGCCGCACACCGGATTCCGGTCGCCGCCTCGCGCCGGATCCCCGGCGGCGCCTCACGGTGGGTTCCCGTCGTCGCTGACCATCCGGGCGTCGCCGGTGACCGTGCGCAGCGCCCGGACGACCGTGCGCCGGGCCAGTTCGATCTTGTACGCGTTCGTCCCGTGCGACACCGCGCCGGCCAGTTCCGCGTCGGCGGCAGCCCGGAACGACTCCACGGTGGCCGGGGCGCCGACCAGCACCGACTCGGCCCGCCGGGCCCGCCACGGTTTCGTCGCGATCCCGCCCAGCGCCAGCCGTACCCCGGTGACCACCCCGGCGTCCAGCGAGACGGCGACGGCCGCCGAGGCGAGCGCGAACTCGTACGACTCCCGGTCCCGCACCTTCAGGTAGATCGAGGTGCTCGCCATCGGCAGCGGCGGGATCTCCACGGCCACCACGAGTTCGCCGTGTGCGACCGGGTGCTCCCGGTCCGGGGTCTGCCCGGGTTCGAGGTAGAAGTCGTCGGCGGGGATCTGCCGGTGCCCACCCGGACCCTGGGTGAGCAGCACGGCGTCCAGCGCGACGAGTGCGACGGCCAGGTCCGACGGGTGGGTGGCGATGCATCGGTCGCTGGTGCCGAGGACCGCGTGGCCCCGGTTGACCCCGTGCATCGCCGAGCATCCGGTGCCCGGCTCGCGCTTGTTGCAGGGTGCCGCCACGTCCCGGAAGTAGCCGCAGCGGGTGCGCTGCATCAGGTTGCCGCCGATCGAGGCCATGTTGCGCAGTTGCGGTGAGGCGCTGAGCAGCAGGGACTGGGAGACCATCGGGAACCGGCGGCGGACCGGCAGGGCCTGGGCGACGTCGCTCATCCGGGCGACGGCGCCGATCCGTACCCCGCCGCCGGGCAGTTCCTCGACCCGGCGCAGCGGCAGGTCGTTGATGTCCACCAGCCGGCTCGACCGGGCGACGTGGATGCGTTGCAGGTCGACCTCGGTGGTGCCGCCGGCCAGGAAGGTGCTGCCCGGGTCGGCGGCGACCGTGCCGATCGCGGTGGCCACGTCGGCCACCCGGGAGTAGCTAATCGGCCGCATCGGGCCCGCCCGTCCCGGCCTCTTCGCAGACCTGCCGGATCGCGGCCCGGATGTTCGGGTACGCCGCACACCGGCAGATGTTGCCGCTCATCCACTCCCGGATCGCCGCGTCGTCCGTCGGGTGCCCCTCGGCGAGGAACGCGACCGCCGACATGATCTGCCCCGGGGTGCAGTACCCGCACTGGAAGGCGTCCTGGCTGACGAAGGCCGACTGCATCGGGTGCGGTTCGTCGCCCTCGGCGAGTCCCTCGATCGTGGTGATCTCCCGGGTCTCGCAGGTGATCGCCAGGGTGAGGCAGGCCAGCACCCGCCGCTTGTCGACCCAGACCGTGCAGGCGCCGCAGGCGCCCTGGTTGCAGCCCTTCTTGGTGCCGGTGAGGTCGAGCCGGTCGCGCAGCGCGTCCAGCAGGCTGACCCGGGGTTCGACCAGGAGGTTGCGCAGGGTGCCGTTGACGGTCAGCCGCACGACGACCGCGTTCGGGCCGCGTACCACGGCGGTGTCGGGGACCTGGACCGCACCGGCTGTCTCGGCGTACGACTTCACCCCGTCACCTCGCTCGACCATCGCCTCGCCCACCACGCCCGGCGGTGCCGTCAGCCTATCGGCGAACGGTCCTTATAGGGCAAATACTGCTAAATGGGCAATAGCGGATGATCGTTACCGGCTTACCGGCTTACCTGCACCTCTGCCGTCGGTGGGTCGGACGGACGGGTGGCCCGACCGGCGCGCTCCGCCCGCCACCAGCGCCCCGCCAGCACGGCGGTGGCGACCAGGCCCAGTGCGCCCGGGGAGACCGCCAGCCAGTTCACCTCGTCCGGGGAGACCGCCGCCGCGCCCACCGCCGCGTAGCCGAACGCGGACGGGACGGCGGCCAGCACGCTGCCCAGCAGGAACGGTGCCAGCCGGGCGCCGGTGGTGCCGTAGCCGTAGCTGATCAGACCGAAGCCGCCGAGCGGAACCAGCCGGACGCTAATCACCCCGAGCACGCTCTGCCGGGCGAACCAGCCGTCCAGCCGGGCCAGCCGGCCGCGTACCCGTTCCGCGACGAACTCCCGACCGAGCAGCCGGCCGACCGCGAAGCCGGCGAGCGCGGCGAGCAGGGCGGCGGCCAGCGTGTAGCCGGCACCGAGCAGCGGTCCGAAGATCGCCCCCCAGACCACCGTGATCGCCGTCCGGGGCACCAGTGCGACAAGCAGCAGCGCGCCGCCGCCGATCGCCGCGACCGGAGCCAGCGGACCGAGCCGGTCGGCCAGCCGGGGCAGCTCGACCACCTCGGGCCGGGGCGCCAGCAGCAGCACCAGGCCGAAGAGGCCGAGCACCAGGAGCAGCAGGCTGAACCGCGCGACCGACCGCTGCCGGAGCAGGTGCCGGACGCCTCCGGTCACTGCCGGACGGCGGCCAGGGCCGCGCTGCGCTCGGCGCGCAGCCGGTCCGACCAGGTGTCGTCCAGCGGCGGAAGCTGCGGCGTGCCGATCGCCCAGCGCAGCAGCAGGTCCGCCAGGGCCGGGTTGCGGGCCAGCGCCGGACCGTGCGAGTACGTGCCGAGCAGCTTGCCCCGCCACGCCCCCTCGGTACTCCCGTCGTTGCCGACCCCGGTGCTGACCCGGGCCAGCGGGGAGACCCCGGCACCGAGGTGGGTACGCCCGCCGTGGTTCTCGAAGCCGCTCAGCGGCGGCACCCCGAGCCGCGGGTCGATGGCGCCGGCCAGCTCGCCGACCGCCCGGGACGGCCCCCGGTCGGAGTGCAGGTCCAGCAGGTCCAGGCCGGCGCACTTGGCGCCCTTGGCGAAGAACGAGCCGCCCAGCAACTGGTAGCCGGCGCAGACCGCGAAGACCACCGAACCCTGGTCGGCGGCCCGGCGCAGCCCGCCGTCGGCGATCAGCCGCTGCGCGCCCAACGCCTGCGGGCCGTCCTCGCCGCCGCCGAGCAGGTAGATGTCGGCCGCGACCGGCAGCCGCTGGTCGGAGCGGATCTCGAGGCACTCCACCGGCAGGCCGCGCAGCTCCGCCCGGCGGGCCAGGATCAGCATGTTGCCCCGGTCCCCGTAGGTGGAGAGCAGGTCCGGATAGATCCAGACGATCCGCAGGTTGCTCTCTCCGCCGGGCTGGCCGGGCGTGCGGTAGGCGGGATCAGTTGACACGGTCCAACTCCGCTCGGATGTCCTGGAACGCCGTGTAGTTGGCGATGACCTCGAGCCGGCCCGGCGGGACGCTCGTGATCGCTTCGGTGAAGGTCCTGACGTGCTGGAACGGTACGCCGTTGACGTCCAGCCGCACCGCCAGGTCGTACGCCCGGTCGCCGGTGATCAGCACCTGCCGGCCACGCAGCGGGGCGAAGTCGACGTCGAACAGCCAGGAGGTGTCCAGCCCGTCGGGGTCCCGGGCGTTTATCGACAGCAGGGTCGGCGCCTCGTCCGCCATGTCGAACGCCTCCAGCCAGCTCGCCGGGTTCTTCGCCAGCAGCAGCCGGATCGTCCGGCCGTCCCGGACCACCTGGGCGTACCGGCCGGCGACCGAGGCGACCCCGCCGAGCCGGGACACCGCGTCGGTCGGGCGTACGCCGAACTCGGCGGCCACCGCCAGCGCGGTCGCCGCGTTGCCGAGGTTGACCCGGCCGGGCAGTTGCAGCACCACCTTGTGCCAGTCGCCGGCGGGGTCGAGCACGCCGTCGTCCTCGACCACCCACTGCGGCTCCGGCCGGCGCAGCCAGCAGCCGGTGCACCACCACTGGTCGGACATCCGCTCGATCGGGGAGCCGCACTCGGGGCAGACCCAGGAGTCGTCGTGCCAGCGCTGGCCGGCGCTGAACCAGGTGACCGGCGCCGGGGTCACCTGCGGGCTGCGGGTCGCCGGTGGGGTCGCCGCCCAGACCACCATCGGGTCGTCGGCGTTGGCGACCACCCGTACCGACGGGTGCCGGACCAGGGCGGCCCGCCAGAGCTGGGCCATCATCGCCACCTCCTTGGCCCGGTCGAGCTGGTCCCGGGAGAGGTTGAGCAGCGCCACCACCCGGGGCTCGGTCGCCTCCAGCACCTGCGCCAGGTAGTGCTCGTCCACCTCCAGCACCGCGTACGGCGTCGCGCCGGCCTTGGCCAGCGCCGAGGTGTGCCCGGTCGGCATGTTCGCGCCGAACGAGTTGGTCGCCACCTGGCCGAGTACGCCGACCGCCGCCGCCGTCAGCCGGGTGGTGGTGGTCTTGCCGTTGGTCCCCGACACCAGCGCGATGGCCCGGCCGGACGCCAGGTGGGCCAGGAGGTCCGGATCGATTTTGAGACCGATCCACCCGCCGATCACCGAGCCGTCACCCCGGCCGGCGGCCCGGGAGAGGGCCGCGGCGGTGCGCGATACCGAACTGGCCACTTTTGCCCGGAGAGGCATCTTCCCGTCCGTCACGCGAGCGAGGTTACCGGACGCCGCCAGGTGCGGAACCGTCGCACGAAAGTCCCCGGTGATCGGGGCCGGCGTCGTCCCTCGGCCGCACGCCGGTGAGGAGGGCCACGAGGCGCGCGGCTGCCGGGCGGGCGGCCGCCGGGCGGGCGGGTGCCGGGTTGCTAACCTCGGCTGCCGATGAGCCCCTCCGTCGCGACCGTGCTGCGGGCCCTGGCCGACCTCGCACCGGCCGCCCCCGAGCGGGTGTACGACGTGACCCGTCCCGGCCAGCCGCTGATCTGGCTGCCCGACCCGAACTTCTGCCGCCGCTCCCGCGAGGTGGAGCGGCTGGTCGCGGCCGACCTGCTGCACCGGGACGACCGCACGCTGCGCCGGGGCTGGGGGCTGGTCGCCGGGGTGGCCGAGACCGCCGCCGGGCCCCGGAAGGTGCGCTTTCCGCTGCTCGGCGAGCCGGTCCGGCTGGAGCCCACGCTGCGTGGCTACCGGGTCGTCCCGGCCGGCGACTTCGAGATCACCCCGCTGGTCGAGGACCGTGACCTGGCCGCCCAACTGGAGGTGGCGCTGGAACTGGGCGGGCTGCCGTGGCTGGCCGGCGCCGGCGCAGAGACCTGGATGCGTACCGCCGCCGAGGCGACCGGTCTGCGGGTGGGCGAGGTCGACCGGGGCCGGCGTACCGGCCGGGCGAGCTTCCCGAGCCGCCCGCCGGTGCTCTACGTCTCGGCGGTGCTGTTCGGCGTGCGGGACGTCGCCGGGCTCGCCCTCGGTGACCGGCTGCGCGCCTGGGCCGCCCGCCCCGGGCTGGAGTCCACCGCCCTGGCCCCGGTGTACGGCACCGCCGCCCCCGCCGAGCCGGCCGTCGACAGCGGACCGGTCGACTCGCCGCTGCCGCTCAACGAGGCCCAGACCGAGGTGGTACGCCGGGTCCGGCACCAGCCGGTGACAGTGGTCTCCGGTCCGCCCGGCAACGGCAAGAGCCATGCCGTGGTCGCCGCCGCGCTGGACGTGGTCGACCGGGGCGGGAGCGTACTCGTCGTCACGCAGTCCACGCACGCCGCCGACGTACTCGGGGAACTGCTGGAGCGCTATCCCGGCCCCCGACCGGTGCTGTTCGGCGACGCCGAGCGCCGGGCCGCGCTCGCCGCCGCCCTGGAACCGGCCGCCGAGCCGGAGGTGACGGCGGCGACCCTGGCGGCGGACCGGGCCGCCCTGGCCGGGGCGACCGCCGAGGTGGCGCGGCTGACCGACCAGCTCACCGGGCTGCTCGACCTCGAACTGCTGGCCGGCGAGGTGCCGCGCTGGGCGGCGGTGGTCGGCGGGCTGCGTCTGGACGTACCCGGCGCCTTCGCGCCCGGTGCCGACCTGGCGGCGGCGGGCCGGGCGGTCGAGCGGGCGCGGGCCTCGGCCGGTCGGTGGTGGCGGCGCTGGCTGCCGGGGCCACCGGGTCGCCGGCTGCGTCGCCGGCTCGGCGCGGCTCGGACGGTGCCGCTGGACCGGCTCGGCGAGGCGGTCGCGGCGGCCCGGTCGGAGGTCGCGGCGGCTCGGCTGGCGGCCCTCGGCGGCGCCGACCCGGGTCCGCTGTGGCCGCTGCTGGCGCAGGCGCGGGCACGCCTTTCGACGGTGCTCGGTACGGCGATGCGGCACCGCGGCCGGGGCCCGGACCGCTGGGACGACGCCGCCCGGCGTACCGCTGTGGCGCTGGGTGGCGCGCTGCGGGCCGGGCGCAACCGGCGGCGGGAACTCCTCGCCGAGCTGCCCGGGCCCGCGCTGGTCCGGGCCCTGCCACTGTGGATCGGCACGGTCACCGACGTCGAGGAGTTGCTGCCGCCGGTCGCCGGGCTCTTCGACCTGGTGATCCTGGACGAGGCGTCGCACACCGACCAGATCCGGGCGGCGCCGGCCCTGGCCCGGGCCCGCCGGGCGCTTGTGGTGGGCGATCCCCGGCAACTGCGGTTCGTCTCGTTCGTCGCCGACGTCGACGTGGCGGCGACGCTGTCCCGGTACGGCCTGGACAACCGGGTCGACGTGCGCCGGGTGAGCACCTTCGACCTGGCCGCCGGGGCGGCCCCGGTCAGCTGGCTGGACGAGCACTACCGCTGCGCCCCGCACCTGATCGAGTTCTCCGCGCACCGCTTCTACGCCGGCCGGATCGCGGTGGCCACCCGGCATCCCGGCAACGAGACGGCGGACGTGATCGACGTGCGTACGGTGCCGGCCGCGGTGACCGAGGCCGGGGTGAACCGGGCCGAGGTGGCGGCGGCGGTGGCCGAGGTGCGCCGGCTGGCCGAGGCGGGCCGGGTCGGCATCGGCGTGATCACCCCGTTCCGGGCCCAGGCCGACGCGCTGGAGTCGGCGCTGGTGGCCGAGTTCCCGGTGGCCGAGATCGAGCGGCTCGGGTTGCGGGTCGGCACCGTCCACTCGTTCCAGGGCAGCGAGGCGGAGACGGTACTGGTGTCGCTGGCGGTGACCGACCCGGTGCCGGCCGGCCGGCTGCGTTTCCTGACCGACCCGAACCTGTTCAACGTGATGGTCACCCGGGCACGGCGCCGGATGGTGGTGCTGACCTCGCTGTCCGCCCCGAACGGCCTGCTCGGCGACTACCTGCGGTACGCCGCGCTGCCCCCGGACCCGCGCGGCGAGCCGGTCACCGTTCCGGCCGCACCGGGCCGGAACGGGCGACCGGACGTCGGGGTGGCGCGGGGCGGGGCGACGGATGCCGTGGTGGGCCGGGGTGGTGCCGCGGCGGCGCTGGTCGGTGACCCGCTGCCGGTGGACTGGGCCGGTGAGTTGGCCGCGGAGCTGGTCCGGGTCGGGTTGCCGGTCCGGCGCCGCTATCCGGTCGGCCGCTGGACGGTGGATCTCTGCGTCGGCACCGGCGCCTCGGCGGTCGGGCTGAACTGTGTCGCCCATCCCGACGGCGCGGCGGCACACATCGCCCGGCACCGCGCGCTGGTCGCGGCCGGCTGGGTGGTGGTGGACGCGTTCGCCAGCCGGTGGGGCGGTGATCCGGTCCGGGCGGCCCTGGAGGTCGCCGCCCGGTGGCCGGAGCTGACCTGAGCCGTCGTGGCCCGGCGGTCGGGCACCGTCCGGGTGCGGTCCCGGAGGGCGGGGGCGGCCCTTCGATTTTTCCTCCACTTCCCTCCCCGAGCGGTCCGGCCGGAGTCGTCCAGTCGCCCGAATAGGTGGGAAAGAACGGGTATTTCCGGGCGCTCGACGTTCGGCGTACCGCTGTCGGATAGCGGACGCCCGGGTCGGGGCGCCCATTTCCCTCCACCGCCGGGGACCCCCTCTGACGTGCTGTTTCGTCGAGATGACAGCCGGTCTTTCCGGGCGATTCCGGTTGCGGGTGGAGGGAAGTGGAGTAGAGTGGGGCGCGATGGGGGGCCAGGAGGGCCCGCCGGCCCGGGGGGCAGCGGCGCCGCGAACGTCGCTGGTAGGGCGAGGGGGTTGGGCCGGTGTTTCTCGGCACGCACACCCCGCGCCTGGACGACAAGGGCCGGCTGATCCTTCCGGCCAAGTTCCGGGACGAGCTGGCGGGAGGTGTCGTGATCACCAAAGGGCAGGAGCGCTGCCTCTACGTCTTCCCGATGCCCGAGTTCCAGCGGATCGCCGGGCAGTTGCGCGAGCAGCCGATGACACACAAGGCGGCCCGGGCCTACAGCCGGGTCTTCTTCGCCAGCGCGCACGACGAGATCCCGGACAAGCAGGGCCGGGTGACCATCCCGATCCACCTGCGGGAGTACGCCGCACTGGACCGGGAGCTGGTGGTGATCGGGGCCAGCACCCGGGTGGAGATCTGGGACAAGCGAGCCTGGGAGACCTACCTCTCGGAGAGCGAAGGGGACTTCGCCGACATCGAGGAGGGGGTGCTGCCGGGCGGACTGTAGGGCGGCGCGTGCCGACGCCCGACGTACTGCGAGATCTCCACCCGCTCGAAGTTCCTGGCGCCTCTTCCCCGGTGCCAGGCGCGATCCCCCGACGGTCCGAAGGTCGGCCCGGGGGAGCAGAGCGGATGGGGATCTGGCGGTACGACGAGCGCAACCGATACCGGGCACGTCCGGACGAGACAGGGGTCAGTGGGGGTCGACATGGGGGAGCTTCGCGGTACGCACGTGCCGGTGCTGCTTGAGCGATGTCTCGAGCTGCTCGCCCCCGCCCTGGACCGGACCGACGGCCGGCCGACCGTCCACCTCGACGCCACCCTCGGGCTGGCCGGGCACGCCGGGGCGGTGCTCGCCGCACATCCGCGCACCATCCTGATCGGACTGGACCGGGACACCGAGGCACTGGCACACGCCCGCGCCCGGCTCGACCGGTACGCCGACCGGGTCCACCTGGTGCACGCGGTCTACGACGAGCTGCCCGAGGTGCTGGCGCGGCTCGGCCACGACCGGCTGGACGGCGTGCTGTTCGACCTGGGTGTCTCCTCGCTGCAACTCGACGCGCCCGACCGCGGGTTCGCCTACGCGCAGGACGCGCCGCTGGACATGCGGATGGACCAGTCGACAGGTGCGACCGCCGAGGAGGTGGTCAACAGCTACTCGCACGGGGAGTTGGCCCGGGTGCTCCGGGTCTACGGCGAGGAGCGGTTCGCCGGCCGGATCGCCTCGGCGATCGTGCGGGAGCGGGAACGCCACCGGCTCGTCTCAACGGCCCGGCTGGCGGAACTGGTCAGGGAGTCCATTCCGGCGCCGGCCCGACGAACTGGCGGACATCCGGCCAAGAGGACGTTTCAGGCTTTACGGATCGAGGTAAACCGGGAACTGGCCGCGCTGGAAACGGCGCTGCCGGCCGCCCTGGACGCACTGTCCGAGGGCGGTCGCACGGTGGTGCTGTCCTACCACTCGCTGGAGGACCGGATCACCAAGCAGGTGTTCGCCGGCCGCGCCCGGAGCACCGGGCCGGTCG
The DNA here is from genome assembly GCF_029626265.1 of Micromonospora sp. WMMD1102. NCBI lineage: Bacteria > Bacillati > Actinomycetota > Actinomycetes > Micromonosporales > Micromonosporaceae > Micromonospora > Micromonospora sp. WMMD1102. Next base: position 5,161,437 of record NZ_JARUBN010000001.1, on the reverse strand, counting down.
ACCTCCCGGTCGAACTGCCCGGCACCGGGCCGACGCTGCGGCTGCTCAGCCGGGGAGCTGAGCTGCCGGGCGAGGCGGAGGTCCAGGTCAACCCGAGGGCCGCCTCGGTGCGGCTGCGGGCGGCCGAGCGGATCGAACGGGACGGCGGTAGGAGCACGACGGCGACGAGGCGGGCCGACCGCGAGCGGCCCGGCCGAGTCACCGGGGGAACAGGTCCGGCCGGTGCGGGGGCACCGGCCGGGTCCGACGGAGTGCGACGGGAGATGTCGCGGCCGGCAACCGACGGCGGCGGCACGACAGTACAGGGGGAGGGAAGATGAACGTCAACAGGCGCGAGCGCCGGGAACAGCCCGACGCGACGCGCAGCGCACAGCAGCGTACACCGCGGTCGGGGGGCCGGACCACGGTGCAGCGGGCGGAGCGGGCGGGCGACGGCCGGTCGAACCCGGCGTCGGAGGCCCGGGTGCGGGGGGCACGACGGTATCCGACCCAGGGCAGTGCCGCACTGCGGGCGCGGGACTGGGAGCAGCCGGCGGAACCGACCCGTGGGCTGCGGGTCTGGGACAGCTCGGACGAGCAGCCGGAACAGGCACCGGAGTCGGCCGCGCCGGCCCGGCGCTCCCGGCTCCGGGTGGCGCCGCCGCGACCGGTGGCCCGACCCCGGGTCTCCTTCGTGGCGCTGATCCTGGTGCTGGTCGTCGGCGGGATGCTCGGCATCCTGGTGGTCAACAGCAAGGTCAACGAGAACGCGTTCCGGCTGGAGCGGTTGCAGCAGCAGCAGTCCACGCTGGACATCCAGGAGCAGGAGCTGAAGCAGAAGATCGCCGACGCGGAGGTGCCGGGAAACCTCACCGCCCGGGCCCGCAAGCTGGGCTTGGTCGACTCCGGACCGCCGGCCTTCATCCGGCTGCCCGACGGTCGGGTGATCGGCGTGCCGCAGCCGGCCGGCGGCGAGCCGGCGATCACCAGCCAGCAGGGCGCCGGGGGATGACCCGGTGACTCCGCGGTCCGACGAGCCGCGCCGGGACGCTTCGGTGTCCCGGCGCGGCTCGTCGCGTAGCCCCCGGGACGGCGAGCGGGACACCGAGCCGGGGCGGCGGTCGGCGGCCGGCCAGGGCGGGCGGTCCGGGCTGGGCGGCATCTCCGACGCGCGGGCGTACACCCCGCGCGGGCGGACCGTGCGGGACAACCCGGAACTGCGACGTACCCCGGGAGCCGTGAGCGGTGCCGACCCGGCGCCTCGGGCCCGGCGTACCCCCAGGACCGGGCGGTCGGCGGACCCGTTCCGGCCGGCGTTGCAGGTGCTCGACGGCGGCCGGACCGGCACGGCCCGGACCGCCCGGCGGACCGCCCCGACCGGCACCGGCCGGACCATCACCCCGCGCCCGGTCCGCGGCGGCGACGTCGCCAAACCCGCCCGGCGGCGCCCGGCCGAACCGGCCGGGGGCCGGACCGGCGCCGGGTCACCAGCGCGGCGGCCGGCCCGCCGGCCCCGCCGGCCACCCCGGCTGGCCGACACGCACCGGCGGCTGCGGCTCGGCACGCTGCTCGTCCTCGCCATGTTCACCACCATCGGCATCCGGCTGGTCGCGCTCCAGGTCGTCGACGCACCGGAGTACGCCGGCGGCGGAGTCGGCGACCGGCTGCGTACCGTCGTGCTGCCCGCACCCCGGGGCACCATCTACGACCGCTCCGGTGCCGCGCTGGCGCAGAGCGTGGAGGCCCGGTACGTCTACGCCGACCCGGAACTCGTCGAGGACCCGGCCGGCACCGCCGAGGCGCTCTCGCCGCTGCTCGGCATCCCGGTCTCCAGGCTGACCGAGGAGATGAAGCAGCGGAAGCGGCCGGACGGGCGCCCGTCGCGCTTCGAGTACCTGGCCCGGGGCGTCGAGATCAACACCGCCGAGAAGATCATGGAGCTCAACCGGGCCGGCATCGGCACCGGCCGGGACGAGCGGCGCGAGGTGCCCGGCGGCGACCTGGCGGCCAACCTGCTCGGCTTCACCAGCCAGGACCGGGTCGGCCTGGAAGGGATCGAGGCCCGCTACGACGAGCTGCTGCGCGGGGTGAACGGCGAGCGGGAGTACGAGGTCGGCAAGGGGGAGCTGGCCGCCGAGATCCCCGGTGGCTACAGCAAGGTCACCGAGGCCCGGCCGGGCAGCTCACTCCAACTCACCATCGACCGGGACCTCCAGTTCATGGTGCAGCGCATCCTCACCAAGCGGATGCAGGAGGTGAACGGCACCATCGGGGCGGCCGTGGTGCTCGACGTACGCAGCGGCGAGGTGCTGGCCCAGGCGAGCTACCCGACGTACGACGCCGCCGACTGGCGCAGGTACGACGCGGAGGACCGCAACGACGCGGCGACCAGTTTCGTCGTCGACCCCGGCTCCGTGCACAAGCCCATCGTCTTCGGCGCCGGGCTGGAGGAGGGGGTGATCACCCCGGAGACCGCCTGGCCCACGCCGTACTTCATCCGCAAGGGCGGCGAGCCGTTCCGGGACACCCACAACGCGCAGGGCCGCAAACTCAGCGTCGCCGGCATGCTCGGCTTCTCCTCCAACGTCGGCACCATCCGGATCGCCGACAAGCTCGGCGCGGAGAAGGTCTACGAGTACCAGCTCCGGTTCGGGCTGGGCCGGCCGACCGGGGAAGGGGTGCCCGGCGAGGCGGCCGGGCGGGTGCTCAAGCCGTCCGAGTACAGCGGCTCGACGTACGGGTCGGTGCCGATCGGGCACAGCGTCGACGTCACCCCGTTGCAGATGGCCGCCGTCTACGCCGCGATCGCCAACGACGGCACCTGGATCCAGCCGCACCTGGTACGCGAGATCATCGGCCCGGACGGCAGGCGGAAGCCGGTACCCGCACCGCAGACCCGGCAGGTGCTCCGGCCGGAGACCGCGGCCGCGCTGCGTACCCTGCTGGAGGCGCCGGTCACCATCGAGCACGGCACCGCCAGGCAGGCGGCGATCAAGGGGTACCGGATCGCCGGCAAGACCGGCACCGGATCCCGGGTGGTCGACGGCCGGTACGCCCCCGGCGAGGTCGCCTCGTTCATCGGGATGGACCAGGCGGACGACCCGCGCTACGTCATCGCGGTCTTCGCGCACACCCCGTCCGGCGGCGGCGGTGACATCTCCGCACCCGCCTTCAAGGAGATGATGGAGTACGTCCTGCGGCACTATCGGGTGCCCGCCACCGGCACCGCGCCGCCGAAGTTCGTCGTCTATCCGCAGTGACCTGCCGAAACTATCCGCAATGACCTGCCGAAACGGGACATCATCGGGAGGTGCGGGCAAACCACCGGGGCGGCTGTGCGGGGTGGACCCCCGGACGGGGTAGGGTCTGACGCCGTGCCCGGCAATCCCCGTCCCCGCGCCGTGACACCGGTCCGGCTCGCCGACCTCGCCGCGCGAGTCGCCGCCGAGTCGCCGCCGGAAGCCGCCGGCCTGGCCGTCACCGGTGTGACCCACGCCAGCGCCGAGGTGCGTCCCGGCGACCTCTACGCGGCGCTACCGGGTGCCCGTCGGCACGGCGCCGAGTTCGTGGCCCCGGCGGCGGAGGCCGGCGCGGTGGCCGTACTCACCGATCCGGCCGGCGCCCCGGCGGCGGCCGAGGCAGGGCTGCCCGCCCTGGTGGTGCCGGAGCCGCGGGCCGTGCTCGGCGAACTGGCCGGCGCGGTCTATGGCGACCCGACCGCCGGACTGACCGTCATCGGGATCACCGGCACCGCCGGCAAGACCAGCACCACCTACCTGATCGAGTCCGGGCTGCGTGCCGCCGGGGAGGTCACCGGGCTGATCGGCACCGTGGAGTGCCGGCTCGGCGACCTGGTGGTGGCCAGCGTCCGGACCACCCCGGAGGCCACCGACCTGCACGCCATGCTCGCGGCGGCCCGGGAACGCGGCGTCACCGCGGTCGCGATGGAGGTCTCCAGCCACGCCCTGGCGATGGGGCGGGTCGGCGGCGTCCGCTTCACCGTCGGCGGGTACACCAACTTCGGCCACGACCACCTGGACTTCCACGCTGACGTCGCCGACTACTTCGCGGCCAAGGCGCGGCTCTTCGACGGGCGGTGCGACGTCGAGGTGCTCAACCACGACGACCCGGCGCTGGTGCCGCTGCGCCGGCCCGGCACCGTCACCTACTCGGCTGCCGGCGACCCGGCCGCGACCTGGTGGGCCGACGCGGTCCGGGAGTCCGGCTACACCCAGACCTTCACCGCGCACGGCCCGCACGGCACGGCGGTCGAGGCGGGGGTGGCGCTGCCCGGCCGGCACAACGTGGCGAACGCGCTGCTGGCGATCGCCACCCTGGTCGGGGCCGGGATCGATCCGGTGGTCGCGGCCCGGGGCGTGGCCGCCTGCCCGGGAGTGCCCGGCCGGCTGGAACTGGTCGAGGCGCCCGGCCCGGTGCGCGGGGTCGTCGACTTCGCGCACACCCCGGACGCGGTGGTGGCGGCGCTCACCGCGCTGCGCGACCTGACCGGCGCCGGCAACCGGCTGATCTGCGTGCTCGGCTCCGGCGGCGACCGGGACCACGGCAAACGCCCGCTGATGGGTTCCGCCGCGTCGGCCGGCGCCGACCTGGTGGTGGTCACCGACGACAACCCGCGCAGCGAGGACCCCGAGATGATCCGGGCCGAGGTGCGGCGCGGGGCCGAGCGCGACGGCGGACCGGACCGGGTGCGCGAGGTGGCCGGCCGGCGGGCCGCCATCGACGAGGCGGTCCGGCTGGCCGAGCCCGGCGACGTGGTCGCGGTACTCGGCAAGGGGCACGAGCGCGGCCAGGAGATCGCCGGCCGGACGTACCCGTTCGACGACCGGGTCGAGCTGGCCGCCGCGCTCGCCGCCCGGTTCGGCAACCTGGTGGAGGGCCGCCGATGATCCCGCTGACCCTGGCCGAGCTGGCCACCGCCGTCGACGGCCGGCTGGTCGCGGCCGACCCGACGGTCCGGATCACCGGCCCGGTCGAGTTCGACTCCCGCAAGGTGCGCCCCGGCGGGCTCTTCGTGGCCTTTCCCGGCGAGAAGGTCGACGGGCACGACTTCGCGGCGGCGGCGGTCGCCGACGGCGGCGCGGTCGCGGTGCTCGGCTCCCGCGAGGTCGATCGCGTGCCGATGGTGCTCGTCGACGACCCCCGGGCCGCACTCGGCCGGCTGGCCCGGACGGTGCTGGACCGGCTTCCCGAGCTGACCGTGATCGGGCTGACCGGCTCCTCCGGCAAGACCACCACCAAGGACCTGGTCGCCCAGCTCACCGCCCGGCTCGGCCGCACGGTGGCGCCGCCCGGCTCGTTCAACAACGAGCTGGGGCACCCGTACACGGCGTTGCAGGCCGACGGCGAGACCCGGTTCCTGGTGCTGGAGAAGGGTGCCCGGGGGCTGGGACACGTCCGCTACCTGTGCGAGATCGCGCCGCCCCGGATCGCCGTGGTGCTCAACGTGGGCGTGTCGCACATCGGCGAGTTCGGTTCGCAGGAGGCGATCGCCCAGGCGAAGGGCGAGTTGGTCGAGGGGCTGCCGGCCGACGGGCTGGCCGTGCTGAACGCCGACGACGAGCGGGTACGCGCGATGACCACCCGCACCGCCGCCCGGACCGTACTGGTCGGCGAGGCCGCCGACGCCGAGGTGCGGGCCGAGGAGGTCCGGCTCGACGATCGCGGGCGGGCGTCGTACACCCTGGTCACGCGAGAGGGCCGGGCGGCGGTCCGGCTCGGGATCAGCGGCCGGCACCAGGTCGGCAACTCGCTGGCGGCGGCGGCGGTGGCCCGGGAACTCGGCATGCCGCTCGCCGAGCTGGCCGAGGCGCTCGGCCGGCTCGGGCTGCCCTCGACCCGCCGGATGGACGTCTTCGACCGCACCGACGGGGTGACGGTGATCGATGACTCCTACAACGCCAATCCCGCCTCGACCTCCGCCGCGCTGCGGGCGCTGGCCGGGATGGGCGAGCGGCGGCGCACCCTGGCGGTGCTCGGCTACATGGCCGAGCTGGGCGATTTCGAACGGGACGGGCACGAGCAGGTCGGCCGGCTCGCGGCCGAGCTGGGCGTCGACCGGTTGATCGTGGTCGGCGAGCCGGCCGCGCCGATCCACGACGGCGCGGTGGCGATGGCGAATTGGGGAGGAGAGTCGGTGCTGGTTACCGATCAGGCGGCGGCGGTCGAGGCGCTGCGCCGCGACTTGCGGCCGGGCGACGTCGTCCTGGTGAAGGGCTCGCGCTATCGCACCTGGGAGGTGGCCGACGCGCTGCGCGCCGAGGCGGTCCAGCCCGGGAACGGGTCCCGATGAGCGGGCCGGGCGCGGTCGCCGCGGCGTACGGCGGCACCGGGGTCCGCCCGGTGCTCCGCGCCGCCTCCGAGGTCGGCCCGGTGCTCCGCGCCGCCGCCGGCGTCGGGTCGGTCGCGGCGGAAGGCGTGCCGGCGTGAGGGCGGTAATCGTCGCCATCTTCGTGGCGTTCCTGATCTCGCTCTTCGTCACACCGGTCGCGATCAAGGTCTTCACCCGGCTCAAGGCCGGGCAGCCGATCCGGGCCGAGGGTCCGGTGATGCACCAGGGCAAGAAGGGCACCCCGACGATGGGCGGCGTGGTCTTCATCGTCGCCACGGTGATCGCGTACGTGGCCGGGCACCTCGCCCTGACCACCCTGCCCGAGGCGCAGATCGCCCAGGTCACCCCGACCATCACCGCCCTGGTGCTGCTGGGCCTGATGGTCTTCTCCGGCGCGGTCGGTTTCATCGACGACTTCCTCAAGGTGCGCAAGCGCAACAGCGCCGGGCTGAACAAGCGGGGCAAGCTGCTCGGCCAGATACTCGTCGGTGCGGTCTTCGGGGTGGTGGCGCTCTATTTCCCGAGCACGGCGGGGGTGACCGTCGGCAGCACCGCGCTCTCCTTCATCCGGGACATCAACGCGCTGGAGGTCGGCAAGGTCGCCTCGGTCGTCATCTTCATCTTCGTGGTGATGGCGACCACCAACGGGGTGAACCTGACCGACGGGCTGGACGGGCTGGCCACCGGTGCCTCGGTGATGGTGCTGGCCGCGTACGCCCTGATCGCGTTCTGGCAGTACCGGCACTGGTGCGCGGACACCGACTACGCCCGGGGCGGCGCGTACTGCTACGAGGTGCGAGATCCGCTGGAGATCGCCCTGATCGCCGGGGCGGCGGCCGGGGCCTGTGTCGGTTTCCTCTGGTGGAACACCTCGCCGGCCCGGATCTTCATGGGTGACACCGGGGCGCTCGGCCTGGGCGGGCTGATCGCCGGGATGGCGATGGCCACCCGGACGCTCCTGCTGCTGCTGATCCTCGGCGGCCTCTTCGTGATCATCACGATGTCGGTGGTCATCCAGATCATCTCGTTCCGGACCACCGGCAAACGGGTCTTCCGGATGTCGCCGCTCCAGCACCACTTCGAGCTGGCCGGATGGAGCGAGGTCAACATCGTCGTCCGGTTCTGGATCATCGCCGGGATCGGGGTGGCGATCGCCCTCGGCCTCTTCTACAGCGAGTTCCTCGCCGCCGTCACCTGACCCGGGAACCGGGCGGCGCCCACACACGCCGAACCAGGTCCCCCTCCCAGGCCGCCCGTCACCGGTGCGTCACCGGTCCGGGACACGCCGTGCCGGTCCCGACACGCCGGCCGGTCACCTGCGCCGGGGTGGCCGGACCAGCGTCGATGATGGGCGGGTGGGGGAGGACGAGGAGACGGCGCGGTGACCGGGGAACAGCCAGGACGCAAGGCGCCGGCCGGGCGCGCCGAGGGCGGTGTCGACCCGGCCGGGGTACGCCCACCGGCCGGGGCACGAGCCGCGGGCGAGCAACAACCGGTGGCGCCGCCCGCCCGCCGGCCCGGCGCACCGGCCGGGACACGCCCGGCGGCCGCTCCGACCGGGACACGCGCGGCGGCCACAGCTGCCGGGGCACGCCCGGCGGGCTCACCGGCCGGCACACGTCCGGCGGACGCGCCGGCCGGGGTCGACCTGGCCGGCGGGCTGGCCGCGCTGCGCGGGCTGCTGGCCCGGCCGCTCGCCTCCTACTACCTGCTCATCGCAAGCTCCGGACTGCTGCTGCTGATCGGCCTGACGATGGTCTTCTCCGCGACCAGCGTCCGGGCGTACGCCAGCGACGGGAACGCCTTCGCGATGCTGGCCAAGCAGGCGCTCTTCGCCCTGATCGGGCTGGGTGCCTTCTGGATCTGCCAACGCCTGCCGGCCCGGACCTTCCGGGCGGTCGGGCTGCCCACCCTGGCCGTCTCGGTGGTGCTGCTGGTGGTGCTGGACGTGCTGCACCTGTGGGACAAGCTCAACGGCAAGGCGGACGCCACCCTCGGCCCGCTCGAGGCCTGGATGCTCTGGCTCTACATCGGCCCGATCCAGGTGCAGCCCAGCGAGCTGGCCAAGTTCGGCCTGGTGCTCTGGGGCGCCGACATGATCGCCCGCAAGGGCGCCGCGCTCGGCTGGTGGCGGGAACTGGCCACCCCGCTCTTCCCGGTGGTCGGCCTGCTCTTCCTGCTGGTCGGTTACAACGACCTGGGCACCATGCTCTGCCTGCTCGCCGTGGTGGTCGGGCTGCTCTGGGCGGCCGGCATCCGCAAGCGGATCTTCGCCACCCTGACGGTCCTCGGGCTGGCCGGCGTCGGGCTGCTGGTCGCCGCCGCCTCGATCGGCGCCGGCTCCGGCGACGAGGACGCCGAGAACTACCGGCTGGCCCGGCTCACCATGTTCTTCAACCCGCCGCCGCCGGACGAGTGTGGGCTCACCGACTGCTACCAGTACCTCCAGGCCCGGTACGCGATCGACAACGGCGGCTGGTTCGGCGTCGGGCTGGGCAAGAGCAGCCTGAAGTGGAACTGGCTGCCCGAGGCGCACAACGACTTCATCTTCGCCATCCTCGCCGAGGAGCTGGGCGTGGTGGGCTGTGCCGTGGTGCTGACCCTGTTCGCGGTGCTGGCGTACAGCGGCCTGCGGATCGCCCGCCGGGTCGCCGACCCGTTCCGCCGGCTGGCCGCCACCGCCGCGACCGCCTGGCTGGTCAGCCAGGCGGTGATCAACATCGGCGGTGTGGTCGGGCTACTGCCGATCACCGGCCTGCCGCTGCCGTTCATCTCCGACGGCGGCAGCGCCCTGGTGGTGACGCTGGCCGCGATCGGCATGCTCGCCTCGTTCGCCCGCGCCGAACCGGATGCCGCACGGGCCCTGCACGCCCGTCCGGCGCCCCGATGGGTACGGCTACTCTGGGCCCCGCTGCCGCCGCTTCCCTCGGCGCGCCGCCGTGGGAAGCTACCCGCGCCGGCCGACCGGGAGCCCGCTTCCAGACCCGGAACCGGGCGGCGGCGGGAACCCGAGGCCGGGCCAGCAGGTGGCCGGGCGGGGCGAGGGCGCGCCGGTACGGCGAGCGAGAGGAGACGCTGATGGGTCCGCTGCGGTCGGTGGTGCTAGCGGGAGGAGGCACGGGTGGGCACATCTACCCGTTGCTGGCCTTCGCCGACTGCCTGCGCCGGCACGACCCGGGAGTACGGATCACCTGCGTCGGCACCCCGAAAGGGTTGGAGAACGAGCTGATTCCGCCGCACGGCTACGATCTGCGGCAGATCCCGGCCTACCAGCTCCCCCGGTCGGTAAACATGAACCTGATGCGTACTCCGGACCGGATGTGGAAAGCCGCCCGGGCCGCCGGAAAGGTGATCGACGAGGTCCGCGCCAACGTCGTCATCGGGTTCGGCGGCTACGTCTCGGTGCCCGCCTATCTCGCCGCGTGGCGCCGCGAGCTGCCGATCGTGATCCACGAGGTGAACGTGCCGCCGGGGGTGGCCAACCGGCTCGGCATGAAGTTCACCAAGCACGTGGCGGTCGGCTTCCCGCACCAGCCGGCCCAGGCCGAGTCGCTGCGCGGCGCCCGGGTGGTCGGGGTGCCGCTGCGCCGCGGCATCAGCACGCTCGACCGGGTGGCGCAGCGTGCGGCGGCCCGCCAGCAGTTCGGCCTGCACCCGGACCTGCCGACCCTCTTCGTGGCCGGTGGTTCGCAGGGCGCCCGCTCGATCAACCTGGCGGTGGCCGGTGCGGCGAAGTCGCTCGCCGCCGCCGGGGTGCAGGTGCTGCACGTGATCGGCGCCCGCAACGAGCCGGTGCAGGTGCCGCACGACCTGCCGGTGCCGTACGTGACCTTGCCGTACCTCTCCCAGATGGAGCTGGGGTACGCCGCCGCCGACCTGATGCTGGGCCGGGGCGGGGCGATGACCTGCGCGGAGGTGGCGGCGATCGGGCTGCCCACGGTCTACGTGCCGTACCCGCACAGCAACCAGGAGCAGAAGCGCAACGCCCTGCCGGTGGTGGAGGCCGGCGGCGGGCTGCTCGTCGACGACTCCGAGATGACCGCCGCCTGGGTCGAGCGGACCGTGATCCCGTTGATCCGCGACCCGCACCGGCTGGCCGCGATGGGCGCCGCCGCGGCAGCCTACGGCCGGCGGGACGGCGACGAGGCCCTGCTCGACTTCGTCTACGAGGCGGTGGCCCGGTGAGCGCGAGGAGTGAGCCGGGTTTGCGAGCCCCGCAGTCGCGAACGAAAGCCCGCCCGATGAGTAGGTGGGCTGGAATCGGGGTGGCCGAGCTGGGCATCCCGGTGACCGGACGGATTCCGAGTGGAAGGCTGGTGTCATGAACACCGCGCAGTTCAGCCCGGTCGGCACGCTCTCCGCCGAGGATCTGGGCAGCATCCACCTGATCGGGGTCGGCGGGGTCGGCATGAGCGGGCTGGCCCGGTTGCTGCTCACCCGGGGGCTGCGGGTCTCCGGCAGCGAGCTGCGGGAGTGGCCGGCGCTGGCCGGGCTGCGGGCGCTGGGCGGCACCATCCACATGAGCCACGAGCCGACCAACCTGGACGGCGTCGACACCGTGGTCTATTCCACCGCCATCCCGCAGGACCACCTGGAGCTGGTCACCGCCCGGGAGCGCGGGCTGCGGGTGCTGCACCGCTCGGAGGCGCTGGCTGCCGCGATGACCGGCCGGCGCACCATCGCGGTCGCCGGCACGCACGGCAAGACCACCACCACCTCGATGGTGACGCTGATCCTCCAGCACGCCGGCCAGGACCCGTCGTTCGTGATCGGCGGCGAGATCTCCGAGGTGGGGTCGAACGCCCACCACGGCAGCGGGGAGTACTTCGTCGCCGAGGCCGACGAGAGCGACCGCTCCTTCCTGCTCTACCGGCCGTACGTCTCGATCATCACGAACATCGACGAGGACCACCTGAACACCTACGGCGACTACGCCGGGCTGGAGGAGGCGTTCGCCGACTTCGCCCGGCTGACCGATCCGGAGGGTTTCGTGGTGACCTGCGCGGACGACCAGGGCACCCGGCGGATGGCGGAGACGCTGCGCGTCGAGGGGCGGACCGTGCACACCTACGGCACGGCGGAGGACGCCGACCTGCGGCTGACCGACATCGTCTCGTCGGCTGGCGGCGTACGCTATCTCGCCACCCTGCACGGCGAGCCGCTGGGCGAGATCCGGCTGCCGGTGCCCGGCGCGCACATCGGGCTGAACAGCGCCTCGGCGGTGCTCACCGCCCGCAAGCTTGGCCTGCCGATGGATTCGGTGACGTCGACGCTCGCCTCCTTCCCCGGGGTACGCCGCCGGTTCGAGCGCAAGGGGGTGGCGGCCGGCGTCTACGTCTACGACGAGTACGCCTACCACCCGACCTCGATGACGGCCGCGCTGAAGACCCTGCGGGAGGTGGCCGGCGACGGCCGGCTGATCGTGGTCTTCCAGCCGTACCGGGTCTACCGCACCCGGGACCTGCAGACCGAACTCGCCGCCGCGCTGGCCATCGCCGACGAGGTGGTGGTGCTGGAGGTCTTCGGTCCGGGCGAGGTGCGGGCTCCCGGCGAGGGCGGCGCGGCGCTCACCGACGCGGTCGGGTTGCCGGCCGAGCGGAAGGTCTTCCTGCCGTCCTGGGCGGACGTACCGGCCGAGGTGACCCGGCGGGCCCGCCGGGGTGACGTGGTGGTGACGATGGGCGCGCCGCCGATCTCGCTGATGGGCGACGAGCTGCTCGACGCGCTGGCCGGCGGCTCGGCCGCCGGCCAGCCGGGGGCGGCCGGGCAGCGCGCCGGGGCGACCCCGCACGGGGCCGGGGCAGCCAGCGACGCCGGATGAGCCCGGGCACCTCCCGGGGCCGCTCCGGTGGTCCGGCCCCGGGCGGCCGGTCCGGCGGTGCTCCGCCGGCCGGCCGGGGAGCCGGCCGCTCCGGCCGGGGTGGTCCGGGCGGCACCGGCACCCGGTCCGGCGCGGGCCGTCCGGGGGCCGGCCGGTCGGCCACGGGTCGCGGTGCGGACCGGGGCTGGCGACTGGTCCGGGCCGGTTCCGACGCGGTACCGCCGTCGGTCCGCCGGTTCACCCGCCGGGCCCGGCAGCGCCGGCTGCGTGCCGCCCGGCCGTGGGCGCTGCTCGTCGGGGTGCTGGTGCTCACCCTGGCCGGCGCCGGAGTCGTGTACGGCACCCCGGTTCTCGGCTTCCGGACGCTGCGGGTCGTCGGCGCCACCCTGGTCACCGACGACCAGGTACGCCAGGCGGCCCGGGTCACCGAGGGCGTGCCGCTGGCCCGGGTGGACCTGGCCGGGGTACGCGCCCGGGTCGCCGAGTTGCCGCCGGTGGCCCGGGTGACGGTGTCCCGGCAGTGGCCGAACACCCTGCTCGTCGAGGTGGTGGAGCGCATCCCGGTGGCGGTGGTGCCGCGAGACCGGCGGTTCCTGGTGCTGGACGCCTCCGGGGTGGTCTTCCAGGACCGCCCGGACCGGCCGGACGCGCTGCCGCTGGCCCGGCTGCGGTCGCCCGGTCCGGACGACGCCGCCACCAGGGGAGCGCTGACCGTGCTCGCCAGCCTGGGCCCGGAACTTCGGGACCGGCTCGCCGAGCTGGTGGTGGAGGGACCGGCCCGGATCACCGTGAAGCTGCGCGGCGGGCGTACGGTGCTCTGGGGCGACGCCTCGCGCAGCGACGTGAAGGCCCAGGTGGCCACGTCGTTGCTGGCGCGCAAGGGGCAGACCATCGACGTGCGGACCCCCGACGTGGTGACCATCCGCTGACCGGTGCGCGGGGTCAGCCGGCCGGCCCGCCCGACACGCCGGCCGGTGGGTGTGCCGGTGTCGTTTGTCGGCGGGCGTGCCGACACGCCGCGCAGGTCCTTGGGTTCGGCCGCGCGTACGCATACGTTGCCTCAGAGGATCAATGGTTGACATAACTGTAAGCCTCTAGTAGAGGGTGAGGGTTACCCTTCGCCTCCTCGTACCGAAGAGTTGTCGGCCTCGCTCCGGCCGGATCGCCGGGCGGGGTAGCGGCCGCCGAGATCGAAGGAAAGGACCCGCGATGACACCTCCGCACAACTACCTGGCGGTCATCAAGGTCGTCGGCATCGGCGGCGGCGGCGTCAACGCCGTGAACCGGATGATCGAGGTCGGGCTGAAGGGCGTCGAGTTCATCGCGATCAACACCGACGCGCAGGCCCTGCTGATGAGCGACGCCGACGTCAAGCTCGACGTGGGCCGGGAGCTGACCCGGGGGCTGGGCGCCGGGGCGAACCCGGACGTCGGCAAGAACGCCGCCGAGGACCACCGCGACGAGATCGAGGAGGTGCTCAAGGGCGCCGACATGGTCTTCGTGACCTGCGGCGAGGGCGGCGGCACCGGCACCGGCGGGGCGCCGGTGGTGGCGAACATCGCCCGCAAGCTCGGCGCGCTCACCATCGGTGTGGTGACCCGGCCGTTCTCGTTCGAGGGCAAGCGCCGGCAGGTGCAGGCCGAGGCGGGCATCGACGAGCTGCGCAACCAGTGCGACACGCTCATCGTCATTCCGAACGACCGGCTGCTCGCGCTCGGCGACCGGGGCATCAGCATGATGGACGCCTTCCGGCAGGCGGACCAGGTGCTGCTCTCCGGTGTGCAGGGCATCACCGACCTGATCACCACGCCGGGTCTGATCAACCTGGACTTCGCCGACGTCAAGAGCGTGATGAGCGGTGCGGGCAGCGCGCTGATGGGCATCGGCAGCGCCCGGGGGGACAACCGGGCGGTGGAGGCGGCCGAGGCGGCCATCTCCAGCCCGCTGCTGGAGCAGAGCATGGACGGTGCCCGGGGCGTGCTGCTCTCCATCGCCGGCGGCTCCGACCTCGGCCTCTTCGAGATCAACGACGCGGCGCAGCTGGTCACCGACGCGGCCCACCCGGACGCGAACATCATCTTCGGTGCGGTGATCGACGACGCGCTCGGCGACGAGGTGCGGGTGACAGTGATCGCGGCCGGCTTCGACGGCGGCACCCCGGCCTACAAGCCGGTGGAGCAGGCCCGCAAGGTCAGCCCGCCGGCCACCGCGCCGGTCTCGCCGCCGCCCCCGCCGCCGGTGCAGGCACCGCGCCGGGTGCTCTTCGACGACGTGGACGTGCCGGACTTCCTCAAGAACGGTTCCTGAGCCACCAGATGACCGAACCACCCCTTCCGGCGCCGGAAGGCGCGCGCCGGGCGGAACTCGCGGCCAACCTGGCCCGGGTGCGCGCCCGGATCGACGCCGCCTGCGCCTCGGCCGGCCGGGACCCGGCCGGCGTCACCATGGTCGCGGTGACCAAGACCTGTCCGGCCTCGGACGTGGCGCTGCTGGCCGGGCTGGGCGTGCTCGACGTGGGGGAGAACCGCGACCAGGAGGCCGCGCCGAAGGCGGCCGAGGTGGCGGCGGCCGGTGCCCGGGTGCGCTGGCACTTCGTCGGGCAGCTCCAGCGCAACAAGGCCCGCTCCGTCGTCCGGTACGCCGACCTGGTGCACTCGGTCGACAGCGTACGGCTGGCCGGTGCCCTGGCCGATGCGGCGGCGCGGCACCGGGAGACGCCGCTCGAGGTGCTGGTCCAGGTCAACCTGGACGGTGCCGCCGACCGGGGCGGCGCGCTGGTCGGCGGTAACGACCCGGACCGGGGCGTCGAGCAGGTCGCCTCGGCGGTCGCCGGCTCGGCGGCGCTGCGGCTGGCCGGGGTGATGGCGGTGGCCCCGCTCGGTGCGGATCCGGAGCCCGCGTTCGACACCCTGGCCGAGGTCGCGGCGCGGCTACGGGCCGAACATCCGACGGCGGCTGCCGTTTCGGCGGGAATGAGTGGCGATCTGGAGGCGGCGATCGCACACGGGGCGACACATGTACGGATCGGCAGCGCGTTACTCGGATTGCGTAGCGCGCTGCGGTAACCTGACAACCGGACACCAAACTACATCAGTGTTGTTTGAGGCGGCATCCCCACTGGCGGGGGTCGGGGTGAGACCGGTTTCACGGTCGTGCCAGGGGTTGCCGTCTCGGGCCGGTGGGCACTGCAGTGTTCACGCGCGTGGCAGGGGCACGGCACGGGGGGTGAGTGTCGCACGGCGGACGGAGGGGCGCGGGATGGGTGCACTGCGCAAAGCGGGGGTCTGGCTCGGGCTCGTCGAGGAGGACGACGAGCGGGCCTACGACGACGGTGGCTACGACAAGGGTGGCTACCGTGAGTCGCGCTACCGGCAGAGCCGGTACGCGGACGAGTTTGCCGACGAGGACGAGGAGCAGGACGAGGCTCCACCGCCGCCCCGGCCCCGGGCCGGTGAGCGGACCCGGCTGGCCGAGCGCAACGTCGGGCGTAGCGTCGAGCACGACCGGGCGGACGGTGACCGTCCGGAGCGGACCGAGCGCGTGGAGCGATCCAGCGTGCGGTCGATCAGCCGGCCGGGCGGCTCCGAGCCGTCCAGCGCGCTGACCTACCAGACCCGGGACAATCTCGCGCTCGCACCGCAGTCCCAGGTGCGGGAGCGGCCGGTGCCGGTCGAGCAGCCGGAGCAGCGTTACCAGATCACGACGCTGCACGTCACCACGTACCGCGAGGGTCGCACCATCGGGGAGCACTTCCGCGACGGCGTCCCGGTGATCATCAACCTCACCGAGATGGACGAGGCGGATGCCCGCCGATTGGTCGATTTCGCGGCCGGGTTGGCCTTCGGGCTGCGCGGTACGATCGAGCGCGTGACCAACCGGGTGTTCCTACTCTCACCGGCTAACGTCCAGGTCACCGCGGAGGACAAGGCCAAGATCGCTGAGGGTGGGTTTTTCAGCCTGAGTTAGCCCGACCGAGGGATCCGCCTGCCGTGCTGCTGTCCATCCTGTTTCAGGTCCTGTACCTGATCGTGTACATCTTCCTCCTGCTGCTTTTGGCCCGATTTGTCCTAAGTGCCGTGCTGCAGTACGGTCGCCGCTGGCAGCCGAGCCGGGCGGCCTCGGCGGGAATGGAATCGGTGTGGAGCGTCACTGATCCGCCTCTCAAGGCGTTGAGGCGTGTGATCCCGCCATTGCGAATTGGTACCGTGAGCATCGACCTGGCCTCCCTTGTGCTCCTGGTTATCCTGTTCGTGCTGATGAGTTTCGTGTTAGGGCCGTTGATCGACAGGTCAACTACCTGGTGACCAGCGTGCCGCGCGGCCGCAACTGACCCGAGGAGTTTCGATGCCGCTGACCCCGGCCGACGTCCACAACGTCGCCTTCAAGAAGCCGCCTATCGGCAAGCGGGGGTATGACGAGGAGGAAGTCGACGCGTTTCTGGACGAGGTCGAGCGCGAGCTCGCCCGTCTGATCGAGGAGAACAACGAGCTTCGCGCCCAGGTGGAGCGCGGCGGTCGTGGCGGCGCACCAGCCGGCCCGAGCGCCGACCCGCGACTGGCCGCCGAGCTCAACGACGTCAAGGCGCAGCTCGACCGGGTGCAGCGCGACAAGGCCGCGGCCGAGCAGGCCGCCCGGGCCATGCAGGCCGAACTGGAGCAGGTCCGGGCGCAGGCCGGCCCGGCGGTCGGCGCCGGCGGCGACGGCGAGCAGCAGGCACTCCGGGTGCTGATGATGGCGCAGCGCACGGCGGACGACCACGTCTCCGACGCGCGTCGCGAGGCCGACAAGCTGCTCTCCGACGCGCGCAGCAAGGCCGAGGAGGTCACCCGGGAGGCACGGGCCAAGGCCGACGCGCTGGAGCGGGACGCCCGGCAGCGGCACCAGGAGGCCATGGGCGGCCTGGACGCCAAGCGCACCGCGCTGCAGAAGCACATCGAGGAGCTCAAGCAGTTCGAGCGCGAGTACCGCACCCGGCTCAAGGCGTACCTGGAGAGCCAGCTGCGCGACCTCGACGGGCGTGGCCAGGGTCTCGAGGTGGAGATGACCCGGACCGACGGCAATCGGTCCGGTGCCGGCACTCCCGGCCTCGCCACCGCCGGCCTGGCGAACTCGTACGGCGGGGGTGGCCGCTCCGGCGCACTCGAGACCGGGCGCTGATCCCCACCAGGGACCAGCGCGGGCAACAGGACGCCGTACCACCACAACCGGAACCGATGCGTCGGGGGTGAGCCGTGATAGTCGGCAGTCTGGTGCTCATCCTCGCCGCCGTCGCACTGCTCGTGCTCGGTCTGGCGAGCGGGTCGAGCGGCCTGCTGATCAGCTCGATCGCGGTCAGTCTGCTGGCCGCCGTCGCGCTGGTGGTGGGTGCCCGGCAGGCGGCCGGGGCCCGGGGGGTGGCCAGCGGCTTCGCTCCGGACGGCCCCGGTGACGACGGGTTCACCGCGCGTGCCGGCGAGGCCACCGAACCGCGTCCTCGCCGCCCACCGACCAGCACCCGGCGGGCACCGACCGACCCCCGGCTCGCCGAGGCCGGGCCGGCCGATCCGTTCCCCGGGAGCGGGCCGGTGCTGACCGAGCCCGTCGAGGTCACGGTCCCCGCCCAGGCCACCCGGCCGGGCACCGACGACGACACCGGCTGGCGGCAACCGGCCGGCAGGTCGGAGGCGCCTGCGGCGGGTCCGGGCGGGCAGGGCGAGCCGGACGACGTCCCGACGGACGAGCCGGCGCCCCAGCCGGTCTCCGAGGCCGAGGCCGCGCTGGTCGCCGCCCTGCTCGACGACGTGTACGTGGTCGACGGCCGGCCGCGTTACCACCTCGTCGACTGTGCACACCTGTCCGGTCGGGAGAGCGAACCACTTCCGGTGAGCGAGGCGGTGGAGCTCGGCTTCACCCCGTGCGGGCGCTGCGAACCGGCCACCGCCCTGCTCACCGATGCACACCGGGGCTGACGGCCGGCCCGCCGCCGGCCAGGGTGCACAGCGCGGGGTCGGCGGTTCGCGGCACACCGGCGGCGCACGGAGTTCGGGTGTGGACGCCGGACGGGGCCCCGCCCCGGCCCGGAGCGGGACCGGAACGCTCACCGTCGCGGTCCGGGTCAAGCCGGGCGCGTCCCGGGCCCGGGCCGGCGGCCGCTTCGACGGCCCGTACGGGCCCGCCCTGGTGATCGCGGTCCATCCGCCGGCCGCCGACGGCCGGGCGACCGAGGCGGCCCGGCGGGCACTCGCCGAGGCACTCGGGCTGCGTCCCGCGGCGGTCACCCTGCGCGCCGGAGCGGCCAGCCGGGACAAACTCTTCCTGGTGGACGGAGCCGAGCCCTTTCTGGTGAACGGGGCCGACCCCGAGGTCGCGGCGCGGCTGTGCCAGCTGCGCGACGGACCTGTTCGGTGAACCTCCGCCCGTCTTCCGCCCCGACCTGCTCGGACCGGCGGCGGCGTCCGAGCCGGCCGGAGTGGCGGCCCGGCGTCCGGTCGGCCGCCGACGAACTCGGCTCTCCCCACCAACTTCCGGCGCCCGCCCGGCCCCGTGCGCGGCAGCCGTGACGGACCGGCTCGACGTCGCCCTGCTGATCGGCGCGGCGGTACTGCTCGTCGCCGTCGGCGCGGTCCGGCTCTCGACCCGGCTCGGCGTGCCGAGCCTGCTGGTCTATCTCGCCATCGGGGTGGGGATCGGCGAGTCCGGTCTCGGTATCCCGTTCGACGACGCCGAGCTGACCCGCACACTCGGCTACTGCGCGCTGATCGTGATCATCGCCGAGGGTGGCCTTACCGCGCGGTGGAGCACCCTCCGGCCGGTACTCGGCACCTCCGTCACGCTGGCCACCGTCGGGGTGGTGATCAGCATCGGCGTGGTCGGGGTGGTGGTGCACGCCCTGCTCGACCTGGACTGGCGGCTCGCCCTGCTCTACGGCGCGGTGCTCTCCTCCACCGACGCGGCGGCGGTCTTCGCCACCCTGCGCTGGCTGCGGCTGCCGCGCCGGCTGGTGGCCACCCTGGAGGCGGAGTCGGGGATGAACGACGCCCCGGTGGTACTGCTGGTGGTGCTGCTCTCCACCACGTCACTGGCCGGCCACGTCTGGTGGCACGAGGCGCTGCTGCTCGGCTACGAGCTGGCCGCCGGTGCCGTACTCGGGTTCGGGGTGGGGATGCTCGGCCGGTGGACGCTGCGCCGGGCGGCCCTGCCCTCCTCCGGGCTCTATCCGATCGCCGCGGTCGGCCTCACCGTACTGGCCTACGGGGTGGCCACCGTGTCGCACGCCTCGGGATTCATCGCGGTCTACGTCGCCGGTGTGGTGCTGGGCAACTCCCGGCTGCCGCACCGGCAGACGATCCTCGGCTTCGCCGACGGGCTGGCCTGGTTGGCCCAGATCGGCCTCTTCGTACTGCTCGGCCTGCTCAGCTCGCCGGGGCGGCTGGAGGACGCGCTGCTGCCCGCCGTGGTCACCGGAGTGGCGCTGACCTTCCTGGCCCGGCCATTGTCGGTACTGGTCAGCGTGGTCGGGTTCCGGGTGCCGCCCCGGGAGCAGCTCTTCCTGTCCTGGGCCGGGTTGCGCGGTGCGGTGCCGATCGTGCTGGCCACGATCCCGCTCTCCGAGGGGCTGCCCGGGGCCGCCCAGCTCTTCGACACCGTCGTCGTACTGGTAGTGATCTTCACGCTGGTGCAGGCCGGCACGCTGGGGCCGGTGGCCCGCCGGCTGGGGATCGCCGCCCCGGCCGAGCTGACCGAGCTGCGGGTGGAGACCGCTCCGCTGGAACGGATGCAGGCGGACCTGTTGCAGTTGGTGATCCCGCCGGGCTCGCGGCTGGTCGGCGTACACCTGGACGAGCTGCGCCTGCCGCAGGGTGCGTCGGTCACCCTGGTCTCCCGGGACGGTGTCGGGTTCGTGCCCGGCCCGGACACCCGGCTGAAGGTGGGCGACAGCCTGTTGATCGTGGCGACCGCGCGGGTCCGGGACGAGGTCGAACGCCGACTGCGGGCGGTCAACCGGCGGGGCCGGCTGGCCCGGTGGTTCGGGGAGTACGGGGACGATCGCAACAAATAGTGCTATTGTTCCCTTCGCCCGCTTTGCGGATTATAACGGGTTCTACAGGTAACATCGGTGCGGCATGTTGTCGGACGTCTGTACGTTCCGTATTGTTGCCAACCTCCGGAGTGCGCGGCGTCCCGCCGCGCGCCCGTTTTGCAATTGGGGGACGTCGTGGTCGGACGGGCGTGGCTCGGAGGCGAACCAACCGGAAAGTCCGGTTCGTCACTGGCTGCCGGCACCGCCCAGCAGCCCCGCGACGCCGCGCGGCACCGGCCTCCGGCGTCCCCGGGCCCCGGCGACGGCGGATCCCGCCGCCGGCCGCACCCGACCGGTCGCACCCGCCGGAGCGACCGCACCGCCCAGGACCCGCCGGACCGTCACGGGAGCGTCGGAGGTTCCTGTCCAGGCACGGCCTATCGCCGCGGAGTACGCGGCCGAGGGAGCGACGATGGCTAAGCCAGCAGAGACCAGGACCGCAGGCCGCAAGTCGGCACCGAAGGCGCCGGCGCCGAAGGCTACGCGCAGCGCCGCGGAGACCGAGAAGATCCGCGCCGCGCTGGCGGCCCGTCGGGACGAACTCCGTGCCGAGTACGATCAGACGCTGAGCGAGATCACCGAGCTGCAGCGCGACCGGTTGACCGACTCGGCCGGGGACGACCAGGCCGACACCGGCACCAAGACGTTCGAGCGGGAGCAGGAGATCTCCCTCGCCAACAGCATCCTGGAACGCATCACCCAGGTGGAGCGGGCGCTGGAGCGGGTGGACGAGGGCAGCTACGGCTGGTGCGAGCGATGCGGCAACCCGATCCCGGTGGAGCGGCTCGCCGCGTTCCCGTCCGCCACCCTCTGCGTCTCGTGCAAGCAGTTGGAGGAGCGCCGGTGACCCCCACCGGGTGGTGAGCTGAGGAAAGGGACACCTGCTGAACAGCGACGACCAGCGGACGACCAGCGACGGCGAGTCGACCGCGCGGACCGGGGCGACCGGGTCCGGGCCGGGACGGGCCCGGCGGGTGGCCGTCACGGTGCTACTGCTCACCGCCGCACTGGCCTGGCTCGCCGATCTCGGCACCAAGCACCTCGCCCTGGCGACCCTCGCCGACCGCGACCCGGTACGCCTGCTCGGCGGCGCCGTCTACCTGACCCTGACCCGCAACAGCGGAGCGGCGTTCAGTCTCGGCTCCGGCTACACCTGGATCTTTCCGCTGGTCACCGCCGGAGTGGTCGGCTGGATCGGCTGGATGGCGCTGCGGCTGCGCTCACTGCCCTGGGCGATCTCCCTCGGTCTGGTGCTCGGCGGTGCCCTCGGCAACCTGACCGACCGGATCTTCCGGGCTCCCGGCGTCTTCGTCGGGCACGTGGTCGACATGGTCAGCCTCTTCGACCCGTACGGCCAGGTCTGGCCGATCTTCAACCTGGCCGACAGTGCCCTGGTCAGCGGCGTCGTCCTGGCGGTGCTGCTGGAGTTGACCGGCCGGCAGCGGGACGGCACCCGGCTGCGCTCCCGCCCGGCGAGGGACGGCGCGGGTTCCGCCGAGGACCCGGGCGGACCGCCGACCGGATCCGACCGCAGCGATCGGGCCGAGCGCGCCGACCGCACCGAGCGCGCCGACCGCACCGAGCGCGCCGACCGCACCGAGCGCGCCGACCGCACCGAGCGGGCCGGGGCGCCGACCGGGTCCGTGCCGGCCGGCGGCCGGGCCGAGACCGAGACCGAGCGACGGGACCTGACGTGACCTCCATCTCCGAGGCGGGTCCGGCGCACCCGGCCGGTGACCGCCGCTCGCTGCCGGTACCCGACGGCCTCGACGGCATGCGGCTGGACCAGGCGGTGTCCCGGCTCTTCGGCCTCTCCCGCACGGTGGCGGCGGCCCTGGTCGAGGCCGGCGACGCCCTGGTCGACGGCGCCGCCCGGGCCAAGTCCGAGCGGGTCAGCGCCGGCTCGTGGCTGGAGGTGGTGCTGCCCGCGCCGCCCACCGCGCCGACCGTCATCGCCGAGACGGTCCCCGGCCTGCGGGTGATCTATTCCGACGACGACATCGTGGTGGTCGACAAGCCGGTCGGGGTGGCCGCGCACCCGAGCCCCGGCTGGAGCGGGCCGACCGTGATCGGCGGGCTGGCCGCCCTCGGGCATACCATCGCGACAAGCGGGGCCGCCGAACGCCAGGGCGTGGTGCACCGGCTGGACGTCGGCACCACCGGGGTAATGGCGGTGGCCAAGAGCGAACAGGCGTACAGCCTGCTCAAGCGGGCGTTCAAGGCCCGCGAGGTGGAGAAGCGCTACCACGCGGTGGTGCAGGGTCACCTCGACCCGCTGCGCGGCACGGTCGACGCGCCGATCGACAGGCACCCGATCCACGACTACCGCTGGGCGGTGGTGGCCGGCGGCAAGCCGAGCATCACCCACTACGACACCCTGGAGGCGTTCCCGGCGGCGAGCCTGCTCGACGTACGGCTGGAGACCGGGCGTACGCACCAGATCCGGGTGCACCTCTCCACCCTGCGGCATCCGTGTGTCGGTGATCTGACATACGGCGCCGATCCGACCCTCACGGCCCGGCTCGGCCTCACCCGGCAGTGGCTGCACGCCCGCGAACTGGCCTTCGCGCACCCCCGGACGGCCGAGCAGGTCCGGTTCGTCAGCGACTACCCTGACGACCTGGAAGTTGCACTCCGCATCCTGCGCGACTGACCGATCCGGCAGGGATCACCCGACGAGGGAGTTTCGTCCGTGCGCCTCGGCGACCTGTTGCGACAGTTGGACGACCGACTGTTGCCGCCCCTGGCCCGGGGGATGGCCCGGCTCGGGCAGGGCCGGCTGCGACTCCGGACGCTGAGCACTGTCGCGCTGTTCTGCTCGGCGGCGGTACTCGTCACCGCCGTCTGGGCGGCCGACCGGCAACCGGCCGGTGACCGGACCGTCGGCGAGGTGACCCGGGTCGGGGTGGTGCAGGGCCAGTCCATCCCCGGCTATGTCGAGGCGGCCCGGTCCGAGCTGCGGTCGCTCGTCTCCGCCGGCGCGGTCGAGCCGGCGGAGCAGACGTACGCCCTGGTCACCATGTCGGCCTATCTGGCACCGGACCGGCTGACCCCGGTGCTGACCGGGATCGGTGTCTCCGAGGTCTTCGCCCGGCTGTGGCGTCCCGGCACCCAGACCGAGATCGTGCGGATCCCGGCGCTGCGTCTCCCGGACGACGTGCTGGCCGGGATGTCCGACGTCGCCGCGCGCAAGGACGGGGAGGCCCGGGACTACCAGGAGCGGGCCGCCGCGATCGCCGGCGAGGGCGCCCGGGAGCGGGAACTGCGCCAGTTCTACGCCAGCGGCGCCCGGGTCGCCGACGAGGAGGCGACCGCCTACCGGGCCCGCTGCTCGTGTCTCTACGCGGCCGTGGTGCGCGGCGATCCGGCCACGCTGGAGCGGATCGCCGCCCGCCCCGAGGTACGCGCGGTGGACCCGGCGCCGGAGGTGCGGCGGCTGGACCGTACCGTCTTCACCCCGCCCCTGCCCGAGCAGGACGGCGTGGCGCGCCCACCGGCCGACGCCAGTCTGCCGGCGAGCGGTGCCGACCCGACCGCCGGACCGGGCCCCGGCGGCGACCCGGCCGCCCCGCCGACCTCGGCCTCGTCGGCCGCTCCGGCGGTCGTGCCGCCCGCCGACCCGTCGCTCACCCGGACCGCCGGCCCGACCGGTTCCGACCCGACGGAGCCTCCGCCCACCGTGGACCCTCCGGTCGAGGACGCTCCGCCGGAGCCGGACCTGCCGCCCGGATCGGCGCCGGCCGAGATACCGTCGGAGCGGCCGCCTGTCGACGCACCCCCGGCCGAACTGGCCACCACCGGGGCGGTCGACGGAACATGACGGTGAACGGCACGATGGACGTCTGGTCGACGGCGGGCACGCCGACGGCGGTGGGTGCGCTCCCTAGGTGGCCCGAATAGGGTTTGCTTCGTAGCCTGTCAGGGCGGGGACCGATGGTGCTGGGAGGGGCGAGCCGTGGACGGCACCGAGACCGGCTGGGGCCGGCCGGCGGAATCAGCGCCGCGCTGGCGGGCGCTGCTCGACCGGGCCCTGCACGGCGGCCGCACCGACGAGCAGCAGACCGTCGGCGAGCGTCCCGGGCCGGAGCCCGCCGCCGAGGGCGGCCACGCCGCCGGCCGGTCCGCCGGTTATCCCGGCCGCCCGGAACGCGACCCCCGGCCACCCGCCCCGGGCTACCCGGCCGGAGCCGGGTATCCGCCCGCGTCCGGCTACGGCGGAGCCGGCCAGCCGGCCGAGTCCCGCTACGCGGCCCTGGAGAGTGGCTACCGCCCCGATCCCGGCTTCGGTTCAGGACGACCGGCCGACCCCGGCTTCGGGCCAGGACGACCGACCGACCCCGGGCTCGGGGCGGGGCGACCGGCCGACCCGGGTTTCGGGTCAGGGCGCCCGGCTGAGCCGGGTCCGGGGCCAGGGCGACCAACCGACCCCGGGTTCGGGGTGGGGCGACCGACCGATCCCGGCTTCGGGGTGGGGCGAACGGCCGACCCCGGGTTCGGGGCGGGGCGAGCGGCCGACCCCGGTTACCGGGCCGGGCCGGCCCATCCCGCCGAGCCGGGCTTCCGGCCCGGCCCTGACCACCGGCCCGGCGCCGCCGACCGCCGGGAACCGGGCTACCAGCCCGGCGGCTACCGGCCCGACCCCGGCTACCACCGGGGCGAACCCGAGCCGTACCGATCCGAACCGGCCGGCCCGGACTACCCCGGCGAGTCCCGCTACGCCGGACTCGGCGGCGGCTACCAGCCTCCGCCGGTGGTGCCGGCACCCCGGCCCGCCGCCCCCGGCCCGCCGCCCCCGGCCCGCCGCCCCGACCCCGGCGCCGCGCCCGCCCTGCCGCCGCCGGCCGCCGGCAGGTCGATTCCGGCGCCCCGGGCCTCGCTGGCGCCCCCGGTCACCCCGGCGGCCCCGCCGGTCGGCCCGGCACCGCCACCGGCCGGCAACTATCCGGCGGCCGACGTCGGTTACGCCCCGGTGGCCCGGCGGGCCAGCCTGGACCCCTTCGCCGGTCGGCCGCAGCGGTCGGCCGATCCCGAGGTGGAACGCGCCCGCAACGTGCTCCGCCGCGAACTCGGCTCGCCCCGGGTGGTCGCCTTCGCCAACCCGAAGGGCGGCGTGCACAAGACCACGGCGACGGTGCTCGGCGCCGCGACGGTCGGCAGCGTACGCGGCCGCGGCGTGCTCGCCTGGGACGACAACGAACTGCGCGGCACCCTCGGACTGCGGGCCGGCAGCGCCCGGCACGCCCGGACCATCCGGCACCTGGTCGCCGACCTGATCGAGATCGAGGCGCTGCCCAGCAACCAGTTGCTCGACCGGCTCGACGACTACCTCCGGCACGCCTCCGACGGCTCGTACGACGTACTGGCCGGTGAGGAGAGTCCCCGGTTCGCCCAGCGTCTCGACCAGCACACCGTCCGGCGGGTACTGGAACTCCTCCGCCGAACCCACGACGTGATCTGTGTGGACACCGGCAACAACGTGGAGAGTTCCAACTGGCAGACGGTGCTGCGCGCCGCCGACCAGCTGGTCGTCACCACCGTGCCCCGGGAGGACGCCGCGTTCACCGCCGACTGGATGCTCGACCTGCTGCACGACATCGGCATGGGTGAGCTGGCGGACAACGCGGTCACCCTGCTCTCCTGCCCGACCCCGGGCCGCTCCCCGCTGCTGGACGACCTGAAGCGGCACTTCGCCACCCGGACCCGGGCGGTGGCGGTGGTGCCGTACGACCCGGCGCTGGAGACCGGCTCTTCGATCGAGTACGCCCAGCTGGCCCAGGAGACCCGGGACGCCTGGCTCCAGGCCGCCTCGATGATGCTGGAGCCGTTCGCCCGCTGACCCGCCGCCGGTCGACGATACGCCCGGGGTGGAATGTGGGACAGCTCGCCCGGAGGGGTGGTGTCAAGCCTGGAGCCAGACGGGCCCGGGGACTAGGCTCGGTGGCCGGCAGTCGCGCCGTCGGGGTGCTGACCCGGTGCCGGGGCACGGTCGGTGCCGTCCGGCCGGTGCCCGGCCGGCGTCGCGCGGTGCTGCCGTTGGGGGATGCGTCGCTGGGTGACCGGCAGCCGCCGTCGACCGTCCGTCGGCGGGCGGGCCGGCGGCCCGGGTGAGGGAAGGGGGCCCTGGGTGTCTGACTCGTTCGTGCACCTGCACGTACACACAGAGTATTCGATGCTCGACGGGGCGGCCCGACTCAAGGAGCTGTTCGCCGAGACCGACCGGCTCGGCATGCCGGCCCTGGCCATGACCGACCACGGCAACCTCTTCGGGGCCTACGACTTCCACAAGCAGGCCAAGGCCGCCGGCGTGAAGCCGATCATCGGCAGCGAGATGTACCTGACCCCGGGGACGGACCGGCGGGAGCGGACCCGGGTGCGCTGGGCTGACGGCGGCGAGAACGACGTCTCCGGTGGTGGCGCCTACACCCACATGACGATGCTCGCGGCTGACGCCGACGGGCTGCGGAACCTGTTCCGGTTGCAGTCCCGGGCCAGCCTGGAGGGTTACTACTTCAAGCCGCGCGCCGACCGGGAACTGCTGCACCAGTACGGCAAGGGGCTCATCGCCACCACCGGCTGCCCCTCCGGCGAGGTGCAGACCTGGCTGCGGATCGGCAACTTCGACAAGGCGTGCGAGTCGGCGGCCGAGTTCCGGGACATCTTCGGGGCGGAGAACTACTACCTCGAGGTGATGGACCACGGGCTCGACATCGAGACCCGGATCCGGCAGGACCTGATCCGGCTGGGCAAGAAGCTCAACCTCAAGCCGGTGGCCACCAACGACCTGCACTACACGTACGCCAAGGACGCCGACGCGCACGAGGTGCTGCTCTGCGTGCAGTCCGGTTCGACGCTGGCCGACCCGAAGCGGTTCAAGTTCGACGCCCGGGACTTCTACCTGAAGTCGCCGGCCGAGATGCGCGCCCTGTGGGACACGGAGGTGCCGGGGGCCTGCGACAGCACGCTGGAGATTGCCGAGCGGATCGGCGACTACTCCGAGCTGTTCGCCTCGCGCAACCTGATGCCGCAGTTCCCGGTGCCGGCGGGGGAGACCGAGGAGAGCTACCTGCGCGCCGAGGTGATGCGCGGGTTGCAACGCCGGTTCCCCGGTGGGGTGCCGGAGGACCGGCGCCAGCAGGCGGAGTACGAACTCGACGTCATCCTCAAGATGGGCTTCCCCGGCTACTTCCTGGTCACCGCCGACCTGGTCGCGTACGCCAAGCGGGAGGGGATCCGGGTCGGGCCGGGTCGTGGCTCGGCGGCGGGTGCGCTCATCGCGTACGCGCTGGGCATCACCGAACTGGACCCGATGGCGCACGGCCTGCTCTTCGAGCGGTTCCTGAACCCCGACCGCGTCTCGATGCCCGACATCGACATGGACTTCGACGAGCGTAGGCGCGGCGACATGATCCGCTACGCCACCGAGAAGTACGGCGCGGAGCGGGTCGCGCAGATCATCACGTACGGGACGATCAAGGCCAAGGCGGCGATCAAGGACGCGGCCCGGGTCCTCGGCTATCCGTTCGCGATGGGCGACCGGATCACCAAGGCGATGCCGCCGGCGGTGATGGGCAAGGACATCCCGCTCGGCGGCATCTTCGACCCGGGCCACCCGCGCTATCCGGAGGCGGCCGAGTTCCGGCAGCTCTACGACGGCGACGGCGAGGTACGCAAGGTCGTCGACACCGCCAAGGGCCTGGAGGGGCTGAAGCGGCAGTGGGGGGTGCACGCGGCCGGGGTGATCCTGTCCCGGGACCCGCTCGTGGACGTGCTGCCGATCCAGAAACGCGAGCAGGACGGCTCGATCATCACCCAGTGGGACATGGGTGCCTGCGAGACCATCGGCCTGCTCAAGATGGACTTCCTCGGCCTGCGCAACCTGACCATCATGGACGACGCGCTGGACGCGATCCGGGAGAACCGGGGCGAGAACCTCGTCCTGGAGGACCTGCCGCTGGACGACAAGGCGACGTACGCGCTGCTCGGCCGGGGCGACACCCTCGGGGTGTTCCAGTTCGACGGCGGGCCGATGCGGGCGCTGCTGCGGTCGATGGCACCGGACAACTTCGAGGACATCTCGGCGGTCGGCGCGCTCTACCGGCCCGGCCCGATGGGCGCCAACGCGCACAACGAGTACGCCGACCGGAAGAACAACCGCAAGCCGGTGGTGCCGATCCACCCCGAACTCGCCGAGTCCCTGGCAGAGATCCTCGGCGACACCTACGGGCTGATCGTCTACCAGGAGCAGGTCATGGCGATCGCGCAGAAGGTGGCCGGGTACTCGCTCGGCAAGGCCGACCTGCTGCGCCGGGCGATGGGCAAGAAGAAGAAGGAGATCCTCGACAAGGAGTTCGCGCCGTTCGCCGCCGGCATGAAGGAGAACGGCTACAGCGACGCGGCGATCAAGACGCTCTGGGACATCCTGGTCCCGTTCTCCGACTACGCGTTCAACAAGGCGCACAGCGCGGCGTACGGCGTGGTCTCGTACTGGACCGCCTACCTGAAGGCGAACTATCCGGCCGAGTACATGTCGGCGCTGCTCACCTCGGTCGGCGACGACAAGGACAAGTCGGCGGTCTACCTGGCCGAGTGCCGGCGGATGGGCATCAAGGTGCTGCCGCCGGACGTGAACGAGTCCAACGCCCGGTTCGCCGCCGTCGGCGCGGACATCCGGTTCGGGCTCGGCGCGGTCCGCAACGTCGGCGCGAACGTGGTCGAGTCGATCCGGCGGGCCCGCAAGGAGAAGGGCAACTTCACCGACTTCTACGACTTCCTCCGCAAGGTCGACGCGGTGGTCTGCAACAAGCGCACAATCGAATCACTCATCAAGTCGGGGGCGTTCGACTCGCTCGGGCACACCCGCAAGGGGCTGCTCGCCGTACACGCCGACGCGATCGACTCGTTCGTGGCGCAGAAGCGCAACGAGGCCGTCGGCCAGTACGACCTCTTCGGGGACGCCTTCGCCGCCGGTGGCGAGTCCGCCGGCGCGATGGTGGTGACCCCGCCGATCCCGGACGGCGAGTGGGACAAGACCGACCTGCTCACCTTCGAACGCGAGATGCTCGGCCTCTATGTCTCCGACCATCCGCTCTTCGGGGTCGAGCACGTACTGGCCGCCGCCGCCGACATGTCGATCGCGGCGCTCTCCGAGGAGGGCGGGGTCGCCGACGGGCAGGTGGTGACGCTGGCCGGCATCCTCTCCGGGGTGCAGCGCCGGATCACCAAGCAGGGCCGGGCCTGGGCCTCGGCCAGCCTGGAGGACCTGGGCGGCGCGGTCGAGGTGCTCTTCTTCCCGAACACCTACGAGCTGGTCGGGCAGTACATCGCCGAGGACGCGATCGTGGTGGTCAAGGGCCGGATCGACCGGCGCGACGACCAGCCCCGGCTGATGGCGATGGACCTGTCGATGCCGGACATCACCGCGCCGGACGAGGTCAAGCCGGTGGTGCTGGCCCTGCCGCCGTCCCGCTGCACGCCGCCGCTCGTCGAACGCCTCCGCGAGGTGCTGACCAGCCATCCCGGCTCGGCCGAGGTGCACGTCAAGCTGGTCAACGGCTCCCGGGCCACCCTGCTGCGGCTCAGCCCGCTCCGGGTCGCACCCACCACCGCCCTGATGGCCGACCTCAAGGCCCTGCTCGGCCCGAGCGCCGTCGCGGGCTGACCCGCGCGCTGTGCCGCGCGGCGCGCGGTGGCGCGGGGTTGGGTGGCGCGGGGTGGGGTGGCGCGGTGGTGGGGTGGTGGGGTGGCGCGGTGGTGTGCGCACTTGATGTCGTGGGAGCGACAGTAACTGCACACACCGTGCGGTTTGATCGGCGGGTGCGGATGCCGGGCGATGGGGCAAGCGGGTTGGAGTGGTTGCTGTTTGAGCAGGCTGGGGTGATCACCTGGAGTCAGGCGGTCGCGGAGTTGACTCCCTCGAAGGTGCGGCACCTGGTGAGCACCGGCCGCTGGCGCCGGGTGGCTCGTAACGTACTGATCACCCAAGGCGGCCAGCTCAGGCGGGAGCAGCACTGGTGGGTGGCGGTGCTCGCCGCTGGTGACAGCGCGCTGCTCGCCGGCTTGGCGTCGGCCCGGGCGGGCGGGCTACGTGGGGCGTGGCGCAGCGATGTGGTCGACGTGCTCGTTCCGTACGGCAAGAGGGCACCCGACCTGCTGCGCCGGCTGCCGTTGGGTCTGCCAGCCGTACGCGTACGCCGAACCCGGCACCTGCCCGACGTCGACCGGCAGCGGGGCCGACCAGATCGCACCACGATGGCCCGGGCCATCGTCGACGCGGCACAGTGGGCGCCCAGCGACGACGACGCACAGGTGATTCTCGCGGCTGGTTGCCAGCAACGCCGGGTCACGCCGGCCGAGATCGACGCGGTGATCGAGCGGATGCCCCAGCTGCGGCGGCGGGTGCTGATGCGGCAGACGATGGCAGACGTGGCGGGCGGGGCGGAGGCGCTCTCCGAGATCGACTTCGTTCGGCTCTGCCGCCGTCACCGACTGCCGCCGCCGGATCAGCAGGAGCGCCGCAAGGATGCGAGGGGTGGGGTGCGGTATCTCGACGCCTACTGGCGGCGGTGGCGGCTGCACGCCGAGGTCGACGGCGCACACCACATGGACGCCCGACACTGGGCGGCGGACCTGCGTCGGCAGAACGAGATCTGGGTGGCCGGCGACCGCATCCTGCGCTTCACCGCCTTCGACGTGCGTCGCAAGCCGGAGTACGTGGTGGCACAGGTGCGCGCCGCGCTCGAGGCGGCCGGCTGGCGAGAGGGTTCGTGAGCGGCTCCCGCCGCCCGACAAGCGGCAGCGGGAGTTGCCGCGAGGTCCCGTCACCGCTCTGCGGAGGTCGCGCGCTGATCCGGGGCGGGGTCGGACGGTTTCGGCGTACCGGGCCGCCAGTGCTGTGCCGGGCCTGAGAGGATCACCGGGTGAGTCCGGCAACCTCCCACCCCGACGGCACGTCAGGTGACGGCGACGACAAGCGCCCCCCGCCGAGCCCAACTCCACCTGCCCCGCCTCCCGCGCCCGGCGCCGGACCGGTCGGTGTCGAGGTGCCGCCGGGAACACCGCCCGGCCCGTACCACTCCGGGCCTTCGGGCGCCGGGCTCTCGGGCGCCGGGCTCTCGGACGCCGGGCCCTCCGACAGTGGGCCCTCCGACAGTGGGCCCTCGGACGCCCTCGGGCCGGCTCCGCTCGGGTACCCCGTCGTCCCGCCTCCGGGCGGAGGTGATCGAGCCGGTCCACCGCTGCGGAGCCTGGCGGTCAGCGGCGTCGCGCTGCTGGCGTTGATCCTGCTAGGGGTGCCGTTCGGCCTGCTCTGGTGGGCCGTGTCGCCGGGCGTGCCGGTGGTGCAGAGCGAGGACGGGGCGCTGCTGGCCGCGCCGCAGCCGGAGGAGTTCATCGCCGCGGACGGCTGGTTCAGCCTGCTCGGCTTCGGTCTCGGCGTGCTGGCCGCGGTCGCGATGTGGCTGCTGCTGCGCCGCTACCGGGGGCCGGTCGGGATGCTCGTGGTGGTGCTCGGCATGCTCGGCGCCGCCGTACTGGCCTGGCAGCTTGGCCGGCAGATCGGCCTGGACGGCTACCAGCGGCTGCTGGACGGTGCACCGCCGGGCGCCACCTTCAGCAAGCCGCCGGACCTGCACGGTGGACAGTACGACCTGCTGCTCGGGTTCATCCCGGCGATCGGGGACCTGCTGGTGCCGGCCTTCGGTGCCGCCGTGACGTACACCCTGCTGGCCGGCTGGTCCCGGTACCCTGGGCTGCGCGGCGCCGAAGCCGAACCGGAACCGGTGTCCGCCGGCTACCCGCCGCTCAGTTGGGACTTGCCGGCACCGCCAGCTCCGCCAGGGGCACCGGCACCGCCCGTACCTGACGCAACAGAGCCGCCTCGCGGTTGAGCAGCCGCAGTTCGGCACTCAGCCGGCCGGCGGTGTCCGGGGTCGCCAGCAGGCGCTGCCGGTCGGTGAGGGTGAGCGCGGCGGTCGCGGCCACCAGGTGCGACAGCACGGTCGGGTCGTCCGGCAACTGCTCCGAGATCTCCTCCGGATCGTCCCGGACCAGCGTGAGATAGCGCCGGAAGACCGCAAGCACCCGGGGAGCCAGCAGGTCGGCGAGCTGCTCCTGACCGGCTGGCTCGGGCAGCCACTCCACCTCGGCGCTCAGGTACGGCGTGCCGACCTCCTCGACCCGGGCGATCCGGAACCGGCGGCGGCCGACCGTGACCACGTCCAGCCGGCCGTCCGGCAACTCGGTCACCTGCCGCAGCTCGGCGGTGCAGCCGACCTCGTGCAGGGTGACCGGGGCACCATCCGAGCGCCGGTCGGTCAGCTCCGGAACTCTCGGCCGGGTCTCCTGGCCGATCTCGGAATCCGGTTCGGGGCGGGCGGCCACCGACGCCGACCCGCCGCTGCGGATCGCCACCACGCCGAACTCCCGGGGCGTGCCGTCCGGCAGGCCGCGCAGGTGCCGCATCAGCTCCAGATAACGCGCCTCGAATATGTGCAGCGGCAGGACCAAACCGGGAAAGAGCACCGTCCCGAGCGGAAACACCGGCAGCCGCGCGTCCACCGTCCGAGCCTAGCCGGTCGGCGCCGCCGGTGAACCGCCCCGTCCGGACGGTCGTTTCCGTCGTCCCGGCCCGGTCGTTTCCGTCGTACCGGCGGGTCTGCCGGCGGTGGCCTGGCTCACCGTCCCGCCGGCTGGGCGGACGCGGCCCGACCGGTGGGCGCCGAATAGACTGCCAAGGGTGTTGAACCGGATCGACCTGCGCGGCGGGTGGCGCGACCCGCGCGCCCTGCTGCCCCGTGCCCAGCTCGACGTCTCCGTGGCGGTGGAGAAGATCCGCCCGATCGTCGAGGCGGTCCGCGATCATGGCTTCACGGCGATCCAGGACGCCACGCATCGGCTCGACGGCCTGCGGCTGGACCGGTTCCGGGTGCCGACCGAGGTGATCGCGGAGGCGGAGTCGACGCTGGAGCCGGAGGTCCGGGCCGCGCTGGTCGAGGCGATCGAGCGGACCCGCCGGGTGCACGCCGACCAGCGGCGGGTCGACGTCACCACCGAGGTGGTGCCGGGCGGCACCGTCACCGAGCGCTGGGTGCCGGTCGACCGGGTCGGGCTGTACGTCCCCGGCGGCCTCGCCATGTACCCCTCGACAGTGGTGATGAACGTGGTGCCGGCCCAGGCGGCCGGGGTCCGCTCGCTTGCGGTGGCGAGTCCGCCGCAGCAGGAGTTCGGCGGCCTGCCCGACGCCCGGGTGCTGGCCGCCTGCGCGCTGCTCGGCGTCGACGAGGTGTACGCGGTCGGCGGCGCCCAGGCGGTCGCGATGCTGGCGTACGGGGCGGAGACGGACGCGGACGGGCAGACCCGGTGCGAGCCGGTCGACATGATCACCGGTCCGGGCAACATCTGGGTCACCGCCGCCAAGCGCCTGCTCCGGGGAGTGGTCGGGATCGACGCCGAGGCCGGCCCGACCGAGATCGCCGTACTCGCCGACGACACCGCCGACCCGGTGCACGTGGCGGCCGACCTGATCAGCCAGGCCGAGCACGACCCGCTGGCGGCGAGCGTGCTCGTCACCCCCTCGGTCGAGCTGGTCGAGGCGGTGGACCGCGAGCTGCACCGGCAGGTGCCGCAGGCCAAGCACGCCGACCGGATCGGCACCGCGCTGAGCGGTCCGCAGAGCGGCGCGGTGCTCGTCGACGACCTGGCGGCGGGGCTGCGGGTGGTCGACATCTACGCCGCCGAGCACCTGGAGATCCAGACCCGGGACGCCCGCGCCTGGGCGATGCGGGTACGCAACGCCGGGGCGGTCTTCGTCGGCCCGTACGCGCCGGTGTCGCTCGGTGACTACTGCGCCGGTTCCAACCACGTGCTGCCGACCGGTGGCTGCGCCCGGCACTCCTCGGGACTGTCGGTGCAGTCCTTCCTGCGCGGCATGCACATCGTCGAGTACGACGAGGCGGCGCTGCGGGACACCGCCCGGCACGTGGTGACGCTGGCCGCCGTGGAGGACCTGCCCGCGCACGGCCAGGCGGTCCGGGTCCGCTTCCCGGACAACGTCGACGGGGCGACGGCGTGACCGGCCAGCCCGGTGCCGGCGGCGTGACCGGGCGGTCGGGGCAGCCCGGCGGCGGTGTGACCGGACTCGACGACCTGCCGATCCGGGACGACCTGCGCGGGCGTACCCCGTACGGAGCGCCGCAGCTCGACGTGCCGGTGCGGCTGAACACCAACGAGAACTCCTACCCGGTGCCGGACCAGGTGGTGGAGGCGATCGGCAAGGCGGTCGCGGCCGAACTGCGCGACCTGAACCGCTATCCCGACCGGGACGCGCTGGCGCTCCGGGCCGACCTCGCCGACTATCTCGGGCACGGGCTGACCACCGGCAACCTCTGGGCGGCGAACGGCTCCAACGAGGTGCAGCAGCAGCTGTTCCAGGTCTTCGGCGGGCCGGGGCGCAGTGCGCTCGGCTTCACCCCGGCGTACTCGATGCACCCGCTGCTGGCCACCGGCACCGGCACGGCGTGGCGGGACGGGGCCCGCGGCCCGGACTTCGGGCTGACCGCCGCCGACGCCGTGGCGCAGGTCCGCGCACACCGGCCGGACCTGGTCTTCCTCTGCTCCCCGAACAACCCGACCGGTACCGCGCTGGACCCGGCCGTGCTGGACGCGGTGCTGGCCGAGGCGCCCGGGATGGTGGTGGTGGACGAGGCGTACGCCGAGTTCGCCCGCCCCGGCACCCCGACCGCGCTGGCCCTGCTGCCCGGCCACCCCCGGCTGGTGGTGACCCGGACCATGAGCAAGGCGTTCGGTTTCGCCGGCGGCCGGCTCGGCTACCTCGCCGCCGACCCGGCGGTGGTGGCGGCGGTGCAGCTCGTCCGGCTGCCCTACCACCTCTCGGCGCTCACCCAGGCCGCCGCGCGGGCGGCGCTGGCCCACCGCGACCTGCTGCTCGGCACCGTCGAGGCGATCAAGGAGCAACGGGACCGGATCGTGGCCGGGCTGCGGGCGCGGGGCCGGACGGTCGCCGACAGCGACGCCAACTTCGTACTCTTCGGGGTCGGCGGGGACCAGCGGGTGGCCTGGCGGGCGCTGCTCGACCGGGGCGTGCTGGTCCGGGACGTCGGGCTGGCCGGCTGGCTGCGGGTCACCGCCGGCACGCCGGAGGAGACCGACGCCTTCCTCGCCGCCCTAGACTCGATGCCGACGATGCCGACAGATTCCGGGACGGCGTGATGCGTTACCGGACAACAGGCCGGCCGACCCGGACACCCGCGCGGCCGACCCGGACAGCGAAAGGTCCTACCGTGAGCAGAACCGCCCGGGTCGAGCGAACCACGGCCGAGACCAAGGTCCTCGTCGAGCTGGATCTCGACGGCTCCGGCCAGGCCGACATCACCACCGGAGTCGGCTTCTACGACCACATGCTGCACCAGATCGCCCGGCACGGCGGCTTCGACCTCACCGTGCACACCGTGGGTGATCTTGAGATCGACGCCCACCACACGATCGAGGACACCTCGCTCGCCCTGGGCACCGCCCTCGACGAGGCGGTCGGCAACAAGATGGGCATCCGGCGATACGGTTCCGCGACCATCCCGATGGACGAGGTGCTGGTCCGGGCCGCCGTCGACCTCTCCGGGCGGCCGTACGTGGTGCACGACGAGCCGGCACTGGCCCCGTACATCGGGCCGGTCTATCCGACGAGCATGACCCGGCACATCTGGGAGTCCTTCGGGCAGTCCGGCCGGCTGACCCTGCACGTCTCGGTGCTCCGCGCCGCCCGCCCCGGCGGCCACCCCGACGCGCACCACGTGGTGGAGGCGCAGTTCAAGGCGGTGGCCCGGGCGCTGCGCGAGGCGGTGTCGATCGATCCGCGGTCGGCCGGAGCGGTACCGAGCACCAAGGGGCTGCTCTGATGGGCGTCGTCCTGCCGGTGGCCCTCTTCGCGCTCGGCGGCGTGCTGATCGGTGGCGCCTGGTCGCTGCACCGGCAGGGCGCCCCGCGACGGGTGCTCTGGATCGTGGGGCTGCTTGCCGTACTCGCCACCGCCGGTGGCGTGCTCTGGCTCGTACCCGGGGAGGGCGGATGACCGCCGACCGGCCGGCGCTGCCCCGGGTGGTGGTGCTGGACTACGGCTCGGGCAACCTGCGCTCGGCGCAGCGGGCGGTGGCCCGGGCCGGCGCCGAGGTGACGGTCACCGACGACCTCGACGCGGCGGCCACCGCCGACGGCCTGGTGGTGCCCGGCGTCGGCGCCTTCGCCGCCTGCATGGCCGGGATCGACGCGCTGCGGGCCGGCCCGGTGATCGCCGAGCGGGTCGCGGCGGGCCGCCCGGTGCTGGGCATCTGCGTCGGCATGCAGGTCCTCTTCGAGTACGGCGAGGAGCACGGCGTCGTCACCAAGGGGCTCGGCCTGCTGCCCGGCGGGGTGACCGGGCTGGCCGCCCGGCGGGTGCCGCACATGGGCTGGAACACCGTCGCGCCGCCGCCCGGGTCCCGGCTGTTCGCCGGCCTGCCGGCCGACGCCCGGTTCTACTTCGTGCACTCCTACGCCCCGACCGACGCGGCCGGGTTGGAGGCCGCCGGTGCGCTGCCGACCACCGCCGAGCACGGTGGCCGGTTCGTGGCGGCGGTGGAACGCGGGCCGCTGTCGGCCGCCCAGTTCCATCCGGAGAAGTCCGCCGGGGCCGGCCGGCTGCTGTTGCGCAACTGGCTGGTCACGCTGTGACCGCACCCCGCACCTGGGCCAGGCTCGGACGGGCCGCCCCGGCCTCGGGCGTCGCCAGGTGAGCAAGGAGCGGGCCCGGCGCCGGGCGGTCCGGCTGGCCGAGGCGGAGCGGGAACGGGCCGCCCGGGCCCGGAAGGTCGCCCGCCGCCAGCGCCGCCGTACCCTGTTGCGCCGGGTCACCCCACGGCTGCCGGTCCGGCGTACCGGGCGGCTGTTCGCGCGGCGCAGCCGGGGCGAGCGGGCCGGCGTGGTCGCACTCTCCGGGGCGGCGATGATCGTCATCTGGCTGCTCGTCGACGACCTGGCGCTGCGGCTCGGCCTGATCGCGCTGCTGCTGCTGGTGCTGCCGGCGGTGGTGGTGATCGCCCTGGGCCGCCGGACCTGAGCCGGCCATGCATCCCAGTCGCCGACAGTCGGCCGTGCGTCCCACCCGCGGACAGCCGGCTGTGCGTTCCACCAGCCGACCCGAGCACCATCGTTCCCGCCGACCGAGGAGAGCACGTTGAGCCTGACCCTGCTGCCCGCCGTCGATGTCGCCGACGGCCAGGCGGTCCGCCTGGTCCAGGGCGCCGCCGGCAGTGAGACGAGTTACGGCGAGCCGCTGGAGGCGGCCCTGGCCTGGCAGCGCGACGGTGCCGACTGGATCCACCTGGTCGACCTCGACGCCGCGTTCGGCCGGGGCTCGAACGCCGCCCTGCTGGCCGAGGTGGTCGGCCGGCTCGACGTGCGGGTGGAACTTTCCGGCGGCATCCGGGACGACGAGTCGCTGCGGGCGGCGCTGGGCACCGGAGCGGCCCGGGTCAACATCGGCACCGCCGCCCTGGAGGACCCGCAGTGGTGCGACCGGGTCGTCGGCGAGTACGGCGACCGGGTGGCGATCGGGCTGGACGTGCGCGGCCGTACCCTCTCCGCCCGGGGCTGGACCCGGGACGGCGGCGACCTGTTCGAGGTGCTGGAGCGGCTGGACAAGGCCGGCGCGGCGCGGTACGTGGTGACCGACATCACCAAGGACGGCACCATGCGCGGCCCCAACCTCGACCTGCTGCGCGAGGTCTGCGCCCGTACCGGCGCCCCGGTGATCGCCTCCGGCGGTGTCTCGACCCTGGACGACCTGCGGGCGCTCGCCACCCTGGAACCGATCGGGGTGGAGGGCGTGATCGCCGGCAAGGCGCTCTACGCGGGCGCCTTCACCGTGGCCGAGGCCCTGGCCGTGCTGGCTGGACAGTGACGGTCGTGGCTCGGGGGGAAGTGACGGGCGTGATCGCGCGGGCCCGGGTTAGGCTCGGCGCATGACGGTGGCGGTGCGGGTGATCCCCTGCCTCGACGTGGACGCGGGACGGGTCGTCAAGGGGGTCAACTTCGTCGACCTGCGGGACGCGGGCGACCCCGTCGAGTTGGCTGCGGCGTACGACGAGGCCGGCGCCGACGAGCTGACCTTCCTCGACGTGACCGCCTCCTCCGACGACCGGGGCACCATGCTCGACGTGGTACGCCGGACCGCCGAGTCGGTCTTCATCCCGCTCACCGTCGGCGGCGGGGTACGCCGGGTCGCCGACGTGGACGTACTGCTCCGGGCCGGGGCGGACAAGGTGGGGGTGAACACCGCCGCGATCGCCCGCCCCGAGCTGATCGCCGAGATCGCCGAGCGGTTCGGCCGGCAGGTGCTGGTGCTCTCGCTCGACGTGCGGCGGGCTCCGGCCGGGACGAGTACCGACAGCGGGTTCGAGGTGACCACCCACGGCGGCCGGCGCGGCACCGGGATCGACGCGGTCGGCTGGGCGGCCCGCGCCGCCGAGCTGGGCGCCGGGGAGATCCTGCTCAACTCGATGGACGCGGACGGCACCAAGGCCGGCTTCGACCTGGAGCTGATCGGTGCGGTCCGGCGGGTGGTGGACGTGCCGGTGGTGGCCAGTGGCGGGGCCGGTGCGGTCGGGCACTTCCCCCCGGCGGTGGCGGCCGGCGCGGACGCGGTCCTGGCGGCCAGCGTCTTCCACTTCGGCGAGCTGAGCGTCGGCGAGGTCAAGCAGGCACTGCGCGGCGCCGGCCACCCGGTCCGCTGAGGCGCCGCCCACCCGGTCCGTCGGGGCGACCCAGCCTGCCGGTCCGTCGAGGTGACCCAGCCTGCCGGTCCGTCGAGGTGACCCAGTCACCCGGTCCGCCGACCCGGCTCCGCGTCCCGCAGCCGGCTGCGGGGTACGGCGTCAGCCGCTGTTCTCCGCTGAGCGGCGTGGCATCGGCAGGGTGAACCGGGCGGCGTACTCCTGCACCGCCGCGGCGTGCTCGTCCTCGCCGAGCACCCAGTCGTGGCTGCCCGGGGAGTGCCGGCGGGTCAGCACCCCGTGCACCGTCTCGACGGTGGTGGCGAGGCCACCGTGCGGCCGGGTACGCCACAGGTGCTCCCCGGCGGAGGTGACCCGGAACCAGCCGTCCGAGACGGTGATCAGACCGGCCCCCACCAGGCGGCGCACCGCTGCCTCGATCTCGTGCCGGGCCGGCAGGGCCCGGTTGAGATGGTCAGCGGTGGAGAGCACGTCGGCGAGCCGGACGCCCTCCGGCCGGCGGGTGCTGCTCGACCGCCGGTGCCGGCCGGCACCGCCCGCGATGACCAGCGACACGAAGATCCATGCGTCGGACCAACGCCATCCCTCATCCCCCATGGGGAAATGATGCCGTGCCGTGCCATCCAGCGGAACCGTTGTGCACCGGTTCATTCCGTCGAACCGGGGTGACCGGCGTTCCACGTGGGACGATGCGGCTCAGATCGACGATCTTTCCCGTTGCAACCCGCCGTCGGCGACCACGTCGGGGCGGTCGCTGATCCTGCCCGAACCTTCGGTGACCTCGCCGGGACCGTCGGTGACCCCGTCCGGGCGGTCCGGGTCGTCCGGGCCGTCGGCGACCCCGTCGGCGGTCGGCGGCACGGTGAACATCGGGATGAAGGCGTGCACCAGCGGGCCGATGGCGAGGGCGTACGCGAGCGTGCCGATCCCGACCTTGCCGCCGAGGGCGAACCCGATCGCGAGTACGGTCAGCTCGATGACCGTGCGGACCAGCCGGAGCGACCGGTGCGGCCGGCGGGCGACGTACCCGGTCATCAGGCCGTCCCGGGGGCCGGGGCCGAGCCGGGCGCCGATGTACAGCCCGGTGGCCATCCCGTTGAGCGTGATGCCGGCGACCAGGAAGGCGATCCGGGCGGGCAGCGCCTCGACGGTGGGCAGCAGGGCCAGGGCGAGGTCCACGGCGAGCCCGATCACCACGACGTTGCTCACCGTGCCGAGACCGGGCCGCTGGCGCAGCGGGATCCACAGCAGCAGCACCAGGGCGCCCACCGCGATCGTCACGGTGCCGAGCGAGGCGCCGGTGCGCTCGGACAGTCCCTGGTGGAAGACGTCCCAAGGGCCCAGTCCGAGGGACGCCTCGACCATCAGTGCCATGCTCACGCCGTAGAGCGTCAGGCCGAGGTAGAGCTGTCCGAGCCGCCGGCCGAGCCGGTCGCCACGGCTGCCACGGCTGCCACGGCTGCCACGGTTGCCACGGTTGCCAATCTTTGCCATGCGTGCCACTCTGAGGGCCAATCCGGCAGCCATGAAGAGCCAATCGGGGTGAAGTGGCTATGACGAGTCTCGTCCGAGGGAGCCAGCTGGGGCGGATGCTCGGGCAGTGGCACGCGCTTCCCGGTCGCCGACGCAGCCCGGACTACCTCGCCCTGGCCGGCGCGGTGCGCGGGCTGCTCGCCGACGGCCGGCTGCCGCTGGGCGTGCGACTGCCGGCCGAGCGGGAACTGGCCGAGGCGCTGCGGGTCAGCCGCACCACGGTCAGTGCCGCCTATCGGGAGCTGCGGGAGAGCGGGCACCTGAACAGCCGGCGCGGTGCCGGCAGTTGGACCACCCTGCCGGGCGGGCACCGGGTGGCCAGTACCGGACTCTGGACTCCGCAGGACGACCTGGACATGATCGACCTCGGTTGTGCCGCCCTGGCCGCCCCGGCGGAACTCGCCTCGGCCGCCCGGGCCGCCGCCGAGGACCTGCCGCGCTATCTCGGCGGCGCCGGCTACCACCCGACCGGGATCGTCGAGCTGCGCGCCGAGGTGGCCCGGTCGTACACCGAGCGGGGGCTGACCACCAGTCCCGAACAGATCATGGTGACCAACGGGGTGCAGCACGCCCTGGACCTGGTGCTCCGGCTCGCCCTGCCGACCGGCGGCAGCGTACTCGTGGAGTCGCCGACCTATCCCAACGCGCTCGCCGCGCTCGCCGCGCGCCGCGCCCGGATCGCCACCCACGGCCTGGCGGTCGAGGGTGCGGGCTGGGACGCCGACCTGCTGCTGGGCAGCCTCCGGCAGACCCGTCCCCGGCTGGCCTACCTGATCCCGGAGTTCCAGAATCCGACCGGCCATCTGATGCCGGCCGAGTTGCGCGAGCGGGTGGTGGCGACCGCGCAGGCCAGCGGCACCGACCTGGTGGTCGACGAGTCCTTTGTGGACCTCGCGCTGGACGGCACCGAGGTGCCGCCGCCGACCGCCGCCTTCGACCGGCACTCCCGGGTCGTCACCATCGGCGGGATGAGCAAGCCCTACTGGGGCGGCCTGCGGATCGGCTGGATCCGCGCCTCGGCACCGCAGGTGCAACGGCTGGCGGCGGCCCGGGTCGGGGTGGACATGGCCGGCCCGGTGCTGGACCAGCTGGTCGCGGTACGGCTGCTCGCCGACGCCGGGACGATCGTGGCGGCCCGCCGGGAACAGCTCGCCGCCCAGCGCGACGCCCTGCTCGCCGCCCTCCGCACGGAGCTGCCCAACTGGCGGGTGTGCCCGCCGTCGGGCGGGGTCACGCTCTGGGCCGAGCTGGACGGGCCGGTCGCCAGCGCACTGGCCAGGGCCGCCGAGGACGTCGGGGTACGCCTCGCACCCGGCCCGAGGTTCGGCCTCGACGGCACCCTGGAACGTTTCCTCCGGCTGCCGTTCACGCTGCCCGCCGCCGAGCTGACCGAGGCGGTACGCCGGATCGCGGCCGTCCGCTACGACATTGACCGGGTGCAGCGCCCGCTCTGGCGGGAGCCAGTGATCGCCTGACCGGCCACCTGACATCATCGTCCGCTGTGCCGACCTGGCCCGCTCCGGTGCTGGTGGCCCGGCCAGCCGGTCAGGCCGGGTAGCCGACCCGGGGGATGGTGGCCACGCTGGGCAGGCGCAGCCGGGACGGCTGAGGAGTGTGCAGGCTGGCCCAGACGATCTTGCCGTCGCTGCCCGGCAGCACGCCCCAGCTGGCGGCCGAGCGGGTCACCATGGCCAGCCCGCGACCACGTATGGCGAGCGGCTGATCGGGATCGGGAGCCGGGGCCGACTGCCGCCGGGACAGCGCCGGTACCCCGGGATGCCGGTCCGCGACCGAGATGCGCAACCGCTGCCGGTGGTGGCAGAGCGTGAGGTCGATGTCGGTGCCGGCGTGCTCGACGGCGTTCGCCACCAGCTCGGAGGCGACGAGTTGGGCGTCGTCGGCGATGTCGGAGAGCCGCCACCGTTCGCAGCACTCCCGGACCAGTCCGCGGGCCGCGCTCACCGCCTGTGGCTTCGGGGCCAGCCGTCGGTGTGCCCGCCGGACGCGGGCCGAGTCGGGGTAGGGCCGGACCCGGCTGAGCGCCTCGGTGAGCCGGGGATACAGCCGGACCCGCCGGGTCGGCAGGCGGCGGAGCAGGACGGTCAGTGCCGAGGCCGGCGCGCAGACCAGTACGGTGATGCCGCGCCGGCATGACTCCCGGATCATCACCAGTGCCGGCAGCAGGGTCGGCAGCAGCCTGTCCGGGGCGATCCGGGTGCAGTCCACCGCCACGTACGGCGGGTGGTGCGCGGCGCAGCGCGAGAGCGCCCGCTGCAACGTGTACGCCTGAGCCACACTCCACCGGCCCGCCATGGTGATCACCAAGGCGCCGGTCTCCACATGCGCTGCCACCGTGGCCACCATCCCCGGAACCCCCTCGCCGCCCCAACGTGCCGGCACGACCGGTCACCGGACTTGGCCGGTCGTGCACCTGACTCTGCTCTTACCCCGCTGACGCTCCCGTGAAGCCGCCCAATGTCACGTTGTCGTCAAGTAGTCGAGCCGAAACGCCAGGTAGTGTCCTCGATCACATCTCGGCCGGCACCCTGCGGAACGCGGCGGACCGCCGCGCGATCGCGGGTCGCGCGGCGGTCCGTGGGTGCCGAGCCGATCCCAGGGGCGGGACCGGATCCCGGCCGGGTTCAGATCCGGGCGAGGCTGCTTCAGATCTGGGCGAGGCTGCCCTGGTACATCTGGTCGATCTCGTCCTTGAAGCTGCTCTCCACGGCCCGCCGCTTGATCTTCATCGACGGGGTCATCTCGCCGTCCTCGACGGTCAGGTCGCGGGTCA
Source organism: Micromonospora sp. WMMD1102 (assembly GCF_029626265.1). Taxonomy (NCBI): domain Bacteria; kingdom Bacillati; phylum Actinomycetota; class Actinomycetes; order Micromonosporales; family Micromonosporaceae; genus Micromonospora; species Micromonospora sp. WMMD1102. The sequence continues at coordinate 5,118,126 of NZ_JARUBN010000001.1, read as the reverse complement.
GCACGGTGACCTTCTTGATCGTCTCCCAGCGGTTGAGTTTCTGGTTCAGCTCGGCGACGTAGCCGTCGACCATGGCGCGCACCTCGTCGGAGGAGACGATCTCGGCGTACGGGCGGCCGGCGAGCGGACCCCCGGCGGCCCAGGTGGCCATCAGGTCGGGGTCCAGGCTGACCAGCATGGTGCAGTAGTTGCGGGCCTGGCCGACCACCACCACCTGCGAGGTGTACGGGCAGAGCGCCTTGAACATCCCCTCGATGTACGACGGCGAGATGTACTTGCCACCCGACGTCTTGACCAGGTCCTTCTTCCGGTCGGTGATCTTCAGGAAGCCGTCGCCGTCCAGTTCGCCGATGTCCCCGGTCCGGAAGAAGCCGTCCGAGGTGAACGCCTCGGCGGTCTCCTGCGGCAGGTTGTGGTAGCCGCGCATCACCGGCATGCCGCGGAGCAGGATCTCGCCGTCGGAGTCGATCCGGCACTCCAGGTCGCCGAGCGCCTTGCCGACCGTCCCGATCTTGAGAGCGCCGGGACGGTTCACGAAGTTGCCGGCGCTGGTCTCGGTCAGCCCGTACCCCTCGGAGATCGGCAGGCCGGCGGCGGCGAAGAAGGTGGCGATGTCCTGGCTCAGCGGCGCGGCGCCGGAGACGAGTACCCGGATCCGGCCGCCCAGCCGGGCCTGGAGCTTGCTGAAGACCAGCTTCTCGGCGAGCGCGTACCGCATCCGCAGGCCGGCCGAGACCGGCTTGCCGGCCTGCTCCAGTGCCACCTTGTCGGTGCCGGTCCGGACGGCCCAGGCGAAGATTTTCGCCTTCGCGCCGCCGGCCGTCTGCGCGGTGGTGACCGCCCGGTTGTAGACCTTCTCGAAGATCCGGGGTGCGCCGCACATCAGCGTCGGCCGGACCACGCTCAGCAGGTCGACCAGCCGGTCCAGCCGGCCGTCGACGTAGGTGGGCACGCCGACGTGGATAACGCCGCAGAGCAGCGTCTTGCCGAACGAGTGGGACAGCGGCAGCCAGAGGTACTGCAAATCCTCCGCCGTGATCAGCCCGACCTTTTCCTGGGCCACGCCCTCCCAGCACCATCCGGCGTGCAGCAGCTCGACACCCTTGGGCCGGCCGGTGGTGCCGGAGGTGTAGATCAGGGTGGCCAGGTCGTCCTGGTCGATTTCGGCGACCACCCGGTCGATCAGCTCCGGGTCGCTCTCCAGGACCAGCGCGCCCTGCACCTCCAGGTCGGCGAGGGTGAGCTGGGGCGGGGTGGCGCCCGGGTCGGCCGGCCCGTCGATGAGTACGACGTGGGTCAGCCCGGGCAGTTCCACCCCAGCGATCTTGGCGGCCTGCTGGGCGTTCTCGGCGATCAGCACCTTCGAGCCGGAGTCGGCGAGGATGTAGGCGGTGTCCTCCGGCTCGGTGGTCGGATAGACAGTGGTCGTCGCGCCGCCCGCGCACATGATGCCGAGGTCGGCGAGGACCCAGTCGAGCCGGGTGTTGGCCAGGATCGCCACCCGGTCCTCGGCGCCGATGCCGAGGCCGCGTAACCCGGCCGCGATCGCCTTCGCGCGTTGGCCGACCTGTGCCCAGCTCAGCCAGACCGGGCCGGAGTCGTCCGGTGCGGGGTGGGCGAAGGCGTCCCGGTCGGGGGTGGCCGAGACACGCTTCAGGAACATGTCGGGGATGGACCGGTAGGAGACGTCGAGTGCCATGGCGAGGGGTGCCTCCGGGATATCGTCGCGTGACGGTGATCACGTAAAATCGCGGTTACCGTACGGTATTTGCGACGGTCAGCGGCGGCAAGTGGCTATGCGGGTCGACCTCCAGTGCGTGACGGCCGGGATCGGCCCCGCTTCGGTGACGTGCCACCGTGCGGCACCCGGTGACACCCATGGTAGGGTCGGCGTATGGCAGCGGAGCTTACGCAGCGGGATCTCCGGGCAAGATCCGGACAGATCATGGATGCCGTCGCCCATGGCGAGTCGTTCGTCGTCACCCGCAACGGCACCCCGATCGGAGAGCTGATTCCGCTGCGTCGAACCCGGTTGGTGACCCGGGAGCAGTTCGCGGGTGTGTCGGCGAACGCGCCGGTCATGGACGCGGCGCGGTTCCGTGCTGATGTGGACAGCGCTATGGATAGCGGGCTCCAAGACCCTTATGAAGCCTGAGACGCACGGCCTGCTCGACACCAACATACTCATCCTGCGCCGGCAGCTCGACCATGCCCGGCTGCCGGACACGATGTCGATCAGCGCGGTCACGCTCGCCGAGCTGTCGGCAGGCCCGCATCACACCGATGATCCGGCCGAGCGTGCCCGCCGGTTGGACGTGCTTCAGCGGGCCGAGTCGGAGTTCGAACCGTTGCCGTTCGATGCGGAGGCGGCACGTGCGTTCGGCAGAGTAGTCGCAGCCGAGCTGTCGGCAGGCCGCAAGCCGAGAGCACGGACGGCTGATCTCATGATCGCGAGTATCGCGATCGGTAACCACTTACCGCTCTACACCACCAACCCCGACGACTTCGTCGGCTTGGAGCCGCTGATGACGGTGGTGGCGGTCCCGCTTCCCTGACAAGCAGAGCCGGCGCGAATCAACCAGATCCGCCCTGAACAGTGGTTTCACCGCCTTCGCAGACCGCCGTCGGGTGCTCGTTCCGGGTGGACACACGGGCTCGAACCTTCGTCAGCGTACTGGGCCTCTGAGGTCCGTGGCGACGGTGAACTGAAGGGTGTCGTGCCGCTGGCCCGCCCGGGTCGGGCCCGAGTGGCGTACCCGAAATTTCCGGGTACATCGCTAAACTATCGAGGCGTCAGCCCAGGTCGGCGGGGCAGGACTGCGCTGCCAGACCGGGCCGCCGGAGGTCGTCAACCACGGGTGAGGGTCATCAACCATGGGGCATACAGGACCGGTTATGGGAAGTCCCGGTCGCGGTGACGCCGTGCCGGGCCACGTCATCCATCTTCCGGTTGCCGTAGCCACTTTGCACGCCGCCACCGAACTGGCGGCGCGGCTGGCCGAGTCGCTGGCCTTCCTGCCGGAACTCGATGCCGGTGAGGTCACGGTCTCGGCCGAGGACGCGCAGCACGAGCGGTATCGGGTGTTCTGCGACCGGCTGCTGCTCGGCACCGGCAGGTGCGGCGAGCGGGAGGGGCACCGGGGTGCCTGTGTCGCCGGCCCGCCGGCCGGTGCTGGGTCGACGACCGGCCACCGGGAACTGATCGACGCGACATTCGGCCGGGCCGACCCGGTGCCGGCGACCGGGTGACCCGCCGGATGTGGGACCGGCTGGCGGCCTGGCCCCACCGCGGGTGCTCGCTCACCCTGTGGTGGGTCGGCGGTCCGTGACGCTGATCTCCGACCGTTCGATCCGTTGCACCAGGCGGGCGGCCATCGACTTGATGATCTTCAGCCCCTCGTGCCCCCACGGTTGCGGATCCGGGTCCACCACGCAGATCGTGCCCAGTGCCGTACCGGTGCGGTCGATCAGGGGTGCTCCGAGGTAGGAGTGGATTCCGATCTCGTCGACCACGGGATTTCCGGCGAACCGGGGGAAGTCACGGACATCTTCGAGGACCAGTGCCCGGCGCCGTACGATCACGTGCGGGCAGTAACCGTGGTCACGAGCCATCACCCGGCCGGGCTCAGCAGCCGACGTTGACATATCCACGGTGGTGTCAGCCACGGCGCTGTACAGCCCGGCGAAGTACTGCCGTTTCTCGTCGATGAAGTTGACCATCGCATAGCGTCCGCCGACGAGTGTCGCCAGTTCGCGCGCGAAGTCGTCGAATTCCGGAACGGGTCGGTCCCCGATTCCCAACTCGCGGAGTCGGAGAACCCGAGATGGTGCTTCGGCGTCATCCGGCGGGAGGAGCAGGTGACGCATCGCGATCCCTCGCTCCGACCCGCCCGAATTTTCATGGGACGTCACTGACATGGGACCTCCTCGAATTGATGAGATAGTGCACCAGGGAAAGGAGCACCTGGATGCCGGAGTTGCGTATCCGGGCGTCGCACAGGACGATCGGTACGTCCGGCTTGAGGTCCAGGGCCGCTCGTACCTCGTCCGGCTGATAACGGTGCGACCCGTCGAATTCGTTCACCGCGACGAGGAAATTTATTCCGCGCCGTTCGAAGAAGTCCACGGCCGCGAAGCTGTGCTCCAGACGCCGGGTGTCGGCGAGCACCACCGCGCCCATCGCTCCGGCCGACAGTTCGTCCCACATGAACCAGAAGCGTTCCTGGCCGGGCGTTCCAAACAGATAGAGCACGTGTCTCGGGCTGAGGGTGATTCGGCCGAAGTCCATGGCGACCGTGGTGGTCGCCTTGTTCTCGACTCCGTCCAGCCGGTCCGTGTCGGCGCTGATCTCGGTCAGCAGCTCTTCCGTGCTCAACGCCCCGATTTCGCTGACCGTGCCGACAAAGGTGGTCTTTCCCACCCCGAAGCCGCCGGCAACGAGGATCTTGATTCCGATCGGGAGTTCTTCACCATCGGACACGTCAGAGTTTCCTTCGTAGCCCATCCAGCACCGCCTCCAACAGTTCCAGCTCGATCTCGGCGGAATCCGGCCCCAGCCCTGGTTGGGTGAAAGTCCCGGTGGCGACGGCACCGAACTCCATCAGATCGGACAGGAGAACCTTGACCACCGTTGCGGGCATCCGTACCTGAGCCGCGACCTCGGCCACCGTGATCGGGCTTCGGCAGAGCGTCAAGAGGTTCGCGTGATCCGGTCCGAGATCGTCGCGCGCCTGGTAACCGGTGGCCACCACCATCGTCATGAGATCGAGTTGACGGGTGGGTTTCGTCCGTCCGTCACTGACGGTGTATGGACGAATCAACCGGCCGGCAGCGTCGTCGATCAACGGCCCGCCCGGGGTGGCCTCCGACATCGCTCACTACCCGACCGGCCGGCGAGCTGGTGTTTCCAGATGGGGTCGGACGCTCTTGACCAGCATGCCCATCTCGTAGCCGAGTACGGCGGCGTCCGCGTCACGCCCGGCGAGCACCGTGAGTTGGGCGCCACGGCCCGCCGCGGAGACGAAGAGCAGGGAATTGCTGAGCTCGACCACGATCTGTCGCACGTCACCGCCATCGTCGAATTTCTTCCCGGCGCTGCGGGCCAGCGAGTGAAGTCCGCTGGCGAGCGCCGCCAAATGGTCCGCGCCGTCTCGCTCCAGCCCGTGTACGGCCTTCACCAGCCCGTCGGAGGACAACAGAAGCGCGCTCCGGGTGTGCGGCACACGTTGCAGGAGCCCGCCCAACAGCCAGGAGAGATCTCGTTGCTGGGTGGTTGACGATTCGCTCACCATATTCCTGTACTCCTCTTTATGCGCGACGGCTATGCGATGGTGCCCGGTGGGTGGTCCTCGCCAGGAGCGGGGGAGGTCTCCGGCTCATCCACGTCCTCAGTCAGCCGCATCCCGGTGCGGAAGGCGGCCATCAGGTGAGGATTGTGTTCGACATCCTCCAATGGCCTCCCGACTTCCGGGGCATCCGAAAGCTCGGCCGCGAGGCTTTCGTCACGGCGGCGCCGAGGCAACATGGGGCGAGGATCTCCGGCCGGAATGTCCACGTCGGTTGGCTGCGCCACCGCCGCAGGTCCGGCTGCACGAGCTGGCTGCGGTTCGGGGATCGGCAGCTTGTTCGCGGCAGTGGACGCCGTTCTCTGCTGGAGCGAGCGCACCGGCGGGCGTTCGTTACGGCCGGGGGAGGTGTGACCTGACGGCCGCGCCGGCTCCACAGCAGCCGGCCCCAGCGCCCCGGGGTTGCCGCCCAGGACATCGGGCGGCAACACCACCACGGCCTGCGTGCCGCCGTAGATGTTGCCTTGCAACCGTACGGTGATGTTGTGCCGGTGGGCGAGCACCGAGACGACGTACAGGCCGATCCGGCCATCCCGGAGCAGGTCGCCCGGAACGACCCGGTCGGGAGAGCTGAGCAGGGCGTTCATCCGATTCCGCACAGTAGCGGACATGCCCAGGCCGCGGTCCTCGACCTCGATCGCCAGTCCGGCGGTGACGGGCTCGGCGCGCAGCAGCACCCGGGTCTGTGGAGCGGAGAACACGGTGGCGTTCTCGACCAGTTCCGCCAGCAGGTGGACCACATCGGCGACCGCGTGCCCGCGCACCGTGCCCGGCACCGGCGGCACCAGCTTCACCCGTGAATACTGTTCTATCTCGGCCACGGCGGAACGCAGCACGTCACTGACGCTGACCGGTAGCGTCCACTGGCGGTGGGAAGCGGCGCCGCCGAGTACGGCGAGATTTTCGGCGTACCGCCGGACGCGGGTGGCGAGATGGTCGACCTGGAAGAGGCCCTTGAGCAGATCCGGGTCCTCGACCTCGTTCTCCAGGCCGTCGAGCAAGCCGATCTCGCGGTGGACCAGGGATTGGAGTCTCCGGGCGAGGTTGACGAAGACCTCCACCTGATCGCTGCCATCGCCGCTGCCACCACCGCCGTCGCTCTTCAGCGGCGTGCCGTCCGGCTTCGTCATGACCATCTCGACGGTGGGTTCCACGAAGGCGCTGGCGCGCGCGGCGGGTCTCGATGCCTTCGCGGGTGACTTCGGCGGCACCTTCCGCTGCGTCAACCGCTCGATCGCCGTTGTCAGTTCGGCTTGGACGTGTGCGGTCGCGCGACTGACGTCGGTGAACCGGTCCGCCACCACTCGCGCCTCGGTCGAGGCGAACAACGCCGCCCCCAACAGCACCGCGAGAGTGAACAACGCGCCCGCGAGCAGGATCGCACCGGTGACCCAGCCGCTCCCGTGAACGCCGGCAGTCATGCCGTACCCCAGGAGCCCGGTGACCGTGCCCCCGATGACCGCGACCAGACCGGCGGGCACGATCGCGAGCGTCATCATGCGACGTTTGACGACATCGTGCCGCAAGCGTGCGGAGGCGGCGCCCAGGTCATGCCGGGCCTGGGCACCGGCTGCCGCGGTCGCGGGTGGAGAGTGGGTCGGCTGGGTGGAGAGTTCAGGCATGACAGTCCCCGGTGACGTTTCGGCTAGGACGGACGTGTGTGGCGACGCCACGCGGATGGCATTGATCAGGTGAGCGGGATCGGCGGTGCGAGGTACGGGAAGTGCGGGCGGGGCCCGGCTGCAGCGGAGTTGCCGCGAAGCCCGAGCGGCACCGCGGCGTTGAGTACGATCGCGAACATCACCTCGGGTACCCACTCGGTGAGTCCCCGTCCGTTCTGGCCGGCGAACCCGAAGTTGGCGGGCGTGCCGACGTCGTACCGGAGCACGTCCGGCAGCAGAGCGTCCCGCACCTGGCGCCCGTATGCCCCAGGGTCGGCCGTGGTGCCCATCGCCCGTACCACCCGGGCCACCCGCTCGGCGATCAGCGGACCGTTCACCTCCAGGTCGTCGCTGGGCTGGCCGGCGTTGTAGTCGTCGGCCCGCTCAGAGTCGGCCGGGTTGAAGAGCGTGTTCAGCAACGGCTTGGCGCACCGGTTTATCTGGCGCCAACCACCGGTGTCGGTGGCGAGAGCGGTTACGCCCCAGAAGCCGATGGTGCCACCCGGGAGCGAGTCGTTCGGCATCTCCACGACGATGGAACAGACGTTGGTACCGGCGAAGAGGTTCGTCGCGGTGGCCGGGTCGAATTCGCTGAGATCTGGTGGCGTGCCCTCGGCGATGGCCCGTACCACCTCGGTGACCACGGTCCCCTCGATGAAGAACGGGTCCGCGGCCGCTCCCGACCACAGCCTGGTGCCGTCCGGGCCCTTGAGCTCCTCCCCGGTACGCCCGCTGACCGAAATCGGCGCGTTCCCGTGGGGATCGCGGGCCGCGGCCCCGCGCAGTGACCGGAGTTCGACCGGCTGGCATCCTTCCGCGTCGGGTGGGCCGAACGTGACGCGCAGCGTGATGTCCGGTGCGGCATCGCCGTCTGTATCGATCTTGAACTCGTATCTGCCTTCCGGGTGGAAGCCACCCGTCCCCGAGAGGGGATTGGTATTCATGACGAATACGGTGCCGGTGTCCCCGGGGAAGACATACACGTCGCTGATGTCCAGACGCGGGTCCTGCCGTGCGAGGGGTGAGTCGAGGTGGTGGGACAACCGTTGCTCCTTGATGCTGCCGGTTGGCTGTGGACGGCGGTGGGGTGCCGGGGGGATGTGGGGCGTCGTCGTGAGCATCCGAGTGCGTCCTGGCAGGAGGAATTCGACACCGGGTGGCCGCGCACCTGCTCGGTCGTCCACTCCACCATCGGTCGCACCGCCGCAGCCTACCCCTCTCGCCAGGGGAAAGCGGAACACCGGGGAGAGTTTCCGGCCAACTGCTCGGAACCGGCATACGAGGCGCGGATCCGGGCCGCCTATACGACGACACGACCTGCCTGCGCGTCCACCCCGACCTGCTTGACACCCTCACACGGGTCTGTCACGACCTGCGTACCCTGGCCGACCTGGGCTACGAAGGCGAAGCCGGCACCCTCACCATCGCGTTCAAGACCCCGCCCACCGGACGCCTCACCGACGTCCAACAGCAGTTCAACCGCGCCCACAACCGCTTGCGCGCAGTCGGCGAACGCGGCAACAGCCTGCTCAAGATGACCTTCAAAGCCCTACACAACGTCAGCCTGTGCCCCTGGAAGATCGGCAACATCGTCGCCGCAGCCCTGGTCATCCTCCACTTCGAACACGGACGGACCACGTGAACAACCACTACACACACAGTCGCAGGCCGTTACCCGGAAACCCTCAGTGTCCGGCGGCCCCGGTTGTCCCGTGGCTGGGTGAGACGATACGCCTTCCCGTGACCAGCACCGACTGACATCAGCCCTATGAGTCACGCCTGGCGGCTCGGTCAATCCATCTCACAGAACGGCGGGTTGCCGCTGGTGATCCCCAGGTCTTCGCAGTAGAAGCCGCTGCCCCGGCTGTGGTATCGCCAGCCCGTGCCGGCCCGGTGGTGGAACAGGTAGGCCCCGTCGCCGACGGTCGGGCCCTCCGGTTCGGCCGTCGCCCAGTTCCGCCAGCAGCTCACGCGCGATGGCGGTATCCCTGCGGTGGCCGATCGCACGAGCGACCCCAGGCCGACCCCAGGCCGGGCGAATCCACCCGCTGCCTGGGGTCGACCTACGATCGGCGCTCAGTCGTCGTCGCCGTCGTCGTCCCGGTCATCGCTGTCGTCGTCCTCGTCGTCGTGGTCGTCGTCCTCCTTGCCGTTGTCGTCGTCCTGCTCCCGGTCGGTCTTGACGATCTCGCCGGTGGCCGCGTCCACGTCCACCTCGATCTCCCAGCCGTCCTTGACGACCTCGACGCTCCACACGTCACGGCCGTGCTCCTGCTCGCGCTCGACCTCGTCGAGCTGGCCGCCACCGGCACTGGCCAGCGCGATCTCGACCGCCCGGGCCGAGTCGACCGCACCGGCCGGCGCCGAGCCGGTCGGTGCCGAGCCGGTCGGTGCCGGCGAGCCGCTCGGCGCGCCCGACGGTGTTCCGCTGGGCGTCGCCGTCGGCACGCCGGTCGGGGTACCCGTCGGGTCGGCGCCGGGGGTCGGTGCGCCGGGGGCCGTGGTGGCGACGGCGCCGAACCCCTGCCGCTCGCCCTCGGCTGCGCTGGCCCCGATCGCGGTACCGACGACGGCGGCCGCCGCCAGCGCGCCGCTGATGCCCAGGACCAAAGTCTTACGCCGCATCGCAGTTCCTCCATCGTTGCGCACACCCGGTTGGCGGGGTTCTCGGCACCGAGGTTCGCGCGGATCGGGATAGCGGCGCGCTGTGCGAACACTAAGCGAAGGTAAAGAGTCCGCCAGCATGGCTCAGTTCGCGGCCAGCTCGGACGGCGTTCCGGTGGCGGCCAGCGGCGGGCCGAGTACGACCGCCACCCGAGCCCCGCCACCCTCGGCGGCGGAGAGTGCGAACCGGCCGCCGCTGTCCCGGGCCGCCCGGCGGGCGATGTCCAGGCCCAGCCCGGTCGAGCCGGCCGCGCTCGCGCCGCGCTCCAGCACACCGGCCGGGGCGGGGCCGACCAGGGCCGGCGGCAGCCCGGGGCCGCTGTCGGTGACGGTCAGCAGCGCACCGCCGCCGGGGCGGGGCGCCAACGCGACGGCGAAACCGGTGCCGTCCGGGGTGTGCGCGAAGACGTTGCCGAGCAGGGCGTCCAGCACCGCCGCCAGCTCGTCGGCGGGCAGCCGTACCGGCAGCGGGCGGTCGGCCAGGTCGAGCCCGACGGCCCGGCCGGTGTCCTCGGCCAGTACGGTCCAGAAGGCGACCCGCTCCCGGACCACCGCTGTGGCGTCGCAGGCCGGTTCGGTACCGGTCTCGGTGCCCCGCCGCCGGGCCTGCCGGATCAGCCCGGTCACCGCCCGTTCCACCGCGTCGACCCGCTCGGTGATCCGGGCCGCCTCCCGGGGGTCGGCCAGCGACTCGGACTCCAGCCGCAGCGAGGTCAGCGGGGTACGCAGCCGGTGTGACAGGTCGGCGAGCTGCTCGCGTTCGTCCCGGAGCAACTCCTGGATCCGGGTGGCGAGACGGTTCAGTGCGTTCGCCACCGCCCGCAGCTCCGCCGGCCCGGACGGGGTGGCCCGGGCGGTCAGCTCGGCGCCGGCCAGCCGGTGCGAGACCGTCGACAGCTCGGTGATCGGGGCGGTCAGCGACCGGGCCAGCCGGTCGGCGACGGCGAGGCCGAGCAGCAGCAGTGCCAGCCCGAGCCCGGCCAGCACCAGCCAGGAGCGGTAGACGCCCCGGGTCAGCTCCTCGTGCGGGACGAAGGTGCGGATCACCGCCGTACCGTCCGGGCGGCCCTGCACGGCGACCAGGATCTCCCGGCCCTCCTCGCGGTCGACGGTGAGGCTCTCGCCCCGGGCGGCCAGCTCGACGCCGTCGGTGCGCGGCGCGTCGTCGCCGAGTACCGCGCCGTCGGGCAGGAAGACGGTGACCGGCCGGTCGGCCGCGGCGCCGACCTGCTCGGCGGCCAGCCGCAGCCCGTCCGGGGCGGCGGTGCCGACCAGCGGGACCAGCGCCTGCACGTCGGCGGTGGCGGCCACCACCGCCCGGTCCGCGGCGACGCCGCGCAGCAGCACCGCGAGCGGGACCAGGAAGGCCAGCAGCACCAGGCCGGTGATGGCCGCGACGAGCAGGGTCAGCCGCCGTCTCACGACCGCTCCGCCCCGGGTACGTCGAGCCGGACCCCCACCCCGCGCACGGTGTGCAGGTAGCGGGGCTGCTGGGCGGTCTCGCCGAGCTTGCGGCGCAGCCACGACAGGTGGACGTCCACCGTCTTGTCCGCCCCGCCGTAGGGGAGCTGCCACACCTCGGTGAGCAGTTCCCGCTTGCCGACCACCCGACCGGCCCGGCCGGCGAGGTAGTGCAGCAGGTCGAACTCCCGGGGGGTCAGTTCCAGTGGCACCCCGGCCAGGGTCGCCTGCCGGGCTCCCGGGTCGACCCGCAACTCGCCGACGGTGAGTACGGTCGGGGCGTCCGCCGGGCCGGCGCCGCGGCGCAGTACCGCCCGGATCCGCGCGTCGAGCTGGGCGGCGGTGAACGGCTTGACCACGTAGTCGTCGGCACCGGCGTCCAGCCCCCGGATGATCTCGGCCTCCTCGTCCCGCGCGGTGGCGATGATCACCGGTGTGCTGTTCACCGCCCGAAGCATCCGGAGCAGCTCCAACCCGTCCAGGTCGGGCAGCCCGAGGTCGAGTACGACGAGGTCGGGCCGGTCGTCGAGCACCCGTTGCAGCCCGGTCATCGCGGACTGTACGGCGGCCACCGCGTGCCCCCGCTCGCGCAGCGCGTGCAGCAGCGGGGTACGGATCGCCGGGTCGTCCTCGATCAGCAGTAGGCGTGCCACACCGGCACGGTAACCGGAAACGCCGCCCGGCACCGGTGTCGGCGACGCCGTGACAGCACACCAGATCTATTCGCTGGCGTACGTCGGCTTGATCGCCCTGACCCGAGCCACAATACGCCGCCTGTCCCGGTGGGGCGGGACCGGTGCGTTAACCGTTCGTTAGGGTCTGCCGGCGCCGGTCTTAACGAGCCGGCGGGCATCATCGGGGGATGCGTCGACGTACCCTGCTCGCGGTGGCCGGCTGGCTGCTCGCCGCACTCGTGGCGACCGGCACCGGGCTGGCCGCCGTACAGGTGATCGGGGCCGGGCTGACCGGGCCGGCGGGCGAGGTGCGCAGCCCGGACGAGGTGGCCCGGGCGCTGGCCGGCACCCCGCCACCGGCCGGTCCGGGCGCCGTCCCGCCGGGCGCTCCGGTGCCCCCGGACGGGACCGGCAGCGTCCCGCTGGCGCCACCCGGCGGTACCGGCAGCGCTTCGCCGGCACCTTCCGGCGGCCCGCCGACCGCCGCCGACGGCTCACGCCGGCTGGTCGTCACCCCCGGCGGCTCCGTGCTGGCCGAATGCACCGGGCAGCGGGTGTGGCTGGCCTCCTGGACACCTGCCCAGGGTTACCGGACCGGCGAGGTCGAGCGCGGCCCGGACGACGACGCCGAGGTGACCTTCCACGGCTCGGGCGGGCGGATCGAGGTCGAGGTCGAGTGCGCGGCCGGCCGGCCGGTGCCGACCTGGAAGTCGCACAGCGGCGGCGAGGACTGAGCCCGCCCGGGCGGCGTGGCGGTTCAGCGGTAGCGGCCGGCCCCGAGCGACCAGTCGTAGCTGCCCCGGATCCAGGCCCGACGGGCGGTGACGAACCGCAGCGTGTCCGGGTCGCCGCCGGCCAGCAGCGCGGACTCCAGTTCCAGGTACGCCCGCAGCCCGGTGTTGAACCGGCGGGCCGCGTCGTGTAGTCCGGCCTGCTCCTCCCGCCCCGCGGCCCTGGCCAGTACGACGATCAGGTTGTGCCCGTCCCGCCCCTGCCGCCGCTCCTTGGCGTACGAGAAGACGTCGTTGCACCAGCAGACCAGGTCGACGGCGAGGTCGTCCAGGTGCGAGGCGTCCAGGTCGGCCCTGCAGGTGGCCTCGGCCAGTCCTCCGTACGCCAGGTCGGTCAGGGTGAAGCTGGGGCGTACCCCGGCGGTGTGCCGGCGCATCTGGAGGTACTCGGCCAGCGCCGGCACCCGGGCCCGCTCCCGGTTCGCCGCCTCCCAGAGCAGGGCCAGCAGGTACTCCCGCATCTGGGCGGCGAACCGGAGCAGCAGCCGGGGCGGGCCGTGTGTGCGTACCCGTGCGCAGAGGTCGTGCAGGCCGGCGGCGGCGGGGTCGGCGACGGTGACCGAGCCCGGCGGAGCCGGCCCGCCGCACCTGTCGAGTACGCCGAGCAGTTGCCCGACGACCGGGGCGAGCCGGGCCGGGTCGCCGCCGAGGCCGTCGTCGTCGCAGCGGTCGTCGAAGCTGAACAGCCAGGTGAACAGGTCGGCGAGCAGCCGGAGCTGTTCCGGTCCGGCGTCCGGGCAGGCCCGGCCGGCCAGCTCGGCCGCGTTGGCCCGGCCCAGCCGGCGGGCCGCGGCGGCGCTGCCGACCAGGCCGAGGTCGGCGGCCCAGCGGACGGACTGTGGTGCCACCCGCGCGACGTGTGCGCTGACCCGTTCCGGGAACGGCGGCCGGGTCAGCCACTCGAGGGCGAAGGCACGCATCGGCACGTCCGCCCGCCCGGTGAGGTCAGATCCCGAGTTTCGCGGACCGCAACCGCTCGGTGAGCGCGGGCGGGCCGACCAGTTGCACCCGGGCGACGCGTTGCCGCCCAAAGAGGAACATGATCAGTTCGCCGGGCGAGCCGACCATCCGGAGCTGCTCGCCGCCGGCTCCGGCGGTGGCCTCGCCGTGCTCGGGCGCCTGGATCAGCAGGGCGGCCGGGAACCGGCGCAGCGCGAGCCGGGCCATCGTCGGGACGCGCTTGAACAGCGCCGCCTGCTCTCCGGCCGGAAGCTGCCGGGGCTGCCAGTCGGACCGGCCCCGCCGGAGGTCCTCGTGGTGGACGAAGTATTCGAGCAGGTTGACCAGCTCGTGGAGCGGCGGCAGCGCCAGTGGACTCCACCGGGGCGGCCGCCGGATCTGGTCGACCAGGTCCGGGTACGGCCTGGCCGCCACCGCCGCCTGGACCCGTTCGCCGTGCCGGCGAAGCGGCGGGAGCAGCAGGCCGGCGGCCGCGTCCGGGCGGCGCTCCCGGGTCACCAGGTGGGCGGCGAGGTCCCGGGCGGCCCACTCCGGGATGATCGTCGGCGCGTCCGGCCCGACCGTCAGGAGGAGATCGGCCAGCGACTGTCGCTCCGTGTCCGCGTAGCGGGGCATGTCTTGATCGTAATCCTGATCCGGCCGACCGGCGTGGCGCGGCGGCGTCGGTCGGCCGGCCCGGCGGGTGGCCGGCACCCGGGGAACAGGCTGTGATAGCAGACACAATCAGGGCAGACTCGCTATCACCGGAGCCAATCGGTTCGTCATCACCCCGTCTGATCAGTAAGGATGATCTGGACGCAGGAGGCTTACGGCGGGGGACAGCGTGGCGGGCAAGACAAGCCGGGACACACTCATCCGGGGGCTCAGGGTCCTCGGCTACGCGGTCCGGGAGGAGCCACGGATCTTCGCGGTCGCGGTCGTCGGCAGCGTCCTCTACAGCCTGTTGATCATCGCCAGCGCGTACGTGGTCGGCGCCGTCGTCGGCGAGGTGGTGGTGCCCTCGCTGGAGACCGGCCGGGCCGACCTGTCCGCGGTGCTGGTCGGCGCCGCCGCGCTGATCGTGGTGAGCCTCGGCCGGGTACTCGGGATGTTCGGCCGCCGGCTCGGCGCCGGCTTCATGCAGTACCGGATGCAGGCCAGCTACCGGCGCCGGATCACCCGCCGCTACCTCGAACTCCCGATCTCCTGGCACCACCGGCACGCCACCGGCACCCTGCTGTCCAACGCCAACTCCGACGTCGAGGCCGCCTGGTTCCCGATCGCGCCGCTGCCGTTCGCGGTCGGCACCCTGGTGATGCTGGTCGCGGCGATGGGCTCGCTCTTCGTCAGCGACTGGGTGCTGGCGCTCGTCGGCGTGGCGATCTTCCCCGCGCTGTTCACCCTGAACGTCGTCTACTCCCGACGGATGGCTCCCCGGCAGGCCCGGGCGCAGCAGATGCGCGCCGAGGTCAGCGCCATCGCGCACGAGAGCTTCGACGGAGCGCTTGTGGTCAAGACCATGGGCCAGGAGGCCCGGGAGACCGACCGGTTCGCCGCACAGGCCGGCGAGCTGCGGGACGCGCTGATCTCGGTCGGCCGGCTCCGGGGCGTCTTCGACCCGGTGCTGGAGACCCTGCCCAGCCTCGGCACCCTGGCCGTGCTGCTGGTCGGGGCGGTCCGGCTGGGCCAGGGCGCGGTCACCATCACCGAACTGGTGAGCGTGGCGTTCCTCTTCAGCGTGCTGGCGTTCCCGGTCCGGGCGATCGGCTGGGTGCTGGCCGAACTGCCGCGCAGCGTCGCCGGCTGGGACCGGTTGCAGGCGGTGCTCACCGCGACCGGCGAGATGCCGTACGGCGACACCACGCTGGACCGCCGGGACGGCCGTCCGGCCACCCTCGCCTTCGACCGGGTCACCTTCGGGTACGCCCCGGCGGAGTCGCCGCCGGCCACCGCGCCCGCCGAGCCGGGCCTGGCCGTCGAGCAGCCGGAGGCGGCGGCCCGGCCGACCGACGTGGTGCCACCGACCGAACCGGCCCCTGACGCGGTCGCCGAGCCAGCCGCCGAGCCAGCCGCCGAGCCAGTCGCCGCGCCGGCCGGCTCCGCCCCCGGACCGGCCGGCGACCAGCCGGTGTCCGGGCCGGTGCCGGTGCTGCACGACGTCTCGTTCACCGTCCCGCCCGGCCGCACGGTGGCGCTGGTCGGGCCGACCGGCTCCGGCAAGTCGACGATCGTCTCCCTCGCGGTCCGGCTGGTCGACCCGGACGCCGGCACGGTGCACCTGGACGGGACCGACCTGCGCGCGCTGACCGCCGCCTCGCTCGCCGACAACACCGCGCTGGTCGCCCAGGTGCCGTTCGTCTTCGACGACACCATCCGGGAGAACGTCTCGCTGGGCCGGGACGGCATCACCGACGACGACGTCTGGGCGGCGCTGCGGCTGGCCGAGGCGGACGGCTTCGTGGCAGCGCTGCCGGAGGCGCTGGACACCCTGGTCGGCGAGCGCGGGGCGGTGCTCTCCGGCGGCCAGCGGCAGCGGCTCACCCTGGCCCGGGCACTGGCCGGCCGACCCCGGCTGCTGGTGCTCGACGACGCCACCAGCGCGGTCGACCCGAGGGTGGAGGCGCGGATCCTGGCGGCGCTGCGCGGCGGGCGGTCGACACCGACCGACCCCGATCGCGATCTCCATCCCGGCCCCGGGCCCGGCGCCGACGCCGACAGCCCGCCCGGACCGGGGGCGTCGATCCTGGTGGTGGCGTACCGGCGGGCGACGATCGCGCTCGCCGACGAGGTGGTCTACGTCGAGCACGGCCGGGTCGTCGGGCGGGGTACGCACGCCACGCTGCTGCGTACCACGCCCGGCTATGCCGCGCTGGTCACCGCGTACGAGCGGGCCGAGGCGGAACGGGAACGGACGTACGCCGACCCGGCGACCCGGCGAGGCGAAGAGGTGGACGCGTGAGTACTACCACGGCACCGGTGCCGGAGCGGGCGGAGAGCGCCTGGGGCACCTTCCGGCGCGGCCTCGCGCTCTCCCCGGAACTGCGTACCGGACTCGCCGGCACCCTCGGGCTGGCCCTGGTCTCGATGATCGGCCGGGCCGCCGTGCCGGTGGCGATCCAGCAGGGCATCGACCGGGGGCTGCGCGCGCCGGGCGGCCCCGACCTCGGGGTGGTCGGCGTGGTGGTGGCGGCCACCGCGGCGGTGCTGGTGGTGACCACCCTCTGCGGGTACCTGATGATGCGCCGGCTCTTCACGGTCAGCGAGACCGCCCTGGCCGGGGTACGGGTCCGCGCCTTCCGGCACGTGCACGACCTGTCGACGCTGCACCAGCAGGCGGAGCGGCGTGGCTCGCTGGTCTCCCGGGTCACCAGCGACGTGGACCAGATCACCCAGTTCCTCCAGTGGGGCGGCGTGATCCTGCTTGTCAACATCGGTCAGGTGGTGGTGACCACCGTGGTGATGGCGGTCTACTCCTGGCAGCTGACCCTGGTGGTCTACGCCGCGTTCGTACCGGCCGTGCTGGTGATCCGGATCTTCCAGCGGCGGCTCGCCGCCGCGTACGGGGTGGTCCGGCAGCGGATGGGCACCCTGCTGGCGGCGATCTCCGAGAGCGTGGTGGGCGCCCCGGTGATCCGGGCGTACGGGGTCGCCGACCGGACCGCCACCCGGCTGGACCGGGCCATCGACGCGCAGCGCCGGGCCCAGCAGCGGGCGATCCGGACCAGCGTGGTCAGCTTCTCGACCGGCGAGATCGCCGCCGGGCTGGCCCTGGCCGGGGTGGTGGTGCTCGGCGTCGCGCTGGGCGTCGACGGGTCGCTCGGCATCGGCGAACTCACCGCCTTCCTCTTCCTGGTCACCCTCTTCACCCAGCCGGTGCAGATCGCCACCGAGGTGCTCAACGAGGCGCAGAACGCGGTGGCCGGCTGGCGTCGGGTGCTGGACGTACTCGACGTGGTCCCGGACGTGGCGGACCCGGGTGGGCAGGGCGTCGACCTGCCGGCCGGGCCGATCGACATCCGGTTCACCGGGGTGCACTACCGCTATCCGGGCGGCCCGCCGGTGCTGCTGGACGTGAACGTGGACGTCCCGGCCAAGACCCGGGTCGCGGTGGTCGGCGAGACCGGCAGCGGCAAGACCACCTTCGCGAAGCTGCTGACCCGGTTGATGGACCCGTCCGAGGGGGCGGTGCTGCTCTCCGGGGTGCCACTGGACCGGGTCCGGTTCGCCTCGCTGCGCTCCCGGGTGGTGATGGTGCCGCAGGACGGCTTCCTGTTCGACGCGACGGTGGTGGAGAACATCCGGTTCGGCCGGCCGGAGCTGACCGACGAGGAGATCGCGGCGGCCTGCACCGAGCTGGGGCTCGGCGACTGGGTGGACGGGCTGCCGCTCGGCCTGGCGACCCCGGTGGGCGAGCGCGGCGAGGCGCTCAGCGTGGGTGAGCGGCAGTTGGTCGCGTTGGCCCGGGCGTACGTCGCCGACCCGGACCTGCTGGTGCTGGACGAGGCGACCAGCGCGGTCGACCCGGCCACCGAGGTACGCCTGCAACGCACCCTCGACGCGGTGACCCGGGGCCGGACCACGGTGGCGATCGCGCACCGGCTCTCCACGGCACAGGCCGCCGACGAGGTGATCGTGGTGGATCGGGGCCGGATCGTGCAGCGCGGACCGCACGAGGAGCTGGTCGGCGATCCGGAGTCGGTTTATGGCCTGCTCTATGCCTCCTGGTTGGAGCAGACCCGGTAGCGGACCGGTCGTCGCCGAGCAGACCCGGTAGCGGGCCGGTCGTCGCCGCGCCGGATCCCGGATGGACGCGAATCAGAGGATAAGTTAGCCTGCCCTTACTAAGGTCAGGCTAACTCCTGCTGGAGGTCGACGTCATGCAGCCCAGCCCCGCGGAGGTGGCCCGTACCCTCGCCGCCGGTCGGCTCCCCGGCACCGCCCAGGTGGCGTACCGGCCCGGACCGCACCAGGTCCGGCACGCCGTCGACCCGTCCGGCCGGGTACTGCTGCTCGTCTCCGTGGTCAGCGACCTGGCCGCGGCGCTGCGGCCGACCGACGGCAGCCGGAGTACGGCGCTGGTGCTCGACGTCCGTGACCTGCCGCCGGCCGCCGGGGCGCCGCCGCTCGGTCGGGTGTGGATCTCCGGCTGGCCGGAGCCGCTGGCCGGGATCGAGGCACGGCAGGCGGCCCTCGACTTCGCCGAGGTCGTACCGACCGGGGACCTGCTGGACATCGGGCGCGGTTGCACGCTCTACCGCTTCGAACCGGCGGAGATCCGGTTGGAACGGGCCGGCACGGTGCGCGACGTCGAGCCGGCCGAGTACGCCGCCGCCGAACCGGACCCGCTGCACCCGCTGGAACGGGACCTGCTGGCCGACCTCGCGAACCACCACGGGCCGGAGATCGCCGCCTTCCTCCGGCGCCAGCTAGGCGACCTCGTACCCCCGGCCGGCGTGGCCGAGCCGCCGCCCCGGGTGCTCCGGCTGGACCGGTACGGCATGGTGGTGGCGCTCGGCGGGCGCGGCACCCGCTGCCGGGCCCGGCTCGCCTTCCCGCGCCCGCTCGCCGGCCAGGCGGACCTGGCCGAGCTGCTGCACCCGGTACTGTGCCGGCGCGGCAGCCCCAGGAGTGGCCGGTCGCCAGCTCGCCCGACCAGGGCCGCCCGGAGCACTGACCGACCCGATCAGGACCGCCCGGACCGCTGACCCGACCAGGGCGCCCGGACTGTTCACGTCTCCGGTTCGTCAGCCGGCGCCGGGCCGCCTGCCGTCCCTACCGGGGGCGTCAGCCGTCGCCCTGTTATCCGCCCGGCGTGCCGGGCGCGGCCGGTGCTCCGGTGAGCCCGGAGACGTCCCCGGCCAGATACCGCTGCAAGGTCGGGCCGACCGCCGCGACCACCACGTCCGGCGGCGCCGAGGCGAGCGGCTCCAGCCGCAGGATGTAGCGGACGATGACCAGGCCGGACATCTGGGTGGCGACGAGCGAGGAGCGCAGCGGTGCCTCGGCCGGGTCGATCTCCAGCATCCCGGTCGCCCGACGGAGCACCTGGGTCTCCAGGAACTCCCGGAGCAGTCGGGCGGTCCACTGGTTGTGCATCGCCGAGCGGAACAGCGCCGCCGCGGCCGTGCCGGCGGGGGAGTCCCAGACCCCCAGGAAGGTCCGGACCAGCCGTTCGCCGATCCCGTCCAGCCCACCGGCGGCGATCTGCGGCAGCACCTCCTGCGGATCGAACGGGATGTCGATGGTGGCCAGGAAGAGCTGGTCCTTGGTGCCGAAGTAGTGGTGGACCAGTGCCGGGTCGACTCCGGCGCTGGTCGCGATGGCCCGGATCGAGGTGTGGTCGAAGCCGCGCTCGGAGAACGCCTCCCGAGCGGCTCTCAGGATCCCCTCCCGGGTGTCGGGGTTGCCCGGTCGCCGTCCGCTCCGTCGTGCCATCGCCGTCCTCGTATCAGTCTGCTCCGACGCCGGCCGGCGCCGTTCGTGCTGGGCACCGGCCGGCGACGCGGAGGTCAGCCGGTACGACGCCGTAACGTGGCCGCGGCCAGCACCAGCGCGACGACGACGGCCCCGCTCACCACCGCCACGTCCCGCCACATCGTGCCGGTCGGCTCGGCATGCGTGCCGACCTCCTGCAACGCCTCGACCGCGTACGACAGCGGCAGCACGTCGCTGATCGCCTGTAGCCAGCCGGCCATCTGGTCGCGGGCGACGAACAGACCGCAGAGCAGGAGCTGTGGGATCACCACGACCGGCATGAACTGTACGGCCTGGAACTCGGTCCGGGCGAAGGCACTGCAGAAGAGTCCCAACGCGACCCCGAGTACGGCGTTGATCACCGCGATCAGCACCACCAGCCCGGCGTCGCCGGCCGTGGAGAGGTCGAAGAACCAGTACGCCGTACCGGTCGTGAGGCTGGCCTGGGCGGCGGCGGCCAGCCCGAACGCGAGACCGTAGCCGAAGAGCAGGTCGAGCTTGCCCAGCGGGGTGGTGAGCAGCCGTTCCAGCGTGCCGGAGGTGCGCTCGCGGAGCATGGCGATGCTGGTGACCAAGAACATGATCACGAACGGGAAGATGCCGAGCATGACCAGCGCGAGCCGGTCGAAGGTGTCCGGCTGACCCGGCGGGGTGGGCTGGTCGCCGAACATGTAGTAGAGCAGCGTGAGCAGCACCACCGGCACCACCAGCAGCATCGCCACGGTACGCCGGTCGTGCCGCAGTTGCCGAAGGATGCGGCCGGTGGTGACGGCCAGGATGCGCGGGTTCATCGGGCCGTCCTCCCGTCGCCGCTGCCGGTCAGCGGTTGCCCGCCGGTCCCGGTGGGTGCGGGCGCGTCCGGGTCGGTCGGTTCGGCCGCCCGGATCAGCCGGAGGAACGCCTCCTCCAGGTCGTCGGTGCCGGCGCTCGCGCGTACCGCCGCCAGGGTGTCGTCGGCGATCAGCCGGCCCTCGCGGATCAGCAGCAGCCGGTCGCACCGGGCCGCCTCGTCCATCACGTGACTGGAGACCAGCAGCGTGGCGCCCTCCTCGGCCATCGCCTGGAACCGCTGCCACAGCTCGGCCCGGAGCACCGGGTCCTGGCCCACCGTCGGCTCGTCGAGGATGACCATCTCGGGGCGGCCGACCAGGGCACAGGCGAGCGAGGCCCGGCTGCGCTGCCCGCCGGAGAGGGTGCCGACGAGCTGGCCGGCGGCTTCCGCCAGCCCGACGGCGGCGATCGCCTGGTCCGCCTCGGCCCGGCCGAGCCCGTAGAGCCGGCCGAAGTAGCGGGCGTTCTCCCGGACGGTCAGGTCCGGATAGACGCTCGGCGCCTGGGTCAGGTAGCCGAGCCGCCGCCGCAGGCTCCGGCTGCCGGCCGGCTCGCCGAGCACGGTGACGCGGCCGCTGGTCACGGTCTGCACGCCGACGATGGCCCGCAGCAGGGTGGTCTTGCCGCTGCCGCTCGGGCCGAGCAGGCCGGTGACGGTGCCGCGCGGCACGGTGCAGCTGATCCCGTGCAGCACCCGCCGCCCGCCGCGGGTCACGACGAGGTCGCGGACCTCGATCGCGCTCGCCACGACACCTCCGGTCGCGGTCTCCATGACGCATCTCCTCCAAAACTCATCAAGTGCTGAAATCAACGCTAGTTGAAATCTTCGCCGCCGGCAATCGCCGGTGCGCGGCCGTCGGCGGATCGGTTTCCCCGCGTCGGGTCGACGGGTACGGAAGATCCGGTCGGCGGCGGGGTGCGAGGCTGGACCGGCGGATCGGACGGACGGTACGGCGGACGGAGCGGGACGATGCGGAAGCGCAGGATCGGTGCGATCGGACCGGAGGTCTCGGCGATCGGGCTCGGCTGTATGGGGATGAGCATGGCGTACGGGACCCGGGACGACGAGGAGTCGACCAGGACCCTGCACCGCGCCCTGGACCTGGGCGTCAACCACCTGGACACCGCCGACATGTACGGGCGGGGGCACAACGAGCAGCTGCTCGCCCCGGTGCTGCGCAAACGCCGCGACGAGGTGTTCCTGGCGACCAAGTTCGGCAACCGGTTCGCCGACCAGGGCGACACCACCGCCGCGCCGGGGGCGTACGTCGACAGCTCCGGCGGGTGGGCCAGGCAGGCCTGCGACGCCTCGCTGAGCCGGCTCGGGGTCGACACCATCGACCTCTACTACCTGCACCGGCGCAACCCCGAGACGCCGATCGAGGAGACCGTCGGGGCGATGGCGGAACTGGTGGTGGACGGCAAGGTCCGGTTCGTCGGGCTCTCCGAGGTGAGCCCGGCGACGCTGCGGGCCGCGCACGCCGTACATCCGGTGGCGGCGGTGCAGATGGAGTACTCGCTGTTCAGCCGGGACGTCGAAGAGGAGATGCTGGCCACCTGCCGGGATCTCGGGGTGGCGCTGGTGGCGTACTCGCCGGTCGGGCGGGGGCTGCTGACCGGGACGATCAGCGGCCGGGACCAGCTCGACGCCGACGACTTCCGCAACCGGGCGCCCCGGTTCGCGCGGGAGAACCTGGACACCAACCTGGAGCTGGTGGCCCGGGTGGAGGCGGTGGCCGCCGAGATCGGCTGCACCCCGGCCCAGGCGGCGCTGGCCTGGCTGCTCGCCCAGGGCGAGGACGTGCTGCCGATCCCCGGCACCAAGCGGGTGCGCTATCTGGAGGAGAACGCCGCCGCCGTGGACCTGGGGCTCACCGGCGACCAGGTGGCCCGGCTCTCCGCCGCGGTACCGGTCGGCGCGGCGGCCGGGGAACGCTATCCGGAGCAGTCAATGCGATTTATCGGTAAGTAATCGACGAAACGCCCAGGCGGCGCGTCATCGGGCGTTGCGTCATGATCGGAGCTGCGGCACGATGACGCCGTGGATCACGGTCCGTTACGGCAACTCGGGTTCCTCGACGACTGGACGGACCGGTTGCGCCAACTGCCCGGCCCGCCCGTCGTCGGGGTGCTGCTGCGCGGCAGCTACGCCCGGGGCGCCGCCACTCCGTACAGCGACGTGGACATCGATGTGCTGGTCAGCGGTGGGCCGTACGTGGCGTACCCGGCCTTCCTGGTGGAGGCGGGCGATCGGCTGACGCACCTGTCGGTCGCCGTCCGGGACGTCGGTTCCTGGCTCGAACGCCTCGACCGGCCGGCCGACTGGTCCTTCGGACTGCCCGTCGTCGCGCCCATACGGTTACTCTGGGCACACAAAGCCTGGCGGTCGTCGATCGACCTGACCGAGATCCGCCAGCGCCCGGCCGAGCCCGATCTCGAGGATCTGGTCGCCGCGCTCGGCAAGGTCGGCGGGGCCTGCGCGGCGGGTGCCGAGTACGACGCCCGGCTCGCCGCCGCCGACCTGGCCCGGCGTTGCCCGTCGGTGCTCCGGCTGGCCAACCCGGCGGTCACCGTGGCCAGTCGCGGCGACGCGCTGACCGCCGCGCTGGACCTGCCGGTCGCGCCGGCCGGCTACCGCGACGACCTGCTGACCTGCCTCGGGCTGCGCCCCGACACGCTGCCCCGGCTGCACGCCGCCGCGCACCGCCTGGTCGCCGGCACGGTGGCGTTGGCCCGCCCGTACGCCGGGGAACTGGCCCGGGTCGTCGGTGCCGATCTCGCCGCCGCCCTGCGCGACGGCCGACTGGACCGCTACGTCGCCCAGCTCGCCGAACCCGCCCAGCTCGCCGAACCCGCCCAGCTCGCCGAACCCGCCCAGCTCGCCGAACCCGCCCAGCTCGCCGAACCCGCCCAGCTCGCCGAACCCGCCCAGCTCGCCGAACCCGCCCAGCTCGCCGAACCCGCCCAGCTCGCCCAACCCGCCCAGCTCGCCCAACCCGCCCAGCTCGCCCAACCCGCCCAGCTCGCCGGACCCGCTCAGCCCGTCCCGCCCGCTCAGCCCGTCCCGCCCGCTCAGCCCGTCCCGCCCGCTCAGCCCGCTCAGTCCGTCCAGCCCGGCCAGCCGGCCCGGCAGGTCGGTCACGTGGCGGGGACCACTGCGGGGCGTGGGAGCGGGGACGGGTGGACGGCACCGGTGCCGCGTGCGAAACAATCGGGAACTATGCCCGTACCCGATCTCTCCGCCCCGGCGGCCGCGCCCGGGCCGGCGCCGAGCGGTCCCGCCCGGCCCTCGGCCCTCGCCCCGGCGATCGCCGCCCGGCTGCGCCGCACCCCCGACGGACTCTTCACCGCCGTGGTCCGGGCGCACGACAGCGGCGACGTGCTGATGGTCGCCTGGATGGACGACGAGGCGCTGCACCGCACCCTGACCACCGGCCGGGCCACCTACTGGTCGCGCAGCCGCCGGGAATACTGGGTCAAGGGCGAGACCTCCGGCCACCACCAGTACGTCCGGTCGGTGGCGCTGGACTGCGACGGCGACGCCGTACTGGTGAGCGTCGAGCAGGTCGGCGCGGCCTGCCACACCGGAAACTGGACCTGCTTCTCCGACGAACTGCCGGTCAGCGGTACGACCTCCGCCGAGCCGACGGCATGACCCTCCTTCAGGCGGTGACCCGATGACCACCGGAGCGGTGAGCCCGGACGATGCGACCTTCCGCGAGCTGGCCCGGACCCGGCGGGTGGTGCCGGTGGTCCGGCGACTCCTCGCCGACGGGGAGACCCCGGTCGGGGTCTACCGCAAGCTGGCCGGCGGGCCGGGGACCTTCCTGCTGGAGTCGGCGGAACAGGGGGCCGGAGCGGCCGGGATCGCCTGGTCGCGGTACTCCTTCGTCGGGGTACGCAGCGCAGCCACCCTGGTCGAGCGGGACGGCCGGGCGCACTGGCTCGGTACGCCCCCGGCCGGGCTGCCGACCGGCGGTGACCCGATGGCGGCGTTGCGGGCCACCGTGGCGGCGCTGACCGGTCCGGCCGCCGTCGGTCCGGTCGGCGCCGAGCGTGGCCCCCTGCCACCGCTGCTTGGCGGCATGGTCGGCTATCTCGGCTACGACGTGGTACGCCGCTTCGAGCGGCTGCCGTCGCTGACCGAGGACGACCTGAAGCTGCCCGAACTGGGCATGATGCTCGCCACCGACCTGGTCGTGCTGGACCACTTCGACGGCTCCGCGATCCTGGTGGCCAACGCCCTGCTGCCGGCACCGGAGCCGATCGGTCCGGGCGCCGGGGACCGGGCGGCGCAGGTGACGGCGGCATACCACCAGGCGGTCGGCCGGCTGGACGCAATGACGAGCGCGCTGTCCCGACCGATCCCGCCGATGATCGCCACGGTCGACCGGCCCGCGCCGGGCGAGGTGCTCAGCCGGACCGTCGAGGGGGAGTACCCGAAGGCGGTCGAGGTGGCCAAGGAGGCGATCCGGGCCGGCGAGTGTTTCCAGATCGTGCTGGCCCAGCGCTTCGAGCGGGAGACCCGGGCCGACCCGCTGGACGTCTACCGGGTGCTCCGGGCCACGAACCCGAGCCCGTACATGTACCTGCTCCGGTTCGACGACTTCGACATCGTCGGGTCGTCCCCGGAGGCGCACCTGAAGGTCACCGCCGGGGCCGACGGGCAGCGGCGGGCGATGCTGCACCCGATCGCCGGCACCCGGCCCCGGGGGAGCAGCCCGGCCGACGACGGCCGGCTGGCAACCGAGCTGATCACCGACCCCAAGGAGCGGGCCGAGCACGTCATGCTCGTCGACCTGGGCCGCAACGACCTCGGCCGGGTCTGTCGACCGGGTACGGTCGAGGTGCCGGAGTTCGCCACCATCGAGCGGTACAGCCACGTGATGCACATCGTCTCGACCGTGGTGGGGACGCTGCGGGAGGACCGGACCGCCTTCGACGCGCTGGCCGCGACCTTCCCGGCCGGCACCCTCTCCGGCGCACCGAAGGTACGCGCGATGGAGATCATCGAGGAGCTGGAGCCGACCCGACGCGGCCTGTACGGCGGCACGGTCGGCTATTTCGGCTTCGGCGGCGACCTGGACATGGCGATCGCGATCCGGACCGCGCTGATCCGGGGCGGCCGGGCGTACGTGCAGGCCGGTGCCGGGATCGTCGCCGACTCCGATCCGGCCGCCGAGGACCGGGAGACCCGGAGCAAGGCGGCTGCCGTACTCGCCGCGATCGCGGCTGCCGAGACACTGCGGCCGGCCCGGTGACGGTCGGCGGCGCACCGGCGGCCGGCACGTCGACCGACCCCTCGACCGGCACGTCGACCGTCGACCGGGCCCGGTCGGCCGGGCGGCGCGAGTTGGCGTACGCGGTGCTGCTCTGCCTGCTCGGCGCCGGCCTGGCGGTCCTCGCGGCGACCCGGACCTGGTCGGTGGAGCTGACCGCCCGCCCGGCGCCGCTGCCGCCCGACCGGACCGCCCGGACCGGTGGTGACCTGCTGCCCTGGCTGCCGGCGCTGGCCCTGGTCGGGCTGGCCGGCGCCGGGGCGCTG
Organism: Micromonospora sp. WMMD1102; assembly: GCF_029626265.1. Classification (NCBI taxonomy): domain Bacteria; kingdom Bacillati; phylum Actinomycetota; class Actinomycetes; order Micromonosporales; family Micromonosporaceae; genus Micromonospora; species Micromonospora sp. WMMD1102. Next base: position 5,091,741 of record NZ_JARUBN010000001.1, on the reverse strand, counting down.
CTCGGTACCCGGGGGATCGGGCGCCGGCTGGTCGGCGGGCTGCTGGCGCTGCTCGGCGCCGGGCTGGTGGCCGGTGCCGGCTACGCCGGGTTCGGCACCGGTGGTGAGGTCGCCGCCGGCTGGCCGCTGCTCTGTGCGCTCGGCGGCCTGCTGGCCGGCGCGGCCGGGGTGCTCGCCGTGCTGCGCGGCGCCGGGTGGCCGGTGATGGGTGCCCGCTACGACCGGGCCCGGCCGGCCGGGGCAGGCCGGGTGGCGACCGCCCCGGACGGGCGGGTCGACGCCGGGCGGACCACGGCCGCCTGGGACGCGCTGGACCGGGGCGAGGACCCGACGGCCGAGGACACCACGGCTGGCGACCCGACGGCTGGCGACCCGAGGGCCGGCTGAGGCTGGCCGGGGGTCGGGCGGCCGGCGGCCGGGCGGCCGGGGGTCGGCAGGGTCGCGGGTACCGCCGGTGGGGCGGAGGCCAGCGCCGCCACCAGGGCGCGGATCTCGTCGCGCCGCAGCGCCCGGTCCCGGTCGGCGCAGATCGCCTCCCAGGCGTTGCCCCGGGCGGTCCGCATCCGGGCGTCACCGATCACCGCCCGCTCCACGGTGTGCACCACGCCGACGGCGGCCGAGAGTACGGCCCGGGGGATGCTGGTCAGGTCGATGCCGGAGTCAGGCTTCATGCCGGAGTCAGGCGACATGCTGGAGTCAGGCTTCATGCCGGAGTCAGGCTTCGCAACGCTCATGGTCTTCCCCGCACGGAAATCGATCCGACTGGTCGGCGGCGGCCCCGCGACCAGTGTGCCCGACTAGATGGTGCCGAGCCGGTGTTTCCGGCCGGTCACCCCCGGCTTAACGGTTCGTGGGTGTTGCGGGCCCACCATCCGGGAGAACAGCCGGGCCGCCGTCCGGCTTCCTTGACTTCCGTCACAGCCGTCCCGCCGGCCACCCCTGTCGCGGTGCCAGCCCCCGCTCACCGGCCGGCTCGGCGCGCACTTCCGATGGCGCAGCGTGATAATCCGCTCACAAGGTCGGCCATTATGCCCCAGCCCATCTCGTGAAGCACGCCATACCCCGGGAGGCGTCCGTCCCGTGGCGACGCCTAGCATCGGCCCATGACACCCGGAGAGGGGAGTCCGTTGGTGACTGCTGAGCAACCGCACGCGGCGGGAGACGAAGCCGGATCGGCGACGTCCGCCAACGTGCTCGACGAGATCCTCGCCGGAGTCCGCGAGGACGTCGCACGGCGGCAGGAACAGGTGCCGCTGGAGCAGATCAAGCAACTGGCGGCGGCCGCCGCACCACCCCGGGACGCGTACGCGGCGCTGCGCCGGCCCGGCGTCGGGGTGATCGCCGAGGTGAAGCGCTCCTCGCCGTCCAAGGGGCAGCTCGCCGAGATCGCCGACCCGGCCGACCTGGCCGGTGACTACGCCGCGGGTGGGGCGCGCTGCATCAGCGTACTCACCGAGGGGCGCTGGTTCGGCGGGTCGCTGGAGGACCTGGCGGCGGTCCGGGACGCGGTGGACATCCCGGTGCTCCGCAAGGACTTCGTGGTCTCCAGTTACCAGGTGCACGAGGCGCGGGCGCACGGCGCCGACCTGGTGCTGCTGATCGTCGCCGCGCTGGAACAGAACGTGCTGGTCGGCCTCCTGGAGCGGATCGAGTCGCTGGGCATGACCCCGCTGGTCGAGGTGCACGACGAGGAGGAGGCGGACCGCGCCATGGAGGCCGGTGCCCGGGTGATCGGCGTGAACGCCCGCAACCTGCGCACCCTGGAGGTCGACCGGTCGGTCTTCGAGCGGATCGCCCCGGGCCTGCCGAACAACGTCGTCAAGATCGCCGAGTCCGGGGTACGCGGCCCGCACGACCTGATCCGGTACGCCTCGGCCGGTGCCGACGCCGTACTGGTCGGCGAGGGCCTGGTCACCCAGAAGAGCCCCCGGGAGGCGGTGGCCGAACTGGTCAACGCCGGCAACCACCCGGCGACCCCCCGCCCGGTCCGATGAGCACGGGCACCGGACCGGCCGGCGGGACGGAGCTGCCGGACCTGGCCGGGCACTTCGGCCCGTACGGCGGTCGGTTCGTTCCCGAGGCGCTGGTCGCCGCGCTCGACGAGCTCGACAACGCCTACCAGAAGGCGCTTGCCGACGAGTCCTTCAGCACCGAGTTCAGCCGGCTGCTGCGGGAGTACGCCAACATCCCGTCGCCGCTCTACTCGGCCCAGCGGCTCTCCGAGCGGATCGGTGCGCGGGTGCTGCTCAAACGCGAGGACCTCAACCACACCGGCGCGCACAAGGTGCGCAACGTGCTCGGCCAGGCGCTGCTCACCAAGCGGATGGGCAAGCCCCGGGTGATCGCCGAGACCGGCGCCGGCCAGCACGGGGTGGCGAGCGCGACCGCTGCCGCGTACCTCGATCTCGAGTGCGTCGTCTACATGGGCGAGCTGGACACCCAGCGGCAGGCCCTGAACGTCGCCCGGATGCGGATGCTCGGCGCCACCGTCGTCCCGGTGACCGCCGGCTCGCGCACCCTCAAGGACGCGATGAACGAGGCGATGCGGGACTGGGTGGCGAACGTCGACCGGACGCACTACCTGATCGGCACCACCGCCGGCCCGCACCCGTTCCCGGCGATGGTCCGGCAGTTCGTCCGGGGCATCGGGGTGGAGGCCCGGCAGCAGTGCCTGGAGCTGACCGGCGGGCTGCCGGACGCGGTGACCGCCTGCGTCGGCGGCGGCTCCAACGCACTCGGCATCTTCCACGCCTTCGTGCCCGACGCCGACGTCCGGCTCTACGGCTTCGAGGCCGGCGGCGACGGGATCGAGACCGGGCGGCACGCGTCGAGCATCACCGGCGGCTCGTCCGGGGTGCTGCACGGCGCCCGCACCTACGTGTTGCAGGACGCCGACGGGCAGACGGTCGAGTCACACTCGATCTCGGCCGGGCTGGACTACCCGGGGGTCGGCCCCGAGCACGCCTGGCTGAACGACGCCGGGCGGGCCCGGTACGCGCCGGTCACCGACGCGGAGGCGATGGACGCGTTCCAGCTCCTCTGCCGGACCGAGGGGATCATCCCGGCGATCGAGAGCGCGCACGCGCTGGCCGGCACACTCAAGATCATCCCTGGTCTCGCCGCCGAACTGGGTCGCGAGCCGACGATCGTGGTCAACCTCTCCGGCCGGGGCGACAAGGACGTGCACACCGCCGGGGAGTACTTCGGCATCCTCGACGGAAACCAGGGGTGACCGGGATGACCGCTGATCCGGACCGGAGCATCGGGGTCGCCTTCGAGAAGGCTCGGGCCGAGGGGCGGGCCCTGCTGGTCGGCTGCATGCCGGCCGGCTTCCCGACCGTGGACGGCAGCATCGCCGCGATGCGCGCCATGGTCGACGCCGGGGTCGACGTGATCGAACTGGAGATCCCGTACTCCGACCCGGTGATGGACGGGCCGGTCATCCAGCGGGCCAGCGACATCGCCCTGGCCGGCGGGGTACGCACCCGGGACGCGCTGCGGATCGTCGAGACGGTCGCCGCGACCGGCGCCCCGGTGGTGATCATGACCTACTGGAACCCGATCGAGCGCTACGGAGTCGACGCCTTCGCCCGGGACCTCGCCGCCGCCGGTGGCACCGGCCTGATCACCCCGGACCTGATCCCGGAGGAGGCCGGCGAGTGGCTGGCCGCCTCCGACGCGTACGGGCTGGACCGGACGTTCCTGGTCGCGCCGTCGTCGACCGACCGGCGGCTGGCGATGACCGTCGAGCACTGCCGGGGCTTCGTCTACGCCACCGCCCTGATGGGGGTGACCGGGGCCCGGGAGCGGACCTCGGACGACGCACCGACCCTGGTCGGCCGGGTCCGGGCGGTCAGCTCGCTGCCGGTCGGGGTGGGCCTCGGCGTCGGCACCGGTGCCCAGGCCGCCGAGGTCGGCCGGTACGCCGACGGCGTCATCGTGGGCAGCGCCCTGATCCGCTGCCTGCTGGACGCCCCGGACGAGGCGGCCGGGCTCGCCAGGCTGGGCAGTCTCAGCGCCGAACTCGCCGAGGGCGTCCGAACCGTCCGGCGCTGATCCGAACCGTCCGGGCGCTGATCCGAACGTCCGGCGCTGGCCGGACACCGCCCGCCTGCCCGTCCCCGCCCCCGTTTCCGCGCGCTCGCCGGCTGGCTGCGAGCAGCTCAAACAGGCGACGGGGGGAGAGTGTGGGCCGTATCGGGACGAAACAGGCGGGCTTCGCCGGAAGGTAGCAACCGGACCGGGGTGCCGCGGGCAGGGGTTGCGACGGTAGCCTGTGCACCCGTGACCCTCGCCTCGCTCTCTCCTCAGGCGGCCCTGCCGAGTCCCGCCAACGCCGTGTGGCAGCTCGGGCCGGTGCCGGTTCGGGCCTACGCGCTCTGCATCGTGCTCGGAATCGTGGTCGCCTGCGCGGTGACCGAGCTGCGGCTGCGCCGCCGGGGCGCCGCGCCCTGGGCGGTGCTGGACATCGCCGTCTGGGCGGTGCCGTTCGGCATCGTCGGCGCCCGGATCTACCACGTGATCACCTCGCCCGGCTCCTACTTCGGCGAGGGTGGTGAGCCGCTCCGCGCCCTCTACATCTGGGAGGGCGGGCTCGGGATCTGGGGCGCCGTCGCGGGCGGCGCGGTCGGCGCCTGGCTGGCCGCCCGGCAGCTCGGCCTGCCGCTGACCATGGTGGCCGACGCGCTCGCTCCGGGAATGCCGCTGGCCCAGGCCGTCGGCCGGATCGGCAACTGGTTCAACAACGAGCTGTTCGGCGGGCAGACGACGCTGCCGTGGGGCCTGGAGATCCACCGGATGGACCAGGCCAACCCGGGGAAGGCCCTCCTCGACGACAGCGGCAACCCGGTCCTCGAACCCGGGCTCTTCCACCCGACCTTCCTCTACGAGGCGCTCTGGAACGTCGGCGTCGCCGGTCTGGTCCTCTTCCTCGACCGCCGGCTCAAGCTCGGCCGGGGCCGGGCGTTCGCGCTCTACGTGATGGGCTACACCGTCGGCCGGTTCTGGATCGAGATGATGCGTACCGACGAGGCGACCGAGATCCTCGGCGCCCGGCTGAACGTCTGGACCGCGGTCCTGGTCTTCCTCGGCGCGCTCGTCTACTTCGTCCGGGTCCGGGGCCCGCAGGAGTTCCTGGTCCCGGTCGGTGGCGCGCCCGCACCGCTGGCCGCGGGCGACACCGCCGCCAGCGACGTCTCCCAGGTCGACGTCTCCCGCGAGCCGGCCGCGGTCGGCGCGCCGATCGCGTACCAGGTGGTGACCGAGGAGCAGTTCCGGCGCTTCCAGGAGACCGGCGAGGTGCCGCCGGCCGAGGACCCGAGCGCACCGGCCCGAGCCGAGCGTGCCGACGCCGACGCCGACGCCGCCTACGACGACGACAGCGGCGAAGGTGACGACGACGGCCGGGACGGCAACGACGACGGTCGCGACGGCGACGGCGACGGCCGGGAAGGCGGCGAACTCGCCGAGGGCGGCGTGCGGGCCGGGAAGCCGACCGCCGCCGGGACACCGGCCGAGACCCGGGACGGCGAGCCGGCCGACGCCGGGGCCGCGCCGGGGACCGCCGACCGGGACCGTTGAGCGGGGGAGCCGGCCCGATGCGTACGGCCGTGGTGGTGGGCGCCGGGATCGGCGGACTGGCGACGGCCGGTGCGCTGGCCCGGTCCGGATGGCAGGTGACCCTGCTGGAACAGGCCGACCGGGTACGCGCCGAGCGCACCGCCCTGGTCCTCTGGCCCAACGGGATACACGCACTGCGCGCGCTCGGCCTCGGCGAAGGGCTGGCCGCGATCGCCACCCGGCTGCCCGACGTCGGGGTCCGGCGCCCCGACGGGCACTGGCTGGTGCAGCCCCGCCCCGGGCTGGGCGAGCGCGCGCCGGTGGTCGTACACCGGGAGGACCTGCACGACGCGCTTGTCGCCGGCCTCGGCGACCGGGTGGAGATCCGGACCGGGGTCGAGGTCCGGACCGTCCGGGTCGGCGAGGCCGACGGAGCCCGGCCGGCGGTCGGCGACGGGCGCGGCAGCTTCGAGGCCGACCTCGTCGTCGCCGCCGACGGGATCGACAGCGCGGTACGCCGCCGGCTCGCCCCGGAGGCCACCGTGGTCAGCTCCGGCTGCGCGGCGTGGCGGGCGGTGATTCCCTGGTACCGGGCGCCACAGCTCCCGCCCGACCGCCCGGTGGACGGCGAGACGCTCGGCGCCGGTTACCGGTTCGTCGCCGCCTCGCTCGGCGACCGGGGCGCCTCCGGCGGCTCCACCCGGGGTGGCATCTACTGGGTGGCGACCGCGGCCGGCGCCTCCCGCCCCGAGTCGCCGGCCACCCAGCTCGCCCTGCTCCGGCGCTGGTTCGCGAACTGGCCGGCGCCGATCGGCGAGCTGCTCGCCGCCACCGAGCCGGAGGACCTGGTGCAGCAGGAGGTGCGCGAGCTGCGTCCGCTGCCCCGGGCGTACGGCTTCCCGTCCGGCACCGGCGGGGTGGTGCTGCTCGGTGATGCCGCGCACGCGATGCCACACCACCTGGGTCAGGGTGCCTGTCTCGCCCTGGAGGACGCCGCGACGCTGCGTTCGGTGGTCCGGGAGGCGATCCCCGGCCCGGCGCTGCGCGAGGCGGTCGAGTCGTACCACCGGCTGCGTCGTCCCCGGACCGTCACCGTGGTCCGGCAGACCCGGCGGATGTCGGCGGTCCTGCAAACCCGGGGACGGCTGGCCCTGCGGGCCCGGGACGCGGCACTCGGCACGATCACGCCCCGGCTGCTGGGCAGCGCGGCGACCGTCGCGGCCCAGTGGCGGCCACCGGAGTAGTCGGAACCGCCCACCGTCGGCGCAGCCAAACCGCCGGGCCGGAGCAGCCAAGCCGCCGGCGCCGGAGTAGCCGGGCCGTCGGCCGCTGGAGTAGCCGGGCCGTCGGCCACCGGATGACCGGTCGGTATCCGAATCGAAGCAGACTGCTGCCCGAGCGGATCCCGCCGGACCCACCGGTTTGTCGGCCAACCGACCGGTCGGGGGGATGCCCCGCACCCGCACGGGTCACGCACACTACCCGGGAGCGAAGGTGAGGGCTCCCAGTTGCGGCACAGCGTGCCTGACCAACAGGCCAGTTCGGAGCGGCGGCACGCCACCCCGGGCGGGGTACGGCTGCTCGGGCCGGTACGCCTGATCGGGCCCCGGGGGCCGGTCGCGCTGCCGGACGGCGCCGGAGCGCTCCTCGGGCTGCTGGCGCTGCGTCCCAACGAGCCCGTCCCGGAGGCGGAACTGCTCGCCGCCCTGGCCGGCCGGGAAACGCTGGCCCGGACCGGTGCCCGTCCGCTGCGCCGGGCGGCGACCCTGCTGGCGGCCGCGCTGACCGGCTGCGGATCGCCCGGCACCCTGGAGGTCCGGCCGACCGGCTACCTGCTCCGGATGCCGAGGGACCGGATCGACGCGAGCCGGTTCACCCGGCTGTCCGACCGGGCCCGGCGCCGGATGGCCGCCGGTGAGCTGCGGGCCGCCGCCCGGCTGTTCCGGGCCGCCCTGGCCGTCTGGACCGAGCCGCTGCCGGACCGGTCCGCCGGGCCGGACCGGTCCGCCGGGGCGGCACCGGCCGGCGGCGAGGCCGGCGACCCGTACCGGCTCTGTCCGTCCGGGTGGGCCGCCGCCGAACTGGCGCGGCTGCGCCAGGCCCGGGTCGACGCCTTCGCGCAGCGCTGGGAGTGTGCGCTGCGGCTCGCCGTGGCGGCACACACCGCCGCCGGCGGGCCGGTCGCCGACCGCGCCGTGGTGGCCGCCGGGGCGACCGCCGCCCAGGTGGCCCGGGTGGCCGTCGCCGAACTGACCCGCGCGGTGGCGACCCATCCGCTGCGGGCGCGGCTGTGGGAACTGCTGCTCGTCGCGGCGTACCTGCACCGGGGGCGGCGGGCCGCCGCAGAGGTGCACCAGCGGGCCCAGCACGTCTTCCGGGAACAGCTCGGCGTCGAGCCGGCCGGGCGGGTCTGCGTACTGGCGGCGGCGGTGCGCGCCGGTGAGCTGCCCGAGGACTGGGCGACGGGGCCGGCGGCGGTGTCCGGCCCGGAGGCTGCCGTCGACCCGCCGACATACCGGGAACGTCCGGCCGCCCGGCTGCCGGTCCCGCTTACCGCCCTGCTCGGCCGGGACGAACTCCTGCACGTCGTCGCCGAGCGGCTGGACCGGCACCGCCTGGTCACCCTCACCGGAACGGGCGGGGCCGGCAAGACCCGGCTGGCGGTCGCGGCGGCCGGGGCGGTCACCGACCGGCCGGTCTGGTTCGTCGACCTGACCGCGGTGGAGAGCCCGGTACGGGTGCCGCAGGCGGTCGCCGCCGCGCTCGGCGTACCGGACGTGGGGCGGGACGTGGTCGAGGCGCTCGCCGCCGACCTCGGGCCGGACCGGGCACTGCTGGTGCTGGACAACTGCGAACACCTGGTCACCGGCTGCGCGGAGCTGGTCGACCGGCTGCTGTCCCGCTGCCCGGGGCTGCGGGTGCTGGCGACCAGCCGGATCGCGCTGCGGCTGGCCGTCGAGTCGCGGATCCGGGTGCCGGCGCTCGGCGTACCCGAGGTGGGTGCCGGGCACAGCCTCGCGGCGCTGGCCGCCCATCCGGCCACCCTGCTCTTCCTCGAACGGGCCCGGGACTGCGCCGGCCGACCCGTTCCGGAGACCAGCGCCGAGGCGGTCGTCCGACTCTGTGCCGAACTGGACGGGCTGCCGCTGGCGATCGAGCTGGCCGCGGCGCGTACCCCGATGTTGACGGTGCCCGAGATCGTCGGGCGGCTGCGGACCGGCGTACGGCTGCTGCGCAGCCCGGATCCGAGACCGGCCGACCGGCACCGGAGCGTCGCCGCCGCGGTGGAGTCCAGCCTCTGCCTGCTGGACGCCGACGCCTGCCGACTCTTCGACCGGCTGGCGATCTTCACGGGTGGGTTCGACGCCGAGGCGGCCCGGTCGATCGGCGGCCCGGCCGCGCCGGCCGCCCTGGCCGCGCTGGTCGAGGCGTCCCTGGTGGAACCGCTGCCGTCCGGCCCCGCACCACACGCCGGGGCGTCCGGGCCGGGGCAGAGCGGGCACGCCGGAGCGTCCGGGTCGGGCGACGCAACGCACCCCCGGGCAGCCGGCCCCGGGGAGGGCGGGGACGCCGGGGCAGCCGTCCCGGGGGAGGGCGGGCAGCCGCGCTACCGGATGCTGGAGCCGGTCCGGCGGCACGCACTGGACCGGCTGGTCGGCTCCGGCGCCGAGGTGGCCGCCCGGCAGGCGCTCGCCAGGTACTGCCTGGAGCTGGCCCAGCAGGCCGACGCCCGGCTGCGCGGCGCCGCCCGGGACCGGTGGCTGGCCCGGCTGCGCGCCGAGGAGCCGAACCTGCGGTCCGCGATGACCTGGCTGGCCGAGGCGGGCGCGGCCGGCCCGGCACACGGCGACCTGCGGCTGGCCGCCGCCCTCGCGATGTACTGCCGGCTGGCGGGCAACTACCGGGAGGGCCACGCCTGGCTCTCCACGGCGTTGGCCCGGCATCCGGACGCCCCGGCCGCGCTGCGCTCCCGGGCCGGGATCGGCGCCGCCATGCTGGCGATGCTGGCCTGCGACTATCCGGCCGCGACCCGGCACGCCGAGCTGGCCCGGGCCGCCTGTCGGGTCACCGGAGACCGCCGGGCCGAGGCGCAGCTGGCGCAGATCCTCGGCTCGGTCGCCCGGGAACAGGCCCGGTACGCCGAGTCCGCCGACCAGCTGGCCACCGCCGGAGCCATCTTCGCCGACTACGCCGACGAGTGGGCCGAGGCGCAGATCACCGAGCTGCGCGGCTTCACCGCCTGGCTCGCCGGCGACCTGGACCGGGCCGACTCTCGGCTGTGGGCGAGCCTGCGCCGGCACGAGCGGCTGGGCGACCGGCTGGCGGCGGCGAGCGCGCTGATGAACCTCGGCGCGGTCGCGCTGTACCGGGGCGACATCGACCGGGCGTCGGCCCTGCTGGACGTGGCACTGCGGCGGTACTCCGCGACCGGCTTCCCGGAGGGCGTCGGCTGGGCACACAACCTCTGCGGGCTGGTCGAGCTGCGCGGCGGGCGTACCCGGCGGGCCGCCCGGCACCTGCGGCTCAGCCTGGCCGCGCACCGGCAGGTCGGCGACCGGTGGCGTACCGCCAGTGTGCTGGAGGCGCTCGCCGAGGTGGCCCGGCAGGACGGCGACCCGGTACGCGGGGCCCGGCTGCTCGGCGCCGCGGACCGGATCCGGGCGGAGATCGGTGCACCGGTGCCGGCCTGTGAACGGGCTGACACCGAGGCGACCGAGCGGGCCCTGCGCGCCCAACTCGACGTCCCGGCACACCTACCCGGGCCCGGCGGAGGGTTCACCCCGGCGTACCGGTACGGGCGGGAGGCGTCGCTGGACGCCGTACTGGCCGGGGATTCCCGGGCGGGCCGGCGGCGGGCGGGTCAGTGGCCGGAGTCGGCGTTCGGGTCGTAGGTGGTGGGCAGCTTGCCGAGTACGCCGTCGACGATGTGGATCCGGCCGCCCGCGACCCGGTAGTCGGCGCAGACGCATCGCACCTGCTCGCCGATCCGGGCCATCGACCCGGCCGCACCGACCGGCAGCGTGCTGCCGTCGAGGGTGCGCAGCGTGCCGGCGGCGACCAGGTCGGCCAGCGGGTGCGCGCCGGCCACCAGGTGCGCCCGGACGAGATCCCGCAGTTCGTCCCGGCGGTGGATCATCAGGTCGTCGAGGTTCTCCTCGGAGAACTTCCTCGCGAACGCGTCGTCGGTGGGGGCCAGCACGGTCACCCCGCCCGGAGCGCGCAACTCGGCCGAGAGGCCGGCGGCGCGTACCGCCGCCTCGAACCGGGTCAGCACCGGGATCCACTGCAACGCCACGTCGCCCGGCTGGTCGGCCAGGGCGGCCGGGTTCCCCGGATCGGTGCCGGCCGGCAGCGCGGTGCAGAGCGGGCCGGTCACCCCGGAACCGGCCGTACCGCCGGCCGCCGACGTACCGGGCCGGTCCGCCGCGTCGCCGGTGCAGCCGGCAACGGCCGCCGCCAGCAGCGCGGTCGCGGCCAGCAGCGCGGCCCGGAACCGGAGCCGGCCGCCCCGGGTACGCCCGGCGGGCCCGCTCGACGGCCGGGACGACGAGACGGACGCCACGAAGCGCGCGCACGCCGCCTCGGACGCCTCGGACGTCCCGAAGGGCACGGACGTCTGGGATGGCTCGGACACGACGACCTCCACGACGACGAGGAACGTGCGACGGAAGCGACGGACGGCTGTGCCGTACCGGTGGGACGGGCGTCGGCGGCCCGGCCCACCGGTACGGCGGTCGGTGCGCGGTTATCCGTTACCCGGGCGGGTCACAGCGCCGCGCACTGGCCCGACCTCGGGCCGCGCACCGAGTTCGGCACCTCGATGTTCGTCGGTGCCGGGCTGTTGACCGCGCAGCTCAGCGGGCCGTGCACCGAGTTGCCGGCGATCAGCGCCGAGCCGCTGCCGGTGTTGTTCACCGCCACCGAGACCGGGCCGGAGACGGTGTTGCCGATCAGCGAGATCGCCCCGGTGGTGCCGGCGACCGAGACCGGACCCCGGACGGTGCTGTCGCCGAGGAAGATCCCGGCGGCGCCGGCCGCGTTGACCGGACCGCTGATCGTCGTACCGGTGGCGACCAGGATGGCGCCGGGCGCGACGGTGACCGGACCGTTCACCGTCGCGTCTTCCAGGCAGGCGAAGCCGGAGACGGTGAGCGGCCCGTTGTGCCGGCCGGTACGGGTCGGGTAGACCCGGGTGCCGGCCACCCACTCCTCGGCGCCCTGCTCGTCCAGGAGCAGCGGGATCAGGCCCCGCTCCGGCTGGGCGAGCGGCACGTAGTACCCGTCGGTGCCCTTGACGACCTTCCAGCCGTGCGCGGCGATTCGCTGCGCCACGGTGGCGCCGACGGAGTCCGGGCCGTCGGTGCGTGCCCCGTTGTACTGCTCCTCGGTCAGCCGGTACGCGCACGGCGCGTCGTCGAGGATCATCTCCGGTACCGGAAGGTCGTCCCGCGGGCCGGCCTCGCCCGGGTGCGGTGCCGGGTGCAGCGGGATCGGCCGGGAGCCCCGGAAGACGAGCCGGCCGGTGTTGGCCGCCTGGAACTCGATCGCCTCGCCGCGCGCCTTGGTGATCGCCGGCAGGTTGGCCCGGTGGTAGTCGAGGAACTGGCTGAACGTCCAGAGCGCCGAGTACGTCTTGCGGCGCCGGTTGTTCGCCGAGTTTCCCTCGTCGGGTCGGGTCTGCCCGCCGGAGCTGCGCAGTTCCAGCAGCGAGTTGACGGTGTTCTTCAGCCCGAGCGTGTTGCGCAGGATGGTCTCCTCGCTCAGCCCGACGCCGCTGCCGCCCTGGCAGCCGTACGGGCAGGCCCACCAGCCGTCCCGGGCGCCCTGGACGTACATGTGACCCTCGATCATGTCCAGTGACCCGTCGAAGATCTGCTGCGCCACGTTCTGGTGCCGGGGCGGCAGCATCGGCAGGTCACCGGCTTGCGCGTTGCCGTACTCGTGCCCGTCGTAGCCGGCCACCGGCCGGTAGTCGCGGAGCATCTCCACGTACGCCGTGGTCTCCGGCTGGCGGATCAGCGAGTAGTCGCGGTTGAGGTCCTGCCCGGTGGAGTTGCCCCGGGTGTTGGCGGCCCGACCGTCGCCGTTGATCGTCGGCACGATCAGCACGGTGGTGTGGCTGAGCAGGTCGACCGTCCGGGCGTCGGTGCCGAAGGCGAGCTTGCGGGCGAGCACCAGGCAGGCTTCCCGGTCACCGGGTTCGTTGCCGTGCACGTTGCAGTTGATCGCCAGTGGTGAGGTCGCGGCGACCGCCGCCGGGGTGGCCGGCGGTGCGGGGTGGCCGATCACGAACATGTTGATCGGCCGGTCCTGCACGGTACGACCGATCTCCACCACCCGGACCCGGTCACTGAGCCGGTCGATCTCGGCCGTGTAGGCGTACTCGTCGACGTCGCTGGTGTACTGCGCGGCCTTCGTGGTCTCCCACTGGGTGCGCAGGTTCTGCCCGGGTACCGTCGGGTCGCCCCAGGGCGCCGGGGTGCTGCCGGTGACCGGTGCCGAGTACGGCTGTTCGGCGGTGTCGATCCGGGCCCGTACCCGCCACCGGAAGCGCTGGCCGGGGTCGAAGCCGGCGTCGGCGAAGGTGGGTGAGGTGTTGTCGACCTGGCGGTTGGGTCGCCAGACGCCGACCACGACGGCCGGGCCGGTGGCGGTGTCGGAGGCGTCGACCGGGGTGCGTTCGATCTGGTAGTCGGTGGCGTCGGGTACGGGGGTCCAGGCGAGTGTGGCGTACCCGTCGGCCTGGCTGACGCGCAGCCCGGTGACCTGGTTGGGCTCCGCCGCCAGGCTGCCCGGCACCGTCGCCGCCGGCTGGCCGAGCGCCACCGAGGGGGCGGTGCCGGCGCCGAGGGTGGCCGCGAGCAATGTGGACAGTACGACCGCCGTCGGTTTCGTTGTTCGCATGTGAACTCCGAGGGGGAGGAGTCGGGGGACAGCACTGCGGGTCATCATGATCCTGCGACGTGCGACGATGCAATGATCTTGAGGATGTCTTGAGCATCCCCAGCCCAGGTGTAAGGAAGGGCCCCTTCCTATCGCTTTTTGTATAGGAAGGGGCCCTTCCTTACACCTCAGCCGACCGGGGCGGGTTCGGCGATACAGGCGGTGCCGATCCGGCGGAAGCCGACCCGCAGGTAGACCCGGGCGATCTCCTCGCTGCCGGCGGAGAGGAAGACCAGGGTCGTACCCTCGTCGAGCAGCCGGCGGGCGAGCGCGGCGGTGACGGCGGCGCCCAGCCCCCGGCGGCGCGCGGCGGGCAGCGTGGCGATGCCGGCGATCTCGGCGACGTCCTCGACCCGCAGCGCCATGCCGCTGGCCACCGCGCCCTGGCCGGGCTGTTCGACGAGCGCGGAGAGCCGGCGGCCGGCGGCCGTCCGGGTGCGCTCCTCGTCAAGCGAGTCCAGCGGCAGCTCGACCAGGGCGGTGTCCCGGGCGGCCGGTCCGGCGGTGCCGACCTCGGTGCCGGGGGTGGCGAAGCCGACGGCGGCGACCGCGCGCCGGGCCGCCACGTCCTCGGCGAAGGTCGACGCGGCCGGGTCGAGGATCCGGACCGGCGTGCCGGCGAACCGCTCGGGTGGGGGCAGCTCGGCCGGGTCGAGGACCATCAGCGGTGCCTCCAGCACCGCCAACCCCGCCGACCGGGCCACCGCGAGCAGTTCCGGGTGGTTCTCGTGTACCCACTCGAACGCCTCGGGCAGCCCGAGATCACGTTGCCGCTGGCGGACGGCTGTCACGTCGGCGGCCGACGGCGGCTCCGTGGCGTCCAGCCTCGGTCGGGCGTAGAATGGCCATCCCGCGCCATCGCGGACGAACAGCACCAGCCCCCCGAAATCCTCCGTGTGTGCCCCGTCACGCGGCACCGCATCGTAAAAGCGTTCCAACCGGTCAAACGGCTCGTCTCGTACAGATGCCACCGGGGGAGCGTACACGTACGGGATCTGGGCCATGTGATCAATTCCGCTGCCCGTGATCGGTTCGCCCCTGGTGGACCCCGCCGGCCCCTAACGTAGACTCGAGAGACCCAGCAGGGCCGACGTCGTCCCGACCTAATGATTGAACGTGAGTGACGACAGGAGCCCCGGTGGCCTTTCCGTACCCCCAGGAACCGCACCTCTCCTCGTCGGCGGGTGCCGACTCCGCGTCGACCGGGCCGGGACACCTCCCCGGCCGGGTCCCCGAGCGCGCCGCCGCCGCGGCCGTCCGGACGCCGGAGCCGCAGGGGCTCTACGACCCGGCCGCGGAGCGGGACGCCTGCGGGGTGGCCTTCGTCGCGGACCTGCACGGCCGGCGCTCCCACGGCGTCGTCGCGAACGGCCTCGCCGCGCTGTGCCGGCTCGACCACCGGGGTGCCCGGGGCGCCGAGCAGAACACCGGCGACGGCGCCGGGATCATGCTCCAGGTGCCGGACGCCTTCCTCCGCGAGGTCGTCGACTTCCCGCTCCCGCCCGCCGGGCAGTACGCCACCGGCCTGGTCTTCCTGCCCACCGACCCGGCCGACGAGGCGCGCGCCCGGACGGTGCTGGAGAAGTACGCGCTGGTCGAGGGGGCCGAGATCCTCGGCTGGCGGGACGTACCCGTCCGTGCCGACGACCTCGGCGAGACCGCGCTGGCGGCCCGGCCGGTGATCCGGCAGCTCTTCCTGGCCGCGCACCGGCTGACCGACTCGCCGGCCGGCCGGGCCGGCACCCCGCTGACCGGCCTCGACCTGGACCGGGTGGCGTTCTGCGTCCGCAAGCAGGCCGAGCGGGAGACCGCCGAGCGGGGGGTGCCGGCCTACTTCCCGTCGCTCTCGGCCCGGACCATGGTCTACAAGGGGATGCTCACCCCGGACCAGCTGCCCGAGTTCTTCCCGGACCTGACCGACCCCCGGGTGAGCAGCGCGATCGCCCTGGTGCACTCGCGCTTCTCCACCAACACCTTCCCGTCCTGGCCGCTGGCCCACCCCTACCGGTTCATCGCGCACAACGGCGAGATCAACACGATCCGCGGCAACAAGAACTGGATGCAGGCCCGGGAGGCGCTGCTGGGCAGCCCGGAGATCCCGGGGAACATCAAGCGGCTCTTCCCGATCTGCACCCCGGCCGCCTCCGACTCGGCCAACTTCGACGAGGTGCTCGAACTGCTGCACCTGGCCGGGCGGAGCCTGCCGCACGCGGTGCTGATGATGATCCCGGAAGCCTGGGAGAACGACCCGGACATGGACCCGGGCCGGAAATCGTTCTACCGCTTCCACGCCAGCCTGATGGAGCCGTGGGACGGTCCCGCCTCGGTGGCCTTCACCGACGGAACGCTCGTCGGCGCGGTGCTGGACCGCAACGGGCTGCGGCCCGGCCGCTGGTGGCTCACCGCGGACGGCCTGGTGGTGCTCGGCAGCGAGGCCGGGGTGCTCGACCTCGACCCGGCGACGGTGGTCGCCAAGGGGCGGCTCCAGCCCGGCCGGATGTTCCTGGTCGACACCGCCGCCGGCCGGATCGTGCTGGACGACGAGATCAAGTCCGAGCTGGCCGCCGAGCAGCCGTACGACGACTGGCTGCACGCCGGCCTGATCGACCTGGCCGACCTGCCGCCGCGCCGGCACATCGTCTACGCCCACCACTCGGTGCGGCGCCGACAGCAGACCTTCGGCTACACCGAGGAGGAGCTGAAGATCCTGCTCGGCCCGATGGCCCGGACCGGTGCCGAGCCGGTCGGCTCGATGGGCACCGACACGCCGATCTCGCCGCTGTCGACCCGGCCCCGGCTGCTCTACGACTACTTCCACCAGCTCTTCGCCCAGGTCACCAACCCGCCGCTGGACGCCATCCGGGAGGAGCTGGTGACCAGCCTCCAGGCGACCATCGGGCCGGAGGGGAACCTGCTGGAGCCGACCGCGGCGAGCTGCCGGCAGGTCGTGCTCCCCTACCCGGTGATCGACAACGACGAGCTGGCCAAGATCCTCTCCATCGACGAGGACGGCGACCTGCCCGGCTTCAAGGCGGTCCGGGTCTCCGGGCTCTACCGGATCCGGGACGGCGCGACCGGGCTGAAGGCCCGGCTGACCGAGATCTGCCGGCACGTCTCCGAGGCGATCGAGGACGGGGTGCGCATCCTGGTCCTCTCCGACCGGGACTCCACCGCCGACCTGGCGCCGATCCCGTCGCTGCTGCTCACCGCCGCCGTGCACCAGCACCTGGTGCGGGAGCAGACCCGGACCCAGGTGGCGCTGATCGTGGAGTCCGGGGACTGCCGGGAGGTGCACCACACCGCCCTGCTGATCGGGTACGGCGCGGCGGCGGTCAACCCCTACCTGGCCTTCGAGTCGGTCGAGGACCTGATCAACACCGGTGCGCTGACCGGGGTGGAGCCGGCCAAGGCGATCCGGAACTACGTCAAGGCGCTCGGCAAGGGCGTACTCAAGATCATGTCGAAGATGGGCATCTCGACCGTCTCGTCGTACTGCGGTGCCCAGGTCTTCGAGGCGGTCGGCCTGGACAACCGGCTCGTACAGCGGTATTTCGCCGGCACGCCCGGCAAGATCGGCGGGATCGGGCTCACCGAGATCCACGCCGAGGTCGCCGCCCGGCACTCGCGGGCGTACGCCGAGAACACCGGCCAGCTCGCCCACCGCCCGCTGGAGGTCGGCGGCGAGTACCAGTGGCGTCGCGAGGGTGAACTGCACCTGTTCAACCCCGAGACGGTCTTTCTGCTCCAGCACGCCACCCGGAGCCGGCAGTACGACGTGTTCCGGGAGTACACCGCCAAGGTCGACGCGCTGGCCGAGCAGGCCGGCTCGCTGCGCGGACTGTTCCGGCTCCGCACCGGCGTACGCGAGCCGGTGCCGATCGACGAGGTCGAGCCGGCCAGCGAGATCGTCAAGCGGTTCGCCACCGGCGCCATGTCCTACGGCTCCATCTCGGCCGAGGCGCACGAAACCCTCGCGGTCGCGATGAACGCCCTCGGCGGCAAGTCCAACACCGGCGAGGGCGGCGAGGACGTCGAACGGCTCTACGACCCGACCCGGCGCTCCGCCGTCAAGCAGGTGGCCAGCGGTCGATTCGGCGTCACGAGTGAATATCTGGTCAACGCCGACGACATCCAGATCAAGATGGCCCAGGGCGCCAAGCCCGGCGAGGGCGGGCAGCTGCCCGGCAACAAGGTCTGGCCGTGGATCGCCCGCACCCGGCACGCCACCCCGGGCGTCGGACTGATCTCCCCGCCGCCGCACCACGACATCTACTCGATCGAGGACCTGGCCCAGCTCGTGCACGACCTGAAGAGCGTGAACCCGGCGGCCCGGGTGCACGTCAAGCTGGTCAGCGAGGTCGGGGTCGGCACCGTCGCGGCCGGTGTCGCCAAGCTCAAGGCCGACGTCATCCTGATCTCCGGGCACGACGGCGGCACCGGCGCCTCCCCGATGAACTCGCTCAAGCACGCCGGCACCCCGTGGGAGCTGGGCCTGGCCGAGGCGCAGCAGACGCTGCTGCTCAACAAGCTCCGCGACCGGGTCACCGTGCAGGTCGACGGCCAGCTCAAGACCGGCCGGGACATCGTCGTCGCGGCCCTGCTCGGCGCCGAGGAGTACGGCTTCGCCACCGCACCGCTGATCGTCGCCGGCTGCGTGATGATGCGGGTCTGCCACCTGGACACCTGCCCGGTCGGCATCGCCACCCAGAACCCGGTGCTCCGGGAGCGCTACACCGGCCGCCCCGAGTTCGTGGAGAACTTCTTCCTCTTCCTCGCCGAGGAGGTCCGGGGCTACCTGGCCGAGCTGGGCTTCCGCAGCCTGGAGGAGGCGATCGGCGCAAGTGAACTGCTCGACTTCGCGCCGGCACTGGACCACTGGAAGGCGCACGGGCTCGACCTGCGGCCGGTGCTGCACGTACCCGAGCTGCCGGCCGGTGCCGTCCGGCGTGGCGTACGGGCCCAGGACCACGGGCTCGACAGGTCGCTCGACAACGAACTGCTCGCCCTGGCCGAGCCGGCGCTGGCCAACGGCACCCCGATCCGGGCCCAGGTGGCGGTACGCAACGAGCACCGCAGCGTCGGCGCGATGCTCGGCGGCGCGGTCACCCGGCGGTTCGGCGGGGCCGGCCTGCCCGCCGACACCGTCGAGTTCGACCTCACCGGCACCGCCGGCCAGTCGTTCGGCGCCTTCCTGCCCAGCGGCGTGACGCTGCGGCTGGCCGGCGACGCCAACGACTACGTCGGCAAGGGACTCTCCGGCGGCCGGATCGTGGTCCGCCCCGACCCGAGCGCACCCTTCGCCGCCAGCCTCGACGCGCCGCCGGGCCCGAACGGCCGGGCCGAGGACCAGATCATCGCCGGCAACACCATCCTGTACGGCGCCACCGGCGGTGAACTGTTCCTGCGCGGCCGGGTCGGCGAGCGGTTCGCGGTCCGCAACTCCGGCGCCGTCGCCGTGGTCGAGGGGGTGGGCGACCACGGCTGCGAGTACATGACCGGCGGCACCGTGGTGGTGCTCGGCGGCACCGGCCGGAACTTCGCCGCCGGCATGTCCGGCGGTACGGCCTTCGTCTGGCAGCTCGACACCCGGCGGGTCAACCCCGAACTGGTCGACCTGGCCCCGCTGACCGACGACGAGCGGGTCACCCTCTACGACCTGGTGCAGCGGCACTTCGCCGAGACCGACTCGTCGGTGGCGGAGGGGCTGCTCAAGCGCTGGCCGGAGGCGGTGCGGGAGTTCACCGCCGTGGTGCCCCGGGACTACAAGCGGGTCATGGAGATCATGCGGGCGGCCCGGGCCGAGGGCCGGGACGTGGACGAGGCGGTGATGGGCGGACTGTCGAGCCCGGCCGTACCCGCCCAGCCGGCCGGCACCGGCACGCCGGCCGGTTCGTCGCCGGCCCCGCCCGCGTCCCCGGCCCGACCGGTCGCCCCCGGCTCGCGCCCGTCCCAGGAGGTGGCCCGTGCCTGACCCGAGTGGATTCCTCAAGCACGACCGGAAGCTGCCGGCCCGCCGTCCGGTGCCGGTGCGGATCTCCGACTGGCGCGAGGTGTACCCCTCCGCCGACGAGGGACTGATCCGCGACCAGGCAACCCGGTGCATGGACTGCGGCATCCCGTTCTGCCACGACGGCTGCCCGCTCGGCAACCGCATCCCGGACTGGAACGACCTGGTCCGGACCGGCAACTGGGCGGCCGCCATCGAGTCGCTGCACGCCACCAACAACTTCCCGGAGTTCACCGGGCGGCTCTGCCCGGCGCCCTGCGAGGCGGCCTGCGTACTCGGGATCGGCGGCGGGGCGCCGGTGACCATCAAGCAGGTCGAGGTCGAGATCGTCAACCGGGCCTTCGACCTGGACCTGGTCGCCCCGCAGCAGGTGCCGGCACCGTCCGGCCGCTCGGTCGCGGTGGTCGGCTCCGGCCCGGCCGGACTCGCCGCCGCCCAGCAGCTCGTCCGGGCCGGGCACGCGGTGACGGTCTACGAGCGGGACGACGCGATCGGCGGCCTGCTCCGCTACGGCATCCCGGACTTCAAGCTGGAGAAGGAGCACATCGACCGGCGGGTGGCCCAGCTCACCGCCGAGGGGGTGGTGTTCCGCACCGGCGTCGACGTCGGGGCCGACGTCACCGCCGAGCAGCTCCGGGCCGAACACGACGCTGTGCTGCTCGCCTGCGGTGCACTCGCCGGCCGGGACACCCCGGCGACGCCGGGCCGGGCGCTGCGCGGCGTACACCAGGCGATGCAGCACCTGGTGGCCGCCAACCGCGCGGTCGCCTCGGCGGCCGACGGTCAGTCCAGTGTGAACGGCCGGGAGCCGGCGACGCCGATCGACGCCGCAGGCAAGCACGTGGTGATCATCGGCGGTGGCGACACCGCCGCCGACTGCCTCGGCGTGGCGCACCGGCAGGGCGCGGCCGGCGTACACCAGCTCGACCTCTACCCGCAGCCGCCGCGCGAGCGGGACGAGGCCCGCGACCCGTGGCCGACCTGGCCGTGGATCCTCCGCGAGTACCCGGCGCACGAGGAGGGCGGCGAGCGGGTCTTCGCGGTCGCGGTCCAGGAGTTCGTCGACGACGGCACCGGCCAGGTACGCGCGGTCCGGATCGCCGAGGTAACCGTCGAGAAGCGGGACGGCCAGCGGTTCCTCACCACAGTGCCGGGCACCGAACGTGAGTTGCCGGCCGACCTGGTGCTGCTGGCGATCGGCTTCGAGGGCACCGAGGAGCAGCCGCTGCTCGACCAGCTCGGCGTGGCCCGCAACCGGCGCGGTGCGATCGACTCGGACTCCGAGTGGCAGGCCGCCGGTACGCCGGGGGTCTTCGTCGCCGGTGACATGCACCGGGGTGCCTCGCTGATCGTCTGGGCGATCGCCGAGGGCCGGGCCGCCGCCGCCGCGATCCACCGCTACCTGGGTGGCGCCGGCCAGCTTCCCGCCCCGGTGGCGCCGTCCGCGCAACCCCTGGCGGTGCCGAGCCGCTGACCGGCCGCCGCCGGCCGGGTCCGGTCAGCCGGCGGGGGCCGCTCAGCCGTCCGGCTCTGGTCCGGGCCGGCTCTGGTCAGCGGGCCGGGCCGAAGAGCAGGTCGAGGTGGTGGTCGACCACGGAGAGGGCCTCGGCGGGGGTGCGGTAGCCGACCAGAACCTGCGGGACGAGGCCGTCGATGACGGTTTGCAGGGTGGCGGCCAGTCCGGCCGGGTCCAGTCGACCGTCCAACTCGCCCACCTGCTGCGCCGCGCGCAGCTCGTCGCTGATCAGGGCATGCGTGCCGGCCCACGCGTCCGCGATCAGAGCGGCGAGTTCCGGCGCGGTGACGGCGCGGGTGACGAAGGCGTACCAGACTGCGGCCCCGGCCCGGCGTTCGGGTGTCGCCGGTACCGTCTGCTCGGCCACGGCCCGGATGGTGGCGCGTGGGGACGGCGGCTCCGGGCGGGCCGCGAGACTTCGCCGCAGCTCCTCGCCGGCCAGCTCGACGAGGCGCTGGCCGGCGTACCGGAGGACCTGGTCCTTGGTCTTGAAGTAGTGCTGCACCTGGCCGAGTGAGACGCCCGCTTCGGCGGCGACGTCGCGCAGGCTCACCGCCTCCAGACCGCGTAGCGCGACGATGGCCCAGACCGCCTGCGCGATGCGGCGACGACGCTGCTCGTGATCGACCTTCCTCGGCATGTGTCGATTCTCTGCGCAATACAGTTGACTTGCAAACCCCCGGCGCCGCTGCCATGCTTGGCCATACATTTGTATTGCTACTGGGGAGGTGCGCGATGCGAGGCTTCTTCCGCCGACATCGCCGGAAACTGCTTGTGGTGCTGGCCGTGCTGGCGCTCCTGGCGGCCACACCGCCGCTCGCGGCCAAGATCTACGCCTGGCGGGACGACCGGAAGGCCCGGATGACCACCGACGGGCCGTACCAGGCGACGCGGGAATCCCTGAACGCCCATCCCGTGCCCGACTGGTTCTCCGACGCGAAGTTCGGCATCTTCATCCACTGGGGACTGTTCTCGGTGCCGGGCTTCGCCCCGACCGGCAACTTCGCCGACGTGCTGCGCACCGACTACGACCGGGCGATGCTCGTGCATCCGTACGCGGAGGACTATCACAACGCGATGCGGGTCCCGGGGACTCCGACGGCAGATCATCACCGGGCCACCTACGGAGACCTGCCGTACGAGGACTTCAAAGCCGCCTTCGACGAGGGACTGAAGCGGTGGGACCCGCAGACCTGGGCCAGGACGTTCCGCGACTCCGGCGCCCGGTACGTCGTACTTGTCGCCAAGTACCACGACGGCTACCCGCTCTGGCCGACCGAGGTCACCAACCCGCACCGCCCCGGCTGGCACAGCGAGCGTGACATCGTCGGGGAACTCGCCGCCGCCGTACGCACCCACGGCATGCGCTTCGGGCTCTACTACTCCGGCGGCGTGGACTGGACCTTCCAACGCGACGTCGTACGCACCCTCGGCGACTACACCTACGCCGGCTACGGCGACGGCTACGCCGACTACGCGGACGCCCAGGTCCGGGAACTTGTCAGCAGATACCGGCCCGACCTGCTCTGGAACGACATCTCCTGGCCGACCGGGCAGCGACGGCTGTTCAGCCTCTTCGCCGACTACTACAACACCGTGCCGGACGGCGTGCTCAACGACCGCTGGCAGACCGACTCGCTGTGGCGCTGGCTGA
The DNA here is from genome assembly GCF_029626265.1 of Micromonospora sp. WMMD1102. Classification (NCBI taxonomy): domain Bacteria; kingdom Bacillati; phylum Actinomycetota; class Actinomycetes; order Micromonosporales; family Micromonosporaceae; genus Micromonospora; species Micromonospora sp. WMMD1102. The sequence continues at coordinate 5,069,061 of NZ_JARUBN010000001.1, read as the reverse complement.
TGGGAACCCGACTCGGCCGGGCCGGCTTCGACCAGGTGATGAAGTGGGCGATCGCCGACGATCCCGAGTTCGTCGACAACGTCAAGCCGCCGGCCGTGCCGCACAGCGACTTCACCACCCCGGAATACACCAGCTACGACACCGTGCAGGCGAAGAAGTGGGAGATGACAAGAGGCATCGGCAACTCGTACGGCTTCAACCGCAACGAGACGGACGGCGACTACGCCTCCTTCACCGGCACCCTGCTGCCGGATTTCGTCGACGCGCTGGCCAAGAACGGAAACCTGCTGCTCAACGTCGGCCCGGCCGGCGGCGAGGGCACTATACCGCCGGAACAGCTCAGCCGGCTGGACGGCTTCGGCCGGTGGCTGGACCGCAACGGCGCGGCGGTCTACGACACCCGGCCCTGGACCCGGGCCGAGACCGACGGCGCACACTTCACCGCCGCCCCGGACGGAAGCGTCAACGTCATCCTCGACGAACCGGTCCGCACCGACCGGGTCCGGCTCACCGGAGTCCAACTCTCCGGGGCCGGCCGGCTGCTCGCCGACGGCAGCACCGTCACGCTCACCGCCGAGGGCGCGGACACGGTGCTCGGCTTCACCCGGCCGCCCGGTCCGGACGATCCCTTCCCAGCGGTCCAGGTCAGCCCCACCTGACCGGCCGAGGGGCGCTCAGCGGTCGACGAAGGTGAACATCCGGCCGCCCCGGTCCAGCGGTCGGGGCGTACCCGTGAACCGGTGCGTGCCCACCCCGAAGCCGGCCTCCGGCGGGGAGAGCCAGCCCGGTTCGAAGCCCTCGGCAGCGAACCACTCGCAGACCCGGGGCACCAGGTCCGGCTCCCGACGGTGCCGGGTCCAGACCACCGTGCCGCCGGTCGCGCAGAGCTGGGCGCAGTACCCGACCGTGCGCCGGACGTCCTCGTCGGTGACGTTGCCGAAGACGCCGCAGACCAGCACGAGATCGGCCGGCACCAGCCCGGCGTACCGGTCGACGACGGCGGCGTCCCCGACCACCACCTCGACGCCGTCCAGGCCCGCCGCTCGGGCCGCGTCGGCGGCGGCCCGGGCGTTGCGCGGGTCCAGTTCGACAAGTCGCGCGGTCACGTCCGCCCGCCGGGGATGCGCGGCCAGCACGTCCAGCAGGTCCCGGCCCTGCCCCGCGCAGACGCTCACCACCCGGACCGGGCCGGGGGCGGCGGCGTCGAGAAACTCCCGGATCCGCGCCTGGACTGTCGCCAGCCGCCGACTCAGCGGCGAGGTCGGGTCGGTGTAGTCGTCGTGCCAGCGGTGCCAGTCGCGCTCGTTCGTCCCCTCAACAGCCATGCCGGCAGGGTAACGACCTGACGGCCCGGAAGGGTATGTGGCGATGTCGACCACCGGTAGCCGCCCGCCGAGGGACGGTCCGGTGTGGAGGCTGTCGAGCTGCCCCGTTCGTGCGCCCAGCTCGACAGTCTGCGCATCAGACACCGCCCCCCGGCCCCGAGAGGGCCAGGGCGCGCCGATCCGACGCCCCGACCATTCCACCGGCACAGGTCGTCGCCGCCGCCGCGTGGCACAGCACCGTTCAGGCGGCGAGGACCGTTCAGGCGGCGAGGACTGCCTGGACCTCGTGGCGGCGGCCGTCGGCCAGCTCGGTCAGCAGCGCGGGCGCCTGCTCGAACGGGACCACCGCCGAGACGAGGTGCTTGCGTACCAGGTCGCCGTACTCGCGGAGCAGGACGATCGTCTCCGCCGACAGGCGGTCGCGGTCCCAGGTGGGGGCCAGCCCGCGCGGCACCCGGCCGATCTGCGCGCAGCGCAGCGACAGCCCGTTGTGGTGGAACTCCTCACCGAGCCGCACCAGGTCGGCGCCGCCCTGGTAGAAGGCGAGGTCGACGACGGTGCCCTGCGGGCGGAGCAGCCGCAGCGCCAGATGCAGCGCCGACGCCTGCCCACGACACTGGAAGACGACGTCGGCACCCCGGTCGTCGGCCGTGTGCCGCCAGCGCGTCTTCAACACCACGGCCGGATCGTCCGCGGTCGGGTCGAGCGTCTCCAGGCCGAGCGCCTCGGCCACCGCCCGCCGCTGCGGCGTCGGATCGAGTACGACCACCGAGGCGGCACCGGCCCGCCGGGCGAAGAGGGCGGTCAGCAGCGCCACCACACCCGCCCCGGTCACCGCCACCCGGCGCCCCCGTACCCCGTCGCCGAGGTCCCGCACGCCGTTGCCGTACAGGTCGGCGGCGGCGTGCAGCAGACCGTTGGCGCAGATCGGCCCCATGTGCGCCGCGTAGATCCCGAGCAGCGGATCCAGCTCCTCCGGCACCGGCACCACCCGGTCGCGCAGCGGGTCGCCCCGGTACGCCGAACGGTGCCCGTACGTCATCGCCACGAGTCCGCCCTCGGGGACCGCCGGGGTGCGGCTCCGGACCACCCGGCCGACCTCCATGTAACCGAGCCGGGTCACCGGGTACGGCGTACCCGGTGCGCCCTCGACGAAGAGCCCGAGCGTGCCGTCCCAGCCGGCCGAGAGGTACGGGTTGGTGCCCTTGACGTAGCTCAGCTCGGTGCCGGCGGAGATCCCGCTGAACAGTGTCTCGACCCGGAACGTGCCGTCGGTCAGCGGCTCCGGCTCCTCCTCCCGGAACGCCACCTCGTGCGGGCCGGTGACCACCAGGTTGCGCTCCCGCTCAGCCACGCGCCGGCTCCGGCTCCGACTCCTGGCTCGGTTCCGGCGCCGGCGCTGGTTCCGGCTCCGGCGACGGCACCCGGACCGGCTGGCCGGTCGCGGCGGACTCGGCGACCGCCAGCGCCAGCAGGTGGGTCCGGAGCGCCTCCGGATAGGGCCCCCGGACGTCGTCGCCGATGCCCCGGACCGCGTCGACGAAGGCGCGGTCCACCGCCGTCCGGCCCTGCTCCAGGTCGCCGGGGATCCGGTGTTCGCCGTCGGTGTCCCGGACCAGCAGGCCGTCCTCGCCGACCGACAGGGCCAGGCCGTCGGCGTACACCTCCAGACCGGCCCGGTGCTTCCAGCCCAGCGTGCAGGTGGTGGTGAGCGTGCCCACCGCGCCGGTCGCGAACCGCAGCGTGGCGGCGGTCGCGCCGTCCACGTCCGCGCCGGCCACCTCCGGCGGCGTGCCGTTGCCGACCGCCCAGACCTCGGACACCTCACCGACGAGATGACGGGCCAGGTCGAGGACGTGGCTGGCCTGCTCCACGACCGGGCCGCCGGACCGGTCCCGCCGCGGCCACCAGCCGACCGGCGGCACCTTGTCCAGCCAGGCACCGGCGACCAGCCGGACCGGCCGGTCGGCGAGCAGGTGCCGGGCCTGTTCGACCGCCGCGAGGTAGCGCCAGAAGTGCCCGACCGCGGTCACGACGCCCCGCTGCCCGGCGAGCCGGTTGATCCGGGACGCGGTCTCCCGGTCGAGCGCGAGCGGCTTCTCCACGAAGAGGGCCAGCCCGGCGTCGAGTACCGCCTCCTCGGCGGCGCCGTGCGCGAACGGCGGCACGCAGACGTAGACCGCGTCCAGGTCCGCCGAGAGCAGCGCCGCGACGTCGGGAAAGACCCGAGCCCCGGTCGAGTCGGCCAGCCGGGTCGCCGCCTCCGGCAGCACGTCGGTGACCCCGACGAGCTGCACGTCGTCGAAGCCCGACAGCACCCGTGCGTGCCGCTGCGCGACACCGCCCGCACCGACCAACCCCATCCGGCAGATCCGCATCGTCCGGTCCCTCCCTCGATTCGAACCTACGCCTTCTCCGGCCGGCGCCGGCCGGAAACATCGCAGGGCAGGAACGCTGCTGCACAGCCCTGCGAACGACGCCCGAAACGAACCGTTCACCGCGACGGTGCACGTAGGCCGCCAATTGGAGATCAAGCTGTTAGCCGGCCTCGGGTTTGCCCGGACCGCCGGAGGAAAAGGTTCGGCCGGCGCTGCGGATCACGAAATTGGGGGGTGCCCGTGCGACGGCAAACAGAACCGACCGTTCCACCGGTCGTAGAAGCCTGGACTACGTACCGTACCGGAGACTCGGCCGGCTGGACGCCGCGCCGGCTGCTGAAGGTCAAGGGGGAGCAGCGGGTCAGCGTGGTGTTGCCGGCCCGCAACGAGGAGGCCACGGTCGGTGCGATCGTCGGCACGCTGCGTCGGCACCTGATGGAGAAGGCCCCGGTGATCGACGAGCTGATCGTCGTCGACTCCCGCTCCACCGACGCGACCGCGGCGCTGGCCACCGCCGCCGGGGCCCGGGTGGTGAGCCAGGACGAGATGACCCGCGGGCTGCCCCGGCTGGACGGCAAGGGCGACGCGCTCTGGTCCGGCCTGGCCGCCGCCACCGGCGACGTCGTCGCGTTCGTCGACGCCGACCTGCGCCGCTTCTCGCCCCGGTTCGTCACCGGGCTGGTCGGGCCGCTGCTCGCCGACCCGACCGTCGCGTTCGTCAAGGGCTTCTACCACCGGCCGCTGGTCGGGCCCGGGGGCGTCGAACCGGACGGCGGCGGGCGGGTGACCGAGCTGATGGCCCGGCCGCTGATCAGCATGTTCTGGCCGGAACTGGCCGGCTTCGTCCAGCCGCTCGCCGGGGAGTACGCCGGCCGCCGCGAGATCCTCGAACAGATCCCGTTCGTCTCCGGGTACGGCGTCGAGATCGCCATGCTCGTCGACCTACTGGACCTGGTCGGGCTGGACGCGCTGGCCCAGGTCGACCTCGGCGAGCGGTTCCACCGGCACCAGGACACCGAGGCGCTGGGCCGGATGTCGGCGCAGATCCTCTACACCGTCTGGTCCCGGCTGCACCGGCGCGGGCTGGTCGCCGAACCGGTGCCGCCGGCCGCCGCGCTCACCCAGTTCCGCCGGGGTGGCGACGACGCACTGCCGAACCTGGACCGGGAGATCGTCGTCACCGACGTGTCGGTCGCCGAACGGCCACCGCTGGCCAGCCTCTCCCCGCGTACCAGGATGGCCCGGAACCGGGCCCGTCGGCTGGCGCTGGCCGGTGCCGTCCCGAGCGGGGCGGTGGCCGCCGGATGAGCCTCACCGTGCTGGTGAACGCCGGCCCCTGGCTGCCGGTGCCGCCGAACGGGTACGGCGGGATCGAGAACGTGATCGCCACCCTCGTACCCGAGCTGCGCCGGCTCGGCGTACGGGTGGTGCTGGCCACCGTCGGCAGCAGTGAACTGCCGGTCGACGAGCGGCTGGCGGTCTTCGCCGACGGACAGTTCGGCAGCCTGCAACGGCCGTACAACCAGGCGTGCGGGGTGGTGCAGAGCCACCTGCACGCGGTGGTACGCACGCTGCGGCAGCGCGACGACATCGACCTGGTGCACGACCACGTCGAGGCGGCCGGCCTGGCCACCCTGGCCGCGCTCGGCCGGGACGCCCCGCCGGTGCTGCACACCCTGCACTGGGACCTGGCCAAGCATCCCGAGTTGTACGGCAGCTTCGACGGCGCCGACCGGGTCCGCGTGAACGGCGTCTCCGCCTCGCAGCTGGCCCGCGCTCCGGAGGCGCTGCGCGCACACTCGGTCGGGCACGTGCACCTGGCCACCCCGCTGGCCGTCGGCGTGGACCGGTGCCGCCCCGCCGACAAGGGCCGGCACGTCGTGGTGCTCGGCCGGATCAACCCGGGCAAGGGGCAGGATCTCGCCGCCCGGCTGGCGCACCGGGCCGGTTTCGACCTGGTCCTCGCCGGTCCGGTCGGCCCGTACCGGCAGCCGGCCGACCTGGCCGCCGCCGAGCACGATCCGGTGGCGGCGGCCAACCCGGACGTCCAGTTCTGGCGGGAGCGGGTCGCCCCGCACGTCGACGGGGTACGGGTGCGCTGGATCGGCACCGTCGCCGGCCGGGAACGCGACGACCTGGTCGCCACCGCCCGCGCCTCGCTCTTCCCGCTGCGCTGGGCCGAGCCCGGCGGTACGGCGGTGGTCGAGTCACTCGCCCTCGGCACCCCGGTCGTCGGGCTGGCCAAGGGCTGCCTGCCGGAGCTGGTCCAGCATGGTGGGACGGGTCTGCTCACCGACGACGAGGAGGAACTGGCCGGGCTCGTCCTGGACGCGGACCGGATCGACCCGCGCCGCTGCCAGACCGAGGCCGCCCGGCGGTTCACCCCGGAGGTGATGGCCCGGTCCTATCTGGCCCTCTACGACCGGGTCCGGGCACTGTCCGAGGTGGCCGTGCCGGCCTGACCGGTATGGCCGTGCCGGCCTGACCGGTGTGCCGTGAAGTGCGATTGTCCTGTCGACATTTTTTCGTGACCGGCAGCCGATCGGACGGAAAGCGGTCGCGGCGTTTGCCCCGCCAGCCCGGTTCTGCAATATTCTCTGCGACGACGTAGGGGCACGTATCAATTGCCTGCGGCAGAGGCAGGGGACACCGCCGTGGACGAGGGACAATATCAAGATCGGTTGACGCCGCCGAAGCAGCTCCTGGACGACCTCCTGTCGATCAATCGCAACCTTCCGCCCGAGGAGGTTGTCCGGGATTTGCTCGGCGTGCCCCTCGATCCGGAGAATATCTGGGAGTTGATGGCCAGAGCGGCCGTCGAGCACGATGCGTTCGAGGGTGCGTTCCGGCGGAGCCGGCAGGACGCGATCGAAACACTCCGGAGTATCTATTCCGGACTCCCTGGCCGGTCCGAGGAGAGCGTCGGGCTGATCGGTCTGCTGCTGAGTGCCCTGATCATCGCGCACGAATTCGATCGGCGCCGGGGCGGCGGTCCGGAAGCGGCGGTCGACGGCACCGCGGCAGCGGTCGAGGCCGAGGTCGCCGCATTGTTCGAGGACGCCCGGATACTCCGCGCGCTGGCGATCGTCTACGGTCTCGCGAACCGCGGCCACCGGGCCGGCGTACCCGACCCGGCCGAGGTGTGGGCAGAGATCGATTTCTCGCGGATGCGGCTGCTCCGGTTCGGCACCACCTCGTTCATCCTGCGGGGCCCGTGGAAGGACCGGCAGGGGCGCCGGGCCAGGATCGCGCTCAAGTGCGTGCTGCCGCCGTACACCCAGATCGCGGCGATCGCCGCCGCCACCGAGACGTACGTCGAGCGCTACGGATTCCGGGGCTCGGCTGACGACGCCGGGGACGAGGCGCCGGCCTCCGGGCCGGGGCCTTCCGCGCACCTGCCGGAGATCTACGCCAGCACCCGGGCCTGGGTGGCGATGGAGCTGGTCGAGGGCCGCACCCTGGAGGAGGAGATGACGGCCCGCCTCGGCCGCACCGTGCCGCAGGCGCGGTTCAACCCGCGGACCGGGAAGCGCAGACCCGCGGTGCTGCGCCTCGACGCCCTCTGCGACCTCGCGCCGCCACTGTTCCGGGCGCTCGCCGAGATCCAGAAACTGGGCCTCACCCACCAGGACCTGACCCCGTCGAACATCATCATCACCAGGGACCAGGGCTACGGCAGCGGGCTCAAGGCCGTGCTCATCGACCTCGGCCGCAACCATCTCTACAGTCGGACGATCGGCGCGCTGGAGGGCCGGGAAGCGGGTTACGTCGCCCCGGAGATGAAGCAGCGCACCGCGGTTGTCGATCCCGCTCGGGCCGACCTCTACTCGCTGGGTCGGCTGCTGATCGCCATCGGTGGAGCGGACGCGACGCACGGGTCGGCGGTGCCGGACGCCTTCTACGTCCGCACGCCGCTGCTGGCGAGGTTCGTCGAGGACCTCGTCGAGCGGGACCCCGCCCGGCGACTGCTGCTCTACGGCGACACCACCTGGACGTACGCCGAACTCGGCACCGCGTTCGCGATGGAACTCCAGGCGGTGACGGTCGCGGACCGGGCGGGGCTGCTCGGCGAGGAGCGGGTCACCCTGCGGGGGCTCTTCGACCTGGCGTCGCCGACCGCCCGGACGACCGCGCGGCAGCGGCGGATCCGCCGGGTACGGATGCAGCAGCGGCAGCTGCTCCGGCAGTGGTGCGAGGCGGAGGCGGCGGCCCGGCCGGACGGCACCGGCGAAACCGGCGCCGCGGACCCGTCGCTCGGCACCGGCGAAACCCGCGCCGGGGACCCGCCGGTCAGCACCGATCCGTCCGATCCCGGGTTCATCCGGGTCGGGCGGCTTCCGGCGTCGGCGCTCCGGCGACTGTCGCGGCGGGCGGGCCGGAACAACCGCCGGGCCGCGATGCTGCTCTACTGGTCGGCGCTGTGCGGGGCCTGCTGGGCGCTCGTCTTCCTGGTGCTGTTGGTGCAGGTCAGCCGCGACTTCGGGGTCGATCCCACTCCGGGGGTCGTCGAGCTGGCCCGGCGCGGCACCGAACTCCTCGGCTGGACCGCCGGCACCGAACTGTTGGCGGGTGGCCAGCGGTGGCTACTGGACACCCTCGGCCCGCCCGGGGTGCGCAACCTGGACGCCCGGATCGTCGCCGGAACGTTCGCCCTGGTGAACGTGCGGCACTACCAGAACATCTTCGCCGGACTCAGCGCGGCGTACGGCAGCAGCCGGCTTCCGCCGCTTCGTCGGCTGCACGCCTGGGCCGCCGAGTTCTGGATCAGGCTCTTCGCCTTCTGGTGGATCCTGGTGGTGCTGCCGCCGAACCTCGGGCACCCGCTGTGGTGGCCGATCTGCACGGCGATCGGGCTCACCATGCAACTGGGGCTCAACGCGACCGTGTCGTCGTTCGCGAACCGGACGGTGCGGGACGCCCGGGAGAGCGGCTCCTCGTCCGTCGTCCCGCCCGACTTCCGGGACATCACGGGGCTCAAGATGTTCAGCAGGTGGACCCCGTCGATGTTCGTCTTCCTGCTGATGGTCTGGCCGCTGGCCTACTTCATCTTCCAGGGCGACCTCGACGGCCGGCCGTACGCGCTGATGCTCGGGGTGTCCAACATCGGGATCTTTTACGTCGTGAAGTGCGGCATCGATGCCCCGGCGATCCGCAGCGGTCTGGCCAGGGCCTTCCTCGCCTCCGAGCGGGCGGCGGCGGGCACTGCTGGGAATGTCACTGGGACAGCCCGCTCGACGGGCCCAGCGGCACCACGTGCTCGACAGCCGTCAGCCTGGGGATGATCCGCAGCGTGTTGTCCCGGATCCGGTCCGGCGAGACGCCGTTCAGGGCGCAGTACATCACGCCGTAGGCGGTGCGGGCACCGGCGAGCAGCTTCGCGAGGTCGAGTTCGTGCCGCTGCACCTGCCGCATCCAGGGCAGCGGCGCGAGGTCCAGGATGGCCGGGTCGTCCTCCGGGTGGGTCATCTGGTGCTGTAGGTCCCGGCGGTCCTGCCAGCCCTCCCGTACGGCGCGCAGATATCCGTCGCCCAGCCCGGACCGCAGCCGGTTGATCCGAGACGCGGCGAACCGTTGGGTGATCGAGTGCCGCCGCTGCGGCAGGCTCATCGGTCGGGTGCTCAGCGAGAGGACGTGCGTGCAGCCGTCCCGGACCGCCAGCCGGAACGGGAAGGCGGTCAGCACACCGCCGTCGACCGCGCGCTGCCCGCGCCAGATCGCGGTGCCGGGCACCGCCACCGGAAGCCAGGCACTGGCCCGCAGCGCCGCCTTCAGGTCGGCACGGCTCTCGAAGTCGCTGACGTCGAGGGTGCGCAGTTCGTCGACGAGAGTCACCGAGACGTGGAAACGGATCGGTGCGGCGAGGACCGCGGAGAAGTCCAGCGGTTTGATCACCTCGACGACGTTCTCGAACGCGTACTCCATGTCGAGGATCGGTCGACCGGTGAAGACCCGGCGGAAATCGACGAACTTGCGACAGGCGAGGTCGTCGTAGTAGATGGAGAGCGGATACCACGTATTGGTCGCCAAAAAATAGGCGGAGTTGATGGCTCCAGACGACGCCGCGTAGACGTCGTCGAAAGCGTAGTGGAAGCCGAGATCCTCGATGGCGGTGAGCATCGCGGCGGAGACGATGCCGCGCATACCGCCGCCCTCGACGGCGAGCCCGATCTTCCACGGGTCTTTCCGGTCACCGGGTCTGGAGTCGGTGGCGCGGCGCTGGCGGAGCGCCTCCAGCACGGGATGATTTTCGACCCAACGCCCGGCAGGAGCCTGGTCGATCATCTGCCCGGTCGCCAATTCGTGCTCCAGGAAACTCGGAGGAGGCATTGACGTAGTCACGGTTCCACAGTCATCTTGACCCGTCAATGGACGTTCGGCAGCGTCCGCCTGTCCGTGCGGACCAGAACAGATCATGATCCCTTTCGGATCTCCATCCGGCTGCCCGGCGCCGGGGCTGTCCCGTCGGGCCGCCGGTCAGCCCCGCCTGGTACGTTCCCGCGCCCGCTTCGGTTAGTGTTCCGGTGAATACGCGTACCCGAGCGGTTGGGGGCAGGGCAGGGTGGGACTCGCAGCCACATTCGGGCGGGCGGTGGCCGCCCACCGGCAGGCCCGGGCACACCTGGACGCGGCCCGGCACGGGCTGGCCCGACTACAGCCGCCGCCGGACAGCGGCGAGACCGCCGACATCGTGGCCCGGCTGCACCGGGTCGGCGGGGCGATAAGCGCCGAACCCGAGCCGGCCCGGTTCTTCGCCGGCCCGCTGCCGATGCGGCTCGGCGTGGCGAGCACTGTGCACGGTGACTTCCCGGCCGTGGTACCACTCAGCGGCGGCACCCACCTGGCGGTCGACACCGACGCCCGGGACGGCCGGGTCGCGGCGCTGCTGCGTACCCTGGTGGTCCGGCTGCTCGCCGCCGCGCCACCCGGCTCGGTCCGGGTAGCCGGATTGGACAGTGCCGCGCTCGGCGCCACCTTCCTGCCGCTGGGGGTGCTCGTCGAGGCCGGCGCGATGCCGCCGCCGGCCACTACCGAGGCAGAGATCTCCGCCGTGCTCGACGCCGCCGAACGACACGCCCGGGCCGCCCAGCAGGCCGCCACCTCGGGTACGCCGGAACTCCTGCTCCTGGTCGCCGCCTCGCTGCCGGACGGGGGTCGGGAGCTGGGGCGACTCGCCGCGCTCACGCACGCCGGCCCGACCGCCGGGATCTGCGTACTCGCCGCCGGCTATCCGCCCCGGAGCGCCGGGCTCGCCCCGCCGCCGCTCGGCGGCACCACACAGGTCCGGCTCGACCCGCAGGGGTACGCCTGGATCGGCGACCCGCCCGGCCATCCCTTCAGCTCGGACGGCACCGGCCTGGCCGCCCCGGTACGCCTGGACGGCGAGCCGCCGGCCGGCGCGGTCGCGGCGCTGGCCGACCGGCTCGGCGAGATCTACCGCCGGGAGTCGAGTTTCGAGTTCACCGACCTGCTGCCGGCCCGCCCCTGGGCGGAGTCGTCCGGCAACGGGCTGCGCGCGATCGTCGGCCGGGCCGGGCGGGAGCCGGTGATCTGCGCCTTCGACGACCAGACCCCGCACTGGCTGGTCGGCGGCCGGACCGGCTCCGGCAAGACCGTCTTCCTGCTCGACGTCCTCTACGGACTCGCCGCCCGCTACTCGCCGGACGAGCTGTCGCTCTATCTGCTCGACTTCAAGGAGGGCGTCAGCTTCACCGAGTTCGTGCCGACCGGCCGCGATCCGAGCTGGATCCCGCACGCCCGCGCGGTAGGCATCGAGTCCGACCGGGAGTACGGCGTCGCCGTGCTGCGCGAACTGCGCCGGGAGCTGAACCGGCGGGCGTCGGCGCTGAAGCGGCACGGCGTGACGAAACTCGCCGACCTGCCCCGGGACACCGGCAGACCGGTACCCCGGATCGTGGCGGTGATCGACGAGTTCCACGTCCTCTTCGCCGGCAACGACGCGGTGGCCCGGGAGGCGGTGGCGCTGCTTGAGGAGCTGGCCCGCAAGGGTCGCTCCTACGGCATCCACCTGGTGCTGGCCAGCCAGAGCATGTCCGGGATCGAGGCGCTCTACGGAAAGAACGACTCGATCTTCGGGCAGTTCCCGCTCCGGATAGCCCTGCCTGGCGGCGGCGGAGTGCTGGACCACCTCAACGACGCTGCCGGAGCGCTGCCGATCGGCTCGGCGATCGTGAACCCGTCCGCCGGGCTGGCCGCCGCGAACACGGTGGTCGGGTTCCCGGACGCGCACGCCAGCGGCGCCGAGGTGGCCCAGCTGCGGCACGAGCTGTGGCAGGCCCGCCGGCCCGGCTCTCGGCCACCTGCGGTGTTCAAGGGGTACGAGTCGGTGCACGTCGAGGACGACCCGACATACCGGGGACTGGTCCCGGGTGGACGGCGGCCGTTGGCGCTGGTCGGGCGTACCGTCGACGTGGACCTGACCTCGGCGATGTTCGCGCTGGACGCGACGCCCGGCCGGCACCTCGGGGTGGTCGGCACCTCGCCGGTCGGGGCGAGCGTGCTGCACGCCGCCACGGTCAGCCTGGCCCGGCAGCACGCCCCGGGCAGCGCCCGGTTCCTGGTCGCCCCGCTGGTCGCGGTCGCCGACGAGATCGCCGAGCAGACGATCGCCGAACTGACCGGCGCCGGCCATCCGGTCGACCGGCTCGACGCCGCCGGGCTCCGCGAGGAGCTGCGCAAACTCGCCAGCCAGCCGGCGGACGGGCCGACCGCGCCCCGGACCTTCCTGGTCGGGTACGGCATGGACGGCGCCAGCGGCATCCTCGGCGCCCGGGACGAGCAGTTCAAGTCCGGGCTGGACGACCTCCAGGCGATGCTCCGGCAGGGCCCCGCGTACGGGGTGCACCTGCTCGGCTGGTGGCGCGGGCTGCGCCGGCTCTCCGACGACATCGGCGGGTCGAGCAACCGGGACGACATCGCCTGCCTGGTGGCGCTGAACGTGCCAGGTGGCGAGCTGGGGATGTATCTCGGCGTCACCGACCTCGCCTACACCCCGAGGTCGAACCGGGCCCTGCTCGTCGACCGCCACGACCAGCGGGTACGCCTGATCGTGCCGTTCGTCCAGGCTGGGCACGAGCACGACGACGAGGAGGGGAGCTGAGGTGGCGAGCTTCGCCGAGTACGCGGCCCTGGCCCGGCACCTGCACGAGCTGCGGCGCGGTGCCGAGCGGACCGCCGCGCAGCTCGCCGAGGCGCGGGGGAGTGCCGGGGTGGTCGCCGACCGGCTCGACCAGCGGCTCGGGGTGCAGCAGCAGCGGTTGACCGCACTCGGCCAGATGATCGGCAAGTCGATCCCGCCGGCCGCCGCCCCGCAGTCCGGGCCGCCGCTGCCAGCACCGCCTCCGCCTCCGGCGCCCGGATTTGCGCCGCCGGCCGGAGCACCCGGGCACGCTGCCGTGCCGGTCCAGTACGGCGGGCCGGACCAGGAGTCGCCGCCTCCGCCGCCCCCTCATGGATCGTCGCCCACGCCGGAAGGGCCGTCCGGGGTGCAGAGGCATGTCTACCGGCCGACCGGGCTCGACAACCCCGCCGGCCCGGGAGCCGGCGAGCAGGGGAGTGGGGCGGATCCGGCGAGCGGCGGTGCGGCGTACCCGGAACTGCCGGCCGGTCCGGCGCGGCGTGCGCTGCCGGCGACCCCGGCCTCCGGCGCGGTCCCCGGCCCCCGGCTGCCCGCCGACGCGACGCCGGCCGGCGTCGGGCCGGTCTCCGGCGCGGCGCCCGGGATGCCACCGGCCCCGCCGGTCGATCCGTTGCGCGAGCTGGACCTGGCCCGGCAGTCGGCCGACGGCGCCGACGTGATGATCGTGCAGACCGAGACGATGGCCCAGCAGGCGCCGCTCTTTCCGGCGATGTCACCGCTGGCTCGGGCGACGACTGTCTATCTGATCTGTGCCAGCGTGCTGACGGTGATCATCTGGATCCTGCTCACCGTCGCCGAGGTGACCCGGAACAAGGGCCTGGACAGCGGCACCTTCGCGCTCTTCTCGTGGAGCTGCGCCGGCCTGCCGACGATGGCCTTCTTCCTCGGCTATCTGACGCTCGGCATCTGGGGCAAGCCGAGGATGATCGTCGGCCGTCCCGCCCGGTACGCCAGGCTCGGCTTCCTGATCTGCTTCCTCGCCCCTCCGGTGGCCTTCTTCGGCTACTACCTGGTCTGAGGGTCCTGCTGGCGAGGTGTCGCCCGTGCCGGGCTCGCCTCTCGGGTCGGTGTCGGTGTCGGTGTCGGTCTGGGCCTTGGCGTCGGGGGTGCCTTCGGCGTCGGTGAGGAAGCGGTCCAGCTCGGCGCGGGAAAGGCCCTCGTCATCGAGCAGGGCGACCAGCAGGAGCGTCTGAGTGGTGTGCGTCCGGGCACGCAGCGGGTCCGGCGTCGGCTCGCCGGCCAGGGTGGCCCAGAGCAGCGACTCGGCAAGCCTCGGATCGAGGTCGTAGCCGGTGTGGTCGTAGCGCTCCCGGACGCTCGCCACGAACCGGATCACCGGGGCCCGATCCTGGCCGCCCGGCCGGAACCGCCGGTTGACGGCGAGCCGGAACGCGGTGTCGACGAGCAGGCCGTACCGCCGCCAGTCCGGCTCGTCGAACCGGTCGATCCGGTGCTGGTAGTCGCGCGGCCGGCCGACGACGAGATCGCGGAGCGGGGCGGCGTACCGGCTCAGCACAGCAGGCTCCGTCCACGGTCGAGTTGGCTGTGTTGGCGTACCCGGGCCAGGAGGCCGCGCCAGCCGGCCCACGGGTGCACCCGCAGCAGCACGGCCCCGGCCGCCCATGCCCCGGCCGCGATCGTCTCGGCGTTGGCGGCGATCGTCCCGGCGCTGGCGGCGATCGTCCCGGCGGTGGCGGCGGGAGTCGTCGTCGGCCGGCTCGTCCGTCGGGTCGCGGGGTGGGGTGGCGGCTGGGTGGCGCCGGTGAGCGCGGCGGCGTACCGGTCGACGGCCCTGGCTCCGAGCGCCAGCCGGGCGGCGACCAGGTCGAGCCGGGCGGCGGCGGTGCGCCACCGGTCGGCGGCGACCCGGGCCGGGGCGTCGGTGCTGGTCCGGCGCAGCCGGTCCTCGGCGGCGGCGAGCTGCCGCCGGACCCGTCCGACGGCGACCGTGGCCCTGTCCGCGTCCGTCCGGGCCGCCGCCAAGGCGTCCACTCGCTGTTGTGTGCTCGGCGGGACACTGCCGGGCAGTCGGCGGGCCTCGGCGATGCCGGAGTGAACCAGGCTGAGGGCGGTCCAGGCGTCGGTGAGGGCGTCGTGCCAGCGAGTCAGGGCGGCGGTAGATAGTGGATCGTCTGTCTCGGTGATCTGGCGGTCGGCCCGATCGAGCGCGGACTGGACGGCCAGGCAGGCGGTGCGCAGCTCCTCGGCCGGTGGCGGCGTGCTTACGTCCTCGGTCGGCATCGGTAGCTGGCGGTGGCCGGGGTCGCCGTAGTGGTGGGGCCGCTGGTTGACCGTCCGCTGGGAGTGGTGGGCCAGGGTCCGCCGGGCGGCGAGCAGGGTCGGGCAGGGGCCGGGCCGCCCACACCCGAGACAGACCCCGGTGTACGCGCAGACGTTGTGCCCGAGCACTGCCCGCCGCGCCTCGTCCATCCGGGTACGGGCGAAGGTCGCGTACGCCGACTGGGAGAGGGCGGTCACGGGGTCGTCTCCGGGGCTGGGGTTGGGTGCATTGCTGCCTCCCGGTGGGGGATAGCTGGCGGGTGTGCGGGGACAGGTGGGGGCACCCGGCCGACCGGGAGAGTGGGCCGGCCGGGCTCTGTGCGGGACGACCGGCCCCAAGGGTGCTGACCAGGGAACCGATCAACGAGAACTTTGTCATACTAGTCTAGTAAAGCCAACGTCAGAGTAGTCCTTACTTGTCTAGGAAAGTGCGGTGTGATCAAATGGCGGTGCTGACCAGGGAGACCGCCAATGCCCGCCAAACCGAAGTGGGAGCGCATCGCCGACGAGATTCGAGCAAAGATCGAGTCTGGCGAGCTTGCCTCCGGTGCCCAGCTGCCATCCACCGCCCAGCTCCGTAATGAGTACGGCGTGTCCGCAGGGGTCGTGCGGCAGGCGATCCTGGTGCTACAGACGCAGGGTTTGGTCGAGGGTGTGCATGGCGTCGGGGTGTTCGTCACCGAGTCCTGAGTGCTCGCCCCGTCGTCGAAGTCGATCTAGGAACCCCAAGTGGCCCCGACTTAAGCGTGAGGTTCCTAGGCGATTTTTCGGGCCTAATGGGGCATAGGTGATGGCAAATTGAGGCAGGGTCTATGCTGTGTGGCATCCTCGCAGGTCATGAGCCGCTGCACCCGGTCCTCGGACCGGGTGAGGATCGCAACTCGTCCGGGGTCGGCACGGGGGCGGCGACGCGCTTGAGCTGCACCCGGTCCTCGGACCGGGTGAGGATCGCAACCTGTGGGATGGGGATCTCCTCCGGTGGCGATGCGGACGCTGCACCCGGTCCTCGGACCGGGTGAGGATCGCAACTCCGGCAATGAGTCGCTCGCCGAGCTTGTGGACCTGGGTGCTGCACCCGGTCCTCGGACCGGGTGAGGATCGCAACTCCGGGTGGAGCGGGTGTTGCCGGACGAGCCGCGTGTGCTGCACCCGGTCCTCGGACCGGGTGAGGATCGCAACAAGGGCACCGAGGGGGCACTCGACGCGCTGTCCGCTCCGGCTGCACCCGGTCCTCGGACCGGGTGAGGATCGCAACCCCTGAACGAGGTAGGCGACGACGACGCCGACCCATGGCTGCACCCGGTCCTCGGACCGGGTGAGGATCGCAACGACACCGCGCGGGAAGCGTGGGCGTACCTGGCCGACGAGGCTGCACCCGGTCCTCGGACCGGGTGAGGATCGCAACGACGTGGGGACGGATCTCGCTGGGGATCACCGGGTCGGCGCGCTGCACCCGGTCCTCGGACCGGGTGAGGATCGCAACGGGGCGTACCGGTGCTCGGCGAGAAACTGTTGCCCCGCGCTGCACCCGGTCCTCGGACCGGGTGAGGATCGCAACCCGTCCACGAGTGAGCTGTGCAAGCAGTATGACGTCTGCTGCACCCGGTCCTCGGACCGGGTGAGGATCGCAACCTCGCCCCGCCCGGCGACCCGGCGCACACGTACATGAGCTGCACCCGGTCCTCGGACCGGGTGAGGATCGCAACCAGGACGGGGCGCACCCGTCCGGGATGCTGGTCAAGCTGCACCCGGTCCTCGGACCGGGTGAGGATCGCAACCTCACTCAAGGTGTCGCCGGTCCCGAACGGGCAACCCGCTGCACCCGGTCCTCGGACCGGGTGAGGATCGCAACGTCATCGCGCCCAACGCCAACATCTGTTCTCGCCGACTTGTTCGGGCCCCACTGCTCCATCGATTCCTGGACCCGCCACGTCGATTCCAGAAACCTGCGGCCCCACATGGGCGTCGATGGCTGGCGGCGTTATCGCGGCCCCACCGGTTCGCGTCGCTCAGCGCCGAGTTGCTGCCGCGCCGGTCTTCGACCGGCTTGCCACCGAATCGCCGCCCCAAGGCGTCGCTGGTCGGAGCGCAGCTCCACGGCGTTGGCGGGTTGGTGGCGGGTTGGTGGGGCTCCTCCGGCCGAAGTACGACCGTTCCGGCTTCTGGGACTGGTGGAGCCAACTGGAACTGGAGTTTCCATCGAGACATGGACACATTCCGTGGCTGGAGGGTCCAGAACTTGCTGGAGAGGTGGGGCCCGAAAGGCCCGGAGAGAACAAACATCTCCATCCGGCGGCTGCACCCGGTCCTCGGACAGGGTGAGGATCGCAACGCCGTCCAGCTCTGGGACAGCAACCGGGGCGGTCGCTGCACCCGGTCCTCGGACCGGGTGAGGATCGCAACAACTCGATTGGCGGCACGAACGGGTCGGCGCCGACGAGCTGCACCCGGTCCTCGGACCGGGTGAGGATCGCAACCAGACCCCCGAACTGCTGCCGCTGGTGCTCGACGGGGCTGCACCCGGTCCTCGGACCGGGTGAGGATCGCAACCAGGACGGGGCGCACCCGTCCGGGATGCTGGTCAAGCTGCACCCGGTCCTCGGACCGGGTGAGGATCGCAACTACAAGCAGGACGGAACGGACACGATCTACGACACCGCTGCACCCGGTCCTCGGACCGGATGAGGATTGCAATAGGCCGCGGCGGTCGCCGCGAGGTCGGACCCCGGCCGGGCTGCACCCGGTCCTCGGACCGGGTGAGGATTGCAACGAATTTGAGAAGAGGTAGATGCGATGACCGACAAGACCTACCGAGTAGTCGTCACCCGTGAACCCCGCGCATGGCTCGCCGACATCTCTGATCTCGCAGGTGGCCACACCTACGCCCGTAATCCGCCCGGCCTCGACGATTCTGTGCGCCAAGTTATCGCCATGATCGAGGATCTACCTGAAGGCGCTGAGCCCGATCTAGAGATCGATTATGATTATCGAACCGGCGAATATGACACAGACCCGATGGCGGTTTGGCTGCGTTTGCGGCACTAGCGGAGTCGGCGCGAGGGGTGGAGGTCAGCCGAGAACTCCCGAGAACCCTCGACCTGGTCCAGAACCTATCGATGTCTGTTTACGATGCGTCGGCGTTGGTCCGCGTAGAGGCAAAATCAGCTGAGTATGTATGTGGGTGGCTGGACGCGCACCAGACAAGCCGTGAAGACGAGACTGAGCTGGATAAACGTGAGGTGTTCTCTGGTCGTACGGCGGTTAGTGATCACTGCTCGGTCGGCCGTGGTACCGGGCCGAAGTCGGCAAGTGGCTGTCGCATCAACGCCCGATTTAGTTGGGGGTCCGCGTGGATCTCGGCGGTGTGGCGCCATTCGATGAGTAGTTGCGACATTACCGTGTCGCTCCCTGGCGCCATGTGGACGACTTCGTCAGCCATCGTGTCGATGTCGACGGCCGGCAGGGATCGGACCCATGGCAATGCGGCTGGCAACAGTTTCCGTACCAGATCAGGTCTTCGGTTAGCTATGTTGGCAACCAGTGCGGTGGTTGGGTCCATCACTCCACTACTCCGATCCGTGGCGCGCAGGCGGTACATGCTCATGCCAGGGCCTGCCGTCATTTGATCAAGTCAACCGTCAGAGATCGTGCTACAGGCTGTGCAGTGCCCAGGTGCTGGTATCCACCCGTCCCGTGTAATTAGTTGTTCTGAGGATATTGATGCCGGCGGGCAACCCGCATGCCGTGCTCTCGGCGAGTCCCAAGAGGACCGCGCTCGCCGCGCTGATCCCAATGCCCCTCAACCTCCTCTTCGCTGGGTGGCGACGAGTGAAGAGGGGCGGAAGACGTAGCTCGCCGTGATCTTGAGCGTGAGCCGGGTGATCGCATCGACCTCCACGCGGGGCTGGCAGAAATCTGACAGTTGGTCGCTTTGGCTTGACGCTACGCGTCCGGACTGGCTGACTAGCCGGGTCGTTCAGAGCAATGAGTGATCATGGTGGGACTGGTTGTGGCCAATGAGGGTCAGTGGTGGGCGCACAGCCCTGCGCCTGGGACCGGTGTCTGGCACTCGCTGGAAGATCACCTTCGGGGCACCGCCGACCTCGCGCGTCGCTTCGCGACCCCCTTCGGCGGCGGTGACCTGGCGTACTGGCTCGGCCTGCTGCACGACTGCGGCAAGGCTTCGGACGCCTGGCAGAGCCGACTGGCCAAAGTCGCCGGTACTCGGGATCGGGTCGGGATCGACCACAAGGCGCTCGGCACCCGGGTCGCGTACGCGCGTGGGCTCGGGGCCTTCGCGCTCGGGATCTTCGGGCACCACGGTGGACTGCTCGATCCGGCGACGTTCAAGCACAAGCTGACGGCGACGCTGCGCGAAACGCCGGGGAACCTGGCCTCGGCCGAGGCGGCCCTACCCAAACTGCTGCCCGACCTGCCGGCGGAGCTGGGTGCGGCGATACCGGACCTGTGGCGTCAGGACACGCTCGTCGGCGAGATGGCACTCCGGCTCTGCTTCAGCGCCCTCGTCGACGCCGACGTACTCGACACGCAGGCCCATCACCACCAGTTACCCGCGCCACGAATACGTCCGGACGCCGACTTCGCCGAGCTGTTCGCCCGGTTCGAGGAGGGCCGGGCGAAGCTGCTCGCACAGCGGTCGCCGGCTCCGATCGACGGTCTGCGCGAGCAGGTGTACGCGGACTGCCTGGCAGCGGCCGAACACAGGCCGGGGATCTTCCGGCTGCCGGCGCCGACCGGAGTAGGCAAGACGTTCGCCTCGGCCGGTTTCGCGCTGCGGCACGCCGCGCTGCATGGCCAGCGTCGCGTCGTCGTCGCCGTACCGTTCCTGACGATCACCGAGCAGAACGCCGCCGTCTATCGCACGATTCTCAATGGCGCCGAGGCCGAGCCGGTAGTGCTGGAGCACCACAGCCAGGTGAACTTCGACGATCCGGCGACCGGTGGTCCGTGGGGTCGGCAGGCGGCCGAGAACTGGGACGCGCCGTTCGTGGTGACCACGTTCGTCCGGCTCTTCGAATCGCTCTACGCACGCAAGCCCTCGGCCATGCGTCGGGTGCATCGTCTCGCCAACTCGGTGATCGTGCTGGACGAGGTCCAGGCTCTCCCGCACGACATGTTGGTGCCGATTCTCGACGGCCTCCGCTTGCTGGTCGAGCACTTCGGCGCGACCGTGCTGCTCTGCTCGGCGACTCAGCCGGACTTCTGGGCACTGTCCACCTTCGCCGACCTCGACCGGTTCGACCTCGTCTCCGACATACCGACACTGACTGAGCGGTTGCGCCGCGTCGACTACGAATGGCGGCTGGACCCGGCGCCCACCCTGGCCGAGGTTGCCGAGGAGGCGGCGTCGAGTGTCCGGTCCGCCGAGGCCGGCGCAGCGATGGTGGTGCTGAACACGACCGAGAACGCCAGGACCGTGTACGAGACCTGGCGGGCAGGCGGCCATGGCGAGCTGGCCCGGCACCTGTCCACGCGGATGTGCCCGGCGCACCGGCATCGGGTGTTGGACATCGTGACCAGGCGGCTCAAGGCGGGTGAGCCGGTGCTCCTGGCCGCGACCCAGCTCGTCGAAGCCGGCGTCGATCTGGACTTCCCGCTGGTGTTCCGGGCGATGGCGCCGGCCGACTCACTGCTCCAGGCCGGCGGCCGGGCCAACCGGGAAGGGCGGATCGAGCGGGGCCGGGTCGTCGTCTTCGCCCCTTCCGACGGCGGCCACCCCAGGTCTTATCGGCCGCTCATCGGGGTGGCGGAAGGGCTGTTCGGGCCGGACAAGGCCGACCCGGACGACCCGGAGGCGCTCATCCGGTACTACCAACAGGTCTACAAGGCCCTCAACCTTGCCGACGCCCGCCACATCGGCCAGCGCATCCAGCAGGCCCGCAGCGAGTGGAAGTTCGAGACGGTCACCGACGGGCCGCTGCGGGACGGCGGCGGTCAGCAGCGTGACCGGGACAAGGCGTTCCGACTGATCCGCGACGAGGGCGTCTCCGTCGTCACCCCGCAGGGAGCCGAAACGTCTGAGGAACGCGCCGAGATCGCGGACCTCGTCGAACGCGTCCGCACCGCGCCGGTGCCCGACCTGCGAGACCTGCGACGGCTCCAGCCGTACACCACGACCGTGCATCCCGGGGGGCTGCGCAACGCGGCGGTCACGGCCTGGATGCGTCCGATCCTCGGCGACCAGGTGCGGGTCGGTGCCCTCGTCGAGTGGTTCGGCCGCTACGACGAGGCGACCGGGATCAGCTTCGATCCGGATATCGAGGAGTTCGTTCTGTGACAACCGATGTGGTCGACGGGATCACGCTGCGGCGCAGCCGCGAGGGTGACCTGCCCGTCGTGGTGCAGGTTGCCGCTCCGGCGGCATTGTTCTCCCGCCCTGAACTGAAGGTCGAGCGGGTCACGTACCCGGTGATGACCCCGTCGGCGGCGGTCGGCGTACTGGAGTCGATCTTCTGGAAGCCGGAGATGCGGTACGACATCGTCGCCATCGAGGTGCTCAAACCGATCCGGCAGTTCACCGTACGCCGCAACGAGACCACCGACGTGGCACCGCTGTCCGAGGCGATTCGTGGTACCCGCCGGGTCAACACCGTCGAACACCGCGACCAGCGCAACGCGGTCTGCCTGCGGGACGTCGCCTACCGCATCCACGCGCACGTCGTCACCGCAGCGCACGCCGACAAGCCGGTCGCCGCCTACCGGGACCAGCTTCGCCGCCGGGTCCGCCGGGGCGCCTGCTTCCAACAGCCCTACCTGGGTACCCGCGAATTCAGTGCCGAGTTCGGCTGGCCCGACGGCAGTCCCCGGCTGCGGGATCTGAACGAAGAGATCGGCATCATGCTGCACTCCGTGCACCGTGACGGGACCGGCAGCCCACGGATGGAGTGGTTCGCCGCCCGGATCATCGACGGCGTCCTCCCGGTGCCGGAACGAGGGATGGAACTGGCCCTGCCGGCGCCCGGGGCGGCCTGATGCTGCTCCGCCGACTCGTCGAGTACGCCGACACGACCGACGAGGTGATCCCGCCGTTCTACGGGCGCAAGCCGATCCGCTTCCTGCTGCCCATCGCCGCCGACGGCACGCCGCTGCACCGGCGGATGGTGGACACCGTGAACCCGGACGCGGGGGACCGGTTCGGGCGCGAACGCCTGGTGCCCGCGGTGACCCGTACGGTCGGGATCGCACCCGCACTCGCGGCCGACAACGTCGAGTATGTGCTCGGCTGGGTGACCGACGAGGGTGGCAACGCCGGGCGGGTGGCGAAGCAGCACGCCGCATTCCAGGAACTGATCCGGGACTGGGCAGCGGCGGAACCGGACGGCCCGGCCCCGGCGGTCGCCGCCTTCTACGCGAACGGACACGACCGCACGATCGTCCTGCCCGAGAAGTGGAGCAGAGCCGACCAGGTTGCCTTCCAGGTCGACGGGGAGGTGGCGTGCGAGCACGAGTCGGCCCGCCGCTACTGGGCGACGGTGGCCGCCGGCCGGAAGGGACTCGGCCGGGCCGGGCGGTGTCTGGTCTGCGGCGAGGTCCGTGATCTGCTCAAGACGATCCCGCAGCAGATCCCACGACGCCTGCTGCCCGGCGCGACCCAGAGCGCGTCGCTGGTCAGCGTCAACGAGGCGGTGCACGGGTACGAGTTGACGAAGTTCCTGGCCCACACCCCGATCTGCGTCACCTGCGGTCTCACCTTCATGTCCTCCCTGACCGTGCTGCTCGGCAGCGAGCGGCACAGCAGTGTGCTGCCCGGCCAGAACTCCCGGCTGATCTGGTGGCTGGTCGGCGGCTCCCGGTTCGACCCCATGAAGCTGCTCGACGAGCCGGACGACGCCGACATCGGACTGATGCTTGCCGCGCCCGCGCAGGGTGCCGAGCCAACGGTCGACGACCTCTCCACCTTCTGTTCCGTGGCGGTGAGCGGCAACGTGGCCCGAGCGGTGATCCGCGACTGGGTCGAGCAGCCGCTTCCCGCGATCAAACGGAACCTGAGTCGCTGGTTCGACGACCTCCTGATCGTCGACTGGTCCGGCCAGCTCACCCGCGTCCGGTTGTCGCAGCTCGTCCGGGCCGCCGGGCGGTGGCAGCGCGGTCGAGGCGGGGCCAACGGGACCTGGATCAAACTCGGCGCGAAGGGTGAGGACCGGCCCGGCGACCTGCATCCCGGCCTGCTGCGTGCCGCCCTGCTGCACCGGCCGCTGCCGCCGAGACTGCTCGGCCACGTCATCAACCGCATCCAGGCCGACGCCCGGGTCGACCCGGCCCGAGCCGCGCTGATCCGGCTGGCCCTACGCCGCCGCCGTCCGAATCTCCCCGCCGACGAGTTAGAGAGGCTCACCCCGACCGTGAATCCGGAGAACGACGACCCGGCGTACCTGTCCGGGCGGGCCTTCGCCGTCCTCGACGACCTGCAACAGGCCGTCTACCGGGCCGCGAACCAGCCGCTGAACACCACCTTCGCCGAGCGCTACATGGGTCGGGCGATCACCAACCCCCGCGCCGTACTCGTGAACGGCCAGCGCACCGCGACCGCCTGGCTGCGGCGGCTGCGCGGCCCGCTGCGCCGGCCGAGCTGGGCGACCGCCTACGCCAACCGCCTCGACGACATCTTTGCTCGAATCGACGACAAGAAGTCGATCCCGAACAGCGGTGTGCTGGCGCAGAAGGCGCTCTTCGTCCTCGGCTACCACCAGCAGCGGGCCGCGATGCGGGCCGAGCGGATCGAGGCTGCGGCCAACAAGAAGAAGTCAGACCTTCCTCCCACCGACGACGAGCAAGCCCCCGAAGGAGACGCCGAATGAGTGCCGCCCACCTCGACCCGGCCCGCCGGCACGACGCCGTACTGCTGTTCGACGTCACCGACGGCAACCCGAACGGCGATCCGGACGGCGGCAACCAGCCGCGCACCGACGACGAGACCGGCCAGGGGCTCGTCACCGACGTGGCGATCAAGCGGAAGATCCGCGACACGGTCTCGTTGCTGCGCGGCGACGACCCCAAGTACGGGATCTTCGTCGAGGCCGGGCACGCGCTGAACACCCGAATCGAGGAGGCACTGACCGCCAACCCCGGCCGGGCCGACCAGGCACAGCGTTGGCTCTGCGAGCACTACTTCGACATCCGGATGTTCGGCGCCGTGCTGAGCACCGGAGCAAAGGGCGGCGCCGGTCAGGTCCGCGGACCGCTCCAGTTCACCTTCGCCCGCAGCATCGACCCCGTGCTGCCCACCGATCACGCGATAACCCGGGTAACCCAGACCCGGCAGGAAGACATCGACAAGGGCGAGCGGACCGAGATGGGCTCGAAGTGGACGGTGCCCTACGGCCTCTACCGCGCCCAGGCGTACTTCTCGGCATCGCGAGCCGCGAAGACCGGGGTGAGTGCCGACGACCTCGCCGTGCTGTGGAAGTCGATCACCCTGATGTTCGACCACGACCGCTCCGCCACCCGAGGCGACATGAAGCTCTGTGGCCTGTACGTCTTCAGCCACCCCGATGCGCTCGGAGTCGCGCCCGCAGCCAGCCTCACCGGCCGGATCACTGTGAAGCGGGAAGACGAGGACAAGGCCGCTCGGCAGCACCTGGACTATGCCCGCACCATCAACACCGCCGACCTGCCCGAGGGCGTGGAACTGACCAAGCTGGTCGACCTCTGGCCGTGACCGCTGTGTCGGACGACGATCCGATCCGCGAAGTTCCGCTGTCCGCCCTGGAGCACTACGCCTACTGCGATCGGCAGACTGCCCTGATCCACGTCGAGGGAGTCTGGAGCGAAAGCGCCGACACCGTACGCGGGGATTTGAGTCACCGTGTCGTCGACCTGCCGGGACTCACCCGGCGGGCCGGCGTCACGGTGGTCCGCTCGCTACCGGTCGCCAGCGAGGAGTACGGCCTGCGCGGGATATGCGACGTGGTCGAGTTCGCGGGCCAGGTCGCGGCGCCGGTGGAGTACAAGGTCGGTAAGTACCGCCCGGATGGGCCGGCGGAACTCCAGCTCACGGGCCAGGCGCTCTGCCTGATCGAAGCCGGCTTCGAGGTGCCAGTCGGATACGTCTACTCGGTTGCCGAACGGCGACGCCACGCCGTTAGCATCACGCCCGACCTGGTCACCGCACCGTTGCCGCCGCCGAGGCGGTCCGCCGGCTGCTCCAGGAGCAGCGCCTGCCGGTGGCGCGCAACGACGCCCGTTGCCGCAACTGTTCACTTCGGGACGACTGCCTGCCCGAAGTCACCGACGGCACGGCGAGGCCGGCCGACCTGTTCACCTCCCGACCCATCGGAACGTGGCGTGACTGAGCTACTCAACACCCTGTACGTGCAGACGCCGGGCACCAGTCTGCATCTGGACGGCGACACTGTCCGGGTCTACCACCCGGAGCAGACCGGCCGTCGTCTGCTGCCCCTCGTACGCCTCAACCACGTTGTCCTCTTCGCAGGCGTGACCATCACCGACGACCTCCTCCTGAGATGTGCCGAGGACGGCAGGTCGGTGAGCTGGCTCTCCGGCGCTGGTCGCTTCCGTGCGCGCGTAGCCGGCCCGACCAGCGGCAACCCGTTGCTGCGTCGGGCCCAGCACCGGGCGGCCGAGCCCGATGGTCACCGACTGACGCTCGGTGCTGCGATGGTCGCGGGGAAGATCCACAATAGTCGTCAGGTGCTGCTCCGGGCGGCACGCGACAGCAGCGGACACCGCCAGACCGCACTGCGTGGCTCGGCGGAGCTGCTCGCCAAGCGACTCCCGCTGCTTCGCGAGGCGCGATCTGCCGACGAGATCCTGGGCGTCGAGGGCATCGCCGCACGCGACTATTTCGGCGCGCTGCCGTATCTGATCAGGCAGAAGGAGTGGCAAGCGGTCGGGCGCAACAAGCGGCCTCCCACCGATCCGGTGAACTGCCTTCTTTCGTTCCTCTACGGAATGTTGCGGGTTGCCGTGCACGGTGCGCTGGAGCAGGTCGGCCTCGATCCCTACATCGGGTTCCTGCATGGCATTCGGCCTGGAAAACCGGCCCTGGCCCTCGACCTCATGGAGGAGTTCCGGCCGCTGTTGGCCGACCGGTTGGCGTTCACGCTTATTAACCGGGGCGAGGTGACCACCAACGACTTCGAGAAACTGCCCAACGGCGCCTACCGCCTCACCGAAGCCGGTCGCAAGTGCGTTCTGACGGCATGGCAGGAGAGCCGCCGACGCGCCTGGCCCCATGCCCAACTCAAGCGGGAGGTGGAGGGGGCGGTGCTTCCCCTCGTGCAGGCCCGGCTGCTGGCCCGACATCTGCGCGGTGACCTGCCCTCGTACCAGCCATGGATGGTCAACTGATGGACCTGCTGGTCACGTACGACGTCGAGACCGTCACGCCGGAGGGCGAGCGCCGTCTCCGCAAGGTGGCGAAGATCTGCGAGGCGCATGGGTACCGGGTCCAGAAGTCGGTCTTCGAAGTCGTCTGCCGGGAGACGGACAAGGTGCGGCTCGTTGCCGCCCTACAGGCCGTTATTGACCCGGAGTGTGACAGCATCCGGATCTATCATCTGCCGAGCCGGGCGCTCGACGACGTCGAGCATCTGGGCAAGCCGAGAGCCGTGGATCCACGCGGCCCTTTCGTGATCTAGGAACCCTCGGCGATCACGAACCAAGCGTGGGGTTCCGAAGCTCAAAACTAGGCCGAAATGGACACTTGGTACTCTCCCAGGTGCGACTCACCGCTTGCAGACGTCCAAACTCCCAGCTCACGAGCCGCTGCACCCGGTCTCCGGACCGGGTGAGGATCGCAACCCGGTCCTGGTGCATGATTACTCGCCGGCGACGGCTAGCTGCACCCGGTCTCCGGACCGGGTGAGGATCGCAACCGCAACTGCTGCAACGCCGCCCGCGCTGTCTTCGACGCGCTGCACCCGGTCTCCGGACCGGGTGAGGATCGCAACGCGATCCAGCTCTGGGACAGCAACCGGGGTGGTCGGCTGCACCCGGTCTCCGGACCGGGTGAGGATCGCAACACGCTGCTCTTGGCCCAGGTCCCCCGCCCCGACGGCGGCTGCACCCGGTCTCCGGACCGGGTGAGGATCGCAACGCCCACCGGCCGCGCGGGCGGTAGCCCATCTGCCCGAGCTGCACCCGGTCTCCGGATCGGGTGAGGATCGCAACCCGGTTCCCGTCGATGCCGTGGAGGATCCACGCCCGCGCTGCACCCGGTCTCCGGACCGGGTGAGGATCGCAACCGTCTCCGCCATCTCCTGGAGCCAGTCCGGGTAGCTGCTGCACCCGGTCTCCGGACCGGGTGAGGATCGCAACGTTGAGGACGTAGACCAGGACGTCCGGCAGGTCCTCCGGCTGCACCCGGTCTCCGGACCGGGTGAGGATCGCAACGTACACGGACATGGTGGCCACTGTTCACTCCCTTCCGGGCTGCACCCGGTCTCCGGACCGGGTGAGGATCGCAACTGCGGCAGGATGAACACTGGCGGGGGGTCTGGTCGCTGCACCCGGTCTCCGGACCGGGTGAGGATCGCAACCAGGTACGTCGAATCCGCGGCTGGTGCCGCGTCGACCGGGGCTGCACCCGGTCTCCGGACCGGGTGAGGATCGCAACCTCCGGGCCGCCGTCCGGCATCCCAAGGTCCGTCTCCGCTGCACCCGGTCTCCGGACCGGGTGAGGATCGCAACCTGTACGACTGCGGGGCCTGCGGCAAGGGCATCACCGGCTGCACCCGGTCTCCGGACCGGGTGAGGATCGCAACCGCGCTGTGCGCGCCGTCGTGGCCCCACGGCAGCCGGCTGCACCCGGTCTCCGGACCGGGTGAGGATCGCAACGACTTGTTGACGTTCGATCGGCACCTGGGCGTCCGGCTGCTGCACCCGGTCTCCGGACCGGGTGAGGATCGCAACATCTGCGCGAGATCTTCCGGTGGGACCGGGAAATGGCTGCACCCGGTCTCCGGACCGGGTGAGGATCGCAACACGTCTCCACCCAGGACGGGCGAGTACATATTTTGCCGGCTGCACCCGGTCTCCGGACCGGGTGAGGATCGCAACTCCCGCACCGTCGGGAGCGGGTGGGGAACGTCCGGGTGCTGCACCCGGTCTCCGGACCGGGTGAGGATCGCAACCCGCCGGAGAGCGCCGGCCCCACCCCGCTCCAGAGCTGCACCCGGTCTCCGGACCGGGTGAGGATCGCAACGACCTGCTCAGGGCGGACACTCCACGGACCTTGGTCACAGCTGCACCCGGTCTCCGGACCGGGTGAGGATCGCAACGGGAGCATGGCCTGACTCGTACCCTTCCCGGCCGCGGCGGCTGCACCCGGTCTCCGGACCGGGTGAGGATCGCAACACGACCTGCTGAACGAGCACTGGCCCGCCGAGTTTCCGGCTGCACCCGGTCTCCGGACCGGGTGAGGATCGCAACGTCGGGCGAGGACAAAGGTAGGCGCGGAAAGCGGCGCTGCACCCGGTCTCCGGACCGGGTGAGGATCGCAACTCGACAGGGGGCAGATCCATGACGCCGGGCGCAGTGAGCTGCAACCGGTCTTCGGACCGGGTGAGGATCGCAACTTCTACGGCACCAACCAGTACGGCGAGAAGATCACCTGCTGCACCCGGTCTCCGGACCGGGTGAGGATCGCGACTTAACGCCCCCTCGGGTCAATGAGGTGTGGATGCTGCACCCGGTCTCCGACTGGGCAGAGAATGCACCACAGGGGAACGGCCCCCAACGCCACACAGAGCTGTACCCGCCTCACGACACGGCGCAGATCTCCGGAGTCGGCTCTGCCTCTGCGGCGACCTGCACGATGGCGTCGAGGATCCGGCGTGCTCCGCGCAGATCCTCGATGGCGGCGTCGATCCGGTCGCGCTCGTCGGCGAGTACCGGTGCCAGCCCGGCGCAGGCCGGCACCAGTACCTCGCCGTTGTCGGTCATGCAGGGCAGCACCTCGGCGATGACGGCGCTGCCCAGCCCGGCAGCCAGCAGCATCCGGATGCTGTGCACCCGCCGGACGTCCGCCTCCGCGTACTCCCGGTAGCCGCTGGGCCGGCGTACCGGGTGCAGCAGGTGCTGTTCCTCGTAGTAGCGCAGCGCCCGCTCGCTGGACCCGGTGCGCCGGGCGAGTTCGCCGATCCGCATGTGGCCCCCATCACCAAACATTGACTCTGACGTCCACGTGAAGCTTTACCTTAGCCGCCATGACATCCGCACCCTCACCCGTGACCGACAGCTCGGTAACCCTCCTCGGCCTGGGCAGGATGGGCAGCGCGCTCGCCGGTGCCCTGCTCGACGCCGGCAGCCGTACCGTCGTCTGGAACCGCACCGCCGGTAAGGCCGACGCCCTCGCCGCCCGGGGCGCCGTCCCGGCCGGCTCGGCCGGCGAGGCGATCAGGGCGAGCCCGTTGGTCGTCGTCTGCCTGCTCGACTACGACAACGTCCGCGCCATGCTGGAGCCGAACGCTGGCACGCTGGCCGGTCGGACCCTGGTCAACCTCACCACCGGTACGCCGGAACAGGCCGCCGCCCTCGCCGACTGGGCCGGCGCGCAGGGGGCGCGCTACCTCGACGGCGCCATGATGGCGGTGCCGCAGACGGTCGCCACCCCCGACGCGTTCTTCCTCTACAGCGGCTCCTGGGAGGCATTCGACGCACACCGGTCGACGCTGGATCGGCTTGCCACGAGCCATTATCTCGGCCCGGACGCCTCCGTCGCGGAGCTTTGGGACACCGCTCTGCTCGGCAGCGGCTACGCGGCCCTGGCAGGCTTCCTGCACAGCGCGGCGCTGCTCGACAGCGCAGGGGTGGCGCCGACCCGATTCCTCCCACTGGCCCTTCGCTGGCTGAACGGCATGCTGGCCTTCATGCCGGAGCTGGCCCGGGAGATCGAGACGGGCGACTACTCCCACGGCGTCTCACCGGTAGAGATGAACCGTGCCGCCGTGCACAACCTGATCGAGGTCAGCAGCAGACATGGCGTCGATGCCGGGGTGCACGTGCCGCTGCTGGAACTGCTGGACCGCAGGATCGCCGACGGGCGCCCGGCGGACAGCTTCGCCAGCATCGTCGAGGTACTCCGGAAGCGTCGCGACTGACCGGCCAGATGTCCCCGGCGTCGACCGAGAAGCACCGGCGCAGGCAGGGCGGGCGCAGGCGGGGCGGGGGGCGGTGCAGGCGAGCTGCCGGGCGGTGAGGCGGGCTGCCGGGCGGCGAGGCGTCAGCCGCGGGCTACCGCGAAGCCGAGGATCACGGCGGCGGAGACCACGATGTGTCCCGGAGCGAGGTCCTGGGCGGTGGTGGCGGCGGCTTCGGCGTGGCTGCGGTAGCGGGAAACCCCCGGCTGCTCCGGGTCGACGTCCTCGATGTGCAGGACCGCGCCGACGCGGACGCCGGTGGCCTCGGCGTACAGGTCCGCTTTCGCACGTGCGGCGGCGACGGCCTTGCGGCGCGCCTCGGCCCGCAGTTCGCGTTTGGCCGAGACGTCGAAGTCGACACCTTCGATCTCGTTGGCGCCGGCCGCCACCACGTCGACGAGCAGGGGCTCGACGTCGTCCAGTGCGCCGTACTGGAGTGCGAAGGCGGCCTGGCACTGGTAGCCGACGAATTTTGACCTGCCGTCCACGTACTCGGTGGCGGTCTTCAGGTTGAGCCGCGAGCCGTCGATGGCCGCGTCGTCGATCCCGTGCTCCCGCAACACGGCCCGGACGGCCCGTACGGCGGCACGGGCCGCCTCGAACGCGGCGGCCGGCG
This sequence comes from Micromonospora sp. WMMD1102, assembly GCF_029626265.1. Taxonomy (NCBI): domain Bacteria; kingdom Bacillati; phylum Actinomycetota; class Actinomycetes; order Micromonosporales; family Micromonosporaceae; genus Micromonospora; species Micromonospora sp. WMMD1102. Next base: position 5,038,183 of record NZ_JARUBN010000001.1, on the reverse strand, counting down.
CCTGCTCGATCCGTACGATTTTGAACCGGACCCGTACGAGATCCGGGACGGCCTTCACGCTCGCCGCGCCGAACGCGGTGATCCCCCATGGGCGCTCCAGCATCTGCATGGTCGCCGATCCAAGCAGACCGCTCGTCGTGCCCGCCGAGTGGGGCGCACGGTCTGCCATTGCGCGCGTCCAGTCGTTGTCCAGTCGTGCTTGGCACCGTTACTCCGGAACCGACGCCGCATCGATGAGCTTGCCTGCTCTGCGCGGCCACAGTGGAGGGGGTCTCTTGGTGAAAGCCAGATTCTTACGAGGCATCGCCGTGGCGGCGCTGGCGGTGGTGGTGGCCTTGCCCGGTACGGCGACGCCGGTGCAGGCGGTCGTCGGCGTCGACAAAATCAAAAAGGTGGGCCAGATGGCCTTCAGCCTGTTCCTGGACGCCCGCGGCGGCGAGCTGACCGAGCAGCAGCTCTTCCAGGCGCTACAGGAGTTCGTCGGGGCGGTCAACGAGGCCGAGGACGCGATCCTCTCCCACCTGGACGCGGTCGCCGCGGCCCCGTGGGTCGGTGCCGCCGAGCACGCGATCCTGGAGGTGCCGTCGCTGCCGCTGCTCAACGAGGACGCCCTGCAGGACTACGCCCTGGAGGTGGCCCTGCACGCCCGCCAGGCGAAGAGCGTCTTCGACGCCGTCCAGTCGACGGCCGAGGCCGACCACCTCGGCTTCGCCATCTACTCGCTCTATTCGGTCGGGCTGGAGGCGCGGATCGCGGCCGGGCTCGGCACGTCCACCTACATGCCGAACTACCGGGCGGCGATGCAGGCGATCGTCGACCGGCTCAAGCCGAGGTGTACGTCCCGGGAAGGCGACATGGACTGGCATCCGTCGATCTATCACGTAGTGCACGAGTGTTCGACCCCGCACGGGACCCGGACCTACCAGGACTACAAGGTCGGCGGCGACTGGCAGCAGGGACCGTGGACCCCGGCGACGCTCGAGGCGGCGGCCGGGGCCGGTACGAGCTGGGAAGTGGCCAGGGAGGCGCTGCAACGGATGACCGAGGGAGGAGTCTGACGGTGGGAACCAGGCTGAAGAAGGCGGCGACCCGGGGACTGGTCGCCACGGTGGTGGCCACCGGACTGGCGGTGCCGGCCGCGCCCCGCCCGGCGCAGGCGGTCGACCCGGGGACGATCATCCAGGTGGCACAGTTCGCCTATGCCGCGTACTCGCTCTACAACGACTCCAAGGGCGGCGGGCTGACCCTGGAGAACGCCGTCACGCTGATGATCAGCGAGGTCCGCCGCTCGGAGCAGGCGATCAAGAACCACATGGACGCGCTCACCGTCGCCGAGGTACGCGGCTGCACCGAGCACGCCATGCTGGAGTTCGTCGAGAGTCCTGACTTCCCGCTGAGTCTCAAGCAGCGGTTCGCGCAGGACGCCACCGCCTGCGTTACCGCGATAAACGTCCGCTACGACGTGGTCGGGCAGAACTTCAACTTCGAGGCCATGCGCGACCTCGGCGTACTGCTCAGCACCCTGGGACCGGTCGCGTTGGCGGCACGGGCGCAGGCCAGACTCCAGACCACGCAACTGGAGCAGTACCTGATCGCCGCCTTCACCAAGATGCAGGCCACCTTCCAGGTCTTCTGCCACGAGTACTTCGACCGGTTCCACCTGCCGATCCCGAACGAGGAGGAGGTGTGGCAGGTCTATCCCGAGCTGTACATCCCGGGCTACTTCCAGTGCGTGGAGCATGCCGGTGGGCCGATGGCGGGCCGGCATGAGTACGCGCTGTGGCGGTGGGGGAACTTCGCCGGGTATCGCGATCCGGCCAACCCCAGCCAGATGTTGAACTATTACCCGCACTATCCGGCGCTGCGCGAGGAACTCTCCCGGAGGTCGCTGTCCGGGATCCTCGCGGCGGCCCTGGCGGAACTCCGGTCCTGACCGGACGACCCGGAGCCGGCGACGGGCCTCCCACACATCACCCCGGGAGGCCCGTCGAGCGGGCCGTCGAACTGCCACCTCGGCAACGATCGACACCCACGCCGGGACCTGCCGACGGCCAGATCAGCCCGGATAGCGCCCGTCCGGCGAGATCACGCAGGACGACACGACGAGCAGGGCCACCGCGTCCGGCGGTTGGGTACTGGTCAGCGAGAGGCTGAAGCCGGCCGCGGGGTCCCGGCCGGCCAGACTCACTTTCACCCCGTCAGGTAACTCCCGGTACTCGGTGATCTCGATGGCCCTTGCCTGCCAGTCCTCCCGGAGTTGCCGGAAGGTGGCCCGGTGTCGGCCGGGCGGCAACGGGACCTGCCAGCTCCCCGACACCTGGTAGCGGCCGTCGTCGGCCAGGTCACCGCCCGGATCGTCGCAGGGCACGGGTCCGAGTCGGGTCGCGTCCGGCAGCGTCGCGAAGGTGGCCACGCTCCCGGCCGCGTATGCGCCGGTGCTGGCGCGCAGGGTCGGTAGTGCGATGTGCGTCGGTCCGGTGCTGCGTTTCGCCTCGCCACCACAGCCGATGGTGGCTATGACGAGCGCGGCCATCGTCGCCGCCATCGGGCGACGACCGATGCCGGCCTTCGCCATCATTCCGCCGGATCCATCACCACTCCAGTAACCGTTGCGCTCTGCCGCATCAGACGGGTCAGCCCGGATATTTTCCGTCGGGCGAACGGACGCACGGGGACACAATGATCAGGGCTATCCACACCCTGTCCCCGGAGGTGGCCCAGGAGAACTGGAAACCGTCCGTGGGTCGGACGAGGTCCAGTTCGGCGCCGGCGCCGTCGGGCAGTATCCGGAAGTTCTTGAGTTCGTATCCCTGTGCGATCCACTCGTCGCGGAGTCGCTCCAGCACCTCGGCGTGCTGATCCACGGGAAGGGTCACATGGCTGAAGCCGGAGACGTGGAACACCGCATCGTCACGGTATCCGTCGCAGGGTGCCGGTCCGACCGTTGGGGCCGGATCCGCGCGACCCGCACCGATCGCTTCACTCGCGGCGGCGAGATGCGTGCGAGTAGCCGACTCGACATCCGCCCGTGACAGGATTCGCACCGTCGGGTCCTCCCGGTCGTCGGGGTTGGCGCAGGCGGCGATCAACACGAGCGCTGTGCAGCCTGCGGCAACCGCCGTTCGTACCCTCATCGTGGCGCCTGCCCGTGATCGAGGCTTACCCGGCTGTGTAACTCCCGGGCCGCCTGATGGTTTCCGGCTCCGCATCGGCCAACTCCCGATCCAGGCCCGCGTGCGACTCCGCCGCCGTGCCGGCCTTCGCCTCCAGCAGTGCCGGGTCCACCCGTACTTCCGTAGCCATCGACACCCCTCCCCGTGTCGCAGAGTAGCAAAACAAAGACACTTGGTACCCGGGCAAGGTCAGATAGGTGTTTGTACCGATCCAGCCGGCGGAACCGACCGTGCCACCGGACCGGGCCGGACAGGGGTCATGCGCGTAGCGCCGTATCGGCGGCGCGGACCTCATGCAGCAGCGGCTGGCCCGCGACGAAGCGACCGACCTCGTCCGCTACCAGCCGACCGACGCGGCGCCGCTCGAGTCCGATACTGCCGGCGATGTGTGGGGTGAGCACCACGTTGGGCAGCGTGTAGAGCGGCGAGCCCGGTTCGGGTGGCTCGGGATGGGTCACGTCGAGGAGCGCGAACACGTCCGGGCGCCGGTGCAGGACCCGGATCAGCGCGGGTTCGTCCAGCACCGCACCGCGGGCGGTGTTGATGATCGTGGCACCCTCGGGCATCGAGGCGAGCAGTTCCTCGGTGACCAGCCCCGAGGTCTGTGGCAGCGACGGCGTGTGCACGGTGATCACGTCGGCGCGGTGGAACAGCTCGTCGATTCCCACGAGCTCGACGCCGAGACCGGCCGCACTCGCGGCGTCCACGTACGGGTCGGCGGCGAGCACCCGCACGTCGAGTGTGCACAGCCGCTGGGCCACCAGGCGGCCGATCAGGCCGAGTGACAGTATCCCGACCGTCGAGCCGAGCGTGCCGGGCGCCGCCGGCTGGGCTGGGAACCGGCCGAGCCGGCGTACCGCGCGTTCGAAGCGGTGGGCGTGCTTGAGCGCCAGCGTCACCTGCGCGAATGTGAACTCGGCGACCGGCACCGCGTTGGCGGCGGCGGCCGACACGAGCTGGATGCCGGTGGCCCAGAAATCGTCGGTGACGATCGGCCGCACCGATCCACCGCCGTAGAAGACCGCACGGAGCCTGGTCGCGTGGGAGAGCAGAGTGCGGTCCAGGCGGGGGCCGCCCCAACCGGTGACGAGCAGCTCGACGTCGGCCAGTAGCGCCGGTCGCGTGCCGACCTGCTCGACAGTCGCGTCCGGGCCGGCCCAGCGGACCAGGCGGTCCAGGCGGGCACGTTCCTCCGGTCCGTACACGTCGTCGACCAGGTCGCGCGGCATGACCAGCAGGGCCGACGGACGGTGCGCCGCGTCGGCGAGCACCGGGGACGAGGCTCGGGCTGATGGGGACAACGCACAGCTCCTTCGTGATCGGCCTCGCTGGGTGGGGAGAGACCCGGGTAGTACCGACGCGGGTCATCGCCGGCGTGCCGGCAGCACGGTTCGGTGCGCCGCCCCAGGTGTGGACGGCGCACCAACCCTCGTGCTTCGCGCAGAAACAGTCCCGGGCGCGCTCGGCCGGATGCGTGCGCGCTAACAGGACCGGGCGACAGTGATGTTCTCGAAGGTGCTCTGCGTGGATGCGTAGAGCCCGACGCCGCCGCTGCGGATGACGGTGTCGCGAGCCGCCAGGATCTGGACACCGTTCAGCGTCACGGTGATGCGGTCGCCGTGAATCGCCGCACCCAGTCGAACGGGACCTGTCAACGGGTTGCTGATCGGTGCCGAGCCCACCCCGACCGGACCCGACGCGTGAGCCTCGCGGATGATATTCGCGTACCGGGTTCCTTCGCTCGTCTTGCCGATGTGGATCCGGTAGCCATACGAGTCACTGGTGTCTCGCAGCGAGATTCCCGCGTTGCCGACGGAGCCGTTGATCGTGACCGTGGTCTCCGCGACGAAGTCGCACGCCTCGGAGAAGCGCGCCGGCAGTGTCGAGTCGGCCAGCACGTGCGCCCGGCCACCGGAGGGAGGCGTGAGCTGCAACTGATCCGAGGCGACGGAGACGGACCCGGTTATCGCTCGCCAGTTGGCCTGATCGATCCCTTCCCTGATCACGATGTTGTCGAAGGTCGCGGCCCGCCGATGCGTGAAGGCGGCGGCACCACCCGTCGGTAGCTGTGAGTCGTCCGCGGAGATCGACGTGTCGCCGACCTTGGCGCTCAGATGTCTCCCGATCGCGGAAACGACCAGCTTGTGCGGGATGTTGGCGCCGTCGGGCAGTGCGGTCTCCGCGAGAATCATGGTCTCCCCGTCGTATATCTTCACGAGCTGCAAAGTCGCGTCCGACGAGGAGTTGAGTACGTTGGCCCGGTAGTAGTTCCGGGCATCGTGGTAGCGGAACGCGAGACCGGTCCGGGCCGTCGTCTGGCCGCGTGTCCCAGGAACGATGTCCGCGGCCATGACCACGTCGTCCGGTACGTCGTGCAGCGCCGCGAACGACATCATGTCCGCGGTCGAGTTCTGTGCCAACTGGGTGTCCGGAGCGGCGCCGGTCAGCGCCCAGCTGCCCTGCACCGGCGTCCAGCCGTCGAAGGATCCGTTGAAGTCGTGGACGGTGCGGTCCAGGCTGGCATCGGCGAACTCGTCGTTGAGCACAGGTGTCGGGGCGAACGACGCCTGGACCGACACGGTGACGAGGTCGCCGGTGCGGGTGAACGCGGTCGGGGTGTTGTTCACCGTCACCGCGCTGACGTTCGGCGCGTGGACGGAGAGCGTGCCGGTGAACGGGTCGCCGAGCGAGATCCGGGCGGTCGCGCCGCTCAGTTCCACACTGACGTCGGAAACCGGCGCGGACGCGGCGACCACGGTGGCACCCTGGTCGACCAGGGACGACCCGCGGGTCAGCGCGTACCGGGTGAGCCCGCCGCCCGAAGCACGCTCGAGGTAGGCGGTCTCGGCGTTGGTCGTGGCGGTCCCGAACGCCCTCGACGAGGGATTCGCCTCCCGCGAGAGGTAGAAGCGTCCGGTCGCGTTCGGCAGGCCGATCTGCATCGCGGTCGCCACGGAGTGCGCCACCCCGGACATGGCGATGCGGGTCGCCGTCACAGTGGGCGCCGCGCCGGCCGGGCCGGGAACCACCACCGTGTCCAGTCCCGTCGACCCGGTGGTGCGCCAGTCGTACGACAGGTAGTCGACGTCCGTGCGTACCTGCTCGCCGACCCGCACGGCGCCGTCGTCGTGCACGCTGGGGGTGAGCGCGGTGCCGGCCGGGGCCACCGGGACGAGCCGCACGCCGGCAACCGGTGCGGCTCCGGGCACGGTGTCGAAGCCGACCGTGGCGACCTTCGTGGTCGGGTTGACGGTGACCGGATCACCGGGGAAGTGCCAGAGCTGCCGGTAGTCGTGCGCGGCAGTGGCGCCGGTGAGGTCGTCGGAGACGATCCAGTAGCCGGGCTTGACGAAGTAGACGGCGCGATCGTGCACGATCGGCCGGTAGCCCTCCGTCGTACCGCGGTAGATGTCGAGGCCCGCGTTCGAGCGCCACAGCGACGACTTGCGGGGGACGCCGGCGGTCTGCGCGTCTCCGTCGACCTCGATGGTGTTGTGCGCCGCGGTGGTGCGGCGCATCCAGTCGTTCGTCGGAGTCGCGCTGTAGTCCCCGACTCCGGAGTCGACGATCAGCGGACGCCCGTACGCCGCCATCACCAGGCTGAGGTCGTCCGGATGCCGGTGCGAGGCGGTGTAGCTGGAATTCTGGTTGTTGATCAGCATGTACCGGGCGTCGGCGTCCCACCCGGAACGCTGCACCGCGAAGCTGATCGGAAAGACCGTGGACGGCAGCGTCGGGGTGGTTCCCTGCGTTCGGCCGGAGGCGACCCAGGTGAAGTCGGGCCAGGAGTTGCGTGCACCGGTTCTGCCGATCGCGGACGCACCGGCATCGGCGTTCGGCGAGTCGCCCACCATCGCGACCTCGAGGTTCGGCTGACGGGTCGCGAACAGCGAATCCGCGATCCAGTCCGACGTCTGGGCGAGCGATTCGGGCAGGGTCCGCCCGTTGGCATCCGCCAGTCTGATGACGGTGTTGAGCAGATCCGCCACGTACGCCTGATAGTTGAACGCCGGCTCGCGGTACACACCGTCGCCCTTCACGTGCGCGCGCAGGAACCGCTCCAACGAGCGCACCCCGAACCACTCCCAGCCGGGCGATGCCGAGAACTCGGGCAGGAACACGGCCGCCGCGTAGACCGAGCGGGCCATGGACACGTACCAGTTGTTCCCGACGTGTACCTGCATCACGCCGACGAGGTACTTCGTCGTGAAGTGCACACCGGACAGGTACGCCACGAGGTCGCTCGCGTCGATGCCCGGGTCGGTCCGGAACACCGCGAACGCACTGACCAGCTGCGCGAGCCGCTTGGCGCCCGACAGGTTGCGGTTCTGTGGCCAGCTCTGGTTGTCGGCGAAGAAGTCGAGCGAGATGTCCATCCACGCCGACGCGTACGACGCACGCTTCGCCGGGTCACTCTCGAACGCGTAGGCGCTGACCAGTCTGGGCATGAACGCGAGGTCACTCATCAGGACCTGCGCGCCGCCCGGGGTGGTCTGCGTCCCACCCCAGGCGTCCTGCCAGTCGACGTCGATCCGCTGCTGGGCGTCGTCGTAGAAGTCGCGGGTCTCCGCGCCGAACCGGAAGATCCCCGCCGCGAGCTCGTCGGCGGTCGCGTCGCCGCCGCCCGCGTCCGCGCTCGGAGGGAGGTACTCGACGTCGGTGCGGCCCGCGTAGAACGCCTTGAGCTCGGCCGCGGCGCCCGCTTCGTCACCGGCGGTGAGCTCTGCCGCCACCGCGGCGAGTTCCGGGCGCGTCAGGTCGAGCAGTTCGCCGCGATCCGACATGTCGGCCGCGGCGGCCCTGCCCGGCGACAGGACCGTCGCCACCAGCGCCAGCACGAGCGCCGCAGCGGCACCCGCACGGGTCCGGCGATGCGTGTACCAGGGAAGATAGCTTCGTCTCACTATGATCTTCTCCCTTACCCGTGAGTGTTGGCTGAGTCCTTCGACCGCGCCCGGGAGCGCCGAAAACAGTCCGCGGAGTTCGCGGCCCGGCTGGTGTTGCTCGACTCGGGTGAGTGGACTGCACGGCTCGGCGGCCGAACCGGACGGGTACGCCGGACCGGCCGCCGTGTCCGGCTCGTCAGCGACCCGCCTGCTCCTCGTACTCCGCCTTGATCTTGTCGCCGACCCGGTCCATGAACTGCTTGATGGCCGGCTGCCACGCCGAGACGGGTTTGTTGCCCAGCTGGATCTCCAGCAGGACCGCGTCCAGTTCCTGCTGCTCGCTGGCCGCCTTGCTGGCGGCGGTCTCCGAGTACAGCCCGAGGGTCGGGTCCGGGACGGCCAGCGGGACTCCGGCGACCTGGTGGTCGTACTGGTCCTGCACGGCCTGGCGGTTACCGGGCTCGTAGACGACGGGCGATGCCTCGGCGAGGTACCGCACGGGCAGGAGTGTCTGGCTGCGCCCGCCCTCGGTGAGGGTCGGGTCGGAGCCGTTGCGGTTGAACGTCTGGCCCTCGACGCCGTACCGCAGGGCCGTGTACTCGCTGCTGCCGAAGGGTGCGCACAACCAGTCGAGGACCTTGAGGATCTGCTTGACCCGGTCGACGTCGTCGGTCTTGGCGATGGCGGTGAAGCTGGACAGCGTCGGACCGGGCGTGCGTACCTGCGTCCCCGTGCCGTCCCGGGTGGGCGAGAGCATGCCGGTCAGGCGGAAGCCGGGCACATCCTTGGCCTGGCCGTAGAACTTGCCCCACCCGGCGTACAGGCCGATGGTGAACGCGGTCGTGCCGGCCAGCATCCACTGGTTGCGCTTGGTGTTGGGCGCGCCCGCCTGGTCGGGATGTACCACCCCGGACTTCACCAACTCGACGGCGTCCGCAAGGGCCTGCGCGAACTGCGGTGTGGTGCCGCTGTGGGTGAAGACGCCGTCCTTGGCCTGCCAGGCGCCGACGCCACCGGGCCAGTTGCCGGTGATCCCGTTCATCTCGAGGATCGTGTTGAACGGGATCTGCCCGAACGCCCAGCGGCCGGCCCGCTCGTCGGTCAACGCGGCCGCCATCTGTTTGAACTCGTCCCACGACCTGGGTTGGAGGCTCAGTCCGGCCTTGGCCAGCAGGTCGGCCCTGGTGTACAGCACGGTGCCGATCCGTGCCCGCGGCACCGGAATGCCCCAGATCCGCTGGTCGTAGACGGTGCTGCGCCAGGCATCGGTGGGCAGGCCGGCGAGGTTCGGGTAGGCGAGGACCGCGTCCCCGGACAGGTGCTCGGTCAGGTCGGTGAAGGTCGCGTTCAGCATGGCCGGCATCTGTTGGACGACGCCCTGGATCGCGACCATGTCCGGCAGGTCGCCGCCGGCGATGGTGGTGGCGACCCTGCTCTTGTAGTCCGCCGACGCGACGTACGTGATCTTCAGTTCGGTGCCGAGTCTGTCGTTGAGGTTCTGCCAGTAGGGGTTCGAGCCGAGCGCGGGCGCGATCGGGTCGTACGTGTACGTCAGCGCCGTGACGGCCTTGCCCCGCACCGGCTGCGACGCGGCGCTGGAGGCGGTCGGGTAGCTGAAGTATCCCGGGGACACTCCGGCCGGTTCGGCCGCCAGGTCGGGCGTGGCCGAGGTTACGGGCTTGTAGGTGGGCAGCTCGACCGGCCCGGTCGAGCCGTTCGACGAGCTCGACCCGCCGTCGCCGCACGCCCCGAGCACCGGGGCGAGCCCCGCTGCCGCGCCGAGTGCCAGGACGCGACGGCGGCTGAAGGTGCGTGCCATGACGTTTCCTTCCACATTGTGTGGACGACCGGTCAACCCTTGACGGCGCCGACCATCAGTCCCTTGGCGAAGTGCTTCTGAATGAACGGATAGATGAGCAGGATGGGCAGGATGGAGATGACGAGGATTGCCATCTGGACCGAGATCTGCGGTGGCAGGTTCTCCAGGCTGGAGCTGAGCTGGTCGGACCCGATCGGGGTGTCGTTGACGACGTAGGTGCGCAGCACCAGTTGCAGCGGCCACTTCTCCGGCGACTGCAGGTACAACATCGCGGAGAAGAACGCGTTCCAGTACGCCACCGCGTAGAACAGTCCGATCACCGAAACGACCGCCTTCGACAGCGGCAGCACGATCCGCAGCAGGATGCGCAACTCCCCGGCGCCGTCCATATAGGCGCTCTCCACCAGCTCGCCGGGGATTTCCAGGAAGAACGCGCGCATGACGATGACGTTGAACGCGTTCACCAGCACCGGCAGGATCAGTGCCAGATAGTTGTCCAGTAGGCCCAGCTGCTTGACCGTGAGGTACATCGGGATGATGCCCGGGTTGAACAGCAGGGTGAACACCGTCATCAGCAGGATCGGCTTGTGCAGCAACGAAGCCGGCCGCGACAGCGCGTACGCCAGAGCGATCGTGGCGACGAGGCTGAGTGCCGTGCCGACCGCGGTGACGGCGGCGCTCACCACCAGAGCCCGGGTGACGATTCCGCCGGACAGGACGGCCTGGTAGGCGTCCAGCGTCGGTTCGCGGGTCCACAGCACGAAGCCGCCCGCCGTGCCGATCTCCTCCGGGGAGGCGATGCTGGTCATCAGCACGGCCCAGAACGGAACCACCACCGCCAGGCAGCCGAGGCCGAGCACGAGTCCCCGCGCGCCGATCCCCAGCCTGCTGGGCTCGCCCATCCAGACCGGGCGCTGGTCACGGCCCGAGCGTGGCCGCGGCGGCCCCGCGCCGTCGGCGGGGCGCGGCTCGGACACCACGGGCGCCACAGGTCCGCTCGTCACTTGGTGTACACCCCCTGCTCGCCCAGCGCGTGGGCCGCCCGGTTCGCGCCGAGCACGAGCGCGACACCGACAATGCCTTTGATCAGCCCCACGGCGGCCGCGGTGCCCCAGTCCCCGCCGACGATCCCGTGGTTGTAGACGTATGTGTCGAGCACCTCGCTGGCACCCGCACCGACCTGGGCCTGCTGCAGGATGATCTGCTCGAACCCGACGGACAGCGAGTCACCGAGCCGCAGGATCAGCAGCAGGACGATCACCGAGCGGATGGACGGCAGGGTCACGTGCCACAGGCGGCGGACCGCCGAGGCGCCGTCCACCACCGCGGCCTCCATCTGCGCCGGATCCACTCTGGACAGCGCGGCGAGGAAGATGATCGTCGACCAGCCGGTGTCCTTCCAGATCACCTGTGATGTGATCATGAGTTTGAACAGCTCGGGCACGCCGACGATGTGGAATGTCGACAGGTCGGCCGAGCGCAGCCAGCCGTTGAGCATCCCGCCGTTGCCGAACATCTGCTGGAACAGGGCGACCACGATCACCCAGGACAGGAAGTGCGGCAGGTAGAGGATCGACTGGGTGAGGCGTTTGAGTCGTTCGCTGATCGTCGCGTTCAGGATCAACGCGAGGCAGATCGGCAGCGGGAACACGAAGACGACCTGGATCAGCGTGATGATCAGCGTGTTGACCAGCGCGTTGAGGAACACCGGGTCGCCGGTGAGCACGGGCTCGAAGTTGTCCAGCCCGACGTACGGGCTGTGCCAGATCCCCAGGAACGGCTGGAAGTCCTGGAACGCGATGATGTTCCCGCCGAGCGGCAGATAGTGGAACAGCAGCAGCGCCGTGACCCCGGGAAGCGCGAGCAGCAGCAGGATCCGGTCGCGCCGCCATCGGTTGCGCAGGCTATGCATCGTCGCTCTCCGCCGGAGTACCCAAGCCGACGGGTCGGCCCGCGACGCAGGCCAGCACCGCCGCCCGCAGCGCGTCGTCGGCGTTCGCCGCGACCCTCCTGCTCCGGGCGACCGCGGGCGCCGGATCGGTGGCGATGTCGGTGACCGCCGCGACCACCGTCGCCGCGGCGCCATGGTCGAGCTCGATCACCAGGTCCGGGGCACCGAGGTCGGCGAACATCTGGGACTTGGTCGTCTCGGTCGGCTGGCGGAGGTAGACGGTCGGGATCGCGTGTCGCGCGGCCAGGATCGGCGAATGGCACTCCATGCTGACCACCAGCGACGAGACGGCGTAGACGCCGGTCGCCTCCTCCAGCGGCCAGTACCGGTCCAGGAGCCGGACCTGCTTGAGCGTCTCTGGACTGAGCAGGTTGGGAAGGTGCTCCTGCGCCAGTTCGACGGCGTAGCTCATCTCGGGCACCACGACGGCCGGCAGGCCGCTGACGCGTACCCAGGTCTCGATCGCCGCCGCCAGCACCGCCAGGTCGTGCGTCACGGTCGCCCGGTTGACCGCGTCGCGCCGCATCTGCTCGCGGGTCGGATCCGTGCCGTAGATCTTCGCGTAGGGGCTGTATCGCAGCCGCGGGACGAAGCAGGCGAACCGATTAGGTTGCAGGTCGAGATCCTCCAGCAGGCGGGCGGCCGCGACGGCGTCGGTATGGTCGAACGCGAACGTGCCATCCGGCCCGAAGGCGAGGTCGGGCCCGGTTATCTTCTGGCTGCGCAGGGTCGCGAGGGTCAACGTTTCGCGGCAGTAGAGGAAGTCGGCGGCGTCGAAGCGGTCCTTGACGTCGTCGTCGAAATAGGACGGTGGCAGCTGATCGACCATCCGGGCCAGCTCCGGCAACGTCGCCACGGTCGGTGGGCACAGCGGATCGACGGTGATCCCGAAGTACCCGTACGGGCGGCCCACGTGCCGGCGCCACCAGTCGATCTCGGTGCTCTGGAAGGCGTCGGCACCCGATCCGTGCATCAGGACGTCCGCGCCGTCGATGGCGGCGGCCAACTCCGGGGTGCTCGGCCCGTCGTCGTCGAGAGTGCCGTCGACGACGCGCAGATCGGGCAACGCGTGTCGCAGCATGGCCCGCTCGCGCTCCTCCAGCCGCACCGGCCAGAGGACGACCTCGACCTCGGGGGCGAACCGCTGGAACGCCCGCACGACACCAGGGGAGTGCGCCACGTCGCCGATGTTCACCGTCGCCCAGGACGATCGCAGGAGGACGGTGTGACGGGTCGATGTCATGCATGCTCCTTCGGTGACGTATCGTTAATTCAACGTAGGCTTGGTTAGACGTTACGTCAAGATCCAAGGAGGCTTGTTACGTGGCAACGCAACGTGACGTCGCACGAGCTGCCGGAGTGTCGCTAGCGGTGGTGTCGGCGGTGGTCAACGGCACGAGCCACACCCGGATGAGGGAATCCACCCGCAGCCGGGTGCTCCGGGCGATGCAGCAACTGGGCTACCAGCCGAACCACGCGGCGCGTTCGCTTCGACTCAACCAGACCGGCATGATCGCGATGATCCTCGACAAGCTCGACAACCCGGTCTACGGTCCCCTGCGGCAGGGCGTCTACGAGGCGGCGGCGGAGCACGGCGCGACGGTCCTGCTGGGCGATGCCGAGTCGATGCGCTCCGGCAGCCAGTTCCTGACCCGACTACTCAGCCAGGGCACGGTCGACGGCATCCTGATCCGCGGCGAAGGGCTGCTGGACGACGACGTGATGGCCGAACTCCGCTCCCACCCGAAGCCGATCCTCATCCTGGAACACGCACCGGACCATCCCTGGATCGACATCGACGATCGCCGCGCAGGCGAGATCGCGACCCGGTTCCTGGTCAACCTCAACCACCGCCACATCGTCTTCGTCGGGGGATCGGGATACATCTCCCAGCAGCGCTACCTGGGTTACCGGCAGGCGATGGACTCCGCCGGCCTGGCACCGGCCGCACACCTGGCCACCGGGTTCGGCGAGCAGGCCGGCGCCGACGGGCTGCGGCGGGCCATGCAGGCGGCAACCGCACCCACCGCGATCGTGGTCAACAACATCATGAGCGCGGTCGGGGTCCTGGCCGCCGCACACGACCTCGGCATCGCCATCCCCGACCAGCTGTCGGTGATCGGCATCCACGACGTCGACCTGGTGCAACACCTGCGCCCGGCCCTGACCGCGGTCCGGATGCCCATGTACCAACTCGGCTGGGCCGGCGTGGAGGCGCTCTACGACCTGATCGCAGGACGGCCGGGCACGCCCGGTCTGATCACCGACCCCGAGCCCGAGCTGGTGATCAGAGACTCGGCGACTGCCCTGAACCCGCCGGGCAGCTGAACCCCGCTGCCGTTGGTGCGCAGCACAGCGCAGCGGCGGTCCTGCTGTCGGCAGGCGGTGACCTGGTGCACCGGGAAAGCCTTGTCGGCTCACCACCGCTCGTCGCGGAATACGCCTCGGCGGCGGCCATGGCGGAGAGTTGACTTCAACCGTGGTTGAGGTGGTGGACTCGGGCGATGCTCCCGAACGGACCGCGGGTCGTCGTCACCGGCGCGGGCCGGGGCACCGGCCGTACCCTGGCACTGGCGTTCGCCGAGCGCGGCGCGCACGTCGTGGTCTCGGCCCGGGACCCGGCGGCGGCCGGACGCACGGCGGACCTGATCCGCCTCGGCGGGGCCGGCACCGCCGAGGCGCACGGTTGCGACCTGGCCGACCCCGCTTCGGTACGCGGCTTCGCGGCGGCGCTGGCCGACCGGAACGACCGGATCGACGTGCTGGTCAACAACGGTGCCGGCTACCTGCCCGGGGTGGGACTGGACGACGCCTCCGACGAGGAGATCGTCGAGACCGTCGCCGGAACCGCGACCGGTACCCTGCTGCTCACCCGACACCTGTTGCCGCTGCTCCGCGCCTCGGACCGGCCCGACGTCGTCAACCTCGTCTCCGCCTGCGGGGAGGTCGGCCACCACCGTTCGGAGGCGCATCCGGCCTACTATGCCGCCAAGCACGCCCAGGCCGGGTTCGCCGGCATCCTGTCGCATCGGCTGCGCGCCGAGGGTGTCCGGGTGATCTCGCTCTATCCGCCGGACTTCGTGCAGGACGGGCCGCGCGAGCCCGGCGCACCGCTCACCGCGCGGTCGGTCGTGGAGTGCGTGCTGTTCGCGGTCGGACAGCCCCGGGACTGCTTCATCCGGGAGTTCCACTTCGAACAGGTACGGTCGCCGGGGCCGTAGCCTCGGCGTCCGGGTCAGGGTGCGTCCGGCCTCGGCTTCCGGGTCAGGGTGCGTCCGGCCTCGGCTTCCGGGTCAGGGTGCGTTCGGGCCAGCGGGCGGGGCCGGGGCGTAGAACCGGGTGGTGTTGGCGACCATCGCCGCCACCGCGTCCGGGTGCTCGCCGCCGGCCACCGTCGCCGCGCCCCACGCGTTGCTGCTCAGCGTCATGAACTCCCGGGCCTCCCGGGACTCTCCCCAGGCGTCCGGGTCCCCGATCATTGTGCCGCCCAGATAGAGACCGAGGCCGAGCAGCGACAGGTCCCAGCCGACGCCGACCGCGCCGGGGCCGTACTCGGTCCACCGCTGCGGGTCGATGACGGCGACGTGTTCGAGTTCGAGGGTGGTCCGGTCCGCCCCGTCGGCGGGGGAGAGCCGGATCTCGACCTCGCTGAACCCGCCCTCGACGGGCTCGCCGAAGATCCAGGTCAGCCGGAACATCCGGGGCGGTTCACAGCGGATGATCTCGCCACCGGCGTTCCCCTGGACCTGGTACCGGCCGCCCAGCTCGAAGTCGCCGCTGACCGGGGCGAACCACCGGGGCAGCCGTTCGGGGTTGGTGACCGCGTCCCAGAGGTCGTGCACGGAGGTGTCGTAGCTGCGGCGCAGCAGGACGGTACGCCCCTCGCCGGCCGGCGTCTCGGCCCGGCCGACCCTTCGGTGGATCGCGTTGATCTCGTCGACGATGTCCACCCGTACTCCTCACGCTGCTTCGACTGTCGAACGGGTGGCAGCGTATCAAGAGCAACTTATATAAGCGAACCATGTGTCATTTCGGCGTGGCTGCCGAGGCACCCCGACAACTCAGCCGGCGGGCGGATCCGGTGCAACCGCACCCGGAGGCGTTCGATGAGTAGCGGAACTCAGGTTCCAGGAGGATCGACCGGTGATGATGCTACGCGTGAACGAGCTGATCTTCCGGCCCCGAGTGCCTGCCGGTCTCGGCCGTCGGCGCCTGCCGGCACTGCTGGCCGGGTTGGGCGGTTGCCTGTTCCTCGTGGTGTGGACCTCTCCCCGCTACGCCAACGGGCTGCCGCCGTTCATCGACACGCCACGACACGGCGAGTTCCACGGCATCGGGTGGGCGTTCCTGGTGGTGCCGATCGCGGCTACCGTCGTCGGGCTCTGCGCACTGCGGTGGTGGCCGTACCTGCTGGTCGTCGCGGGTCTGCTGGCCGTACCCGACGTGCTGTCGGCCTCGGCGGGGCTGACCTTCCCACTCGCGGTCAGCGCCCTGGCCAAGGCCGGGTACCCGCTGGCGGTCCTGGGGGTGCTGGCGTGTGCCCAGAGCCTCGTCCGCGATTCGCCCGGCTGGGGTGCGGCGGTCACCGGCCTCTCCGTCGGCGCCCAACTGTTCGGCTCCGTCCTGGTCGGTGCGGGCTGGCTGATCTCGAACAGCGGCATTCCGGCCTGGCACGCCGCCCTGGTCGTCGTCGGGTTCGTCGGCGTGCTGCCGGTGGCCTGGCAGCACGGCCGGCACGGCGACGACGCCGCGACAGGGCTGGTCGACGTCGCCGACCGGTCGAGGCGCCGGGTCCGGCTGCTGCTGGCCGGCGCGCTGGTGGCCTGCCTGGCGATCCCGCTGTCCCTGCTGACCACCGAGCGACTGGCCGACCTGCTCGGGGTCAGCTTCACAGCCCTCTACATCCGCAGCTTCGTGGAGGTCGCCATCGTCGGGGCGATCACCCTGGTGGTCACGCTCGGCATCGCCGTCGTCGCCGGCCCGTGGTCGGTCGCCGCGGCACTGGTCGTGGCGACGACGCGGGTGGCCGTGGTGGCGCCGATGATCCTCGTGGTGACCGCGCTGGTCTTCGGTGGCCCGCTGGGATGGCTGTCCGCGCTGGCCGGGGTGGTGCTCGGCGCGGTCGCGGCCGGCAGTAGGTGGCGGGTACCGCTCGCCAGCGCGCTGACGGTGGTGGCCGCCATGGCGCTGTTCATCGCCTACGCCGCGACGTCCGGGCAGCCGGAGAAGCTGGCGGAGCAGCGGAGCACCATCCCCGCGTCGCTCATCCTGGTCGTGGTCGCCGCCGCGGCGACCGCTGTCGTCGGCGCCACCGCCCCGGTGCTGGCCCCCCGTGGTGCCCTTCCGGTCATGCTGGGTCCGGTGGCCGCCGTACTGGCCAGTGGCGGACTACAGACCATCGAGGCGACCTACCTGCGGAACGGTTCACCGGTCGGGTCCTACCTCAACTCGGTGTTCCACCTGAACACCTCGGCCGGGTTGCTGCTGATGGCGGGCGCGGCGATCGGCGGGCTCGGTTTCGCGCAACAGATCGCCACCCGGCGGGCTGAGCGGAAGCACGCGGAGCAGATCCGCCGGGACGCCGCCACCGCCGAGCGGGAACGGCTGGCCCGTTCCATCCACGACGGCGTGTTGCAGGTACTGGCGCTGGTCCAGCGGCACGGTTCCGATCTCGGCGGGCAGGGTCCGCAGCTCGCCACGCTCGCCGCCGAGCAGGAGACGGCGTTGCGCAGCCTGCTCACCGGGGCGACCGCTCCGCATCCGGACGGTGCTCTGGACCTGCGGACGGTCCTGGCGGCCCTGGCGTCCGCCACGGTCGAGATAGCGGCGCCGGCCGAACCCGTGCTGCTGCCGGCCCCCACCGCCATGGAGCTGACCGCGGCGGTGCAGGCCGCCCTGGACAACGTACGCCGGCACGCCGGCCCCGCCGCCCGCACCTGGGTGCTGCTGGAGGACGAGGGGGACACGGTGCGCGTCACCGTCCGCGACAACGGGATCGGATTCACCCCGGAGCGGCTGGCCGAGGCGGCCGGGGCAGGCCGGCTCGGCGTGGTCCAGTCGATCCGCGGCCGGATCACCGACCTCGGCGGCAGCACGACGATCCACAGCACTCCGGGCGAGGGCACCGAGGTCGAGTTCTCGGTACCCCGGCAACGGCCCGCCGGACGGTGAACGCCATCCGTCTGCCAGCGCACCCCGGAACGGCATCGAGTGGGCCGGCAGCGACGCGTGCACGGCATCGAGTGGGCCGGCAGCGACGCCCGTGACGTCCTGCGTTCGATCGAGTCAGTTGGCAGCGGCGCCGGGGGTGTCGACCGGAAGGGCCTCGGCCGGCTGCTCCGACGCCGCGCCGACCAGGTCGCAGCGGCGGGCGATGTCCAGCGCGTCGGCCAGCTCGCCGTGCCGGGCCAGCAGCATCGCGGCGCGGCCGGCGACCCGCCGGGTACTCTCGGCGTCCGGTGCGGCGGCGAGCACGGCGGCGAGCAGACCGGCGTCGTCGACCCGCTCGGCGAACCGCGCGAGGACGTCGACGGCCTGCCGGCGGCGGTCGGCGGGCACCGCTGCCAGCGCCGCCGGCAGGACGGTGCGGCCCTCGGCGTCGAGTGCCGGCAGCAGATCCTCGGCGTGTGAGCGGTAGCCCTCGGCCAGCACCCCGGTCACCAGGCGGGTGAACAGCTCACGATCCCGGGCCGGCAGTCCGGTGCGACCGGCCAGCCGGACCAGCACCAGATTCAGCCGCGCCTCGGTTCGGCCGCCGGCGGCCTGCCCGAACACCGGGTCGAGCGCGGTGGCGTCGCCCGCCTCGGCGAGCGCGGCGCCGAGCCCGGCGTCGACCAGCAGCGCCCACGAGTTGTTCCGGAGCCGGGCCCGCAGCCGGGGCACGTGCACGTCGACGATCTCGGCGCGCAGCGGCTCGTCGGCGAGCGCGTGCGCCAGCGGTACGACGCTCGCGACGACGGCGGCCAGCTCCTGCGGGATGACCCACGGGGTGGCCAGTACGTCCAGCACGGCGCGCAGCCGCTCCGGGGTCGCCACGTCCGGCCGGTCGTCGAGCCGGCGCAGCACATCCAGGGCGAGCGGGGCCGGCCCGTACCCCGAGACGCGGCAGTCCCGCATCCGGTGCAGCACGGCGAGCGCGTCGTCGACCCGTTCCAGGGCCAGCAGCAGCCGGGCGAACCGGTGCTGGTAGACCATCTGCGCGTCGCGTTCGCGCCCGCCCTTCGGGCACTTGCGGAAGGCGGCCACGAGTGCCCTGGCCCGCGCCGGGGAAAGGCCGCCCGGCATCGCCAGGGTCAGCAGCGCGCGCTGCTGCTGAATCGGACCGAGCCGGGTCGCCAGGGTCAGCGCGTCGTCGAACCGGTCCGCCGCGACGAAAGCGGCCACGAGCCGCTCGCCGTCGGCCTCCCGGACGGTGCCGCAACGCCGCTCGACCTCGGCCAGTCCGACTGGCCCGCACCGGGCGGCCGCCACGGCCAGGCAGGGCCGGTCGTCCTCGTCCAGCATGGCCGACCAGCGGTCGAGCGGGGCGGGCTTCCCGGCGTACGCCTCGGCGAGCGCCGCGAGGACCTCCGAGATCCGCGCGGCCCGGCTGTGGGCCCGGGTCCGGTCCTCGTTCGGCAGGATCACGAGTACGGCCCGGAGCAGTGCCGCCTCCGCATCGGGTTCGCCGACCACGAGCGGGGCGAGCGCCGCGGCGACCGAGCCCTCGGGGCCGGCGAACCCGCTGTGGAACCACCGGTACGGGTGCTCGCCGTCGAGTGCGGCGGCCACGAACCGCAGCGCCTGCTCACGGCTCAGGATCCGGGCTGCCGCCTCGGCGAACTCCCTCGGCAGCCAGCCGTCCAGGCAGCCGAACAACTCCCCGGCGGCACCGGCCCGGTCGCCGCCGTCGAACCGGGCGACCGCCCAACCGATCCGCTCGGCCGGATCCACCTTGCACTCCGGAGGTTCCGTGTCGACCTGGCCAGCCGCGGACCGGGAAAGTGCGGACCGGGCAAGGTCGGCAAGGTCGGTGGCGATGGTCCCGGCGACTGGCACCGGGCGACGATACCCAAGCCGGGATACCCGCACGGTCGGCGGAGTGCGGGACCCTCGACATCGCCGGCCGAGGGCCCTGCTCGGGTCCGCGTACCCGAATCTACTGGGTCAGCTCGGCCACCTGCTCGGCGGTCAGCCGGCCCCGCGACCCGTCCGGCTCGGGCGCCGGCAGCGTGCCCCGGGCGGCCCGGGGGTCCGCCGCCACGGCCGGCGGGTCGGCCGGCCGGCGCCAGTGCCAGTCGGTCACCTCCTGGTACGCGGCCACCACCGACAACAACCGCTCCTCCCCGTACGGCAGGCCGCCGAGGATGGTGCCGATCGGTACCCCGGCCGGGCTGAACCCGATCGGGAAGCCGATCTCCGGCAGGCCGAGGATGTCGAACGGCACCGGTCCGGTCTGCACCACCACGTCACAGGCGTCGAAGACCTGGTCGAGTACCCGTTCCAGGAAGAGCAGCTTGGCCCGCTGTCCGGTGAGGAACTCGTTGCCGCCGAGCAGCGCCCCCTGTAGCCAGCTGGTCACCGAGACCCCGAAACCGCGCAGGTCGGTGCGGAGGTACGGCATGAACGGCTCGCTGCGCTCCGGCAGCCGGATGTTGTTGAAGCTGCCGCCGGAGAGCAGGTTCCAGTCCTCCGGCAGCGGCACGTCGACAAGGGTCGCGCCGGCGAGCTTCGCCAGCTCGGCCAGGAACGCCTGCCGGGCCAGTGCGGTAGCCGAGGTGCCGGTGGCGTAGTTGGGGAGTACCCCGATCCGGGTCTTCCAGCGCAGCTTGACCCGCCGGCCGGCGTACACCGGGGTGGCCGCCTCGATCAGCCGGGGGACCGGTGGCAGGCCCTGGCTGCGCGGGTCGGCGGGGTCCTCGCCGGCCATCGCGGTGAGCATGATCGCGGCGTCCCGGGCGTCCCGGGCCAGCGGTCCGGGGTGGTCCCGGGTGTAGCTGAGCGGGATGATCCCGGTCAACGGAACCCGGCCCATGGTCGGCTTGAGCCCGGTCAGGTTCTGCGCGTTCGACGGCGCGGTGATCGAGCCGCCGGTCTGGGTGCCGGTGCCGGCGGTGGCCAGCCGGCCGGCGACCGCGGTGGCGGTGCCGGTGGACGAGCCGCCCGGGTCGGTGCCCGGGTCGGTCGGCGTCCAGGCGTTGACCGTGGTGACGATCCCGGCCGGGGTGGTGGCCCGGGTGGTGGCCAGCGGACCCATCTGGGTCTTGCCGAGCACGATCGCCCCGTTCGCCCTGAGCCGGGCCACCGCCGTGGCGTCGGACGGCGGCACGAAGTCCCGGAAGAGGTAGGAGTTGGCGGTGGTCGGCACCCCGGCGGTGTAGTAGTTGTCCTTGATCGCCAGCGGGATGCCGTGCAGCGCACCGGAGTGCCGTTCCCGCCCGGCGGCTCGGGCGGCGGCCAGCGCCGCGTCCGCGAGTACCAGGTTGAACGCCTGGTACGTCTCCTCGTACGCCACGATCCGCGCCAGGTACGCCTCGACCAGCTCGGCAGGGCTGAGCCGGCGGGCCCGGATCAGCCAGGCCGCCTCGGCGACGGTCAGCTCGGTCGGGTCGGCCAGCGCCTCGGACCGGGGCCGCCGGTACGCCTCCGGCCGGTCCAGCGCCGGATTCGGCCGGCCGGGACCGCCGCCGTGCCCGGCCGGCCCGGTGCCGCCGGGGGTCGGGGTCCACGGGGTCTGCGCGGCGGCCACCGCGGGCAGTGCGACGGCGCCGCCGGCCGCTCCGGCGGCGGCCAGCGCGGCGGCCCGGGCCAGGAAGGCCCGGCGGTCGACGGTCCGGTCCTGGGGCACGGTCCGGTCCTGGGGTACGGAGTCCATCGTTCTCACCGCCGCCACTGCGTGCTGATCGAGGGGTAGAGCATCGGGGCGGCCTGCTGGGAGAGCGCCCTGGCCAGCTCCGGGTCGGTACCGGCCGGCGCCGGCAGCTGGTACGCGGCCAGCTCGGCCACGGTGCCCCGGACGAACGAGCGCAGCGAGGCGAGTACCGAGTCCCGGCCTGGGGAGCCGGTCTCCGGGTCGGCGGCGGTGCCGGGTGGCAGCTGGTCGAGGTCGATGCCCAGGCTGGCCAGCCGGGCCCGGATCATGGTGTCGAGTTCGGCGTCGGTGGGCGGGGTCGGTGCCATGGCGCTCCTCGCGACGGTCGGAATCCACGGGATCTTGATCAACTGCACTGCGCCCCGACTGTCCGGCCGGACGGTGTCGGCGGAATAACGACAAGATCACGTCGCGGTGAACTGGCGGGCGGCGGCGTAGACTTTCCGTCTGGGCGCCGCTGGCCGCCCGCCTACGGACCCGGACCGACCCCGGCCGGGAGCACGACGCTGGCGCGGCGGGAGTAGGCTCGGCGCCGCGCGGTCGCTGACGCCCGCCACGACGTCCCGGTGTGACGACCCGCCGGTCACCCAGTAGCCGCGTGACGTTGGTCAAGACTTCGGCATCCCGAGGGTCCGGCGGGCCGATCCGAGAGAGAGACTAGCCTGATGGCCGTGACACGCCGCGCGAAGATCGTCTGCACCCTTGGTCCCGCGACCGCCTCACCGGAGCGCATCCGCGGACTCGTCGAGGCGGGCATGGACGTAGCCCGGCTCAACTTCAGCCACGGCAGCCATGCCGACCACGAGCAGGTCTACCACCTGGTCCGGGAGGCTGCCCGGACCACCGGTCGGGCCGTCGCCGTCCTCGCCGACCTCCAGGGTCCCAAGATCCGGCTCGGCCGGTTCGCCGACGGGCCGCACGAGTGGCGCACCGGCGACTCGGTCGTGATCACCGGGGACGCGATCGTCGGCACCCGGGAGCGGGTCTCCTGCACCTACGACAAGCTGCCCTACGAGGTGAAGCCGGGTGACCGGCTGCTGATCGACGACGGCCGGGTCGCGGTCGAGGTCAGCGAGGTGGACGGCAACGACATCCGGGTGCTGGTCACCGAGGGTGGCGCCGTCTCCAACAACAAGGGCGTCTCGCTGCCCAACGTGGCGGTCAGCGTGCCGGCGATGTCGGACAAGGACACCGAGGACCTGCGCTTCGCGCTCGGGCTCGGCGTCGACATGGTGGCGATGTCCTTCGTCCGCTCGCCCGAGGACATCAAGCTGGCGCACCACATCATGCACGAGGTCGGGGTGCACCGGCCGGTGATGGCGAAGGTGGAGAAGCCCGAGGCGGTGACCCACCTGGAGTCGATCGTCAACGCCTTCGACGGGATCATGGTGGCCCGTGGCGACCTCGGCGTCGAGCTGCCGCTCGACCAGGTGCCGCTGGTGCAGAAGCGGGCCGTGCAGCTCTGCCGGGAGAACGCCAAGCCGGTCATCGTGGCCACCCAGATGCTCGACTCCATGATCGAGAACTCCCGGCCGACCCGCGCCGAGGCGTCCGACGTGGCCAACGCGGTGCTGGACGGCGCGGACGCGGTGATGCTCTCCGGCGAGACAAGCGTCGGCAAATATCCGGTGCTCACGGTCAGCACGATGGCGAAGATCGTCACGACCACCGAGTCCGGCTCGATCGGGGTGCCCCGGCTCCAGCACGACCCGCGTACCCACGGCGGGGCGCTCACCGTCGCCGCCTCGCAGATCGCCAAGGCGATCGGCGCCAAGGCGCTCGTCGCGTTCTCGCAGACCGGTGACACCGTACGCCGGCTCTCCCGGTTGCACTGCGACCTGCCGCTGCTCGCCTTCACCCCGGTCCCGGAGGTGCGCGACCAGCTCGCCCTCTCCTGGGGCGTGCAGACCTTCCTGATGCCCTTCGTGCAGCACACCGACGACATGTTCCGGCAGGTCGACCAGGCGCTGATCGGGCTCAGCCACGCCAACCCGGGCGACTACGTGGTGATCGTCGCCGGTACCCCGTCCGGCACTCCCGGCTCCACGAACACGCTGCGGGTGCACCAGCTCGGCTCGCTCGTCGACCCGGCGGTCGGCCGGTCCGGGCAGTGAGCCTGGATCCCACCGGCGAGACGCTCGTCGGGCAGGCGGCGGTCGACCTCCTGCTGGAGGTGCTCGACCTCCGCCAGCTCGACGAGCACACCTTCCGGGGGATGAGCCCGCCGGTCGGCCCGCAACGGGTGTACGGCGGCCAGGTCGCCGGTCAGGCTCTGGTCGCCGCCGGCCGGACGGTCGACCCGACCCGGTTCGTGCACTCCCTGCACGGCTACTTCGTCCGGCCCGGCGACCCGGCGGAGCCGATCGAATACCAGGTGGAGAACGTTCGGGACGGCCGCTCCTTCTCGGTACGCCGTTCCGTCGCGCTCCAGCACGACAAGCCGATCTTCTTCATGTCGGCCTCCTTCCACCGCGAGGAGAAGGGGCTCGACCACCACGCCCCGGTGCCGGCCGACGTGCCGGCGCCGGAGACCCTGCCGACCATGTCCGACCGGCTGGCCCGCTACCCGGAACGGCTCGGCATCTGGGCGATGATCCCGCGACCGATCGACGTCCGCTACGTCGGCGAGCCCGGCTGGGTACGCCCCGGCGACCGGCCCGCCGACCCACACCAGCGGGTCTGGATGCGAATCGACGGCAAGCTGCCGGACGACCCGCTGCTGCACGCCTGCGCCCTCACCTTCGCCTCCGACATGACCCTGCTCGACTCGGTCCTCTCGGTGCACGGCGAGGTGTGGGGGCCCGGCGGCCTGGTCGGGGCCAGCCTCGACCACGCGCTCTGGTTCCACCGCCGGTTCCGGGCCGACGAGTGGTTCCTCTACGACTGCTGGAGCCCCTCCGCGTCCGGCGGGCGGGGGCTGGCCACCGGCCGGATGTTCACCGTCGACGGCCGGCAGATCGCCAGCGCGGTGCAGGAAGGGCTGCTCCGCCGGGTCGGGGCCTGACCGGGCCGGATAACCTTCCGGTATGCGTCTCTCCGCCCGGGTCGACTATGCGCTGCGTGCCGCCTGCGAGATCGCCGCACGTGCCGAGGAGGTCGGGCCGGACGCGCGCCTGACCGCAGCCGCCGGCCGGACCCGGTCCACCGACCAGGCCGGTGACGGCGGCGGAACCGCCCGGCGTCCGGCGCCGCTGACCGCCGAGCAGATCGCCCGGGCCCAGAACATTCCGCCGAAGTTTCTGGAGAGCATCCTGCTGCAACTGCGCCGGGGCGGCATCGTGCACGCACAACGTGGCCCCGAGGGTGGCTACTGGCTGGCCCGGCCGGCAGCGGCGATTTCGCTGGCCGAGGTGATCCGGGTGATCGACGGCCCGCTGGCCAACATCCGGGGGCAGCGCCCGGAGGATCTCGGCTATGCGGGTGCGGCTCGGGCGCTCCAGGAGGTGTGGATCGCGCTGCGGGCCAGCGAGCGGGAGATCCTGGAACTGGTCACCATCGCCGACGTGGCGAACGGCAGGCTGCCCGACCGGGTCCGGCAGCTGACCGCCGACCCGGCTGCCTGGAGCTGACGTGACGCCGGGCTTGGCGGTCTCGGGTGGTGATCGGCGGTCACCCGGGTCGGGGTGAGCCGACCACCGGCGTTGGCCGCTCGACGGTCCGCACGCTCGCCACGGTGAGCACCAGCACCGTGCAGATGGTGAGCACCGCCGGGAGAAGCTTGACCGCGTCGGCGAGTTGGAGATAACCGGCGTCGACGAGTCCCGGGTCGATGCCGGAGAGGGCGCTGAAATACCAGTACGGTGCCGAGCCGCGTGGGGCACGGACTGGGTCCAGCGCGCTCCAGACGTAGGCGGCAGTGCTCAGCGTGAGTAGGACAAGACCTCCGGCTGTGCCGGTGAGCCATGCGGCGCCGAGCCGGCCACGTCCGACCAGTGCCCGTAACGGCGAGCAGAGCATGACGACCCCGGCATACCAGCCCAGAATGGCCAGCGCCGAGGAGCTCGGGGTCTCGCCGAGCACCACTCCTACGCCGGGCAGCGTGGTCAGCGCGAGCAGGCCGATGGCCAGCGCCGTTGGCGCCACCAGCCATGGCCCGGAGATCGGGCGGCGATGCCCCAACCGGCGACCGAGCCACCAGCCGAGCAGCCCGACCGGTATGACCGCCAGGCTATGCACCACCGACGCGGTCCGTTCGACGTTGACGCCAAGGGCGACCAGCGTGTTCAGCACCGGGCCGGCGGCAAACATCAGCACCAGCAGAGCGATGACGAAGCCGAGTGGTGCCAGCAGGAGCTTGGCCACGGCGAGTCCTCCGGTGCGGACCCCGGCCAGGGTGATCGCCCCCGCATGCCAGCCGGCCCGGTCCCGCAGCGCGCACCGGGCCACGTCGGCCAGGTCGGCCAGCGGGGTGGGCGAGTTCGCCAGCAGGTCGCCGATTTCCTTGCCGTAGCGCTCGCGGATGGCCTGCGGGTAGAGGGCCAGCGCGGCGCGAACCAGCCATCGGCGCCGCATCAGGCGATCGCCAGCCGACGCTGGCCGGCGTTGACCACCGTACGCATCCGCTTCAGTTCCACGGTGAGGGCAGCCCGCCCTGCGTCGGTCAGCCGGTACGGTCTGCGCCGTTCCTGTTCGGCTAGTGCCTCGACATACTCATGCTGCTCCAGACGCCGTATGGCGCCGTAGAGCGTGCCCGGCCCGGGGCGGTGGCCGGTCAGCCCGGCGATGTCCTCCTGCATGGCGTAGCCGTGCCGGGGACCAGCCGCGAGACTGATCAGAACTAGTAGCGCAGGTTCGGAGAACCTGCCCAGTTCGGAGAGTCCGGACACGTCGGCACCTTCCCACTCTATTACGTTCAGCGTAGTATCGCAATACATAGTAGTTAGGTCAACCGCTCGGTCGGCACCGATTTCGGCGATAATGGGCTTGAGTCTCCAGCGGCTGGAAGGTTGAGGCTCTTCCCGTGAACGACCGCACCGAGCTGTTCACGATCGGACAGCTCGCCCGACGTACCGGCCTGTCGGTCCGGACCATCCGCTTCTGGTCGGACATCGACGTGATACCGCCGACCGACCGCTCCAAGAGCGGCTACCGGCTGTACGACGCTGCGGCGGTGGCCCGGCTCGAACTGGTCCGGACCCTGCGGGATCTCGGGCTCGACCTCGGGACCGTGCAGCGGGTGTTGGCCCGGCAGAGCGCGGTGGCCGACGTGGCCCGGGCACACGTACGCGCCTTGGACACGGAAATCCGCACGCTCCAGATACGCCGGGCCGTGCTGCGGTCGGTCGCCCGACGGAACAGCACGACCGAGGAGATGAGAGTGATGAACAAGCTGGCCCGGCTCTCCGCGCAGGAACGGCAGCGGATGATCGACGACTTCGTGGACCGTGCCTTCGCCGGGATCGAGCCGTACGAGCCCGGGGCGAGGATCGCCGAGGCGATGCGGCAGCTGCCGGCCGAACTGCCCGACGATCCGAGCCCGGAACAGGTGGACGCCTGGCTGGAACTCGCCGAGCTGGTCGCCGACCCCGAGTTCGGGCAGCGGGCCCGGCAGATGGCGGTGGCCGGCGGGCAGCCGACCGGCGAGCGGGGCGGGCCGTCGGCGTACGACCCGACGGCCGTGGTCGAGCAGGTCGGCCGGGCGATGGCGGAGGGGATCGCCCCGGACTCGGCGCAGGGGCGGGCGGTGCTGGACCGGATCGTGGACCCGGGACTCTCCACCGAGGATCGTGCCCGGCTCGCCGACGAGGTGGCGACCTTCACCGACCGCCGGGTCGAGCGGTACTGGGAACTGCTCGGCGTGCTCAACGGTCGCCCGTCGTTCCCGCCGCAGGTGCCGAAGTTCGAGTGGTTCGTCGCCGCCCTGCGCGCCTGACAGATCCCGCAGGCCCCCGCCCGCCCCGGTCGCGGCGGGGGCCTGCCCGGCCCGGCCGACTGCCCGGGCGGGTCAACCGAGGGTGGCCGCGACCTCGCCGATCAGCCGCCAGGTCTGCGCCACGTGCTCCTGTAGGGTGTACGGCGACCCCGGCACCAGCCGCAGTGTGTAGCGGCCGCCGACCCGGGTGTGCGTCAGGTAGGCCCGGCCGGTCCCGTTCACCCGGGCCAGCAGTTCGGCGTTCGCCTCGTCGTCGGCGGCCCCGTCGCCGGTGCCGGCCAGCCGGAAGCAGACCAGCGCGAACGGGCCGGGCGCGACCACCTCGAAGCGCGGGTCTGCCCGCACCCGGTCGGCGAACCAGCCGGCCAGCGCGATCGTCTCCCGGATGTGTGCGCGCAGCCCCTCGGCGCCGTACCAGCGGAGCACGAACCAGAGTTTCAGCGCCCGGAACCGCCGGCCGAGCGGCACCTGCCAGTCCCGGTAGTCGAGCACCGCCCCGGACTCGGTGGCCGCGTTGCGCAGGTACTCCGGCAGCACCGTCAACGCCTCGACCAGCTCCGCCCGGTCCGCCACCCAGAACGCGTCGCAGTCGAAACCGGTGAGCAGCCACTTGTGCGGGTCGAAGCAGTACGAGTCGGCGTACTCCAACCCGGCGTGGGTGTGCCGCAGTTCCGGGCAGACCGCGGCCGCCCCGGCGTACGCGGCGTCGACGTGCAGCCACAGCCCGTACTCCCGGCACAGCTCGCCGATCGCCGGGATCGGGTCGACCGCGTTCGTGGAGGTGGTGCCGATCGTCGCCACCACCGCCGCCGGCACCAGCCCGGCCGCCAGATCCGCCTCGACGGCCTGCCGCAGCGCCGCCGGGTCCAGCGCCAGGGTCTGTGGGTCGACCCCGACGGTACGCAGTCCCGCGTCACCGAGTCCGGCGATCCGGACCGCCTTCTCGATCGCCGAGTGCCCCTGCGTCGACGTGTAGACCCGGTACGCCCGCCGCACCCCGTGCCCCCGCCACCGCCCGCCGCCGGCCCGGTGCAGCGAGGCCAGTACGGCGATCAGGATCGCCGACGAGGCCGAGTCCTGGATCACCCCGCCGCCGGTGCCGGTGGACCGGAACCGGGCCGGCAGGTCGAGCAGTTCCGCCAGCCAGTCCAGCACCACCGTCTCGACCTCGGTGCAGGCCGGGCCGGTGGACCAGAGCATCCCCTGCACGCCGAGGCCGGCGCAGACCAGGTCGCCGAGCACGCTCGGCCCGGAGGTGTTCGCCGGGAAGTACCCGAAGAACCGGGGATGCTGCCAGTGGGTGAGACCGGGTGCGATCACCGTGTCCAGGTCGGCGAGGAGGCGGTCGAACGGCTCGCCCCGCTCGGGTGGGCCGGCCGGCAGCCGGGCGGCGACGGTGCCGGGCGGTTCGGTGGCGGTGACCGGCCGCCGGTCGAGCGTCGCCCAGTAGTCGGCGATCCAGTCGACCACCTGGTGCCCGTGTCGGCGGAACTCGTCCGGGGTCATGTGTTGGGCCATGGCCACGAGTCGACCAGCCCGGCCGCCGCCGATCAAGAAGCCGGGCGGCCGGGGCGGTGTGGCCGGGGCGGTGTGGCCGGTGGATCGGGTCGTCAGGCGGCCGGGGCCGCGGTGGGCATCCGCGCCGGTCCGACCGGTGGCCGCGCCGCCGCGGTGCTGGCCCGGACGGTCAGCCGGGGTGGCAGCAGGGTGCCCTCCGGGACCGGCTCCCGCTCCAGCTTCGCCATCAGCAGCGACACCGCCTGCCGGCCGACCTCCTCGGCCGGGATCAGCACCGAGGTCAACGCCGGACTGGCCCGTTCGGCGACCTCGTCGGGGCAGATCGCCACCACCGAGACGTCCTCCGGGACCCGCCGGCCGAGCGCCGGCAGCGCGGCGAGCACCTGACCGACCGCCGCCTCGTTGTGCACCACCAGCGCCGACAGTTCCGGCTGGCGCTCCAACAACCCGGCGAGTTCCTGGGCGACCGCCTCGAAGTTCTCCTCGCAGGGCTGGGCGACCGCCGTGATCCCGTGCCGCCGCGCCGTCTCGGTGAAGCCGGCCCGGGTGCGGTGGGCGAAGCCGGTGTCCCGGTCGTAGACCACGGCCGGGGCGCCGAGCAGCGCCACCGAGCGGTGGCCGAGCCCGGCCAGGTGCTCGACGCAGGCCGCGCCGGCCCGATAGAAGTCCAGGTCGACGCAGGTCAGCCCGGTGGGGTCGGCGGGGAAGCCGATAAGCACACTGGGGCGTTCCAGGTCGCGCAGCACCGGCACCCGGGCGTCGTGCATCTCCACGTCCATCAGCACGATGCCGTCGACCATCGCGCTGGCGGCGATCCGGCGCAGCCCGGCCGGCCCCTCGTCGGCGGTCATCAGCAGCACGTCGTGGTCGAACTGCCGGGCGGTGGTCACCACCGCGGTGGCGAACTGCATGAGTACCGGCAGGTGCATGCCGGAGCGCAGCGGCAGCACCAGGGCGATCACGTTGGCCCGCCTGCTGGCCAGGGCCCGCGCCCCGGCGTTCGGGTGGTAGCCGAGGCTACGCACGCTGGCCAGTACCCGTTCCCGGGTCGAGGCCGAGATGGCGCGCTTGCCGCTGAGCACGTACGACACGGTGCTGACCGCGACCCCGGCGTGCCGGGCCACGTCGGCGATGGTCACCATGTCCGCCCGCTTCGCGGGACCACCGGTGGACTGCCGGTGCGACCGTGGCGAGGTGGGGCCCGACGACTCGGACACTAGGCGCCTCCAGTTTCCACACCGGTGCGGTCGCCGTCGACTCCGGCTGTGAAGGTCAACCAACTCAGCGTAGCGCCGGGGGTGTCGAACAGCAGATACAGATCCCGTACCCCGGTCGCCTCGCCGTGCCAGCGGCCGGTGGCGGTGGCCGGCTCGATGTCGCCGCTGCTGGCGCTGGTGCTGGTGGTCGGGGCGTCGTCGACGGTGGGTGGGACGCGGATCGTGCCGGCGACCGGGCCCCGGACCGGGTCGTCGAACCGGAGCACCAGCTCGGCGCCGTGCGGCAGCGGGCGGTCTCCACCGACCCGGGCCGCGACCCCGCGTACCCCGGTGCCGAAGTCCACCCGGGAGAACCGGATCCAGCCGCCGGCTTCCCGGGCCAGCACCGCCGCACCGTCCGGGCCGTCCGGCAGCGGCTCGATGCCGGCGTACTCGTCGTGGTCGGCCGCGCAGAGTGGACCGGCCAGCGCCGCGCGGGGGCGTACCGGCTCGCCGTGTACCGCCAGGGTGGCGGTAAGCAGCAGGTCGGCACTGGACCGGCCGACCGCGACGGTGTGCCGGGCGTCCTCCACCACGTACCGGCCCCGGGCCACGTCCCAGTGCGCCAGCTCGGCCGCCCGCAGTCGGAGTCGTACCGTCGTCGAGGTGCCCGGCGCCAGGCTCACCCGGGCGAAGCCGCGAAGCTGGCGCAGCGGCTGCTTGACCCGGGAGCGCCGCTGCCGGGTGTAGAGCTGGACCACCTCGTCGCCCGGTCGGGAACCGACGTTGGTCACCCGCACGCTGACCTCGATCTCTCCGGCCGCGTCCACCTCGTCCGCGCTCAGCCGGAGGTCAGAGTAGGCGAATTCGGCGTAGCTCAGCCCGTGGCCGAACGGGTAGAGCGGGGTGCCCCGATGGTAGAGGTACGTGGTGTCGGTGGCTATCACGTCGTAGTCGAACAGGTCGGGCAGCTCCGCCGCGTCGCGGTACCAGGTCTGGGTCAACCGGCCACCCGGGTCGGCGTCCCCGGCGAGTACGGCTGCCAGCGCGGCGCCGTACTCCTGGCCGCCGTGCGCCGACCAGACGATCGCCGGGAGGTGCTCGTCGGCCCAGTTCACCGCGTACGGATAGCTGCTGCTGAGCACCAGCACGGTACGCGGGTTGGCCGCGTACACCGCCCGGAGCAGTGCCTCCTGTCCGGCCGGCAGGGCCAGGTCGGCGCGGTCCTCGGTCTCCCGGCCGCAGACCATCGGGTGGTTGCCGAGCACCACCACGGCGACGTTGGCCTCCCGGGCCAGCGCAGCCGCCTCGGCCGCACCGTCGGAGACCAGCTCGACGGTGAACCCGGTGGCGTCGGCCGGCTCCACCGCGTCGACCCGGAGCACGCCGTCCGGGTCGACCCGGACGTACCGCCCGGTGGCCAGGTGGTGCAGCACCCGGCCGCCGCCCGGCCGGTCGACCAGCCGGAACGTCTCCCGGACGATCCAGCCACCGGGGCCGGGCCGGTCGTTGACCAGCAGTCCCTCGTCGTCGGCGCCGACGTGCCGGCCGTTCGCCAGGCTGCGCAGCGCGATGATGTCCTGTCCCCAGTCGAAGACCTCGAACCAGCCGTCCGCCGAGGCCGGCCCGGCCGACCCGACGACGTCCGCCCCGGCGGTGGTCGGGGCGTCGGCGGTGGCCGGGCTGTCGGCGGTGGCCGGGCTGTCGGTCGTGGTCGTGCCGTCGGCGGTGGCCGGGCTGTCGGTCGTGGTCGTGCCGTCGGCGGTGGCCGGGGCGTCGCCCGCCGAGGCTGCCGGGCCGATCCGGTCGAGCCGGAGGGCGGCGCCCTGCGGATCGTGGGCGGCCCGGACGTAGCCGTCGGCGGTGCGCAGCGCGATCAGGTCGGCGCCACAGTGGTACGTCGTGCTGGCCGGGGCGAACCGGGCGGCCAGGCCGTCCCGGGCGGTGATCGCGTACGGCAGGGTCCCGCAGTACCAGTCCTCGTAGAGCGTGTCGGCGAGCGGTCCGAGTACGGCCAGTCGGCCGGTCCGGCCCGGATCCAGCGGCAACAGCGCCCCGGTGCCGGGCCGGGGGACGTTGCGCAGCAGCACCAGCGACTGCCGGGCGGCCTCCCGGGCCAGCTCCTGGTGCGCCGCGCAGTTGATCACGTCCGCGGTGACCGCCGTGTACGGGTTCCGCTCCGGCGGGTCGAAGTCGCCGAGCCGGAATCGGATGGTGAGGATCCGCCGTACCGCCGTGTCCAGGTCGGACTCGTCGAGCAGCCCGCGCCGGAGCCCCTCGGTCAGCCGCTCGATGGTCGGCCCGGAGGCCTCGCTGTCCTCGGTGAAGCTGTCGACGCCGGCCCGCAGTGCGGCGGCGTACCCGCTGGGGTGGTCGGGGAGGTAGCCCTGGGCGCCGGCGATGTTGGCGACCGCACCGGCGTCGCTGACCACCAGGATCTCGTCGCTGGTCCACCGGCGCAGCTCGGCCCCGATCAGCGGGCTCAGGTGCGCCGGCCGCCCGTTGACCAGGTTGTACGACGCCATCACCGCCACCGCCGAGCCGGTGGCGATCGGTGCCCGGAAGGCGGGCAGCTCGTACTCGTAGAGCACCCGGGGCGGCAGGTTGCTGGAGGTGGTGCACCTGTCGGTCTCGTTGTTGTAGCCGAGGAAGTGTTTCAGCGTCGGCGCGGTCTTCAGGTAGTCGGGGTGGTCGCCGCGCAGTCCCCGGGCGTAGGCGGTGCCGAGCCAACTGGTGAGCCAGGGGTCCTCGGCGTAGCCCTCCTCGTTGCGGCCCCAGCGGGGGTCGCGCAGCGGGTTGACCACCGGCGCCCAGACGTTCAGCCCGACCCGGGTCGGGTCCTTGTGGTGCAGCCCCCGCACCTCGTCGCCGACCGCCGCGCCGACCGCCCGGATCAGCTCCGGGTTCCAGGTGCTGCCGAGCCCGAGCGCCTGCGGGAAGACGGTCGCCGGGCCGAGCCAGGCGAGCCCGTGCAACGCCTCGGTGCCGGTCCGGAACGCCGGCATCCCGAGCCGGGGCACCGGGGCCTGGTGCTGGTGCAGCAGCGCGACCTTCTCCGTCGGGGTGAGCCGGCCGAGCAGGTCGGCGACCCGGACGT
The DNA here is from genome assembly GCF_029626265.1 of Micromonospora sp. WMMD1102. NCBI lineage: Bacteria > Bacillati > Actinomycetota > Actinomycetes > Micromonosporales > Micromonosporaceae > Micromonospora > Micromonospora sp. WMMD1102. The sequence goes on along the minus strand of NZ_JARUBN010000001.1, from coordinate 5,004,821 downwards.
CGAGCGGCTGGTCGGGGTCGCGGAACGTCGTGTCGGTCACGGTCGATCACCTTCCATGATTTTCGACCTGCGCTGCGGCGGTGCGACCGTTGGTGGTGGCGGCGCACTCGAAGCGCTTCGAGTAGGCGGGGGATGGCGCGGCGGGGTGTGCCCGACCGACAGCCCGGGAAGCTCGAAGCGCTTCGACGGCCGGGGAAAAAACACTCCACCGTGGATAGCGGTTTCCCGCTGGTCACGAGGGAGCATTTCGAGGCTTCCACCAGCGGCCGTACCGGTCAAGGGGTTGCGTCGAACCGATTGGTCGGCGTCTGTTTCCGGCGGGCCCGCGAGCCCGGTCGCGCGGTGTTGGGTGGCCCGGCGTTGGCCCGCCCGGCGTTGGGTGGCCCGTCCGGCGTTGGGGTGCCGTGTCCGGGGTCGGGTGGCCTGTCCGGCCGGTCAGCGTTGGGCGGCCGGCTGGCGGGTCGGGCCGGCGGACCCGGGCGTGGCGGACGTCGCCGCGTCGGCGGCGGCCGGCCCGGTGCCCGACTCCGGCTCCGGATCGCCCGGTGCGGTGCTCGACCTGGTGGGGGTCTTCCCGGAGACCCGGGCGGCGGAGCCGGGGCCCCGGGCGGTGCTCCGGTCCGGGTCGCGCAGCGGCAACCGGCCGGCGTCGACGGTCTCCAGGGTCCGGGCCGCCCCGCCGGACGCCGCCGCCCCGGTGCCGAGAGCCGAGGCGAGCAGCCGGGCACCGCCGGCCTCCGGCGCCAGCGTGTTGGCGTGCAGTTCGGCCTCGGCAGCGGGAAGCAGCCACGGCGCCAGCGTCGAGTAGTAGCCACCGAGCAGCACGACCTCGGGGTTGACCAGGTTGGCCAGCAGCGCGGCGCCCCGGCCCAGGTGCCGGCCGATCTCGGCGAGCGCGTCGAGGGTGGCGCGGTCGCCCCGGCGGGCCTTGCTCCGGATCCGGTCCACCTCCGGGGCGAAGTCGGTGACCGGGCCGTCCTCGGCCACGTCCGGCAGCGCCCGGCGGATCAGCGCCGGGATGCCGGCCACCGCCTCCAGGCAGCCGCGCCGGCCGCAGGGACAGCCGGGACCGTCCGGAACCACGGGTACGTGACCGAGTTCGCCGGCGAAGCCGCGTCCGCCACGCAGCAGCCGCCCGTCGGCCACCACACCCGCGCCGAGTCCGGCGCCGCCGGTCAGGTGCACCAGGTTGGCGGTCCCGGCGTACGGGCCGTGCCGGTATTCGGCCAGCGCGGCGAGGTTGGCGTCGTTCTCCACCACCACCTCGTAGCCCGGACCGCGCAGCGCCCGGTGCAGGTCGGCGCCGAGCGGGAGGTCTCGCCAGCCGAGCGTGCCGGCGAGCCGGACGGTGCCGCTGCCGTCCACCAGGCCGGGGACCGCGACGGTGAGGCCGAGTACCTCGCGTCCCTGGTGGCCGACCCGGTTGACGGCGCGGTTCGCCAGCGCGGCGATGGCACTGACCGCCCGGCCGGCGGAGCCGGACGAGCCGTCGAAGGCACGCCGCCAGGAGAGGAGTTCGGTGCCGGCGAGGTCGACGGCGACCACTGTCAGCTCGTCGATGCTCACCTCGATGCCGATCGCCGCGTACGGCGCGCCGTCGACCACCAGCATGGTGGCGGGGCGGCCGATCCGGTTCTCGGCCAGTCCGGTCTCCCGGACCAGACGCCGGTCGAGCAGCTCGGCGACCAGGCTGGAGACGGTCGCCTTGTTCAGCCCGGTCGAGCCGGCGATGTCGGCCCGGGAACAGGGCGCGTGGGCCCGGACGAAGCGCAGCACGACGGCGAGGTTGGTGGCCCGTACGTCGGCGAGATCGGCCGGCTGTGGCCCGGTCTGCGTCGTGAACAAGATCAGCCCCGCTCCCCGCGTCGGTCTCCGGGCCCGGTGTCGCGCCGGTTGCCGACGGTGCGCGCCCATCATGCCGCACCGCCACGCGCCGGGTCACGTCCGCCCGTCGCGCCATGGTTCCGGTGCTTGTGGCACCGGTCACCGTCGATTACTTTTGTTTAGTCAAACGACTAACTAACTCTACCCCATACCCACCCAGCAACCGAACGGGTTCGTCTCCCGCGCGCCGCGCGGGTCACCGGCCCGTTACGGCGATATCGAAGGGAGCGCACCCCGTGGAACCATCCGGCCCGGGCAGCGCCACCAACCGTCGGAACTTCCTGAGCCTGGTGGGCCTTTCAGCCGCGGCGACCGTCGGCAGTGGCCTGCTCGCCGGCTGCGGCGGCGAGGCGGCCTCCACCAGCGACGCGCAGGACCTCGACAAGCTCGCAGACCTGCTGCCGAGGCAGAAGGACCTGCCGGGTCTGCCCAAGCCGGACATGGTGGGCACCCGCCCGGTGCCCGACGGGTACACGCGGTTCCCGGCGGAACTCTTCGACGCGGTCGGCGAGAAGCCCGGCCGCAGCGGCCAGCGGATCAACGGGATGACCCCGGCCTGGGGGCCGGCGCCGCCCAGCCTGGGCCAGAGCCAGTACCTGGCGGCGGTGAACGACGAACTCGGCATCGACGTCAACTTCAGCGTCCAGGACGGCCTCAAGTACGCCGAGAAGCTGAACGCGCTGCTCGGCGCCAGAGACGTGCCGGACCTGCTCTGCGTACCGCAGTGGGAGGTCGCCAAGCTGCCGCGCTTCGCCGACGCGGTGGCCGCGCTCTTCGAGGACCTCACCGACTATCTCTCCGGGGACCGGGTCGACGCGTACCCGATGCTTGCCACCTTCCCGGCCGGGGCCTGGCGGGAGGCGTTCTGGAACGAGCGCCTGATGTCCATCCCGAACCCGACCGACGGACCGTTCCCGTGGGCGCTCTTCGGCCGCAAGGACCTGCTCGACGCCGCCGGGCTGGCCTATCCGAAGACGATGGAGGAGCTGTTCGAGGTCGGCAGGCAGGTGACCGACCCGAACAAGGGCGTCTGGGCCTTCGACGACATCTTCTCGATGGTGCAGATGTTCTACAAGGTGCCCGGCACCGACGACGGCTGGCGGCTCAAGTCGGACGGCACTCCGGAGTTCAAGTACGAGACGCCGGAGTTCAAACAGGCCGTCGAGTTCATGGCAAAGGTCTACCAGGCCGGACTGGTCCACCCGGACCTGGTGGCGAGCAAGGGCGAAGACGCCAAGCAGTTGTTGCAGAGCGGCAAGATCCTGTTCAAGCAGGACGGGCCCGGCATGTGGCAGCCGATGCAGGCCGAGCAGCAGAAGGTGACCCCGGGCTTCAACCTCCAGCCGGTGCCGGTCTTCTCGGCCAGCGGCGGCGACCCGCTGGTCTGGGGCGACGACAAGCCGATCTCGTACACCTTCGTCAAGAAGGGGCTCGGCAAGGAGCGGGTCGAGGAACTCCTCCGGGTGATCAACTGGTGTTCCGCGCCGTTCGGCACGGCGGAGTTCAACCTGCGCGAGTACGGCGTCGAGGGCAAGCACCACACCCGGAGCGCCGCCGGGCCGGCCAAGACCGAACTCGGCTTCAAGGAGATCGCCAACCAGTACTTCTTCGTCAGCGGGCGCAGTCCGGTGATCCAGCCCTTCCCGCAGACCCCGACCTACGTCCGGGACTACCTGGCGTACTCCAACGAGATGGTGAAGTTCCTGGAGAAGGACCCGTGGAACGGGCTCAAGCTGGAGATGCCGGCCCGGTACAAGGCGGGTCTGGTGCCGACCGAGGACAAGATCACGGACATCCTGCGCGGGCGCCGGCCGCTCACCGACCTGGACGCGGTGATCCAGGAGTGGCGGGGCAGCGGCGGTGGTGACGAGGCCCGGGAGTTCAGGGCCAAGGCCCTGGCCGACGCCGGGCGATGAGTACCCGAGAGGCGGCCCGGCCGGAGCGCCGGGCCGAGCCGGCCGGGTCGGAGCGGGCAGCACCGGAGCGCGCCGACGGTTCCGGTCCGGCCGGCGGCGCCCGCCCGCCCCGGGGGGGCCGGGGACGGCGGTCGGGCCGGGGCCGCCGGCCGCCGTTGCGGGCCCGGCTGCGTCGGGACTGGCCGCTGCTGGTCATGGTCGCGCCGGGCGCGCTGCTGCTGCTGGTCTTCCACTACGTGCCGACCCTGGGCAACGTGGTCGCGTTCCAGGACTACAACCCGTACGCCGGGGACAGCCCGCTGGACGCCTTCCTGTCCAGCACCTGGATCGGGTTCGGCAACTTCGAGGCGCTCTTCGGCGACCCGGCGTTCTGGGACGCGTTCTGGAACACCCTGTCGATCACCGGGTTCCAGCTGGTCTTCTTCTTCCCGCTGCCGATCGTGCTGGCGATCACGTTGCACAGCATCCTCTCCAGCCGGCTGCGGGCGTTCGTGCAGAGCGTGGTCTACCTGCCGCACTTCTTCAGTTGGGTGCTGGTTGTCACGTTCTTCGTGCAGATGCTCGGCGGGGCCGGGCTGCTCGCCCAGCAGCTGCGCGACGTGGGCCTGCAACCCTGGGACATCATGTCCAACCCGGACACCTTCATCGTGCTGGTCACCGCCGAGGCCGTCTGGAAGGACGTCGGCTGGGGCACGATCGTCTTCCTCGCCGCGCTGGCCACGATCGACCCGCAGCTCTACGAGGCGTCCGCGGTGGACGGGGCGGGCCGGTGGCGCCGGCTCTGGCACGTCACCCTGCCCGGCCTGCGGCCGGTGATCGTGCTGCTGCTCATCCTCCGGCTCGGCGACGCGCTCTCGGTCGGCTTCGAGCAGTTCCTGCTGCAACGGGACGCGGTCGGTCGGCAGGCCGCCGAGGTGCTGGACACCTTCGTCTACCACCAGGGCATCACCACGGGCAACTACGGCTTCGGCGCGGCTGCCGGGCTGTTCAAGGCGGCGGTGGGGCTGGTGCTGATCCTGGCGGCCAACCGGTTCGCCCACGCCATCGGCGAGCGGGGGGTGTACTCGCGGACATGACGGTGACCGAACGTGTGGCCAGACAGGTCCGGCAGGGCCGCCGTGCTGGCCGGCCGGCCTGGGAGGAATTGCCGAGCGTGGCCGGCCAGGCCGGCAAGGGGGCGGTACTCACCGCCGTGGTGCTGGCGGTGCTGATCCCGCTCTGGGTGGTGCTGGTGACCAGCCTCTCCTCCCGGGAGACCATCAACGCCGCCGGTGGCCTGGTGGTGGTGCCGAGGGGGATCGACTTCTCGGCGTACGTGACGATCTTCTCCGGCGGCCAGATCACCCAGGCGCTCTGGGTCAGCGCCCTGGTGACCGTCGGGGGGACCGCGGTGAGCCTGGTGCTCACCGTGCTGGCCGCGTACGGGCTCTCCCGGCCGAACTCTGTCGGGCACCGCTTCCTGCTGCTCTACTTCCTGGTGACCTTCCTGATCTATCCGGGGATGGTGCCGAGCTATCTGGTGGTGACCGGTCTCGGCCTCAAGGACAGCCTCTGGGCGCTGGTCCTGCCGACCGCGATAAGCGTCTTCAACCTGGTGGTGCTGCGGGCGTTCTTCCAGAACATCCCGGGTGAGGTGCTGGACAGTGCCCGGATGGACGGTGCGGGGGAGTTCCGGATCCTGCTGCGGATCATGTTGCCGCTCTCCCGGGCGGTGATCGCGGTGGTCGGGCTCTTCTACGCCGTCGGGTACTGGAACGTCTGGTTCACCGCGCTGCTCTACATCGACGACAACACGAAGTTCCCGAGCCAGCGGGTGTTGCAGAGCTTCATCCTGGCCGGCCAGACCCCGCAGACCTCGGGTACCGCCGTCGGGGTGTCGATGCCGCCGACGCTGGCGATCAAGATGGCCGTGGTGGTGGTGACGATGGCGCCGATCATCGCGGTCTACCCGTTCCTGCAACGGCACTTCGTGAAGGGCGTGATCATCGGCGCGGTGAAGGGTTGAACCGCGGGTGGCGGCCGGATTGACGTGACCGGGAACAGCGGCCGGGGCGACGTGACCGGGAACAGATGATCCGTTACGGGATCGGCTGGGTAACCTGGTCGGCATGACCGCGATGGCGCCGACCCGTACCGTTCCGGACGTCTCCTTCCTGCTGGACCGGACCAGCCACGTGCTGCGTACCCGGATGGCGGCGGCGCTGGCCGAGATCGGGCTCACCGCCCGGATGCACTGCGTCCTGGTGCACGCCGTGGCCGAGGAGCGGACCCAGGCCCAGCTCGCCGAGATCGGTGACATGGACAAGACCACCATGGTGGTCACGGTGGACGCGCTGGAGGCGGCCGGTCTGGCGCAGCGGCGGCCGTCGAGTACCGACCGGCGGGCCCGGGTGATCGCGGTGACCGCCGAGGGTGCCCGGGTGGCCGGGCAGAGTCAGGCGATCGTGGACCGGGTGCACGCCGAGGTGCTGGCCAGCCTCGGCGAGCGGGACCGGCAGGTCTTCCTGCGGGTGATGGAGGCCCTGGTCACCGGTCACCTGGCCGAGCCGGTCGAGACCCCCGGGCCGGTACGCCGGGCCCGGCAGCGCGAGAGCTAGATCCTAGGCAGATAGTCTGCAACAAAACTATCTGCTACGGTCCTCCTGTCGATGTCACCCGACGGGAGGACGACATGTCCGAGCTATCCGAGCTGTCCGCAGGTACCACCGCACCGGTCACCTCCCGCGCCGCACCGGCCGGCCAGGCGTCCGGCGATGCTCTGGAGCAGCCGCCGGTCGAGCCGGCCGGCGGCGGTGCCGGAGACCGGCGCCGGTGGGTGGCGCTCGGGGTGATCGCCTCGGGAACGTTGATGACCATCCTCGACGGCAGCATCGTGACCGTCGCGATGCCGGCCATCCAGCGGGACCTGGGCTTCTCCGCCGCCGGGCTGAGCTGGGTGGTGAACGCCTACCTGCTCGCCTTCGGCAGCCTGCTGCTGCTCGCCGGCCGGCTCGGTGACCTGTTCGGCCGCAAGCGGATGTTCCTGGCCGGCACCGCCGTCTTCACCGGCGCGTCCGTACTGGCCGGGCTGGCCGGCTCGCCGGAGCTGCTGATCGCCGCCCGCTTCCTCCAGGGGGTCGGCAGCGCCGCGGCCACCGCCGTCGCGCTGGGCATCCTGGTCACGCTCTTCACCGAGCCCGCCGAACGGGGCAGGGCGATAGCCGTGTTCAGCTTCACCGGCGCCGCCGGCGCGACCCTCGGCCAGGTGCTCGGCGGGATACTCACCGACCTGCTCGGCTGGCACTGGATCTTCTTCATCAACCTGCCGATCGGAGTCGCCGCGCTGGCGATCGCCCGCTCCGTACTGCCGGTGGACCGGGGACTCGGCCGGGCGGCCGGGGCCGACGTGCTCGGCGCGCTGCTGGTCACCGCCGGACTGGGGCTGGGACTGCACACCGTGGTGAACGTCGGGGCGCGCGGCTGGACCTCGCCGGCCACGCTCGGCTACGGCGGCCTCGCCGTACTGCTGCTGGCCGGCTTCGTCGCCCGGCAGGCCACCGCCGCCAGCCCGCTCTTCCCGCTGCGGATCCTGCGCTCCCGCAACGTCGCCGGGGCCAACCTGGTGCAGGTGCTGATGGTCGCGGCCTGCTTCGCCTTCCAGGTGCTCGTCGCGCTCTACCTCCAGCAGGTGCTCGGCTACGGCGCCGCCGCGACCGGGCTGGCGATGCTGCCGGCGGCGGTGATCATCGGTGCCGTCTCGCTCGGCGTCTCCGCCCGGCTCGCCGCCCGGTTCGGGGAGCGGAACGTGCTGCTTGCCGGCCTGGTGTTGCTGGTCGGGGTGCTCGGACTGCTGACCCGGGTGCCGGTCCGGGCCGACTATCTCACCGACCTGCTGCCGGTGATGCTGCTGACCGCCGGCTTCGGCCTCGCCCTGCCGGCGCTCACCAGCCTCGGCATGTCCGGGGCGCGCTCCGACGACGCCGGGGTGGCCTCCGGGCTGTTCAACACCACCCAGCAGCTCGGCATGGCGGTCGGGGTCGCGGTGCTCGCCACGCTCGCCGCCGGGCGTACCGAGGAACTGCTGGCCGCCGGCGCGAGCCAGCCGGCCGCGCTCACCGGCGGCTTCCGGCTGGCCTTCGCGGTGGCGGTCGGGCTGCTCGTCGCCGCCCTCGCCGTGGCGTTCACGGTACTGCGCCAGCCCGCCCGGCGGTGATCCGCCCGGTCACCTGAAGAAGGGCGGGGCGCCCCCCACCTGGGCACCCCGCCCCGGCCTTCAACCCCGCACGGTGGGTAGTCCGGAGAGCGGCACCGCGCTGGTCGCGGTGCCGCCGAGCAGCAGCCGACCGGGCAGCCGGGCGCCCTCGACCGGGGCGAGGGCGAGGGCGCTCACCGGCAGCGGCCCGTCCACCTCGACCCGGAACTCGTCGCCCGACCGGCTGGCCCGGATCGTGCTATGGCCGTCGACGTCGTGCACCACCGTCACGGCGTCGACGGCACCGAAACTCAGCACGGTGACGTCGGCGAACGGGCCGTCGGCGATCCGGTCCACCGGCGGCAGCACCGGGATCAGCGCGCCGTGGCGGACGAAGAGCGGGATCTGCTCCAGCGGCCGGTGCACCGTCAGGTGCCGGCCACCCGCGTGCAGCTGGCCGGTCCAGAAGTCCACCCAGTCGCCGGCCGGCAGGTAGAGATGCCGCCGGTGGTCCGGGCCGAGCATCGGCGCCACCAGCAGGTCCGGGCCGAGCCGGTACTCCAGTTCCGCCGTCCAGGCGGCCGGGTCGTCGGGGGAGTCCACCAGCAGGGCCCGCATCATCGGCGTACCGGTCCGGGCCGAGGTCACCGCCGCCGAGAAGAGGTACGGCATCAGCCGGTAGCGCAGTCGCAGCGCCTCGACCGCCAGCCGTTCCGCCTCGGCCGGGAAGTCCCAGGGCAGCCGGCTGGTGGTGCCGTGGAACCGGACCAGCGGGGAGAACGCCCCGAACTGCGCCCAGCGTACGTAGAGGTCCGGCGTCGGGGTGCCGTGGAACCCGCCGCTGTCGTGGCTCCAGAACGGCACCCCGGACAGCCCGTGGCTCAGCCCGCCGCGCAGCGTACTGGCCAGCGCCGGGTACGTCGCGTTCACGTCGCCGCTCCACTGTGCCGCGTGCCGCTGCCCGCCCAGGTAGGACGACCGGGCCCAGACCGTGGAGTGCCCGGCCACCTCCCGGGTCACCCGCACCACCACGTCGTTGAAGAGCAGCGAGTAGACGTTGTGCAGCTCGACCCCGGTCATCCCGTTGTGTGCCACCGCGTCCGCCGGAACCCCCTCGGCGAAGTCGGTCTTGAAGACGCTGACGCCCTGTTCCAGCAGCGGCCGGAGCAGCCCGGTGAACCACTCGACCGCGGCCGGGTTGGTGAAGTCGACGATCCCGCCGGCCGGGTGGCTGCCGTGCCAGGTGTCGGCGACGTAGACCGAGCCGTCGGCGCGGTGCAGGAAGTAGCCGGCCTCGGCGGCCTCGGCGTAGCGCGGGCTGCCGGTCATCACGTACGGGTTCATCCAGAGGCTGACCCGGAAGCCCTGCCCGGCCAGGGTGGCCAGCATGCCGGCCGGGTCCGGGAACTGCTCGGCGTCCCAGCGCAGGTCCGACCAGGCCCCGGCGACCTGCCAGTAGCAGTCCAGGTGCAGCACGTCGCAGGGGATGCCGCCGTCCCGGATCCGCCGGGCCCGTTCCAGCACCCGCTGCTGGCTGTCCCGGAAGAAGCCGGACGACATCCAGGCGCCGAACGCCCACTTCGGCGGCAGCGCCGGCCGGCTGGTCAGCCGGTCGTACCGGTCCAGGATCTCTGCCGAGGTCGGGCCGGCGATCAGGTAGTAGTCGATCAGGTCGTCCGGCACCAGGATCTGCACGCAGCTGTGCGTGGACTGGCACATGTCGAACTCGACAGGCATGCCGCTGTCCACGAGCACCCCGTAGCCGCGGTTCGACAGGTAGAGCGGGATGTTCTTGTGCGAGCGGTCCGACTCGCTGCCGAAGGCGTCGAAGTTCCACATCAGGGCGCGCTGGCCGCGCTTGTCCAGCGGGGTGAACTTCTCGCCGAGCCCGACGAACCGCTCGTCGCCGGGGGTCACGAAGCTCTCGTGATAGGCCGCCACCGCGCCGTCGACGAGCGACCGTCCGAAGGGGAGGGTACGCAGCCGCCCGCTGATGTCCTGCTCGCCCCGGCTCTGGCTGACCAGCTCCGCGCCGGTCGGGTCGACGAAGCGCAGGTGCCACGGGTCGAGGGTCAGCTCGGCGACGACCGCGCCGGCGTCGACGCGTACCCGGTCGCCGTCGACCCGCACGCCGGCCTGGTGGGGTTGCGGGTGCACCAGGCGCAGGGCGCGGCTGGCCCGCCCCTTCGCCAGCGGGTCCTCGCTGAGGCGTACCCGGATCACGCCCTCGGCGGCGGCGGTGATCCGCACCGCGAGCGAGCCGCCGTCGGTGGTGGCCGCCTTGAGGGTGACTCCCTGGCCGTCCGTGCCCAGCACCTCGGCCCGGGCCAGTGCGGAGAGCCCGTGTTCGCCCGGCGCCCGGACCGGCAGTTCGGGCGGGTCGGCGACGAACGTCTCGTGCGGCACCAGGGGCGGGCGGTACGGCATGCGGTCTCCTCGGCTCCCGGAACGCGTAATCCGGCGCGTTGCCGACGGTGCCGGCCCGGCGCGGTGTACTCCGATTAGTTTCTTTGGTAACCCAACAAACTGTCAACGGCCGTGGCTCGGCGGGCTCCGTTGACATCGAAGATCCACGGCGCCTACTTTGGCGGCAGCCCGAACAAAGGTCGACGGCTACGGCTACGGCAGCGGTGGCGCCGGGGAAGGCGGGGGCGGGTGCGCTGGCCGAAGGGGCTGACCGGGCTCTGCTACGGCGGCGACTACAACCCCGAGCAGTGGCCGGCCGAGGTCTGGCCGACCGACGTCGAGCTGATGCGCCGGGCCCGGGTCAACCTGGTCACCGTCGGGGTCTTCGCCTGGTCCCGACTCGAGCCGCAGCCCGGCCGGTACGACTTCGACTGGCTGGACCGGGTGCTCGACCTGCTGCACGACGGCGGCATCCGGGTGGCGCTGGCCACCCCGACCGCGTCCCCGCCGCCGTGGTTCTCGCTGCGGCACCCGGAAGCGCTGCCGGTCACCGCCGACGGGGTACGGCTGACCCACGGCAGCCGGGACACCTACTGCGCCAGCGCCCCGGCGTACCGGGCGGCGGCCCGCCGGATCGCCGCCGTGCTCGCCGACCGCTACCGGGACCATCCGGCGCTCGCACTCTGGCACGTGCACAACGAGTACGGCGGCACCTGTTACTGCGAGCACGTCGCCGTCGCGTTCCGGGCCTGGCTGCGCACCCGGTACGGCGACCTCGACCGGCTGAACGAGGCGTGGACCGGCAGCTTCTGGAGCCAGCACTACTCGGACTGGGCACAGTTGTGCCCGCCCCGGGCCACCCGGTACCTCGGCAACCCGAGCCAGCTGCTGGACTTCCGCCGGTTCGTCTCCGACGAGCTGCTGGCCGCGTACGTCGAGCAGCGGGACCTGCTCCGGGCCGCCACCCCGGACGTACCGGTGACCACCAACTACGTCCTCGGCGGCTGGGTACCGGTCGACCACGCCCGCTGGTCCGCCGAGGTGGACCTGGTGGCGATCGACCACTACCCGACGGAGGCCGGGCCGGGCGCCGAGGAGCAGACCGCGTTCGCCGCCGACCTGGCCCGCTGCTGGGCCCGCCCCACCACTCGGTCCGGTGCAAGGAAGGGCCCCTGCTTATCGGATTCTGTAGCAGCGGGGGCCCTTCCCAACATGCCGGGCGGGCCGGCCTGGCTGCTGATGGAGAGCGCGCCGAACCTGATCCTCACGCCGGGCCGGATGCACGCCAAGGAGCCGGGCCGGATGACCCGGCACAGCCTGGCGCACGTCGCCCGGGGCTCCCGGGGGGCGATGTTCTTCCAGTGGCGGGCCTCCCGGGGTGGCGCCGAGATCTTTCACTCCGCGCTGGTCCCGCACGCCGGCCCGGACAGCCGGGCGTTCCGCGAGGCGGTCTCGCTCGGCGCCGTGCTCGACAGACTTTCCGAAGTGGACGCCGGAACCGTGCGGGCACCGGTGGCGGTCGCCTGGGACGCCGAGTCGTGGTGGGCGATGCAGGCCACCGTGCTGCCCTCGGCACGGCTCGACTACGCCGCCGAGGTGTCGGCCGCACACCGGGCGCTGTTCCGGGCCGGCCACACCTGCGACCTCGTCGTCGACGGCGACGACCTCTCCGGGTACGCCCTGCTGGCGCTGCCGGCCCACTACCTGCTCTCCGACCGGTATACCGCCCGGATCCGGGACTACCTGGCGGCCGGCGGTCACCTGCTGGTCAGCTATCTCAGCGGGGTCGCCGACGAACACGCCAGGGTCCGGGTCGGCGGCTATCCGGGAGCGCTGCGCGACCTGCTCGGCATCCGGGTGGAGGAGTTCCACCCGCTCGACCCGGCGACCCGGCTGCCGCTCTCGGACGGCAGCACCGGCCGGAACTGGGCCGAGACGGTACGCCTCACCGGCGCCACCCCGGCGGTCACGTACGCCGGCGGGCTCCTCGACGGCCAGCCGGCGCTGACCCGGCACCGGTACGGCGACGGCGTGGCCTGGTATCTCTCCACCCGACTCGACGACGACCCGTACCGCGACCTGCTGGCCGGGCTGGCGCAGTCGGCCGGCGCGGCACCGACCTGCCCGGCGGCACCGGCCGGGGTGGAGGCGGTCCGCCGGTCCACCGCCGAGACGAGTTGGCTGTTCCTGTTCAACCACACCGCCACTCCGCAGAGCGTCCCGGTCTGCGGAGTGGACCTGCTCACCGGCGAGTACGCCAACTCGGTGACCCTGCCGGCCGGCGGCTGCGCGGTGCTCCGGGAGACCGCTGCCGGCAGCTAACCCGCCCCGGTCCCGCCCGACGGAAGGTACCTCGACGCCACCTTCGTGGCCAGCTCGGCGATCGCGAGCAGGGCGGTCGGATCGGTCTCGACCAGGACCCGCAGCGGTGCGGCCCAGCTACCCACGCTGAGGGCGAGCGCGAGCAGCCGCCGTCCGGTCTGCCCGGCGTGCGGATCGGATCCGGACCGGGCCAGCGCCGCCCTGGCCAGGTCGGTGAGGGCCCACGCGCGTTGCCCCCGATCGGTGATGCCGTGGGCCAGCGCCTCCGCATGGGCCTGGATCTTGGTCGCCTCGGTGGGTTCGTCGACGGCGTGCAGCGCCCGGGCCAGCTCGCCGAGGTACATCGACCGGAGGTTCGCGCCCACGTGGTCCGGGCACATCGCCTCCGCGCTCCGGACCAGTCGGCCGGCCCACTCGGTCCGACCCTGTTGGGCGGCCGTCCGAGCCACCCGGAGCAGCGCGGTTGCCCGCCGGGTCGGGTCGGTGATGCCGGCCACGGTCTCCTGGGCCCGTTCGTCGTCGCCGAGCACCACCTGTCGGAGGGCGAGCCGGGCCAGCACGATCGCCTGCCAGTGCTCGTCGCGGATGCCGGACGCGACCTTCGCGGCCCGCTCCAACTCGTCCGCGGCGACCAACGCCTTCGCGAGCTGGGCCCGGTCCACCCACTCGAACTCGCCCGACCCGGCAGTGTCGATCAGCCGGTCCGCCTTGGCGAAGAGCGCATCGGCCCGCGGCCTGTCCCGCCGGTCGAGAGCTGCCGAGGCCAGACCGGCCAGGGCCCGCAACCGCAGGCCCGGCGCGCCGATCTCGTCGGCGATCCGCTCCGCGCGCTCGGGAGCATGGTCCGCGACGCCCAGCGCGAGGTCGTGCAGGGCCTGGTGCCGCGACGCGTCGTCGCGGATCGTCCGGGCGAGATCCTCCGCCAGCTCGTGGTCCGCGCCGCGGGCGAGCACCGCGACCACCTCCGCGATCACCTGTGGCTGCCGCACCGGGTCGGCGACCTGTCGCGCCGCCGAGACGGCGGCGTCGGCCCTGCCCGCCCGGGCCAGGGCGAGAGCGATCCTGGACAGCAGCATCGACTGCGACTGCAGGTCGGTGGGCCCCCGGCTCACCGCCTCGGCGGTCCCGACGAGCGCCAACGCGGTGTCGAGCTGCCCCGCTCCGGTGAGGGCGTCGGCGAGGTCGAGCAGGGTGACCGCCTGCCGGTGTGGGTCGTAGAGGTTGCGGGCCGACTCTTCCGCGGCGTTGGCCAGCCGGCTCGCCCGGTCGTGCTCCCCGGTGTCGACCAACGTCAGGGCCACCTCGGTCAACCTGCCGGCCCGCTCCCGGCGGTCCCTTATGCCGCCCGCGATCCGCTCCGCGCTCGCGAAAAGCTCGGCCCCGTGTCCGGCCCCGTGGGTCGCCGTCACCGCGCCGGCCAGCTCCGCGAGGATCGCCGCGCGTCGGCCCGGATCGTCGACGCACCAGCTGAGCGTCTCCGCCCGAGCCGTCTCCCCGACGGCGATCATCGCCCCGGCCAGGTCGTCCAGCATCGGCGTCTGCCGCAGCTCGAAGTAGGACTCCCGGGCGATCCCGAGTGCCCGGCGGTGGTCGCCGGTCCCGGCCGCCACCCGGGCCAGCCGGGCCACCATCGCGGCCTGCGCCGCCACGTCCCGTTCCCGCCTTGCGAGGACGAGCGCCGCGTCGATGCTCTGCCACACGTCGGCGTGGTTGCCTGCGACGACCTGCGCCCGGGCCACCTCGGCAAGTGCCGACGAACGGCCGACGGGATCGGCTATCCGCTCCGCGAGTGCCGTGGTCCGGTCGAGGTCACCGGCCTCCGCCGCCGCCCGGACCAGTGCCACCGGGCTTTCCGGCAGGATGCCTGGGACGGCCACCGGCGCCTGCGTACCCGCCGGCGGTGGCTGTGTCGACGCCGCCGGCCGGTCTCCGGCCGGCGTCCCGGTCCCGCCGCCGGCCTCGACGAGCCGGCGTGCCCGCTCCAGGTCCGCGAAGACGAACTCCCGGGTACGGGTGTCGGCCGTCGCGCGTACCGTCGCCTCCGCCCGGTCCGCGAGCGTCTCCGACCAGGCCCGGTCGCCGGCCCGGGCGGCGGCCATGGCCAGTTGGGCGAGCGTCACCGCCCGGCGCCTCGGTTCGCCGACCCGGTCGGCGATCTCCTCGGCGGCGGCGTAGTCGCCCCGGGCGGCGAACCCGAGGCTGAGCCGGGCGAACGTCATGCTCCGCCAGCTGTCGCCGTCGATCGCGTTCGCCACCAGCTCGGCCCGACCGCGCTGCCCGACCGAGGCCAGGGCGAGGGCCAGATCGCCGAGTACCTCCCACGGGACGAGCCAGGGACGGCGCTCCGCGATCCCGCCGGCACGCTCCAGCAACTCCCTGGCCCGGCTCGGGTGCGTGGCCGACACGGCGCGGGACACCACCAGCCGGGCCCGCACCTGTTCGGCGGGGTCGGTGAGGCTCTCCAGGATCGCCTCGGTCCAGGCGTAGTCCGTGCCGGCCGCCTCGACCGCCATCTCGGTCAACCTCGGCGACGACGGCACGCTGCTGCGAGCCGCCGTCTCGGCCTCGACGACGAGTGCCCGGGCCCGGTGCCGGTCGCCGGTCAGCGCCGCCGCGCGCCCCAGCTGGGCCAGGGCCTGCACCCGGAGATCGGGGTCGGCGATCCGTCCAGCCGCGATGCCGGCCCGGTCGATCGCGGTCGCCGCCCCGGCCCGGTCGCCGTGCGCCCCGGCACGGGCCAGCCGGCACAGCATCAGCGCCCGAGGGTCGTCGGAGGTGATCTGCCCGGTGGCGGCGTGCGCGGCGTCGGTGCAGGCGTCCGCCTCCGCCGGCCGGCCGTGTGCGTACCAGATGATGGCCAGTTCGACGGCGGTGCCGGCGCGAAGCTCGGGATCGGTGATCGTCCGCAGCGCCGCCGCCGCCCGGCTCGCGTCACCGATCGCCGCGCAGGCCCGGGCGGCGCAGGCGCTCGCCAGCTCCTGCTGACGCGGGTCGGCGATCGTCTCGGCGACCGTCTGCACGGCGTCGACGAGGGCGGCGGCGCGGTCCCGGTCACCCTGACCGGCCAGCGTCACCGCCAGCTCCGTCAGCGCTTCGACCTGCCGGTACGCCTGGTCGATGCCGTACGCCAGCGCCTCGGCGCGGGCCGGCTGACCCAGGGCGGCCCAGAGCGCGGGCAGCCCGACGGGGATGTCGGCGTTGCGTGCGAGCAGGTCCTCGCGGCGCATGGCCAGCCGTGCCATCGCGGTCAGGTCGAGCCGGGGCTGCGCCAGGGTCAGGTCCTGGGCGGTCTTGATCTCGGCGAGCGCGGCGGCGTCGCCACCGGTCAGGTCGAGCATCCGGTCGTGCCGGGCCGGGTCGACGGCGAGCGCGAGCAGCCGGGGGCAGTCGGCCGTCTCGTGCACCAGCCGCGGATAACCGCGCAACAGGTAGGGCGGCGTGTCCGGCGGCCAACCCAGGGCCTGGTAGCTCTCCGCCCACCGGTGGATCCGGTCGCGGTACCCGCCGAGCCGCTGCGGACCGATCCGGTCCAGCGCCTTGACCCGGAGTGTCTCGTGCGCGAACAGGAAGGCCCGCTTCGGCTCCAGCGTGCTGTGGTCCAGGCGTGCCGCGATCGTCCGGCCGAAGACGCCGCTGAGCATGCCCTCGATGACGTACCGGGGCTGGTCGCACAACTCCTCCAGCTCGGGCAGGCTCAGCCCGCCCCCGCTGGCGGCGACCAGCCCGATGACGTCGCGATGGGTCTGCCCGCCGTTGAGCAGCTCGTCGAGTTCGCGCTGGGCGAGCCGGGCCGTCTCGGTGGCGTACGGCGACACCTCCAGCATCCGCCGGGCGCAGGACCGCAGCGGATGGTCGGCCGGTACGTCCGAGGGAATCTCCGGGCTGGGCCGGCTGGAGACGACCACCCGCAGCCCGTCCTCGACGAACTTCGGCAGCAGCGAGGCGATGCTGGCCAGCCCCGATCCGGGTACGCTGCCCCGGTCCTCGTCCAGCCCGTCGATCACGAGTACCAGCCGCCGGCCCGCCGCCGCGCACCGGGCGGCGGCCTCCCGCAGCAGCGCCCGGCGGTGCGCGTCCCGGGCGCGCAGCGTCGTCATCGCGGCCGGCAGGGCCTCGCCCAGCAGGGCGGACAACTGGTCGAGGATCGCGTCGACGAAGGCGGAGCTGTCCGACTGGGCGGCGAGGCGTGCGGTGACGAAGAAGGAGACGACGTCCACCCCGGCCGGCGGGTCGAGCACGAAGGTGGACATCAGGGCCGTCTTGCCCGCCCACGGCCCCGCCTGCCAGTGCACGTACGCCTCGTCGCCGGCACAGAACGCCGCGAGTTCCGCGAGTTCCGCCGTCCGCTCGTAGAGCCCGGCCACCGGTGCGATGTCCCGGACCTGTTCCAGATAGCCGGACCGGGTACGCCAGCCCGCCGGTGCCGGTGTGACGTCGGCCAGGTCGAGCGGGCCGGCGAGGCCGAGCAGCCGGCAGAGTTCGTCCCGTCGGGTGTCGTCGGCGCGACCGAGGCACCTGTCGAGGCGGGTCGCGGTGAGCCGGCCCGCGCCCTCTGGCAGGTGGTGCTCCACCACGACGCCGACCAGGTGGTTGCCGGCCCAGACAGCGGCTCCGGACATGCCCTGCCAGGGTGAGGTCGTGCGGTCGGCCGGCTCGGCGGGCGGCGCGACGGTGATCTCCGCGGTGCCGTCCCGCCGGTTGGAGAGCACCGCCAACCGGCCGGACGCGTCGTGCAGGTCGCGGTAACGGCTACCGGACGGACCGGTCCGACGCTTCCAGAGCGGGAACCCGGCCGTGTGTACGTCGACGACGGCGCTGGCGTCCCGGGCGAACCCGCCGTAGCTGACCGTCGCCGTGTCGGGGGCCTGCTCGGGTGGGGTGAAGCGGAGCAGCGCGATGTCCGACTCCGGATCGCACCAACCCGGCTCGGCGTCGACAGTCCACTGACTCTCCTGGCCGGCGTCGAACCGGAGGACGATCCGTTGCGCGTCCGCGACGGCATGCGCGGCGGTCAGCAGTGCGGTCGTCGTCACCCGGTAGCCGGAAGCGCGCCACTGGCCGCCGTCGGCCCGGGTGACGATCACCTCTGCGATAGCGGCCGGATCGCAGCCCTGCCCGGCGATCATGGGAGTCCCGCCAATCGTCGACGAGTCCGCTACTGCTCATCCGGCAGGGACCGGCCGGTGACGATGGCGGGCTGGTCGGGCGCGTCCGGGTGCACCGGTTGCAGGCGCAGGGTCAGCCGCTGTGTCGCGGTGTGTGCCCGCTGCCGGCCGGCGGAGACGTCGAGCACGAAGAACCTGATCCCGACCCGGGGGTCGGTGGACCTCTCGACACCCACGGTCAGTTCCAATTCGACGGACTCGGCCCTGAACCGAAGGTCGGAATGCTCGCCGGACCACATTGCCCTGCTGAGTTCCGAGCGGAGTTGGAAGATCATGTCGGCCAACTCGATCTGGCTGTCCACCCGCCCGGTCCTCCTCTGGCCCTTATGTCACCGCATCCATCATCCCCGAAGCACGCAATGGGAAATATGGCCGAACAGGCAGGTCCCCGCCGGAGCTTCGTGGTCGGCGGCGGACGACTTCCGCTCCGCAAGGGACATCCGGGTCGCGACACCGGTCGGCGGACCGAGGACACCGGGACGCCACGGGCTGCCGGTCCGGCGCGGGGCCGCCCGGGGCCGGGGCGCCGGACGGGCTGTGCCACGATGCGTCGATGGCATACCCCTCGGTTCCGCCGCCGGGCATGGCGCTGGCCGCCTATCCGCACCCGGTCCCACTGCCGCCGGGCTGGGGCGCACTCGTCGTCTCGGCCAACCGGGGCCCCTACCTGGTGCCGGCGCCCACCACCTGCAAACTGAAGATCGACGGGCGTGAGGTCTCCGGCATGGCCGAGGGGACCTTCCACATCGCGGTGCCGGCCGGCGAGCACGACGTCCGGTTCACCGACCTGTTCGGCATTCCGGTGATGACCACCAGGGTGACGGTGCAGCCGGGTGTCGGGCACCAGTTGTCGTTCCGGTTCGGCGGCTGGCGCAACCGGGTGCACGACGGCCGGGGCACGGACGTGACGAAGTTCGGCATGTGGTCGAACTACAGCGTCCTGGTGATCACGCTCGTGGTGGTCGGCGTGATCTGCTGCGGCGGGCTGGCGCTGATCCCGCTGCTGACCAGCTCCGGCGCCAACTGAACCGACGCCACGCACGCCCGGCTCCGTCGGGCCGTCCGGCTCCGCCGTGTCGCCCAGCGCCGCCGCGGCGGGCCGGATCCCGACCTCGGGATCCGGCCGTTCCACGACCTTCCGTGAGGACTAACCGAGCGGCTCGACCCAGATGTTCCGGTAGTAGAGGTTGGGGCCTGGGTCCCCATGGTCCTGGAGCCGGATCGGGCCCACCGAGGGTCCCTCCGCCGCCCCGCCGCCGGTCGGTCCGGTGATCTCGGCGTTGTCGTGCACGGTGACGCCGTTCCAGACGACGGTGACGCGGGCGTTCTCGGTCTTGACCCCCGACGCGTCGAACCGGGCGGCCCGGAACGTCACGTCGTACGTCTGCCAGGTCTGCGGCGCGGTCGCGGCGTTCACCCTCGGCGCCAGCTTCTCGTAGATGGCACCGCACTCGTTCGTGGCCGGGGTGGTGTCGCCGTACGAGTCGAGCACCTGTAGCTCGTACCGGTCCTGGAGGTAGATTCCGCTGTTCGCCCGCGCCTGCCCGGTGACGTCCGCCGGCAGGTTCGGCAGCCAGAACTCGACGTGCAGCCTGAAGTCGCCGAAGCTCTGCCGGCTGCGGATGTCGCCGCCGAGCACCTCCACCCCGCCGTTGCCCAGCGGCCAGGTCGGGTTGGCCCCGTTGGGCTGCTGGAAGTTGTCCATGTTGGACCCGTCGAAGAGGGTGATCCGGCCGGGGTCGCCGGCGGGTCCGTACGCCTCGAACTCGTAGATCCGGGCCGCGTTGTCGGTGGTGCCGGTCGGCGCGGTGACGGCCAGCCGGACGTACCTGGCCTGGGTGGCCGCGATGTCGTGGGTGGTGACGTTCGCGGTGTTGCCGGTGACGGTGGCGACCGTGCTCCAGGCGGTGCCGTTGGTGCTGGCCTGGATGGTGAAGTCCCGGGTGTTCCAGGCGGTGTTCTCGCCGCCGGCACCGGCGTGCCGGACCACGAACCGCTGCACACTCCGGACGGCGCCCAGGTCGACCTGCAACCACTTGGTGGTGCCGAGCGAGCACCACTTGTCGCTGTTGCCGCCGGTCACGCTGCCGTTCACCGCCTGCGCCGGTCCCTCGGTGCCGGAGCAGGAGCTGTCCGCGGTCGCCGGCCGGCCGAGGGCGAGGTTGGCCGTCGCCGGCGCGGTACCGCCGTAGGCCTCGAACTCGTAGATCCGGGCCGCGTTGTCTCCGTTGCCGCTCGGTGTGCCGACGGCGAGGCGGAGGTATCTGGCCTGGGTGGCCGCGAAGGTGTGCGTGGTGGTGTTGGCGGTGTTGCCGGTGACGGTGGCGACCGTGCTCCAGGCGGTGCCGTTGGTGCTGGCCTGGATGGTGAAGTCCCGGGTGTTCCAGGCGGAGTTCTCGCCGCCGGCACCGGCGTGCGCGACGACGACCCGGTTGACGCTCTGCGTCGAGCCGAGGTCGACCTGCAACCAGCGGTTGGTGCCGGTCGAACACCACTTGTCCAGGTTGCCGGATGTGGTGGTGCCGTTGACGGCCTTTGCCGGGTTCTCGGTCGCCGAGCAGGAACTGTCGGCCGTGGCCGGCCTGCCCAGCGCGAGGTTGACCGGCGGCACCTGGCCGGGAATCGCGTTCAGGGTGTACCAGACCTCGGTGCTCCAGAGTGACTGGCCGTCGGTCGCGCTGAACGGCCGGGGTGAGCGGACGTGCACCACCCGGCCAGCCTTGAGCCCGTTGACGACCAGGGTGACCTTCTTTCCGTCGGCCGAGAGCGTCGCCGAGGAGACCGACAGCGTCTCCTCGTCCACCTTCGGCCCGCCGTAGGCGGCGGTCGGCACGTACCGCCACTGCTTCACCCGGTATTTCGAGGCCAGCGCCGTCGCGGTCGCCGTCGAGAGCGGCTTGGTGTACTCGATCTCGAAGCCGTTCGACCGGGCCCGCATCGCCAGCATGTCGAAGTTGGTGCTGCCGTTCGTGGCGATCTTTTGTAGGCCGTGGTTGAGCTTCCCCTCCTGGCCCCAGTTCCCGCCGCCGTGCAGGCCGCCGGTGTAGAGGGCGCCGTCCGGGCCGACGCTGACCTCGGAGACGCCCGCCTCGAGTCCCTGGGTCATCCGGAACAGCGCGCCCTGGTACTCCCCGTTGACCTTCTCCAGGTACGCCCGCTGGAGGCCGCCGTAGGTGACGTCGCCGATCGCCATCTGCCCGGCGAAGGCACCCTGGGTGATCATCACCGGGGTACTCGGCGAGTTGCCGATCTCGTTCTGCGGGAACCAGAGGACCGGCTGGCTGACCGGCCTGTTGTCGAACGGCCCGGCCGGGTTGAGGTAGTGGTTGAAGAACCGGTCCTGCTTGATGTGCAGCAGCTTGGACGCCGGCTGGTAGCCGCCCTGGTTGTCGGTGACGAAGAGCCCGCCCTCCGGACCCCAGCCGATGCCGTGCGGGGTACGCAGCCCGCCGGCGAGATAGGAGACCGCGCCGGTGCTCCGGTTGACCCTGACGGTGGTGCC
The DNA here is from genome assembly GCF_029626265.1 of Micromonospora sp. WMMD1102. Classification (NCBI taxonomy): domain Bacteria; kingdom Bacillati; phylum Actinomycetota; class Actinomycetes; order Micromonosporales; family Micromonosporaceae; genus Micromonospora; species Micromonospora sp. WMMD1102. The sequence continues at coordinate 4,983,455 of NZ_JARUBN010000001.1, read as the reverse complement.
GCGGTTGCCGGCCGGCTGCGGGTCGGTGGTGGCGCCGCCGTAGTTGATCGACACCGAGAGGTTCAGGTAGAAGAACCCGTCGGCGTAGAGGAGGCCGAAGGCGAACTCGTGGAAGTTCTGGCCGAACGGCCAGGTCGCCACGGTGCGGTAGTTGTCGGTGACCCCGTCGCCGTTGGTGTCGTTCAACTCCGTCAGGCGGTGCTTCTCCGAGACGTACAGCTTGCCGTCGACCACCTTGATGCCCATCGGCTCCTGGAGCCCGCTGGCCACCCGGGTCCGGGTCACCTGGGCCGGGCTGGTGCTGCCGGTGACGTTGCCGAGCAGCCAGACCTCGCCGGCGGTGCTGAGCGAACCGCCCCAGGTGAGCACCGCGAGGCGCCCGTCCGGAAGCCAGTCGAAGCCGGTGACCTGCGGCTCGAATCCGCTGGGTCGCAGGTTGGTGAGCGTGTAGCCGGGATGTACGGCGGTCAGCGGCAGCCCGTCACCTGGCGAGTCACCGCTGGCCTCGCACTCCTTCTTCCCCGGTGCGGTCACCCGGACGACACCGGCGTCGGTGCTGAGCACCGAGTTGGGCACGGTCACGAACGACGTGGCGCCGGGGGTGCGCCACTGCAACGTCAACTGCTGGCCGCCGTCGCGTTCGAAGTGGTCGATCCGCAGCGAGTGGTAGCCGGTGGTGAGTTCGACGGTGCCGTCCTTCGGGTCCGGCCCGTGCAGTCCGTCGTGGTCGACGACGACAGCGTCGTCGATCAGGAGTCGGGAGCCGTCGTCGCTGACCAGCCGGAAGGTGTAGCTGCCGGCCTGAGAGATGTTGATGTTGCCCAGGGCCTGTGCCAGGAAGTAGTTCTCGAAGCCGAAGTCGGCCGCGCTCGTCCAGTCGACCACCGGCATCAGCTTGTCCACGTTGGGCGTCTGCGCGGCTTTGAGGGTGCAGAGGTTGTTCAGTGGCACCTGGAGGTCGAAGACCCGCAGTGTCACACCGGGTTCCTGTGGTGGGGGCGCGGCCGTGGCGCCGCCGGCCGGCAGCTGCACGGCCGTGAGGGCCAGCGCGGTGGCGACCGCGCCGAGGATCGGCGTACGCGCTCGTCGGGATGGTCGGAACACGTTTCCTCCCAGGGGGTGAGCGGGCCGACATCGCACCGTCACGGGCGCGGCGGACACTCGGCGACGCGCCGTGGCGACCGACGGGACGACGTCGTTACGTCCGGTGGGTGGCCCGGCACGCCGCTGCCTGGCAAGGCAGACCCTACGATTGTTACTTTTGAATGTCTAGATGTTTCGTCGCGAAAGCGCGAACTTTTGACTTCTTCAGCAAAAGAAGATTTCCCGTCGACCGATTTAGAAGTAGTCGAGCAGGTCGGCCCGGGGGCCGGCGGCCAGCAGGTCGAGGCCGATCGGGTCGGTGCCGGCGGGGCAGTGCAGCAGCCCGGCCTCGGCCACCGCGGCTCCGTCGGCGGCGCCGCTGTAGAGCAGGGCGAAGCCGCGTACCGAGAGCTTCGGGGCCGGGGCGTCGTCCGGGAGCCGGTGCAGTTCGGCGGCGCCGCCGTCCACCTCCAGCCGCCAGGTGCCGGAGTTCCACGGCGCCAGCTCGTCGGCGAGGGCGAAGTCGACCCGGCCGCGTACGTACCCCGGCCAGCCCCGGTCGCTGATCGCCCGGACCACGTCGACCGGTCGGTGCATCCAGAGCCGCTCCTCGTGCTGCCGTGCCTGTTCCAGCGGCAGTTGTGCGGCGACCGCGTCGTGGGCCAGTGGCCAGAGCCGGATCGTCGGCGTCACGCTCTGCCAACTGGCCAGCACCCCGACCAGCTCCCGGGCCGCCTCGGCGGTCTCGGCCAGTACGTCCCGCACGGTGAGTACGGCGTGCTGGTCGTAGCCGCGGCCGCGCTGCCAGCTGGCGTACCCGACAAGCCGGCCGTCCCGCTCGACCAGGCTGAGCCCGTCGACCCCGTCCGGCAGCGCCGTCGGCGGCCGGTGCCAGTCGAAGACGCCGCCCCGGCGGGTAAGCAGGCCGCGACGGTGCCGGGCGAGCCGCTGGTAGAGGTCGGCCGTCGCGTCGAGGTCGGCCGGACCACCCGGCCGGACCGTCAGCCCGGGTGCCGGCCGGTGCCGGGGCAGCGACACGGTCGGCAGGTCGACCGCGCGCAGGGCGCCGGCCACCTCCCAGCCGGCCCGCCGGTACGGCCCGGTCACCGTCGGGTAGAGGGCGCTGATCGCGGCACCCCGCTCCCTGGCTCCGGCCAGCAGTTCACGCAGCAGCGCCAGGGCGACGCCCCGGCCGCGCGCCTCGGGCAGCACCGCGACCCCGGCGACGTCGGCCGCCGCCACCCGGCGACCGGTCCACCACTGCTCGTGGTGCAGGTCGATCGCCTTGCCGACGAGCCGGCCGTCGGGGTCGAACGCGCCGTACCCGGTGACGCCCGGCCGGGGATCCCGGGACGGCGGCGCGGTGGACGGGGCGGAGCCGAAGGCGAGTCGGCTCAGTTCGTAGGCCTCGGCGAGGTCGTCGGCGTCGAGGCGCCGGATCAGGGGGACCGTCGGTCGCATCCAGCGGAGCCTAGTCAGCGGGCCGCCGGCCTGACCAGTTCGACGGGCCCGCCCGGCAGGTCGAAAAGGGATGGTGCTGCTGGTCGACGAGAGCTTCCGATGCGACTTCCTCGATGTTGTGCACCGGAAAACGCTTGCCCTAGCATTCAGGTGCGCAGGAGTCGTACCCCATTGTCGGGCTGCCGGTTGAACTGTTCCAGCCGGCCGCCCACCCGCGAACCGGATCCACGCCTACCCGCCGGGCAGGGTCGGCACGGCACCCCCGGTCCATCGGGCCGGCGGACGGGATCCGGTGTTCGCGCCCCGCCTCCAATGGAGTTGATCATGCGCAATGCACGACGACGCCACACCCTGCTCGCCGGCACCGCCGCCGCCGCGCTCGCCGCGACCGTCACCTGCACGGTGGTCGCCTCGGCCGCAGCCGCCGGTTGCCGGGTCGACTACCAGGTGACGAACGAGTGGCAGGGCGGCTTCGGCGCCAGCGTCAGCCTCACCAACCTCGGCGACCCGATCACCAGCTGGAACCTGACCTGGTCGTACGGCGCCGGACAGCAGGTCACCCAGGCCTGGAACGCCACGGTCAGCCAGAGCGGCAGCCAGGTCACCGCCAGCAACGTCGGCTACAACGGCTCGCTGGCCACCGGCGCCGCCGCCAGCTTCGGCTTCAACGGCTCGTGGACCGGCAGCAACCCGGTGCCAGCGAGTTTCGCGATGAACGGCACCACCTGCACCGGCTCGGTGGCACCGACCACGACCACCCCGGGCGGGCCACCGACCAGCACCCCACCGGCGACGACCCCACCGGCGACGACTCCACCGGTCACCCCGCCGGTGACCACCTCGCCGCCGACCAACCCGCCGGCCGGGGCCAAGCAGGTGGAGAACCTGGACCGGGGGCTGGTGAGCGTCCGCTCCGGCAGCGGCAACCTGGTCTCCTGGCGGCTGCTCGGCACCGAGACCTCCGGAGTGTCGTTCAACCTCTACCGGGGCTCCACCCGGGTCAACCCGACCCCGATCACCGGCGCCACCAACTACCTCGACCCGGGTGCCGCCGCCGGGACGGCGTACACGGTGCGGGCGGTGGTGGACGGGACCGAGCAGGCCGACTCGGCGCCGGCCCTCCAGTTCGGCAACGGCTATCTGGACGTACGGCTCCAGGTGCCGCCCGGCGGCACGACACCGGCCGGCGAGTCGTACAGCTACGCGGCGAACGACGCCTCGATCGGCGACCTGGACGGCGACGGCCGGTACGAGATCGTCCTCAAGTGGGACCCGTCCAACGCCAAGGACAACTCGCAGTCCGGCTACACCGGCAACGTCTACGTCGACGCGTACACCCTGACCGGCACCCGGCTCTGGCGCATCGACCTCGGTCGCAACATCCGGGCCGGCGCGCACTACACCCAGTTCCAGGTCTACGACTACGACGGCGACGGCCGCGCCGAGGTGGCGATGAAGACCGCCGACGGCAGCCGGTCCGGCACCGGCCAGGTGATCGGCTCCGCCTCGGCGGACCACCGCAACTCCAGCGGCTACGTGCTCGCCGGTCCGGAGTACCTGACCATGTTCGACGGGCAGACCGGCGCGGTCCGCTCGACCGTCAACTACGAGCCGGCCCGGGGCACGGTCTCGTCCTGGGGCGACAACTACGGCAACCGGGTGGACCGGTTCCTCGCCGGCACGGCGTACCTGGACGGGCAGCGGCCCTCGCTGGTCATGGCGCGCGGCTACTACACCCGCAGCGTCATCGTCGCCTGGGACTTCCGCAACGGCTCGCTGACCCGGCGCTGGACCTTCGACTCCAACTCGGCCGGCTCGCAGTACGCCGGGCAGGGCAACCACGCGCTCACCGTCGGCGACGTCGACGCCGACGGCCGGGACGAGATCCTCTACGGGGCGATGGCGGTCAACGACAACGGCTCCCCGCTCTGGAACACCGGGCACGGGCACGGCGACGCCGCCCACCTCGGCGACCTCGACCCGAGCCGCTCCGGGCTGGAGTACTTCAAGGTCAGCGAGGACTCGTCGAAGCCGTCGTCCTGGTTCGCCAACGCGCGTACCGGGCAGGTCTACTGGTCGACGGCGCCCGGCGGGGACAACGGCCGGGGGGTGGCCGGGGACGTCTACGCCGGCAGCGCCGGTGCGGAGTCCTGGTCGGCGGCGGTCGACGGGCTGCGCAGCCCGAGCGGGTCGAACGTCGGCCGCAAGCCGTCGTCGTCGAACTTCCTGGTCTGGTGGGACGGCGACCCGGTCCGGGAACTGCTCGACCAGACCTGGATCGACAAGTACGGCACCGGCTCGGACACCCGGCTGCTCACCGGCAGCGGGGTGGCGTCGAACAACGGCACCAAGGCCACCCCCGCGCTCTCGGCGGACATCCTCGGCGACTGGCGCGAGGAGGTGATCTGGCGGACCAGCGACAACAGCGCGCTGCGGATCTACAGCACCCCGACCCAGACCGGCACCCGGATACACACCCTGATGCACGACCCGATGTACCGGGTGGCGATCGCCTGGCAGAACACCGCCTACAACCAGCCGCCGCACCCGAGCTTCTTCATCGGCAACGGGATGTCCAGCCCGCCGGCCCCGGCGGTCTACCTCAGGTAGGCGGGTCGGCGACGGCGGTCGCCGGAAACGCGAAGCCGCACCGGCCCGCGGGTTCGCTCATCTCCCCACGTGCCGGTGCGGCACACACCGCGACATCACGCGACCCGTCCCGATCGCGCTTGTCGAACCACCACCGGTAAGAACATTAGGCGGCTTCCGGTGCGTGTCGATGACAGCACGGTGAAGAGTGTGTTTCGCGACATCCGAACGGCGTGACGCCGGTCACGGCCACCGCCGTGACGTCTCAACCCTCGCGTCTCAACCCTGGCGGCGCAGCCCGCCGGCGACCTTCTCCGCGATCAGCTCGTACGAGCGCACCCGGTCGGCGATGTCGTAGACCAGGGTGGTGAGCATCAGCTCGTCGGCCTCGGTCCGCTCCAGCAGGTCGGTGAGCTGGCGCCGCACCGTCTCGGGGGAGCCGAGCGCCTGCCCCTCCCGCCGTTGCAGCACGAACTGCCGCTCCGGCTCGGTGTACGGGTACGCCGCCGCCTCGTCCGGGGTGGCCAGTGGGGCGGGCCGGCCGGTGCGCAGCCGCAGGAAGGAGAGCGCGGCCGGGCCGAAGAGCCACTCCGCCCGCTCGTCGTCCTCGGCGCAGACCGCGTTCACCGCCACCATCGCGTACGGCCGGTCCAGCCAGCGCGACGGCCGGAAGCTCTGCCGGTAGAGCGCCAGCGCCGGCAGGGTGTTCGCCGCGCTGAAGTGGTGCGCGAAGCTGAACGGCAGGCCGAGCAGCCCGGCGAGCTGGGCACTGAACACGCTGGAGCCGAGCAGCCAGATCGCCGGCCGGTCCCCGTGGCCCGGGGTGGCGGTGATCGGCCCCGGCCGTTCCCCGGTGAAATAGTTGACCAGGTCGTCCAGTTCCTCCGGGAAGTTCTCCGCCGACAGCCCGGCCATGGTGCGGCGCAGGGCCAGTGCGGTCGGCTGGTCGGTGCCGGGCGCCCGTCCGATGCCCAGGTCGATCCGGCCCGGGTGCAGCGCCTCCAGCGTGCCGAACTGCTCGGCCACCACCAGCGGCGCGTGGTTGGGCAGCATTACCCCGCCGGAGCCGACCCGGATGGTCGAGGTGGCCGCCGCCACGTGGGCGATCAGCACCGCCGGGGCGGAGCTGGCGATGGCCGGCATGTTGTGGTGTTCGGCCACCCAGAACCGGTGGTAACCCAGCTCCTCGGTGCGCCGGGCGAGTTCGGTGGTGTGCCGCAGGGCCGCGCCGCTGGTGGTGCCGGCGGCGACCGGTGCGAGGTCGAGGACAGACAACGATACGTCGATCACACAACGCGGCAACCGGCGGCGGGCCGGATTTCTTCCGGATTCCGCTCCGCGGGCCGACGTGATTCCGGTCGGTCAGCGCTGCTTCGGCCGGGCCCGGACGTGCAGCCGCTCGCCCTGCGGCCCGAAGAGGGAGAGCACCTCGGTGGGCCCGGGACCCGGGTTGGAGATGCGGTGCGGAACCCGGGTGTCGAACTCGGCGACCTCGCCGGGGGCGAGCATCAGGTCGTGCTCGCCGAGCCGCAGCCGCAGCCGCCCGGAGAGCACGTAGAGCCACTCGTACCCCTCGTGGGTCTGCGGTTCCGACTCGCCCTTCGGGGTGCCCGGCGGAAGGATCTGCTTGAACGCCTGCAGACCGCCCGGCCGGCGGGTGAGCGGGAGGAAGGTGATGCCGTGCCGGACGATCGGCCGGGGGTGCACCCGGGGATCCGCGGTGGCGGGAGCGTCGACCAGCTCGTCCAGCGAGACCTGGAAGGCCCGGGCGAGCGGCAGCAACAGCTCCAGGGTCGGCTTGCGGCCGCCGGACTCCAGCCGGGAGAGGGTACTCAGCGAGATGCCGGTGAGTTCGGCGAGCTGGGTGAGGGTGCTGCCGCGCTGCTGGCGTAGCTCCCGCAGGCGGAGACCGACCGAGGTCAAGGCGAACTCCTCGTTTGCCATAGTGGCAAGGATACTTGCCGCTGTCTCGGGCCGGGCGCACCGTGGACGGGTACCTGGCGACAAGGAGAGTGCGACGTGCTGGAGACGGGCTTGGACATGACATACGACGTGGTGGTGGTCGGCGGCGGGGCCGCCGGGCTGGCCGGAGCATCGGCACTGGCCCGGGCCCGGCGCTCGGTGCTGGTGGTGGACGCCGGCGAGCCGCGCAACGCACCGGCCGACGGGGTGCACAACTACCTCGGCCGGGAGGGGACCCCGCCGGCCGAGCTGATCGCCGACGGGCGGGCCGAGCTGGCCCGGTACGGCGGCGAGGTCCGCACCGGCCGGGTCGGGACGGTGCTCCGGGACGGCGACGGGTTCCGGCTCGCCCTGGACGACGGGACCGAGCTGCGGTCCCGCCGGCTGCTGGTGGCGACCGGGCTGGTCGACGAGTTGCCCGAGCTGCCCGGCCTGGCCCAGCGGTGGGGTCGGGACGTGCTGCACTGCCCGTACTGCCACGGCTGGGAGGTGCGCGATCGGCGGATCGGCGTACTGGCCGGCGGGTCGACCGCGCTGGCGGTGCACCAGGTGAACCTGTGGCGGCAGTGGAGCCCGCAGGTGATGCTGCTGGCGCACCGGAACCTGGCGCTGGAGCCGGCCGAGGCCGAACAGCTCGCGGCGCGCGGCATCCCGGTCGTCCTCGGCGAGGTGGCCGGGCTGGAGGTCGGCGACGACACGCTGACCGGGGTACGCCTGGCCTCCGGCGAGGTCGTCGCGCTCGACGCGGTGGTGGTCGCGCCCCGGTTCACCGCCCGGGCCGGCGTGCTGGAGTCGCTCGGCGTCAAGCCGGTCGACGTGGAGATGGGCGGGCACGTCGTCGGAAGTCAGCTCCCGGCCGACCCGACCGGGCAGGCGGCACCCGGGGTCTGGGTGGCTGGCAACGCGGCGGACGTACGCGCCCAGGTGATCTCGGCGGCCGCCTCCGGCCTGCTCGCCGGGGCGGCGGTCAACGCCGACCTGGTGGCCGAGGAGACCCGCGCGGCCGTGGAGTCGTACCGGCGCCAGGTGCGCGACGCGTTCGAGCAGGAGGGCTGGGAGGAGCGTTACGGCGCCAAGCCGGCGATCTGGAGCGGGCACCCGAACGTGCAACTCGTCGCCGAGGCCGCCGGGCTGGTGCCGGGCCGGGCCCTCGACGTCGGCAGCGGCGAGGGCGCCGACGCGATCTGGCTGGCCGAGCGGGGCTGGCAGGTCACCGGGGTCGACATCTCGACCACCGCACTCGGCCGGGCCGCCGCGCACGCCGAGGCGGCCGGTGCGCAGGTCGCCGGCCGGATCGAGTGGCTGCACGCGGACCTGCGGGAGCGGCCACTGGACGAGGGCCGGTACGACCTGGTCTCCGCGCAGTACATGCACCTGCCCGGGCAGGTGCGGCGGGAGCTGTTCGGCCGGCTGGCCGCCGCGGTCGCACCGGGCGGCACACTGCTGCTGGTCGGCCACCACCCGTCGGACATGCACACCTCGGCGCACCGGATGCACTTCCCCGACATGATGTTCACCGCCGAGGAGGTCGCCGCAGCCCTCGACCCGGCCGACTGGACGGTGCTGGCCGCCGAGACCCGGCCCCGACGGCGGGTGGACCCCGAAGGGCACGAGGTCAACATCTCCGACGCCGTCCTGGTGGCCCGCCGCCGATAGCCGACCGTGGTCCGGGCCGGTGGCGGGCTACCCGGCCGGCCGGCCCGGCCCGGACGGTGATATGTACCATTCGGTACGTGACGGACGGCAGGGTCCCCTCGACCGCTCGGGAACAGTTGTTGCAGGCCCTGGTCGAGCACCTCGCCGACCACGGTGTCCGGGACCAGAGCCTGCGTACGCTGGCGGCGGCGGTGGGCACCAGCCATCGGATGCTCCTCTACCACTTCGGCTCCCGGGAGGGACTGCTCGCCGCCGTGGTCGACGCGGTGGAACGGCAACAGCGTCAGGTGCTCGACCGCCTCGCGGAATCGACCCGGGCCACGCCCCGGGAGGCGGCGCTGGAGTTCTGGTCACTCGTTCTGGCACCCGCGCTCCGCTACGGCCCACTGTTCTTCGAGTTGTCGGCGCACGCCATGCGGTCCCAGCCGCACGCGGTGGTCCTCCGCGACTCGCTCGTCGAACCGTGGCTGCACCAGCTGACCGGACTGCTGCGCAGGGCCGGTCACCGGCCGGAGACGGCCCGGGTACGGGCCCGCCTCGGCCTCGCCGTCGCCCGCGGCCTGCTCCACGACGTACTTCTCAGCGGTGACACGGCCGGCGTCGACGCCGCGATGGCGCTCTTCGTAGACCTGGTCGAACCCGGGCCGGGGTGAGCCGACCCGGAGCCCGGCGGCCGTGCGCCTCATCCCGCGACGGCGTCCCGTGGCGGGGCGAGGACGACCGGCGCCTGTGCCGCGGCGAACAGCAGCGTCGGCCCGGCCCGGCCGGCCCGGTCGTCCACGAACCGGGCCACGGCCGTCGCCAGCCGCCGGGCATCCCCGGCACGACCGACCAGCACGGCGGTGTGCATCACCATGCGCATCGCCGGGTACTCCGCCGCCAGCCAGCGCCCGGGATCGACCCGGCTGGCCCGGTGGCCGGCGTCCGCGCCCGGTCGGCCGCCGGCCGGGTCCAAAAGGCGCAGCCAGTAGGCGGTGAGCAGCGCGACGAGGACGCCTGCCGCGCCCGGCGGCGTCTCCGCCTCGGCCCGCTCCCGGGCGTAGAGGCGGAGCAGCGGCGGCAGCCAGTACCGGATCTGTCCGGTGGGCTCGTAGCGGACCACCTCCGCCAGCTGGAGGTCGACGAGCTGCTCGACGAGTTGTTCGGCGTGCCGGGGCGGCAGCCGCAGCGCCCCGGCGACGGTGGCCGGGGTGAACTCGGCGACCCGCAGCAGACCCAGGCTGTGGAAGAGGACCCGTGCCGACGCGCCGAGCTGGCGGTAGCTCGGCGCCAACCGGGTACGCAGGTCGTCGTCGGCGGTGTGCAGCTCGTCGAGGCGCCCGCGCTCGTCCGCGAGCCGGCCGGCGAAGAGGTGCAGGGGCCAGCGGGGACGCCGGGACAACCGGGCCGCGACGGCGCGCAGGGCGACCGGCAGGCCGTCGCAGTACCGCGCGATGAGGCGGGCGGCGGCCGGTTGCGCGGCCACCCGCTCCGCCCATATGACCGCGGCCAGCATCCGGCGCGACTCGTCGCCGTCGAGGGGACCCAACTCGACAAGCCGTGCGCCGGCGATCCCGGTGAGCCGACGGCGCGCGGTGACGATGACCGCCGAGGCCGGGTTGGCGGGCAGGAGCGGGCGTACCTGTTGCTCGTCGTACGCGTCGTCCAGGAGTACGACCATCCGTCGCCGGGCGGTCAGGCTCCGGTACCGCGCGGTGGCCTCGGCCAGTCCCTGTGGCAGTGCGGTCGCGGGGACGCCCAGTTGCCGGAGGAGACGATCGAGGACGGCGTGCGGCCGGGCGGGCGTGCCGGTGGTCCCGTCGAGTCGCGCGTAGAGCTGGCCGTCCGGATAGCCGGGCGAGATCAACTGCGCCACCCGCGCGGCGAACGCCGACTTGCCGACTCCGGCAGGGCCGGTGACCACCCGTACGGCCCGCTGGTGCGATGCCGTCGACAACTCGCCCGTCAGCGCCCGGATCTCCGGTTCGCGGCCGGTGAAGTCGTCAGGTGCCGGCGGAAGCGGCTGCGGCGGGCCGGCCGGTCCGGGTACCCCGGCCGTCGCGGTCGCGGCGGCGGACACCCCGTCGGCGTCCGGGACCGGCGCGGTGCCCCGCAGCACCGCCTGCTGCACCGCCCGCAACCACGGCCCCGGCTCCAACCCGAGCTGCTCGACCAGGACGTCCCGGCCGCTCCGGTAGACCTCCAGCGCCTCCGGGTGGCGCCCCAGACCGGCCAGCGCTGTCATCAACTGACCCCGGAACCGTTCCCGGAACGGATACCGGAGCACCAGATCGGTCAGCTCCGCGGTGACGGCGTCCCACGCGTGCAGGGCCAGCTCCGCGGTGATCCGGTCCTCCAGGGTGGCCAGCCGAAGTTCCTCCAACCGGGCGGCCTCGCCGGCCAGCCAGCCCGACTCGACCCCCTCCAGCGCCGGCCCCCGCCACTGTTCCAGCGCCTGCCGCAGCAGCTGGGCGGCTTCGTGCCACCGGCCGGCGGCCGTCGCCGCACGCCCCGCCGTGCCCAGCCGGACGAACTCGTCCCGATCCAGCGTCCCGTCGACCTGGATCAGGTAACCGGGGGCCCGGGTGTGGATCACGGCCGGGGCGCCGGCGGCCGCGAGGGCGGTGCGCAGCGTCGAGACGTAGGTGTGCAGCAGGGCGCGCGTCCGGCCGGGTGCGCCAGGTCCCCAGACCGCCTCGGCGAGGGCGGCCGTGGCCACCACCCGGCCGTGGTTCACCAGCAACGCGGCCAGCAACCGCCGTGGCTTGCGGCCACCCAGGCCGGTGACACCGCCGTCGCCGACGACCTCGATCGGCCCGAGGACGCGAAACTCCATCCGAACTCCCGTCGAGATCCGGACGCCCCGCTCCACGGCCGGGTTCGTTCCCGGAGCGGCGGTTCCCGCTGGTTGATCTGTACCAGATGGTACATGTACCGGCGCGAACGGCTCGCCTCGGCGACCGACCCTCAAGAAGCCCTGAAGCCGTATTGGAGACAGCGCCTTGCTTCGCACCGCGCCAGCGTGGGCCAATGACCGCGCCGCCGGATGCCGTGGCGACGGCGGTCCAGGACCATTTCGACGGAGAGCGGGTTCGACGTGAAGATTCGTACCGAGGCTCTGGTGAACGCCGGGCCGGACGTGCTGTGGAAGGTGCTGTCCCAGCCCACCCGCTGGCCGGCGCTGACCGAGTCGATCGTCGCCGTGGAGCTGCTCGACGGGTCGCTGCGGGTCGGCGACCGGGTCCGGATCGTCCAGCCGCGCCTGCGGCCGATGGTCTGGACGGTGACCGAGTGGACGGCGGGCTCGTCGTTCGCCTGGACGGCCAGTGCGGGTGGCGTGACGACCGTGGGCACCCATGTGATCAGTCCGGTCGGGTCGGGGGAGACGAGCCGCCTCGTGCTCGGTCTGGAGCAGACCGGCGTGTTGGCGCCGTTGATCGGACTGCTGGCCGGTGGGCGGATCCGCCGGTACGTCGAGTGGGAGACCGCGGGCCTGAAGGCCGGAGCCGAGGCGATCGCCGGCTCCGGCGAACTGCCCCGACGGGAGCACGGACCGGGCGGCGGGATGGTGCACCTCGACGACGAGCGATGACGAGTGGTCGGCACAGCCGTTGGGCGGTGCCGGGTCAGCGGCGCCGGGACCAGCCCGGAGCACCAGCCGGCTCCGCCGAGCCGAGGCCGCCCAACTTGGCGGGATTCCGGATCATGAGTACCTGCTCCACCCGGTCGTCGGCGAGCACGAGGTGTACGGAGACGGCGATGCCCGAATCCGCCCAGCCGACCAGCGCCGGCTGGCCGTTGGCCTCGACCATCCGCATCCGGATCCCGTGCCCCGGGCCCGTGGCGAGCGCCACCAGCAGCCGGGCCACCTTCTCGGGCCCCACCACCGGTTGCCGGGCGGCCCCGACCCGGCCACCGCCGTCGGCGAGCAGCGTGGCCTCCGCGCTCATCGCCTCGATCAGCTCGTCGACGTTGCCACTGGAACAGGCCCGCAGGAAGCGCCGGGTGATCTCGGCATGCCGGCGACGGTCGGTCTCGAAGCGCGAGCGGCGGGCGCGGACGTCCGCCCGTGCCCGGTTGGCCATCTGCCGGACGCTCGGCTCGGAACCGCCGAGATAGTCGGCGATCTCCCGGTACGAGTACCCGAACACCTCGCGGAGCACGAAGACGGCACGTTGGGTCGGGGTCAGCGTCTCCAGTACGACGAGCAGCGCCATCGACACCTCGTCCGCGCGCTCGACGTACCGCGCCGCGTCCGGGCCGGTGGCGACCGGCTCGGGCAACCAGGGACCGACGTACGTCTCGCGGCGCGCGAGATTGTCCCGGAGCCGGTTGCGCGCCAGCCGGCTGGCCATCCGGGTCAGGTAGGCGCGCGGATCGCGCACGTCGTCGACGGGCACGTTCGACCATCTGATCCAGGCGTCCTGGGCGACCTCCTCGGCATCGGTCAGGGTGCCGAGGATGCCGTAGGCGATCGCCAGGATTCTGCGGCGATTCTCGACGAACGCCCTGGTGGCGCTCTCGTCGACGTCGTCGTCGGCTCCCGTCACTGCTGGTCCGCCTCCAGTCGCCAGGACACACGGCATGGCTCGCACCAACTATCCGGCACCCGCCTCGAAACAGCCTTCAGGATGCCTGGAATCGGTGCCGGGAGCGTTGCCGGCAGGTGTGATGTCACGATCCGCCCCCCGCCGGTGTCCTTCTTCCGGAAGGTACGACAACCGTGAGGTGAGGAGCAGAGACAGATGCGCTACCCGATGCGGAGCCACCCGCCGTGCCCGGCAGGCATACCGACCGGGCGGGGGAGACGACCGCGATGAGACTGCCGGATCCGGTGTGGCCGGTCGTCGCGCTGGCCCTCGTCCAACTCGTCGACGCGTTCTTCTGCGTGCGGCCGGTCGGTTTCGTGCGCCGCTGCCTGACCAACGTCGGGTTTCCCCGCCGGTACTGGCGACTGTTGACCCCGGTGAAGCTCGCCGCCGCCGCCGGCCTGCTGCTCGGCATCGTCGTGCCGTACCTGGGGCTGGTCACGTCGTCTGCCCTGGTGGTCTATTTCGTGGTCGCCATCGCCATGCACGTCCGGCGCCGCGACCTCGGCCGGGACCTGTTCCTGAACGCCACCGGGATGCTGCTGATCTGTGTCGCGGTCACCTGGTGGTCGTTCCTGCGGTGACCCCGGCGGGCCCGCACGGCCCGCGCCGGACGTCCGCACCGCCGGTCCGTGCGGGCAGCGTCAGTTCGGTGCGGGCAGCGTCGGGCGGGGCGGCACCGGCGTGGAGACGACGATCGCGCTGGTGGTGGTGCCGTGCAGGAGGAACTCGTCGAGTACGGGCGCCAGGTCCTCGACGTCGGGCACGTGCACGCGCAGGAGGAAGCAGTCCTCACCGGTGACCCGGTGGCACTCGCTCACCTCGGGCCTGCGTCGGGCGAGTGCCACCACCCGATCGAGTTGCCCCGGACCGGGCCGCACCCGTACCCAGGCGGACACCGGAAGTCCGACGGCGGCGGGATCGATGTCCACCCGGTAGCCCCGGATCACCCCCGACTCCTCGAGCTGCCGGAGGCGGTCCCGGACGGTCGGCGTCGAGACGCCGAGGGTACGCGCCAGCGCGGTCACCGAACTGCGCGGATCGGTCGTCAGTTCGGCGAGCAGCCGCCGGCTGAGCGGATCCAGATCCGATTTTCCGCTTCGGAGGAATTCAGCTCGACCGGGCTTCCCTTTGGCCATCAGAATCCTCCGTCGGTTCACAACATGTCATGGATCCGAAGCGCGGGCCTTTCGATAATAGGTCGGTGTCCACCACCGCCCCGGCCTCCGCCGGCAGTTCGGTCCCGCCGGCCGGGCGGGCGGGCCCGGCCGATCGGGTCCCGGCCGCTGCCTACTTCGCCACCAGCGCGCTGTTCCACAATCTCGGGCCGGCCTTCGCGGTGCTCCTCTTCGCCCGGCTCGACGTACTCGGTGTCGCCTGGCTGCGGATCGCCGCCGCCGCGCTGGTGTTCGCGGTCTGGGCCCGGCCGTGGCGGGTGTTCGCCGCGTCGAGCTGGCCGCAGCGGCGCCTGCTGGTTGCCCTGGGCGTGGTCCTCGGGCTGATGAACAGCAGCTTCTACCTCGCTCTGGAGCGGTTGCCGCTGGCCACCGTCAGCGCGGTCGAGTTCCTGGGCCCGGTGCTGCTGGCCGCCGTCGGGGTCCGGACCCGGCGCAACCTGCTGGCCTTCCTGACCGCCTTCGGGGGCGTGGCCCTGCTCGCCGACGCCCGGCTCGTCGACGAGCCCCTCGGCTTCGTGTTCGCGGGCCTGAACTGCGTACTGTTCCTGCTCTACGTCGTCCTCGGGCACCGGGTGGCCGCGGCCGGCGGCACGACGGGCATCCACCGGTTGGCTGCCGCGATGCTCGTCGCGGTCGTCCTGGTCAGCCCGTTCGGGTTCGACCAGGTCGCGGCGGGGCTCGACGAGCCGGTGCTGCTCGCCGCCGGGCTCGGGGTCGGCGTCTGCTCGTCGGTGATCCCCTACGTGTGCGACCAGTTGGCGATGGCCCGACTCTCCCGAGCCACCTTCGCGCTGATGCTCACCCTGCTGCCGGCCACCGCCACGGTGGTCGGCGTCGTCGTCCTGGCGCAGGTCCCCACGGCGCTCGAAGCCCTCGGGGTGGCCCTGGTCGTCGCCGGGGTGGCGGTGCACCGACAGGAACGGCGACCCCGACCCATGTCACGTTCCGGGGGTGCCCACGGGTCCTACTCGCATGACCGAGGACAGTGCTGCACGCCATGACCCGCGACCCGGCTCGACCCGGGCCGCCGACCCGGCCCGATGGCCCGCCGTCCGGCTGGTCGAGCCCGCCGCCGCCGGCTTCGTGTTCGTGGGGATCGCGTCGGGGCGATGGCGGCGGCCCGTCGCCCTGCCGAACGCCCGACGACGACAGCTGCTGGCCCAGGTCGAGGAGGTCGCCACCGTACTGCGCGGCCGGTCGGACGTCTCCCGGGCCGACACGTTCCGTGGCCTGGTACGCCCGCCGGGCACCCGCGCCCTGCCCGGTCAACGGGTACCGGCCGCCGAGTACGACGTCGTCCTCCTCGTCGAGCTGGGGTCGGTCGCCGCCGCCGCTGGACTCCTCTCCGGTACGCCCGTGCGGGAGCTGGTCGGGACAGCGCGGCGCAGCCACGGCAACGTCCTGGCCTTCGCCGCGTCCAACGTGCGGCGGATCGGTCCGGTGGATCACGACCGTCAGGGAGTCTTCCTGTTCAACTACTTCACCGCCGACCGGGTGACCGAGAACCTGGCCGCCTGGCAGTACACGGCCGGGTGGTTCCAGGCGGAGACGGGGCTGGACAACTCGACCGTCCTGGCGCCCGTCGACGGCAGCGGAGTCGGCTTCACCCTCGTCAACCACTGTCGCTGGTCCCGGCTGACGGAGATCCTGCCGTCTCTGGTCCTCAAGCCCAGCTTCCGGAGCTACGTCCTGGCCACCTTCGCTCGTCACCGGACCGCACCCCATCCCGTCCTCTACCGTCTCCACCGCTCCTGACCGGCTCCGGCGGCGGGACGGCGCCCACCGTGCGGTGTACAACTGCGGATGGATCCGGTTGAACATCCGAGCGCGTCCGCCGCCGCGCCCGACAACGGCGCGGGCGGGTGGCCACGGGTGGTCAGAAGCTGCTCCGACGCCTTTTCCGAGCGACAAGGCGGCCCTGGTGGGGAGGCTTCGCGGCGCATTGATCCATTGCGTTCTCTTCGTGCCGGAGGGTAGGGTTGATCACGGCGCAGTTGGAGACGGTTACAACAGCGATTGCACGGGGGCCTGCCGTCGCATAAACATCATTTCCTTCCATCGGTGTGGAGTCGTGCCGACGATTCCACAACGGCGAGTTCTCGTGCGGTCCGAACTGGCTGGTGAATTGTCGGGTCGACGACCTCTGTCGCGACCTGCTGCACGGCCGGGTTGATCGAACGGAGGAAGTGAATGGCTGTCGACTTCGCAGTTGCCGAGTTATCGTCCGCCGAGGTGGACCGCGCACGGGCCGTCGCCGAAGATCCCCGAGGCATTCCGGTCGTCGAGGTGGCCGTGGCCGCGCTCCGAGCCGCCGACTCGCCGCGACTCACCGGAATCGACGCCGATCACGTGCGCGTACTCGCCGAAGTGGAAGCGGGCCTCCCGGCGATCTACGTACATCGTCAGACGATGCGTGTGATCGACGGGATGCACCGGCTGACGGCGGCTCGGCTGATGGGTCGGGACAGGATAGCCGTACAGTTCTTCGACGGTGACGAGGCGGATGCGTTCTGGTTGGCGGTGCAGGCCAACGTCACGCACGGACTGCCGTTGACCCTGGCCGAGCGCCAGGCCGCCGCGGGGCGGATCATCCAGTCCCATCCGGAACTGTCCGACCGGGCCATCGCCTCGACCGCCGGCCTCGCCGCCAGGACGGTCGCGGCGATCCGGCTGAGGTCGGCCGTACAGCCGTCACCGGTCCGGATCGGCCGGGACGGCCGGGCCAGGCCGCTGAACGCCGCCGAAGGACGCCGGCTGGCCAGCCAGGTGATCGCCGCCCGGCCCGACCTGTCACTGCGGGAGATCGCCAGGGCCGCCGGCATCTCGGTCGGAACGGCCCGGGACGTACGGGCGCGGGTGCGTGCCGGCCAGGACCCGGTGCCGCCCCGGCAACGCGGCGGATGCGACCCGGCCGGCGGCACCGCCGGCCGCCCGGAATCGCGTACCGCCGGCGGCGCCGGGCTCGATCCGGTGGACATCCGGGCGCTGCTGGAGGGTCTGCGGCGCGACCCCTCGCTCCGGTACACCGAGTCGGGCCGGCACCTGCTGCGCTGGCTGAGCACCCGCACGGTCGCGCCGGCCGAGTGGCGGCAGGCCGTGGACGACGTATCGCCGCACTGCGCCATCCTGATCGAGCGGATCGCCAGGGAGTGCGCCCGGGTGTGGATGGAGTTGGCCGACGAGCTCGACCAGCGCAGCACCGGCCGCCCCTGAACCCCGGGGCCGAGCGGCGCGACGATTCGGCCGCTGTCGTCCCGGCTCCGCAGCTGACAGGGCGGGCTCGGCTGGTGCCGAGCCCGCCCTGTTCGTCCCGGGCCCGTCGGGCGGGTCGTGGGTCAGACGGTCAGATGGTTGGTTGGTTGGTCAGCGTTGCAGGGTGAGGAGTCCGGGGCGGTAGGGCAGCAGGCCGTAGTCGCCGCCGGAGTTGGGGGAGCGGCCCTGGTAGAGGAGTTGGAGGTTGCAGGGGTCGACGGTCATGGTCTGGTCGGCGTTGGTCCGGATCAGCTCGCCGTGGCTGATGTCGTTGGTCCAGGTGGCGCCGCTGTTGGCCTTGCCGGCGAAGGGGTTGCTCTCGCTGGTGGCGTTCGGGGTCCAGGAGCCGCCGAGGCTGGTCGCGGTGAAGGAGCGGAAGTAGCGACCCTGCGAGCCGATCGCCTCGACGATCATGAGGTACCGCTGCTGGCCCTGGAGTTTGTAGACCTGGACGGCCTCGAAGAGGTTGTTCGTGCTGTCGGTCATGATCGTGGTGTAGTTGGAGCCGAAGCTGCCGGGGAAGTTCCCGATCGGCATGCTGGAGCGGTAGATACGGCCGTTGTCCCCGGCGAAGAACAGGTACATGTTCTGGTCGTCGCCGATGAGGGCCTGGTCGATCGGCCCGGTCCCGGAGTTGGAGATACTCGCCGTCGACAGGGTCTGTTGGGCCGACCAGCCGTTGGCGTTGGTCGGGTTGCTGGAGGTGCGGTAGGAGAACGCGGTCCCGCCCCACTGGTAGGCGAGCACCCAGATGTTGCGCGGGGCGAAGTAGAACAGCGACGGTGCGACGGTTCCGGACGACATCGCGTTCTGGCTGGCCGAGCCCATCTGGTTCCAGTTGGAGAACAGGCCGAAGTTCATCGACCCCCACGAGGTCCCGGTGTCGTGCGTGGTGGCGTAGACGAGGTGCTGACCGTTGTAGGGGGCGTAGGTGAAGTCCTTCAACGACACCCAACCCGACCTCGGCTGCGCCAGGGCACCGGTCGACGACCACCGGTACGACGACGGCAGGTTGCACGTACCGGTCGGCGGCGGGGTCGTGGTCGGCGGCGGGGTGGGCGGGTTGGTCGGGGGGTTGGTCGGCGGGTTGGTCGGGTTGGTGGTCGGCACGGTGCCGCCGGTGCACGTCACGCCGTTCACGGCGAAGCTCGTCGGCACCGGGTTGCTGCCGGTCCACGATCCGTTGAAGCCGAACGACACCGAGGCGTTGGTGCCGACCGAACCGTTGTAACTCACGCTCCTTGCCGTCACCGTCGAACCACTCTGCGTCAGCGTCGTGTTCCACGCCTGCGTCACCGTCTGTCCGGCGCCGAACGACCACGTCAACGTCCAGCCGTTCAGCGGGTCGCCCAGGTTCGTGATCGACACGTTGGCGCCGAATCCGCCCTGCCATTGCGAGGACACGGCATAGTTCACCGAGCAGCCGGCAGCCGCGGCACCTGCCGGCAATGCCACGACAACCGCGGACGACGCCAGTAACGCGACGGCGGCCGACGCCAGGCCGGCATTGGTCGCCCTGGACCTAGTCATAAAACATCCTCCTGACGGGACAGCGGCCTGCGGTCACATGGAGGTCGCTCCATGTGAGCGCTAACAGTGCGCCGGTATGTTACGGCCGTGTTCCGCAGTGCTCAACCTCGATGGATTACTGGAGATTGATCCTCATTCATCCGGTTCGGTTCCGCCGCTCGCGCCCGGTGGGGCGGAGCCGGGCACGCCGGACGTGGCAAGTGGATGATCGTGACAATCGGGCGAACCGCCCGTAACACTTTTTTGACCGGCGCTTCTTGCGGATGGGGCGAACCATCAACGGATCCCGATGTGCCGGTTGCCCGGATGGCGGGACGAACGGCCGGGGAAAACACTTTCCTGGCCGTACGCCGGCCGGGAAAACTCTTTCCTTGCCGGGATCACACCGGAGAATCGGCGTTGCCTCGTCCGGCGGTGCCGCTCCGGCGGCTGCGCGGGCGGCCCGCTCCCGCACCGACTTCTCGGCCCGAGGCGGTCCGGGTCTGCCGGCGGCGAGCGGGGCGATCGGGCGAGTGTCATTGTGATCATGCCTTTGAACAGGCATGACATGGATGTGTGCAGTGCCCCCGGTGGGATTCGAACCCACACTGTCGATCTTTTGAGAATCGCGCCTCTGCCGTTGGGCTACAGGGGCCTGGCGTCGATAAGACTACCCACTACGCTGAGGGCGGCGACACCCGGCTGGGCAGGTGTCGGAAACGTAGTTGGGGGTAGGGGCTCGTGGCCGACATTCAGGCTGGTACCGAGCGTAGGCGGGTGTTGATCGCCGAGGACGAGGCGCTCATCCGGCTGGACCTGGCCGAGATGCTGGTCGAGGAGGGCTACGACGTCGTGGGGGAGGCGGGCGACGGCGAGATTGCGGTGCGGCTCGCCGAGGAGCTGAAGCCCGACCTCGTCATCCTCGACATCAAGATGCCCATCATGGACGGGCTGGCCGCGGCGGAGCGGATCGCCGGTGGCCGGATCGCCCCGGTGGTCATCCTCACCGCGTTCAGCCAGCGGGACCTGGTGGAGCGGGCCCGCGCGGCCGGCGCCATGGCATACCTGGTGAAGCCGTTCCAGAAGAGCGACCTGGTGCCGGCGATCGAGATCGCGCTGTCGCGCTACTCGGAGATCGCCGCCCTGGAGGCCGAGGTGGCCGGCCTGACCGACCGCCTGGAAATCCGCAAGACGGTGGAGCGGGCCAAGGGCGCGCTGATGACGACGTACGGGATGACCGAGCCGCAGGCGTTCAAGTGGATCCAGCGCACCGCGATGGACCACCGGATGACGATGCGCGAGGTGGCCGAGCGGATCCTGGCCGAGGGGACCGGCGCGGAGCCGGCCGAGGCGGGCTGACTTCGGAGCGCGGCGCGACCTCGACCTACCCAGCCAGCGGAGTCGATCGAGGCCCCACGGCGCTGGTCGCCCGGGAATACACTCGGCCGATGTTCCCCGGTCGGCGTGGCATCGGTGCCACACTCCTCGTGGCCGTGCTGCTCGGCGCCGGATGTTCGGAGTCCGCGCCGGAACCGCCGCCCGAGCCTGTCCGGCCGCAGTGGCAACGGGTGTCCCTGCCGGCACCGCCCGGCGCACCCGGGCGACCCATGTTGCGCGACGTCACCGGCTGTGCCGGCCGGTGGTTTCTGGCCGGCGGAGTCGGCGGGGCGCCGGGAGAGACCAGGCCGGCCGCCTGGACCAGCACCGACGGGGCTTCCTGGACCGCGAAGACCCTGGAGCCGAAGGGCTACTACGGGCGGCGCAGCGTGCTCTACTCGGCCGCCTGCCGGGACGGCCGGGTGGCGCTCCTCGGCGACAAGCCGGGCGGCGCACACGGCAATCCCCGGGCCAGCAGCTGGCGGCAGCGCACGGACGGTTCCCTGGTCGAGGTCGAGGCCAGGTTCGAGCTGTACGGCGGGCCGACGGCGGTGAACGTGGCCCGGTTGGTCTCCGGCCCGCGGGGCTTCCTGATCATCGGCAACCGGTCCAGCGGGGTGGCGTCCTGGGTCTCCCCGGACGCCGCCGACTTCGAGATCATGGAAGGCGTGCCGGAACTGGCCACCGACGCCCGGGGCACGACCTGGGGCTTCGACGCCGTGCCGACTCCGCAGGGCTGGCTGATGGTCGGCGGCATCCTGCCGGCCGGCGGCCGGATCGACCGGGATCCGCTGGCCTGGACCTCGCCGGACGGCCGGACCTGGCAGCGCGACCCGGTGCCGGCGACCGAGGCGTACGAGGAGCTTCAGCGGGTCGTGCTGCTCGACGGGGCTCCGGTGGCGGTGGGTCTGCGGGGTGACCGGTTCGGGGCGTGGCGGCGCGGTCCGCAGGGTTGGGAGGCGGTCGGCGGGTTCGGTGCGCGCGGTTCGGCCGGTGCCCCGTCGGTCGGCGCGCTGACCGTGGCCGGGGACCGGCTGCTCGCCGCCGTCTCGGACGGGGCGGCGTACTCGCTCTGGTCCGGCACGGACGGGGGGCGGAGCTGGCGGCCGGTGACCGGTCCGGTGCCGATGCCGGCCGGCGCGGAGCGGGACGTCAGCGTCTTCGCCCTCGACGGTCGGGTGTTGCTGGTCACCGACGACGGCCGCGAGGCGGCGGCCTGGGCGACCCGGCTGACCTCCACGGACTGACCTCACCGAACTGACCCGGGACGGCGTGCGGCGAGGATCGGACAGCAGGTCGGATAAGGGGTGATGCCGGGCTCGGTTGTTACGGCTGTGGTCATCGGGGCGCACGTGTTCGTAACGGTTTGGCAAGCCCGCCCCCCAAACCTTTCCTGACCGAATGAGCCTCGGTACGCTCCGCCATCACGAGCCGTAACGCAGGTGGGCGACAACCGTGCGGTAACGAGGCTGTGCCGGCTACCGGCGACCCCCGTGACCAGGCAGTCGTCGCCTGCATCTTGAGGAGGTCAAGGAGCCGTGAGGCGTAAGTATGTACGGGCGCTGAGCACCACCGCCCTGGCGGCGGTTATGGTGGCCGCGGCCGGCTGCCAGGACTCGGGCGGCGGCGGCAGCACCGAGGCTGAGGCCTGTGGCGGCAAGATCGCGATCTTCGGTGCGTTCACCGGTGACAACGCGGGTCTGGTGATCCCGTCGCTGAACGGCGCCAAGCTCGCCGTCAAGCAGCACAATGCCGCGAAGCCGGACTGCCAGGTCACCCTGCAGGAGTTCGACACCCAGGGCGACCCCGCCGTCGCCACCCCGTTCGCGAGCCAGATCGCGGGCGACGCGTCGTTCCTCGGCGTCATCGGTGGGCACTTCTCCGGTGAGAGCGACGCGACGATGCCGGTCTACCAGGCTGCCGGCCTGGCCATGGTGAGCCCGTCGGCGACCCGGATCGACCTGACCCAGAAGGGCAACACCTCGTTCTTCCGGGTGGTCGGACACGACGGCACCCAGGCCGCCGCGGTGGCGACCTACCTCAAGGGCCAGAACGCGCAGAAGGTCTTCGTCGTCGACGACGGCAGCGCGTACGGCGCGGGCATCACCGCCGAACTCGGCAAGGTGCTCGGCCCGACGGTGGTGGCCACCGACAAGATCCAGGAGCGGCAGTCGCAGTTCGACGTCACCGTCTCCAAGATCAAGAGCAGTGGCGCGGACTACCTGTTCTACGGCGGCTACACCCGTGAGGCCGCTCCGCTGGTCCGGCAGATGCGCGCCGCCGGTGTGACCGCGAAGTTCATCGGGCCGGACGGTCTCTACGACACGGCCTTCCCCGAGGGTGCGGCCGGCGGTGCCGAGGGCGCCGTCATCACCTGCCCGTGCCTGCCCGCCGACAAGGCCGGCGGCACCTTCTCGGCTGACTACCAGAAGGAATACAGCATCCCGCCGGGCTCGTACGGTGCCGAGGGCTACGACGGGGCGAAGGTCTTCCTGGACGCCTTCGAGGCGGGCAAGCAGACCCGGAAGGACATCCTCGAGTTCGTCAAGACCTACGACAAGCAGGGTGTGTCGAAGTACATCAAGTTCGACGACAAGGGTGACGTCGACCCGAGCAAGGTCGTGATCTGGGCGTACCAGGTGAAGGGCAAGGAGATCACCGCGCTGCAAGAGCTCAAGATCAGCTGACCGGGTTCTTTGAGGGCGGCCGGGGGTGATCCCCCGGCCGCGCTCGATGCAAGGAGCATCTGTGAACTTCGACGAACTATTCGGCCACTTCGGCCAGCACACCGTCGACGGTCTCTCCAAGGGCGCGATCTACGCGTTGATCGCCCTCGGTTACACCTTGGTCTACGGCGTACTCCGGCTGATCAACTTCGCCCACTCCGAGGTCTTCGTGGTGGGCACCTTCGCCGTCCTCGGCGCCTGGACGGCCTTCGGGATGCAGGACCGTCCGCCCGCCGGGCAGGTCATCCTCTTCCTGATCATCGGCCTGATAGCCGCCGCGATCGCCTCCGGCGGCACCGCGCTGGTGCTGGAACGCGTCGCGTACAAACCACTTCGGAAACGCAACGCGCCGCCACTTGTCTTCCTGATCACCGCGATCGGGCTCTCGCTGGTGCTGGTGGAGGTCCTCGGCCTGCTGCTGCCGCGCATCGTCGGCGGCGTCTTCCCGACGCTGTTCGGCCGGGAGCGGCAGATCGTCGGCATGCCGACGATCATCGACCAGAAGCCGCTGATCACCATCGGCGACACGGCGATCACCAACGTGCAGGCGCTTGTCTTCTTCTCCGCGCTGGTGATGATGGCCCTGCTGGACTGGTTCATCAACCGGACCCGGTACGGCCGAGGCGTGCGGGCGGTGGCCCAGAACCCGGAGACCGCCGCCCTGATGGGGGTCAACCAGGATCGGGTCATCATGCTCATCTTCGTGCTGGGCGGGGTGATGGCCGGCGCCGCGGCACTGCTCTGGAGCGTCCGTTTCGGCTTCACCCAGAGCAGTCTCGGCTTCGTGCTGGGCCTCAAGGCATTCACCGCGGCGGTGCTCGGCGGCATCGGCAACCTGCGGGGCGCCCTGCTCGGCGGCCTCTTCCTCGGTCTGGTCGAGGTCTACGCCGCCACGCTCTACACCTCGGCCTGGGAGGACGTGGTGGCCTTCGTGGTGCTCATCGTGGTGCTGATGTTCCGGCCGACCGGTCTGCTCGGCGAGTCGCTGGGGAGGGCCCGCGCATGATGGACAAGTTCCGGGCCGCCGAGGCCCGCCGCCGTGCCACCCTCTCCGGGGTCGCCGACCGCTGGTCCGCGCTGCCGACCTGGCAACGGGTCCTCGGAGTGATCGCGTTCATCGCCGTCCTCTACTACCTGCCGTACCTGGGCATCCCCGGCCTGACCTGGCTGCGCACCGACTCCATCGACGGTGGCAACAGCTGGGCGGGTGTGCTCTTCACCTGCGCCATCTACGTCCTGGTCGCGATCGGCCTGAACGTGGTGGTCGGGCTCGCCGGCCTGCTCGACCTGGGCTACATCGGGTTCTTCGCGATCGGCGCGTACAGCGTGGCGCTGTTCGGGTCGACGAACTCGCCGGTGGTCAAGTACCTGCAGCGGACCTTCGACCTCGAACCGACCTGGGCCGTGGCGTGGGCGGTCTGCATCCCGCTGGCCATCGCGCTCAGCCTGGTCTCCGGGGTGATCCTCGGCTGGCCGACGCTGCGGCTGCGCGGTGACTACCTGGCGATCGTGACGCTCGGCTTCGGCGAGATCATCCGGATCGTCGCCCGGAACCTCACCGGGGTGACGAACGGTGCCGCCGGGATCTCCGCGATCCCCGGCCCGCAGGGTGCGCCGTCCGCGGACAACACGATCTTCGGTCTCCAGGACCTCAAGCCCTGGTACTGGCTGGCGCTGACGGTCGTCCTGCTGATGGTCCTCGCCGTCCGGATGCTGGAGAACAGCCGGGTCGGCCGCTCGTGGCTGGCGATTCGGGAGGACGAGGACGCGGCGGCGGTGATGGGCGTGAACGGCTTCAAGTTCAAGCTCTGGGCGTTCGCCATCGGTGCGGCGCTGGGTGGCCTCTCCGGGTTCCTCTTCGCCAGTCGGAACGCCTTCATCGACCCGAGTCAGTTCAACGCCACCCTCTCGATCCTCTTCGTCGCGATGGTGGTGGTCGGCGGTTCGGGCAACATGGTGGGCGTGGCGTTCGGCGCGGTGCTGCTGGCGTACCTGCCGGAGCGGTTCCGGTTCGTCAGCGACTACCGGTGGGTGGCGTTCGGCCTCGCGATGGTGGTGGTGATGGTGCTGCGTCCGCAGGGTCTGATCCCCAGCCGGCGGCGTGCCCGCGAACTCCAGGACCGCGCGAAGGAGGCGAAGGCAAGTGTCTGAGACGACCTCTACGGAGGCCCGGGAGCCGGTGATCCCGAGCCAGCCCGGCCCGCGCCGGTTGCTGCTCGAGATGGACAACGTCGTGCTCCGCTTCGGCGGCGTGGTCGCGCTCAACCAGGTCAGCTTCCAGATCCACCAGGGCGAGATCCTCGGGCTGATCGGGCCGAACGGCGCCGGCAAGACCACCTCCTTCAACGTGATGACCGGGGTGTTCAAGCCGACCTCCGGGCAGGTGCGCTTCGACGGACAGCGGGTCAGTGGCCGGAAGCCGCCGGAGATCAGCCGGATGGGCATCTCGCGTACCTTCCAGAACATCCGGCTCTTCCCGGAGATGACCGCGCTGGAGAACGTCCTGGTCGGGACGGACTCCCGGCACAAGACAAGCGTGCCGGGTGCGCTCTTCCGGCTCTACCGGATCAAGCCCAAGCCGGAGGAACTGCCGGTGGTGGACTCGGAGATCCCGCTCCAGCGGACCTGGCAGCAGATCCGGCTGACCTGCGCCAAGATCTTCGGCATCTCCCGGCACACCCTGGAGGAGCGGGCGGCGGAGAAGAAGTCGCTGGAACTGCTCCGCTTCGTCGGCATCGAGGGCCGGGCGAACGAGGTGGCCCGGAACCTCTCCTACGGCGACCAGCGCCGACTGGAGATCGCCCGGGCGCTGGCCACCGAGCCGAAGCTGATCTGCCTGGACGAGCCGGCCGCCGGCTTCAACCCGGCGGAGAAGGAGCAGCTGCGCACGCTCATCCGGCAGATCCGCGACCGGGGACACACCGTGCTGCTGATCGAGCACGACATGCGCCTGGTCATGGGCGTCACCGACCGGGTCGTGGTGCTGGAGTTCGGCACCAAGATCGCCGAGGGTACGCCGGAAGCGGTCAGCCGAGACCCGCGGGTGATCGCCGCCTACCTGGGGGAGCCCGTCGATGCTGCTTGAACTGGACAACGTCACGGTGGCGTACGGCCGGATCGAGGCCCTGCACGGGATCAGCCTGCACGTCGACGAGGGCGAGGTGGTGGCCCTCATCGGCGCCAACGGCGCCGGCAAGACCACCACGATGCGGGCGATCTCCGGGATCCGGGGGCTGTCCGGTGGGGCGATCCGGTTCGCCGGTGAGGACATCAGCCGGCTCCGGGCCGACCTGCGGGTCGGCCGTGGCCTCTGCCA
Organism: Micromonospora sp. WMMD1102; assembly: GCF_029626265.1. NCBI lineage: Bacteria > Bacillati > Actinomycetota > Actinomycetes > Micromonosporales > Micromonosporaceae > Micromonospora > Micromonospora sp. WMMD1102. The sequence continues at coordinate 4,956,778 of NZ_JARUBN010000001.1, read as the reverse complement.
GTCTCCGGAGGGTCGGCAGATCTTCCCCGGCATGACGGTGCTGGAGAACCTGGACATGGGGGCGTACACCCGGCGGGACAGCGCCGGCATCGCCGCCGACCTGGAACGGGTGTTCGGGTTGTTCCCCCGGCTGGCCGAGCGGCGCAAGCAGGCCGGTGGCACGCTCTCCGGCGGCGAGCAGCAGATGCTGGCGGTCGGCCGGGCCCTGATGAGCCGGCCGAAGCTGCTGCTGCTGGACGAGCCCTCGATGGGGCTGGCCCCGCTGGTGATCAAGCAGATCTTCGACATCATCACGGAGATCAACCAGCAGGGCACCACGGTCCTGCTGGTCGAGCAGAACGCCCAGCAGGCGCTCTCCCGGGCCCACCGGGGGTACGTGCTGGAGACCGGCCGGATCGTCAAGGAGGGCACCGGCCAGGAGCTGCTGCACGACCCGGCGGTCAAGGAGGCCTATCTCGGCGTCGCCTGATCCCGCGTGCGACGAGAGCCCCGGCCCGGTCACCCCGGCCCGGGGCTCTTCCGCGCCTGGCCCGGCGCTCTTCCGCGTCCGGCCCAGCGCTCTCCGCGTGCTCCGGCCCCGAGCGTCGCTTTCGCCCGCGGGCCGGGCGGGGCCGGGCGGTGGCCCGGCGGTGGCCGCCCTGTCGGGGGTGCGGACTAGAGTCCCTTAGCGTGACAGCCTCCACGCCGCGCCTGCTGCTGCTCGACGGTCATTCGCTCGCATACCGGGCGTTCTTCGCCCTGCCGGTGGAGAACTTCTCCACCACCACCGGGCAGCCGACAAACGCGGTCTACGGCTTCACCTCAATGCTGATCAACGTGCTCCGCGACGAGCGCCCCACGCACATCGTGGTGGCCTTCGACGTCTCCCGTCGCTCCTTCCGCACCGAGCGCTACGCGGACTACAAGGCCGGTCGCTCCGAGACGCCGGGCGAGTTCGCCGGGCAGGTCAGCCTGGTCAAGGAGGTGCTGGCCGCGCTCCGGGTGCCGACGGTGGAGATGCCGGGCTACGAGGCCGACGACGTGCTCGCCACCCTCGCCGCCCAGGGCCGGGAGGCGGGCATGGAGGTGCTGATCTGCACCGGTGACCGGGACGCGTTCCAACTCATCGACGACCGGGTGACCGTGCTCTACCCGCGCAAGGGCGTCTCCGACCTGGCCCGGATGGACCGGGCGGCGGTCACCGAGCGCTACGGCGTCGGCCCGGAGCAATACCGCGACCTGGCCGCGCTGGTCGGGGAGACCAGTGACAACCTTCCGGGCGTGCCGGGGGTGGGCCCGAAGACGGCGGCGAAGTGGATCGTCCAGTACGGCGGCGTCGAGGGTGTCATCGCCCGGGCCGACGAGATCAAGGGCAAGGCCGGCGACAACCTGCGCGAGCGGCTCGCCGACGTGATCCGGAATTACGAGATCAACTGCCTGGTCTCCGACCTGGAGCTGTCGCTGCGGGCCGAGGATGCCCGCTGGGCCGGCTGGGACCGGGAGGCGGTGCACCAGGTCTTCGACACCCTGGAGTTCCGCATCCTGCGGGACCGTCTCTACCAATACCTCGACGCGGTGGAGCCGGAGGCCGAGGCCGGGTTCGACCTGGCCGGCCGGGTGCTGCCCACCGGCGAGGTGGCCGGCTGGCTGGCCGAGCACGTCCGGCCCGGCATCCCGGTCGGGATCGCGGTCGCCGGCTCGTTCGGCCGGGGGACGGGCGCGCTGACCGGGGTCGCCCTGGCCACCGCGACCGGCACGGCGGGCTGGTTCGACCCGGCCGGGCTGACCTCGGAGGACGAGACGGCGGTGGCGGACTGGCTGGCCGACCCGGAACGGCCCAAGGTGCTGCACGACAGCAAACCGGCGCTGCTCGCCTTCGCCGCGCACGGCTGGACGCTGCACGGGGTGCACCGGGACACCGCGCTCGCCGCCTACCTGGCCCGCCCGGACCAGCGCTCCTACGACCTGACCGACCTGGCCCTGCGCTACCTGCACCGGGAGCTGAAGGTCGACGCGCCGGAGACCGGCCAGCTCACCCTCGACGGCCTCGGCGACGACGGCGAGGTCGAGCAGAACCTGATGCTCCGGGCCCGGGCCACCCTGGATCTGGCCGACGCCCTCGCCGCCGAGCTGTCCCGGGACGGTGAGCAGTCCACCCGGCTCATGGCCGAGGTGGAGCAGCCGCTGGTCGACGTGCTCGCCGCGATGGAGCGGACCGGCATCGCCGCCGACACCGACTACCTCTCCGAGCTGGAGGCGCACTTCGCCGGTGAGGTGAAGGCGGTCGCCCAGGCGGCGTACGGGGTGGTCGGGCGGGAGTTCAACCTCGGCTCGCCCAAACAGTTGCAGGAGATCCTCTTCACCGAGCTGGGCCTGCCCAAGACCAAGAAGATCAAGACCGGCTACACCACCGACGCCGACGCCCTGCAGTGGCTCTACGCGCAGCAGCCGCACCCGCTGCTGGAGCACCTGCTCCGGCACCGCGACGTGGCCCGGCTCAAGTCCACTGTCGACGGCCTGCTCAAGTCGGTCTCCGACGACGGCCGGATCCACACCACGTTCCACCAGACGGTGGCCGCCACCGGACGGCTCTCCTCCACCGACCCGAACCTGCAGAACATCCCGATCCGCACCGAGGAGGGCCGGCGGATCCGCCGCGCCTTCGTGGTCGGGCCGGGCTACGACTGCCTGCTCACCGCCGACTACAGCCAGATCGAGATGCGGATCATGGCGCACCTGTCGGTCGACACCGCCCTGATCGAGGCGTTCAACTCCGGTGCCGACTTCCACGCCGCGACCGCGTCCTCGGTCTTCGGGGTGTCGGTGGGCGAGGTCACCGCCGACCAGCGGCGCAAGATCAAGGCGATGAACTACGGCCTGGCGTACGGACTGAGCGCGTTCGGCCTCGGCCAGCAGCTCGGGATCGCCGCCGACGAGGCACGTGCCCTGATGGAGGAATACTTCAGCCGCTTCGGCGGCGTCCGGGACTACCTCCAGTCGGTGGTGCGCAAGGCGGTCAAGGACGGTTACACCGAGACCATCCTCGGCCGTCGGCGCTACCTGCCCGACCTGGTCAGCGACAACCGGCAGCGCCGGGAGATGGCCGAGCGGATGGCACTCAACGCTCCGATCCAGGGCTCGGCGGCCGACATCATCAAGGTGGCGATGCTGCACGTCGACAGCGCGCTGCGGACCGCCGGCCTGCGTTCCCGGATGCTGCTCCAGGTGCACGACGAACTCGTCTTCGAGGTGGCGCCCGGCGAGCGGACCGAGTTGGAGGCGCTGGTCCGACGGGAGATGGGCGGCGCCTACCCGCTGGCCGTACCGCTCGAGGTCTCCGTCGGCGTCGGGTCGGACTGGAACAGCGCCGACCACTGACGCCGACCACCCGGAGCCGAGCCGGGGCCGAGCCCGGAGCGCCGAAGGCCGGAGCCGGAGCCGAAGGCCGGGAGCCGGGGCCGAGGTCAGCCGCGGCGGTTCCGGCTGGAGGAGCGCTCGGCTTCCCGGTGCCGTTGCTGTGCCTTCCGGGACGGTCCGCCGACCTGCGGCAGCGGCGCCTTGAGCGGGTCGTGTCCCCAGTTCATCAGCGAGTACCGCCACCTGGTGTTGCGTACGTCGCCGGCCGGTCGTTGCGCCATGTGCCGCCGGACGTACCCGACCACCTTGCGCATGTGCGCGAAGTCGCGGTCGGTGAACTGGTTCGCCCGCTTGCGCAGCAGGTCGATGATCCGGCGGCCGGACTCGTGCCCGACGGACTCGCCGCCGCCCTTGCCACCCCTGCGCCAGCCCGCCGCCTTCGAGTCGTCGGTGTCCAGCCACTTGCCCAGCTCGCCCGGGTTCATGTTGACGGCGTCCCGGAACTCCCGGACGGTGTCCCGGCCGTCGTCGGCGCGACTACTCATCGAACAACGCCTCCGATCTGTGCACCGCGTCCCGTCCCTCGTCGGTACGGACCCGGTACTGCGGATCCTCCTGCGACGCGGCGACCGTCCGCTGCGCGGCGTACGTCCGTTCGGTGATCTCCTCCTGCACGGTGCCGTATGCCCTGGAGCCGTGGCTCCGCCAGCTCACCCGATCGCCCCTGCGCAGCTTCCTCCGCTCTGGCATACGGCGGACTACCCGGCTGCCCCGGGCGGTAACCCGCGACGGCGCGACGGGACGGGGAGCTACGGGGTGATCTCGGTGATCGGCAGTTCGACCGGGAACGGCTGGGTCAGCTCCAGCAACTCGTCGGCCTCGGCGAGAAGTTCGTATTCCCGGTTCCCGCTGCGTCCCGGCCGGTCCGCCAGCCGGTACGCGTAGACCCGGACCGGGTTCTGCTCGACCCGCCAGTAGCCGGCGATGCCGGCGCCGGCGTATTCGGCCGGCTTGCTGAACCGGTCGGTGCGCCGGGTCCCCGGCGAGACGACCTCGACCGCGAGCACCACCTCGTGCGGCAGCAGGAAGTGCCGGTCATCCGGAACCTCCGCCCGGTAGACCAGGACGTCCGGTTCCCGGGTGAAGTCCCGATCCAACGCGACGCCGACCGCCTGGGCCGCCCGCAGGTGCGCCGGTGCGTGGTCGCCCAGCCAACCCCGCAGCAGGCTGGAGACATCTTGATGGCCCAGCGTGGGGGCGGGGACCACGTGGATGACTCCGTCGACGAGTTCGACCCGGGGGGCGTCCGGCGGCAGGCGCAGCAGGTCTTCCAGCCGGTAGCCGGCCTGGCGCTGCCGGACCGGGTCCGGCTGCCACGGCCCGGGCATCCCGGCCACCCGCGCGGCGCTCATCCGGTCAACTTACCGAGCCGGACCGATGCCGGCCGGACCCGTTGTCCGGTTTGTCGCAGACGAAGATGGCGGTACCGGGGAAGAGCCGGCCGCGCAGCGGGCTCCACTGCCCCCAGACCTGCTCGTGCCCCGCCGGCCACTCCGGCTCCAGTACGTCGCGGAGCAGGAAACCGGCGCCGACGATCTCGCGTACCCGGTCGCCGAGGGTGCGGTGCTGCTCGACGTAGCTCGGTGTGCCGTCGGCGTCCTGCTCGACGTAGGGGCGGCGGTCGAAGTACGAGTGCGTGGCGACCAGCCCACCCTCGCCCGGGTCGTCGAGGAAGATCCACCGCATCGGGTGGGTGACCGAGAACACCCACCGGCCGCCGGGGCGGAGCACCCGGTGCACCTCGCGCAGCGCCGCCGCCGAGTCGGCGACGAACGGGATCGCGCCGAACGCCGTACAGACGATGTCGAAGCTGGCCGCTCGGAACGGCAGGGCGAGGGCGTCGGCCTGGACCAGCGGGACGCGTACCCCGGAGGTGGTGGCGCCGAGTGCGGCGTGCCGCAGCATGCCGGCGGAGAGGTCGAGCCCGACCGGCCGGGCACCCTCGGCGGCCAGCCAGCGGGCGGCCGAGGCGGCGCCGCAGCCGAGTTCGAGCACCCGCCGGCCGGGCAGCTCGCCGAGCAGCCGGGCGTCGGCCTCGCGCAACCCCTCCGGGCACCACACGAAGTCCGCGTCGCCCAGGAAGGCGCCGTGCTCGGCCTGGTAGGCGTCGGCGTCCGCGTCCCACCAGCGGCGGTTGGCCCACCGACTCTCCCGGTCGCTGACCGGGCGCCGGAGCACTCCGGGCGGGTCGTCCTCGGCCACGCCGGCCAGGCTGTTCTCGGACATCCCGTCACGGTAGTGCCCGGGGCGGGCGTGGACGCCCGTCGGGTACGCCGCGCACCCGGTGCTCGCCGTCCCGCGCTCGCCGGCTGGTCGGCGGGTACCGGTCGCGTGGTGCTCCGGCGAACTCTTCCCGAGCAGTGGACAGCGGATCTCATCACCTGCGGGGAGGGCTTGCATGCTGTGGTAATGCGCACGGTAAGCTGTTCGATGCGCTCGCGGATCGTGTGCCTCGGCAGGGAGAAGGTCCGCGGTCGTCGGATTCATCCCAGCGGTCGGAGCAGTGGCCGCCCGGAGACCTGACGACGGGTCCGCAGGCGTAAACGGGTCACCGCGACACAAACCTGCTGTGACATCCATCCGACCGGAGCAACCGCCCACATGACGAGCAGCATCGAGGCCCCCTCGAGCGCCACCAAGGTCACCGTCGACGACCTCGGTTCCGAGGAAGCTTTCCTCGCCGCCATCGACGAGACCATCAAGTACTTCAACGACGGCGACATTGTCGAAGGCACCGTCGTCAAGGTCGATCGGGACGAGGTCCTGCTCGACATCGGCTACAAGACCGAGGGTGTCATCCCCTCGCGCGAGTTGTCGATCAAGCACGACGTCGACCCCGCCGAGGTGGTGTCGGTCGGTGACCACATCGAGGCCCTCGTCCTCCAGAAGGAGGACAAGGAGGGGCGGCTGATCCTCTCGAAGAAGCGTGCCCAGTACGAGCGCGCCTGGGGCACGATCGAGAAGATCAAGGACGAGGACGGTGTCGTCCGCGGCTCCGTCATCGAGGTGGTCAAGGGCGGCCTCATCCTCGACATCGGGCTGCGTGGCTTCCTGCCCGCCTCCCTGGTCGAGATGCGTCGGGTGCGGGACCTCCAGCCGTACGTCGGCCGGGAGCTCGAAGCCAAGATCATCGAGCTGGACAAGAACCGCAACAACGTGGTGCTGTCCCGCCGTGCCTGGCTGGAGCAGACCCAGTCCGAGGTGCGCACCGAGTTCCTCAACAAGCTCCAGAAGGGCCAGGTCCGCAAGGGCCTCGTCTCCTCGATCGTCAACTTCGGCGCCTTCGTCGACCTTGGCGGCGTGGACGGCCTGGTGCACGTCTCCGAGCTCTCCTGGAAGCACATCGACCACCCCTCCGAGGTCGTCGAGGTGGGCCAGGAGGTCGAGGTCGAGGTGCTGGACGTCGACCTCGACCGCGAGCGGGTCTCGCTCTCGCTCAAGGCGACCCAGGAGGACCCGTGGCGGCAGTTCGCCCGTACCCACGCGATCCAGCAGATCGTGCCGGGTAAGGTCACCAAGCTGGTGCCGTTCGGTGCGTTCGTCCGGGTCGACGACGGCATCGAGGGTCTGGTGCACATCTCCGAGCTGGCCGAGCGCCACGTGGAGATCCCGGAGCAGGTCGTCCAGGTCGGCTCCGACGTCATGGTCAAGGTCATCGACATCGACCTGGAGCGTCGGCGGATCTCGCTCTCGCTCAAGCAGGCGAACGAGGGCTTCGTCGAGGGCGAGGAGCACTTCGACCCGACCCTCTACGGCATGACCGCGACCTACGACAACGAGGGCAACTACATCTACCCGGAGGGCTTCGACCCGGAGACCGGGGAGTGGCTCGAAGGCTTCGACAAGCAGCGCGAGACCTGGGAGACGCAGTACGCCGAGGCTCGTACCCGCTGGGAGGCGCACACCAAGCAGGTGCAGAACTCCCGGGCGGCCGACGCCGAGGCGGCGGCCAACCCGACCGCTCCGACCGGCGGCGGCAGTGGTGGCGGCGGCGGTGGCGGCACCTCGTCCAGCAGCCCCGCTCCCGCCCGCCAGGCGGAGGAGCCGGCCGGCACGCTGGCCACCGACGAGGCGCTCGCCGCCCTGCGGGAGAAGCTCGCCGGCGGCAAGTAGCCGACGGGCACAGCACACGCACGCGGCGAAGGCCCGCTTCCACCGACCGGCTCGTCCGGTCCGGGGGAGGCGGGCCTTCCCGCATTCTCCGGACCGGCCGGCCGACCGGGCTTGGTGGCTGGCGGCCGATCCGGTTGACTGGACCGGTGCTGAAGGTCGGACTGACCGGTGGGATCGGATCGGGAAAGAGCGTCGTCGCAGCCCGGCTCGCCGACCTCGGGGCGGTGGTGGTCGACTCGGACCGGATCGCCCGGGAGGTGGTCGAGCCGGGCACCGACGGGCTGCGCGAGGTGGTGGCCGAGTTCGGCGCCCGGGTGTGCGCGGAGGACGGCAGCCTCGACCGGGCGGCGCTCGGGGAGATCGTCTTCGCCGACCAGGCGGCGCGGGCCAGGCTGGAGGGGATCGTCCACCCCCGGGTACGCCGGCGCAGCGCCGAGCTGGTCGCCGGGGCGGCCCCGGACGCGATCGTGGTCAACGACGTACCGCTGCTGGTGGAGGGCGGGCTCGCCCCGACGTACCACCTGGTGCTTGTGGTACGGGCCGCCGAGGCGACCCGGATCGGGCGGCTGGTCCGGGACCGGGGCATGACCGTCGAGCAGGCGGTCCAGCGGATCCGGGCGCAGGTCGGGGACGAGTGGCGGGCAGCCGCTGCCGACGTACTGCTGGACAACGACGGCGAGCTGGCTGAACTGCACGCCGCGGTGGACGCGCTATGGCGGGACCGGTTGACGCCGTACGAGCGGAACGTCCGGCAGCACCGGCCGGTACGAGTCAGCCGGGTGCGACTGGTCGAGCCCGATCCGAGCTGGCCGGCCCAGTACCGGCGGCTGGCCGCCCGGATCCGGCACGTCCTGGCCTCCACCGGGGTACGCGTCGACCACGTCGGCTCGACCTCGGTGCCCGGCCTGGCGGCCAAGGACGTCCTCGACCTCCAGCTGGGCGTCGCCACGCTGGCCGAGGCCGACGCGTTGGCCGACCGGCTCGCCGACGCCGGCTTCCCGCGTTGTCCGGGCGACTGGTGGGACAACGCCCGCTCGTCCGGCGGGGCCTCCGAGGCGGCGGTGCCGGGGCGGAGCTCCCGGTGGGAGAAGCGGCTGCACGGCAGCGCGGACCCTGGCCGACCGGTCAACCTGCACGTCCGGGAGATCAACTCGCCGGGCTGGCGGTTCGCCCTGCTGATGCGCGACCACCTGCGGGCCGACCCGGGGCGCCGGGCCGAGTACCTGGCCGTCAAGCGGCGGCTGGCGGCGGCCGGCCCGGATCTGGACGCCTACGCCGAGGCGAAGGAGCCGTGGTTCGACCTGGAACACCGGTATGCCGAAGAGTGGGCGGCGACCGCCGGCTGGCAGCCGGGCCCGGCCGACGAGGAGAGCTGACCGGGGCGCGCGCAGCCGCCCCAGGTGTAAGGAAGGGCCCCCGCTTATCGTTTTCTGTTGTAGCGGGGGCCCTTCCTTACACCTGGGCGGTGCGGTGCGGTGTGGGCGGGGTGCTGGTGGGGGTGGCACGCGAAAAAGGGCGCTCGCGGCGGCCGGTCTGCGCTCTCGCGCGACCACAGCGGTGCGCTCGCCGGCCTGAGCCGGGGCTGCAACCCCTGCGCCGGATGCGACACAGCCGGTGTGGCGGCTGTTGTCGCAGACCCGGTCGGCCGCCGCGAGCGGCCTACCCTAGAACGGTAGCGCGGTGATCTTTGCCACACAATGACCATATTGAAGCCGGTCGTGTACCCACCGTGGCCCGGCGGCTTGTCACACCGTCGGCGTACGGTTGAGGTCATGGCGCTCGACATTCCGCGGCTCGACGGCCGCTTCCAGGTGGTCTCCGAGTTCCAGCCGTCGGGCGACCAGCCGGCCGCCATCGACGACCTGGAGCGCCGGGTGCGGCGGGGCGAACGGCACACCGTGCTGCTCGGCGCCACCGGCACCGGCAAGAGCGCGACCTCCGCCTGGTTGATCGAGCGGTTGCAGCGCCCCACCCTGGTGCTGGCACCCAACAAGACGCTCTGCGCCCAGCTCGCCAAGGAGTTCAGCGAGCTGCTGCCGAACAACGCCGTCGAATACTTCGTCTCGTACTACGACTACTACCAGCCCGAGGCGTACATCCCACAGACCGACACCTACATCGAGAAGGACTCCTCGATCAACGAGGAGGTCGAGCGGCTGCGGCACGCCACCACGATGTCCCTGCTGACCCGCCGGGACGTGGTGGTGGTCGCCACCGTCTCGGCGATCTACGGCCTGGGCACCCCGCAGGAATACCTGGACCGGTCGGTGCGGATCCAGGTCGGCCAGGAGGTCGAGCGGGACAAGCTGCTCCGCCGGCTGGTCGACGTGCAGTACACCCGCAACGACATGGCGTTCAACCGGGGCACCTTCCGGGTCCGGGGCGACACCCTGGAGATCATCCCGGCGTACGAGGAGCTGGCGCTCCGGATCGAGTTCTTCGGCGACGAGGTGGAGAAGCTCTACTACCTGCACCCGCTGACCGGGGAGGTGGTCCGGGAGGTCGACAACCTGCTGATCTTCCCGGCCACCCACTACACCGCCGGCCCGGAGCGGATGGAGCGGGCGCTCGCCGACATCGAGGTGGAGCTGGCCGAGCGGCTCGCGGAGCTGGAGCGGCAGGGCAAGCTGCTGGAGGCGCAGCGGCTGCGGATGCGCACCACCTACGACGTGGAGATGATGCGCCAGGTCGGTTTCTGCTCCGGCATCGAGAACTACTCGATGCACATCGACGGCCGGTCGCCGGGCAGCGCCCCGCACTGTCTGCTCGACTACTTCCCCGACGACTACCTGACCGTGATCGACGAGTCGCACGTCACCATCCCGCAGATCGGCGGCATGTACGAGGGCGACGCCTCCCGCAAGCGGATGCTCATCGACCACGGCTTCCGGCTGCCCAGCGCCGCCGACAACCGACCGCTGCGCTTCGACGAGTTCCTGGACCGGGTGGGCCAGATGGTCTTCCTCTCCGCCACCCCCGGCCCGTGGGAGCTGGAGCAGGCCCAGGGCGAGGTGGTCGAGCAGGTGATCCGGCCGACCGGCCTGGTCGACCCCGAGGTGGTGGTCAAGCCCACCAGGGGGCAGATCGACGACCTGATGCACGAGATCAAGCTGCGCACCGAGCGGGACGAGCGGGTGCTGGTCACCACGCTGACCAAGAAGATGGCCGAGGACCTCTCCGACTATCTGCTGGAGCACGGCATCCGGGTCCGCTACCTGCACTCCGAGGTCGACACGCTGCGCCGGGTGGAGCTGCTGCGCGAGCTGCGCAAGGGCGACTACGACGTACTCGTCGGGATCAACCTGCTGCGGGAGGGGCTGGACCTGCCCGAGGTGTCGCTGGTGGCGATTCTCGACGCCGACAAGGAGGGCTTCCTGCGCAGCGGCCGGTCGCTGATCCAGACCATCGGCCGGGCCGCCCGGAACGTCTCCGGCCAGGTCCACATGTACGCGGACAAGATGACCCCGTCGATGGCCGAGGCGATCGAGGAGACCAACCGGCGTCGGGCCAAGCAGGTGGCGCACAACGAGGCGAACGGGATCAGCCCGGAGCCGCTGCGTAAGAAGATCCACGACATCCTGGACGACATCTACCGGGAGGCCGAGGACACCGAGGGCGCCACCACCAGGGTCGGCGGCGCGGTCCGGCAGATGTCCCGGGGCAAGGCGCCGGTGAAGGAGACCCGCAGCCGGGGCCGGGTCGGTGCGGCGCCGGCCCGGGAGGGGATGGCCCGTGCCGAGCTGGCCCAGCTCATCCAGGAACTCAACGACCAGATGCTGGCCGCGGCCCGCGAGTTGCAGTTCGAGCTTGCCGCCCGGATCCGCGACGAGGTCTCAGAGCTGAAGAAGGAGCTGCGCGGCATGGACGCCGCCGGAGTCAGCTGACTCCGCCGCCCTCCGCTCCGGCCGGGCCGATGTGTGCCGGCCGGAGCGGGTGGAGTGGTCAGCCGTAGCGGTTGAAGCCGCCCTCGGAGTCGATCACCTGGCCGGTGACCCAGCCGCCGTCCGCCGAGCAGAGCCACTCGACGAGCCGGGCCGCGTCGTCCGGCTGGCCCCACCTGCCGCCCGGGAACAGGTGACCGCCCGCTGCCAGGTCCTCCGCCGAGGCCCATCCGGTGTCGGTGGGGCCGGGGTTGACGCAGTTCACCGTGATTCCCTGCGGCATCAGCAGGCAACCCAACTGCCGGGTCAGGTTCTCCACCCCGGCCTTGCTGGCCGCGTACGCCAGTTCGGTCGGCATCGGACCGAGTCGTTGCCCACTGGAGAAGAGGACCAGCCGGCCGCCGGAGCCGGCCCGGAACGCCGCCGCGAACGCCTCGGCCAGCAGCAGGTTGGCCCGGACGTTGACCACCAGGTGCCGGTCGACCTCGTCCGCGTCGAGCGTGCCAAGCGCGGTCCCGGTCGAGTACGTGTGCGCGGAGACGACGACGTCGAGCCGGCCGTGTGCGCGTACCGCCGTCTCGACCAGTTCGGCGGGGGCGGTCGGCGAGGTCAGGTCGGCGGCCCGGAACCGGGTCACGTCGGGATCGCCGGTCAGCTGTTCGAGTTCGGCGAGCAGTCCGGGGATGCCCTCGGGGTCACCGCCGTACGGCTGTGCCTCGTCGTAGCCGGGCAGGCCGGTGAGCTGTAGCCGGTAGCCAGTCGCGGCGAACCTGCGGGCGACCGCCGCGGCGATCCCGGCCCGACGGCTGACCCCGGTTATCAGGGCGACCCGTTCTTCCATGCCGCAGAGTCAACCCGATCCGCCGGGTCACGGCCAGTTCCGGCACGGTCCGTCGGCGAGCCGACCGGGCGACCGCCCACTGTGGACTATGTCCGGTACGCACCGGCCAGGCGTTCGCACCGGGACTGGCCACCGCACCGGCCAGGCGTTTCGTACCCGACCTGGTCGCCACAGCGGACCGGTCGTCGTGGCTGACCCGCCGGGTGGGCCGGCCGGCAGGGGGCCAGTTGCGCGGGCGACGGCGGCACCGGGCAGCATGAGAACCGCACGACGTGACCGAAAGGTGGAGAGGGCGGCAATGAGGGAGCTGATCGGCAGCCACGACCTGTTGTTCGTCACCCTGGACACACTCCGGTACGACGTCGCGGAGGAGTTGGCCGCCGCCGGGCGTACCCCGAATCTGGTGCGCGCGTTGCCGGGCGGGGTGTGGGAGCGCCGGCACAGTCCGGCCAGCTTCACGTACGCGGCGCACCAGGCGTTCTTCGCCGGCTTCCTGCCCACCCCCACCGCACCCGGCCCGCACCCCCGGCTCTTCGCGGCAGCCTCCCCGGGCAGCGGGACCACCGGTGAGCAGACCTGGATCTTCGACGCCCCGGACGTGGTCCGGGCGCTCGCCTCGGCCGGCTACCACACCGTCTGCGTCGGCGGGGTCGGCTTCTTCAGCGGCAGGTCCCCGCTCGGCGGGGTGCTGCCGGCACTGTTCGCCGAGGCGCACTGGGAGCCCGAGTTCGGCGTCTCCGCGCCGCGCTGCTTCGAGGCGCAGCTCGACCGGATCGGCACCGTGTTGCCGACGGTGCCGGCGGAGCGGCCGCTCTTCCTCTTCGTCAACGTCGCCGCGATCCACCAGCCGAACCGGCACTACCTGCCGGGTGCCGACCGGGACAGCCGGGAGAGCCACGCCGCCGCGCTGGAGTACGTCGACCGGCACGTCGGCCGGCTCTTCGCCCTGGCCACCTCCCGGGACCGGCCGTGCCTGGTGTTGATCTGCGCCGACCACGGCACCGCGTACGGCGAGGAGGGGCAGAGCGGTCACCGGCTCGGTCACGAGGTGGTGTGGACGGTCCCGTACGGGCAGTTCGTCATCGAACCGGGTGACTGGGGCAAGCCCGGCGACTGGCCGGGGTCGGACCACTCCGGATGACCGGCCCGCCGGAGCGTACCGGCCGCCGCGCCTGACCGAACCGAACCGGACCGGGCCGGGCCGGACCGAGGCGGACCGGGCCGGACCGAGGCGGGCCGGGTCGCCGGCGACCGCGGCATTGTCGGCGGTGCGGGCGTCAGGCCGTCGCCGGTACGTCGGTGAAGTGCTCGACGACCGGCGGGGCCGCGAAGTACGGGCCGATCAGCGAGCGCCAGGTGTCGAAGCGGTCGGTCGCCCGGAAGTTCTCCAGGTGTGCCTCGACCGAGTCCCACTCCACCAGCAGCACGAACCGGGACGGCGACTCGATCCCCCGGGTCATCCGGACCGACCTGCAGCCGGGGGTGCCGGCGAGCGTCGCACGACCCTTGGCGTACGCCTCGGCGAACGCCTCCTCCTGACCGGCCAGCACGTCGATAAGCGCAACCTCGAGCACCACGACCAGAGGATGACACGGATCGGGCCGGGCTGGTCGATCGGGGTATACCCGTCCCGTCCACCGGTACCTACGGTAGGAACTCCGGAGGATCTTGCGGGAGGTGCGGCATGCTCGACTGGCTGACCGGTACGGCGTTCACCGTGGCGGGTGCCCCGACCAGCCGGGCCGAACTGCTCGGCTTCGCGACCGGCGTACTCAACGTCTGGCTGCTGACCCGGCAGAAGATGTGGAACTGGCCGGTCGGCATCGCCAACGTGCTGCTGCTGATGGTGCTCTTCTGGACCGCCGGGCTGTACGCCGACGCCGGCCTCCAGATCGTCTACGTCGGGCTCGGCCTCTACGGCTGGTGGGCGTGGCTGTTCGGCGGTGCGCAGCGGAGCCGTCTGGTGGTGAGCCGGACCGGCCGTCGGGAGTGGACGGTGCTGGTCGCCGCCGGTGCGGTACTGACGCTGCTGCTCTGGCTGCTGCTGGACCGGGCGACCGACTCGACGGTGCCGTTTCCGGACGCGGTGACCACCGCGCTGTCCCTGATGGCGACGTACGGCCAGTGCCGCAAGCGGGTGGAGAGCTGGTGGATCTGGATCACCGCCGACCTCGTCTACATCCCGCTCTACGCCTACAAGGGGCTCTATCTGACCGCCGGGCTCTACCTGGTCTTCCTCGGGCTCTGCGTGCTCGGGCTGCGTAACTGGCGGGCGGACCTGCGCCGGCTCTCGGCAACCGCCGCCCGGCCGATGGCGCCCGGCCCGGCCCCGGCATGACCGCCGGGCACGACGGCAGCCCGCCGGCCGCACCGCGCTCCGGTCGGGCGGTCCGGCCGACCGCGCCGAACACCGGCAACTTCTCCGGCACCCCGGCCGTGCCCCGGCCGCGTCGGGGCGCGGAGGTTCCGGGCCCGTCGCGGGCGACGAGCGGAGCGCCGGAGTTCGGCCACGGGCTGGTGGTGGGGAAGTTCTACCCGCCGCACGCCGGGCACCACGCGCTGATCGCCGAGGCGGCCCGCCGGTGCGCCGCGGTCACCGTGCTGGTGGCGCCGTCCCGGCGGGAGTCGATCCCGCTGGAGCTGCGGCTGGACTGGCTGCGCGAGGTGCACGCCACCGACCGGCACGTCCGGTTCGTCGGCCGGTACGACGAGCATCCGGTCGACTACGCCGATCCGGCGGCCTGGGACGCGCACTGTGCGGTGTTCCGGGCGGCGCTGGGCGGCAGCCTGGTGGACGCGGTCTTCTCCTCGGAGGCGTACGGGGCGGAACTGGCCCGCCGGTTCGGCGCGGTGGACGTACCCGTCGATCCGGCCCGCAGTGCGGTGCCGGTCTCCGGCACGGCGGTCCGGGCCGACCCGGTGGCGCACTGGGGGATGCTCAGCGCGCCGGTGCGGGCCTGGTTCGTCCGCCGGGTCGTCGTGGTGGGTGCCGAGTCGACCGGTACCACCACGGTGGCGCGGGCGCTGGCCGGGCACTACCGGACCGACTGGGTGCCGGAGTACGGCCGGGAGTTGACCGCCGCCAAGCTGGACCGGCTGCGCCGGACCGATCCCGATGCGACGATCTTCGACGTGGTCTGGGACCGGGCCGACTTCGTCACGGTGGTCCGGGAGCAGCAGGCCGCCGAGGATGCCGCCGCCCGGCGCGGCGGGCCGCTGCTCTTCTGCGACACCGATGCCCGGGCCACGGCGGTCTGGGAGGAGCGGTACCTCGGTTCGACCTCGCCCCGGGTCCGGGCCGCCGCCCGCCGACCCGACCTGTATCTGCTGACCGACCACCGGGGCGTGCCGTTCGCCGACGACGGGCTGCGGGACGGCGCGCACCTGCGGGGCTGGATGACCGAGCGGTTTCGCACGGTGTTGGCCGAATCCGGGGTACCCGTGATCGAACTCACCGGTCCACTTCCGGACCGGCTCCGGACGGCGATCGGAGCCTGCGACGACTTGCTGGCGGCCGGTTGGTCCCTTGCCGACCCGATACTGCCCCGGCAGAGCAACTAGGGTCCTAGGATGGTCTACGGGAGGTGATCCGGGTACCGCCGACCGGGGGAGATGCGGAACGGGCGGGGAATGGTGAACAATGGCGCTGTAGGAGGGGAGTATTCCTTCGCGACGGTGTCGTCAACACGGTCGTCCGCCGGTAGACCGGCGCGAGGACCCGGCACCGTAGGTTGTCGCCGTGGCGTCCTGACGCGGCGATGGCGGAAGAGACCTCCGACAGTCACCACCGTCCCCACCGCCCGAGGTGCGCCCCCCAGCGTGCTGACGGCGGTGCCGCGTGCCTGCCGGAGGAGTGCCTTGAACGTGTCCACCTGGGTGTGGGTCATCTCGCTGGTCGCGCTGACAGCGATCCTGCTGCTCGATCTTGTGATCATCGGTCGGCGACCGCACGAGCCGAGCCTGAAGGAGTCCGGCCTCTGGGTCACCTTCTACGTCGGTCTCGCCATCGTCTTCGGGATCGGCCTGGCCCTGACCACCAACTTCACCGTGGCCGGGGAGTTCTACACCGGTTGGCTCACCGAGTACAGCCTCTCGGTGGACAACCTCTTCGTCTTCGTGATCATCATGTCCCGGTTCGGTGTGCCCCGGCAGTACCAGCAGAAGGTGCTGCTGATCGGCATCGTGCTGGCGCTGGTGATGCGCGGCGGCTTCATCGCCGCCGGTGCCGCCCTGATCAACCAGTTCTCCTGGGTCTTCTACATCTTCGGCGCCTTCCTCATCTACACGGCGATCAACTTCCTTCGCCAGGGTGAGCCGACCGAGGACGACTTCAAGGAGAACATTTTGATCCGCTGGACCCGGCGGGCCCTGCCGGTCTCCCGGGACTTCTCCGGCGCGCGGATCACGGTGCACGAGAACGGCCGGCGGCTCTTCACCCCGATGCTGATCGTGCTGATCGCGATCGGCACCACCGACCTGGTCTTCGCGCTCGACTCCATCCCGGCGATCTTCGGGATCACCCAGGAGCCGTACCTGGTCTTCACCGCCAACGTCTTCGCGCTGATGGGACTGCGGCAGCTCTACTTCCTGCTCGGCGGGCTGCTCGACCGGCTGGTCTACCTCAACATCGGGCTCGCCGTGGTGCTCGGCTTCATCGGTGTCAAGCTGGTGCTGGAGGCGCTGGCCGGCAACAACCTGCCGTTCCTCAACGGCGGCGAGCCGATCGGCTGGGCGCCGCACATCCCGATCTGGCTCTCCCTCACCGTCATCCTGGGCACGCTGGCGGTGGCGACCGTCGCCAGCCTGATCAAGTCCAGCCGGGACCGCAGGGCGGCCGAGAAGGTGCCGGTCGCCTGACAACCGCAGTGCCGGCTGCCTGACGACAAACGGCGCCGGTCGCCCCACCGGGCGGCTGGCGCCGTTGTCGTTCGGTCGAGGTCAGCCGACCCGGTGCGCGCCGACCAGGGTCGCCGCCCGGTCGGCGGGCATCGGTTCCTCCAGGACCCGCCGCTTGGTGTAGCAGGCGTGCAGCATCCGCCGGTCGCCGTCCGGTCCCGGCTGGGCGGTGACGATGCCGATGTGGTGCACCGGGCGGCCGGGCCGGGCGAAGAAGTAGAGGTCGCCGGGGCGTTCGGCGCCGAGCGGCACCGGCGCGGTCGCCGCCGCCTGGTCGTCGGCGTCCCTCGGCAGGCGTACGCCGAAGCGCCGCCAGGCCAGGTGCACCAGCCCGGAGCAGTCGATGCCGTACGCCGAGACGCCGCCCCAGAGATAGACGACGTCCCGCAGCCGGCTGGCCACGGCGAGCACCTCGGTCGCGGCGGGCTGCCGCCTCGGCGCCGCCGCCAGGTGGGTGTCGGGCGCCCAGAGCGGCTTCTCCCGGTCGGGGACCCAGACCGGCCGCCAGCCGGCCCGGACCGGCCCCGCCCCGGTCAGCCGGGTACCCAGGACGACGCCGGGCAGCACCACCGCGCCGGCCGGGGCGTCGTGCAGCCGGGTGACCATCGCCGCGACGACCAGGTCCGGCGGTGCGGGTGCCGGCTCGGCGGGCTCGGCGAGCTGCTGGAGCGGCAGCCAGCCCGGGTAGCCCCGGGGATCGAGCTTGGCCGCCGGCTGTTCCAGCGCGACCAGCCGGACCCAGCCGTCTGGGCGGACCTCCTCGACCAGTACCCGCTCGCCGAGCAGGAGCTGGCTGAGCACGCATTCGCCGACCCGCTGGTCGGCGGTCATCCCGGAGATCCAGCCGGCGATGTCGGTGCGGCGGGACAGGGCCGGCGCGTCCACCGGCCGGACGGCCTCGGGTCTCGCCCACAGGGTGGCGACGGCGACCCGGACAACAGCCTGCTGCCCCGAGCGCAGCACCATGCCAGTACCACCACCCGTCCTCGCCCGCCTCCGCCCGAACTTTATGAAAGTTAGCGCCGAACTGCAACAGGCGACTGAATGTTGCCTTCATGGTGCCGCTGGGTGGCCCGGGACCGGACAGCGGAGGGACCGGGAGGGGAGGCGGGGTGGCCGGGGACCACCGGGTGGCGGGTCGCCGGGGGCGGGGCCTCGTCAGGGGGTCGGTGCCGGGGTGGTGTGCAGGCCGGCGACGCCCAGGCCGGGTGCGTCGGGAAGGACGACGGTGGCCTGCTCGTACCGGATGCCGCCCTGGACCGGCGTCCAGGCCAGCCACCACGCGGCGTCCAGGTCGGCGACTGCGCTGGTGCCGTGCGCCGCCACCAGGCTGGCCGCCGCGCCGAGCCCGATCTGGCTCTCCATCATCGAGCCGACCAGCGTGCCGAGGCCGTGCTCGGCGGCGAGTTCCAGCAGGGTACGGGCCGGACCCAGGCCACCGCACTTGGCCAGCTTGACGTTCACCAGGTCGGCGGCCCGGCGCTGGATCACCTCCATCAGGTCGCGCACCCCGTAGACCGACTCGTCGGCCAGGATCGGCACGTCGACCCGGTCGGCGACCCAGGCCAGCCCACCCAGGTCCCGGGCGTGCACCGGCTGTTCCACCAGCTCCACGTCGAGTCCGGCGTCTTCGATGCTGCGGATCACCCGGACCGCCTCCCGGGGCGTCCAGCCCTGGTTGGCGTCGAGCCGGATCCGGACCTGCGGCCCGGCGGCACCTCGCACCGCCCGGACCCGGGCCAGGTCACCCGCCGCGTCGGTGCCGACCTTCACCTTGAGTACGTCGAAACCGTCGGCCACCCGCTGCTTCGCCGCCCCGGCCAACTCGACGGCGTCCCCGGCCGACAGGGTGACGTCGGTGGCGACCCGCCGGGAGGTCCCGCCGAGCAGCCGGTACAGCGGTACGCCGAGCCGCCGGGCGGCCAGGTCGTGCAGTGCGACGTCCACCGCCGCCTTCGCCGCCTCGTTGCCGACCACCGCCCGGCGTACCTCCGTGCACCGGGCCACCAGGTCGTCCGGGTCGCGCCGGGTCAGCAGCGGGGCGAACACCTCCTCGACACAGTCCCGCGCACCGCCGATCGACGACCCGGTCACCTGCCACACCTGGGGCGCCTCGCCGAACCCGGACCGCCCGTCGGCGTCGACCACCTCCACGACAAGGGTCTCTACTGTGGAGGTACGGCGCAGCGCGGTGACGAACGGGGTGTGCAGCGGAGCGGAGAGCCGGTGGGTGCGTACCGAGGCGATCGACATGCAGACACCATATCGACCGTCGGATCAGTCGACGGTCCCCAGCCGGTGCCGGGCGGCCCAGACCAGGGCCGAGACCCGGGCGATCAGCCGACGCGCCCGCCCGTCGAGGTCCTCGCCGGCCGTACCGCCGTCGGTACTGCCAGTGCTGGTCGCACCGGCGTCGGTCGCACGCTCCCCGGTCGCACGGACCTCGGTCGCACGGTCCCCGGTCGGGGGCGGGACGCTTGTGCAGACCACCACGGTGTACGGCGGAGCGTCGTCCGGGAAGACCACGCCGGCACTGTGCCGGACGCCGCGTACCCAGCCGTTCTTGTGCGCGATCCGGGTCCCCGGCGGCAGTCCGGCGGCCAGGTCCTCGGTGCGCTCCTGGGCGAGCAGCACGTCCAGCATCGCCGCACAGGCGGCCGGGGAGCCGAGCCGGGACCGGGCGATCCCGCCGAACAGTCCGGCCAGGTCGGCGGCGGTGACCCGGTTGTCGAGCCCGGCGTCCCGGGCGGCGAAGTCCTCGATTCCCCGCTCGGTACGGCTGTGCCGGGCGCCGCTGTCCGCCCAGACCTCGGCGACGGCGGGCAGCCCGACCTGCCCCAGCACCAGGTTGGTGGCGAGGTTGCTGGACCGGACGATCATCCGTTCGGCGAGCCAGCGCAGCGGTGCGGTGCCGCCGAGCCGGGCCCAGACCTGCTCGTCGTTGTCGTAGTCGGGCGCGCAGGAGAACCGGTCCGCGCCCGGCCGGGCCGAGTCGAACTCGTTGCGCACCGGCACCGGCGCGTCCAGCTCCAGCTTCCCGGCCTCGGCTGCCCGGTGCAGGGCGGCCAGTACCGCCACCTTCATGGTGCTGGCCGCGTAGTGCGGTGCGTCCGGCAGCCGGGTGTAGCCGGGCCGGCGGCCGAGCCGACCCGCGTACACCGAGACCGTGCCGGGCACCGCCGCCAGTTCGGCGTCGATTTCGTCCCAGGACACCTGAGCAGGGTACGACCGCATCCGGGCAGCCTACGACCCATCCCGGAACATCCGTGCGGCCCGCTGCCGGAGTCAGTTCGCGTGCTTGCGCCGGGCGGCGGCCCGGGCCCGCGACGGCGCGTCCAGCATCACCTTGCGCAGCCGGATCGCCACCGGGGTCACCTCGACGCACTCGTCCTCGCGGCAGAACTCCAGGGCCTGCTCCAGGGAGAGCTTGCGCGGCGGGATCAGCTTCTCGGTCTCCTCGCTCGTCGAGGAGCGCATGTTGGTGAGCTTCTTCTCCTTGGTGATGTTGACGTCCATGTCGTCGGAGCGGGAGTTCTCGCCGACCAGCATCCCCTCGTACACCTCGGTGGCCGGCTCGACGAAGAGGGTGCCGCGCTCCTGGAGGTTGAGCATCGCGAACGCCGTCGCCACCCCGGACCGGTCGGCGACAAGCGAACCGGTGTTGCGGGTGCGCAGCTCGCCGAACCACGGCTCGTAGGACTCGAAGACGTGGTGCAGGATGCCGGTGCCCCGGGTGTCGGTGAGGAACTCGGTGCGGAAGCCGATCAGCCCCCGGGCCGGCACCAGCCACTCCATCCGGATCCAGCCGGTGCCGTGGTTGACCAGCTGCTCCATCCGGCCCTTGCGGGTGGCCAGCAGCTGGGTGATCGCGCCGAGGTATTCCTCCGGGGCGTCGATGGTCAGCCGCTCCACCGGCTCGCAGGTCTTCCCGTCGATCTCCCTGGTCACCACCTGCGGCTTGCCGACGGTCAGCTCGTAGGACTCCCGGCGCATCTGCTCGACCAGGATCGCCAGGGCCAGCTCGCCCCGGCCCTGCACCTCCCAGGCGTCCGGCCGGTCGGTGGGCAGCACCCGCAGCGAGACGTTGCCGATCAGTTCCCGGTCCAGCCGCTCCTTGACCATCCGGGCGGTGACCTTGGCGCCCTTGACCCGGCCGACCAGCGGCGAGGTGTTGGTGCCGATGGTCATCGAGATCGCCGGCTCGTCCACGGTGATCAGCGGCAGCGGCCGGGGGTCCTCCGGGTCGGTGAGGGTCTCGCCGATCATGATCTCCGGGATGCCGGCGATCGCGATGATGTCGCCCGGTCCGGCCGAGGTGGCCGGCTTGCGCTCCAGTCCCTCGGTCATCAGCAGTTCGGAGACCCGGACCCGGGCCACGCTGCCGTCGGTGCGGCACCAGGCCACGGTCTCGCCCTTGGTGACGGTGCCCTGGCGGACCCGGCACAGCGCCAGCCGGCCCAGGAATGGCGAGGCGTCCAGGTTTGTCACGTGCGCCTGCAACGGCGCGTCCTCGTCGTAGGCCGGTGGCGGGATGGTGTCGAGCAGGCTGCGGAAGAGCGGCTCCAGCGAGCTGCTGTCCTCCGGCACGGTGCCGTCGGCGGGCTGGGTCAGCGAGGCGATGCCGTCCCGGGCGCAGGCGTAGATGATCGGGAAGTCGATCTGCTCGGCGTCGGCGTCCAGGTCCAGGAAGAGTTCGTACGTGTCGTCGACCACCTCCTTGATCCGGGCGTCCGGCCGGTCCACCTTGTTGATCACGAGGATGATCGGCAGCCGGGCCCGCAGCGCCTTGCGGAGCACGAACCGGGTCTGCGGCAGCGGGCCCTCGCTGGCGTCCACCAGCAGCAGTACCCCGTCGACCATGGTCAGCCCGCGCTCCACCTCGCCGCCGAAGTCGGCGTGCCCGGGGGTGTCGATGATGTTGATGGTGACCGGGTCCGAACCGTCCGCCGGCAGGTAGCGCACGGCGGTGTTCTTGGCCAGGATGGTGATGCCCTTCTCCCGCTCCAGGTCCATGGAGTCCATCACCCGGTCGGCGGGCTCGGCCCGGGCGGAGAACGCGCCGGACTGCCGCAGCATGGCGTCGACCAGGGTGGTCTTGCCGTGGTCGACGTGGGCGATGATTGCGACGTTACGAAGGTCCCCGCGGGTCTGCATGCTCTCCATCCTCCCGCCTGCGCGATCCGGGCCGGCGTCCGGGTTCCCCCTGGGGTTACCCCGGTCTCCGTGGAATCGCCGTGCCATCGCAGCACGCGGCTGGCATGCTGGCCGAAGTGTTCGGGGGGTCGGGCGTGCAGGACGTGTTGACGGTGGTGCGGGAGTTGCCGCCGGTACTGGTCTATCTGGCCGCCGCGCTGCTGGTGGCCGGTGAGACGGCGGTGATCGTCGGCCTGGTGATGCCGGCCGAGGCGACCCTGCTGCTGGTCGGCTTCCTCAGCTACACCGGGATGCTCCGGCTCGGGCCCGCGCTGGTGGTGACGATTCTCGCAGCGGTGCTCGGCGACGCGCTCGCCTTCCGCAGCGGCCGGCGGCACGGCCCCCGGCTGCGAGCCGGCCGGTGGGGCAGCCGGGTCGGGGAACGGCGCTGGGCGAAGGCCGACGCGATGCTGGAGCGGCTGGGCGGGCGCGGCGTCTTCGCGGCCCGCTGGGTGGCCTTCGCCCGGACCCTGGTGCCCCGGCTGGCCGGCAGCGCCGGGATGCCGTACCGGCGGTTCGCGCCGTGGAACCTCGCCGGGGTGACGACCTGGGTCGGCGGTTCGGTGCTGGCCGGCTTCCTGGCCGGGGAGTCCTACGAGACGGTCTCCCACCATCTCGGCCGGGCGACCGGGGCGGTACTGCTGCTCATCGTCTTCATCGTCACCATCGTGCTGGTCGGCCGCTGGCTCGGTCGCAATCCGGATCCGGTGCGGTCACTGCTGTCCCGGGCCGTCGCCCGGCCGCCGCTGCGCTGGCTCGCCCGGCGGTACGGGGTGCTCTTCTTCCTGCTCTCGATGCACATCGGGCCGGCCTGGACGCTGCTGGCGAACCTGGTCGCCGGGTTGGCGCTGCTCTTCGTGACCGGGCTGGTCCTGGCCTGGCTGCTCGACCTGGTGGTGACGCAGAGCGGGCTGTCGGTGGTCGACAGCGCGATAGCGGAGTGGTTCGCGTCCCGGCGTACCGACGGGGTGGCCGAGTTGGCGCACGGCATGATCGGGGCGCTGCGCGGGCCGGCGCTGATCCTGGTGGTGGCGCTGGTCGCCGCGGTGGTCGGCTGGCGTACCCGGCCGTGGCGGGTGGACCTGCTCAGCGTGCTCGGTACGGTCGGCGCCTTCGTACCGCTGCTGGTGCTGCTCCTGGTCACCGACGTCACCGGCCCGACCCGGAGTGCCCCGGTGGCGCTGCTGCCGGCCCAGAACGCGGTGGTCGCGGCCAGCTTCTGCACGCTGGCCTGGCTGCTGGCCCGGCAGAGCCGGTGGCCGACGGCGGTGGCGGCCTGGACGGTGGCGGCGGTCGGCGTGGTGACCGTCGGGGCGGCCCGGCTGTACGTCGGCTGGAGTTCGGCGAGCGAGACGGTCACCTCGATGCTGCTCGGTGTGCTCTGGACCGCCGTCTTCGTGGTGGCCTGGGCGACCCGGGACCGCGCGGTACGCGCCGCCGGTGCGCAGCCGTCGCAGCGACCCGGGCCACCGTCCGCCGGAGACGCCGCACAGCAGGCGACGCCGTCCGGCGGAGAGGCCGCGCAGCAGGCGACGCCGTCCGCCGGGGAGGCCGCGCAGCAGGTGACGCCGTCCGGCGGGGAGGCCGCCGCGCAGCAGGCGGGGGCGGCGGCACCGCAGAAAGCGCCGGTGGCGGGGAAGGCCGCCCAGCGGGCGGCGCCGGCTGGCCGGGTGGTCGAGGCCCCCTGATCAGGTGGCGTGCCTGTTATGGTGCGCCGGGAGATCTGGGGGCTCGAAATGGCTGAGTGGCTGCGCAGGACGCTGGTGCCCGGGGTGGTGGCCCTGGCGCTCGCCGCCGCGGTCGGCTGCGCCAACGGCGAGCCGACCGGCGGCACGACCACGGTCGCGGCCGAGGTCGACCCGTCGGACACGGCGCAGCCGGCTCCGGCCGGCGAGCCGACGACCCAGCCGCCGGCCGTGGCGGGGCTCGGCGCCCGGCCGACCCCGTCGGCGAAACCGAGCCGGACCCCGAGCCGGAAGCCGGGGCCGCGCAAGGTGCCGAAGCCGCCGACCGAGACCAGGCTGCCCCCGCCGCCGCCGAAGCCCGAGACCGGCTGCACCAAGCCCCGCTACCAGGGCGACCAGGCCAGCCGCGCCCAGGTCAAGCAGGCGCTCACCGAGGCGGCCGGCCGGACGTACTGGCCGAACTCGGCGCCGAGCATCCGGGTGCCGGTCAACCTGGTCAAGGCGACCGCCTGGCAGGAGAGCGGCTGGCAGTCGAACATCGTCGCCTGCGACGGCGGCGTCGGGCTGATGCAGGTCATGCCGGATACCGCCGCCTTCGTCAACCAGCGGTTCGACCAGTCGTACGACATCGACGACCACCGGGACAACGCCACGTTGGGCGCGAACTACCTGGCCTGGCTGATCAAGTACATCGGGGACGCGTTCTTCGACGGCGCCTACGGCGTCTCCGCCGACGACTGCACCGGCGAACTCAACTCCTGCCTGTTGAACGCGGTGATCTCGGCGTACAACTTCGGACCGGGTGCGGTGGTGACCGACGACGGGTTGAAGATCCCGAACCCGCAGTACGTCCGGAACGTCAGGGCGCTGATGACGGAGTGTGAGTGCCTGGCCTTCTGAGGCCGGCTGTGGGCTGACCGTCCCTTCCCGAGTGCCGACCGGGTTGACCATGGGTTTTGCTCAGATTGGCAGCTCTGACGACTGGACGCAGCCAGACCGCACGGATACGGTCAGTAGTGAAAGCTTGCCTCCGAGTCAGGAGGGCTGACCGATGCGACTGCTCTGGCTGGCTGACGTGCTCCGGGCCGCCGGGCTCACCGTGCACGAGGTGGGTGGTTGGCGGAGCCGCGGCTCCACGTCGTTCGATCCACACGGGATCATGTGCCACGAGACCCGCGGCTCGCTGCATTCCACCGACGCCGGCGAGATCTACGTCCTGCTGCACGGCTCGGCCACGGCGCCGCCGCCGATAGCCCAGCTCTACCTCTCCCGTACCGGGCACTGGCACGTGATCGCATCCGGCCGGTGCAACCACGTCCGGGTCGGCTGGGCCGGGCCGTTCAAGGGGGTCGGCAACTCCGGGCTGATCGGCATCGAGGCCCAGCACGCCCTCGGCGAGCCCTGGACCGACCGGCAGTACGACTCGTACGTGCGCGGGGTCCGGGCGCTGCGCGACCGTACCGGCTGGGGGATCGGCGGGCACAAGGAGCACCAGCCCGCCGGTTACGGGCATCCCAGCGTCAAGACGGATCCGAGCTTCAACATGAACCAGTTCCGGCGCGACGTCGCGGCGGCATCGTCCGGAGGGGAGAACATCATGCCGGCACTGTCCGACCAGGAGCAGGAGCAGCTGCTCAAGTTCGCCAAGGACAACAACTACCTGCTGTGGCAGGGTGCGCAGAAGCCGGACGGCAGCGGGCGTACCGACATCCGGCAGCATTTCTACAACATCGAGGGCATGCTGACCGAGGTCAAGGCGAACCAGATGGCCATGCTCGGCAAGGACTGGGTCAACGAGCAGCAGATCATCGACGGCGTGCTCAACGGGCTGGGCGAGAAGGACCTGGACACCGCGGCGACCGCACTTCGGGCGGCGTTCGGCGACCGGGTGGCCGAGCTCGCCGCGAAGCTCACCGCCGCCTGAACCGCCACCGCGCTCAGCGGTTCGGCGGCTGCGGTGGCTCAGTGGCTGCGGCGGCTCAGTGGCTGCGGCGGCGTAGCCAGGCGTCCTCGGCGAGGTAGTCGAAGTAGTCGGTGCGGTAGTTCTGGGCGAGATCGGGGAAGACGGTCCGCCAGTCCCGGCCGTGCGCGGCGTCCACAAGCCACCGTACTGTCTCCGGCAGCGAGTCGAGATAGCTGGTCACCGGCCGGTAGCCGAGCTGTCGTTGCGCCAGGCTCATGTCCAGCACCACCGGATGCCGGGTCGACCACGGTGTCATGCCCACCGGCGGTGCCGGGGAGGGGCCGTCGATCAGTACGTCCTCCGCGTCGTGGTCCAGCACCGCGTGCACGGCGGCGCCGATCTCGCGTACGGTCGGCGGCTCCGGGTCGCCCGCGTTGAGTACCCGGGCACCGGGCTCGGCGGCGCAGAGCCGGATCAGCTCGGCCAGGTTGGCCGTGCAGACCGGGTGGAAGCGGCTCTGCCCGGCGTACGCCAGTACCCGTACCGGCCGGTTGTCCAGGGCGCGCTTGACGAAGTGCCACTCGCGTGGGTGCACGGTGTGCGGCCCGTGGATCGCACCGGCCCGCAGCAGCGAGGTCGGCAGTACCGCCCCGGCGGTGAGCAGTTCCCGTTCCAGCGCCGCCTTGCCGGCCGCGTAGCTGTCCGCACCCGCCCCGGGTTCCGGGTCCGGGTCCGTGTCCAAGTCGGGATCGGGGTCGGGGTCGGGATCGGGATCGGGGTCCGGCGGTGCCACGGTGGGCTGGGTCTCGGCGATCGGCACCGGGCACCGGAACCCTTCGGCGCCGAACCCCCGGCCCTCGTCGTCGAGGTAGACCCCGGCGCTGGAGACGACCACGGCCGAACCGATCCGGTCGGCGAGCCGGAGCAGTTGGCGGGCGTGCCGGGCGTCGTACGCCAAGGTGTCGACCAGGACGTCGCAGCCGGCGCCGACCGCGACCGCCAGCCCGGCGTCGTCCTCGCGGTCCAGCGGCACCAGTTCGACGTCCCAGTCCGGCGGCCAGGGGGCGCCGGCCCGCAGGCCCCGGGCGGCGGCCCGGACGTGCCAGCCGTCGGCCACCAGGGCGCGGACCGTGGCCCGGCCGACCTGGCCGGTGGCGCCGACGACCAGGGCGATCTTCTGCATGACGTCACGTTAGATCGGCTCGGTAGGACGTGCCGAGCGCTTCCGCTATCAGCCGAACCCGGTCTCCGGTCGATATCTGCCGGTCAGCACCGCCAGAACTGTGCAACCACTGTTGTGCAACAGCTGTTGCACAACAGTGGTTGCATGTGTGAGGCTGAGCGCATGAAGCGAGAAGTCCGCCAGGTGACCGACTCCCGGGTGCTGGCCGCGATGTCCCATCCGCTACGCCGACGTCTGATGGACGTGTTGAAGGTCTACGGCCCGGCCACCGTCAGCACGCTGGCCGAACGCACCGGACAGGCGGTGGCGAACGTCAGCCACCACCTCAGGGTGCTCGCCGCCGCCGACCTGGTGGCGGAGGCGCCGGAACTGGCCCGGGACCGCCGGGAGCGCTGGTGGCGGCTGGTCTCGTCCGGCCTGCGCTGGTCCGCCGCCGACTTCGCCGACGACCCGGCCAGCGAGGCCGTGCAGCAGGCGGCCGTCTCGCTGAACCTCGACCGCCAGGTCGGCCTGGTCCGGGACTGGCATGCCAGCGGGGAGGAGCAGCGGGCCGCCTGGGCGGAGGCGCCCTTCTCCACCGACCGCTGGCTGCGGTTCACCCCGGACGAACTGGTCGAGTTCGAGACCGAGCTGCACGCCCTGCTCTCCCGCTGGGGCGATCGGGAGCTACCCGACGACGGGCAGCACCGCGGCCCCGTCTTCTTCTTCGCCTACGGCGTCCCGGCCCAACCCTGAGCCAGCCCGACCCCTGCGCCCGCCGCCCCCCGGCCGCCGGGCGCGGGTCGAGCGCGGCCAGCGGGCCATCGGACGAGGAGGAAAAATGAGTTTGCTCCGGCAACGAGACTTCCGGCTGCTCTGGATCGGCCAGGGCGGCAGCACCTTCGGGGCCAGCGTCACCAGCGTGGCGCTGCCGCTGGTGGCGGTCGCCACCCTCGGCGCCAGCACCTTCCAGGTCGCGCTGCTGACCGCCGCCGCCTGGCTGCCCTGGCTGCTGGTCGGACTGCCGGCCGGCGCCCTGGTGGACCGGCTGCGCTGCCGGCCCGTGATGGTGACCTGCGACCTGGTCGCCGCGCTGCTCTTCGCCAGTGTGCCGGTCGCCGGCTGGCTCGGCGTACTCAGCGTCGGGCACCTGCTGGCCGTCGCGCTGGCCGGCGGAACGGTGAGCGTCTTCTTCAAGACCGCGTACCAGGTCTACCTGCCCACCCTGCTCGACCGGGCCGACCTGGCCGAGGGGAACGCGAAGCTCCAGGGCACCGAGGCGGTGGCCCAGGTGGCCGGGCCGGGTGTGGCCGGACTGCTGGCCAACCTGTTCGGTGCGGCGGCCGCACTGCTGGTCAACGTGTTCGGCTTCCTCGGCTCGGCCGCCTGCCTGCTCTCGATCCGGCGCCCGGAGCCACGCCGGGCCGCCGATCTGGACGCGGGTCTCGGCCAGCAGATCGCCGAGGGGGTACGCTTCACCGCCCGCGACCCCTACCTGCGGGTACTCACCGTCTGGGGGGCCGTCAGCAACCTCGGGCTGATCGGCTACCAGGCGATCCTGGTCGTCTTCCTGGTCCGCGAGGTCGGGCTGGGCCCGGGCACGGTCGGCGCACTTGTCGCCGTGATGAGCGCGGGCGGGGTCGTCGGAGCCGCCGTCGCCACCGCGCTGTCCCGGCGCCTCGGCAGTGCCCGCGCGCTGCTGCTCTGCGCCCTCGGCGCGGAACCGTTCGGCCTGCTGATCCCGCTGACCGCCCCCGGAGCCCGGCTCGGGCTGGTGGTGCTGGCCGGGGTGGTGATCGGTGCCGGAGTGGTGGCCGGAAACGTGATCAAGGCCGGCTTCCGGCAGGCGTACGTGCCGCACCGGCTGCTCGGCCGGGTCAGCGTGACCATCCAGGTGGTCAACCTCGGCACGATGCCGCTCGGCGCGGTGCTCACCGGCGCCCTCGGTACGGCACTCGGCCTCCGCCCGGCCATGTGGGTACTCACCGGCGGGCTGGCACTGACCGGACTGATCCTGCTGTTCGGCCCCCTGCGCAAGCGCCGTGACCTGCCGGAGGAGCCGGCCGTACCGGCCCACCCGGCGCGGCCCGAGCTGGTCAGCGCGGCTGGACGTTAGCCGCCTGTGGACCCTTCTCGCCCTGCGTGACGTCGAACTCGACCTTCTGTCCCTCGTTCAGCTCCCGGTAGCCGGACGATGCGATCGCGGAGTAGTGGACGAACACGTCCGGTCCTCCGCCGTCCTGCTCGATGAAGCCGAAGCCCTTTTCCGAGTTGAACCACTTGACGGTTCCGGTTGCCATTGGTGTCTCCTTAGCGGCGCGCCTGGTGCGTGGCCCGCCCTGTACGCCACCGACAGTAGCCTCCCGGGATAGCCGGTGCGGGCGGAAGTCGGGAGTCGTACCAACCTCCGGCCGGTCGGGTCGGCCTCCGGTGGGTCGGGTCGACCTCCGGCGAGCGGGGACGTCCGTCGGCCTACGCCGGACGGCGCGGAGTCACCCCTAGATCGGCTCAGGGTCGCCCGTGCCGCCAACCAGGGCTCGCCCCGGATGTCCGGATGCCGCCACCTCCGTAACGTTCCTGACGTGGCGGACTGGCTGGTTCAGGTGGGGGAACTGCCGTCGTGGATCTTCCTGACGGTGCTCGGCGGGGTCATGTTGCTGGACGCGATACCGCTGCTCGGCGTACTCGTACCCGGTGACGTGGCGGTACTGGCCGCGGTGGGGGTGGGCAGGCCGGCCAGTCTGGGGGCGTTCCTGGCGGTGATCGCCGGCTGTCTCGGCGGCTGGTCGCTCACCTTCTTCGCCGGCCGGCGGTTCGGTGCCCGGTTGCGGCGCAGCCGTACCGGGGGGTGGATCGGGGAGGCACGCTGGGTGGCCGCCGAGCGTATTCTCGGCAGCGGCGGGGGCCGGATGGTGATGGTGGCGCCGTTCCTGCCGGTACTGAACGCGGTACTGCCGCTGGCCGCGGGTGGGCTGCGGATGTCGTACCGGCGGTTCCTGGGTTTCGCGGCGATCGGTGCGGTGCTCTGGGCCGGCCTCTACATGGTGCTGGCCATCCTGGCCCGCTCGCTCGGCGGACTGTTGCCGGGGGAGTCGTTCGCGCTGCTCGGCACGGTGGGCGTCGGGATAGTTCTCGGCGGGGTCGTCCTGCTGGGGGTACGCCGCCGACTCGGCTCGACGGTGCAGGGCTGACCGGGCCGGGCTGGCTGGGGGCGGCGAGCTGGCTGGGGGCGGCGAGCTGGCTGGGGGCGGCGAGCCGGCTGGGCCGGGAGCAGACCGCGGGGCAGGGGGCGGCGAGCTGGCTGGGTGGGGAGCAGACCGGGGGGCGCCGGAGCCGGCCGGGCGGCTTGCGGGGGGACCGGGGGGATCGGGTGGTGCCGGCCGGGTGGGGCCGCCGGCCGGCGCCACCCGGGGGCACGGGTCGCGGCTGGCATACTGGGCTGCCATGCTGTTGTCGCGGCCTTGGGCCGGCTTCCTGGTCCTGGTCGGCGATTGGACCTGGGTGATCTGGCCCCGGTTCGCCGTCGCGATCTGGAACGATGCCCGGGCGTGGTCGACCGGGGAGATCGGGCAGGGCAGCCCGACGGGTTTCCTCTGGGTGCACGCGCTGTTGATCGCGGCGTCCCTGGCGATCGGCACCACCGTCGGCGTCCTCGGCGTACGGGCCTGGCGGGCGGGTCGCACTCCGCGACCCTGACCGGTTCCCGGAGCCGAGCCGTGGCCGGGCGGTCGGGGCCGGCCGGCGTTCCCCCGTCACCACAACCATCGCCGGCCGGCGAGTCATGGGCCCCCGGTGTCGAACCGGGCACACCGCCAGAATGAGTGGCGGCCGAGCAGCCAACGCCCGCGCCCATGGCATCCACAGTGGATGGCATCGAGACCTCGCCGGGAGTCGAACCCGCATCACCCGCTTTGCAGGCGGGGCGCCCCACCGGGGACGAGACGAGGCCGGGCGTGCGGGTGGGAGGATTCGAACCTCCTGCGCGCGAGGCACCTGTTTTACAGACAGGCCCGACTCTCCGACGTCGGCGCACCCGCTCGGGCGACCGGCGGTACCTGTACGTGTTCCGAGCTGGACTCGTACGTGTTCCGAGCTGGACTCGAACCAGCGGCCTTCGCGATGTCGACGCGATGCTCTTCCGACTGAGCTACCGGAACGGGAGCGGGACCGGGAGTCGAACCCGGGACCTGCGGCTTATGAGGCCGCCGCGCTACCACTGCGCCACCCCGCGAGTACGCCGCCGGGGACTCGAACCCCGAACCCACGCATTAAGAGTGCGTTGCTCTCACCATTGAGCTAGCGGCGCCTGGACGTCCCGCCACGAGGCGGGGGCTCGTCAAGAGTTGGCGGACCCCCGGGGTATGCCCTGCCCCGGGGGCCCTCGAATTCCACCCGTTCGCACGCCAGCGGCGTTTAAGCTCCACGATCAGTCTGCGGTCGACGTGCTTTGCCATTAAGCGACCGCCGCAGGGAGAGCGGCAGACTGGACTCGAACCAGCATCTCGTCGAGATTGTCGTGGTCGGTAGGTCTGGCGATGGGTGGGGGTGCTGAGTCTGGAGCGATAGTCTCAGCCTGCTCGGCGCCGGCCTGCCTCTGCCAGTTGGGCCACCTCGGCCCGGAGTGCCGAGGGGAGGACTCGAACCTCCACTGGAACCGTCGCCTTCGATGAGTCTGACAGGTCAGCCTCAGTCTCGACGCTCGTCGCGCCACCCCCGCTCCACGGGGGTGTATGGGAGGCTACCCGAAGAGGTAGCCGAACACCTCGTCGCCGACGGTGCGGTCCTCGACGGTGCTGCTGTTCGCCTCCTCGCGGGCCACCTTCACCGCCTCCAGCAGCCTGTCGACCCGGCCGCGCAGCAGCTTGACCCGCTCCGCCGGCAGCGCGCCGGAGAGCTTCACCGTGGTCCAGGTGCCCACCGGTACGTCCTCGGTGTAGACCTCGACCTGCGCCGGGTGCTTCTCGGTCGCCTCGGCCTTGACGTGGTTGCGGTGCACCTTGCGCATCTTCTGCGTCTGGCTCGGCGTACTCGCGTAGCAGCCCCGGTCGGGGTCGAACTCCCACCGCTCCGCCGCGTCCAGGGTGGCCAGCCCGTCGACGAAGGTACGCAGGTCGACGAGCTGCTTCTCCAGGAAGAGCAGATAGGTGACCGGTGCCTCCCGGACCAGCGTCCGGCCGTCGACCACGACGTCGGCCTTGGCGGTGGCGTTTCCGGTGTCCTGGAGGAACTGGAGGTCGAAGAGCCGACCCATGGTGGTGGCGACCTCGTCGAGAACCTCCTGGACGGTGTACTGCACCCGGGTCGACTCCGGCGGCAACTGCTCCCGGATGTCGTCGGCGAACGGCTGGTAGGTCCGGGAGATCCCGGACAGCGGCGGCGCCTTCTGAGTACGCCGGTGCGCGTCGGTCAGTTCCCGCTTGGCCTGCGGCTTGAAGCCCTGCACCAGCGCGTTGACCTTGTGCAGTTCGGTGGGGTTCGGCACCATGATCCTCTCGGTCTCGTCGGGCAGACGATAGTCGTCGTCGCCGGCTGCGGCGACCCTGTCGAAGTCGGGACGGCCGGATTCGAACCGACGGCCTCCGCACCCCCAGTGCGGCGCGCTGCCAAGCTGCGCCACGTCCCGATGTCGTGCCCCTGGGAGGATTCGAACTTCCGACTCCCTGGTTCGTAGCCAGGCGCTCTGTCCACTGAGCTACAGGGGCTTGAAACGGACGTACCCGGAGCAGGAGTCGAACCTGCAACACACCGGTTCTGAGCCGGCGGCCTCTACCGTTGGGCTACCCGGGCATGCGTGGAGTGACGCGGGATCGAACCGCGCACGCGAAGCTTGCAAGGCAACGCTGTGCACCAGCACCCACCCCGAAGTGCCCTCGGCGCGACTCGAACGCGCACGTGACCAGGCCCTCGACCTGGTGCCTCTGCCAATTGGGCCACGAGGGCATCGCGCTTCCGGACGAGGATTCGAACCTCGGTCGCCTGAGCCAGAGTCAGGTGTCCTGCCGTTGGACGATCCGGAAAAGGCGGCCGGCGGGGGAGAATCCGCCGGCCGGCCGTCAGCGCCGGGTCAGCGCGGCCCAACTCGGGACCGTCGCCGCCGACCGCAGCACCATGCCCGCCTCGGCGGGGGTGCGGTCGGCCTTGCGCTGATTGCAGCCGTCGCAGGACGCGACGGTGTTGGTCCAGGTGTTCCGGCCACCGCGGGAGCGGGGCAGGATGTGGTCGACGGTGCTGGCGTGGCCCCCGCAGTAGCCGCACCGGCGGCCGTCCCGGGTGAGCACGCCCGACCGGGACCAGGCCGGCCCCGAGCTGAACCGCCACCTGGTGACGACGTACCTGACCAGCCGGACGACGGTCGGCACCGGGTACACCCCGATCAGCCGGTCCGGTACGGCCTCGTGCACCTCGGCGACCCGCCGGACCAGCATCCGTACGGCGTGCCGGAGACTGACCCGGTGGAGCGGGCCGAGGTCGGCGTTGATGACCAGGACGTCCACCGGAAACCTCCTTCTCGCGTCGACGTCACGGAACTCTGGAAAGTGTTCGGAGCGGCTACCGGGATTCGAACCCGGGACCTCCACCATGGCAAGGTGGCGCGCTGCCAGCTGCGCTACAGCCGCACGGGAAATGCTCCGGGTGCGATTCGAACGCACACTGTGCGCGTTTTGAGCGCGCTGCCTCCTGCCGTTGGGCTACCGGAGCGGATGGTTTCGTCCGGGACCCGAGAATCGAACTCGGTTTCTCCTGTACCCAAAACAGGCGGGTCAGCCGTCTCCCTCGCCCCGGATCCGCCCGGCCGGCGCGGTGGTACGGCGCCGGCCGGGCATCGGTAATGCCATCCACTGTGGAGTTCTCAAGTTGGTGCCGTGTCCGCCGGTCGAGACCGGGGAGAAGCAGGGGTGACAGGACTCGAACCTGCAACCTTCGGATTTGGAGGCCGCTGCGCTGCCAGTTGCGCCACACCCCTGTGCGGATCGTGCATGGCGGAAGAGAATGCGTGGCAAAGAGAGAATGCGTGGCAGGAAAACATGCGTGCTCAAGGAACGCGCACGGTAAGAGAAACGCCGCCCGGTCCCGGGTCCGGGAGGGCGGCGTGGACGCGATGGATTCGCGTTACGTCCGCCAGCCGCCCAGCTCGGCACATTCGCCGGCGCTGCGTAGGACGGGGTGCCCGAGCGTGGCACAACCCGCCGAGCCGGACGGCAGTCGCCGCCACGCTCGCGATGAGGTCTGCCACAACATCGGATGCTCCCTGTCGCTCGCTGTCGATTCGGTGTCGGTTTGTTGATCGCTGTGGTAACTACGGTAGGGGTGACTCCGGTAACCGGGCAACATCTTTTTCGACTTTCCCGGGCACTTTCGGATTCCGGGCCGGAATGCCTGCTCGCCGGCACCGGGCACACCGGTGCCGGCAGGCGTCCACACCGGGGTCAGGAGTCCTGCTCGACCAGCCGGTTCACGGCGGCGGCCACCGCCTCGGGGGCCTGGGCCTGCGGGAAGTGGCCCACGCCGGGCAGCATCACGACCTCGGCCCCCAGTTGCTCGCCGATCCAGTGCGCTTCGGCCGCCGGGTCCTTCCAGTCCACGTCGGCGGCACCCATCAGCACGACGGCCGGGGCGGACACCTCGGGCAGCCGCTGCCGGGCCGGCTCGTGCGAGGTGCGGGTGGTCCGGACGAAGGCCCGCCAGTGTCCGGGCCGGCGCAGGTTGTCGCGGACCCGGGCGAGGTGTTCGGCGTACCCCTCGGGCTTGGTGCCGGGCACCCACTTCGGGTAGTACCCGAGGAAGGCCGCCGGGCCCCAGGGCCGGACGAGCATGATCCGGAAGAGCAGGTTCAGTACTGCCGCGCCGGCGGGCTGCCGGACGAACGGGCCGAGCAGGACGAGGCCGCGTACCTTGGCCGGGGCGTCGGCGGCGGCGATCACGGCGGCGCCGGCTCCCATCGAGTTGCCGACCAGGTACGCCGGCCCGCCGAGTTCGTCGGCGAGCCCGAGTATGTCGCTGGCGAGCGCCACGTCGTCGTACCCGGAGAAGCTGGTGTCGCTGTCGCCGTGTCCCCGGATGTCCAGCACCGCCACCCGGTAGCCGGCCGCGACCAGTTTCGGGGCCAGCAGCCGGTACGACTGGCGCAGTTCGCCCATCCCCGGGGAGCAGATCACCAGCGGCCCGTCGCCGTCCCACAGCTCGTACGCGATGCGCCCCTCCGGGCGGCGGAGATACCGGGTATCAGTCATAGCTTAAAAGCTACACTCATTAGCCAAGCTCGCCAACGGCCGCCATCCCCGGTACCCGCCGGGGGTTCACCAGCCCCGGGCGCGCCACTCCGGTAGCGACGGCCGTTCGGTGCCGAGCGTGCTGTCCCGGCCGTGTCCCGGATAGAACCAGGTCTCGTCCGGCAGCCGGTCGAAGATCTTGTGCTCCACGTCGTCGATCAGCGAGCCGAACCGCACCGGGTCGCGGTCGGTGTTGCCGACCCCGCCGGGGAAGAGCGAGTCGCCGGTGAACAGGTGGAGGCCGTCCGTCTCGTCCCGGTAGAGCAGCGCGACGGAGCCCGGGGTGTGCCCGACGATGTGGATCACTTCGAGTTCGCGGTCACCGACCCGGACCCGGTCGCCCTCGGCGAGCGGCTCGGAGTCGATCGGCAGGCCGTCCGCGTCGGCGGCGTGCACCAGCGACCGGGCCCCGGTGCTCGCCACCACCTCCTCCAGGGCGACCCAGTGGTCCATGTGCCGGTGCGTGGTGACCACGGCGGCCAGCCCGCCCTCGCCGACGAGTTCCAGCAGCCGGGGCGCCTCGTTGGCCGCGTCGATCAGGACCTGCTCGCCGGTGGCGGTGCAGCGCAGCAGGTAGGCGTTGTTGTCCATCGGGCCGACCGAGAGCTTGCTGACCGTGAGGCCGCTCAGCTCGCGTACGTCGGGCGGGCCGTCGGCGGCGACGTTGCCGGTGTAACTCATCTTCGGTGCCTCCGGGTTGTCGGCGGATCAGGGTCGGGCGGGTCGGGTCGTTCCCGTCGAGAGGCGGGGCCGAACCAGAGGTCGGGTCGTCCCGTCGAGGGCCGGGTGCCTGGGGGTCCGGCGGGTTCAGATCCAGGGCGGAGGTGCCGGCAGCGGCCCGGCGGGCGTGACGACCAGGCCGTCGCCGCCGCTCCGGCCGGTCAGCCAGCCCGCCAGCTCGTGCGCCGGGCCGGCGACGGTGCGCAGTTCCGGGCCGCCGTCCGCCGTCGGCACGCCGACCGGCCCGCCCCGGCCGCTGTGCACGGTCAGCGGTTGCCCGGTCTCCGCCGGCACCAGCACCAGGGCGGGTGGGTCGTCCCGGTGGGCCAGGTCGTGCACCACCTCGTGCAGCAGCCGCTGGCCGAACGCGTCCGGCCAGTCGGCGGTCCGGTAACCGGCGTCGAGGTCGACGTGGTGCACCTCCACCTCGCGCAGCCGGGCCCAGACCAGGGTGGCGGCCGGGCGGAGCCCACGAATCGAGCGGACCTGGGCGGCCCACGCCGGTGCCGGCAGCTCACCGGCCGCCTCGGCGAAGCGCCGGGCGCTGTCCCGCAGGTCGGCGAGCTGGGTGCCGACCGGCCGGGCCGAGCCGGCCGCGATGTCCGCGTTCCGGGCGGCCGGGCTCGGGTACTGCGGGACGTCCTCCCCGGTACGCGCCGAGGTCAGCAGGTTGACCAGGCTGTCGGCGCTGCGGGCGAGATGGCTGAGCACGTGGCCCCGGGTCCAGCCGGGGAGCAGGGACGGTTCGCCGGTCGCCGCGTCGTCGAGCCTGTCGACGGTCCGCAACAGCCGCTCGGTCGCCCGGTCCACCTCGGGCAGCAGCGCGAGTGGGTCGAGTGTCACGACTCACGACGATAGCGGTCGCCGGT
The DNA here is from genome assembly GCF_029626265.1 of Micromonospora sp. WMMD1102. Lineage (NCBI taxonomy): Bacteria > Bacillati > Actinomycetota > Actinomycetes > Micromonosporales > Micromonosporaceae > Micromonospora > Micromonospora sp. WMMD1102. Next base: position 4,919,849 of record NZ_JARUBN010000001.1, on the reverse strand, counting down.
CGGCGGGGCCGGGACGCCTTCCGCCGGGAGTGGCGGAGCCGGAATTGGCTTTCGGTCCGGCCGGACCAGACCTACCGTTCGAGGGCACACCCGTGAGCGTGAGGAGGTGGGAGGCATGCGGACGACGTGCGCGTTGTCACCGTTTCCACTTCTGGATTCGACTGCTGAATCCACCTCTGACGACAAGGGTTGAGATGACCTTCGATCTGGCGTCCCTCGGTTGGGACGCGACACTGGCCGCGGCGTACCCCGAACGCGGCGACGACCTCCGACCCGGCCGGGTGGTCCGGGCCGACCGGGGAATCTGCACGGTGCTCTGCGCGAGCGGGCCGCTGCGGGCCAGTCTCGGCGGCGGCCTGCTGGTCGCGGCGGCCCGGGACGCGGCCAACCTGCCGTGTGCCGGTGACTGGGTGCTGGTCCGGCACTGGCCGGACCGGCGGCTGACGGTGCAGGCGGTGCTGCCCCGGCGTACCGCGATCGTGCGGCGGACCGCCGACAAGGACTCGACCGGTCAGGTGCTGGCGGCCAACGCGGACGGCGTGGCGGTGGTCGAGCCACTGCACCCGTCGCCGGACGTGGCCCGGATCGAGCGGCTGCTCGCGCTGGCCTGGGAGTCCGGCGCCACCCCACTGCTGGTGCTCACCAAGTGCGACCTGGTCGCCGACCCGGCGGCGATGGCCGACCAGCTCGGCCGGGCGGCCCCGGGCGTGGCGGTGCTGCCGGTAAGCGCACAGCGCGGCACCGGGTTGGCCGAGCTGCGCCCGTGGGTGGCGCCCGGCCGTACGCTGGCGCTGCTCGGGCCCTCCGGCGCCGGCAAGTCGACACTGGTGAACGCCCTGGCCGGGGCGACCGTGATGACGACACAGGGGGTACGCGGGGTGGACGGTAAGGGCCGGCACACCACCACGCACCGGCAACTCATCCCGATTTCGGGCGGGGGAGCGGTGCTGGACACCCCGGGGGTGCGGGCGGTGGGTCTGCTGGACGCGGCGGCCGGGCTGGACCGGGCCTTCGCCGATGTGGCGGAACTCGTCGCGGCCTGCCGGTTCGCTGACTGCGCGCACCGGGGCGAGCCGGGGTGCGTGGTGCAGATCGCGCTGGAGAGCGGCGAGCTGAGCCCGCGGCGCTGGGAGAGTTGGCAGAAGCTCCAGCGCGAGGTGGCGTACGAGACACGCCGACGGGACGCGCGGCTGGCCGCCGAGGAGCGGTACAAATGGAAGCGGATTCGCAAGGAGCAGCGGAGTCGGGGTCGTCCGGGGCGGTGAGTCAGGGCTCGGTCGCGGTCGGTCGATGGCGGTGCCGCGGCTGAGCTGCGGGAATTTGACGGCGCGGGAAACTGTCGTACCCCGGGGCTAGAGTTGCCGAGGCGCTTCTCTGCGCCAGCAAATCGGACAGAACATACTTTTCCTCCCCGGGAGTGCGCGGACAGTGGCCGACCGACTGATCATCCGTGGCGCGCGTGAACACAACCTGCGCGACGTCAACCTCGACCTGCCGCGCGACGCCATGATCGTCTTTACCGGGCTCTCCGGTTCCGGAAAGTCCAGCCTGGCCTTCGACACCATCTTCGCCGAGGGCCAGCGGCGTTACGTCGAGTCGCTGTCGTCGTACGCCCGGCAGTTCCTCGGCCAGATGGACAAGCCGGACGTCGACTTCATCGAGGGGCTCAGCCCGGCCGTCTCGATCGACCAGAAGTCGACCTCGCGCAACCCGCGCTCGACGGTCGGCACCATCACCGAGGTCTACGACTACCTCCGGCTGCTCTTCGCCCGGGTCGGCGAGCCGCACTGCCCGGTCTGCGGCCAGAAGATCTCCAAGCAGAGCCCGCAGCAGATCGTCGACCGGGTGCTGGCGATGGAGGAGGGCACCCGGTTCATGGTGCTCGCCCCGGTGATCCGCGGCCGCAAGGGCGAGTACGTCGACCTCTTCGCCGAACTCCAGGCCAAGGGATACGCCCGGGCCCGGGTCGACGGGGTGGTCCACCCGCTGACCGAGCCGCCGAAGCTGAAGAAGCAGGAGAAGCACACCATCGAGGTGGTGGTGGACCGGCTCACCGTCAAGGCGGGCGCCAAGCAGCGGCTCACCGACTCGGTGGAGTCCGCGCTCGGGCTCTCCGGCGGGCTGGTGCTGCTCGACTTCGTCGACCTGCCGGAGGACGACCCGGCCCGGGAGCGGCGCTACTCCGAGCACCTGGCCTGCCCCAACGACCACCCGCTGGCGATCGAGGACCTCGAACCCCGGGTCTTCTCCTTCAACGCACCGTACGGCGCCTGCCCGGAGTGCACCGGGCTGGGCACCAAGAAGGAGGTCGACGCCGAACTCGTCGTGCCCGACCCGGAGCGGACGCTGCGCGAGGGTGCCGTCGCGCCGTGGGCCGGCGGGCAGACCCAGGAATACTTCCTCCGGCTGCTGGAGGCGCTGGGCGAGGCCGAGCACTTCGACCTGGACACCCCGTGGCGGGCGCTGCCGTCCCGGGCGCAGAAGACCGTCCTGCACGGCTCCGGCGACCAGGTGCACGTGCGCTACCGCAACAAGTACGGCCGCGAGCGCTCCTACTACACCGGCTTCGAGGGCGTGGTGCAGTGGATCGAGCGGCGGCACAACGACACCGAGTCGGACTGGTCCCGGGACAAGTACGAGGGGTACATGCGGGACGTGCCCTGCCCGGTCTGCCGGGGCAGCCGGCTCAAGCCGGAGGTGCTGGCGGTCACCCTGGGCGGCCGGAACATCGCCGAGGTCTGCGCGCTCTCGGTCGGCGAGTGCGCCGAACTGCTCGGCGGGATGACCCTGACCGACCGGCAGAAGATGATCGCCGAGCGGGTGCTCAAGGAGATCAACGCCCGGCTCCGCTTCCTGGTCGACGTCGGCCTGGACTACCTCTCGCTGGACCGGCCGGCCGGCACCCTCTCCGGCGGCGAGGCGCAGCGGATCCGGCTCGCCACCCAGATCGGCTCCGGCCTGGTCGGGGTCCTCTACGTGCTGGACGAGCCGTCGATCGGGCTGCACCAGCGGGACAACCACCGGCTGATCGAGACGCTGGTCCGGCTCAAGGGGCTGGGCAACACGCTGATCGTGGTGGAGCACGACGAGGACACCATCCGGACGGCGGACTGGATCGTCGACATCGGGCCGGGGGCCGGTGAGCACGGCGGCAAGATCGTGCACAGCGGTTCGGTGCCGGAGCTGCTGGCCAACACCGAGTCGGTGACCGGGGCGTACCTCTCCGGCCGCCGGTCGATTCCGACCCCGAAGGGGCGCCGGCCGCAGACGCCGGGGCGGGAGCTGGTGGTGCAGGGCGCCCGCGAGCACAACCTGCGCAACCTCACCGTCCCGTTCCCGCTCGGGCAGTTCATCGCGGTCACCGGGGTCAGCGGCTCCGGCAAGTCGACACTTGTCAACGACATCCTCTACGCCGTACTGGCCAACCAGATCAACGGGGCCCGGCTGGTGCCGGGACGGCACACCCGGATCATCGGCATCGACAACGTCGACAAGGTGGTCGGGGTGGACCAGTCGCCGATCGGGCGGACCCCGAGGTCGAACCCGGCGACGTACACCGGGGTCTGGGACCACGTCCGCAAGCTCTTCGCCGAGACCACCGAGGCGAAGGTCCGGGGGTACGGGCCGGGCCGGTTCTCCTTCAACGTCAAGGGCGGCCGGTGCGAGGCGTGCAGCGGTGACGGCACGATCAAGATCGAGATGAACTTCCTACCGGACGTCTACGTGCCGTGCGAGGTCTGCAAGGGTGCCCGCTACAACCGGGAGACCCTGGAGGTGCACTACAAGGGGCGGACGGTCTCCGACATCCTGGAGATGCCGATCGAGGAGGCGGCCGAGTTCTTCTCGGCGATCCCGGCCATTCACCGGCACCTGAAGACCCTTGTCGACGTCGGCCTCGGCTACGTCCGGCTCGGCCAGCCGGCGCCGACCCTCTCCGGTGGCGAGGCGCAGCGGGTCAAGCTCGCCTCCGAGTTGCAGAAGCGCTCCACCGGCCGGACGGTGTACGTGCTCGACGAGCCGACCACCGGGCTGCACTTCGAGGACATCCGCAAGCTGCTCGGGGTGCTGGACAGCCTGGTCGACAAGGGCAACACGGTGATCGTCATCGAGCACAACCTCGACGTGATCAAGACCGCCGACTGGCTCGTCGACATGGGTCCGGAGGGCGGGCACCGGGGTGGCACGGTGCTGGCCGCCGGCACCCCGGAAGAGCTGGCGGAGGTGCCGGAGAGCCACACCGGCCAGTACCTCCGGCCGGTGCTCGGGCTGACCGGGCCGCCCCGGGGCGCGAGCGCGGCGACCGTCCGGGCCGCCAGGGCCAACGGCACCGCCACGAACACCGGCACCACCAGGGAGAACGGCGGTCCGACCGGAGCAGCCGACGGTACCGCGAAGGCCGGCAACGGCCGGTCCGGCGGCGGTACCGTGAAGGGCGCCGCCGCCCGCGCGGGCAGGACCGCGAAGGCCCCGGCTGCGAAGAGCACGGCGGCGGCGAAGAGTACGACGGCCGGGAAGAGCGCGGCTGCGAAGAGTGCGGCGGCGGGCGGGCGGCGTACCGGAAAGTCCTGACCCCGGTCCCGGTTGAACCGGTTGGTGGATATATCCGTGTCTTCGGACGTGGCCGCGGACGACCAGGGCGCGGCGCCGAAGAGGAAGGCTAGGCATGAGTGACGAACTGACCGGGCCGGGCACGCAGACCCGCCGGGCGCTGTTGGCGGGTGCGGGTGCGGTGGGCGTGTCGGTGGTGCTGGCCGCCTGCGGCACCGGCGACGACGACGCCCTCGACGGCACCGGAAGCAGCCCGTCCGGCGGCGCTCCGGCCCCCAGCGGTTCGGCGAGCGCTCCGGCCGAGGGCGGCGCCGCCGCCCCGCTGGCCAAGAAGAGCGAGATCCCGGTCGGCGGCGGCAAGATCTTCGCCGACCAGCAGGTCGTGGTCACCCAGCCGACCGAGGGCGAGTTCAAGGCCTTCAGCTCGATCTGCACCCACCAGCAGTGCCCGGTGACCGGGGTCGACGGGGGCACGATCAACTGTAGTTGCCACTTCAGCAAGTTCTCCGTGGCGGACGGTTCGCCCAAGGGCGGCCCGGCCAACAAGCCGCTGCCGGAGAAGAAGGTCACCGTCGACGGGGACAACATCGTGCTGGCCTGATCCTCCCCGGAACGCCCGGTGCTGCGGTGCGGCTCTCCGCCTCCGCAGCGCCGGGCGTCGTCGTCCTCGCCGGTGCCGCAGCGCGCCGGGTGTTGTCCCAGCCGGGGTTTAGGCTTGGCGCCGTGCCCGATCCCGCTACCTATCGCCCGGCACCGGGCACGATCCCCGACCTGCCCGGGGTCTACCGATTCCGCGACCCGAGCGGCCGGGTGATCTACGTCGGCAAGGCGAAGAGCCTGCGCAGCCGGCTCAACTCCTACTTCGGCGACCTGTGGAACCTGCACCAGCGCACCCAGCAGATGGTCAGCACCGCCGGCAGCGTGGACTGGGTCACCGTCGGCACCGAGGTCGAGGCGCTGCAACTCGAGTATCTCTGGATCAAGCAGTACGACCCCCGGTTCAACGTGCGGTACCGGGACGACAAGTCGTACCCCTATCTCGCCGTCACCCTCGACGAGGAGTTCCCCCGGCTCCAGGTGATGCGGGGCGCCAAGCGCAAGGGGGTGCGCTACTTCGGGCCGTACTCGCACGCCTGGGCGATCCGCGAGACGCTCGACCTGCTGCTCCGGGTCTTCCCGGCCCGGACCTGCTCGGCCGGGGTCTTCCGGCGGCAGGCCCAGATCGGCCGGCCCTGCCTGCTCGGCGACATCGGCAAGTGCTCGGCGCCCTGCGTCGGCCGGACCTCGGCGCAGGAGCACCGCGGCATCGTCGACGAGTTCTGCGACTTCATGGCTGGCCGCACCGACCAGATGGTCCGCCGGCTGGAACGCGAGATGGGCGAGGCCAGCGCCGCGCTGGAGTTCGAGCGGGCCGCCCGGCTGCGCGACGACGTCGTGGCGCTGCGCCGGGCGATGGAGAAGCAGACAGTGGTCTTCGGCGACGGCACCGACGCCGACGTGGTGGCCTTCGCCGAGGACCCGCTGGAGGCGGCAGTCCAGGTCTTCCACGTCCGGGACGGCCGGGTACGCGGCCAGCGCGGCTGGGTGGTGGAGAAGGTCGAGGACCTGACCACCGGGGATCTCGTGCACCACTTCTGCTCCCAGGTCTACGGGGAGGCAGAGGGGGAGGGCGACGTCCCCCGCGAGCTGCTGGTGCCCGCGCTGCCGGCGGACGTCGACGCGCTTGCCGAGTGGCTGTCGGCGCGCCGGGGCAGCAAGGTGGCCCTGCGGGTGCCGCAGCGCGGCGACAAGAAGGCACTGCTGGAGACGGTGGCCCGGAACGCCGCCGAGGCGCTGACCCGGCACAAGCTGCGCCGGGCCGGTGACCTGACCACCCGCAGCGAGGCGCTGGACGAGATCACCGAGGCGCTCGGGCTGCGCAGCGCGCCGCTGCGCATCGAGTGCTACGACGTGTCGCAGATCCAGGGCACCGACGTGGTGGCCAGCATGGTCGTCTTCGAGGACGGGCTGGCGCGCAAGAGTGAATACCGGCGGTTCGTGGTGCGCGGTGCCACCGACGACCTGTCGGCGCTGACCGAGGTGCTGCGGCGGCGGTTCGCCCGCTACCTCCAGGCCAGGGGCGAGACCGGCGAGATCGGCGACGAGATGGCGTCCGATCCGGACCGGCCGGGCATCGACCCGACCACCGGTCGGCCGCGCAAGTTCGCGTACCCGCCGCAGTTGGTGGTGGTGGACGGCGGGCAGCCGCAGGTCGCGGCGGCGGCCGAGGTCTTCGCCGAGCTGGGCCTGGACGACATCGCGCTCTGCGGGCTGGCCAAGCGGCTGGAGGAGGTGTGGCTGCCCGGCGACGAGTTCCCGGTCGTCCTGCCCCGCACCTCCGAGGGGCTCTATCTGCTGCAACGGGTCCGGGACGAGGCGCACCGGTTCGCCATCACGTTCCACCGGCAACGCCGTTCCAAGCGGATGACCGTCTCGGGCCTCGACCAGGTTCCCGGCCTCGGCGAGGTACGCCGCAAGGCGCTGCTGCGGCACTTCGGCTCGATGAAGCGGCTGTCGGCGGCGACGGTGGACGAGATCGCCGAGGTGCCGGGGGTGGGCCGGCGCACCGCCGAGGCGATCGTGGCGGCGCTGAACCCGGGGAGTACTCCCCAGGCGTGACGAGCACTCCCCGGTCCTGCCGGCGCGGGGCACGTGGGGCCGCTTCCTTGCCGCTGGGGGATACCTCGCGTGCGGACTGTCGAGCTGGGTGCATGGACGGGGCGCGACATTTCGGGCGTTGTCGCGGGGTGGTGGGCGCACGGGCGGGGCAGCTCGACAGTCTCCGTCCGGGGTGCCGTCTGGCCGCGCGTTGACCGCGACGAAACGGGTCGGATGTCCGGTTCGGGTTCGTGATCGAGTCGGTCCGGCGGAATGTTGGCGGGGGGTCGGTCGTTACATTACGCGTACGGCCGAGTAGTACCGCCCGTGACCTGGGCAGATAGCTGGGCTGGCGGGAATGATCCCGGCCCCCCGGTCGTTACATACGGTGTTCGGCTGAGTGCGGACCGCGCCGTGTCCCCCGCGGGTGCTGGTAACCCGGCCGAGCCAAGTCTTGAGTTCTGTTTTTCCGATGGCGCCTGCCGTCCCCCCTTTGGCGGGTGTCTCATCCCCGATTGGAAGGACGACCATCATGAACACGATGCTGTTCAGCCGGTGGCTTCCGGCCGTCGAGAAGACGTCGATCGTTCGTAAGGGTGCCCTCGGTGTTGCTGGTCTGGCGTTCGTCGGTGGCGCTGTTGCCGGCCCGGCCGTGGCCGCGCAGGCCAGCCCGGAGCATGTGGGTTCGCCGGTGTCGCAGTCGGTACTGGCCGACAAGGACCACAAGAACGACAAGGACCACAAGGGCGACAAGGGTGACAAGAAGAGCGACAAGGGTGACAGGAAGAAGGATCGTAAGGGTAAGCCGTCGCGGGACCGCCTCGTGCCGCATGGTGTGTCCGGTGAGCAGTCGCGGATTCCGCTGTCGGCCGAGCAGGCTGACAACGTGCGGGCGATTGTCAAGGCGACGAAGAAGGCGGGGATGGACGAGCGTGCCGCGGTGATCGCGGTGGGTACCTCGCTGCAGGAGTCGAAGTTGGAGAACCTGGGTCATCTGGGTGACCGCAACGACCATGACTCGCAGGGGCTGTTCCAGCAGCGTCCGTCGTCGGGTTGGGGTTCGGTGGAGCAGATCACCGATCCGGAGTATGCGACGACCGCGTTCCTGAAGGGTCTGGCGCAGGTTGATGGTTGGCGGGATCTGCCGTTGACCGTGGCGGCGCAGAAGGTACAGGTGTCGGCCTTCCCGCAGGCGTACGCGCAGTGGGAGGACCAGGCAGCCGACCTCGTCGCCGAAGCCTGGAACAACAGCTAACCAGCTACCGAGAACCACCCGCTGGCCGGGTCCCCACCACAGGGGACCCGGCCAGCGGCGTACCCGGATCGGCTTCCACCCCGACTGGCGCCGCCGGCTCCGGGCCTGCCGGCTCGGTGGATCGCTGGCCCGCTGCTGACCGGGCTCGCCGCAACCGGTGCCGGTATTCGGTCGCCAGCAACTCCAGCGCCTGGTAGATCTCCCCGCCAGCCAGGGCCCGTCGGTCCTGCACGTAGCCCCGGCACAGTTCGAAACACCGGGTCATGGTGCCGCCGCGCAGATTCAGTAGCAGTGGCACGTCCACCAGGCCGCGTACGGCGAGCACCGCCAGGAACTCGTAGTAGTCGAGCAGCGGGAGTACGTGCTGTTCGTCGTCGTCGGTCAGGTCGGCGCCGACCGGCTGGTGGGCGCTGATCCGGCGGGCCATCCAGACGTCCGCCTGGCTGAGCGTCTCCGCGCTCTGGAAGGCGGTGATCAGGCCGACCGTGTACTGCCGGCGCTGCGACTGCCGCTGCTGCAACACGGTCATCGCGCCGAAGACCACTGCGACCAGGATCGAGGCCGCGGTCTCGTTGATCTCGCTGTTGGTACTCAGGAACGTGAAGCCGGCCATCACCAGGGCGGCGAGCGCGACGGCCTGCACCACCAGCCGGATCGGTCGGCGGGCCAGCCGCCAGCGCATCTGCACCCGGCGTAGTGCGGCGGTCAGCCGCTCAGCGGCATCGCTCATCCCCGGCTCCCATCGCACGGCAACTCGGACGGTGCGTCTGGGCGCAGGGTATCGACCGCTGTCACCCGGCGGCGGAGTGGTCCGGCTCGGGCAGTTCGCGCAGCTTCGGGATCGTGGTGGGCAGTATCCAGAGCAGTCCGGCGACCGCGCCGACGGTGGCGATCCAGAGCGTCGGGCGTACCCCGATGGCCGCGCCCAGGGTGCCGCCCAGCACCGCGCCGATCGGCCGGATGCCGTAGTTGACGGTCCGCTTCGCCCCGGTGACCCGGGCCAGCAGCCGCTCCGGGGTGGCCGCGACCTGTAGCGAGCCGACGGTGATGTCCATCATCATCACGCCGAGCCCGGCGAGGAACTCGGCGGCGAAGAGCGCGCCCAGCACCACCGGGGTCGGACCGCCGGCCAGCGGCACCAGCACCAGCGGAGCCGGGAAGAGCACGAAGCTGGCCAGCGCGGCCGGGCCGATGCCGAACCGGCGGACGAGCCGGCCGGTGACCGCCGCGCCGAGCAGCGCGCCGATCGAGCCGACCCCGATGACGAGCCCGAGCAGCCCGGGGGAGAGCCCCAGTTGGGTGCTGACGTAGAGCACGAAGAGCGCGTGGAACATGTAGTTGAAGAGGTTCAGCGTGGTGGTGCCGAGCAGCAGCGAGCGCAGGATCTGCGAGCGGGCCACGAAGCGCAGGCCGTGCCCGATGCCGAGACCGGTGCCGCCGTCGGGTGCCGGCTCCGCCGGTCGGGTCGGCCGGATCCGGGCCAGGAAGAGCGCGGAGACCAGGTACGACAGTGCGTCGGCGAGCAGCGCCACCGGCGCGGTGAGGGTCTGCACCAGGATGCCGCCGGCGCTCGGCCCGGCGACGAACGACATCGCCCGGCTGCCGTTGGTGAGCGCGTTCGCGTCGACGTAGTCCCGGCGCGGCACCAGCGTGACGAAGAGGGCGCTGTGCGCCACCTCGAAGAGCACCGCCAGGGTGCCGGTCAGGAAGGCCACCGCGTAGAGCTGGTGCAGCGAGAGGACGCCGAGCAGGTACGCCAGTGGCACGGCGCCGACGAGTACCGCCCGGCCGAGGTCGGCCAGCACCATCACCCGGCGCTTGTGCGGGTAGCGGTCCACCCAGGCGCCGAGGAGCAGTGAGAAGAGCAGGTTCGGGAGAAGTGCGGCGGCGGTGAGGTAGCCCATCTCGGCCGGGCCGGCGTCGGTGCCGAGCACCGCCAGCAGGGGCAGGGCGAGCGCGGAGATCTGGTCGCCGAAGAGCGAGACGGTCTGCGCCGACCAGTACCGCCGGAACTGGGCCTGGCGCAGCAGCGCCGGCACCCCGCGCCGCTGGCGTCCGACCGCCGGTGGCGGGGTCAGGGTGCCGGTCATCGTCCCGGCTCCCCGGCCGGCGGGTCCGCCGGTGGCGGTGGCTCGGTGGGGATCAGCAGTTGGACGAGGTTGACCGCGCGGGACCCGGCGGGTCGGCTGGTCGGGTCGGTCTGGCGTTCGTCGTACTCGGCGAGCAGGGCTTCGATCCGGCGGCTCAGCTCGGCCAGTTCCGCCGGGGTGACGTGCACCAGCGCGTCGCCGAAGCCGAGCACCGCCCGCCAGTCCGCCGGCTCGTAGGCCCGCTGGGCCAGGTGGGCCCGGGCCCGGGCGACGTAGTGGTCGAGGATCGCCGCGTTGAGCTGGTTGGCCGCCGCCCGGGTCTCCGGGTCGTCGGAGAGGTCGTCCCAGGAGGTGCTGAGGGCGGTCGCCTGCCAGGGCCGCTCCCGGGCGTCGGCGGCGTCGGCCCGCTCGGCGAGGCCGTACTTGGCGAGCTGGCGCAGGTGGTAGGAGCAGTTCGGCACGCTCTCGTCGAGCCGCTCGGCGGCCTGGGTCGCGGTCAACGGCCCCTCCCGGCGGAGCAGCCCGAGCAGGGCCATCCGGAGCGGGTGCGCGTACCCCCGCAGGGCCAGCGGGTCGGTGAGTTTGATCTCGGGGCGCATATTCTAAAGATAGCTCTAGAAAGATTTCTTTAGCAAATGCCCGACGCCGGGTTACCCGGACCGCCGCCCGGCGAGATCCAGACGGCCGGGTAGATTACGTCTCCAACCTCGCCGGCCGGTCGACCCTCGCCGAACCCGCATCCGCGCGGCGTACCGTCGGTCCGGCAGGCGGGTACGGCTGGGGGGTGGAAGGTGAGCGAGACTCGGTTGGCGGCCGACGCGTCGCCGACGGGCACTGAGGAACGGGACGGGGGACACCCGCCGACGGGGCCGGCACCGGACGGCACGCAGCCGGCGCGGGTCCGGTCGGAGGTGGAGCCGACCCGATCGGACACCACCCTGGTGGTCGTCACCGGCGTCTCCGGCGGCGGGCGCAGCACCGTCGCCCGAGCCCTGGAGAACGTCGGCTTCTACGTGGTGGACAACCTGCCGCAGGCGCTGATGCTCGACATGGCCGAGCTGGCGTTCCGGGCCGGCGGGGCGGCCCGGCAGACCGCGATGGTGCTGGACGTGCGCAGCCGGGCCTTCTCCACCGACCTGGCCGGGGCGATCCGGGCGCTCAAGGAGCGCGGCTTCCAGCCCCGGGTGGTCTTCGTGGACGCCGACGACGAGGTGCTGATCAGGCGCTTCGAGAGCGTTCGCCGCTCGCACCCGCTCCAGGGGGACGGTCGGCTCGCCGACGGGATCGCGATCGAACGCGGCTTGCTGGAGGAGGCCCGCGATCAGGCCGACGTGATCATCGACACCTCGCACCTGAACGTGAACCAGCTCCGCCGCCGGGTCGAGGAGCTGTTCGGCGGCGAGGACGCCCGCAGGCTGCGGGTGACGGTGCTCTCCTTCGGCTTCAAGTACGGCCTCCCGCCGGACGCCGACTTCGTGCTGGACGCGCGCTTCCTGCCGAACCCGTACTGGGTGCCGGAGCTACGCGAGCACACCGGGCGGGAGGAGGACGTCAGCCGGTACGTGCTCGGCCAGCGCGGCGCGGTGACGTTCGTCGAGACGTACGCCCGGTTGATCAACGCGACCGCGCCCGGCTTCGAGCGGGAGGGGAAGCGCTACCTGACCGTGGCGGTCGGCTGCACCGGCGGCAAGCACCGCAGCGTGGCGATTGCCGAGGAACTGGCCGGCCGGCTCCGGCAGGCCCGGCTGGCCGCCACCGCGCACCACCGGGACCTGGGGCGCGAGTGAACCCTTCGCAACCGGCACCGCCTGGTGCCCCCGCCCCGACTCCGCCCGCCCCGGTCTCGCCCGCCCCGGCTCCGGCCGGCCCCGGGGAGCCGGCGAAGGGTCCGCTGCCGCAGCGCGTCGTCGCGTTCGGCGGCGGGCACGGCCTCGCCGCGTCGCTGCGGGCGCTGCGCCACTGCGCCCCGGAGCTGGATCTCGACATCACCGCGGTGGTGACCGTCGGCGACGACGGCGGCTCCAGCGGGCGGCTGCGGCTCGAACGCGGCGCGCTGCCCCCCGGTGACCTGCGGCAGGCGCTCGCCGCGCTCGCCGCCGACGAGCCGGACAAGCGGCTCAGCGCCGAACTGTTCCAGCACCGGTTCGCCGGCGCCGGCCCGCGCCCCGACCCGCTGGCCGGGCACGCGGTCGGCAACCTGGTGCTCTGCGGCCTGATGGAACTGCTCGGCGACCCGGTGGCCGCCCTCGACCACGCCGGCGCGATGCTCGGTGCCGTCGGCCGGGTGCTGCCGATGGCCTGCCAGCCGGTCGGCATCGAGGCCCGGGTCCGCGGCGCCGACCCGCGCCGCCCCAGCGCGGTGCAGACGGTACGCGGCCAGCACGCGGTCGCGGTCACCGACGGCCGGGTCGAGTCGGTACGGCTGAACCCGGCTGGGCCGAGCGCCTGCCCGCAGGCGGTGGCGGCGGTACGCGCGGCGGACTGGCTGATCTTCGGTCCGGGAAGCTGGTACACGAGCGTCATCCCGCACCTGCTGGTGCCGGAGCTGGCCGCCGCGATCGTGGCCAGTCCGGCCCGCCGGCTGGTCACGCTCAACCTCGCGAACGAGGCGGAGACGCTCGGCCTCTCCCTCGCCGACCACCTGGCCGCGCTCGGCTGGTATCTGCCCGGCCTCGCCCTTGACGTGGTGCTGGCGGACGGAAAGGCGGTGGGTGACCCCGAACCGGTACATCGTGCGGCAGAATCGCTGGGTGCCCGGCTGGTGCTCGCCCCGGTGGCCGTACCGGACGGGCGGCCCGAGCACGATCCGGCGGCGCTGGGCGCCGCGCTGGTGCCTCTCCTGGGCGCCGATCGTTAAGTACCTACGGATCGACAACCAAGCAGCTACGAATCACCGGCACCCGCCGGGACCGGCCAACGAGGTGACGACAAGATGGCGATGACGGCTGCGGTCAAGGACGAACTGAGCCGGGTCGACGTACCCAAGCCCTGCTGCCGGCGGGCGGAGATGGCCGCCCTGCTGCGCTTCGCGGGCGGACTGCACATCGTCTCCGGACGGGTGGTGGTCGAGGCGGAACTCGACACCGGTGCGGTGGCCCGCCGGCTGCGGCGGGAGGTCGCCGAGGTGTACGGCTATCCGAGCGAGATCCATGTTCTCGCCTCCGGCGGGCTGCGCAAGGGCAGCCACTACATCGTCCGGGTGGTCAAGGACGGCGAGGCACTGGCCCGGCAGACCGGGCTGCTCGACGTGCGCGGCCGGCCGGTACGCGGACTGCCCCCGCACGTGGTGGCGGCGAACGTCTGCTGTGCGGTCTCGGCCTGGCGGGGTGCCTTCATGGCGCACGGCTCGCTGACCGAGCCCGGCCGGTCCTGCGCGCTGGAGATCACCTGCCCCGGCCCGGAGACCGCGCTCGCCCTGGTCGGCGCGGCCCGGCGGATCGGCATCACCGCGAAGTACCGCGAGGTGCGCGGGGTGGACCGGGTGGTGGTCAAGGACGGCGACGCGATCGCCGCGCTGCTGACCCGGATCGGCGCCCACTCCAGCGTGCTCTCCTGGGAGGAACGCAGGGTACGCCGCGAGGTACGGGCCACCGCGAACCGGCTGGCCAACTTCGACGACGCCAACCTGCGCCGCTCGGCCCGGGCCGCCGTCGCCGCCGCCGCCCGGGTCACCCGGGCGCTGGAGATCCTCGCCGAGGACGCCCCGAACCACCTCACCTCGGCCGGCCAGCTGCGCCTGGAACACCGGCAGGCGTCCCTTGAGGAGCTGGGCGCGCTGGCCGACCCGCCGCTGACCAAGGACGCGATCGCCGGCCGGATCCGCCGGCTACTGGCGCTGGCCGACAAGCGCGCCCGTGACCTGGGGATTCCCGACACCGAGGCGGCGGTCACCCCGGACATGCTGGCGGTCTGAGCCACCGGTGGCGGCAGCCGGCCCGGCCGGGCCGGTACGGTGCGTACCCCGCCGGTGAAGTCGATTGGCCGGATTGTGCCCCGACGCAACGCGGAGCGGCGCGCTCGGATAAGGTCGCAGCGTACGGCGACGGGGCCGGTACCGGCCTTCTCCGCCGTGCTGACCGCCCAGAGGTCGCGGTGAGACGGCCGGGGTGACATCCAGCGGCCGGCTCCCACGTCGGCGCGCCCACCTTCGCCGCCGCACGCTGACATCGGCGGCGAACGAAACACGAGGAGATGGACCCAGTGACCATCCGGGTTGGCATCAACGGATTCGGCCGGATCGGCCGCAACTTCTTCCGCGCGGTGCTCGCGTCGGGCGCCGACGTCGAGGTGGTCGGCGCCAACGACCTGACCGACAACGCCACGCTGGCGCACCTGGTCAAGTACGACAGCATCCTCGGCCGGCTGCCGCAGGAGGTCAAGGCCAGCGCGGACGAGATCAGCGTCGGCGGGCACACCATGAAGGTCTTCGCCGAGAAGGACCCGGGCAAGCTGCCCTGGGGCGACCTCGGCGCCGACGTGGTGATCGAGTCGACCGGCTTCTTCACCGACGCCACCAAGGCGAAGGCGCACATCGACGGCGGGGCCAAGAAGGTCATCATCTCGGCGCCGGCCAAGAACGAGGACGTCACGATCGTGATGGGGGTCAACCACCAGAACTACGACCCGGCCAAGCACAACATCATCTCCAACGCCTCGTGCACCACCAACTGCCTCGCGCCGATGGCGAAGGTGTTGCAGGACACGGTGGGCATCGAAAAGGGGCTGATGACCACCATCCACGCGTACACCCAGGACCAGAACCTCCAGGACGGCCCGCACAAGGACCTCCGCCGGGCCCGCGCCGCCGCGCTGAACATCGTGCCGACCTCGACCGGCGCCGCCAAGGCGATCGGCCTGGTGCTGCCGGACCTCAAGGGCAAGCTGGACGGCTTCGCGCTGCGGGTGCCGATCCCGACCGGCTCGGCCACCGACCTGACCATCGACGCCGGCCGGGACACCTCGGTCGAGGAGGTCAACGCCGCGATGAAGGCCGCCGCCGAGGGGCCGCTGAAGGGCATCCTCACCTACACCGAGGACGAGATCGTCTCCGCCGACATCGTCACCGACCCGGCCTCGTGCATCTTCGACTCGGGGCTGACCAAGGTGATCGGCAACCAGGTCAAGGTCGTCGGCTGGTACGACAACGAGTGGGGCTACTCGAACCGCCTGGTCGACCTGGTCAAGCTGGTCGGCGCCGGGCTGTGAGCCCGAGCCGCACAGTCGTGAACGGAAAGGGAGCTCTGTGAGCGCGAGGAGTGAGCTTGCGAGCCCCGTAGTCGTGAACGGAAAGGGAGCTCTGTGAGCGCGAGGAGTGAGCTTGCGAGCCCCGCAGTCGTGAACGGAAAGGGAGCTCTGTGAGCATCCGCAACCTCGACGACCTGCTCGCCGAGGGGGTCTTGGGTCGGCGCGTGCTGGTGCGCGCCGACCTGAACGTCCCGCTCGACAAGCAGACCGGGGAGATAACCGACGACGGCCGGATCCGGGCCGTGCTGCCGACGCTCACCGCGCTGCGGGACGCCGGTGCCGCTGTCGTCGTCTGTTCCCACCTGGGCCGGCCCAAGGGCTCCCCGGACCCGAAGTACAGTCTCGCCCCGGTCGCCGCCCGGCTCGGTGAGCTGCTCGACGCCGAGGTGGCCTTCGCCACCGACACGGTCGGCGAGTCGGCCCGCAAGGCGGTCGAGGGGCTCGGCGACGGCCGGGTCGCACTGCTGGAGAACCTGCGCTTCAACCCGGGCGAGACCAGCAAGGACGAGAGCGAGCGGGGCGTCTTCGCCGACCAGCTCGCCGGCTTCGCCGAGGCGTACGTCGACGACGCGTTCGGGGCCGTGCACCGCAGGCACGCGAGCGTCCACGACGTACCGGCCCGGCTGCCGCACTTCGCCGGCCGGCTGGTGCTGCGCGAGGTGGAGGTGCTGGCCCGGCTGCGGCACGAGCCCGACCGCCCGTACGTGGTGGTGCTCGGCGGCTCCAAGGTCTCCGACAAGCTCGCCGTGATCGAGGCGCTGCTGCCCACCGTCGACCAGCTGCTGATCGGCGGCGGCATGTGTTTCACCTTCCTGCGTGCCCAGGGGCACGAGGTGGGCAGGTCGCTGCTCGAAGAGGAGATGCTCGACACCTGCCGGGACCTGCTGGAGCGGGGCGGCGGCAAGATCGTGCTCCCGGTCGACGTGGTGGCGGCGACCGAGTTCAGCGCCGACGCCGGGCACGACACCGTGCCGGTGCACGAGATCCCGGCCGACCGGCTCGGCCTGGACATCGGCCCCCGGACGGTCGCCGAGTTCGCCGAGCTGGTGGGGACGGCCCGGACGGTCTTCTGGAACGGGCCGATGGGCGTCTTCGAGCTGGCCCCGTTCGCCGCCGGCACCCGGGGGGTGGCCGAGGCGATCAGTTCGGTCAAGGGCTTCACGGTGGTCGGCGGCGGCGACTCCGCAGCCGCGGTCCGCGCGCTGGGCCTGGACGAGTCGTCGTTCGGGCACATCTCGACCGGCGGGGGAGCCTCGCTGGAATACCTGGAGGGCAAGGCTCTCCCCGGCATCGTCGCACTGGAGCAGTAGTGGCCACCCCCGCACCCGCCCGCCGTCCGCTGATGGCCGGCAACTGGAAGATGAACCTCAACCACAGGGAAGCGAACCTGCTGATCCAGAAGCTCGCCGCGAGCCTCGACGAGAAGCGGTTGACCGAGGTGGAGACGGTGGTGCTGCCGCCGTACACCGACCTGCGGACCGTGCAGACGGCGGTCGACGGCGACAAGCTGCTGATCGGGTACGGCGCACAGGACCTCTCGCCGCACAAGGGCGGGGCGTACACCGGGGACATCTCGGGTGCGCTGCTGACCGCGCTCGGCTGCACCTACGTGGTGGTCGGGCACTCCGAGCGGCGGACGTACCACAACGAGGACGACGCGCTTGTCAATGCCAAGACGAAGGCGGCACTGGCAAACGAGTTGACCCCGATCGTCTGCGTCGGCGAGGGCCTGGACGTCCGCGAGCAGGACGGGCAGGTGGCGTACGTCCGCGGCCAGCTCGACGGCTCGCTGGCCGGGCTGACCGCCGAGCAGGTCGTCAAGGTGGTCGTCGCGTACGAGCCGGTCTGGGCGATCGGCACCGGCAAGACCGCGACGCCGGAGAACGCCCAGGAGGTCTGCGGGGCGATCCGGCAGCGGCTCGCCGAGGTGCACGGCCAGGAGGCGGCCGACCAGGTCCGGATCCTCTACGGCGGCTCGGTCAAGGCGGCCAACATCGCCGCGATCATGGCGCAGCCGGACGTGGACGGCGCCCTGGTCGGCGGGGCGAGCCTGGACGCCGAGGAGTTCGCGCAGATCTGCCGGTTCCCGGAGCACATCTCCCGCTGACGGTCGCTATCCTTGACGGGCCCCGCGTAGCTGAGAGGACTGACCCCTACCATGCCGATCTGGTTCGCATACACGTTGATCGTGTTGCTGGTGATCACGAGCGTGCTGCTCACCTTGCTGATCCTGCTGCACCGGGGCAAGGGCGGCGGGATGTCGAGCATGTTCGGCGGAGGGGTCAGCTCCAGCCTGGCCGGCTCCTCGGTGGCCGAGAAGAACCTCGACCGATACACCGTTCTGGTGGGTCTTGTCTGGTTCGCCTGCATCGTCGGGCTGGGTCTCTGGCTGCGTCTCGCCGAGACCACCTGACAAACCAGGGCGTACAAACCGCGCGCGGTCCGCTAACGTGGGCCGCGCGCAGTTTGTCATACCCCCTGGGGATCCCCTCCTCTGACGAACGGAGCGATAGCCGTGCCCAGTGGCAGTGCTATCCGTGGCAGCCGAGTCGGTGCCGGCCCAGCCCGACCGACCGAGCGATACGAACCCGCCCCCCGCCGTCCGGTCACCTACTGGTGCGGCAACGGGCACATGCTGGAGATCCTGCTGGCGGCCGAGGCCGAGATCCCGGAGACCTGGGACTGTCCGCACTGCGGGCAGCCGGCCGGGCAGGACGTACACAACCCGCCGGGGCGGCCGAGGTCGGAGCCGTACAAGTCGCACCTGGCGTACGTGAAGGAGCGGCGCAGCGAGGCGGACGCGGAGGCGATCCTCGCCGAGGCGCTGGCCGCGCTGCGGGCCCGCCGGGGCCGGGCCTGAGCTGACTCCGGGCGGCTCCTCCCGGAGCCGCCCGGCTGGCACTTCTCGTCGGGGCGGATCAGCGCAGGCCGGGCTTCACCTCGGCCGCCGCAGCCCCGTCCAGCAGCCAACGGGTCCGCCGCACCCCGGCGACCCCGGCCGCCGGCACCCGCACCGGGCCGGCGTCGCCGCCGAGCGCCAGGCCGACCGCCTCGGCCTTGCCGCTGCCGCTGGCGATCAGCCAGACGTCCTCGGCGGTGTTGATGGCCTCCCGGGTCAGGGTGATCCGCACCGGTGGCGGCTTCGGGCTGTCCCGGACCGCACTCACCGGCCCGTTCTCGTCGTCGACCGGATGTCCCGGGAAGAGCGAGGCGACGTGGCCGTCCTCGCCGACCCCGAGCATCAGCACGTCGAAGTGCGGCAGGACGGCCCCAGCCGGGCCGGCGGCGGCGAGTTCGGCCGCGTACCGGGCCGCCGCCGCCACCGGATCGGCACCGTCCGGGCCGTCCGAGGCGGGCATCGCATGCACCCGCAGCTGCGGCAGCGCGTCCAGCAGCGCCTCCCGGGCCTGGGTCTCGTTGCGTTCCGGGTCCCCGGCCGGCAGGAAGCGTTCGTCACCCCACCAGACGTCGACCCGGGACCAGTCGACCGCGTCCCGGGCCGGCAGCTCGCGTACCGCCCGGTGCACCGCCGCCGCGATCCGGCCGCCGGTCAGCACCACGCTCGCCTCGCCGCGTTCGATCTGGGCGTCGATGATCCGGACCAGCAGCCGGGTCGCGACCGCCTGGGCGAGCAGCTCGGGACCGGCGTGCACCTCCACCGTCGTGCCGGTCACGCCACGCCCTGCGGCTGCTTGGTCGGGTCCTTCCAGACGTGCACCCGCTGGGCCGGCCGGCTCTCCAGCCCGGCCACCCCGGCGGCGGCACCCAACGCCTCGGCGTAGATCTGGTCCGGGTCGAGCCGGCGCAGCTCCTCGGCGAGTTCGTCGCCGAGCGGGCGGCGAACCAGCGGCAGCCGCCGGACGGCCTGCCCGGTACGGGTGAACGTCGCCTGGTTGTCGTCCCGGGTCAGCACCAGCTCGTCGCCGTTGGCGCAGTGCAGCTCCACCGACCGCATCCGGGGGAACTCGCTGGTGTGCTCCCAGTGCGGGTGCAGCCCCAGCCGGGCCTTCAGCCAGCCGATCATCAGCGCGGCCGTCGGGTCGGTGTGCGGGGCGACCACGGTGGCCGAGGTGACCCGGTTGCCCTCGGTGGTGTCGAAGGCCCCGGCGACCAGGGTGCGCCACGGGGTGATCCGGGTCCACGCCAGGTCGGTGTCACCGGGTGCGTAGTCCCGGGCCCGCTGCCGCAGCGCCTCCACCGGGTCGGCGGCCTGGGCCGAGTCGGTGATCCGGCGGTCCGCCACCACCCCGAGGAAGTCGTTGGCGATCTCGGCCGGCGGCTCGCCGTGCCACCAGGTCACCACCGGCACGTCCGGGACCAGCAGCGGCATCACCACCGACTCGGCGTGCAGGGCGAGCCGGCCGTACATCCGGGTCACCACCGCCTCGCCGGGGCCGAGCCGGCCGCCGACGACGATCTCGGCGTCGAGCCGGTTGCGGTCCCGTTCGATGTCGGAGCGGACCACCACCACCATCCGGCACGGGTGCGCGGCCGAGGCGATGGTGACCGCCGCCTCGGCCTCCCGGACCCGGGGCTCGTCGACGACGACGATCAGGGTCAGCGCCATGCCGCTGGCCACTCCGCCGGCACTGCGCCGCTCGGCGGCCAGCGCCTTCACCACCTCGTTTCCGGTGGTGTCCCACAGGCCGATCAACGCTGCCTCCTGGTTGCTGTCGTTGTTGCCGTCCGGAGGGTCACGCCCGCCGCCAGGCCCGGCCCTCCCGGGCCAGCATCTCGTCGGCGGCCCGCGGACCCCACTCGCCGGCCCGGTACGGCTCCGGTCGGGTGCCCTCCCAGGCATCCTCCAGCGGGTCGATTACCTGCCAGCTCTGCTCGACCTCGGCGGCGTCCGGGAAGAGGGTCCGGTCACCGATCAGCACGTCCAGCACCAGCCGCTCGTACGCCTCGGGGCTGGACTCGGTGAACGCCTCGCCGTACTGGAAGTCCATCGCGATGTCCCGGACCTCCATCGTGGTGCCGGGGACCTTGGAGCCGAACTTCAGCACCACGCCCTCGTCCGGCTGCACCCGGATGACGAGCTGGTTGTTGCCGAGCATCTCCATGTCGGCGGGGTTGAACGGCAGGTGCGGCGCCTTCTTGAACATGATGGCGACCTCGGTCACCCGGCGCGGCAACCGCTTGGCGGCGCGGATGTAGAACGGCACCCCGGCCCAGCGCCGGTTCTGGATGCCCAGCCGCACCGCGACGTACGTCTCGGTGGTCGACTCCGGCGGCACGCCCTCCTCGTCGAGGTAGCCGACCGCCCGCTTGCCGGCCACCCAGCCGGGCAGGTACTGCCCGCGTACCGTGCCGGTGCGCACGTCCTCGGGCAGGGTGATCGCGCGCAGCACCTTCAGCTTCTCGGCCCGGATCTCGCTGGCGTCGAAGCTTGTCGGCTCCTCCATCGCCACCAGGGCGAGCAGTTGCAGGAGGTGGTTCTGCAACACGTCCCGGGCGGTGCCGGTGGCGTCGTAGAAGCCGGCCCGGGTGCCGATCCCGACGTCCTCGGCCATGGTGATCTGCACCGAGTCGACGTACTTGGAGTTCCACAGCGGCTCGAAGAGGCTGTTGGCGAACCGCAGCGCGAGGATGTTCTGGACGGTCTCCTTGCCCAGGTAGTGGTCGATCCGGAACACGTCGTCCCGGGTGAAGACGTCGTCGACCAGGTCGTTGAGCGCCTTCGCCGAGCCGAGGTCGTGCCCGAACGGCTTCTCCACCACCACCCGGCGCCAGCCGCCGCACTTGTCGTTGTCGGCCATGCCGGTCCGGGCCAGCTGCTTGAGCACGGTCGGGAACGCTGCCGGCGGGATGGAGAAGTAGAAGGCGGCGTTGCCGCCGATGCCGTGGCTGTCCCGCAGCTCGTCCAGGCAGTTCGCCAACTTGTCGAAGGCGGCGTCGTCGTCGAACGCGCCGCCGACGAACTTGATGTTGCCGGCCAGCCGGCCCCATACCTCTTCCCGCCATGGTGTCCGGGCGTGTGCCTGTGCCGCGTCCCGGGCCATCGACTCGAAGTCGCCGTCGCCCCAGTCGCGCCGGGCGAACCCGAGCACCACGAAGCCGGGCGGCAGCAGGCCCCGGTTGGCCAGGTCGTAGACGGCCGGCAGCAGCTTCTTGCGGGCCAGGTCCCCGGTGACACCGAAGATCACCAGCGCGCACGGCTCCGGGATCCGCGGCAACCGCCGGTCCTGCGGGTCGCGCAGCGGATTCACGGCACCCCCTCCTCGGTCGGTAGGTTCCTGTCAGCATGCCCGGTCACCGTCAACTCCGCAGGCCCCGTACCGCGTCGAGGAGGTGCGGAATTCCGGCGCCCCGGTCGGTCAGGTGCAGCCGGAGCACCGGCCGGCCCCGCTGGGCGAGAGCTTCCCGGTCGCCCGCGGCCTGCGCGGCCTGCAACTGCCCGAACGAGTACGCCCTGCCGGGCACCGGCAGGTCCTCGGCCACGTCACCGGTGATCTGCAGGTACGACCCGAGCTGCGGACCGCCCTTGTGGTACTGCCCGGTGGAGTGCAGGAACCGGGGTCCCCAGCCGAAGGTGACCGGCCGGCCCGACGCGGCGGCCAGCCCGGGGCGCACCTGTGCGGTCTTGGCGTCGGCGAACCGGTCCAGGTAGGCCATCACGGCAAGGTAGCCGTCGTTGCCGAGCCCGGCCACCAGCAGGCGCAGCGCCCCGGCCAGGTCGCCGGGGAGCGGGTCGGACCGCTGCGGCTCGCCCGGGAACCAGTACCCCTCGACCCCGCTGTCGACAAAGGTCGGCGTCTCGACCGGCAGCCCGGTGCCGAGCAGCCGGTTGGTGTTCTCCTTGGACTCGGTCACGTTCGGCTGGTTGAACGGGTCGATCCCGAGCACCACCCCGGCGACGGCGCATGCGTACTCCCAGGCCAGGAACTGCGCGCCGAGCGGGCCGTTCACGGCCAGGTCGGGCCGGATCCCGCCGCCCGGCACCGCACCGGCGGCGAGCCCGCCGCCGTAGGTGACGGTCAACACGTCCGGTCCGGTCGCACCGGGGCTGCCCGGGTCCTCGACCACCACCGGCAGGATGCCGACGCCGTTCTTGCCGGTCGACTCGGCGATCAGCTGCTCGGCCCAGTCGCCGAAGCCGTCGATGCCGGTGCCGTCGGAGACCAGCGCGACCTTGTCCCGGCCGGTGGTGGCGGCGGCGCCGAGCGCGGCGCCGAGCGCCAGCCCGGGGTTGTCCTGCGGGCCGCCGAGCGCGCCGGCCAGCTCCTCGGCCTGGTCCAGCAGTTCGGCCACCTCGACCCCGGCCAGTGCCGACGGGACCAGTCCGAACGCGGTGAGCGCCGAGTAGCGACCGCCGACGTCCGGGTCGGCGAGCACCACGAAGGCGCCCATCTCGGCGGCGGTGTCGGCAAGCGGCGAACCCGGGTCGGTGACGATCACGAAACGCCGCCCGGCCTCCGCCTCGGTCAGGCCGGAGTCCAGGAACGCCTGCCAGTACGCCCGCCGGTGGCTGTCGGTCTCCACGGTCGAGCCGGACTTGCTGGCCACCACCACCACGGTCCGGTCCAGCCGGTCGGCGATCGCCGCGCGCACCTGCCCCGGGTCGGTGGTGTCCAGCACGGTAAGCGATTTGCCGAGGGTACGGGTGATCACCTCGGGGGCCAGCGACGAGCCGCCCATCCCGGCGAGTACCACGTGGTCCAGGTCGGCCAGTTCCGTCTTCAGCTCGGCGAGTTGGGGGAGGAGTTCCCGGCTGCGCCGGAAGGTGTCCACCCAGCCGAGCCGGATCGCCGCCTCGGCCTGCGCCTCCGGCCCCCACAGTGTCGCGTCCTTGCCGGCCAGCCGGGCCGGTACGTCCTCGGCCAGCAGCGCGGCCCGGGCCGAGGCCGGCGCGGCGGCGTCGACCGCCTCCGCGCCGTAGACGGCCAGCCCGGCCGCACCCTCGCAGCCGCCGTCCAGCAGATCGCTTGCGGTCACGCGTTGCCTCCCGCCCGGGCGGCCGCCTCGGCGTTCTCGCTGGCGGCCTGGTTCGGCTCGCCGGCACCCTCGGCGGCGGCCTCCAGCGACTTGCGGACGCCGTCCAGCAGCTCCTGCCAGCTCGCCTCGAACTTCTCCACGCCCTCCTGTTCCAGGGTGGCGATCACGTCGTCGAAGTCGACACCGGCGTCGGCCAGCCCGGCGAAGACCTCCCGGGCCTGGTCGTAGGAGCCGGTGACGGTGTCCGGGCGGGTCTCGCCGTGCTCGGCGTAGGCGTCGATCACCGGCTCCGGCATGGTGTTGACGGTGCCGGGCGCGATCAGCTCCTCGACGTAGATCACGTCCCGGTACTCCGGGTTCTTCGTGGAGGTGGAGGCCCAGAGCGGGCGCTGTGGATGCGCACCGGCGTCGGCCAGCGCCTGCCAGCGGTCCGAGGAGAAGACCTCGGCGTACCGCTCGTACGCGAGCTGCGCGTTGGCGACCGCCGCCCTGCCCTTCAGCGCCGCGATCTCCGGCCGGCCGGCGCCGTCGAGCTTGTCCAGCCGCTTGTCGACCTCGCTGTCGACCCGGGAGACGAAGAACGACGCCACCGAGGCGATCCTGGAAAGGTCGTGCCCGTTCGCCTTCGCCTGCTCCAGCCCGGCCAGGAACGCCTCCATCACCTGCGAGTAGCGCTCCAGCCCGAAGATCAGCGTCACGTTCACGCTGATCCCCTCGGCCAGGGTCGCGGTGATGGCCGGCAGCCCGGCCTCGGTCGCCGGGATCTTGATGAACAGGTTGGGCCGGTCGATGAGCCACCACAGCGCCTTCGCCTCGGCCACCGTCGGCTCGGTCCGGTACGCCAGCCGCGGGTCCACCTCGATCGAGACCCGACCGTCCACCCCGGCACTGCTGTCGTACGCCGGGCGCATGACGTCGCAGGCCCACCGCACGTCGTACGTGGTGAGCGCGCGTACCGCCTCCTCGACGCTGACCCCGCGCACCGCCAGGTCCCGCAGCTGCCAGTTGTACTCGTCGGCGTCGCTCAGTGCCTTGGCGAAGATGGTCGGGTTGGTGGTCACCCCGACCAGGTGCTTCTGCCGCCGCAGCTCGTCCAGGTTGCCGGAACTCAGCCGTACTCTCGAAAGATCGTCGAGCCAGACCGCCACTCCCGCGGCGGTGAGCTCACCCAACCGGTCAGTCATGTCTGCAACGCTCCCTCAGTTGCCGGTGGTGTCACCGGTGATCTGGCCCACCCGGGTCAGCGACGCGTGCGCGGCCGCGACGATCCGGTCGGGAGTGAATCCGAACTGCTCGAAGAGCACGCTGTACGGCGCGCTGGCGCCGTAGTGCTCCAGGCTGACCGCCTCGCCGCTGTCGCCGATCAGGTCCCGCCAGGACATCGCGATGCCTGCCTCCACGCTGACCCGGGCCCGCACGTCGCGGGGGAGTACCGAGTCCTGGTAGGCCGAGTCCTGCTCCCGGAACCACTCCTGGCAGGGCATCGAGACCACCCGGGTCGGGGTCCCCTCGGCCTCCAGCCGGTCCCGGGCCGTCAGGCAGAGCTGGAGTTCGGAGCCGGTGCCGATCAGGATCACCTTCGGCTGCGCGTTCGACGCCTCGGCGAGGACGTAGCCGCCCTTGACGGTCTGGTCCGCGCCGGCCAGCTCGCCGCGGTCCAGCGTCGGCAGCGTCTGCCGGCTCAGCGCCAGCGCGGCGGGCCGGTCGGTGTTCTCCAGTGCCCGCCGCCAGGCCCAGGCGGTCTCGTTGGCGTCGGCCGGGCGGATCACGTCCAGCCCGGGGATGGCGCGCAGCGCGGTCAGGTGCTCGACCGGCTGGTGCGTCGGGCCGTCCTCGCCGAGGCCGATCGAGTCGTGCGTCCAGACGTAGACCACCGGCAGCTTCATCAGCGCGGCGAGCCGGACCGCCGGGCGCATGTAGTCGCTGAAGACCAGGAAGGTGCCGCCGTAGGGGCGGGTGCCGCCGTGCAGCGCGATGCCGTTCAGGATCGCACCCATCGCGTGCTCGCGGATGCCGAAGTGCAGGGTGCGGCCGAACTCGTTGCCCGGGAACGCCTTGGTGGCGTAGTCGCTGGGGATGAAGGAGGGCTCGCCCTCCATGGTGGTGTTGTTGCTCTCGGCCAGGTCGGCCGAGCCGCCCCAGAGTTCCGGCAGCACCGGGGCGAGGGCGTTGAGCACCTTGCCGGAGGCGGCCCGGGTGGCGATCCCCTTGGCGTCCGCGGGGAACTCGGGCAGCGCGTCGGTCCAGCCGGTCGGCAGCGTACGGGTGGCCAGCCGGTCGTGCAGCGCCTTGCCCTCTGGGTTGGCGTCGGCCCACGCCTGGTAGGCGGTCTCCCACTCGGCGCGGGCGGCCCGGCCCCGCTCCAGCACCTGACGGGCGTGCGCCAGCACCTCGTCGTCGACCATGAAGTGCTGGGCCGGGTCGAACCCGAGCAGCTTCTTGGTCTCGGCGACCTCGTCGGCACCGAGCGCCGAACCGTGGATCTTGCCGGTGTTCTGCTTGGTCGGCGCCGGCCAGCCGATGATGGTGCGCAGCGCGATGAACGACGGCCGGTTCGTCTCCGCCCTGGCCGCCAGCAGCGCGTCGTACAGCGCCGCCACGTCCTCGTGGTAGTGGCCGTCGTCGGTCTCCCCGCTGCGCCAGTCCACGGTCTGCACGTGCCAGCCGTACGCCTCGTAGCGGGCGGCGACGTCCTCGCTCTTGGCGATCCGGGTGTCGTCCTCGATCGAGATCTCGTTGTCGTCGTAGATGAGGATCAGGTTGCCGAGCCGCTGGTGCCCGGCGAGCGCGCTGGCCTCGTGGCTGATCCCCTCCTCGATGTCGCCGTCGGAGGCGATGCACCAGATGTGGTGGTCGAACGGGGATGTGCCGGGCGCGGCGTCCGGGTCGAGCAGGCCCCGCTCGCGGCGGGCGGCCATCGCCATCCCGACCGCGTTGCCGAGCCCCTGCCCGAGCGGGCCGGTGGTGGTCTCGACGCCCCGGGTGTGCCCGTGCTCGGGGTGGCCGGGGGTGAGCGAACCCCACTGGCGCAGCGACTTGAGGTCGCTCAGGCCGAGACCGTAGCCGCTGAGGTAGAGCTGGACGTAGAGGGTGAGGCTGCTGTGCCCGGCCGACAGCACGAACCGGTCCCGGCCGGTCCAGTCGGGGTGCGACGGGTCGTGCCGCATGACCCGGTTGAACAGCAGGTAGGCGGCCGGTGCCAGGCTCATCGCCGTGCCCGGGTGGCCGTTGCCGGATTTCTCGACGGCGTCGACGGCCAGCACTCGGACGGTGTCCACGGCACGCTGGTCGAGATCGGACCAGTCCAGCGAGGTTTGCTCGGGTCGATTGTCAGCCACGATCGTGTGTGCTCCTCGGCGTGATGGGCGGAACCCTCACTCATGACCCTAGCGACCGGTTCGGAAACCCATCCCCCGGATCTCGCCACCGGCAGTGCGGTTCGTCGGAAGTGTGATCGTTCGCACCGAAGAAGGGTCGCCCGGGCAGCGAAAACGACGACGCGTAGGCTGTCGGTCGGCGTACCGGCCCTCGCCTCGTCCGCCACCCCCGCTGTCTCCGCGCAGCGAATCAACCGTGTGCCCGACGCCGGAAGGTGGCAATCCGTGAGCATGATCACCGAGCGCCCCGTGACCGGCGGTGCCCCGGGCGCGGGCACGCCGGCCGAGGCGACCCGGCGACGTGACGTCGCCGCCCTGCTCCGGGCGTACGTCGCGCTGACCAAGCCACGGATCGTCGAGCTGCTGCTGATCTCCACGGTGCCGACGATGATGCTTGCCGACGGCGGGATCCCGCCGCTCTGGCTGGTCGCGGTGGTGCTGGTCGGCGGTTCGCTGGCGGCGGGTGCGGCGAACGCGCTGAACTGCTACATCGACCGCGACATCGACCAGGTGATGAAGCGGACCAAGCGTCGGCCGCTGCCGACGCACACCGTGGCGCCGCGCAACGCGCTGCTCTTCGGGCTGGTGCTGGCGGCGGTCTCGGTGACCGTGATGGCGGTCTTCACCAACTGGCTGGCCACCGCGCTGACCCTGGCCGCCATCGCCTACTACGACCTCGTCTACACGCTGTGGCTGAAGCGGACCACCTGGCAGAACACCTTCTGGGGCGGGATCTGCGGCTCGGCGCCGGTGCTCATCGGCTGGGTGGCGGTGACCGGTTCGCTGGCGCCGCAGGCCTGGGGGCTGTTCGCGGTGGTCTTCTTCTGGCAGTTGCCGCACTTCTACGCCCTGGCCATCAAGTTCAAGGACGACTACGCCCGGGCCGGCATCCCGATGCTGCCGGTGGTGGCCTCGATCCGCCGGGTCACCGCCGAGATCGTGGTCTACACCTGGTTGACCGTGCTGGCGTCGGTGCTGGTCTGGCCGCTGGGCATGGGCCCGGTCTACGGGGTGACGGTGCTGGCCGCCGGCGGGATGTTCATCGCCGAGGCGCACCGGCTCCGCCGACGGGGGGCCCGGGGCGAGTCGGTCAAGCCGATGCGGCTGTTCCACTGGTCGATCACGTACCTGACCATCGTCTTCGCCGCGGTGGCGGTCGACGCGCTGCTCTGAGGCTTTGGGGCTGTTCGTGCCCGATCGTCCCATTCGGCAGTGTAAGAACGTGAATGATGTCGGTGAATTAGTCGCGTATAAGCCGAAAAATCGGCCGAATCAGACGTGTCACTCCGGTAAACCCCAGGGTAATCGGCATCACAAATTATCGGTAGCTGCCCCTCGCGGCGGTCGAAGCCTGCTTAGGCTTCGCGTTATGGCAGATGGTTCCGATACGACGCCGACGGCCGAGCAGACCGTCGCGGGGCAGACCCCCGAAGGTCTGGTCGCCGGCATCCAGTCGTTTGCCGCCGGCCACGGTGGCGCGAAGGCGGTCATCGAGTACGTCGGCAAGCGGGGCGCACGCATTGTCCTGGTGGGGGAGGACGGCGTGTGGGCTGACCAGTTCGCGGACAGCACCGACGTCGCGCGACTGGCCTGCGCCAGGGCGGGGGTCGCCGTGGAGAACGAATGGGAGCGGGAACTGATGGACCAGATGCGTCCGAGTAACGACCTTTGGCGGTCTATGTCTCGGCGTGTCCTGGCCCGTTGATAATTTTGTCCGACAACATCCGCGCGACCCGGGGCGAACAGCCCCGGGTCGCTCTCGTTACCTGTGCCGAACTTCCCGAGCTCGACCCCGACGACCGGCTGTTGCTCGGCCCGCTCGCCGAACGCGGCCTCCGGGTCGAGGCGGCGGTCTGGGACGACCCGGCGGTGGACTGGACCGGCTACGCCCTGGCGGTGCTCCGCTCGGCCTGGGACTACCCGACCCGGCGGGCCGAGTTCGTCGCCTGGGCCGAGACCGTGCCCCGGCTGGCGAATCCCGCCGGCCTGGTGCGCTGGAACACCGACAAGCGCTACCTGCGGGAACTCGCCGAGGCCGGCGTGCCGACCGTTCCGACGGACTGGCTCGCCCCGGACACCGCCTGGTCCCTGCCGGCCGAGCCCGGCGAGTACGTGCTCAAGCCCGTCGTCGGCGCAGGCAGCCTGGACACCGGCCGGTACGACCTGACCGGCGCCGAGCACCGCGAACTGGCCGTCGCACACGTCAAGCGGCTCCAGGCGGCCGGGCGGTGGGTGATGGTGCAGCCGTACCTGGCCGCCGTGGACACCGCCGGGGAGACCAGCCTGCTCTTCGTCGGCGGCCCGGCCGGGCTGCGGTTCAGTCACGCGGTCCGGAAGGGCCCGATGCTGGTCGGCCCGGACCACGGCGTCGACGGGCTGTTCCGGCCGGAGCGGATCGATCCGCGTACCCCGGCCGGGGTCGAGCTGGCCCTCGCCGAGCGGGTACTCGCGGCGCTGCCGACCGGATGGGGCACGCCGCTCTACGCCCGGGTGGACCTGATTCCCGGTCCGGACGGCGCGCCGGTGCTGGTCGAGGTGGAACTCACCGAGCCGTCGCTCTTCCTGGCCCACTCCCCGGGCGCGCCCGACCGGCTGGCCGACGCCATCGCCGCCCGCCTCACCTGAGGTGTAAGGAAGGGCCCCCGCTACAACAGAAAACGATAAGCGGGGGCCCTTCCTTACACCCTGTCCTCACACCCGTTCGAGTAGCCGGGCTTCGGTGCTGGGCGGTGCGGTGGTGCCGGGTTCGGTGCGTTCCCGGGTCGACCAGAGCACCGCCAGGGTTGCCAGCCAGACCAGGCAGGAGCCGAGCATGTGTGCCCCGACCAGCACCACCGGCAGCCCGGTCAGGTACTGCACGAAACCGATCAGCCCCTGGCCGAGTTCGGCGAGCAGCAGCAGGCCGACGGCCCTGGTCGCGGCGGGCGGCGCGCCGACCGCGCGGAACGCGAACCATGCCGCGACGGAGAGGCCGAGCAGCAGGAAGACCGTGTCGGCGTGCACCTGGGAGATGGTCTCCGGATCGAGTCCGTTGCGGGCCGCCCCCGAGTCGCCGGAGTGCGGGCCGCTGCCGGTCACCCAGGTGCCGACCACGAGTACGCCGACGGTGACGACCGCGATCACCCGGCCGAGGGTACGCAGCGGGCCCGGTACGGTCGGCCGGGCCGGCCCGTCCGGTTCGAGGGTGTGGCGCCAGAACGCGTACGCGGCGGCGATCACCGCCATCGAGGCGAGGAAGTGCAGCCCGACCACCCACGGGTTCAGGTCGGTGAGCACGGTGATCCCGCCGATCACCGCCTGTGCCGGGATGCCGAACGCGGCGCCGACGCTGAGCCAGCGGAGCCGACGGCGGGCCGGGCGCTGCTGCCAGGCGGCCAGCACCCCGGCGATCACCACGGCGGCGAGCACGAAGGTGAGCAGCCGGTTGCCGAACTCGATCACCCCGTGCACGCCCATCTCGGCGGTCGCGACGTACGAGTCGTCGGTGCAGCGGGGCCAGGTGGGGCAGCCGAGCCCGGATTTGGTCAGCCGGACCGCGCCGCCCGTCCCGACGATCAGCACGTTCCCCACCACGGAGGCGAGGGCCAGTCGCGATAGGGTGGATTTGCTCGAGAATTCGCCGAATCGGCTCACGCCGGCCATCGTACGTGCAAATGTGATCATGCTGGACGGCGCGTCCGCCCTCCGGTGGCCCGGATCACCGGATCTCGGGTTTGCGGACCTTGGACGAAATACGTAACGTTGGCGTAGTGAAAAACCTGGCGGCGTGCTCGGAGCGGGAACGGGTGACCGATCCGGTCGCCGATTCCGGCCTGCCCGTCGCCGCGGTCGCCGGTCCGGACGGCCGCCCCACCCGCAACCGGGTCACCCAGCTGCTGCTGGAGCACGGCGCGGCCACCGCCGCCCAGCTCGGCGCGGAGCTGGGGCTCAGCCCGGCGGCGATCCGCCGGCATCTGGACGCGATGCTCGCCGACGGCGACGTGGTCGCCCGTGACCAGGTCGTGCGCGGCCAGCGCGGTCGCGGCCGGCCCGCCAGGATCTTCCGGCTCACCGACTCCGGCCGGCGGCGCTGCGGCACCCACACCTACGACGGGATGGCCACCGCCGCACTGCGGTGGATCTTCCGGCACGGTGGGCCGCACGCCGTCGACGCCTTCGCCGCCGAGCAGGTGGCGGCACTGGAGGCCCGCTGCCGGGCCGCCATGGAGGGCGCCGGAGAGGACCCGCTGGCCAGGGCCGAGGCACTCGCCGGGGCGCTGACCGCGGAGGGCTACGCTGCCAACGCGTCCACGATCGCCTCCGGCGGGCAGCTCTGCCAGCACCACTGCCCGGTGGCCCACGTGGCCGTGGAGTTTCCCCAGCTGTGCGAGGCCGAGACGGCGGTCATCTCCCGCCTGGTCGGCACCCACGTGCAGCGCCTGGCCACCATCGCCCACGGCGACGGGGTGTGCACCACACACATCCCGACCCAGCCCAAACCTTCCGTCAGCAGTGTGAGGACAGACAGATGACCGAGCAGATCGTCCAGCCCATGACGCAGGAGGAGCAGCTCGCCGCCCTGGGGCGCTACGAGTACGGGTGGGCCGACTCCGACACCGCCGGTGCCGTGGCCCAGCGTGGTCTGAACGAGGCCGTGGTCCGGGACATCTCCGCGAAGAAGAACGAGCCCGCCTGGATGCTCGACCTCCGGCTCAAGGGGCTGCGGCTGTTCGGCCGCAAGCCGATGCCGAACTGGGGTGCCGACCTCGGCGGGATTGACTTCGACAACATCAAGTACTTCGTCCGCTCCACCGAGAAGCAGGCCGCGAGCTGGGAGGACCTGCCGGAGGACATCAAGAACACCTACGACAAGCTGGGCATCCCGGAGGCCGAGAAGCAGCGGCTGGTCGCCGGTGTCGCCGCCCAGTACGAGTCCGAGGTGGTCTACCACAAGATCCGTGAGGACCTTGAGGAGCAGGGCGTCGTCTTCCTGGACACCGACACCGCGCTCAAGCAGCACGAGGACCTCTTCAAGGAGTACTTCGGCACGGTGATCCCGGTCGGCGACAACAAGTTCGCCGCGCTGAACACCTCGGTCTGGTCCGGCGGCTCGTTCATCTACGTGCCGAAGGGCGTGCACGTGGAGATCCCGCTCCAGGCGTACTTCCGGATCAACACCGAGAACATGGGCCAGTTCGAGCGGACCCTGATCATCGTCGACGAGGGCGCGTACGTGCACTACGTCGAGGGCTGCACCGCGCCGATCTACTCCTCCGACTCGCTGCACAGCGCGGTCGTCGAGATCGTCGTCAAGAAGAACGCGCGCTGCCGCTACACCACCATCCAGAACTGGTCGAACAACGTCTACAACCTGGTCACCAAGCGGGCGGTCTGCCACGAGGGTGCGACCATGGAGTGGATCGACGGCAACATCGGCTCCAAGGTGACCATGAAGTACCCGGCGGTCTGGATGACCGGTGAGCACGCCAAGGGCGAGGTGCTCTCGGTGGCGATGGCCGGCGAGGGGCAGCACCAGGACGCCGGCGCCAAGATGGTGCACGCCGCGCCGCACACCTCCAGCACGATCGTCTCCAAGTCGATCGCCCGGGGCGGCGGCCGGACCTCCTACCGCGGCCTGGTGCAGGTGCTGGAGGGCTCGCACCACAGCAAGAGCACCGTCAAGTGCGACGCGCTGCTCGTCGACACCATCTCCCGCTCGGACACCTACCCGTACGTCGACATCCGCGAGGACGACGTGGCGATGGGGCACGAGGCGACCGTCTCCAAGGTCAGCGAGGACCAGCTCTTCTACCTGATGAGCCGGGGGCTGAGCGAGGACGAGGCGATGGCGATGATCGTGCGCGGCTTCATCGAGCCGATCGCCAAGGAACTTCCGATGGAGTACGCGCTGGAACTCAACCGGCTGATCGAACTCCAGATGGAGGGCGCGGTCGGCTGACGCCGGTCGCGACCGTTCCGCAACCCGCACCCACCGCAGCCGGCCTCGGACCTCGTCGAGAACAGACCAAGGAAGAGATGACTACCGAAGCATTCGCGCCCGAAGCGCCCGACGCGCGGCAGGCGACCGACGCGCAGCATGCGTCCGGCGCGTCGGTCGCGCAGACCAAGGCGCAGACGCTCCGCTCGTACGACGTCCGCGACTTCCCGGCCCTGACCGGCCTGGAGGAGGAGTGGCGGTTCACCCCGCTGAAGCGGCTCGCCGGCCTCGCCGACGACACGTTCAGCCCGGTCGACGGCCGGCTGCGCTACGAGGTCGCCGCGCTGCCGGACGGGGTGACCTTCGGCGGCGTGCACGAGGGCGACGCCCGGATCGGCAGCGTGCTGACCCCGTTCGACCGGATCAGCGCGCTGGCGCACGGCCGGGCCGGCGAGGCGGTGCTGCTCGCGGTGGCCCCGGAGATCCGGCCGGCCGAACCGGTCACCGTCAAGCTGGTCGGCCAGGGCGCCGACGGCGCCTCGTTCGGGCACACCTTCGTCGACGTCGGCCGGTTCGCCGAGGTGACAGTGGTGCTGGAGCAGACCGGTTCGGTGACCCTGGCCGACAACGTCGAGGTCGTGGTCGCCGAGGGTGCGAAGCTGACCCTGGTCACCGTCGCCGACTGGGCGCCGGACGCCGTGCAGGCCCAGCACCTCAAGGTGCGGCTGGGCCGGGACGCCAAGGTGACGCACGTGCAGGTGAGTCTCGGCGGCGACCTGGTCCGGCAGTACACCAGCGTGGAGTACACCGGCCGGGGCGGCGAGGCCGAGCTGTACGGCCTCTACTTCGCCGACGCCGGGCAGCACCTGGAGCACCGGCAGCTGGTCGACCACAGCGTGCCGGACTGCCGCAGCTACGTCGGCTACCGGGGTGCGTTGCAGGGCGAGAGCGCACACACCGTCTGGGTCGGCGACGTGCTGATCCGGGCCGCCGCCACCGGCACCGACACCTACGAGATCAACCGGAATCTGGTGCTCACCGACGGCGCCCGCGCCGACTCGGTACCCAACCTGGAGATCGAGACCGGCGAGGTGGCCGGGGCCGGGCACGCCAGCGCGACCGGGCGCTTCGACGACGAGCAGCTCTTCTACCTGATGGCCCGGGGCATCCCCGAGGGGGAGGCCCGCAAGCTGGTGGTCCGGGGCTTCTTCGCCGAACTGCTGCACAAGATCCCGGCCGAGGAGCTGCGGGATCGGCTCGGCACCCAGATCGAGACCAGACTGGCCAAGGCGAGGAGTGAGCTTGCGAGCCCCGCAGCCGCAGGCGAAGACACCGCAGTGAAGGTCGGGGTCTGATGATCCGGATCTGTTCTGCCGAGGACGTGCCGAAGGGCGGCGTCGTCTCCGCCGACGTGGACGGCACCGAGGTCGCCGTCGTGCACGCCGAGGACGGCAACTTCTACGCCGTACGCGACGAGTGCTCGCACGCCGCCGTGGCGCTGTCGGAGGGCGAGGTGGACGGCTGCACTCTGGAGTGCTGGCTGCACGGCTCCCGCTTCGACCTGCGTACCGGTGAGCCGACCGGACTGCCGGCCACCGAACCCGTACCCGTCTACCCCGTCGAGATCCGCGACGGCGACATCTACCTGAGTCTCACACCGAGCAATGGAGTTACCGCACCATGAGCGTTCTGGAGATCCGTGACCTGCAGGTGTCGGTCCGGCTGCCCGAGGGCGAGCTGAAGCCGATCCTGGCCGGGGTCGACCTCACCGTGCGGGCGGGCGAGACCCACGCCATCATGGGCCCGAACGGGTCCGGCAAGTCCACCCTGGCGTACTCGATCGCCGGCCACCCGAAGTACGAGATCACCGGCGGCGAGGTGCTGCTGGACGGCCAGGACGTGCTCTCGATGGCCGTGGACGAGCGGGCCCGCGCCGGCCTCTTCCTGGCCATGCAGTACCCGGTCGAGGTGCCCGGGGTGTCGGTGGCGAACTTCCTGCGTACCGCGAAGACGGCGATCGACGGCGAGGCGCCGAAGTTGCGCACCTGGGCCGGCGAGCTGCGCGGTGCGATGGAGCGGCTCCAGATGGACCCGGCGTTCGCCCAGCGCAACGTCAACGAGGGCTTCTCCGGCGGCGAGAAGAAGCGGCACGAGATCGTCCAGCTGGAGCTGCTCAAGCCGAAGGTGGCGATCCTGGACGAGACCGACTCCGGGCTCGACATCGACGCGCTGCGGGTGGTCAGCGAGGGCGTCAACCGGGTCCGCGAGACCGGCGAGACCGGGCTGCTGCTGATCACCCACTACACCCGGATCCTCCGCTACATCAGGCCGGACTTCGTACACGTCTTCGTGGCCGGCCGGATCGTCGAGGAGGGCGGCCCGGAGCTGGCCGAGAAGCTCGAGGCCGAGGGCTACGAGCGGTACGTCGCCGGCGCCGGCGCGGCCCGCGCCTGAGAGCCGGAAAGCGCGCCTGAGAGCCGGAAAGGCAGTGTCGAGATGACCACGATCGCGATCCCACCGGGGATGCCACAGTACGACGACGTGCCGCGCTACGACGTCGAGGCGGTACGCGCCGACTTCCCGATCCTGGGGCGCGAGGTCAACGGCCACCCGATGGTCTACCTCGACAGCGCGAACACCTCGCAGAAGCCCCGGCAGGTGCTGGACGTGCTGCGTGGGCACTACGAGCGGCACAACGGCAACGTCTCCCGCTCGGTGCACACGCTCGGCACAGAGGCGACCGAGGCGTACGAGGGCGCCCGGGCCAAGGTGGCGGCGTTCGTCAACGCGCCGAGCGCCGACGAGGTGGTCTTCACCAAGAACTCCACCGAGGCGATCAACCTGGTCGCGTACGCCTTTTCGAACGCCTCGCTCGGCGGCCCGGCCGGCGACCCCCGGTTCCGGCTCGGCCCCGGCGACGAGATCGTGATCTCCGAGATGGAGCACCACTCGAACATCGTGCCGTGGCAGCTGCTCTGCGAGCGGACCGGCGCCACGCTGCGCTGGTTCCCGGTCACGGACGGCGGCCGGCTCGACGAGTCGGGGCTGGACGAGCTGGTCAACGAGCGGACCAGACTGGTCTCGATCGTGCACATGTCCAACATCCTCGGCACGGTCAACGCCACCGCCCGGATCACCGAGCGGGTCCGCCAGGTCGGCGCGCTGCTGCTGCTCGACTGCTCGCAGTCGGTGCCGCACCTGCCGGTCGACGTGGTCGACCTGGACGCCGACTTCATCGCCTTCACCGGGCACAAGATGTGCGGGCCGAGCGGGATCGGGGTGCTCTGGGGCCGGGCCGAGCTGCTGGCCGCGATGCCGCCGGTCTTCGGCGGCGGTTCGATGATCGAGACGGTGAGCATGGCCGGCTCGACGTACGCGGCGCCGCCGGCCCGGTTCGAGGCGGGTACCCCGCCGATCGCCGAGGCGGTGGCGCTGGGGGCGGCGGTGGACTACCTGACCGGGATCGGCATGAAGGCGATCGAGTGGCACGAGCGGGAGCTGACCGCGTACGCGCTGGACGCGCTGGGGACCGTTCCCGGGCTGCGGATCTTCGGGCCGGAGCTGCCGGTCGGGCGGGGCGGGACGATCTCGTTCGATCTGGACGGCGTACACCCGCACGACGTGGGGCAGATCCTGGACGCCCAGGGTGTCGAGGTGCGGGTCGGCCATCACTGTGCGCGACCGGTCTGCGTGCGGTTCGGCGTACCGGCGACCACCCGCGCGTCGTTCTACCTGTACACCACGACCAGCGAGGTCGACGCCCTGGTGCGCGGGCTGGAACAGGTACGGAAGGTGTTCGGTTGATGCAGGTCGACCAGCTCTACCAGGAGATCATCCTGGATCACTACAAGCATCCGCACGGGCGCGGGCTGCGCGAGCCGTACGCCGCCGAGGCGCACCACGTCAACCCGACCTGCGGGGACGAGGTGACCGTCCGGGTGGCGCTCGACGACGACACGCTCAGTGACGTCTCCTACGACGGGCTGGGTTGTTCGATAAGCCAGGCGTCGGCGAGCGTGCTGCACGAGCTGCTCACCGGCAGCAGCACCGGGGAGGCGTTCGCGGTGCACGCCGCGTTCGTCGAGCTGATGTCCGGGCGCGGGCAGGTGACCCCGGACGAGGAACTGCTCGGCGACGCGGTGGCGTTCGCCGGGGTGGCCCGCTATCCGGCCCGGGTGAAGTGCGCGCTGCTGCCCTGGATGGCGTTCAAGGACGCCGCGGCCCGGGCCGGTGTGCCCGCGGCGGGCGAGGACAACGACGAGCGTAGCGAGGTGACGACGGCATGACCGATCAGGACACGACGACGGCGTCGGCGGCCGAGTCGGCGGAGACGACCGGGCCGACCGGCGTGAACGGCTCGGCAGGTGCGGCCGGGTCGCCCGGTGCGAGCGGGCCGACGGATGTGAACGGCTCGGCGGATGTGAACGGCTCGGCGGCAGTCGCGGGCTCGGCCGGCAAGGCGGTGATCGCCGACATCGAAGAGGCGATGAAGGATGTCGTCGACCCCGAGCTGGGCATCAACGTGGTCGACCTCGGCCTGGTCTACGGGGTGCACGTCGACGACGAGAACGTGGCGACGCTGGACATGACCCTCACCTCGGCGGCCTGCCCGCTTACCGACGTGATCGAGGACCAGGCCCGGCAGGCGCTCACCACCGGCCCCGGCGGCGGCTTGGTGAACGACATCCGGATCAACTGGGTCTGGCTTCCCCCGTGGGGCCCGGACAAGATCACCGACGAGGGCCGCGACCAGCTCCGCTCCCTCGGCTTCAACGTCTGACCCACCCCACCCCACCCCACCCCACCCCACGCCGCTCCGCGCACGGCTCCGCGTGCGCCGCTCCGCGCCGCACGCGGACTGTCGTGAATCTTGACGAGTTGTTGTCGCGCGAACGACAACAACTCGTCAACATCTCCGCTGGGCTTTCCCGATGCGGATGCCGGGGGAGCGGGATGGCGAGTGGGAGTGGTTGTTGTTCGACCAGTCGCAGGTGACCTGGGGGCAGGCCAGCCGGGCACTGACGCCGGGAAAGGTGCGCCATCTGCTGGCGGTCGGGCGCTGGCGGCGGTGGTGCCGGGGTGTACTGGTGGCGCATCCGGGTGAGCTGACCCGTGCCCAGCAGCTCTGGGTCGCGGTGCTGTCGGTCGGCTCCGACGCGGTGCTCGCCGGGCTGACCGCCGCCCGGTCCCTTGTCGACGCGGCCGGTTGGGCGTGTACCGACGACCGTCTCCGGGTTGTTCTCCATCCGGAACGCGGTCCACACCCGGTCGCCCTCGACCGGCCCGTACTTCGCCCGGGCGGCGATCCGGACCAGTGCGGACTGCATCTCGTGCCCGCCTCCGCCGCCGAACAGCCCGCCGACCACCCCGGAGATCGCGATCAGGTCGGTCATCTCGAACGGCTCCGGGCCGCCCGCGTTGGTGATCGCGTCCAGGTGGCCGGTCAGCACGTACTCGCCGGGGCAGTTCCGGTTCGCCATGCAGTGCCGGATGTAGGCGTTGATCCCGGCGATGTACTCCCGCACGTCGGCGTGCAGCTGCTCGCCCCGGGGACCCCGTTCGCGCAGTGCGGCGACCTGGGCGGCGAGATCGGCCTCGGTGTACGGCGAGTTGCGCCACACGCTCTGTTCGAGGGCCCGGTTGCCGGGCGCCCCACCGGCGAACGGGGTGAGGGTGCCCCGCCCGACGTGCCGGAGCAGGTCCATGGTGAAGAGCCGGTCCTCCGCGCCGACGTATCCGGCGCCGAACATCGTGCCGCCCCGGGTGGTGCCGGTGACGTGCGGGACGCCGGTCGCCCGGTCCCGCCGCACGGTGACGTCGGCGCGCGGCGAGTAGCTTCGCTCGACCTGGCCCGGCGGCACCCCGAACGACGCGTCGTTGAAGAACGCCCCGAGCTGGTCCTCGCGCAGCCCGGCGTACCCGTAGACCAGGCTCGCGTACCGGTCGAGCTGGTCACCGGCGTGCCGGGGAAGTACCCCGAGGGTCTGGTTGGCGAGCACCTCGACCAGGGTGGCGTTGCCGTTCTGGCCGGGCGGCAGGATGTCGGCACATTCACCCAGGCAGTAGTCGCCGGCCGCGAACGCGCCGCTTGCCGGCGCCGCAGCGGATGCTGCGGCGGATCCGGCGACGGGTCCGGCGGCGGGGCTGGCAGCGGGTGCGCCGGCCGGCAGGGCGGCGTGACGGTCGGCGGGGACCGTGCCGGCGGCCGTCGCGGCCGGGGCGGGGGCGGCGGTGAAGCCGAGCACGGCGGCGCTGAACACCGCGATCCCGGCGGTGGTCCGGCGGCGGGGGCGGTGGGCCATCGGCGGTCCTTCCGACGGTACGAGCGAATGTGAGCAACATTCGGCTACCGGATGGT
Source organism: Micromonospora sp. WMMD1102 (assembly GCF_029626265.1). Lineage (NCBI taxonomy): Bacteria > Bacillati > Actinomycetota > Actinomycetes > Micromonosporales > Micromonosporaceae > Micromonospora > Micromonospora sp. WMMD1102. The sequence continues at coordinate 4,880,488 of NZ_JARUBN010000001.1, read as the reverse complement.
AACGAGTTCACCGGCCCGATAGATAGTCCTGGATCACACCCCGTGCGGTGCCGATAATCCGTCGCGGGACGGGCCGGGGACCGGCCAGAATCGTCAGGTGATCGTGCCTGTCTCGTGGACCTCCGCTTCCGCCGCCGCGCCCGACCGGGCCACCCGGCGACAGCGGAAGCCTCCGCGACCGGCGTCGATCACGCCGGCACCGTCATGACCGACGCCCTTGTCGCCGGCCTGCTCGCCGGCTACGGCGTCGCCGTGCCGGTCGGCGCGATCGCCATCCTCGTGATCGGACTGACCGCCCGTACCTCCATCTGGGTCGGGGCCGCCGCCGCGCTCGGGGTCGCCACCGCCGACGGGCTCTACGCGGCGGTCGCGGTGCTCGGCGGTGCCGCGCTGGCCGGCCTGGTCGAGCCGGTCGCCGAGCCGCTGCGCTGGCTCGCCGTCGGGGTACTGCTGCTGCTGGCGGTCACCGGTGCCTGGGGTGCGATCCGGCACCGCGCCGACCCCGGCCGGGCCGCCCGCACCGACCGGAGCCTGGGTACGCCGCCGCGGGCGTACGCCGGCCTGCTGGCGTTGACCCTGCTGAACCCGATGACGGTGCTCTACTTCGCCGCCCTGGTGCTCGGCCGCCGGGCCGGCGCCGAGTGGTCGGCCGGTGCGGAGGCGGTCTTCGTGCTCGCCGCATTCGCCGCCTCGGCGAGCTGGCAGTTGCTCGTCGCCTCCGGCGGTTCGCTGATCGGGCGGGCGCTGGCCGGACCGCGGGGCCGGCTCGGCACCGCCCTGGTCTCCAGCACCCTCGTCGCGGTGCTCGCGGTCAACGTGCTGCTGAGCTGACCCGGTCGCCCGAGACCGTCTCCGCCCGGACCGCGGCCGGGTCGGCCCCGCGCCGGACCACGGCAGGTCGGCCCCGCGCCGGACCACGGCAGGTCGACCCCGGGCCGGACCACGGCCGGGGCGGACCCGGCGGTCGGGTGCCGGCGGCGGACGTCGTACCGTTCGGGGGTGAACAGCCGACCCGCTGCCGGCGGCGGCCGGTGGGTGGACGTGCCACCGGCCCGGCTCGCCCGCTGGCTGGACGGCTTCGCGCAGCGGCACGGCGGGCCGCCGGAGGTCGCCGCCGGGCCGGACGGGCCACGGCTGACCGCCCCCGACGGCACGCTCGCGGTGCTGCATCCGCCGCCCGGCGTGCCCGGACCGACCGACGACCTGACTGCCTTCCTGGCGGCGGTCGCGGCGCCCCGGCGGCTGGGCCTGCTACTGGCCCGCAAGGGTGCGGTGGCGGTCGGCGTCGCCGACGGCGACCGGCTTGTCGTCTCCAAGGTGGACAGCCGGTACGTGCAGGGCCGCACCGCGGCCGGTGGCTGGTCGCAGCAGCGCTTCGCCCGGCGTCGGGACAACCAGGCGAAGGCCGCCGCCGCCGACGGGGCTGACCTGGCGGTCCGGCTGCTGCTCCCCGCGGCCGGCCGGCTCGCCGCCGTGGTGGCCGGCGGCGACCGGCGGGCGGTGGAGAGCATCCTGGCCGACCGGCGGCTCGCCCCGCTGGCGGCGCTGCGGGCCGAACGCCTGCTCGACGTTCCGGAGCCCCGGCACACCGTACTCGTCGACGCCATCCCCGCCGCCCGGGCGGTACGCGTCCTGCTCCGCGACCCGTAGCCTGCACCCGGCCCGACCCGGCCCGACCCGACGGCGACCGGCGACCGGTGGTCTGCGCCCGGTCCGCTAGCCGGCAGTTCCCGGCCGCCGTGCCGGGTCGGTCCGGGTCAGCGAGCGGTGCCGAAGGTGTCGCAGGAGCTGGGGTCGCCGCTGGAGTAGCCGGCGCCGAACCACTTCTGCCGGTCGGCCGAGCTGCCGTGGGTGAACTGCGACTCGTCGATCCGGCCGCCGGACTTGCCCTGGATCGCGTCGTCGCCGATCGCCGCCGCCGTGTCCAGCCCTTCCTGGATGTCCTGCTCGGTCAGGCTGGTGAAAATTTTCACCCCCTGCTCGTCGGCGGTACCGGTGGCGTTGCGGGCCCAGGCGCCGGCGTAGCAGTCCGCCTGGAGTTCCAGCAGCACCGAGAGGCGGTTCGCCTCGCCGGGATCAGCTTGCCGCTGGTCGCGTACCCGCTGCTCGGTGCCGAGCAGGTCCTGCACGTGGTGGCCGTACTCGTGCGCCAGCACGTACGGCTGGGCGAACTCGCCGGGGGCGCCGAGCTGCTCGGCGAGTACCCGGTAGAAGCTCAGGTCGATGTAGACCTTGTCGTCGAGCGGGCAGTAGAACGGCCCGACGCCGGAGTCCGCCTGACCGCAGCCGCTGCTCACCGCCTGCTCGAAGAAGACGGTGTCGGATTCCTGGTACGGCTGGTCGAAGTGCCGGGGCATCGCCTGCTGCCAGTACGCCTGGATGGAGTTGATGTAGAGCGTGTTGCGGCAGTCGAGCTGCTGCAACGCGTCCTCGGCCTCGCAGCGCTGCTCCAGCGCGGTGTTGTCGCCCTGCTCCTCGCCGCCGGAGCCGGTGAGCTGGCTGACGCCGAAGCCGCCACCGACCAGGGTGACCAGCACGGCGATGATCAGGCCGACGATCCCGCCCCGACCGCCGCCGATCGGGATGGGAATCCCGGCCCGCCCGCCGCCGGACCCGCGCCGGTCCTCCACCTGACTGGTGTCGATCCGTGCGTTCTCGTTGAGTTCCATTCCGTTCCCCGATCGCCCTGATCGCCGATGCCTGGTCCGTCGTCGGGTGGCTCGCCCGGTTGTCGCGCGGATACCTCGCCCGATGTCGCGGTTGGTCGATACCCCGTGATCTTGATCGGTAATCCGGCACCGGCCCGGCCCGCTCGCCCGGTACACTCGACACGTGCTGCTCTGCGAAGGCTGAACGCCCCGAGCCGACGGATCCGAGGTCCGCCGGCTCGTCCGTGTGCCCTGAGTCAGCCTTCGATCCCGAGAGCGAGTTCTCCGACATGATCACTGCGAACGGCCTGGAACTGCGAGCCGGCGCCCGGATCCTGCTGTCCGACACCACGCTGCGGGTGCAGCCCGGCGACCGGATCGGCCTGGTCGGCCGCAACGGCGCCGGCAAGACCACCACCCTCAAGGTGCTGGCCGGCGAGGGCCAGCCCTACGCCGGCCAGATCGACCGGCGCAGCCAGGTCGGCTACCTGCCGCAGGACCCGCGTACCGGCGACCTGGGGGTCACCGCCCGGGACCGGGTGCTCTCGGCCCGGGGCCTGGACGTGCTGATGGCCCGGATGAAGGAGATCGAGGAGCAGCTCGCCGACGGGACCGACGACGAGCGCCTGGTCCGCCGGTACGGTGCCCTGGAGGACCAGTTCGCCTCGCTCGGCGGGTACGCCGCCGAGGCGGAGGCGGCCCGGATCTGCGCCAACCTCGGCCTGCCGGACCGGATCCTCGCCCAGACCATCGGCACCCTCTCCGGCGGCCAGCGTCGCCGGGTCGAACTGGCCCGGATCCTCTTCCGGGACGCGGCCGAGAACGGCGGCGGGATCCTGCTGCTCGACGAGCCGACAAACCACCTGGACGCCGACTCGATCACCTGGCTGCGCGGCTTCCTCGCCGCGCACAAGGGCGGACTGATCGTGATCAGCCACGACGCCTCGCTGCTGGAGGCGGTGGTCAACAAGGTCTGGTTCCTGGACGCCACCCGCTCGGTGGTGGACGTCTACAACGTCGGCTGGCAGAAATACCTCGAGCAGCGGGAGACCGACGAGCGGCGCCGCCGCCGGGAGCGGGCCAACGCCGAGAAGAAGGCCGGCGCGCTGATGGCCCAGGCCGACAAGATGCGGGCCAAGGCGACCAAGACGGTGGCCGCGCAGAACATGGCCCGCCGGGCCGAGAAGCTGCTCTCCGGGCTGGAGGAGGCCCGGGTCGCCGACCGGGTGGCCAAGGTGCGGTTCCCCAGCCCGGCACCGTGCGGCAAGACGCCGCTGACCGCCGGCGGCCTGTCGAAGTCGTACGGCTCGCTGGAGATCTTCACCGACGTGAACGTCGCCGTCGACCGGGGCTCCCGGGTGGCGATCCTCGGGCTGAACGGTGCCGGCAAGACCACCCTGCTGCGGATCCTCGGCGGCCTGCTGGAGCCGGACACCGGCGAGGTGCGGCCGGGGCACGGACTGCGGCTGGGCTACTACGCGCAGGAGCACGAGACCCTCGACGTGGACCGCAGCGTACTGGACCACATGCGCAGCGCCGCCAGCGAGCAGTCCGACACCGACCTGCGCAAGATCCTCGGGGCGTTCCTCTTCTCCGGCGACGACGTGGACAAGCCGGCCGGGGTGCTCTCCGGCGGTGAGAAGACCCGGCTGGCGCTGGCCACCCTGGTCTGCTCGGGCGCGAACGTGCTGCTGCTGGACGAGCCGACGAACAACCTCGACCCGGTCAGCCGGGAGCAGGTGCTCGACGCCATCGCCCGCTATCCCGGTGCGATCGTGCTGGTCACCCACGACCCGGGCGCGGTGCTGGCACTCAAGCCGGACCGGGCGATCCTGCTGCCCGACGGCGACGAGGACGCCTGGAGCGACGACCTCCTCGAACTGGTCGAGCTGGCCTAGCCCGGGCCCAAGCCCCGGTGGCGGCGGCGGCTCGATTTCGCCTACTGACCGACGACGATCTGCCGGGTGACCGACGGGGATCCGCCGGGATCGGTGCATCCCGAGCCTCGCCGAGGTGCCGATGGGGACGGCAGGTACGACAATGTCTCGTGGATGGCCACCGGTGCTCGCGGACGGTACTGCGCGGACGGAACACCATTCTGCGGAATCCGGCAGCGCGGAATCCTGGCCGGGGACGAAACCCCCTACCGGGTGAGCCGAAACTTGACGTCGCCGGAACGAAACTCGCCGGATGATGAAGCAAAACTCGGGTGGGGTGGAAGGAAAGTCGACCGGAAGACGGGAAAACCGCGTACCGGGCGGCTCCCGTGCGGACGGCCGCGGCTCGAAATACCCGCTGAGCTGCGGTGCGAGCCCGGGTGGTCGGAGTGCATCGCGCCGATGGCGCAATCACTCAATCGGGAAACTGACACTGCTGTGCGTGTCGGTTGGCGAAGAGTTGATATCTAGCGCATGATCGTTCGAGGCGGTCTAATAGGTGGGACCGTATCGAACCGCACAGTCTGGGACGTGAGGAATCAACATGGCAGCCACTGGCACAGCCACCAGCACTGAGAAGGGTCGCCGGATCGTCGGAGCCGAGCGCCAGACGCTCGCCAAGGACCTGGTCAAGCGGTATACCTCCGGCGAAAGCATCCGCGCCCTGGCGGCCTCGACCGGCCGTTCCTACGGGTTCATCCACCGGGTGCTCACCGAGTCTGGTGTACAGCTTCGTCAGCGTGGCGGTGCACGTCGTCGGAAGAAGGCGTGACCCGCACAGCAGCCTGGTCCGGACCCGCACGCCAGCGGACCTCTGTATGACCGTCGGCGTACGGCTCAACTGCGACGGGCCGGTAGCGACAGTGACGTTGTGCCGGCCCGACGTACTCAACGCACAGACACCGCAGATGTGGCGGGCGATGCACGACTTCGCCCGGGATCTCCCGGGCGACGTCCGCATCGTGGTGGTACGGGGCGAGGGTCGAGCCTTTTCGGCAGGGCTCGACCTCTCGGTGGCGGCCGGCCGGCCCGGCCCGGGGGAGTCCCCGGAGAACCCGGGGGAGTCCCCGGGGACGTCGCTTGCCGAGCTGGCCGCCCTGCCGCCCGAGGAGTGTGCCGAGCGCATCGCCGGTTTCCAGGCCGGTTTCACCTGGCTGCACCGCCCCGACCTGATCTCGATCGCGGCCGTCCAGGGGCACGCCATCGGCGCCGGCTTCCAGCTCGCGCTCGCCTGTGACCTGCGGGTGCTGACCACCGACGCCACCTTCGCGATGGCCGAGGTCACCCTCGGCCTGGTCCCCGATCTGGCCGGCACCAAGCGGCTTGTGGAGCTGGTCGGCTACGCCCGGGCCCTGGAGGTCTGCGTGACCGGCCGGCGGATCGACGCGGCCGAGGCCGAGCGGCTCGGCCTGGCCACCGTGGTGGTGCCGCCGGAGCAGCTGGACGGCGCCGTCGGAGACCTGACGGCGGCGATCCTGAGCGGCAACCGGGACGCGGTGGTGGAGATCAAGGCGCTGCTGGCCGGCGCGGCCGGGCGCTCCCCGGCGGAGCAGCAGCGGGCCGAGCGCGAGGCGCAGACCCGCCGAATGCGTGATCTTGTCGGAGCCGGCGAATAGGCTGGACGCCGACGGCGTTCGCGCGCAACCGGTGGTGAGCGCGCCGCGGCCGACGGCGGGGCTGCTCAGGACCACGACGGTGCGACGGATCGTTCGGGAAGCATCGGGCCGCCATTCCGGTTGTCGTAGTCGTCGAGGACGACTGGGAGGTCGCGTGTGGTGAACCCGATGGGTGGCGGTGCCAGCATGGGCGGTTGGAACATGCTGCGTTCGTTGCGCAACCGGGACGAGGTGACCGCGCACCGGGTGACCCGGCGCAGCGTGCGCCGGGTGGTCGAGTTCGCCCGGCCCTACCGGAGCGACATCGCGGTGTTCCTGGTCACGGTGGTGCTCGCCGCGATCATCGGGGTGGCCACCCCGGTCCTCGCCGGAGACGTGATCAACGCCATCTCCCGGGGCGGCTCGGACGCGGCCGGTCTGGTGATCCGGCTGGCCGTGGTGATCGCCGGCCTGGCGGTGGCCGACGCGCTGCTCTCGCTGGCCCAGCGCTGGTATTCGGCCCGGATCGGCGAGGGGATCATCCTCAACCTGCGGACCCGGGTCTACGACCACGTCCAGCGGATGCCGTTGCAGTTCTTCACCCGGACCCAGACCGGGGCCCTGGTCAGCCGGATCAACAACGACGTGACCGGCGCGCAGCGGGCCTTCACCAGCACCCTCTCCGGGGTGGTCAGCAACATCATCCAGCTGGTGCTCACCGCCGCCGTCATGTTCACGCTCTCCTGGCAGATCACCGCGCTCTCCCTGGTACTGCTGCCGATCTTCATCATCCCGGCCCGCCGGGTCGGCCGCCGGCTGGCCGAGATCACCCGGGAGTCCTACGACCTCGACGCCAAGATGAACGCCACCATGACCGAGCGGTTCGGGGTGGCCGGGGCACTGCTGGTCAAGCTCTTCGGCCGGCCCGAGGTCGAGGCGCGGCGCTTCGGCGACCGGGCCGAACGGGTCCGCGACATCGGCATCCAGTCCGCGATGTACTCCCGCACCTTCTTCGTGGCGATGCTGCTGGTCGCCTCGCTGGCCCAGGCGCTCACCTACGGCCTCGGCGGCTGGCTCGCGGTGCAGGGCAACGTCAGCGCCGGCACCGTGGTCACGCTCGCCCTGCTGCTCACCCGCCTCTACGGCCCGCTGACCGCGCTCTCCAACGTCCGGGTGGACGTGATGAGCGCGCTGGTCTCCTTCGACCGGGTCTTCGAGGTGCTCGACCTGACCCCGTCGATCGCCGAGAAGCCGGACGCGGCGCCGATCCCGCGCGGCGCCGGCCGGCTGGAGTTCGACGACGTGCGGTTCCGCTACCCGAGCGCCGCCGAGGTGTCGCTGGCCTCGCTGGAGGAGGTCGCCACCCTGGAGCGTACGGTCAACGAGCCGGTGCTGCGCGGCGTCTCGTTCACCGTCGAACCCGGTCGGATGGTGGCGCTGGTCGGCCCCTCCGGAGCCGGCAAGTCCACCACCTCGATGCTGGTCTCAAGGATCTACGACGTCACCGACGGGGCGGTCCGGGTCGGCGGCGTCGACGTCCGGGACGCCACCCTCGACTCGCTGCGCGACACCATCGGCGTGGTCACCCAGGACTCGCACCTGTTCCACGAGACGATCGCCGAGAACCTGCGCTACGCCAAGCCGGACGCGACCGACGACGAACTCTGGGAGGCACTGCGCGGCGCCCAGGTGGCGGAGCTGGTCCGCTCGCTGCCGGACGGGCTCGACACCATGGTCGGCGAGCGCGGCTACCGGTTCTCCGGGGGCGAGAAGCAGCGCATCGCCATCGCCCGGCTGCTGCTCAAGGCCCCGTCGATCGTGATCCTCGACGAGGCGACCGCACACCTCGACTCCGAGTCGGAGGCGGCGGTGCAGCGGGCGCTCTCGGTGGCACTGAGCGGGCGTACGGCGCTGGTCATCGCGCACCGGCTCTCGACCGTACGCGAGGCCGACCAGATCCTGGTGCTGGACGGCGGACGGATCGTGGAGCGGGGCCGGCACGACGAGCTGGTCGCCGTCGGCGGTCTCTACGCCGAGCTGTACCGGACGCAGTTCGCCGTCGTCGACTCCCCGAAGCCGTACGTCGACGCGGTCGGCCCCGAGCCGGTGATCACGATGCCGCGTCCCGACTACGACCCGGTCTGACCGACTCCGCCAGGGTCGCCGCCCGCAACGCCGCGAACTCGGCGGCCAGCCCGGCAGCGGTGAAGTGCGCGTTCAGCCCGCTCGGATTCGGCAGTACCCACAACCGGGCCCCGCCGAGCGTCTCCGGTTGCCGGCCGATCCGGGCCGTACGCCGCTCGAACGCCGTCCGGTAGGCGGTGACGCCGAGTACCGCCACCCAGCGCGGCCGGTAGCGGCGGACCTTGCCGACCAGCAGCCGGCCGCCCTCGACGAGTTCGTCCCGGCCCAACTCGTCGGCCCGCGCGCTGGCCCGGGCCGCCAGGTTGGTGATGCCGAGCCGGTAACCGAGCAGTTCGGCCTGGTCGGCCGGGTCGACCAGGTGCGGGGTGAAGCCGCCATGGTGCAGCGCCGGCCAGAACCGGTTGCCGGGCCGGGCGAAGTGCCAGCCGGTGGCGGCCGAGTAGAGGCCCGGGTTGATCCCGCAGAAGAGTACGTCCAGGTCCGGGGCGATCAGGTCGGGGAGCTGCCGGTCGGTCGCCGCCGCCACCTCGGCCGGGGTCGGTCGGGGCGGCCGCGCCCGCCGGGCCGGCGTCAGGGCCCGCGGTTCTTCCGGGCCGCCCATACCACTCCCATCACCACCGCGGTCACCGCCATCAGGCAGCAGAGCCCACCGACGGCGAGTACCACCACGCTGACGCTTGCGATGACGCTCACCTCCGAGGACAACGGCTGGCAACTCTATCCGGCCGGCAGCGGTCCGGAACGAGTCGGCCCGGACGAGTCGGCCCGGAGCGGCGCGGCGTCGGGTGCGGCGGGCGAGGGCAGGGTGCGCGCTGGGAGCAGGTCAGGTCAGAGACCGCGTAGCGCGCCACCGTCGACCGGGATGGTGACCCCGGTCAGATAGCTGGCGGCGGGGGAGAGCACGAACGCGGCCACCCGGCCGAACTCGTCCGGGTCACCGATCCGGCGTAGCGGAATCGCCGCCTCCGCGTCGGCGCGGGCACGTTCCGGGTCTCCGCCGGCAGCGAAGAGTTCCCGGTTGCGGTCGGTGAGGATCCGGCCCGGCAACAGGCTGACCACCCGTACGCCGCGCGGGCCGTACTCGTCGGACATGTCCTTGGCCACCCCGGCCAGTCCCGGCCGCAGCCCGTTGGAGATGCCGAGTCCCGGGATCGGCGACCGGGCCGAGTTGGAGAGCACCAGGGCCAGCGCGCCACCGGGGGGCAGGGCCGCCACGATCGTCCGGGCTGCCCGGACGGTGCCGAGAAAGATGGTCTCGAAGGAGTCCCGCCACTGCGCGTCGGTGGCCCGGGCGGCGCTGCCCGGCGGCGGCCCGCCGACCGAGACGAGCGCACCGTCGAGCCGGCCGAACCGCTCCAGGGCGGTCTCCACCAGCCGGGCCGGGGTGTCCGGGTCGGCCAGGTCGGCGGGAAGTCCCAGCACCCGGTCGTCCGGGCCGAGCTGTCCGGCCGCCGTGGCCACCTGCTCCGGGTCCCGGGCCGAGAGCACCACCCGGGCGCCGTCGGCCACCAGGGCGCGTGCGGTGGCGAGGCCGAGTCCCTTCGATGCGCCGGTCAACACGTACACCCGGTCGGCGAGTCCGAGATCCATGGAACGGATCCTATGACCCGGACGGCGACCAGTCGATCTTCGGGTCGCGGCGGCCGGGTACCGGCCACACCCGTACCCGGCCGGCGACCTGCACCACGAGCACGTTTCCGGCCCGGCGCAGCGCCGGCAGCCGGCGGCGCCGGGGCGGGGTGCGGCCGTCGTACCGCCAGCCGGCCTCCCGGACCGCGAGTTCCTCGGCGGCCGGTGCCGGCAGCGTCCGCCCGGCGGCCAACAGGCGGGCCAGGTCCCAGCCGTCCCGGACCGAGCCCGAGGTCGGCCGGTCCGCCGCCCAGGCCGCGAAGACGCTCCGCCAGTTCCGGCCGTGCCCGGCGGCGAGCAGCGGCCACTGCCGGGCCACCTCGGTCGAGCGCTTGTGCAGCAGCGCCGACCGGGCCACCCCGACCCGCCGGGCGTCGAAGCCCGGCGGCAGCGGTGCCCCGGCGACCAGCGAGGCGACCAGCGCGGCCTGCCGGTCGGCAAGCGTCCCGGCCGCCTGCGGTGGCAGACCGAGCGTACCGCTGCTCCGATCGGTCAACTCAGGTCACCGCCGGGTAGCCGGCGGCGGTGGCGATCGCGTCGAGTTCGGCGCGCAGCGCGGCGGCCGGCGGGTAGTGGCCGTCCCGTTCCAGCAGCAGTGCCGGTGGCCGGTGCCGGGCGCAGAGTTCGGTGACCAGCTCCAGCACCTCCGGCGGGACCGGGTCGGTGTGCGTGTCGTGGTAGATCCCGTCGCTGGCCGCCCCGCCCGCGACGTGTACGTAGCCGACCCGGTCCAGCGGCAGCCGGTCGAGCAGGTCGAGTGGGTCGGCGCCCCGGTTGCGGGCGTTCGCGTAGACGTTGGCGATGTCGAGCAGCAGCAGCGCGCCGCTGCGGTCCAGGATCTCGGTGAGGAAGTCCGCCTCGTCCAGCTCGTCGTCCGGCCAGTCGAAGATGGCGGCGATCGGTTCGAGGGCCAGCGGCACGGGCAGTTCGGCGCGTACCCGGGCCACGTTTGCGACCACCGCGTCGACCGCCTCCCGGGTACGCGGCAACGGCAGCAGGTGCCCCGCCTCGATCCCGCCGGCCCGGACGAAGGCGATGTGTTCACTGGCCAGCGGCGCGTCGAGCAGTTCGGCGGCGCGGGCGAACTGGCGTACCCGGGCCGGCTCGACCGGCTCGGCGCCGCCGAGGGAGAGCCGTACTCCGTGCGGCACCACCGTCACGCCTCGGCCGCGCAGCTCGGCGAGGCCCGGTGGCGGCCCGGTGGCGGAGATCGACTCGGCGATCACCTCGACGAAGCGCAGTCCGGGCAGGTCGGCGACGAAGCCGGCGATCTCGGGCCGCCAGCCGATCCCGACGCCGTAACCCCCCTCCGGCGCCGGAATGCCGCGCCGGCCCTCTGGTGTCGGGGCGCCAATCGTGCGCCCCCCGCCCGGGCCGCTTCCTCCGGTCGTCATCGGCGGTCTCCTCCGGTCGTCGTCATCCGCCGCAGCCACAGCCGCCGCAGCCGCCCCCGCAGCCGCCCCCACCGTCACCGGAGCTGTCGCCGGATCCGCCGCCGGTGCTTGCGGTCGTCCAGCCGCCGCTGCTCGTCGCCGACGCGGTCATCGCGCGCTGCACCTCCGCCTCGACCGCGAACCCCGGGTCGAACGCGACGAGGGCGGCCGTGCCGAACAGCGCGACGCCGAGCGCGGCGCCGGCCGGGCCGTAGGTGGCGTAGGCCGGCGAGTGCCGGGGCGCGAGGTGCTGGTGCTGCCGCCGCAGGTCGCGCAACAGGGCCTTCGCCGCCCGGGTCCGGCGGGGAACCGCGCAGAGCAGCACCACACCGGTCGGAGCCAGCACCAGCAGGCTCAGCACGAGATAGCCGACCGGCCGGTCGGCGGCCAGCCCGGCGACCAGCCGGGCCAGGCCGACCGCGACCAGCCCGAGCAGCAGCACCGGCCCGACCCGGGCGGCCGGTCGGGCGGAGTCGGGCAGGGCGAGCCCGCTGCGCACCAGGTCGGCCCGGAGGTCGGCGAGGGCGGTACGGACCTGCGGGTCGTTGCCGAGCGCCCGTCCGGGTACGCCCTGGCCGGCCGCCCGGTGCACGGCGGCGTCCAGCCGGGTGGCCCGGAACGGCAACGGCCCGGTCTGGGCCAGCCGGTGCCGCTCCGCCGTGCCGACCGCACCGGCGGCGCGCAGCCCGCCGAGCGTGGCGTGCAGGGCGAGCTGGTCGCCGCCGGCGAGCCAGGCGAGTTCGACGGGGTGGCGCTGCTCGGCGCCGGGCGGTCGGCGTCCGGCGAACGCGACCAGCCGGTGCGCCAGGGTGCCGAGCAGGATCAGCCCGGCGGTCGTGAGATAGAGGGTCAGGAAGACCGGCCCGGGGACGCCCCAGGTCTCGGCCCGTACCGCTAGCAGTTCGTCCATGGGGGTGACTCCAGGCGTACGGAGGTCTCGGACTGTCACCATTGTGGATCCGGTACGCCAGTCGCTCCGGTCGCGGTTGCGTAAACCTCCCGACAGACCGGCCCGGTCCGCATCGGGCGGCCCGGCCCGGCCCGGCTCCGCCCGGCCCGGATCGCGTCGGATCGGGCGATCGGGCTCAGCGGCCCGGCCGGCGGACCGCCTCCTCCACCAGGTCCAGCACCGGGCCGAGGTCGCCGGCCGGCCGGGCCATCGCCAGTTGCAGCACCAGCCCGTCGTAGGCCAGCTCCAGGAAGCGGGCCAGCGTCTCGATCGGTATGTCGTCGCGGAGCACTCCGGCGTCCCGCTGCCGGGCCAGCCGCTCCCGGGTGGCCTCGGCGAGACTCGCCGAGCGTTCGGCCCAGCGCTTCGCGAACTCGGGATCGGTGCGCAGCCGCCGGGACACCTCCAGTTGACTGCCCAGCCAGCCGGTGGTGTCCGGCGAGGTAGCGCCGGCCAGCAGGTCGCGCATGACCTGCACCAGGCCGTTGCGGGCCACCGTGGTCACCATGGCGGCGGCGTCGTCTTCGGCGACGGCGAGGAAGAGGGAGTCCTTGTCCCGGAAGTGGTGGAAGATCGCTCCCCGGGAGAGCCCGGTCGCCTCTTCGAGCCGGCGCACCGTGGCGCCCTCGTAGCCGTGCCGGGCGAAGCAGGCCCGCGCCGCACCGAGGATTTCCTGGCGGCGGGCGTCGAGCTGGTTCTGGCTTACCCTGGGCACCATCCGATGGTGCCAGGCGACGACCCGGCATGCAATCCGTACGTACGTCTTGGGTTGCCTGGCTCCCCCCGGCCCACGCCGGACCGGCGGCCTCAGCCTGAATCCACCGGGGTGTGGTCGGGGTGAGGCGTGTTGAACGAGTGAGGGTGCTTCCTGGGCAGGGAAAATCGTGGTTACCACACCAATGATTCACCTACCCAAGGAGCACCCTCGTGGTGTCAGCATCGCACAGCTTGGATCGGCTTGTTGTCAGCGCGGATGACGGTAATGCCGTGTCGGATGCGGGTCTGCTGGTGGCGGCGTCGTTGGGGCAGCGGCTGGGTCTGCCTGGGCTGTTGCGGGAGCATGTGACGGTGCCGGGCAGTCTGGGCGCGCATCCGGACGACAAGTGCCTGACGGTGATCCACTCGCTGCTGGCCGGTGGGGACTGCATCGATGATGTGGCCGCGTTGCGGGCCGGGTCGACCCAGGCGGTGCTGGGTCACCGGGTGGCGGCGCCCTCGACGGTCGGGTCGTTTCTGCGGGCGTTCGGGTTCAACCACGCCCGGCAACTCGATGTGGTCGCCCGCCGGCTGCTGGCCCGGGCGGTCGCCGCCGGGGCGTCACCCGGCCTGACCGAGTCGGTGACGGTGGACATCGACTCCACGCTGTGTGAGACGTACGGGCTGGGCAAAGCCGGCGCGCGGGAGGTGATGCGCACCGGACGGCGGGGCTATCACCCCCTGCTCGCGGTGATCGCCGGCACCGGCGACGTCGCGCACGCCCGACTGCGGCGGGGCCGGTCCAACGACGCCACCGCCGCGCCGGTGTTCATCAAGGAGACCATCGGCCGTGTGCGGGCCGCCGGCGCAGCCGGGAACCTCGTGTTCCGGATGGATTCCGGGTTCTACCTGCACGACGTGGTCGCCGCCTGCCGGGCCGCCGGAGTGCGGTTCTCCATCGGCGCCCGCATGATCGGCAACCTGAAACACGTCATCCCCGCCATCGACGACACCGCCTGGACTCCGATCGACTACTTCCTACCCGGCGCCGCCGTCACCGAGATCACCTGGACCCCGTTCACCCAGGACACCCACGGCCACGACCGGCCCAACCCGGCCCCGGTCCGGCTGATCGTGCGCCGCACCCCCTGCACCGACGCGTTGGCCCGCAACACCGGCCGCGCCGCCCAACAGGCTCTGTTCCCCGTCTACGACTACCACCCGTTCATCACCGACCGCGACGGGCCGATGCTCGACCTGGAAGCCGACCACCGCCGCCACGCCGAGGTCGAACTAGCCATCCGCGACCTCAAACACGGCATGGGCCTGGCCCACCTACCCACCAAAAGCTTCGGCGGCAACGCCGCCTGGCTGGTCCTGAACACCATCGCCCACAACCTGACCCGCTGGACCGCCCGCCTCGGCCTCAGCCTGCCCCGCGTCACCGCCAAGACCGTCCGCCGCAAGATCTACACCGTCGGCGCACGCCTCACCCGCACCGCCCGCCGCCTGCACCTACACCTACCCCGCGCCTGGCCCTGGGCCGACGCGCTCCTCACCGCCCTGCACCGCATCCGCGCCCTGCCCCCACCCGCCGGCTAACCACACCAACACCGACCACCACGACCAGGACCACGGAGCAAGCCGGACAGACCGGCAGACCCGACCTGCCCAGCACCCCCACCCATCAGCGGCGGTCAATCCCCACACACCGGCACGCCCACCTCACCAACCACCGGTGGATCCAGGCTCAGCCGGACCGGCGGCCGACCATCAGGGCCTGGGCGCCCCGGCCCAGCGGCCCGGCGGCGTCGGAGAGCACCGTCTCGGCCAGTCCGGACCCCTGCGGGTCCAGGGTGGTGGCGGCCGAGACGTGCAGCCAGTCGTCGCTCGGCTGCCGGTGCAGGTGCACGGTCAGCTCGGTGTTGATGAACCACCACCGCTCCATCTCCAGCAGCCGGCTGAGCCCGTTGCCGGAGTCGGCGAGCAGGGCGACCCGTTGCAGCGGGCTCGGCTCCTCGCCGGCCACCAGCGGGATCCGCTGCCGCGCCCAGGCCGACGCCGGGCCGGGGCGCTCGAAGTGTCCCTCGACGAACCGCCAGTCGATCGCCCGCAGGTAGCCGACCTGCCAGCGCGGCTCGGTGAACCGGGACGGCTCGGCCGGCCGGGGCGGCGGCGGCACGGCGGTGCCGAACACCTCGGCGGGCAGCTCCACCGGGGTACGCCGGATCCGCCACACCCGGGCCCGCAACACCACCCGCCCGGCGGCGTGCAGTTCGGCCTCGACCAGTTCGACCGAGCGCCCCGGCCGGGCCACGGCGGCCCGTACGGTGACCTCGTCGACCGGCACCGCGCCGAGGAAGTCGACGGTGATCCGGCTGACCTGGGCCGGCCCGTCCAGCGAACTCGGCGTCCGTTCCACGGCCCGGGTCAGCAGCGCGCACGGCGGCCCGCCGTGTTGCAGGCCACTGCTCCACGGTCCCTCGGTCGCCGGGGTGGACAGGTGCCGCTCGGGGTCGTCGGTGGGCAGGTAGAAGGCGTCGGGCACGGGCCGATTCTCCTCCCCGACGGCAGGTTCGCAAGATCGGATCGGGTGTTCCGGTCGGCTACCATCGCGACCGTGACGCAGACCACCCCCACCGCTCCGCCGGATGCGGCCCTGCCGGATGCGGCTCTGCCGGTCGCCGCGGTCCAGGCCGAACCCGAACCCGGGAACGTGGCCGGCAACGCCGCCTGCGCCGCTCGGCTGGTCGCGCGGGCCGCCGACGGCGGCGCCCGGGTCGTCGTGCTACCCGAGCTGTTCCTGCCGGCGTACCACCCGCCGACGCTGGCCGGCGATCCGGCCGGTACCGACGTGCCGGCCGGGCCCGACGGCGAGGTGGCCGATCCCCGGCTCGATCCGCTGCGCGAGGTGGCCCGGGACCGCCGGGTCGTGGTCGTGGTCGGCGCGGCGGTCCGGCACCCGGACGGCCGGCGGACCTGCTCGGCGCTGCTGGTGGACGGCGCGGGCCGGGTCGACGCCGGCTACGCCAAGCAGCACCTGTGGGGCCCGGACGAGAACGCCCTGTTCACCCCCGGAAGCCGCGGCGCCACCCTGCTGGTCGACGGCTGGCGGCTCGGCCTCGGGGTCTGCTACGACGGCTGCTTCCCCGAGCACGGCAGGGCCGCGGCGCAGGACGGGGCACACGGCTACCTCTGCCCGAGCGGCTACCTGGTCGGCTCCGAACACCGCCGTGACCTCTACTACCGGGCCCGCGCGCTGGACAACACCATGTACGTGGTCTTCGCCAACGCGGTCGGCGGCCCGGCGCCGTGGCGGTTCAACGGCGGTGCGGCGATCCACGACCCGGAGGGCCGGACGCTGGACCGGGGCCCGGACACCGGCGTCGCCGTCGTCGTCGCCCGGTTCGACCCGGCCGAGCTGCACCGGGTACGCGACGCGCACCGGATGCTCGCCGAACGGCTGCCCGGCCAGGGTGGGAAACGGCACCTGTTGACCGGCTGACCGCCTGTCGTCAGCTCGGACAACCCGGTCTGTTTACATGCTGGGACTGTTGTCCGACCGGGTGCGTCCCGTACTGTGCGCAAGTGCCGCTGTTGCTCCTCGATCTGGACAACACTCTGCTGGACCGGGCGGGTCCGTTCCGGACCTGGGCGCAGGGGTTCCTGGCCGAGATCGGGGCGCCCGAGAGCGACATCGACTGGCTTCTTTCGGTCGACGCCGACGGCCTGACGAACCGCTGGGACGTGGCCGACGCGATCCGGGACCGCTACCGCCTCCGGATCCCCTCGATCGACCTGGTCGAGGCGCTGCACGAGGGCGTGGTGGAGTACACCCGGCTCGATCCGCTGGTCGCCTGCGCGCTGCGGATCGCCGACGAGGCCGGCTGGGTGCCGGTGGCGGTCACCAACGGCACCGAGCGGCTCCAGGAGATGAAGATCCGGCGTACCGGCCTGGACCGTTATCTGGCCGACTGGGTGATCTCCGAGGAGGTCGGGGTCAGCAAGCCGAATCCCCGGATCTTCACCCTGGCCGCCGAGCGGGCCCGGATGCGGCTGCGCGGTGCCTGGATGGTCGGGGACAGCCCGGAGGCGGACATCGGCGGCGCCACGGCGGTCGGGTTGCCCAGCGTCTGGCTGCACCGGGGCCGCCGCTGGATGGAACGCAGGTACGCCCCGACCAGGACCGTGGACGGGTTGATCGCCGCCGTCGCCACGGTGCTCGCCGCCTGAGTCCGGCCCGCCCCGGCGGCTCGGTGCCGCTGCGGGGCACCGGCGGATCGCCTTCGTCGCCGGCCCGTGGCGGTCGGAGCGGTAATTCGGTTGACCGGCGGGTTCGGGACGGACGAGCATTGCGCGTCGGAGGACCGTGCCTGGGCCCCGCTGGTCTTATCGCATTTCCGGGCACCGCCCGGCCGAGCGGAAGGAGGGGTGACTGTGGCTGTCGTTGTGCTGCGCTCCCGCCTGTCTTCTTCCGACTCGACCGAAGGATTCCTCCAATGCCACGCGACTACGACGAATATTCCGGTTCGGCCCGCCCTCGTGGCGGTCGCACCACCCGCCGGTTCGACGACGACGAGCCGCGCTTCCTGAAACGCCACCGGCACGCCACCGCGGCCGCGTTCGACACCAACGCCGACACCGACGTCCCCGACGTCGGGGACCGCTGGTCGAGCTGGGACCAGGCGGTGCACGGGCCGGAGCCGTACCCTGACTGGCTGGTCACCGAGCTGGCCGCCACCGACACCGAGCTGGGTGTGCTGAAGACCGGCAAGGAGGCGGACGTGCACCTGGTCCGCCGGGCCGTGCCGGCGACCGACCGCAGTTGCCTGCTCGCCGCCAAGCGCTACCGCGAGCCCGAACACCGGCTCTTCCACCGGGACGCCGGCTATCTGGAGGGGCGGCGGGTACGCCGGTCCCGGGAGAACCGGGCGATGGCCGGGCGTACCGCGTTCGGCCGGCAGATGATCGCCGGCCAGTGGGCGGCCGCCGAGTTCGCCGCGCTGGGCCGGCTCTGGGAGCTGGGGCGGGACCTGGGCAGCGTCGCCGTGCCGTACCCGGTGCAGCTGGCCGGGACCGAGCTGATGCTCGAGTTCGTCGGCGACCCGGTGCAGGGGGAGGCGGCACCCCGGCTGGCCCAGCTCCGGCCCGACCCGGTGCCGTTGCGGGCGCTCTGGGACCAGCTCGTCGACGCGCTCGTCGTACTGGCCCGGGCCGGGTTGGCGCACGGTGACCTGTCGCCGTACAACCTGCTGGTGCACGGGGAGCGGCTGGTGCTTATCGACCTGCCGCAGGTGGTGGACGTGGTGGCCAACCCGAGCGGACGGGATTTCCTGGCCCGGGACGTACGGGTGGTGGCCGCGTGGTTCGCCTCGCGCGGACTTCCGGGCGAGCTGGTCGACCCGGACGCGTTGACCGGTCAACTGCTCCGGGAGGCGGGAGTGGGCTGACGGTTCACTGGAGGTACTTTTCGACCTCGTTCACGCTACGGGCCCCGGTGGTGTCCGGGTCGTTGCCGGCCTGCCGGGCGGCCCGGCGCCGCCGGAGCAGGTCCCAGCACTGGTCGAGGGACTCCTCCAGCTCCCGGAGCCGGGTCCGGTCCTCGTCGGTCGAGTTCTCCACCTGCTGGGCGTGGTTGCGGAGCCGGTGCTCCTCGTCGACCAGCTCGGTGATCCGGCTCAGAATCGTCCTGTCGTCCATGCCCAAGATCCTGGCACAGCGTCGAACCTGCCGCCCACCATCCTCGCTGACCAGGTCCGACGGCCGACCGGTTGATCCGGGCACCCGGGCCCGGGTCGCGCAGCGGGTGCCGCACCGCGCGTCGTCGGACGGTTACGGATGATGCCATTTGGTCATTCGGCTCCGGCCGGGGTGTCCGTTTGATATGAACTACCAAACTCGGTGCCGGGATGTCTGTAGATCGGGCATTCTCGATGCCGGGAAGGTAGTCCCGTCCTCAGAGGACCAGACCCGGAACGGAAAGAGCCCGCACATGGACCAAGCTACGTTGCCGACATCGCTCCGCGAGGCTGTCACGGTCACCACGGCCGGGGCCACCGGAGTGGCCCGGCTGGTGATCCAGGGTCTGCTCGAGCTGATCGACGATCCCGCCGCGGCGGCCGACGCGACGGACTTCCTGACCGCCCGGCTGCCCGGTTACGCACCGATGTGGCACATCGCCAACGCGGTACGCTCCGCCGAGCCGGCCGAGGAACTGCGCCGGATCCGGGCCGAGCTGGACCACGCGGTGGAGAACACCGTGAAGGCGGCGGTGACCTGGGTCGGCGAGCAGGGCGTCCCGGTCACCTACGCGCCCAGCAGCTCGATCGTCAAGCAGATCCTGGCCCAGCTGCCGGACTCGCTGCGCACCGGCGAGCCGGCGGTGGCGCTGGCCGGAGCCGACGCGATCGGTCCGGACACCGTGCTCAACATCCGGGGTACCCGGGAGCTGGCCGAACAGCTGCCCACCCTGATCGTCACCAGCGCGCTGAAGCTGGTCCCCGGGCCCGTCTTCGCCCGGCTCGGTGCACCGGTCTTCGAGCACATCCCGCTGGACAACTTCGTCGGCGTGGTGCTCGACGGTGAACTGCTCAGCCCGGGAGAGGTCGGCCGGCGAGCCGCGGAACTGCGTGAGTGACAGGCGATGGCCACCCCCGGCGCCCAGGAGATTCCCGCCTTCCTGTCGACGCTTCCCCGGAAGCGGTCCCTCTACGCGGTCGACACGTACTTCCGGGAGAGCTTCGAAGACCTGCTCTCCGTCGGTGCCGGCCGGGTCGAGGAGTTCTGCCACGACCACGCGCTGCTGCTGCTGAAGCCGGACGCCGTGGTCAGCCGCCGGCTCGCCCCGGTGCTGCGCTGGGTGCTGGCGTACGGCTTCAGCATCGTCTGGGCGGCGACCGTGACGATCGACCGGCACGGCGTACGGGCGCTGTGGCAGTACGGGCTGAACGCCGCCAGCCGGGACCGGCGGGACGCCGCCGACCTCTACGTGACGGCGTGCGAGTGCCTGCTCCTCTTGCTCGCCCTGCCCGGCCGCCCCGAGCCGGCCTCGTTGCTGCTCAGCACCGCCAAGGGGCCGGCCGACCCGGTCCGGTGCCGCCCCGGGCAGCTCCGCTACGACGTCGGCAGCTTCAACTACCAGCTCAACCTGGTGCACGCCGCCGACGAGCCGGCCGACCTGCTCCGCGAGTTGGCGGTGCTCTGCAACCACGAGACCCGGGCCGGCCTCTACCGGCGCACCATCGGCGGGTCGACCGGCCCGGTCCCGGACGGCCGGTCGGAGGCGTTCGCCCTGGTCGACCGGCTGGAGGCAGCCACCCCGGAGGTGGACCTCGAACTCGACCGGACGCTCGGCGAGCTGGCCGACGCGGCCGAGGAACGCTGCCGGCGTGCTCCGGGTACCCCGGCCGGCGAGCTGCTGTCGCTTATCGGCCGGATCCGGGCCCGCTGTTCCCGGGACTGGCGGGCGGTGGTGCGGCTGGCCGACTCCAGCGGAGTACCGGTCAGCCGTTGGCAGCGGATCGTCCTCGCCACCCACCTGCTCGACCCGTACGTGCCCGGGGCGACCAGCCTGCTGCCGGACACCTCCACGACGCCCTGACCACGGCACTCTGAGCACGGCCGGCCGAGGGCGGTCACAGCATCCGGGTCACCTGTTCCTCCCGGGTGCGCCGCTCGACGCTGTCCGGGTCGAGGTTCGCGCAGAGCACCACCGAGGCGCCGGCCGCCAGCGGCGCCAGCAGCCACTTCACCGGGTGCTCGTGCTCGGCGGCGTCGACGAGTACCCGGTCGCCGGGGCGCAGGTCGAACAGATCGGTCGCCATCAACCGGGCCAGTCGGCCCCACTCGGCGTAGCTGGTGCCGTCGACACTCGCCGGGTCGTCGGGGTGCAGCGGCACGTACGGCCGCAGGTCGGCGTCGTGGCCGCGTACCTCGGTGAGGTAGTCCCGGTAGCCGGCCGGCGGCGCGGCCAGCGGTGCGGCGTCCGGGGCGAGGCCCAGCACGAACCGGTGCTCCGCCTCGGGTACGTGGTCGAGCCAGTCGCCGATCCGGGGCAGCGCGGCGTACGTGACGTCGAACGGCTCCTCGACTCCCGGGCCGAGCGCGGGTAGCCCGGCGGTGGCGAGGCCGTGGAAGCTCACCGACACCCCGGCCGACCAGGTGCCGAGCAGTACGGCGGCGGTCTGCCAGTGCGGCGGCAGCAGCACCGCGGCCCGGGCACCGATGCCGAGTCCGCAACCGTGCAGCAACAGGTTCGCCGTCCGGGCCACCCAGCCGGCCAGCGCCTCGGCGGAGAGTTCGGTGCGTTCCCCGGTGGCGTCGTCGTAGTAGGTGAGCAGCGGCCGGACCGGCTCCGCCGCCAGTGCGGACGCGAAGAGCGCCGGCACGCGGCCGACTCGGGTCGAACTCTGCCGCATTTCCGGCCTCCTCGTCTCGTACCCGATCCGGTGCCTGCCCGGCCGGGCGCCCGGCCGGCGGGCCGGGCAGTTCCCGGTTGCCAGTGATACCACAGTGTCATCCTGATGCCCTGGTGGTATCACGCTCGTCGGGCATATGCCGTCCGGTCCCGGCTACCGGGCACAGCCCGGCGACCCGGCGCCGGGGCGTCACGCGGTGGGCCGGCCACCCCCGAGTGGGGGATGACCGGCCCGCTGGTGCGCTGGGTGGCGAGGATCAGGCGGTCAGCATCTTGCGCAGCACGTAGCGCAGGATGCCGCCGTGCCGGTAGTAGTCCGCCTCGCCCGGGGTGTCGATCCGGACCACCGCGTCGAGCTCGACCCCGGTGTCCGTGCTGACCCGGACGGTGCGCGGGATCTGGCCGTCGTTCAGCGCGGTCACCCCGCTGATCGAGAACGTCTCGGTGCCGGTCAGCCCCAACGACTCCGCGTCGGTGTCGGCCGGGTACTGCAACGGCAGCACACCCATCCCGATCAGGTTCGACCGGTGGATCCGCTCGTACGACTGGGCGATCACCGCGCCTACCCCGAGCAGCATGGTGCCCTTCGCCGCCCAGTCCCGGGACGAGCCGGAGCCGTACTCGGTGCCGGCCAGGATCACCAGCGGGATGCCCGCCTCCTGGTACGCCACCGAGGCGTCGTAGATCGAGGTCTGCTCGCCGGTCAGGTGGTTGACCGTGAAGCCGCCCTCCACCCCCGGGACGAGCTGGTTGCGCAGCCGGATGTTGGCGAAGGTGCCCCGGATCATCACCTCGTGGTTGCCGCGCCGCGACCCGTAGGAGTTGAACTCGTGCCGGGCCACCCCGTGCGCGGCCAGGTATGTCCCGGCGGGGGAGTCGGCCTTGATCGAGCCGGCCGGCGAGATGTGGTCGGTGGTGACCGAGTTGCCGAGCTTGGCCAGCACCCGGGCGCCGGAGATGTCCCGCACCGGCGTCGGCTCCGGCTCCATCCCCTCGAAGTACGGCGGCTTGCGCACGTAGGTCGACTCGCCGTCCCAGGCGAAGGTGTCGCCCTCCGGGGTCGGCAGCGAACGCCACTGCTCGTCCCCGGCGAAGACGTCGGCGTAGTCCTTGGTGAACATCTCGCTGCGCAGCGCGCTCGCGATCACGTCGTCGATCTCGGCGGAGCTGGGCCAGATGTCCCGCAGGTAGACCGGCTGACCGTCGGCGCCGGTGTCGATCGGCTCGTTCGCCAGGTCGATGTCCATCGTGCCGGCCAGCGCGTACGCCACCACCAGCGGCGGGGACGCCAGGTAGTTCATCTTGACGTCCGGGTTGATCCGGCCCTCGAAGTTCCGGTTGCCGCTCAGCACCGAGACCACCGACAGGTCGTGCGAGTTGACCGCCGCCGAGACCTCCTCGGGCAGCGGGCCGGAGTTGCCGATGCAGGTGGTGCAGCCGTAGCCGACCAGGTGGAAGCCGAGCTTCTCCAGGTAGGGGGTGAGGCCGGCCCGCTCGTAGTAGTCCATCACCACCTTTGAGCCCGGGGCCAGGGTGGTCTTCACCCACGGCTTGCGGGACAGCCCCCGGTCGACGGCGTTGCGGGCCAGCAGGGCCGCCCCGATCATCACCTGCGGGTTGGAGGTGTTGGTGCAGGAGGTGATCGCGGCGATCACCACGGCACCGTGGTCCAGCTCGTATTCCGCGCCGTCGTCGCCGGTGACGCGTACCGGACTGCTGGCCCGGCCCTTCGCGCCGGTGGCCGCCGAGACCAGGTCGCGCGGCGCGTCGGCCGGGTCGTTGACGTCGTTGGCCGGCGGGTCGCTGGCCGGGAAGGACTCCTCGCTCGCCTCGTCGGCCGGGCCGCGTGCGCCGTTGCCGCCGTCACCGACGTAGTCGACGAGGGCGGACCGGAACAGCGTCTTGGCGTTGCCCAGCGGCACCCGGTCCTGCGGGCGCTTCGGGCCGGCCAGCGACGGCTCGATTGTGGAGAGGTCGAGTTCGAGCCGCTCGCTGTAGTCGGGTTCGGCGGCCGGGTCGTGCCACAGGCCCTGTTCCTTGGCGTACGCCTCGACCAGCGCTACCTGCTGCTCCGAGCGCCCGGTCAGCTTCAGGTAGCGGACCGTCTCCTCGTCGATCGGGAAGATCGCCACGGTGGAGCCGTACTCCGGGGACATGTTGCCGATGGTGGCCCGGTTGGCCAACGGCACCGCGCTGACGCCGGGGCCGTAGAACTCGACGAACTTGCCCACCACGCCGTGCTTGCGGAGCATCTCGGTGATGGTCAGCACCAGGTCGGTGGCGGTGGTGCCGGCCGGGGCCTCGCCGTGCAGCTTGAACCCGACGACCCGGGGGATGAGCATGCTGACCGGCTGGCCGAGCATCGCCGCCTCGGCCTCGATGCCGCCGACGCCCCAGCCGAGCACGCCGAGGCCGTTGACCATGGTGGTGTGCGAGTCGGTGCCGACCACGGTGTCCGGGTACGCCTGACCCTCCCGCTCCATGATCGTCCGGGCCAGGTACTCGATGTTGACCTGGTGCACGATGCCGGTGCCGGGCGGCACGACCTTGAACTCGTTGAACGCGTTCTGGCCCCAGCGGAGGAACTGGTAGCGCTCCTTGTTGCGGCCGTACTCCAGCTCGACGTTGCGGACGAAGGCGTCCTGCCGGCCGAAGAGGTCGGCGATCACCGAGTGGTCGATCACCAGCTCGGCCGGAGCCAGCGGGTTGACCTTGGTCGGGTCGCCGCCCAGCTCGCGGACCGCCTCCCGCATGGTGGCCAGGTCGACCACGCAGGGCACCCCGGTGAAGTCCTGCATCAGCACCCGGGCCGGGGTGAACTGGATCTCCACGCTCGGCTCGGCGTCCGGGTCCCAGTCGCCGAGCTGCCGGATGTGCTCGGCGGTGATGTTCGCGCCGTCCTCGGTGCGGAGCAGGTTCTCCAGCAGGATCTTCAGGCTGTACGGCAGGCGCTCGTGCCCGGGTACTGTATTGATCTTGAAAATCTCGTAGCTCGCGTCTGCGACGCGTAGCTGGCTCTTCGCACCGAAGGTGTCGAGGCTCGCCACGTCGTACTCCTTCACGCTGTCTTCGTCCCGGCCCGTACCGCAGTCTTTCCTACCTGTTACCTCGGCAATGGGCTCAGGTAACCCTTACCGACGTCCGTTCGACTCAACAAAACCGTACGTCCGTCTTGCTATAAACGCAAGCCTGTCCGGATCCCGGGACGCCGGCAGCCGGTCAGGACTCGACGGCGCCGAAGCCCTGGGCCCGGATCATCTCGTCGAGCTGGTAGAACGTCCGGCTGATCCCGTTGCGCGGAAACGAGATCGTGTACGGCTCGGCGGCCTGCGGGACGAAGTCGCAGCCCTCCTCGGCCAACACCATCACCCGGTCGAAGCCGTGCCGCCCCTGGAAGAGCCCGACCTCGTGCACCACGTTCTGCCGGGCCAGCCGCCGCCCGTCGCCGGTGAAGTCCTCGGCGGTCAGTACGCAGATCGCGAACCCGCACCGCTCCAGATAGTCGGCGAGTGCCTCGGTCACCTGGCGTCCGCCCCACGACCCGCTCTCGAACGAGTACACCGGCAACTCGAACCGCTCCTCGATGAAACGCTGCACCGCGAGCCACTCCGGATGCGCGCCGTGCGCGATGAAGACCCCGTTGGGCAGCCCGGCACTGCGCCGCTCGCTGGCCAGCGAGCGGATGAACTCCTTGGTCACCTCGGCGAACTGCGCGTGCCCGGCGCTGCCCACGTGCCGCAGCTTGTGCCGGGCCAGCCGCATCCCCAACAGTGAACCCAGCTCGACCTGCAACCTGTCACTCGTCAGTACGGTGAGCAGACCGGCCGCGAAGACGTCGCCGGCACCCGTGGCGTCCTTGACGTCCTCCGGGACGACGACCTGTGCCTGGGCGTAGAAGTCGCTGGTCAGCTTGCCGTTCTCCCGCTGGTAGGACCAGATCCCGGTGGGCAGCTTGACCACCACCACGCCCTGTCCGGCCGCGGTCCGGGAGACCAGCCGGGCGGCCACCGTCTCGTCCGACTCGCCCTCGACATGCCGGCCGAGTTCCCGGAACTCGCGGTAGTTGACCAGCAGATAGTCGCTGAGCCCGAGCAGCGCCTCGATCTCGGCACTGGCCGTCGCACTCCAGACGTGGCCGGGGTCGAAGCAGATCGACGTGCCGGTGCCCGCCTCCCTGACCGCGCGCAGCACCCGGAGCAGCCGACCGGGGGTCCGGTCGTCCAGGAACGAGGTGAGGTGCACCACCCGGGCGCCGGCCAGATAGGCGACCACCCGGGTGAACTCCCGGTCCAGGTGGTCGGCCAGGTATTCGTTCGCGCCGGCGTGGGTGAGCAGGGTCCGGTCACCCTCCTCGGCCAGGGACAGGCAGATCCCGCAGAGGTGCGCGTTGTCCTGGAAGACGAACCGGTGGTCGATGCCGAGCGCCTCGAACTGGGTGACCGTGGAGAGCCCGATCACCGGTACCCGCCCGGCCACCCCGACGTACCCGAGCCGGAGCCCGACCTGGGTCTGCGCGATGGCGAAGATCGCATTGAAGGCCGACCCGCCCAGGCTGAACGTGGTCCCGCCGAGCAGCGTCTCCGGTCGGGCGAAGCCGGCGGCCTCGATCGCCGCATGGATCGTCTCGGCGTCGACCGCACGCTCGGTGCCCGGTTCCACCGGAGGTCCACTCCGTTCGACCAGCCGGGAGATGCGTTCCGTCAGCGGGCGGATCGGCTCGGAGGGCGACGAGCCGGCGCTGACGAGATAGTCGAGATTCAGCGCGCCAATCCCGACGACATCAAGGGCAAAACCCTCCGGATCGGCACGATCGTCAATGCGAATTGAAGAATCTGTCACGTCTGTCACCCCATCGCCGCATCAGGCCCTCGCGCCGCAACATGCGTTCCAGTTCCAGGAACGTGCTGGTGATCCGGCCTAGAGGGAAGTCCATCCGGATCAGGCCCGCGATGTTCGAGAACGTATCGCAGCCCTCCTCGGCCATATCGCGACTCGCCCGAACCCGTAGCGACCCTGGAAGATTCCGGCCTGGTGAACAATGTTCTGGTTCGCCGGGCTCCGGGCGCCCGGACCGCTGCCCTTCGCACTGAGCAGACAGACCGCGAAGCTGCACCGGGCCAGGCTCTGCCGCATCAGCGCAGCCAGGTTGTGCCCGTCGAGATCCGAGGACTTCAACTCGTACGTGGGCAGACCGCAGTTCTGTTCGATGAAAAGGCGTACGACCCTCCACTGCGGATGTTCGTCGTGTGCGATGAACACACCGGGTGGCCCCGGTCCGGTCCCGCCCAGCCGCTCCGTCTTCTGCAGGAAGCCCTTGCTGAGGTCGGGCAGCCCGGGACGCTCCCCGACTGAGTGCCGGTGCAGCTCCTTCTGCCGGGCGAGGCTGAGCCCGACGAAGGCACCGAGTTCGACCTGTAGCCGGCGGGAGGCCAGCGCCGAGAGCACGCCCGCCGCGAAGACGTCCCCGGCTCCGGTGGCGTCCTCCAACTCGGTCTCCCGCACCGGGCGCTGCAACTGGAACCGGGAGGTGAGCACTCCCGCCGGCACCGACCGGAACACCTCGATGACGTCGTACCGCTTGGTGACGAAAACGGTGCAGTCCGAGCCGCACCGGGCCAGCGTCTTGCGGGCGATCTGGTCGTCCGGCTCGCCGTACACGTAGCGGCCGAGCGCCTTGAATTCGCGGTAGTTCACGAAGAGGAGGTCGGTTAGGCGCAGAATTCCCTCGACCGCCGCACTGGGATGTTCGGCCCAGTCGAATCCGGGATCGAAACTGAGGCAGAGTTTCGGATTGAGCCGCTTGGCCAGGGTCAGCACCTCCAGGACCTGAACCGGAGTTTCCTCGTCGAGAAACGACGTGACGTGCACGACGCGCGCCGCGGCGAGATAACGGGCCAACTCGTCAAGGTTCTCCCGGATGAATCCGCACATCTCGAAGTTGGCGCCGGGGTGGGTCAGCATGACCCGGTCGGTGTCGTCGATGTAGGACAGACAGAGTCCGCTGAGCCGGTCCGGCCGCCGGCTGACCCAGCGATGGTCGATCCGCAACTCGGCCATCTGCCGGAGGAAGGAGAGCCCCGGAGCCTCCACCCGGCCGACCACGCCCACGTAGCCGAGCCGGAGACTGACACCCATCTGGGCCAGGGCGAAGATGGTCAGCCAGGCCGACCCGCCCAGCGAGTAACCGAGAGAGGCGACCCCGAGGTGTGCGATCGCGTCGTTGATGACCTCCTCGTCGACCGGCCCCTCGCGATTCCACTCGAACCGAGCGACGGATTCGGTAATCCGCTCCGCCATCCGTTGGGACAGCCGCGACGCGCTCGCGATGTAGTCGACGTTCAGGGCGCCGAAGCCGACGATTTCCGGTGGATCGGGACCGGCCGCGCCGACGCCCGACTGTCCCGCCTCCGGTCGCGGCCCCGCCATCTATCGATAATGTTGATTCGCTTTGCCGCCCGCAAGCAGGTTGGCGGTGCGCGTACCTACTGTGAGCTTTGGGATTTGTTCGGGCTGTCGTCCGGGCCGCCGCCGGTGGAAGTTGCGCCATCGGCCGCCGCCGCGTGCCGTTCCCGCAGCCGGTCCCGGATCTGTTCCGGGCTGTACGCCCGACGCCGCCGCTCGGCCCGGGCCAGCACCACCCCGGTGGCGGCCACCCCGACAACGCTCGCCACGCCGATTACCTTCCACCAACGCATCCGCCTAGGGTAGTCGCCAGGCCGGGAACGGCCCGGCGGACCGAGGTGGGGGCGATGGCCGAGGAGCGCACCGAACTCAGCCTCGACGAGGCGGTCGAGCTGACCCGTACCGGTGACGTCTGGGTCTTCCGGGGGCGCAGCGTGCCGGATCGGGCGATCCAGATCACCACGAACAGTCCGGTGAACCATGTCGGAATGTCCGTGGTCATCGAGGACCTGCCGCCGTTAATGTGGCACGCCGAACTCGGCCGGTCGCTGCCCGACATGTGGTCCGGTGGCCACCACCGGGGCGTGCAGCTGCACGACCTGCGGGACGCGGTCCGGGTCTGGGGAACCCGGTACGGCCAGCGCGGCTGGCTTCGGCAACTCGAACCGACGGCCGACGACGAGATGGAGAACGCGGTGCTGCGTACCATCGCCCGCCTGGACGGGACGCCGTTCCCGTCCACCGCCCAGCTGGCCTGGCGGTGGCTGCGCGGCCGGGCGCCCGCCGTACGCCGCCGGCCGAGTGACAGCACTCTGGAGACGGCGTACTGTGCCGAGGTCGTCGCGGCGACCTACCAGGCGATGGGGCTGCTCCCGGCCGGTCGCCGGCCCAACTGGTACGACCCCGGCCGGTTCTGGAGCGGTGACGACCTGGAGCTTTCCGCCGGACGGCGGCTCGGCGACGAGATCTCGGTGCGGATCCCGGCTCGGTGAGGACCTCCGACCCGACCCGACCGCGTTGGTTCGCGGCGGCACCCTGGATCGTCGTACTGGCCGGTGTGCTGGTGATGACGGTGCTCTTCGCCTTCGCCACCGGCTACCTCACCGGCGACCGGCGCACCTCTGGGGCACCCGATCCGGACTGGCCGTTCGCGCCCGGCTCGACCCCGTCCGCGCTCGCCTCCGGCACCGGCCCGGCGGACCCCGCCGCGTCGCCGACGCCGGGTTCCCGAACCCCGCCACCCAGTTCGGACCGGCCCGGCGGCGACAGGGCGGGGGCGTCGCGTTCCGCGCCGCCGCGCAGCGCGCCGCCGCGAGCCCGGCCGACCACCACCGCGCCGAAGCCGGCCGAGCCCGCGCTGACCGGCCGCTACCGGGTACTTTCCGACTATCGGGACTCGTTCATCGCCGAGGTGCTGGTCCGGAACACCGGCGGCTCGGCCCAGTCCTGGACCGTGGAACTGCGCTTCCCGCGCGAGGTCGACGACCTGCGGGCGGTCTGGGTCGACGGTGCGCCCCGGCCGTGGGTGGACCGCGACGACGGACGGTGGATCTTCCGCAGCGGTGCGCCGCTGGGCGGTGGGCGCTCCGACCCGCTGCGGTTCCAGTTCGAACGCTGGGGTGACGGCGAGCGGCCGATCAGCTGCACCGTCAACGGCCGGGCCTGCGAGATCTGGTAGCCGCCCGGAGCAGGCCGGGATCAGGTGGCCGCTCGGAGCAGGTCCACGGCCACGGCGATCTGACTTCCGACCGCGCTCCGCCCGGGTCAGGGCCGCTCGGCGGAACAGTCTCGGTCAGTGGCGCCACGGCAGGCGTACCGGTGCCGCCGGTGCGCCGCCGGCCAGCAGGGCGGTAAGCAGATCGGCCAGCCCGAACGGCAGGATCCGCTCGTCGGTCGTCGCCAGCTCGGCGGTGCTCCACCAGCGGTGTCCGACCAGGGCGTTCCGCTCGCCCTCTTCCATCCGGCTGGTGTCGACGCGGTGCGCCTGGGCCCGGTGCCAGAAGAAGTCGTCCCGGAAGACACCCTCGGCCCAGCCGAGATCGGCGTAGCCGGCGCAGTACGCCACCGGGCCGCCGAGGGCGTCCGGCCCGACCAGCAGGCCGACCTCCTCGTGCAACTCCCGGACGGCGGCCCGGGGCAGCGACTCACCGTCCCGCACGCCGCCGCCGGGCACCAACCAGCAGTGCCCGCCGGCCGGGTCGGCCGGATCGAGCAGGCAGCGCAGCAACAGGAGCCGGTCCGCGCGGTCGAGCAGCAGCACCCGGGCCGACCGGCGGCGGTACGGTGTCCGGTCCCCGGCGCCGCTTGTCGCGACCCGGTTCTCCGCCGGTCATCGCGATCCGGTGCCGGCGGCCGGCAGTGTGCTGATGTGGTCGAGCACCGAGCGCAGGATCGCGAACGACTCGTCGTCGTCCTCGGTGCCGGTGTGCGGGGCGCGGAACCGGCTGGTCTCCTCGGCGACGTCGGCAAGGTGCCACCAGCTGCGGTACAGCTCCAGCACCTCGTCCTGCGGCGCCACCCCGGTCGCCTTGGCATAGGCGTCGAGCACCGAGCCGTCACCGGGCTCCACCAGCCAGAGGTCGCGTTCGGGCGGCGCGATCCGCACGGTGTCCCAGTCGATCAGCCGCCAGCCGTCGGCGCCGAGCTGGTTCACCGCCGACGAGGCGTTCGGGCAGGCCAAGTACCTGCGGGTGTGGCTGGAAGAGCGGGACGTGTTCCATGTGGTGGCGACCCGGTGCAACGACGACGTGTCGGCCCAGGGGATCGGGCACGGCCGGGTCGACACCATCGTCGCCCAGCTACCGGCCAGGGCCTGGCGTCGTCTGTCCTGTGGGGACGGCGCGCACGGGCCGCGGGTCTACGACTGGGCCAGGGTGCCGATCCGGCCGTGGTGGGCGCCCGGGCGTGGACACTGGCTCCTGGCCCGACGCAGCGTCAGCGACCCGACCGAGATCGCCTACTACATCTGCTACGCGTCGAGGCGGACCACCCTCGCCACGCTGGTCTGGGTAGCGGGGCGACGGTGGCCGGTAGAGGAGTGCTTCAAGCAGGCCAAGCAGGAGGCGGGCCTGGACCACTATCAGGTGCGTACCTGGCGGGGCTGGTACGCCCACATCACCTTGTCGATGCTGGCCCTGGCCTGGCTGGCGGTTATCCGCGCCGAGGACCTAAAGGGGGCAAATCGCCTGACGGTGAGCAACTCATCCCCATCACCGTTCCCGAAGCCCGCAAACTGATCATCAAACTGCGTCAGGACCGCCACGAAACCAACGACCACGTGGTCGCCTGGTCACGCTTCCGCCGTCACCGACAATGGCAAGCCCAGCAAAGCCACTACCGGCGACGACAGCCCCCATAAGTGCCGTTGCAGTACTAGAAGTCGCGCCTGCTGTTCGGCCACGACCGCCGCTGGCTGGACGTCACGAGCGATGAAACCAATCTGTAGGCACGAGGGGATACTGTGCGGCGTCGCTCTCTGGGCGACCGAGGTGGATTCTGCTCGTCGGTGCAAACCGTCATGGAAGGACCAGCTTTTGAATTCCAGGATCAACCGGTGGCGGTCGGGTCATGCGAGGCGGCTGGCCGCCCTCGGGCTCGCCGTCACTGCCGCGATCGGCGCAGGTGCCTTTGCCAGCAACGCAGCGGCAAGCGACCTCAGCGGTACGACCGGCACCGGTGCGGTGGCCGCTACTCCCACGCCGTCCGCGCCACCTTTGCAGTGTGGAGTGTGGACCACTGTTACCCTGACCAAGGTCAGTGGCCCCGCCCGACAGGCGCCAAGCCTGCTGCTGGCGGGATGTGTCCAGCACGTCGGGGACCAGGTCTGGTACGGGATTCGATGGAGAGCCCGCGACTCGTACGATTCCTACATCGGGGTGATCAACCTTACGTACAAGGCGCGACCGTACGACTGCTACGGTTATGCGTTGCCCTTCATGCCTCACGGCCAGTCGATCGGCACGTCTCAGCTGTCCGGAGACGATCTGCCCTGGCCGACCGCGATGGATGCCCATGGTGTCCAGGCCACGACCTGGTTCTCGACGGTGCAGGTGCGGGACGCGAGCGGCA
Source organism: Micromonospora sp. WMMD1102 (assembly GCF_029626265.1). NCBI lineage: Bacteria > Bacillati > Actinomycetota > Actinomycetes > Micromonosporales > Micromonosporaceae > Micromonospora > Micromonospora sp. WMMD1102. The sequence continues at coordinate 4,848,570 of NZ_JARUBN010000001.1, read as the reverse complement.
CCGTCTGGAAAGGCTCCAAACCGACTGTCTACTCGCCCTGCGTAGAAGCGTGAGCAACGTTCGGTGGGAGACCACCTGATCCCGAGCCGCCCGGCCGACGGTGTGACGCACCGCCGGCCGGGCGGACGCTCCTGGCCGCACACCGCGATCAGAACCTTCCCGAGAGGAGGCTGATCGTCGACTGGCCCCGAGCACTCCGGCAGCTGCCGCACCTACTCGTCCGCCTGGCCGGCGCCTGCCCAACCCGCAAACCCTGCCAAACCTGCAAACACGGTTCCCCACACGGAAACCCCCCTGCCCAATCAAGCCTTGACAAAGCACTCCAAGCGCTCCAGCGCCAGTTGGTTACCTGCCGGGCCACCGGTCAGCCGGTCACCTCGATTTTCAGCAGGTCGACCTGGCCCCGCGGGTTCAGCTCGACGTTGCCGACCCGGGTCGAGTGGCCGAAGTTGTTCTGCCCGAACCGCAGCGGGATCACCGGCATCTCCCGGGCCAGGATCTGCTCCGCCTCCTGGTACTTCTTGATCGCCTCCTCCTGGTTCGGCGCCCGCTCACCCTCGGAGACAAGCCGGTCGAAGTCGGCGTTGCTGAACCCGTAGTAGTTCGACGACCCGTCGGTGGTGTAGATCGGACCCAGGTAGTTCTGCATCGACGGGTAGTCCATCGACCAGCCCATCCGGAACATCCCGACCGGGGTCTTCGCCTCCACCTTGTTCAGCAGGTCGGCGAAGCGTGCCTCCGGGGTGCTGGTGCAGTCCACGCCGAGGTTGTTGGAGAGCTGGTTGCAGGTCGCCTCCACCCAGTCCTTGTGGCCGCCGTCGCCGTTGTAGGAGATCTGCAACTTCGCCGGCCCGCCGGCCGCCTGGTACGCCGCCTTCGCCTTCGCCGGGTCGAACTGGCACGCCTCGCCGCAGGTGTCCGGCCGGGCACCTGCGAGCAGCGGGGAGACGAAGGACCTGGCCGAGGTCTGCGAGTCCTTGAAGACGGTCTTCACGATCTCGTCCCGGTCGATCGCCATCGAGATCGCCTTGCGTACCTCCGCCTTCGCGAACTCGGGCTGGAAGGTGGGGAAGGCGAGGAACTGGAACGACGACAACGGACTTCTCTTGAACCGGTCGCCCAGGTCGCCGGGTGCGGTGCCCAGCGCCTCGGTCGGCACCTGCCGGGTCACGTCGTTGTTGCCGGCGAGCAGGTCCGCGTAGTCGGCGCTGAGCGCCTGGTAGATCTGGAAGGCCACGCCGCCGACCTTCGGCTTCGGACCGGGGTGCGCGTCGTACCGCTCGACCTCGATCCGGCTGTCGTGCTGCCAGCTGCCCTTCATCTTGAACGGGCCGTTGCCGATCGGCGCCTCCTCGAAGCCCTCCTGCAGCACCCCGTCCGAGGCCCACGCGGCGTTCGGCAGCGGCGCGAAGACGTGGTAGCCGAGCACCGACTCGAACTCGGCGAACGACCCGGAGAGGGTGATGGTGAAGGTGAGGTCGTCCACCTTCTGCAGGCCGGTCAGCTTCTTCGCCTTCGGCTCCGGCGCCGTCTGCGGTCCCTCGCCGTCCGGGTCGGTCGATTGGACGTCGTCGAAGCCCTGGATCTGGCCGAAGAAGTACGACCCGCCGTTGCCGTTCGGACCGTACGCGGCGTGGTTCCAGGCGTTGATGTAGCTGTCGGCGGTTACCGGCTCACCATTGTGGAAGGTGTACCCGCTCTTCAGCTTTACCGTCCACAGTGTGTTGTCCGTCGACTCGATCGACTCGGCGGCCACCTCGACCGGCTTCCTGTCCTCGTCGAACTCCACCAGCGGGGTGTAGAGCGCGGCCAGTACCTGCGCCCCGGCGCTCTCGGTGGCGTTCGAGGGTATCAGGTGCTGCGGCTCGGCGATCCCGATCCGCACCACCGCGTCGGCGTCCGGGGCGCTCGCCTCCTCGCCGCCGCCACTGCATCCCGTCGCGGCGAGTACGGCGGCCATCGCCGCCGCGCTCCAGCTGATCCGTCTGGACACCGGCATGAAGCCTCCTTCGTATCGGCGCCGCACCGCGAGCCCCCGGGCGGCGTACGCCGGGCACGACGGTGGTCCATCCGTCCGTCCGGCCGGGCCAGACCGTCACCGGCCGGCTCCTGCCTCCCAGTTACGAGCCGATCAGCCCGTCCGGGCAATGCTTTTGACTGGGTCCAAACCGTCCGGAGAGTCGACAACTGGGCGGCGGGGCGACCGCGTCTGGTGAGCAGACAGCAGTCGGGCCGGACCGCCCGGCCGAGGCCTGGAGGTGGTGATGATCCGGATCTGGTTGGGCCCCGAGGACATCGCCCGGACCCGGATCGCTCCCGCCCCGCTGCCGCTGTACGAGGTGGTCGTCAGCCTGGCCGGCGCCCCGGCCGGCGACGCACCGGACCCGGTGGCCGGCCCGGATCTGGCCGGCTGGCTGCGCGAACTGGCCGAGTCGACCGGCGCCGGCCCGGCCGGCGTGGCTGGACCGGCTGGTTCGGCCGAGCTGCTCGCCCCGCTCTCCGAGGACCGGACCCTGGAGGGAGCCCTCGCCTGGCTGCTCACCACCTCGGCGGGCCGGGGGCGGAGCCTGGCGGCGGCCGTCCGGGGCTACTACGAGCGGCGGATCGGCACCGAACTTGCCGCCTGGGAGTCGGTGGTCCGGCTCGACGTCAACGAGCGCAGCCGGGCCCTGGCCACCGGTGGGGTGCAGGCACTGCTGGCGATGTTCGACCCGTGGGCGGTGTGGCGCAACCCGGTGCTCTCGGTGACCTCCGCGGTCGACCTGGACCTGCGGCCCAACGGCACCGGCCTGTTGCTGGTGCCGTCGGTCTTCGCCCGGCGGCCCTGGGTCGGCACCCGGCCGGACTCGGTCGTGCTGGGCTATCCGGTGCGCCGGCCGCGCACCCCGGGAAGCCGTGCGCCGGGCCACCGGCCGGTGCCGGCGTACGCGCTCGCCGCCACCGCCGCCACCGGCGATCCGTTGACCGCGCTGCTCGGGCGCTCCCGGGCCGCGGTCCTCCGGGCCGCCCTGGTCGGCGCGAACACCACCGACCTGGCCCGGCGGGCCGGCATCAGCACCCCGTCCGCGTCCCAGCACGCCAGCGTGCTCCGCGACGCCGGGCTGCTGCGCACCACCCGGCACGGCAAGGCCGCCCACCACACCCTCACTCCGCTGGCCCGCGCGCTGCTCAGCAGCTACGACGCGGTCACCCGGCACTGACGCGGCCACGATCGCCCGCATTAACCAGCCGGCGTGGCTGACCACCGCCGCCCGCCACTTGTCCAGGACCTGGTCGAAGCCGTTCCGCCCGGTGCTGCCGCGCTGGTTCCCGTCCGGCATCGGCTGGCGGAAGACGTCGGTCACGCCGGTGTCGAACGCCCGGTCACTGCCGCTGCGCCCCGGACGGCCAGAGTACGGTGACCGGCAGTTGGTGTTCGTGGGCGGCTCGGACCACGTCCGCGGTGTCGCCCACGTCCGCCGACGGGTGGCCGTCCCAGATCGCGAAGAGCCGCTCGCAGCGGCGGAGCATCTCCAGGCTCGCCGCCAGGTACGCCTCCCGCCCCGAACACGGGAACGGCATGTACGACACCGAGGTGGCCCCGCGCAGCAACTCGTCGAAGTCGCGCAGGTTGTGCTCCCGTACCGCCCGTTGCCGGTAGTCCAGGGCCGGGATCACCGCCTCGTAGCTCCCGCCGCAGGCGAGTACCGCCCGGGCGAAGAGCTGGTCGGCACCGTCGGCGAGGCAGGTGATCCCGTGCAGCTCCGGCCCGGCGTACGGGCGCAGCTCCTCGGTGAGCCGGGCGTAGACCAGTTCCGCCGTGCCGTCGGCGAGCATCACGTGCCCAGTGACACCGATCCGGGTCATCGAGCACCGTCCGTTCGTCGTTACGCGTGCCCGACGCGGACGATCCGGAAGCCCGCGTCGGCCAGGATGACCGGGAGTTCCCGGACCGCCTCGTGGTTACGCTCCCGGAGATCTTCCCGTAGATCCTCCCAGGGGCTCAATGCCGGATGGAGGCGCCGCTCGTCGTCCCGGTCCGGCGCGTACCGCCACCCGCTCGCCACCTGCTCCGCCAGCCAACGCTGGTGTTCCAGGACGGCGAGTCGTTCGATCTCGGGCTCCTTCAGGGCGTGCTCGTCAGCCGGACCGACCCGGGGCGACAGGGCGCAGCCCAGCTCGCGCAGCTTCCGGCCGATGTCCTTGGCCTGGGCGCGGTTCGCCCGGCGCAGCGACTCCGGCAACTCCTCCCAGGGCACCAGCGCCGGATTGCCGCCGGGCCGCTCGCCGTGCCGGCGCCGGGCCACCACGTAACTCTCGTGGATCACCCGGGCCAGCCGCTCCACCAGGTCGTCCCCGATCAGCGCCGGATCGCAGGCGGCGTGCACCACGCCGTAGAGCCGGAGCGCACCGGAGAGGTCGTCGAGGATGCCGAGGCCGTGCCCGCTGCCGAACGCCTCCCGCAGGTTCGCCAGCCGGTCCAGCCGGACCACCATCGAGCCGGGGCCGCCGTGCCAGAGCTGCTCGGCGGTGAGTGCCGTCTTCAGCGCCCGCTCCTCGTCGTCGTAGCAGATGAAGACCCTGTCCGGCGGGAGCGGGAATCCGGCTCGGGGCAGCTGGTCGAGCAGCTCGCCGAGGCCGCCGTCGAGCGGGACGATCCGGCAGACCCGGGACAGGAACGGGTAGCGGTGGGTCAGCTGGGCCGCCGCCTCGGTGGCCGCCTCGTCGACGAGTACCAGCGGCACCCGCCGGGCGCCGTGCGGGTCGCGTACCCGCCAGCGGCGGGCCAGTTCGACGAGTACCGCCCGGCCGAAGGCGGTGGCGCCGAGCACCACCACCCGGGGCGGCCGACCGTCGACGGCGGTCAGCGGGTCCTCGGCGAAGAGTTTCCGGGCGGCCAGGTCGTCGATGTTGAAGAAGTCCAGCCGGGCGCCGGGGTGCCGGGCCAACCCGAGGTGCCGGGCCTGTAGGGCGAGGCAGAGTTCCGGGTCGGCGATCTGGGCGTAGACGGCCAGCGGGGAACGGCCGTGCCGGGCCGCGGCCAGCCCGATCGCCGCGTTGGTGGCGCTGTCGTCGGTACACGCGTAGACCGCCCTGGCCCGCCCGATGCCGGCGCCGCGCAGCACGGCCGGATCCCGGGCCGCCCGCGCCACCTGCCCGGAGCCGGCCGGGGTGGTGTCGTCGGAGCGGACTGCCACCACCCGGTGTCCGGCGGCCTGGAGCCGGCGGGCCAGGGTGTCCGCGACCAAGCCGTCGCCGCAGACGATGACGTGTCCGCGGGCGTTTCGGTCGCGCAGCCGGCGCAGTTCGGTGGCGAAGAGCAGCCGGCACGCCTCCACCACGGCGTACGCGGTGACGGCCGGCGCCGCGAACCGGGCGAAGTCCAGCAGCGGCGGGAACGGCCCGCCCTCGTCCAGCGGGGGTGACCCGAGCACGAAGAGCTGTAGGTCGTAGTAGAAAAGGTCGAACGGGTCGGTCCCGTAGCCGCCGACCCGGTCGATGTGCTGGTAGAGCCCGATGTAGCCACAGACGAAGGCGACCGCGCCGGCGAGCGCGAAGATCGGCCGGAGCACACTCCTGGTCGGTACGCGGGACGGCTCGCCGAGGCTGTGTCCGGGCACACCACACCTCTCCTGCTCCTCCGGTGTGACGACGCAGCGCCATCGTACCGTCGCGGTCTGCCGACAGCGAACGTGAAAACGATCGAGGCGAACAACGTGAAGACGATCGAGGTGAACGTGGGACGGTCGAGCGGCGTCGCCGTACCGGCCGGGTCAGCCCGGCAGCCGGAACCCGGCCTCCCGCTGCTCGGCCAGCCACGCCTCGACCTCGTCGGCCGCCCGGGGCAGCCCGGCCGAGAGGTTTACCGCGCCGTCGGCCGTCACCAGTACGTCGTCCTCGATCCGGATGCCGATCCCGCGCAGCTCCGCCGGCACCAGGTCGTCCTCGGGCTGGAAATAGAGCCCCGGTTCGACGGTCAGCACGTAGCCCTCGCCGAGGGTGCCCTCCCGGTAGTTCTCCTTGCGGGCGTTGGCGCAGTCGTGCACGTCGAGCCCGAGCATGTGCCCGAAGCCGTGCAGCGTCCACCGGCGGTAGACCGTCGAGGTCTCGTCCATCGCCTCGTCCACGCTCACCGGCAGCAGCCCCAGCTCGGCCAGCCCTTCGGCGAGCACCCGCATGCAGGTCCGGTGCACGTCCTTGAAGGTCACGCCGGGGCGGACGAAGTCGATGCCGGCCTGCTGGGCGGCGTACACGATGTCGTAGACCTGGCGTTGCAGCGGCGAGAAGGTGCCGGAGACCGGCAGCACCCGGGTCACGTCGGCGGTGTAGAGGTTGCGCCCCTCCACCCCCATGTCCATCAGCAGCAGCTCACCCGGGCGGGTGATGCCGGTGTTGTGGATCCAGTGCAGGATCGTGGCGTGCTCGCCGGCCCCGACGATCGAGTTGTAGCCGACGTCGTAGCCGTCGTGCCGGGCCCGCAGCCCGAAGATCCCCTCCAGCAGCCGCTCGCTGACCGCCCGGTCGGCCGGCAGCACCCGGGCGACGTCCTCGAAGCCGCGTACGGTGGCGTCGACCGCCTCCTGGAGCTGGGCGATCTCCCACTCGTCCTTGACCAGCTTCTGCTCGCTGAGCAGCGCGGCGAGTTCGCGGTCCCGGCCGAGCCGCTCGGCGCCGTCGGCCTTTCCGCCCTCCGCCGCCCCGCCCTGCCCGGTCCCGCCCTGCGGCGGGTCGTACGGCCGCACCGCGCCGTCCACCGACGGGTCCAGCCCGCGCAGCACCCGGGTCCGCCCCGGGGCGCAGTCGGCCAGCGCGGCCGGCAGCTCGGACAGCGGCGCGGTCTCGATGCCCAGCTCGGTCGCCTTCTCGGTCAGGGTGTGCCGGCGGCCGACCCACAGCTCGCCGTTTCGGCTGCGGAAGAACTCGTCGCCGTCCCGGGACGAGCGGGGCCGCATGTAGAGCACCGCGTCGTGGCCGGAGCCGTTCGGGCGCATCACCAGCACGCTGTCCGGTTCGTGGTCGCCGGTCAGGTAGACGAAGTCGCTGCCGGGGCGGAACCGGTGCGCGGTGTCGTTGGCGCGTACCTTCTCCGGGCCGGTCGGGATCACCAGGGTCTCGCCGGGCAGCGCGGCGGAGAGCGCCGAGCGCCGCTTGGCGTGGTTGGGGACCTCGGGGCGGGGGCCGACCGGCAGGGTGCTGTCCCGCCAGCCCTGCCGCATGAACTCGAGGAACTTCTCCGGAAAGTCCGGGTCGTGCGACTCCGTCCGGGCCGTCTCCACCTCTGCCGGCTCCGCCGTGATGTCGGTGCGCTCGTCTGACATCGCCGTTCCTTCCTCGTCCGGCCCCGTTCCCGCCGTGGCCGGAGTCGGCGGGCGGGCGGGGGAGCGCCTCGGCACCCCGTCGGCCGGCGACCCGGTCCCTCGTCCGGCTGACCTGGTCTGTGCTTCTGGCGTGCTCCGACCGTACCGTGCCCGGACCGGTCGGTCTCGGTGGCGGTGCCGGCACAGCGGACCGGTACGCGTGGAAAGATGACCGCCATGTGCGGACTCCTGGCCTTCTTCAGCGCGCACGGCAACGCCGGCGCACACCGAGACGCCCTGGCCGGTGCGTTGGAATGCCTGCACCACCGGGGACCGGACGAGACCGGGGTAGAGGTGATCACCACCCCGGACGGGTACACCGACGCCGTCTTCGCGCACAAGCGGCTCTCGATCATCGACGTGGCCTCCAGCCACGAGCCGCTGCCGTACGCGGGCGGCCGATACCTGCTGACCTTCAACGGTGAGATCTACAACTACATCGAGCTGCGCGAGGAGCTGGCCCGGGACTACGGCGCCCAGTTCGCCACCGCCGGTGACGGCGAGGTGATCGTCGCCGGCTTCCACTACTGGGGCGAGCAGGTGCTCACCCGGCTGCGCGGGATGTTCGCCTTCGTGATCTGGGACCGGCAGCAGCGCCGCGCCTTCGGCGCCCGGGACTACTTCGGGATCAAGCCGCTGCACTACCTCCAGACCCGGGACGGGGTCTACCTCGCCTCCGAGAAGAAGGCGCTGCTGCCGTTCGCACCGGCGGCGCACGCCGGGGACGCCGGGGTGGACACCGCCAACCTGTCGCACTACCTGACGTTGCAGTACGTCCCCGAGCCCGGGACCCTGCACCAGGGCATCAACCGGATCGGCTCGGGGGAGTACCTGACCTGGACGCCGGGCCGGCAGATCGAGGTGCGCCGCTGGTACCGGCCGGTGTTCCGGCCCGCCCCGGTGCAGGAGCCGCAGAAGCTCTACGACCGGATCCGGGAGACGCTGCGGGAGAGCGTCCGGATGCACATGCGGGCCGACGTGCCGGTCGGCTGCTTCCTCTCCAGCGGCATCGACTCGACCGCCGTGGTGGCGCTGGCCCGGGAGTTCAACCCGAACATCCTCACCTTCACCGTCGGCTACGACGTCCCCGGCTACTCGGAGATCGAGGTGGCCCAGGACTCGGCCCGGCACCTCGGGGTGACCACCATCCCGACCAAGATCGGTCCGCAGGACATGATGGAGGCGCTGCCGAAGATCGTCTGGCATCTGGACGACCCGGTCGCCGACCCGGCCCTGGTGCCGCTCTACTTCGTGGCGAAGAAGGCCGCCGAGCACGTCACGGTGGTGCTCTCCGGCGAGGGCGCCGACGAGTTCTTCGGCGGGTACACGATCTATCGGGAGCCGCTCTCGCTCGGCACGGTCAACGGGCTGCCGGGCGGGGTGCAGAAGGGGCTGCGCGCGGTCTCCAAGGCGATCCCGCAGGGGGTCAAGGGCAAGAGCTTCCTGGAACGCGGCACCACCCCGATCGAGGAGCGCTACTACGGCAACGCCCGGATGTTCACCGAGGAGGAGAAGGAGAAGCTGCTCCGCCGGTACGACCCCGGGGTGCGCTACACCGACGTCACCGCGCCGATCTACGCCGAGTGCACCGAGCTGGACGACGTGACCAAGATGCAGTACGTCGACCTCTACACCTGGCTGCGCGGCGACATCCTGGTCAAGGCGGACCGGATCTCGATGGCGCACTCGCTGGAGGTGCGGGTGCCGTTCCTGGACCGGGAGGTCTTCGAGGTGGCCGCCGGTATCCCGGTGGACCTGAAACTGCCGCCCCGCTCCGACGCCACGAAATACGCGATGCGGCAGGCGTTGCAGGGCGTGGTGCCGCCGGCCATCGTCAACCGGCGCAAGCTCGGCTTCCCCACCCCGACCCGGGTCTGGCTGGCCGGCGAGATGTACGACTGGGCCCGGCACATCTTCTCGATCTCCGGCGCCGGTGAGCTGCTCGACCTGTCGTACGCGCTGCGCCTGCTCGAGGAGCACCGGCGGGGCGAGGCCGACCACTCCCGCAAGATCTGGACCGTACTCATCTTCTGTGTCTGGCACGCGATCTTCGTGGCCCGCACCCTGGACCCCGGCATCCAGCGCAACCAGTCGGCGTTGCTGACCAAGCCGGTGGTCGGCTCGATGGTGCGCTGACCACCCCGACAATGCGCTGACCTGCGGAGAAGTCCCCGAGGCGGCGAACGGGCCCGGCGCCACCGGCGCCGGGCCCGTTCACTTGTCCGCTGTACTGGTTACGGGCTGGTGCAGGTGAGCGTCGGGGCGGAGCTGTTGTTGCCGCTGCCCACGAAGCCGAAGCTGGCACTCGCCCCCGGAGCGATGCTGCCGTTGTGCGCCACGTTGCGGACGCTCACCGAACTGCCGCTCTGGGTGTGCGTGCCGTTCCACAGGCTGCCGATGCTCTCGCCGTTCGCCCAGGTCCAGCCGGCGGTCCAGCCGCTGATCGCGGCGGTGCCGCTGTTCCGGACGGTCACCTCGGCCTGGAAGCCGCCGCTCCAGCTACCGGTCGAGCGGTAGGTCGCGGTGCAGGCGCCGGTGCCCGGGTTGCTGGTCGGCGGGTTGGTCGGGTTGCCGGTCGGCGGGTTGGTGGGGTTGGTGGTGGGCGGGTTGGTCGGGTTGCCGGTGCCCGGGCCGACCCCGGTGACCTCGCCGTTGCCGCCGTCGAAGACCACGTCGGAGCAGCCGAAGAAGTTCTCCTGGCTGTCCGAGCGGACCCAGCGGGAGTAGATGATGTGCCGGCCGCTCTTACCGCTCGGCAGCCGCCCGCTGAAGTAGTAGTGGCCCTCGTTGGAGCCGACCGCGCCGCTCTGCGGCGGGTTGGTCACGGTCAGGAACGGGGTGGCCTCCAGGTCGCCCCAGGCCAGCGCCTTGGTCGGGCTGAAGCCGTCCCGGGTCACGTAGAAGTAGAACGTGCCCGGGTGGTGGGCCCAGTTGCTGTACTTGAAGTTGAAGTTGCCACCGGCGGTCAGGTGGGTCAGCGGCCAGTCGTTCCGGGCCAGGTTGTAGCCGCTGAAGCTGGTGTTGCCACCGCTGCACAGCTGCCCGTCCGCGACGAAGCCGGTGGTCCGACCGCCCGCGTCCGAGCGCAGCACGCTGAACCAGTTGTAGAGCGAGTTGGCCCCGCTCTGCGCCACCGCGGCCGCACAGGCCGGGTTGTTCGGCCTGATGTCACCCTGCTGGCTGAGCCCGTCCTTCCAGCAGAGGAAGGTACGGCTGCCCGGCGCCATGGCGGCACCGTGCGCGACGACCGGGGTGGGGTTGACCACCGTGATGACACCGGCGGTGAGCGCGGCCACGGCGCCGAGCACCGCGATCCTGCGAAGACGTTTCACCGAGTTCTCCTTCTGGGGGCACTGCCGCAGCCGTTGACCGACGCTGCGGACGAACTGCGGGGGACCCGTGGGACGACGGGCGCCCGCTTCCGGGACTGGTTGCGATATCGCCGGTCCGCCCCGCCAGAGGTGGTGGGCTGGAATCTGCTGAGGGCAGACGGGCGACACGGCGCACAGTCCGATCACGGATGTGTGCCCTTCGCGTGGCCCCTTGCCGGCACCCGGCACAGCGCGTCAGCCCCCGCACTGGCTCGGTACCGGCAATCGCATCACGGAACCCGGCCCGGTGGCAATAGGAATCTCTCGATGAAACGTTTCCGGTCGAGATCGGCCCGACGTCCGGGGCGGATCGCGGATGTGCCAGGGTCAGGGGGAACACACCGGGACGCGGCCGGTGCGGCGGGGCGGGAGGCTCGGATGGGATACGCGGTGGTGCTGGGCGAGGCCCTGGTCGACCTGCTCGACGGCGAGTACGACGGGCAGCCCGTCTACCGGCAGGCGATCGGCGGGGCGCCGCTGAACGTGGCCGTCGGGGCGGCCCGGCTCGGCGCCGAGGTGGAGTTCGTCGGCTCGCTCGGCGACGACGTACTCGCCGGGCGGATCACCGAGTTCCTCACCGTCGCCGGGGTCGGCCGGCGGGGCGTCCGGGTGCACCCGGTGCCGACCGCGCTGGCCGTGGCCACCTTCGCCGGGGCGGAACCGGACTTCCGGTTCTACGGGGAGCCGCTCTCCTACGGGCTGCTCGGGCCGGACGATCTCGACGTACCCCTGGTCGAGGGCGCCTCGGTGCTCTACGCCGGCTCGATCGTGCTGCTCTGCCCGCCGGTGCTGGCCGCCGCCCGGCTGGCCTGGACGTCCGCCACCGGCCTGCGGGTCTTCGACCCGAACGTGCGGCCCCGGCTGCTCCCGGACCGGGCCGCGGTGGCCGGGCTGCGGGACGTGGTCGCCGAGTTCGTCGCCTCCGCCGACCTGGTCAAGCTGAGCGTCGCCGACGCCGAGGTGCTCTACGGTGAGACCGACCCGGCGGCCACCGCCGGGCGGCTGCACGATCTCGGCGCCGGCGCCGGCGCCGGCGCCGGCGCCGGCGCCGTCGTGGTCACCCTAGGCTCGCGCGGCGCGCTGGTCTCGACCGCAGCCGGCGGAACTCCGGTACGCCTGCCGGCGCCCGTGGTCGACGCCGTCGACGCCACCGGTGCCGGCGACTCGGTGATGGCGGCCCTGATCGCCGACCTGCTCGCCGACGGGGTCCCGGCGGACCCGGCCGGCTGGTCCGAGCGGGTCGGCTACGCGCTCCGGGTCGCCGGGCTGGTCTGCGAGTCGCCCGGCGGCGCGGTCTCGATGCCGACCCGCGCCCAGGTCGCCCGCCGCTTCCCCGACTGAACCGTCCGTCGTGCTGCGGGGCGGTGTGTACGGGTTGCACCTTCCGTAGCGGCATGTGTTCCAGTGGACCTACGTCCCGATTCCTTGCCGAAAGGTCCCTGCCCATGCATCCGTCTCTCAGGCCACCCCGCCAGGTCAAGATCGGTGACGCGGCGGCCTTCGCCGGCAGCACGCCACGGGCGATTCGCCATTACCACGAGATCGGCCTGCTCCCCGAGCCTGAGCGGGGCGCTGACGACCGCCGCCGCTACGGGTACGAGGACATGATCCGCCTGCTCTGGATCCGCAAGATGGCCGACGCCGGGATCGCCCTGGACGACATCCGTGACGCCTTCACCACCGGCGCGGCTTCCGCCGGTGCGCGCTCCGGCCAGGAGGACAGCGGCGACGGTATCGCGGGCATCCTGGAGCGGTTGGAGGAAAGCCTCGCCGAGCAGGAGGCGGAGTTGCGGCGGCAACGGACCGCCGTGCAGCGGATGCGCACCGAAGGCAGCCGGATGGGCCTGCTCTCCGACTTCGTCACCGAACGCCTCAAGAACCTGCCCGAAGGCTCGCTGCGTCAGGCGGACCTGGACACTCTGCTGGTCACCGAGCGGATCTTCGGCCCGCTCGGCGCGGCCGTCCAGGCCACCCGCTTCGTCGCGCTGGCCACGCATCCCGACCTGCGGAAGGAATCCGACCGCGTCGATGCCGCCGAGGAGGCACTCGACGACAGCGTCGCCGTCGACGATCCACGGGTGGCTCAGGTCGCAGCCGAGCGGCACGCCTTCGAAAGCGCCCTGCAAACCGTCATCGAGGAGTCCGGCCTGGACAAGGACGACGACGCCCTCTTCGACGCCTGGGACACTCTGCACCCTGCCACCGCCAACCACGGCGAGGACGGGGCCGACCTCGGCTCTGGCAGGCGGGAGATGAGCGTACTCGAAGCCGTCGGCAAGATGCCCTACGACTTCTCTCCAGCCCGCCTGCGCTGTATAGAACTGTCCGTAGAGCTGTTCAGCCAGGGTCCGGTATAGGCGCCCAACGCGCGGAACCGGCGACGTAGCCGATCGCGCAGCCGATCCGGCGGCGGTGGCCGCAACGGCACCCTGTCGCCGACAACCGGCGGAGATGACCGCATGTAGGTAGGCTACCGACCGCTGTCAATGCAGAGCTTTCCGGAGTCGGCTGGCCGGGACGAGATCGGGGTTAAGGCCCCGGAGGCCTCGCATGATTACCCGGACACTCGCAACGTTCGGGCGGGCGCGACAGATTGGCTGTCGCGTCCATCCGAAGGGTGCGGATGATCAAGGCTCTGACCAGCGGTCCGCAAGGTAGGTCCGGACGCTGGCGGGCCGAAGTGTCCGGACCTACTTCGCGGTTTCCCGACGCGAGTCACCGGCGTCGGTAGCCTCATGGGTCCCGGTGTATGGGATATGACCCGTCACCCATCCCGCTCAGGCATCCGACGACATAGTCGTAGCATTCACGGGTGGGGCTATGTAGCGGAAGCATGCTGCCCTATGTAGGATAAGCGCCGTGACTCCACCGATACGAATCACCACCACGCTGGTGAGGGTCCTCGAGGTTTTCCTCGACGATCCCACGGTCGAGCGTTACGGGCTCGACGTTATGCGCGTCACCGGCTACCCGAGTGGCACCATCTACCCCATCCTCACCCGGTTGCTGGGCGCCGGATGGCTGGATGCGCACTGGGAGGACATCGATCCGGTGTCGGCAGGCCGGCCGGCTCGGCGCTGGTTCCGGCTCACCCCGGACGGCGTGCAGAGCGCCCGTGCGCAGCTGGCGGCATATCGGCAGCGGCACGCGCCGCAGCGCGGCACGGTGAATTTGAGGCCGACATGGGAGTCCTGACCCGCATCATCCACGTCTGCCTGCGGCTGGCGGTCCGCCGCTGGCCGGCTGACCTGCGTGCCGACCTGTCCCGGGATTGGTTCGCTGAGCTGGCAATGCTCGAACAGGCACCTGGGACCGCGTGGCAACGGCTGAGGTTCGCGGTGAGCCTGGCCGCCGGTCCGCGGGCGCACGACGAGGACGGCGTGCCGCGTAGCCGTTGGGAGTGGTGGCGCGTTCCCGGTCCGGCGCTGCGCGTCTCGATGGGGCTGCTGCTGGCCGCTGGGTTCGGCGTCGGGGTCTGGACGGCGGTGCAGATGCTGCTCAACACCGTGCTGCTTGACATCGGCCGGTTCCCCGACGAACACGGGTACCTGGGGGTCCCTCTTCTGACCGCGGTCGTCACCTCGGGTTACGGTGCGGTCGCGGGCCGGTGGCTGGGCGGGCATGCCGCCACGCAGACCGGCTGGGCTCGGATCTGGGGACGGGCCGGCCTCGTGGTCGCCTCTCTCGGTGTCGCCCTTCTCGGATGGCAGCGCGCAGGCGGTGACACGCTCACCTTGATACCCATCGGCGGCGGCGCGATCACGGTACTGGTCTGGGCGCTGGCGACATTCGTGGTGGTCGTTGTCACGTCCCGTCGCGTTGCGGCCGGGCAGTCCCGCCGGAGCTGGGTGTGGGCGCTGGCCGGAGCGCCGGTGGCGGCCGGGCTCGCCTCGACGGTCGCGATGTTGCTGCTCGCCCTTGATGGCGCCGTCAGTGGACCGATGCCGTGGTGGATCACGTCGACCACATGTTGGCTGCTGCCATGGACGGTGTGTGCGGTGTCGTTCGGGTGGGCCGCCGTCCGGACGCGGCCCACCGGCGCGGCTACGAGCGGGCCGACTGTCGGGGTACTCGTTGGAGTGCAGAGGTGAGTACGGCTGATCTTGCAGAGGTCAGGTGTCGTGGTGGACGCCTTGTTCGTCACGGTGGGTTGCGTCTTGCAGGCGCAGGCGTGTGAGGCCGAGCATGTCGATCAGCCATCCGGGTCCGCCGGTGATGCCGCGGGCGCGTAGGAGGGTGTCGACCTCGTGGTGGGTCGCCGGCCCGGTGTTGGCGAGGAAGTCCTCGCAGATCTGGAGCAGGAGTTGTAGCAGGTCGCGGTGGTGGGTGTCGCCGGTGGCCGCGGGGTCGTTCGGGGTGGCCGGGGTGGGCATTAGGCGACGTTCTCGATGGCGGTGAGGCGGTTCTTGAGTCGGTAGCTGGGGCCGTTGATCGGGACGACGTCGCAGTGGTGCAGGAGTCGGTCGAGGATGGCGGTGGCCAGGACCTCGTCGCCGAAGACCTGGCCCCATTCGCCGAAGCCCTTGTTCGAGGTGAGCAGGGTGGAGCCTTTCTCGTAGCGTTTGGAGATCACCTGGAAGACGAGGTTGGCCTCGGGCCGTTCGAGGGGTTGGTAGCCCACTTCGTCGATGACCAGGACGGTGGGGCGTAGGTAGGTTTGCAGCTTGCGGGCGAGTCGGCCGATCGCGTCGGCGGCGGTGAGGTGGCGGACCATGTCGTCGAGGGTGGTGAAGTAGACGGTGAATCCGGCTCGGCAGGCGGCGACCGCGAGGGACACGGCGATGTGGGTCTTGCCGACGCCGGGTGGGCCGAGGAGAGCGACGTTGGCTTTGGCCTGCACGAACGCGAGGGTCGCGAGGTCACGAACTTTGCGGGGGTCCAGGTCGGGTTGGAAGCTGAAGTCGTAGTCGTCGAGGGTTTTGTGGTGCGGCAGTTTCGACAGGCGCAGCCCGGCGCGGAAGCGGCGTTCGTCGCGGACGGCGAGTTCCTCTTCCAGTACGAGGTCGAGGAACTCCAGGTAGCCCATGGCCTCGGTGTCGGCTCGGCCGGTGAGTTCCCGCAGCGTCTTGGCCAGGTGAGGCAGGCCGAGCTTGGTGGCGCTGGCGTGGATGCGGTTGGTGACCAGCTCACTCACTTCGAGGCGTCCTTCAGGTGTGGGCGGTGGGTAAACGGGCTGGCGGCAGCGATCTGCTCATAGACCGACAGCGGCCGGGCCTCGACGGCGATCTGGGCGGCGGCGGCCCGGTTGAGTAGGGCTTGCAGCGGTCCCTGGCCGCCGTTGTGGCGGGCCGGTCGGCGTGTGGTCGACTGCCCGCCGTCGGGGTCGCCGGTGGTGACGGCACGGGTGTGCCCGTCGGGAAGACCGTCCCAGTGGGTTTCGTCGACGACGCGGGCGCCGCGGCCGACGGCCCGCTGGTGCGTGGCCAGCAGCGTGGCGCCGTCCAGGCCGTCGACGGTGGCGTGGATGGCGATGGTGGCGGCGGTCGCCCGGATCTCCACGAGCTGGCGGTGGCGGACCCGCCGGGCCGGCACGGAGTAGAGGTTGCCGGCGTAGGCGACCAGGCAGTCCTTGCCAACGTGCCGCAGATGCCGGTCGGCGACCACATACGCCCTGGCCGGGATCGGTCGCAGCGCGGCGTGGTCCCGGACCGCCCGCACGCCGATGATCTCACCGTGGGTGCGGTGCCGCACGGCCCGCCGCTGCGGAACCCAGGCCACGAACGTGGCGTCGAGCTCGGCCAGCGACGAGAACGCCCGCCCGGCCAGGACATGATCACGGACGATGGTGACCTGCCGTTCGACCCGCCCTTTGCCAGTCGGCCGGTAGGCGGCCAGCACATCGATGTCGAAGTCGTAGTGCCCGGCGAAGGCGACCGCTTCCGGGTGCAGCGGCACCGCCAGGCCCGGAGCGACGTGCCGGCGGACCACGGTCTTGGTCCGGTCGTAGACGATCGCACCGGGAACCCCGCCGAAGTGCGCGAACGCCCGCCGGTGACACTCCCAGAACGCGGCCAGGTCCTGGCTGGTGGTGAAGCAGCAGAACGGATCCCGCGAGTACGACAGCACCATGTGGAACGAGTACACCTTCGGGATCCCGACGTGAGCCAGGATGTCGCCTTCGTCGCCCCAGTCCACCTGGGCCTGCGCACCCGGAACGACCTCGAACCGCCGATGCAGCCCGGCCAGCTGATCCGGGCTGATCCCCAACTCCGCCGCGATCCGCGGACGGGCCTGCTGCAGATACAACTTCACCCGCTGGTAGTTACCGGTGAACCCGTACTGCTCGACCAGACGTTCATGGATCACCGTGCCCTTGAGCAGCAACTCCGCCCGCAACCACGCATCGACCACATGCGCGAACACATCGATCAGCTGCCCACGAGCCGGCCTCGCCGCAACCGGCGGCACCACCTCGCCGCCACCAGCAGCCAGGTACTTCTTCACCGTCCGCCAGTTCAGGCCCGTCTCACGAGCGATCTCCGAAACATTCGCACCAGCCTCGTGCAACGCCCGGAACCGACGCACATCCAGCCACCGCTGTTCATCCAACGCCCCCACCGCCAGCCGCCCCACGCCGGTCCGATCACGACCCGAGCAGCCTCACCCTCAGTCACCCGCTGACGACGGACAAACGGTGCGCACCTCTGCAAGATCAGCTGTACGTAGCTCTGCACTCCAGGCCGTACCCCGACAGGGCCGACCGTGGTGCCGGTCGCTGGTGCGGTGGAGTCTTTGGCCGGTGAGCCGGCCGGTGCCGGTCCGGCGGCGTCCACTGGGACGCCGACGCCCGAGCGGACGTCGGGGCGGGTCGAAGCCTCGGCATCGGCCGGCGGCACGGCGTCGACCTGGCGTTTGACCACGGCGCAGCTGGTGGTGACGGTGGCAGCGGCGGGCGCGGCGGTGCTGTGGTCGATCGGCCTGGTCCTGCTGCAACCGTTGAGCGAGCCGGCGGTCGGATCGCTGGGCGAGAACAACACGTACTGGGCAAGGGAGCTACGCTGGGACGCCATCGTGGCGATCGTGCTCGCGGTCGTCGTCTGCGCCCACGCGCAGCGGCGAGTCACCGGGCCGGCCCTGCTCGGCGGGCTCGCCTGGCTCGCGGTCGACATCGGGCTCGACCGGGCCGAGTTGTCCCACGGCACCATCCCGCTGGCGATTGCCGCGGCAGCGGTGGCGGTCGCCGGCTGCTACCAGGGTATCGCCTGCCGAGGTACGCCCAGCCGTGCCGGGCTGCTCGTCGTGGCGGCTGTCGCCGCCGTGCTGTCCGGCGTCGGCATGCTGACCGAGTCGCCAACCGACACCGAGCCGGCACTCAACCCCGGCAGCGCCGCGGCAAGCGGCACGCTGGCGCTCATCGCGATCGGCGCCGCCCTCAGCGCCGCGCCCCGACTCTCCCAGGCTCGATACGTGATCGGTGCCGTCGCCGTCGCGATCGCCGCCACCGCTCCCTGGCTGCTGCGCAACGGGTATCCCCAACCCACCTCGGCGCGGCTGCTGGTCGCGTTCGCCTTCACCGGGCTGTTGACGCTCAGCGTCGTGGCGGTGGCCTGGCGGCGCCCGGATACGCCGCGGCAATGGCTGCGGTACCCGGCCGTGACCGCCACTGCCCTGCTCGTGTTTCCGCTAGTGCTCATGCCCGCCGTGATCGCACTCATGATCGTCGGCGTCTGTGGCTTCTTCACCGCACTGGCCGGCAACCCACCAATCAACTCGGCCGACTCGGATGTGGTCATCGCGATTCCGGGGATCCTGACCGGTCTCGTCCTCGGATCGCTGCTGGTCCTTGGCGAGCCAGGGCGTGGCGGCGACGGCCGACCACACCGCCGACAATAGACGAACGGGCGGCGCCCAGCCTACGAATCGTGACCGACGGACACCGTGTGCCACCTAACTCGAACTCGTGCCGCCGCCCGCGCCACGTGCGAGAGCCGAGTTCGCGGCCGGTCCGCCCGTGGGCGTGGGAAAGTCCGGGCATGACGGCTCTTCGAACTTGAGCGGGGTTCGTGTCGGTCGAGGCCCGGATGTGGAGGGCTCGCAGCTCATCGTTGATCATCTGAGTATCTAGTTCGGATGGTCAAGTGGACGGCGGCACCGTGGAGAGCCGTATGCGGGGCCAACTCGCACGTACGGTTCGGCGAGCGGCCTGGGGAAACGGACCGGGAGCAATCCCGGCACCGCGCCTCAGGCCGACTCGACCCTTTTGTTTGGTGTTCGGCGCGGACCTGCTCGCAGCTGTCTTGATCCTCCAGCACCGCCATCAGGTCGGGCCTCCTCGTAATCGCCGTGGTCGCGAAGCACCATCTGCCTCGGGACTCTGGCCATTTCATTGTCGTGCACCCGACTCAGGCTGCGTCGAGGGTTGCGTGATGCACAAGGATGGCGCCTCTATGGTCTAGCGCTGATGGCCATTCCTAGTTGCCAGGAGGCTGCATTGGAAAGGAAGAAGCCCGAAGAAAACGCGCCTATACCGCCGAATGGACCTGTAGTGCCACCCCCGATCGTCCAGGTTCCGCGGCAACCCCGCTCACTATCGTTCGCGGTATCCTCGACAACAAAGGCTCTAATTGCGTCTCCGATCGTCGTCTTACTTGCAACAGCGACCCGACTGATCGTTATCGCCAACTACGACGCGGCGACGGCTATTGCCATCGCCTCGACAACTGGTGCCGTTGGATCGGTAATGGGTACTGTGATACCCCTCCTTCCCACCCTCTTCCCGCTGCTATTCCTGTTGCTCATTTTATACCGCAAGTTCATGGCGGCGATCCTTGCTGGCGCAGCAACCGCTCTGGGTTCGGGACTATGAATCCAGCCTGGGGTCTGTCCCTGCGGCCTGGCGAGCAATTTTGGCAGCCGTCGAGTCGCCCGCAGGGGTGGTAGTGGTCGTGTCTGACTGGCGCCTTCAAACCGTGTTCTACGTCGCAATTGCGGTACTGCTTGCTCATAGGGGCGCCCGAAGGTGGCGTGGATCGCAGGAGACTAAGCCGACCTTTTGGGCGAGGTGCGGTTATCGCATACTGCCATTATTCATGGCGGGATTGGCCTGGGATTGGCCCTCTTCTCCGTTTCTTTCGTGGATCGGATGTACGAATCTCCAAGTGAACCGGAAGGAATACCTGAGCTGCTTAGGCAGCCTTGGCTTCCGCCTGAGGAGATCGCCGTCAACAAGGGTAATTTGCGAGTAGGATACACCTTGTCACACAAAGATGGATGGCATGTGTTCTTGGAAGAACAAACCCGCACGATCCTCTATGTAAAGGTTGGCGAAGTTAAGAGCAGAAAGGTTTGCAGGTTGGGCGTCAAACTCCAGGCGAAAAATCCACCCGTGATCCGGTTGGGGCCACCGATAGCTGAAGGAGTGAGGGAATGCCCGAAGGGGGATCCGGTCACACGGATTCGTAACCTTGACGCTCGGTAGAGGGCAGTCCAAGGTTGCCACGACCCTGACCGGGTCGCCGTCCAGCCGGCAGCTACGCGAGCATGCCGAGAACCGCCAGATCGTCAGCCTGCTCGACGCCACCGGCTGGCCTGACAGGATCCCAAGCTCATCGAGCCACGCCTGACAAGGCAGATCGAGACAAGAGCGCGAGGCTAGGCGTCGCCGCGCAGCTCGGCGTAGCCGCGCCGGACGGCGGCGAGGCCGGCCTCCGGGCCGAACGGCGTGCGCTGGGCGACCCGCTCGGCCGGGGCCCGGTCGGCGTCCCCGTTGCGGATCAGCCAGCTCATCGTGGCCAGGTCGTCGTGCTGGACCCGGACGAACTCGGTGTCGACCACCGTGCCGTGCCCGGGGACGACCACCGTGCCCGGGGTGAGGCAGCCGAGCAGCGCGGTCACCGTCTCCACCCACTCCAGCGGGAACGCGTCCTCGAAGGCCGGCGGGCCGCTCTGCTCGATCAGGTCACCGGCGACCAGCACATCCGCGTCCGGCACCTGCACCACCAGGTCACCCTCGGTGTGCCCCCGGCCCAGGTGACGCAGCAGCACCGTCCGGCCGCCGACGTCCAGGGTGGCCTCGCGGCGTACCGGGTGGTTGGGGGCGAAGATCGTGGTCCGGGCCAGCTCGGCGGCGAGCCCGGGATCGGCGGGCAGCACCTCGTCGTACGCCTGCCGGCGCACCAGGGCGGGTTCGTCGCGCAGCAGCCGGACGGTCTCGTCGTGGGCGTAGATCGACACCGGTCCGGCGGCGGCCAGGGTGGCGTTGCCGAAGCAGTGGTCGAAGTGGTGGTGCGTGTTCACCACGGCCAGCGGGGCGGCGGTGAGCGTCCGGACGGCGGCGAGCAGTTCGGTGGCCTGGCCGGCGGTGGAGAGGGTGTCCACCACCAGTGCGCCGCCCTCGCCGACCACCAGGGTCACGTTGACGTCGAGCAGCGGCTGGCGCAGCACGTACACCCGGTCGGCGACCTCGGTGAAGGCGAGGCCCACGGTCGCGGTCACGCCGTTTCCTGCGCCCGCGCCACGAACCGCTGCCGGTCCACCAGCACCCGCTCCACCCGGCCCTCGGCCACCGTCGTCGCGCCCTCGGTGACGGCCACCTCGAAGAGCAGCCGCCGCCCGTCCACCTTGGCCAGCCGGGCCTGCGCCACGGCGGTCCGGCCGACCGGGGTCGGCACCCGGTGGTCGAGTTCCACCCGCATCCCGACCGTGGTCATCCCGGCCGGCAGCCGGCTCGCGGTGGCGGCGACGGTGGCCGCCTCGGCCAGCGCCAGCACCCGGGGCGTACCCAGCACCGGGACGTCGCCGGAGCCGACCGCCTGCGCGGTGTCGAGGTCGGTGACGGTCAGCTCGACCCGGGCGGTCAGGCCCGGCGGAAGAACGCTCTGCGGCTGCGGGGAGACCGCGCTGACCTGCGGTTGCGTCGACGCGTCCGACGCTGACTCCGGCGCCCGCTCGGCCGGGTGTTCCTGATCCATGGGGCAAAGGGTAGATGTTCCGCGCACCGCCGTTGCCGACACGGGGCGACACGCCGGACAGCTGTCGGATAGTCCGCAGCCGGCCCGGCTTCCCGGACGGTCGGGACCGTACGTGACCAGGTGGTTTTCGTACCGTGACGAGCCCGCTACCCTCGGGCCCTGGTCGGCATCGATCGAAGGGCGCGGGTGCCACCGCGTGGCACGGAGGCGAGGACACGTCACGGGCTGACAGACGGGAGAGACGACGTGGGACGGTCGGCGGCACTTGCCATCTACGCCGAGGAACTGCGCCGGGCGCGGGCCGGCGCGGAGTTGTCGCAGCAGGCTCTGAGCGAGCGGATCAGGTATTCCGCGGCGCTCGTCGCCAAGATCGAGCTGTGCGAGCGGCGGCCGAGCCGGGACTTCACGCTCCGCTGCGAGCAGGTGTTGCAGACCGGCGGGCTGCTGGAGCGGATCCTCCGGGCGGCCGGTCAGGAGGCGGCGCTGCTGCCCTGGTTCCAGCAGTGGGCCGCCATGGAGCAGGAGGCGGTGATCCTGCGCTGCTACGAGCCGGTGGTGGTGCCGGGCCTGTTGCAGACCGAGGAGTACGCCCGCGCCGTGCTGGCCGGCGGCGCGCTGCTCACCCCGGAGGAGGTGGCCGAGCAGGTGCTGGCCCGGCTGGACCGGCAGCAGGTGCTCTCCCGGGAGCCGGCGCCGCACCTCTTCGCGGTGCTGGACGAGGGGGTGCTGCACCGGGCGGTCGGCGGGCCGGCGGTGATGCGCGAGCAGTTGCTGGCGATCGTCCGGGTCTGCGCCGAGCATCCCCGGGTCCGCGTGCAGGTCGTGCCGGCCTCGGCCGGCGCGTACGCTGGGCTGAACGGGCCATTCACCATCGCCACTCCGTCGGAGGGCGACGACGTCGCCTTCCTGGACAACTCCCGTCGGGGCATCATCCTCGACCAGCCGGAGGACGTCGGCGCGCTGCACCGGGCGTGGGAGGCGATCCGCAGCGTGGCCCTGCCGCACGAGCAGTCGATCGAGTTGATTTCAGAGGTGGCGGAGCGATGGAGCTGACCGGGGCGCGGTGGCGCAGGAGCAGCCGGAGCAACGGTACGGGTGGCAACTGCGTGGAGGTCGCCGGCAACCTGCCCGGGGTGGTGGGGGTGCGGGACAGCAAGGACCCGGCCGGGCCGGTGCTGCGCTTCGACCCGTACGCCTGGCGGGTCTTCGTCGGCGCGGTCCCGCCGCCCCGCCGACCGGAGTGACCCGGCCGGTGTCCGGGGTCGAACCGTCCCGGACACCGACTGCCGCTGCCGCTGATCGCCTCGCCCGCCCGGTCGGTCGTCCGCAGACCTGGACACCAGAGGCGCTACGACCGACCGGTTACGCCTCTGGCGTCCAGGTGAGCGCGGCCGGGCCGGCCGCCGTTGTGGTGGGCGCACGAGCGGGGCAGCTCGACAGTCTCCGCGCCGGACGTTCGTCGGCCGGCGTCGGCCGCGTTGGCTGGCGTTGCCGCGGTCGGCTGGCGTTGGCCGGCCGGCCGGCCCCGCCTGGCGGCGGCAGTGCCCGAGCGCCTTGCCTGCCCGGTCAGGGGCGGCGGAGCTGCTCGGCGGTGATCCGCTGGGTCAGCCAGGCCGGTACGGCGATCAGCACCAGCCCGACCGCCAGCGCACCGCTGGCCAGCCAGAGCGTCGGGGCGACCCAGTCGAGGACCCGGCCCTGGTCGACGTCGGAGAGTCCGGCCAGCACGAGCGCGATGGTGACCGTCGCCAGGCTGGCCAGGCCAAGCCCGATCGCCAGCGGCAGGGTGTTGAACCCGACCTCGCCGGCGGTGATGGTGCCCGGTCCGGTGCCGACCACGGCCAGCGTGGCGTTGTCCCGGCGCCGCTCCACGGTCCGGTCCACGGCGGCGACGGCGAACGCCCCGACGCCGAGCACGAAGCTCAGCACCAGCCCGGTGACCAGCAGCGTCACCAGCAGTTCGGCGTCGAAGCCGTGCCGGCCGCCGAGGTCGCCCTGTAGGTAGCGGGTCGGCACCTGGGTGGCGAGCACCTGGGCGGCCCGGTCGGCGGCGGCCGGATCGTCCGCCACCAGGTGCACCGAGTCCGACGGCGGCACATCCAGCGCGGCGGCAACCGGTGCCTGCCGGGTCAACAGGATCACCCCGCTCATCCCCACGTCGAACCGCATCGTCAGGTGCAGCATCGGTTCGGGTGCCGGGATTCGGGTGCCGTTGCCGAGGACCAGCTCGGCGCCCGGGTCCGGCAGCGGGGTGCCGCCGAAGGCGGTGTCGTGCACCAGCCGGTACGTCCGGCCGTCCACGCAGGACTCCCCGGCGGCGAGCTCGAACATCCCGGTCAGGTCCGCGCAGTCGCCGACGATCGCCCAGCCCCGTTCGCCGGCGACGGTCACCGGGATGCTGGTCAGGTCGACGACCTGCACGCCGGGCACCTGCCGCAGCTCGGCCGCCGGCAGTGGACCCGGCCCGAGGATCTGGTGCATCCGGCGCCCGCCCGGGTCGTTCGTCGGGCTCAGGTTCTGGTCGTAGGCGACCAGGGCGATGCCGAGCGAGCCCATCCCGGCCACGTAGATCATCACGGCGAAGGCGGCGACCAGCCGGGGAGCCACCCCGGGGGAGTGCCGCAGCCGGGCGGTGGCGAGTTCCAGCCAGACCGGTGTGCCCGGCAGCCGGGCCAGCAGGGTGGCGGCGGCGTAACCGAGGGTGGGCAGGGCGAGTGGCAGGGCCAGGCCGGTGAACAGCATCGAGGCGGCGAAGAGCAGCGCGTCGGCCTGGTCGGGTTCGGCCCGGCCGGACCAGCCGGCCAGCAGCGCCCCGCCGAGCCCGCTCAGCAGCGGGAGCAGCCGCCACAGCCCGGGGCGGCGGTGCGGCGCGTCCCGGCGTACCGCCAGCGGGTTCACCCGGGCCGGTCGGGTGGCGAGCACGCCGATGACCACCGCGTACGCCACGGTCACCGCGACCATCCCGACGACCAGCGGGACCGGCACGGCGAGGTCGGCGGCGTACCAGTGCAGCCGGCCGATCCGCCAGCCCTCCGACAGTGGGGCGAGGACCGCGAAGCCGGCCAGCCCGAGCAGCGCCCCGCCGAGGGTGACCACCCCGGTCTCCACGGCGTTGACCAGGGTCGCCTGCCGGGCCGAGACGCCGAGCAGGCGCAGCGCGGCGATCCGGCGGTCCCGGGTGGAGGCGGAGAGCCGGGCGCAGGTGGCCAGGAAGACGCCGAACGGCACCAGCACGAAGAGCCCGAAGGCGCCGGCCAGGATCCGGGCCGGGGTGAAGACGTCCGGCCCGGAGGTGAGGTCGCCGAGGGCGTAGCCGAGCGGATGCCCGAAGCCGGTGACCGGCCAGTGCTCGTCGAGCATCCGGTCGGTCTCCGCCGGTGCCGCCGGTGGTGCGCCGACGTAGGCCAGCAGTTCGTCCGGGGCGAGCAGCCCGGCAGGGCCGATCGTGCCGATCACCCGCTGCGGCAGCCGCCCGGCGGCCCGCGGGTCGGTGCCGAGCAGGTCACGCAAGGCCGGCGAGACCACCATCTCCCCAGGCGCGGGCAGTGCGGCCACCCCGGGCGGGCGTGGACTGGTCGCGGTGGCACCGACCACGGCGGTACGCCGGAGCACCCGGCCACCGACCGCGTCGGAGATGTCGTAGATCCGCAGCGTCGACGGGGTGGCCGGCTTTTCCTCGCGTACCGGGGTCCGGGCCTCGGCCCGCTCGTGCTGGGCACCGGCCACCGAGACCGTGGCCAGCGACCCGAGCACCAGCAGTACGCCGAGCGCCGCCCCGGACGACATCAGCGCGGTACGCAGCAGCCCGCCCCGCCCGGAGCCGACCGACAGCCGCAGCCCGAGCCAGCTCCACCGCCAGAGCCCGGCCAACGCCCCACCCGTCCGGTCCCGCCGGTCCGGCCCGGTCACGCGGCCACCCGCCCGTCGCGAAGAAATACGGTCCGGCCCGGTCACGCGGCCACCCGCCCGTCGCGGAGGAATACAGTCCGGTCCGCGTACGCCGCCACCCGGGCCTCGTGGGTGACCATCACCACGGCGCTGCCCTCCTGGCGGGCCAGCCCGGTGAGCGCGTCCAGCACCACCTCGCCGGCCGCACTGTCCAGCGCGCCGGTCGGCTCGTCGGCGAAGATCACCGAGGGTCGGTGGGCCAGCGCACGGGCGACGGCGGCCCGCTGCGCCTCGCCGCCGGAGACCTGTCCCGGGCGGCGGTCGGCCAGCTCGGCGACGGCCAGCTGCCCGAGCAGTTCGGCGGCCCGGCGCCGGGCCTCGGCCCGGGGCGTGCCGAGCAGCCGGAGCGGCAGTGCGACGTTCTGCCCCAGGGAGAGTTCCGGCACCAGGTCGCCGAACTGGAGCACGAAGCCGAACGAGCGGAGCCGGAGCCGGCTGCGCCGGCTGTCGGAAAGGTTGTCGATGCGCTGCGCGTCGAGGCGTACCTCGCCGTGCTCGGGGCGGAGGATGCCGGCGAGTACGTGCAGCAGGGTCGACTGGTCATGCTGCTGCTGTCGGTGAGGGTCATCGGTCGGTCTCCTTCTCCGCGTGGTCGACCTCCACCTCGTCGACGTCCGTGTCGTCGACGTGGGCTACCAGCGCGGCCAGCCGGGCGAGCCGGGCGACGGCACCGTCGATCCACTTGAGATCGGCGTCGAGGTGGTACATCTCGAAGTCGGCGTCGAGCTGGGTCAGCAGGTCGCCGGCCTGCCGCTGGGCGCGCAACTCGCGCATCCGGGCCAGGTGCGCCTGGCGCTGCCGGTCGAGCATCGGCTCGGCCGGCCGGCCGCTGGAGAGCGCGATGAGCACCTTGGCGAAGAGCACCCGCCGGCTGGCGGTCACCTCCGGCACCTCCGGCTCGTCGAGCCAGCGGTCGAGTTCGCCGACGCCCGCCTCGGTGATGGCGTACACCCGGCGGTCCGGGCCGACCCCGCTGGCCACTCCGGCGAGGTCGATCAGCCCGTCCCGGTCCAGCCGGCCGAGGGTGGCGTAGACCTGGGCGGACTTCAGTGGACGGCTGGTGCCGAACCACTCGTCGTAGCGGCGGCGCAGCACGTAGCCGTGCTGGGACCGCGGTTCGAGCAGGCCGAGCAGGATTCGGGATACCGACATGGCCGGGAAGACTAGCAACCGAGTTACTAGGCTAGCAAGCGAGTTGCTAGTGCGGTACCTGCCGCGCCGTACGGCGGCCCTGCGGTGGTGTCCCTCCGGGCGTTCGTCGTACCCGCGCCGTTAACCTGGACGGCGATGCTCGTTACCGCTCCCGCCACCCCGCCCACGCCCCCGCCGGCCGCGCCCGAGGGCCGGCACCGCCGGATCGTCGCCATGTCGATCTGGACGGTGGCCTTCGTCGCCGGCTGGCTGCTGATCGGCCTGCCCACCGACCCGCTGTACGCCTTCGCCTGGCTCTGGGCCGCCACCATCGCCTGGCGCAGTGACCGGCCCTGGCGCACCCACCTGGGCTTCGCCCGGGACTGGCTTCCGGTGGTCGTGCTCCTCGCCCTCTACAACCTCTCCCGGGGGTTCGCGGACAACGGGGCGACACCGCACGCCTACGAGCTGATCGCCGCCGACCGCTGGATGTTCGGCTGGGCGATGGACGGCCAGGTGCCGACGGTCTGGCTGCAACAGCACCTCTACGACCCGGACGGCATCCACTGGTGGGACGTCGGGGTGAGCTGGGTCTACTTCTCGCACTTCGTGGTCACCCTGGCCGCCGCGGTGGTGCTCTGGCTGCGCTCCCGACCCCGCTGGGCGGCGTTCATGCGGCGCTGGGGCTTCCTCTGCGCCAGCGGTCTGGTCACCTACTTCGTCTACCCGGCCGCGCCGCCCTGGTGGGCCGCCCACTACGGGATGCTGGAGGAGGTCGCCCGGATCTCCACCCGGGGCTGGCGGGAGTTCGGCATGCACGGCGCCGGCAACCTGCTCAACGCCGGCCAGATCGCCTCCAACCCGGTCGCCGCGATGCCGTCGCTGCACACCGCCTGGGCACTCTTCGTGGTGGTCTTCTTCCTCGGCGCGACCCGGCGACGCTGGTGGCCGCTGCTGCTCTGCTATCCGCTGGCGATGACCTTCACCCTGGTCTACGCGGGCGAGCACTACGTGATCGACGTACTTGTCGGCTGGGCGTACGTCGGGTTGACGTTCCTGGCCGTCGGGCTCGCCGAGCGCTGGTGGGCGGCGCGCAAGGCCCGCCGTCAGCCCGTCGGGAGCGTGTCGGAAGCCATGACGGGTGCCGACCCCGAGCCGCCGGTGGGACCGGAGGCGCCGGAGCCGGCGCCGCAGCGGTCGGTCAGCGCGGGGCGCTGAGCCGGGCGGACCGGGCCCGGGCGGTCAACTCCGCCGCCAAGGCCCACGCCTCGTGCAGGTCCCGGTCCCGGGCGGCTGCGGCCGGCCCGCCGGCCGTGTCCGCGTAGACGGTGGCCAGCCGCAGCCGTCGCTGGAGCGGACCCTGCACCACCCGGACGCTCTGGATCCGGGCGTACGGCACGACAAGCAGTTCCCGAGTCAGCAGGCCGGAGCGGACCGCGAAGACCCGGGCGGAGAGCCCGGCGCCGAGCGCGGTACGGGCCAGCGGGTGCACCCAGCGGGCTCGGGCCGGCGGCGGGGTGAGGGTGCCGGTGATGGACACCCCGGGCAGCACCTCCGACATGATCATCTGAGCGGTGGCCAGGTCGCCGGCCGGCAGCAACCGGTCCGGGGTACTGCGGTTGTCGATCTCACCGGCGGCGATGCCGGCCACTGACAGTCGCATCCGCAGCCAGCCCTTCATCCGCCAGAGCAGCGGCCAGGTGACCCCGATCGCCTGGAGCCGGTCCAGCGGTACGGTCTGGGCCCGGGTCTCCAGCAGCCCGTGC
This sequence comes from Micromonospora sp. WMMD1102, assembly GCF_029626265.1. Taxonomy (NCBI): domain Bacteria; kingdom Bacillati; phylum Actinomycetota; class Actinomycetes; order Micromonosporales; family Micromonosporaceae; genus Micromonospora; species Micromonospora sp. WMMD1102. The sequence goes on along the minus strand of NZ_JARUBN010000001.1, from coordinate 4,820,107 downwards.
CGGACCCGCAGCGCGGCGTCGTCGCGGGCCAGCCGGAAACTCCAGTCGTCGAGCACCCGCCGGATCGGCTGGAGCACCACCCCGGCCATCGCGGTGAGGGTGCTGGCGACCGCGATGAACGACCAGGAGTCCTCGGTGAAGAACTGGACCAGCACGAAGGCGAGGCCGAACGGCAGGAAGAACGCCTGTGGGGTGAGCAGCTGGCTGACCAGCAGGTCGCGGTTGGACACCGCGTGCAGCGGCCGGCCGGTCGGCGGCTCGACGGCGCCGGCCAGCCCGCCGACGCCTGGTGCCCCGGTCGGGACGGGCCGCCCCGGCTCCGGCGCTCCGGGCCGGCCGGGAGCTGCCGTGCCCGCCCCGGTGCCGGGCGCCCGGCCGGCCAGCGCCAGCAGTCGTTCCCGCAGCGTCACCGCGTCGGCCACCGTGACGTACGCCAGCGGCGCCTCCGTCTTCCCGCCGCCGACCACCTCCAGGCGCAGCTCGGCGAGCCCGCTGAGTTGGGCCAGCAGCGGCCGGACCACCTCCACGGACTGCAACCGCTCCAACGGGATCGCCCGGGTACGCCGCCACAGCAGCCCCTCGTGGATCCGCAGCTCCCGCCCCACCACGTGGTAGCCGGTGTTGTACCAACTGACCACCGACAGCGCCAGCGCACCGAGCAGCAGCACCACCACCAGCAGGGTGAAGACGCCTAGGCCGACCCGGGACAGCGTCGACCAGGAGAGCGCGGCGACGATCACCGCCAGCGACTTCGCCCCGTGCAGCAGCGGGCTCAGCGGATGCAGTCGCTTGCGGGGTTCGGCGACCTCCTCGACCGTCACAGGCCCTCCGCCCGGTCCTCGCCGAGCGCGGTGAGCCGGTCACGCAGCCGGGACGCCTCGGCCGGGCGCAGGCCGGGCACCCGCGCGTCGCTGGCGGCGGCGGCGGTGTGCAGTTGCACGGTGGCCAGGTCGAAGGCGCGCTCCAGCGGCCCGGCGGTGACGTCGACGAACTGCATCCGGGCGTACGGCACGATCGACAGCCGCCGGACCAGCAGGCCGTGCCGGACCAGCAGGTCGTTGTCGCGTTCGGCGTACCCCCAGGCCCGGACGGCCCGGACGATGACCGCCAGCCGCCATAGGGTGAGCGCGACCACCAGGCCGAGGGCGAGGCCGAAGAGCCAGTGGCCGGTGAGGGCCAGCCCGATCACGGCGCCGGCGGCGAGGACCAGCATCCCGATCCCGAGCCGCAGCGCCTCCACCTTGACCAGGTCGGCCGAGACCGGCTGCCAGCGCACGGTCTCCGGCCACGGCTCCAGCGGATCTGTCGGTCCGGCCGGAGGATGCCCGGCCGCGGACCCTCCGGTCGTCACCTCGCCGGTCGACACCGGCTCGCCCCGGTCGGCCGGCCCGTGCGTGTCCCGCTCGTCGCCTCGCTCGCTCACGTGTCGAGCGTAGGCGATCCCTCGGCGGGTGTTACCTCCCGAAGGAACCCGCGCGCGCCGAGGAAGTCGCCGAGCGTGTGCCGGTGCTCGGCGCAGGCCAGCCAGGTCTTGCGCCGTTCCGGAGTGTGCAGCCGGGGATTGTTCCAGTGCAACGCCCAGACGGCCGCCGCCCGGCAGCCCCGCGCCGAACAGATCCGGGCCTGGTCGTCGACCGGGGGTGGGGCGCTGCTTTCGGCTGTGGACACGTCAGTCACGGCGGCGAGTCTACGGCGCCGGTGGACGGAGCAGGAGAAAAGAGATCGCCGGGCAGCCACGGGGGGAGCCGCCCGGCGATCCGCTGCATCGTACCCGGAGAAAACCCCCCTATGTCTACCCACCCTCGACCGTTTGCCGGATTGCGCACCTCCCGCAGCCGCAGACGCGCCGGATGAAACCGCAAATCCGGTTCTCCTTCGCCGCCTCTCAGCCGGACGTGCGACGCTTGGGGTCGTCGGCCCGCGCCGACCCCCCGACTGATCCGTGAACCTGCTGTGGAGGACCGGTGGCCCAGCCGACGACGCCCGACACCCCGACCCCGCCCGACGTCGGCGGTGCCGTCCCGACCCTGGGCAGCACCCCGGCCGAGGACGCGACCCTGCTCGAACGCGCCCTCTTCGAGGTCAAGCGGGTCATCGTCGGGCAGGACCGGATGGTGGAGCGGATGTTCGTCGCCCTGCTGGCCCGCGGGCACTGCCTGCTCGAAGGGGTGCCCGGGGTGGCGAAGACGCTCGCGGTGGAGACTTTGGCCCGGGTCGTCGGCGGTACCTTCGCCCGGGTGCAGTTCACTCCGGACCTGGTCCCCGCCGACATCGTCGGCACCCGGATCTACCGGCAGTCGAGCGAGAAGTTCGACGTCGAACTCGGCCCCGTTTTCGTGAACTTCCTGCTCGCCGACGAGATCAACCGGGCACCGGCCAAGGTGCAGTCGGCGCTGCTGGAGGTGATGTCCGAGCAGCAAGTGTCGATCGGCGGGCAGACCCACCGGGTGCCGAACCCGTTCCTGGTGATGGCGACGCAGAACCCGATCGAGCAGGAGGGCGTCTATCCGCTGCCCGAGGCGCAACGGGACCGCTTCCTGATGAAGATCATCGTCGGCTACCCCACCGACGCGGAGGAACGCGAGATCGTCTACCGGATGGGGGTCAGTGCCCCCGAGCCGTCCTCGATCTTCACCCCGCTCGAACTCGTGGGGCTGCAACAGAAGGCCGACCAGGTGTTCGTGCACAACGCCCTGGTCGACTACGCCGTACGCCTGGTGCTGGCCACCCGTGCCCCGGCCGAACACGGGATGCCGGACGTCGCCCAGCTCATCCAGTACGGTGCCAGCCCGCGCGCCTCGCTCGGCATCGTCCGGGCCACCCGGGCGCTCGCCCTGATGCGCGGCCGGGACTACGCGCTGCCGCAGGACGTCCAGGACATCGCCCCGGACATCCTCCGGCACCGGCTGGTGCTCAGCTACGACGCGCTGGCCGACAACATCCCCGCCGACCACGTCGTCGACCGGGTGATGTCCACCATCCCGCTGCCCTCCGTCGCGCCCCGGCAGAACGCCAGTTCGGCCCCGCCGCCCGGTCCCGGGCTCGGCCCGGCGTCCGGGATTCCGGCGTCCGGCCCGGCGTGGCCCGGGCACCCGCAGGCATGATGCCGGCCACCGAGAACAGCCCGGCCCGGGCCGAGGCGGTGCTCTCCCGGTTGCAGCTGCTGGTCACCCGCAAACTCGACGGACTGCTCCAGGGCGACTACCTCGGGCTGCTGCCGGGGCCGGGCACCGAGGCGGGGGAGTCCCGGGAATACCGCCCCGGCGACGACGTACGCCGGATGGACTGGCCGGTGACGGCCCGGACGACCGTGCCGCACGTCCGGCGTACGGTGGCCGACCGGGAGTTGGAGACCTGGCTGGCGGTGGACCTCTCGGCCAGCCTCGACTTCGGCACCGGCCGCTGGCTCAAGCGGGAACTCGTGATCGCGGCGGCGGCGGCGGTCACCCACCTGACCGTGCGCGGCGGCAACCGGATCGGCGCGGTGATCGGCACCGGCCCACCCCGGGACGGCCGGACGACCTCGCCCGGCGCCCCGCCCGGGGTGCTGCGGCTGCCGGCCCGGCCGGGGCGGAAGGAGGCGCAGGGATTGCTCCGGACCATCGCCGGCACGCCGACCCGACCCGGGCGTACCGACCTCGGCCTGCTTGTTGACGCGCTCAACCGCCCGCCCCGGCGGCGCGGCATGGCGGTGGTGATCTCCGACTTCCTCGCCCCGCCGGCACAGTGGGGCCGGCCGGTACGCAAGCTCCGGGTCCGGCACGAGGTGCTCGCCGTCGAGGTCGTCGACCCGCGCGAGCTGGAACTGCCGGACGTCGGCGTGCTGCCCGTCGTCGACCCCGAAACCGGTGAACTGCACGAGGTGCAGACCGCCGACCCGAAACTGCGGCGACGTTACGCCGCCGCGGCGGCCGCCCAGCGCGGTGCCATCGCCCACGAGCTGCGGGCCGCCGGAGCGGCGCACCTGCGGCTGCGGACCGACTCCGACTGGCTGCTGGACATGGTGCGCTTCGTCGCAGCGCAGCGGCACGCCCGTACCCGGGGGACGACACGATGATCCGTTTTCTGCAACCGTGGTGGCTGCTGGCGGTACTTCCGGTACTGCTGCTCGCCGGGGCGTACATCTGGCGGCAGATGCACCGCCGCACGTACGCGATGCGGTTCACGAACGTCGAACTGCTGCGCACCCTGGTGCCGAAGGGGATCGGCTGGCGCCGACACGCCGCGGCCGGGGTCTTCCTGCTCAGCCTGCTGATCCTGGCCACCGGGATGGCCCGGCCGGCGATCGACACCAAGGAGCCGCTGGAGCGCGCCACCATCATGCTGGCGATCGACGTGTCGCTGTCGATGGAGGCCGACGACGTGGCGCCGAACCGGCTGGAGGCGGCCCAGGAGGCGGCCAAGCAGTTCGTCGACGAGCTGCCGCCGACCTACAACCTCGGGCTGGTCGCCTTCGCCAAGTCAGCGAACGTGCTGGTGCCGCCCGGCAAGGATCGGCCGGCGGTCGTGCAGGCCATCGACGGCCTGGTGCTGGCCGAGGCGACCGCGACCGGCGAGGCCGTCTTCACCTGCCTGGAGGCGATCCGTTCGGTGCCGGCGGACGGTGCCCAGGGCATCCCGCCGGCCCGGATCGTGCTGCTCTCCGACGGCTACCGCACCTCGGGGCGGTCGATCGAGGAGGCCGGCGCGGCGGCGCAGGCGGCGAACGTGCCGGTCTCGACGATCGCGTTCGGCACCGACTCCGGCGCGGTCGACATCGGCGGCCAGCTACAGCGGGTACCGGTGGACCGGCTGGCCCTGGCCGAACTCGCCGAGACGACCCAGGGGTACTTCTACGAGGCGGCCTCGGTCAGCGAGTTGAAGCAGGTCTACCAGGACATGGGCAGCTCGATCGGGTTCCGGACCGAGGCCCGGGAGATCACCCAGTGGTACGCCGGGATCGCGCTGCTCTTCGCGCTCTGCGCGGCGGGCCTGAGTCTGCTCTGGACGTCCCGCCTGGTGTGAGCGCCCATGGTGGGCGGCTGTGCGGACGTACCCGGTCGGTGCCGGTTACGGCCCGGCCGGGCACGTGCGGATGGGCGGAACGGCGGGTGCGCCGGTCTGGCGGAGATCTCCGTCACGGGGTCGCGCGGACCAGCATGAAGACCACCACGACCCAGGCGGCGGCGAGGGTGAAGCCCAGCGGGGCGACGTAACGCTGCATGATTGTGCCTCCGGGTGGCGACTGGAGACGTGCCGGGCCGGCGTGCGGCGGGGACGTCTCGGGGATCAGTGGACGCGCACACGAAGTCGTGACCGGAAAGCTCCACACGCCTCGGCTCGGTGACAGCCAGCGGATTCGCACAGCCGGCTCGGCGCACCGGCGACTGCCGGGGCGGGACCGGGATGCGGTGTGGAGCGGAACTGGGTCAGTCGGCGGGAAACGTCACGGCTCAGGCGGACTGACCAAGGACCCGGCCACGACTGGGAGGATCGCTATCTCGCACAGCGATCACCTCCGTCTTGTCGGCCGGACCTGGAACACGAGTAATCGTACACCCGGGGGACCCGGCGGCCGCAGTCGGCCATCCGGGTCCCCCGGTGTCGGCTCCCCGACCGGGGATGGTCCGCCAAGACGCTCCGTCGGTCACCGTCCGTGCTGCCGCCTCGCCGGTCGGTCGCGGCCGGTCCGTCCCACCAGCACCGCCAGCACCAGGACCAGCAGCGGCAGCCAGGCCAGCCGGGCGGCGACCCAGCCGGCTCCGTCCGGTGCGGTGTGCAGTCCGGGTACGGCGTCCGCGCCGGCCAGCCGGGCCAGGAGCGCGACCAGGGCGGTCACCCCGAGCAGGGTGCTCTGGTGCCACAGGTAGACGCCCATCGCCACCCTGTTGAGCCGGTCCACCGGCGCCCACCGGCCCGGCCGGGCCAGCAGGCGGCCGAGTGCCGGCCGGACCAGCAGCGCCACCCCGATCTGGGCCAGCGCCAGGCAGACCGCGAAGAGCGACGGCGGGTCGAGATTGGACATCCCGTCCCCGGGGACCCCGACCGCGCTCACCGGATAGCCGGCCCAGCCAAGCACCGCCATCCCGGCGGCACCGCCGAGCAGCAGCCCGACCGCGACCCGCCGGCCGCCGAGCCGGCCGTCGGCGAGGGCCATCCCGAGCAGGTACGGCAGCAGCCAGCCGGCCAGCACCGCCACCGGCACCCGCCACACCCCGTCCCCGGGCAGCGGCACCGGCCAGCCCCCGTCGACCCGCCCGACCAGATCGCTCAGCGTGACCAACACCACTGCGGGTACGGCCAGCCGGACCGGCCCGTACCGGTCCAGGGCCCGGGACAGCGGTCCGGTCGCCGCGATCAACGCCACCAGCGGCAGCAGGAACCACAGTGGACTGACCACCAGCGTGGCGGCGGTGCGCAGGGTCCCTGCCGGAGTGCCGAGCAGGGCGGCCACGGCCAGCACCGCCAGCCAGCCGCCGAGCAGCAGCGACACCGGTCGTCCCAATTTGCCCAGCCGCCGGCCCAGCCATCCGGCCGGGTCGAGTCCCCGGGCGGCGGCCGAGCGCAGCGACCCGGCCGAGGCGTACCCGCTGACGAAGAAGAAGAGCCCGAGCGTCTGGAACAGCCAGGTCGCCGGTGCCAACGCCGGCATCGCGGCCAGCGGGCTGGCGGTGCGCAGCGCCCCGTCGGCACCGAGCACCAGGGCGGTGACCAGCCAGTGCCCGAGCACCACCCCGCCGATCGCGTACGCCCGCAGCCCGTCGACGCCCCGGTCCCGCCCCGCGCCGTCCGGGCGGGCAGGCAGCCGGGACGGCGTCGGCGTGCTCCGCCCCGGCGGCACCGCCGCGCCGTCGGTCTGTCGTCGGTCCAGCAGGCTCATCGGCCGCTCACCGCCGTCTCGTCGACCCGCCCGGTCGCGCCGAGCGTGACCAGGGCGGTCGCGCGCAGTGTCGTGCTGCCCGGCACCAGGTATCCGTCGTGCCCGGTCACCCCCGCCACCGGCAGCGGCCGGGCGCCGAACCCGGGGCTGGCCGGCCGGACGCCGTGCCCGAAGCCGAACACCCGCACCGGCGGCAGCCGGCGGATCCAGTCGTCCGGCGCCTCGGCGGCCCAGACCCGGGCACCGGTGCCCAACTCGGCCGCCCGGTCCACGCCCGTCCCGATCCCGGCCAGCGTCACCAGGTCGGTGACCTGCGGCGGCAGCTCGGCCGCGGCCAGCCCGAGCACCAGCGCGCCGTAGCTGTGCCCGACCAGCGTCACCGTCGCGTCGGGCCGGTGCCGGGCCAGCGTCCGGGTCAGCTCGACCAGAGCGGCCGCGCCGGCGCGGGCGTGCTCCGTGCGGGCCGCCGCCCGGCCCAGCCCGTCCGGCGTGTCGTAGCCGAGCCAGGCCAGCACCGCCACCCGGGCGTCGGGCCGGAGGGCGCGGATCTCGTCGTGCAGGACGCGGGCCTGGACGGCCGGGGCGCGTCGGCGTACCCCGCCCAGACCGCGGTCGAAGTCCCGCAGCGTGCTGTCCACCCCGGGCACGACCACCGCGATCCGGTCGGCGCTGCCGAGGTCGCCGAGCACCTCCACGGCCAGGCCGTCGCCGTGCGGGTCGAAGGCGAGGAAGGACCGGCCGGCGGCGACCCAGTCGGCGTACGGGCCGCCGGCCGAGCGCATCGCCGCCGCCACCGTCGGGTACGCCGCCACGAACCCGGCCGGGGACACCGCCTCGGCGGCCCGGGCCGGTGGCGGCACCATCAGCCCCAGCGCGAGCAGTCCGGCCACTCCTGTCCGTACCGTCGGTCGCCACCGCATGCCGTTCTCCCTCCGGTCGCTTCTCCGAGCCGAGAATGCGTTCCGGAAGGGGGCCGGCGCGTCACGCCGTGGGACGGCTTCCCCCGGAGTACCAGGGGACTATCCGAGCGCTACCGGAGGACGAGCGACCGACGGTGCTTCAGCCCGCGGACCGGCTCCTAGTCCCCGGCGGTGACCAAGCCGGACTCGTACGCGACCACCACCGCCTGGGCCCGGTCGCGCAGGTCGAGCTTGTTCAGAATCCGCCCGACGTGGGTCTTCACGGTCTGCTCGGCGACCACCAGCTCGGCGGCGATCTCGCCGTTCGAGCGGCCCCGGGCGATCAGCCGGAGCACTTCGGTCTCCCGGGGGGTGAGCCCGGCCAGACTGACCGGGCGGGGCCGGTCCCGGCCGGGCCGGGCGGCGAACTCGGCGATCAGCCGGCGGGTCACCGTCGGGGCGAGCAGCGCCTCACCGGCCGCCACCACCCGGACCGCGTGCACCAGGTCGGCGGCCGGGGCGTCCTTGAGCAGGAAGCCGCTGGCGCCGGCCCGCAGCGCCTCGTAGACGTAGTCGTCCAGGTCGAAGGTGGTCAGCACGAGCACCCGGGGCCGGTCGGCCTCCGGTCGGCCGCCGAGGAGCTGCCGGGTCGCGGCCAGGCCGTCCAGCACCGGCATCCGGATGTCCATCAGCACCACGTCCGGGTCGAGTCGCCGGGCGGCGGTGACCGCCTCGGCGCCGTTCGCCGCGTCGCCGACCACCAGCAGGTCGGGCTGGGCCGCCAGCAGTGCTCCGAACCCCTGCCGGACCATCGCCTGGTCGTCCGCCACGAGTACCCGGATCATCCGTCCAGCTTGCCGTCCCGCTCGGACCGGTCCGCTGCCGGGGTCTCCTCCTCCGGACGGTAGGGCAGGTAGGCGGTCACCGCGTACCCGTGGTCGTCGGTGGGGCCGGCCCGCAGCCGGCCGCCGAGCAGCCGGGCCCGCTCCCGCATCCCGGTCAGCCCGTGCCCGGCCTGGCCGGCGGCGTCGCCCGCCGGGCCGGTGCCGGGTCCGGGCGGGTCGTTCCAGATCCCGATGGCCAGCCCCCGGTCGTCCGCGTCCACCGACACCCGCACGGCCGTCCCGGGCGCGTGCCGGGCCGCGTTGGCCAGGGCCTCCTGGACGATCCGGTACGCGGCCAGCCCGACCGCCTCCGGCACCGTCCGGAGGTGCTCCGGCTCCGGACCGGTGGCGACCGTCACCGCCATCCCGGCCCGGCGGGCCGCCTCGACCAGCTCCGGTACGTCGACCAGCCCCGGCTGCGGCGCCGTCTCCGGTGCCGAGGCCGCCTCGCTGCGCAGCACGCCGAGCAGTCGGCGCATGTCGGCCAGCGCCTCCCGGGCCGACCCGGCGATCGCGGTGAACTCGTCCCGGGCCGGCTCGGGCAGCCCGGTCAGCCGGTACGGCGCGGTCTCCGCCTGCACCGCGATCATCGACATGTGGTGCGCGACCACGTCGTGCATCTCCCGGGCGATCCGGGTCCGTTCCTCCAGCACCGCCCGGCGGGCCTGCTCCAGCTCGCTGCGTTCGGCGACCTCGGCGAGGGCCTGCTGGCTCTGCCGGCGCCGTCGCACCTGGTCACCGACGATCAGGATCGCCAGGAAGAGCAGCAGCACCCCGTGCGCGTTCGCCTGCGACGGCACGCACAGATAGGCCGGCAGCACGCTGAGCACCGCCGCCCAGGCGGAGACCCCCAGGCTGGTCCGGGCGGCCAGCACGAGCAGCACGAAGAGGAAGGCGACGATCTGCACCGGGCTCCACGGCCAGGACTCGTCCGGCCGCGCGTCGAGGACGCCGAAGAAGAGCATGGGGTAGCCGATCCGCCAGCCGAGCAGTGGGCGGAACGGGGCCAGCACCGCCGGCAGCACCCCGCCGACCCCGAGCAGGATCGCCAGCAGGTCCGGCAGCTTCCGGGTGTCGGTCAGGTACTGGATGCCGGCGATGGTGATGCCGACCAGGGCGAAGACCAGGATCGGCGCCACCACCGGCCGGGCGGCCCGCATCCGGCGCCGCCACCTGCCGGGCGGACCGTCCGGGACGGCCGGTGGGTAGTCCGCCCCGACCAGCAGCCGGAGCAGGTCGTCGCGGCCGAGGCGCAGTGCCGCGGCGGTGCCGTTCTCCATCAGGGGGAGGGTACGGCCGCCGGGCGGCGACCGTCGTCACCCCGTGGCGCTATCCGGCCCGTAGTACCCCGGTAGCACGCAGCGCGGCCGGCACCCCGGGTTACGGATTACCCGGCGGTAGCGCCTAGTCTCCAACCCGCACGTCCGTACCGTCGAGGAGGAGGACACCCGTGGCCCGTACCGTGCTGGTGACCGGGGGCAACCGGGGGATCGGCCTGGCCATCGCGCAGGCCTTCGCCAAGCAGGGCGACCGGGTGGCGGTCACCCACCGGGGCAGCAACCCGCCCGCCGACCTGTTCGGGGTCCGGTGCGACATCACCGACAGTGACCAGGTCGACGAGGCGTTCTCGGCTGTCGAGGCGGAGTTGGGCCCGGTCGAGGTGCTGGTCTGCAACGCCGGGATCACCGACGACACGCTGTTGCTGCGGATGTCGGAGGAGCAGTTCACACGGGTCCTCGACGCCAACCTGACCGGCGCGTTCCGGTGCGCCAAGCGGGCCTCCGGCAAGATGCTCCGGGCCAGGTGGGGCCGCATGATCTTCGTCTCCTCGGTGGTCGGTCTCTCCGGCGGCGCCGGCCAGGTGAACTACGCGGCGAGCAAGGCCGGCCTGGTCGGGGTGGCCCGGTCGATCACCCGGGAGCTGGGCGGCCGGAACATCACCGCCAACGTGGTGGCGCCGGGGTTCATCGACACCGACATGACGGCGGTGCTCTCCGACGAGCGCAAGGCGGAGATCCGCAAGTCGATCCCGGCCGGCCGGATGGCCAGCCCGGACGAGGTGGCCGGGGTGGTGGCCTGGCTGGCCTCGGACGCCGCCGGCTACGTCTCCGGGGCGGTCGTCCCGGTCGACGGCGGCCTCGGCATGGGCCACTGACCGGGCACCGACTGGCACAATCGCCCAGGCGCCGTGATCGGCCGGGACGGACCCGGACCGGCCGCGGGACGCGGGGGACCACGAGGGTATGGAGGATCTTGTGTCTGGACTGCTGGCCGGCAAGCGGCTGCTCGTCACCGGGGTCATCACCGACCAGTCGATCGCGTTCTCGGTGGCGAAGCTCGCCCAGGAGAACGGCGCGACGGTGGTGCTCACCGGCTTCGGCCGGATGTCGCTGGTCGAGCGGATCGCCAAGCGGCTGCCCGAACCCGCGCCGGTGATCGAGCTGGACGTCACCGACGCCGACCAGTTGGCCAGCCTGGCGGACCGGGTCCGTGAGCACGTCGACGGGCTGGACGGCGTGGTCCACTCGATCGGCTTCGCGCCGGCGAGCTGTCTGGGCGGCGGCTTCCTGGACGCGCCGTGGGAGGACGTGGCGACCGCGGTGCAGGTCTCGACGTACTCCTACAAGTCGCTCGCGGTGGCCGCGCTGCCGCTGATGAGCGCGGGCGGCGCCGTGGTCGGACTCACCTTCGACGCCACCAAGGCCTGGCCGGTGTACGACTGGATGGGCGTGGCCAAGGCCGGGCTGGAGTCCGCCTCCCGCTACCTCGCGTTGCACCTCGGCGCGAAGGGCATCCGCAGCAACCTGGTCTCGGCCGGGCCGCTGCGCACCATGGCCGCGAAGTCGATCCCGGGCTTCGAACGCTTCGAGGAGGCCTGGGGCGAGCGGGCCCCGCTGGGCTGGTCGCTCACCGACCAGGAGCCGGCGGCCCGGGCCTGCCTGGCCCTGCTCTCCGACTGGTTCCCGGCCACCACGGGTGAGATCGTGCACGTCGACGGCGGCTACCACGCGCTCGGCGCGGCCATCTGAGCACGGCCCCCCGTCCGGCCGAGCACGGCCCCGTCCGGCTGGCGCAGCCGGTGGGCGGGGCCGGGCCCGGCGGTCCGGCGGCGGCGGGAACAATAGGGGCATGTCCTACGACGCCGTTGTGTTGATCTCGTTCGGTGGGCCGGAACGGCCCGAGGACGTCCTCCCGTTCCTGGCCAACGTCACCCGGGGGCGGAACGTGCCGCCGGACCGGCTGGCCGAGGTCGCCGAGCACTACCAGCACTTCGGCGGCGTGTCGCCGATCAACCAGCAGTGCCGGGAGCTGCTCGCCGCGATCCGCGCCGACTTCGCCGCGCACGGGCTCGACCTTCCGGTCTACTGGGGCAACCGCAACTGGCACCCGATGCTCGCCGACGCCGTGGCCCAGCTCCGCGACGACGGGATCACCTCCGCCCTCGGCTTCGTCACCAGCGCGTACGGCGGCTACTCCTCCTGCCGGCAGTACCTGGAGGACATCGCGACCGCCCGCGCGGCGGTGGGGCCGGGGGCGCCCCGGATCGACAAGCTGCGGCAGTACTGGGACCATCCCGGATTCGTCGACCCGCACGCCGACGCGGTGGCGGGCGCGCTGGCCACCCTCGACCCGGCCCGGCGGGACAGCACCCGGCTGGTCTTCACCGCCCACTCGATCCCGGTCTCGATGGCCGCCACCGCCGGCCCGCAGGGCGGTCGGTACGAGGCACAGTTGCGCGAGACCGCCGCACTGGTGGCCGACCGGGCGGCTCCCGGCCTGCCGTACGACCTGGTCTGGCAGAGCCGCTCCGGCCCGCCGCAGGTGCCGTGGCTGGAGCCGGACGTCAACGACCACCTGCGCACCCTGGCGGCCGACGGGGTCACCTCGGTGGTGGTCAGCCCGATCGGCTTCGTCTCCGACCACCTCGAAGTGGTCTGGGACCTGGACACCGAGGCGGCGGGTACGGCCAAGCAGCTCGGTCTCGACTTCGTCCGGGCCGGTACCCCGGGCACCGACCCGAGGTTCGTGTCGATGGTCCGGGATCTGGTGACGGAGCGGCTTAACCCGGCCGACACGCCCACGCGACGCCGGCTGGGTACGCTGCCCGCCTGGGACACCTGCCCGACCGGTTGCTGCCAGCCGGCCCGGCGCCCCTGACCCCGCCCGCGCAAGGAGAGCCATGAACGAGAGCAGCCCGTACCCCGCCCGTCGTGGCGGCCCGGCATGAACGATCGGAAGCCGGTGGAGTGCTGGCTGACCGACATGGACGGGGTGCTGGTGCACGAGGGGCAGCCGGTGCCCGGTGCCCCGGAGTTCGTCCGCGCGCTGCGTGCCTCGGGCAAGCCGTTCCTGGTCCTCACCAACAACTCGATCTACACCGCCCGGGATCTCCAGGCCCGGCTGAACCGGATGGGCTTCGACGTCCCCGAGCACGCGATCTGGACCGCCGCGCTGGCCACCGCGCAGTTCCTGGCCGACCAGCGCCCCGGCGGCACGGCATACGTGATCGGGGAGGCCGGGCTGACCACCGCGATGCACGCGGTCGGCTACGTGCTCACCGACTTCGCCCCGGACTACGTGGTGCTGGGCGAGACCCGGACGTACAGCTTCGAGGCGATCACCAAGGCGGTCCGGCTGATCGACGGCGGGGCCCGGTTCATCTGCACCAACCCGGACCCGACCGGCCCGTCCGCCGAGGGTGCCCTGCCGGCGGCCGGCTCGGTGGCCGCGATGATCTCGAAGGCGACCGGGGTCGAGCCGTACTTCGTCGGCAAGCCGAACCCGATGATGATGCGCTCGGCGTTGAACACCATCGACGCGCACTCCGAGACGACCGCGATGATCGGTGACCGGATGGACACCGACATCCTCTGCGGGCTGGAGGCGGGGTTGCAGACCGTGCTGGTGCTGACCGGGATCAGCACCCCGGCCGAGGCGGAACGCTATCCGTACCTGCCGTCCCGGATCGTCTCCTCGGTCGCCGACCTGATCGACGAGGTCTGAGCGGAACGCGGTCCGGGCGGAACGCGGTCCGGGCGGAACGCCGTCCGGGCGGTCTCGTGACCGCCCGTTCAGGCGGTGCTGGCCCGGCTCAGGTCGCGGTCGTTCGGGTTCGGGTCGGGGTCGGCCGGGGCAGCGCCGCGATCCTGGTCGTCCCGAGCGGCCGGAGCGTCGGAGTCGGCTCCGGGTGCCGGTCGGCCGGGGCGGTCCGGCCCGTCCGGCAGCGGTGACGGCGGCCGGTCCACGGGCCGGGTGGCCTCCTCGGCGCCGCTCCCGCCGCCGGACCACCGGGCCGGCAGCGCCGCGACGACGGCGTACCCGATGGCGGCGGCGACCAGGAACCACACCGGAAGCATCAGCCGCTCGTACTCCGAGTCAACAGGCTTCGCGGCCAGCAGCGCCAGCCCGCTCAGTCCGGTGCCCAGCCACAGGAAGGTGAGGTGCCTGGTGCGGGTGACGAAGATCAGCGTCGCCGCTATCACCGCGATCTGCGGCAGCGGGTTGACGTACCAGTGCTCGAACCTGGTCGGCCACCACAGGAGGTTCCGCTCCCAGAGCCAGGTGTACGGCTCGGGCGTGTCCGGCCGGATGAAGTGGGTGGTCACGTAGTCCTGGATGGCCTCGTTCAGCGACGGCAGCTTGAGCGCCGCGCTGACCGCGAACCAGCCGGCCAGGGTGGCCAGGCCGAGCCCGCCGGCGAGCAGCGCGCCGCGCCGGTTCGGGAACCGGGTCAGCAGCGCCAGGGCGCTCGCGGTCACCAGGACCAGGGCCATCGCCACCCCGTTCGCCGACTTGGTGGCGAAGGTCCAGGCGAAGCCCGCGAGCGCGATCGGCACCCCGCTGTACCTGTTGCGCCAGAGCAGCATCGCGCCGATCAGTACAGCGAGGCAGCCGGCCAGCATCGCACCGTCGGCAAGCATCCGGGTTATCCAGAACCCGGTCGGCAGCGCATAGATCAGCGCGGCGGCGATGACGCTGACCAGGCGCATTCCGAAGGCGAGCCAGACGGCCAGGTAGGTGAGCAGGCCGACGCCGACGGCGATGATCAGGGTCGCCACGGCCATGCCCTGCCAGACGCCGAGGATCTTCACGAAGGGCGCCGCGAACAGCGGGTATCCGGGCCGGCTGTCGAAAATTGCGATGTAGCGGGGAGAAACGCCCTGCTGGGGATACCCGTTGCGGCAGGCGCGGGGCATTCTCCGTTCTTTGGCCGAACGGTTGATGTCGCGGCACACCTGAAAGGATGAGCGGGCGGAGGCGGTCGCCAGATCGGTGCCGGCGAAGACCTGGGCCTGTCGCATGTACCAGTAGCTGTCGCCGGAGGAGGCGATCCGGCGCGGGTCCTCGTAGCGGGCCATCGAGAGTGCGCCGGCAATGGCGATCACCAGCAGCACCCAGGCCAGTTCGACGGTGCCGCGCCGGTTGAACCAGCGACGCCGGGACGCCGGGGCACTCGCGGAAGAGGAGTGCGCGAGATCGATCGAACTCGGGGTGCCGCCCATGGAACGAGGACCCTACCGCACCTTTGTAACCGGCGTCTTTCCCCGGCATCCGTCCGAGCGTCGAATGCCGGACGAATTCGTCGGCACGTTGGTCGACGCGGTTTGCCGGTCGGAACGATTATCGCGGCCAGAATAGCCGGCGGTATCGGCGCCACCAGGACCGACGACGGCTTTCGGCGGGCGACGGTGGGTGCCGTCGGTTCCGGTGCCGGGCGGCGTCAGGCCGAGAGCGGTGCGTTGCAGGCCGCCACGACGGCCCGGCGGCAGGCGGCGGTGAGCGGGCGCAGCGCGGCGTCACGCTGCTGGGCCTCGTGGCCGTTCACCGAACCGCCGGGCGCGGCGTGCTCGGCCAGCGCGAGCACCTGGTCCAGCACGCTGGCCCGGGCGAAGAGCCGCCGCGAGCGCGGGTCGAAGCCGGGTGGCAGCTCCATCCCGCTGTCCGGGCGGCGCAGTGCCGCGAGTGCGCCGGCCAGCTCCGGGCGCCACTGCGCGACGTCGAGCCGGGTCAGCGCCGCGGTCGCCTCGGCCAGGGTCACCGCCAGCTCGGCCTCGGCCTCGGCCGCGCCGGGACTGCCCAGCGAGGCGGCCGGGGCGCTCTCCGGCAGCGGGTACACCCGCCAGAGCACCGTCTCGAATGTCACTCCGGACCCGCTGGTGTGCGTGCGTACCTCGGGAATCACGCCCAGACCACGGGCCACCACCGCCTCGCCGGCCAGCAGTGCCGCCGAGGCGAACGGGCCGGGACCGGGCAACCCGCGGGGATCGCCGGGTGCGGGCAGCACCAGCCGGATCTCGTCCGGCGAGAGCTTGGAGAAGGCGGAGAGCGCGTCGCGTAGCGGGATGTCGGTCCAGGCGCCCGGGGCGTCCGCGACAAGGTGCTCCTCGCCACCGGCGATCTCGTCGGCGATCTCGTCGTACGGCACCAGCCCGGCACGCCAGGCGCGTACCCAGGCCACGAAACGGCTGGACCGGCGCGCCACGAGAGTCGCCGCGCCCGTTGCGGGGGACATGCGGCTAGGGTACGTGCTTCCCGTGTCGGCTGTCTCGACTGCCGGCCGGGCGGCGCGTCAACGCCGACCGACCGACCGGCACCGGCTACCGTCCCCGGGATGGGGAGGATGTACGGCGACGACGTGCTCGCCGGGGACTGGCGGCGGCGCAGGGTCACCCCCGAGGTGCCGGCCGAGGTCGACCTGGTGGTGGAGGACGCCGCCTCGGGGTTCTGTGGCGCGGTGGTGGGTTTCGAGTCCGGTGCGGTGGTGCTGGAGGACCGGCACGGGCGGCGGCGCAACTTCCCGCTGCTGCCGGCGGCGTTCCTGCTCGACGGCAAACCGGTGACACTGCGCCGCCCGGCACCGTCGACGGCACCGGCACCGCGCCGCCGGACCGCCTCCGGGTCGGTGGCGGTGGCCGGGGTACGCGCCCAGGTGGCCAAGGCGAGCCGGATCTGGGTGGAGGGTGTGCACGACGCCGCCCTGGTGGAGCGGATCTGGGGTGACGACCTGCGCATCGAGGGCGTGGTGGTGGAGCCGCTGGACGGCATCGACGAACTCGCCGCCCGGGTCCGCGAGTTCGGCCCCGGGCCGGGGCGGCGGTTGGGTGTCCTCGTCGACCACCTGGTGCCCGGCTCGAAGGAGAGCCGGATCGTGGCGGCGGTCAACTCGCCGGACGTACTCGTCACCGGCCATCCGTACGTCGACGTCTGGCAGGCGGTGAAGCCGTCGGCGCTCGGCATCCGGGCGTGGCCGGTGGTGCCGCCGGGACGGCCGTGGAAGGAGGGGGTCTGTGCCGCCCTCGGGGTCGCCGAGCCGGCCGAGATGTGGCGGCGCGTCCTCGCCCGGGTGGACAGCTTCCACGACGTGGAGACACCGCTGATCAACGCGGTCGAACGGCTCATCGACTTCGTCACGGTCCCGTCCGAGCCCTGAGCTGTCCCGTCCGAGTCCTGAGCCATCCCGTCCGAGACCTGAGCCACGCCTGGAGCATCCGCCCCTCGTCCGGGGCGGGGCAGGTGGCGACGCCGGTTCAGCCGAGCCGGTCGGGGTGGCGGGTGAAGACGAAAGTGGCGATGTCCAGGGCCGTGGCCGCACCGGTCGGGTCGCGGCGGACGGTCAGGATCTCCCCGTCGTTCATGCCGGAGCGGCCCCGCCAGCGCCCGTCGCCGTCCCGCCGGAACCGCCAGCGTGCTACGGCGCCCGGCGGCTGCGGGGTGACCACCAGCTCCTCGGCGCCGGGATCCCAGGCCACCTCGAACTCCCGCCCCATCCACCACCAGCGACCGGTCAACCCGGCGATCTCGCCGGCCGGCGGTGCGGCCACCGGGCGCCAGGGCCGTACCGGTGCGGGTTCGGCGTCGAGTACCAGGCCCAGCACCTGCCGGCCGAGCATCGGCAGCGAGCCGGTGCGCAGCCCGTACGAGTTGGCGAAGCCGACCACGCCGATGCCGGAGGGGCGGTGCACCGAGGCCGTGGCGACGTAGCCGGGCATCGAACCGCCGTGCCCGGCGTACACCCGGTCGCCGGCCCGGTGCAGCTCGACGCCGAGGCCGTAACCGGCGGTCCAGGCGTCGAGGTCGGCCATTGCCACCGGTACGCACATCTCGGCCAGGGTTTCCGGGGCGAGGATCTCCGGGTCCGGGGCGGCGAGGAATCCGGCCCAGCGGGCCAGGTCGGCCAGGCTCGCCCAGAGCTGGCCGGCGGGTGCCATCGCCCCGGTGTCGGTGCGCGGCTCCTCCCGCAGCGTCTCGTGCCAGGGGTGGACGACGTAGCCCCGGGCGTACGGCTCGGTCGGCTGGTAGGAGGTGCGGACCATCCCCAGTGGATCGAGCAGTCGGGACCGGACGAGCTTCCACCAGGACTCCCCGGTGACCCGTTCCAGTACGGCGCCGAGCAGCGCGTAGGCCAGGTTGGAGTAGTGGAAGGTGCGGTGCGCCGGGAAGGCCAGCTTCTGCTCGGTCAGCCCGGCCAGCAGGGTCGCCAGGTCGGTGCCGGCGGAGCGTTCCCACCAATCGCCGTCCGGTTCCCGTTGCAGGCCGGCGGCGTGGCCGAGGAGTTGCCGCAGCCGGACGGCGCCGAGCGGGTTGCCGGGCAGGTGCCGGTCCAGCGGGTCGTCCAGGTCGAGCAGCCCCTCGTCGCGCTGGCGCAGCAGCAGTACCGCGGTCATCGTCTTGGTGATCGAGCCGATCCGGTACTGGATGTCCGGATCCGGCATGGGGGTCTCACCGGCGGCGGCGACGTGCAGCAGCCCGCCGGCCGTCCCGGTGGCGACCGGGGCCCGCAGCACCCCGAGGATCAGCGAGGGTGCCCGGCCCGTGGCCTGGGCCTGGGCGACGAGCGCGTCGACCCGGCGGGTCGTCTCCGGCAGTAGGCCGGACTCCGGCGGCAGCGGGGCCACGGGCTCCTCCTCGAACTCGGGGTGCGGGGGACTCGGCGGTGGATACGGAAAGCCGGACCCGGGGGTTCGGAGTTCTCGGTCGGGTTCGGAGTTCGCGGTCGGTCGTGCGGGGACGGTAGGAGGATTATCCGACCAGACCGGGCGTAACCGCGGCGGGGCGGGGTTCGCCGAACCCGTGCCGGCCGCCGGACCTCGGCATACGAGATCTTATGCGTGTCGATCAGGATTCGCCGGTGCTGCGCATCCGTGACAGGATCGACGTGTGGAGCCGCTCCTGTGGATCGTATTGGGCGTCGTGTTGGTCGTCGCTGAGATCTTCACGACGACTCTCTTTCTGGTGATGTTCGGGGTCGGTGCGTTCGCCGCTGCCGGTGCTGCCGCCCTCGGCGCACCGCTGGCCATCCAGGCGGTGGTCTTCGCCGCCGTCTCGGCGCTGACCGTGGCCGTGGCCCGGCCGGTCATCCAGCGGCACCGCACGGCCGAGCTGACCGGCGAGGAACAGCCGTTCGGGGTGCGGGCGATCAGCGGGAGCAGCGCCCTGGTGCTGGAGCAGGTGGACGCCAACGGCGGCGTGGTCAAGATCGACGGGGAGATCTGGACCGCCCGCTCCTACGACGCGACCCAGGTGATCGAGACCGGGACCCGGGTACGGGTGATCGAGGTCAAAGGCGTGACCGCCCTGGTGTGGCGGGACGAGTTCACAATTGACGAGCAACCAGATAAAGACGCACAACCAGATAAAGAGGGGTGAGCGCGACGTGGATACTGTGATCGGTCTGCTGTTGGCCGCCGTGGCACTGATTACGGTGGTCACCCTGATCCGCGCGGTACGGATCGTGCCGCAGCAGCGGGAGGACGTGGTCGAGCGGCTCGGCCGGTACAAGCGCACCCTCAACCCCGGACTCAACCTGCTGGTCCCCTTCGTCGACGCGGTACGCACCAAAGTCGACATGCGGGAACAGGTGGTCAGCTTCCCGCCCCAGCCCGTGATCACCTCGGACAACCTGGTCGTCTCGATCGACACCGTGCTCTACTTCAAGGTCGTCGACTCGGTGAAGGCGACCTACGAGATCTCGAACTTCCTCCAGGCCATCGAACAGCTGACGGTCACCACCCTGCGGAACGTCATCGGCTCGCTCGACCTGGAGCGGGCGCTGACCAGCCGCGAGGAGATCAACCGGCACCTCTCCGGCGTACTCGACGAGACGACCGGACGCTGGGGCATCAAGGTGACCCGGGTGGAGATCAAGGCGATCGAGCCGCCGCCGAGCATCCGCGACTCGATGGAGAAGCAGATGCGCGCCGAGCGGGACCGCCGGGCGGCCATCCTGAACGCCGAGGGGCACAAGCAGTCGCAGATCCTCTCCGCCGAGGGCGAGAAGCAGGCCGCGGTGCTGCGCGCCGACGGTGACCGGCAGGCCCGGATCCTCCAGGCGGAGGGCCAGGCGAAGGCGATCCGTACCGTCTTCGACGCGATCCACACGGCGAACCCGAGCCAGAAGGTGCTGGCCTACCAGTACCTCCAGGCGTTGCCGCAGATCGCCAACGGGCAGGCGAACAAGGTCTGGATCGTGCCGGCCGAACTGACCAAGGCGCTCGAAGGGCTCGGCGGGGCACTCGGCGGGCTGAGCCAGGCCGCCGGGGACGAACCGCACGCCGAGGTCGACGCCGGTGCCGTCGAGCGCGAGGCGGCGGAGGCGGCCCGCGCCGCCGCCGAGGCGGCCCAGGAGGTCAACGCCGAGGTACGCGCCGCCGAGGCGCAGGTGTCGTCGCGACCGACCGGTCCGCAGGGCCTACCCGCCCCCGAGCCGGTCTCGCCGGACAGCCTCACCGGCGACTCCACCGTGGACAGGCAGCCCGAACGCGGCTGACGCCTCCTCCCGCCGGTCGGGCCGTCCGGCGGGGGCACGGCATATTTGACCAAAGCGTCCGCGCGGCGCCCCGGCACCTGACACGATCTGTCTAGCGACGGGTGGTGACCAGGAGCCGGGGCGTCGATTTGTGAGTACGCCGCGCCCGCCCGCGCAGCACGTGGAGCGAGGTGACGCGCGTGACCCACCCCTCGAAACCGGAAAACCACCCCTCAAACCCCAAGCGTGATCCCACGCCCGGTACCTCACCGGCGGTGCCCAACCGGGCGGCCGGCACCGTACCGGGCGTCGGCACACCGGCCGACCCGACCTCCGGCCGCTGGCCCTACGGCGGTCTCGGCTTCCTGCCGTTCGCGGTGGAGCGGGTGCGCAGCGAACCGGCCAGCGACGCGAGTTGGGCCTGGTCGCTGCGCCGGCTGGCCCGGTTCGCCGTCTGGTCACTGCCCGGTTATGCCATTGTGTACGGTTCGGTGACCCTGGTCGGCGCCGGGAACGCCCCGTTCCTCACCCAGCAGCGCCCGGCACACCTGCTCGGCTGGATCGGCGCGCTCTGGCTCGGCCTGCTGGCGCTGATGGCCCTGGCCAGCCTGCTGGTGAGCACCCGTACCCGGGGTGCCGGGATCGCCGGCCTGCTGGTCGCGGTCGCCGGCACGATGCTGGTACTCCCGTTCGGCGGGCTGCCGGATCCCACCGCGACGTTTGGCCGGGCGGGCCAGGTCATCGCGGTCAGCGGCGGGTTGCTCTACTCGCTCGGCTGGTGGCTGACCGGCCTGGCGCTGCACCGGTCCGGCGTGTTCAGCCAGTCCGACGGCGTACTGCTGATGATCGCGGCACCGCTGCTCGGCGTCGGCGGCATGCTGGCCTCGGCACTGCACGCCCTCGGCGCGGTCCTCGTGCTCGCCGCCGGGATCGGGATCGGCTGGCGGGCCCGGCGGCTGGTGCCGGCGGTCGGCCGGGCCGCGCTGGCCCGGCCCGGCACGGCCGGCGCGGTGGCGGCGCGGGTCTCCGCCGGAGCCCGGCAGGGCATCGCGGCCGCTGCCGGAGGGATCCCCGACCGGAAGGTCGTCCCGGACGGCGGGCTCGGCCCCGCGACCACCGGACCGACCCCGTCCTGACCGCACCGGAGCGATCGGTCCCGGCGAGCGCTCCGCTCCCTGGCGTACCGCTCACGGCTCGCCCCGCCTGGCCCAGGTGATGAAGCGTGCCGTGAGGTCGATCGGGCGGCCCGGGTTGAGCTGGTGGAGTTGCTCGCGGGCCTCCAGCAGTTGTCCGCCGAGGTAGACCAGCAGCGCGGTCACGTCGTCCTCGTACTCCCTGAGCAGGGCCAGCCGGGCCGGCTGGCAGGGCCACTCGGCGGCGCAGTTCCGGCAGCGCCAGAGCGGGCGCATCGGCTCGTGCGGAATGCTGCGGTGCAGCGTCATGGCCGGCAAACCCACACGGTACGCATGCCAACTCCTCTCGCCAGGTGTGGACGGGGGCCGCCCCGGTCGAGGTACGGGGAAGGATGGGACGGCCCCCTCGGCGGGAGCCCGCCCCGGCCCTTTCCGGCGCGGCACGAGCCCGCATAGCTGACAGTGTTGTGACGACGCCACTACTGTCGGAAGGCATTCGCGCTGCTCGGCCCGCAGGAGCAGCGGCTTCCTTCCGATGTGCAGAGGTGTGCAGATGGATCGACTGCCCATGTTGGAGCTGTTTGCCGGAGAGCTTCGCCGGCTGCGTACGGCGGCCGGCCTGTCCCAGGAGGCGCTGGGGGAACGGATCACGTATTCGGCCTCCCTGGTGGCCGGCGTCGAGCAGTGCCGGCGACCACCCCGGGAGGAGTTCACCCTCCGCTGCGACAACGCCCTGGGCGCGGACGGCCTGCTGCTCCGTATCCGCAGCGCCATCCTTCGGGAGAGTCTGATGCCCTGGTTCCGCGAGTGGGTGACCATCGAACAGGAGGCGACCGCGCTGTGCAGCTTCGAGCCGCTGGTCGTACCCGGTCTACTCCAGACCGAGCGATACGCGCGGGCCCTGCACGAGGGGGCGAGTCAGCTCGTTGGCGACGAGATGGAGCAGCAGGTGGCCGCGCGCCTGGCGCGCCAGGAGATCCTGCGTCGGGACTCGCCTCCGCAGCTCGTCGCGGTGCTCGACTACACCGCGCTGGAACGCCCGGTCGGCGGCCCCGACGTGATGCGGGAGCAACTCCGCCATCTGCTGGAGGTCGCCGCCCGTCCCCGGATCCATCTGCACGTGGTGCCGAAGGGCGTCGGGGCGTATCCCGGGCTGAACGGGGCCTTCGTGATCGCGACTCCTCCGGAGGGTGGCGACGTGGCATACCTCGACAACCAGTTGCAGGGCACGATCGTCGAGCGCACGGCGGACGTACACTCGATGCGGCAGACCTGGGAGTCTGTGCGGGCCGAGGCGATGCCCCGCGGGGCCACCCTCACGTTGATCTCGGAGGCGGCGAAGTCATGGACCTGAGCGGCGCGATCTGGCACAAGAGCACCCGCAGCAGTGGCAATTCTGGCAACTGCGTCGAGGTGGCGGACAACCTGCCGGGCGTCGTCGGCGTCCGGGACAGCAAGGATCGGCAGGGTCCGGCGCTCACCTTCGACCCGCGGGCGTGGCGGTCCTTCGTGATCTTCGCCAAGCAGCACTGATCCAGCCGCGCGCCCGCAGTCACGATCGAATCTCGAGCAGCAGGGTGCGCTGGCCGTCGATCCGGGCGTATTACGATGTGTTACGGTCGGTAGGTGCCGGAACGTGAGTACGTGTGGACCGACGAAGGTCTGGCCAATGCTCAACGCAACGGCGTCGGCGTGGACGAGGCAACCCAGGCGCTCTACGCCCCATCGGGCCTGCGCTACGAGCGCGTCCTCGGTGACCTGCTGCTCATCGTCATGGGTATGGCCGGCAGCGGTCGGATCATCGCGGTGCTGTGTGACCGCATCGGCACCACCCAGACCTACAAGATCATTGGGGTGCGTGCCTTACGTGGCGCAGACCTCGATGAGTGGAGGAGGCGAGTCCTGTGACCGAGCCGGAATTCGACCGGATGACCAAGGAGCAGGTCATCGCGTGGTTCCAGAACGCCGACAGCCTGGCACCGGTCATGAGATCCATGACCACAGCACCAGCGTCCGGCACCGCACCCGAGGTACCCATGATGCTGGTCAGCATCCGCCTGCCCGTCACTCTCGTCGAACAGTTGGACCACCTCGCCGGGCAGGCCGCAACCCGCCGGTCCGACGTCGTCCGCGATGCCCTGACCGGTTATGTGACCGCCCGGACCGCACCGGTCAGCCTGGATGAGGCCGAACACGCCCTCGACGTACTCAGCCGCATCGTCACCGCTCGCAGAAACGAAGGCCACGCCGACGCGGACTGACGGCCCGCAGACTGCCGCGAACAGGGATCGGAATTCTCCGGCCCCGCCGCGTCACCGGATTCGGCCCATCGGTTGATCGGGGCAGATCGCGACCGGGGAGAATCGGCCCGTGACCGACGTACCGACCGCTTCCGTTGCCGAGATCATCGACCCGGAGGATCCCCGGATCGCCGACTACCGGGCGCTCACCGACGTCGAGTTGCGCACCCGGTGGGAGCCGCCGAACGGGCTCTTCATCGCCGAGGGTGAACTCGTGCTCCGCCGGGCGTTCCGGGCCGGCTACCGGCCGCGCTCCTTCCTGGTCGACGCGAAACGCCTCGACCAACTCGGCGACCTGGCCACCGGCGAGGCGCCCGTCTACGCCGCCAGCCCGGCCGTACTGGAGCGGGCCACCGGCTTCCACGTGCACCGGGGCGTACTCGGGTCGTTCCACCGCCGCCCGCTGCCGGCCGTGCCGGAGGTGATCCGCGGCGCCCGCCGGGTCGTGGTGCTGGAGGACGTCAACAACCACACCAACCTCGGCGCGATCTTCCGGGGTGCCGCCGCGCTCGGAGTGGACGCCGTACTGCTCTCGCCGACCTGCGCCGACCCGCTCTACCGGCGCAGCGTCCGGGTCAGCATGGGCGAGGTCTTCGCGGTGCCGTACGCCACACTCGGCGAGTGGCCGGCCGGGCTGGCCGACCTCCGGGCGGCCGGCTTCGCCGTACTCGCTCTGACCCCGGCCCCGGAGGCGGTGCCGATCCAGCGGCTCACCCCGGCACAGCGGCACCGGGCCGCCCTGCTGCTCGGTGCCGAGGGTGCCGGCCTGACCCCGGCCGCCCAGGCCGCCAGCGACATCCGGGTGGTCATCCCGATGCGTCGCGGTGTCGACTCGCTGAACGTCGCCGCCGCCACCGCCGTCGCCCTCTGGGAACTGGCCCGCGACGACCCCGAGGTGTGAGGCCCGCGCGGCTGCTTGCATGGCCATGCGACCTAATGAATAATCATCCCTGTGTCCAAGGTTCTCACCTCCCTGCCCATCGGCGAACGAATCGGCATCGCCTTCTCCGGCGGTCTCGACACCTCGGTGGCGGTCGCGTGGATGCGCGACAAGGGCGCCGTTCCCTGCGCCTACACCGCAGACATCGGCCAGTACGACGAGCCCGACATCGCCTCGGTGCCCGGCCGCGCGCTCAGCTACGGCGCCGAGGTGGCCCGGCTGGTCGACTGTCGCACCGCCCTGGTCGAGGAGGGTCTGGCGGCGTTGACCTGCGGGGCCTTTCACATCCGCTCGGCTGGGCGGGCCTACTTCAACACCACCCCGCTGGGCCGGGCCGTGACCGGCACCCTGCTGGTCCGGGCGATGATCTCCGACGACGTCCAGATCTGGGGCGACGGCTCCACCTTCAAGGGCAACGACATCGAGCGCTTCTACCGGTACGGCCTGCTGGCCAACCCTCAACTGCGCATCTACAAGCCGTGGCTCGACACCGACTTCGTCACCGAGCTGGGTGGGCGGAGGGAGATGTCGGAGTGGCTGCTCGAACGCGGCCTGCCGTACCGGGACAGCACCGAGAAGGCATACTCCACCGACGCCAACATCTGGGGCGCGACGCACGAGGCGAAGACTCTCGAGCACCTCGACGCCGGCATCGAGACGGTCACCCCGATCATGGGAGTCCGGTTCTGGGACCCCTCGGTGGAGATCCCGACCGAGGACGTCACCATCGGTTTCGACCAGGGTCGCCCGGTGACGATCAACGGCAAGGAGTTCGGTAGCCCTGTCGACCTGGTGCTGGAGGCCAACGCCATCGGCGGCCGGCACGGCCTGGGCATGTCGGACCAGATCGAGAACCGGATCATCGAGGCCAAGAGCCGCGGCATCTACGAGGCGCCCGGCATGGCACTGCTGCACGCGGCGTACGAACGGCTGGTCAACGCCATCCACAACGAGGACACCCTGACGAACTACCACAACGAGGGCCGCAGGCTCGGCCGGCTGATGTACGAGGGGCGCTGGCTGGATCCACAGGCGCTGATGCTGCGCGAGTCGTTGCAGCGCTGGGTCGGCACCGCGGTCACCGGGGAGGTGACGTTGCGACTGCGCCGGGGCGAGGACTACTCGATCCTGGACACCACCGGCCCGGCGTTCAGCTACCACCCCGACAAGCTGTCGATGGAGCGTACCGAGGACTCTGCGTTCGGTCCGGCGGACCGGATCGGCCAACTCACCATGCGCAACCTGGACATCGCCGACTCGCGGGCGAAGCTGGAGCAGTATGCCACCCTCGGCATGGTCGGCGGCGCGGCCCCGCACCGGGTGGTCGGCGCCGCGCAGGCGGCCTCGACCGGGCTGATCGGCGCGATGCCGGAGGGCGGCGCGGAGGCGATCGCGTCCCGCGGCGTCTCCTCCGCCGACGACGAGGCGCTCGACCGGGCCGCGATGGAATTCGGCGTCGACTGACCGGAAGCCTGACGCTCCCCGCGTGGGTCCCGGCCGGTTCCCTCCGTGCCAGCCGGTTCCCTCCGTGCCAGCCGGTTCCCTCCGTGGCGGTAGCGTCGTGCGCGTGTTCCCCACCGTGCGCGAGGTGCTGGCCCTCGATTCGGTCCGGCACGGCGGCCCTCGGATGGTCGCCGGTGCGGCCGGGCTCGACCGGCTCGTCCGCTGGGTGCACGCCGCCGAGGTGCCGGACATCGCCGCCCTGCTCAGCGGCGGCGAACTGGTCCTCACCACCGGCATCGGCCTGCCCGGCGACGACGCCGGGCTGCGCGCCTTCATCGGCGAGCTGGCCGACGTCGGGGTCTCCGGGCTCCTGGTCGAGCTGGGCCGGCGCTATCCGGCGGCGGTACCCCGGGCGATGGTCGCGGCGGCCGAGCAGCGGAACCTGCCGCTCGTCGAACTGTGCCGGGTCACGCCGTTCGTCCGGATCACCGAGGCGGTGCATGCGCTGATCGTCGACGCGCAGCTGACCGAGCTGCGGGCGACCGAGGAGATCCACCAGCGCTTCACCGAACTCTCCGTCGAGGGTGCCGAGCCGGCCGAGGTGGTCCGGCAGGCCGCGCTGCTGGCCGGCTGCCCGGTGGTCCTGGAAAACCTCTCCCGGCAGGTGCTCGCGTACGACCCGGCGGGGGAGAGCGCCGAGCTGCTGTTGCGCGGCTGGGAGCAGCACTCCCGGCGGATCCGCCCGACCGGCCGGACCGGCTACGACCCGGACGCCGGCTGGCTCTACACCACTGTCGGCGCCCGGGGACAGGACTGGGGGCGGCTGCTGCTGCGCTGGCCGAGCGGCGAACTGCCGGCCCGGTCGAC
The DNA here is from genome assembly GCF_029626265.1 of Micromonospora sp. WMMD1102. Taxonomy (NCBI): domain Bacteria; kingdom Bacillati; phylum Actinomycetota; class Actinomycetes; order Micromonosporales; family Micromonosporaceae; genus Micromonospora; species Micromonospora sp. WMMD1102. The sequence goes on along the minus strand of NZ_JARUBN010000001.1, from coordinate 4,793,036 downwards.
GCCGCCGACCCGGTTGACGATCCTGGTCGAACGGGCCGCCTCCACCCTGGCGCTGGGCCGGCTGATCCGGCGGGACGCCGAAGGGCTGGAGCGGCAGATCCACCGCACCCTGCTCACCGCGCTGCTCGACCACACCCGGCCGGTCGACGAGGTGGCGCTGCGGGCCCGCGCCCTCGGCGTACCGCTGGATCGCCGGCACCTGGTCGGGGTGGTGGTCCGGTATCGCGCCGACGACGCGGCGGGCCCGGCGGCCGGCAGTTCACCGGCCGGCCAGGCCCGGCTGCGGGACCTGGCCGAGGCGGTCGGCCAGGCGCTGCGGGACGCCGAGCTGAGCGGGCTGGCCAGCACCCTGGACGACCAGGCGGTCGGTGCGGTGCTGGCGCTGCGGGACGCCGGGGAGGAGGAGACCGCGCTGGCCGCCTTCGCGGCGGCCCTTCACCGGGTACGCCTGGACGTCGCCCCGACCCCCACCCGACCGTACGCCGGGCCGGGTGCGGTGATCGTGGCGGCCGGTTCGGGCGTCGGCACCGTGGCCGAGGCACGCCGCTCGCTGACCGAGGCCCGGCAGGTGGCCGACGCCGCCCGCCGGGGTCGACGGGACCTGCCGGTGTTCCGGCTGCCCCAGGTCGGGCTGGCCGGGCTGCTGCACCTGCTCCGGGACGAGCCGAGGTTGCAGACCTTCGTGGAACGCGAACTCGGCCCACTGCTGGCCCACGACGCCGAGCACCCGCGCGAGCAGTTGCTCGGCACGCTGCGCGGCTACCTGGAGAGCGGCCGGAACAAGTCGGCGGCGGCCACGGCGGCGCACCTGTCCCGGCCGGCCTTCTACGAGCGGCTGGCCCGGATCTCCCGGATCCTCCGGGTCGACCTGGACTCGGTGGACGACTGCCTGTCGCTGCACGTCGCCCTGCTCGCCCTGGACGCCGTCCGGGACGGCTGACCAAGGAAGGGCCCCCCATTATCGTTTTCTGTTGTAGCGGGGGCCCTTCCTTGCACCGGAGAGACCCCGGCCGGCGGGGGCTCCGGTCAGGAGATCGCGGTGAGTGCCTTGGCGTACGCCGGTGGGACGAAGTGCGGGCCGGCCGGGGTGAAGACGTCGGTGGCGTTCGCCGCGGTCCAGGCTTCGGCCGGAATGGCGTCGAGCAGGGTACGGAGCACTGCCGCGTCCCGCCAGTCCGGGTGCTCGGCGACCAGGCCGAGCGCCACCACCGACTCCTCGACCTCGCCGACGCACTCGAACGGCTTGTGCGCCGAGATGCCGAGCAGTTCGAGGTAGCCGGGTGCCTGGGCCGGGTCGGCCAGCAGGTCGGCGCCGAAGATCCGCACCAGTCGGGCCCGGGGCATGAACGGGGCCAGGGCCAGGAAGATGAACCGGCACTTGGGGCAGTTCGCGCACCACCTGTCGCTCGGGTCACTCAGCTTGAACGCGGCGTTGCAGCTCGTCACCACGTCGTCATACCGGTCGAATCCGGCGAAGAGCCGGGCGATGTGCAGCTCGGAGAGTTGCCGCAGCAGCGAGAAGTACGGCTCGACCAGCCCGGCGTGCCCGGCCAGCGCCGCCCGGAGCAGCCCCTCCGCCTCGACCCCCTTGGACCACTGGTGGTTGACCTCGACGCCGTGCCAGACCAGGTTCGGGTCGGAGGCGGAGCGCTCGTTCGACATCACCACCGGGCCGAGCCCGTGCAGCACGGCGGTGCCGACCGCGATCAGCGAGTTGATCGCGGTGACCGGGATGTGCCCGTTGCGCGCCCCGGCGGCGTTCAGGGCGATCAACGCCGGGTCGAGCCGGCGCCGGGCGGCCAGCGGGGTCAGCCCGGACGCCTCGTCGACGCTGACGATGATGTGGTTCGGGTTGACCGAGAACGGCACCGGGTCGAAGCCGGCCCGGCGCAGCGCCTCCAGGCTGACGATGGAGTCCTTGCCGCCGCCGACGGTGCTGAGCGGCCGGCGGTCCGAGTTGTCCCACTCGGCCGGCGGCTCGACCTTCCCCGGCGGCAGTTCGGGGGTCAGTTCCAGCACGTGCGGCAGGTCGTTGCGGTAGGCGTACTCGGCGAGGCCGGCGGTGTAGACGGCGGTGACCAGCGCGACGGCGTCGGCGCCCAGCGGCGCCGGCAGGACCAGCCGGGGCGGTGCGGCGGCCTTGTAGTAGCTCACCCCGGCGACCAGGTGCAGCAGCTCCAGCACCCGGCCGAAGGTGGCCAGCGTCTCCGCCGACGGCGGCGTCTCGGGCCGGGGGAAGGTGATCCGCTCGGTGAACCGCAGCTCGCCGTCCGGGCCGGTCAGCGCGTACTCGAGGGCGGCCTCCCCGGTCGCCGGGTCGAAGGAGCGGGCCGGGAAGGAGAAGGCGGCCATCCGCCGGAGCTGTCCGTTGGGCACACGCAATAGTAATCAACCCCTGGTCGACACCCCGGGCGATCTCCGCGCCTCGGCGGCGGAAGGGGCTCTTTCTCACTCTTCGCCGGTCGGCACCGAACGGAGCAGCCGGAGCAGGCCCGCGCCGCCGAGGTACGCCAGCAGCGCGCCGACGGGCAGCCCGAGCAGGTATTCGCCGCTCTTCGGGGCGACGCTGTTGGCGAAGAGCCCGGCCACGGTCGCGGCGAAGCCGAGCCCGACGAGCAGCAGTCGGGGTCGCGGGCGGGTGAGGGTTCGGCAGAGCGTGGCCGGCAGCGCCCGGGGCCGGGTGGCGGGGCGGCGGGAGCCGCGCAGCTCGATCCGGCCGAAGACGGCGACCAGGCCGGCGAGTACCACGGTCAGCATCAGCAGCCAGGGGATCCGCCAGAGCCACCAGGCGGCGGAGCCGACCGGTGGGCTGGGCAGCACACCGAGCGCGTCCAGGGCGCCGGCCAGCAGGATCACGCCGGTGAGGTGCCAGAGGAAGACGGTGAGCACCACCGAGTTGACCGCGACCACCAGCATCCAGGGGCGCCTGCGGTGCAGCCAGCGTTCGGCCGGGGCGCGGAGCAGCATGATCAGTCCGAGTTGTGCGGTGGCCAGCGCGAGCAGGGCCAGGCTGGGCGGGGACATGTTCTGGATCCGCTGGCCCGGCTGGTTGATCATGCTACTCGGGTACGGGCCGACGGTGGTGAGCAGCAGCAGCGCGGTCAGCCCGACCACCAGCAGTGGCCAGCCGACCCGGGGACGCATCGGCAGGGCGCCGGTCCGCCAGGCGTACCCGACCTGGTGCATGGCGAGCCAGCCGAAGAGGAAGTTGCCGTACCCGAGCCGGGGCTCGCCGAGCAGCCGGGCCAGGTCGCCCAGGGTGAGCAGCCCGAGCAGCACCACCGGCACGGCCAGGCCGTACCGCTGGTGCAGGGCGTACGTGACCGGGGCCAGCAGCACCACGCAGAGGTAGGCGGAGAGGAACCAGAGCGGCACCGTGGCGTACCAGACGACCTCGCGGACCTGTTGCGGGTCGGCGCCGAGCAGCCGGGCGGTCAGGGCGGCGAGGACGAGCAGCACCAGCAGCACGGTGGTGGGCCGGACCAGCCGCCCGCTGCGGTCGGCCAGCCAGCTGCCGGCGTCGCCGCCGCGACCCCGGTGACCGGTCAGCGAGGCGGCGTTGGCGTAGCCGCCGACCAGGAAGAACAGCGGCAGGACCTGGAAGAACCAGGTGCCGGGGCGGCCCCAGCCGATCTCCTCCAGGGCGTTGTGGCCACGCAGCCGGCCCGTGTCGTCGGGTTCGAGGACGGCGATCAGCCAGTGCCCGTACACGACCAGGACGATCGCCACCGCGCGGAGCAGGTCGACGTAGCGCTCCCGCCGGGCGGGCGTACGGCCGGCGATCTCCCGCAGGCGGCGCATGTGGCCAGGCTATCGACTACCCGGACCGGCTGGTGGAGTATGCGACAAGCCGGGGTCGATTGCCGGTCCGTAACGGTTCGGCCGCCGGGGCTTGCTGCCGGCATCCTCTTCCGTAAGAATCCTTCGGTAACTTTCCGTGAATTGAAGACAAGCACCACCTACCGGTGCCCGCTGAGCACCAGCACCTGCCCGCCCAGGGCTGCCACCTGCGAAACCGCACCACCCCGCACCAGCGGGCCGGATCCGAGGAGAAGCTATGAAGAGGCGTGACATCCTCCGCCGTACCGCCGCGGCCGGGCTGCTGGCCGTCCCCGCCACCGGCCTGCTGACCGGTTGCGCCCTCGGCGGCGGCGACGAGGACGGCGGCGGCGAGTCGCTCGAAGGCACGAAGAGTGAGCAGAACCCACTCGGCGTCAAGGAGGACGCGCCGCTCGAGGTGGTCATCTTCAACGGTGGTTTTGGTGAGGAGTATGCCAAAGCCCACCAGGCGATGTACACCGCGAAATATCCGCAGGCGACGATCAAGCACTCCGCCACGCAGGAGATCAACAAGACTCTGCAACCCCGGTTCGTCGACGGCACCCCGCCCGACGTGGTGAACAACTCCGGCAAAGGCCAGATCGACTTCAACGGCCTGGTCTCCCAGGACGCCCTGGCCGACCTCGGCGAACTGCTCGACGCGCCGAGCCTCGACATCGCCGGCAAGAAGGTCCGGGACACCCTGCTGCCCGGCGTGCTCGACGTCGGGTCGTACGACGGCAGGTTCCTGGTGCTCAACTACACGTACACCGCCTACGGCATCTGGTACTCGACGAAGCTCTTCGCCGACCGCGGCTGGCAGTACCCGAAGACCTGGGACGACCACATCGCGCTCTGCCGGCAGATCAAGGCCGCCGGCATCGCCCCCTGGACGTACGCCGGCAAGCACCCCCGCTACATGAGCTGGCCGGTGATCTCGACGGCGATCAAGTTCGGCGGCCCGGACGTGGCGAAGGCGATCGACAACCTGGAGCCGAACGCCTGGAAGTCCGATGCGATGAAGGCGGCGGCGGACGCCTGGTACCAGATCGTCAAGGACGGCTTCATCCTGCCCGGCAGCCCCGGCCTCGACCACGTCCAGTCGCAGACCGAGTGGTGCCGGGGCAAGGCCGCCTTCATCTCCTGCGGCTCCTGGCTGGAGAGCGAGCAGGCCAAGGTGACCCCGGCCGGCTTCAACATGTCCGTCGCGCCGACCCCGAGCCTCGGCACCGGCGACAAGCTGCCGTTCGAGGCGATGCGCGGCACCGCCGGTGAGCCGTTCATGGTGCCGGCCAAGGCCAAGAACCGGGCCGGCGGGCTGGAGTACCTGCGCACCATGCTCTCGCTCAAGGGCGCCCAGGACTTCACCCGGAAGGTCTCCAGCCTGACCGTGGTGGCCGGCGCCACCGAGGGCGTCGACCTGCCGTTCGGGCTGAACACCGTGGTCAAGGCGCTGGACGCCTCCGGTGCCAACGGCTTCAACTGGGTCTACAACAACTTCTACCGCAAGCTGGAACGGGAGCTGGTCGACGCGGCCTGCGGCGAGTTCTTCGGCGGCCGGGCCACCCCGGCGGAGTTCCTGGACCAGTGCCAGCGCGGCGCCGACCAGATCGCCGCCGACAGCAGCATCAAGAAGTACAAGCGCCAGTAGAGCCGGGTTACGCTGCGGGGCCGGCCGGCACCGGCCGGCCCGGTGGCGCGTTGTCGCGGGGACGAGTCTTCCCGCGTGGAGTGGGCAGGAAGTCGGTTCCGTGAAACATGGCAAGTACCCGCTGATCATCACCTTCCTGGTGCCGCCGCTGCTGCTGTACGGCTTCTTCGTGCTCTCGCCGTACCTCCAGGCGTTCCAGATCTCCACCACCAACTGGCTGGGCTACTCGGCCAGCGCCGACTATGTCGGGTTGGAGAACTTCGGCAACCTGCTGCGCGACGGCGCGCTGTGGAACGCGGTGCAGAACAACGCGATCCTGCTGTTGCTGTTGCCGGTGCTCACCATCGCGCTCGGGCTCTTCTTCGCCAGCATGCTCAACATGGGCGGCCGCCGCGGCACCGCCGGGGTGGTCGGGGTACGCGGCTCCGGCGCCTACAAGCTCATCTACTTCTTCCCGCAGGTGCTCTCGGTGGTGATCATCGCACTGCTCTGGAAGGAGGTGTACCACCCGAACAACGGGCTGCTGAACGCCACGCTGCGCGCGGTCGGGCTGCCCACGCCGGCCTGGCTCGGCGACCCGCGTACCGCCTTCTGGGCGGTGCTCGTCGTGATGGTCTGGGCCAACGTCGGCTTCTACGTGGTGCTCTTCGGCGCGGCGATGCAGGCCATCCCGAAGGACATCTACGAGGCGGTGATGCTCGACGGCGCCTCCCGGTTCACCACGCTGCGCCGGATCACCATCCCGCTGCTCTGGGACACCGTGCAGGTCGCCTGGATCTACCTGGCCATCGCCGCGCTGGACGGCTTCATCCTGATCCAGCAGATGACCGACGGCGGCCCGAACCACTCCTCCGACGTGATCGGCCTGCGGATGTACAACACCGCGTTCGGCACCGAGACCAAGTTCGGGTACGCCTCCGCGATCGGCGTGGTGATGTTCTTCCTGACCCTGTCGGTGGCGGTACTGGCGCTGCGCGTCAGCCGCCGGGACCGAATCGAGTACTCGTGACGACCGTCGACACCCCCGCGTCGGCCCCGCCCGCCGTCGACGCCGACGGCCGGTCCGGCACCGGCGACCGGGCACCCCGCCGCGAGTGGGGCGTGGTCAACGTCTTCTCGCACGGCTTCCTGCTGATCTGGGCGCTGCTGACCACCCTGCCGCTGCTCTGGGTCGTGGTCAGCTCCTTCAAGAGCGACGGCGAGATCCTCGCCGAGCCGTGGGGACTGCCCGGCGCGCTGCGCTTCGAGAACTGGGCGCGGGCCTGGACCGAGGCGCAGATCGGCCGGTACTTCCTGAACAGCGGGATCGTGGTGGCCGGTTCGCTGACCGTGACGATGGTCTTCGGCGCCGCCGCCGCGTACGTCTTCGCCCGCTTCGAGTTCCGGTCCCGGCAGTTCTTCTACTACCTGTTCGTCGGCGGCATGATGTTCCCGGTCTTCCTCGCCCTGGTGCCGCTCTTCTTCGTGGTCCGCAACGTCGGGCTCTTCAACTCCTGGACCGGGCTGATCCTGGTCTACGCCGCCTACTCGCTGCCGTTCACGGTCTTCTTCCTCTCCGCGTTCTTCCGGACCCTGCCGACCTCGGTCGCCGAGGCCGCGCTCATCGACGGCTGCGGCCACTTCCGGCTCTTCTTCCGGGTGATGCTGCCGATGGCCAAGCCGGGCCTGGTCAGCGTCGGCATTTTCAACTTCCTCAGCCAGTGGAACCAGTTCATCCTGCCGCAGGTGCTGATGCAGGGCGACGAGTCGAAATGGGTACTCGCGCAGGGGCTGGCGGCGCTGGCGGTCAGCCAGGGCTACCAGGGCGACTTCAGCGGGCTGTTCGCCGGGCTGACCCTCGGGATGCTGCCGGTGCTGGCGGTCTACGTGCTGTTCCAGCGCCAGATCCAGTCCGGGCTGACGGCCGGCCAGTTGAAATAGTGCCGACGGCGGCGTACCGGCGGACGCAGTAACGATCCGGGCCCACCCGGAACAGGTTCGGGCGGGTTGGTGCGGTAAATCCTCTCTGAACGCGGGTCACCCTTCGTCGCGTCCGCCCTGCCCCAATGCCGTCAACTTAGCGTGTCGGGACTGTACAAATAACGGCTGATCGACCGATCAAGGGAGAGACGCCAGATGACAACCGAGATCACCTCGGGGCAGGAGCCGGCCGCGAGGCCGGCGGATGCGGTCACGGATGAGCAGTTGATCGCGATGCTGGTCGATCGGGCTCGTGGTGACGGGCTGAAGCTGACCGGTGAGGGTGGGCTGTTGCAGCAGCTCACCAAGCGGGTCCTGGAGTCGGCGTTGGACGGTGAGATCACCGATCACGTCGGCTATGACAAGCACGACCCTGCTGGTCGTGGCAGTGGGAACACTCGTAACGGTAGCCGGACCAAGACCGTGCTCACCGACGTCGGGCCGGTCGAGGTCCGCGTTCCGCGAGACGCGGCGGGCACGTTCGAGCCGCAGATCGTGCGCAAACGGCAACGCCGCCTGACCGGCGTCGACGACATGGTCCTGTCGTTGTCGGCCAAGGGGTTGACCCACGGCGAAATTGCCGCGCACCTGGCCGAGGTTTACGGGGCTGAGGTGTCCAAGCAGACCATCTCCACCATCACCGACAAGGTCATGGACGGCATGGCCGAGTGGCAGAACCGGCCCCTCGACAGGGTCTACCCGGTCGTGTTCATCGACGCCATCAACGTCAAGATCCGCGATGGGCAGGGCGCGAACCGGCCGATCTACCTCGCGATGGCGGTCACCGTTGACGGACACCGCGACATCCTCGGTATCTGGGCCGGTGACGGCGGCGAGGGCGCCAAGCACTGGCTGCACGTGCTGACGGAGCTGAAGAACCGCGGCGTCGCCGACGTGCTGATGCTTGTCTGTGACGGGCTCGAGGGCCTGCCCGAGGCGGTGGAGACCGTGTGGCCGCGCACAATCGTGCAGACGTGCGTGGTGCATCTGCTGCGCAACTCGTTCCGCTACGCGGCGAGGCAGGACTGGGACAAGATCGCCAAAGCGCTCAAGCCCGTCTACACCGCGCCGACGGAGGACGCCGCGACCGAACGGTTCCTCGAGTTCGCCGAGGCGTGGGGCCGCAAGTATCCGGCGATCGTGAAGCTGTGGGAGAACGCCTGGGCCGAGTTCGTGCCCTTCCTCGCCTTCGACGTCGAGATCCGCAAGGTCATCTGCTCCACCAACGCGATCGAGTCGGTCAACGCCCGCATCCGCAAGGCCGTGCGAGCTCGCGGCCACTTCCCCAACGAGCAAGCCGCCTTGAAGTGTGTCTACATGGCCTTGATGAGCCTCGACCCGACCGGCACCGGGCGCCGGCGCTGGACCATGCGCTGGAAAGCACCCCTGAACGCCTTCCAGATCGCCTTCGAGGGCCGGCTCACCCCGGCCAACAACTGACCACCTCAACAACCAAGATCAGCCGTTAACTTGACACTCCCATCGACAGATCGACAATCAGCCGTGGACCGGGTCGAACAGCCGGCGGTGCAGTTCGGCCGGGTCGGTCAATTCGGGCAGGGGTCGGGCAGCCAGCCAGGCGGCGCCGAGCGCACAGTCGTCGGCGGCGTACCGCAGCGGTGCGTCCGGCCAGCGCGCCGCCAGGGCCGACCGTACGGCGTGCACCAGCGGCGAGTCGACGAAGAACAGCCCGCCGCCGAACACGATCGGCGTACCCGCGTCCGCCGGCCGGATCCGCTGCACGTTTGCGGCGAGCAGCCGGGCGGCCTCGTCGAGGATCGCGGTGGCGGCCGGGTCGCCGGCGATGCCGGCCCGGAGCACCAGCGGGGCGAGCGCGGCCAGTTCGACGGCGGGCCGCCGGGTCACCGTCTGCACCAGGGCGTCGACGGTGTCCCGGGGCCGGGCGGCCACCTCCGCCGAACCGAGCAGTTCGGTGAGCACGAGGGTGCCGAGCGGCCCGGGTGGCTGGTGCCGGTCGAGGTCGGCCAGCGCCTGCCGGACGGCCTCCCGGCCGAGCCAGAAGCCGCTGCCGGCGTCGCCGAGCAGCCAGCCGTGTCCGTCGGCGACCCGGTCCAGGGTCATGTCGCGCACCTCGGCGGCGATGGCGCCGGTGCCGGCGATCAGGATGGTGCCGTCCGGCTCGGCGGTGCCCGAGGCGTAGGCGACGAGGGCGTCACCGACGATCTCGTACTCGCAGCGCAGCCCGACCTCCTGCCAGACCCGGGCGAAGGCGAGCCGGCCGGCCGGATCGGCGAGCAGCCGGCCCGCTCCGGCCAGCCCGATGACGCCGGCCCAGACCAGACCCGGATCGACCTCGGCGAGGGCGTCGGTGAGCGCCACCCGGAGTTGCTCGGCGGCCTGCTCGGCGCCGTGGCTGGTCGGGTTGCCGCCGCCGGCCCGGCCGGTGCCGAGCCGTTCCCCGGACAGCGAGACCACCGTGGCCCGGGTCGAGGTGCCGCCGACGTCGAGTCCCACCACTATGCCGTCGGACATGACCGGCAACCACCTCCCTGTCGCGTGTATCCGCCCGCTCTCCGGCGTCGCGTCCGTCGATCGTCGATCCATGCTGCTCGGTGCGGCCCGGGAGGGCAAGCGGCGGTCGCCCCGGTATCGGGACGACCGAGGTAACGGTTGTGAAAACTTCACCCATCGTCTTGACAAGGAGGGGGCGTTAGTAAGAACTTTTACCACTAACAGTTAACTTCCTTTGCGGAAAGGCGTGCCCATGGTCGAGCAGGAGGCGGACGTCATCGCGGGGACCGCGGTGGTCGACGCCGAGCGCGACCGCCGGGCCGCCGCCGGGCTCTCACCAGCGGACAGCGTGCTGGTCCGGGTCCGGTCCCAGCTCACCGAGTTCACCGGTGCCCTGCAACGGGTCGCCGAGCAGGTGCTCAGCGACCCGGCCGCCGCCGCCCGGGCCACCATCGTCGAACTGGCGGAACGCAGCGGTACGTCCCCGGCCACCGTCACCCGGTTCTGCCGGGCGCTGGGCTTCGAGGGCTACGCCGACCTGCGACTCGGCATCGCCGCCGAGACCGGCCGGGCACACAGCGCCGGCTGGACCGTCGACATCGGCCGGGAGATCCAGCCGACCGACCCGCTGGAGCGGGTGCTCGGCCAGGTCATCGCGGCCGACACCCGGGCGATGCACGACACCGCCGCGCTGCTCGACCTGGCCGAGGTCGAACGGGCCGCCGAGGCGATCGCCGGAGCCGCCCGGGTGAACATCTTCGGCGCCAGCGGCAGCGGGCTGGTCGGCACCGAGATGCAGTTCAGCCTGCACCGCATCGGCGTGGCGGCGTGGGCCTGGAACGACGTACACGAAGGGTTGGCCGGCGCCGCGCTGCTCCGCTCCGGCGACGTGGCCCTGGGCATCTCGCACACCGGCCGGACCCGCGAGACCATCGAAACCCTCGCCGAGGCCGGCAGCCACGGTGCGACCACGGTGGCGCTGACCGGGTTCCCCCGGTCCCCGCTGGCCGAACTGGCCGACATCGTGCTGCTCACCGCCAGCCAGGCGACCACCTTCCGGCCGGACGCGCTCTCCGCCCGGCATCCGCAACTGGTCGTGCTCGACCTGCTCTACATCGCCGTCGCCCAACGCACCCACGACCGGGCCCACGCCGCCTTCCAGCGGACGGCCCGGGCGGTGGGCGGGCACAAGGCGACCAAGGAGGCACGGCCGTGACACGTACCGAGGTGTTGGGAAGGGGCCCTTCCTATACAGAAAGCGATAGCAGGGGGCCCTTCCTTGCACGTAACCGCACCGCTGGCAGGTCTGGGTCATCCGGCGTAGGCCGGTTGGCCGGGCCCGATTCTCAACCGAGGAGATGAAGATGTCCGCAACCTCCGACCCCACGTCGGACCGCGTTGTTCCGTCGGCCACTGCTGGGCCGGACCTGCCGGCGGCACTTGGCCCCAGCCGCCGTACCCTGCTGCGCCGGGCCGCCGCCGCCGGGCTGCTCACCATCCCGGCCGCCGGGCTGCTCGGCGCCTGCGCCACCGGCGGTGACGACGGCGGCGACACCGAGCAGGAGACCGGGGAGAAGAGCGCCACCAATCCGCTCGGCGTCAAGGAGGACGCCGCGCTGGAGGTGATCATCTTCAACGGTGGCTACGGCGAGAAGTACGCCACCGACGTGCACGAGAAGCTCTACCAGACCGCCTTCCCCAAGGCGCAGATCAAGCACCAGGCGACCCAGGCGGTCTCCACGGTGCTCCAGCCGCGGTTCACCGCCGGTGACCCGCCGGAGTTCGTCAACAACTCGGGCGAGAAGTTCCTCGACTTCGGTGCCCTGGTCAACGACAACCAGCTCCAGGACCTGACCGAGCTGTGGGACGCGCCCTCGGTCGACGACCCGAACAAGAAGGTCCGGGACACCATCATCCCCGGCGTGATCGAGCAGGGCATGTTCAACACCGCCGACGGCGGGCGCAAGCCGTACGTCCTCTACTACGTCTCCACCGTCTACGGCATCTGGTACTCCGGCAAGCTGTTCAAGGACAACGGCTGGACCGTGCCGACCACCTGGGAGCAGTTCACCGCGCTCTGCGAGCAGATCAAGACCAAGGGCATCACCCCGTTCGGGTACGCCGGGGCGAACGCGGCCTACTACATGTGGAACGTGATCCTGACCCAGGCCGCCAAGGTCGGCGGACCGGACGTGCTGAAGGCGATCGACAACCTGGAGCCGAACGCCTGGAAGGCCGACGCGGTGCTCCAGTCCGCGAAGGCGTGGGCGGAGATCGGCGCGAAGTTCAGCGACAAGAGCTTCGAGGGGCTCAAGCACACCGACGTGCAGCTGCGGCAGAACCAGTACAAGGTCGCCTTCTACCCCAGCGGTGACTGGCTGGAGAACGAGCAGAAGAAGGACACGCCGGCCGGCTTCGAGTACCAGCTCATGCCGGTGCCGAGCCTGACCGCCGGAGACAAGCTGCCGGCGGGTGCCATCCGGGCGGCCGGTGGCGAGGGATACTTCGTCTCGGCCAAGAGCAAGAACCCGCGCGGCGGCATGGAGTACATGCGGCAGATGCTCTCCAAGGCGGGCGCCCGGGGCTTCACCGAGACCGTCGGAGCGGCCACCGTGGTGCCGGCCGGCAGCGAGGGCTACTCGTTCCCGCCCGGCGTGGCCAGCTCGCAGGCGGCCCTGAAGGCGGCTGGGGCGAACGTGTTCAACATGATGTTCGACAACTGGTACAAGGAACTGGACACCGAGGCCCGTACGGCGACCAACGAGCTGATGTTCGGCCGCGCCAGCGCGGAGCAGTGGGCCGAGCGGATCCAGAAGCGCGCGGACGCGATCAAGGCCGACAGCAGCGTCGCCAAGTTCTCGCGCTGACGACCGGAGTGGAGTGATCATGCGGCAGGGCAAGTACCCGTTCGTGATCGGCTTTCTCTTCCTGCCGGTCACGCTCTACTCGGTCTTCGTGATCGCGCCGTACGCCCAGGCGTTCCAGCTCGCGATGACGAACTGGCGGGGCATCGGGGCGCCGGAGTGGATCGGGTTCGAGAACTTCCAGCGGTTGTTCAACGACGCGGCCTTCTGGAAGGCGGTCCAGCACCACGGGGTACTGCTGCTTGCCCTGCCGCTGATCACCATCGCCATCGCACTCTTCTTCGCCTTCCTGCTCAACGTCGGCGGCGGCAGCCGGGGCGGGCAGCGGGTCGGGGTCCGCGGCTCCGCCTTCTACCGGGTGGTGTTCTTCTTCCCGCAGGTGCTGGCGGTGGCGATCATCGCGGTGCTGTTCCAGATGGTCTACCGGCCGGACGAGTCCGGCCTGATCAACGGGGTGTTGACCAAGATCGGGCTCGATCCGGTCTTCTTCCTGATCAACCCGAACCTGGCGCTCTGGTCGATCATCGGGGTGCTGGTCTGGCAGGCGGTCGGCTTCTACGTGGTGCTCTTCTCCGCCGGCATGGCCTCCATCCCGACCGAGATCTACGAGGCCGCCGAGATCGACGGGGCCAGCAAGGTCACGCTCTTCTTCCGGGTCACCCTGCCGCTGCTCTGGGACACCCTCCAGGTCGCCTGGGTCTATCTCGGCATCGCCGCGTTCGACGCCTTCGCCATCGTCGCGGTGCTCTCCGTCGACAGCGGCGGCCCGGACGGCGCCACCACGGTGCTCGCGATGGAGATCTACCGCAACGCCTTCGTCTACGGCCGGGCCGGCTACGCCTCGGCGATGGGAGTGGCGCTGTTCTTCCTGACCATCACGTTCGCGGCGCTCGCGCTGCGGGTGTCCAAGCGGGAGAGCATCGAGTACTGAGATGGGACGCCAGATGACGACACAGACCGAGCGCCCGACGACCGGGCCGGCGCAACGCAAGCCGGCGCCGACCGGCAAGGGCGGCAGCCGCCGGGTCAGGTCGGAGGTACGACTGCTGTCCAACCTGGGTCACGTTGCCCTGGTGGTCTGGGCGGTGATCGTGATCGTCCCGATCCTCTGGACCTTCCTGGCCTCGTTCAAGAACACCACGGAGATCTTCAGCAGCCCGTGGACCCTCCCCGGCGAACTGCGCTGGGAGAACTGGGGTCGCGCCTGGACCCAGGCCCGGGTCGGCAGGTACTTCGTCAACAGCGTGATCGTGGTCGCCTTCGGCGTCTTCGGCACGATGCTGCTCGGCTCGATGGCCGCGTACGTGCTGGCCCGCTACAAGTTCTTCGGCAACCGGGCGATCTACTACCTCTTCGTCTCCGGTCTGGCCTTCCCGGTCTTCCTGGCCCTGGTGCCGCTCTTCTTCGTGGTGGACAACCTCGGCCTGCTCAACACGCACACCGGGCTGGTCCTGGTCTACATCGCGTACTCGCTGCCGTTCACGGTCTTCTTCCTGGCCGCGTTCTTCAAGACGCTGCCGACCTCGGTGGCCGAGGCGGGGATGATCGACGGCTGCTCGCACACCCGGCTCTTCTTCCAGGTGATGATGCCGATGGCCAAGCCCGGCCTGATCAGCGTCGGCATCTTCAACATCATCGGGCAGTGGTCGCAGTACCAGTTGCCGCTGGTGCTGCTCTCCAACGCCGAGGACAAGTGGGTGCTCACCCAGGGCATCGCCGACATCTCGGTGAACGCCGGCTACGAGGCGGACTGGTCCGGACTGTTCGCCGCGCTGAGCATGGCGATCCTGCCGATGATCCTGGTCTACGCGATCTTCCAGCGGCAGATCCAGTCCGGCCTCACCGCCGGCGCGATCAAGTAGCGCGGCCCGCCGAGCAGCCGCGACGGGGCACCCGAGGGACCGGCCGACGGCCGGGCCGCGCGTACCAGGCCGGGCCCCGATCTCTCACGAGGAGATCGGGGCCCGCTCGCCTGCCAATCTCGCACCACACCTCTGGACGACGGTTGGCTGTACTGTCACCCGGTGCATGATCAGCGCTACCAGTGCCGGTGCTGCGGGCAGCAGCACGAGGGTCTGCCCTTCTCATACGGGTCGGATGCGCCCGCCTACTGGCGCGACGATCTCGCCCAGGACGAGCAGAGCCTCCTTGACGACGAGCTGTGCATCATCCAGGCGCAGCACTTCTTCGTGCGGGCCCGGATCGTCATCCCCGTCCTGGACGCGACCGCCGAGTTCGACTGGACCGTCTGGGTGTCGTTGAGCAGAGCCAACTTCGAACGGATGACGGACCTCTGGACCACGCCGGGGCGGGAGCGGGAACCGTCGTACTTCGGCTGGTTGTCGAGCGAACTTCCGGGGTACGAACCGACGACGCTGAACCTCAAGACCCGGGTCCACACCAGGCCGGTCGGCGAGCGGCCGTCCGTCGAACTCGAACCCACCGACCACCCACTCGCGGTCGAGCAGCGAACCGGCATCACCCTGGATCGGGTCCAACGGTTCGCCGAAAATCTCCTGCACCCCAGCTGACCGCCCGGCTGCGCGCAGATTCGGGCGCTGCGATCGTGCGAGCGGGAAACCGGAAGCTCCCCCCGGGGAGCAGACGGGCACGGTAGATTGCCTGGCCGTGGCCACCAGTGCGGATGTCCGGCGTGAGCTGGCCAGCCTCGCCGACCCGCACCGGGCGGAGAAGCTGACCCGGTTCCTCCAGATGGTCCCGGGCGGGTACGGCGAGGGCGACCGGGCCATCGGCGTACCCGTGCCGGACCAGCGCCGGATCGCCGGCCGGTACTGGCGGGACCTCCCACTGTCGGCGACGGTGGAGCTGCTGACCAGTGACGTGCACGAGGAGCGGCTGACGGCGCTCTTCGTCCTGGTGCGCGGGTTCGACCGGGGGGACGAGGCGGAACGGGGCCGGATCGTCGACATCCTGCTGGCCAACACCGGGTACGTCGACAACTGGGACCTGGTCGACTCGTCCGCGCCGTACATCCTCGGCCCGTGGCTGCTGGACCGGGACCGCGGCGTGCTGGACCGGCTGGCCGGTTCGGATCGGTGGTGGGAGCGCCGGATCGCCGTGCTGGCTACCTTCGCCTTCGTCCGGGCCGGCGACTTCGAGTGGACCTTCCGGCTCGCCCGGCGGCTGCTGGGCGATCCGCACGACCTGGTGCACAAGGCGGTCGGCTGGATGCTGCGCGAGGTCGGCAACCGGGACCGGGCGGCGGCGGAGGAGTTCCTGACCCGGCACTACCGGGAGATGCCCCGGGTCATGCTGCGGTACGCCATCGAGAAGTTCGAGCCAGGGCGTCGACGGCAGTTCCTGTCCGGTGTGGTCTAGTCGCGGCGCCCGTCCGGTTGGCGGCGGCGACGAGTCCGATGCTTCCAGCGTGGGCGGGCAGCGAATACCTTGACTATCAGGTTCCTGATAGTGGGGGTGACGGGATGCGCGTGGTGATCGCCGGCGGCGGGATCGGCGGCCTGGCGTGTGCGCAGGGGCTGGTGCGGGCCGGACTCGACGTCACGGTGGTCGAGCCGGACCGCGAGCTGGGTGCGACGGGCGGTTACAAGCTCCACCTGGCACCGCCCGCGGTCCGGGCGCTGCGCGCGCTGCTGCCTCCGGTCGCGTTCGAGGACCTGCTCGGGGCGTCGGTCGCGACAAGGGGATTCGCGTTGATCCTGCGGGACCACCGTGGCCGCCGACTCCTGAGGGCAGCCGACAGGTCCGACGACCTCGCGTTGGACGTCGACCGGATCACCCTGCGCGAGGTGCTGGCCCGAGGGCTCGGGGACCACCTGCTCCTCGGCCGGAGCTGCACCGGATGGCGGGCAGAGGACGACCATGTGACGGCCGTACTCGACGACGGCGCGACGATCCGGGCCGACGTGCTGGTCATCGCCGACGGAGCCGGGTCACACCTGGCGGAGCAACTGGCCGGCCATCCGACCTCGTACCCGTGTGGTCTGGTCGGGGTGGCGGGCCGGACGCGGTGGCCCGACGTCCCCGCCGCCGCCCGCGCCCTGCTGGCGGACGAGCCGATGCTCGCGGTCGGGCCGGGCGGCACAGGGCTCTTCGCCACCGAGCACGACCCGGCCGGTCGTTCCGCTCTCCGGGCCGCGCGCTTCTCGGCCGCCACCACCGAGCCCGTCGCGATCTGGGGGCTGCTCGCCCTCGAGGAGGCGCTGCCCGAGCGCCCGTCGGGGCTCGACGCCGGTCAGCTTCGCGCCCGCGCGACCGAGCTGCTGGCGCGGCACCGCTGGGCCGGACCACTCGTCGGCCTCCTGGAGAACGCCGAGCTGAGCAGCGTCGGTGCGTTCCGGTTGAACGCCTCCGACCCGGACCGACTGGCGCCGTGGCGGGCGAGCCGGGTCACCGCCCTGGGCGACGCCGTGCACGCGATGCCGCCCACCGGCGGCCAGGGGGCGGCGACCGCCGTGCTCGATGCCCGAGACCTCGTGGCGGCGCTGTCCGGTGCGGCGCGGGGCGACGCGACCACCGTGGTCGCCGTACACGACTACGAGTCGCGACTGCGGGTCCGCGCCGCCGGGCCCGTCCGCGAGTCGCTGCGACCCGTGCGGTGGATCCGTGCGGCGGCCACCCCGGCCGGCCGCCTCGCCGTCCGCGCGGGCACGCCCCTGCTCGCCACCGCCGCGCGCCTGCTGACCGGATGGCGGCGGTGACCGCCCGCGCCGAGGGAGCGGGCATCGCGCCGGGGGACCCGCACACCGCTCCGCGCGACGCGGACTCCGGCGAGGAACTCCTGGTGCTCTGGGAACTGGTGCAGACCGCGCACGTCGCCTCGCGCGCCTTCCGCGCGACCTTCGCCGCAGCCGGCCTCGGCCCGACGCAGTTCGGCGTACTGGCCTGCCTGGCCGACGGCGACGACCTCACCAAGACCCAGCTCGCGCACGCGCTGATGGTGCGCCCACAGAGCATCGACCCCCTGGTGGAGAGTCTGATCAGGGCCGGCCTGGTCGCCCGGGACGGGCCGGCGCGGCGCGGCCAGGCAGCCGGCATCTCCATCACGCCGCTGGGCCTCGACCGACTGGCTGCGGCTCGCCCGCTGGTCAGCCGGTTGAACGCGCCGGAGCGACTCGGACTGGAGACCGGTGAGATCGCGCCGCTCGTCCGGCACCTGCGAGGGATCCGCGACCGGTTGACGCGGGACGGCGAGTTCGACGAAGGACTCTGACACCGGGATGTGGATGTTGTCGGCCATCATGAACGGGTGCCCATGCTGGTGCCGCCGGTCCTCCCGGCCGGCTCGCTGCGCGCCGTCCGCCAGCCCCGGCTCGGCGCGGACGGCGGGCTGACGCTGCGGCCGTGGCGGGTCGGCGACGCCGGCACCGTGCGGCGGGCCTTCGAGTGTCCGGAGATCCAGCGCTGGCACCTGCGCCGGATGGCGGACGAGGCCGAGGCGCGGGACTGGACGGCCCGGTGGCCGGCCCGCTGGGCGGCGGAGACGGACGCGAGCTGGGCCGTGCTGGCGGAGCGGACCGGCGAGCCGGTCGGCCAGGTGGGACTCCGCGAGATCCGGCTCGACCAGGCGTCCGCCGAGCTGTCGTACTGGGTGCTGCCGGCCGCGCGTGGCCGGGGCGTCGCGGTCGCGGCGGTACGGGTGGTGCAGGCGTGGGCCTTCGACCGCCTCGGACTGCACCGGCTGGACCTGCGGCACTCGACTGAGAACCGCGCCTCCTGCCGGATGGCGGACCGGCTCGGGTACCCGGTCGAGGGCACGCTGCGCCGGGCGTGGTGGCACGCGGACGGCTGGCACGACGTACACCTGCACGCCCGGCTGCGCGACGAGGGGTGACCGCGCGGCGACCTCGACGGTCTGGGCCCGGTCAGCGGGGTGGTGACACGAACAGCCCGGTCGAGCACCCCAGCTCACCCGGTTCCAACGAGATGCGGTCGTATCCGGGCGACACGATGGCGCCGGCGGGCGACCTGACCAGCAGCAGGCAGTCCCGCTCGGCGGGGACGCCCACCGCGGCGACGAGCCAGCCCTCGTGCCCGGCGACGTCGACGGAGACGTACTCCTCGGGGAAGGCCGACCGCACCGCGCTGTCCAGTGTGGCCGGTGTGGCCGTGCGCAGGGCCTTGGAGAGCCGGTCGTGCGCGTCGTCCGGCAGCCGCTGGATCGGCGAGCTGCCCGGCTCCGGCGGGACCGCTGCCGCCGGGCAGTCGACCTCGTCGTGGTCCGGGTAGCGGTACATCTGGAGGTGGTAACGGTAGCAGCGGGTGGCCTGGCCAGCCGAGTTGCCGCCGTTGTCGAAGCCGAAGGCCGGCTGGGCGTCCACCGTGACCACGATCCGTACGTCGATCGTGGCGCGCTCGCTGCCGCTGACCCGTCCGGACCATTCCACCGGCACGAGCTGGGCGGTCCAGCCATCGCCCTGGGCCCGCTCGGAGATCTCGGTCGCGGCGATGTGCTCGGCGCCTCGGACACGATTGCGGTAACCGAGGTTCTTGCCCAGCAGTTCCGCCTGCTCCTCGGCGATGACCCGCGCCAACGCGCTGCCGTGCGCCTCGCCGCCGCCGTGCCCTGCCGGTGCGAGCCGGCCGGGTGTCACACAGCCGGTCAGCGCCACCACGGCCGGGATCACCACCAGGCCCCGCCACATGCCGCCGTACCGGCTACGCCGTCGCCGTGATCCGCGACCGTTCCCGGCCGTCGGCGCGGGGACCGGAGGCGGGCGTTCGATCACCTGTACCGCCATTCTGATTCCTCCCCGTGTCGTTCCCGGGATTCTCGCGTCCCTGCCCGGGGGCGGCATCGGTATGCGTACTCATGGAAGTTCCCTCGGGGCCGGCGGTCGGTGTCCGGGCGGCGGGAGTTCGCTCGGAGCCGGCGGGGATGTCGGTCGGAGCGGGCAGAATCGTCGGCGTGCTGGTGGCGGTGGTCGGGGACGAGAGCGGTGACGGAGGTCTGCTCCAGCCGCTGCATCCGGACGGCCGCCCCGCCGGCCCCGTCGAGCGGGTCGCCGACCTCGGGGCGGCGGTCTCGGCCCGGGAGGCGGCGGGTCCGGGGGACCGGCCGCGCTGGCTCTGGGCCTCCACCGCCGCGAGCTATCCCGGCCTGCTGCGCCGGGGACACCGGGTGCGGCGCTGCCACGACGTCGAGTTGACCGAGGCGCTGCTACTCGGCCACGACGGCCGCTGGGGCGAGCCGCGCGGCCTGGCCGCCGCCTGGGCCCGGCTGACCGGCGCACCGGTGCCGGCCGATCCGCCGCCCCGGTCGGCCGCGCCGCCCGGCGACAACCAGGCCGCGCTCTTCGAGGTGGCCTCCGGGCCGCCGCCGCTCGGCATCGACGCGCTGGTCCGGGTCTACGCCGACCAGCTGGCCCGGATCGCCGCAACCCCGCACCCCGGGCGGTTCCGGTTGCTGGTGGCGGCCGAGTCGGCCGGGGCGCTGGTCGCCGCCGAGATGACCGCGACCGGGCTGCCCTGGCGGGCCGACGTGCACGACGCGCTCCTGGTCGACCTGCTCGGCGAGCCGTCGCCGGTGGGTGGGCCACCGCGCCGGCTGGCGGAGCTCTCCGCGCGGATCGCGGCCGCCTTCGGGGTGCGCCAGCTGCACACCGAGTCGCCCGCCGAGCTGCTCCGCGCCTTCGCCCGGGCCGGCCACGACCTGCCCAGCACCCGGGCCTTCGTGCTGCGCGGCGTCGACCACCCGGCCGTTCCGCTGCTGCTCGAATACAAGGAGCTCTACCGGATCTGGACAGCGCACGGTTGGGCCTGGCGGGACGCCTGGGTCCGGGACGGCCGGTTCCGTCCGGAGTACGTCCCGGCCGGGGTGGTCTCCGGTCGCTGGGCGAGCCGGGGCGGCGGCGCGTTGCAGATTCCGAAGGTGGTCCGCCGGGCGGTGCTGGCCGATCCGGGCTGGCGGTTCGTGGTGGCCGACGCCGGCCAGTTGGAGCCCCGGGTGCTGGCGGCGGTCTCCGGGGACGCCCGGCTCGCCGCCGCCGGTGGCGCCGGTGACCTCTACACCGCACTGGCCCGGGACAGTTTCGGTGGCGACCGGGCCCGAGCCAAGCTGGCCCTGCTCGGCGCGATGTACGGGCAGACCGGCGGCGAGGCGATCCCGGCGCTGGCGGTGCTCCGCCGCAGCTATCCGACCGCTTTCGAATACGTCGAGGCAGCCGCCCGGACCGGTGAGGGCGGCGGGCTGGTCCGGTCCTGGCTGGGGCGGACCTGTCCACCGGCCTCGGTGTCGTTGCGGGAGTCCGAGGAGGGGGAGGCACCGGTGGTGGAGTCGGCCGGGGCGGACCCGTTCGGGCCGCGTGCCCGGTCCGCCGCCCGGGCCCGGGGCCGGTTCACCCGCAACTTCGTCGTCCAGGCCACGGCGGCGGAGTGGGCGCTGACCCTGCTCGCCGGGCTGCGCAACGGGTTGGCCGCACTACCCGACGGCTCCGACGGTGGGGCGGGCCGCCCCGAGCTGGTCTTCTTCCAACACGACGAGGTGCTCGTGCACTGTCCGGCGGAGCAGGCCGAACAGGTGGTCGCGCTGGTGCACCGGGCGGCGGCGCAGGCCGGGCGGCTGCTGTTCGGAGAGACCCCGGTGCGTTTCCCGCTGGACGTCTCGGTGGTGGACTGTTACGCAAATGCGGCTTAGCTGAGATTTAGCCCGATTAGTGCCGATACCTGGGTGGCATCCGCTCGTTGGGACCGGTGTGCGCGCGGCAGGGCCGCGCGACCGGGCGGAAGGTGACGGCGCTGAGTCGGATCGCAGGAATGATCATCGCCGCGGGCGGGGGACGCCGGATCGGCGGCCCGGAGGCGTTGCTGCACCAGGGGGAGCGTCCCCTGGTCAACCAGGTACTCGACACGATGCGGGCGGCCGGCTGTGGCCAGCTCGTGGTGGTCCTCGGGGCCGCGGCCGAACAGGTACGCGCCACCGCCGACCTCTCCGGCGCGACGGTGGTGGTCAACCGCTCCTGGGGCACCGGGATCGGCTCCTCGATCCGGCTCGGGCTGGACGCCGTACCGGACCCACGGATCGAGGCGGTGGTGGTGGTTCCGGTGGACATGCCCGGGCTGACCGAGGCGGCGGTACGCCGGGTCGCGGCGCTGCCCTATCCGGAAGCCCTGGTCTGCGCCACCTACCAGGGGCTGCGCGGCTATCCGATGCTCTTCGGCCGTCGGCACTGGGCCGGGATCGCCGCGCTGGCCAACGCCGACGTCGGCGCCCGGCCCTACCTGATGGCGCACAAGGACGAGATCGTCGACATCGCCTGCGACACGGTGGCGGACGGCAGCCGGGCGAACACTCCGGAACTGCTCGCCGCCTGGGGCCTGACCGTCCCGGTCCCGGCCCAACGCGTCGCCGTCTGAACCGTAAGGAAGGGCCCCCGCTTATCGCTTTCCGTAGTAGAAGGGCCCCTTCCTAACGCCCCGCAGCGGCGTCGCCGCCTACACCTCGATGTCGAAGCGGCGCAGTACCGAGGGGGCCAGCAGGCCGGCCGCGGAGAGGATCGAGATCACCGTGAAGGCACCACGCAGTACGACCGTCTCCACCTTGCCGCCCACCTTGACGGCCATCTTGTTCGGGATGCCGATCATCATCCACATCCGCCGCTTGATCGGGATCGGCCAGAGGATCGGCACCCCGTTGCTGGTGATGATGTCGCCCATGATGTGCACGAAGCAGCCGACCCCGACCGCCAGGCCCAGCATCGGATAGCCCCGGTCACCGGGCAGGTGCAGGAAGGTGAAGTACGCCGCCGCCAGCGACACCAGGGTCACGATGACCCAACCGGCCCGCTTCGCCCACTCGTCGAAGAGCCCGCGCAACGCCAGGCCGATCATGAAGAAGAGGATGCCGATCACCGCCCACTTGCCGTACGCGGTGCAGAGCGCCGTGGTGCCCCAGCCGACCAGGAAGGTGAACGGCAGCGTGTGGGTGAGCGTCCGGTGCCCGTTGTTCCGGTGCGGATCCCTGCTCAGCTTCGTGGCGTGGTAGACGCCGAGCGAGATCTTCTCCATCACCTCGGCGAAGAAGAGCGACACCACGCCGAAGGTGCGGGCCACGGTCGCGCCGCCCCGGTTGCGGGTGACCTTGCCGGACATGTCGAGGTCGGGGAAGAGCGCCCCGCCCGCGCAGACCGCCGTACCGACCGCGATCGCCAGCGGCGACTGCTCGTAGCCGGCGAAGTAGTCCAAGCCCCAGGACCCGGCCAACCAGACCGCGGCACCGGACAGCGCATGGGATGGCCCCATCATCGTCGTGCATCCTCCCCCGGGTACATCCCACACGGCTGGCGACACTGTGCCAAACCGTTGATGCCGAGGCAATCACCGTTTGATCCACAGTGCTGTCGCCGTCGTCACGCCGTATTCCAGCGCATCCGTCGGATGTGGTCGAACGCGTACCCGATTCGGGTTGCCGGCCAGGTCACCCCGGGTCTACCGGGGCGCGCCACGGCACGCCGGGTGGCGCGGCGGCGTCGGCCGGGCCCGGCCGGCCGGCGGAACCCGGGCGTGTCGCCGGGGCGGGAAGCGACCGCTCAGTCGACCGGCCGGAAACTCGTCTGCACCATCCGCAGGTAGCTCTGGTTGACCGCCCAGTCGAACTCCCGGGTCAACCAGGAGACCGTGTACGCCCGGTCGGCCGAGGTGTTGATAAGCATCCGGGCGGTCTGCACCCGGTCGCCGCGCGCGTTGGTCCACCGGCACTCCCAGATCGCCCCGCCGGCCCGGATGTCCAGCGGCCCGATCCCGACCTGCTCGTACCCGGCCAGCAGGCCGGCCCCGGTCAGCCGCCGCTCCTCGGCGAGCCAGTACCGCTGGCCGTCCGAGGTCGGCGGGGTGCTCGGGTCGACGCTGAGCATCCGCCCGGTGCCGGCCACCGGCTCCCGGAAGCAGACCACCCGGCCGTCGGTGTACCGAAGCCAGCCGATCGGCACGGCGATCCGGAACCCGGACGGGTCGGTGTACCAGGTCCAGTTGTCGACCAGCCCGAAGCGCTCGTCCGGCGGTCGGGGAGCGACGGTCACCGGCACGGCCAACTCGGGCGGCGGCGCGCACGGGAACGCCCCGGCCACCGCGACCGCGGGCCGGTCGGCGGACCCGTCGGTCGGGTGCTCGCCGGACCCGTCGGTCGGGTGCTCGCCGGACCGGTCGGCCCGCAACGTCAACCCGGTGCCGAGCCCGGCCAGCAGGGCCAGGGCCAGTGCGCCCGCACCGACCCGCCAGCCCCGTCCGAGCGGACCGCGCCGCCGTCGGCTCTGGCCCGGCGTTCCTGGCCCGACGGGTCCGGGCGGCTCCGGCCCCGGCCGTCCGGGGCCTGGCTGCCGATCCGGCCCGTGCCGTGTGCCCCACCCCGGCTGCGACCGCCGCCTCCGCCACGGCCGCCATCCGGGTACCCCGGCACCGCCGTCTCCCGGCGGACCGCGCCGCACGACTCCGACCGGGCCGTGCCCGGCTTCCCCCGGCGGGTAGTGCCCGGCGTCCCCCGGCGGGTAGTGCCCGGCGTCCCCCTGCGGGTAGTGCCCGGCGTCCCCCTGCGGGTCGTGCCCGGCAGACCTCTGCGGGTCGTGCCGGGCGTCCCCCGGCGGGTCGTGCCCGGCGGCGGGACCAACCGTGCCCGGCGGGTCGTGCCCGGCGGCGGGACCAACCGTGCCCGGCGGGTCGGCGCGGCCGGTCGGACCGCCCGGCCGGTCAATTCCGCCGGGCTGGTCCGGCCGGTCCCGCCGGGGGGCCTGCGACCACCCGTCCGGACCGGCGCGCTGGTTGGGCTGGGGCCGACCGTCCGGTTGCGGGCGCTGGTTCGGCGGCCGGCGGCGGCTCGGCCGGGGCGGCTCGACCGGCGTCTCCGCCGGGACCGGCGGTCCGGCGACCGGCTGGCTCGGCGGCCGTCGGGCGAGGCTGCGGGCCAGGGCCAGCGGATGTCTTCCGGACCGGGGCGGCGGGTCGGCGATCCGGCGCAGCAGCCGTTCGACCTCCTCGGCGCCGAGCCGCTGCCGGGGATCGCGGCGGAGCAGCCCGGCCAGCACCGGACGGAGCGGCCCGGCCAGCCGGGTCGGGTCCGGCGGCGACACCGCCAGCGCGGTCAGGGTGGCCATCGTGGTCGGCCGGCGGTACGGCGACCGCCCCTCCACCGCCGCGTAGAGCGTGGCCCCCAGCGACCAGAGGTCCGACTCGACGGTGGACACACCGTCGGCGGCCCGCTCCGGCGAGACGTACTGCGGCGAGCCGAGCACCACGCCGTCCCGGGTCAGCCCGCCGTCCCCGCCGTCCACGGTGGCCAGCCCGAAGTCGGTGAGCACCACCCGGCCGTCCTCGGCGATCAGCACGTTGTGCGGCTTGACGTCCCGGTGCAGTACCCCGGAGGCGTGCGCGGCGCGCAGCGCGGCCAGTACCGCCAACCCGACCTCGGCGGTACGCAGCGGCGACAGCGGGCCGTCCGTCTCCAGGATCTGCTGCACCGAACGGGACGGGACGTACTCCATCACGATCCACGGGGAGTCGTCGTCGTGCACCACGTCGTAGACCCGGACCACGTTCGGGTGGTTGAGCCGGGCGGCGGTGCGGGCCTCCCGGAGGGTGCGGTAGCGCAGCTCGTCGCGCTCGTCCGGGGTCATCCAGGTCGGCGGCACCACCTGCTTGACCGCGACCGGGCGGTACAGCATCTCGTCCCGGGCCAGCCAGACCCGCCCCATCCCGCCGGTGCCGACGGTGTGCAGCAGCAGGTAGCGATCTGCGATCCGTCCCTGGTGCACCGGCGGTGTCCCTCTCTGCTACCCGCCGTACACGATATCGAGCGGACAGTGCCCACCGCATCAACTCCGGCGGCGTAGCCACTGCTCGGGCCGCTGATCGGAACAAATCTCAGCGAAGCGCCGGGGCGCCGGACCCCTCCCACGGTGCCGGGTCCGGCGGCCGGTGCGGCGCTGCGTCAGCAGGCGGCCCCGTCGAGGGCCAGCAGGTTCCTCCCCTCGGGTACGACGATCCGCCCCGCCCCGCTGCCCGCCCGGGTCCGCGGCGCCGGGCCGGCGTTCGCCGCGCTGGCGTAGACCGCGGCGGTCCGGGCGGCGATGCTCGTCCAGCCGTACCGCTCGGCGACCATGGTGCGGGCCTTCCGGGCCACCCGGCGGGCGAAGACCTCGTCGCCGAGGAGCGAGTCGACCGCCCCGGCCAGCGCGTCCGGATCGCTGTGCGGGAAGGTCACCCCGGTCACCCCGGACTCGACGATCTCGGCCAGTCCACCGGTGGCGGCGACCGCCAACGGCGCACCGGCGGCGGCCGCCTCCAGGGCCACCATCCCGAACGGCTCGTAGAGGCTCGGCACCACCGTGGCGTCGGTGGCGGCCAGGATCGCCGGCAACTGCCGCTCGGTCATGAACCCGGCGAAGCGTACGTTGCGCTCCAGTCCGAGCCGCCGCGCCTGCTCCTGCAACTCCGGCTTGTACGGCCCGTCCCCGGCGATCACCACCCGCAGCTCCGGATGCCGCTCCCGCAGCCTCGGTACGGCGTGCACCAGGTGCTGCACCCCCTTCTCGTAGACCAGCCGGCCGGCGAAGCCGACAAGCGGCCCGGCACCGGCGTACCGCTTGCGGGCGGCGGCCACCGCCCGGGGCTGCGCCGACCAGGCCCGGTCGTCGACCCCGTTCGGCACCACCTCGACGTGCCCGGCCGGCAGCCCGAAGAGCGCGTTCACCTGGTCCCGCATGTAGCCGGAGCAGGTGATCACCCGGTGTGACTCGGCGCTGAGCCAGTGCTCGACGGAGTGGATGGTCCGGTTCATCTCGTCCGGCAGCCAGCCCTGGTGCCGGCCCGCCTCGGTGGCGTGGATCGTGGTTACCAGCGGGATGTCCAGGTGGTCGGCGAGGTTGATCGCGGTGTGCGCGACCAGCCAGTCGTGCGCGTGGATCACGTCGAAGTCGCCGGTCCGGGCGGCCCGCAGCGCGGTCCGGGTGAGCGTGTGGTTGAACGCCATCGTCCAGGCCAGCAGGCTCGGGGTGGCCAGCGGGAAGCCGACCGGGTCCTCGGGGGCGCGCAGCACGTGCACCCCGTCGGCGTACGCCTCGACCGGGGCGCCCTCGCCGTGCCGGGTGACCACGGTCACCTGGTGCCCGGCGGCGGCGAGCGAGGTGGCCAGCGCGTGCACATGCCGGCCGAGCCCGCCGACCAGCACCGGCGGGTATTCCCAGGAGAGGATGAGCACCTTCAGCGGGCGGGCCGAAGGGAAGTTGATGACCTCGGCGTTCGGTGACATGGCCCAGCCCCCTTTGAGTTGATTCCAACGCAGCCGCGTAGAGGCACCTGTTACGGGTGCCTACGCGTCATTGGGTTGCCGCCAATACTGCCGGTGGCGAGAAAACCGGCGAAGACGTGGCCGTTGCGGGCATGTAACGCCGCTCGGTCAGTTCGTCGGCAGCGGGTCAGCCGACCCGGCGTACCCGCAGAAGTTCCGCGACCGACCAGGCCTGGAACGGCGCCCCGGTGGCGCCGTGCGGGGCCGCGGCGTCGGCGGTCTCGCTCACCGAGCCGAGCCCGTACTCCGACAGGTGCGCCACCAGCCCGGCGAAGAGTTCGTCGACCGGCAGCCCGGCCCGGCGGCAGGCGTCGGCGTACGGGCCGATCAGCCACGGCCAGACGGTGCCCTGGTGGTAGCCGGAGTCCCGCTCGGCGGGGCCGCCCCGGTGCCGGGGCAGGTAGCCGGGGGAGTCCGGGGCGAGACTGCGCGGGCCGAGCGGGGTGAGCAGGGCGGCCCCGATCCGGCGCAGCACCGCCGGATCCGGGTCCAGCGGCGCGTGCGGCAGCGACCAGGCGAGCAGCTGGTTCGGCCGGAGCAGGTCGTCGTCGTGCCGGTCGGCGGCGCCGCGCGGATAGGCCGGTGCCGGGGCGTCGACCACGTCGTGCAGCCAGCCGCTCGGGGCCGGGAAGCGGCGCCGGAACGCGGCTCGGGCCCTGCGGTGCGCGGCCGGTGCCGCCCCGGCGTCCGCGCCGAGCCGCCCGGCCAGCTCGCCGATCGCGGCCAGCCCGTTGACCCAGAGCGCGTTGACCTCGACCGGCTTGCCGGCCCGCTGGGTCACCGGCTCGCCGTCCACCCGGGCGTCCATCCAGGTCAGCGCCTCTCCGGGGGCGCCCTGCGTGAGCAGGCCGTCGGCCGGATCGGCGACGATGCCGTACCGGGTGCCGCGCAGGTGCGCCTCGACCACCGCGCGCAGCCCCGGCAGCAGTTCGGCGGCGAGGTCGGTGTCCCCGGTCACCGTGACGTGCCGGTGCACCGCGTGCAGGAACCACAGCGTCCCGTCCACGGTGTTGTACTCCACCCGCCCCGTGTCGGCGGTGTTCGCCAGCATCCCCTCCGACAGCGTCGACCCGTACGCCCGGAGCAGCTCGCGCCCCTCGTCGGCCCGCCCGGTGCCGAGGAACAGCCCCTCGTACGCGATCATCGTGTCCCGGGACCAGGCGCCGAACCACGGATAGCCGGCCACCACGTCCGGCCCGGTGGTGGTGCCGACCACGAAGGCGTCGGCGGCCAGGGTCAGCGTCGCCGCCACCGCGTCGGCGGGTTTCCCGGCCGCCACCACCCGGCGGTTGCGCCGCCGGGCCGCCTCGATCAGCTCGTCGGCCGGCGGCGGCTGTCCGGCCAGGTCGCCGGCCCAGGCCAGCACCGAGACGCTGTCCCCGGGCCGGTCCAGCGGCCCGCCGAACCGGCCGGCACACCAGAGGTCCTCGTCCGGGGTGAGCCCCCGGGCCGCCTCCTCCCGGTGGTGCACCCCGTGCCACCACCGACCCTGCGCCACCCACTCCGGCCCGGCCAGCCGGAACGCGTCCTCGACGACGGCGCCGCCGGCCACCGGCTCCACCTTCGGGGCCGGCCCGTCCGCGCGCCGCTCGCCGTGCCCGTCCCGCCAGGTCACCACCGCGGCCAGGCCGAGCCGGGCCGGACCGCCGGCGAGCAGCCGGTGCCGGACCGCCAGGCAGGAGCGGCCGTACGCCATCGCCAGCTCCCGCTCCAGCACGAGGTCGCCGATCCGCCACCGCCAGCGCGGCAGCCCGTCGACCAGCTCGAAGCGTTCCAGCAGCGCGAAGCCGTCCGGGTCGACGTCGCCGGAGCGCCACTCGTGCGCGCCGAGCCGGACCGTCGCGCCGGACGGCAGCACCAGCTCCGGATCGAGGCTGACCAGCCCGAGCCGGCGGGCCGCCGGAGTTTCCCCGGCCACCATGAGCAGGCCGTGGTAGCGCCGGGTGCGCAGCCCGCTGACGGTGCCCATGGCGAACCCGCCCAGGCCGTCCGGTACCAGCCATTCCCGGTCGACACCGGCCCCCAGGTGACCGCAGACCCGCGGCCCGAACTCGATCGGCAGCATGGCGCCCATGATGCCCGCTCCGGTGACCCGACACACACAGCCCGTCCTGGTGCGGCCCGGTTCCGTGATCCGGCACACACGGTCGGTGGTTGCGGTCGTCGCGATCCTTGGCCGGGTAAGCCGGGACCGCTCACAATGATCGGAAGGATGACCGGCGCTACGGCGGTCGGATGACGGGCGGGAGTCGAATGGACGACGTGCGGGACGCGGGGCGCACCGGGCCGGGCCCGGAGCGGGGCGGGTCGGATCCGGGGCAGGTCCAGCCGGATCCGGAGCGTCTCCGGCTGGCCGCGGCCGACGCGGGTGAGGAGCCGTGGCGGGCCTGGGGCCCCTACCTCGCCGAGCGGGCCTGGGGCACCGTCCGGGAGGACTACAGCGAGCACGGCACCGCCTGGGACTACTTCCCGCACGACCACGCCCGGTCCCGGACCTACCGGTGGAACGAGGACGGGATGGCCGGGATCTGCGACGAGTGGCAGACCTTCTGCTTCGGTCTGGCGCTGTGGAACGGCGTGGACCCGATCCTCAAGGAGCGGATGTTCGGGCTCGGCGGGGACGGCGGCAACCACGGCGAAGACGTCAAGGACTACTGGTGGTACCTCGACTCCACCCCGACGCACTCCTTCATGCGCTGGCGCTACCACTATCCGCAGTCCGCCTTCCCGTACGACGAACTCGTCGGGGTCAACGCCGCCCGGAGCCGGGAGGAGCCGGAGTACGAGCTGGTCGACACCGGCATCTTCGACGACGACCGGTACTGGGCGGTGACGGTCGACTACGCCAAGGCGTCCCCGACCGACATGTGCATCTCGATCACCGCCGCCAACCGGAGTGCCGAGCCGGCCACCCTGCACGTGCTGCCCACCCTCTGGTTCCGCAACACCTGGTCCTGGGGGCTGCCCGGCCGCGACCAGGTGCCCAAGCTGGTCGGCACCCCGGGCCGGCTGGTCGGCGAGCACTGGGTGCTCGGCCAGCTGGTGCTGGAGGGCGACGGCGGGCCGGCCGCGCTGGTCTGCGACAACGAGACCAACACCGAACGGCTCTGGGGACTGCCGGGACGCAGCGCCTACCCGAAGGACGGCATCAACGACCACGTGGTGAACGGCGCCGACACGGTCAACCCGGCCGGCGAGGGCACCAAGGGTGCGCTGCACTACGTACTGGAGGTGCCGGCCGGCGGCGAGACGACGATCAAACTGCGGCTGACCCGTACCGCGCCGCCGCCGGCCAGCGAGCCGGCCCCGCCACTCGACCTCGGTGCCGAGCACGAGGCCGTACTGGCGACCCGGCGGGCCGAGGCGGACGAGTTCTTCGCCCGGCTGATCCCGGACGGCGCGTCGCAGCAGGAGGCGCTGGTGGCCCGGCAGGCGATCGCCGGGCTGATGTGGGGCAAGCAGTTCTACCACTTCGACGTGCAACAGTGGCTGACCGGTGACCCGGCCGCCGCCGCGCCGCCGGACGGGCACCGGTACGGCCGGAACAGCTCCTGGCGGCACATGAACAGCTTCGACGTGATCTCGATGCCGGACCCCTGGGAGTACCCCTGGTACGCCGCCTGGGACCTGGCCTTCCACTGCGTCACAATCGCCCGGGTCGACCCCGGGTTCGCCAAGGCGCAACTGCTGTTGCTGCTCCGCGAGTGGTACCTGCACCCGAACGGGCAGATCCCGGCGTACGAGTGGGCGTTCGGTGACGTGAACCCGCCGGTGCACGCCTGGGCGGCGCTGAAGGTCTTCGAGATCGACGGCGGCCGGGACTTCGACTTCCTGGCCCGGATGATGCACAAGCTGCTGCTGAACTTCACCTGGTGGGTCAACCGCAAGGACGTCGGCGGCAACAACGTCTTCGAGGGCGGCTTCCTCGGACTGGACAACGTCGGCCCGTTCGACCGCTCGGCCGCGCTGCCGGTGGCCGGGGTGCTGGAGCAGTCCGACGGCACCGGCTGGATGGCCATGTACGCGCTGAACCTGCTCGACATGGCACTGATCCTGGCGGTGCACGACCCGACGTACTCGGACATCGCGACGAAGTTCTTCGAGCACTTCGCGTACATCGCCGCCGCCGCGCACGAGCAGGGGCTCTGGGACGAGGAGGACTGCTTCTTCTACGACCAGCTGCGGTTGCCGGACGGCAGCAGCCGGCCACTGAAGGTGCGCTCGGTGGTCGGCCTGCTGCCGCTGGCCGCGATCACCCGGCTGACCACCGTGACCCTGAACCGGCTGCCCGAGCTGACCGCCCGGCTGCGCTGGTTCCTGGCCAACAAGCCGGAGTACGCCCGGGTGATCGGCGGCCGGCGGCTCGGCGGTGACGGCCGGCAGCAGCGGCTGCTCTCCATGGTCGGCCCGGACCAGCTGGTCCGACTGCTCGCCCGGATGCTCGACGAGGAGGAGTTCCTCTCCCCGTACGGCCTGCGTACGCTCTCCAAACGGCACCTGGAGAAGCCGTTCGCGGTGGAGCTGGGCGGGCAGGAGTTCACCGTCGGCTACGAGCCGGCCGAGTCGACCTCCGGGCTCTTCGGCGGCAACTCCAACTGGCGCGGCCCGATCTGGATGCCGACGAACTTCATGCTGATCTCGGCGCTCCGCGACCACGCGGCGTTCTTCGGCGACGACCTGCTGGTCGAATATCCGACCCGGTCCGGCAGCAAGCACACGCTCACCGAGATCGCCGACGACCTCTCCGCCCGGCTGATCGCGCTCTTCCTGCCGGACGAGTGGGGGCGCCGGCCGATCTACGGCATCGCCGAGCTGTTCCAGACCCACCCGGACTGGAAGGACCTGCTCGCCTTCCCCGAGTACTTCCACGGGGACAACGGCGCCGGGCTGGGTGCCTGGCACCAGACCGGCTGGACCGCCCTGGTGGTCGACCTGATCCTGACCCTGCGCAGGTGACGGCCAACGCCGGTCCAGATACCGACTGACCTGCTGTCGGTTACTGTCCGCCAGTATTCAAATACCCCTCGTAGTGTCCCGTTAGCCGTGTCCCGGGGCGGCGTCGCGGCACCGTCGCGCGGGCTCCGGCCACCGGCAGGAGGGGAGAAGAACGGCGATGAGAATTGCCAGCACCTCAGGACAGCGGTGGGCGGGGAGGCCGGTCGTCGCGCTGGTCGCCGCGGTCACCGTCGGACTGCTCGGCACCGCGGCACCGGCGGCCGCCGCACCGGCCGGCGGCACCATCCGGCACGCGGGCGGCCCGACCGCCGTCGCGGACAGCTATCTCGTGGTACTCGACGAGGCGTCGGTCCGCGCCGACGCGGTGACCGCGCGGGCCGACGTACTCGCGTCCCGGGCCGGCGGGAAGGTGGCCCGCACCTACCGGCACGCCCTGCGCGGCTTCGAGTTCACCGGTCCCGCCGCCGCGGCCCGGCGACTCGCCGCCGACCCGGCGGTGGCGTACGTCGAACAGAACCACCGGGTGCGGCTCACCGGCACGCAGACCCCGACCCCCTCCTGGGGCCTCGACCGGATCGACCAGCGCCCGCTGGCCCTGGACAACAGCTACACCTACCCGAGCACCGGCGACGGAGTGCGGGTCTACGTCGTCGACACCGGCATCCGGTTGAGCCACCGCACCTTCGGCGGCCGGGCGGTCTCCGGCTTCGACGCGGTTGACGGCGGACCCGCCGACGACTGCCAGGGCCACGGCACGCACGTCGCCGGCACCGTCGGCGGCACCGAGTACGGCGTCGCCAAGGGCGTCACCCTGGTCGCGGTACGGGTGCTGGACTGCGGCGGCAACGGCAGCTACGCCCAGGTGATCGCCGGGGTGGACTGGGTCACCGGCGACCACGACCCCGGCGAGCGGGCGGTGGCGAACATGAGCCTCGGCGGTCCGGCGAACAGCGCCGCCAACGCGGCGGTGGCGAACTCGATCGCCGACGGCGTCAGCTACGCCGTCGCGGCCGGCAACTCCAGCGTCGACGCCTGCCTCGGCTCCCCGGCGAGCGTCCCCGCCGCGATCACCGTGGCGGCCACCGGCGGCTTCCCGGGCGGCCCCGGCCGCACCGACGCGCGGGCCGCCTTCTCGAACTACGGCAACTGCGTGGACATCTTCGCCCCCGGGGTGGCGATCGTCTCGTCGACGATCGACAGCGACACCGCCAGCGGACCGGGGGACGGCACCTCGATGGCCTCCCCGCACGTGGCCGGCGCGGCGGCGCTGGTGTTGGCGCAGCATCCGTCGTACACCCCGGCGCAGGTCCGGGACACCCTGGTCGGCGCCGGTACCACCGGTCTGGTCACCGATCCCGGACCCGGCTCGCCGAACGTGCTGCTCTACGTCGGCGACATCCGGCCGCCCGCGCACGACTTCGCCCTGACGGTCGCCCCGGTCAGAGGCTCGGCCGCCCCCGGCGGTGCGGTCACCGCGACGGTGAGCACCCGGCTCACCGGCGGTGCGGCCCAGACCGTCAGGCTGAGCGCCACCGGGCTGCCCAGGGGCGTCACCGCCAGCTTCACCCCGCCCACCGTCGTCACCGGCCGGTCGTCCGTGTTGACCCTCCGGGTCGGCTCGGCGGCGGTGCCCGGCAGCTATCCGGTGACGGTCACCGGCACCGGACCGCACGCCACCCGGACCGCCCGGTACACCCTGACGGTCACCAACCCGGGCGGCTGCACCGGCACGAACAACACCGACGTCGCCATCCCGGACCTGTCCACGGTGGAGAGTGCGGTGACCGTCGCCGGCTGTCCGGGCCGGGCGTCGGCCTCCAGTACCGTCCGGGTGCGCATCCTGCACACGTTCCGGGCCGACCTGGTGGTGACACTGCTGGCGCCGGACGGCAGCGGGTACGTGCTGCACAACCGGACCGGCGGCGCCGAGGACAACATCGAGCAGACCTTCCGGGTCAACCTCGCCGCCGAGACGGCGAACGGCCGGTGGCGGCTCCGGGTGCAGGACGCGGCCGGCGCCGACGTGGGCAGCATCGACATCTGGACGCTGAACCTGACCGCCGGTACGCCGACCGCCTGCGCCGGCAGCAGCAGCGGTGCCGTCGCCATCCCGGACCTCGGTACGGTGCAGAGCCCGATCGTCCTCGCCGGCTGCTCGGGCAACGCCTCGACGACAAGCGCGGTCGCGGTACGGATCACGCACGGCCGGGTCGGCGACCTGGTGATCCGGCTGGTCGCCCCGGACGGCAGCTCCTATCTGCTGCGCAACCGGGTGCCCGGCGGTTCACCGATCGACCAGGTCTTCCTGGTGAACCTCTCCGCCGAACCCCGCAACGGCACCTGGCGCCTCCGCGTCCAGGACGCCGCGTCCCCCTACACCGGCCACCTGAACACCTGGTCCCTCACCGTCTGAGGGTGCCGGGTGCGGTGATCGCGCTCTATCCGGGAAAGAGTGGCCTCCAGCCGTATGGAGGCCACTCTTTCCCCGAAGTATTGCGATCATCGGGTTCCGTACGCGCGGCGGAGGGAGCACTCTTCGGGAAGTAGCGCGCACCTCCTGCCTGCCGCTGGTGGGTCGGTCAGGCGGCGGTGGACCAGATGGCGGTGAAGGCGGCGGCCTCACCGGCGAGCCAGCGTTCCACCTGGTCGGGGCGGACGGCGGGATCGCGGTGGTGGGTGATGCCCCGGCGGATGTCGACGAGTATCGGCTCCGCGCCGGGAAGCACCTGGTCCATCTGCCGGCCCATCAGGTGCAGGGTGGCCAGCAGTGCCTCCTGGCTCGGCGGCTGCTCGTCGAAGTGCAGCCGGACGGCCTCCCGCCGGCCGTCGTCGTAACGCAGGCCGAGGTGCGGGTTGACCTTCACCGGCAGCTCGCCGACCATCCCGAGCGCGTCGTGGGTCTGGGCGAGTTCGACAGTCGACAGGTCGCCGAGGGAGTGCAGATAGCTCACCGCACCCGGGACCAGCGCCTCGTAGAGCGGGCGCCAGCGCGGCTTGACCAGCCCGGCGATCTCGGCCAGGTGCCGGCCACCGGTCCGGAAGGCGATGTCGGTCTTGAGTGCCTTGACGAGCTGGCCGTGCGGGTTGAAGCCGGAGCGGCTGGCGCGTTGCTTGCGCAGGCCGCCGACGAACGTCGCCTTGGCCGGGCCGGTGCGGTCGACATAGCGGGTGAAGGCGAGCAGGGTGGCGTAGGGGAGGGGAGCGGGAGCGGTGGCGACGGACTCTGGCACGGCTAGTCCTCCCAGTTCAGCAGCCGTTTTAGTACACAGATTCTAATTGATTCTCGCCGCTCCGCCCAGCCCGTAAGGGACATATCGGGTGTCGCGTCCGTGTGAACCTTGTGGAGTCCGGATCTATGTTGTGGATGATCTTGTGGAGTCCGGATTTACCTTGTGGGGCGGACAAGAGTAGGCATCGACGATGGTGCAGAATCGCTCGGCGTGAGTGTCGATCTTCCGGGCAGGTCGCCGGCGGTGCCGGCTCGTAATCGGGTACGGGTGCCGGCTGGGCGGTCGTACAGCGCTGCCCGTGGTGGTGTTGAGACGTCGGCGACCGGTCCGAGCCGGGCGGAGCTGGCGCGGGTGCAGCGGGATCTGTTCGCCGCCCGCACGGCGCTGGTCTGTGCCGCCGATGCGCTCGAGGTTGGGCGGGCTCCGTCGAGCGGGGGTGACGTCGCGGCTTGCGCTGCGGTGGTGGCGCGGCTGGACGCGGTGGCCGAGCGGCTGCACGGGCTCCTTCGACGGGTTGCAGCGTGATCCCGAGGGTCCGGCCGCGTGGCGCGGACGTGCGCGAGGTGCTGCGGTATTTGCTGGGGCCCGGTGAGTACGGCGAGCACCGAGATCAGCGGTTGGTGGCAGCGTGGGCGGCGGCTGCGGTCGGCGGGGTGGCAGGTCTGCCGTCGGCGTCGTCCCCCGGCGCGGCGGGCCGGCTGGCTGGTCTGCTGGAACAGCCGGTTTTTGCCGGGGTCAACCCACCGGCCAAGCCGGTGTGGCACTGCTCGGTGCACAACCACTCGGACGATCCGGTGCTGTCCGACGAGCAGTGGGCGCAGGTCGCGGCCGCGTTCCTTGACGGGGTCGGGTTGGCCCCCGTCGGGGATCTGGCCGCGGTGCGGTGGGTGGCGGTGCGTCACGGCGAGGACCACGTTCACCTGGTCGCCACGCTGGTGCGCCAGGACGGGCGCACCGTGTGGCCGCGCAACGATTACCGCCGCTGCCAGAGCGTGGCCCGGGAGATCGAGGAACGCCTCGGGCTGCGCCCGGGTATCCGGACGCCGGCCGCGGCTGGGGTCGGGCATGGGTGAGGCGACGCTGCGGCCGGTGCCGGGCGGCGTGAGCGGTGACCCGCTGGGCGGGTTCGAGGTCGGCTACGTCGGCCTCGACGGCATCGAGCACCGCATTCCGTTGGCTGACGCGTGGTCGGTGCGATTCGAGCGGTGCCGCCCGGCGCGGCGGTTTCCCCAGTACAAGGGGCAGAAGCATTTCCCCGGTCGGTGGTGGACGGCGACGATGGGCCATCACGTCGGCTACGAGTCGTGGCTGGAACGCGACCACCTGATGCTGCTGGACTTCGACCAGGCCGTGGTCGCAGTGGCATCCCAACCGTTCTGGCTGTTCTGGGCCAACGAGCAGGGCAAGATCCGCTCACACGCCCCGGACTACTTCGCCCGACTGGCCGACGGCGGCGCCCGTGTGGTCGACTGCCGCCCGCTCCAGCGGATCAAACCGAAGGACGCCGTGAAGTTCGCCCGGACTCGGACGGCCTGCGAGCAGCTGGGCTGGGACTACCGTGTGGTGGGCGCACTGGATGCGATCCTCGTCCGCAACGTGCGTTGGCTGGCCGGCTATCGCCATCCGCGTCACGACCTGCCAGCGGTAGTGGTCGCGCTGCGGCAGGTGTTCGCCGAGCCTGGCGGGCTGTTGGCCGGCGCGGAGGCGGCCGGTGATCCGATCGCGGTGCTTCCGGTGCTGTTCCACCTGCTTTGGCGCCACGTCCTGCACGCGGACCTGTCCACGCCGCTGCATCCGGACGCCGTCGTCAGCTCGGCGGTGGCCGGGTGACGCCGCGGTCGGTGCTGCGCCCAGGTGACTGGGTGCACTTCGACGGTGGTGAGCACCAGGTGGTGGGGCTGGCCGGGGCGTCGGTGCGGCTGCGCTCGGAGGCCGGCGGCGCCGACCAGGTGGTGCTGGCCGGGCACCTGATGGCGTCGCCCGACTTCGCGGTCGTCGAGGGGTGCCCGGCACCGGACGTGGGGCCGTTCGGGTTGCTCGACGCGTTGCCCGAGGACGTGCTCGCGGCGGCCAAGCAGTGGGAACGTCACATCGTGGAGGTCGAGACCGGGCTGCCGCCGCACGCACCGCTCGAAGCGACGCCGAGTCCCGAGTACGACCCGGCGAAGCACAGCCTGGCCGGGCGGCAGCGGGCCAAGGGCGCCGAGCTGGGCGTCAGCTACCGCACGGTCGAAAACCGGCGGCTGCGCTACGCCGCCCAGGGGCTGTGGGGGCTGGTCGATCAGCGGGCGGTGCGGACGTGGGAGGTCGCCGGCCGGGCCGACGCTCGGCTGGTCGAGGTTGTTCGGGAGGTCATCGCGGCGCAGACCGAGGCCTCGACCGGCACCCGCTCCCGCTTGATCCGCCAGGTCGTCAAACGGGTAGCGGAGATCCACGGGCCCGGGGTGGTGCCGCTGCCCGGTCGCAGCGCCTTCTACGAGCTGGTCGACCGGCTCGCCGCTGGCAAGCACACCTTCGGCTCGGCGGTCACGCGCCGGCAGATGGCCAACCGGCCGGGCGGCGTGTTCACTCCGACGTTCGCCTCCCGCCCGGGTGAGCAGGTGCAGATCGACTCCACCCCGATCGACGTCATGGTGGTGCTCGACGACGGCCTGCCGGTCCGGGCCGACCTGACCATCGCCGTTGACATCGCCACCCGCACGATCTGCGCTGCCGTGTTGCGCCCGGTCGGCACGAAGGCGGTCGACGCGGCGCTGCTGCTGGCCAAGATGCTGGTCCCGGAGCCGATGCGCCCGGGCTGGGCAAACGCGCTGCGACTGTCGGCGTCGCGGATGCCGCATGCCCGGCTGGTCGACATCGACACCCGCATGCGGGAAGCCGCAGCGCGGCCGGTCATCGTCCCGGACCAGATCGTCATCGACCACGGCCGGGTGTTCGTCTCGGAAACCTTCGAGCGAGCCTGCAACCGACTCGGCATCTCCGTCCAGCCGGCCCGCAAGGGCACCCCGACCGACAAGGGCGTGGTCGAGGCCACCAACGACGCGGTCAAGACCCTGTTCGCGCAGCACGTCGCCGGCTACACCGGCGGCAACCCGACGATGCGCGGTCGCGACGTCACCGGCGAGTGGACCATCGGCGAGTTGCAGGACCTGTTCGATGAATGGCTCATCGTCGGCTGGCAGCACCGCCCGCACGACGAATTGCGTGACCCACACCAGCCTCGCCGGGTGCTCACCCCGAACGAGAAGTACGCCGCGCTGGTCGCCGCCGCCGGCTACCTCCCGCTGACCCTGTCCGGCGAGGACTACCTGGAGTTGCTGCCGGTCAAGTGGAGGCGGATCACCGACGAGGGCATCCAGATCGACAACCGCACCTACAACGCTGCCGCTCTCGGCCCCTACCGGCACCAGCGGTCCGGAATGGTTGCCAAGCGTGACCGGTGGGAGGTGCACTACGACCCCTACGACGTCTCCCAAGTCCACCTACGCACCCCGGACGGCTGGATCACCGTCCCGTGGACGCACCTGCCGATGGTGTCCGCGCCGTTCGCCGACTTCACCTGGCGGCACGCCCGCCGTCTCGCCGGAAGGGGAGCCACCGAAACCCAGATCGCCCGGGTTCTCGACGACCTGCTCACCCGCGCCGAGCACGGACCGGACAAGGCGAGCGCCCGCATCACCGCCCGCACCCGCGCCGGTCAAGCCACCCACCGACCTCAACTGCCCGAGCCTGCCCCACCCTTGGCCGTCAACGAATCCACCGCGCCGGACGCTGAGGTCATCCCGTTCGGGATCTTCGACGCCGACGCCGACGCCGAAGCAGAAAAGTGGATATGAACACCGTCGCCGACGACGATGTGATCACGCCGGAGGAACCGCCGACCACCAAGGAAGGCTGGCGCCGGTTCGTGGACTACCAGCCCGAACCACCGGCCACGCCCAGCGCCGAGCAACTCCTCGCGCTGACCCGGTCGCAGCGGGCCGCGCACGACGAAGCCCGCCGCGACTACCACGCCGAACTGCCGCTGGTGAACACACCGATCATCCGACAGATGCTCGGCACCGGCCGACTACTGGTCCAGCTCAACCGGCGGCAAGTCTCCGCCCGGCGCGGCCTGATCCTGTCCGGCGCCTCCGGCACCGGCAAAACCACCGCGCTCACCCAGCTTGGCCGCACCCACGAACGTGCCGTACGCAAACGGCACCCCGACAGCCGCCACCGGCTCCCGGTTGCCTACGTCACCGTCCCACCGGCCGCGACAGCCAAAATGCTCGCCGTCGAGTTCGCCCGCTTCTACGGTCTGGAGTTCTCCGCCCGGGCCAACATGCCCGACATCGTGAACGCGGTCTGCGCCACCGCCGCCGACACCGGCATCGAACTGGTTCTGGTCGACGAGATCCACAACCTCAACCTCGCCACCCGAGCCGGCGCCGAGGTGTCCGACCAGCTCAAATACTTCGCCGAAAGGCTGCCGGCCACCTTCGTCTACGCCGGCATCGGCGTCGAGGCCGAAGGGCTGTTCGCCGGCGTCCGCGGACGCCAGATCGCCGGCCGGTTCACCCTCATCGCGTCCACCCCGTTCGCCTACGGCACCACCGAGCAGCGCACCGCCTGGCGGTCACTAATCGCCACTCTCGAAGCCATGCTGCGGCTGCACCAACACACCCCCGGAACCCTCGTCGGCCTCGATGAACACCTCTACCGCCGCACCTCCGGCATGATCGGCAGCCTCTCCCAGCTCATCCGCGGCGCCGCGATCCTGGCCATCGAGGACGGCACTGAACAGATCACCCGCGACCTGCTCGACCTCGTCCCGGTCGACTTCGCCGCCGAGAAAGCCACCCGAACATCCCCGCCACGTCCGCGCACCCGCCGGTCCGCCGGGACCGCCGCCGCGAGCGCCTGATGCACTCCCGCCTGCCCATCGCGGTCGCGCCCGCCCACCACGAAACCGCCGCCTCCTACGTCACCAGGCTCGCCAACCTGCACGGCATCCCATTCCCCGAGCTCTGGCAACAGGTCAGCCGGCCCCGCGCCACAAGCGGCGCCGCGCGACACATCGCCGCTGACCAACTCGCCGCCGTCACCGGCATACCCGAAACTCGGCTGGCCCGCGCCGTCATCGAGATCCGCCAACCCGAACCCGACTGGCAAGCCTTCCGCCACGAACCACAACACGGATGCCCCCGCTGCACCACCCGGCACCCCGGCGGCCCAGTCCGGCAACTCTTCCCGCACCACCGCTACGTCTGCACCCGGCACCGCATCTGGATCGGCCCGCCGGACATCATCGACCAGCCCTATCCCACCCTCGACGAACTGCCCGAGATTGTCGCCGCGCAGCGCGCGCACCTGCGGCTCCTGCACCGCCTTGGCCCGGCCGCTACCTACGACGCCGTACTCACCGGCTTCCTCATCTGCGGCCACCGGTGGGACCAAGACGCACACCACCCCGACGACGCCCTCCTCTGGGGCGAACGAGCCGCCGAACTCATCCCGCACGGCACCGAGGAAACCACCTTCAGCACCTCCCGGCTGTTCGCCGCGACCTACCCCGAAGCCGTCAAGATCGCCGCGCTCGTCGGCTCGCTGCACTGGCGCCGCCTCGCCGCGAGCGACCCGGTCGGGCAACACCGCTTCGCCTCCGAGATCGGCCGTCGACTCGGCCAGCCCGACTACCGGCCGAAGGTCGCCAAGGACCCGATCGCCCACTGGATCGACGACGACTGCTGGCGACCACCCAGCCTGCCCCGAACCACCTACCGCACCCAGCGCGGCTTCGGCGGCCACACCATCCCCAAGGCCAACCAGCACAGCATCGACCGGCACCGACGCAGCGCCCGCTGGTTCGCACGCAACCGCCGCGGCGGCCGCGGCATCCTCTACCACCGCCACGTCGGGCCCGTCCTCGCCCGCGACTGGTCACGTCGTATGGAACTGTTCATCGGCACCGTCGACGCGAGCGCCGAAGCAGCCGCCTTCCCCGACCCCGACACCCCGGCCACCAACGTCGGTGACACCACCGCGCCCGTCATCGCCGACTACAAAAGACCAACTGCGGTGCAGTCCGACTACCTCGACACCGCCATCAACCCCGCCCCCTGGCCGACCCGCGACTCGCCACCAGAACCACGCGGAGGACGACCGCTGCTCGGACACGAACGCAAGGTCTTCCTCACCGCGCCCGGACACTGACCTCGGCGTCCAACC
Source organism: Micromonospora sp. WMMD1102 (assembly GCF_029626265.1). NCBI lineage: Bacteria > Bacillati > Actinomycetota > Actinomycetes > Micromonosporales > Micromonosporaceae > Micromonospora > Micromonospora sp. WMMD1102. The sequence continues at coordinate 4,751,621 of NZ_JARUBN010000001.1, read as the reverse complement.
GCAGCCTACGATCTCGACATGCAGCGGCTGGCGCTCTTCGACCTGGACAACACGCTCGTCAACCGCAGCGCGGCCTTCCGCACATGGGCCCACGAGTTCGTAGCCGACCACCACCTCGACGACGCCGCATTGACCTGGCTCCTGGAAACCGACGCCCGAACCTCCGGCACGAAAGGCCCCTTCTTCCACGCCGTCCGGGAGGCTTTCCGCCTCGATCAAGCTGCCGACGAACTCTGGCAGCAATACCGTCAGCGCATGCCGGAACTGGTTGCCTGCCGCTCACACGATCTGGAAGCGCTACGCCTGCTGCGCGCCACTGGCTGGCGGATCGGGATCGTCACCAACGGCATGACCGACAACCAACACGGCAAGATCCACCGCGCTGGCCTCAACACACTGGTCGACGGCTGGTGCATCTCCGACGAAGTCGGCATCCGCAAACCCGAACCGGCGATCTTCAGCCTCACCGCGCAGCGCTGCGGCACATCGCACGGCGGCTGGATGATCGGCGACGACCCGATCCTCGACGTCGTCGGCGGACGACGCGCTGGATTGCGCACCATCTGGCTGCAAACCGGGTCGACGTCGCGGCCCGAGGACCAACCAGGACCCGACAACACCGTCGCCACCGTCGCAGACGCCGTCGAAGTCCTCTTCTACGGGGCGGGATGACACTATGCCCGCCATGATTCTCTGGATCAACGGCGCCTTCGGCGCAGGCAAGACGACGACAGCCAGCCTCGTGACGAGACGGCTGGACGGCGCCAAGGTCTTCGACCCCGAGTACGTCGGCTACATGTTGATGCCATTCGTCGAGTCCCCGACCGGTGACTTCCAGGACCTCCCGCTCTGGCGTCACCTCGTCATCCAGACGATGACGGGCCTTGCCCAGCAGCATCCCCACACCTGGGTCGTCCCGATGAGCCTGATCAACGTGGCCTACCGCATCGAGATCTTCGACGGCATCCGGGCCGCCGGCGTCGACCTCCGCGAGGTCATCCTCCGCGTTTCGGAGCAGCAGCTACGCAACCGCATTGACGATGACCAAGTGGAAGCGAAGGCCCGCCAGTGGCGACAAGACCATGTCACCCAAGCGTTGACGACATTCGCCTCGCTGACCGACGCTCACTTCATCGACGCGTCTCAACCGCCAGAACAGGTCGCCGAGGCCGTGGTATCACACGTTCAGCGACAACCCTAACCGAAAAACCACAAGGTAGTTCCGGACGATCGCATCGCGCACCGTCCGGAACTACCTTGTGAGTCACTGGTCAGCGCCTTGATCATCCGCAATCCTCAACCGGACGCGACAGCCGCCAAGTGTCCGGTCCGCAGCAAAGTGGCACCGTCCGGAACGGGTTGGCACCGGCGTGGCACCGCCGCAGTGCACACCGCCTGCTAACGTCACCCAGGTGAATCCGTGGTGGAGAACAAGCGTTCTACCGCGACAGCAACACCGGGCAACAACGGCGACACCAGGATGCTTCCAAGGCCCTGAACATCCCGGGTACCATCACGCAGCATCCGGGTGACGGTCGATTGCTCGACGCCAACATTCCACACTTCAGGCGCGTAACGATGCCAAGCACGCACCATGAACTCAATCTTAGGGCCAACAGTCTCGGCGATCACAACAACAACGAAGGGTGAATCGCCAGATCCCTGCCGAGCCTGCACGTCGATCTCGCAGTACGCCGCAGAGTCCTCGTCGAACCAGTACTGTGTCCTCTTCTCACTCACGTTTAGCGACGGCGACACCTGCGCTCGCAGAGTATCGCGCAGACGCTCGACTGGTTGCTGTTCCCAAAGGACCATGCCGGGAACATAGATCAAGACCGGCTGACCCGCACCCACATTGCGCCTCGCCGTCAACCCCGGCCGATGGACGTGCCGAGGCCACAGCCCGGCACCGGCCCCAGGAGGTGTCCCGTCTCCGGCAAGGTTGCACGGTCCAGGGAGCGTTGGCACGCGGTTGGCACCGTCCGGTTAGGACAGCCCAAGGATGTGGTGGTAGTTCCGCCTGTATCGCTCGACGAACGGCTCCTGCAGTCCTCGTACCGCGACCGGCCGGCCGACCTTCCCGACGACCGCGCCTTCGAGGTTCTCCCAGACCACTTCCGACTCGTCGTTGTAGTAGTCGATCACGTAGTTCGCGACTATCTTCGGCTCGCCGTCGACGTCCATCGCCCAGTACTGATGCTGGTAACCGAGGGCGGTGAGGTCGTCGGCTCCGCCGACGTAACCGGCGAAGCACGTGCCCAGCCCGGCTGTCTCGTATTCCGCGACCAGGATCAGCGGACGGCGTTGTGGGGTCTCCGCCCTCGCCGCGATCTCGGCGAGTTCCTCGGACGGCAGACCGGGCGGTCGCATGAACGGGGACGTCATGGTCGTGCCCGGCGGGGCGTGCATGAAGCTCTCCGACCAGGCGATCCGCTGCTCGAGTTGCTCGTCGGACTCTGTGAGGTCAGCGACGTCCTGCTCGTACAGGGCGGTGAGGAACTCCAGGAAGAAACTCACGGCTTCGTCGATGTTCACGTCAGCTCACTGCCCTTCTCACGAAAGCCACTCGTCAGCTCCGATCTTCGGAGGGTGGAGGAACGGCTCCCGCCGCCAGCTTTCATAATTTACCTGTACGCCGTTTTGCTCCACCCTCCGGATCAGAGGTTGGATCCGACCCGCCGACCAACCAGCGCCACGGGAAGTGCCAGGTTGAGCCGGACAGTCCCCGGACCCGCCGTCCGGATCAAGTTGGCACCGCCGCAGGTCATGGACGACTGCTGGTGACAGGTTGAACCGGACAGGACACCAAGTGTCGCGTCCGCCCGAACCTTGCGACTGTCCGGATTACCTTGCTAGTGATCCTGCGAGCCGTCGAAGATGGTGCACTTACCGTGGCGTGACCGTCATGTATCCGGCCGATACTGTGACGTCGAGGTTCAACCCGTGCAGGAGGGTGGATCATGCTGCTCTGGCCAATTCGCTGGCGGACGCCGCGCGCGGCGATCGACCTCGGTGACCGCCTTTCGAGCCGCGGCGACCTGGACGGCGCGCTGCGGGCATTTCAGCGGGCGATGGACTCGAACGACTACCACTGCCGGCCCGGTGGCGCCTGGTGGATGGCCAACCTGCTAAAACGCCAGGGGGACCGGGACGCAGCCCAGGCGTGCTACCAGCGAGCCATCGACTCCCGGCACGAGGCATGGGCGCCGCGTGCCGCGACCGACCTTGCGGACATGTTGATCGAGCAGGGCCACACCGCCATGGCTTGCTCCTACTACCAACTCGCGATCACCTACGGCGACCCGGCCAATCCCGACTCCATTTGGGCCCGCCGTGCCCAGGAACGGCTTGACGCGTTGCTGGCCCGACCGGACGACTGACCGTGCCGGCGAACCGGCTCACGCGGTCTGCATCGACGATGGCGCAGAATCCCTCGTCGCGGTTGTCGATCTTCCGGGCGAGTCGCCGGCGGTGCCGGCTCGTAACTGTTCGGGGAGCGGATCGTCGGTCGCGGTCGAATGATCGCAGTCGGCCGGCATGCGCGCGGACGGCATCGTCGTCGTGGTCCTGATACCGGCCCCGGTCAAGGGGTCGGAATGGCCACCGCCTTGGCACGGATCTCCGCCGCCCGGGGGTCTTCCAGTTCGTCGAACATAGATGCTGCGGCCTGCCACGCCCCGCATGCCGCTTGGTTGTCGCCCATCGCCTGGTGGGTGTCGCCGAGATGGTCGAGTGTGTGGGCCTCGTGGAGCTGGTCGTCAACCTCGCGGAGCAGTTCCAGGGCGTGCCGGTAGCTGTCCACCGCCTGGTCGTGCCGGCCCAGGTGGTGGTAGGCATAGCCAAGGCTGTCCCAGGTCTGGCCCTCGCCGTACCGATCTTCGGTGCGCCGCAGCAGTCTGATCGCCTCCTGGCAGTTGGTCACCGCCTCGGCAAAGTCGCCGATCAGCGCCTGGTACCAGCCGACCGAGTTGTACGCGTACGCCAGTCTGGCCTGGTCGTCGGTGTCGCGCAGCAGGTCGCGGCTGCGGACGGCGTGCTCCAGGGCGTCGCGGGGGCGTCCCTCGAGTTCCAGAGTCAGGCAGAGGCTGCGGTGACAGCGTGCCTGACCGATCCGGTCACCCAGCTCCCGGTACAGCTCGAGCGCCTGGCGGGCGTGGTCGCGGCTGTCGTCGTACCGGTGCGACCGTCCGTAGGCGCTGATCAGTTCGCGGTGGATCCGGGCCAACCACGCGCGGTCGCCCAGTTGGCCGGCGGCAGCCAGCGCGGTCCGCAGCCCGGCCAGCCACTCCTGCCAATGGCCGCGCAGGCGCTGAAATCGTCCGACCACCCAGCCGAGGTGGCGGGCCTGCGCGGGAAAGCCGTTTGCCCACGCCGCCTCGGTCGCGGCGGTGAGCACCGGGTATTCGGCGGCGCACCAGCTCCGGGCAGCAATGAGATCGACAAACTGCTCCGGCTGCACGCCGGCGACCGGCGCGGGTGGCTCGACCGGATCGCGCATCGGGTCGAGCAGCATCGTGGCGGTGTCCGCGCTGCGCGCGTAGTGGTCCAGGACCCGGGCAAGAGCCCCGTCGACCCGCGACGTGGCGGCGAGTTCGACGGCGTACGCGCGAAGCAGGTCGTGGCAGGCGAACCGGCCTGGGCGGTATTCGGTCAGCAGGTTGGCGCGGGTCAGCTCGCGCAGCAGCGCCTCGGCGGCGCTGGCCGGGACGGCGGCGAGGCTGGCCGCCGCGGCGGGCCCGATGTCCGGACCGGGGTGGACGCCGAGCAGCCGGAACATCCGGGCTGTGCCGTCTGGCAGCATCCGGTAGGACCACGACAGCACGGTGCGCACGTCGCAGGCCGCGTCGCCGGCGTCGAGAGCGTCGAGAGGGCGGCCGAGTTCTGCGGCGAGCCTCCGCAGCGGCACCCCGTCGGCGACCGCCCGCGCCGCGGCGACGGCCAGGCCGAGTGGGAGACCGCCACAGCGATCGACGATCTGGTCGATCGCGTCGGGGTGCGCGGCGACCTGGTCGGGGCCGAGCCGGGCGGCGAGTACCTCGGTCGCCTCCGGGATGGACATCACCGCGAGCCCGATCGGCCACGCACCGTCGACGGCGACCAGGCCGGTCAGCTGGTTCCGACTCGTGACGATCACCACGCAGCCCGGTGAGCCGGGCAGCAGCGGGCGCACCTGCGTGGCGTCCACGGCGTTGTCGAGCAGGACCAGCACCCGCCGGGTGGCCAGCAGGCTGCGGTAGAGGGCGGCCCGTTCGTCCGCTCCGGCCGGGATCTGTGCGACAGGTACGCCGAGCGCGACCAGGAAGCCGTGCAGTGCGACGGCGGGTTCGACCGGCGTACCGGCGGGGTCGAAGCCGCGTAGGTTGACGTACAGCTGACCATCCGGAAACTCGTTCGCCACCCGGTGGGCCCAGTGCAGGGCGACCGTCGTCTTGCCCACCCCGGCTGTGCCCGACACGGCCGCGACCCAGGTGCCTGACCGCTCCAGGAGCCGGTCCAGCCCGGCCAGCTGCTCCGTCCGGCCGGCGAACGTCGGCACGTCGGCGGGCAGCTGGCGTGGCACGGCGGGGCGGGCCGGGCGGACGCGGCCGGTGAGCGCCGGGCCCCCGCCAGCAGGTTGCGCCGGTTGACCGCGCCGCCGGTCGCGCGCGGTGCGGCGTTCGGCCACCCGGTCCCGGGCGGTGGCCAGGCTCCCCTGCTCTGCCGGGGTGGCTCCGAGCAGCCTGATCAGCGTGTCGAAACGGCTGGTCGGGGGCAGTACCTGCCCGGAGAAGTAGCCGCCGATGACACCCACGGACCATCCCGTCTTGGCGGCCAGCGCGCGGTATGTCAGCTCCGGCAGAGACTGCTCCCGTGCCTCTCTGCGGCGCAGGTGGCGCAGCGCCCGCGCCAGATCCTCCAAGGTGTCGATTTCCGACGGCACCACACGTATCCCCACCCTGCCGATAGGTCGGTCGACGTCCGCGCCCAACGATAGGGCGCGGTCTATGGCGCTCGGTTCGGCTCTATCGGATTGACGACAACGCGCCCGAGACCCTCGATGTGCTGGCGCCCGTGCCGGCCCCGGCAGCGCCGATCGCGGTGCTCGTGGGATCGCGGTGACCGCGGGCGCCGGCAAGACCACGCTGGCGGTGCGGGAACCGAGCAGGCCGGCAGGTCGGCGCTCGCCAACCGCGGAAAGCTGTCCGACGCTGTCCGACCGTGGCCGATCCACGCTGTGCGTCGGCGTTTTCGTCTTCACAATGGCCAGCGCAGTGTCCGGCGCCGGCGCCAGCCGCGCCTTCGATATGACCAGGGAGGACCTGTGAAGATGGTTCGGCACGTAGCCCTCGTCGGGGCGTCACTGATGCTGGCGACGGCCGGCGCGATCGTGGTGTCGGCATCGCCGGCGCAGGCGGCGCCAGCCTGTCCGACCACCGATCCCGGCTTTGTCATCGGCGCGAGCCAGGCCGGTGCCGAAGGCGCGGAGACCGGGACGCTGACCGGAACCACGGACGGTGGGCCGTACCGCGTGACCTGTCACTATCGGGGTCGGCACTGGGTGGCGCCAACCGGCGGCAGCCTGAGCTACGTCGGCTACTGCTACTGGAACAAGGAGTGGAACGTCGTCGGCGGGTGGAGCGCCCGGAGGAACGTGAGCTGTCCCTGACACCACGCGACCGGCTGGCGTCCGCCGTCGACGGGCGGCGGACGCCAGCGTCCACCGTGCGCTGTCCCGCTCCCGCCAGCGTGGCCGCATCGATCGTGGACCGGTTGGCGGAGGGCTCCAGGCGGCTGGAATTGTCCTTGCGGGCCGGGCCTACGGGCGCGACGATCGGCGGTTGTGTCGATCGTGGGTATGCATGCCGAGATTCCGGCCGGCGCGGTTGTCGTCGTCATCGACGTGATTCGTGCTTTCACCACGGCTGCGGTCGCCTTCGAGCGCGGCGTGGCCGAGATAGCGTGTGCACCGTCCGTCGAGGTCGCCCGAGGGTTGCGGCGGCTGCACCCGGACCGTCTACTGGTCGGGGAGACCGACGGGCTCAAGCCCGCGGACTTCGACTTCGGGAACTCGCCGCTGGAGATGTCGGTGGCGCGGCTCGACGGCCGGTGCCTGATCCAGGCGACATCGAACGGCACGCGAGGGCTCTCCCGGTGTCCGGACCCGGCGGCGCTGCTCGCGGCGTCGGCAGTGAACGTGGGTGCCACCGCCCGATGGATCGCGAGTAACCACGCAGGGACTCCGTACGTGATCCTCTGCACCGGCACGACCGCGGAGGACCGGGCCTGCGCGAGGTACCTGACTGACCTTCTGGACGGGGCGGCACCGCGTCCGGACGACCTGGTCGCGGGCATCATGGACGGTGCCGACGAGCACACTCGACGCTATGCCCGGCTGCCCGCGTCCGAGCGTGTCGACCTCTCCGGCGACGTCCGTTTCTGCTGCGACGTCGACCGGGCCGACTTCGCCATGGTCGGGGAGGTCCGCGAGGATCACGTCGTCCTCGCAAAGGTGCCCTGCTGACCGGTCCGCCCTTCGGCCGGACGGATCATGGAATGATGTGCCGGTGTCGCCGCCCCGCCCCGCCCGAGTCTTCCGCGCCAACGACATCCTCACCGGTCGGGTGGTACTCGACGGCTATCCGTTCCGCTACGTCGTCGTCGGTCCGAACGTGTCGATGTCGTCGCTCGTCGGAGCGGCTTTCGACCGTGCAGCCGGCGAGAACACCATGATCGACCAGGTGTTGACCGCCGTCGAGTTCCTGGAGACTCGGGGCTGGGAGCTGGTGAACATGGACCAGGGCTTTGTCGCCTGCCTGCGCAGGGTCCGCCGCTGAGCGTCGAGTGGGCCGGCCGGCACCGTCGGCGGGCGAAGAGCCGCGCCGGGTCGCCGAGTCGGTGGTTGCCAGGTCACGGGGTGCCCGTGCCGGTGCGGAACTGCTCATCGACCATGCCCAGCAGGGCGGCGTGGGTCGGTTCGTCGGCCGCCACGACGAGACCACCCGTGCCGCTGTGCAACGGGTTCCCCCGCAGGTCGGTGAGCACGCAGCCGGCCGCCCGGCACAGCGCGATCCCGCTGGCGAAGTGCACGCTGTCCCGCAGGTGGCCGTCGGTGACGTAGCCGGCCCGCCGGCCGGCGGCGACCCAGGCCACCGCGAGGGTGGTGGAGAGCACGCGGGGCCGGAACCGCTCGGCGAAGTGCCGGTTCGCGAGCAGGCGTACGGCCCGGAAGGCGGGGTCGTTCGGGAACGGCGGATCGAGGTTGACGTCCACCAGGTGCGACTCGGCCGACGGCCGGAGGTCGGCGTCCACGCCGTCGTGGCGTACCCGGGCCCGGGTGCCGTCGGTCCAGAAGACCTCGCCGCTGAACGGGTCGGCGGTGGCCGCCGCCACCACCTCCGAACGGCACTCCGGGCCGCTTTCCGCACCGGAGGCCGAGCCGCTCCCCGAACAGGACTCCGGGCCGGACTCCGGGCCGGAACGCAGCGCGACGTTCACCGCGACCAGCATGCTGCGGGCGGCGAAGTTGAGCGTCCCGCAGAGCGGGTCGACCAGCCACTCCCGGCCGGAGCCGCCCGATCCGGTACGCCCGCTCTCCTCGCCGACGACGGTGTCGTCCGGGCGGGCGGCGCGGAGCAGCTCCACGATCACCCGCTCCGCCTCGACGTCGGCGGCGGTGGCGAAGTCGCCGGAACCCTTGTCGAACCGGGCCAGCGCGGAGCCGTAGCCGGCGCGTACCACCTCGGCGCCCGCCTGGGCCGCCGCGACGGCCAGCTCGTGATCGGTGATCGTCATACAGGCAAGGATAGGAGCGCGCCCCTCCTCGCAGGCCGGGCGGCTACTGGAGCTGGCCGACCTCGGTCACCCGGAGTACCGCCGTGCCGGCCGCGTCGGAGGCGGCGAGGTCGACCTCGGCGCTGATCCCCCAGTCGTGGTCGCCGTCGGGGTCGTCGAGGATCTGCCGGACCGTCCAGCGGTCCCGGCCCTGCTCGATCATCAGCAGCGCCGGGCCGCGGGCCGCCGGTCCGGTGCCGATCTCGTCGTACGCCTCGAAGTACGGCTCCAGCGCGTCGGCCCAGGCGTCGGCGTCCCAGCCGTCCTCGGCGTCCAGCGCACCCAGCTCGTCGTAGCGGCGCAGGGCGGCCAGCTCGACCCGGCGGAACAGCGCGTTGCGGACCAGCACCCGGAACGCCCGCACGTTGCCGGTGACCGCCGGCGGCTTGTCGTCCACCACCACGGCGGTCGGGTCGGCCGGGTTGCGCAGCCGCTCCCACTCGTCGATCAGGCTGGAGTCGACCTGCCGGACCAGTTCGCCGAGCCACTCGATCAGGTCGATCAGTTCCTCGGTCTTGGCGTCCTCGGGAACGCTCTGCCGCACCGCCTTGTAGGCGTCCGCCAGGTAGCGCAGCACCAGCCCCTCGGAGCGGGACAGGCCGTAGAAGCCGACGTACTCGACGAAGGTCATCGCCCGTTCGTACATGTCCCGGACGACGGACTTGGGCCGCAGCTCGTAGTCGGCGACCCAGGGGTGCCCGCGCCGGTACATCTCGTAGGCGGCGTCGAGGAGTTCGGCGAGCGGCTTCGGATGAGTCACCTCGTCGAGCAGTTCGAGCCGGGCCTCGTACTCGATGCCGTCGGCCTTCATCGCGGCGACCGCCTCGCCGCGCGCCTTGAACTGCTGCGCCGAGAGTATCTGCCGAGGGTTGTCCAGAGTGGACTCGATCACCGAGAGCACGTCCAGGGCGTACGTCGGGGAGGCGCTGTCCAGCAGCTCGATCGCGGCCAGCGCGAACGGCGACAGCGGCTGGTTGAGCGCGAAGTCGAGCTGGAGGTCGACGGTGAGGCGTACCCGTCGACCCTGCTCGTCCGGCTCGGCGAGCCGCTCGACGACGCCGCCGGCCAGCAGCGCCCGGTAGATCGCGATCGCCCGCCGAATGTGCTTGCGCTGCGCGGCCGGCTCCTCGTGGTTGTCGGTCAGCAGGTGCCGCATCGCGGCGAACGCGTCGCCGGGCCGGCTGACCACGTTGAGTAGCATGGCGTGGCTGACCTGGAAGCTCGACGTCAGCGGCTCCGGCTCGGCCTCGACCAGCCGTTCGAAGGTGGGCCGGCCCCAGCCGATCGAGCCCTCCGGCGGCTTCTTCCGGACCACCTTACGACGCTTCTTCGGGTCGTCGCCCGCCTTGGCCAGCGCCTTCTCGTTCTCGATCACGTGTTCCGGCGCCTGCACCACCACCGTGCCGATGGTGTCGAAGCCGGCCCGCCCGGCCCGGCCGGCGATCTGGTGGAACTCGCGGGCCTTGAGTAGCCGGGTCTTCACCCCGTCGTACTTCGACAGGCCGGTGAACAGGACGGTGCGGATCGGCACGTTGATCCCGACGCCGAGGGTGTCGGTGCCGCAGATGACCTTGAGCAGCCCGGCCTGGGCCAGCGTCTCCACCAGCCGCCGGTACTTCGGCAGCATGCCCGCGTGGTGCACCCCGATGCCGTGCCGGACCAGCCGGGACAGCGTACGCCCGAAGCCGGCGGTGAACCGGAAGTTGCCGATCGCCTCGGCGATCATGTCCTTCTCGGCCCGGGTGGCGACGTTGACGCTCATCAGCGCCTGGGCGCGTTCCAGCGCGGCGGCCTGGGTGAAGTGCACCACGTAGATCGGCGCCTGCCGGGTGGAGAGCAGCTCCTCCAGGGTCTCGTGCAGCGGCGTCATCGCGTACGAGAACATCAGCGGGACCGGCCGCTCGGCGTTGCGGACCAGTGCCGTCGACCGCCCGGTTCGCCGGCTCAGGTCGTCCTGGAAATGGGTGACGTCGCCAAGCGTGGCGGACATCAGCACGAACTGCGCCTGCGGCAGCTCGATCAGCGGCACCTGCCAGGCCCAGCCCCGGTCCGGCTCGGCGTAGAAGTGGAACTCGTCCATGATCACCATGCCGACGTCGGCCCGCTCGCCGTCCCGCAGGGCGATGTTGGCGAGGATTTCCGCCGTACAGCAGATGATCGGGGCGTCCTCGTTGACGCTGGCGTCCCCGGTCAGCATCCCGACGTTCTCGGCGCCGAAGATGTCGCAGAGCGCGAAGAACTTCTCCGAGACCAGCGCCTTGATCGGCGCGGTGTAGAAGCTGACCCGGTCGGCCGCCAGGGCGGCGAAGTGCGCACCCGTGGCGACCAGGCTCTTGCCGGAGCCGGTCGGGGTGCTCAGGATCAGGTTCGCCCCGGAGACGATCTCGATCAGCGCCTCCTCCTGGTGCGGATAGAGGCTCAGGCCACGCTCCTGCGCCCACCCGGCGAACGCGTCGAAGAGGGCGTCGGGGTCGGCGCTGCCCGGCAGCTGGTCGGTGAGCGTCATAGCCGGTCCATGGTGCCTGGCCCGGCTCGGCAACGCCAATCCGCTCCCGAGCCCGAGGTGTAAGGAAGGGGCCCTTCTACAACAGAAAGCGATATGCGGGGGCCCTTCCTCACACCTCAGCGGCGGCGGAAGATCAGGTCGTGGATCGGGCGGCCGGCCGCCGTCCCGCGCCGCTCGAACTTCGTCACCGGCCGGTGCGCCGGGCGGGGCGCGAAGCCGGGGAACAGGTTGACCAGTTCCGGGTCTGCGGTCAGGGTGTCGCGCATGCTCTCGGCGTACTCGGGCCAGTCGGTCGCGCAGTGCAGGACGCCGCCGCGAACGAGCCGGGAGCGCAGCAGCGCGACGTGCGCCGGCTGGACCAGCCGGCGCTTGTGGTGCCGCGGCTTCGGCCACGGATCGGGAAAGAAGACGTGTACGGCGTCGAGCCGCTCCGCCGGCAGCAGGTAGCGGACCAGGTCGAGGGCGTCGCCGCAGGCGATCCGGACGTTCGTCAGCCCCTGCCGCTCGGTCAGGTCGAGCAGGTTCGCGATGCCCGGAGTGTGCACCTCGACGGCGAGGTAGTCCCGCCCCGGGTCGGCGGCGGCCATCGTCACGGTGGCGTCACCCATCCCGGAACCGATCTCCAGCACCACCGGTGCGGCACGCCCGAACAACTCGGCCAGGTCCAGGACGGCTCCCCGAGCCAGCGGGCCTTCCGCGACTACCGGCTCCAGCGGGCCTTCCGCGACTACCGGTTCCAGCGGGTCTTGCGGGGCGCCGGCTGTGCCGGATGGGCCAGCGGCGCCGGTCTCGACCGGTCCGCCGTAGGGGTGGCCCGGAAGTGGGACGGTCAGGCCGTAGCGGGGCCAGAGCCGGTCCAGCGCGTCCAGGTGCCGCCCGCTGAGCCGTCCCCGGCGCGGGTGGAAGGTGCGGATCCGGGCCAGCCGGCCCGAGCGCGCCGGCTCTGCCGCGCCGGCGGGCGGCATGGGATGCGCGAGCTGCGGGGCCGGCGCGGTCTGGCCGGTCTGGCCGGTCTGGCCGGTCTGGTCCTGGCTGGTGAGGGTCACGGGAAAGCCAGCGTACGCGATCGGCGCGGACGACCGCCGGAGCTACCGCCGCCCGCACCCGGATCTGACAACGGGATCATCCCGGCAACGGATCAGGCCCGGATCTGGCCGAACCAGGCCCGGACCTGGCAACGGATCTGATCGAGATCGCCCGACCGGATGTGCTCGGCGTCGACAGATGAGAGGATTTCCGCATACGGCAGGCCCCGGGGCCCGGAGCCCCGGCGCTGCCCGAGGCGCCGGGAGGGGGACCAGTGGCAACGGGGCGACGCATCGCGGTCCTCTGCGGTCTCCCGCTGACCCTGCTGCTGGCCGCACCCGCCCCGGCCCGCGCCGCCGACGTATTCGTACAGGTGAATCCGAGCACCGTCGAGGCCGGCTTCATGGTCGGCATCAAGGCGAGTTGCCGGACGAACACCCAGCCCGGCACGGTCGAGTCGCCGGCCTTCGGCAGCGTGACCGTGCAGCCGCAGGCCGGGTTCCTCACCGCGGTCGCGGCTGTGCCGGAGAGCACCAAGGCGGACACCTACCGGGTCCGGCTGAGCTGTCCGGACGGCGGGAGCGCCAGCACCAGGCTGATGGTGGTGGGCCCCACCCGCCCGCAGCGCGGGCCGGCGACCGGGTTCGGTGGCACCGCCGGGGACGACCCGGGCCGGCTGCTGGTAACCGGCGGGCTGGCCAGCACCGTACTCGGTGCCGTGCTGGGACTGGTCGCCATCCGTCGGCGGTCCCGGTCCACGTCCGCCCGCGGGACCTGACCGGGAGGAGTGCCGCCCAGATGGTCCGTACCTCCAGCGGCCGGCGTCCCTGGCTCGGCAGCCGGCGGCCGGCCGCGCACCTGCGGCACCCGGCGGCCCGGTCCGTCGGCGGGCGCCCCCGGCGGAGCATCGTCGGGCCGCTGGCGATCATCCTGGTACTCGTCGGCATCTTCGCCACCGGCGCCGGTCTGGGCCAGTCGGCGGGCGGGCCGTGGCGCTGGCTGGGCGGCGGCAGCAAGGAACCGCCCCGGGAGTTCCCGGTACTCGCGCCGAGCCGACCGGTGAAGCTGACCGTCCCGTCCATCGGGGTACGCGCCCCGGTGCACCGGGTCGGGCTGGCCGACGACGGGTCGATCGCCGTACCCGCTCTCGAACGGCACGACGAGGTCGGCTGGTACGACCGGGGCCCGACCCCCGGGCAGTTCGGGCCGGCGATCATCGTCGGGCACGCGGACACCCGGGACGGGCCCTCGGTCTTCCACGATCTGGTGAAACTCCGGCCGGGCGCCCGGATCGAGGTGACCCGGCAGGACCGCTCGGTGGCCATCTTCGAGGTCAACTCCGTCGAGCACTTCGACAAGGACAAGCTCCCGGCCGAGCGGGTGTACGGCGACTTCCGGCGTCCCTGGCTCCGTCTGATCACCTGCGGCGGCCGCTGGGTCGGCGGCGGCACCGGCTACTCCGACAACGTGATCGCCTTTGCCTCCCTGGTGGACTCCCGCAAGCCCTGACCGCCCGCCGGTCCGCCCGCCGAGACGTCGGCGGCGTGCGGGTAGCCAGCGACAGCAGCGCTCGATCACCGGCGACTCGTCTTCATCCACGTCGTGCCGCGATCGTCGCCGAGGTCGCGGCATGCTGACCCGGCACCCGGCAGCGCCCCGGACTGGCCGGCGGGAGGCGCCGGATGGTTACGGGGCGCTGGGGCCGCTCGCCTGCACCACCTCGAACTCCAGCAGTGTGGCACCGGTCGCGGCCGGCTTCGGCCGCTCTCCGTTCCCGTCGGCGGGGCCCCGCGCGTGCGCCTCCCGGGCCGGCCCGGCGGCCCACGCCTGGTACGCCTCCTCGCTCTCCCACTTCGTGTACACGAAGTACCGGTCCTCGCCGGCCACCGGGCGGAGCAGTTCGAAGCCGAGGAAGCCGGGGGAGTTCTCGACCGCGCCCCGCCGGGCGGCGAACCGGCGTTCCAACTCCGCACCGGCACCCGCCGGGACCTCGATCGCGTTGATCTTCACTACTGCCATGACGTCAGCCTAGGGCAGTCACCCGGGCCGGCACGGCAGTCGTCACAGCGGGCGGGGTGGGTGGTAGCGCCAGACGCGGAGTTGCGCACCGGGAACCCGACAGGCCATGAACGGCTGGGCGGCCACGCACTCCTCCAGGGGGTACGGCAGCACGCCGAGCCGGCGGACCGACGGTCCGGCCGGGTCGATCACGCCGAACGAGGTCTGTCCGCCGGCAGGGTTCGACTGGAGTACCAGCGGCGGCTGGTCCGTGCGGAGCGGAATTTCGTCGGGCCAGGTGGAGTCGTCGGTCAACCGCCAGCCGCCGAGTTCGGCCACGGTCCGGCCGGTCCGGGTCTCGAAGACCCGGCGAAGTGCGGTCCGTTGGTCCATCTCGACCAGCCACGGGTCGAGGGCGAGCAGCCGCAGCGGCCCGGGCAGCTCCCACCGGGTCTCGCCGGTGGCCGGGTCGAGCGCGCTCGTCCCGATGTCCCGGGCCTGGCACAGCAGCGGCCCGCAGCGCTCGACGAAGTCGCGCGTGCCGGTGAGCGTGCGGCTCCACCGCCGCTGCCACAGATCTGCCGAGTACGCCGTCACGACCTGCCCGGATCCCGACTGCGCCACCGTCACGACGGTCTCGCCGATCCGTTGCACCAGCCCGAGTTCGCCGCCCGGCCAGTCGAGCCGGTGGTTGACCCCGCCGGAGAGCAGGTCCCGGACCTCGACGGCACCGTCCGGCGACGAGGTCAGCAACACCGGCGGCTGCCTCTCGGATGCCTCGACCAGGCGGACGCTGTCGAGCCGGGGCAACTCCCAGCGAAGCTGACCGGTGTCGAGGTCGAGCCCCCGGACGATCAGTTCGATCGGCGGCTCGCTGTAGGCATGCCCGTCCGACCCGAAGTAGACCTCGCCGCCGCCGTCGACCTGGGCGGGCCGGATCCGTGCCTCCGGCCGGAAGACGTCGTCCAGGACCAGCGCTGTCGGCGCGTCGGGCAGCAGCAGCGAGCGGTACGGTAACGACCAGCGCCGGTGCCCGGTCCGCAGGTCCAGCGCGGTGGTCCGGGGCGGTGCGCCTTCGGCCACCTTCTCGAAGACCAGCAGCAGCCCGCCGGCCCGCCTCGGCCCGAGACGGTTCTCGTCGAGGGCGTAGTCGGCGGACCAGAGCTGGCGCCGCCGTGTGAGGTCGTAGCAGACGATCCGGTGCTTCGCCTGGTCGGTGGGGTCGATCACCGAGGTGGTGAGGAGCAGGCCGTCGGCCAGCATGTAGGTGTCGGCCGGACCGAGCGGTGCGGCGTGCACCTCACGCAGCGCTGGCTCCGGGGACCGGGCGGCGCCACCGACGCTGAAGGCGAGGATCCCGGCGAGGATCGCCCCCGTGATCCGCCAGCGGCGTACCCGCAACTCGCGGGGTGGCCTGGCGGGTGCGGCCGGCGGCTCGTAGCGCTCGGTGCCGAGGTCGATCACCACGTCCGGCTGTCTTCCATCCGCTCCCCGCTCCTGGCCCACGCCGTGCCGGGAACATTATTCGGCATCCCCGCCGGCCGGTTCGACCTCCGCGTCCAGCACGATCGGGGCGTGGTCGGACGGGCCCTTGCCCTTGCGGGCCTCCCGGTCCACGTACGCCGAGGTGACGCGGGCGGCGAACGGCTCCGTCGCGTACACCAGGTCGATCCGCATGCCCTTGTTCTGGTGGAACATCCCGGCCCGGTAGTCCCAGTAGGTGAACGGGTGCGGGCCCTTCATCGGGGTCGGCACCACGTCGACCAGGCCCAGGGCGCGCAGGTCGGCCAGGGCCTGCCGCTCGGCCGGGGTCACGTGCGTCGAGTCGACGAAGAGCGCCGGGTCCCAGACGTCGGCGTCGGTCGGCGCCACGTTGTAGTCGCCGCAGACCGCCAGCGGCAGCCCGGTACGCAGCTCGGCGGCGAGCGCGTCGCGCAGCACCGCCAACCAGGCGAGCTTGTACTCGTAGTGCGGCGAGTCCGGGGTACGCCCGTTCGGCACGTAGATCGACCAGACCCGCAGCCCGGCGCAGGTCGCCGAGATGGCCCGCGCCTCCGGCTCGGGGAACCCGGGCTCGTCGGCGAACCCGACCGCGACGTCGGCCAGACCGACCCGGGACAGGATCGCCACCCCGTTCCACCGCCCGTCGCTGTGGCTGGCCACCTCGTAGCCGAGCTCGCCGACCTCGTCGGCCGGGAACGCGCCGTCCGGACACTTCGTCTCCTGGAGGCAGACCACGTCCGGCTTCGTGCCGGCGAGCCAGTCGAGCAGCCGGGGGAGCCGAGCCTTCACCGAGTTGACGTTCCAGGTCGCCAGTCGCATCTGCCCAGCCTGCCCGATCGGCACCCGGAACGCAGGTAGCCGGGACGCGCGTCCGGGTGCCGGGTCGGCGGCATGTTCCGCCGTCAGCTGTGCTGGCGTCAGGTGCCGGGGTTCTCGCCGGGGCGGCCCTGCTCGGCGAGGAAGCGCTCCAGTTCGGCACCGAGTTCGTCGGCGGTGGGCAGCGGCCCGTTCTCGCCGGCGAGCAGGTTCGGCCCGCCCCGTCCCCGGGTGAAGGCGTCGTACTGCTCCTCCAGCGCGTGTACCAGCGAGGTCGCCTCGTCGGTCTGCGCCACCTGCCGGTCGATGTCCTCGCGTACGGCCTCGGCGGCTGTCCGCAGCGCCTCGGTCGGCAGCAGCAGCCCGCTGGCCCGGGAGACCGAGGTCAGCAGCAGCTCCGCCGCACCCGGGTACTCGGTCTGGGCCACGTAGTGCGGCACGTGCACCGCGAAGCCGACCGCGTCCCGGCCCTGCTCGCCGAGGCGGAACTCCAGCAGGTTGCCGGCGCTGCCGGGGACCTGGATGCGTTGCAGCCACGACTCGTAGCCGGTGATCAGCTCCGGTCGGGTGGCGTGCGCGGTCACCCCGGTGGGGCGGGTGTGCGGCACCGCCATCGGGATGGCGTTCAGCCCGATCGTCAGGCGTACGCCGAGGCGCTGGATCAGGCTGGTCAGGGCGGCGATGAACCGTTCCCACTGGAAGTCCGGCTCGGGGCCGGCGAGCAGCAGGAACGGGGTGTCGTCGTCGTCGCGCAGCAGGTGCAGTTCGAGCTTCGGCTGCTCGTAGTGCTCCCAGTGGTCCTCCACGAAGATCATCGTGGGTCGCCGGGAGCGGTAGTCGAGCAGTTGGTCGACGTCGAAGGTGGCGATCGTCCGGGACTCCAGGGCCGACACCAGGTGTTCCCTGGCCAGCCGGGTCGCGTTCCCGGCGTCGACGAAGCCGGAGAGCGCCTGGATCAGCACCGGCTGACCCAGCTCGGGCAAATCGTCGGTGAGCTCGTAGAGCTCGTTCGGGTCGAGCACCGGTCAGGACCTCCTCGGAGTACGCCGGGACGCGCCGTCAGCGACGGCGTCCCCGATGTAGCAAACGCTGCCGCTATCTTGGTCCATTCCACCGAGCCAGTCGGCAACCCCTGCCAGCATCGTGGCCCGGACCTCCCGCGGCGCGGCGGACGCCTCGACCGAGGAGCGGGCCAGGGTGGCCAGTTCGGCGTCGGTGCAGCCGAGTACCTCCCGGGCCAGCACGTACTGGTCCAGCAGGTCCGTGCCGAACAGCAGCGGGTCGTCCGTGCCGAGCGCCACCGGCACACCGGCGTCGAGCAGTACGCGTAGCGGGGTGGCCGCCAGCCCGGCGGTGACTCCGAACGGCGGGTATGAACTGGGACACACTTCCATCGCCACCGACCGCTCGGCCAACAGGTCGAGGGTGGCCGGATCGGTCGCGGCGGTCAGCCCGTGCCCGACCCGGTGCGCGCCGAGCAGCGTGACGCAGTCCCGGACGTGCCAGGCCGGCTCGTAGAAGCCGCTGTGCGGCACGGCCAGCAGCCCGGCCCCGGTCGCCGTGCGCATCGCCGGGACGAAGTCGGCGATCCGGCCCCGTCGTTCGTCGTTGGAGAGGCCGAAGCCGACTACGCCGTGTCCGGCGTACCGGGCGGCGATCCGGGCGATCTCGTCCGCCCGGGCGGGCGGACCGGCCCAACTGGCCGCCAGCACCACTCCGGTACGCCCGCCGGCCGCCCCGGCGAGGACCGCCTCCACCACCGGCTCCAGCCCGCCCAGCCGGTCGGCGTACGCCGTCGGGTCGACCTGGATCTCGACCCAGCCGGCGCCGTCGGCGACGTTGTCGGCGGTCGCCTCGGCCACCACCCGGCTCAGGTCCTCGGCGGTACGCAGTGCGGCCCGGGCCAGGTCGTAGCGGCGCTGGAACGCGGCCCAGCCGTGCAGCGTCCCGGGCGGGAGCGGCTCGGGCAGCGGCAGCCCGTACCGGTCCGCCAGTTCGGCCAGCGTCTCCGGGCGCATCGAGCCGGTGAGGTGCAGGTGCAGGTTGGTCTTCGGCAGCAGACGGAGGTCGTGGTGCGGCAACGGGTCCGGCTGCCCGGGTCGATTCTGCTGCGGTAGTGGGTCGGTGGCCGGTGCCATAGTCCACGGTCTCACGACGGCGGCGGGTCCGGGGAATGGGCGGGGGTCCGGGTGGGCGTAGGCGGCTCGGCCGAACGGAGGAACTCGTTGATGTTGCTCGGGTCGACGCCTAATTCGGGGTTAACTGGCCTAATCACGGGATAAACATGTTTTGTCGCAAAAGCCGTGTTTGTCGGGGCTGGCCGACGCCGGCCGCGACTGCGGTCTGTTGCCCGGTTGTCCGGCCGAAGGATGTGGCCGAGACCACCGCGTGACCCACCGTAATCGGCCATCGACCTGCCTAGCCTCGTCGGATGCCTGACGACGACCGTTCTGAGAGCGGACACCCCGCCGTGCCCAGCACTGTCCGATCGGATGATGTCCCCTCCTCCGACCCGGGATCCGGGGCCCTGCCGCCGCAGCTGCCCCGGACCCGCCGGGCAGCCCTCGCGGCCACCCGGCTGCGGAGCCTCGTACTCCTGCTGCTGTTGCCCCTGCTCCGTCACCTCCGGCCGCTCGGCCCGGCGCTGCTGCGCGACCTCGCCGCCCTGGCCGGCGCGCTGACGGTCCGGGCCGGACTGCCCGCCCGGTACGGCCCGCGCCGCCCGGCCCGGGTCGCGGTGGCCGCCGGAGTGGTCTGCTGCCTCGGCGCACTGGCCGTCGTCCAGGCGGTGTCGCCGGCCGACCCGGCCGAGCCCGCCACCGCGAGCGGCGAGGACCAGGTGGCGCTCTCCCGCCCCGACGACGGCACCGGCGCGCAGCCCGGCGCCGACCGCTCGGCGGACCGGTCCAGCCGCTCCGGCAACCACGACCGGTCGGACGCGGCGAAGCCCGCCGGACCGGACCCGGACACGGCGTCGCCGCTCGACGACGCGGAGCCGGTGGCCGGGCTGAGCGAGGTCCAGATGGACAACGCCCGGGCCATCGTCCGGACCGGTCGGGACATGGGCATCTCGCGCCGTGGACTGATCATCGGGGTGGCCACCGCCATGCAGGAGAGCACCCTGCTCAACCGGGCCAGCGAGGTGCTGCCGGAATCCAAGCGCTACCGGCACCAGGGCACCGGCTGGGACCACGACTCGGTCGGGCTGTTCCAGCAGCGCACCAGCAGCGGGTGGGGCCCGGTGAACCGGCTGATGGACCCGGCGTACGCGAGTGCGCGGTTCTTCGAGGCGCTGCGCCAGGTACCCGGCTGGGAGCGGATGCGGCTGACCGAGGCGGCCCAGGCGGTGCAGTACTCGGGCTATCCCGAGCACTACGCCAAGCACGAGGGGCAGGCGACCCGGGTGGTCGACGCGCTCGTACCATCCTGGCGCTGACGCCAGCCGTCCTGGTACTGGCGCCGGCCGACGCGCCGCCGACGGAGGCCGCCGGGGGTGTCGCATCGACAACCGGCGACTTGCCCGGTGCGGCCACGATGGTGGAGCGGCACGGCTGCGAATCGCGCGGCCGGTGTGGCGGCGCGGGGGATCGGGTAAACCTGATGACAGGACCACGCGAGGAGGGCCGAGATGGCATCACTGGTGCAACGGATCCGTTTGTTCCTGCGATCCCCACAGGGCCAGCGGCTCGTCGAGCGGGGCCGGCGCGAGCTGGCCAAGCCGTCGAACCAGCAGCGGATGCGGCAGATCGCGTCCCGGCTGCGCGGCCGGCGCTGACCGTCGACCGCACTGACCCCTTCCCGTTCGGGAGACCGCACTGACCCCTTCCCCTTCGAGAGCCGGAGTACCCGTGACCGAGTCCCAGCCGGTCGGCGGTGGAACCGCCGCGCCGGTCCCGCCGACCGACCGCACGCCGCCGGCCGCCGCGCACCCGGGCCCGGCACCCCACCCGCAGCCAACCCCCGACGGTGTGCCGGACGCCGCCGTCGGGGTCGCCCAGGTCGACCCGGAGGCCGGGCCGGACCCGTCCGGGGTCGACGACCCGGAGCTGACCGTCGCCCCGCCCAGCGGGCTGTGGGAACGGATGAAGGCCGATCCGCAGTACGCCCCGGAGCATCTCGCCCTGGAGGCGGTCCGGCGGATCGGGCCGCAGGCGCGGGCCTGGGCGGAACGCAACCGTGCCCGGTATCCGCAGATGACGCCGGAGGCGACGGCCGACGCGGCGATCCGGAAGTTCGTCAACCACGCCCGGGTCTCCGGAGCGATCTCCGGGGCCGCCGGCCTGCCCGGCGCGGTCCTCGACATGGGAGTACTGGCCTGGACCCAGGCCCGGATGGTGCTCTACGTCGCCGCCGCCTACGGCAACGACCCCGAGCATGCCGACCGGGCCACCGACCTGCTGGTGCTGCAACGGGTACACAAGATCGCCGAGACGGCGCGGCTGGCGCTCGGGGTGGCCGCCGGACGGGAGCGGGTCGACGCCCTGCGACGCGGCTCGCAGACCCTGCTGGCCCAGGTGATGCTGCGGCTCGGCCTGAAGCTGGCGCAGATGGCCGGCGTCCGGGCCGCCAAGCGACTGGTCGCCAAGGCGGTGCCGGGCGCGGCGGTGGTCTTCGGCAGCTGGGCCAACTCGTCGGCGACCAGGAGCCTGGCGACCCGGGCCCAGGAGCTTTACCGACCCCGGACGGCGATCATGCCGCCGCAGCCCCGCTGACAGTGGTCGATCCGGCGGGGCTATCCGGTCTCAGTCAGCCCGGCGGGCCTGGCTGGCCAGGCCGGAGGCCCGCCAGGCCACCTTGGCCAACTCGTTCTGCCCGGCCACGTTGGGGTGGAAGTAGTCCAGCCGGTTGAGCCGGTCCAGGCCGAACCGCACCCGGTGCGCGGCGCCGCCGTCGTAGCGGCACCGGGACCCGTACGCCTTGCACGCGGCGGCGAGCTGCTCGTTGTACGCGTCGACCCGGGCCCGGAACGTCGACCGGCGGGTACGGTCGGCCGGCTCCGTCGACGTCGGGTTGGCCAGCAGGGCGGGACAGGTCCGGCCCCGCCAGGCGCGTACCGCCCGGGTGTCCTCGTGTCCCACCTCCCAGACCCGGTAGAGGTTCGGGATGCTCACCACCAGGATCCTTGCTTTGGGTAGCCCCTTCTTCAGGGTGGCCAGCCCGCGGTCGATGTCGGCCCGGAACGCCGCCACCCCGGTCATGTCCTCGATCCCGCCCCGGCAGGCGTCGTTCGCTCCGATGAGTACGGTCACGTACTCCGCCCTGGCGCGTACCGCCGCGGCGGCCTGGTCGGCCAGTCCCGAGGCGCGGGCACCGTTCACCGCCTCGTTGTGTGTCTTGCCGCGGATCGCCGGGTTCACCTCGCGGAGCTGCCGGTAGATGCTCTCCACCCGGCTGCTCTCCCCGGTCGACCACGAGTTGCGCTGGCAGGCGGCGAGGATCAGACAGGAGCCGAAGCCGGCGGTGATGGAGTCGCCGAGCGCCGCGATCGAGTTGGGCAGTCCGGGCCGGGGCGGCGCGGGCGGAGGGTCGGGCTGACCGCCACCGCCGCCGTCGGACCCCTCGCAGGCCAGCGCGAAGGCCGCCAGCACGGCGGTGACGGCGGCGGTCCATCGTCTGGGCATGCTTCCCCCGGTACCGAGCGGACAGCAATCGCCCCGTAACTCTACGCGGCCCGGCTGTCGCCCCGGAACCCTCGACGCCGCCACCGGCCCGGCGGATCACCGACACCGGCCCGGCGGATCATCGACACCGGCCGGAGCCGCCCCGGAGCCGCCCCGGAGCCGCCCCGGGGGCGGCGAGCGCCGGATCGGAGCCACGCCGGTAGGCCGGCCGGGTGAGGCCGGCGGCTCGGCGACCGGAGTGGAGGGTCAGCCGGCCCGCTGCGGCTGCCCGTCGACGACGGCGACGAAGCTCTCCGGACGGATCGTGACGACGACCCGCTCCGGTGCGTCCCTGATCTCGTAGACGTTGTCGTAGCGTTGCTGGAGGGACCGGTAGAACGAGGCGACCTCGTCGTCGTCCTCGACCTTCTCCACCACGCCGCGCACCTCCAGGAACCGGTACGGGTCGTCGGGGTCGAGGATCGAGAGGGCGACCCGGGGATCCCGCCGGAGGTTGCGGAACTTCTGCCGGCTCCTGGTGTGGGTCATCCGGATCCGGCCGCCGTCCCAGGCGAACCACATCACGTTGCTCTGTGGCCCGCCGTCCGGGCGGGTGGTCGCCAGGTGTGCGAAGAGCGGGCGGATCAGCAGGTCCTCGTGGCTGGCTGGGGGAGTACGACCGGTAGTCATACCTTCCCTTATACCCAGCCTGGGGCGAAAACCCCGACACCTGGTCGGGACGCCGCCCGGCCGCGTCGCGGATCCGGGCTCCGGACCGGCGGACGGGCGGGGTGGGCCGGCCAGGTTAGTCCGGGCCGATACCGGGTAGTTCGGCGAAATGGCCGCGAGATCACAGCCCAGAGGGGCGAAAGGGACGGTTGGCCACGCGTACAGCGCGCTCAACCTGCGCCTGGCGCTGGCCGCGTTCGGTCTGGTGATCTCTGTGCTGCTCGGCGTGCTGGCGCTCCGGGCCGACCTGCTGGTGCTCGCGGTGGTCCTCGGCATCCTGGCCGTGGTCGCCGTGGTCGACCTGGTGGTGGTGCAGCGCCGCCGGGTCGCGCGCCGCCGGGAGGAACCGCCGGGCACGAAGCACTCGCTCTTCGAGTGACCACGGAGCCGGTCCCGGTACGCCGCACCTGATCCGCCGACGTCGCCGAGGGAGTACGACATGTCGATCGCCACCGTCGACCCGACCACGGGACGGCTGCTCAAGAATTTCGACGAGATGACGGACGAGCAGTTGGAGGCGGCCCTCGCCCGGTCGGCGGCCGGCTTCGACGAGTTGCGCGGCACCACCTTCGCCGACCGGGCCCGGTGGATGTCGGCGGTAGCGGACCTGCTGGAGGTCGAGTCCGACGCGGTGGCCCGGATGATGACGACGGAGATGGCCAAGACGTACGCCTCGGCGAAGGCCGAGGTGGCCAAGTGCGCGGCGGCCTGCCGGTACTACGCGGCACACGCCGAACGGTTCCTCGCCGACGAACCCGCCGACGCCGGCTCGATCGGCGCCACCTCGGCGTACGGCCGGTACTTCCCGATGGGGCCGGTACTGGCGGTGATGCCGTGGAACTTCCCGCTCTGGCAGGTGATGCGCTTCGCCGCGCCCGCCCTGATGGCCGGCAACACGGGACTGCTCAAGCACGCCTCGAACGTGCCGCAGACCGCGCTCTACCTGGACGAGCTGTTCCGCCGGGCCGGCTTCCCGGCCGGCGCGTTCCAGGCCCTGATGATCGGCTCGGAGCGGATCGAGCGGGTACTCGCCGATCCCCGGGTCCGGGCCGCGACGCTCACCGGCAGCGAGGGCGCGGGCCGCTCGGTCGCCTCGATCGCCGGCCGGTACGTCAAGAAGACAGTGCTCGAACTCGGCGGCAGCGACCCGTTCGTGGTGATGCCCTCGGCCGACCTGGCCCGGGCCGCCGAGGTGGCCACGGTGGCCCGCTGCCAGAACAACGGCCAGTCCTGCATCGCGGCGAAGCGGTTCATCGTGCACACCGACGTCTACGACGAGTTCGCCGAGGCGTTCGTGGCCCGGATGTCGGCGCTGCGGGTCGGCGACCCGATGGACGACGGCACCGACGTCGGGCCGCTCGCCACCGAACGGGGTCGGGACGAGGTTGCCGACCAGGTCCGGGACGCGGTGGCGAAGAACGCCCGGCTGCTCTGCGGCGGCGAGGTGCCGGACCGGCCCGGCTGGTGGTACCCGCCGACGGTGGTGAGCGAGCTGACCCCGAAGATGCGGATGTACGCCGAGGAGGTCTTCGGCCCGGTCGCCGGCCTCTACCGGGTCGGCTCGTACGAAGAGGCGGTCGAGGTGGCCAACGGCACCGACTTCGGGCTCGGCGCCAACGCCTGGACCCGGGACCCGGACGAGCAGCAGCGGTTCGTCACCGACCTGGACGCCGGGATGGTCTTCGTCAACGGGATGACCACCTCCTATCCGGAGCTGCCGTTCGGCGGCGTCGGCAACTCCGGCTACGGCCGGGAGCTGTCGGTGCAGGGGATCCGGGAGTTCTGCAACCTCAAGGCGGTCTGGATCGGCGCGGGGGCGGCGGCCGGGCCCGGGGCCGGGGCGCACAGCGAGTAGGCCGGCGGGTCGCCGGCATCAGCGAGGTGCTGCCCGCCGACGGTGCCCTGCCGCGCCGATCCCGTGCGGCGTCCGGCTCCGGCCGGCGATATTCGTCGCCGTAACGGGTGTGCGGGCCGGGGTGGACGGGGTACGTGAGACCGCCATGACGGTCTTCGGGCTCCACTCCTCGCACGAGCAGATCCACCCCGCCGAGTTGCTCCGGGCCGTCGTCCGGGCCGAGGAGGCGGGCTTCGACGCGGCCATGTCCTCCGACCACTTCTCGCCGTGGAGCGACCGGCAGGGCCAGTCCGGCTTCGCCTGGTCCTGGCTCGGCGCCGCGCTCCAGGCCACCACGCTGCCGTTCGGCGTCGTCAACGCGCCCGGCCAGCGCTACCACCCGGCGATCATCGCCCAGGCGATCGGCACCCTCGCCGCGATGTACCCCGGCCGGTTCTGGGCCGCGCTCGGCACCGGGGAGGCGAGCAACGAGCACATCACCGGGGAGGGCTGGCCGCGCAAGGAGATCCGGACGGCCCGGCTGCGGGAGTGCGTCGACGTGATCCGGGCGCTGCTGGCCGGCGAGGAGGTCAGTCACGACGGGCTCGTCACCGTGGACCGGGCCCGGCTCTGGACCCGGCCCGAGCAGCCGCCCGCACTCGTCGGCGCGGCGGTCAGCGAGGCGACCGCCCGGTGGTGCGCCGAGTGGGCGGACGGCCTGATCACCGTGAACGCGCCGGTGGACCGGCTGCGCCGGATGATCGACGCCTACCGGGACGCGGGCGGCCGGGGCAAGCTGCATCTCCAGGTGCACCTGAGCTGGGCGCCCGACCAGGAGGAGGCGGCCCGGATCGCGTACGACCAGGGCGCAGCAACGTCTTCGCCCCGCCGGTCTGCTGGGACCTGGAACTGCCGGAGCACTTCGACGTCGTCTCCGCGCAGGTGCCGCCGGAGCGGGTCGCCGAGGTGGTGAACGTCTCCGCCGACCTGGGCCGGCACACGGCGCTGCTGCACGAGTACGCCGAACTCGGCTTCGACGAGATCTACCTGCACCACGTGGGGCAGCGGCTGGACGCCTTCGTCGACACCTTCGGGGCGAAGGTGCTACCCGAGCTGCGCACGGGCGGTGCGGACTCCCGCTGAGTCGTGGTCGGCTCAGGCCGCGTCCGGTCCCTCGCCGCGTGGGCGGGGGACGAGGCGGCGTTCGAGGACCTGGCCCGGCCAGCGCCGGTCGGCCAGCGGCACCGTGAACGGTTCGGTGGCGGTGAAGCCCTGGTTCTCGTAGTAGCGGACCAGGGCGCCGTCGTCACCGGCGTAACAGTCCACCCGCAGCAGGTCGACCCCCGAGGACCGGGCGAGTTCCTCGGCGTACTCGAGCAGTCGCGCGCCGATTCGTCGCCCGGCGTGTGCGCGGTCGCTGACCAGCAGGTTGACGTACAACTCGGGTTCGGTCGCGGCCGGCACGTGCGGCACCGCCGCGCCGACGACGAGCGCCCCGACCGGGCGGCCGGCGAGTTCGGCCAGGTAGAGGTCGCCGTCGGCGGCCCAGCGCCGGACCTGGGCGATCCGGCGCGGGTTGCCGGAGTGCGGGGCGCTGCCCCACTGGCCGGTACGCCCGAGTTCGGCCAGCCAGCGGGTGGCGCCGTCGAGCAGGGCGAGCACCGCGGCGACGTCGTCGGGGCCGCCGGGCCGGACGACGAGCTGATCCATTGGCACGACGTCCATGTTGGCAGAAGATCTATCTACCACTACCACTGCGAACCGATCTCGCCACCGACCGGTCGAGGAGTGGACGCCAGCACGGCGTCCGGCTCGCCCGGCCGGTGCCCGTCCCCTGGAGGTCACCGATGACGCAGACCGCCGCCGACCGATTTCCGACGAAACACCTGCCCGGCGTCGCCGTCCGGGAGCTGCCCCCGCCGCCCCGCTCCGCCTGGAAGATCATCGGGCCGGGGGTGGTCGCGGCCGGCGTCGGCCTGGCGTCCGGCGAGTTCATCCTCTTCCCCTACATCGCCTCGCAGGTGGGGCTGGTCTTCCTCTGGGCCGCCGCGGTCGGCATCGTCACCCAGTGGTTCCTGAACATGGAGATCGAGCGCTACACCCTGGCCACCGGCGAGACCGCGCTGACCGGCTTCTCGCGGTTCTGGCGGCACTGGGGACTGGTCTTCGCGATCATGGTCTATTTCGCCAACCTCTGGCCGGGCTGGGCATCGAGTTCGGCCACCATGCTGACCTACCTGTTCGGCGGGAGCGCGACCTGGATCGCCGTCGGGCTGCTGCTGCTGATCGGCGCGACGCTCACCCTGGCCCCGGTGGTCTACAAGGCGCTGGAACGAATCGAGTTCGTCAAGGTCGGCCTGGTGCTGGCCTTCATCGTCGTCGCGGTGGCCTTCGCCATCTCGGCCCGCGCCTGGGGCGACCTGCCGACCGCGGTCACCGCACCGGAGTTCCCCACCGAACTCGGCTTCGCGCTGATGCTCTCCGCGCTGGTCTTCGCCGGTGCCGGCGGCGGGCAGAACCTGGTGCAGTCCAACTGGATCCGGGACAAGGGCTACGGCATGGGCAGGTACGTGCCCCGGCTGGTCAGCCCGGTCACCGGCCGGGAGGAGGCGGCACCGGACAGCCGGGGCTTCGTCTTCGAACCGACCGAGGAGAACCTGGCCCACTGGCGGCGGTGGTGGCGGCTGGCCAACCGGGAACAGCTGGTCACCTTCGTGCTGATCTCGTTCGTCACCATCGTGCTCACCTCGCTGCTGGCCTACTCCACCGTCTACGGCGTGCCGGGGCTGGCCAACAGCGTCGACTTCCTCCGGGTCGAGGGAGAGCGGCTGAAGGAGGTCGTCGGCAGCTGGTTCGGCACCCTGTTCTGGGTGGTCGGTGCGCTCTCGCTCTTCGCCGCCGCGCTGGGCATCGTCGACTACACCAGCCGGCTCGCCGCCGACGTGGTCAAGACGGCGTACCTGCCCCGGCTCTCGGAGAGCCGGATCTACTTCGCGCTGGTCTGGGGGCTGGTCGGGCTCGGCTGCGCCATCCTGCTGGCCGGGTTCGACCAGCCGCTGATCCTGCTGGTCATCTCCGCCTGCGTCGGCGGGCTGATGATGTTCCTCTACTCGATCCTCCTGCTGGTGCTCAACCGGCGGGTACTGCCCGAGCAGATCCGGCCGCGCTCCTACCGGGTGGTCGCGCTGCTCTGGTCGGTACTGCTCTTCGGGGCCTTCTCCGCGCTGACCGTCTGGCAGCAGGGCGACCGGCTGCTCGACTGGCTGCGGTAGGCCGGCTGCGGCAGACCGGCAGCGGTAGGCCGGGCGGCGGAGCGGCTGGGCGGGCGGTGTCACGGCACACGCCCGCCAAGCTGCTCCTCGGGCGGCGGCGACGTGTCCAGGCCGAGCCGTCCGGTCTGCTCCGCGAGTTCGTCGAGGAACCGTCCGACCTGCTCCTCGTCCATGGTCCGCAGCTGGTTGCTGACCCACTCGATGCCGGCGCCGAACGCCTGCCGCTGATCGGCGGTCATCGGCCAGAGCAGCAGCGCCCGCTCCGAGGCGCGCGGCTCACCCCGGTAGGCGACCACCGCGTCCGCCGGAAGCGCGTCGAGCAGCTCGGAGCCGACGCCGGGATCGGCGGTACGGTCCATCACCAGCTCCTCCGGATCGGGCGCCGACCCGGCCGGCTCGTCCCGGCTCATCCCGGCTCACCCGGCCGGTCGGCGCTCGGGTGCTCCACGTCCCGGAGCAGGCCGACGTAGTGGTGGAGTTCGTCGCGGAGCCGGAAGAAGAGATACGCGGCGACCAGCCCGCCGACCAGCCCGACCGCGAAGACGCCGAGGTTCACCCGGATCTCCCCGAGCAGCGGCACCGTCGGACGGGCGAGCAGCCACGGCGGCGACGGCTGCACGTAGAGCAGCGCCGCGACGAGTGAGGTGGCCCCGGTGGTCACCAGCCCGGCGAAGGTGGTCAGCGAGGAGCGGCGCAGCTTCTCCATCGAGTACCCGACGAAGGTCGCCGCGACCGGCGAGATGGCGAGCAGGAAGGCGAGCACGTCGCCGGAGATCCGGTCGCCGTCGTTGTCGGGGACGAGCAGGGCGAGGAAGGTGATCACCGCTGCGGAGAGCGCGGCCAGCCAGGAGGTGAGGCCGAGCGCCCCCGGCGGGACCTCGTCGAAGACCACCTCCATCACCAGGTCCGCCGGGTCGCGGCAGGTGTCGAAGCGTCGGGCGTAGAGATGGGCGTACGGGAGCGCCTGGCGACGACGTACCCGGAGGTAGGCGTGCCTGCTCATGGCCCGGATGGCGGTCTGGTCCACGCTGGTCCCCGACCGGGCCGACTGCACGGAGTGCACCTTGACGTAGGTGTTCGTGCCGGCCCGCATCCGGAAGTGGTAGCTGGTGGTGGTGAACGGCAGGTTCAGCGGGATGACGAAGGTGTTCGGCGCCAGGCCGAGCCGGACGCGCCGCCGGCCGTGCGGCGAGGTCGCCCGGCCGTACACCGGCATGGTCCTGGTGTAGCGCAGGATCCAGGCGTACCGCTCCGGCGGCGGCACCTCGGCGATGACCACGTAGTTGCGGACCAGGAACGTGCAGACCCCGCGCAGCCGGGTCAGGTCGTCGGCGCCGGCGCTGTCCCGGATCGGCGCGACGTTGCGGTCGAAGTACGCGTCGGCGTCGGCCACCGAGACCCGACCGGCCTGGAAGACCAGCCGGAGCAGGGCGAAGAGCACGGCGTCCCGCCGCCGCTCGTCCGCCGCGTGCACCGCCTCGCCGAACGTCTCCCAGAAGAGTTGCCGCAGCACGTGCGCGACCACACCCCGGGCGTCCTCCTGGGACAGGAACGGCACCGGGTCCCCGGCCCCGTCGACGGTCTCGATGTTGTCCAGCATGGCGCCCTTGGTGCTCAAGATCATCGGTACCAGCATCACCCTGGGCTGGTCGGCGGCCGGGCCGGTGGTCCCGCTCCGGTTACCGGCGCCGTCGTCGTCGGGCGGGCCCGGCGGACCTGCGCCGTCCTCCGGGTCGTGCCGCCGGTCGTGCCGTCGGGACTGCCTGGTGAGCAGGGCCGAGGCTCGACCCGACAGGCTCGTACCGCGGGCGTCGCCGTTGGTCTCCGGCGCGGTCGTTCCGGTACGCGGCAGCGGGGCGGGCTGTTCCGGGTCGGTCGCCGGAGATCCTCCGGGCAGCGCCTCCTCGCGCAGCCCGACCAGGTCCTCGGGCCCGGCGCTGAACATGGTGGACACCGTCACCCGCAGGCACTCCTCCACCTGCTGGACCTCGTCGGTGATCCGGACCTGGTACCTCGCCGGGTCGAGCAGTATCTGGCCGAACAGCCGGATCGCCGGTGCCGGGTAGGTGCGGCTCAACCGGATCATCGACCGGAGGATCTCCCGGTCGGCGTCGTGCTGGCCGAGCGTCACCGGGGGCGGCGGACCGGGGACGCGTTCCAGGCGTTGTCGTCGCCGCCAGTGTCGGCGGGCCGTCTCCCGGGCTCTCACCACCAGGTCGGCCGCGGCCAGCAGGCCGATCAGCCGGAGGGCGCCCTCGGCCGGCCAGGCCGGGACGTCGAGCCAGCCGGCCGCCCGGAGCAGGACGTCGACAAATCCATCCACGATGGACGCCATCGCGACGGCCGCGGCCGCGGCGAGCTGGCCCAGACAGGCGGCGATCGAGCGGAACGTCTCTGCTCTGCCCACGAGCCCTCCTGGGGCGGTTCTTCGCCCGGCGATCTCCGCACCCGGTGTCGCGCGCCCTCGGCGGCTGCTCGCGAGGCAAAGGATGATTTCTCTTCGTGACTACAGCCTTGCCGAAAGTTAAGATCCGTCACCTCCTCCGGACGGGCGCGACCGAGTCGAGAGCGCCGGCCCGAACCGGTCGGGCGAGTCGCCGGGCCGTCCCGGGCGGACTCGCTGGACGTACCGGGTGCCCCGGCCCGAAGTGCCGACCGCCGATCGACCCACAGACGCCGGTGAGCCCGGACCGACACGCGTCGGTCCAGGCTCACCGGTGGTGCAAGGAAGGGCCCCTGCTTATCGCTTTTTGTATAAGCAGGGGCCCTTCCTTGCACGTCAGGTGCAGGGCACCCCGTTGACGGTGAAGAGGGTCGGGTTCGGGTTCGGGCCACCGGCTGTGGTGGCGTTGAAGCCGAACATCTGGCTGGCGCCCGGCATGATCCGCGAGTTGTACGACTCGCCCCGCGCGGTGACCCGGGCACCCGCCTGGGTCACCTTCGCCATCCACGCGTCCCGGACCTTCTGGTCGCCGTTGAACGCGAAGCTCAGCGTCCAGCCGTTGATCGGGGCGGTGCCGGTGTTGGTGACGGTGGCCTGCGCGGTGAACCCGCCACCCTCGGCCCAGGCGCCGTGGTTGAGGTAGCTCACCCGGCAGCCTGCGCCGGCCGGCACCGAGGTGCTGCCGCCCTGGTCGGCCAGGAACGAGGCGATCCAGGCCAGCGCCGAGTTCCAGTTGATCGCCACCTCGTTGGTGGAGTACGAGGCGATGTCGTCGACGTAGCAGAACATCGGCGCGCAACCGGCCAGCAACTCCTCGACGAACGGGTCGTCGAGGCTGGCGTTGGCGCCACCGGCGATCGAACCGGCCGGCGGGTTCGGCAGCGACTCGTCGTACTGGTTGCCGAAGATCCGGCTGTGCTGGTTCTCCGCCGCCTTCTCGCCCCACCCGGTCACGTACGACTGGTTCAGCGCGTTGCGGCCGAAGATGTAGTCCATCCCCTGCACCGCGCCGTCCCGGTACTTCGGCTGTCCGGTCAGGTCGAAGGCGGTGGCCAGCACCACCGCGTTGTTGATGATGTTGCTGTTGGCGCCCCAGAAGTAGCTGTTCGGGGTGCCCGGCATCGGCAGGCCGTACGCCTGGCCCTGCGCGGTCGCCAGGTAGCCGTCGGCGGCGGCCACCACCGAGGCGCGCAGCCGGTCCCGCTCGGCCGTGGACAGGCCGCTCGGCACGGTGGCCAGGTCGAGCCGGCCGAGCGCGGCGGTGCTGCCCCAGCCGAAGCCGTGGGCCCCGAACACCTCGTCGTCGGTGTGGTGCGGCGAGGCGGTCAGGTCGGCCAGGTAGGACGCTCCGCCGGTGCTCAGGTACAGCTCGGCGGCGGCCCAGTAGAACTCGTCGGTGACGTCGCCGTCGGCGTACGAGCCGCCGCCGTTGCCGTCGTTCGGGTCGGCGTACCGGGTCGGGTTCGCCTTGGCCGCCGCGTACGCCGTGGTGGCGGCGGTCCGGCAGCGCTGCGCGAACGCGGCGTCGTACGGTGCGTACAGCCGGGCGCACTGCGCGGCGGTGGCGGCCAGGTTCAGCGTCGCGGGGGTGGACGGCGGGTGCAGCTCGCGCAGCTCCGGGTCGTCCTCGGGTTGCAGGGGCAGCCCGGTCCAGTTCCGGTCGTGCATCTTGTGGTGCGCCATCCCGGCCAGCGGCCTGCCGGCCGGCACCTGCATCCGGAGCAGGAACTCCAGTTCCCAGCGCGCCTCGTCGAGGATGTCCGGCACGCCGTTGTCGCGTTCCGGCAGCCGCAGGGTGCTGTCGCCGAGCGCCGCCCCGCCGCCGGCGGTGGGCGCGGTCTTGGTCCGCTCGAAGGCGCTCAGCAGCTGGTAGGTGGCGATGCCGCCGTTCACCACGTACTTGCCGTGGTCACCGGCGTCGTACCAGCCGCCGCGTACGTCGAGGCGGTAGTCGCAGACGCCGGGCTGGCAGGGTACGTCGGTGTCGCCCCGGTTCGGCGCCACCCCGAGGTGCCCGGCCGGCCGGGCGAACTCCTCGCCGACCAGGTCGCCGTCGATGGCGATGCCGCTGCGCTGGATGTAGAAGAACTGGAGCGAGTCGGAACGGAGCTGCTTCCAGACGTCGGCCGAGATGTCGAACGGGTGACTCGTCTCGCCGTCGGCGGTGAGCGTGTAGCCGGTGCCCGGGGTGCGGTAGCCGGAGAAGTCGACGCTGTGCACGTTCTGTGCCGACGCCCGGTCGACGCCGCGCGGGGTGCTCTGCCCGCTGGCCACCACGGCACCGGCGGCCGACTTGAGCTGCCAGCCGAGCGGCTCGGTCGCCTCGGTGACGATCGTGGCGTTCTTCGGCCCGGCCGGCAGGTAGCCGACCTGGTTGACCCGGACCCGCGGCCCGGTGTCCGGCTCGTACGGCGGCTCCTCCTCGCCGCCGAGCAGCGAGGCGTTGTCCAGGCAGAACGTGTACCCGTCGGCGTTGCCGCCGACCTGGAAGGCGAGCTGGGCGGCGGTGGTGTCGGCGCTGGCGGTGAAGGTCCGCTCGACGTGCTGCGCCTCCGGGCCGAAGGTGATGTCCTCGGCGAAGAACGACGTGTACGGGTCGACGCCGAGCTGCACCGCCACCCGCACCTTCGCGCCGGGCGTGGCAGAGGCGTCGAAGGAGAGCGTGTACGACTCGCCGCTGACAAGCGTCACGTCGTTCTGCCCGACGCCGCCGTCCCACGGGTTCGCCAGTCCGCCCGGCACGACGGAGCAGAGCCGTCCGTCGGTGACGCCGGTCGAGGTGGTGCCGTAGGAGAACCAGCCGGTGGTGCCGTCGGCGAAGTCGCCGTTGTCGAGTTGCTCGGCCCCGCCGGGCGGCGGCCCGGTGTCGGCGTCACTGCTCAGCGAGACGTCGTCCAGGCAGAACGTGTACGCCTCGGCGGCGCCGCCGAGCTGGAACGTGAGGGTGCCGTTGGTGGAGTCGAGGGTGCCGGTGAACTCGGACCCGAACTCCTCGGCGGTGGCGTCGAGCGCGACGTCCCGGGAGAAGACCGTGGTGTACGGCTCCTCGTTGAGCTGCACGTTCGCCTTCACCGTCACCGGGACGCTCGTCGAGGCGCGGAAACTCAGTGCGTAGCTGGCGCCGTCGCCGAGCGGGATCGCGTTGTGGCCGAGGCTGGCGTCCCAGGGGTTGGCCAGCCCGGCCGGCACCTCGGTGCAGAGCTGGCCGTCGACCGCGGCCAGGGTGAGGTTGGCGGTCGACCACCACGGCGCGGTGCTGTCGGTGAAGGTGCCGTTGACGATGTGTTCGGCGGCCGCCAGGGTTCCGGCGGTGCCGTCGGGGCGGGCCTGTGCCCCGGTGGCGGTGCCGGTGAGCAGCAGGGCGGCGGTGGCGAGCAGGGTGACCGGGCGGGAGGCCCGGCGGTGGCGGTGGCGGGGTCGGAGCACGGGGGTTCCCTTCCGGTGGCACTCGGGCTGGCGGGGGTGGTGCTCGGATTCGGGGTGGGGAATCGGCAGCACTTCTGGGAGCGCTCCCAATACGGAGCCGATGTTGCCAGTCCGTTTCTGGCATGTCAATCGACCTCGCTGGATAGAATTCGCCGCCGGTGGGGCGCGGCGCCCCAGCTACCGGCCCCGGAACGGCTCGCGGTTCGTGATCACCGTAGCCACGTACGGTAAATTTCGAGAGCCACTGCACGCTGATGGTGATCTACTGCAAGCATTTCGGCCGTCTTTTTGGCAGGCTGCCTGCCATGAGCCTGAAGCTGCGATCCGTGGCGGTGAGCGACCGTGGCCTGATCCGGGGCGCGAACCAGGATTCCGTGCACGCCGGACCCTGGCTGCTGGCCGTGGCCGACGGCATGGGCGGGATGGCCGCCGGAGACCTCGCCAGTTGCATCGCCATCGACGCGATCCGGCCGCTGGACGTGGAGACCCCGGAGGAGGGGCTGGTCGCGGCCTTGCAGGGAGCGGTGGACAGCGCCAGCGCCGGCATCCGGCAGGCGATCACCGAGGACCCGGAGCGGCAGGGCATGGGCACCACCCTCACCGCGCTGCTGCTGGCCCGCACCGGCAGCTGCCTCGCCCTGGCCCACGTCGGCGACTCCCGGGCGTACCTGCTGCGCGGCGGCACGATGACCCAGCTCACCCGGGACGACACCTTCGTGCAGATGCTCGTCGACGAGGGGGTGATCAGCCCGGACGAGGCGCACAGCCACCCCCGCCGGGCGGTGGTCACCCGGGCGTTGCAGGGCGAGCCGGTCACCCCGACGTACACAACGGTGGTGCCGCAGACCGGCGACCGGTGGATGCTGTGCAGCGACGGGCTGTCCAATGTGGTCCGACCGGAGAGCCTGGCGGAGGCACTGCTCGACTACCCCGATCCGGCCGGCTGCGCACAGCGGCTTGTCGACCTGGCCCTGCGGGCCGGCGGACCGGACAACATCACCGTCGTGGTCGCGGACGTCGTCGACACCCCCTGACCGCATCCCCGCCGGCCGTCCCGACGGGTACGCCGGTCTTCTCCCGACGGGTACGCCGGTCTTCTCCCGACGGGTACGCCGGTCTTCTCCCGACGGGTACGCGGGGTGTCGGGCTCAGCGACGCCGGGGTTGCAGGCCACGGGTCGGGGCCGCCTCGGTCGGGTCCGCCGGCCACGGGTGCCTCGGGTACCGGCCGCGCAGCTCGGCGCGTACCTGCGGATAACCGGTCCGCCAGAACGAGGCGAGATCCCGGGTCACCGCGACCGGACGACCGGCCGGGGAGAGCAGGTGCAGCAGCACCGGTACCCGCCCGTCGGCGATCCGTGGCACGTTCCGCCAGCCGAACGTCTCCTGCAACTTGACCGCCAGCACCGGTGCCGCCGGATCGGAGTAGTCCACCCGGTGCCGCGACCCGCTCGGTACGGCCAGCCGCTCCGGGGCCAGCTCGTCCAGCCGGCCCGCCTCCCGCCACGGCAGCAGCCGACGCAGCGCGGCCGGTACGTCGATCCGGGCCAGGTCGGCCCGGCGCCGGGCGGCGGCCAGCTCCGGGCCGAGCCACTCGTCGGCCCGGTCCAGCAGCGCCGCGTCGGTCATCTCCGGCCACCCGCCGCCGAGCGCCTGCCGGCAGAACGCGAGCCGGGCGCGCAACTGGTGCGCCTGCGGGCTCCAGGTCAACAGGTCGAGGCCGACCTGGCGCAGCCCGTCCCGGAGCGCGGCGGCGACCCGGGCCGGGTCGGGGCGGGCCAGCGGGCGGTCCAGCAGCACGATCGCACCCAGCCGCTCCACCTCGCGGGCCAGCACGTCCCCACCGGACCAGGCGATCTCCTGCTCCCGCCGCAGCAGCGCCGCGCCGGCCTCCCTGGCGGTAGCCTCGTCCAGCACCGCCGCCTGCCGGATCGTCGCGCCCCGCCGCCCCGGCGCCCGGTCGGCCACCGCGATCGCCAGCCATTCCGCGCCGGCCAGCGCCGAGCCCGGCGCCAGGTCCGCCGCGGTGCCGCCGGCCATCAGGTACGCCTGCCCGCCCGGCTGCCGCGCCCGGGCCAGCCGCTCCGGGTACGCCAGCCCGACCAGCAACCCGGCGGCCAGGTCGTCCGGCAACTCCACGGCGTCGCGCCCGCCGCCCCGCCCACGCTGTCGCCCGCCGCGCCAGGCCGGCTGCCCGTCCGGGGCGCTCTGCTGCTCGTCGTGCTCCGCCGGAGCCGGCGACTCGGTGAGGGCGGAGCGCAGCCGGGCCACCTCCGCCCGCCAGGTCGCGCCGGCCGGCTCCGTACCCGAGCGGAGCCGGCGCCAGGTGGCGACCAGGTCGTCACCGGGACCGGGCTCGGCGAGCACCGCCACCACCTCGGCGGCCCGGCGGGCCCCGACCGGGGCGGCACCGTCCAGCAGCGCCCGAGCCAGCCGGGGATGCGCGCCGACCGCCGCCATCGCCCGGCCCCGCCCGCTGGCCCGGCCGTCCGGGGTGACCGCGCCGAGCGCCTCCAGGGTGCCCCGGGCGACCTGCATCGCCGCGGCCGGAGGCGGATCCGGCAGGGCCAGCCCGGTGCCGTCCGGGCGTCCCCAGCAGGCGAGCTGGAGCGCGAACGCGGTGAGGTCGGCGACTGCGATCTCCGGCTCGGGCTGCGCCGGCAGCCGGTCGTGCTCCGCCGCCGACCAGCACCGGTAGACCCGGCCCGGCGCCTCCCGCCCGGCCCGCCCGGCCCGCTGCGTCGCCGCCGCCCGGGACACCGGCACGGTCACCAGCGCGCCGAGCCCACGGGCCAGATCCGTCCGGGCCACCCGACTCAGCCCGGCGTCGACCACCACCCGCACCCCGGGCACGGTGAGGCTGGTCTCCGCGACGGCGGTGGCCAGCACCACCCGGCGTCGCCCGGCGGCCGGGCGGAGCGCGGCGTCCTGTTCGGCGCCGGACTGCCGGCCGTGCAGGCGGACCAGGTCGGTGCCGGGGAGGTCGGACAGGCGGGCGGCGACACCGTTGATCTCCCCGGCACCGGGCAGGAAGACCAGCAGGTCGCCGTCGCTCCCGGCCAGCGCCCGGCGTACGGTCGCGGCAACGTGGTCGAGCAGCCGGGGATCCACCCGCAGCCCGTGCGGCGGGTCCACCGGCCGGGGCGGCGGAGCCCAGACCACGTCCACCGGGTACGCCCGACCCTCGGCGCGCAGCACCGGAGCCGGCTCCGCCGCCGTGCCGAGCAGTGCGCCGAGCCGCTCCTCCTCGGCGGTCGCCGACATCGCCAGCAGCCACAGCTCGGGCCGGAGCGCCGCTCGGACCTCGACGCCGAACGCCAGGGCCAGGTCGGCGTCGAGCTGCCGCTCGTGCGCCTCGTCGAGCAGTACGGCGCCGGTGCCGGGCAACTCGGGATCGTGCTGGAGCCGCTGCACGAGCAGACCGGTGGTGACCACCTCGATCCGGGTACGGGCGCTGGTCCGGCGCTCGCCGCGCACCGCGTACCCGACGGTTTCGCCGACCCGCTCGCCGCGTAGCTGGGCCATCCGGCGGGCGGCGGCCCGGGCCGCGACCCGGCGCGGCTGGGCGACGACGACCCGACCCTCGACCTGCTCGGCCAGGGCCAGCGGCACCAGCGTGGTCTTGCCGGCCCCGGGCGGCGCCACCAGCACGGCGGCGCCGTGCTCGGCCAGCGCCGCCACCAGGGCCGGCAGGACGCGCCGGACCGGCAGCTCGGCTACGGGCTCGGGCGGTGACACCGGGCCAGTGTCGCACCGGCAGCTGCCCCGGCCGGACTCCGGTCCTCGGGGCGACACCTGGCTGCCCGGCACGGGCAAGGCCGTGACCTGCGGGTCGGCGACGTCGGTCGCCTAGACTGGCTCGTCGTGAGCGTGCCGCCGCGCCGGGCCCCCGGAGACGTACTGGTGCACCTGCGCCGGGCCCGCGACCACGCCGACCGGCACTTCGCCGAGCCGCTGGACCTGGCCACCCTCGCCGCGATCGCCGGGATCAGCAAATTCCACTTCCAGCGCCTCTTCACCGCGACCTACGGCGTCTCCCCGGCGGAGCACCTGAGCCGCCGGCGGGTGGAGCGGGCGCAGGACCTGCTGCGGACCAGCAACCTCACCGTGACCGAGGTCTGCCACGCGGTCGGCTTCACCAGCCTGGGCTCGTTCAGCAGCCGGTTCAGGGAGCTGGTCGGCGAGACGCCGAGCGAGTTCCAGCGTCGCTGGGCCGCCAGCGGTGCGCCCCGGATCCCGGGTTGCTTCGTCTTCATGTGGGGGCTGGCCGAGCGGCGCGGCTCCGCAACCGGGGAGAAGCCCGGGGCCGGCGACCGCTCCTAGCCTGGTCACATGATTACCAACATCTCGATCGTCAGCGTTTTCGTGCAGGACATCGACGCCTCCAAGGCGTTCTATCTCGACGTGCTCGGCTTCGAGGAGCACACCGACATCACCCTGGCGGACGGTTCCTACCGCTGGTGCACCGTCAGACACCCGAAGCAGCCGGAGGTGCAGGTGCACCTGACCCTGCCCGGACCGCCGTACTCGGCGGAGATGGTGGACGCGATCAACCGGGAGATGGATGCCGGCGGGGTGTTCGGGCTCGGCCTGAACGTCGACGACTGCCGCCGGACGTTCGACGAGTTGACCGCCAGGGGCGTCGAGTTCGTCCACCCGCCGCAGGAGCGCCCGTACGGGGTCGAGGCGGTCGCCCGGGACAACTCGGGAAACTGGCTGGTACTGGTCGAGCCGCGGGAGTACTCCGCCGCCGACTTCGACTGAAGCCACCGGCGGCCGACCCGCTCGGGTCCCGGCGGACTGACAGGGCTGCCGGAAACGCCTCCGCCGGTGTCCGGTGGCCGGCGCGGTAGTCCCGCTCGGGCCGCCGGACACCGGCGGAGGCGTGCGTGCTGCTGGGCTGCCGTATGTGCTCCTGCCCTGCCGTACCTGCTCCTGGGCTGGCGCTCAGTACCTGTCGGCGAGCTAAGTACCTGTCGGCAAGCTCAGTACGTGTCGGCGAGTTGGCCGCGGAGTTTGGTGAGGGCGCGGGTGAGGAGGCGGCTGATGTGCATTTGGGAGACGCCGATTTGTTCGGCGATCTGGGATTGGGTGAGGTTGCCGTAGAAGCGGAGGGTGAGGATTTTCTGTTCGCGTTCGTCGAGGGTGGCGAGGGCGGGGCCGAGGGCGACGCGGAGTTCGGCGAGTTCGTATTGGTTGTCTTCGGTGCCGAGGAGGTCGCCGAGTTCGGTGGTGCGTTCGCCGTCGCCGGTGGGGGTGGACAGGGAGACGGCGTTGTAGGCGCGGGCGCCTTCGAGGCCTTCGAGGACTTCTTCTTCGGTGAGGTTGAGGTGGGTGGCGATGTCGGTGATGGTGGGGGAGCGGCCGAGGGTTTGTAGGAGGTTGCTGTTGGCTTCGCTGATGGCGAGGCGGAGTTCCTGGAGGCGGCGGGGGACGCGGATGTCCCAGGTGCGGTCGCGGAAGTGTCGTTTGAGTTCGCCGATGATGGTGGGGATGGCGTAGCCGGCGAAGTCGACGCCGCGGGTGGGGTCGTATTTGTCGATGGCTTTGATGAGGCCGACGGCGGCGGTTTGGGTGAGGTCGTCGGTGGGTTCGCCGCGTCCGCTGTAGCGGTGGGCGAGGTGGTTGGCCAGGGGGAGCCAGGCTTCGATGGCTTTGTCGCGGAGGGTGGCGCGGGAGGGGTGGTGGGTGGGGAGGGCTGCCATGGCGTGCAGCAGGTCGGTGGCGGTGTCGTTGAGGTTGGGTTTGGCGGCGGTCTTGGTGGTGGTCTTCGTGGCTGTGGTGGTGGTCATGGTGGGTCTCCCTGCGTCGTGGGCGGGGACGTGGTTGTCCGGTGCGGGTTCATGTGGTGGTGCGGGTTCGTGTGGTGTCGGGTTCATGTGGTGGTTCGGGTGGTGGCGTATGGCTGTTCAGGTGTCACCTTAGCCCGTTGGTATCGGCTGAGGCTAGCCGAACGGCTGATGTATAAAACGGGCAAATATGAATGACATGGGACACTCTGTCGAGATCTTTATGCCTGAACTAGGCTCCGGACGTGAGCCATCTCGCCCCGGACGAGTCGGCATCGGTCGCTGGTCTGGTGCTCGCCGCCGGCGCCGGACGGCGGTACGGCGGCCCCAAGGCACTGGTCCGCCTCGACGGCCGGCTACTCGTCGAACGCGCGGTGCGGGTCGCCCGGGCCGGTGGGTGCGGGCCGGTGGTCGCGGTGCTCGGCGCCGCCGCGCCGACGGTCCGCGCCCGGGCCGAACTCGGCGACGCGGTCACGGTGGAGAACCCGCACTGGGCGACCGGGATGGGTTCGTCGCTGCGGACCGGGCTGGCGGCCCTGCGGGACTCCGGGGCCGTCGCGGTGGTCGTCCTGCTTGTCGACATGCCCGGGATCACCGCCGAGGCGGTGCACCGGCTGGTCGGGATCGCCGCACCGGACGCGCTGGGCCTGGCCGGCTACGGCAGCCGGCGCGGCCATCCGGTGCTGCTCGGCCGGGCACACTGGCCCGGGGTGGCGGAACTGGCGGTCGGCGACGTCGGGGCCCGGCCGTACCTGCGCCGGCACGAGTCGCGGCTGGTGGTCGTACCCTGCGACGACGTCGCGGACGACACCGACCTCGACGTCCCGCCCACGACCGCGCGCTGACCCAGCAAACAGGGACTGACCCGGCGGCCGGGGGTTGACCCGGCGACCCCGTGCTGACCCGGCGGCCGGGGGCACTCGGCGATGGGAGACCGGCCGGACCGCCGGTGGTACGCCGGGCGGCGTGGCGGGTCAGTGCGGCAGGCGCAGCGCGAGGTGGAAGTCGACCCGGTCGGGAAAGCGGGACAGGTCGCGCCCGGTGAGCTGCTCGATCCGGCCGATCCGGTAGCGCAGGGTGTTGACGTGCAGGTGCAGCCGTTCGGCCGCCCGGCTCCACGACCCGGAACAGGCCAGGAACTCGTCAAGCGTGCCGACCAGGTCGGCGTCGTGCGCCTCGTCGTAGGCCAGCACCGGACCGAGCACCCGGTCCCGGAACGCCCGCCTCGCCTCCGGAGGTACGCCGGAGAGCAGCAGCAGGTGCGAGGCCAGGTCACCGGCCGAGACCACGGTGCCGGGGCCGCCGGAGCCGGCCAGCGCGGTCGTCAGGGCGTGCTCGGCCTGCTCCACGGCACCCGGCAGCCCGCCCGGCTCGCCTACCGGTCCGCTGACCCCCACCGCGAGCCGCCCGGGACCGAGCCCCGGCACCAGCCCCGAGACCGTGTCCCGGAGCGTCTCGGGCACTCCGGCCAGTTCGGTCCGCCCGCCGGCGAGCACGGCGAGCACCGTGCCGGGGCGGGCCGCCCCGGTGACCATGGCCGGCAGGGTCGTCGACCGGACGATCTCCTCGGCTACCGCGACCGCCAGCTCCGGTGGCGTGGTCAGTCCGGTCAACCGGACGGCCACCACCAGCAGAGCCGACCGGGGCGGCAGCCCACCGGAGGAGAGGGCCGCCCGCAGTTCCGCCGGAGACGTACCTGTGCAGAGCA
The DNA here is from genome assembly GCF_029626265.1 of Micromonospora sp. WMMD1102. NCBI lineage: Bacteria > Bacillati > Actinomycetota > Actinomycetes > Micromonosporales > Micromonosporaceae > Micromonospora > Micromonospora sp. WMMD1102. The sequence continues at coordinate 4,710,161 of NZ_JARUBN010000001.1, read as the reverse complement.
CCGCGCCGAGCTGGTCGGCGAGTCGCCGTTCCACCCGGCCCGCCTCGTCGGCGTGGGCCCGCTCCAGCGCCACCAGGCTGACCAACTCGGCCGCCGCCTCGGGTAGCCCGGCCGGCGGGGCGGTGCCGGCGGTGCCGGACCGGGCGGTGCCGGCGGTGGAGGTGGCGGTCCCGGTGCGGCCGGTACCAGCGACGGGCTCGGCGGACGTGGGGCGGGCTGGTTCGGCGGATTCGGCGGGCCGGGTGGCTCCGGCGGTTTCGGCGACCGTGGGTTCGGTGGGTTCGGTGGCTCCGGTGGGTTCGGTGGCGTCCGCGCAGGCCAGCAGCCAGCCGGCGAGCCGGTGCTCGGGACGGCCGGGGACGGCGACCAGCCAGCTCCGCCGGCCGCCGGCCTCGACCAGCACCGGCAACCGGCCGGCGGCCAGGAACGAGGTCGCCAGCCGGCGGCGGGTCTCGCCCGGCAGCGGCCCGGTACCGGCGACGGTCCGCCCGGTCGAGGTCAGCACCCAGCAGTCGACGGAGAGGTCGGCGGCGACCGGCTGGAGCAGGTCGGCCAGCCGGGCGCCGCCGGCCATCGCCGCGACCAGTCCCCGGTACCGGCCGAGCACCGTGGCCAGCCCGTTCGCCCGACGTGCCCACAGGGTCGGGGTCACCTCGTCGATGATCTCCCGGAAGGAGACCTCGACCGGCACCTCGAACAGCGGTACGCCGTACCGGTGGCAGGCCGTGACGAGATCCGGCGGCACCGACCCGTACGCCGCGTCGCCGGCACCGATCGCGGCCACTCCGGCGGCGGCGCAGGCGGCCACGAACCCGTCCGAGTCGTCCGCGCGGCGGCGCCACATCAGCCCGGTCAACACGATCTCGCCGCCGGAGAGGTAGCGGCGCGGGTCGGGCAGGTCGGTGACGTAGACCCGACTGACCGGGCGGTCCAGGCCGGCCTCGCCGGTGAGCAGGGTCAGCCGCAACTGGGGCCGGTCCAGTGCCTCGCGCAGCAGCATCGCGTACCCGTCCGATCCCGGCGGCGTGGCCGGTTGGAGGAATCTACGAAAACGATACGGCGGTCGGGGCGGGTTTCGGTGATCGCGCCGGTTCACCCCGACGGTCGCCGGCTGCTGTACTTCTCGCTACCGCAGGAGGTGATCCAGGTGGCCACCGTCAGCGCGACACTCGACGAGTTCAACCGGCGGCCCGCCGCCGAGGCCGAGGCGGAACTGCTCGCCTGCTGCGCCGTACCGGACTGGGCCCGGCTGGTCGCCGCCGGGCGGCCGTACCCGGATCTCCCAGCGGTGCTGACGGTGGCCGACGCCGCGCTGCGGCAGCTGGGCTGGCCGGAGGTGGCGCGGGCACTGGCCGCGCATCCGCGGATCGGCGAGCGGCCGGCCGGCACCGACCGGGAGTCGGCCTGGTCCCGCCGGGAACAGTCCGGCCTGGACGGTGCCGACCTTGACACCCGGGCCGCGCTCGCCCGGGCCAACCGGGAGTACGAGCAGCGGTTCGGCCACCTCTTCCTGGTCTTCGCCGACGGGCGTACCGAGGAACAACTGCTCGCAGCGGCCCTGCGGCGGCTCGGCAACGACCCCGGAACCGAGCGCGAGGTGGTCCGGGAGGAACTGCGGCAGATCGCCCTGCTCCGGCTGAGGAGGCTGCTGACGTGAACCGGGTTGCTGACCTGACCGGGGCTGCTGACGTGAACCGGGTTGCTGACCTGAGGAGGCTGCTGACGTGAGCGGCGACCGCGGGGGCGGCAGCACGCCGCCGGACGGCCTGGTCCGGATCTCCACGCACGTGCTGGACACCGCACGCGGGACACCGGCCGCCGACATCCCCGTCCGGCTGGACCGGCGGGACAGCGGCGGCTGGACCCCGGTGGCGCAGGGCCGGACCGACGCCGACGGCCGGCTCGCCGACTGGACGCCGCTGCTGGACCGGGTGCCACTGCGCGGCGGGCAGGCCGGCGGCTACCGGCTGGTGTTCCAGGTCGATCGGCTCTACCCGCCGGGCGAGGCGTTCTTCCCGGAGATCGTGGTCGCCTTCCAGATCACCGAGCCGGACCGGCACCACCACGTGCCGCTGCTGCTCAGCCCGTACGGCTACACCACCTACCGGGGAAGCTGAGGAGGCTCGCGGTGGCGATCGTGCTCGGGGCCAACCAGTACGGCAAGGCCGAGGTGCGGCTGGTCCGGGTGGGCCGGGACGGTCCCCGGCACGAACTGCGCGACCTGACCGTCGGGATCGCCCTCGCCGGAGACCTCGACGAGGTGCACCGCAGCGGCGACAACGCGCACGTACTGCCGACCGACTCGCAGAAGAACACCGTGTACGCCTTCGCCCGGGAACACGGCGTCGACCAGATCGAGGAGTTCGGGCTGCTGCTGGCCCGGCACTTCGTCCGGAGCGTACCGCCGGTCCGGACGGCCACGGTGCGGCTGGCCGAGCACGGCTGGCAGCGGCTCGGTCCGCACTCCTTCCAGCGCGACGGTGCCGAGAGCCGTACCGCCACGGTGACGGTACACGCCGACGGCGGTGACACGGTGGAGTCCGGGATCTCCGGGCTGGTGCTGCTGAACAGCACCGACTCGGAGTTCCGGGGCTACCTGAGGGACCGGTACACGACGTTGCCGGAGACCGACGACCGGATCCTGGCCACCGCGGTCGAGGCGGACTGGCGGCACCGGGACGCCGACCCGACCGGTCCGACCGACCCGACCAGTCCGACCGGCCCGACCAGTTCGGGGCGGGGCTGGGCGGAGTCGTACGCCGGGGTGCGGGCCGCGCTTGTCGGCGCGTTCGTGGAAACCTACAGCCGCTCCCTGCAACAGACCCTGTACGCGATGGGCCACCGGGTGCTGGCCGAGCGCCCCGAGATCGCGCAGGTGCGGCTGGCCCTGCCGAACCGGCACCACCTGCTGGTGGACCTGGCACCGTTCGGGCTGGACAACCCGGGCGAGGTGTTCGTGGCCACCGACCGCCCGTACGGGCTGATCGAGGGGACCCTGACCCGTACCCCGACCGACGACGGGACGGACGTGACGGGGGACGCCGCGGCCCGGGACGCCGCCCGGGACGGAGGGGCGGGCTGATGGAGTTCCTGCAACCCCGGAGCTGGGCCGAGGCGCTGGCCGTCCGGGCGGCGCGTCCGGAGGCGCTGCCGGTGGCCGGCGGCACCGACGTGATGGTGGAGCTGAACTTCGCCCGCCGCCGCCCGCCGGCCCTGCTCGACCTGGGCCGGGTCGCCGGGCTGGCCGACTGGGGCAGCGAGGACGGGATGCTGCGGCTCGGCGCCGGAGTGCCGTACCGGCGGATCGTCACCGAGCTGGCCGGCCGGGCGCCGGGGCTGGCGATGGCGGCCCGCACGGTCGGCTCCGCGCAGATCCGCAACCGGGGCACCGTCGGCGGCAACCTCGGCTCGGCCTCACCGGCCGGGGACGCGCTGCCGCCGCTGCTCGCCGCCGGAGCGCTTGTGGAACTCGCCTCGGTCCGGGGCGTCCGCCGGGTGCCGGTCGCCGGCTTCTGCACCGGGCCGAAGCGCAGCCTGCTCGCCCCGGACGAGCTGATCGCGGCGGTACTGCTGCCGCCCGGACGCGGGCCGGAGCAGTTCGCCAAGGTCGGCACCAGGAACGCGATGGTGATCGCGGTCTGCTCGTTCGCCCTGGCGTTGCGCCCGGCGGACCGGACGGTGGGCACCGGGATCGGCTCGGCCGCCCCGACCCCGGTGCGGGCGACGGCGGCCGAGGAACTGCTCGCCGCCGAGCTGCCCTGGGCGGACCGGTCCGGGCTGCCGGAGTCGCTGGCCCGGCGCTTCGGCGAGCTGGTCGCGGCGGCGGCCAGTCCGATCGACGACGTACGCGGCAGCGCCGCCTACCGCCGGCACGCCCTCGGCGTACTGGCCCGGCGGGCGGTGCAGCGGGCCTGGGCGGAGCACCGGCGGGGAGGAGGAGCGGAGTGAGGGTCGACTGCGTGGTCAACGGCGAGCCGCGCCGGGCCGACGACGTGTGGCCGGGCGAGAGCCTGCTGCACCTGCTGCGGGAGCGGCTCGGGCTGCCCGGCGCGAAGAACGCCTGCGAGCAGGGCGAATGCGGTTCCTGCACCGTCTATCTGGACGGTGAGCCGGTCTGCGCCTGCCTGGTGCCGGCCGGGCAGGCCCGGGACCGCGAGGTGGTCACGGTGGAGGGACTGGCGGCCGGGCCCGGTGAACTCCATCCGGTGCAGCGGGCCTTCGTCGCCGCCGGGGCGGTGCAGTGCGGGTTCTGCACCCCGGGGCTGGTCGTCGCCGTACACGACCTGCTGGCCAGGACGCCGGCCCCGGCCGACGAGGAGATCCGGGAGGCGCTGGCCGGCAACCTCTGCCGGTGCACCGGCTACGAGAAGATCCTGGCGGCGGTACGGCTCGCCGCCGGCCGGGAGGAATCCCAGCCGTGATCGTCATCGAGAACTGCGCGGTCGCCACGGTCGACCCGGCCGGCACCGAGTACTCCGACGGGCACCTGGTGCTGGACCAGGGCCGGATCGTCGCGGTCGGCCCCGGACACGCCCCCCGCTACCACCGTCCGGTACGCCGGATCGACGGCACCGGCTGCCTCGCCACCCCGGGTCTGGTGAACACCCACCACCACCTCTACCAGTGGGCGACCCGGGGGATGGCGCAGCAGTCCGACCTCTTCGGCTGGCTGGAGACGCTCTACCCGGTCTGGGCCGGGCTGGACGCCGAGGTGGTGGCGGCGACCACCGCCGCCGGGCTCGGCTGGCTGGCGCTGTCCGGCTGCACCACCAGCACCGACCACCACTACGTCCATCCGGCCGGCGCCGGTGACCTGATGGCGGCACAGGTCGAGGCGGCCCGGCAGGTCGGGCTGCGGTTCCATCCGTGCCGGGGCTCGATGGACCTCGGGAGGTCGTCCGGCGGGCTGCCACCGGACACCGTCGTCGAGGAGACCGAGGCGGCGCTGGCGGCCACCGAGGAGGCGATCGACAGGTACCACGACCCGGCCGAGGAGGCGATGCTGCGGGTGGCGGTGGCGCCCTGCTCGCCGTTCAGCGTCAGCCCGAAACTGATGACCGAGGCGGCGGCGCTGGCCCGGCGCCGGGGCGTACGGCTGCACACCCATCTCGCCGAGACCGTCGAGGAGGAGGAGTACTGCCGGCAGACCCACGGCTGCACCCCGGTCGAGTACGCGGAACGGCTCGGCTGGCTCGGACCGGACGTGTGGCTGGCACACGGCGTACACCTGGACGACGCCGCGCTGGACGCGCTGGCCGGCAGCGGTACCTCGGTCGCGCACTGTCCCAGCTCGAACGCCCGGCTCGGCGCCGGCACCGCCCGGGTCCGGGACCTGCTGGACCGGGGCGTGCCGGTCGGGCTCGGCGTCGACGGACCGGCCTCGCAGGAGGCCAACCAACTCGGCGCCGAGCTGCGCCAGGCGCTCTACGCGGCCCGGCTGCGCGGCGGGCCGGCGGCGCTGACCGCCCGGGAGGCGCTGGCGCTCGGCACCGTCGGCGGGGCGCGCTGCCTCGGCCGGGGTGACGAGCTCGGTTCGCTGGAGGTCGGCAAGCTCGCCGACGTGGTGCTGTGGCGGCTGGACGGGCTCGGGCACGTCGGGATCGACGACCCGGTGGCGGCGCTGGTCTTCGGTGCCCCGGCGCCGGTGGAGTTGCTGCTGGTCGGCGGGGTTGCGGTGGTGGAGAACGGGGAGTTGCGGACGGCGGATCCGGCCGGGCTGGCCCGGGGGGTCCGGCGGGCGCACCGGATGTTGGTGCGGAGGGCGCGATGAGTGGATCCGGGCGCTCGCTGGTCGAGGCCGGAGCGGAGCCGGCGGCCCCGGGTGCACAGGGGATCGGGACGAGTGCGGTACGCCCGGACGCGGCGCTGAAGGTGCGCGGGGAGTTCGCGTTCTCGTCCGACCTGTGGGCCGACGACATGTTGTGGGGCGCGACGCTGCGCAGCCCGCACCCGTCGGCGGTGATCCGGGGGATCGACATCGGCGCCGCACTCGCCGTGCCGGGAGTGTACGCGGTGCTGACCTCGGCCGACGTGCCGGGCGACCGGTACTACGGGCTGGAGGTGGCCGACCAGCCGGTGCTGGCGGTCGACGAGGTCCACTACCGGGGCGAGCCGGTGGCGGTCGTCGCCGCCGACCATCCGGAGACGGCGCGCCGGGCCGCCGGGCGGATCGTGGTCGACTACCTGGTGCGGGAGCCGGTGACCGACCCGGAGGTGGCGCTGGCCCTGGCACCGGAGCCGGTCACCGGTACGGCGGCGGCGCCGGCCGGTGCGGGGCTGGTGCGGCACGTGCCGATCCGCAAGGGTGATCCGGCGGCGACCGCCGAGGTGGTGGTGACCGGGGAGTACCGGGTCGGGATGCAGGACCAGGCGTTCCTCGGGCCGGAGTCCGGGCTGGCGGTGCCGGCCGAGGACGGTGGGATCGAGCTGTACGTCGCCACCCAGTGGCTGCACGCCGACCAGCGGCAGGTGGCGGCGGCGTTGGGACTGCCGGCGGAGAAGGTCCGGCTCAGCCTGGCCGGCGTCGGTGGGGCGTTCGGCGCCCGGGAGGACCTGTCCATGCAGGTGCACGCCAGCCTGCTGGCGCTGCGGACCGGGCGGCCGGTGAAGATGGTCTACGGGCGGGAGGAGTCGTTCGTCGGGCACGTGCACCGGCATCCGGCGGTGCTGCGGTACGAGCACGGTGCGACCCGGGACGGCGAACTGGTCTACGTACGGGCCCGGATCCTGCTCGACGGTGGCGCGTACACGTCGACGACTCCGGCGGTGGTGACGAACGCGGCGAGTCTCGGCGTGGGGCCGTACCGGGTGCCCAACGTGCACGTCGACGCCTACGGGGTGCGGACCAACAACCCGCCGTGCGGGGCGATGCGCGGATTCGGGGCGGTGCAGGCGTGCTTCGGGTACGAGTCGCAGATGGACCGGCTGGCCGAGGCGGTCGGGCTGGACCCGGTCGAGTTGCGGGTGCGCAACGCGCTGGCCGAGGGCGGGACGATGCCGACCGGGCAACTGGTGGAGGGGCCGGCGCCGGTGGCCCGGCTGCTGGAACTGGTCCGGGACCGGCCGCTGCCGCCACCGGCCGGCGACGACCTGCGGCAGCTGCCGGGCGGGGTGGCGAACACGACGACGCCGGAGCAGGTGGTGCGCGGGGTCGGGTACGCGATCGGGATCAAGAACGTCTGCTTCTCCGAGGGCTTCGACGACTACGCGACGGCCCGGGTCCGGCTGGAGCTGGTCGGCGGCGAGCCGACCGTGCTGGTGCGGACGGCGGCGGCGGAGGTGGGCCAGGGCCTGGTGACGGTGCAGGCGCAGATCGCCCGCACCGAGCTGGGGGTCGAGCGGGTGGTGGTGGCGACCGCGGACACGAGTGTGGGGAGTGCGGGATCGTCGTCGGCGTCCCGGCAGACGTACATGACCGGGGGTGCGGTCCGGGCGGCCTGCCGGGCGGTCCGGGCGGCCCTGCTGGCCCGGTCGGGGTCGCCGGTCGAGCCGGGCGACGGGGCCGGGGCCGAGTGGCTGGGTGGGGTCGTGCGGGACGCTGCCGGGACCACGGTGGGCACCCTGGTCGAGCTGCTCGCGGCCGGGCCGGTCGAGGAGACCGTACGGTGGCGGCACCGGCCGACCCGGCCGCTGGACCCGGTCACCGGGCAGGGTGACGCGCACGTGCAGTACGCCTTCGCGGCGCACCGGGCCACAGTGGACGTCGACCCCGAACTCGGGCTGGTCCGGGTGGTGGAGATCGCCACCGCCCAGGACGTCGGGCGGGCGATCAACCCGGCGGCGGTGGTCGGGCAGATCCAGGGCGGCACGGCGCAGGGGCTCGGGCTGGCGCTGATGGAGGAACTCCAGGTCGTCGACGGGGTGATCCGGAACCCGTCCTTCACCGACTATCTGATTCCGACCGTGCTGGACGTGCCGCCGATGGCGGTGGACGTGCTCGAACTTGCCGACCCGCACGCGCCGTACGGGCTGCGCGGGGTGGGGGAGCCGCCGACCATCTCGGCCACTCCGGCGATCGTCGCGGCGATCCGGGCGGCGACCGGGGTGCCGCTGACCCGGGTACCGGTCCGGCCCGAGCACCTGACCGGGACCGGCTGATGGCCCGGCTGCCTGAGCGGGACCCGTTGGTGGCCCGGCTGCCTGAGCGGGACCCGTTGGTGGGGCGGCTCGGGCCGGACGTGCTGGCCGAGCTGGACCAGCGGCTGGCACCCGTCGACGCCGAGCTGCTGCGGCGCTATCCCGGCCAGCCGGCGGGGCGGCAGCCGGTGCACACCGTCTACGTGCCGGCCGACCGCTGCGATCCCGGGTTGGTGGCCCGGTGGGGCGCGGCGGCCCTGGCCGCGTTGCGGGACCACCCGCCGCTGCCGTACCCGGTCGGGTTGCACGAGCTGGTGGTCGACAAGCTGGGCCGGGAGCCGGTCGAGGACCTGCGGATCGACTTCGAGGACGGCTACGGGGTACGCGACGACGAGGTCGAGGACGCGGCGGCGGTCCGGGCGGGGCGGCTGGCCGGCGCCGGGCTCGGAGTGCCGTTCCTCGGGTTGCGGATCAAGAGCCTGACCGGGCCGGTACGCCGCCGCGCGGTGCGTACCCTGGACCTCTTCCTGGCGGCGCTGCGGGACGCGGGTGAGTTGCCGCCGGCCGGGCGGTTCGTGGTGACCCTGCCGAAGGTGAGCGTGCCGGAGCAGGTCGAGGCGATGGTGCTGCTCTGCGAGCGGCTGGAGGCGGCGTACGGGCTGCCGGCCGGCTGGTTGCGCTTCGAGGTGCAGGTGGAGACCCCGGCGGCGGTGCTCGGGCCGGACGGGCTGGCCACCCCGGGCCGGCTGATCGACGCGGCCGGCGGCCGGTGCAGCGGGCTGCACTACGGCACCTACGACTACAGCGCCGCCTGCGGGATCGCCGCCGCGCAGCAGAGCCTGGAGCACCCGGTGGCGGACTTCGCCAAGGCGGTGATGCAGGTGGCCGCTGCCGAGACCGGGGTACGCCTGGCCGACGGCTCCACCAACCTGCTCCCGGTCGGCGACACCGCTGCCGTACACGCGGGCTGGGCGGAGCATGCCCGGCTGGTCCGGCGCGGCCTGGAACGCGGCTTCTACCAGGGTTGGGATCTGCATCCGGCGCAGTTGCCGACCCGGTTCGCCGGCACGTACGCCTTCTTCCGGGACGGGCGGGCGGCGGCGGTGGCGCGGCTGCGGGATTACCTGGAGCGGCGCTCCGGCGGCATCCTGGACGAGCCGGCGACGGCGCGGGCGCTCGCCGGATTCCTGCTGCGCGGGCTGGACTGCGGGGCGCTGACCGAGGCGGAGACCGGCTACCACCGGGCCGAGCTGTCGGCGATGTGACCGCTGCGGGCGACTGCCGGTTTCCGGGGAGGGGGAGCGGATGGGCGGGTACGACCTGGTGCTGCGGTCCCGGCGGGTGGTGCTGCCGGACGGGGAACGGCCGGCCTCGGTCTGGGTACGGGACGGCCGGATCGCCGACCTGGCCGGGTACGACGCCGACCTGGCCGGGTACGACGAGGTGCCCGGCACCGACCTCGGCGACCTGGCCCTGCTGCCGGGACTCGTGGACACGCACGTGCACGTGAACGAGCCGGGCCGTACCGAGTGGGAGGGTTTCGCCTCGGCCACCCGGGCGGCGCTGGCCGGCGGGGTCACCACGATCGTCGACATGCCACTGAACTCCGTACCGCCGACCGTGACCGTGCCGGCGCTGCGCCGCAAGCGGGACGCGGCGCGCGACCGGTGCCACGTCGACGTCGGCTTCTGGGGCGGCGCCGTACCGGAGCACCTGGCCGAGCTGCCGGCCCTGCACGCCGCCGGGGTGCTCGGGTTCAAGGCGTTCCTGGTCGACTCGGGGGTGCCGGAGTTCCCGCCACTGGACCCGGCCGGGCTGCACCGGGCGCTGGCAAGCGTCGACGCGCTCTTCGTGGTGCACGCCGAGGACCCGGCCCGGATCGGCGTCGCCCCACCGTCGGCCCGGTACGCCGACTTCCTCGCCTCCCGCCCACCGGTCGCCGAACGCCGGGCGGTGCAGGTGGTGCTGGACGCGGCCCGGCGTACCGGCCGGCGGGTGCACGTGCTGCATCTCTCCGCCGCCGACGCGCTGCCGGCGGTCGCCGCCGCCCGCGCCGACGGGGTACGGGTGACCGTGGAGACCTGCCCGCACTATCTGACCCTGGACGCCGCCGAGGTCCCGGACGGGGCGACCGAGTTCAAGTGCTGCCCGCCGATCCGGGACGAGGCCAACCGGGCGGCGCTCTGGGCCGGCCTGGCGGACGGGCTTGTCGACTGCGTCGTCTCGGACCACTCGCCGTGCCTGCCGGAGCTGAAGCGGCCGGACAGCGGCGACTTCGGCGCCGCCTGGGGCGGGATCGCCTCGGTGCAGCTGGGGCTGCCGGTGGTCTGGACCGAGGCGCGGCGGCGCGGGCACCGGCTGGCCGACCTGGTGCGCTGGATGGCGTCCCGGCCCGCCGAGATCGCCGGGCTGCCCGGCAAGGGGGTGCTGCGGGTCGGTGCCGACGCCGACCTGGTGGCGCTGGACCCGGAGACGGAGTGGACCGTCGAACCGGCCCGGCTGTTCCACCGGCATGCGGTCACCCCGTACGCCGGGCGCCGGCTGCGCGGCGTGGTCCGGGGCACCTGGCTGCGCGGCGAGCCGGTCGGCCCGACGGACCCGCCCCGGGGCCGCCTGCTGACCCGGCCGGAGCCCCCGGCCGGCGAACGGTCCGGGCTGGCCGCGCCGCCGGTCGACGGGTCGGCGGCGGGGATCGGCCGGGTGCACCGGTGACCGGCTTCACCGAGCTGCCGGACCTGGCGTCGCGGGCGCTCGGCGGCGGGGTGGTGGCGGCCAACGACGAGTTCTTCGCCGCCCGGGACAACCTGGTCGGCGACGCTCCGCCGGGCTTCGCCGCCGGCACGTTCGGAGCCAAGGGCCAGGTGTACGACGGCTGGGAGACCCGCCGCCGCCGGGAACCGGGGTACGACTGGGCGGTCGTCCGGCTCGGCGCCCCCGGGATCGTCTCCGGAGTGGTGGTGGACACCACGCACTTCACCGGCAACTATCCGCCGTTCGCCTCGGTGGAGGGGTGCGGGATGTCCGGCTATCCCGATCCGGTCGAACTGGCCGACGCCGACTGGGCCACCCTGGTGCCCCGGTCGGCGCTGCGCGGGAACAGCCGTAACCTGTTCGAGGTGGACGACCCACACCGCTACACGCACCTGCGGCTGCGGATCTATCCCGACGGCGGGGTGGCCCGGCTGCGGGTGCACGGTGTGGTCGTACCCGATCCGTCGCTCTTCCCGGACGGGCGGGCCGACCTCGCGGCGCTGGAGCACGGCGGGTTGGTGGTCGGGTGCAGCGACATGTTCTACGGTGCGCCCCGGCAGTTGATCGCGCCCGGCCTGGCCCGCACCATGGGTGAGGGCTGGGAGACCGCCCGGCGGCGCGACGACGGCAACGACTGGGTACGCGTCCGGCTGGCCGCCCCCGGCCAGGTCCGGCAGGTGGAGCTGGACACCAGCCACTTCAAGGGCAACGCGCCGGCGGCGGCGGCGCTGCGCGGCATCGACACCCGGGTTTCGGACCCGGCCGACGAGGCGGCCTGGTTCGAGATCCTGCCGCGTACCCGGTTGCAGCCGGACACCCGGCACCGGTTCCCGGTCGCCGCGCTGCCGACCGCCACCGAGGTCCGGTTGGACATCTTCCCGGACGGTGGCATGGCCCGGCTGCGACTGCCCGGCCGGATCGCCCCGGCCGATCTCGACCTGCTGCGACGACGCTGGTCGGATTCGCTGCCACCGGCGCACGCCCGTCAGGTGGAGCCCGGCGGGATCCGCTCGGCGAGAGCCTGGTGGCCGTGACCCGGACGGTGCTGCTGCACCTGCTCGACGCCGCCGGCCGCCCCCTCGGGGTGCTGCCCCGGTACGACGTACCGGCGCCGTGGTGGCAGGAGGTCGGCGACGTGGTGGCCGGCGCCCGGACGCGGTACGGCCTCGACGTCTCGGTACTGCGACTGCTGCACGCCGACCGCAGCGGGCCACCCGGCGGCACGGTCGGCTATCTGGCCCAGCTCTCCGAGGGAGCCGCTCTGCCGTCCGGGTTGCCACTGGCGCCGACCCGGCTGGACCTGTCGGCCGAGCCGCTGCGGGCGCCCTGGGCGGTGCCGGGCGGGCCGGCGGCGAGCCTGCGCTGGGCCGCCGCCGAACTGCACCGGGCGGGCCGGGGCCCGCACGTCGCCGTGCCGCAGCGGGCCTGGAACCTGTCGGCGATCTGGCGGCTGGACATGCGAGGGCCGGACATGCGAGGGCCGGAGGGGGCAGGGCCGGACGGTGCGGTCGGGGCCGGTCCGCCGGTGTGGCTCAAGCAGGTGCCCGGGTTCTTCGCACACGAGCCGGTGCTGCTGCGCTGGCTCGGCACGGCGGTGCCCGACCTGGTCCCGGTGCTGATCGCCGCCGACGACCACGGGCGGATGCTGCTGGAACACGTGCCGGGCGAGGACGGCTACGGGCTGCCGCCGGCCGGCCGGGCCGAGGTCGCCGCCGACCACCACCGGCTCCAGCTCGCCTCGGTCGACCAGGTGGAGCGGCTGGTCGCCGCCGGGGTCCCGGACCGGCGGGGGATGGCGCTGGCCCGGACGGTACGGGACCGGCTCGCCGCGCACGGCCCGGACCTGGCGCAGCTGCGGTCGCTGTTGGACGGGCTGCCGGACCGGCTGGCCGAGCTGGGCCGCTGCGGCCTGCCGGACACCCTCGTGCACGGCGATCTGCATCCGGGCAACGTCCGGATCGCCGGCGACCGCCGGGTGATCATTGACTGGGGGGACGGCTTCGTCGGGCATCCCGGTTTCGACATCCTGCGGCTGACCGAGTCCGTCGAGCCCGAGCCGGCCCGGACGCTGGTCGAGGAGTGGGTCCGGCGCTGGCGGTCGAGCGTGCCGGGCAGCGATCCGGCCCGCGCGATCGAGCTGCTTCGTCCGGTTGCTCCGCTGTGGATGGCGGCGGTCGCCGCCGACTTCCTGGCCCGGATCGAACCGGCCGAGCGGGCGTTCCACGCCGCGGACGTGCCGGCCCTGCTGAGCCTGGCGGCCCGAACGGCCTGAGCCGGCGGAGGTGACTGTCGACTATCCGTCTTGCCGGCGCTTGTCTGCCCCCGGGGCCGGTCGTAGCGTCGCGGCTAACCCGCCGACGACAGGAGCCCTGTGAGTCAGCCCGTTCCGCCGCAACTCGTCGTGCACTGCCGGATGCTGCACTTCGGCTGGGTGCCGGCGGATCCCGAGGCGGTCGCGGCGACGGTGCCGCCGGGCCTCCGGCTGCCGGCGAACCGACAGGTCTTCCTCCAGCAGTACGTGGTGGACGACGCGGCGCAGACCTCCGGGCTGGAGAGCTATTCGGCAGCCGGACTCGGCCCGGACCTCGAACTGGTCGACTCGGGCTCGGCCCGCTGGTATGCCCACCACCTCAGTTCGAGTCCGCTCGCCCGGACCCAGGCGGCGGTACGCGGTGTGCCGGCCGCCGCCGGCCGGACCACGATCGAGATCGTCGGGCAGGCGCTGGTGGCGGTGACCGAAGTGGACGGAGTGGCGCTGATCCGCACCACCGCCCGGGTCGGTGGCGCCGTCAGCCGGGTATACCGGGGACACGTCCGCTACCTCAGCCGGCTCGGCGACCGGCTCACCGGCGCCAGTTGCCCGTACGTCTTCGAGCCGGTGACGCCGTTCGAGATCGAGTCGGTGGAGTTCCTCGCGCCGGACCATCCCGTCTTCGCGCTCCGCCCGGCCAACCCGTTGGAGTTGCTGTGGGGTTTCTACTCGCCACGATCGTCGTTCGCACTGCCGGGCAGCGAGTCCTGGGCATGGTACTGAGCCCGGCCTGTCCGACTGCCGGGACGCCCGGTGTGGCTCCCGGGACGGCCGGTGTGGCTGCCCGGACGGCCGGGCCGTGACGGCGGCCGACGAGTTACGCGCCCGGTACGTCGACCAGCTGCGCCAGGAGGGACTGCTCGGCGCGGACGAGCTGGTCCAGGCGTTCCGCACGGTGCCCCGGGAGGAGTTCGTGGCGACCGGTTTCGACGGCGGCGACGGCCGCTGGCTCGGGCCGGACGATCCCGACTTCCTGCCGCTGGTCTACCGGAACCATCCGCTGGTGACGAAACTCGTCGACGGGATACCGGCCAGCTCGTCGAGCCAGCCGTCGCTGATGGCGGCGATGATCGAGTCCCTGGAGCTGCGCCCCGGCAGCCGGGTACTGGAGATCGGCGTCGGCACCGGATACAACGCGGCGCTGATGACCGCGATGGGCGCCCGGGTGACCACGGTGGACATCGCTCCCGACGTGGTGGAGCGGGCCGAGGCGGCACTGCGCAGGGTCGGCCTGGCCGGCGCCGTCGACGTACGCCTCGGCGACGGTTACCTCGGGGCGCCGGCGGAGACCGGCTACGACCGGGTGGTGGTCACGGTCGGGGTGACCGGGGTGTCGCCGCGTTGGCTGGACCAACTCGTCCCGGGCGGTTACCTGCTCGCCCCGGTCGAACACGCCGGCAACCACCCGGTGCTGCGCATCCGGCCGGGTGTCCGGGGGGTGGCCGAGGCGCGGTGAGCTGCGGGCCGGGTTCATGTCCGCGGCCGGTCCGCTGGCGGCCCGGTATCCGGGTGCGCACCCGCTGCCCCGGCGGGCGGCCGCGTTCCCACCGCCGACCGTGCGGCAGCCGGCCCGGTGGCGCCCGCCGTTGGACGTCTTCCGCTACCACGACCTGTGGTTCGCGGTCGGGGCCTGGGATCGGCGTACCACCTTCTCGGCCGGTCCGGCCGGCGGCTGGGGCGGTCCCGGCGGAGCCGTCCTGCTCGACGAGGTGCACGGCGGTGGGGCCGGTCTGCTCGCCGACGGTTCGGTGCGGGCGGCCGGACCCTACGCGGCCCGGTACGCCGCCGACGCGATCGCCCTGCGGGACCGCTGGGTGGCCCGGGGTGAGCCGACCATCTCGGAGTGGACGTCCCGGCTGGTGCCGGCCGGTGACCCCGACCAGCCGATCCTGGTGCCGACGAACTGGATCCAACGCTGACGGATGCCGGAACGGCTCGACCCGGACGATACGTGACCGGCACCCGCATCCGGGCACGTTCCGCCGCCTCGGGTGGGGATCCGGCCGCAGGCTACCCCGGAATCGGGTCGGGCTGCCGGGTTTCCGATCGCCCAGAGCGGCAACTCCGATGTCGGGTTGCCCCGGATCGCGCGCGACGGCAGGGGGCTGTGCTTCCGCGCGGCTCCGGGCAGCCCGGGTGCCCGCAGCGGCGCCGAGGCGAGGACGACCACCGGCGTACCAGCGCCAGGGTGTCGGAGACCGGACAACGGCGGCAGAACGCCGGAGCCGGTACGGCGATGGTCGTCCGGCCCGTCGGAGTGCAGGCGACGACCAGGGGAGGACAGCATGTCCAGTGAGATCATGGATGCCGATCGGGACCAACCGGACCGGGCGGCGGTGGAGAACGAGCGCGGCGCCCTCGTCGCGGTGCTGGTGATGGTCGTGCTCGGGGTGGCCGGCATCTTCGCGGTCTCCACCTGAGGGGGTCGATCTCCCGTTGACCGGACCCGCCGGCCGACCCGGCTGGCGGGTCCGACGCCCGATCGTCAGGACCGGGCCGCCGGTGACCGGGTGCCGCCGCCGGAGAGCTGTGCCGGTCCGCTCGGGCCGGCGTCGTCCCAGGGTGGTTCCGTGGCGGGGCCGGCTTCGGTGCCGGGGTGATCGGCGCGGCGGGCCATCCGCAGCGTGACCGGACCGACACCGAGGCAGAGCACGGCGGCGACCAGCAGTGGCAGGCGGTGGTCCGGCAGCACCAGGGCCGCACCGACCGGGGTGGTGATCGCGACCGGTGCGAAGAGCAGGGTGCTGGCGCTGCCCGACACCCGGCCGAGCAGCGCCCCGGGGGTGCGCGACTGCACCGCCGTCACGGCGGCGACCAGGGTCCACGGCAGGCCGATCCCGACCAGCACCGAGCAGGCCACCGCCGCCGGGGTCCAGGGAACGAGGCGGCCCAGCGTGCCGAGCGCGAAGAGCGCGGCGCCCAGTGCGCCGACGGCGAGACTTCCCCGGGTACGCAGCAGCCGGGGCACGAGCAGCCCGCCGAGCAACGATCCGGCGCCCTGGGCCGAGGAGAGTACGCCGACGAACGCGGCGGGCTGGTGCAGGTCCTCGGTGACGACGGCGTAGACGGCGGCGGTGGTCAGTCCGGACATTCCGATCGTGGTGGATCCGATCAGGACACACGTACGCAGCTCCGGGTGCCGCCACAGGAAAGCGGCGCCGGCCAGGAGTCCGCGGCCGCCGGTTCCGCTCCGGTGCCGTCCGGTTCCGGATTCGGCCGCGCTGTGGCCTGCGGTTCCCGGTACGGTCGGGACGTCGGTACGGATCCGGAGCAGCCGGTAGAGACCGCCGGCCAGGACGAGCGCCAGAGCGGTGAGCGCGACCACCGGATATCCGCCCCGCCAGGCGAAGAGTCCCGCGCCGGCCAGCGGGGCGACCAGCTTCATCCCCTCCTGCGCGCTCGTCCGCATCCCGTTGACCTTGCCGAGTTCGTGCGGCGGCAGCGCGGCCGGCAGCAGGGCGTTCTCCGCGACGTCGACCAGGACGAGGCTGGTGCCGTAGCCGAGCATCACGACGTAGACGATCCAGACCTGGGCTTCGCTGCGGACCGCCAGCAGCGACAGCACGGCCACGGCGGTGAGCAGGTGGGTCCAGACGACGAGCCGCTGGCGGGGCAGCCGGTCGACGGCCGCGCCGAGGAGCGGGCCGAGCAGTGTCGGGGCGAAGAGGCAGAGGCCGGTGAGCGCGGCCACGCTGCCGGAGCCGGAGAGGTCGAGCACCCACACTCCGGCGACCACGTTCAGCGCGGTGCCGCCGAAGCCGGAGACCGCCGAGACGCCGACGAAGAGCAGGATGTTGCGCCGTTCGGGGTCGAGCCGTCGTCTCGTGCGCACGTTCTGTCCTCCGAGGGGTTGAGTCGTGGGGACTCACATCCTCGGTCGGCTGATCGGCGCTTGTCAACCAGAACTTCAGTCGGGTCGACTCAAGTCGGCGGTTGGCGGCGCTTCCCGCCCGGCCGGCTCGGGCCTGCGGGCGGCGCGTTTCCCGGTGGCCCGGCTTCCGGTGGCCCGGCTTCCGGCGGGCTCGCCGGTGGGGCGGCCGGTGGGGCGGCCGGTGGGGCGGCCGGTGGGGCGGCCGGTGGGGCGGCCGGTGGGGTGGCCGGTGGGGTGGCCCGGCGCAGGGCCCGGCGGAGCCGGTCGCGGGCAACCGGCAGCGCCCCGCCGGACTGCTCGGCCGGGATCTGGTCGAGGTCGTCGAGGGCCTGCGCGGCCAGCGCGTACAACCCGCCGGGTTCGGCCGATCCGGCCAGGCCGAGCGTGGTGCGGGCCAGCCGGATCCGGGGGTGCCGGTCGTCCCGGTCCGGCTCCGCGCCGAGCTGCCGGTACACGGCGGTCACCTCGGCCCGCAGTTCCGGCACAGTCGGCCCGAATCGACTGTCAACGACCTGTTGACGCCGCCGGTCGGCACGTACTCGGGACGGGTCCCGGGTCGCGGCGCCGGAGAGGCGTACCCAGCGCTGCTCGGCCGCCTGCCGGCTGGTCAGCCCGAGTGCCGTGGCGATCTGGGCCCAACTCGCCCGCCGTTCCCTGGCGGCCTCGATGAGCTGGCGTTCCGCCTCGTCCAACCCGGCCCGCAGGCCGGCGAGCAGCCGCATCGCGGCCAGTGGCTCGGATCGGCCGGCACTATTGCCGGCGGCGGCGGCCAGCACTGCCGAATGTGCGGCGACGGCATCGTCGGGGATTTCGTCGCCGGTTGGCTTCCCTGGTCGCATCCGGGGATCGTGTCGTGCCCGACGGCGTCTGTCAACAAACCGTTGACGCTCGACGGGTATCGCGCCGGCAGGACGCGAGCACGCCGGCAGGTTCACCCGCTGGGGCGGACCTGCCGGCGTGCCGGAGCGGGGGTCAGGAGGGCCGTGCCGCGCTGCCGTCGGTGTGCGGGGTACGGCGGGCCGGCACCACGCCGAGCCGACCGGCCTGGTAGTCCTCGAAGGCCTGCACCAGCTCGGCCCGGCTGTTCATCACGAACGGACCGTAGTGCGCCACCGGCTCGCGGATCGGCTGACCGCCCATCACGTACACCTCCAGGGCGGGGGTGGCCGTCTCCTGCCGCTCGTCGGCGGCGAACCGCAGCGCGTCGCCGGGCCCGTGCACCGCGAGCTGGCCGGTGCGCACCGGCCGGCGGTCGGCGCCGACCGTGCCCCGGCCGGCCAGCACGTAGACCAGCGCGTTGAAGTCGGGCCGCCAGGGCAGCTCCACCTCGGCGCCCGGCTGCACCGTCACGTGCGTGACGGTGATCGGGGTGTGCGTGCTGCCCGGGCCGGTGTGCCCGGCCACCTCGCCGGCGATGACCCGGAGCAGGGCGCCGCCGTCCGGCGTGGTCAGCAGGGCCGACTCCCGGCCCCGGATGTCCTGGTAGCGCGGCGGGTTCATCTTGGCCGCCCGGGGCAGGTTGACCCAGAGTTGCAGCCCGTGGAAGAGGCCGCCGCTCACCACCAGGTGCTCCGGTGGCGCCTCGATGTGCAGCAGGCCGCGTCCGGCGGTCATCCACTGGGTGTCGCCGTTGGTGATGGTGCCGCCACCGCCGTGCGAGTCCTGGTGGTCGAAGACCCCGTCGATGATGTAGGTGACGGTCTCGAAGCCCCGGTGCGGGTGCCAGGAGGTCCCCTTCGGCTCGCCGGGGGCGTAGTCGACCTCGCCCATCTGGTCGAGGTGGATGAACGGGTCCAGTTCGGTGAGCGGTACCCCGGCGAAGGCCCGGCGGACCGGGAAGCCCTCGCCCTCGTAGCCGCTGGGCGCGGTGACCAGCCGGCGGACCGGCCGGTAGGTGGTGGTCGCGCCGAGCCGGGGCAGGCGGGGCAGGACCAGGACGTCGTCGACGGTGATCGCGGGCATGGCTACTTCTCCTTGACGCTGACGCTGACGCTGCCGGGGGTTCGGGAGGCCGGGGTGGTGGTGCCGTCAGCCCTCAACCGCCCGGCCAGCCGGTCGAAGACCCGGGTGAGGCAGGCGACCTCGGCCTCGTCGAGGTCGTCCATCAGATAGCCGCGCACCGAGGCCGCGTGCTGCGGTGCGGCGTCGCGCAGGGTGAGCAGCCCGGCGGCGGTCAGCACCGCCTCGCTGCCCCGGCGGTCCTCCGGGCAGCTCTGCCGGGCGACCAGGCCGCGCCGCTCCATCGAGGAGATCTGGTATGTCAGTCGACTCGGCGAGAAGACCAGCCGACCGGCCAGCTCGCCCATCCGGAGCCGTTGCCGGGGCGCCTCGGAGAGCAGGACCAGCACGTGGTAGTCGGCCAGGCTCAGCTCACTTGCGCCGCGCAGCTCGTCGTCGAGCCGGTTGAGCAGGAGCTGACTCGACTCGACATACGCCCGCCAGCAGGCCAGCCGCTCGGCGTCCAGACCTTCCTCCATGCCCTCGACTGTAGCACTATTTAAAATCTAAAGCACTTGCTCGTACGCGACCAAGCTCACTCGATCACACGACCTTGGTCAGGTTGTGCGACTTTGAAGTACCTGTCGACCGGGTGGTGCCGTCGTCGTCGGCCGCCCGCCGACGCTAGGCTCGGTCAGGTGGACGAACTGGAGCTGGCGGACTGGCGCGAGCAGGTGACCCGGCTCTACCTGTCAGATCTCGACCTGGCCGGCTTCCGGGCGGCCCGGGACGCCCTGTTCGCCGGGCACCCGCAGTCACCGATCCCGCTGGCCGAGCGGCCCCGCTTCACCGGGCTGCGCTACTTCCCGGCCGAGCCGTCGGCCGTGGTCGACGTGCCGATCCGCCCGGCCACCGGCACGCTGAGCATCGACACCGGCGGGCCGGACGGCGTGGTGCGGTACCGCCGGTGCGGCATCGCCGAGACGCCGTGGGGCCCGCTGACCCTCTGGTGGATCGAGGCGTACGGCGGCGGGCTCTTCCTGCCGTTCCGGGACGGTACCGCCGGCCGGGAGACGTACGGCGGCGGGCGCTATCTCACCGACACGGTGAAGGGCACCCACGGCCGGGGCCTGACGGTGCTGCCCGGCGGTCGGCTGCGGCTCGACCTCAACTACGCCTACAACCCCTCCTGCGCGTACGACGACCGGTGGGCCTGTCCGCTGGCGCCGGAGGAGAACCGGATCTCGACGCCGATCCGGGCCGGTGAGCGCGTCTACCACTGACCGACCCGGTGCCCCGGTCGGGCCCTACTGTCCGGTGGCGCCGGCCGGGCGCTGGGCCTGCCAGTTCATCCGACCGATCAGCTGGCGCGCCTGGTCGGCGAAGGTCGCGTCGACGTTCACCGCGTACTGGTTGGCCCGCAGGCTGCTGGCCGAGGTGAAGTCACGGCGCCCGCCGGTCATGGCGTGCGCGATGGCACCGAAGATCGCACCCCAGACGGCACCGATGGCGAGTCCCACCAGGATGACCGCCCACCAGTTGCCGACCGTGAAGATGCCGAAGAGCAGACCGATGAAGAGCCCGAACCAGGCACCGGTGGCGGCACCGGCCAACGCGGCCCGGCCGGTGGTCATCCGCCCCAGCACCGTTTCGACAAGGGTGAGGTCGGTACCGACGATCGCGGCACGTTCGACCGGAAACCCGTTGTCGGAGAGGAAATCCACCGCGTACTGCGCCGACCGGTATTCCTGGTAGGCGGCGACGGTCACCGTGGCCTGCTGTCCCGGGGTCGTACCGTCCTCGCTGCTCGGCGCCCTGAACTGGTCACCGGAAGGTCCGGCTGGCAGGTTGTTGCCGCCCGTCATACCAGGCATACCGGACTGCCAGGCCGCCGTCGGATTCCTGGACATCATGAATCAGCCTCCTTCGTCACGGCTCGATTCCCCGGCTGTCCCTACCCGGTAACCCGTCCCGGTGGAGGTAAACGAACGGGCGCGCCGAACCCCGCTGTCCGGTTTCGCCTCTCCCGGCCCGGACCGTCCGGGCTGAGCGGGCGGCTCGGCGTCCGGCTCAGCGGGCGGAGGCGCTGCCGACCCGGCGTTCCTCCTCCTCGGCCGCCGAGCGCACCGCCACCGCCGTCTGCTCGTCGAGCGGGAAGAACGACTCGACGGCGAGTTCCGCCACGGTGACGTCCAGCGGGGTGCCGAAGGTGCAGACGGTGCCGAAGAAGGCCAGTTCCCGGTCGCCGTGCCGGATCCGCAGCGGCACCACCACCTCGCCCGGCCCGGGGATCTCGACCTCGGGCTCCGGCTGGTCGCACGGGTACGCCCGCAGTTCGCCGTAGAGTTCGGCCAGCTCGGGGTCGCCGCTCTGCGCCACCTGCCGGCGCAGCCGCCCGAGCAGGTGCGCCCGCCACTCGCCGAGGTTGACGATCCGGGGCGCCAGGCCGGCCGGGTGCAGGGCCAACCGGAGCGCGTTGACCGGCGGGGTGAGCAGCGGCGCCGCCGCACCCGCGGTGAACAGCCCGATGCTGGCGTTCGCCTCGACCAGGTGCCAGTGCCGGTCGACGGCGATCGCCGGATAGGGCTGGTGGGCGGTGAGCACCTGGCGCACCGCCGCGCGTACGGCGGCCAGGGCCGGGGAGTCCAGCGACGTACGCGGGTAGATCGGCGCGTACCCGGCGGCCAGCAGCAGGTGGTTGCGGTCCCGCAGCGGCACCTCCAGGTGCTCGGCGAGCCGGAGCACCATGTCGCGGCTCGGCATCGCCCGGCCGGTCTCCACGAAACTGAGGTGTCGGGTGGAGATGTCCGCCTGGATGGCGAGTTCGAGCTGGCTGAGCCGCCGTCGTTCGCGCCACTCGCGCAGCAGTTGGCCGACCGGTCGCTGCCGCTGTCCGGCGACCGTCATCTCGTCATCACCATTCCGATCGTACGGCCGGACGCTGGCGCGGCTGCGGCCCGCCGGCCGGGTCAGGGGCGGTCTGCCCGGGGGGTGCCGGGTCGCCGCCCGCGTTGCGCGGACGGCGACCCGGCCGGAGGGGGATGGGGATCAGCTCGTGCAGGCGTTGCCGTTCAGGGTGTAGCCGGTCGGCGCGCCCAGGGTCCCGCTGTAGGTGCCCTGGAAGCCGACGCTCGTGGTGCCGCCGCTCGGCAGCGACCCGTTCCAGGCCACGTTGCCGACGCTGATCTGGGTGCCGGACTGGCTCCATGCGCCGTTCCAGCCGTTGCTGTACCGGACGTTGGAGCCGACGGTGAAGTTCAGCGTCCAGCCGTTGATCGCCGGACCGTCGTTGGTGATCCGGATTTCGGCGGTGAACCCGCCGGTCCAGGAGTTGGCGGTCCAGGTGACCCGGCAACCGGCGCCGGCCGGTGGGGTGGTGGCCGGTGGGGTGCCGACCGGTGGGGTGGTGGTCGGCGGCACCGTCGGCGGGCCGGTGGTGGCCGGTGGGGTGGTGGGCGGGTTGGGTGCGGCCATCGCCATGTCGTAGGCGCGCTGCGGGACGAACTGGCCGGCGGTGGCGATGCAGCCGTCCGCCTCGCCCGGCAGCTTGACCCAGAGGAACGCGTCGACCGCGGAGTCGCCGGTCTGGTTGGTGCTGGCGGTGCCGATCGCCCGGCCCGCCGGGTCACACCACTCGCTGCGCGGGTCCGGACCGTTGCCGTTCCGGCTGGTGTCCACCACGATCTTGAGGTGCGACGCGCCGGTCGCCGCGACGACCGACTTGGCGTAGTTCACCGACTCGGCCGTGGTGCGGTAGTTGGAGACGTTCACCGAGATCCCGTCGGCGCTGTTGGCGATGTCCGCCCCCACCAGCCGGGCGGCCATCACCGGCGGGCTGAGCCAGGCCGAGTTCGCCGAGTCGTAGTAGACCCTGGCCTGACTCGAGGCGGCCTTGAACCGCTTCCCGGCGTACGCCATCGAGGCCTGGGTCTCGGCCTGCTGGGAGGAGTTCATGCAGTTCGACATCAGCGCGAGGACGTCGGGTTCGAGGATGATGGTCGCCGGCCGACCGTTCAGGCCGCCGGCCACCTGGTCGATCCACTGCCGGTAGGCGGTGTGGTTGGCCAGCCCGCCGCTACTGGCGCCGCTACAGTCCCGGTTGGGGATGTTGTAGACCACCAGGATCGGAATCTTGCCGGCCGCCGCGGCGGCGCCGACGAAGGCGTCTACCTGACCACGTACGGTCCCGGGGTTGTTCTGGGTGAACCAGCGGCCCTGCGGGACGCTGGCGATGCGGTCCCGGATGACGGCGGCCCGGGAGTCGTTGGGGTTGGCGGCGACCCAGCGGGCGGCGCTGGTGTCCGGGTCGACGTAGAAGGCCGAGTCGGCGGCCTTCGCGGGGGTGGGGTCCAACAGGCCGACACCGACCGCTGTCGTCACGGCCAGTGCCGTGACGGCGACGGCACCGGCCGCGGCGAGCGCGGGTCTGAGGTGCATGCGGTACTCCCTTCGGGACGGTGGGAGATCGAGGGGCATCGCTGGAAGCGCTCCCATAGACATCGACCACGGTAGAGCCATGTTGCGTCCGTGTGAAGCCCTGGTTTCAGTACCTGGGCATAAACACAGGTCAGCGGCGTGTCGACCGGGCCGTTCCGGCGGGTCGCCCGGCCGTTGCGCGGGCCGGGGCGGCACTCCGGTCGCCCCGTCCGCTGACGCTGCGTGGCCAGTCGTTGCCGGTGCCGCGTACGCTGCTGGTCGGAGGTGGGGAGTGGACGCGTCGCGTACGGGTGGCGGGCGATGACATTCGAACCGGCCACGCGGCCCGGCACCGGACCGCTGCGGCACGACGCACTCTTCTACCGCACCGACGACGACTACGTCACCGGCGTCCGCTCGTTCGTGCGGGCCGGGCTCGTCGCCGGGGAGCCGGTGCTGATCGCCGTACCCGGGCTCCGGCTCGACCTGCTGCGCACGGCACTCGGCGGCGGCACCGAGCTGCGCTTCGTCGACATGGCCCGGGAGGGTCGCAACCCCGGATGGATCATCCCCGGTGTGCTGCACGCCTTCGTCGAGGAACACGCCCCGGCCCGGGTACGCGTCGTCGGGGAGCCGGTCTGGCCCGGCCGGTCGGCACAGGCGTACCCCCGGTGCGTACAGCACGAGGCCCTGATCAACATCGCCCTCGCCGGGCGGCCGGTCAGCCTGCTCTGCCCGTACGACGCGGTGCGGCTGGACGTGGAGGTGATCGCCGACGCGGCGAGTACCCACCCGTTCCTGATCCGCGACGGCGACCGGCAGCCCAGTGCCGGGTACGGCCACCCGGAGAACGTGGTCGACTCGTTCAACCAGCCCTTCCCGACCCCGCCGCCCTCGGCGTCCACGTTGTTCTTCGAGTCCTCCGGACTCTCCGGGATGCGGGCCATGGTCGCCGCCCTCGCCCACCAGGCCGGGCTCGACCGCGAACAGGTCGACGACCTGCGGGTCGCGGCGAACGAGATCGCCACCAACGCGGTGGTGCACTCCGGCCGGCCGGCGGTGGCCCGGGTCTGGCTCGACGACGACGGGCTGGTCTGCGAGATCACCGGCTCCAGCGTGCTGACCGACCGGCTCGCCGGCCGCCTCCCGCCGTCGCCGGTCAGCGACAGCGGGCGCGGCCTGCTGCTGGTCAACTACCTCTGCGACCTGGTCCAGGTGCACACCGACAACACCTCGACCACCGTCCGGCTGCACATGCACCGCCGGGCGGAGCCGGCGACCGGCACCGCACCGACCCTCGGCTCCTGATCCCGCGCCGGTCGGTCCGGTTGTCCGGCCCGCGCCGGTGTAGGGCCGATTCGAGGTGGGATCAGGTTCGGGCCGGACTGTCGGAGTCGGTGGAGGTCGGCGCGTCCTGCTTGCCGGAACGTGGCGCGGGCAGTTCCGCCGGCCGGTCGGCCGAGCCACCGTCGTCG
The DNA here is from genome assembly GCF_029626265.1 of Micromonospora sp. WMMD1102. NCBI lineage: Bacteria > Bacillati > Actinomycetota > Actinomycetes > Micromonosporales > Micromonosporaceae > Micromonospora > Micromonospora sp. WMMD1102. The sequence continues at coordinate 4,685,323 of NZ_JARUBN010000001.1, read as the reverse complement.
GAGGTGCGGTCCAGGCGGCGGTCCAGCAGCTGCATCACCGGGGTGGCCGCCACCCCGTGCACCACCACCGAGACCAGCACCGCCAGCCCGGCCGTGGCCCAGAGCAGGTCGGCGCCGAGGAAGTCGGCGTGCGTGGTGGCGTACCCCAGGTAGTAGAACGTGCCGACGCCACGGATGCCGAAGAGCGCGATCACCCAGTGCTCGGCGGGCCGGCCCGGCGCCCCGACCAGCGACAGCCGGCCGGTCAACGGGCGGATGACGAAGACCAGCGCCAGCGCCAGCAGCGCCGCCGGCCAGGTCAGCGGGGCGAGCAGCCCGGTGACCACCGCACCGCCGAACAGCAGCAGCAACAGCACCGTGAGCAGCCGCTCCACCTGCTCGGCGAAGTTGTGCAGCACCTGGTGGTACTCGTGCGACCGCTCCGCCGCCCGGATCGCCCGGGCGGTGACGAAGACCGCCAGGAAGCCGTACCCGCCGACCAGCTCGACCAGGCCGTACGACAGGAAGGTGGCGGCCAGCGCCAGGAACCCCTCCGAATGCCGGGCCAGCCGCAGCCGCGACGGTGCCCGGAAGAACAGCTTGCCGAGCAGCCACCCCACCAGCAGCCCGCCGGCCACCCCGAGCAGGATCCGGTAGCCGACGTCCAGGGTCAGCCACTCCGCCAGCCAGCCGGCGGGGGCCAGGCCGACCGTGGCGATCGCGATCGCGGCGTAGACGAACGGGAAGGCGAGACCGTCGTTCAGCCCGGCCTCGGCGGTCAGCGCGAACCGCACCTCGTCCTCGCTGTCCTCGACGTCGGTGGGCTCGCCCACCTGCACGTCGGAGGCGAGCACCGGATCGGTCGGGGCCAGCGCGGCGGCCAGCAGCAGCGCGGCGGCCGGCGCCAGCCCCACCCACCACCAGCCGAGCAGCGCCACCGCGGCGATGCAGAGCGGCATGGCGATCGCCAGCAGTCGCCAGGTCGACGACCAGCGGCGCCGGCCGAGCGGCCGGTCGATCTTCAACCCGGCGCCCATCAGCGCCACGATCACGCCGATCTCGGTGAGCTGGGTCGCGATCTTGTCGTGGGTCAGCGGGTCCGGCTCGGGCAGCCCGAGCGGAAGCAGGAACACCAGCATGCCGAGGCCGAGGAAGGCGATCGGCATGGAGAGCGGTCGCCGCTCCAGCACCCGGGGCAGGATGCCGGCCAGCAGCGCGCCCAGCCCGATCAACGCGTACGAGGTCGCCGAGAGATCCACCCGGGCACCCTTTCCCCGCCGGAGTGCCCCGCAGCCTGTCTGTGCTGTCAGTCGCCCGGGAACTCGTCGGTACCGGCCGTCGCGGGGATCATGATCTCGAACCAGACCGTCGAGCCGCGTACCGTCGGGTCGGTCCCCCAGGCGTCGCTGAGCTGCTCGATCAGGCCCAGTCCCCGGCCCCGGCTGCTCAGCTTCTCGGTCCGGGCCCGGGTCACCGCGCCCCGGGTGCCGCTGTCGGCGACCGAGACCAGCAGCCGCTCCGGGCTCAGGTCGATCTCCACCCGGGCGGCGGTGCCGGCGTGCAGCAGCGCGTTGGTGGTCAGCTCGCTGGTGCAGAGCACCGCCGAACCGACCACCTGCTCCGGCACCCCCCAGAGGTTCAGCTGGGCGGTCATCCAGTGCCGCACCCGGCCCGGGGCGGTCGGCTCCGCCGGCACCTCCATGCTGGCCGACCGGCTGGGCGTACTGGCGTGCTCGACGGCGAGCACGGCGACGTCGTCCTCGGTGTTGCCCGGCACCGCGCCGCTGGCCAGCGCGCAGAGCGTACGCGGGTCGCCGGTCGCCGAGCCGGCCACCGTACCGGCCAGCACCTCGAAGCCGTTGCTCAGGCTCCGCTGCCGCCGCTCCACCACCCCGTCACTGAACAGCAGCAGCGTGTCACCGGGCGGGAACGGCACGCTGACGGCCGTCCGGTGCCCGTGCAGCCCGAGCGGCACCCCGGGCGGCACCTCGAGATACCAGGTGGAGCCGGGCTGGCCGGGTGAGCCACGCCGGACCAGCGGTGGAGGATGGCCGGCACTGGCCACGGTCAACCGGGCGGTCTCCGGCTCGATCAGCCCGTAGACGACGGTCACGAAGAGTTCGTCGCTGCGCGCCTCCACGCTCAGGCTGGACACCAGCCGGTCCAGCCCGGCGAGCACCGGGACCGGGTCGGGATCGCTCAGGGCCAGCGCGCGCAGCGCGGCGCGTACCTGCCCCATCAACGCGGCGGCCTGCACGTCGTGCCCGGCCACGTCGCCGAGTACCACCGCCAGCCGGCCGTCCGGCAGCGCGAACGCGTCGTAGAAGTCGCCGCCGGCCGCGTTGCCGTCCACCCCGGCGTCGTACCGGGCGGCGATCCGCAGCAGCGGCAGGTCGGGCAGGTGCTCCGGCAGCATGCTGCGCTGGAGCAGCTGTGCCGTGCCGTGCTGGGTCTCGAACCGGCGGGCACGGTCGGCAGCCTGGGCCACCAGCTCCGCCGAAGCGGCCAGCAGGGCGCGCTCGGCCGGCGGCCAGTGGTTCGGCTGCCGGTAGCCGACGGTCAGACCGCCGCGCAGCGTCGGCGTACGCAGCGGCAGCGCGGCCAGCGCCCGGATCTTCTCGTCGTGCCGGTCGACCGCGCTGCGCAGCAGCGGCTGGCCGTCACCGGCGAAGCTCGGTGTGCCGCTGTCGGCGGTCAACACCAGCGGGGCGGGGGAGTCGGCGCCGTGCCGGCGCCACAGCGGGGGAAGCCGCTCGTCGGCCTCGTCCAGCACCTCGCCCCGGATCCGCCGGACCAGCCGCCACCCGCTGCCGTCGTCCACCCCGAACTCGACCTGGTCGGCCCCGAAGGAGGCCAGCGCGCTGCGCAGCGTGACCCGGGCCACGTCGTCGAGAGTGAGCGTGCCGGCCAGTGCCGAGGCCAGCTCGCCGAGGCTCTGGAGCCGCTGGGTGACCTGGGTCGCCTCGGTGGCCACCGTAAGCACTCCGACGATCGCGCCGGTGGAGTCCCGGACCGGGGAGTAGCCGCGGGCGAAGAGGGACGGCTCCGGCTCGCCGGGCTCGTCCCGGAACAGCGGCAACGGGGCGTCCCGTTCCAGGAACGCCTCACCGGTCCGGTAGACCCGTTCGATCACGTCGCCGACCCCGGGCACCTGCCACACCTCGGCGAAGACCTCGGCCGCCGGCTGGCCGAACGCCTGCGGGTGCTTGCCGGGGATCAGCTCGGCGAAGCCGTCGTTGTAGACCAGCGCGAGCTGCGGGCCGTACGCCAGGGCCATCGGCACCGGGGCGGAGAGCACCAGGTCGACGATCGCCCGCAGCGCCGGATCCCACCGGCCGGGTGGACCCAGCGGAGTCTCCGGCCAGCCATGGTCGGTCGGCGGCCCGACGGTCGGATCCGGCGTCGGCAACGCACCGGTCACGGTGGAGGGGGGAGCGGGAACCCGCCCGACCGTGCCTGGCATGCCAGCAGCCTAACCGGACCCGCCGAATCCGCTCGTCGGACGCCGTCTGGTACGCCCGTTGTGCTGCGATCCGGCCGCTTCGCCCGGCGATCCCGGCGGGGCGGCTACTCCAGCGAACCCGCGTCCACCGGACGCCGCCGCGAGGCGTCGTCGGCCAGGATCACGGTGGCGACCATCAGCGAGACGCAGAGGCTGAACAACCAGGATCCGTCGTCGACCAGCCGGGCGGAGACCGGCGCCTGCACCGCGGTGAGCAGGAAGGCGAGCCACGCGATGCGACGCTGACGGACGGAGAGGAAACCAGGAGCCTGACGCATTCCGAAATTCTGCCCCGGCGAACGTCGCTCGCCGGTCGTCCGTTCGGACGAATTCGGGGTACGTGTCCGGTTGGTCCCAGCTCCATCGGCTCGTTCGGTCCCGGGTCGGCCGGCTCGTTCGGTCCCGGTTCGGGTAGCTCGTTCGGTCCCGGTTTGGGTGGCCCGCTCCGGGTGGGTGTCCCGGCGTGGCCAAACCGTCGGCCGGTCCGGCATAGTCGACGCTCGTGTCGACCGCCTCCCGCCACCGGACGGGTCTCGCCGTACTCGTGCTGGCCTATCTGGCCTTCGTCAGTCTCGGGCTCCCCGACGGCCTGCTCGGCGTCGGCTGGCCATCCGTCAGCGTCGACTTGCGGGTGCCGACCGAGGCGGTCGGACTGCTGCTCACCTCGGGAACGGTCGGCTATCTCGTCTCCAGCGTGGTGGCCGGGTTCAGCATCGCCCGGATCGGCGTCGGCTGGCTGCTGGCCGGCAGCACCGCGCTGGCCAGCCTGGCCCTCGCCGGCTACGCCACGGCACCGATTCTGCCGGTCATGGTGGGCTGCGCGCTGCTGCTCGGCCTCGGCTCGGGCGCCATCGACGCCGGGCTGAACGCGTACGCCGCCGGGACCTTCGGGCCGCGCCAGATGAACTGGATGCACGCCTGCTTCGGCCTCGGTGTCGCCATCGGGCCGCTGGTGATGACCACCGTGCTCGGCGTCGGGCTGGGCTGGCGCTGGGGGTACGGCATCGTCGCCGCCGCCCAGGCCGGGCTGGCGCTGGCCTTCGTGTTCACCGTACGGACCTGGAAGCGCCGCCGGGTCCCCGATGCCGGCGAGTCGACGGATGCGCCGGCGGTTCCGGCCGGGCCGGTCCGGATCGCTGCCACCCTGGCCCTGCCGGCGGTCTGGTTCGGCGCGCTCACCTTCGCGGTCTACGTGGCGATCGAGGTGGCCGCCGGCCTCTGGGCGTTCCTGCTGCTCACCGAGGACCGCGGGATCAGTCCCACCGTCGCCGGCCTCTGCGTCTCGCTCTACTGGGGCAGCCTCTTCGTCGGTCGGGTGGTGCAGGGGTTCGTCGCCGAGCGGCTCGGCAGCCGCACGGTCCTGCTCGGCAGCATGTACGCGATGGCGTTCGGCTCGGCGCTGGTGGCCGTACCCGGACCGGGCTGGCTGGCGGTCTCCGGGCTGGCCGTCGTCGGATTCGGTGCGGCGGCGGTCTTCCCGCTGCTCACTCTCAGCACCGCCGAACGGGTCGGGCAGCAGCACGCGGACCGCACCATCGGGTTGCAGATCGGGGCGTCCGGGTTGGGCGGGGCGATCATCCCGGGCGCGATCGGGGTGCTGATCGGGCGTACCTCGGTCGCGGTGCTCGGACCGGCACTGCTGCTGCTCTCCCTGGCCATGATCGGGCTCTACTGGGCGTCCAGCCGCCGGGCCGGCCGACTGCCCGCCCCGACCGCCTGACCCGCACTCCGCCTGACCCGCACTCCGCCAGACCCCCACGAGCAGGCACCGGCCTCGACGAGCAGGCACCGGCCTCGACGAGCAGTCGTCCGGCCCGAGCACGGGACCACGGCACCGCGCGGACGCCGCGTCCCGTACCGGCCGGCCGTTCAGTGCGGGCCGTTGCGTCCGGTTGTCGACGGCCGGTACCGGCGCTGGTCGTCGGTGCGCTGCGCCGCCTGGTCCTCGCCGGACGGCTGGTCGGGGTCGTCCGGTTCCGCGCCGTGCCCGAACGCCGACTCGGCGCCCGCGTCGTTGCCGGTGACGTCGTCGACCTGCCCGTCGGGCGTCGAGGTGCCCATCGCCTCCTCGAGGTCGCGCAGCGGCAACCGCTCCTCGTCACGCCAGACGTGGCTATCCCTGTCGGTCATGTCGGTTGCCCTACCCGGCCCACCCGACGGGCAAACGCCGACGGCGGTGGCCGCCGGCCGGGGCGTACCCCTGCCGACGGCCACCGCCGTGTCGTGCTGTCCCGGACCGGGCTACGGCTGCGGCCGGGCGACCGAGCCGCGCCAGGCGCCGGTCTCGGCACCCCGGCGCTCGATGAACTCCTTGAACCGGTTCAGGTCACCGGCGACCCGCCGGTCCACCACGCCGAGCTTGTCGCCGGCCTTCTCGGCGATCCCCTGCGGCTCGAACTCCATCTGCGCGGTGACCCGGGTGTGGTTCTCGTCGATCCGGTGGAAGGTGACCACACCGGCCTGCCGGGTGCCGTCGGTCGAGGTCCAGGCCACCCGCTCGTCGGGCAGCTGCTCGGTGATCCGGGCGTCGAACTCCCGGTTGACCCCGGCGATATCGACCTTCCAGTGCGTCATCGTGTCGGAGATCTGCCGGACCTCCTCGACACCCTCCATGAACTGCGGAAAGTCCTCGAACTGGGTCCACTGGTCGTACGCGGTCCGGATCGGCACCGCCACGTCGACGGACTTGGTCACGCCACTCATCTGGCATCCTCCTTGTCGATCGGTCTACGTCTGGCCCCTGCTGGTCGGTCTGGCCACTGCGCCGGCGGGTCGTCCCGTTCAGCAGCGCCGTGTTCCGTTCACCAGCGCTGTGTCTCGTTCGCGTGCCCGAGCGCGGCCCACACCTCGGAGACGGTCTGGAACTGGGTACCCGGGGGAAGCCGGTCCAACTCGGCGAGGATGTCGTCCGGGGCCTCGTTCTCCTCGGCGCTGCGGCGCAGGCCGTCCCGGTCGCCCGGCAGGGCGGAGAGCGGGATGAACCGGCCCAGCCGGCTCCGCTGCTCGACCTCCTCCGAGGTCATGCCCTGTGGCGCACCGGAGCGGGTGTCGTTGCCGGGCGCCCTGGTCAGGCCGGGTTGGTCCTCGCCGGCCGGTTCGGGGTCGCGCCACTCCTCGGCGCGGCCACCGACGGCGCCCTGCACGGCGCCCTGCACCTCCCGGTCCATCTGCTCGTCCAGCCGGGGACCGTGCTTGCTGTTCCCACGTTCCATGTCTATTGCGCTACCCGAGGGAAATCGTGCTAAACGGCGTCGTCGGGTTCGTACCCGGAACGGGTCAGCTCGCCGGTGTCTTCGGCGGCAGCGCGGGCTGCACCGGCTCCTCGGCACCGCCCTGGCGGGCCCGGCCGCGCTGCACCTCGGCATTGATCTCCACGCCGAGCATCACGGCACAGTTGGAGAGGTAGAGCCAGACCAGGAAGGCGATCACGGCGCCGAGGCTGCCGTACGTGGTGGCGTCGTAGGAGTTGAACCGGGAGACGTAGAAGCCGAAGCCGACCGAGACGACGGCCCAGGACACCAGGGCGACCGCACCGCCGACGGTGAGCCAGCGGAACCGGGGCTGCCGCACGTTCGGGGCGATCCAGAACAGCAGCGAGAGCAGCAGCATCATGATGCCGACCAGGACCGGCCACTTGGCGACCGACCAGGCCGTCCGCGGCGCGTCGCCGAGCCCCAGCCGGTCGCCGACCGCGTCGGCGACCGGGCCGCTCACGATCAGTCCGGTGGCGACCACCGCGAGCAGCACCAGCGCGATCGCGGTCAGCCCGAGCTGCAACGGGCGGAGCAGGTAGAACGGCCGCCCTTCGGCGACTCCGTAGATGGCGTTGGAGGCCCGGGTGAACGCGCCGACGTAACCGGAGGCCGACCAGAGCGCGGCCAGTACGCCGAAGCCGAGCAGCACCTTCGCCGATCCCTGGTTGTCGACCACGTCCCGCAGTACGCCCAGCATGGCGTCGTTGGCCACGACCGAACCGGCGCCGATCTCCTTGGCCAGGCCGGCGATGGTGTCGATGGTCTCCTCCCCGTTCGAGACCAGGCCGACCAGCGCGACGATCACGATCACGGACGGGAAGAGGGCAAGCACTCCGTAGTAGGTCAGCGCGGCGGCCCAGTCGGCGCAGTTGTCGGTCACGAAGTTGGTGACGCTGCGGACCAGTACGCGCCGCCAGGTCGACCAGCGCAGCTGGCGCAGGCGCCCGGGGAGGCGGCGGTCGGGCCGGCGAACCGCCGGGACCGGTTCGGTGGTCGACGCCATGCTCGTCCCCTTTCGGCGGGACCAGCCGCGCCTGCTCCCGTGTCCCGGCTGGGCAGGGCTGGGTGTTTCTCGGCTGGGCTGGGCTGCCCGGTACCCAGGGCCGCGTCTGGACAAACGCCGGCACCGCGAGCCGGTCGGGTTTGCCGGCGCCGGCCCGGGAAACCGGACCCTGGACGGTCCGGGAAACCGCAGCCTGGACGGCTCGGGGAACCGGGACCTGGGAAGAGCGCCAACGATGCGGAGGAGGAAGATCATGCCCGGACGAGAGGTTCTGCCCAGTACCCTGCGACGCTCGCCGCAGAAGGCTCAGGACACCTGGGCGAAGACCCACGACTCGGCGGTCGAGACGTACGGCGAGGGGCAACGGTCGCACCGGACCGCCTTCGCCGCCGTCAAGCACTCGTTCGAGAAGGTCGGCGACCACTGGGAGCCGAAGGGGCGCAAGGGCCCGAGCGACCAGCAGGCGGCCGGCGGCGGGCCGGCCCGGCGGGCACCGACCGCGGGTGGCGTCGACGCCAACGCCCCGAAGGAGCACCTGACGGAGGTGGCGAGGCGGCTCGACATCAAGGGGCGGTCCCGGATGACCAAGGCCGAACTGGTCGACGCGATCCAGAAGGCGAACAACCGGAAGACCACCGCGTCCCGGACCAGGGACAAGGGCCGGAACCGTCCTCGCTGACCTGCCAGCTCCGTCGGGCCGGCACCAGTCGGGTCGGTGACCGTCGGGTCAGCGGCCGTCGGGTCGGGCGTGGGCGGTGTGGCGGGGGCTCACCACCTGCCGCCCTCGCCGCCCGGCCCCTCGATGTGAACCACCTTCGTCGCGGAGAGTTCGTCCAGCAGCTCCGGGCCGTACCCGAAGCCCTGACCGCTGCCGCCCCGGGGCTCGGCGGCGCCGCCCGGGGCACCGCCGAAGACGGCATTGATCTTGACCGTCCCGACCGGCAGTTCCCGCCAGGCCCGCTGGGCGTGGTTCATCGACCCGGTGAGTACCGTCGCCGCCAGCCCGTACGGCGAGTGCGACGCCCTGGACAGCGCCTCGTCGAACGAGTCGACCACCATCACCGGCGCCACCGGGCCGAAGGTCTCCTCCCACATCACCGCCATCTCGTCGGTGCACTCGGCGAGCACCGTCGGCGGATAGAAGGAACCGGGTCCGTCCGGGACGCTGCCCCCGGTGAGCAGGCTCGCCCCGGCCGCGACCGCCGCGCCGACCTGCCCGTGCACGTGGTCGCGCTGCCGCCGGTCGACAAGCGGCCCGACCTCGCTGAGCGGGTCCCGACCCGGCCCCAGACGCAGCGCCTCGGCCCGCTCGACCAGACCGGCGAGGAACCTGGACGCCACCGGCCGGAGTACGTAGATCCGCTCCACCGAGACGCAGAGCTGGCCGGCGTTTGCGAAGGCGCCGATGGCAGCCTGTTCGGCAGCCCAGCGCGGGTCCACGTCGGCGTCGACGATCAGCGGGTCGCTGCCGCCGTTCTCCAGCAGCGCCTTGGCGCCGGAGCGGGCGCAGGCGGCGGCGATCGACCGGCCGGTGGCGGTCGAGCCGACGTGCGCGACCACGTCGATCTCCTGCCCGGCCAGCGTCGCACCGACCGGGGCGTCACCGGTCAGCATCGACAGCACGCCGGCCGGCAGGTGCTCGTCGAGCAGCCGGGCGAGCAGCCAGCCGCTGGCCGTACTCCGCTCGCTCGGCTTGTAGACCACGGTGTTCCCGGTGGCCAGGGCCGCGCCGAGCAGGCCGCAGGAGACCGAGACCGGGTCGTTCCACGGGGTGATGGCGGCGACGACGCCACGCGGCTGGGGCACCATCAGGTCGATCGCGTCCGCGCCACCGGCCAGGCTGCGGCCGCCCCGGACCGGAGCGAGTTCGGCGTACTGGCGCAGCGTCGAGACACCTGCCTGGATACCACTGCGGGCGGCGGCCAGCGGTCGGCCCATCTCGGCGGTCTCCGCCTCGGCGAGCCGGTCGGCGTTCGCCTCGATCGTGTCGGCGGCCCGGCGCAGCGCCTCGGCCCGCTCGGCGGGTGCCATTCGCGCCCAGCCGGGGGCCACCGCCCTGGCCGCCTTGACGGCCGACTCGACCTCGGCGTCGGTGGCCACCGGGACCCTGCTGACCGGGGTACCGTCCGCCGGATCGACCACGGTCAGCCAGCCCGCGTCGCCGCTGCCGTCCCACACCCCGCCGATGAGTTGCTGCACCTGGTACATGGCGGGCAGTTTGCCCCGGTCCGAGCGCTCCAAACTATCCCGGTAAGACCGTCCGCAGCCCTTGCAAGGAAGGGCCCCCGCTTATCGTTTTCTGTTGTAGCGGGGGCCCTTCCTTGCACCCGCGGCCGGGCGGACCGGGATAGGGTGCTCGGGTGACGGCGCTGGGGGAGACCGCCGACGCGGTCGTCGTCGGGGCCGGGCACAACGGCCTGGTCGCGGCGAACCTGCTCGCGGACGCCGGTTGGGACGTGCTGGTGCTGGAGGCGACCGGCGCACCGGGCGGGGCGGTCCGGTCGGCCGAGGTGACCGCCCCCGGCTATCTCAGCGACCTCTACAGCGCGTTCTACCCGCTCGGCCACGCCTCGCCGGTGCTGCGCCGGCTCCGGCTCGACGGCTACGGGCTCGCCTGGCGGCACGCGCCGGACGTGCTGGCGCACCTGTTCGCGGACGGCGGCGCCGTGCTGCTCAACCGCGACCCCGAGGTCACCGCCGCCTCTGTGGCGCGGTTCGGCGCCGGGGACGGGCAGCGGTGGCTCGACGCGTACGCCCAGTGGCGGCAGATCTCGGCGCCGCTGCTCGACGCGCTCTTCAGCCCGTTCCCGCCGGTACGCGGCGGACTGGCGCTCGCCCGCCGGCTGCGTACCGCCGGGCTGCTGCGGCTGGCCCGCCGGCTGGTGCTGCCGAGTTCCCGGCTCGGGGCGGAACTCTTCACCGGCTCGGGCGGCCCGGCCCTGCTCACCGGCTGTGCCCTGCACACCGACCTCGCCCCGGACGAGCCGGGTTCCGGCGTCTACGGCTGGCTGCTCGCCATGCTGGGCCAGCAGGTGGGCTGGCCGGTACCGGTCGGCGGGGCGCAGCGGATCACCGACGCGCTGCTGGCCCGGCTGCGCGAGCGGGGCGGCCGGCTGCGCACCGGTACCCCGGTCGACCGGGTCCTGGTGGCCCGGAACCGGGCCGTGGGGGTGCGCTCGGCCGACGGCCTGCTGTGGCGGGCCCGTCGGGCGGTGCTGGCCGACGTGCCGGCGCCCTCGCTCTTTCTCGACCTGGTCGGCGCCGATCGGCTGCCGCCCCGGCTGGTGGCGGACCTGGCCCACTTCCGCTGGGACGGCTCGACGGTCAAAGTGGACTGGGCGCTGGCCGGGCCGGTCCCGTGGCGGGATCCGGCGGTGGCCGGCGCCGGCACCGTGCACCTCGGCGGCGACCTCGCCGACCTGCGGCGGTACGCGGCCGAGCTGCACCGGGGCGAGCTGCCGGCCGACCCGTTCGTGCTGGCCGGACAGATGACGGTGGCGGACCCGGGCCGCTCACCGGCGGGCACCGAGTCGTTCTGGGCCTACACCCACCTGCCGTTCCGGCGGGACTGGCGGGCCGAGGAGGTCGCGGCGCACGTCGAGCGGATCGAGGCGGTGCTGGAACGGGCCGCCCCGGGCTTCGGCGCGCTGGTCCGGGCCCGGCACGTCGCCGGGCCGGCCGAACTGTCGGCGGGGAACCCGAGCCTGGTCGGCGGCGCGGTGGGCGGCGGCACCTCTGCCGCGTACCAGCAGCTCTTCCTGCGCCCGGTGCCCGGCCTCGGCCGGGCGGACACCCCGGTCGACCGGCTGTTCCTGGCCGGCGCCTCCGCGCACCCCGGCGCCGGTGTGCACGGCGGCCCCGGGGCGAACGCCGCACGGGCGGCGCTGGCCCGGGACCGTGCCGTGACCGGCCGGGCCTACGCCGCCCTGGTCGGCCGGGCACAACGCGCCGTCTACGCCTGAACGGGTACGCCCCGGCGCACGCCGTGGTTCACGCCTGGCCCGCGCCGCTTGCGCTTGTCCCGCGCCGCTTGCGCTTGGCCGGCGTCGCCGCGCCGGTCGCCTTTCCGGCGCGGGTGGCTCCGGTCGCCCCGGCCCGCTCCACGATCTTGACCGGCTCCGACGGCTCGACCGGCTCCACCACTTCCGTGGTCGTGCCGGTCGTGGCCGGTTCGACGGCCGTGACCAGCTCGGTGACCGCGCCCGGCTCCGTCGCCCCGACCGCCTTGGCCGGCTCGGTCACCCCGGCCGGCTCGGTCGTCTCGACCGCCTTGGCCGGCTCGGTCGTCTCGACCGCCTTGGCCGGCTCGGTCGTCTCGACCGCCTTGGTCGGCTCGGTCGTCTCGACCGCCTTGGTCGGCTCGGTCGTCTCGACCGCCTTGGTCGGCTCGGTCGTCCCGACCGGCTCGGCCGGCTCGGTCACCCCGGCCGGCTCGGTCGGCTCGGCCGGCTCGGTCACCCCGGCCGGCTCGGTCGGCTCGATGGACTGCGGTGCGCGGGAGGGCTCCGGCGGTGCCGGGAGTTCGGCGGAGGCCGGGGCCTCGTCCGGAGCGGGGATCTCGGTGGACCGGGCGATGTTACGGTGCCGGCCGCGCAGCTTGAACGGCATCAGCGCGCTTTCGATCTTGGTCGCGGTGGTCATCTTCGACTCGCCGTCCAGGCGCTCCTGGAACCGGATCGGCACCTCCAGGATGGTGTGGCCGAGCTTGGTCGCCAGATAGTGCATCTCGACCTGGAAGCTGTACCCGTTGGACTGCACCCGGTGCAGGCCGATGTCGCGCAGTGCGTCCGCCCGCCAGATCTTGAAGCCGGCGGTGAGGTCCCGGATCCGCACCTGGAGCAGGGTGTGCACGTAGAAGTTGGCCCAGCCGCTGAGCGCCCGGCGATAGAGCGGCCATGCCTCGTCGAGCTGCCCGCCGGGGACGTACCGGGAGCCGATCACCACACCGGCCTGGGTGGACAGCAGCGAACCGAGCATCCCGGGCAATGCCTCCGGCGGGTGGGACAGGTCCGCGTCCATCTGCGCCACGTACTCCGCACCGGCCTCCAGCGCCCGGCTCATCCCGTCGACGTACGCCCGTCCGAGCCCCTCCTTGCCCGCCCGGTGCACCACCTGGATCCGCTCCGGGTGCTCGATGGCGAGCTTGTCGGCCACCTCGCCGGTGCCGTCCGGGGAGTTGTCGTCGGCGACCAGGATCCGCAGCCCGGGCAGCGGCAGCGCGAGCAACCGCTCGACCAGCGCCGGAAGGTTCCCCGCCTCGTTGTAGGTGGGCACGACGACGGTCAGGCGAACGTCCCGCCAGGGAGAGGGCAGCTGTACGGGTTCGATCATCGGGGCATCCTCGGTTGGCCGACAGCGGTCAGGGGCAAAGCCTAACTTGACGCAGCGCGCGGGCCACAACACGGGCCGGAGGGGGTAAACCGACCCGTACCTCGGCCGACGCCCTGCCGGTGGCCGAATAAGCCGGCGCCGGCGACTGGGTAACGGTTCGGCGCTGGATAGCGGCGACCCGCCCGGGGTATGCGCGGTGGCGACGACGAACGCCAGCGGACCGCCGGTCGGACGGGGGGACGCCGGAGGGATCCGGCGTGCCCGTCCGGCCGGCGGAGCTGATGTTTACTCCTACTGCTCCCGGGAACCCGCCGCCGTGCGCAACGACCGGGTCGACCCGCATCAGTGCAGGTCAGGGGCACCGCACGGTGGCCCGGCCGGGGCGTGGGTCAGGACCGGGCTCTTCGACGCGGTGCTTTTCGACCGGGACGGCACCCTGGTGTACGACGTGCCGTACAACGGGGATCCGAGGCTGGTCCGGCCGATGCCGGGGGTCCGGGAGGCGCTCGACCGGCTCCGCGCGGCGGGGCTGCGGTTGGGGGTGGTGACGAACCAGTCCGGGGTGGCCCGCGGCCGGTTCAGTTCCGCCGATCTGGCCCGGGTCAACGCCCGGGTCGACGAGCTTCTGGGGCCGTTCGACACCTGGCAGGTCTGCCCGCACGCCGAACCGGCCCCCGGCGCGCAGGGCTGCCGCTGCCGCAAGCCCGCGCCCGGCATGGTCCTGGCGGCCGCCCGCGCACTCGGCACCGAGCCGACCCGCTGCGTACTCGTCGGCGACATCGGGGCGGACATGACCGCGGCCGGCGCGGCCGGAGCCGGTGCGGTACTGGTGCCCACCCCGGCGACCCGGCCGGAGGAGGTGGCCGCCGCCCCGGCGGTCGCCGGTGACCTGGGCGGCGCGGTCGACCTGATCCTGCGCCGGCACCGCGCCACCGGCGGCGGACCGGCTCCGGACCGGCCCCGACGGCGTCCCCGGTGCGTACTGGTGGCCCGGCCGGACTCGGCCGGCGACGTGCTGGTGACCGGCCCGGCGATCCGGGCGGTCGCGGCCGGCGCCGACCGGGTGGTGCTGCTTTGCGGGCCGCGTGGCCGGGCCGCCGCCGAACTGCTGCCCGGGGTCGACGAGCTGGTCGAGTGCCGGCTGCCCTGGATCGACCCGGAACCCGAGCCGGTCGACCGGGCCGGGATCGACCGGCTGACCGCCCGGCTTGCCGCCACCGGTGCCGAGGAGGCGGTGCTGTTCACCTCGTTCCACCAGTCCGCGCTGCCGCTCGCCCTGGTGCTCCGGATGGCCGGGGTGGGTCGGATCTCGGCGATCAGCCCGGACTACCCGGGCTCGCTGCTCGACGTGCGGCACCGGGTACCGGCGGGGATACCCGAGACGGAGCGGGCGCTGTCGCTGGCGGCGGCGGCCGGCTTCGTGCTGCCGCCGGAGGACGAGCCGGTGCTGCGGCTGCGCCCCGGGACGGGTACCGCAGCTGGCGGCGGCGACCTGCCCGATCGGGGGTACGTGGTGCTGCATCCCGGCTCGTCGGTGCCGGCCCGGGCCTGCCCGCCCGAACTCTGTGCCGAGATCGTGGCGGCGCTGACCGGTGCCGGGCACCGGGTGGTGGTGACCGGCGGCCCCGGGGAGCGGACGCTCACCGCCCGGGTCGCCGGGCGTACCGGGATCGACCTCGGCGGGCAGACCTCGTTGACCCGGCTCGCCATGATCATCGCCCGGGCGGACTGCCTGGTCGTCGGCAACACCGGCCCGGCGCACCTGGCCGCCGCACTCGGCGTACCGGTGGTGAGCCTCTTCGCCCCGACCGTCCCGTTCGGACAGTGGGGGCCGTTCCGGGTGCCGGCGGTACGCCTCGGCGCCGCCGTCGCCGGCTGCCGGCACACCCGGGCCACCGCCTGTCCGGTACCCGGGCACCCGTGCCTGTCCGGCATCGACCCGCAGGAGGTGGTCGACGCGGTCCGCCTGCTCGGCACCCGCACGGTGCCGCCGGCAACGACCCCGGAGCCGGCCACGGGAACGACCCCGGAGCCGGCCACGGGAACGACCCCGGAGCCGGCCCCGCGAACGACCCCGGAGCCGGCCACGCGAACGGCCTCGGAGCCGGCTTCGCAAACGGCTCCGGAACCGGCGGGACCGTTTGCCGGACCGGTGCGACCGGTGGCGGCGGCGCTGGCCGGGGCGGAGGAGGTGCGGCGGTGAACATCCTGCTCTGGCACGTGCACGGCTCCTGGACCACCGCCTTCGTGCACGGCAAGCACCGCTACCTCGTCCCGGTGACCCCGGACCGTGGCCCGTACGGGCTGGGCCGGGCGCGCACCTACCAGTGGCCGGACACGGTCGACGAGGTGACCCCGGAGGAGTTGGCCGGCGCCGACGTCGACCTGGTGATCCTGCAACGGCCCGAGGAGATCGACCTGGTCGCCGAGTGGACCGGCCGGCGGGTCGGCCGGGACCTGCCGGCGGTCTTCGTCGAGCACAACACCCCGAAGCAGGGCGACGTGCCGAACAGCCGGCACCCGCTGGCCGACCGGGACGACCTGCTGATCGCGCACGTCACGCACTTCAACGGGCTGTACTGGGACACCGGCGGCACCCGGACCACAGTCGTCGAGCACGGCATCGTGGCACCGACCGCCAGCTACACCGGCGAACTCGACCGGCTGGCGGTGGTGGTCAACGAGCCGGTACGCCGCTGGCGGGTCACCGGCACCGACCTGCTGCCGCAGTTCGCCGAGATCGCCCCGCTGGACGTCTTCGGCATGGGGGTGGCCGGGCTGCCCGACCGGCTCGGACTGCCCGCCGACCGGCTGGCCGTCTACGACGACCTGCCGCAGGGGCGGATGCAGGCCGAGATCGCCCGGCGGCGGGCGTACCTGCACCTGTGCCGGTGGACGTCGCTGGGGCTGAGCCTGGTCGAGGCGATGGCGATGGGCATGCCGGTGGTGGTGCTCGGGGCCACCGAGGCGGTCGAGGCGGTGCCGCCGGACGCGGGTGTGCTCTCCACCCGGCTCGACACCCTGCTGGCGGCCACCCGGCAACTCGTGCGGGAGCCCGACAGCGCCCGCCGGCTCGGCGGGCGGGCCCGCGAGGTCGCGCAGGCCCGGTACGGCCTGGACCGGTTCCTGACCGACTGGGACCGGTTGCTGGAGGAGGAACTATGCGCGTCGCGATGATCTCCGAGCACGCCAGCCCGCTCGCGGTGCTCGGCGGCGAGGACGCCGGTGGGCAGAACACGCACGTCGCCGAACTCTCCGCCGCACTCGCCGAGGCCGGCCACGAGGTGCGGGTCTACACCCGGCGGGACAGCCCGGACGCCCCGGAGACCGTCCGGCTGCGTGCCGGGGTGGAGGTGGTGCACGTACCGGCCGGGCCGGCGGAGCCGATCGCCAAGGACGAGCTGCTGCCGTACATGAAGGATTTCAGCAGGTGGCTGGTGGCGCGCTGGCGCGGCGACGAGTGGGTGCCGGACGTCGCGCACGCGCACTTCTGGATGAGCGGGCTGGCCGGGATCGCCGCCGGCCGGCAGTGCGGGATCCCGGTGGTGCAGACGTACCACGCGCTCGGCACGGTGAAGCGGCGGCACCAGGGCGCCGCCGACACCAGCCCGGCCCGCCGGGTCGGCTACGAGCGGGCGCTGGGCCGGGCGGTCGACCGGGTGATCGCGCAGAGTCAGGACGAGGTCCGGGAGCTGGTCCGGATGGGCGTGCCGCAGGGCAGGATGACGGTGATCCCGTCCGGGGTGAACGACACGACCTTCTCGCCGGACGGGCCGGCGGTGCCCCGGGTGCCGGGCCGGCCCCGGATCCTCACCGTCGGCCGGCTGGTCGAGCGGAAGGGCTACCAGGACGTGATCCGGGCGATGCCGACGATCCCGGATGCCGAGTGCGTGGTGGTCGGCGGTCCGCCGGCCGGCGAGGTCGACGTCGACCCCCAGGTCCGCCGGCTGCGCGCGCTCGCCGACGAGGTCGGGGTCGCCGACCGGGTACGCCTGATCGGCGCCGTGCCCCGCGAGGAGATGCCCTACTGGTACCGGTCGGCGGACGTGCTGGTCGCCGCACCCTGGTACGAGCCGTTCGGGCTGACCCCGCTGGAGGCGATGGCCTGCGGGGTACCGGTGGTCGGCACCGCCGTCGGCGGGCTCACCGACACGGTGGCGGACGGGCGCACCGGTGACCTGGTGCCGCCCCGTGACCCCGAGGCGCTCGGCACCGCCGTCCGGAACCTGCTCGCCGACCGGGTACGCCGGTACGGGTACGCCGCCGCCGCACTGGACCGGGCCCGCCGCTGGTACTCCTGGGCGCGTACCGCCGACCAGATCGCCGCTGTCTACGCGGCGGTCAGCGAGGTGCGCCGGCCGAGCGGGGTGGTCGCCGGATGAGCGTGTCGATGGAACTGCTGGACAGCCACCTGGCCGGGCTCGCCTCGGCGCTGCTGCCGTACCGGACCGCCGCCGCCCGGCTGGCCCGCTGGGGTGACGAACTGGCCCGGCTGCTCGCCGGTGGCGGCCGGATCCTGGTCGCCGGCAACGGTGGCAGTGCCGCCGAGGCGCAGCACCTCGCCGCCGAGCTGGTCGGCAAGCTGCGCGACGACCGGGCCCCGCTGTCGGCGATCGCGCTCTGCGCCGAGACCTCCTCGCTTACCGCGATCGGCAACGACTACGGCTTCGACGAGGTCTTCGCCCGGCAGGTACGCGCGCACGGCCGCCCCGACGACGTACTGCTGCTGCTCTCCACCAGCGGGCGTAGCGCCAACCTGGTCCGGGCGGCCCGCGCCGGCCGGGAGCTGGGGATGCGCTGCTGGGCGTTCACCGGCCCGACGCCGAACCCGCTGGCCGACGCCTGCACGGAGGTGCTCGCCGTACCCTGCCCGGACAGCCAGGTGGTGCAGGAGCTGCACCTGGTCTCGGCGCACGTGCTCTGCGGCTACGTCGACGCGTTCCTGCCGGTGCCGTTCAACCCGGCCAGTGATGCCGGCCCGGCCTCGGCGGTGGCCCGGGCGGCGGCGTCGGCCGGTGCCGCACCGGCCCACCCGGTCGGCCCCGGGCTGGCCGGCGGCGGTCAGGTCGCCCCCGGCCTGGTCGGCGCCGGGCTGGCCGAGTCCGGCCCGTCCGGGGTGGAGGATGAGCTGGTGCTGCGGGTGCCGGGGACGCTCCGGCCGGGCGGACCCGAGGAGGTGCCGTGACCGGGACCATCGTCGTCGTCGGCGACACGCTGCTCGACCGGGACGTGGAGGGTGTGGTGAACCGGCTCTGCCCGGACTCGCCGGTGCCGGTGCTGGATGAGAACAACTGTCTCGACCGGCCGGGCGGGGCGGGCCTGGCCGCACTCTTCGCCGCCGGGCGGGGATACGACGTCGCCCTGGTCACCGCGCTCGCCGACGACGAGGGAGGCGCCCGGCTCAGCCACCTGCTCACCGCCGCCGGGGTGCAGGTGTACGGGCTGCCGCTGCCCGGGGCGACCCCGGAGAAGATCCGGCTGCGTACCCGGGGCCGGGTGCTGCTCCGGCACGACCGGGGTGGACCGGCCGGCTCACCGGGCGAGCCGAGCGACGCCGTACTCGACCTGCTCGCCGGGGCGGCCGGGATCCTGGTCAGCGACTACGGCCGGGGGGTGGCGCGGCTTCCGGCCCTGCGGGCGGCACTGGCCGGCACCGTCGCCCCGATCGTCTGGGATCCGCACCCGCGCGGCCCGGCGGCGGTGCCCGGCGTCCGGTTGGCCACCCCGAACGAGGTGGAGGCCAGGGAACTCGCCGGGCTGGCGACCGGCGGCTCGCGGCTGGCCAGCGCCGCCCGGTACGCCCAGGCGCTGCGGCAGCGCTGGCGGGTCGGCGCGGTGGTGGTGACGATGGGCGGCGAGGGCGCGCTGCTCTGTCACGCCGGCTCGACGCCGCTGGCGGTGCCGTCGCCGACCTGCGCCGACGGGGACACCTGCGGTGCCGGCGACCGGTTCGCCGCCACCGCCACGGTGGCGCTGGCCGGCGGGGCACTGGTCTCCGAGGCGGTACAGCACGCCGTCGCCGAGGCGTCGGAGTACGTGGCGGCCGGCGGGGTGGCCAGCGCCGTACCCGCCGCTCCGGCCCGGCGCGCGCGGTCGGCTGTGGACGGTCGGCCGGCTGTCGACGCGCGGTCGGCTGTCGACGCGCCGGCGGCCGCACGGGTGCCCGACCCGACGCCGGAGGAGACCCGGCCGGTTCCGGACACCGGGGCCGCCGCAGGCTCTCGGCCCGCCGGGCAGTCGGGGTTGGGCGGTCGGCCCGCCGGGCAGGCGGCTCCGGGCGGCCCGGTCGGGGGCGGGCGGCCCGGTCCGGTGCGCCGCCGCCCCGGGAACGCCCGGCACACCGACACCGTGCCGATCACGGCGGTGGACTGGAGCGACCGGATCGGTCCCCGGGCCGCCGGTGAGGTGGTCGCCCGGGTCCGGGCGGCCGGCGGCACGGTGGTGGCCACCGGCGGCTGCTTCGACCTGCTGCACGCCGGGCACGTCGCCACCCTGGAGGCGGCCCGCCAGCTCGGCGACTGCCTGGTGGTCTGCGTCAACTCCGACGAGAGCGTGGCCGGGCTCAAGGGCCCGGACCGGCCACTGGTCCGGCACGCCGACCGGGCCCGGCTGCTGGCCGCGCTCGGCTGCGTGGACGCGGTGGTCGTCTTCGACGAGTCGACCCCGCACGCCGCGCTCTCCTGGCTGCGGCCGGACATCTGGGTCAAGGGCGGCGACTACGGCACCGGTGCCGACGGGCCGGAGCTGCCGGAGGCGGAAATCATGCACCGCTGGGGCGGGCACACCGTGGTGGTGCCCTACCTGGACGGGCGCTCCACCACCGGCATGATCGCCGCCGCCCGCACCGGCCGCGGACCGGTAGGACGGACCCGGTGAGCGGCGGCCTCGACGGGGCCGGCGGCGCGCTGGCCCCCCGCCCCGCCGACGGCACACCGGCCGGCGGGGCGGGTGTCGGCGGGTCCGGCGGAGCGGGTCCCGGGAGTTTCGGCGGGGCGGGACCCGGTGGATTCGGCAGCGCCGACCCCAACGAGCCCCTCGGGGCGGGTCCCGGCGGGTCCGGCGGGGCGGGTCCCGGCGGGTCCGGCGGGTCCGGCGGGGCGGTGCTGGTCAGCGGCGGGTCCAGCGGGCTCGGCGCGGCGGTGGTCGCCGCGATCGGCAACTCCGGCGGTCGACCGATCGTGCTGGACCGGCAGCCGCCGGCCGCCCCCGTACCGTGGCTGGCCTGTGACCTGTCCGACACCCGGGCCGCCGAGGCGGCCGTCCGACAGCTCGCCGAGCAGGCCGGCGGACTCGCCGGGGTGGTCACCGCCGCCGGGATCGACGTGCCGGGACGGCTGGCCGAGGTGCCGGCGGAGACCTGGGAACGGGTGGTCACCGTCGACCTGCTGGCCACCGCCGCGGTGATCCGGGCCGCGCTGCCCTACCTGGAACGGTCGGGCGGCACGGTGGTCACCGTCGCCTCGACCCTCGGAGTGAAGGCGGTCGGGGACGCCACCGCGTACTGCGCGGCCAAGTTCGGGGTGGTCGGCTTCACCCGGGCACTCGCCGCCGAACTCGCCGGGACGGTCGGGGTGACCCTGCTGGTGCCGGGCGGGATGCGTACCGCTTTCTTCGACGAGCGCGACCCGCAGTACCGGCCGGGCACCGACGCCGTACTCAACGATCCGGCGCACGTCGCCGAGGCCGTACTCTTCGCGCTGTGCCAGCCGCCCGGATGCGCGATCCGGGAGATGGTGGTCTGCGCCGACCGGGAGACGTCCTATCCGTGATCCTGGTCCTGCGGGCACTCGGTGTGGGTGACCTCGCGACGGCGGTGCCGGCGCTGCGCGGGCTGCGCGCCGCGTTCCCGGAGCACACCCTGACGGTGGCCGCCCCGGACTGGCTCACCCCGCTGGTGGAGCTGGTCGGCGACGTCGACGACGTCCGGCCGACCGACGGGCTGGACCCGGTCCACTGGACCGGGCCGGCACCGTACTGGGCGGTCAACCTGCACGGCCGGGGTCCAGAGTCGCACCGGCTGCTCGCCGCCGCCGGGCCGGAACGGCTCTGCGGCTACCACTGTGCCGAGGCCGGCCACCTCGACGGCCCGTACTGGCGCGCCGAGGAACACGAGGTGCGCCGCTGGTGCCGCCTGCTCGGCTGGTACGGCGTCGAGTGCGACCCGGACGACCTGGACCTGCGTCGCCCGGCGCCCCGGCAGGTGCCGGTCGGGGCGACGGTGCTGCACCCGGGCGGCAAGGGTACCGAGCGCCGCTGGTCGGCGGGGCGGTTCGCCGCACTGGCCCGGGAGCTGAGCGGGGCCGGGCACCGGGTGGTGGTGACCGGCTCACCGGACGAGCGGGACCTGGTGCGGCGGGTGGTGACCGGGGCCGGACTGCCGAACACGGCGGTCCTGGCGGGCCGGCTCAGCCTGGTCGAGCTGGCCGCCGTGGTCGCACACGCCCGCCTGGTGCTGAGTACGGACACCGGAGTCGCGCACCTGGCCACCGCGTACCGGACGCCGTCGGTGGTGCTGTTCGGGCCGGTGCCGCCGCAGCTCTGGGGTCCGCCGCCGGACCGGCCCTGGCACCGGGTCCTGCACCGGGCCACGAACCCGCCGCCGGTGCCCGCCGGAAGTCCCGGGCCGGTGCCTGCCGGACGCTTCGGGTCGGTGCCCACCGGAAGTCGCCGGTCGGCGGAAGCCCGGAATCCCGGGTCGGCGGAAGCCCGGAATCCCGGGTCGGAGGACGCCGTCCCGATCCATCCGGCGCTGGCCGCGATCGGGGTGGACGAGGTGCTGGCGGCGGCGGACGAGGTCGACCGGCTCGGGCGGGAGGGGCGGGACCGCCGTGCGGCTGCGGCGTAGCGATCTGTCCGCCCCAGGCTACGGCCGGCGCCGGCACGGCCGGGGCGTGGTCTTCCTGGACACCCGGGGACAGCCGATCCGGGACCGGGACGAGCTGACCCGGCTCCGCGAACTGGTGATCCCGCCCGCCTGGAAGGACGTCTGGATCTGCCCGCATCCGGCCGGGCACATCCAGGCGGTCGGCGTCGACGCGGCCGGCCGGCGGCAGTATCTCTACCACCCGACCTGGCGGCTCCGGCGGGACCAGGCGAAGTTCGACCACGTGCTGGAGGTCGCCGTCCGGCTGCCGGTGCTGCGCGAGCGGGTCCGGGACGACCTGGCCGGGCGGGGACTGCGCCGGCCCCGGGTACTGGCGACCGTGGCCCGGCTGCTCGACATGGGCGCCTTCCGGATCGGCAGCGACCAGTACGCGGCCGGCGACGACCCGACGTACGGGGTGGCCACGCTCCGGCCCGAGCACACCCGTACCCGGCAGGGCGCGGTGGTCTTCGAGTTCCCGGCCAAGGGCGGCATCGAGCAGGTGCTCCGGGTCGACGACGCCGAGGCGTGCCGGGTGCTGCGGGAACTGCGTCGGCGCCGGCGTGCCGCCCAGCGGCTGTTCGGCTACTGGGACGGCCGGAGCTGGCGGGACGTACGCAGCGACGAGGTGAACGACTATCTGCGGACGGCCAGCGGGGGCGAGATGACGGCGAAGGACTTCCGCACCTGGCACGCGACGCTGTGGGCGTGCCGGGCGCTCGCCGAGGCCGGGCCGCAGTCGTCGGTGACCGCCCGCCGCCGGGTGGTGGCCGAGGCGATGCGCCGGGTCTCGGGCCGGCTCGGCAACACCCCTGCGGTGGCCCGCGCCTCGTACGTGGACCCGCGGCTGCTCGACCTCTACCAGAACGGCACGGTCGCCGAACTGCCCCCGGACAGCACCGACGCCGACGCCGAACGCGCCGTCCTCGCCCTGCTCGCCCGCTGACGTCTCCGCCCCCGCTCGCGCCCCCGCCCGTCCGCCCCTGACCGACCCGACACCCGCAGTACGCACTACGCCCCCGCACCGGCCGGGTGGCGGTACGGGGGCGTGCCGCGTGCGGGTGCGGTGTCAGTCGTTGAGTACGTGGGACAGCTCGTCGCGGAACCGGCGCTCCGACTCGGTCACCTCGTCGCCGCCGAGCCCGAGCACCCCGCCGGTCGACGCGGCGGTCACCACGTGCTCGGCGATGGTGAGCAGCCAGTGCCGGTACGCACCGGCCTCGCCCTCGGAGACCCGGCCGGAGAGCAGCTTCGACGCCGCCCCGGCTCGTTGCAGCACGTCGGCGATGTACGCCTTCGGGTCGTCGGGTTCGATCGCCGGCAGTTCCTCGCCGACCTCCGGGTCACCGATCCGGGTGATCAGTTCGCCGGCGACGGCGGCGACAAGCGGGCTGGCCGACTCCCGCCCGGCGGCGATGCTCTCCAGCCCGGCGGCGTTCTCCGACCGGGTCCGGCGGCCGCCGTCCGACTCGGCGGCGCTGGCCGCGGTCAGCACCGACTGCGGCAGACCGACGAGCAGTCCCCACTCGTCGTCGGAGAATCCGAACTCGCTCGCGTACAGCGGTTGCTCGGTCACGGCAACCTCCCTCCACTGATTACAATCCATCACATCCCACGGCACGGCGTGACCGAGGGCAAACCGAATCGCCGTACGGGCGTCGGCGAAGCTTCCGCTGGCCTGCGGTGACCCGTACCCCGGGACACCCTAGGTCAGTCCTCGACCGGCTCCAGCAGGCCCTGCTCGCGGACCACCGGCACCGAGAGGGTCTTGTAGCCCACCTCGTCGAAGAGCACGGTCATCCGGTCGCCCTCGTAGCTGAGCACCATTCCGGAGCCCCACTCGGTGTGCCGGACCGCGCTGTGCACCGGGAACGGCTCCTCGGCCCTGGGTGCGGCACGGCTGCCCCGGCGGCCGGTGGTGCCCCGCTTGCCGCCGGAGGCCGTGCGCTCTGGCAGCCCGGCGTGGCAGTTGTCGCAGTGCCCGCACGGCTTCGCCAGCCGCTCGCCGAAGTACGCCAGCAGGAACTGCCCCCGGCAGCTCCGGGTCTCGGCGAACGCCCGCATCATGTCGGTGCGCGACCGCTGCACCGTCTGCTGCCGTTCCGCCTCGGCCAGCGCGGCGCTGGCCGCGTCGACGGGCTTCGGGGCGTAGCGGGGGCTGCCGAGGCGGTTGTCCGGTCGGGTGTCGGCGGCGCCGACCTGTTCCAGCAGGGCGAGGAGCTGGCCGAGCTTGCGGGCGCCGAGCCCGGTCCGTTCGCGCAGTGCCGTCCGGGTGGTCGGCCCGTCCCGGAGCAGCGCGGCGAGGTCGCGCAGCTCCTCGGTGTCCGGGGCGCCGCCGGTGAAGTACCGGCGCAGCCCGACGTCCTCGGCCCGCCAGAGCAGCAGCGCGCGGCCCGGCTCGCCGGCCCGGCCGGCCCGGCCGATCTCCTGGAGATAGCTGTCCGGCGCGTCCGGCAGGGCCATGTGTACCACCCAGCGGATGTTCGGCTTGTCGATACCCATCCCGAACGCCGAGGTCGCCACCATGATCGGTACCCGGTCGGCCAGGAAGTCCTCGTGCAGTTCCTCACGGGCGCCGGCCGGCATCCCGCCGTGGTAGTACTTCGCCGGGAAGTCGGCGGCGGTCAGCCGCTCGGCGAGTTCCTCGGCGGCCCGGCGGGTCGGCACGTAGACGATCCCGGGGCGGGACTCGGCGCGGAGCAGAGCGATCAGCCGCCGCCACCGGTAGTCCTCGGTGGCGCAGTTCGCCACCTCCAGGAAGAGGTTGGCCCGGTCCAGCCCGGAGACCACCAGTTTGGGCTTGCGCAGGCCGAGTCGCTCGACGATGTCGTCCCGGACCGGTGGCGAGGCGGTGGCGGTCAGTGCGACCACCGGCGGGCGACCCAGTTCGCGGATCAGGTGTCCGAGCGCCAGGTAGTCGGGGCGGAAGTCGTGTCCCCAGGCGGAGATGCAGTGCGCCTCGTCGACCGCGACCAGCGCCGGACGCAGGGCGCGTACCTCGGCCAGCCGTTCCGGGTTGCTGAGCTGCTCCGGGGTGGTGAACAGGAACCGGGCCCGGCCGGACCGGACGTCGTCCAGCGCGGCGGCCTGCTGGCCGGCGCTCTCCGCCGAGCTGATCCGTACGGCGCGCAGCTCCGGCCGGCCACGGTCGTCGAGCGCGGCGATCTGGTCCTGCTGGAGGGCCAGCAGTGGCGAGATCACCACCGTCGGTCCGGTCAACAGCGTCGCCGGGACCTGGTAGACGGCCGACTTTCCGGCCCCGGTCGGCAGGATGACGAGGGCGTCCCGGCCGCGCATCACCGCTCGCATCGCGGTGAGCTGTTCGGGGCGCAGCGAGCGCCAGCCGAAGCGGTGCCTTGCGGCACGGCGGAGCCGGCTGGCGTGCAGGGGTGGCAGTTTCATCGGTCGCCGGAGGTACCCCGAGGATCCCGCTCCGAAACGGCGGCTGTGCCGGCGTTCGAGCGTCGACCTCGCGGATCACCCGGATCTCCGCCTTGGCCGCAGGTGCCAGGGTCGGCGAACGCCCGAGGTGCAGCGGGTTGTCGGCGACGAGCCGGATATGGCACGGGGGCACTCGGCCGACGAGTGCCCCCGTGCCCGGGCGAATCTCCTGATATCCGGGCTGTGCCGTCAGCCGGCGTGGGCGATGGTGACCCGGACCCACGACCAGTAGTGCGCGGCGCTGGTGTAAACCTTAGGCGTGTTCAGGCAGCCAGTCTCGCCGCCACTGCGGCTGGTCACGCCAACCACGCCCCAGCCGGTTGCCGTCCGGTACAGCAGCGGGCTGCCGGAGTCACCGCTGCAGGCTCCGGCGGTGCCGTTCTTGCCCCGCGCCACGCACAGGTCCCCGGGGGTGGCCTGGTATTCGTCGCCCCACAGGCAGTCGGCGTACGGGAGCATTTTCGTGTCGAGCTGGCGCAGCTGGCGGGGGATCGACGTGGCGTCCCCGTCGACCGTGAACCCCCAACCGATCGTCCGTACCGAAGTGCCCGGCGCCGGGTCGGACGACACCGTGATCGTCGGCGCGTTCGACGGACTCATCAGGCGGATCAGCGCGATGTCGCCCATTGCCGCGAGCCCCGCACCCCAGTTCGGGTGTACGACGAACTCGGCGATCTCGTGAACGGTACCGCCCAGGTAGTCGTTTGAGCCGACGCTGACCTTGAAGTCGGCCGGAAGTCGACCCGCGACACAGTGTGCCGCGGTCAGTACCCACTCCGGATTGATCAACGCGCCACCACACCGGTGCGGGCTGGGCCGCGTGCCCTGGTCCTTGTACTGCAACGAGACCGCGAACCGGTAGGTCTCGGTGGGCGAGTCGCCACCGATGATCCTCGTGTCAGCCGACGCTGTCCCTACGCCCGTCAGCGCCAGCGCGGTCGTTGCCGCCAGCGTCAGAGCGGTGCGCAAAAGCCGTCTCGTCATCACGTCCCCTAATAATTCCAGTCGGTATGGCCGGCTGGCCACACCGGACGATGAGCCTAGGCAAAGTCGCCTACAATTCGGTTTCGGGAGTGATCTTCCCGGCTTCCGGTCCGTGGACGCCCCGGTCCGCACGCAGTCGTGTCCGGCAGGTGGTCCTCTCTGGAGTCGGTGGGGCCGCGGAGACGCGGCCCGGCCCCCGCCTGGCGATCTCTCCCCGCAAGGACGTGGAGGCTCCGGCGTTGTCGCCGTACCTGGGCCAGTGGTCGCCGGTCGGTTGTCTACCGGCGGCCGAACATCGACCGCAGTGCGGCGACCAGCAGCACGGTGCCGAGGATGGCGCCCACGATCTGCACGCCGGGGATGTCGAACCAGCTCGTCTCCTCGGCGGCGAGCAGGCGGTACGGCAGCTCGGTGAGCCGCGGCCCGGCCTCCGGGATGCTGGACTGCATTCCAGCACTGTCGCACGGAACCCCGGCGATCTCCCAGACCGACGCCGTTCCGGTTAATAGGAAGGTTTATTGACTATTTGCTGGACGGGTGTGACCATGGCAGCACCCGCCGCTGTCACAGGTGGCGGCTGTGCACTGTAGATACGGGGGGAACCGGCCGGATGAGCGGAACGACGGACAACCTGGCCAGCCTGGCGGCGGCGGTGCTCCAGCCCGGCTTCGTCGGCACCACCCGGCCACCTGACTGGGTGCGCCGGTGGCTCGGCGAAGGGCTCGGCGGGGTGGTGCTGTTCGCCCGCAACGTGGTCGACGCCGAGCAGGTCACCGCGCTCACCGCCGCGATGCGGGCGGAACGGCCGGACGTGCTGGTGGCGATCGACGAGGAGGCCGGCGACGTCACCCGGTTGGAGTCCCGGCTGGGCAGCTCCCGACCCGGCAACCTGGCCCTCGGTGCGGTCGACGACACCGGGCTGACCGAGGCGGTCGCCCGCGACCTCGGCGCCGAACTGGCCGCCGCCGGCCTCGCGCTGAACTACGCCCCGGACGCGGACGTGAACGCCAACCCCGACAACCCGGTGATCGGCGTACGGTCCTTCGGCGCCGAGCCGGGGCTGGTCGCCCGGCACACCGCCGCCTGGGTACGCGGCCTCCAGTCGGCCGGGGTCGCCGCCTGCGCCAAGCACTTTCCCGGGCACGGGGACACCAGCGTCGACTCGCACCTCGACGTACCCCGGATCGCGGTCTCCCGGGCCCGCCTCGACGCCTGCGAGTTGCCGCCGTTCCGGGCGGCGATCGACGCCGGGGTGCAGGCGGTGATGACCGGCCACCTGCTGGTCCCGGCGATCGACGAGGAGTGGCCGGCGACGCTGAGCCGGCGGGTGCTGACCGACCTGCTCCGCGAGGAACTGGGCTTCCAGGGCGTGGTGGTCACCGACGCCATCGAGATGCGCGCGGTCGCCGACCGGTACGGCCTCGCCGGGGCGACGGTCCGGGCGCTGGTCGCCGGGGCCGACGCGATCTGTGTCGGCGGCGAGCACGCCGACGAGGCGGACGCCCTGCGGCTGCGCGACGCGATCGTCGACGCGGTCCTCTCCGGGGTGCTTCCGGAGGAGCGGCTGGTCGAGGCGGCCAAGCGGGTCGGCCTGCTGGCCGCCTGGAGCACCGCCGCCCGGGGCCAGGGTGCCCGGTGGACACCCGCCGGGCCGGACGGCTCGGTGCTGGGGCTGGCGGCAGCGCGCCGGGCGGTCCGGCGCACCGACGGCACCGGCCCGGCCGTGCTGCCGCTGACCGGCCCGGCCCACGTGCTGGAGTTCGAGCCGCCCCGGAACATCGCGATCGGCGCCGAGACGCCGTGGGGGGTGGGCGGGCCGCTGTCCGCACTGCTACCGGGCACCACGACCGTGCGACTCGCCGCCGCCGACCTGGCCGCCGACCATGCGCCGCCGGCCGGCGCGCTGGCCGGGGCGGCCGGCCGGCCACTCGTACTTGTGGTCCGTGACCTGCACCGACACGCCTGGATGACGGCGGCGGTACGCCGGATCCTGGCCGAGCGCCCGGACGCGGCGGTGGTGGAACTCGGCGTGCCGGAGCTGGTCGCCGGCCGGGTCCACCTGGCCAGCTACGGCGCCACCCGGGCAGCCGGCCGGGCCGTCGCCGAGGTGCTGGCCGGTCGGTCCTGATCCAGTCCTGATTCAGTCCTGACCGGACTGTCGCAGACTGCCGCCGATCAGTACCACGACTGTCACCAAGGGTGCCCCCACGTTCACGGCGAGTCGCGGTATCGTTCGTCCGGTGACCCCTCGCTGGCAGCGGGCCGCCCTCACCCCGTCCTGGATCAGGTGGCTACCCTGCGCCTTCGTCTACCTCACCGTCGTGCCCGGGAGTTCCGGGTTCCGCCGGTCGGCCTGGTCGACGACAGTCCCCTGGGACGGTTCGGCGTGGTGTGACCCCGGCAGCGTGGACGAGTGGGTGGACCGCGCCCGGCGGCGTCGGGACGGTCGCGACGCCGAGGACGCCGAGCTGCACGCCCGGCAGCACTACGCCTGGATGGTCCGGGTCCGGGCCACCCGGATCGAGCTGTTCGCCGAGATGTGCCGGCGGCGGGAGGTGCCGGTCCCGCACACCGTCGGCGAGCTGCTGCTCTGCCTGGCGGCGTTCGGCCTCTTCGAGCTGACCGAGGTCGACGGGGGCGATCCGTGGGTGGTGCCCCGGCTGGACCGCGACCCGCTGGAGGTGCTGCCGCTCTCGGCGGAGGAGCGGGATCTGGAGGCTCGGGCCCAGCGGGACGACCAGGCCGTACTTGTGGCGATCGCGATCCGGCGGCTGGCCCAGCGGACCCGGCGGCGCTGGCGGCGTCGGGTGGTCAGCACCAGCCTGACCAGCCTGGCCGGTGCGGCCGGCGTCACCGAGGAGCAGGCCCGGCGCTCGCTCGCGGACCTCGGCCAGATCGCCGAGCTGGGCATCGACGCCGGCCGGGCCGGCGACCGGCTGCGGCTCAGCGTGCCCTGGCCCGACTTCCGGCTCCGCTTCCCGTTCACCGAACTACCCGCCCCGGAACACGCGATCTGACCGCCGTCCGGCGCAGGGGGGACGGCTACGGGGCGACCCGGAGGATGCGGTCGTCGCCGTCGTCCGGCGAGCCGCGCCCGTCACGGTTGGAGGTGAGCACCCAGAGCGACCCGTCCGGCGCCGCGGCGACGTGCCGGAGCCGGCCGTACTCGCCGGTCAGCAGCGCCTCGGCGCCCTGGCCGTCGGTGCCGATCCGGTAGAGCCGCTGGCCGCGCAGGCAGGCGAGCCAGACCCGGTCGCCGACCACCGCCAGCCCGCTCGGGGACGCCTCGTCGGTGCCCCAGGTGGCGACCGGTGCCACGAACCGGGAGTCGTCGGAGTCGCCCTCCACCTCCGGCCAGCCGTAGTTGCCGCCCGGCGTGATCCGGTTCAGTTCGTCGTAGTGGTTCTGGCCGAACTCGGCCGCGTACATGGTGCCGTCGGCGTGCCAGCCGAGGCCCTGCACGTTGCGGTGGCCGTAGCTGTAGACCAGGGTGTCGCCGAACGGGTTGCCCGGGGCGGGCCGGCCGTCCGGGGTCATCCGCAGGATCTTGCCGGCCAGGCTGTTCCGGTCCTGTGCGGCGTCGCGGTCCCCGGCGTCCCCGGTGCCGACGTAGAGCATGCCGTCCGGGCCGAACGCGATCCGCCCGCCGTTGTGGGTACGCGAGCCGCGCGGGATGCCGCTCAGCACGACCTCCCGGGCCGGCTCACCGAGGCGCAGCCGGGCTACCCGGTTGTCCTCGGCGGCGGTGTAGTAGACGTACACCCAGCGGTCGGTGGCGTAGCCGGGGGAGACGGCGAGGCCTAGCAGGCCGCCCTCGCCGGCCGGGGTCGCCTCCTCGATCCGGGCCACCTCCCGGGCCGTGTCGCCGGAGACCTGGCGGACCCGCCTGCTGTCCCGCTCGGTCACCAGCGCCGAACCGTCGGGCAGGAAGGCCAGCCCCCAGGGCGCCTCCAGGTCCGCCACAACGGTCTGCACCGTGCCGGCGCGGGTCCGGGGTGCGTCCGAGACCGACGGGTCGGCGAACCAGCCCCGCCACAAGCCCACCCCGACGACGGCGGCGGCCAGCACCACCACCGCGACCACAACCGCGATCCACCGACCCGCCCGGCCCGTCGTGCGCACTTCCGGCTCCGCCACGGGTACGACGGTAGCCCGTCCCCGGACTGTCCGGGCGCTCGCCCGGTGGCTACGGACGTTCAGCCAACCGGGCCGATCGCCTTCGCGAGGCTGACGAAGCTCGTCCACGCGGCCGGCTCGAACGCCAGCACCGGGCCGGTCACGTCCTTGCTGTCCCGGACGCCGACGACGCCGGGAAGGTTCTTCGCCACCTCGACGCAGGTGGACCCGCCGTTACCGCTGCGGGTCGACTTCCGCCAGATGGCGCCGGTCAGGTCTGCCATGTAGCTGCCACCTCTTCGATCAGGGCGAGAGTCTGCTGGGTGGGTAGGGCAACCGCCCTGAGGGCTTCCCGTACCTTCGGGTCGACGCCGATCTGAGCTGCGAGAGAGTCGGCCGTCTGGCCGGACTCGGCCATGGCGATCTGAAGTGCTCGGTTCACCCCTGCTCCCAAGTGGACGTCTCGAACCTACGGAGAACCTCATGAGCGCGGTGTGATTGTTCCGTAACGGAGAGCATGATTTCAACCACGCGTCCCGTCCAGGTCCGATCCGCGTTGCGGACGGGATGCCTGCGGGGGTGGTGTCCGTGCGTCGGAGCCTGACCCACCCCCGTCCACATTCGCCGACGGGTGGCACCACCATGAGACTCTGGCGCAGCCGGCCCTACCATCGACGCGACTGGCGCCGCCTCTGGCGATTCTGCCGCTGCGGCTGGCGCTGGCGCTGCCCCGACCTGGCGGAACTGCTCCCGACGCGCCATCCGTCGCCGCCACCGGCGGTCGAGCTGACGGAGACCGAGCGGGCCGAGATCCGTGCCCTGACGTCACCGACGCGAAGCCGGTCAGCCAACCAGCGACCCGCCTCGGACCCACCCGGCCGGGGACACCTCGGCAACGGTCGCCCCGGAACCCTCATCCCGGCACACCGGGACCGGGCCCGACCCGCCGTACGGACCTGACCGGTGATCGGGCCACGGAGTCGATGGGAACGCTTCGCCGCACGACGACGCGCACGCGAACTCCAGGCCGACGGACACACCCCGACCCAGACGTACGACTGCCGCGAGTGTGACCACCCCTGGCCATGTCAGCAGGCCCGGCTGGTCCTGCTCGTCGGCTTCGACGGCGACCGGGTCGGACTGTTGATGTATCTCGGCGCCCACCTCGCCCGCGCCCTGCAACAACTGCCGGACACCCACCCCGCACTGATCGTCGGCCAGATCCTGCACTGGGTGCCCCGACGCCGATGACCCGCTCGTCACCCCCACGCCCGCCCCGGATCGCCTCCCCGGTCCGGGGCGGGCCGGCGCGCAGAGTCGATCACCAGCGGGCTCAGTCCTTGATGACCACCGAGGCGTACTCGGGGTGCCGGTCGAGGAAGGCGAGCAGGAACGGGCAGGTGACCCGGACCTGTTCACCCCGGTCGCGGAGCTGGTCGAGGGTGCCCCGGGCCAGCGCGCTGCCGACCCCCTTGCCCTCGAACTGCTTGTCGACCTCGGTGTGTGCCAGCACCATGGTCCCGGCGACGACCTGGTAGTCGATGAAACCGGCCAGGGCGTCGTCGACCAGGATCTCGAAGCGGCGACGGGCGGGGTTCTCTTCGACGATCATGCTCACCGGAGCAATTCTGCACCCACCGGCCCGGTTTCGCCGGTGACCCCGCCCACCGCCAGCCGGTCGAGTTCGGCGAGCAGCCGGTCGACCTCCTCGACGGTGTTGTAGTGGTAGACGCTGGCCCGGACCGCCCCGCCCCGCTCCCGCAGGCCCAGGGCGGAGAAGTACTCGTACGCGTAGTAGTCGCCGGCCGAGACGCAGACCCCGTGTTCGCCGAGCGCGGCGGCGGTCTGCCCGGGGTGCTGGCCGGCGACCCGGAACGAGACGGTGGGGCAGCGGTGCCGGGGTGAGCCGTACATGGTCACCCCGGGCAGTTCGGCGAGCCCTGCGTGCAGCCGGGTGAAGAGCTGGTTCTCGTGCTCCAGGGCGGCGGCGAGACCGGCCCGCAGCCGGCTGCGCCGGTCACCGGTGGCCGCCGGGTCCAGCCCGGCGAGGTGGTCGACGGCGGCCCGGATCCCGGCCAGCAGCGGGAAGCTCGGGGTGCCGAGTTCGAACCGCTCCGGCGCCCGGTCGGGGGAGGGCAGCAGCTTGGCCGGGCGCAGTTCCGCCCAGCGGCCCGGGTCGGCGACGACGGCGGCGAGGTGCGGGCCGGACCACTTGTAGGCGCTCGTCACGTAGAAGTCGGCGCCGAGCGCGGCGACGTCGGTCGGGCCGTGCGGGGTGGCGTGCACCCCGTCGACGTAGACCAGCGCTCCGGCGGCGTGCGCGGTCGCGGCGATCCCGGCCACGTCCGGCACGGTGCCGACGGCGTTGCTGGCGGCGGTGAGCGCCACCACCCGGGTCTGCGGGCCGACCAGCTCGGCGTACTGGCCGGTCGGCAGTTCGCCGGTCTCCGGGTCGAACTCGGCCCACCGGACGACCGCGCCGGTCGCCTCGGCGGCCTGCACCCAGGGCCGGACGTTCGCGTCGTGGTCGAGCCGGGAGAGCACCACCTCGTCCCCGGGGCGCCACCGCTGGGCCAGCGTCCGGGAGACGTGGTACGTCAGCGCGGTCGCGCTCGGCCCGAAGACCACCCCGTCCGGGGCGCCCCCGACCAGGTCCGCGACCGCCTGGCGGGCCGCCGCCACCAGTTCGCCGGAGCGCTGTCCGGGCAGGTGCGCGCTGCTCAGGTTCGCCACCGCGGTCCGCATGGCGCCGGCCACCGCGTCGGCGACCGGGGCGGCCACCTGGGTGCCGGCGGCCCCGTCGAAGTGCGCGAATCCCTCGGCGAGGGCGGGGTAGGCGGCCCGGACCCGGGCGATCTCGAACGGCATGGCAGGCACGATAACGGTCGTCGCCGCCAACTCCGCCCGGGTCGTTGCCTGGATCACGCCGGGTACCGTTGGTCGGGTGACGAATCCCCCGTACCGCCGAATGACCACCGTCCGTCGCGCCGCCGGTCTCGTCGCCGGCCTGGCCCTCGGTGTGGCCGTCCTGGCCGGCTGTTCCTCCGAGGGCGCCACCACCGACTGCGGGCTGGACGCCTGCACCGTGACCTTCGACCGGGGCGTCGACGCCCAGGCCAGCATCCTCGGGGTCGAGGCCAAGCTGGTCGGCGTCGACGGCGACCGGGTGACCCTCGAGGTCGCCGGCGAGCAGCTGTCGCTCACCGTCGGCCAGCAGGCCACCGAGGTCGGCGGCCTGTACGCGACCGTGCAGAGCGCCGACGCCGACCAGGTGGTGGTGCGGATCGGCCGCAACGCCGGCTGAGCGCGACCCGGGGCGGGCGGTGGCTCCCGATGGGCCACCATCCGCCCCGGACGTTTGGAAATCTTGCCGTTCGGTGATTGAGATGCCCATGTCAGCGACTTCTACCGCCGGAGCGAGCGCGACCCGCGCCGCCAACAGCAAGCCCCTGGAAATTCTCACCCGGGCCGGCTTCCTCGGCTACGGGCTCGTGCACCTGCTCTTCGCCTGGCTGGCACTCCAGATCGCCTTCGGCAAGCCGGCCGCCGACGGCGACCAGTCCGGTGCGCTGGCCACCCTGGCCGCCCAGCCGCTGGGCAAGTTCCTGGTCGGCGCCGTCGGGATCGGCCTGCTCGCGATGGCGATCTGGCAGGCGTTCGAGGCGGCCGTCGGCCACCAGGAATACCGTGGCCGCGAGCGGACCGTGGAACGGGTCACCTCGGTCGGCCGGACGCTGTTCTACCTCTACTTCGCCTGGACGTCCTACCAGGTGGTGCAGCACGCGAGCGCGTCCAGCGCGGACAAGCAGCAGGCGATGACCGAGCAGCTGATGTCCTCGTCCGGCGGCCGGTTCCTGGTCGGGTTGATCGGGTTGGCCGTGGCGGCCCTCGGCGCCGGGCTGGTCTGGTACGGCGCCGTCAAGAAGTTCGAGCGGCACCTGAAGACCGGCCAGATGAGCCCGCAGACCCGCAAGCTGGCCCGCCGGCTCGGCGTCGCCGGCTACGTCGCCAAGGGCGTCGCGTACGGCATCGCCGGGCTGCTGGTGCTGACCGCCGCGATCAACTACGACCCGGAGCGGGCGCGGGGCCTGGACGGTGCCCTGCACACCCTGCGGGAGCAGGCGTTCGGGTCGATCCTGCTCACCCTGATGGCCCTGGGCATCGCCGCGTTCGCCCTGTACTGCGTGGTGCAGGCCAAGTACCGGAAGGTGTGATCCGGCTGCCCTGACCGGAGTCGTCCGAGACACGACAGTCATCCGACACACGACGTTTCGCAGCCCGCCGGGTGCGGCTCGGGAGTGATCCCGCAGCGGCACCCGGCTTCGGCGTGGAAGGAAGAGCATTGGTGGACAGCTATCTGTGGACGATCATCGCCACGGTGGGGGCGGCGGTATTCGCGCTCGCCGTGGTGGAGGCGGTGCACCGGACCGTACGCCGGCTCGGCCGACGGTCGGTGCTGCTCAGCGAACTGTCCGAACACTCGCACCGCCCGTTCCAGGTCGCCGCCACGGTGCTCGCGGTGCAGTTCGGCCTGCGGTTCAGCACCGGCTACGGCGTCGGTACGCCCTGGCGGCAGACCGTGCTGCACCTGCTCGTGCTGGCGGTGATCGCCACCACCGCCTGGCTGGTCGCCTCGCTGCTGGTGGTGAGCGAGGACACCGCGCTGGCCCGGTTCCGGACCGACGTGCCGGACAACCGCCAGGCCCGGCGGATCAAGACCCAGATCGTCATGCTGCGCCGGGTCACCATCGCGGTGATCGTGGTGCTGGCGGTCGGCGTGATGCTGATGACCTTTCCCAGCGTGCGCGGGGTCGGCGCCAGCGTGCTCGCCTCGGCCGGGGTGATCGGCGTGGTCGCCGCGCTGGCCGCGCAGAGCGTGCTCGGCAACGTCTTCGCCGGGCTGCAACTGGCGTTCAGCGACGCGGTCCGGCTGGACGACGTGGTGGTGGTCGAGGGGGAGTGGGGCCGGATCGAGGAGTTGACCCTCAGTTACGTGGTGGTGCAACTCTGGGACGACCGGCGGCTGATCCTGCCGACGTCGTACTTCACCACCAAGCCGTTCCAGAACTGGACCCGTACCCAGGCCGCCGTGCTCGGGACGGCGGAGTTCGAGGTGGACTGGTCGGTGCCGGTGCAGGCGATGCGGGAGGAGTTGCGCCGGCTGGTGGAGGGCACCGAGCTGTGGGACGGGCGGACCTGCGTACTCCAGGTCACCGACGCGGTCGGCGGGATGGTCCGGCTGCGCGCCCTGGTCAGCGCCGCCGACGCGCCGAGGCTCTGGGACCTGCGCTGCCTGGTCCGCGAGCACCTCGTCGGCTGGTTGCGGGATCAGCGGCCGACCGCGCTGCCCCGGCTGCGTGCCGAGGTCGGGGCCGCCGCCGGCCGGCTGCCCTGGCAGTGGATCGAGCCGCGCCGCCCGGCGCCCGGCAACGCCGTCGGCGTCGAGCGTCGGCGGACCGAGAAGGAGCCGCACGACGACGCCCGGCTCTTCGGCGGCAGCGACGACGGTGACGCCCGCAGCAGTGCCTTCGTCGGCCCCGACGAGCCGGCCGAGGCGCCGCCGCGCTGACCGGCCCCGCCGCCGCCACGCCGACCGGCCCCGGGTCCGGCGCCGCCCGGTGGTGGTTGACCTGCCGGATCGGCCGCCAACGGAGCGTCCGGTGGCGGACACTGACTCCAGCGGTGCGCCGACGGGAAGCCCCGTCGCGCCGGAACGGAAACGGCACGGCCGGCGGGCACGGTGAACGGACAGCCGGGGCGATCGGCGGACACCAGGATTGAACCGCCGGCCACCGGGGCATACAGCCCGGGAACCGGGAAAGGAGGACGGCATGGCCGACGTCGTACGCGATCCCGCTCGACCGGTCGCGGAGCAGTCCACCGCGGAGCTGGTGCAGCGCGCTGCCGAGCAGGTGTCGCGGCTGGTACGTGACGAGCTGGCGCTCGCCCGGATCGAGTTGGCGGAGAAGGGCCGGCATGCCGGGATCGGGGTGGGCCTCTTCGGCGGCGGCGGTGTGCTGGCGCTCTACGGTCTCGGCGTCCTGGTCGCCGCCGGAGTGCTGGCGCTGGCCCTGGTGATCCCGGCCTGGGCGGCGGCGCTGGTGGTGGCGGTACTGCTCTTCGCCGTGGCCGGAATCCTCGCCCTGGTCGGCCGCCAGCGGGTACGCCGGGCGGCGCCGCCGATGCCGAAGACGACCGCGGACAGCCTGCGCGCGGACGTGCGCACGGTGACCTCGGCGGTCCGGGACAGGGGACAGGGATGAGCCGCAGCAATGGTTCCGGTGACCCGGAGGTGCTCCGGGCGGAGATCCGGCAGACCCGGGCCGAGTTGGGCGCGACCGTGCAGGCACTGGCCGCCAGGGCGGACGTCAAGGCCCGGTTGAAGGAGTCGGCGGTGCAGACCCGGGACCGGGTGAAGCAGCGGGCCGGGCAGACCACCGCCACGGTCCGGTCCTCGGTGCACGACGCCGGTTCGGTGGCGTTGCGTCATCCGGTCTCCTGGGCGGTGGTGGCCGCCGGAGCGCTGGCGCTGGCGGTCGTGGTGCTGGTGGCACGAGGGAGGCGCGGGTGAGCGGGGCAGTCAGCAAGGTGGCCTACCGTCCGGTGGGCATCCTGTTGGGGATGGCCGCCGGGATGGCTGCCGGTGCCGTGTTCCGGCAGGTCTGGAAGTTCACCGCCGGCGACGGCGAGGCGCCCGACCCGACCGACGAGGATCGCGGCTGGGGCGAGATCCTGGCCGCCGCCGCGTTGCAGGGGGCCATCTTCTCGGTCGTCCGGGCGGCCGTGGACCGGGGCGGCGCGGTCGGGGTACGCCGATTCACCGGTCGCTGGCCCGACTGACGCCGTGCCTCGGTGAGCTTCCCGGGTGCTGCGGCTCCGGTCGCCGTCCGGCTGCGCGCCGAGCCCTGGACGGCGGTCGGTCGCATCGACGGAGAAAGTTCCGGCTGATCCGTTTTGGTGTGGTTGGCCGGGCCCTTGGGGTGGTCCTGGCGTCGATGTCTCCGGCCATCGGACGCGATCTCAGGTCACATGTCGGAGAATTTCGTCCGGTAGGCTATGCGAAGTTTTTGCGTACGTGGTTTGCTGTTCCACGCTGTTGAGAGACGGCGTGGTCGAGGGGAAGTCCTCCTTCGTGGGGGCCGACTCAAGGCGCCGCTGCTCGAAAACGGCCAACCGGCCGCACGGCGTGCTCGGCCGCCAGTTTTAGAAGGAGATACACATGGCGCAGGGAACCGTGAAGTGGTTCAACGCAGACAAGGGCTTCGGCTTCATCACCGTCGACGGCGGGGGTGCTGACGTGTTCGTCCACTTCTCGGCCATCCAGACCAGCGGCTACCGCACGCTGGAGGAGAACCAGCGGGTGGAGTTCGAGATCGCTCAGGGCCAGAAGGGGCCGCAGGCGGAGCAGGTTCGCCCCCTCTGATTCCGTGACGGCCGGCCCTCGCCGGCCCGAGTTTCGACTGCTTTGGGATCCACGTCGAGCCCCGCGCCCCGCGGGGCTCGACGCGTTTCCGCCAGCTGTACCGCTGGCCCGGCTGTATCGCTGGCCCGGCCCGGTCGGCGGGGCGTAGCGGCTCCGCTTCGCCGGGTGGGACCGGCCGGCCGCCGGTCAGGACGGGGTTCCCCGGTTGCGGGCACGCAGACCCAGCACCACCAGCACCAGCCCGGCGGCCACCACCAGCGGCCCGATCACGGCCCAGAGCGGTTCGCCGCTCATCACACTGCCGCCCAACCGACCCAGTCCCTGCAACGTCCACACGGCGCCGACCACCACGGCCAGCAGTCCGAGTGTGAGGGTTAGCCACCCCTTCATCCGGTCCGCTCCTCCTTTTCCGGCAGCCCTTGTCGGGGCTACCAGCGGTCGTGCACCTGTGGGCGGACCAGTTCGGCGTAGACCGCGTCCACCGTGGCGTTCGCCTCGGCCGGCAGCGGTGCCAGCGCGGCGGCGGCGACGTTCGCGTGGGCCTGCTCGGCGTTGCGGGCGCCGGGGATCACCACCGTGACACCGGGCCGGTCGAGGATCCAGCGGAGCGCGAACTGCGCCATCGTGGCACCGTCCGGCACCGCCGGACGCAGCCGCCGGACCGCCGCCAGCCCGGTCCGGTAGTCCACTCCGGAGAACGTCTCCCCGACGTCGAACGCCTCGCCGTGCCGGTTGTAGTTGCGGTGGTCGTCGTCGGCGAAGGCGGTGTGCTCGTCGTACCGGCCGGAGAGCAGGCCGCTGGCCAGCGGCACCCGAGCGATGATGCCGACCCCGGCGGCGAGGGCTGCCGGCAGTACCCGCTCGACCGGCTTGTGCCGCAGCGCGTTGAGGATGATCTGCACGCTCGCCACTCCCGGGCGGGCGATCGCGGCGAGCGCCTCGTCGCAGGTCTCCACGCTCACCCCGTACGCCCGGACGCGTTCCTCGGCGACCAGGGTGTCCAGCGCGTCGTAGACGGCGTCGGTGGAGAAGACCGGAGTGGGCGGGCAGTGCAACTGCACCAGGTCGAGTACGTCCACCCCGAGGTTGGCCCGGGACCGGTCCGTCCAGGCCCGGAAGTTCTCCAGCACGTACGCCTCGGGGGTCTGCGGCACCCGGCGGCCCATCTTGGTGGCGACGGTCAGCCCGGCGTCCGGCCGATCCCGCAGGAACCGGCCGATCAGTTGCTCGCTGCGCCCGTCGCCGTAGACGTCGGCGGTGTCCAGGAAGGTCACGCCCCGCTCGACGGCGGCGGTCAACACCGCCATGGCCTCGGACTCGCTGACCTGGCCCCAGTCGGCGCCGAGCTGCCAGGCGCCGAGCCCGACCACGCCGACCTCGCGGTTCAACCGCGGGAATCTCCGCTTTTCCACGCGGGGGAGCCTATCCCGGGCCGGGTTCGGCCCGACCGGGACGGCACGCTGTCGGCGGATTGTCGGTATGCTGAACAAGACGTACGTACGGTTTGGGGGTTGGTTATGTGGGATCCGGCCAGCTACCTCCGGTACGGCGACGAGCGCTCCCGGCCCTTCCACGACCTGCTCGCCCGGGTCCGGGCCGACCGCCCCCGGACAGTGGTCGACCTGGGCTGCGGTCCCGGCCACCTGACCGCGACCCTGTCGACCCGCTGGCCGGGCGCCCGGGTCGTCGGACTCGACTCCTCGACCGAGATGATCGCCGCCGCCAGGCACGGCGACCCGGCCGGCCGCGGGGTCGAGCGCGGCGGCGGATGCGGCGGGGTCGAGTGCGGCGGGGTCGAGTTCGCGCTGGCCGACGCC
The DNA here is from genome assembly GCF_029626265.1 of Micromonospora sp. WMMD1102. NCBI lineage: Bacteria > Bacillati > Actinomycetota > Actinomycetes > Micromonosporales > Micromonosporaceae > Micromonospora > Micromonospora sp. WMMD1102. The sequence goes on along the minus strand of NZ_JARUBN010000001.1, from coordinate 4,645,610 downwards.
CGGGACTGGACGCCCGGACCGGACGTCGACGTGCTGGTCTGCAACGCGGTGTTGCAGTGGGTGCCCGGACACGACGAACTGCTGCTGCGCTGGGCCCGCGAGCTGCCGGCCGGTGCCTGGCTGGCGGTGCAGGTGCCGGGAAACTTCGACGCCGCCTCGCACCGTGCGCTGCGGGAGGTGGCCGAACTTCCGCGCTGGCGGCACCTCGCCGACCTGCTCCGGGCCGAGCCGGTCTCCGACGCCGCCGGCTACGCGCACCTGCTGACCGGTGCGGACTGCGCCGTCGACGCCTGGGAAACTAGCTACGTGCACCTGCTCCCGGCCACCTCCGGCGGCGTCGACCATCCGGTGCTGAGCTGGATGGAAGGGACGGCCCTGCGCCCGTTCCGGGCCGCGCTCGGCGACACCGGCCGGGACTGGGCCGACTTCCGGGCCGCGCTGGCCGAGCGGCTGGCGCGGGCGTACCCGGCCCGGCACGGGCTGGTGCAGTTCCCGTTCCGCCGCGTCTTCTTCGTCGCCCGCACCGGCAGCCGCCGATCGGGCGCAGCTCAGTAGGGAGTTTCCGTGACCGACCTTACGGCCTTCATCGCCGGACTGCCCAAAGTGGAGCTGCACGTGCACCACGTCGGCTCCGCGCTGCCGCGCATCGTGGCGGAGCTGGCCGCCCGGCACGAGGGCCGGACCCGGGTGCCCGCCGACCCGGAGGCGCTCGCCGGCTATTTCGAGTTCCGCGACTTCGCCCACTTCGTCGAGATCTACCTCAGCGTGGTCGACCTGATCCGGGACCAGGCCGACGTCCGGCTGCTCACCTACGAGGTGGCCCGGGAACTCGCCCGCCAACAGGTCCGGTACGCGGAGCTGACGGTGACGCCGTACTCGCACGTGCACCGGGGGATTCCGGCTCCGGCGTTCTGCGAGGCGATCGAGGACGCCCGGCGGGCCGCCGAGACCGAACTCGGCATCTCGCTGCGCTGGTGCTTCGACATCCCGGGCGAGGCGGGACTGCCGGCGGCCGAGCAGACCCTGCGGATCGCCCTCGACGAGCGGCCGGACGGGCTGGTCAGCTTCGGGCTCGGCGGTCCGGAGGTGGGCGTGCCCCGGCCGCAGTTCAAGCCGTACTTCGACCAGGCCCGGGCGGCCGGGCTGCGCTCCGTGCCGCACGCCGGCGAGACCACCGGGCCGGGGACGATCTGGGACGCCCTGCACACGCTCGGCGCCGAGCGGATCGGGCACGGCATCTCGGCGGCCCAGGACCCGGCACTGCTGGCCCACCTGGCGCAGCGGCAGATCCCGCTGGAGGTATGCCCCACCTCCAACGTCCGGACCCGGGCGGTCGGTGCGATCGAGGAGCACCCGCTGCCCCGGCTGGCCGAGGCCGGTGTGCTGGTCACGGTGAACTCCGACGACCCGCCGATGTTCGGCACCACCCTCAACGACGAGTACGCGGTCGCCGGCCGGCTGCTCGACCTCGACGCCGCCGGGCTGACCGGGCTGGCCCGCAACGCGGTCACCGCCTCGTTCCTGCCGGCACCGGAGCAGGACAAGCTGCTCGCCGAGATGGACACCTACCTGGCCGCGTACCGGCCCTGAGCCGGCCGCCAGCCCTGGAAATACAGGCTGGCCCGGCGCGGGGTGCTGCGGGCGGCCGCGCCGGGCCAGCGATCATGGGGCGGAGGACCGGCCGGTACGCCTGGCCCGGCGTCCCCGCCGACCCCTGCCGGTTGATCGGCGCGCGGCGGAAACCAGGTGTGGGGGACCGTGCTTCCGCCGCGCGCCAGACTCCACAGACCGGGTTGGGGCAAACATCTGTGGGTGCTGGCCCGTGGAGTTCCGATGGGATCGGATTAGATGCTGCCATCGTGGCGGGACGCTCGGCGGAGCGTTAATCCAGACCTAAGGAAGACTTGCACGGAACCAGAAACTCTTTGCCGGAGCGCGCGGCCCGGCCGGGAGAACGACCCCCGACCGGACCGCGCCCGGTCGCCCCTGGGCTGGGAAGGACGCGCCCGGCCGTGGCAACCCGCCCGGAGCCTGGCTCAGTCGCCGGAGGAGCGCTGCCGGGACCAGCGTCGACGGGTGCCGGTGTCCTTCTCCCGGGCCAACCGGCCGACCAGCCCGAACCGGCTCACCTGCCGGGGCGCCGCGTCCGGATCGGCCAGCAGCATGATCACACTCGCTCCGCCGAGCCGGGCCCGGTCGATGCTCACCGAACCGCTCGCCTGCTGGGCGACCCGGCGGGCGATGTCCAGGCCGAGCCCGGTGGAGCCCTGTCCGCTGGCACCCCGGCGCAGCGCCCGGTCCGGGTTGGCGATCCCCGGCCCGGCGTCGTCCACCCGGACCGCGATGTAGCCGTCCCGGCGGGTGACCGCGACCTCGAAGGCGGTGCCCTGCGGGGTGTACCGGAAGACGTTGCCCAGCACCGCGTCCAGCGCCGCGGCCAGCTCGGCCCGGGGCACCGGCACCGGGATCCGGGTGTGCGCGCCGATCACCCGGTGCGACCGGTTCTGGTCGCCGGCCAGCGCGGACCAGAAGACCATCCGGTCCCGCACCACCTCGCTGACGTCGCAGCTGCCCGGCGCCGCCTCCTGGGCGACAGTCTTCCGGGTGGTGTTGATCAGAACGTCGATCTCGCCTTCCAGCGTCACGATCGCCTGCCGGATCCGCCGGATCGTCCGGCGCCGGTCCAGCTCCGCCGCGCTGAACGAGCCGACGCTGGTGTCGTCGGAGTCGAGCGCGTCGGCGTCCAGCCGCAGCACGGTCAGCGGGGTACGCAGCCGGTGTGAGAGGTCGGCCACGAGTTCGCGTTCGTCGGTGCGGGAGGTGACCAGCCGGTCCGCCATCCGGTTGAAGGCGTACCCGGCCTCGGCCAGCTCCCGGGGGCCGCTCGGTTGGATGCGTACCTCCAGGTCGCCGTCGCCGACCGCGAGGGCCGCCTGCACCAGCCCCCGGGCCGAGGCGACCGCCCTGGCCGCCAGCCGGTCCACCACGATCACCGAGGCGACCACCAGCCCGATCGCCACCAGGATCAGCATCAGCCAGGTGCCGCCGGCACCGGCGCTCAGCGCCGCCTCGGGGACGAAGACCTCGACCACCAGCACCCGGCCGGCGACCGGTACCGGTTCGAGCCGGACCACCCCGCCGGTCACCTCGGCGACGACCGGCTTGCCGGTCCGGATCGCCCGGTCGACGTCGCCGTCGGCGGCCCGGGGCGTGCCGCCGACCGCGAGACCGTGCACGACCGGCGGGTTGCCGGTGTTGCCGGCGGTGGACTCGACGACCCGGCGGACCGCCGCGGCGTCGGCGCCGACCGCCAGCGCGCCGGTGACCACCGCGCCACGCCGGGCGGCGTCGCCGAGCGCGTCCTCCCGGGCGTCGCGTTGCAGCGCGGTGCCGAGCGGGATCAGGAAGGCGAGCGCGACGATCGTGGTCATGCCGGCCCCGAGGTAGGCCAGCGCCAGCCTCAGTCCGGTACCACCAACCGGAACCCGACCCCCCGCACGGTGCGCAGGTAGCGGGGCTTCGCCGCGGACTCGCCCATTTTGCGGCGGAGCCAATACAGATGTACGTCGATGGTCTGATCCTCGCCGACCGATGGCTGCCGCCATACCTCCTCCAAGAGTTCCCGGCGGGACACTACCCGGCCCGGCCGTGCCGCGAGATAGGCCAGCAGGTCGAACTCCTTGCGGGTCAGCGCCAGGGGCACCCCGTCGAGGAGTGCGCTCCGTTCGCCGACGTCGATCCGCAGCCCGCCGACGGAGTGTACGGCCGGCTCGACGGTCCGGCTCGCCCGGCCGACCCGGCGCAGCACGGTGGTGATCCGGGCGTCCAGATGGGCGCCGGTGAACGGTTTGACCATGTAGTCGTCGGCGCCGGCCCGGAGCAGCCGGACGATCGCCTGCTCGTCGTCCCGGGCGGTGGCGATGATGATCGGGACGTCGGTGATGCCGCGGAGCATCCGCAGCGCGTCCGCGCCGTCCAGATCCGGCAGCCCGAGGTCGAGTACGACCAGGTCGGGGGTTTCGGCGGCGACCCGGCGCAGCGCGTCGAGCGCCGTACCGACGGCGTGCACCGCGTGCCCGCGGTCGGCCAGGGAGCGCAGCATGGCGCCGCGTACGACATGGTCGTCTTCGACCAGGAGGACGGTGGCCACCTGATGACCGTACTGCCCGTGGCAAGTCGGGTGGTTCGGCGGCCGAACGCCGCGGTTGTAAGGAAGGGCCCCCTATACAACGGAAAACGATATGCGGGGGCCCTTCCTTACCGGGCCGGCGGCAGTTGCAGCACCCAGCGGTACGCCTGGACCATCCCGGTGTCGAAGCCGGCCGCCGAGCCCCAGAGGAAGAGCCGGAACCGCCGGTACAGCGGCTCGCCCCAGCGCCGCACGATCTCGTCCCGGGCGTCGTCCAGCCGAAGCGCCCACTCCCGGCAGGTCAGGTAGTAGTTGTGCCGGTCGTCGACCAGGTTCAGCAGCTCGAACGGCGACTGCGCCACGTGCCGCAGATATTGGTGCAGCAGCAGCGGGGCCGAGCCGCCCGGATAGACGTACCGCTTCATGAAGGTGGAGACGATGTGCTTGCGGCGCATCGCCAGCGCGTCCAGGTAGACCCGGCCGCCGGGCCGGAGCAGCTCGGCGTACTTGCGCAGTGTGGTGCGGTAGTCGGGGAGGTGTTCGGTGACCCCCATGTTGACGATCGCGTCGTAGCGCTCGCCGGGGGAGTAGCCGAAGATGTGCTCCCGGACCACCCGCACCGGCAGCCGCTCGCGGTCGAACAGGTCGGTGAGGAAGCGCTCCGACTCCACCGACAGGGTCGTGGTGGTGACCCTGATCCCCTTGCGGGCGGCGTGCTCGCTGAAGGCGCCCCAGCCGCCGCCGACCTCCAGTACGTGATCGCCCGGCCCGACCCCGATCGCCTCCAGTGCCAGGTCCATCTTCCGGGTCATCGCGTCTTCCAGCGGCTCGTCGTCGGAGGCGAAGACGCCCTCGGTGTAGCAGCGGTGCCGGTGGTCGAGGAAGGTCAGGAAGAAGTCCGAGTCCTCGTCGTAGTGGTGCGAGATGGCCCGGCGGTCGTCCTCCCGCCGGCCGCGCAGCAGTGCCGGCAGGAACCTGCCGAGGAAGGCGATCGGATGCCGGTCGGTGAAGAACGATCGCATCCGCAGCGCCGCCGCCAGGTCGCCCTCCACGTCCAGCGACCCCTGTAGGTAGGCCACGGCGACGGCGAACTGGTCCAGCGCGGCCAGCGCCTTGGCGCCCCGCTCGTCCTTGACCACGATGGTGAACTGCGGCTCGCCGGTGCCGAAGGTCCGCACCGGGCCGCCGGCCGGCGCGACCGCGAAGGGTACGCCCGGCCCGGTGCCGAAGAAGGTCTGGTATCTACGCTGTAGCGCGCTCACGGCGTCCATGGGTGCCACGGCGTCAATCTAACGCCGAGGCAGCGGCGCCGGGAGGAGGAAAACGCAGGACCGATAGCATCTGGACGAGCCGATGCCGTCGGCGCTGTCCGATTCGTCCGCGATCGTAAGGAGCCACCGTGTCCCAAGCCCGTACCCCCGTCGGTGTCGACCCCGTCGTCGTGCCGGCCGGGACGGCGGTGGCCGCGGCGGTGGCCGCGGCGGGACTGCCGCACGCCGGCCCCGGGGCGATCGTGGTGGTCCGCGACCCGGCCGGGCAGCTCCGCGACCTGGACTGGGCGCCCGAGGTGGAGACCGTGGTCGACCCGGTCCGGCTGGACTCGCCGGACGGGCTGAACGTGCTGCGGCACTCCACCGCGCACGTGCTGGCCCAGGCCGTCCAGGACATCTTCCCGGAGGCGAAGCTCGGGATCGGCCCGCCGATCGACAACGGCTTCTACTACGACTTCGACGTCGACCGCCCGTTCCAGCCGGAGGACCTCGACCGGCTGGAGAAGCGGATGCAGGAGATCGTCAAGTCCGGCCAGCGGTTCCGGCGGCGCCGTTTCGACAGCCTGGACGAGGCCCGCACCGAACTGGCCGACGAGCCGTTCAAGCTCGAGTTGATCGAGGTCAAGGGCGCCGGTACCGAGGGCGGCGGGGCCGGGTTCGACGCCGGTGAGGTGATGGAGGTCGGCGCCGGCGACCTGACCATCTACGACAACCTGGACGCCGAGAGCGGCAAACCCTGCTGGTCCGACCTGTGCCGGGGCCCGCACCTGCCCAGCACCCGGCTGATCGGCGCGTTCAAGCTGATGCGCTCGGCCGCCGCCTACTGGCGGGGCAACGAGCGCAACCCGCAGCTCCAGCGGGTGTACGGCACCGCCTGGCCGACCCGGGACGCGCTGAAGGCGTACCTGAAGGTGCTGGAGGAGGCGGCCCGGCGCGACCACCGCAAGCTCGGCGCCGAACTGGACCTGTTCAGCTTCCCCGACGAGATCGGTTCCGGCCTGGCGGTCTTCCACCCGAAGGGCGGGATCATCCGGCGGGAACTGGAGGACTACTCGCGGCGGCGGCACGAGGCGGCCGGCTACGAGTTCGTCAACTCGCCGCACATCACCAAGGCGCAGCTCTTCGAGACCTCCGGCCACCTGCCGTACTACGCCGACACGATGTTCCCGCCGATGAGGCTCGAGGGCGCGGAATATTACCTCAAGGCGATGAACTGCCCGATGCACAACCTGATCTTCCGGGCGCGCGGCCGGTCCTACCGGGAGCTGCCGCTGCGGCTCTTCGAGTTCGGCACCGTCTACCGGTACGAGAAGTCCGGCGTCGTGCACGGGCTGACCCGGGTACGCGGGCTCACCCAGGACGACTCGCACATCTACTGCACCCGGGAGCAGATGCCGGGCGAGCTGACCACACTGCTCGCCTTCGTCCTCGACCTGCTCCGCGACTACGGGCTGGACGACTTCTACCTGGAGCTGTCGACCCGGGACGACTCGCCGAAGTTTATCGGCTCGGCCGAGGACTGGGCGGAGGCGACCGAGGCGCTGCGTACCGCAGCCGAGGCGTCCGGGCTCGACCTGGTGCCGGACCCGGGCGGCGCGGCCTTCTACGGGCCGAAGATCAGCGTGCAGGCCAAGGACGCGATCGGGCGTACCTGGCAGATGTCCACCATCCAGGTCGACTTTAACCAGCCCGAGCGGTTCGGCCTGGAATACCAGGCCGCCGACGGCACCCGGCAGCGGCCGGTGATGATCCACCGGGCGCTCTTCGGCTCGATCGAGCGCTTCTTCGGGGTACTGACCGAGCACTACGCCGGAGCCTTCCCGGCCTGGCTCGCCCCGGTGCAGGTGGTCGGCATCCCGATCCGCGAGGAGCACGCCACCCACCTGCACGGCTTCGTCGCCGCACTGCGCGCCGAGGGGATCCGGGCCGAGGTCGACACGTCGGACGACCGGATGCAGAAGAAGATCCGGACCGCCCAGCAGCAGAAGATCCCGTTCATGGCGATCGCCGGGGACGCCGACGTGGAGGCCGGCGCGGTCTCGTTCCGCTACCGGGACGGGTCGCAGCGCAACGGCGTGCCACTCGCCGAGGCGGTCGCGCACGTGGTGGAGGTGGTCCGGTCCCGGGTCAACGCCGGCCCGACCGCCGAACCAGCCGGTGGCGAGGCCGGGTCGTAGGATCGTCGGCGTGACAGGCGCGGCGCCCCACGCGGAACTCGGCATGCCCGACGGGCTCGACCGGCTCTGGACCCCGCACCGGATGACCTACATCTCCGGTCCGGACCGGCCGGGGGAGGGGCACGAGAAGCCGGCCGGCTGCCCGTTCTGCCTCGCCCCGGAGCGGGAGGGCGAGGAGAACCTGGTGGTGCACCGGGGCGAGCGGGTCTTCGTGGTGCTCAACCTCTATCCGTACAACCCCGGGCACCTGCTGGTCTGCCCGTACCGGCACGTCGCCGACTACACCGAGCTGGACGGCGTGGAGACGGCGGAACTGGCCGACTGCACCCAGACGGCGATGCGGGTGGTCCGGCGGGTCAGCAACGCGCACGGCTTCAACATCGGGATGAACCAGGGCGGCGTCGCCGGCGCCGGGATCGCCGCCCACCTGCACCAGCACGTGGTGCCGAGGTGGGGCGGGGACGCCAACTTCATGCCGGTGATCGCCCGGACCAAGGTACTGCCGCAGTTGCTGGCGGAGACCCGTACCCTGCTCGCCACCGCCTGGGTGGCGGCGAGGCCGTCAGCCGCCGACGGGCGGTAGCTCCCAGGCGTTGGTGCCGTTGTCGGCGCCCCTGGCCAGCAGGGCGCCGTCGGCGCTGAACGCCATCGTGGACGAGCCCGCGCTCACCAGCGACGGCGGGCCGGCGAGCCGCCGCAGCTCGTGGCCGGTCGACGGATCCCAGAAGGCGATCGAGTGGTCGCCGAGCGAGCCGGCGAGCCGGCTGCCGTCCGGGCTGAACGCCAGAGCCGACACGCCGAGATTCAGGCAGTCCCGGGTCCGGAGTACGCGGCCGGTCGCCGGGTCCGCGAGCACCACCGTGGTGAGGTCGCGGACGTACCCGAGCAGGCCGCCGTCCGGGCTCCACCCGACGTCCGCGAGTACGTCGGCCGCGCCGACCGTGACCGCGACCTCGCCGTCGTCGAGCCGCCACACCCGTACGGTGCCGTCGTTGCTCACCAGCCGGCTTCCGTCCGGGGCGAACGCCACCGAGTGCACCGCACGCGGATGGGGCAGGATCCGCTCGCCGCCGGAGCCGACCGCGATCACCCGGTCCGGCTCGACGGCGACCTCCCGAATCCGCCAGCGGGCGAGCGGCCGATCGAAGAATTTCGCTGGTGCTGCCGGTGACGGCGCCGTTGGTGACGGCGTTGGTGACGGCGACGGTGGCGATGACGGCGTTGGCAACGGTGACGGCGGCGGTGACGGCGTTGGCAACGGTGACGGCGGCGGCGACGGTGTTGGTGACGGCCGCCGGGCCGGATGGGCAACGGTCAGCAGGTGCCCGCCGTCCGGCCTGAAGGCCACGGCGGAGACGAGGCTCATCCGCCGCCCGGTGAGCGCGCACAGCTCCGCTCCGGACGCGGTGTCCCAGATCCGCAGGCTACGGCTCGGGCTGTCGAACGCCAGCAGTCGACCGTCCGGGCTGAACGCCACGGATGCCGGAGTGTCGCCCCGGCAGTCGAGCCCGGCCAGCTCCCGTCCGGTGCGGACGTGCCAGATCCGTACCGTCCGCGCGGTCGGGCCGGCCCCGGCCAACCGCTCGCCGGCCGGGTCGATCGCGACCGCCGTCAGGCTGCCCGGGTGCCCCTGGAACTGGCGGACGAGCCGCCCGTCGGTCGCGTTCCACAACCGGATACCGTCCAGGCCGGCGCTGGCCAACCGGCTTCCCGCCAGGTTGAAGGCGACCTGCGTCACCCGGTCGGTGTGCCCGGCGAAGCTTCGCAGCAGCCGGCCGCTCGTCGCGTCCCAGAGCAGCACCCTGTCGCCGACCGCGGCGGCGACCAGGCGGCGGGCGGGATGCAGGGCGATCGAGCGGACGTTCCGCTCGCCCGTGGCGAACGTGCCGAGCCGCCGGCCGTCCGTCGGGCTCCACACGATCACCCGTCCGGAGTCGAGGCTTGCCGCGAGCACCGGCGGTCGACCACCACCGAAGGCGACCGCCAGCACCCGCGCGTCACCGTCGCCGTCGGGCCGCGTGTGGCCCTCGGGCCCTGCCCCGCCGTCGGGTCGTGTGTCGCTGTCGGGTCGTGTGTCGCTGTCGGGCCGTGCGTGGCTGTCGGGCCGTGCGTCGCCGTCGGGCCGTGTGTCGAGTACCCGGATCAGCCGGTCTCCGGCCGCGTCCCAGAGCCGGACCAGCCCGCCCTCGCCGCCGGTCGCCAGCAGGCCGCCGTACGGGCTGTACGCCGCCGCCGACACCGCTGCCAGCCGGTCCACAGCCGACGGGGGCACCTGCTCCATCGACAGTCGCACGACCATCGATACACGGTAGTGCGATCGGGCAACGCCGTCGGGTGCCGCACCGACGGCGGTCGCCTCGGCTGGGCGGCGGTCGCCTCGGCTAGGCGGCCAGACCGAGCCGGGGATGCCGCCGACCGGTACGCAGCCCGGAGCGGATCGTCCGGATGGTCTCGTACCGGCCGAGTCCGCTGCGCCGGGCGGCGTCGGCGAGTACGGCGGTGATGTCGCGGTCGTCGAGCAGGTCCAGCGCGGCGAGCTGCCCGAGGTGGTACGCCGCCCGGTAGAGCGTGCTGTTCCGGGTGCCGACGACCGCGGCGGCGACCGTGTCGGCCTCGGCGGCGAGCGCGACGGAGGCGTACCGGCCCGGGTGCCGGACCCGGTCGCCGCTGCCCGGGGCACTGCCGCCCGGGCCGCCGTCGGGGCCCGGAAGGCTGTCGAGGCCCGGGCGGGCCGGCGGCGCGGGCGGGAAGAGCAGCACGGTCAGCTCCGGCGGGCAGTCGGCGAGCGGCACCTCCGGCGGGCGGATCCAGCGGTAGTCCCGGCCGCTGGCGTGCCTGGACGGCGGGGCGACGACATAGCCGCCGGCCCCGCGCCAGTCGACCCCGGGCAGCAGCCCGGTCCGGTTGCCGGCGCCGGTCGGGCGCAGGTAGAGGTGCCAGCCGCCGGATCCGGTCCGGACCACCGGCCCGGTGATCCGCCGGTCCCGCACCAGGGCGCGCAGTGCGGCGACCCCGCCGGGCTGGTCGACGTCACAGACGTCGAACCGGTCACCGGTACGCAGCGCCAGGTTGGCGTCCGGCCACCGGGTCCACCACCGCCGGATCAGCTCCGGACGGGTACTGGCGTCGTGCAGGCCGTGCCGGAGCAGGCTGCGATGCCAGCGCGGATGCTTGCCGGGCCGGTCGCAGTCGGGCCGCCGGCAACTGCAACCGGTGCCGGTCGGGGAGTGCAGCGGCAGCACCGGAATCCCGGCGGCGGCGTACTCCAGGGCGGCGCGCAGCAGCGGTGACGTCCCGAGCGGTCCCATCCCGACCTCCTTGCCGGCCGGATACCCACCACCAGGATATTCGAACACCTGTCCTATCGACAGTGGTGCCCGCGACCGGAATTCTCGATGGGGCCGGGACGGTGCGATGTGGAACGCTTGCCGCCATGAATACGAACACACGCGTGTTGGGTCGCAGCGGCATCGAGGTGAGCGCACTCGGCCTCGGCTGCTGGGCCATCGGGGGCGTATGGCACCTGGGCGACCAGCCGCTGGGCTGGGGACAGGTGGACGACGACGAGTCGATCCGGGCGATCCGCCGCGGCCTCGACCTCGGCGTCACCTTCTTCGACACCGCCGACGTCTACGGCACCGGGCACAGCGAGCGGATCCTGGCCCGCGCCCTGGCCGGACACCGGGACGAGGTGGTGATCGCCACCAAGTGGGGGAACACCTACGACGAGTCGACCCGGCAGATGACCGGGACGGACGGGTCGCCGGACTACCTTCGCCGGGCGGTGACCGCCTCGCTGCGCCGGCTGGAGACCGACCGGATCGACCTCTACCAGCTACACCTCGGGGACCTTCCGCTCGACCAGGCCGCCGAACTGCTCGGCACCCTGGAGGAGCTGGTCGCCGAGGGCCGGATCCGGGCGTACGGCTGGAGCACCGACCTGCCCGACCGGGCCGCCGCCTGGGGTGCCGACGGCAAGCACTGCGCCGCCGTGCAGCACTCCTTCTCGGTGTTGCAGGACTCGCCCGAGGTGCTCGCCGTCTGCGAGCGCCACGACCTGGCCAGCATCAACCGGGGGCCGCTGGCGATGGGGCTGCTCTCCGGCAAGTTCACCGAGTCGACCAGGCTGGCCGCCGACGACGTACGCGGGCTCGCCCCCGCCTGGCTGGCCTGGTTCCGGGACGGCCGGCCGGCGCCGGAGTTCCTGGCCCGGGTGGCCGCCGTCCGGGACGTGCTCGCCTCGGACGGCCGTACCCTCGCCCAGGGCGCGCTCGGCTGGCTCTGGGCGCGCAGCGGCCGGACGGTGCCGATCCCCGGCTTCCGGACCGTCGCCCAGGTGGAGGAGAACGTCGAGGCGCTGGCCCACGGGCCGCTGCCGGCCGACCAGCTCGCCGAGGTCGAACGGCTGCTGCTCCCCACCCCCTGAACGCCCCGGGTGTAAGGAAGGGCCCCCGCTTATCGTTTTCTGTTGTAGCGGGGGCCCTTCCTTACACCTCAGCGGTTGCCGGTGGTGTGCTCTTTGCGGATCTGGTCGGCGAGGTGGCTCGGCATCGGCTCGTAGCGGGCGAAGGTGCGCCGGAAGGTGCCGCCGCCGGCGGTCATCGAGCGCAGTTCGACGGCGTACCGGAGCAGTTCGGTCGCCGGCACCTCGGCCCGGACCAGCGTGTGGTCGGTACCGCCCGGATCGGGTTCGGTGCCGAGCACCCGGCCGCGCCGGCCGGACATGTCGCTCATCACCGCCCCCACGTTGGCGTCCGGCACCCGGACCACCACCTCGTCGACCGGCTCCAGGAGGGTGACCTGGCCCTTCTCCGCCGCGTCCCGCAGCGCCAGCGAGCCGGCGGTCTGGAAGGCGGCGTCGGAGGAGTCGACGCTGTGCGCCTTGCCGTCCACCAGGGTCACCCGCAGGTCCACCACCGGACAGCCGGCGACGATGCCCCGGCCCATCTGGGTGCGTACCCCCTTCTCCACCGACGGGATGTAGTTGTGCGGCACCGCGCCGCCGACCACCCGGTCGGCGAACTCGAACCCCGCGCCCCGGGGCAGCGGCTCCACCTCGATGTCGCAGACCGCGTACTGGCCGTGCCCGCCGGACTGCTTGACGTGCCGGCCGTGCCCCTTCGAGGCGACCGCGAAGGTCTCCCGCAGCGCCACCCGCACCGGCTCGGTCTCCAGGTCCACCCCGCCGCCACGGAGCCGGTCGAGCACCACCTCGGCGTGTGCCTCGCCCATGCACCAGAGCACCAGCTGGTGGGTCTCCGGGTTGCGTTCCAGCCGCATCGTCGGGTCACCGGCGACCAGCCGGGCCAGGTTCTTGGCCAGCGCGTCCTCGTCGGCCCGGCTCTTCGCCACGATCGCCACCGGCAGTAGCGGCTCCGGCATCTCCCAGGGCGCGATCAGCAGCGGATGCTCCCTGCCGGAGAGGGTGTCGCCGGTCTCCGCCGTACCCGACTTGGTGATCGCGCAGATGTCGCCGGCCACGCAGTACGGCACCTCGCGCAGCGCGGCGCCGAGCGGGGCGTAGACGTGCGCGATCCGCTCGTCGGCGTCGTGGTCCGGGTGGCCGCGCTCGGCCATGCCGTGCCCGGAGACGTGCACCACCTGGTCCGGGCGGAGCGTGCCGGAGAAGACCCGGACCAGGGAGACCCGGCCGACGTGCCGGTCGATGGTGGTCTTGACCACCTCGGCCACCAGCGGGCCGTCGGGGTCGCAGGTCAGCGGCGGCTGCGCCGAACCGTCGACGCCGGTGACAGTCGGCAGGTCGTGCTCCAGCGGGGTCGGGAAGGCCGAGGTCAGCAGCTCCAGCAGGGCGTCGAGGCCGAGCCCGGTCTCCGCACAGACCGGCACCACCGGATAGAAGTGCCCCCGGGCCACCGCCTTCTCCAGGTCGTCGATCAGGACCTGGGTCTCGATCTCCTCGCCGCCGAGGTAGCGGTCCAGCAGGGTCTCGTCCTCGCTCTCCGCGATGATCCCCTCGATCAGCTCGTTGCGGGCGTCACCGATCGCCGGCAGGTGCTCGGGATCGGGGTCGCGGACCGCCGCCGGCAACCCGGTCGAGTAGTCGAAGACCCGGCGGGTGATCAGACCCATCAGGCCGACCACCCGCACACCGTCGTCGTCGAGCATCGGCAGGTAGAGCGGGAGTACGTTGTCGCCGAAAACCCGCTGGCAGAGCGCCACCGTCTCGTCCAGGTCGGCCCGCTGGTGGTCGAGCCGGGTCACCGCGACGGCCCGGGGCATCCCGACGGCGGCGCACTCCTGCCAGAGCGCGGCGGTCGCGCCGTCCATCCCGTCCACGGCCGAGACGACGAAGAGCGCGGCGTCGGCCGCCCGCAGCCCGGCGCGGAGTTCACCGACGAAGTCCGCGTAACCCGGGGTGTCCAGCAGGTTGACCTTGACGTCGTCGTGCACCAGCGGGGCGCAGGCCAGGCTGATCGAGCGCTGTTGGCGTACCGCCGCCGGGTCGTGGTCGCAGACCGTGGTGCCGTCGACGACCGCACCGGGCCGCGAGATCGTGCCGGTCGCCGCCAGCAGGGCGTCGACCAGCGTCGTCTTCCCCGCCCCGGAGTGCCCGACGAGCACCACGTTGCGGACCCTGCCGGGCTCGTCCACCACCGGCGCCGGGCCGGTGACCCCTTTCTCCGAACTCTTCTGCGCCATGGGGGCGCACCTCCCTAAGCCGGTGGTTGTGGCGACCGCCGCGCGCGACGGGGGAGCTGCCCTGGCGACTCCGCGGCGATATCCTCGGGTGGCCTGCCGTGCTGCCGGAGACGTGCCGGGTGACAGGTGAGCGACGTCACGTCCCCTGCTCAGATCTCACACCCGTACAAGTCGTGACACAAGCCTGCGGCGTGAACTAGGCGCCACCGGGCGTACCGTGGCCGTTCGCGGCCCGTTATGGTGGGACGGCCATGGCGAAGATCTTCCAGGTGTCGGCCCGGGCCGGCATGACCCGCGTTGTCGAACCGATCGCCCGGACCCTGCTGCGGGTCGGGGTGACGCCGAACGCCGTCACCGTCGCCGGGACGCTCGGGGTGGTGCTCGGATCGGTGCTGCTCGGCGCCCGCGGCTATCTGGTGGCCGGGGCACTCGTGGTCACCTTCTTCGCCCTCACCGACCTGCTCGACGGCACGATGGCCCGGATGCGCGGCGGGTCGAGCCGGTTCGGCGCGTTCCTCGACTCGAGCATGGACCGGGTCTCCGACGGTGCCGTCTTCGGTGCCGTCGCCTACTGGCTGGCCACCCAGGACGACCGCGTCGGGGTCGCCGCCGCGCTGATCTGTCTGGTCGCCGGCGGCCTCGTCTCGTACGTCAAGGCCCGCGCCGAGGGGCTCGGGATGACCTGCAACGTCGGCATCGCCGAGCGGACCGAACGGCTGCTGATCGTCGGCGTCGGCGGGCTGCTCACCGGCCTCGGACTGAGCTGGGCACTGGTCACCGCGCTCTGGCTGCTCGCTGCCGTCTCGGTCTTCACCGTCGGGCAGCGGATGACACACGTCTACCGGCAGGCCCAGCGCGCCGAGTTGGGCGTGGACGCGTGAGAGTGCGGCGGGGCGGCCGGTGACCCCGGTCGAGTTCGCCTACCTGGCCGGCTGGCGGGCGGTACGCGCCCTGCCCCGGCCCGTCGCGGCCGGGCTGTTCCGGGCCGCCGCCGACCAGGCGTACCGCCGGCGTGGCCCGGGGAGTCGCCGGCTCGCCGCCAACCTGCGCCGGGTGGTCGGTCCCGAGCTGTCGGAAGCCGCCCTGGAGGAGCTGGTCCGCCGGGGCCTGCGCTCGTACGCCCGGTACTGGCTGGACGTGTTCCGACTGCCGTCGCGCAGTCGGGCGCAGCTCCGCGAGGACTTCCGGCTCCACGGCGAGGAGCTGCTCGTCGCCGACATGGCGGCCGGCCGGGGCGCGGTGGTGGCGCTGCCGCACTCCGGCAACTGGGACGCCGCCGGTGCCTGGGTGGCCGCGAACGGCTGGCCGATCGCCACCGTGATGGAGCGGCTCAAACCCGAGGGCGTCTTCGAGCGGTTCCTCGACTTCCGGCGCCGGCTCGGCATGGAGATCCTGCCCACCCACGGCGGCCCCCGGGCACCCTTCGAGGTACTCGCCGAGCGGGTCGCCGCCGGCTACCTGGTGCCGCTGCTCGCCGACCGGGACCTGTCGGCGCGCGGGGTGCCGGTGCGGTTCTTCGGCGGCCAGGCCCGGATGCCGGCCGGCCCGGCCCTGCTGGCGATCCGGACCGGCGCACCGCTCTACGTGGCGGCCCTCTGGTACGACCCGGCCGGTCCCCGGGGCCGGCTCGTCGGGCCGCTGGAGGTGCCGGCGCAGCAGACCGGGCCGCTCGGCCAGCGGGTCCGGGCGCTGACCCAGCGGATCGCCGACCACCTGGCCGAGGGCATCGCGCAGCGCCCGGAGGACTGGCACATGCTGCAACGGGTGTGGATCGACGGGCCGGTCAGGCCCGGGTCGGCCGGTCCGGGCGGGTCGGCAGGTCCGGGCGGGTCGGCCGGGGCGGTGCCGGGGACAGCGGGTACCCCGTCGATCTCCGAACCGGCCTGAGGGGAGAGCCGCAGTGCGGATCGGCATCGTGTGTCCGTACTCCTTCGACGTCCCCGGCGGGGTGCAGAACCACGTGGTCGACCTCGCCGAGGCGCTGATCGGGCTCGGCCACGAGGTGAGCGTGCTGGCACCGGCGGACGAGGACTCGCCGCTGCCGCCGTACGTGGTGTCGGCCGGCCGGTCGGTGCCGTTGCCGTACAACGGGTCGGTCGCCCGGATCAGCTTCGGGCCGGTCTCCACCGCCCGGGTCCGGCGCTGGCTGGCCCGGGGCCGGTTCGACGTGCTGCACGTGCACGAGCCGTTCACGCTCAGCCTCTCGCTGCTCGCCGTCCTCTCCGCCCGGGGACCGGTGGTGGCCACCTTCCACACCGCGATGACCCGGTCCCGGGCGCTGGCCGCCGCGCAGGGGGTGTTGCAGTTCGCCGTCGAGCGGATCACCGCCCGGATCGCGGTGAGCGCGCTGGCCCGCAAGGTCCAGGTCGAGCATCTCGGCGGCGGGGCGGTGGAGATCCCCAACGGGGTGGCGGTGGCGAAGTTCGCCGACGCCGAGCCGCTGCCGGGCTGGCCGGGTCCGTGCGGGCCGGGTCGGGGCGGCACGCTCGGTTTCCTCGGTCGCTTCACCGAGCCGCGCAAGGGCTTCGGGGTGCTCCGGGAGGCGTTCGTGGAGCTCGCCGCGCAGCGCCCGGGCCTGCGGCTGCTGGTCGCCGGTCCGGGCGACGAGGCCGAACTGCGCGAGGGCGTACCGGACGAGTTGCGGGACCGGATCACCTTCCTCGGCCGGGTCTCGGAACCGGACAAGGCGCGCATGCTGCGCAGCGTGCACCTCTATGTCGCACCGAACATCGGCGGGGAGTCCTTCGGGATGATCCTGACCGAGGCGATGGCCGCCGGGGCGGCGGTGGTGGCCAGCGACCTGGACGCCTTCCGTCGGGTGTTGGACGGGGGCCGGGCCGGGGAACTCTTCCGCACCGGGGACCCGGCGGCGCTGCGGGACACCCTCGCCAACCTGCTCGACGACCCGGTACGCCGTACCGAGCTCTCGGCCTGCGCCCGGGAGGTGGTCGAGGCCTTCGACTGGCCGACGGTCGCCCGCCGGGTCCTCGAGGTGTACGCCACGGCGATCGAGGCGACCGACGGCCGGGTGCTGGACGAGGAGTGGATCGAGCCGGTGTGACCGGATCGTCCCGGCCGGTGCCGGTGACGTGCCAGGAAGACGGAAATGGGGCCGCACTACGATGCCGGGCATGTGGTGGGTGGTGGGCGGTGCGGTGGCGCTCGTCCTGACAACGGCGTACCTGGTCTGGATCGCGGCCCGGGTCGACCGGATGCACCTGCGGGTACGTTCGGCCTCCCGCGCGCTCGACGCGCACCTGCTGCGCCGGGCGGCTGCCGCCGCGGTACTTGCCGAGGAGCGGTACGCGGTCGAGCTGTACGCGGCCGCCCGGATCGCCCTGGACGCCGAGGGGGACGAGCGGGAGGCCGCCGAGAACGACCTGACCCGGCAGCTACGGGCCGGCCCGCTGGACCCGGAGGAGCCGGCCGCCACGGCGGTGATCGGGGCCAGCCGGCGGCTCGCGCTGGCCCGTCAGGTGCACACCGACCTGGTACGCGACGCGCTCTCGCTGCGCCGCCGCCCCGTCGTACGCCTGTTCCGGATGTCCCGCAAGCACGAGCTGCCGCGCTACTTCGACATCGACGACCCGACCCTGAGCAGCCGTCCGGAACTCTCGGTCGGCTGATCGTCGGCTGCTCGTCGGTTGTTCGTGTGCTGGCGCCGCACCTGCGGTACCGGCGTGCACCGACCCGGCCAGCAGGGTGAGCCCGGCCACACGGCAGGCCACCCGGGGTCTGATTGGCTGTCGGTCCGGCGTTGCACCCCGCGTAGCATCGAGCGCGAATCCACCCCCGAACCACTGTCGAGGAGCGAGAACGCCGTGTCCGAATCCACCGCCCAGTCCGGTTCCGGCCAGCCGACCGCGGCTGGAGAGCAGACCGCCAGTGCCACCGGAGTGGTCGGCACCGCGCGGGTCAAGCGGGGTATGGCCGAGATGCTCAAGGGTGGCGTGATCATGGACGTGGTCACTCCCGAGCAGGCGAAGATCGCCGAGGACGCCGGCGCCGTCGCGGTGATGGCGCTGGAGCGGGTACCGGCCGACATCCGGGCCCAGGGCGGCGTCTCCCGGATGAGTGACCCGGACATGATCGACGGCATCATCAACACCGTCTCCATCCCGGTGATGGCCAAGGCCCGGATCGGGCACTTCGTCGAGGCGCAGGTGCTCCAGGCGCTCGGCGTGGACTACGTCGACGAGTCCGAGGTGCTGACCCCGGCCGACTTCGCCAACCACATCGACAAGTGGGCGTTCACCGTGCCGTTCGTCTGCGGTGCCACCAACCTGGGCGAGGCGCTGCGCCGGATCACCGAGGGCGCGGCGATGATCCGCTCCAAGGGCGAGGCGGGCACCGGCGACGTCTCCAACGCGACCACGCACATGCGGAAGATCCGCGACGAGATCCGCCGCCTCACCTCGCTGCCCACCGACGAGCTGTATGTCGCGGCCAAGGAGTTGCAGGCGCCGTACGAGCTGGTCCGGGAGGTGGCCGAGACCGGGAAGCTGCCGGTGGTGCTCTTCACCGCGGGCGGCATCGCCACCCCGGCCGACGCGGCGATGATGATGCAGCTCGGCGCGGAGGGGGTCTTCGTCGGCTCCGGGATCTTCAAGTCCGGCAACCCGGCCCAGCGGGCCGCCGCGATCGTCAAGGCGACCACCTTCTACGACGACCCGGACGTGCTGGCCAAGGTGTCGCGCGGGCTCGGTGAGGCCATGGTCGGGATCAACGTGGACGACATCCCGGTGCCGCACCGCCTCGCGGAGCGGGGTTGGTGAGCGCGAGGAGTGAGCCGGGTTTGCGAGCCCCGCAGTCGCGAGCGGACGGCGGGTTGGTGAGCGCGAGGAGTGAGCCGGGTTTGCGAGCCCCGCAGTCGCGAGCGGACGGCGGGTTGGTGAGCGCGAGGAGTGAGCCGGGTTTGCGAGCCCCGCAGTCGCGAGCGGACGGCGGGTTGGTGAGCGCGAGGAGTGAGCCGGGGGTTACGGTCGGCGTCCTGGCGTTGCAGGGGGACGTACGCGAGCATCTGGCCGCGCTGGCCGATGCCGGCGCCGCCGCCCGGCCGGTCCGTCGCCCGGAGGAGTTGGAGCAGGTCGACGGCCTGGTGATCCCGGGCGGCGAGTCGACCACCATCAGCAAGCTGGCCGAGACGTTCGAGCTGCTGGACCCGGTCCGCAAGCGCATCGACGCCGGCATGCCGGTCTACGGCTCCTGCGCCGGCATGATCATGCTGGCTACCGAGGTGCTGGACGGCCGGCCCGACCAGCAGAGTTTCGGTGGCATCGAGATGACCGTACGACGCAACGCGTTCGGTCGGCAGGTCGACTCCTTCGAGGCGCCGGTGGAGATCGCCGGTGTTCCGGGACCGAGCTTCCATGCCGTCTTCATCCGGGCACCCTGGGTCGAGCGGGTCGCCGACGGGGTGCAGGTGCTGGGCCGGGTGAGCGCCGGCCCGGCGGCCGGGCGGATCGTCGCGGTCCGGCAGGGCAACGCGGTGGCCACCGCCTTCCATCCGGAGTTGACCGGCGACCGCCGCCTGCACCGCTGGTTCGTCGACCTCGTCCGCTCGGCCGCTGACGGCGGGTAGTCGTCGGCGAGGTCGGGGCGGGGCGACCGGGACGGTCCGGCAGGGAAGGGTTGATCCGACCCGTGCCGGTCGTGAGCACGCCGCGACCGCGTCGGTAGGATTGTGGCGGAGTTCGGCGGTTCTTCGTGGAGAACATGACGCGCGGTGCAGTCGACACAGACGCCGGGTAGCGATGGAGGTCAGGTATGTCCGGCCACTCAAAGTGGGCGACGACGAAGCACAAGAAGGCGGTCATCGACGCCAAGCGCGGCAAGATGTTTGCCAAGCTCATCAAGAACGTCGAGGTCGCGGCGCGTACCGGCGGCGGTGACCCGGCCGGTAACCCGACCCTCTTCGACGCCATCCAGAAGGCGAAGAAGAACTCGGTGCCGAACGACAACATCGACCGCGCCGTCAAGCGCGGCTCCGGCCTGGAGGCCGGGGGCGCGAACTGGGAGACGGTGATGTACGAGGGGTACGGCCCCGGTGGCGTCGCGCTGCTGATCGAGTGCCTGACCGACAACCGCAACCGCGCCGCGACCGAGGTACGCACCGCGCTGACCCGCAACGGCGGCTCGCTGGCGGACGCGGGCTCGGTGTCGTACATGTTCTCCCGCAAGGGCGTCGTCATCGTGCCCAAGGCCGGGCTCTCCGAGGACGACGTGCTGCTCGCCGTACTCGACGCCGGGGCGGAGGAGGTGAACGACCTCGACGAGGCGTTCGAGGTGGTCTCCGAGCCGGGCGACCTGATCGCCGTGCGGACCGCGTTGCAGGACGCCGGCATCGACTACGAGTCGGCGGAGTCCTCGCTGGTGCCGAGCGTGACCGTGCCGCTGGACGCCGACGGCGCCCGTAAGGTCTTCAAGCTGATCGACGCGCTCGAGGACTCCGACGACGTGCAGAACGTCTACGGCAACTTCGACGTCTCCGACGAGGTCATGGCGGCGGTCGGCTGAGCGGCCGAGCAGGGATGACCGCCGAGGGCGTGGTGCGCCAGTTCGACGCCGACCGGGGCTGGGGAGTGCTGGACTCTCCCGAGACCCCGGGCGGCTGTTGGGTGCACTTCTCCGCCGTCGTCGCCCCGGGCTACCGCAGCCTGACGGCGGGCCAGCGGGTCTTCTTCCGGGCCGAGGCCGTCGGGGGACCCGGGCAGGACGGCTACCCGTACCGGGCGACGAAGGTCTGGAGCGACGGTCCGGTCGAGCCGCCGGACCGGCAGCCGGATCAGGAGGCGTCGGGCGCCTACCGCAGCACCCTGACCATCCGCTACGACGAGCCAGCCGGCTAGTCCGGCTCGACTGAGGCGTGTGAGCACGTAGCGTTGAGGCGTGTGATCACGTAGCGTCCGGCCTGCGGGAGCGAGCCGGACACTACGTGATCACGGAGGCGGGGTTCAGATCGTGAAGCCGCCGTCGACGTTGATCGACGCGCCGGTCACGTACCCGCTGTCGGGGGCGGCCAGCCAGGCGACCGCGGCGGCGATCTCGGCCGGTGTGGCGTACCGGCCGACGGCGGTGTGGCCACGGATCGTCTCCGCCATCGGACTGTCCGCCGGGTTCAGTTCGGTGTCGGTCGGTCCCGGGTTGACCACGTTCACGGTGATGCCCCGGGGGCCGAGGTCACGGCCGAGTCCCTTGGCCAGCCCGGTTATCGCGGTCTTGCTCATCGAGTAGAGCGCGAAGCCGGGGAACGGCGTCCGTTCGGCCACGTTGCTGCCGATCGTGATGATCCGTCCACCGTGGACCATGTGCCGGGCCGCCGCCTGGGCGGCGACGAACGGGGCCCGGACGTTCACCGCCACGGTCTGCTCGAACTCGGCGAGTCCCAGCTCCGCCACCGGCCCGACCAGGAACGCCCCGGCGTTGTTGACAAGTATGTCGAGTCGGCCGAACTCGCCGGCCGTCCGGTCCACCGCCGAGACGACGGCGGCCGGGTCGGCGCTGTCCGCCCGGATCACCAGCCCGCGCCGGCCGATCGCCCTGATCCGGTCCAGCACCGCGCCGGCCGCCCCGGCGTCGCGCTGGTAGCTGAGCGCCACGTCGGCGCCCTCCTCGGCCAGCCGTACCGCCACTGCCGCGCCGATGCCCGGCTGCCGCCGGTGACGAACGCGACCTTTCCATCCAGAACACGGGTCTTTGCCGAAATGCCGTCACTCATTTCAACCATCGTGATCGGCCGTCGGACCGGCGTCTGGCGGTGATCGGACGCCTCGTTCGGCCGTCCCCGTGGGGGGGCGTGAGGCGGCTCACAATACGATACGGAACGGTTCCGTTTCGGTTCTCTGTTCTCTAGTGTCGGTGCGGTCATGAAACTTCCCCGCGGCCGGATTCCGGCGAGGCGGGGTTTCGGGGGGACACAAAGGCATGGAGTTAACGGAAAACACCGGGCACCCGAGGCGCTGGGCGATTCTCGGCGTGCTCGTGGTCAGCCTGCTGGTGATCGTGCTGGACAACACGGTCCTGAACGTCGCGCTGCGCACCCTGGCGGACCCGGTGCACGGGCTCGGCGCCAGCCAGGGCGAGCTGGAGTGGTCGATCAACTCCTACACCCTGGTCTTCGCCGGGCTGCTGTTCACCTTCGGTGTGCTCGGCGACCGGTACGGGCGCAAGTGGTTCCTGCTGGTCGGCCTGGCGATGTTCGGGCTCGCCTCGCTGCTGTCGGCGTACGCGCAGAACCCGGGTCAACTGATCGGTGCCCGCGCCCTGATGGGCTTCGGCGCCGCCGCCGTGATGCCGGTGACGCTGTCGATCATCTCGAACGTCTTCGACCCCCGGGAACGCGGTCGCGCCATCGGGGTCTGGGCCGGCGCGATCGGCCTCGGCGTGGCGATCGGCCCGGTGCTGGGCGGGCTGCTGCTGGAGAACTACTGGTGGGGCTCGGTCTTCCTGATCAACGTACCGGTGGTGCTGATCGGGCTGGTCGCGGTCGCCCTGCTGGTGCCGGACTCGCGCGACCCGAAGCCCGGCCGGATCGACGTGGTGGGCGTACTGCTCTCGGTGATCGGCCTGGTGGCGCTCTCGTACGGCATCATCGACGGCGGTGAGCACGGCTTCGGCCGGCCGCTGGTCTGGGCCTCGATCGTCGGCGGACTCGCCGTACTGGCCGGCTTCGTGGCCTGGGAGCGCCGGATCGAGTTCCCGTCGCTCGACGTGCGGCTGTTCCGGGTACCCCGGTTCGCCGCGCCCGTCGCGGTGATCGGCCTGGTCTTCTTCGCGGCCATGGGTGTGATGTTCTTCAGCGCCTTCTACCTCCAGCTCGTCCGTGGCTACAGCCCGCTGGAGACCGGCCTGCTGATGCTGCCCTTCGCCGCCGCCCAACTGGTCTTCGCCCCGCGCAGCGCCGCCATGGTCAAGCGGTACGGCGGTCGGGCGGTCGCGGTGACCGGGTTGGCCCTGACCTCGGCCGCGCTGGTGGCGTTCGCCTTCGCCACCGCGAGCACGCCGATCTGGATCATCGGTCTGATCTTCTTCGTGCAGGGCGTCGGGATGGCCAACATCATGCCGCCGGCAACCGAGTCGATCATGTCGGCACTGCCCCGGGAGAAGGCCGGGGTGGGCTCGGCGGTGAGCAACACCGTCCGTCAGGTGGCCGGCGCGCTCGGCGTAGCGGTGCTCGGCTCGGTGCTCTCCGGGGTCTACCGGGACCAGATCGAGCCGGCCGCCCGGACCCTGCCCGCACCCGTACGGGACGCCGCGACCGAGTCGGTCTCCGGGGCGTACGCGGTCGCCGAGCGGCTCGGCCCGGCCGGCGCGGCGGTGACAAGCGCCGCCAACGACGCCTTCGTCACGGCGATGCACTGGGCCGCCGGACTGTCGGCAGTAATCGCCGCCCTCGGCATCCTGGTGGTGCTCCGCTGGCTGCCCGGCCGCTCGGCCGAGGAGCAGGTGCTGCCGCCGGAGCCGGTGGGCGATCCCGAACTGGTCGCCGCCTGAGCGACCGGGGACAATGGCCGACGTGACGACCGGGGACAATGGCTGACGTGACCGAGACGACGGATGCTCCGCGGGCGCCGGGACGCCCGCGGAGCATCCGCGCGGACGAGGCGATCCAGGAGGCTGCGCTCGACCTGCTGGCCGAGGGCAGCAGCATCGAGACGCTGTCGATCGAGGCGATCGCGGCGCGGGCCGGCGTGGGCAAGGCGACCATCTACCGTCGCTGGTCGGGCAAGGAGGCGCTGCTCCAGGACGCGCTGCGCAGGCTGAAGCCGCCACCGCCGCCACCGCCCGGCCGGTCCGTGCGCGAGGACCTCGTCGCGCTGGTCGGCAACACCGGGCACAATCCGGACCCCCGGATGCGGCAGATCATGCCCTGCCTGATGCCGGCGGTCAGCCGCAGTCCGGAGCAGTACCGGCTCTACCAGGAACTGGTCGAGCCGCGCCGGCGGATGATCCGTGACGTACTGCGCCGGGGCATCGACCTCGGCGAGCTGCGGGCCGACCTCGACGTCGAGCTGACCCTCGCCATGCTGACCGCTCCGCTGCTGATCCAGCGCCTGCTCCGGGCCCAGCCCGACCTGGACGAGCGGGACCTGCCGGCCCGGCTCGTCGACGCGGTGATCGCTGGCATCGCCGCCCGCTGAGGCGATCGCCCCCTCCTGAGGCGGCCCGCTGAGGCGATTGCCCCCTCCTGAGGCGGATTGCCACACCGCTGGGCCGACCGACGCTCGCCGCGACCGCGCCGGACCACCCCTGCCGAGCGCGTCAGAGTGGTTCGGTGCGGCCGTCCGGCCCGGTGGCGCCGCCGGTCGAGGCGCGCAGCCGGTGCAGGCGCAGCGCAAGCTGCACCTCCAGGGCCCGCTCCGGCTTCTGCCACTGCGGGCCCAGCAGCTGGCCGACCCGGTCCAGCCGCTGGGTCACCGTGTTCACGTGCACGTGCAGCAACTCCGCCGCCCGGGCCAGGCTGCCGCCCACCCCGAAGTACGCCTCCAGCGTCTTCACCAGCGCGGTGCCCCGCCGGGCGTCGTAGTCGAGTACCGGCCCGACGGTGTCGACCAGGAACCGGCTCACCTCCCGGTCGCCGCCGGACTCCACCGCGCCGAGCAGCAGCCCGACGAAACCGAGTTCGGCGCTGCTGGCGCCCTCGCCGGACCGGCCCAGCGCGCGCAGTGCGGTGAGACAGCGCTCCGCCTCCCGGGCCGCCCCGGCCAGTGACGCCGCCCCGGTCGCCGGGCCGCCCGCCCCGGCGGTGACCGGCCGGCCCAACGCCCGGGACAGGTCCCGGACCACCGTCCGGGCCGCCGCGCCCGCGTCGCCGCCGGGCAGCATCAGCACCGCCCGGCCGTCCCGGGCCGCCGCCAGCCCGCCCTGGGTCGAGGCGTACGTGCTGGCCCACGAGGTGACCCGCTGCCGGACCGAGGTGCTGCCGGTCATCGCGTCGTCCCCGACCGCCACCAGGACGTGCGGGGCGTCCAGGTCCACCCCGAGCCGGCGGGCCCGGTTGCGCAGCGCGGCGACGTCACCGACCGGCCTGGCGACCAGGTCGTCGAGCAGTTCACCCCGGACCCGCCCCTCCGCCTCGGCGACGCTCTGCCGGAACAACAGCAGCAGCGCGGTGACCAGCGCGGCCCGCTCCAGGATCCGCTGGTCGGCGTCGACCAGTTCGTCCTCCGGGCGGGAGACCAGGGCACCGAGGTTCTCGGTGCCGGCGACCACGGCGGCGTACCAGAGACCGCCCCGGCGCACGCTGCGCCCCTCGGTACGGGACGCCACCACCGCCTCGTCCAGCGCGGCCCGGTCCGGCTCGCCGATCTCGCCGACCCGGGCCAGCGTCCGGCCCTCGGCGTCCAGCGCCAGCAGTGCCCCGCCGAGCACCTCGGTCACCGCCGCCGCCACGTCCTCCACCCCTCCGCCGCGCAGCACCAGCGAGGTCATCCGGTCGTGCGCGGCGGCGGCCCGTTCCACCGACGCGCTGTGCGCCTGGATCGTCGAGTTGGCCGCCGACAGCTCCGCCAGCGCGGCCCGGGTCTCGGCGAGCAGCCGGGCGGTGTCGATCGCCACCGCCGCGTGCGCGGCCAGCGAGAGCAGCAGCGACACCTCCTCCCGGGCGAACGGCCGGGCCGACCGGTTGGCGGCGTAGAGCACCCCGATCACCCGGGAGCCGAGCCGCAGCGGCACCCCGAGGATGGCGACCAGCCCCTCCTCGCCGACCCCGGCGTCGATCTCCCCGGTGTGGTGGAACCGGGCGTCCTGCGGATAGTTCGCGGTCGCGTACGGGCTGCCGGTCTGGGCCACCAGCCCGCCGAGTCCGGCGCCCATCGGCAGCCGGAGCCCCTGGAACCGGGCCGAGACCGAGCCGTCGGTGACCCGCATGTACGTGTCGCCCCGGTCGTCGTCGACGAGCGTCATGTACGCCACGTCGGTGCCGAGCAGGTGCCGGGCCCGGTGCACGATCGCCCGGAGTACGTCGTCGGAGTCGCGCAGCCCGGCCAGGTCGCTCGCGGTGTCGTACAGGCCGGAGAGTTCCGCCTCGCGGCGCCGCCGCCGTTCCAGCAGGGCACGTACCCGCAGCGCCACCACCTTGGCCGCCTCCAGCTCGGCGAGCCGGTCGGCGGGCAGCCCGGCGGCCCGGGCGGCCACCAGCGGCCCTTCGAACTCGACCGGAGCGGCCTCCCGGGCCAGCAGCTCCAGAAACTCGATCGGCGCGGACACGGGCTCAATCCTGCCGGAGGGACCCGGAACCCTTCCGTGGGAGTCGCCGTGATCCGCTCTGCCGGAGTCGCCCACTCAGTTCGCCGTCCAGCCCCCGTCGAGCGGGATGGCGGCGCCGGTGATGAACGAGGCGGCCGGGGTGCAGAGGTAGGCGACGAGTTCGGCGACCTCCGCCGGTTCGATCAGCCGCTTGATCGCCGCCCGGGCCAGCATGATCCGCTCGATCACCTCGGTCTCGGCGATGCCGTGTGCGCTCGCCTGCGCGGCGATCTGCCCCTCGACCAGCGGGGTGCGCACGTACGCCGGGTTGACGCAGTTGGCCGTCACCCCGTGCGCCGCGCCCTCCAGGGCGACCACCTTGGAGAGCCCCTCCAGGGCGTGCTTGGCCGAGACGTACGCCGACTTGAACGGCGAGGCGCGCAGCCCGTGCACCGAGGAGATGTTGACGACACGGCCCCAGCCGCGGGCGTACATGTGCGGCAGGGCACGCCGGACGATCAGGAAGGGGGCCGTCACCATCACCCGGTGCAGATGGTCGAAGCGTTCCGGCGGAAACTCGTCGACCGGCGCCACGTGTTGCAGCCCGGCGTTGTTGACCACGACGTCCAGCTCGGGCTCGATCCGGTCGACGGCGCCGGGATCGGCGAGGTCCAGTGCCAGGGCCCGGCCGCCGATCTCGGCGGCGACCTGCTCGGCCCGGTCGGCGTCCCGGTCCAGCACCGTCACCTTCGCCCCGGCCGCCGCCAGCCGGGCCGCGCAGGCCCGCCCGATGCCGCTGCCGGCGCCGGTCACCAGGGCAGTCCGTCCGGCCAGGTCGAGCCGGACGACCTGGGCAACGGTTCCGCCGGTCTGCGCTGTGCTGCCGGTCTGCGGTGCGCCGCCGGTGTCCGGGGCCGTCTTGACCCGCTGTTGCGGCCGCCGCGCGGCCTGGTCGTCCGGACCGGGTTCTACCGTCATGGCCGAAAAGCTACGAGCCAACCGGGCGGGGGCACATGGGCGTCGGCCACATATCCCGGTGCCGGCCTATGTGGCGCGCTCCGGCGCCGCCGGGGCGAGCGCGCCGGTCGCCGGCCGGGGCTCGATGATCGGGTACGGGCGTGTCGGCGTTTCCGGCTCCGACCCAGGCCAGTAGGGTGTCGAACACACGTACGTGCTGCGGCGCGGGGAGGGGGCGGCGTGCGGGTGCTCGGCGTCGACCCGGGGCTGACCCGGTGCGGGGTCGGCGTGGTCGAGGGCGTCCCCGGCCGGCCCTGCACCCTGGTGGCCTACCACGTCGTGCACACCGACCCCGGCGACGAGCTGCCGCTGCGCCTGCTGCGCCTGGACACCGAGCTGACCCGGCTGGTTGCGGAGCACCGGCCGGACGCCGTGGCGGTGGAACGGGTGTTCAGCCAGCACAACGTCCGGACGGTGATGGGCACCGCGCAGGCGAGTGCGGTGGCGGTGCTGGCCGGGGCCCGGGCCGGGCTGCCGGTGCAGACGTACACCCCGAGCGAGGTCAAGGCGGCGGTCACCGGTTCCGGTCAGGCGGACAAGGCACAGATGATGGCGATGGTTACCCGGCTGCTGCGGCTGGCCGAGCCGCCCCGGCCGGCCGACGCCGCCGACGCGCTGGCGCTGGCGATCTGCCACGTCTGGCGCGGCGGCACCCGGGCCAGGCTGGCGGCGGCGGCCGGTGCGCTCCGGCAGCGCACGGCGACGTCGGCCGCGTCCCCGGACGGCACCCGGTCGGGTACGCCCCGCCGGGCGGCCCGGCCGGGTGCCGTCCGGGGTGCGGGTCCGACCCGGGGCGCCGGTCCGACCCGGGACGCGGATCCGACGCCGGGTGCCGGTCCGGCGCGGGACGCGGATCCGACCCCGGGGACCGGACCGAGGCGACAGGGAGGAACGGGATGATCGCGAGTGTCCGCGGGGTGGTCGCCGGGTTGTCCCCGGACAGCGCGGTGATCGAGGTCGGCGGGGTGGGTCTGGCGGTGCACTGCGCGCCGGGCACCCTGGCCGAGCTGCGGGTCGGCGCGACCGCCCGGCTGGCCACCAGCCTGGTGGTCCGGGAGGACTCGCTGACCCTCTACGGCTTCGCCGACGACGACGCCAAGCAGCTCTTCGAGCTGTTGCAGACCGCCAGCGGGGTCGGTCCCCGGCTGGCCCAGGCGGTGCTGGCGGTGCACCCCCCGGACGTGGTGCGCAAGGCGATCGCGACCGGCGACACCGGCACCCTGACCCGGGTGCCCGGGATCGGCAAGAAGGGCGCCGAGCGGCTGGTGCTGGAGCTGCGCGACCGGATCGGCCCGGTGCCGGTCGGCCCGGACGGTGCGGCCGGGGTCACCGCCGGGGCCTGGCCCGAGCAGGTCCGGCAGGCGCTGGTCGGGCTCGGCTGGACGGCGTCCCAGGCCGATCAGGCGGTGGCGGCGGTCGC
The DNA here is from genome assembly GCF_029626265.1 of Micromonospora sp. WMMD1102. Classification (NCBI taxonomy): domain Bacteria; kingdom Bacillati; phylum Actinomycetota; class Actinomycetes; order Micromonosporales; family Micromonosporaceae; genus Micromonospora; species Micromonospora sp. WMMD1102. The sequence goes on along the minus strand of NZ_JARUBN010000001.1, from coordinate 4,616,750 downwards.
CGAGACGGTCGAGGGTGCGCCGCCGCCGGTGCCGGTGCTGCTCAAGCAGGCGATCCGGTTGCTGGGTAGGACCAGGTGACCGACCCCGATCCGCTGGTCTCGGCGTACGCGAGCGACGCGGAGCTGGTCGCCGAGGTCACCGTACGACCCAGGCGGCTCGCCGAGTTCATCGCCCAGCACCGGGTACGCGACCAGCTCGACCTGCTGCTGCGCGGCGCGATGGGCCGGGGCAGCCCGCCGGACCACATCCTGCTCTCCGGCCCGCCAGGCCTGGGCAAGCCGGTCTCGGTCGAGGCTCTGGTGCTGCTCGCCGACGGCACCCGACGCAGGCTCGGCGAGATCGTGCCGGGGGACCGCGTGGTGACCCGGACCGGCCGGCCGGCGCTGGTCGAGGCCGTGCACGAGCAGGGCGAACTCGACTGCGTGCGGATCCGGACGACGAGCGGCCGGGAGGTGGTGGCGGCACCGGACCATCCGTTCTGGACCACGGACGGGTGGACGAAGGCGGGCGATCTGACCGACCGGGACGTGTTGGCGAACGTGTTGTGCCCTGAGCTCAGGGCCAGCGGCGCCGAGTCGACCGACGAGTTCCGGTTGGCCGGTTACCTGGCCGGCGACGGCTGCACGTCCAACCAGGTCACCTTCACCGGCGGCGATCCGGACGTGCTGGCCGACTTCCGGTCGGTGTGTGACCGACTCGGCCATCCGCACCGGACCCGGCCGAACAGCGTCCGCAGCTCCCTCGTCCGGATATCGGGGCTGCGGGGTTGGCTCGCCGAGCACGGCATGCTGGACAAGACGGCGTGGCACAAGCGGGTCCCGCCCTTCGTCTACCAGGGTGACGAGTGGCAGGTAGCCGCCTTCCTCGGGGCGTACTTCGCATGTGACGGGTCGGTGAGCCGGCGCGGGCGGGACCGGTACGACCTGGTGGTCGAGTTCTACAGCGTCTCGCACGGACTGCTCCGGGACGTGCAGCACCTGCTGCTGCGGCTCGGGGTCCAGTCCCGACTGAAGCTCAAGCGTGGCCGCTACCAGGGACGGCCGCACGAGTCGTGGCGATTGAGCGTGACCAGCCAGGACGATGTCGCACGATTCGTCGAACGGGTCACCGTGCCGGGCGAGCGCGGCAGGCGGCTTGCGGAGTGGGCGCCCCGCCGGGACAGGTTCGAGGAAAGTCTCGCCGCCGACCGGGTCGCGTCGGTCGAGCCCGCCGGTCTTCATCCCTGCCGGTGTCTGACCGTCGCAGACGACCACACCTTCACCGTCAACGACCTGGTGGTGCACAACACCACCCTGGCGAACATCGTCGCCGCCGAGCTGGGCACCGGGATCCGGGTGACCAGTGGTCCGGCCATCGAGCGCTCCGGCGACCTGGCCGCGATCCTGACCAGCCTGACCGAGGGCGACGTGCTCTTCATCGACGAGATCCACCGGATCGCCAGGCCGGCCGAGGAGCTGCTCTACAGCGCGATGGAGGACTTCCGGGTCGACGTGGTGGTGGGCAAGGGGCCGGGGGCGACCGCGATCCCGCTGGACGTCGAGCCGTTCACCCTGGTCGGCGCGACCACCCGGTCGGGGTTGCTGACCGGCCCGATGCGGGACCGGTTCGGCTTCGTCGCGCACCTGGACTTCTACACCCCGGACGAGCTGGACGTGCTGCTCCAGCGTTCGGCGAAGATCCTGGGGGTGCCGATCACCTCCGACGGCTCGGCGGAGATCGCCGGCCGGTCCCGGGGTACGCCCCGGATCGCCAACCGGCTGCTCCGGCGGGTGCGCGACTTCGCGGAGGTACGCGCCGACGGGACGGTGGACCGGGAGACCGCGCGGGCGGCGCTGCGGGTCTACGACGTGGACGAGCTGGGGCTGGACCGGCTGGACCGGGCGGTGCTGACCGCGCTCGTGGACTCGTTCCGGGGCGGCCCGGTCGGGCTGTCAACCCTGGCGGTGGCGGTGGGGGAGCAGCCGGACACCGTGGAGGAGGTCTGCGAGCCCTTCCTGGTCCGGGCTGGTCTGTTGGCCCGTACCCCCCGTGGGCGGGTGGCCACCGAGGCCGCTTGGCGACACTTGGGCCGTACTCCGCCAAATGGTACATTTGGTGCAGGCGGGCCGCCGGGGCCCGATCTCTTCTCCGCAGGGTCCCAGGAGGTGTGATCCGTTCGTGATCTGTGCCGCATTCGGCGTTCTCAGGTGCAGGGATTAGACTCGCCGCGGTTTGTACAGGACGTGAGTTCCTGCCTCCGCTCCGGCGCACCCGTGCCCGGACGAGGCCGATGGGAAGGTCGTAACCGTGCCTCTTTTGGCAGCACAGAGCGGCGGGGGCGCCAGCAGTTTCATGCCGCTCCTGATGATTGTCCTGCTCTTCGTCGTCATGTACTTCATGATGATCCGGCCGCAGCAGAAGCGGCGCCGCGAGGCCGAGCAGATGCAGTCCTCGATCGGCCCCGGCGACGAGGTGGTCACCATCGGCGGCCTCTACGGCACCGTCACCAGCGTGGACGACGAGACCATGATGCTCGAGGTGGCGCCCGGCGTGCAGACCCGGTATGCGCGGCCGGCGATCGCGCGGGTCGTCAACAAGGTCGAGCGGGTCGAGTCGGTGCCAGAAGAGGTCGTCGACGCGAAGGAATGAGCCGCTGTCGACCTCCGCTCGCCGTCGGTGCCGGCCGCGCGGGAGGTCGGAGCGCCCGCACCGGGGGAGTCCGGGTCGCGGGAGGTGCGATGGTCGACCCGCCCGGAGGGGCGGGTTCAGCATCGACAATAATAGATCGACGGGCCGGTGGGACCCCCACCGGTGCGGTACGCATGTCGCCGGGCTCCGCCGGCGCCCGACCCGCCGCCCACCACTAGCGGCCGAACCGCGCAGGGAGACACGAAAGCCGTGGCACCACCTCAGGGACAGATGCGACCCGGGCGGCAGCTGGCCGTACTCGGGTTGATCTTTACCGTCCTCTATCTCCTGGTGTTCTTCGCCGCCGGGGCCGAGGGCAGCTGGAAGGACCGGCTCGAGCCGAAGCTCGGGCTGGATCTCATCGGCGGCACCCGGATGACCCTGGAAGCGGCCACCGAGGCCGGCGAGGCGCCCCCCGCCGGCTCCCTGGAGGAGGCCCGGCAGATCATCCAGGCCCGGGTGGACGGCCGCGGCGTCGCCGAGGCCGAGGTGGTCACCGAGGGCAACCGGAACATCGTGATCTCGGTGCCGGGGCAGAACGCCGACCTCGACGACGTCGGCACCCCGGCCGAGCTGCGGTTCCGCAAGGTGCTCAAGACCGCCGACGGTGGTGGTCCGGTGAGCGCCGCCCCGTCGCCCGGCGCCTCGGCCAGCCCGGCACCGTCCGGCAGCCCGGCACCGTCCGGCAGCCCCAGCCCGTCCGGCAGCCCGGCCGCCGACGTGACCTCGTCGCCGGGTGCCGGCGGCGGCCAGGGCGGCGGTGCTCCGGCCCCCACGCCCACCCCGAGCGGCAGCGCCTCGCCGGCGCCGAGCGCCTCGGCGAGCGCCCCGGCCGCTCCGGTCGACCAGTCACTCGCGCAGCAGCGCGCGGCCGTGGAGCAGAAGGTCGGCCCCGAGGCGTGGGCCGCCGCCACCGCGCTCCAGGCGCCCGCGGACTACAACGCGGATCCGGCGCTCGCCGAGAAGCTCAAGCCGTTCGCCGATTTGACCCCGCAGGAGATCCGGGTCCTGCCGGCCGGCATCCAGTTCAACGTGCCGACCATCACCTGCGAGAAGCTCGACCAGCGGCCGCCGGGCTCGATCAAGGAGTCGGGCGAGCAGGTGGTCGCCTGTGAGGGTGGCCAGCAAAAGAACCTGCTGGACGTGGCCAAGGTGGAGGGCACCGACGTCGACGACGCCAGCGGGGTCCTCGACCAGACCAGCAGCCAGTACGTGGTCAGCCTGGACTTCACCGGCGACGGGCAGAGCAAGTGGACCAACCTGACCCGCGAGGCGTACAACAACACCGACAGCCAGTGCGACCAGGCGGCCCTGGGCGACGAGGGCCGGTGCCGGGTCGCGGTGGTGCTCGACAACAAGATCATCTCTTCGCCGGAGATCCAGGGCGTGCTGACCGGTGACTCGCAGATCACCGGCAGCTTCACCAACGCCAGCGCCAACGAGCTGGCCAGCCAGCTCCGCTACGGCGCCCTGCCGCTGACCTTCCAGCCGCAGGAGGCGCAGAACATCACCGCCACGCTCGGCACCGAGCACCTGCGGGCCGGCCTGCTGGCCGCCGGCATCGGCATGCTCCTGGTGATCATCTACGCCTTCTTCTACTACCGGCTGCTCGGCTCGGTGATCTTCCTCAGCCTGGTGCTCAGCGCCATCCTGGTCTTCGGCGCGCTGGTGGTGCTCGGCCGGCAGATCGGCTTCACCCTGACGCTGGCCGGAATCGCCGGCTTCATCGTCTCGCTGGGTGTCGCCGCCGACTCCTTCGTGATCTATTTCGAACGTCTGAAAGACGAGATCCGGGAGGGGCGCAGCCCGCGCAGCGCCGTACCCCGCGCCTGGGCCCGGGCCCGCCGCACGATCATCTCGGCGAACGCCATCTCGATCATGGCAGCGGTGGTGCTCTACCTCGTCTCGGTCGGCACGGTGCAGGGCTTCGCCTTCGCGCTGGGCCTGGCCACCGTCCTCGACCTGGTGGTCGTCTTCCTGTTCCGGCACCCGATCATGACGATGTTCGCGCGTACCCCGGCGTTCCTGTCGCCGAAGGTCAGCGGGCTGGGTCGGGCGTTGCAAACCGCGGACGACGAGACGCCGTCGACCGGCAAGACCCGCGTGAAGGAGGCCTGAGATGAGCAGGAGTGGGCTCGCCAGCCGCTTGTACCGCGGTGAGGCCGGTCTTGAGATCATCCCCCGCCGCAAGCTCTGGTTCAGCATCTGCGGTGGTCTGATCCTGCTGACCGTACTGAGCTTCGTGATCCAGGGCTTCCACCTGGGCATCGAGTTCAGGGGCGGGAACGAGTTCCAGGTGCCTACCTCGGTGGGCAGCATGGAGCGGGCCGAGAGCGCGATCCGCGACGCGCTGGCCGACGAGTCGACGCCGGACGGACCGGCCGAGGTGGTCTCCAGCCAGCAGGTCGGCGACACGACGTACCTGTTCCGGACCTCCCCGCTGGAGCAGCAGCAGGCATCCGAGGTACGCGCCGAGGTCGCCCAGGATCTGGGCCTCCGCGCCGACCAGATCAGCGACAACCGGGTCAGCGCGGCCTGGGGCGCCCAGATCACCCAGCGGGCGCTGATCGGTCTGGTCATCTTCCTGGTGCTGGTCACCGGCTACCTGGTGCTCCGGTTCGAGCTGCGGATGGCGATCGCCGCCGTCTCCGGTCTCGCCCTCGACCTGCTGCTCACCGCCGGCATCTACTCGGCGGTCGGCTTCGAGGTGACTCCGTCGACAGTCGTCGGCTTCCTCACCATCCTCGGTTTCGCCCTCTACGACACCGTCGTGGTCTTCGACAAGATCCAGGAGAACACCCGGGGCATCACCGGCGGCAGCAGCCAGACGTACGCCGAGGCGGCCAACCTGGCCCTGAACCAGACGCTGATGCGGTCGATCAACACCTCGGTGGTCGCGCTGCTCCCGGTCGGCGGCCTGCTCTTCATCGGTGCCGGGCTGCTCGGCGCCGGCACGCTGAAGGACCTCGGCCTGGTGCTCTTCGTCGGTATGGGCGCCGCGTTCTTCTCGTCGATCTTCTTCTCGACGCCGGTGCTGGTGTCGCTGAAGGAGCGCGAGCCGCGGATCCGGCAGCACACCCAGCGGGTGCTCGCCCGCCGGGCCGGTGGCCGGGACACCAGCGCGCGTCGCCCGGCTCGGCAGCCCGGCCAGGCCCGGCCGACCGCCGAGCCGCCGGCCGGCTCCGACGAGCCGGCCGCGGCCGAGGAGTCCGCGGTGCCGGCGGCCGGAACCGCACTGGCCGGGTCCGCGCCGAAGGTCGGCTCCCGGCCGTCGGGCAAGCGGTCCGGCGGCGGTGCCCGGGGCGGTCGTGCCGGTGGCAACCGGCCCGGCGGCAAGCGGCGCTGAGCCGGACGGACGCATCCTCCGAGCGCCCGACCCGCCGCCCAGGTGGTGGGTCGGGCGCTTTCGCCCGGGAAAGGACAGAGTGTGACGGAGACCCCCACCGAGGTACGCGGCGACAGCGGCCAGGTCACCGCCCAGTTGGTGGCAAGTCGGGTGCTGGACGTGCCGGACTTCCCGAAGCCGGGCATCGTGTTCAAGGACCTGATGCCGCTCTTCGCCGACGGTGCCGCGTTCCGGGAGGTGATCGACGACATCGTCGAGCACCACGGCCGGGACTCCTTCGACGTGGTGGTCGGGATCGAGGCGCGCGGCTTCGTGGTCGCCGCCGCGATCGCGTACGCCACCGGGGTCGGGGTGGTGCCGGTACGCAAGGCCGGCAAGCTGCCCCGGGCCGCGTACGCCGCCTCGTACGCCCTGGAGTACGGCGAGGCGACCCTGGAGGTGCACCAGGACGCCTTCACGGCCGGACACCGGGTACTCGTGGTCGACGACGTACTCGCCACCGGCGGAACGGCGCAGGCGACGCTGGACCTGGTCGAGCGGGCCGGTGGCACGGTGGCCGGATTCAGCGTTCTGTTGGAGTTGAGCTTCCTGAACGGGCGGGACCGGCTCGCCCCCCGGGGTGTTCATGCCCTGCTGACCGTCTAGTCCCCCGACTTCCACCTCGACCCCCCGGGTACGCCCGCCAGGACGGCCACCGGCCCCTCCGGCGGGTACGATTGCCCTTCGTGGCCGGCCCGGGTGAGATGCCCGTGACTGGCGGAGGACCGGGTGCACCGGCTACGGTCGGGGCATTCCCGGCGAAGTGTTGAGGAGGCCGGTGTCTTCCGATGTCGCCCCTCCGGCGGAGGGCATGGTGCAGTCCACCAACGAGGCTGATACTCCTGCCGACGTCCAGGCCAGCGCCGGTGGCGCCCCGTCTCCGGCCGACGGGCCCGCCCGTCCCGGTGGGCTCGCCGACGCCGGTGCGGCAGCTGCTGCGGCCGACACGGCCCCGGCCGGTTCCGGACCGGGCGACGGGTCGCCCCGGCCAATCGACGTGGCAGCCCAGCCGGCCGGGACCACCAGCCGCAGCGGCAACGGTGTCGCCACTGCGTCGACCGGCACCGCGAACGCCCCGCACGGCACCGCGAACGCCCCGCACGATGTCCAGGCCGCCCAGGTGGGCGGTCCGGCCGCTCCTGCTGGCGGTCCGCCCGCTCCTGGCGACGGTGTCGGGATGCCGGATGCGCCCGGCGGCGGTGCCGGGGTGCCGGCGGTACCGGCGGGCATCGGCGCCTCGGTGGGCACCGGGGCGGCCGGCGAGTTCGTCGGCGCGGCGGCCGGGGCGGCCCAGTCACCCGCGACGAGCTTCGCCCTGGCCAACGCGCCCACCGGGCGCCGGGTCCGGGCCCGACTCGCCCGGTTCAACGCACCCTGGCAGACCCCGCAGGTGAGCGAGGTGCTGGAGCCGCTGATCGCGACCCACCGCGCGGCACACCCCAAGGCGGACGCGCGGCTGCTGCAACGCGCCTTCGACATGGCCGCCCGCTGGCACTCCGGGCAGTACCGCAAGTCCGGCGACCCGTACATCACGCACCCGCTGGCGGTCGCCACCATCCTGGCCAACCTCGGAATGGACACCACCACCCTGGTCGCCGCGCTGCTGCACGACACCATCGAGGACACCGACTACGGGCTCGACCAGATGCGCGCCGACTTCGGTGCCGAGGTCGCGCTGCTGGTCGACGGCGTCACCAAGCTGGACAAGGTCAAGCTGGGCGACGCGGCCAAGGCCGAGACGATCCGCAAGATGGTCGTGGCGATGGCCAAGGACCCCCGGGTGCTCGTGATCAAGCTGGCCGACCGGCTGCACAACATGCGTACCCTGACCTTCCTGCCGCCGGCCAAGCGGGAGCAGAAGGCCAAGGAGACCCTGGAGATCCTGGCTCCGCTGGCGCACCGGCTCGGTATGAACACCATCAAGTGGGAGCTGGAGGACCTGGCCTTCGCCAACCTCTTCCCGAAGCGCTACGAGGAGATCAACCGGCTGATCGGGGAGCACCAGCCGCAGCGGGAGGCGCTGCTGCGGCAGGTGACCCAAAAGGTGCAGGTCGACCTCCGCTCCGCGAAGATCAAGGCGGAGACCACCGGCCGGCCGAAGCACCTCTACTCGATCTACCAGAAGATGATCGTCCGGGGTCGGGACTTCAACGACATCTACGACCTGGTCGGCGTACGCATCCTGGTCGACACGGTGCGGGACTGCTACGCGGCACTCGGTGTGATCCACGCGAACTGGCAGCCGGTGCCAGGCCGGTTCAAAGACTACATCGCGATGCCGAAGTTCAACATGTACCAGTCGTTGCACACCACGGTCATCGGGCCGAGCGGCAAGCCGGTCGAGATGCAGATCCGCACCTACGCGATGCACCGGACGGCCGAGTTCGGCATCGCCGCGCACTGGAAGTACAAGGAGAAGAAGGGCGAGACCGTCGTCGGGCCGCCGGCGCACATCGACGAGATGACGTGGCTGCGGCAGTTGCTGGACTGGCAGCGCGAGGCGGCCGACCCGAGCGAGTTCCTCGACGCGCTCCGCTTCGACCTGTCCAGCCAGGAGGTCTACGTCTTCACCCCCAAGGGGGACGTGATCCCGCTGCCGACCGCCTCGACCCCGGTCGACTTCGCGTACGCGGTGCACACCGAGGTCGGGCACAAGTGCATCGGCGCGCGGGTGAACGGCAAGCTGGTGCCGCTGGAGTCGACGCTCTCCAACGGCGACGTGATCGAGATCTTCACCTCGAAGTCCGACACCGCCGGCCCGACCCAGGACTGGCTCGGCTTCGTCAAGAGCCCCCGGGCGCGGACGAAGATCCGGCAGTACTTCAACAAGGAGCGCCGCGAGGAGGCGATCGAGGCCGGCAAGGACGCGATCGTCAAGGCGATGCGCAAGCAGGGCATGCCGTTGCAGCGGATGCTGAGCACGGACAACCTGATGACCATCGCCCGGGACCTGCACCTGGCCGACGTCGCATCGCTCTACGCCGCCGTCGGGGACAGCCAGGTCTCCGCGCAGTCGGTGGTGCAGAAACTGATGGCCGGGTACGGCGGCGAGGAGGGTGCCGCCGAGGACCTCGCCGAGACGGCGGTCGCCACCCGCCCGCAGCGTCGGGGCAACAGCAACGACCCGGGCGTGGTGGTCCGGGGGGTCAGCGACGTCTGGATCAAGCTGGCCCGCTGCTGCACCCCGGTGCCGCCGGACACGGTCTTCGGCTTCGTCACCCGCTCCGGCGGGGTGAGCGTGCACCGGGACGACTGCGCGAACGCCGAGGACCTCAAGGTGCAGACCGAGCGGATCGTCGAGGTGAGCTGGCGGCTCACTTCGGCCTCGACCTTCCTGGTCGCGATCCAGGTGGAGGCGCTGGACCGGCACAAGCTGCTCGCGGACGTCACCCGGGTGCTCTCGGACGAGCGGGTCAACATCCTCTCCGCCACCGTCACCACCACCCGGGACCGGGTGGCGGTGAGCCGGTTCAGCTTCGAGATGGCCGACCCGAAGCACCTGGGGCACCTGCTCGCCGCCGTACGCAAGGTGGACGGCGTCTTTGACGCCTACCGGGTCACCTCCGGCGCCTGAACCCCGGTTCGCCGACCTACCGGGTTCACGTCCGACGCCTGAGCCGGCCCGCCGGGACACGGACGAAGAGAACGGCGCCGCGCCCCCTGGACGGGGGAGGCGCGGCGCCGTTTCGTGAACCGGGCGGGCCCTGGTCTCAGCCGACCGGGGCGCTCATGGTCAGCGACTTGATCAGGACCTGCTTCTTGGGGTGGCCGCCGCCGGCCTGCTGCGCGAAGGCGCCGTCGTCACCTGCCGCGCCGACCTGGGCCACCAGGTCCAGGCCGTTGGTGACGGTGCCGAGCACGGTGTACGAGGCGGGCAGCTGCGAGTCGCCGTACACGATGAAGAACTGGCTGCCGGTGCTGCCCGGCTGACCGGAGTTCGCCATCGCGATCACTCCGGCCGGGTACGGCGGGCGCTTCTCCGTCGGCAGGTTCTCCTCGGCGAACCGGTAGGTCGGACCGCCGGTGCCGTCGGTCTCCTTCCACTTGTCACCGGTGACGCTCGGGTCGCCGCACTGGAGCACCTGGAGCCCCTGGGTGACCAGCCGGTGGCACTTGGTGTTGTCGAAGAACTTCTTCTCGGCCAGGTGGGTGAAGCTGGCGGCGGTGCAGGGCACGTCGCCCAGGTTGACCTTGGCGGTGATCTGGCCCAGGTTGGTGTCGATCGTCATCGTCTGGCTGCCGGTGTTCTTCACCGAGGTCGGCGGCAATCCGACGTCCTTGGTCGCCTCGTTGCGCTGCTCGGCCGGGATGTCGGTCCAGGCGCAGGTGGCCTGGCCCGCCTCCGTCGAGGCGTCCTTGTCGTCACCGAGACTCGTCACCAGCCACACCGTGCCGGCGACCACCAGCAGCAACGCCACGCCCGCGCCGATGCTGGCCTGCACTTGCCGGCGCTTGCGGGCGGCGGCGGCGCGCTCGGCCATCTCCCGTTCCAGCTTGGCCCGCGCCGCGGCGCGCTGCCGCTCTCTGGTGGACGTCACGGTGGCTCCTCCTGGACTATGTGCAGCGCGGCCGGGTCTGGCGCTACTGGGCTGGTCTCTGCGGTTCTCAGGACTGTCCGGCGACCGTCGGGCTGGCCGACGGCGCGGTAGGCGTCGGGGTCGCCGCCGACGGCACCGCCGTCGGGTCCGCCGACGCCGGTTCACCGACGGTGAGGCTCTGGATCACCACGTCGGTCTTCGGCTTGATTTTGACGCCGGAACCATTGTCCACGGTTTCCATGGCGCCGATCTTCTTGATCACGTCGAGCCCGCCGGTCACCCGACCGATGATCGGATAGTTCGGCTGGGCCGGGCTGAAGTCCTTGAAGAAGATCAGGAACTGGCTGCCGTTGGCGCCGGGCGGGTTGCCGATCATCGCGACGGTGCCGGCCGGGTAGAGCGGCGCGGCCGGCGTGCTGGCGCCGGGGCTGGGCGACGGGCTCGCCGGGGGGCTGGCGCTGGCCGACGGGTCGGCCGACGGGCTGGCCGCCGGGGCGTCCGGGGTGTTCTCGCTGAAGAACGTGTACGTCGGGCCGCCCTGACCGGTCCCGCTCGGGTCGCCGCAGCGCAGCGCCCCCTCGGTGGTCAGCTCGTGGCACTTGGTGTTGTCGAAGAACGACTTCCCGGCCAGGTGGGTGAAGCTGGCCGCCGCGCACGGCGCGCTCGCCAGGTCCAGCTCGACGGTGACCGGGGCGCCCTGGTCGGTGGTGACCGTCATCGGTCGGGTGCCGGTGGTGGGCAGGTCCCGGGTGGGCGGCTTGCCGACATCCTTGAGGTTCGTGTTCGCCTGGGCGTCCTGGGTGGTCCAGGTGCACGTCTCGGGGGCGGCGCTGTCCTCGGCCGGGTCGCGGTCGAAGCCGCCGAGCGCCCAGAACGAGCCCAGCACGATCAGCAGCAGCGCGACGGCGGAGCCGATGCCGGCCCGGATCTGCCGCCTGCGCCGGGCCGTGGCCGCCCGGCGGGCCATCTGCCGGTCGAGCTTGGCCCGCGCGAGTTTGCGCTGCCGGTCCCTGCTGGAAGCCACCCGAGCTCCCCTTTCCATCTGCCCCTGGCCGTCGTCTTGCCTCTGGTCCGCGCGTGCCGGCGGTCGTCCCGGTCGACGGCACGATCCGCCGCGCCGGCGTCAAGTGCGCCACGCCACACGCCCGCCAGAGTGTACGGGTACCGACTGGGAAAGTGTTGTACGAGGTCACTTCGAAACCATCGGAGATTATCACTGTGTCTCCTGGTGGCTGCCGGGGCGGGCGGATACGGGCGGCCGGTCGCGCGGTGCGCCCGATATGGTGGGGTCGCACCGCCACTGGGACCTGAGGTCACACCGCTGCTGGAGACCGAGGGTCACACCGCTAACGGAACCGTCGGATGGGAGGAGCGGACGTGCTCGTCGCCGGCTTTCCCGCGGACGCCTTCGGCACCAACTGCTATGTGCTGGCCACCGCGCCCGGGGAACAGTGTGTCGTCGTCGACCCCGGCATCGGGGTGCTGGACCGGCTCGACGACGTGCTGGCCGAGCACCGGCTGCGGCCGGCCGCCGTCCTGCTGACCCACGGTCACCTCGACCACACCTTCTCGGTCGCGCCGGTCTGCGGTGCCCGGGGCATCCCGGCGTACGTGCACCCCGGCGACCGCGAGCTGCTCGCCGACCCGGCCAAGGGGCTCTCGATGGACCTGGCCCAACTGTTCGGCGGCCGGCTGCTCTACACCGAGCCGGAGGACGTGGCCGAGCTGACCGACGGGGCGACCCTGGCGCTGGCCGGGCTGGAGATCACCGTCGACCACGCGCCGGGCCATACCGGCGGGTCGGTGCTGTTCCGGCTGCCGGGCACGGGCCCGGCCGTCCGGTCCGGCCTGCCCCTTCCACCGGGCGTGGACTGGGCGGCGGAGCAGATCTGCCTGGCGGGCGACGTGCTGTTCGCCGGGTCGATCGGCCGCACCGACCTGCCGGGCGGCAGCCCGTCGACGATGGTGCGCAGCCTGCGGGAGAAGATCCTTCCGCTGGCCGACGACACAGTCGTGCTGCCCGGCCACGGCCCCGCGACCAGCATCGGCCGCGAGCGGGCGAGCAACCCCTACCTGATCGAGGCCGCCGGCCTCGACGGGCCGGCGGTCGCACCCTCCCGGGGCTGGTGATCCCCGCTCGCGCACCGGCGCGAGTCCCGACAGGAGCATGATGAGCAAGCCAACACCGATCTCCGGCTTTCCGGAATGGGCGCCGCCGCAGCGGATGATCGAGCAGTACGTCCTCGACCGGATCCGGCGCACCTTCGAGCTGTACGGCTTCGCGCCGCTGGAGACCCGCGCCGTCGAGCCGCTGGAGCAGTTGCTGCGCAAGGGCGAGACCTCCAAGGAGGTCTACCTGGTCAGCCGCCTCCAGGAGGAGGGGCCGGCCGGCACCGGCGAGGGCACCCTGGGGCTGCACTTCGACCTGACCGTGCCGTTCGCCAGGTACGTGCTGGAGAACGCCGGTCGGCTCCAGTTCCCGTTCCGGCGCTACCAGATCCAGAAGGTCTGGCGGGGGGAGCGCCCGCAGGAGGGGCGCTACCGCGAGTTCCTCCAGGCCGACATCGACATCGTGGACCGGGACACGCTGCCGCCGCACCACGAGGCCGAGATCCCGCTGGTGATCGGCGACGCGCTCGGCGGCCTGCCGATCGCCGGCACCGACGGCCGGCTGCCGATCACCATCCAGGTGAACAACCGCAAGATCCTGGAGGGCTTCTACCGGGGCGTCGGGCTGGCCGACCCGCTGGCCGCGCTGCGCGCGATGGACCGGCTGGACCGGCTCGGGCCGGACCGGGTGGCGGCGCTGCTCGCCGAGACGGCCGGGGCGACCGAGGCGCAGGCCAAGGCGTGCCTGGCGCTGGCCGAGATCGCCACCCCGGACCCGTCCTTCGCCGACGCCGTACGCGCGCTCGGGGTTTCCGACCCGATGCTCGACGAGGGGCTGGCCGAACTCGTCGCGGTGCTGGAGAACGCGGTGGCGCACGCCCCCGGGCTCTGCGTGGCCGACCTGCGCATCGCCCGGGGGCTGGACTACTACACCGGTACGGTCTACGAGACCCAGTTGCGCGGCTACGAGCGGTACGGCTCGGTCAGCTCCGGCGGCCGGTACGACAACCTGGCCAGCGACGCCAACTCGCGGTTCCCCGGGGTGGGCATCTCGATCGGGGTCACCCGGCTGCTCGGGCTGCTCTTCGGCGCGGACGCGCTGACCATCTCCCGCAGCGTGCCGACCTGTGTGCTGGTGGCGCTGGCGGCGGAGGAGCGCCGGCCGGAGAGCAACCGGATCGCCGACGCGCTGCGCCGCCGGGGCATCCCGACCGAGGTGTCGCCGTCGGCGGCGAAGTTCGGCAAGCAGATCCGGTACGCCGAGCGGCGCGGCATCCCGTACGTCTGGTTCCCCGGCGCGGAGGGCGGCGGTGACGAGGTGAAGGACATCCGCTCCGGCGAGCAGGTGGGTGCGGCACCGGAGGTGTGGCAGCCGCCCGCTGCGGATCTCTGGCCGACGGTGGGCTGAGCTCGCGGCCCCCGGGGGGAGGTTCCCCCGGGGGCCGCGTCGCGTCACCGGGACGCCCCGGGCCGGCGCCTACTCCGTACGCAGGCCGGTGGGTCGGAGCAGTCGCCACAGCACCGGCAGGCTCGCCCCGGTCACCAGCAGGACCATGGCGGCGGCGATCCCGGACATGGTGCCGATGCTGGGCCAGTCGAGGCGTACGGTCTGGTTGACGATCCTCAGCAGGATGGCGCCGAGCGCGGTACCCAGCACGATCGCCAGGCCGAGCCCGAGCAGCACCGGTACGGCGGTCTGCCAGAGCACCGAGGCGCCCAGCGTGCCGCGCCGGGTGCCGAACGCCACGAGTACGGCGAGGGTGCGGCGCCGTTCCCGCAGCTGCTCCAGGATGCCGACCAGCAGGCTGGCGCCGAGCAGCAGCAGGGTGACCACCACCCCGAGGTAGAGCCCCTGGCGGATCTGGGCGAACCGGTTCGTCTCCTGGGTGACCCGCAGCCGCTGGACCTGGACCGTCGGTCCGATCCCGGCGGCCGCGTTGCGGACCAGTTCGATGGTGTCCGGGTTGCTCGGGTGCATGGTGAGGTAGACCGTGCCGCGCAGCCCGCGCAGGGCGGCCGGGTCGAGCGCGCCGGGGGTGGCGAACAGCCCGGCGTTCCGGTTGCCGGCCGGGTCGCCACGGCCCGGTACGCTGCGCAGCCCGGCCGGTACGGTCCACCGCGTGCTGGTCTCCGGGTCCCCGACCTCGATCTCCCGCCCGGGACCCGGCAGCTCAACCGTCGACTCCGCCGACCGCCCCTCGCCGGTGTCCTCGACGATCCGGAAGGCGTCCCCGTCCGCGCAGCGGTCCGGGTCGGCGATCTCGCGCAGTGCCGCGCAGTCTCCGATCCGGAGCAGGAACGCGGGCCGCTCGCCTGACTCGTCGGGTGTCGCGCCGACCGGCGACGCGGCGGTGTCGAGGATGGCGAAGGCCCCGTCGACCTCCGGTATCGTCCGGAACCGTTGCGCCAGGTTGCCGGCGTCGGCCCCGGCGAGGCCGTCGTTGACCGAGACGATCGTCTGGGCCCGGCTGACGTCGTGGCCGGTGGCCCGGACGTAGTTGTGCTGGACTCCGGCGAAGAGCATCTGTAGGGCGATCCCACCGGCCACCGCGACCGCGACGCCGCTGACCATCCGGGCCGAGGACTCGGTGTCCAGCTGGAGCCGGCGGACGGCGAGCTGCCAGGCGACGCCGCCGCCGCGCAGCCGGCGGACCACCGACTCGACCAGCCAGGGCAGCAGCGCGGCGACCCCGACCAGCAGCAGCACCACCCCGATGATCACCTGAGCCTGGTTGACCGGGCCGCCGGTCCCGTCGATGCCGGCGCGCAGCGGGGCGAGCAGGGCGGCACCGGCGACCGGCAGGGTCAGCCGCCACCAGAGCCGCCGTCGGCGGTTCGCGGACCGGCGGACCACACCGAGCGGCTCGACGACGATCCGGCGCAGCGTGAGTTCGGCGACCAGGACGGCGACGGCCGGCACGGCCAGCACGATCAGCGCGGCGAGCAGCGGGCTGGGCCGGACGTCCCCGGCGAAGACGCTGATTCCCTCCAGCGTGACGAGTTCGACGAGTTGCCGGCCGAGCAGGAAGAGCACCGCACCGGCCAGCAGTCCGACCAGCGCCCCGACCAGCGCCTCGCCGGCCGCGATCCGGCGGGTGGTGACGGCGTCCGCCCCGACCAGCCGGAGCGCGGCGAGGCGCCGGTCCCGGGCCTCGCCGCCGAACCGGACGGCGGCGCCGACGAAGACCGCGATCGGCAGCAGCAGCACCACGAAAATGATCATGACCAGCAGCATCAGTACCGGGTCGAGCCCCTCCGGGTTCGGCTCGGTGCCGAAGTGGTCTATCCGCACCGTGCTGCCGCCCGGCCGGAGCTGGTCCGTGCCGAGGTAGTAGGCGTACTCGTTGGGCCCGGCCAGGCCCTGGTCACCGATGGTGCCGACGACCCGATGGTCGAGCCGGGGCCGCAGCAGCGCACCGTCGGGCGAGTCGAGCAGCCGGGCCAGCGCGGGGGAGACCACCATCTCCCCGGGGCCGGGCACCCGGGTCAGCCCCGGCGGCACCGGCGGGTGCGCGCCGTCCGGCTGGAGCAGACGGCCCCGGATGGAGTCGTCCCAGTAGCTGGTGTCGACCGTCGCGACGAGCAGGGTCCGGTCGCCCGGCGGCGGCTGGTCGACGCCGAAGAACTGGTCGTCGCGGGCGGTGGTCCGCTCCGACCGGTGCTCCAGCATGGTGGAGATGGAGGTACTGGCCAGCAGCAGGGCCACCCCGAGGCCGACCCCGAGGGCCGTCATCAGGGTCCGGAGCAGTCCGTTGCGGCCACCGGCGAAGACCAGCCGGGCGCCAAGGGCCAGGTCGGCCAGCCAGCCGGTGCCGCGGTGCCGGCTCACCGGTCCGCCAGCACGGTCTCGCGGGTACGTCCGTCGCGCACCACGATCTCCCGATCGGCGTACGCGGCGACCCGCGGCTCGTGCGTGACCAGTACGACGGCCGCTCCGGCCTCCCGGGCGGCGCCGGTGAGCAGTCGCATCACCTGCTCGCCGTTGAGCGAGTCCAGCGCGCCGGTGGGCTCGTCGGCGAAGACCACCCGGGGTGCGCTGACCAGGGCACGGGCCACCGCTATCCGTTGCCCCTGCCCGCCGGAGACCTCGCCGGGGCGCTGCCCGGCCACGTCGGTGACCTCCAGCCGGCCCAGCCACTCGGCCGCCCGGCGTTCGGCCTCGCGCCGGCGTACCCCGGCGAGCCGCAGCGGCAGCGCGACGTTCTCCAGGCAGCTCAGTTCGGGCACCAGCTGGCCGAACTGGAACACGAATCCGAACTCGCCGCGGCGCAGCGCGCTGCGCTCGGCGTCGGACATCGCGGAGAGTTCCCGGTCGCGGTAGCGGACCGTGCCGGCGTCCGGCGTCACGATGCCGGCCAGGCAGTGCAGCAGGGTGGACTTGCCGGAGCCGGAGGGGCCCATCACGGCCACCACCTCGCCGGCCCGGATCGCCAGGCTCGCCCCGTCCAGCGCCGGGGTCGAGCCGTACGCCTTGTGCAGCGCGAGGGCGGCGAGCAGCGGCTGTTCGTCGGTGCTCACGCCGGCACCTCGCTTCCGGTCGAGCCGGCCGGGCGGCCCGGTGCGTCCCCGGGCCGGGGCATCGTGCCGGTGGGCGGCGCCGGTGCGTCCTCGGGCGGCGCCGGGGCGCCGGGTCGGGGTGTCGGGGGTGGCGCGGCGAGGGTGGCGGCGAGCTGGTCGAGGCGGGCGGCGGTCAGCTCCAGCCAGCGCAGGTCGGCCTCCAGGTGGAAGAGCGCGAAGTCGCAGACGAGCTGGTCGGCGAGGTCGCCGTCGAGCTTGCGGCGGGTGAGGGTACGCATCAGTCGCAGGTGTTCGGCGCGCTGCACGTCCAGGATGTCGGCGGCGTCCCGGCCGGTGAGCAGCCCGAGCACCACCTTGGCGTAGAGGGTGTTCTGGAGGTAGGCGTCCGGCTTCTCCGGCTGGGCCAGCCAGCGCTGCACGTCGGTGACCCCGGCCGTGGTGATCGCATAGCGCTTGCGCTCGGGCCCGGCGCCCGGCTCGACCGCGTCGACCTCGACGAGGCCGCCCTTCAGCAGCCGGGCCAGCGTCGAGTAGACCTGGCCGTAGTGCAGCGGGCGGTCCTGGCCGAACCGTTCGTCGTAGACCCGTTTCAGCTGGTAACCGTGCCGGGGGCCGGCCTCGAGGAGGCCCAGGAAAGTCTGTCCGATCGACATGCGGCGGACTCTACACCAAGGGTATACACGCGTTGTATAGCCGGGGTGGATACCGCCAGGGTGACCACGGTGATCCAGTCGCGTTGTGAGGGTTCGTTAACACGGTGGACATCGATGCACTCAGATTTATGAAATCCGCCATTCCTACGGTTCGGGGCACCAGGCAGCGGTCCTGCGACGAAAAGGGGAGAGGCGGATGCCACGAGGCGTACGGGAACGGCTGGTCATGCTGGCCGCGGCGGCGATGGTGCTGACCGCGGGCGGATGTGCCGCAGATCCGACGACGGCGTCGGGTGCTGGCAGTGGTAGCACCATCAAGGTCGGCATCCTGCACTCGTTGAGCGGCACCATGGCGATCAGCGAGGTGACCGTGCGGGATGCCGAGCTGCTCGCCATCGAGGAGATCAACGCGGCCGGCGGGGTACTCGGCAAGAAGCTCGAACCCGTCGTCGAGGACGGTGCCTCGGACTGGCCCACCTTCGCCGAGAAGGCGCAGAAGCTCATCTCCGCCGACAAGGTCGCCACGGTCTTCGGCGGCTGGACCTCGGCCAGCCGCAAGGCGATGCTGCCGGTCTTCGAGCGCAACAAGGCGCTGCTCTGGTATCCGGTGCAGTACGAGGGGCTGGAGAGTTCGCCGTACATCTTCTACACCGGGGCGACCACCAACCAGCAGATCGTGCCCGGCCTGGACTACCTGAAGGAGCAGGGCAAGAAGACCATCTTCCTGGTCGGCAGCGACTACGTCTTCCCGCGTACCGCAAACAAGATCATCAAGGCGTACGCGGCGGCGAAGGGGATGACGGTGCTCGGCGAGGAGTACACCCCGCTGGGGCACACCGAGTACAGCACGGTGGTGAACAAGCTCCAGCAGGCCAAGCCGGACGCGGTCTTCAACACCCTGAACGGGGACAGCAACGTCGCCTTCTTCAAGCAGCTGCGCAGCAGCGGCATCACCGCCGAGACGATGCCGACCGTCTCGGTGAGCGTCGCCGAGGAGGAGGTCGTCGGGATCGGACCGGAGAACGTCGCCGGGCACCTGGTCGCCTGGAACTACTACCAGACCACCAGCGGGGCCCGGAACGAGAAGTTCGTGCAGGCGTTCAAGGGCAAGTACGGCGGCAGCAAGGTCACCTCCGACCCGATGGAGGCCGGCTACAACGCCGTCTACCTCTGGGCGGAGGCGGTCAAGAAGGCCGGCAGCGTCGACGTCGAGGCGGTGAAGAAGGCGTCCGCCGGCATCTCGCTGGAGACCCCGGAGGGGACCGTCACCATCGACGGCGAGAACCAGCACGTCTTCAAGACCGCCCGGATCGGGCTGGTCCAGCCGGACGGCCAAATCAAGGAGGTCTGGAACTCCGGCAAGCCGATCAAGCCCGACCCCTACCTGAAGGGGTACCCATGGGCCGCCGGACTCTCCTGAGCAGCGCACGGATTCCCGACTGACGGCCGCGAACCCGGACGGAGGCGCCGACGCATGGCGACACTCAACCAACTGGTGATCGGGGCGAGCATCGGAGCGGTGCTGCTCCTGATCGCCCTCGGTCTGACCTTCACGTTCGGTCAGATGGGCGTGATCAACATGGCCCACGGCGAGTTCATCATGGCCGGCGCCTACACCGCGTACCTGCTGCAACCGCTGGTCGGCAGCCAGTCGGTGCTGGTCGCCCTGCCGGTGGCGTTCGCCGTCGCCGGGGTGCTGGGGCTGATCCTGGAACGGCTGGCGATCCGGCACTTCTACGGCCGGCCGCTGGACACCCTGCTGCTCACCTGGGGGATCAGCCTCATCCTGCAACAGGTCGCCCGGGACATCTTCGGCGCGCCCAACGTGCAGGTACGCGCACCGGGCTGGCTCACCGGCGGGCTCGACCTCGGTGGCGTGCGGCTGCCGTACAACCGGGTCTTCATCATGCTGCTCGCGGCCGGCTGCGTGGTGGCGATCTGGCTCTACCTGACCCGGCTGCGGCACGGCCGGCGGATGCGCGCGGTGATGCAGAACCGGCAGCTCGCCGCGGTCAGCGGGGTGGCCACCGAACGGGTCGACCAGCTCACCTTCTTCATCGGCTCCGGCCTGGCCGGGGTGGCCGGGGTGGCGCTCACCCTGATCGGCCCGGTCGGGCCCACCCTGGGCACCAACTACATCGTGGACGCGTTCCTGGTGGTCGTCGCCGGCGGCCTCGGGCAGCTCCGGGGCGCGGTCATCGCCGCCTTCGCCCTCGGCATCCTGAACGGTTTCGTCGAATTCTGGGTCGACAACGGGGCCAGCTTCGCCAAGGTGGTGGTGTTCGCCGTGATCATCGCATTCCTCCAGTTCCGCCCGCAGGGGATGTTCGTCGTGCGTACCCGGGCGCTGTCGTGACCGCCGCGGTCACGGCCGCGCCCGCCCGGTCGGCCGGAACGGGCACCCCGCCGCCGCGGTCCCGGCGCCGACTGGCCGGGCCGGCACTCTTCGTCGCGGTCGGCCTGCTGCTGGTACTCGTCGCTCCGGCGGTCCTCTCGCCGTTCCGGCTGGACCTGCTCGGCAAGTACCTCTGCTATGCCATCGTCGCGGTCGGGATCGGCCTGGCCTGGGGCCGGGGCGGCATGCTCACCCTCGGCCAGGGCGTCTTCTTCGGCCTCGGCGGCTACGCCATGGGCATGCACCTGAAACTGCGCGAGGCCGGGCCCGGCGGGCTGCCGGACTTCATGGTCTGGAGCGGGGTGGAGAGCCTGCCCGCGCTCTGGCGGCCGTTCGCCAACCCGGTCTTCGCGCTGGCCATGGTGGTGGTGCTGCCGGTCACCGTCGCGGTCCTGCTCGGCCTGCTGGTCTTCCGGCAGCGGGTCCGGGGCGCCTACTTCGCGGTGCTCTCCCAGGCGCTGGCCGCCGCGTTCGTGATCCTGCTGGTCGGCCAGCAGGGGCTGACCGGCGGCACGAACGGGCTCACCAACTTCCAGATGTTCTACGGGCTGGACCTCTACCAGCCCGGCGACAAGCGGATCCTCTACCTGGTCGTGGTCGGCGTGCTCGGGACGATGTTCCTGCTCGCCTGGCAGCTGTCCCGCAGCCGGTTCGGGCAACTGCTGGTCGCGGTCCGGGACGGCGAGGACCGGGTGCGCTTCCTCGGCTACGAGCCGGCCGTGGTGAAGACCATCGCGTTCGCCGTCTCCGCCGGGATGGCCGGGATCGCCGGTGCGCTCTTCGTGCCGATGGTCGGCCTGCTCAGCCCGGCCAACCTGGGCATCGTCGCCTCGCTGGAGCTGCTCATCGGGGTGGCGATCGGCGGCCGGTTCTCGCTGGCCGGCGCGGTCGGCGGCGCCCTGCTGGTCAACTACGCCAAGACCATCTTCAGCGAGGAGTCGGCGGACAACTGGGTCTATCTCCAGGGCGCGATGTTCGTGGTCGTGATGCTCTGGGCGCCGCGCGGCATCGCCGGGCTCTTCGCCGACCTCCGGGCCGCCGTCCGGCACCGGCGCCTTCGCCGGACCGGGCCCGTTCCACCCCCGTCGAGTACGCCGGCAGCCGACGTGCCGGCCCCGACCACCCCGGTCGACTCGGCCGCTGGCGTCGACTCCACCGCTGCGGTCGACCCGGCCGCTGCGGTCGACGCCGCCGACCCGGCCGATGCCAATCGTCAGGGCGGTCCGGTCGACCCGCGCGGTCCGGCCGGGCGTCCGGCGGCCGGGGTGCCGGCCGGGGTCGCCAACCGGGGAGAGGAGTCGGCATGACCGAGCTGTTGCGGGTACGCGGGCTGAACGTGGTCTTCTCCGGCTTCCGGGCCGTGACGGACCTGGACTTCACCGTCCGGGCCGGTGAACTGCGCTTCCTGATCGGGCCGAACGGGGCCGGCAAGACCACCCTGATCGACGTGATCACCGGGCTGACCAGGCCCGCCTCCGGCTCGGTCCGCTTCGCCGACACGGAACTGCTGGGCCGGCGGGAGCACCAGATCGTCCGGCTCGGCATCGGCCGTACCTTCCAGACCTCGGTCGTCTTCGAACAGCTGACCGTACTGGAGAACCTGGATCTGGCGGCGACGTTCCGGCGGCCACTGCGCACTCTGCTGGGCCGGCGGAGGGGGACAGCCGACCAGGTGGCGGAGGCGCTGGAGACCACCGGACTGACCGAGTTGGCAAACCGGCCGGCGGGAGTGCTCTCGCACGGCCAGCGGCAGTGGTTGGAGATCGGCATGCTTCTCGCCCAGCGGCCCAGCCTGCTGCTGCTGGACGAGCCGGTGGCCGGGATGAGCCGGGACGAGCGGGCCCGGACCGGCGAGCTGCTCCGCCAGGTGGCCAGGGAGCACACGGTGATCGTGGTGGAGCACGACATGGACTTCCTGCGCCGGTTCGCCAGTACCGTCACCGTGCTGCACGAGGGCCGGTTGCTCTGCGAGGGGACGGTGGCGCAGGTGCAGGCGGACCCCCGGGTGCAGGAGGTGTATCTCGGCCGGACCCGCAAGGAGAGCGCCGAGCTGGTCAGGGAGGCGTCGTGATGCTGACGGTGCAGGGCCTGGACGTGGCGTACGGGCGGGCGCAGGTGCTCTTCGGCGTGGACCTGGAAGCGCCGGCCGGCGCGCTGGTCTGCGTGATGGGGCGCAACGGTGTCGGCAAGACGACCCTGCTCAAGGCGATCATGGGCGTACTCCCGGTCCGGTCCGGGCGGGTCCACTTCGCCGGTGCGGACATCACCGGGTTGAAGACCCACGAACGGGTCCGCCGGGGACTCGGCTACGTGCCGCCCGGCCACGAGACGTTCCCGCAGCTCACCGTCGCGGAGAACCTCCAGGTGGCGGCGGAGGCGGCCGGAGCGGTCAGCCGGGGTGCGGTGGACGAGGCCCTCGACCTCTTCCCGGCCCTGCCGGGGCTGCTGAAACGGCGGGCCGGCTTCCTCTCCGGCGGGCAACAGCAGCAGCTCGCGATCGCCCGTGCGCTGGTCAGCCGGCCGAAGATGCTGCTGCTGGACGAGCCGACCGAGGGCATCCAGCCCTCGATCATCCTGGAGATCGAGGAGGCGGTGCAGCGGCTGCACAAGGAACTCGGACTCGCCATCCTGCTCGTCGAGCAGTACCTGGAGTTGGCACTGCGGCTCGCCGACCGGTTCGTGATCCTCGACGCCGGGGAGGTGGTCCGGGCCGGCGAGCGCGCCGACCTGCGCGACCCGTCGGTGCACTCACTGCTGTCCGTCTGACCGACCGCCGGTCGGTGCCCGCCCGTCGGCTGGTGCCGCCCGGCGGGTCCGTGTTGCCGGTCGGTTGGTGTCCCACCGGCGGGGTGGTGTACCGGCCGGTTGGTGTGCCGGCCGATCGGTTGGTGTCCGCCCGGCCGGTCGTGTCGGGCATGCCACCCGTGTCGGGCATGCGCCTCCTTTCGCGGGCTCCGACCCGGGGGTGGCCCGGACTAAAATGCCGAAAATGATCCTCGATGCGGTGGCGTCGCCGGATCATCTCCGATGACCGGGGGGACGGACCGGCGTGCGCCGGACTGGTCCACCCGCCGGGTCGCCGCCGAACCCGCCTGGACCGGACGACCACTGTGGACCTGGGGGCCGCCCGGCCGGCGACCACGACCGCTGCCGGCACGCCCCGGGCCGTACCAGCCGGTGCCGGCCTGGGTCACCGGGCTGGTCGGCTTCACCGACGACCGGACCGGCCGGCCCCGCGCGCTGGTCACCAGCTATGCCGGGGCCCGGGTGGTGCTGGACCTGCCCGAGGGCCGCCTGGTCGGCGCGGTGGACGAGCGGGCCCACGCGCGGGTCTCCGCCGTCACCCGGATCGACGGCGAGCAACTGGTCGTCTCGGGGGCCGGTGCCGGCTACCTCCAGGTCAGCGACCTGGACAGTGGTCGGTCCCGCTGGCGGCAGTGGTGCGGCGACGTACGCTGCCTGGCCACGGTCACCCTTGGCGGCCGCCCCTGCGCGGTGCTGACCGGCGGATCGCCGCACCTGGAGATCTGGTCACTCGGCGCCGACCGGGGTACCCGACTGCACACCCTGCGCACCGGCGGGGAACGGATCAGCGTGCTGGCCGGCAGCGTGGCGGGCGGGGCAGCCGGGGCGGCCCTGCTGGCCGTCGGCACCGGCGCCGGCCGGGTGTCCCTGTGGCGGCTGGAGTTGGCGTCGGGCGGCGGAGAGGTCCGGGCCGAGCCGGTCGGCGGGTACGACTTCGAGGTCCCCGGGCTGGTCACCCTGCTCGACTTCGCGGACTGGCACGGCCGGCCGATCCTGCTCGCCGCCGCCGGCCGGGTGGCCCGGGTCTGGGACCTGCGCGACGGCCGCCCGCTCGGACCCGCCTTCACGGCGCACACCAGTCAGGTCAACTCGGTGCTGGTCGGCCGGCTCGGCGACCGCACGGTGCTGTGGAGCGGCGACGACGCGACCGTACGGGCCTGGTCGCCGGAGTCCGGCCGGCAGCTGGGCGAACCGTTCCGCTATCCGTACGAGGCGGCACCGACCCGGACGATCGGGGTCGAGATCGCCGGCCGGCCGGTACTTGTCACCGGGGACGGTGCGGGTCTGGTCTGGGTCTGGGACCCGCAGCGGCCGTACCCGTTCCGGCGCGACCGGCCGATACCACCCGAACCCGACTCCGACGAGCGGCACGACGCCCCGCACGAATTGCCGGACGACGCCCCGGACGACGCCCCGGGGCGGCCCCCGGACGGCCCTGGCTACCGCCTGGCCTTCGGCGGACCGGCGGACCGGCCGGTGCTGCTTGCCGCGCCGCCCGGGGAACACGTCCGGGGCTTCGAGCCGGCGACCGGGGCCGAGGTCGAGTTGCCGCGCGACGGGATTCCGCCAGGGTCGAAGTTGCTACCGGGTGAGCCGCCGGTGCTGGCCTGGCTCGGGCCGGCGCACCTCGAACTGTGGGACCCGGTCACCGGAGACCGGATCGGCGCGGTGCCGCTCGACGGGTCTTCCGCGAGCCCGTCCGGAACGGAGTCGCCCTCGCCCGGCACCGAACCGCCCCCGTCCGGGACGGAAACGCCGGGCCGGACCGGGACGGGACCGCCGGGTCTGGTCGGGACGGGACCGCCGGGTCCGGTCGGCGCGGGACCGTTTGCTTCGGTCGGGGCGGAACGGTCGGGCCTGGCCGGGGCGGTGGGCGGCCATGGGTTGACGGGTCCGCTCGCGCTGTGCCGGTGGGAGGGCCGCCGGGTGCTGTTGGTGGCGCGGGGAGCCACGCTGTTCCGGCTCGACGTCGACAGCGGCCGGCTGGGAAGGACGGAGACCGGGCACTCCGGCCGGATCCGGGTGGTCGCCGTCGGCGAGCTGGCCGGGGCACCGGTCGGGTTGACGGCAGCCGAGGACGACACCGTACGACTCTGGGAGCTGGACTCGCGGAAGCCGGCCGGACGGCGGGTGCTGGACGGCCACGGCGGTGTGGCGTACGGCGTGCGGGTCGCGACCGTCGACGACCGTGCCCTGGTCTTCGCAGCCGGCCGCAACGGGCAGGTCCGCTGTGTCGACGTCACCGACCTGGTCCGGACGGCACGAGCCGGCGAGGCCGGACCCGACCCCGTCGGCGCTCTTCCCGGGCGCCCGGCCGCTGCGACGGCATCCGGTCCGGTCGACGGTTCGGCTGTCGGGACGGTCGGTCCGGCCGTCGGGACGGGTTCGGCTGTCGGGACGGGTTCGGCTGTCGGGACGGTGGACGGTCCGGCCGCCCCGGGCGCCGACGAGTTGCCGCCGGAGCCGGTGGTCGTGCTGACCGGCACCGGGCCGGTGCGGTCGCTGGCCGTGGTCGGCGGAGGCCGGACCAGTTGGCTGGTGGCGGCGGACGGGAGCGTCCTGCGGTGGCAGGCCGTCGGCGAGCCGGGCACACCGGGACAGACGATCGAGGTGGGTGCTCCGGTGACCGATCTCGTGGCGCTGCCCGGGTTGCTGGTGGTGGCGACCGGCGACGGGCTGCTCGGCTACCGCCCGCCGCCCGACCCGACGGGATAGCACCGGTCGGGCCGGGTCGGCGGATGCCCCGCACGGGCGGGCCCCGGACGGAGCGGACGGGTACGCCGGGCCGGTGGCCTGGGTACCCGCCCGACGGCTGTTACCAGCGGAATCCGGCGGCGTACGAGGTCTCGGCCAGGGCCCGCTGCCCGGAGGCGTTGGGGTGGAAGTAGTCCCAGCCGGACAACTGGCCCAGCGTGAACGGATAGTTGAACACCGCATTGCCGTCGAAGAGGCAGTTCGACCCGTACGCGGCGCAGGCCTGGGCGAGCTGGGTGTTGTAGTCGGCCACCCGCTGCCGTACCCGGTTGCGTCGGTCGACATCGGCCTGGGCGTTGGAGGTGGGGTTGGCCAGCATCGACTGGCAGATGCCAAAGAGCGACCAGGCCGAACGGGCGGCGAGGTTGCCCCGGCCGACCGACCAGAGCCGCTGGATGTCGGGCACGCTGATCACGAAGACCCGGGCGTTCGGCAGCCCGGACCGCAGCCGGCCCAGCGCGGCGTCGATGTTGCTCCGGAAGGTGCTGACCGGCGTCATGCTCGACTCGGAACCGGTGCAGGCGTCGTTCGCGCCGATCAGCATCGTCACGTAGCCGACGCCCTGCGAGACGGCGGAGTCGGCCTGACCGGCCATGTCCGCGGACTTGGCGCCGGAGCGCCCGTCGTTGTGGTTGCGCCCGTTGATCGCCGGGTTCACCGCGCGGATCCGCAGGTAGTGGCTGTTGATCCCGGAGTCGTCGCCGGTGCTGAACGAGCGGGACGGGCAGTCGACGTACCAGCCGCAGGCGTTGAAGCCCCGGGTGATCGAGTCACCGAGGCTGGCCATCGAGGCGGGCGGGGGACCGGGATCGGCGTGTGCCGGGCTGGCGACCAGCCCGACCGAGGTGACGGAGACGACGGTGGCGAGGAGGGTGGCGAGCAGGGTGGCGGTGCGGCGTGCAGCGGACATGGGCGGCCTCCGGATCGCGGTTGCCTTGAGCCAG
Source organism: Micromonospora sp. WMMD1102 (assembly GCF_029626265.1). NCBI lineage: Bacteria > Bacillati > Actinomycetota > Actinomycetes > Micromonosporales > Micromonosporaceae > Micromonospora > Micromonospora sp. WMMD1102. The sequence goes on along the minus strand of NZ_JARUBN010000001.1, from coordinate 4,589,981 downwards.
CTGGTTTCCGTGCGCCAGCTGAGGTGGGCGAATCATATAGACCGGCCTGAGTCTCCACAACGGAGCTGACCATAAGACGAAAGCCCTGTAGCAGGCGATATGTTAGGCATCTTGTTCATGATCTTAGATCTCTGAATACTCATAACAGATCTGCCTACTCGGCGCAGACACCTCCAAACCCCCCATGGGAGGCTCTACATGCGACCCACGAGGTCCTCGATCCGCCTTGTCGCGATCGCGTCCGCGGCCGGATCCCTGGTGGCCGGCATGCTGATCGGCGTACCTGCGCAGGCTGCTCCGGCGGCCACGCCGGACGCCGCGACGGCGCTCTCCGAGCGGCTCGGCGCCCGCTCCGCCGGCACCTACCTGAACGCCGACGGCAAGATGGTCGTCACGGTGACCGACGAGGCGGCGGCCAGTCAGGTCCGGGCCTCCGGCGCGGTCCCCAAGATCGTCACGCGCGGTTCCGCCGAACTGGCCCAGGTCACCGCCGAGTTGGACAGGTCGGCCCGGATCCCCGGCACCGCGTGGTATGTCGACCCGGTCACCAACCAGGTCGCCGTGGACGTCGACAGCACGGTCACCGGCGCCAAGCTCGCCAAGATCAAGGCGGTCACCGCCCGCTTCGGTGGCGCCGTCCGGATCCAGTCCGTCCCCGGCACGTTCAGCACCACCATCTCCGGCGGCAACGCGATCTACACCGGCGGCAGCAGGTGCTCGCTGGGCTTCAACGTGCGCAGCGGCAGCACCTACTACTTCCTCACCGCCGGGCACTGCACCAACGCCGGGGCGAACTGGTCGGCCAGCTCGGGCGGCTCGGTGATCGGCACCCGGGCCGGCAGCAGCTTCCCCGGCAACGACTACGGCATCGTCCGGTACGCCAGCGGCATCGCCCAGCAGCCGGGTGACGTCTACCTCTACGGCGGCTACCGGGACATCACCAGCGCGGCGAACCCGACCGTGAACCAGTCGGTGCAGCGCAGTGGCAGCACCACCGGGCTGCGTAGCGGCCGGGTGACCGCGCTGAACGCCACCGTCACCTACCAGGGCAGCGGCACCGTCTCCGGCCTGATCCGGACCACCGTCTGTGCCCAGCCGGGCGACAGCGGCGGCCCGCTCTTCGCCGGCAGCACCGCACTCGGCCTGACCTCGGGCGGCAGCGGCAACTGCTCCACCGGCGGTACGACCTTCTTCCAGCCGGTGGTCGAGGCGCTCAACGCGTACGGCGTGAGCATTTACTGAGCCGACAGCAACCCCGATCGGCGTGATCGGGACCGATGGGCCGCCGGCACCTCCCGGCACCCACCGGCCCGGTCACGCCGATCGGCGCTGTCCAGGGTCATGTCGGGCTGGGACACCCGCCGTTGTCCGGGGTCCTGCCGGGCTGGGTCACCCGTCCTTGTCGGTGGCGGTGGGTCGGCTGCCGCGCCGGAACAGGGTCAGCGCCACGACAAGCGGCCACAGTGCCTCGGAGCCGGCGGTGAACCGTTCGGCCAGCCCGGCCAACTCGCCGTCGGGCAGCTGCGTCGCCAGCCAGAGCCCGAAGCCGAGCATCAGCACCGCGGTCGCGTACCCGACCCCCGAGCGCAGCACCCAGGGCCGGTCCCGGGCCGTGCCGGGCGGCTCCGGCCAGTGCCGAACCGGCGCGGCCCGGTGCGGCAGCGGCAGTACGGCCACCGCCGGCCAGACGGCGAGCCCGACGAACGCGACCACGGCGGCGACCCCGTGTGCCGGCGGAGTGCTGGAGTCGACCTTGGGTACCCCCGCGACGACGACGGTGGCCAGGCCGCCGGCCGCGTACACCAGCCGGGCGAGCAAGCGGACCGGACGCAGTCCGATCGCGGTGACCAGGTGGGCCACGCCGAGCCCGGCGAGTAGACAGACCAGGATCAGCCGGTCCAGGGCGCGGTACGAGGAGAGCGCGCTGATCATGTCGGCCCACGGATCGTATCCGGGCGGCTGCCGCACGGCCGCGACGGTCCAGCCGATGACCAGCAGGCCGGGCAGCGCCGCCGCCGAGAGCACAGCCCACCAGGGCACCGCAGGCATGCTGTCACCATACGTGACCGGATTGTGCTGAAGGGTTGTTCCGGGCCCTCGGCCCGGGTGGACGTCGCTCCGCCGCCTGCGGGCTCCGCCCTCCGCGTACGCGCTGGCCGGCCTGATCGTCCTGTTGCCGCTGAGCTATCTCGGCGGGCGGCTGGCCTTCGCCGTGGGGGTCGTGCTGCTGCTCCTCGGCTCCCAACCCGTCGTCGGCTACGGGCCGATTCCGGGGCTCCTCGCGCTCGGTTACGCCCTGGCGATGCTCGACGTGCCAGCCGCGCTCGAACGTCGTACCGGTCGGATCGCGGTTGCCTTCGTCGTCTTCGCCGCGTTGACGGCGACCTGGATGGTCCTGGTCCTGCGTGCCGTGGAGCTTCCCTTCGTCAACCTGATCGGCGGACCCGGCGGCGGGGTCAGCCTGCTCCCGCCGCTGGCGGGAATCGTCACCGGCCTCGCCTACTGCTGCGGCCTCCTCCTCCTGCTGCGTACGCCGGCCGGCCCCGTGCTGTCCGGGGTGCTGTCCCCGATGGGCCGGATGGCGCTGACCAACTACCTCAGCGCGACCGTCCTGTTTCTCGTCGCCGGTCCGCTGCTCGGCATCGACAGCACCGCCGACCTGCCCCAGATCGTCGGCCTGACCATCGGCATCATCGTCGTGCAGGGGTTGTGGAGCGTGTGGTGGCTCAGGTCGTTCCGGTACGGGCCGGCCGAGTGGATCTGGCGGTGCCTGACGTGGGGACGACGGGCTCCGATCCGGCGTGCGGTCGAGCCGGCGACGTGAGATCGGCCCCGTGGCGGGGCGACTGTTCCGGCCCGGACCAGCGGGCCGAGAGCCGGTCGAGCTGGGCGCGAACCGAGCGCGGATCGGCGGCGACGGCGCTGACCAGCACCGCCGGTCCGCCGGCCAGTGGCAGCACCGCCGCCGCGCAGCCGTCCGGCTTGCCGTCCCGCGGCTCGATCGGGCCCCCGTCTGGACCCGCCGCCCCGGCGTGCGGGGGCGGGAGGGCCGTCCAGGCGGGGTCGACCACCAGGACGGTCCCGGCGGCCCGGGCGTCGCCGAGCACCGCCGCGCCGGACCAGCCGACCGCGCGAGGTCCGACCGCGAGATCGTTGCGGAGTAGCGTACGGCCGCCGTACCGCAGCGTCGTCTCGACGCGTACGTCGCCGACCGGCTCGGCGTGCCGGCCACAGACCAACTCCTCCCGCCAGAGCAGGGCGGCGCCCTCGGCCAGCTCGATCTCGGTGACGGTGCGATGGTCACAGCCGGCCGCCCCGATCAGCGGCTCGACCAGCCAGCGCAGTCGACCGCCGGCCGCCACCCGCACGGTGACGTGCAGCCGGGACTCCACTCCGGTCCGTCCAGGGAGCGCCAACGACGCCGCGACGCTGCGTACGCAGAGTCGGGCCCCCGGGCCGACCTCGACGTCGATCCGCAGATCGTCGCCGCCGAGCGGTCCGGCCGCCCCGCCGACCAGGTGTACCCGCAGTTCACCGTCGTCCCAGCCGGTGCGCCGGGGCAGCAGCGGCGGTTCGCCGCGCAGCGTGTCGAGCCGGGTGCCCCGGACCGGGTCGGCGGTGACCGCGATCCGGGCGTATGCCCGCATCAGGACGAGGCGGGTTCGGCGGACTGCTCGAGCGGGCCGCGATCGGGTAGCAGCTGCCGGACCCAGTCGGCGACCTCGCTCGCCTTCGGGTCCTCCACCAGGGAGAGGAAGACGGTACGCAGCTGGCCGCGCCGGGCGGCGGCGTCCCGGGCCATCACCGACAGGTCGGCGCCGACCAGCGGGGCCAGGTCGGTCTTGTTGATCACCAACAGGTCGGCGGAGGTGACCCCGGGGCCGCCCTTGCGCGGCACCTTGTCCCCGCCGGCCACGTCGACCACGAAGATCTGCCGGTCCACCAGCCCACGGCTGAAGGTGGCGGTCAGGTTGTCCCCGCCGCTCTCGATCAGCACGAGGTCGAGCGGACCGAGGGTCACCTCCAGTTCCTCCACCGCGTCCAGGTTCGCCGAGATGTCGTCCCGGATCGCGGTGTGCGGGCAACAGCCGGTCTCCACCGCCCGGATCCGGTCCGCCGGCAGTACGCCGTTGCGGAGCAGGAAGTCGGCGTCCTCCGTGGTGTAGATGTCGTTGGTCACCACGGCCAGCCGGATTTCGTCGGCGAGGGCCCGGCACAGCGCCGCGACCAGCGCGGTCTTGCCGGAGCCGACCGGCCCGCCGATGCCGACCCGGACCGGCCGGGCGGCCCCCGGGGCCGTGGCGGCCAGCGGCGCGTGCGGGTCGACGCCTGGATCGGGGTGCGTGTGCGGCACCTCCGCCACGTGCTGCCGTTCCCCCGAGCCGCTCCCGTGCTCGTGTGGCCCGGTGCCGTGCTCGTGTGGCCCGGCCGGGTGCTCGTGTGGCCCGGTTCCGTGCTCCGCCAGTGGTTCAGGATGCAAAGAGACGCACCTCCCAGTTCGCATGTGCTTCGGCGCCGATTTCCAGCAGCGGGGTGGAGTCGGCGGGTAGCAGGTCGACCGGATCGCCGACCCGCTCGGCGACGATGCCGGCGAGCCGGTCACACTCGTCAGCCAGCTCGGCGAGCAGGGCGTGTACGGCGTACGGGTCGAGGCCGAGCAGGCGTACCGCCGCTCCGGCCGGCCCGGTCACCGTCCCGTACACCCCGGCGGCCGCCGCCGAGGCCGGGGCGAGTCCGGCCGCCGCCGCCACGATGCCGAGCGCGACCGGTTGGTGCCGGTCCCGGTGCACCGGGTCGACCGACCAGATCGCCCGGCCGGCGCGGAGCAGGGCCCGACCCTGGGTCCGGGACGCCCGGCGCAGTGCCGGGGACGGGGTGCGGGCGTCCAGCCCCTCGTCAAGCTCGTCGAGACGGTGTCTGGCCACCCGCGCTGCGACATCGACGTGCGGGACACCGGCGTCGTTCGGGACACCGGCGTCGTTCGGGACACCGGCGTCGTTCGGGACACCGGCGGTGTGTGGGACACCGGCGGTGCCGGGATGGCTGGCGGCGGCGCAGGAGGCGGCGGCGAACGCCGCGGTGACCCGGCCGGTGGTGGCGAGCCGCCCGCGCAGGAATCCGGCGAGATCGTCCAGGTCGCGGAGCCGGCCGCCGGTAACCGCCGCCTCCAGCCCGCCGGAATGTGCGTGACCACCGGCGGGCAGCCGGCCGTCGGCGAGGAGCAGCAGGGTGGCGAGACCGCTGACGGTGCCGAGGCGGCTGACACTGGCGAGCGGGACGGGCGGCTCGGTCATGTTCAGAACAGGAAGTAGCGTTGCGCCATCGGCAGCTCGGTGACCGGTTCCGGCTCCACCACCTCGCCGTCGATGCGTACGGTGAAGGTGTCCGGCTCCACCTCGATGCGGGGCAGGGCGTCGTTGCCCGGCAGGTCGGCCTTGCCCCGGGCTCGGGTGTCGGCCACCGGGGCCAGCAGCCGGCGCATGGCGATCCGATCGGCGAGCAGCGCGTCGATGGCGGCCGGGGCCACGAAGGCGAGGCTGGTGGCCGACGGTGCCGCGCCGTAGGCGCCGAACATCGGCCGCGGCAGCGTCGGCTGCGGGGTGGGAATCGAGGCGTTCGCGTCGCCCAGCTGGGCGTACGCGATCATGCCGCCCTTCACCACCAGGTGCGGGCGTACCCCGAAGAAGGCCGGGTCCCAGAGCACCAGGTCGGCGAGCTTGCCCGGCTCGACGGAGCCCACCTCGCCGTCGATGCCGTGCGCGACGGCCGGACAGATCGTGTACTTGGCGACGTACCGGCGGGCCCGCAGGTTGTCGGCGGCACCGTCACCGGGCAGCGCCCCGCGCCGGGCCTTCATCACGTGTGCGGTCTGCCAGGTCCGGATGATCACCTCGCCGATCCGACCCATCGCCTGCGAGTCCGAGCCGATCATCGAGATCGCGCCGAGGTCGTGCAGCACGTCCTCGGCGGCCATCGTGCTGGGCCGGATCCGGCTCTCCGCGAACGCCAGGTCCTCCGGCACCGTCGGGTTGAGATGGTGGCAGACCATCAGCATGTCGAGGTGCTCGTCGAGGGTGTTCCGGGTGTACGGCCGGGTTGGGTTCGTCGACGACGGCAGTACGTTCGGCTCGGCGGCGACCCGGATGATGTCCGGCGCGTGCCCGCCGCCCGCCCCCTCGGTGTGGTACGCGTGGATGGACCGCCCGCCGATCGCCCGCAGCGTGTCCTCGACGAAGCCTGCCTCGTTGAGCGTGTCGGTGTGGATCGCCACCTGCACCCCGGAGGCGTCGGCGACCCGCAGGCAGGCGTCGATGGCGGCCGGGGTGGTGCCCCAGTCCTCGTGCAGCTTGAAGCCGCCCGCACCGCCGCGCAACTGCTCCCAGAGGGATTCCTCGCTCACCGTGTTGCCCTTGCCGAGCAGCAGCACGTTCACCGGCCAGGGGTCGAGCGCCTCCAGCATCCGGCCCAGATACCACGGGTTCGGGGTGACAGTGGTCGCCTTGGTCCCCTCGGCGGGGCCGGTGCCACCGCCGATGATCGTGGTGATCCCGCTGGCCAGCGCGGTCTCCAGGAGCTGCGGGCAGATCAGGTGTACGTGGCTGTCGACCGCACCGGCGGTGAGGATCTTGCCGTTGCCGGAGATGATCTCGGTGCCCGGCCCGATCACCAGGTCGGGATGCACTCCGTCCATGGTGTCCGGGTTGCCGGCCTTGCCGAGGGCCACGATCCGGCCGTCCCGGATGCCGACGTCGGCCTTGACCACACCCCAGTGGTCCAGCACCAGGGCGCCGGTGATCACGGTGTCCGGTGCGCCGTCGGCCCGGGTGACCAGGGACTGCCCCATCGACTCGCGGATCACCTTGCCGCCGCCGAAGACGGCCTCGTCGCCGTACCCGCAGTGGTCCTGCTCGACCTCGATCAGCAGGTTGGTGTCGGCGAGCCGGACCCGGTCGCCGACGGTGGGACCGTAGAGGGCGGCGTACCGGCGCCGGTCCAGGGTGCTCACGCCACCTCCCCGGCGGAGTCCGGCCCGGTCGGCGTGCTCGGCTCGGTCGACTCCGCCGCCTCGGTCTGGGCGGCCTCGGCGGGCTCGGTCGTGTCGAGCGGGCCGGCGCACTCGCCGCGCAGTCCGGGGACGATCCGGGCGCCGCCGAGTGGCACCAGGTCGACGTCCCGGTCGATGCCCGGCTCGAACCGCACCGACGTGCCGGCCGGTACGCCGAGCCGGTGCCCCCAGGCCGCCGCACGGTCGAACTCCAGTGCCGGGTTCGCCTCGGCGAAGTGGTAGTGCGAGCCGACCTGGACCGGTCGGTCCCCGGTGTTGCGCACGCTCAGGGTGCGGACCGGACGGCCAGCGTTGATCGTCACGTCGCCCGTACCGGGCAGCAGTTCGCCGGGGATCACGCCCGCCCCCGTCACGGAATCGGCTCGTGTACGGTCACCAGCTTCGTACCGTCCGGGAAGGTCGCCTCCACCTGCACCTCCGCGATCATCTCCGGAACACCGTCGAGTACGTCGTCACGGCCGAGCACGGTGCGCCCGGCCTCCATCAGCTCGGCGACGGTACGCCCGTCCCGGGCGCTCTCCAGCAGGAACGCGGTGATCACGGCGACCGCCTCCGGATGGTTGAGCCGCAGCCCGCGCTCGCGCCGGCGCCACGCGAGATCGGCGGCGACGTGGACCATGAGCCGCTCCTGCTCGTGACGGGTGAGGAACATCAACAACCTCCGCAGCGGGGCCGAACTCTGCGGATCGTGTCAGTCAGAGATTTCGATGAGGTTACAGCGGCCGCGCTTCGGGACCGACCCGCCGACGAGTCCGAGGCGTCCCAGGCGTCGGCGCTGACCAGCGCTGGCCTGCCGCCAAGGGCCGGCTGGCCGCTGGTAGCGGGTGGCGGCGGGCGTCGTCCCGTCAGTACTGTCGCCGCCGTGATCGAAGTTCGGCGGGCCGGTGTTGCGGACGCGGCGGAGTTGGCGCGGCTGCGTGGGGTGATGCTGGCGGACATGGACGGGGCCGCGCCGGAACCGGGCCGTTGGTCTGAGATCGCGGCCACGACGCTGCGCGAGCGGCTCGCTGATCCGCTCGACTCGCTTGCGGCATTCGTGGTGGACCGGAACGCGCCGCCCGGTGGGTTGGCCGCGTGCGCGATCGGTGTCATTGAACGCAGCCTTGGTGGTCCGGAGAACCCGAGCGGTGACGTGGGATACGTCTTCAACGTCGCCACCGATCGTGACCACCGTAGACGTGGCTGTTCGCGGGCCTGCATGGTGGCGATGCTCGGCTGGTATCGACAGCGGGGCGTTGTCAGAGTGGAACTGCGGGCCTCCCGAGACGGCGAGCCGCTGTACCGGGCGTTGGGTTTCGCGCCCACTCATCCGGTGACCATGCGTCTGGTGCTACCTGCGCCGCTGTAGCCGTCGACGGATGTCGGAGGCGGCGCTGTCGATCTGTGAGGGAGTTTCGTTGACACGTTCGGGACCAGGCATTTCGCTGCTCGCCCGCATGTCGCTGCTCGTCGGAATGCTCGTGGCCGGGCTGACCGCGTGCGGCGGACCGAAGGCGCCGGCGCCACCGTCGGAGCTACCGGACCCGTGTGCGCTGATCAGCGAGGACCTGCTGGCCCGACTCGCGCCCGGCTCCAAACCGGAGCTCTCGTCGCACCTGGGTGAGTTCAGCGGCACCCGGACCTGCGCCGTGGACCTGACCTCCGGCACCGGCGGGCTGCGCGGCGACATCGGGTTCACCATCGCGATGGACGGCACCGAGAGCTACGACGAGGCATGGCGGGCGAAGCAGTGCGCCAGGGGCGGCGTCCAACCGACCAGGGACGGACCGGGGGACCACTCCTGTTTCGCGGTCCGGCCGTACCAGGACGGGGAGGCGCGGATCGACGGGTGGGCGTGGGTCGGCGCCGACTTCGAGGTCTACGTCGCGTACCAGTTGATCAGGCCGGAGACCTTCCCGCCCGGCGCCGAAGAGGACTTCCGTGACCTGCTCGCGGCCGGGGTGGCGGCGTTGCCGACCGGGTGACCGGGCAATGGACCAGCCGGCACGGCCCGCCCGCTGTCCTGATGGATCTCATCGCAGATGCCTGCGCAGGAAGGCGAGGATCTCGCGGCGCGCGGGTCGGGCGGCCGGCACCAGACCGGGTGTACTCAGAAAGGTGTGGGTGGCCCTCGGATAGCAGCTCAACTGGGCTTCCGTGCCGTCCTCGCGGAGCCGTTCGACATAGCGGCTCCCATGATCGGCCAACGGGTCCAGCGCGGCGGTGACGACAAGCGTCGGCGGCAGGTCGGCGAAGTTGTCGAACTTCAGCGGGGAGACGCTGCGCGGGTCGAGGGCCGCCGGCACGCTCAGCCTGCGGGCCGCGCGCAACCGGGACGACGGGAGGGTGGGGTTGTCGGCGTTCTGCGGGAACGAGGGATAGTCGTCCATCGTCTCGGTCCAGTCCGTGCCCGGGTAGTTCAGCACCTGGGCGCGCAGCGCCGGGCCGTCCTTGCCGGCGCGCAACGCGATGAGCGCGGCGATGGTGCCTCCGGCGCTCTCGCCCAGGACTGCGACGCTGGCCGGGTCGATGCCCCAGCGGCCGGCGCCGTCGACGATCCGGACCAGCGTGTCGTAGCCGTCCTCGACCGGCGCCGGCAGCGGGTGTTCGGGAGCGAGCCGGTATTCCACCGACACGACCACCGCCGGACAGCGGGCCGCGAGGTGACTGTTGAGCCAGTCGTTCTGTGCGGCGGTGCCCCCGATGAAACCTCCGCCGTGGAACGAGAGGACAAGCGGCAGCGGCTGGTCGAGCTGCTTCGGTCGGTGCACCCGCAGCACCAGGCGACGGCCCGGGAGTTCGACCGACCGCTCCTCGATCCGGGCGTTCCGGTCCGGCCAGCCGGTGACGAGCCGGGCGGCGGGAGACGACACCTTCCGGTTGGCCTTCTCCCGTGCGGCGATCACCTGGCCGTCGGTGAAGGCCTCCCAGTCCTGGGTGTCTTTGAGGATGCGGGTGCCCAACGGTGCCTTGTCGCGCATGATGCTCCTCCGGATCGGTCCGATTACGCTACCGGCGGTATCGTAATAGCTAGCGTAGCCTGACCGGGTGCCGGTCTCCAACCCGTCCGCGGCGGGACGTCCCCGCTCGGACCTGCACGCGACAGTGTTCGCGGCCACCCTGCGCACGGTGCACGAACTGGGCTACGTGAACGCCACGATGGACCGGATCGCGGCGGCGGCGGGTGTCGCGAAGACCACGATCTACCGGCGGTGGCCGTCGAAGGGCTCCCTGATCACGGACTGCCTCGTCGACACCTTCGGCGAGGTGCCGCTGGCCGGCGCCACACGTGCGGAGATCGTGACGTCGGGCGTCCACTTTCTCGTCGCGAAGATCGGTGAGCCCGGGGTGGGTGCGGCGTTCGCCGGCGTTTTCGTCGAGGCGATAAGCGATCCCGCGCTGCGCGAGGTGCTCTCCACCCGGCTCCAGGATCCGTACCGGCTGCTGCTCCAGGAGGTGCTGGGCCAGCCGGAGCACCGGGTCCTGCTGCTCATCGACGTCCTGGTCGGCACCATGCTGCACCGGATGGGGATGACCGGCGGTCCGATGGGCGAGGCTGACGTAGCTGCGCTCACCCGGATGGTCCTGCACCTGCTCGACGACTGAGCGGGTCGCACGCCTCGACCGGGTCGATGGCTCAGGCGACGCCGGTCGGCCGGAACTGCACGCTTACCCGAGGGCCGACCGGCCGGGACGTCTTCGGGATGGCGTGCTCCCAGGTGCGTTGGCAGGAGCCGCCCATCACCACCAGGTCGCCGTGGCCGAGCGGAAAGCGCAGCGTCGACGATCCGGCGCCCCGACCTGCTCCCTCCCGACCTGCTCTGTCCCGGTCCGGCGTACCGCCGCGCGGTCGCAGCAGTAGCGGTCGGGGCGAGCCGAAGGAGACGATCGCAACAATGGTGTCCTCGGTGGCGGATCGGCCGATGGTGTCGCCATGCCAGGCGACGCTGTCCCGCCCATCCCGATAGAGGCACATCCCGGCGGTGACGAACGGCTCGCCCAACTCGGCGGCGTAGTGCCGGGTGAGGTCCTGCCGGGCCGCCGTCAGCACCGGGTGCGGAAGCCGCTCGCCGCCCGCGTACCAGCGCAGCAACCGGGGGACGTCGACCACGTCGTCGTACATCCGGCGGCGCTCGGCCTGCCAGTCGACCTCGTCGAGCAGGACCCGCAGTACGGCGTCGGAGCCGTTGACCCAGCCGGGCAGGTGGTCCACCCAGGCGCCCGAGCCCAGCTCGTGCCGGCGGAGCGCGCCGCCGAGCGGGCCGAGGGTGGCGCCGTCCCCTGCGATCCCGTCACCGGTAGCCAGGTCCAGCATCGAGGGCTGGTAAGCGCCGACTGTCATCCGCTCATCGTATCCCCTGGTCGAACGCACGTACGATCACCTCTATTTACTCGGTAACTACTTATCGAGTAAGGTCTCGACCATGCAGCGAAACGCGGTGCGCTGGGGGTTGCTCGCCCTCTTCGCCGACGGACCGAAGTACGGCTACCAGCTCAGGACAGAGTTCGACACCCGCACGGGCGGCAACTGGGCGCTCAACGTCGGCCAGCTCTACACCACGCTGGAGCGGCTCGGCCGGGACGGCCTGGTCGCCGCGACCGGGGCGAACGACGGCGGGCGGACGGTCTACGCCATCACCGACCAGGGCCGCGCGGCCCTGGCCGAATGGTTCGCCACCCCGGTCACCGACACCGACCGGCCACGCAGCGAACTGGCCATCAAGCTGGCGATGGCGGCGACGACCCCGGACGTCGACGTGACCGCCGTCGTCCAGACCCAGCGCACCGAGTCGATGCGGCAGATGCGGGACGTCACCGACCTACGCCGCAGCGCCGAACGGGATGGCGACGACATCGCCTGGCTGCTCCTGCTCGACCACCTGGTCTTCGCGCTGGAGAGCGAGCTGCGCTGGCTCGACCATGTCGAGGCCACGGTGCTGCGGCGCCGGCGTCGCAACACCCCGCCCGCTACCGCCGATGCCGGTGAGCCCGCCGGTGGCGGCGTGGCAGCCGGTGGCGGCGAGGCGGCCGGGGCCGACCGACCGGAGGCGGTGCGATGAGCGCCCCGGTGTTGCGGTTCGACCAGGCGAGTCGGACCTACCGCTCCGGCGACACCGAGGTGCACGCCCTGGACGGGGTCAGTTTCGAGGTGGCGGCGGGGGAGTTGGTCGCGGTGATGGGCCCCTCCGGCTCCGGCAAGTCCACCCTGCTCGCCCTGGCCGGCGGACTCGACACGCCCACCCGGGGCAGCGTCGAGGTCGAGGGTGCCACTCTCGCCGGCCTGGACGCCCCGGCGCTGGCCCGGCTGCGCCGGGACCGGATCGGCTACGTCTTCCAGAACTACAACCTGGTCGCCGACCTGACCGCCGCCGAGAACGTCGCACTGCCCCGGGAACTCGCCGGGGTACGCCCCCGGGCGGCCCGCCGCGAGGCGCTCGCCGCACTGTCCCGGGTCGGCCTGGCCGATCTCGCCAAGCGTTTTCCCGACCAACTCTCCGGCGGGCAGCAGCAGCGGATCGCCATCGCCCGCGCGTTGGTCGGGCAGCGTCGGCTGGTGCTCGCCGACGAGCCGACCGGTGCGCTGGACTCCGAGACCGGCGAGGCGGTGCTGGCGGTGCTCCGGGCCCAGGTCGATGCCGGCGCCGCCGGGGTGCTTGTCACCCACGAACCCCGCTACGCCGGCTGGGCGGACCGGACCGTCTTCCTCCGCGACGGCCGGCTGGTCGACACCACCGGCCCCCGGGCCACCCCAGAACAACTGCTCGGCGGTCGCGGATGACCGGCGAGTCCACCGGCTCGTGGCGCATCGCGTTGCGGATCGCCCGCCGCTCGGCCCGCCGGCACCCCGGCCGGGGGCTGCTGATCCTGCTCATGCTGTTCCTGCCGGCGTACGCGGCGACCGTCCTGGTCGTCTCCTGGGCGAAGCTGGGCGCCGTGGACCGGGACGTCACCTTCTGGATGGGCAACGCAGACCTGATCCTCAGCGCCAGTCCGGCCGACCTCGACAAGCTGGCCGCGACCCTGCCGCCCGGCAGCCGTACCGCCCCGCACGGCACCGGCCGGACGGTGGTCGAGACCGCTGGCGACGGGCTGGCCAGCTACGAGTACGAGGCGACCGACCCGACCGACCCGCTCAACCACGGCCGGTACGTGGTCCGGGACGGGACGGTCCCCCGGCACGCCGCCGAGGTGGCGCTGACCCGGGTACTGGCCGACCAGATCGACGCGCGGGTGGGTGACCGGGTACGTGCGGGTATGCCGCTGCGGGAGCTGACAGTCGTCGGGATCGTCGACATCAGCCGGTCACTGCGGATCCCCGCCCTGGTCGCGCCCGCCGATGCGGAGTTGTCCCCGCAGGGTGGCCGGGAACTGCTTGTCGACCTGCCGGCCGGGGCGGGCTGGTCCGGCCCGCGCCCCGGCACGAGTGTGGGGATCGGGCCGGACGGTACCGCCACGCCCACCGGCATCCAGTACGGACTGCGTGAACGGTCCGCTGCGGGGCCGACCGCAGCGTACCTGGCGACCCAGGCAGCGGCCGCCGCCCTGGTGGTCAGTTTCGCGGCGGCCCAGGTGGTGCTGCTCGTCGGTGCGGCGTTCCTGGTCGGCGCGCGCCGGCAGCGCAGGGAACTCGCCCTGGTCGCGGCGGCCGGTGCCAGCCCTCGGCAGGTCGGCAGGATCGTCCTAGCCGGCGGCCTGCTCTTCGGCGCTGTCGCGGCCGGGCTCGCCGCGCCTGCCGGGATCGGCACGGTCGTGCTGGCCGGACCGGCCGTCGAGCGGATCTCGGACCATCCGTTGCTGGAGCTGAAGGTGCCCGGCTGGTCGGTCGCCGGGGTCGCGGTGCTTACCGTGCTGGTCGGGCTCGCCGCCGCGTACCTGCCGGCCCGTTCCGCGGCCCGGGGACCGTTGCGGGCGGCCCTCGGCGGCCAGCGGGACCGGTCGCGGGCCGACCTGGGCTGGCTGGCGGCGGGCCTGGCGCTGCTGGTCGTCGGCGCGGCGGTGCTGGTCGGGTCGGCGCATCCGGACGGCCGGGTCGAACTTCTCGCGCTCGGCGGGATCATGCTGCTGCTCGGGGTGACCATCGGCGCGCCGGCGCTGGTCCGGATCGTCGGTCGGCTGGCGCCCGGGCTGCCGGTCTCGGCCCGGCTCGCGCTGCGGCACTCGGCCCGGCACCGGTTGCGTACCGGGGCGGCTGTGGCGGCGGTAAGTGCGGCCGTTGCCGGCAGTGTCGCGTTGGGACTTGTCGGTGCCGCTCGGGACGACGCCGCCCAGGTGTGGCGGGTCGCCCGGGACGGACAGGTCCTGCTGCCCGCCGAGGCTGCGACCGTGCTCGGACCGGCCGGGATCCGCCGACTCGCCGACACCCTGCCGAGCCGGAGCGTGGTCGCCCTGCGGATCGGCACCGACCCGAAGCTCGGGCCCGGCGCCGTGGTCGCGCCGGAGTCGTGGGACCCGGCGACGCACGTCGGTCCGGCCGGCGACCAGCTCGCGATCGCGGTCGGTGGTGCCGAGACGATCCGGGCGGTCACCGGCCGGGAGCCGACCGCCGCTGAACTCGCCGCCCTCCGGGACGGCGCGGCGGTGCTGTTCAACGACATCCTCGCCACCGACGGACGGGCCGTGGTCGGCATCGGTGCCTCCGGGCCGGTCACCGTGCCGGCGGTGGTGGCGGTCTCCGGCGAGTACTTCCGGGATCTGCCCGGGATGGTCGTCGCCGAAGCCACCGCGCAGCGGCTCGGGCTTACCGTCACGCCGGGGCGGTTGCTGGTGGACACCGAGCGGATGCCGCGCCCGGAGGAGGTGGCCGCCGCCACCACGGTGCTGCTGCGGGAGCAACTCGCCGCCTCGTCGCAGTCCCCGCCGATGCGGGTCGAACCGGCCCGCCCGCAGCGTGGCCCGACGGAGACCAGGATCATGTTCTGGGTACTCGCGGCGGTAAGCGCGGTGGTGACCGTGGCGGCGACAGGTGTCGCTGTCGGCCTCACCGCCACCGAACTCCGCAACGACCTCGCCACGATGACGGCGGTGGGGGCCGGGCCACGGGTACGCCGGCGGATCACCGCAGCCCAGGCCGCGGTGGTGGCCGGGCTCGGCGCGCCGCTCGGCGTGCTCGCCGGTCTCGGCCCGGCTGCCGGGTACGTCGCGTTCAACACCTCGGCCCACTGGCGGACGCCCTGGCTCTACCTGCTGCTGCTCGGGCTGCTGCCGCCGGTCGTGGCCACGGTGCTGGCCGGGGTGTTCACCGGTAGCCGACCGCTGCCGGTGCGGCGCACCGACTGATCCGGCCCGGCGCACCGAACTGGTCCGGTCCGGGTGCGTCGGGTGGTCCGGTCCGGGACGTCGGGTGTCGGGTGGCCATCCCGGGTGGGCGCCCGGCGCCACCGGCCACCCTGACAGAATGTCGGGGCAGAATCGGTCACCGGAACGCCCGCCACCGCCGTGCGGCGTCACACCCGTGAGGAGACACCTGTCGTGATCCGTACCCATGATGCCGGCACATTGCGTGCGACGGACGCCGGCAGCGCGGTGACCCTCGCCGGCTGGGTCGCCCGGCGGCGGGACCACGGCGGGGTGATCTTCGTCGACCTGCGGGACGCCTCCGGCGTGGTGCAGGTGGTCTTCCGCGAGGGGATGGAGTCCGCCCACGCGCTGCGCAACGAGTTCTGCGTCAAGGTCACCGGCGAGGTGACCCGCCGGCCGGAGGGGAACGACAACCCCGAACTGGCCACCGGCGAGATCGAGGTGACGGTCGACCGATTGGAGATCCTCTCCGAGGCGGCGCCGCTGCCGCTGCCGGTGGACGACCAGGTGGAGGCCGGTGACGACGTACGCCTCAAGTACCGCTACCTCGACCTGCGGCGCGGCGGCCCGGCGAGGGCGTTGCGGCTGCGCTCGGCGGCCAACCAGCTCGCCCGGCGGGTGCTGCACGACCGCGACTTCCTGGAGATCGAGACGCCGACCCTGACCCGGTCGACCCCGGAGGGTGCCCGCGACTTCCTGGTGCCGGTACGCCTCCAGCCCGGCACCTGGTATGCCCTGCCGCAGTCCCCGCAGCTGTTCAAGCAGCTGCTGATGGTCGGCGGGATGGAGCGGTACTACCAGATCGCCCGCTGCTACCGGGACGAGGACTTCCGGGCCGACCGGCAGCCGGAGTTCACCCAGCTCGACATCGAGATGTCGTTCGTCACCGAGGACGACGTGATCGACCTCGGCGAGGAGATCGTCGCGACCCTCTGGCGGGAGCTGGCCGGGCACGAGATCGACCGGCCGATTCCCCGGATCACCTGGCACGACGCCATGGACCGGTACGGCTCCGACAAGCCCGACCTGCGTTACGGCGTCGAGCTGACCGAGCTGACCGACTACCTGCGCGGCACCGAGTTCCGGGTCTTCGCCGGGGCGATCGACGCGGGCGGCTACGTCGGTGCGGTGGTGATGCCGGGCGGCGCCGGGCAGAGCCGCAAGGAACTGGACGGCTGGCAGGACTGGGCGAAGGCGCGGGGCGCCCGCGGCCTGGCGTACGTGGTGCTGGACGCCGAGTCCGGCGAGGCCCGGGGACCGGTGGCGAAGAACCTGTCCGCCGAGCACCTGGCCGGACTGGCCGACGCGGTCGGGGCGAAGCCGGGTGACGCGGTCTTCTTCGCCGCCGGTGCGCAGCGGCGGGAGGCGCAGGAGTTGCTCGGGGCGGCCCGGATCGAGATCGCCCGCCGGGCCGGTCTGGTCGACGAGAACGCCTGGGCGTTCTGCTGGGTGGTCGACGCGCCGATGTTCGAGCCGGCCTCCGACCAGGAGAGCGGCCGGGCGGGTGGCTGGACGGCCGTGCACCACCCGTTCACCTCGCCGAACGCCGACTGGGTCGACCGGTTCGAGGAGGCGCCGGACCGGGCGCTGGCGTACGCGTACGACATCGTCTGCAACGGCAACGAGATCGGTGGCGGTTCGATCCGTATCCACGGTGCCGACGTGCAGCGCCGGGTCTTCGACCTGCTCGGCATCAGCCCGGAGGACGCGGCCGACAAGTTCGGCTTCCTGCTGGAGGCGTTCAAGTACGGCCCGCCGCCGCACGGCGGGATCGCCTTCGGCTGGGACCGGGTCTGCATGCTGCTGGCCGGGGCGGACTCGATCCGCGAGGTGATCGCCTTCCCGAAGACCCGGGGCGGGTTCGATCCGCTGACCAGCGCACCGACCCCGATCACCGCACAGCAGCGGACCGAGGCGGGCATCGACGCGAAGCCGAAGCCGGCGGCACCGGCGCACGGCGGGACCGCCGGGGTGGCCGCACCGGTCGAGCCCTCCTGAGCCCGCCGTCGGTCGACAATTGACTCCTGGTTCAAGGCGGCGCTCCGGGACGGTCGGGGGTGGGCGGCAATCGACTTGCCGCGGATGCTCATACTCGGTCCATGGCGCCCAACCCTGATCTGTTCATCGACTTGGACCCGAGCGAGGCGGGATCCGAGGTCGTCAAGACCGTCGTCCTGCCCTGGTCGGGCCAGAGCACCCCACTGCGGATCCCGGCCGGGCTTGGCGACGGCACCGTGCTGCGGCTGCCCGGCATCGGTCCGGCCACCGTCCCCGGCGGCCCACCCCGGGACGCGTACGTCCAGATCCGGATCGTGCCGGGCGGAGGCGGCGCGGTCCCCGCGAGCTTCGGAGTCGCACCGTTCGGTACGCCCGGCCCGGTCCCGCCGGTGACCTCAGCCCCGCCGACCACCCCGTTCGGGGCTCCGCCGCCCGTCTCCGCCCCGCCGACCACGTCGTTCGGCGCTCCGCCGCCCGTTTCCGCTCCGCCGAATTCCCCGTTCGGGGCGGGACCGCCGACCACTCCGTTCGGGGCTCCGCCGCCGGTCTCCGCCCCGCCGACCACTCCGTTCGGGGCTCCGCCGCCCGTCTCGGCTCCGCCGACTACGCAGTTCGGGGCGGGCCCGCCGGTGTCGGGGCCGCCGACCGCGCCGTTCGGCACCCCGCCGGTGTCGGGTCCGCCGACCACCCCGTTCGGCGCTCCGCCGCCGGTGTCGGGTCCGCCGGGGGCTCCCTTCGGGGGCGGCCCGGGCGGCCCGGGTGGACCGCCGTTCGGTGCGCCGCCGCAGTTCGGCGCGTTCCCGCCGCCGCCACCGGCCAAGTCGGGGCGCGGCAAGATCATCGCCATCGTCGGCGGCGCCGTCGCCGTCGTCCTGCTGGTGGCCCTGGCGGTGCCGCTGGCCATCTGGGCCGCCAGCCGGGGCTCGGACGACCCGCCCGCGAACCGGAACACCTCCGGTCAGGGTGCGGAGCCCTCGCCGAGTGCCGCGCCGGTCACCGCGCAGGAATACCAGGCGCTGCTGGCCGAGGTGGACAAGGCGATCGCCCCCGGCTTCACCCAGCTCGGCGCGGCCAAGAACCCCAAGGCGGTGAGCGCCGCAGCCGGGACCATCGGCCGGACCCTCGACCAGCAGATCACCGCGCTCTCCGGCGTGGTGCCGCCGGAGAACGCCGCGACGGCACACGCCGACCTGCTGCGCGGGCTGGAGGGCATGGTCGACTCGATCACCGAGACGGGCTCGGCCGCCGGAGCCGGGGAAGTCTGCCTCGGCTCGTCGGCGCTGGCCCGGGTCAGTCGGGACCCGGCCGCCGAGGACGTACGCACCGCCGGGCAGGCGCTGGCGGCGGCCGACCCGGCGCAGCCGTACCAGGTCGGCGCGTTCGTGCCGAAGAAGACGGCGGACGGCAACCGGCGGCTCGGCAACGGCTCCTACCTCAAGCGGGTACGCAGTGGTCAGGGGCAACTCAAGATCGAAAACGGCGGCAGCAGCGACGCCGTCATCAACCTGGTACTCGGCAGCGCCAAGGCCCCGACGGTAAGCGTCTACGTCCGGGGCAAGGGCAAGCACACCGTCTCCTCGATCAAGGACGGCACCTACCGGATCTACATGACCGGTGGCAAGGACTGGGACGCCCGGGCCAAGGCGTTCAGCCGGAACTGCAACTTCCAGCGGTTCGAGGACACCTTCAAGTTCACCACGACCTCCAGCCAGTACACGATCTGGACGATCACGCTGACCCCGGTCGCGGGTGGCAACGCGCGGACCAGCGAGGTCGACCCGAACACGTTCCCGGGCGGCTGACCGGGAGTCATACCGCAGGGACGGCGCCAGCCGAAGGCGTACCGGCCGGATCGAGGGATCCGGCCGGTACGCCTGTTTTGTCGTCGGATAGTACTGCGCAAACAACGCCCAGATCTTGTGCACAACTATTGTGCATAGGATCTGTGCATAGTTACTGTGCATGCATGGCAGCTGAGACGACGGGCGGCGACCCGACCGCACCACAACGGTCGGCAGGTGACGCCCCCGCGCCCTCGGTGGTGGTGCTGGACAGCGCGCAGATCCGGATCCTGGCCCACCCACTCCGGTCCCGGCTGCTCGTCGCGCTCCGTTCCGACGGCCCGGCCACCGCGACCGGGCTGGCCGAGACGCTCGGCACCAACACCGGGGCCACCAGCTACCACCTGCGGCAGCTCGCCGACGCCGGGCTCGTGCTGGAGGAGCCGGACCGGGGAAGTGGACGGCAGCGCTTCTGGCGGGCGGCGCACCAGTTCAGCAGCTGGAGCGACGCCGACTTCGCCGACGATCCCGACGCCCGGGCGGCGGCCGACTGGCTGACCCGCAACGCGGTGCGCCTGCACACGAGCCTGGCCGAGCGCTGGCTCGACGACCGGCACAGCTATCCGGCCGAGTGGCAGCAGGCCACGACCTTCTCCGACGTGCTGCTCCGGCTCACCCCGGCACAGTTGCGGCAGCTCAACGACGAGCTGTGGGAGGTGGTCGGGCGCTACCGGGCGGCCGTACCGCCGATCGACCGGGTGCCGGCGGCGCAGCCGGCGGACGGCGCCGAACACGTACTGCTCTATCTACAGAGCTTTCCGGTGCGCGGCCCGGTCCCGCTGGCCGGCGGCGGCACCGGGCCGGGGGAGCCGTCGTGAGCACCCTGACCGTCCGGCAGGTACGCCGGCGTTACCTGGTCCTGCACGCGCTCCGCTGGCTGCCCAGCGGGCTGCTCATCCCGGTACTCATCCTGCTGTTGCTGGAACGCGGGCTCAGCCTGCCGCAGGTCGGCCTCGTCGCCGCGGCGCAGGGCGTGGTGGTGCTCGCGCTGGAGCTGCCGACCGGCGGGCTCGCCGACGCGCTGGGCCGCAAGCCGGTGCTGGTCGGGGCCGTGCTGGTCAACCTCGGATCGCTGTTGCTCTTCCTGGCCGCCGACTCCTTCGGGCTCTTCCTGCTCGCCTTCGTGCTACAGGGGATCTTCCGGGCCCTGGACAGCGGCCCCCTCGAGTCCTGGTACGTCGACGCCGCCCTGGCGGCCGACCCGGACGCCCCGATCGAGCGCGGACTCAGCGCCGGCGGGGTCGTCCTCGGCATCGCCATCGGGGCCGGCGCACTGCTCAGCGGCGGCCTCGTCGCGCTCGGCCCGGTCGGCGGGATCAGCGCGCTCACCCTGCCGCTGCTGGTCGCCATCGCCCTGGAAGTCGTCGCCCTGACCGCCCTGCTCCTGTTGCTGGTCGAGGTGCGCCCGGCCGCCGGGACGGCCGCGCTGCGCGGTTCGCTGCGGGCCGCGCCGGCCGCGGTCGGCGGCGCGCTGAAGCTGGCCCGCCGCTCCCGGATCGTGCTCGCGCTGATCTCCGTCGAGCTGTTCTGGGGCTTCGGGATGGCCACCTTCGAGGCACTGCTGCCGGTCCGGCTCGCCGAGGTGCTGGGCGACCCGGACCGGGCGGCGGCACTGCTCGGACCGACCGCCTCGGCGGCCTGGCTGGCCTCGGCCGGCGGCGCGGCGGTGATCGCGTACGCCAGCCGGTGGCTGGGCGTGCCGCTCTGCGCCGGGCTGCTCCGGATCCTCCAGGGTGCCACTGTCGTCGGGATGGGACTGCTCGCCGGGCCGGTCGGGATCATCGCGGCCTACCTGCTCTGTTACGCCGTGCACGGCGCGTCCAACCCGCTGCACGCCGGACTGCTGCACCGGCAGGTCGACGGCCCGTACCGGAACAGCGTGCTCTCGCTGAACTCGATGGTGGCCCAGCCGTCCGGCGCGCTCGGCGGCGTACTGCTCACCTCGCTGGCCGCCGCCACCTCGGTGAGTACCGCGATGGTCGTCGGCGGGGTGGTGCTGGCCGTCGCCGCACCGCTCTACCTGCCCGCCTGGCTGGCCGGCCGGCCCACCCCGGCGTCCGCCGCCCTCCCGGACCCGGATCCGGTCTCGGCTTCGGATCCGGTCCCCGTCCCGGTCTCGTCGGATCACACCGGCGGGCCTGCTACGACCGGGTCTGACCGGATCTGACGGGGCCCGGACGACCCTGCGCCGGGCGGGTGGATTGGCGGGCGAGGCGCCCGGGTACATCCTGGCCGACCTACTGGGACCCCCGCCGGGAGGAACTCATGCTTGCCTATATTGCCGCCGGTGTCTTCGGCTTCGCGCTGCTCTTGGACCTGTTCGACGAGGACCTGGGTGCGCCCGACCTGTTCAGCACCTCCACCCTGATGTTGATCGGCCTGCTCTGCCTGGCGCTCTACCTCGCCGGGGTGGGCCGTGGCCCGGGTGCCGGCGGCGGTGGCGGCCGGTGGTACCGGGGACGCCGGCCCGGCCGGGGCTGAGGTCGGCCGGGATCGCGACCGGTCCGGTTATCGGTGCATTTCCGGCACCGGAAACCGGGCCGGTAGTGTCTTCCCGATGGAGTCCGACGGCCTGTTCTCTCTCGTCGATCCCGCTGGCGGACGTACCGCGCCGGCCGGGACCGCCGCCGACGGCTTCACCGCACCCGGCGCCGATTCGCCGTTGCCGGTCCGGATGCGTCCGGCCAGCCTGGACGAACTCGTCGGACAGGACCACCTGCTCGCCCCCGGTGCACCGCTGCGACAGCTGGTCACCGGGGCGTCACCGATGTCGGTGATCCTGTGGGGGCCGCCGGGCAGCGGCAAGACCACCATCGCGCACCTGGTGGCCGGGGCGACCGAGCGGCGCTTCGTGGCGATGTCGGCACTTTCCGCCGGGGTCAAGGACGTCCGCGCGGTGATCGACACCGCCCGCCGGGAGCGGCGGGCCGGGGGACGCCCGACAGTGCTCTTCATCGACGAGGTGCACAGGTTCAGCAAGACCCAACAGGACTCGCTGCTGGCCGCGGTCGAGGACCGCACCGTCACGCTGCTGGCGGCGACCACCGAGAACCCGTACTTCTCGGTCATCTCGCCACTGCTGTCCCGGTGCGTACTGCTCACCCTGCAACCGCTGGACGACGACGCGGTACGCGGGCTGCTCCGCCGGGCCGTCGCCGACGAACGTGGCCTGGCCGGTGCGCTCACTCTCGCACCCGACGCCGAGGAGCACCTGGTCCGGCTCGCCGCCGGGGACGTACGCAAGGCGCTCACCGCGCTGGAGGCGGCGGCCGGTTCGGCGACCGCGCTGGGCGGGAGCGTCATCGACCTGGCCACCGCCGAGCAGGCCGTCGACGTGGCGGCGGTGCGCTACGACCGCGACGGCGACGCGCACTACGACGTGGTGAGCGCGTTCATCAAGAGCATGCGGGGCTCCGACGTGGACGCCGCGCTGCACTGGCTGGCCCGGATGCTGGTGGCCGGCGAGGACGCCCGGTTCATCGCCCGGCGGATCGTGATCTTCGCGAGTGAGGACGTCGGGATGGCCGACCCGGGTGCGCTGGGCGTGGCCACCGCCGCCGCACACGCCGTCGAGTACGTCGGCCTGCCCGAGGCGCAGCTCAACCTCGCCCAGGCCGTGATCCACATGGCCACCGCGCCGAAGTCCAACTCGTCGACCACGGCGATCGGGGCGGCGATCGGGGACGTGCGGGCGGGGCGCGGCGGTGCGGTGCCCCGGGCTCTGCGCGACGCACACTATCCCGGGGCACGTGGACTGGGACACGGCACCGGTTACCGCTATCCGCACGACGACCACCGGGGGGTGGTCACCCAGCAGTACGTCCCGGACGACCTTGTCGGGGTGGACTACTACCAGCCGAGCGGGCACGGTGCCGAGCGCGCCGTCGGCACCCGGCTGCCGCTGCTGCGCCGGATCGTCCGGGGAGAGCCCGCACCACCACCATCGGAAACTGCCGGCAACGGCAGGCCGGCGGCGGACGGTGGCGGGACAGTCGAGGGGGAGGAACACCAGTGAGATCGCGCGGTTCGGACCGGGGCGACGACGGCCACGACGAGCGGCGGGAACCACAGGGCAAGGCACGCCGGTGGGGCCGGGGCAGGTCGCCCGAGGCGCCACCCGTGGAGCCGGAGGTCAGTGGCGAGGAACTCGGCTGGATCTCCGACCTGCGTACCGCCAAGGAGCAGAAGGTCGACATCGGTCCGGCCGACGGCTCCAGCCCGACCGATCCGCCGCCCCGGCTGCCCGCCGCCTACGAGCGGCTGCCCGAGGCCGGCCCGGAGACGACCGGGTCGATGCGGCCTGCCGGGGCACCGCCGGCCGATCCGCCGGTCGGGCCGGGCCGGCGGCACGACGACGAGCCGACACCCGGCCCGGCCCGGCGGGCCCCGGAGCCGGACGACGCCGCCCCAGCGCCCGCCCGGGGTGCCGGTGCGCAGCCGCCACGCCCCGAGCCGAGGACCTCGGCCCCGCCGGTCGTGCCCGCGCCACCGCTCGGTCGCCCCGGCCGTGCGGCCGAGCCGGTCTCCCCGACGGCCTGGTCCGGGCCGGCGCCGGAGCGCCGCCCGGCCGGTGACCGGGACGAGCCGGCGATCCGGCCGGGCAGCACACCGTGGCCGGGTGAGCCGGTGTCGTCCGCCGGGCACCAGCCACGGCACGGCGCCGCGTCACTCGAACCGGGTCCGGTCCGGCGGGCGGCGGAGGGCCGGGGCGACGAGTCGACCGCACGCCGCTCGGCCGCACCCGGGGAGATCGGCGAGGGCCGGCACGGCCGCCCGGCCGGCCACGCCGCCGGTGACCTCCCCGGTCCCGGCAGCCCGGCCGGTCCCGGCGACCGGTTCGGCGCACCGGCTGTTCCGGCCACCGGCGACTTCGTCGTACCGGCCTCCGGCAACGCCCCGCCGTTGCCGGCCGCTCCGGGCCGACCGGGTGCCGCCGAGCGTGACCCGGACGGCCCGGGACGCGGCGGTCCGGTGCTCGGCGCCCGGCGTCCCGATGCCGTCCCGCCGCCCTCCGGCGCCCATGCCGCCGGTACGCCGTCCGCCGCCGGCTACGCACCGGGCGCCGGAGTGCACGCCTCCGGCGGCACGCACTCGGCGGGCAGGGACACGTCCGCCGCTTCCGGCGGTACGCACGCCTCGGGTCCGGGCGGGCGTGCCGCCGGCACCGGCGGGGTGCACCCGGCCGGCGGCGCGCACGCCGCGGTCAGCGGTCCGCCCGGCGCGGGAGCGGCGCCCGGCCCGGCCGGCGCCCACGCGGCCGGCGGGCCGGAGACCCGTCCGCCCGGCCATCCGGAGCGACCCGGGGACTGGATCCGCAAGGCGGCCCGGGGAGGTGTCCGTCCGGTCACCCCGGCCGCCGGGTACGGGCCACCCGCCCCGGCATCCGGAGCCGGTGCGCCCGGTTACCCGCCGTCCGGCCCGGCCGGCGGCCCCGAGCCGGTCGGCCGGTCGGCCGGCGGCCACGGATCGGCATCCGGACCGGACCTGTCCACCGGACCGGGCCGGGCAGCCGCTCGCACACCGTCCGGGTTGGACGACCTCGACGTCGGACGACCGGGTCCGGGCCGGCACGGCGCGCTGCCGACCGAGGAGCCCCGGGACGAGGGGCGGGTGCCCCGGGTACGTCCCGGCGGCGCTGGTGTCTCCGGTCCGCCGTACGGCACCGACGGTGCGGGCGGTGGACGGCACGGTGCGCCGCCGGTGGTACCGGGTCGGCACGGCGCGGTCGCGCCACCGGCCGGGGGCCCGCGCGGCGACCGTCCGGTCAGCGGGGGCCCGTCCGGAGCCCTGCCGGGACCGGGTGGCTCCCGCGGTACGCCGCCGCGCGGTGGCATCCCCCGGCACGGCGAACCAGGTGACGAGCCCCGGGCGACGGCCGGACTCGGCCGACCCGTGGAACCATTGGATCGGCGCGGTGCCCCGGGCGGCAGGTACGCCGTCGAGCCGGCTGACCGTCCCGGCCCGCCGGGTCCCGGTCGGGGTGACGTCCCGGCCGCCCGCCCGACCAGCGGTCGCGCGGCTGCCCCGGCCGACGGTGGACCGGCAGGGCGAAGTGGTGGTGCCGCCTTCGAGGGTGCCCCTGGCCGAACCGGTGCTGCCGCCTTCGACGGTGGACCGGCGGGGCGGAGCGGTGGCACCGCCTTCGAAGGCGCGCCGGGCCGAACCGGTGCTGCCGCCTTCGACGGCGCTCCCGGTCGACCTGCCGCCACCACACCCGGCGGCCCGGCTCGGGCGTCCGCCCGGGGACCCGTCGCGCCGGTCCAGCCCGGACCCGCGTCCGCCCCGCCGGCCCGGGACCAGGGTGCCGCTGCGCCGACCCGCTCCGGCCCGGCCGAGACCGGCCGCGGTGCCACCGCCCGGCCGACCCCCGGACGGCTCGACGGCCCACCCCGGGACGACGCGGTCCGGCCCGATCCGCCCGTCCGACCCGACACCCCACCCCGGACGGCCCGCCCCGACTCCGGCCGCCCGGACAACGCTGGCCGCCCCGACACCGGCCGACCCGCCGGATCCGGCCGGCCGGACGGTCCGTCCCGGCCGGATCCCGCGATCCGTGCCGCCGCCGTGCCGCCGGCCGCCGCCCCCCGCCCGGATGCCGGGCCCGACCGGTCCGCGGAGCCGTCGGCGGAGCCGGCCCGTGGCGCCCGGGCCGAGCTGCGCCGCCAGCTCCGCGAGCAACGGCGGTTGAAGACGGTCGCCCTGCTCCTGGCCAGCCTGCTGGTGCTCGGCGCGCTGCCGACGTACTTCGGCGTCCGGGCCGCGACCCGGGATCCGGTGTTCAACTCCCTCGACGCGCTGGCGGTGCCGGCCTGGGCCGCCACCGACACGGTCGACGGGGTCAGCGGCAGCCGGTGGTGCTTCATCGAGTGCCGGTTCCGGGAGCGGACCGTCCAGTCGGACCGGTCGTGGGAGGAGACGGCGCAGGTCTACGAGACCGCCCTGAACCGCGAGGGATGGCGACCGTGGAAGGTGGCGCTCTGCCCGGAGCAGCCGGTCGAGGGGCACTACACCTGCTGGCGCCGGGACGAGCTGACCCTCGACATGTGGGTACGCCAACCGGCCTGCCCCGAGGCGCCGGTCGGCACACCGGGCGCGGCCCCGGCACCGGCCGCCACCGGGCCGGGAGGGGTGAAGTGTGACGGTGCGCTGATCTCGATCAAGGTCCGCAACGCGATCGCGGACGACCGGATCGGTCCGCAGCCGACCACCGACCCGTCGCTGACCGGGGTGGATCCGGATCCACTCTTCACGGACGATCCGCTCGGCGGGCTGACGCCCACCCCCACCCCGTCGTGAGGCCGGCACTCGTCACCGACGGTAGGGTTGCGGGTTGGTACTCCGAGGGGCATTCCGGGTAACCGTCGTGACGCGGTGCCGGACGTCCGGGTGAGATGCCTGGCGCGCGATTTCCGAGACGCTGCATTTCCGCGAGACGCTGCATTTCCGAGACGGTGCATGGAGGAGGACGGGTGGACGCTGGAGAGATCGGTCAGATCGCCGCGCTGGTCGCGGCGGGTGCGTTCCTGATGCTGGTGTTGGTGCTGGCCAGGCCGATCTGGCGGCTGGGCAACACGGTGGACGCGGCGACCCGGGCGATCAACGACATCAACGAGCGCACCGCGCCGCTGCTGGGCAACATGAACGTCACGGTGGAGAACGTGAACACCGCGCTGGGGCAGGTGCAGACCTCGCTGGACGGGGTGAACATCCAGCTCGCCAAGATCGACACGATGACCGGGCACGCCCAGAACGTCACCGCCAACATCGCGAACCTGAGCACCGTGGTCTCGGCCGCCGCGGCGAACCCGCTGGTCAAGGTGGCCGCCTTCGGGTACGGCGTGCGCAAGGCTGCCTCCGCCCGGCGGCGCGCCGAGGACGAGCGCGAGGTGCGTACCACCCTGAAGCAGCAACGTCGGGCCGCCCGGCGCGGCGGGCACTGACCCCCCGCGCAGCGGCGACCCGGCACGAGGGAAGGATGAGGCCATGAGACGACTGCTCTGGTTGGGCATCGGGCTGGCCGTCGGCGCGCTCGTCGTCCGGAAGCTGACCCGCACCGCACAGGCGTACACGCCGCAGGGGATCGCCGGCTCGGTGGCGCAGTCCGCGGGTGGCCTGGTGCAGTCGCTGCGGGACTTCGCCGACGACGTGCGGGACGGCATGGCCGAGCGTGAGCAGGAGATCCACCAGGCGTTCGCCGAGGGGGTCGCGTTCGACGACCGCTTCGAGGAGTTGCGCGAGGATCCCCGCATCGGCGACCGCGAGTTGTTTCCGGAGGAAGGCACCCGATGAGAACGGCGGAAGTCAAGCGGCGCTACCTGGCGCACTTCGAGGCCAACGGGCACACGGTGGTGCCGTCCGCTCCGCTGCCGGCGATCGACGACCCGAACCTGCTCTTCGTCAACGCCGGCATGGTGCAGTTCGTGCCGTACTTCCTCGGGCAGCAGACGCCGCCGTTCCGGCGTGCGGTGTCGGTGCAGAAGTGCATCCGTACCCCGGACATCGACGAGGTCGGCAAGACCTCCCGGCACGGCACGTTCTTCCAGATGAACGGAAACTTCTCGTTCGGCGACTACTTCAAGGAGGGCGCGATCGCGCTCGCCTGGGAGCTGGTCACCAAGCCGGTCGCCGAGGGCGGGTTCGGGCTCGATCCGGAGCGGATCTGGCCGACGGTCTACCTGGACGACGACGAGGCCGAGGCGATCTGGCGCCGGACCGGGGTGCCGGCGGAGCGGATCGTCCGGCGCGGCAAGGCGGACAACTTCTGGTCGATGGGGATCCCGGGGCCGTGCGGGCCCTGCTCGGAGATCTACTACGACCGGGGCCCGGCGTACGGCCGCGAGGGTGGCCCGGCCGTCGACGAGGACCGCTACCTGGAGTTCTGGAACCTCGTCTTCATGCAGTTCGAGCGGGGACCGGGGACCGACAAGGAGAACTTCCCGATCCTCGGTGACCTGCCGGCGCAGAACATCGACACCGGGATGGGCCTGGAGCGGATGGCCGCGATCCTCCAGGGTGTCGACAACCTCTACGAAATCGACGAGGTGCGGCCGATCCTGGACCGGGCGGCCGAGCTGACCGGCCGGCGGTACGGCGCGAAGTCGGGGCACGCGGCGAGCGAGTCGCACCCGGACGACGTACGGCTGCGGGTGGTCGCCGACCACGTCCGGACCGCGCTGATGCTCATCGGTGACGGGGTGACCCCGGGCAACGAGGGGCGCGGCTACGTGCTGCGCCGGATCATGCGCCGGGCGATCCGGGCGATGCGGCTGCTCGGCTGGCAGGAGCGGGCGCTGCCCGAGCTGCTGCCGGTGGCCCGGGACTGCATGTCCCCGTCCTACCCGGAGGTGGCGAAGGAGTTCGACCGGATCTCGTCGTACGCGTACGCCGAGGAGGACGCGTTCCTCTCCACGCTGCGGGCCGGCACCACGATCCTGGACACCGCGATCGCCGAGACCCGCTCGGCGGGCGGGGCGAAGCTGTCGGGGGACAAGGCGTTCCAACTGCACGACACGTACGGCTTCCCGATCGACCTGACCCTGGAGATCGCCGCCGAGCAGGGGCTCTCGGTGGACCAGGACGGGTTCCGGCGGCTGATGGCCGACCAGCGGTCCCGGGCCAAGGCCGACGCGCAGGCCCGCAAGACCGGCCACGTCGACCTGTCGGCGTACCGTTCGGTGCTGGACTCCGACGGGCCGGTCCAGTTCACCGGCTACACCGAGGTGTCCCGGGAGTCGTCGGTGCGGGCGCTGCTCGGTGCCGGCGGCACTCCGGTCGAGGTGGCCGGTGAGGGCGAGACGGTCGAGCTGGTGCTGGACGCCACCCCGTTCTACGCCGAGGGCGGTGGCCAGCAGCCGGACGTCGGTCTGGTCACGGTCGGCGCCGGCCAGGTCGAGGTGCTCGACGTGCAGCAGCCGATCCCGGGGCTGATCGTGCACCGGGCCCGGGTGGTCCGCGGCGAGGTACGCACCGGCGAGGCCGGGCTGGCCGAGATCGACGTGGTACGCCGCCGGGCGATCTCCCGCTCGCACACCGCGACCCACCTGGTGCACCAGACGATGCGAAACTTCCTCGGCGAGGCGGCGACCCAGGCCGGTTCGCTGAACGCGCCGGGGCGGCTCCGGTTCGACTTCAACACCCCGACCGGGGTGGCGCCGAGTGTGCTGCACGACGTGGAGCAGCAGGTGAACGAGGTGCTGCTGGCCGACCTGGAGGTGCACGCCTTTCTCACCTCGCAGGAGGAGGCCCGCCGGCTCGGCGCGATGGCACTCTTCGGCGAGAAGTACGGCGACGAGGTCCGGGTCGTCGAGGTCGGCGACTACGCCCGGGAGCTGTGCGGCGGCACCCACGTGGCCCGGTCGGCGCAGCTTGGCCTGGTGAAGATCCTCTCCGAGTCCTCGATCGGCTCCGGGGTGCGCCGGGTGGAGGCGCTGGTCGGGCTGGACGCGTTCCGGTTCCTGGCCAAGGAGCACCTGCTGGTCTCCCGGCTGGCGGAGCTCTACCGGGTGCCGGGCGAGCAGGTGGCCGACCGGGTCGAGCAGACCGTGGCGCAGTTGCGGGACGCGGAGCGGGAGTTGGAGAAGCTCCGCGCCCAACTGGTGCTCGGCGGTGCGGCGACGCTCGCGGCGAACGCCCGGGACGTCCGTGGGGTGGCTTTCGTCGGCACCGAGGCGCCGGAGGGCGCGGGCGGCAACGACGTGCGTACCCTCGCCCAGGAGATCCGGGGCAAGATCGACCCGGCGCGTCCGGCGGTGGTCGCGGTGGCGGCCCGGTCCAACGGCAAGGCGTCCCTGGTGGTGGCGGTGAACGGCGCGGCGAAGGACCGGGGTGTCTCGGCGGCGGCCCTGGTCAAGGGTGCCCTCTCCGGCCGGGGTGGCGGCAACGCCGACCTGGCCCAGGGCGGCGGCCTGCCGGCCGGCGAGGCGCCGAGCCTGCTGGCGGCGGTCGAGAAGGCCCTCGCCGAGGCATGATCGTGCTGCCCCGTGGCGTACGGCTCGGCGTCGACGTCGGTCAGGTCCGGGTCGGCCTGGCGGTCTCCGACCCGGACGGCATCCTGGCGACGCCGCTGGTGACGCTGGCCCGGGACCTGAAGACAGGCATCGAGGCGGTTCCCACCGATATCGCGGAGATCGCCCGCCTTGTCGGGCTGCACGAGGTGGTCACCGTCGTGGTCGGCCTGCCGGTCACCCTGGCCGGCGGGCACGGCCCGGCGGCGACCCAGGTGAAGGCGTACGCGCAGCGGTTGGGGCCGGCGATCGCACCGGTGCCGGTGGAACTGGTGGATGAAAGGATGTCGACCGTCGTGGCTTCTCGTAGGCTAGCCGAGCGGGGCGTCCGAGGACGGCGCCAACGGGCGGTGGTCGATCAGGCGGCCGCGGTGGAGATTCTGCAGAGCTGGCTGGACAGGCAGCGGAGGCGGACAGGATGATCGACGACTTGGAGCTCGCGTTCGACGAGCGTGCGGAGAAGGGACGACACCGGCGCGGCGCGCAGCGCAAACGCAACGGCAAGCAGAAGCGTGGCGGACGCGGCCGGACGGTCGCCGCGCTGCTGATGGCGTTCGTGCTGCTGGGCGTGCTCGGCGGCGCCGGCTGGTATGGCTTCGACCGGGTGCAGGGCTACTTCGTCACCCCGGACTACGACGGGACCGGCAGTGGTGAGGTGCAGGTCCAGGTCGAGGAGGGCCAGAGCATCGCGCAGATCGCCGACACCCTGGTTTCGGCCGGCGTGGTGAAGAGCACCAAGGCGTTCATCGAGGCGGCCCAGGAGAACTCCCGGAGCCAGAACATCCAGCCGGGCCTCTACAAGGTCCGCAAGGAGATGAACGCCGACGCGGCGCTGGGCATGCTGCTCGACCTGAAGAACAAGCTGGTCAACGGCTTCCTGGTCCGGGAGGGCGCCACCGCCAAGCAGATCTTCAAGGCGCTGGCGGCCGAGACGAAGCTCCCGGTCAAGGACTTCGAGACCGCCGCCAAGGACCTCGAAGGGCTCGGCATCGCCGACTTCTGGTTCAAGCGCGACGACAAGCAGACGGCACGCAAGTCGATCGAGGGCTTCATCTTCCCGGACACCTACGAGCTGCCGCCGAACGCCAGCGCCGAGTCGATCCTCAAGTTGATGGTGCAGCGCTTCATGTCGGTCGCCGAGGACATCGACTTCGTGGACCGGGTGCAGAAGGAGCGCGAGATCAGCCCGTACGAGGCGCTCATCGTGGCGTCGCTGGCCCAGGCCGAGGCGGGTAACCCCGACGACCTGGGCAAGATCGCCCGGGTGGCGTACAACCGGATCTACAGCGGCGACCACTACTGCAAGAACGGCGGCGGCCTGACCGGCTGTCTGGAGTTCGACGTCGGGATCAACTACTACTGGGAGTTGACCGGCAAGAAGACCAAGCGCTCCGCGGACATGACGAACGCCGAACTCTTCGATTCGAAGAACCCGTACCGGATGCACGGCAAGGCCGGGCTGCCGCCGGGGCCGATCAACAACCCGGGGCAGAAGGCCCTGGAGGGGGCGATGGACCCGCCGAAGGGCGACTGGCGGTTCTTCGTGGCGATCGACAAGGAGGGCCACTCGGCGTTCGCGGAGACGGCCGAGGAGCACGCCCGCAACGAGCAGAAGGCCCGAGAGAACGGCGTGCTCTGAGGTGACGGCGAGCGAGGTGGGTGTGCGGCGCCGAGCGGCGGTGCTGGGCAAGCCGATCGCCCACTCGCTCTCCCCGGTGATCCACAACGCCGGCTACGCGGCGGCCGGGTTGACCGGCTGGTCGTACACCGCGATCGAGTGTGCCGAGGTCGAGCTGGCGGACCGGGTGGCCGCGTTCGGCCCGGAGTGGGCGGGGCTCTCCCTGACCATGCCGCTGAAGGAGGCGGCGCTCGCGGTGGCCGGCGAGGTCTCGCCGGTAGCCGCCGCGATCGGTGCCGCGAACACTCTGGTACGTCGGCCGGACGGCTCCTGGGCCGCCGACAACACCGACGTACCCGGGATGGTCGACGTGCTGACCGACGCCGGTGTGCCGGCCGGCGCCGAGGTGGTCCTGCTCGGTGCCGGCGGCACGGCCCGGGCCGCGCTCGCCGCCGCCGTCCGGCTGGCCGCCCGCCGGGTCACCTGCCGGGTGCGCCGCCGCGCCGCAGGCGAGGAACTGGCCCGGCTGGCCGACATGCTCGGGCTGCGGTTCGAGATCGCCGAGTGGGCGGCCCCGACCGGGGCGGACGGTGCGGATCTGGTGATCTCGACCGTGCCGAAGGGCGCCGCCGACGACTTCGCGGCGGCGGCCCGGTCCTGGCGCCCGGAGACGGTCTTCTTCGACGTCGTCTACGACCCGTGGCCGACGCCGCTGGCCGCCGCCGCGTCGGCGGCCGGCTGCCAGATCGTCTCCGGCCTCGAATTGCTGCTGGCCCAGGCGGTCGGGCAGTTCGAGCAGTTCACCGGGGTGCCCGCCCCGGTCGCCGAGATGCATTCCGCGCTCGCCGCCGCCCGCGCCGCGCGCTGAACCCCGGTCCGGGCCGGGGCGCGCAGAGACCCGCCCCGGAGCGCCGAGGGGAAGGCGGCGAACCGAGGCGGGCCGGTCGGGTGACGAGGCAGGTCATTGGCGGCGCCGGGGCACCCAGTAGAGGATCTGTCCGGCGATCAGCGCGGGGTGGGTGTCGGGCATGGCTTGCATGGCGCGGGTGAGGTGTACGCCGAGGTACATCATCAGGCCGACCCGGTTGCCTTTGAAGCCGACAAGCAGGGCCAGTCGAGCCGGTGCGCAGGGCCAGGGGTCCCGGCAGCTCTGGCAGCTGTACGACGGCGCCGGAACGTGTCCACCGGCCGGGTAGCGACGCTGGGCGAGCCGGCGCATGTGCCGGTACCAGCGCTCCTGTGGCCCGATCACGGCTACACCCGCTCCGACCGGGTGACCTTGGGGGAGAACGCCTCCATGCCGGCCCGATACTCCGCCTCGGTCATCGGTCGCAGCGGGGGGCCGAACGGCAGCGGAATCCGTTTCAGCGAGTCTGGGCAGATCCAGCGGTGGCCACAGCGGCAGTAGCGCCACAGCCGTCGCCAGTCTCGTCGGTGGGGCCGCCTTTCCTGCGTCATCGGGTCACCTCTCAGTTCTTGTCTGCCTTCCACCCTGGACTCATTGCCGCCTGGAGCGGAATATGAGCAGGCGAGAGTATCGAAGGATATTGACCAGTTGATCGAGAGTGGGGTGGATTAGGTGAACGACCTACGCGAGATCCTCAGGACACAGCGAACGCGGGCGAAGCGAACTCGGGATCAGGTCGGGGCGGCTGTCGGCCTGAGTGGAGCGTCGATCGCGGCGTTCGAGCAGGGCCGGATGATTCCTCAGCCGGACACCGCCGAACGCCTTGACGCGCATTTCAAGACCGGAGACCAGATCCAGCGGGCGACCACGGAGGCGCGCAATGACGCCCGGCCCATCTGGCTGCGCCCCTGGACGGAGCAGGAGCAGCGGGCAACCATGTTGCGCTGCTTCGAACACAGCCTGATTCCCGGACTACTTCAGACCGAGGCGTACACCCGGGCGCTGCTGGCCAGCGGCAGGCTGCCCGAGGATGTGATCGAGCGGACGACGCAGGTGCGGCGTGAGCGGCAAGCCGCGACGATCAACCGCCCCAACCCGCCGATGCTGTCTGCGCTTATCTGCGAGGTGGCGCTCAGCTATGGGCCTGCCGACGTGATGAAGGAGCAGTTGGAGCATCTGGTCGAGCTGAGCCGCCGGCCGCAGGTGCAGATCCTGGTTGTGCCCCGGGCCGCTGGCCTGCATCCTGGCCTCCAGGGGGCGTTCGTGTTGGCCACCCTGCCGGCCCGGGGGCGGGCCGTCTATCTTGACGACCAGCTTCGAGGACGCTCGGTGACCGACGGGGCGGACGTGGACGAACTGGAGCGATCGTGGGAGATCGTCCGCGGTCTGGCCCTGCCTGTAAGCTTGTCGCAAGACCTGATCATGAAGGTGGTCAACAACCATGACTGAGCCGAACTGGCACAAGAGCAGCCGCAGCGGCACCAACCAGGGCAACTGCGTCGAGGTTGCCGACAACCTTCCGGGCCGGGTGCTGGTCCGGGACACCAAGGACCGGGATGGCGGCACCCTGACGTTCGGGCCGGCCGCCTGGCGGGCCTTCGTCGGTGAGATAGCCCTGCGGTCGTAGCCGTCAGAGACACGGCCAGCGCCCCGCTATCCGGACGACCGGGCAGCGGGGCGCTCATGTGCGTTATGCCGGGGCGGGACCGGCGGACGTACGCGATCGCCCGGTTTCCCACAGGCTCGGTGTGACATTCAGACTCCTACGACGCTGAATCGTCCTTGCTACTCGGCGCGGCGCCCGGTGGCCGGGATTAGCCGCGAGCGACCGGTGACGTTGTGTAGGAATCGGCCATTCCGGTGCGAGCCACTCAATTTCCGCTTCTGCCGAATACAGTGCGTCGGTCTCTCTTCGTCAATGGCCGAGGAACGTTCGCCTAGCACGCCGCCGTGGGGGACCGAGGGCTCAGCCCGGTCGCCTATGACCTGCGTGCCGGAAGGAGCCGCAGCTCAAGGCAACCCTCGTGGCCACCGCGACGAACCTGTCCGGCGCGGACATCTCCGCCGAGGGAGCCGGGGAGGTCAACCTGGGCACCGCGATCGCCGCCCCGGTCGTACCGGACACCGGCAGCCTCAACCTGGGGGTACAGGAGTGGCCGCACGATGACGACGAGCCGGTGGTCCGGACGGTTATCTACCGCAACGACGGCACCGCAGCGGTGACGCTTGACGTGGACGCGACGCTGACCGGACCAGATGGTGCCGCGGCACCGGAAAAAATGATCGCCGTAACACCGGAGCGGGTCACCGTACCGGCGGGCGGAACCGCGGCGGTCAAGGCGACGGTGGACACCTCGGTCAGCGCGCCGGACGGCCGCTACACCGGACGGATCACCGCGTCCGCGGCAGGCGTGGCACAGCCGGTGTCCACGCTGGTGTCGGTGGTGCGCGACGTCGAACGGTACGCGTTAACGGTAAAGGTGGCGGACCGCCACGGGGCGGACGCCGTGGACCACTTCAGTATGATCACGTCTCGGGCCGACCATTCCAATGTCGTCGAATGGACCCCGGGAGGTTACACCACCCGGCTTCCGGTTGGTGACTACACGGTTGGTGGCCTGGTGTTCACGGACTCCGGCACCGACGCGGAGACGATCACCCTCCTGGCCCAGCCGAGACTGAAACTGACCAAGAACATGACCATCGTGCTCGACGCCCGTACGGGCCAGCCCGTCACGGCTACGGTTCCGGAGCCGACCGCCACCTTCATGGGCGCGAACATCGGCTACCGGGTCATCGCGCCCTACCCGGCGAGCAGTTCGTCGTTGTACTGGCTCAACGAGCGCAGCGGCTTCGACAACCTGTTCACCGCGCAGATCGGTCCATCGGACACCAGCGATACCTTCCGGTCCGACATCTACGCAGACTGGGGCAAGGCGGCGGCTGACGGTAGCTTCCTGGACAGCCCGTACACCTACCACCTGGGCTGGGTCACCTCCGGCTCGCTACCGACCGGCCTGACCCGGCGCATCCGTCCCGCGGACCTGGCGACAGTCAAGACCGACTATCACTTTCCAGCGGGGCATGCAGGCTCGGCAGGCTCGGTGCCGGTGGGTGGGACCGGGTTCATAAATACGTTGGATATGAGTAGGCCGGGACAATACACCCATTACTATCACGGCAACGACAACCTGCGTTGGACACACGTCTTCACTCAGATGGACGCGTCGAGGTGCACCGAGACCGCGTTGGCGCAAGGCGACCTGAGCTACCGGGCAGGGCGGACCTACCAGGAAACCTGGAACGGCGGTGTTCTTGGTCCGGCCTTCGGCAACTGGCCGGCGCGCTCATACAACGGGATACGACGCAGCCCTGACGACACGATCAGCGTCTACGACGGCCTGCTCGTCGATCCGACCCCGGGACGCGGAAGTCTTCCAAAAGGCTGTACAGACAGTGAGCGCACGGCCCTGTACCGCAACGGCGAAATGGTCGCCGAGAATCCTTCCGCATATGGCGTGCTCAGCGCGAGCGTGCCCCCCGACGAGGCGGCGTACCGGCTCGAGGCGGCCGTCGACCGGTCCAGCCACAATGTAGTCTCGACGAAAATCTCGGTGGCGTGGACGTTCCGCTCCCGGCACAACGCCGCCAGCCTGCCGGTCGCGCTGCCCTTGATGGCCGTGCGGTACGCACCCGCACTGGAGGCGGGCTATGCCGCACCGGCCGGGCAGCCGTTCCAGATCCCGATCCGGGTGGACCATCAGCCGGGCTCGGTAGGTGGCAAGGTCACCGGACTTACCGTGGAGGTGTCGTACGACGACGGCGCGACCTGGAAGACCGCGCCGGTCAGCGGTGGCGGGGGAAAGTGGCTCGCGTCGGTGACGCATCCGACTGGCGACGGGCACGTGTCGTTGCGGGCCACCGCCACCGATAGCAACGGCGGCAAGGTCGAGCAGACGATCATCCGCGCCTACCTGCTTCGCTCCCAGGGCTGAGCACACGTTGACGCGGGTCAGCCACCACACAGGGACGATTGTCGTGGTGGCTGACCCGCGCCGATCCTGCCGGGCGGACGAACATGCGGTGAATGACTGGGCAAAGCCCAGCCGGTCCAGCCTCGCTGCCCGAGCAACTCGATCAGCCGACGGGCCGGCGGCACGGTGTCGAACACCAGCGCGTCCATCAGCTTGACCAGCGGTGGCTCGTCTCCGTGTCGTCGACGTAGTCCTCGCCCTGTTCGTCGGCCATCCGGTTCTCCCCGGAGGTGAGCCGGGCGATCCGCTCCCGGCGCCGCTGCCGTTGCCGGATCTCCGCCCGTAACCGCTTGTCGATCTCGGCGACAGCCGCCCCGAACTCCTCCTCGTCGGCCTGTAGCAGCTCCCGTACCCGGGTGAGCGGAACCCCCGCCTCGGCGAGGGTCCGGATCTTGATCAGCTCGACCATGGCGGTGGCGTCGTACCTGCGATAGCCGGAGTGGTCCCGCTCCGGCTCCGGCAGCAGGCCCCTGGCGTGATAGTGCCGAACCGCGCGCACCGTCACGCCGGCATATGACGCCAGTTCACATTGCCGCGCGGCTTGCGCGATCCGGCTACCTCCACACCACTGGTTTCATTGGTCATGCTGCCATGCTCAAGGGTTGCCCCTGGGTCAGGGTCAAACCCGGCCGTAGCGACATGACCTCACACACACCCGCGCCGCCAGCCTGTTGCGCCACACAGGCTGTGGCCGGCCGTCGCACGGGCGCGCCGATACCGTTCGAACACGGACGGGATCGCCAAGCTCTAAGGCCGAGCCTGGAGCCTGAACGGCACCCGCTTATGCCGCGATCGGCGCGCATCCCGGAGGCGGTGTACGAACCCGACGCGGCTGTAGAGCTGCGGGTAGTTGGCCAGGTGTTTCTCGATGCCGACGATGAGCAGGTCGGCGTAGCGCCCCTGGTGTGCCGGTCCTCGCCGCCGGGTTCGGCGTCGGCCTCTCCCTGATCGTGGCTGCTACAGGGCCGGCGTGTCGTGCTTGGGTGTTGGAGTCGACAGGGTCGGTCCGGGCCGACGGCCAACTGCACCGGCTCGCCGACCAGGAACGTGCCGACCAGCCGCCCGAGCCGTCGGGACCTGCCGGTCCGTAGGGCGGGACGGTACGGCCGGCGGTCCGGGAGCGCGCAGGGCCCGTGTCAAACTTGACCGGCGGGCGGCCGGCCCGGTCGTCACGAGGAGAGGGTTGCTGTCGTGTTGCGCTGGTTGACGGCGGGAGAGTCGCATGGACCCGCCCTGGTGGCGGTGCTCGAAGGGTTGCCGGCCGGGATCGAGGTGACCAGCGAGGAGATCGTCCACCAGTTGGGCCGTCGCCGGCTCGGCTACGGCCGGGGCGCCCGGATGGCGTTCGAGCGGGACGAGGTCGAGATCGTCGGCGGTCTCCGGCACGGCCGGACCCTGGGCAGCCCGGTGGCGATCCGGGTCGGCAACTCCGAGTGGCCGAAGTGGCAGACCGTGATGGCGGCCGATCCGGTCGACGCGGAGGTGCTGGCCGGGCAGTCGCGGAACGCGCCCCTGACCCGCCCCCGTCCCGGGCACGCCGACCTGGCCGGCATGCAGAAGTACGGCCACACCGACGCCCGGCCGATCCTGGAGCGGGCCAGCGCCCGGGAGACCGCCGCCCGGGTCGCGGTCGGCACCGTCGCCCGGTCCCTGCTCCGGCAGGCGCTCGGCATCGAGATCGTCTCGCACGTCGTGGAACTCGGCTCGGTCGCCGCCAAGCCGGGCCTCCAGCCCCGCCCCGAGGACGCCGAGCGGATCGACGCCGACCCGCTGCGCTGCCTCGACCCGGAGGCGAGCGCCCGGATGGTCGCCGAGGTGGACGCCGCCAAAGCCGACGCCGACACCCTCGGCGGCATCGTCGAGGTGTTGGCCTACGGCGTGCCGCCGGGGCTGGGCAGTCACGTGCAGTGGGACCGCAAGATCGACGCCCGGCTCGCCGCCGCGCTGATGTCGATCCAGGCGATCAAGGGTGTGGAGATCGGCGACGCCTGGCAGCAGGCCCGGTCCCGGGGCTCGGTGGCGCACGACGAGATCGTCCCGACCGCCACCGGGGTACGCCGGGTCACCGACCGGGCCGGCGGCCTGGAGGGCGGGATCACCACCGGCGAGCCGCTGCGGGTACGCGCCGCGATGAAGCCGATCTCCTCGCTGAACCGTGCACTCTCCACCGTGGACGTGGCGACGGGCGAGCCGGCGACCGCGATCAACCAGCGCTCCGACGTCTGCGCCGTACCGGCCGCCGCTATCGTCGCCGAGACGATGGTCGCGCTGGTGCTGGCCGAGGCGGCGCTGGAGAAGTTCGGTGGCGATTCGGTTGCCGAGGTCCGCCGCAACCTCGCCGGCTACCTGGACAACCTGGTGATCCGCTGATGGCGCCCGTCTGTGTCCTGGTCGGCGTGATGGGCGCCGGCAAGACCAGCACCGGGCTGCTGGTCGCCAAGGGTCTCGGCGTCGACTTTCGGGACACCGACCGCGACATCGAGGCGACGGCCGGCAAGCCGATCCCGGAAATCTTCGTCGACGACGGCGAGGAACACTTCCGGACCCTGGAACGGGCTGCGGTGGCGGACGCGCTGGCCTCCTTCGACGGAGTGCTGGCGCTCGGCGGCGGCGCGGTCCTCGCCAAGGAGAACAGGACCGCCCTGGCCAGGCACCGGGTAATCCACCTCTCGGTCGAGCTGCCGGACGCGGTCAAGCGGGTCGGCCTGGGCACCGGCCGGCCGCTGCTCGCGATCAACCCCCGGGCCACCCTGAAACACCTGCTCGACCAGCGGCGTCCGCTCTACACCGAGGTGGCCACCTGGACCGTCGTCACCGACGGGCGAACCCCGCAGCAGGTGGCCGAGGAGATCTTGGCCGGGCTGGCCGGCGACCGGGTCGGCTGACGACTCCGCCGTGCCGAGCCGGTCGCCGCCGTCGACGCCACTCGGTTTGGCTGATCGAACGCTCCGTCACCGACACCACCGGTCGGCACCTGAGCGCCGCCGCCCAACATCGGCGTGGCCAGCCACACTCCGAGCAGGCCACGCCCGCCCAGGTCGCCGCCTTGCACCAGGACCACCCTGCCATCGAATCACTGCACTGGATCAGAGACACCTGCTACCGCGAAGACGCCAGCAGAGTCCGTACCCACAACGGACCCCACGTCCTGGCCTCCATGTGCAACCTGGGCCATCAACGCCATACGCCTGGCCGGACGCCGCGACACCACCGAAGCCACCCGCTGGGGCCAGCCGCAACATGACACGGCCCTTCACCATCCTCCGACTCGCTTCATGATGTTAGAACGCCCGTGCGAGGCCCGGTGACGCCAGTTTGAAGTCGCCTCGTGGTCGACTTGCTGCCGAAGGGACTGCTGGCAGTCCAGTCGACCATGGGAGGGGATCAATGCGAACAATCTCGAAGCTGTTACGCCGAGGAATGGTAATCACTGCAGCGTGCCTCCTCAGCCTGACCGCCACCGTCGCCGTGGCGGCAGCCGAGACAACTTCGGCTGGCAGCTCAACCGCTGCCTTGGCGGTCGGGAAAACGTATCACTTCGTCGAGTCAGGCGCGAGGATCCGGCGCGAGCCGAACTTCAACAGCACCGTCCTCGGTCTTGGATATCCAGGCCAGGTCTTCTGCGTTTTCCAGATTGGAGGAGGAGGGTGGCTTTACGGAAATAACTTCGCTACCGGCGTCACAGGATGGACGCACTATTCCGTCGCGGCCCCGGACGGCACAAATTGTGGGGAAACCATTCCTGGCATGCACGAAGGGCCCTGATATGGTGACCCGCCAGCAGCCCTTCCCGGCCGAGAGCGAGGAAATTGTTATCAGCGCCCTGGGCCACGGATAGATCTGTCCTGGGGAGTTTGCCGTAACGAGGCATCACCACTGGTTCATTCAGGTTCACCCTTTCGGTCTTCCCCTCACCTGTGACACCGGTCGGAGCGGGTGCCCCCTTGGGCTACCCCCTGGGCTTCGCACCCGGCCGCTACCAGCCACGCACGCCAGAGGCGGGGACCGGTCCAGGACACTGACCGAAGTCACGTCTTCGACATCGAGTCGAACCTCCAGTCGACGGGCTGCTCAAGGCGTGCGACCTCGTGTAGCACCTGTCATCGGCACGACCGGATACCGGCAACTGGCGCCGACGTCACCCTGCGTGATGAGCGGATCGCGGCAAGGCTGAGCGGCGGGAGAGTCGCATGGTCCCGCCCTGGTCGCGGTGCTGGAAGGGTTGCCGGCCGGGTCGAGGTGACCAGCGAGGAGGTTCTGGCCGGGCTGGCCGGCGACCACCCCTGTCGGCGGGCCCCGTCCTCTAGGCTCTAGCCCGATGGACGAGCTGACCCGCATTCCGGTCGGCGGTGACCGGCCGTACGACGTCCTCGTCGGCCGGGGCCTGCTGGCCGCGTTGCCGCCGTTGCTGGGCGGTGCCGAGCGCGCCGCCGTGCTGCACGCCCCGCCGCTGAAGGCGCACGCCGACGAAATCGCCGAGCGACTGCGCGACGCCGGGATCGAACCACTCACCGTCCCGGTGCCGGATGCCGAGGCAGGCAAGGACATCGAGGTGGCGGCCGACTGCTGGGCGCGGCTGGGCGCGGCGGGTTTCACCCGTACCGACGCGGTGGTCGGGGTCGGCGGCGGTGCGGTTACCGACCTGGCCGGCTTCGTCGCCGCGTGTTGGCTGCGCGGGGTCCGCTGGGTGCCGGTGCCGACCTCGCTGCTCGGCATGGTCGACGCGGCGGTGGGCGGCAAGACCGGGATCAACACGGCTGCCGGCAAGAACCTGGTCGGCGCCTTCCACCCGCCGGTCGGGGTGCTCTGCGAGCTGGGGATGCTGGACTCGCTGCCGGCCCTGGACCTGACCGCCGGGCTGGCCGAGGTGGTGAAGTGCGGCTTCATCGCCGATCCGGCCATCCTGGACCTGCTCGAGTCTGACCCTGCCGCCGCGACGGACCCGGCCGGGCCGGTGGTCCGGGAGCTGACCGAGCGGGCGATCCGGGTGAAGGCCGACGTGGTCTCCGGTGACCTGCGCGAGGCGGGCCGGCGGGAGATCCTGAACTACGGCCACACCCTCGGGCACGCGATCGAGAAGGTGGAGGGCTACCGCTGGCGGCACGGGCACGCGATCTCGGTCGGCCTGGTCTACGCCGCCGGGCTGGCCCGGCGGACCGGCCGGCTGGACGAGCCGACCGCGGCCCGGCACCGGGCCCTGCTGGACACGCTCGGACTGCCGACGAGCTATCGGGCGGACGCCTGGCCGGAGTTGCTGGCCGCGATGCGGGTGGACAAGAAGACCCGGGGCAACCGGCTGCGTTTCGTGGTGCTGGACGGGCTGGCCGAGACCGGCATCCTGGACGGCCCGGACGACGAGCTGCTCTTCGAGGCGTACGCCGAGGTGGCGGAATGAAGGTCTACGTACTCAACGGGGTCAACCTGGGCCGGCTCGGCACCCGACAGCCCGAGGTGTACGGCGCGACCAGCCACGCCGACCTGGTGGCGAGCTGCCAGGCCACCGGCAAGGAGCTGGGGCTGGACGTGGAGGTCCGGCAGACCGACGTCGAGCCGGAGTTGATCGGCTGGCTGCACCAGGCGGCCGACGAGGAGGCGGGGGTGGTGCTGAACCCCGCCGCCTGGTCGCACTATTCCTACGCGCTCCGGGACGCCTGCGCGATGCTGCGCGGCCCGCTGGTCGAGGTGCACATCTCCAACATCCACTCCCGGGAGGAGTTCCGGCACCACTCGGTGGTCTCGGCGGTGGCGACCGGGGTGATCTGCGGCCTCGGGCTGGACGGTTACCGGCTGGCCCTGCTGCACCTGGCCGCCCTGCGGGACCGGTCCGCCCGGGGCTGACCGGCCTCCCGCGTCGGTGAAACGGGCTGGTCATCATCAACTGGACGCTGCTTGTAGACTTGCCGGGTCCGTCCGCCCGTATTGAAGATCAAGGCAGGAAATGGCCACCACCAACGACCTGAAGAACGGTCTGGTCCTCAACCTCGACGGCGAACTCTGGTCCGTCGTGGAGTTCCAGCACGTCAAGCCCGGCAAGGGTGGGGCCTTCGTGCGCACCACGCTGAAGAACGTGCTGTCCGGCAAGGTGGTGGACAAGACGTTCAACGCGGGCACCAAGGTCGACACGGCCACCGTCGACAAGCGGACCATGCAGTACCTCTACGCCGACGGCGAGGACTACGTCTTCATGGACCTGGAGACGTTCGACCAGATCCCGGTGCCCGGCGGCACGGTCG
This sequence comes from Micromonospora sp. WMMD1102, assembly GCF_029626265.1. Classification (NCBI taxonomy): domain Bacteria; kingdom Bacillati; phylum Actinomycetota; class Actinomycetes; order Micromonosporales; family Micromonosporaceae; genus Micromonospora; species Micromonospora sp. WMMD1102. The sequence goes on along the minus strand of NZ_JARUBN010000001.1, from coordinate 4,547,004 downwards.
GCGAGGCGGCCAACTACCTGCTGCCCGAGGCCGAGGCGATCGTCGCCACCCACGAGGGCGTGCCGCTCTACGTCGAGTTGCCGACAAGCGTCGTGCTGGAGATCACCTACACCGAGCCGGGCCTTCAGGGCGACCGCTCGACCGGTGGCAACAAGCCGGCGACCGTCGAGACCGGGGCCACCGTCCAGGTGCCGCTCTTCATCACCACCGGCGAGAAGATCAAGGTCGACACCCGCGACGGCCGCTATCTCGGCCGAGCCTGATGGCGGAGGGCCCCAAACAGCAGATGCCGGCCCGCCGCAAGGCGCGCAAGCGGGCCCTGGACGTCCTCTACGAGGCGGACCTGCGGGCCCGGCCGGTGGCCGAGGTGTTGACCGGCTATCTCCAGCGGTTGGAACGGCCGCACCCCGAGCACCTGGGCTACGCGGTCGGGTTGATCGAGGGCGTGGCGGAGAACCAGGCCCGGATCGACGAGTTGATCGACAGCTACGCCGAGGGCTGGACGCTGGACCGGATGCCGGTGGTCGACCGTAACCTCGCCCGGATCGCCATCTACGAGCTGCTCTACGTCGAGGAGATCGACGACGCGGTGGCGATCAGCGAGGCGGTGGAGTTGGCCCGGCAGATGTCGACCGACGACTCGCCCCGGTTCCTCAACGGCCTGCTTGGCCGGATCGCCGAGTACGCCACCCGCTGAGCCGTAGCCCGGCGCTGCCCGCCGCCAGGGCGCGGCGCGGCCGATCGAGGCTGGCTGTCGAGCTGACTTGTTCCGCGACTCCGCATGTCCGGGGCGGTTGGGCCGCGGAGGGCAGTTCTGTCGACGTGGGTTCTCGGCCGCCGTGGGTTGTCTGTGGTGGAGACTGTCGAGCTGCCCCGTCTGCGCTCCCGCTGAACGCCGGCGTCCCCGTTGGCCCGGCGACGCCGGCTCCGCCGGGGCGCGCACGGCCATGTGGGTGGGCGCACGGGTGGGGCAGCTCGACAGCTCTGCCTGGAGTTGCGGACGGCCAGGTGGGTGGGCGCACAGGCGGGGCAGCTCGACAGTCTCCGCGTCGAGGTAGCCCTGCCAGCACGCGAGGGCCGGGCGAGAGTGCGGGGGCCGGGCGAGACTGCGGGGGCCGGGCGAGACCGCAAACGACTCGCGGGGCCTGCGCCGGGTGGGCACGGACCCCGCGAGGCCGGGTGATCAGGACGCGAAGAGCGCCCGGGGGTCGGCGACGAGCACACCGTGCTCGGTGAGCCGCTCGATCAGGCCGGAGGGGGAGGAGTCGTAGACGATCGCGAGCGCCCGGAGGTCGTCCGCGCGAATCGACAGCACCCGTCCGTTGTAGTCGCCACGCTGCTGCTGGATGGCCCGGGCATAGCGGGCGACGTAGGCGAGATCCTCGGAGGCCTCGTCGTACAGGCGTTCGAGGTCGAGCACGATCTTGTTCGTCGGCTCGTGACGGACGCCACTGCCGTCGGGCAGCAGTTCCGAGACGGGCACCCGGTAGAAGTCCGCGAGTTCGGCGAGACGGGACACCGTCACCGCCCGGTCGCCCCGCTCGTACGAGCCGACCACGACGGCTTTCCACCGTCCGTTTGACTTCTCCTCCACCCCCTGCAGGGAGAGTCCCTGCTGCTGACGGATAGAGCGCAGGCGCGCGCCCAACGACTTGGCGTATTCAGAGGGCATTCGGCACTCCCAGTGCTGGTCGGGGATCTCCCCAGCGATCGCTACGGAGCGTGACGGTACGGGGATAACGACACGTGGTCAAGTGCTAGTTACCTACCTATTACAAAGATCGTGTTCGGCCGGGCGGTTTCGACTCGCTGATCCGAGGGTCAGCGGCCCGCCGAGGTCGACGCCGTGGCCAGTGGTAACGTGACGAGAGCCCCGGCCCAGGCCCCGCGAGGCAAGCGCCGGAATCCGACGTCCTTTAACGACCCGTCCCGTGAGGCGGGGAAGGGGGTCCGCCGTGGCGTACCCGCAGGCTGCCCAGCCGCAGCCGACCCCACCACCGTCCGTGAAGGTCATCCTGACCAGCGCCGAACTGGCCCGGGTGGTGGACCGCATCGCACACCAGATCCTGGAGAAGACCCAGGGTGCCGCGGCTACCGTGCTGCTCGGGATTCCCACCCGGGGCGCTCCGCTGGCCCGCCGGCTGGCCGCCCGGATCAACGCCTTCGAAGGCATCGCCGTACCGGTAGGTGTGCTCGATATCACTCTCTACCGTGACGATCTCCGCCGGCACGCGGTCCGCGCGATCGGGCCGACCCAGGTGCCCCCGGAGGGGATCGACGGCAAACGGGTGATCCTGGTCGACGACGTCCTCTTCTCCGGCCGGACCGTCCGGGCCGCTCTGGACGCGCTCGGCGATCTCGGCCGGCCCAGCTCGGTGCAGCTCGCCGTACTCGTCGACCGGGGCCACCGGGAACTGCCGATCCGGGCCGACTACGTCGGGAAGAACATCCCGACGGCGCTCGCCGAGAGCGTCAAGGTGACCCTCGCCGAGACCGACGGCACCGACGAGGTCAAGCTGATCGGAGGGGCGGCATAGTGCTCAAACACCTGCTTTCCGGGGCGGATCTCGACGCGGCCACCGCCACGCTGATCCTGGACACCGCCGCCGAGATGGCGACCGTGGCCGGCCGCGAGGTGAAGAAGCTGCCGGCGCTGCGCGGCCGTACCGTGGTCAACCTCTTCTACGAGGACTCCACCCGGACCCGGATCTCCTTCGAGGCGGCGGCGAAGCGGCTCTCCGCCGACGTGATCAACTTCTCGGCCAAGGGCTCCAGCGTCTCCAAGGGCGAGAGCCTGAAGGACACCGCGCTGACCCTCCAGGCGATGGGGGCCGACGCGGTGGTGATCCGGCACCCCGCCTCCGGCGCGCCGCACCGGCTCGCCAACTGGGTCGAGGGCTCGGTGCTCAACGCCGGGGACGGCACCCACGAGCACCCGACCCAGGCGCTGCTGGACGCGTACACGATGCGGGCCCGGCTCGGCCGGGTCGCCGGCCTCTCGGTCGCGGTGGTCGGGGACGTCCTGCACAGCCGGGTCGCCCGCTCCAACGTGCTGCTGCTGGCCACCCTGGGCGCCAAGGTGACCCTGGTCGGGCCGCCGACGCTGATCCCGGTCGACATCGGCACCGCGCTGGCGCCCGGCACCGAGGTCTCCTACGACCTCGACGCCGTGCTGCCCACCTCGGACGTGGTGATGATGCTGCGGGTGCAGCGGGAGCGGATGGCCGACTCCTTCTTCCCGTCCGCCCGGGAGTACGCCCGGCGCTACGGGCTCGACGGACCCCGGATGGCCCGGCTGCCGGACCACGCCATCGTGATGCACCCGGGTCCGATGAACCGCGGGATGGAGATCGCGCCCGAGGTGGCCGACTCGCCCCGCTCCACGATCGTCGAACAGGTCGCCAACGGCGTCTCCGTCCGGATGGCCGTCCTGTACCTGCTGCTGGGGGGAATGAACTGATGACCGAGTTGACGGCCGGGGGTGACCCGGAGGCCGCGTACCTGATCCGGGGCGTGCGGGTGCTCGGCGCCGAGCCGACCGACCTGCTGCTGACCGGTGGGGTGGTCGCCGAGACCGGAACCGGCCTGGCCGCCCGGGGAGCCCGGGTGGTCGACGGGGACGGGCTCGTCGCACTGCCCGGCCTGGTCGACCTGCACACCCACCTGCGCGAACCGGGCCGGGAGGACGCCGAGACGGTCGAGTCCGGCTCGCGGGCGGCGGCACTGGGCGGCTACACCGCCGTCTGCGCGATGGCGAACACCTCGCCGGTCGCCGACACCGCCGGGGTGGTCGAGCAGGTGTGGCGGCTCGGCCGCGAGGCCGGGCTGGTCGACGTGCAGCCGATCGGCGCGGTCACCGTCGGGCTGGCCGGCGAGCACCTGGCCGAGCTGGGCGCGATGGCCGAGTCCGCCGCCCGGGTCCGGATCTTCTCCGACGACGGGCACTGCGTCGCCGATCCCCGGCTGATGCGCCGGGCCCTGGAGTACGTGAAGGCGTTCGACGGGGTGATCGCGCAGCACGCCGAGGAGCCCCGGCTGACCGAGGGCGCCCAGATGCACGAGGGCGAGGTCTCCACCCGGCTCGGCCTGACCGGCTGGCCGGCGGTGGCCGAGGAGGCCATCATCGCCCGGGACGTGCTGCTCGCCGAGCACGTCGGCAGCCGGTTGCACGTCTGCCACCTCTCCACCGCCGGCAGCGTCGAGGTGCTCCGGCACGCCAAGGCCCGGGGCGTCCGGGTCACCGCCGAGGTGACCCCGCACCACCTGTTCTTCACCGACGAGGTCGTGAGCGGGAGGAGTGAGCTTGCGAGCCCCGCACTCGCGAACAGCGCGGGAACAGGCGCAAGTTACGACCCGGTGTTCAAGGTGAACCCGCCGCTGCGTACCGCCGCCGACGTCACCGCGCTGCGCGCCGCACTCGTCGAGGGGATCATCGACGTCGTCGCCACCGACCACGCCCCGCACGCGCTGGAGGACAAGGAGTGCGAGTGGGCGTACGCCCGGCCGGGGATGCTCGGGCTGGAGACGGCGCTCTCGGTGCTGCTCGACGTACTCGGCGAACGGTGGGACCTGATCGCGGAGCGGATGTCCCGGACGCCGGCCCGGATCGCCGGGCTGGCCGAGCACGGCCGGACCCCCGCACCGGGGGTACCGGCGAACCTGACCCTGGTGGACCCGGCCGCCCGGCGCACCGTCGACCCGGGCGAGCAGGCCAGCCGCAGCCGCAACACCCCGTACGCCGGGCTCACCCTGCCCGGCCGGATCGTCGCGACCTTCCTGCGCGGCGAGCCGACGGTACTGGACGGAAAGGCGGTGCGCTGAGGTGGGCAACCGCAGACGACCCGCGATCCTGGTCCTGGAGGACGGTCGGAGCTTCCGCGGCGAGGCGTACGGCAGCGTGGGGGAGACCTTCGGCGAGGCGGTCTTCAACACCGGGATGACCGGCTACCAGGAGACGCTCACCGACCCGTCGTACCACCGTCAGGTGGTGGTGCAGACCGCGCCACACATCGGCAACACCGGGGTCAACGACGAGGACGACGAGTCGGGCCGGATCTGGGTGGCCGGCTACGTCGTCCGGGACCCGGCCCGGCTCGGCTCGAACTGGCGGGCCACCGGCGCGTTGGAGGACCGGCTCGCCACCGAGGGTGTGGTCGGGATCGCCGGGGTGGACACCCGGGCGCTCACCCGGCACCTGCGGGAGCGCGGCGCGATGCGGGTCGGCATCTCCAGCCGGACCGAGGACCCGGCGGAGCTGCTGGTCCGGGTGCGCCAGGCACCGAAGATGACCGGCGCCGACCTCTCCGCCGAGGTGACCACCGCCCGGCCGTACGTCGTGCGGGCCGAGGGGGAGCACCGGTTCACGGTCGCCGCGCTCGACCTGGGGATCAAGCGGAACGTGCCGCGCCGGCTCGCCGCGCGCGGGGTCACCACGCACGTGCTGCCGGCCACCTCCAGCATCGAGGACCTGCTGGCCACCGGCGCCGACGCGGTCTTCTTCTCGCCCGGGCCGGGCGACCCGGCCACCGCCGGGCATCCGGCCGGGCTGGCCCGCGAGGTGATGCGCCGGCAGATCCCGCTGTTCGGGATCTGCTTCGGCAGCCAGATCCTCGGCCGGGCGCTCGGCTTCGGCACCTACAAGCTGGGGTACGGCCACCGGGGCATCAACCAGCCGGTGCTGGACCAGGCCACCGGCAAGGTCGAGGTGACCAGCCACAACCACGGTTTCGCGGTCGACGCGCCGCTGAACAAGGTGATCGACACCGACTTCGGCGGGGTCGAGGTGAGCCATGTCTGCCTGAACGACAACGTGGTCGAGGGGCTGCGGGCGAAGGACGTGCCCGCGTTCACCGTGCAGTACCACCCGGAGGCGGCGGCCGGCCCGCACGACGCGGACTACCTCTTCGACCGCTTCGCGGAACTTGTGGAGCGAAAAGGCAAGAGCAGCGCGGAACTGATCGAGAAGAAGGGCTCCTGATGCCCAGGCGGACAGACCTCAAACACGTACTGGTGATCGGGTCGGGGCCGATCGTGATCGGCCAGGCCTGCGAGTTCGACTACTCCGGCACCCAGGCCTGCCGGGTGCTGCGCGCCGAGGGGCTGCGGGTCAGCCTGGTCAACTCCAACCCGGCGACCATCATGACCGACCCGGAGTTCGCCGACGCCACCTACGTCGAGCCGATCACCCCGGAATTCGTCGAGCTGGTCATCGCCAAGGAACGGCCGGACGCCCTGCTGCCCACCCTGGGCGGGCAGACCGCGCTGAACACCGCCGTGGCGCTGCACGAGTCCGGCGTGCTGGCCAAGTACGGCGTCGAACTGATCGGCGCCGACATCGACGCGATCCGGCGCGGCGAGGACCGGCAGCTGTTCAAGGAGATCGTCGCCAAGGCCGGCGGCGAGACCCCGCGCAGCCGGGTCTGCCACTCGATGGACGAGGTCCGGGCCACCGTCGCCGACCTCGGCCTGCCGGTGGTGATCCGGCCGTCGTTCACGATGGGCGGGCTCGGCTCCGGGATGGCGCACACCGACGAGGACCTGGAGCGGATCGCCGGGACGGGGCTCTCGGCCAGCCCGGTGCACGAGGTGCTCATCGAGGAGAGCGTGCTCGGCTGGAAGGAGTACGAACTCGAACTGATGCGCGACAAGCACGACAACGTCGTGGTGGTCTGCTCGATCGAGAACGTCGACCCGATGGGCGTGCACACCGGGGACAGCGTCACGGTCGCCCCGGCGATGACCCTCACCGACCGGGAGTACCAACGGCTGCGCGACCTCGGCATCGCGGTGCTCCGCGAGGTCGGGGTGGACACCGGCGGCTGCAACATACAGTTCGCGGTCGACCCGCGCGACGGCCGGCTGGTCGTGATCGAGATGAACCCCCGGGTCTCCCGGTCGTCGGCGCTGGCGTCCAAGGCGACCGGCTTCCCGATCGCCAAGATCGCCGCGAAGCTGGCTGTCGGTTACACGCTGGACGAGATCCCGAACGACATCACCCTGAAGACGCCGGCCGCTTTCGAGCCGACCCTCGACTACGTGGTGGTGAAGATCCCCCGGTTCGCCTTCGAGAAGTTCCCGGCCGCCGACCGGGAACTCACCACCACGATGAAGTCGGTCGGCGAGGCGATGAGCCTGGGCCGGAACTTCGCCGAGGCGCTGAACAAGGCGATGCGCTCGATGGAGACGAAGGAGGGCGGCTTCTGGACCGTGCCGGACCCGGAGGGCACGACCGTGGAGTCGACCCTGGCGGCGCTGCGGATGCCGCACGACGGGCGGCTCTACAGCGTCGAGCGGGCACTCCGGCTCGGCGCGTCGGTGGCGCAGGTCGCGGAGGCGTCCGGCGGGATGGATCCCTGGTTCCTGGACCAGATCGCCGGGCTGGTCGAGCTGCGCGCCGAGCTCGTCGCCGCCGCCGTACTCGACGAGGAGCTGCTGCGCCGGGCCAAGCGGGCCGGCATCTCCGACCGGCAGCTCGCCGCGCTCCGGCCGGAACTGGCCGCCGAGGACGGGGTACGGACGCTGCGGCACCGGCTCGGGGTACGCCCGGTCTACAAGACCGTGGACACCTGCGCCGCCGAGTTCGCCGCCGGTACGCCGTACCACTACAGCAGTTACGACGAAGAGACCGAGGTGACCGGGTCGGACCGGCCCAAGGTGCTGATCCTCGGCTCCGGGCCGAACCGGATCGGCCAGGGCATCGAGTTCGACTACTCCTGTGTGCACGCCGTACAGGCGCTGCGCAGCGCGCCGCTGGGCCCAGCCGCTGCGTCCGGTTCCGGCGCCGAAGGCGCCGGCTACGAGACGGTGATGGTCAACTGCAATCCGGAGACCGTCTCCACCGACTACGACACCGCCGACCGGCTCTATTTCGAGCCGCTCACCTTCGAGGACGTGCTGGAGGTCTGGCACGCCGAGGACAGCTCGGGCAGGGCGGCCGGCGGGCCGGGCGTGGTCGGGGTGATCGTCCAGCTCGGCGGGCAGACCCCGCTGGGCCTGGCGCAGCGGCTCAAGGACGCGGGCGTGCCGATCGTCGGCACCAGCCCGGAGTCGATCCACCTGGCCGAGGAGCGGGGCGCGTTCGGTGCGCTGCTGGACCGGGCCGGGCTGCGTTCACCGGCGCACGGCACCGCCACCTCCTTCGCCGAGGCACAGGGCATCGCCGCCGAGATCGGCTATCCGGTGCTGGTCCGGCCGTCGTACGTGCTCGGCGGGCGGGGCATGGAGATCGTCTACGACGACGAGACGCTGCGCGGGTACATCTCCCGGGCCACCGACATCTCGCCGGACCATCCGGTGCTGGTGGACCGCTTCCTCGACGACGCGATCGAGATCGACGTGGACGCGCTCTGCGACGCCGACGGCGAGGTCTTCGTCGGCGGGGTGATGGAGCACATCGAGGAGGCCGGCATCCACTCCGGCGACTCGTCCTGCGCACTGCCGCCGATCACGCTGGCCAGCTCGCACCTGGCGGCGGTACGCCACTACACCGTGCAGATCGCCCGGGGCATCGGGGTGCGCGGCCTGCTCAACGTGCAGTACGCCCTGAAGGACGACACCCTCTACGTACTGGAGGCGAACCCGCGGGCCTCGCGTACCGTGCCGTTCGTCTCCAAGGCGACGGCGGTGCCGCTGGCCAAGGCGGCGGCCCGGATCATGCTCGGCGCCACCATCGCCGAGCTGCGTGCCGAGCGGCTGCTCCCGCCCAGCGGGGACGGCACGACCACCCCGGCCGACGCGCCGGTGGCGGTGAAGGAGGCGGTGCTGCCGTTCAAGCGGTTCCGCACCCCGACCGGCAAGGGCATCGACTCGCTGCTCGGCCCGGAGATGAAGTCCACCGGCGAGGTGATGGGCATCGACACCGCCTTCGGGCACGCCTTCGCCAAGTCGCAGGCGGCGGCGTACGGCTCGCTGCCGGTCGAGGGCAAGGTCTTCGTCTCGGTGGCCAACCGGGACAAGCGCGGCATGATCTTCCCGGTCAAGCGCCTCGCCGACCTCGGCTTCGAGATCGTCGCCACCACCGGCACCGGTGAGGTGCTGCGCCGGCACGGCATCTCCTGCACGCTGATCCGCAAGCACTACGAGGAGGGTGCCGACTCGCCCGACGCGGTCTCGCTGATCGCGGCCGGCGAGGTGGACCTGGTGATCAACACGCCGCAGGGTTCCGGGGCGAGCGCGCGCTCCGACGGGTACGAGATCCGCAGCGCGGCGGTCGGCGCGGACATCCCGTGCATCACCACCGTGCCCGGCGCGGCGGCGGCGGTGATGGGGATCGAGGCGCTGATCCGGGGCGACATGGCGGTCCGGCCGCTCCAGGAGCTGCACGCGGCGCTGCGGGCCGGCGAGTGAGCGCGCCGACCACGACGGAGCCGGGCCGGAGCGCGGCGGGCGGGGGAGCGGTCTTCGACCGGATCGTCCGGCCGGCGCTGTTCCGGCTCGGCGGCGGCGATGCCGAGACCGCGCACGAGTGGACGTTGCGCCGGCTGGCCGGGTTGTCCCGCAGCCCGGCCGCGCTGGCGCTGCTGCGCGCCCGGTACGCCGTCGCCGCCCCACGCACCGTCTTCGGGGTCAGCTTCCCCAACCCGGTCGGGCTGGCCGCCGGGATGGACAAGGACGGCGCCGCGCTGCCGGCCTGGCCGGCACTGGGCTTCGGCTTCGTCGAGGTCGGCACGGTCACCGCGCGCCCGCAGCCGGGCAACCCCCGGCCGAGGCTGTTCCGGCTGCCGGCCAGCGCGGCGGTGATCAACCGGATGGGCTTCAACAACGCCGGGGCGGACGCGCTGGCCGCCCGGCTGGCCGCGCTGCGCCGGCCGCTGGGGGTGCCGCTCGGCATCTCGCTGGGCAAGTCCAAGGTCACCCCGCTGGACGACGCGGTCGCCGACTATCTGGACTCGTACCGGGCGCTGGCGCCGTACGGGGACTACTTCGCGGTGAACGTCTCCTCGCCGAACACCCCGGGACTGCGTAAGTTGCAGGACGCGGCGCACCTCGACGCGCTGCTGACCGCCCTGGTGGGGGAGAAGCCGGTACTCGTCAAGATCGCTCCGGACCTGACCGAGCCGGCCATCGCCGAACTGCTGGCGGTCTGCCTGGACCGGGGCGCGGCCGGGGTGATCGCCACCAACACCACGCTGGGCCGGGACGGGATCGCCGACTCCGACGCGCACCGGGCCGGCGAGTCGGGCGGGCTCTCCGGGCGGCCGCTCACCGCGCGTACCCGCGAGGTGGTCTCCTTCGTGCACCGCGAGACCGGCGGCGCGCTGCCGGTGGTCGGGGTGGGCGGCATCCTCGACCCGGCCGACGCGACCGCGCTGCTGGACGCCGGAGCCGACCTGGTGCAGCTCTACACCGGCTTCGTCTACGGCGGGCCGGGACTGGTCCGCGCGGTGGCCCGGGCGACCGGGCGATGAGCCCCGGGGAGCCCGCGACAGCGGGGCCGCAAGGTACGCCGACGACCCCGGCGCAGATCGTCGAGGCCGACCGGGCACACGTCTGGCACCCGTACGCCCCGATGCCGGCCCGCACCGACCCCTACGTCGTGGAGAGCGCCGAGGGCGTGCGGCTGCGCCTGGCCGACGGCCGGGAACTCGTCGACGGGATGTCGTCGTGGTGGGCGGCGATCCACGGCTACCGGCATCCGGTGCTGGACGCCGCCGTCACCGACCAGCTCGGCCGGATGAGCCACGTGATGTTCGGCGGGTTGACCCACGAGCCCGCCGTCCGGCTCGCCGACACCCTGGTCCGGCTCACCCCGCCCGGCCTGGAACACGTCTTCCTCTGCGACTCCGGCTCGGTCTCCGTCGAGGTGGCCGTCAAGATGGCCCTGCAGTACCAGCGGGGCCGGGGGCGACCGGAGCGGCACCGGCTGGCGACCTGGCGGGGCGGCTACCACGGGGACACGTTCCACCCGATGAGCGTCTGCGACCCCGAGGGCGGGATGCACTCGCTCTGGACCGGCGTACTGCCCCGGCAGGTCTTCGCCGGCCCGCCCCCGCCCGGCGTCGACTCCCCGGTCGACCCGGCGTACGCGTCCGCGCTCGCCGACGCGCTGCACCGGCACGCGGGCGAGCTGGCGGCGGTGGTCGTCGAGCCGGTGGTGCAGGGTGCCGGCGGGATGCGGTTCCACAACCCGGAGTACCTGCGGCTGCTCCGGGAGGTCTGCACGGCGCACGACATCGTGCTGATCTTCGATGAGATCGCCACCGGCTTCGGCCGGACCGGCGCGCTCTTCGCGGCGGAGCACGCTCGCGTCACCCCGGACGTGATGTGCCTGGGCAAGGCGCTCACCGGCGGCTACCTGAGCCTGGCCGCCACGCTCTGCACCCCGGCGGTCGCCGAGGGCATCTCCGCGACCGGGGTGTTGGCGCACGGTCCGACCTTCATGGGGAACCCGCTTTCCTGCGCCGTCGCAAACGCCTCCATCGGGCTGCTGGAGGCCGGAGACTGGGCGTCCGACGTCCGGAGGATCTCCGCCGCGCTCTCGGCCGGCCTGGCGCCGTTACGGGGCGCCGCCGGGGTGGCCGACGTCCGGGTGCTCGGCGCGATCGGGGTGGTGCAACTCGACCACGACGTGAAGCTGACCGAGGCGACCGAGGCGGCGGCGGCACACGGGGTCTGGCTGCGCCCGTTCCGGGACCTGGTCTACACGATGCCGCCGTACGTCACCGGCGACGCCGACCTGTCCCGGATCTGTACGGCGATCGGCGCCGCTGCCGCCGCCGGCTGACCGGTGCCGCTCGGCGACGCACCGGCGGCGGCCGGGTAACTGACAGATGGTCGCGGCGCCATGGCAGAGGGTCATGGCAGCCGCCGGAGAGGGGAGAGTCGGATGGAAGATTTCGGCAGTCGGTTGCACCGGGCGATGGCGGAGCGCGGACAGTTCTGTGTCGGCATCGACCCGCACCCCGCACTGCTCGCCCGATGGGGGTTGCCCGACGACGTCGACGGGTTGACCCGGTTCGGCGAGACGGTGGTCGAGGCGCTCGGCGACCGGGTCGCGGTCTTCAAGCCGCAGTCGGCGTTTTTCGAGCGGTTCGGCTCGCGCGGGGTCGGAGTTCTTGAGTCAATTATCCGACAGTTGCGGGGCGCGGGAGCGCTCGTTCTGCTTGACGTCAAGCGCGGCGACATCGGCTCGACGGTCGCCGCGTACGCCGACGCGTACCTCGATCCATCCAGCCCGATGTATGTCGACGCGATCACCGCGAGCCCCTTCCTCGGGGTCGGCTCGCTCGCCCCGATGTTCGAAACGGCACGCAAGTACGGCGGCGGCGTCTTCGTGCTGGCGCTCACCTCGAACCCCGAGGGCGCGAGCGTGCAGCGTGCCGTCGGCGCGGACGGGCGGACCGTCGCGCAAACGATCATCGAAGAGATTTCGCAGCTCAACAGGGGTGCGGAGCCGCTCGGCAGCTTCGGGCTGGTGGTCGGCGCCACTGTCGGCGAGACCGGACACGACCTCTCCGGAGTGGGCGGTCCGCTGCTCGCTCCGGGCCTCGGCGCGCAAGGTGCACGCCCCGACGACCTGCGTACGGTCTTCGGCGGCGAGCTCGCCAGGGTGCTCCCGTCGTACTCCCGGGAGGTGCTCGGAGCGGGCCCGGAGCCGGCCGCGCTGCGCGCCGCGGTGGACCGGACGCTTGCCGATTGTCGGGCCGCGCTGACCGCTGCCGGTCAGTGATCTTCCGATTACGCTGACATGATCATGGCGTGCCCACGTTGCCGAAAGCTCCGATGGCCGCTAGTTTTCCCGGCGCTGGGAACCACATACCCCTTTGGTTGCCAGGCACACCACGTTTCACAGATGCGACGGCGCGTCCCGCCCGTCGCGATAGGGACCTGAGGAGAACTGGTGCCGCTCCCCCAACTGAGCCCCGAACAGCGCGCAGCCGCGCTGGAGAAGGCCGCGGAGATCCGCAAGGCCCGGGCGAAGCTCAAGGAAGAGCTCAAGCAGGGCAAGACCAACCTCGCCGCCGTCCTCGACCGTGCGGAGTCGGACGACGTCGTCGGCAAGCTGAAGGTATCGGCCGTACTTCAGGCCATGCCGGGAATCGGCAAGATCCGAGCCACCCAGATCATGGAGAAGCTCAAGATCGCCGACAGCCGTCGCCTCCGTGGCCTCGGTGAGCAGCAGCGCAAGGCACTGCTTGGAGAATTCTCGGCGAACTAGCTCCACCCGCCGTGTAGAAACAAGCAGTGGGTACGCATGACGATGTCCGCCCAGCGGCTCGTCTCACGGTCCTTGCCGGTCCCTCCGGGGCCGGCAAGGACAGCGTGACGCAACTCGTCCGGGCCCGATTGCCACGGTTGTGGCTGTCGGTCCCGGTCACCACCCGCCCCGCTCGGCGCCACGAAATCGACGGGGTGCACTACCACTTCGTCGACCGGGCCGAATTCGGCCGGCTGCTCGACGGCGGAGAGCTGCTGGAGTGGTCGGACATTGGCGTCCACCGGTACGGCACACCCGCCGGGCCGGTGCGGCTCCGGTTGTCGACCGGCCGCCCGGTGCTGCTCCCCATCGACCTGCGCGGCGCCCGCCAGGTGCGGACGGCGCTGCCGTCGGCCCGGCTGGTCTACCTCGCCCCGACCCGGGCCGACGCCGACGCCGCCGGTCGGGAATTCGACGCCACGGTCGTCAACGACGTTGTCGGGCGGGCCGCTGACGAACTGGTAAGCTTGCTCGGTTCGTCCTTTCTGACGCCGACCTGAGACACGCCGACCCGGGCTTTCCCGCCAGGGGCCATGCCGACCCGCCCCGCCAGGGGCCATGCCGGCCCGGTCGGCGCGGATTCGAGTCGGGCACAGACCTGAGCCAACTCCGACCCGACCGCCACGCCCGGCGGTCGAGAGACACCGAGGTTTATCTCCCGTGGGATCCATCGCCAGTCCCGAAGGCATCACCAACCCGCCGATCGACGAGCTGCTCGAGAAGACCACCTCGAAGTACGCTCTGGTGATCTTCGCCGCCAAGCGTGCCCGCCAGGTGAACGCCTACTACAGCCAGCTCGGCGAGGGCCTGCTCGAGTACGTCGGCCCGCTGGTGGAGACCACTCCGCAGGAGAAGCCGCTCTCGATCGCGATGCGCGAGATCAACGCCGGTCTGCTCACCGCCGAGCCGACCGACCAGCCGTAGGGCCGCACCGGGCGTTCGCGATGACCGAGGTCCTGCTCGGGGTGGGCGGCGGGATCGCCGCCTACAAGGCCTGCGAGCTGCTCCGGCTCTTCACCGAGTCGGGGCACCGGGTCCGGGTGGTGCCGACCGCCTCCGCGCTGCGTTTCGTCGGTGCGCCGACCTGGGCGGCCCTGAGCGGCCAGCCGGTCGCCGACGACGTCTGGGCCGACGTGCACGAGGTGCCGCACGTCCGGCTCGGCCAGGCCGCCGACCTGGTGGTGGTCGCCCCGGCGACGGCGGACCTGCTGGCCAGGGCCGCGCACGGACTCGCCGACGACCTGCTCAGCAACACCCTGCTGACCGCCCGCTGCCCGGTGCTGCTCGCCCCGGCGATGCACACCGAGATGTGGGAGCACCCGGCCACGGCGGACAACGTGGCCACGCTGCGCGGCCGGGGCGTGCTGGTGATCGAGCCGGCGAGCGGCCGGCTGACCGGTGCCGACACCGGCAAGGGCCGGTTGCCGGACCCGGCCGAGATCTTCGCGGTGGCCCGCCGGGTGCTGGCCCGGGGCGTCGCCGAACCTCGCGACCTGGCCGGCCGGCGGGTGGTGGTCACCGCGGGCGGCACCCGCGAGCCGCTGGATCCGGTCCGGTTCCTCGGCAACCGCTCGTCGGGCAAGCAGGGCTACGCCTTCGCCCGCACGGCGGTGGCCCGGGGCGCCCGGGTGACTCTGGTCGCCGCGAACGTCGGGTTGCCGGACCCGGCCGGCGCGGAGGTGGTCCGGGTCTCGACCACCGAGGAGCTGCGCAAGGCCACCCTGGAGGCCGCCGAGACGGCCGACGCCGTGGTGATGGCGGCGGCACCGGCGGACTTCCGGCCGGCGACGTACGCCGCTCAGAAAATCAAGAAGTCGGACCGGGGCGGCACGCTCACCGTCGAGCTGGTGGCCAACCCCGACATCGCCGCCGAGCTGGGCGAGCGTCGGCGACCGGGGCAGGTGCTCGTCGCCTTCGCCGCCGAGACCAGCGACGCCGAGGCCAACGCCCGGGCCAAACTGGCCCGTAAGCGGGCCGATCTCATCGTGGTCAACGAGGTGGGGCCGGACAAGGTGTTCGGTGCCGACCACAACACGGCGGTCGTACTCGGCGCTGACGGTTCGACGACAGCGTTTCCGGAGCAATCCAAGGAAGATCTCGCCGACGGCGTCTGGGATCTGGTAGTAACGCGCTTAACCGGCCTGTCATGACCGGGCAGCATGCTCATCGGGCAGGGTCGGGGGACCGGGCGGCCGTGACTACACTGCCGCGTCAACTGAATTCGAGATCTTAGGAGCACCGTGGTACGTCGCTTGTTCACCTCGGAGTCGGTCACGGAAGGCCACCCCGACAAGATCGCTGACCAGATCAGCGACGGCATTCTCGACGCGCTGCTGGACCAGGATCCGCGGAGCCGGGTCGCGGTCGAAACTCTCATCACGACCGGCCAGGTGCACGTCGCGGGCGAGGTGACCACGAAGGCGTACGCCGACATCCCGGCGATCGTCCGCGAGACGATCCTCGGCATCGGGTACGACTCGTCGAAGAAGGGCTTCGACGGCGCTTCCTGCGGCGTCAGCGTGTCGATCGGCTCGCAGTCGCCGGACATCGCGCAGGGTGTGGACAGCGCGATCGAGCTCCGCTCCGGCTCCTCGGAGAGCGCGCTGGACGCCCAGGGCGCCGGCGACCAGGGCATGATGTTCGGCTTCGCCTGCTCGGAGACGCCCGAGCTGATGCCGCTGCCGATCGCCCTGGCGCACCGGCTGGCCCGCCGGCTCTCCGCCACCCGCAAGGACGGCACGATCCCCTACCTGCGGCCGGACGGCAAGACCCAGGTGACCATCGAGTACGACGGGCTGCGCCCCGTCCGGCTCGACACGGTGGTGGTCTCCAGCCAGCACGCCGCCGACATCTCGCTGGAGTCGCTGCTCACCCCGGACGTCCGCGAGCACGTCATCGCGCCGGAGCTGGAGGAGCTGGGTCTCGACATCGACGGCTACCGGCTGCTGGTCAACCCGACCGGCCGGTTCGAGATCGGCGGCCCGATGGGCGACGCCGGACTGACCGGACGCAAGATCATCGTCGACACCTACGGCGGGTACGCCCGGCACGGCGGCGGGGCGTTCTCCGGCAAGGACCCGTCCAAGGTCGACCGCTCGGCCGCGTACGCGACCCGCTGGGTGGCGAAGAACGTGGTCGCCGCCGGGCTGGCCGAGCGCTGCGAGGTCCAGGTGGCGTACGCGATCGGCAAGGCGCACCCGGTGAGCACCTTCATCGAGACCTTCGGCACCGAGAACGTGCCGGTGGACCGGATCGAGCACGCGGTCCGCGAGGTCTTCGACCTCCGGCCGGCGGCGATCATCCGGGACCTGCACCTGCTCCGCCCGATCTACCGGCAGACCGCCGCCTACGGCCACTTCGGCCGTGAGCTGCCCGACCTGACCTGGGAGAGCACGGACCGCGCCGCCGACCTCAAGTCGGCCGCGGGAGCCTGACGACCGGCAAGCGCAGCGACCGGCAGCCCGCACCCGGGTTGCCGGTCGCTCGCGTCTGCGTCGACGTGCCGCTGGCCCACCTGGACCGGCCCTTCGACTACCTGGTCCCGGCGGAGCTGTCCGAGCAGGCCCGGCCGGGCACCCGGGTCCGGGTCCGCTTCGCCGGCCAGTTGGTCGACGGCTGGCTGCTGGACCGGGCCGAACTCTCCGCACACGACGGCCGGCTGAACTACCTGGAACGGCTGGTCTCGCCCGAGCCGGTGCTGACCCCGGAGATCGCCCGGCTGGCCCGGGCGGTCGCCGACCGGTACGCCGGCAACCTCGCCGACGTGCTGCGGCTGGCCGTTCCGCCCCGGCACGCCCGGGTCGAACGCGAAACCGCCCCTCCCGCGCCGGCATCCGACGCCGCTGCCGTCGAGGACCCCGCTGCCGCCGGGCAGGCCGGCGCCGTCGACGAGGCGGGTGCGGTCGAGAACGCCGGTGCCGTCGTGGAGCCGGGTGCCGTCGAGCAGGCTGCTGCCGTCGAGCAGGCTGCCGGCGTCGAGGAGGCCGCTGCCGTTGTGCAGGCCGGTGCCGTCGAGGAGGTCCGGGCCGAGCCGGTCACGGTGCCGGCCGAGAAGGGCTGGCGGGACTATCCGGCCGGGCCGGGATTCCTGCGGGCGCTTACCGACGGGCGGGCACCCCGGGCGGTCTGGTCGGCGCTGCCCGGCGAGGACTGGCCGGCCCGGTTCGCCGAGGCGGCGGCGGCGACCGTACGCGGCGGCCGGGGAGTGGTGGCGGTGGTGGCCGACGCCCGGGACCTGGAACGCCTCGACGCCGCGCTCACCGCGCTGCTCGGCACCGGGCGGCACGTCGCGCTCTCCGCGGCACTCGGGCCGGCCCGCCGGTATCGGGCGTTCCTGGCCGCCACCCGGGGCCGGGTGCCGGTGGTCATCGGAACCCGGGCCGCGATGTTCGCCCCGGTCGCCGACCTCGGACTGGTGGCGGTCTGGGACGACGGGGACGACCTGCACGCCGAGCCCCGGGCGCCGTACCCGCACGCCCGGGAGGTGCTGCTCACCCGGGCGCGGCTCGGCGACGCGGCGGTACTGGTCGGCGGGTACGCCCGGACGGCCGAGTCGCGGCTGCTTGTCGAGACGGGCTGGGCGAAGGAGATCGTGCCGGACCGGTCGACGCTGCGCGCGCGTACCCCGAGGATCACGCCGACCGGCGACGACCCGCAGTTGGCCCGCGATCCCGCCGCCGCCTCGGCCCGGCTGCCGAGCCTGGCCTGGGACGCGGCCCGGGCGGCGCTGAAGGCCGACGCACCGGTACTCGTGCAGGTGCCCCGGCGCGGCTACCTGCCGTCGGTGGCCTGCGCACACTGCCGGGCGCCGGCCCGGTGCCCGCACTGCGCCGGCCCGCTCGCCCTGCGCTCGGCCAGCGCCGTCCCGGCCTGCCGCTGGTGCGCCCGGGTCGCCGCCGGGTACGCCTGCCCGCAGTGCGGCGGGCGGCGGCTGCGGGCGGCGGTGGTGGGTGCCCGGCGGACCGCCGAGGAACTCGGGCGGGCGTTCCCGGGCGTGCCGGTCCGCACCTCGGGCCGGGACGAGGTGCTGCGCGGCGTGCCCGGCGACGCGGGTCTGGTGATCGCGACGCCGGGCGCCGAGCCGGTGGCCGACGGCGGCTACGGCGCGGTGCTGCTGCTCGACTCCTGGGCGTTGCTGACCCGGGCCGACCTGCGGGCCGGGGAGGAGGCGCTGCGCCGATGGCTGGCGGCGGCGGCGCTGGCCCGGCCCGGCCCGGCCGGCGGTCGGGTGGTGGTGGTCGCGGACGGGTCGCTGGCGCCGGTGCAGGCGCTGCTGCGCTGGGACCCGGGCTGGTTCGCCGGCCGGGAGCTGGCCGAGCGGCGCGAGCTGGGCTTCCCGCCGGCGGCCCGGATGGCCAGCCTGACCGGGACGGCGGCGGCGGTGGCGGAACTGCTCGACGAGGCCCGGCTGCCGCCGGCGGCCGAGGTGCTCGGCCCGGTGCCGGCGCCGGACGGGCAGGAGCGGATGCTGGTCCGGGTGCCCCGGTCCCAGGCACCGGCGCTGGCGCTGGCCCTGCACGAGGCGGCCGGGGTCCGGACGGCCCGCAAGGCCGGGCAGCCGGTCCGGATCCAGGTCGACCCGCAGGACATCTTCTGAAACGGCGGACGGCTACCTCCGGAGACGACTGTCGAGTGTCGGAATCCGACACGGAGGGTGGTTTTGGCCATGACTCTCGGTGGGTATCGGAAGTCCGACGGACGCGGAGTCCGACCGGTGGGTGGGGATTCGGGTGATACCATCGCCCATCTGCTGCACGCAGGACGCGTGACGGAGAGTGACCGCGCCGGTTCGGCGTACCAAATATCGAAAACCTGCGATCAGGGGTGGGTAGGTCGTGACCGGTCGTCAGTCGATCGTCCTGAACGGTGACCTCGGCAGTGGCAAGAGCACCGTCTCCATCAAGCTCGCCAAGCGGCTCGACCTGCGCCGGGTGAGTGTGGGCGACCTCTATCGCGAGATGGCCCAGCAGCGGCAGATGACAGCGCTCCAGCTCAACCTGCACGCCGAGCTGGACCAGGCGGTCGACGGCTACGTCGACCAGCTCCAGCAGGACATCGCCGACTCCGGCGAGCAGTTGATCGTGGACAGCCGGCTCGCCTGGCACTTCTTCAAGGACGCCCTGAAGATTCACATGATAACCGAGCCGACCGAGGCGGCCCGCCGGGTGCTGGCCCGGCCCTCCGGCCCGGCCGAGAGCTACACCTCGATCGAGGAGGCCCGGGCCAAGCTCCAGGAGCGCAGCGAGAGCGAGCGCAACCGCTTCCTCGTCCGGTACGGCGTCGACAAGGCGAAGCTGCGCAACTACGACCTGATCTGCGACAGCACCAAAGCCTCGGCGGACGAGGTGGTGGAGCACGTCATCGCCGCCTACGAGGGCTCGTTCGGCCAGCAGATCCTGCGGGACACCCCGCCGTTGCTGCTGCTCGACCCGGCCAGGATCTACCCCAGCCAGGAGATCCAGGGGCTGCGCGGGCTCTGGGAGTCGGACTTCGTCGCTCAGGTCGGGCAGGCCGGCGAGGAGGCACTGGAGCCGCTGCGGATCGGCTACACCGGCGAGAAGTTCTTCGTGGTCGACGGGCACCGCCGGCTCAGCGCCGCGCTGCGCAACGGCTTCAAGCTGGTCCCGGGGCAACTCGTCGCCGAGTGCGACGAGCCGGTGGTCGGCGGGCTCAGCGCCATCGAGTACTTCCGGGCCGAGGTCGGACTGAGCGTGATCTACGACTGGGACGCCGCGCACGGTACGGCGCTGCCGCTGCCCGAGCACATCCTGGAGCGCACCGACGCCGTCGTACTGGCCGGCGAGCCGGGCACCCAGCCCTGACCAGCCCTCCCCGGTCGCAGTGCCCGTCGGGCCGGGTACTCCGGCCGGGCGGCACAGTACCGCGATCGTGACCCGGGCCACTGCCGGCCCGGGTGCCGTCCTGACCTCCGGTCCGGCCCGACCCGGCTCGCCCCTCGGTCGCCCGGCGCGCCCGTAGACTGGGTGCGGCACCACCGAACCCATCCGTGAAGGAGCCGTCCCGCGTGACCGTCCAGCCCATCCGCCTGTTCGGGGACCCGGTGCTGCGCACCCCGGCCGACCCCGTCGTCGACTTCGACGCCGAACTGCGCAAACTGGTCGCCGACCTGACCGACACGATGCGGGAGCAGAGCGGCGCCGGTCTCGCCGCGCCGCAGCTCGGGGTGGGCCTGCGGGTGTTCGCCTTCGACGTCGACGACGTGCTCGGGCACCTGGTCAACCCGGTGCTGGAGTTTCCCGACTCCGACGAACAGGACGGCCCGGAGGGCTGTCTCTCCATCCCCGGGCTCTACTTCGACACCAAGCGCCGGCTCAACGTCGTCGCCAAGGGCTTCAACGAGTACGGCGACCCGATGCAGATCGTCGGCACCGGACTGATGGCCCGGTGCGTGCAGCACGAGACCGACCACCTCGACGGGGTGCTCTTCCTGGACCGCCTCGACGCCGAGGGGCGCAAGGAGGCGATGAAGGCGATCCGCGCGGCGGACTGGTACGACACCGACGCCCCGCCGGTGGTCAAGGTCAGCCCGCACGACCCGCCGGCCAACCGGCGCCAGGGGTTCGCCGCCAAGCTGGGACTGGGCGGCTCGGAGCGTTCCGCCAGCCCGTTCGGTCTGGGTCGGTGACCGGCCGGTGCGCCTGATCTTCGCCGGTACGCCGGCCGTCGCCCTGCCCAGCCTGGACGCCATCGCCGCCTCCGGGCACGAACTGCTGGCCGTGGTGACCCGGCCGGACGCCCCGGCCGGGCGGGGCCGGGGACTGCTCCGGTCACCCGTCGGCGCCTGGGCCGACGAGCGGGGGATCGAGGTGCTCACCCCGGCCCGGCCCCGCGAGCCGGAGTTCCTCGACCGGCTGCGCGCGCTCGCCCCGGACTGCGTGCCGGTGGTCGCCTACGGCGCGCTGGTGCCGCCGGAGGCACTGGAGATCCCCACGTACGGTTGGGTCAACCTGCACTTCTCGCTGCTGCCCGCCTGGCGGGGCGCCGCCCCGGTGCAGCACGCGGTGCTGCACGGCGACCAGCTCACCGGCGCCAGCGTCTTCCAGCTGGAGGCCGGGCTGGACACCGGACCGGTCTTCGGCACCGTGACCGAGGAGATCCGTCCGACCGACACCTCCGGCGACCTGCTGGAGCGGCTCGCCCGCAGCGGCGCCGGGCTGCTGGTCGGCGTGCTGGACGCGATCGGGCAGGGCAGTGCGCGGGCGGTCCCGCAGCCTGCCGACGGGGTGACGCTGGCGCCGAAGCTGACCGTCACGGACGGCGAGGTGCGCTGGTCGGAGCCGTCCTTCGCGGTGGACCGGCGGATCCGGGCGGCCACTCCGGCACCCGGTGCCTGGACCACCTTCCGGGGTGACCGGGTCAAGCTCGGTCCGGTGCGGCCGGTCGGCAACGGGCCTGAACTCAAGCCCGGCGAGCTGCTGGTGGAGCGGGGCCGGGTGCTGGCCGGGACCGCCAGCACACCTGTGGAGTTGGGCGAGGTGCGGGCGGCCGGCAAGCGCGCCATGCCGGCGACCGACTGGGCCCGGGGCGTCCGGGTCGCGGCCGGGGAGCAGTTCGGATGAGCGACGTTACCGGACAGGTCGGCGGCACCCAACGGGCCGGTGCCGGCCGGGACCGCGACGACCGGGCACCGGGCGGTGCCGGGCACCGCCGTACCGACCGGGCCGGCACCGACCGGGGACCCGACGACCGGGGACGTCCCGAGCGGGGACGCGACGACCGGGGACGTCCCGAGTGGGGACGTGCCGGACGGGGCGGCGACCGGCGGGACCGCGACGGGCGGCCGGCCCGGACGGGGCGACCGGCGGCGGACCTGCCCCGGCAGGCGGCGTACGAGGCGATCGAGGCGGTGCACCGGGACGACGCGTACGCGAACCTGGTCCTGCCCGGCATCCTGCGCGACCGGCGGCTGCACGGCCGGGACGCCGCCTTCGCCACCGAACTGACCTACGGCACGCTGCGGGTCCGGGGCACCCTGGACGCGATCCTCACCGCCGCCGCCGGCCGGGAGGTGGCCCGGATCGACCCGCAGCCCCGGGACGCGCTGCGGCTCGGCGCCTACCAGATCCTCTACACCCGGGTCCCGCCGCACGCCGCCGTCTCGGCAACTGTCGACCTGGTCCGCTCGCTCGTCCCGGGGGCGTCCGGGTTCGCCAACGCCGTGCTGCGCGAGGTGGCCGGCAAGGACCTGGACACCTGGCTGACCGAGCTGGCTCCGCCGGCCGAGACCGATCCGGTCGGGAACCTGGCGCTCACCTACAGCCATCCGGAGTGGATCGTGCGCTCCTTCGCGGAGGCGCTCGGCGGCGACCTGGCCGAGACCACCCGGCTGCTGATCGAGGACAACCAGCGCCCGGCGGTGCACCTCTGCGTCCGGCCGGGCCGGGCCGACGCGGTCGAGGTCGCCGACGAGGTGGGCGGGGCGCCGGGCGCCTTCTCGCCGTACGCGGTCTACCTGCCCGGCGGTGCCCCCGGCGAGCTGGCGGCGCTGGCCGACGGCCGGGCGCACGTCCAGGACGAGGGTTCCCAGCTGGTGGCCGCCGCGCTCACCGCCGCCGAACTCGACGGCGACGACGAACGCTGGCTGGACCTCTGCGCCGGGCCGGGTGGCAAGGCCGGGCTGCTCGGCGCGCTGGCCGCGCAGCGGGGGGCCCGGCTGACCGCCGTCGAGGTGGCCGAGCACCGGGCCCGGCTGGTCTCCCAGGCCGTACGCGGGCTGCCGGTGACCGTGCTGACCGCCGACGGGCGTACCGTCGGGCGCGACCCGGACCTGCCGGCGGACTCCTTCGACCGGGTACTCGTCGACGCGCCCTGCACCGGTCTCGGCTCGCTGCGGCGTCGCCCGGAGTCCCGTTGGCGCCGCCAGCCGTCCGACCTGCCGGCGCTGACCCGGTTGCAGCGGGAGTTGCTCGGTGCGGCGCTGCGGGCGGTCCGTCCCGGCGGGGTGGTGGCGTACGTGACCTGCTCGCCGCACGTGGTGGAGACGCACGTCTCGGTGACCGAGGCGGCGCGGCGCTCCGGCGCGTCGGTCGACTTCGTCGACGCCCGGCCGCTGCTGCCGGCCGGAATGCCCGGTCTCGGCGACGGCCCGACCGTGCAGCTCTGGCCGCACCGGCACGGCACCGACGCGATGTTCCTGGCGGTACTGCGCCGGAACTGACCGCCCGCCCACGACCGGCGACGCGCACTACCCGCCCACGACCGGCGACGCGCACCGCCGCCCGCGATTGGCGCGGCGCGCCGCCCGCCCTCCGAACGGCGACGCGCCGTCCGCCCGACGAGGGGGCGGTGACGCTTCCGGCGAAAGCGGGTGGACGGGGGCGTCGGGTTACATACATTGCAGGTGTGGACGGGATGACCCTGCCGGTCCGAGTCATCGGCACTCCGCTGGACCGGTTCGACGGACCCGCGAAGGTCACCGGGACGGCCCGGTACGCCTTCGAGCACCCGGTCGACCGGCCGGCCTATCTGTTTCCGGTGCAGGCGACGGTAGCGGTGGGCCAGATCGTCGCCGTGCACGCCGAGGCGGCGCTGAGCGAGCCGGGTGTGCTGGCGGTGCTGACCCACGAGAACGCGGCCCGGATCGCCTCCTTCGACGATCCGGAGCTGGTCGTCCTGCAGACGCCCGAGGTGTCGTACCGGGGGCAGTTCGTCGCCGGGGTGGTGGCGGAGACCTCGGAGGTCGCGCGGTGCGCCGCCGACCTGGTGCAGCTGGACTACCGGCCCGGTCCGCACGACGTCGTACTCGACGCCGACCATCCGGACCGGTACCCCCCGGAGGCGATGAACGGCGGGTTCGCCACCGACAGCGTGCACGGTGACCCGGAGGCGGCGCTGGCCGGCGCGGCGGTACGCCTGGACGCCACCTACAGCACCCCCTGGTACCAGCACGCCCAGCTGGAACCGCACGCCACCATCGCGCAGTGCGTCGACGACCGGCTCACCCTGCACGTGGGCACCCAGGGCGTGCACCGGCTGCGCCAGTCGCTGGCCACCCTCTTCGGGCTCGACGAGGAGCAGATCCGGGTGATCTCGCCACACGTCGGCGGCGCCTTCGGCGGCAAGCTGCACACCCATCCGGACGTGGTGCTGGCGATCCTGGCCGCGTTCGCCGTGCCCGGCCGTCCGGTGAAGCTGGCGCTCACCCGGCAGCAGATGTTCTCCCAGGTCGGCTACCGCACCCCGTCGATCCAGCGGATCCGGCTCGGCGCCGGGCCGGACGGCAGGCTGGTCGCGGTCAGC
Source organism: Micromonospora sp. WMMD1102 (assembly GCF_029626265.1). NCBI lineage: Bacteria > Bacillati > Actinomycetota > Actinomycetes > Micromonosporales > Micromonosporaceae > Micromonospora > Micromonospora sp. WMMD1102. Next base: position 4,522,550 of record NZ_JARUBN010000001.1, on the reverse strand, counting down.
CACGCGGTGGTGCAGCAGACCGCCCGGCACAAGGAGTTCGCCGAGCAGACCGCCACGCCGACCCGGGTGATGTACGCGGCGGAGCACCGCAGCACCACGCACCGGATGGTCCGGCTCGACGTGCCGGTGCCGACGATCATGCGCGCTCCGGGCAAGGCCACCGGGATGTACGCGCTGGAGTCGGCGATGGACGAGATGGCGATCGCCTGCGGGCAGGATCCGGTCGAGTTCCGGATCGCCAACGAGCCGCCCCGCGATCCGGAGCTGGACCGGCCGTTCTCCACCCGCAACCTGGTCGCCTGCCTGCGCGAAGGGGCCCGCCGGTTCGGTTGGGCCGGCCGGGACCCGACGCCCGGGGTGCGGCGGGCGGCCGGCGGCTGGCTGGTCGGCACCGGGGTGGCCGCCTCGATGTACCCGGTCTACCAACTGCCCGGCTCGGCGGCGACGATCCGGCTGGAGCCGGACGGCCGGTACGTCGTCCTGATCGGTGCCGCCGACCTCGGCACCGGCACCTGGACCTCGCTGAGCCAGATCGCCGCCGACGCCCTCGGGGTACCCGTCGACCGGGTGGAGCTGCGGATCGGCGACACGGACCTGCCGCCGGCGATGGCGGCCGGCGGCTCGTCCGGGATGACCTCGTGGGGCAGCGCGGTGGTCGAGGCGGCCCGCCGGCTGCGCGCCCGGGTGGCCGCCGAGCACGCCGACCCGCCGATGCACCCGATCGAGGCGAGCGCCGACATGCCGGAGAACCCGGAGCGGGAGCGCTTTTCGATGTACGCGTTCGGCGCGCAGTTCGCCGAGGTCCGGGTGCACGAGGCGACCGGCGAGGTACGCGCGCCCCGGCTGCTCGGCGTCTTCGCCGCCGGCCGGATCATCAACCCGAAGACCGGCCGGTCGCAGCTGCTCGGCGGGATGACGATGGGGCTGTCGATGGCGCTGCACGAGCGGTGCGTGCTCGACCCCCGGTTCGGTCACGTGGTCAACCACGACCTCGCCGAGTACCACATCGCCACCAACGCCGACGTCGGCTGCGTGGAGGTGCACACGCTCGCCGAGGAGGACCCGTACGTCAACCCGATGGGTTCCAAGGGCATCGGCGAGCTGGGCATCGTGGGTACGGCGGCGGCGATCGCCAACGCCGTGTACCACGCCACCGGGGTACGGGTGCGCGACCTGCCGATCACGCCGGACCGGTTCTTCGCCGACGGTGCCATGATCCGAGGGTGAGCGGAGCCGGAGGTGGCCGGCGTTCGTACACTGGCGCGGTGACCGTACCAGCGCCGATCGTCGCGCCCAGCATCCTCGCCGCAGACTTCGCCCGGCTCGCCGACGAGGTGCGGGTGGTGGAGTCCACGGCGGACTGGCTGCACGTGGACGTGATGGACAACCATTTCGTGCCCAACCTGACCATCGGGCTGCCGGTGGTGCAGAGCCTGCTGGCGGTGACCGCGCTGCCGTTCGACGTACACCTGATGATCGACGATCCGCGGCGGTGGGCGCCGAGTTACGCCGACGCCGGTGCGTACAACGTGACGTTCCATGCCGAGGCGTGCGACAACCCGGTCTCGCTGGCCAAGGACCTCCGCTCGGCGGGGGCGAAGGCGGGGCTGGCGGTCGACCGGGACACTCCGATCGAACCGTACCTTGACCTGTTGCCCAGCTTCGATACATTGCTGATCATGACTATCAAGGCGGGCTTCGGGGGGCAGCGGTTCATCCCCGAACTGCTCGACAAGGTCCGGACCGCCCGCCGGCACGTCGCCGCCGGCCACCTCGAACTGCGGATCGAGGTCGACGGCGGGATCGCGGCCGACACCATCGAGCAGGCGGCGGCGGCCGGCGCGGACGCCTTCGTCGCCGGCACCGCCGTCTACGGCGCCGCCGACCCGGCCGCCGCCGTGACCCAGCTGCGGCGGCTCGCCGAGCGCGCCGTGCCGTCGGCGTGACCGTGCGGAGCGGAGGGCGGGGATGACCGTCGACGGGGTCGCGGAGGAGCGGCCCGACCTGATCCTGGTCGTCGACGACGACGAGGACATCGTCCGGTTCGTCTCGTTCAACCTGCGGCTGCACGGCTTCGAGGTGGCCCAGGCCAGCGACGGCCAGGAGGCGCTGGAGGTGATCGAGCAGCGCCGGCCCGACCTGGCCGTGGTCGACCTGCGGATGCCCCGGATCGACGGGCTGGAGCTGACCCGCCGGCTGCGGGCCAACCCGATGACCTCGGCACTGCCGGTGATCATGTTGACCGCCAAGGGCCTGACCGTGGACAAGGTGCACGGGCTCACCGCCGGGGCCGACGACTATCTGGTCAAGCCCTTCGACACCGCCGAACTCGTCGCCCGGATCAGCTCCACGCTGCGCCGCAACAAGGAGTTCCGCGAGGTCTCCCCGCTGACCGGCCTGCCCGGCAACACCCGGGTCCGCCGGGAGATCGGCGACCGGGTACGCAGCGGCGTCGACTACGCGGTCGGCTACATCGACATCGACCGGTTCAAGAGCGTGAACGACCGGTACGGCTTCGTGCGCGGCGACGAGTTCATCAGCGCGCTCGCCCGCAGCCTGCACCGGGCGGTGGTCTCGGTCGGGCTGCCACCGGCCTTCCTCGGGCACATCGGCGGCGACGACTTCGTGATCGTCTGCGCTCCCGAACAGGTCCGCCCGCTCACCGAACGGGCCGTCGTCGACTTCGAGAAGACCGCCGACGAACTCTACGACCCGGAGGACGCCAAGCGCGGCTACGTCGAGCTGAAGGACCGGCGCGGCAACATCCAGCGGGCCCACCTGGTGACCCTCTCCATCGGGGTCTCGCTGTCGGTGCCGGATCGCCGGTTCACCGACCCGCTGGAGGTGATCGCGGCCGCCTCCGAGATGAAGACGGTGGCCAAGAGCCAGCCTGGGTCGTACGTGGCGATGGACCGCCGGCGTACCCCGGGCGCACCGGCGGCCGACGCGGGGGAGCGGCGGCGCGGCGCGAAGTGACAGCGGTCACGCCGCTGTGAGGTCGGTCGCCCCACTGGCCCGACGGCGCCGGATTCGTGTAAGACTCGTTCTGTACCCACCACGCGCTGGCGGGACTCGGTGTAATTCCGAACCGGCGGTGATCCGGGCGCAAGCCCGGTAAGCCCGCGACCCGGTCGGCCTCGGCCGCCCGGTGGACCTGGTGAGAATCCGGGGCCGACGGTTGGGGGCGGGCAGTTTCCGCACCCAGACAGTCCGGATGGGAGACAGCGCGCGGGACGGACGGGTCCGCTGGCCGGTGCGTGTGCGCCGACCCGTGGTCCGCCGGGGTCGGCCGTTGCCGTCCCCACGCTCCGCCGCCGCACGCCCGGCCACCGGCCGGCACCCCTCCCACACCCCGCCCGCGCGTAACCGACGACGGGCGAGGAAGAGGGAAACGGCATGGGGGGCGTCTCCGCCGACGAGGCGATGCGCCGGGCCATCGCACTGGCGGCCCGCGGTCTGGGCACGACCAGCCCGAACCCCCTGGTCGGCTGCGTCCTGCTCGACCCGCACGGCAAGGTCGTCGGCGAGGGCTTCCACGCCTACGCGGGCGGTCCGCACGCCGAGATCGTCGCGCTGGCCCAGGCCGGCGAGCGGGCCCGGGGCGGCACCGCCGTGGTCACCCTGGAACCCTGCGACCACCAGGGGCGTACCGGGCCGTGCAGCGGGGCGCTGATCTCGGCCGGGGTCCGCCGGGTGGTGATCGGGGTGCCCGATCCGAACCCGGTCGCCACCGGCGGGATCGAGCGGCTGCGCGCCGCCGGGGTCGAGGTCGAGGTCGGGGTACGCGCCGCCGAGGCGGAGACCGGCAACCTGGCCTGGCTGACCGCGGTACGCCGCAACCGGCCGTACCTGATCTGGAAGTACGCGGCGACCCTGGACGGCCGGATCGCGGCGGCGGACGGCACCAGCATGTGGATCACCTCCGAGGCGGCCCGGATCGACGTGCACGCGCTGCGCGGCACCGTCGACGCGGTGATCGTCGGGGTCGGCACGGCACTCGCCGACGACCCGCGACTGACCGTGCGGAACCTGCGCGACGGCACCCTCGCCATCCGCCAGCCACTGCGGGTGGTGGTGGACAGCGCCGGACGTACCCCGCCCGACGCCCGGGTCCGGGACGGCGCCGCGCCCACCTGGGTGGCGACCGCCAGGGAGGTCGGCACCGGCCCGGACGGGCAGGTCGACCTGCCCCGGCTGCTCGCCGAGCTCTACCGGCGCGGCGTCCGGGCGGCGCTGCTGGAGGGCGGCCCGACCCTGGCCGGCGCGTTCCTCGCCGCCGGCCTGGTCGACAAGGTGGTCGGCTACCTGGCCCCGAAGCTGCTCGGCGCCGGCCCGGCCGCGCTCGGCGACGCCGGTGCGCGTTCCATCTCCGAGGTCGTCGACCTGGAGTTCACCGACATCACACCGGTCGGCCCCGATCTGCGGGTCACCGCGTTTCCCCGGAAGACGGAGGGCTGAGGATGTTCACCGGCATCGTGGAAGAGCTGGGCGAGCTGGTCCGGCGGGACGACACGGGGGCCGACTCGGCGCTGGTCGCGATCCGCGGCCCGGTCGTCACCTCGGACGCCCGGCACGGCGACTCGATCTCCGTCAACGGCGTCTGCCTGACCGTGGTCGAGGTCGACGGCGACTCCTTCACCGCCGACGTGATGGGCGAGACGTTCCGGCGTACCGCGCTGGGGGCGTTGCGCACCGGTGACCCGGTCAACCTGGAGCGGGCCGCCACGCTGGGCAGCCGGCTCGGCGGTCACCTGGTGCAGGGGCACGTGGACGGGGTCGCCGGGATCGTCTCGCGACAGCCGGCCGAGCAGTGGGAGACGGTCACCTTCGACCTCCCCGCCGACCTCGCCCGATATGTGGTGGAGAAGGGCTCGATCACCGTCGACGGGGTGTCGCTGACCGTGGCCGGGCTGACCCCGCAGACCTTCTCGGTCGGGCTGATCCCGACCACGCTGGCCGCCACCACGCTGGGCCGCAAGGGTGTCGGCGAGCCGGTCAACCTGGAGGTTGACGTCCTCGCCAAGTACGTCGAACGACTGCTGACGACCGGCGGACGGCTGCCGGTCGACGGACTGGAGGCAGTGGCATGACCGAATTCGGCACCATCGAGGCGGCGCTGGCGGAGATCGCGGCGGGCCGGCCGGTCGTCGTGGTCGACGACGAGGACCGGGAGAACGAGGGCGACCTGATCTTCGCCGCCGACCGGGCCACCCCGGAACTCGTCGCGTTCATGGTCCGCTACACCTCCGGCTACATCTGCGCGCCGCTGACCGAGGAGGACTGCGACCGCCTCGAACTGCCGCCGATGTACCACACCAACCAGGACAAGCGGGGTACGGCGTACACGGTGACCGTGGACGCGCGGGAGGGGGTCAGCACCGGCATCTCCGCTGCCGACCGGGCGCACACCATCCGGCTGCTCGCCGACCCGGCCACCGACGCCACCGAGCTGAGCCGGCCGGGGCACGTGGTGCCGCTGCGGGCCAAGGCCGGCGGGGTACTGCGCCGTCCCGGGCACACCGAGGCGGCCGTCGACCTCGCCCGGCTCGCCGGATCCCGCCCGGCCGGGGTGCTCTGCGAACTGGTCAACGACGACGGCACCATGATGCGCCTGCCCGACCTGGCGAAGTTCGCCGCCGAGCACGGCCTCACGCTGATCACCATCGCCGACCTGATCGCCTACCGGCGGCGTACCGAGACCGACGTCGAGCAGGTCGTGCAGACCCGGCTGCCGCTCGGGTACGGGGAGTTCCGGGCGGTCGGCTACCGGGCCCGGCTGGACGGCACCGAGCACATCGCACTCGTCTACGGCGATCTCGGCGACGGCCGGGACGTGCTGGTACGCGTGCACTCCGAGTGCCTGACCGGGGACGTCTTCGGCTCGCTGCGCTGCGACTGCGGCCCCCAGCTCGACGCCGCGCTGGCCCGGGTCGCCGCCGAGGGGCGGGGCGTGGTCCTCTACATGCGCGGCCACGAGGGGCGCGGGATCGGACTGCTGCACAAGCTCCAGGCGTACCAGTTGCAGGACCGCGGCCTGGACACCGTCGACGCCAACCTGGACCTCGGGTTGCCGGCCGACGCCCGCGACTACGGCACCGGCGCGCAGATCCTCTACGACCTCGGGGTCCGTTCGATGCGGCTGCTCACCAACAACCCGGCCAAGCGGGCCGGCCTGGAGGGCTACGGCCTGACCGTGGTCGGCCGGGAGGCGATGCCGGTCCGGGCCACCGAGGAGAACGTGCGCTACCTGCGCACCAAGCGGGACCGGATGGGGCACCTGCTGGACGGGCTGGAGGCCCCGGCCGACGCCGGGGAGCTGGCGGAACTCGCGAAGATGACGGAAAGGTTGGCGTGAGGATGGCGGGCTTCGGCGAGCCGGAACTGTCGACCGTGGACGCGTCCGGGCTGACCGTGGGGGTGGTGGCCGCGCGCTGGCACGGCGAACTCACCGACCACATGGTCGACCGGGCGGTCACGGCGGCGAAGGCGTGCGGGGTGGACGACGTACTCGTGGTCCGGGTGGCCGGCTCGGTGGAACTGCCGGTGGTGGCCCAGGCACTGGCCCGGCGCTGCGACGCCGTGGTGGCGCTCGGCGTGGTGATCAGGGGTGCCACCGCGCACTTCGACTACGTCTGCCAGTCGGTGACCGAGGGGCTGACCCGGGTGGCGCTGGACAGCGGGCGGCCGGTGGCGCACGGTGTGCTGACGGTGAACGACCTCGGGCAGGCCCGGGACCGGGCCGGGCTGCCCGGCTCGGCCGAGGACAAGGGCTGGGCGGCCACCACCGCCGCCCTGGAGGCGGCAGTGGCGATCCGGGACATCGCCGCCCGGCCGTAACCGACCGGTCGGTCGGTCCCCGGCGGTGGCGGGCCGGTTGGTCGGTGGCGGGCTGGTCGGTCGGTCTCCCCGCTTGTGGCGGGCCGGTCGGTCAGTCTCCCCGACCGCACGCGACGCCGTCCCGGTTCCGGTCCAGCCCGTGCCGGTCCCGGGCCCTGACGACCCGCAGCGGCGGATAGTCCCGGGCCGACAACCAGCGGCAGCGGTCCCGGACCCCTGGCGGGAACCGCCAGGGCACACAGATTTCGGCGTCCTCGCCGTATCCGTGGTCGCAGCCGTCGAACCCCTCCGCGACGACCGGCGGCGCGGTCGGGGACGGCAGCGCCGGGCGCGGCTTGCGGCGCGGCTGCCGGGCGAAGGGGTGGATCCGGGGCGGCGGTGCGGCGGGGGACACCTCGACACCGCCGCCGGGCCGGATCGTCGCGGGTCCGGCGGCGGTGCTCCCGGTCCGCCAGCCGACCAGCAGCGCCGCGACGGCCAGCCCGGCCAGGGCGGCGGCCGTCATCCGACTCCTCCGGCGGCTCATCCGAGCCTCACCCAGCTGGCCAGCGACGGCACTCCGGCGGCGTTGTGCACGAAGAGCATGTACCAGCCGGGCGGCGCGATGTTCGGATTGCTCGTCACGTTCAGGCCGATCATGTTTCCCTCCACCGACATGGGCAACTCCACGAAGCGCTGGTTCGGGTCGGACGAGTGGGTGACCGCCGCCGGCCGGATCAGCGACGCCCGGGTCACCGGGGAGTCGACGGTGACCTGCTGGGTGCTGCCGTAGCCCCAGTCGGTCCGCGCCACCGAGGTGATCTGCGGCCGGGGCCCCTTGAACAGGTAGGTCGGCGAGTAGATCGAGATCCGCATGTCGAAGCTGCCGTTCCCGGGGTTGTCCCCGACCGCCATCACCCGGCCGTCGGGCAGCAGGAACGCGGCGGAGTGGTAGCCGCGGGGCACCGGGTCGGCGGCCATCGGGGTGAACGTGTCGGTCTGCGGGTCGAAGACGGACGCCTCGTGCACCGGGTCGGCCCGGTTGTGCAGCGCACCGCCGGTCTCGAAGACCGTACCGTCGGGCAGCAGCACCGCCGAGACGTACATCTTGCCCTGGGTGGCGGTCTGCGGGACGCCGCCGGTGAGCGTTCCGGCGGGCAGGTCGGGGCCGGGCAGGTACGCCGGATCGGTCTGCTTCAGGTCGACGATGTCGGTGAGCCGGTGCGCGTCCGGGTTGGTCTCGATGTTGCCGCCGCCGAAGGTGGCCACCCGCTGGTCCTGGGCCGGCGGCAGGAGCACGCTGGCGGACTGGTCCCGCTCGTCCTTGCGGCGCAGGCCGGGCACGTCGGTGATGGCGCCGGTGCGGTAGTCGAAGATCGAGGCGCCGGTGCCGGGCAGCCCGTTGCCGAAGACGTGGCTGCCGGTGTAGAAGAGCCGGCCGTCCTGCATCAGCACCATCGCCGGATAGAGGCCCCAGAACGACCACGTCTGGTTGGCCTCCCAGATCCGCAGCCAGCGCTCCTGCTCGGCGTCGTAGTACTCGGCGGCGACCGTGCCGTTCGCGTCCTCGCCGAGGCCGCCGAGGGAGAGTACGTCGCCGTTGCCGAGCAGCGTCGCCGACGGGTACCAGTGCCCGGCCGCCAGGTCGTTGGTGCGGGTGTAGGACCCGGTCGCCGGGTCGAACAGGTACGAGTCGGGCAGTCCCTTGTAGCCGACGGTCCCGCCGGCGCTCGGATAGTCCTTGTTGCCGCCCATCACCAGCACCCGGCCGTCGGCCAACTGGACGTGCCCGGCGCAGAACAGGTCGGCCGGGGTGGGCACGCTGTCGAACGCGCCGGTCGCCGGGTCGTAGAGCGCGGTACCGAAGCTGCCGGCGGCGAAGTGGTCCGGATCGTTACCGGAGCCGGCGATCAGCAGTACCCGGCCGTTGTGCAGTACCACCGAGTGGATGGCGCGCACCGGCGAGGCGTACGGCATGACCTGCCATGCGCCCTTCTCGCACGCCTCCGGGTCGGTGCAGGTCTCGCCGGGGCCGCCGACGGTGGCGTCGACCATCGAGTAGTCGTCGGTGAGCAGCCACCCCACCCCGTAGATGCTCAGCCCCCAGCTGAGCTGGTCGGTGCCGGCCGGCACCGGCGGGGTCCGGACGACCGTCTCGGTCCACCCGCCGGCCACCGGCAGGGTGGCCAGGTCCAGCCAGTACTGCCAGCCGAGGGTGGTGTCGTGCCGGAAGACGGTGACCGCGACGGCCGGGGTCGACGACCGGTACCACGCCGACAGGTCGTACTGGTGCTCCGGCGTGACCTGTGGGGCGCAGGTCGAGGTCTCCAGCATCATCAGCTTGCGGTCGCCGGGACCGGTGGACGAGGTGATCCCGATCCGCATGGCGTTGGCGCCGTGGTGGGCGTCGGAGGAGACGGTGTAGCTGAACTCCTGGTCGCCCCAGCCAGACGCCTCCCAACAGCTCGGAAAGCCGGCGGTGAGCTGCTCCAGGCTCGGATTGTGCAGCAGGTTGACGGCGGCGCCGGCCGGCGTGCCGACCAGGCCGACCACGACGAGGAGGACGAGGACGAGAAGTTGCCCGAGGACGCGTCGGGCCGGGCGCCCGCTGTCGATGTTCACGGTGCCTCCGCTACGGTGCCGGACGGTTCGGGGGCGGGGACGTAGACGACCCGGTCGATCACGACGAACCGGACCAGGAAGGCGGCCACCAGGGTCGCCAGGTTCGCGACGAGCACGTTCAGGTGCAGCAGGTCGATGAGTGCGGCGAGCAGGGGGATCCGGACCAGCAGGTCGGCGTTGTTGAGCGTGACGAAGCGGCCGAGCCGGCCCGGTAGCGCGTGCCGGCGGGGCGCCCGGCGGAAGAGCAGCAGGTCGGTCAGGGTGAAGTTCCAGGCGATCGCCACCTGGGTCGCCACGATCGCGGCCGGCAGGTAGTGCACGCCCAGCCCGGTGGTGAGCAGCCAGAGCGTGACCAGGTTGGGCAGTACGCCGGAGAGCCCGATGACGCCGTAGCCGAGCATCCGCGCCCGGGTGCGGCCGACGCGCAGTACGGTGACGTGTCGCAGGAACCGCAGGCCATCCCGGACCGACGACTTCGACTCCCCGGCGAACCGGTCCGCGAAGGTGTACGGCACCTCGGTGATCCGGTCCGGTCTGGTCCGGACGACAAGTTCCAGCAGGATCTTGTAGCCGAAGGGCCGGAGCTGGTCCGGGTCGACCAGGGCGGCCCGGAACGCGAAGAATCCGCTCATCGGGTCGCTGACCCGGGCCAGGTCCCGCCAGAACAGCAGCCGGGTCAGCAGCGTCGAGGCGGCGGAGACCGCCCGCCGGTAACCGTTGGCCAGCCCGGTCCGCCCGCCGCCGTCGGCGTAGCGGCTGGCGACGACCAGGCTGGCCCGGTCCCGTTCACCGGCGGCGACCAGTTCGGCCAGCACCGGGGGCGGGTGTTGCAGGTCCGCGTCCATCACCACCACCCAGGCGCCCTGGGCCAGCCGGATCCCCTCGACCACCGCGCCGCCGAGCCCGGCCAGCGGCTGCTCCCGGTGGTGCACCAGGACCGGGACCGGAAAGCGCCGGGCCGCGGCCTCGACCACCTCGGCGGTACCGTCGGTGCTGTCGTCCACGAAGACGACCTCCGCCGGGGTACCCGCCAGCACCTCGGCCAGCCGACGCAGCAGCTCGTCGACGTTGTCCCGCTCGTTGAACGTCGGGATCACCACCGACACGTACGGCGGGTGGTCGGCCGGTTCGGCTCCGGCCACGAGCTGGGCCCGGTCAGTCACGGCGCACCTGCCGGATCTCGATGCGGTCGGAGCCGGTGCCGAAGGTGACCAGCGGTGCGGAGTTGGCCAGCAGCAGGTCCACCGTCGGCAGCGGGTTGTCGTCGGCCCGCATCGGCGGGGTGGAGACGATCAGGTCGACCTCCCGCCACCCGTCCGTCAGCCGCTCCGCCACCTCCCGGTCCAGGTCCAGTTTGTAGAACCAGATCACCCGGTCCCGCCGGTAGCCGGCGTCGAGCAGGTCCAGCCAGAGCACGTCGTCGGTGACGATCGTCCGGTCCGACCGCTCCGGGACCTCGGTACGCAGCCAGGCCAGCGCCGCGGCGTACCTGCCGTTGTCCTCGGCGGTGACCGCCCGCAGGTTCCCCTCGTACCACCGGGGTGCCACCACCGCCAGCGCGACGGCCACGGCCGCGACGACCACGGCGACCCGCAGGCTCCGCTCGGTCCGGCCGGCCCGGTCCCGCCAGCCGAGCAGCCGGCGGGCGCCGGTCTCGGCCAGCCCGGCGACCGCGACGGCCAGGAACGGCAGCGCCTGGACGACGTACATGGCCGGCAGGTATCCGTCGGGGCGCAGCGCCACCGCGAGCAGCAGCGTCACCGCGACCGCGACCGGCCGGAGCCGGCGTACGGCGAGACAGAGCAGGCCGGCGACGATCCCGGCGTAGATCAGGACCGGATCGTAGAAGAGCCACGCGTCCAGCACCTCGCGGGCACTGCTGCCGGCGGCGAAGAGGCTGCCGGAACCCTCCCGGCCCTGCAACTGGAACCGCAGCGCGCCGAGCAGCGAGACGTGTCCCGGGCCGGGCAGGAGTTCCCTCTTCAGCAGGGCGTAGAGCGGATAGCCGATGCCGACCGTGAGCAGGCCGGTGCCGAAGCCCGCGAACGAGAATGGCCGCACGCCGCCCGGCGCCGTACCCCGCCACAGCGCCACCACCAGCGCCGGCAGCACGATCACGATGGTCTCCTTGGAGAGCACGGCGGCCCCGGCGGCGGCACCCGCCGCGACGTGGTGCCACAGGTGCCGGCGGGGGGAGAGGGCCAGCACGAAGGCGCCGAGCATCCAGGCCACCGCGAAGCTGTCCAGGTAGATCTGCCGTTGCATGGTCACCGCGAGCGGGGAGAGTCCGTAGCCGAGGACCGCGACGGCTCCGGTCCAGCGGGCCAGGCCGAGCCGCCGGCAGAGCAGGTAGACCAGCACCAGACTGGTGCCGGTGACCGGCAGCATCGCCACCCGGCCGGTGACCACGGCGAGCTGGTCCGGCATCAGCAGCGCGGGCAGCCAGGAGAGCCCCGCGAGCTGGATCCAGCCGAGCGGGGGATGGTCGTACCAGTACGTGTAGTGGGCCAGCGCCAGCCCCTCCCGGACCGCCCAGGCCTGGGCCAGGTAGGTCCCCTCGTCGTCGGTGACGATCGGGAAACCGCCGATGTTCCAGGCCTGCACCGTCAGCACGACGCCGAGCAGCGCGCCGAGCAGCGCGACGTCGGGGTGTGGCCGTCGGCGCGGACGGCCGCGGCGGCTCTGGTGGCCGCGGCGGCTTTGTCGGCCGGTCTCCGGGCGGGCGGCCGGGCCGGGTCCGCTGATCCGCGGCAGTACCTCGGTGGCTGCGGGCCTCGGTGGGTCGATCGGCGGGCCGGCGGTCCTCGTCATGCGACGCTGCCCTCCCGGATCGCCGGCGCGGCGCCGGACAGGTGGGCGTCGGGCAGGTGGGCGCCGACGTGGGCGGTCAGCTCCCAGTCGTCCTGCCCGCGCAGGGCCCGCCAGACGGCCCGGACCGCGGCCACCGCCAGCACGAGCATGTACGGGAAGGCGCCGAACACCAGCCGGAGATAGTGGATCGGCCCGATCCGGAGCTGGTACTGCCGGCCGAAGTCGCGCAGGCCGACGACCTGGAACATCAGGGTGGCGGTCATCGGGGCGATCGGAAGGAAGCTCACCAGTGCGGCGCCGATCCCGACGTCGAAGAAGACCGCGATGACGATGCCCAGCGGCACGACCACGCCGGAGAACGCCTGCACGAACGGAGCGGTGAGGGTGTAGCGGGCGAGCATCCGCTGCCAGAACGACGGCAGCCGGCGCCAGTCGCCCTTGTCCAACACCTGGAGGAAGCCCTGGTTCCACCGGGTCCGTTGCCTGACCAGGGCGGCCAGCGAGGCCGGCGTCTCCTCCCGGGTGACGAGTGTGGAGTCGTACGCCACCACGACCTTCGCGCCCCGGCTGGAGAGCCGTACGCCGAGGTCACAGTCTTCGGCGAGGCAGTTCCCGTCCCAGCTGCCGACCGCCCGCAGCGCGGTGGCCCGGACGAAGACCGTGTTGCCGCCGAGCGGGATGAACCCCTTGTCCGCGTGCAGGTGCAGCCGGCTGCGGAACCAGAAGAAGTACTCCAGGCAGTTGTGCAGGCTGTACCAGCTGGAATGAAAATTGATCAGTTGTACGCCGCCCTGCACGACGTCGGCGCCGGTGGCCCGGAAGGCGTGGTCGACGTACTCCAGCAGGTCCGGGTGCACCTGGTCCTCGGCGTCGAACACCCCGATCACCAGGCCCCGGCAGTACGGCAGGGCCGTGTTCAACGCCCGTGGCTTGTTCTTCACCGGGTTGGTGTCGACGACCACCCGGACCCGGTGCCGATGGGTCCTGGCGAGCCGGTGCGCCACGGCGGCGGTCTCCGGGTCGTCGTGCCCCACGATGATGATGATTTCGAATCTGGTGTGCGTGGACCGCATCAGCCGCAGCACCGTGTGTTCCAGCACCCGCTGCTCGTGCCGGGCCGGCAGGAGCAGCGAGAAGGAGAGCGTGTGCGTGCCGTCCGGCGCGGCGAACCGGGTCGCGGCCAGGGTTTCGGGCGTCCGCCAGGCGTGCATCGTCCACCACAACGTGACCGAGGCGAAGGCGAAGAGAATTGTTGATATGACTACGATGACAAGTGCCACCAGAAGACCCCTTCTGTACCGGGCCGATGGAGCGGCAATTCTTGACAAAGGCTCCTGGCGACGATGGAACGGTAATCCAGGGGGCGCGTCAATTGTTTCCGGCCGGTAGCGGCCGGGGTTGGCGGGTATCTGTCAGGCGGCGTGGCCGGCTACCCGCACTTCGCCCGGCGAGCAATTACCCGACCGGCGAAACTGTCGAAATAATCATCCGAGCGGAACTCTGGCCGAACGGTGTGCCGACCCGGTCGCTGGAATTTCCGTATTCTTCCGGTGCAATTTCGGTTCCTCAGCCGACCTGGAGCCGGCCCGCCTCGATGATCCGGCGGAGGAACTGCCGGGTACGCGGCTGGGTCGGCTCGCCGAGCACCTGCTCCGGCGGCCCCTCCTCGATCACCCGGCCGCCGTCCAGGAAGCAGACCCGGTCGGCGACCTCGCGGGCGAACCCCATCTCGTGGGTGGCCAGCACCATGGTCATGCCGGCCGCCTTCAGGTCCCGGACCATCGTCAGCACCTCGCCGACGAGTTCCGGGTCCAGTGCCGAGGTCACCTCGTCGAGCAGCAGCAGCCGGGGCGAGTTGACCAGGGCCCGGACGATCGCCACCCGCTGCTGCTGCCCGCCGGAGAGCCGGTCGGGATAGGCGTCGGCCTGGTCGGCCAGGCCGACCCGGGCCAGCAGGTCCCGGGCCTGCGACTCGGCCTCGGCCCGGTCCCGCCGGTGCACCCGGACCGGCGCCAGTGTGATGTTGTCCAGCACCCGCAGGTGCGGGAAGAGGTTGTACGCCTGGAAGACGATCCCGATCCGCCGACGCACCAGGTCGGGGTCGCTACGCGGGTCGGTGATGTGCTCGCCGTCCAGTTCGATGGTGCCGTCGTCGATCTCCTCCAGCAGGTTGACGCAGCGCAGCAGGGTGGACTTGCCGGAGCCGGAGGCGCCGATCAACGCCACTACCTCGTGCTCGGCCACCGTCAGGTCGAGGTCGTCGAGCACGACGTCGCCGCCGAAGACCTTGCGCAGCCCCCGGCAGCGCAGCACCGGCCCGCCGGTCATCGGGCGGCCTGCCGGCGGGCGGCGCGCAGCGTCACCCAGTCGGTGACCGCGATCAGTGGTACGGCGAGCAGCACGAAGAGCACCCCCGCCACAATGTACGGCGTGTAGTTGAACGTCTCGGCGGTGGCGATCTGCGCGGCCCGTACCGCGTCGATCGGGCCGGCCAGCGAGACCAGCCCGACGTCCTTCTGCAACGCGACCACGTCGTTGAGCAGCGGCGGGGCGACCCGGCGGACCGCCTGCGGCAGCACCACGTGCCGCATCGTCTGCCGGTGGGTGAGCCCGAGCGACCGGGCGGCGGCGAGCTGGCTCGGATGGACCGACTCGATGCCGGCCCGGAACACCTCGGCCAGGTAGCCGCCGTAGGTGAGGACCAGGGCGGCCCCGCCGAGCACAAGTACCGACGGCATCCCCTGCAACCGCAGGCCGGGCACGCCGAAGGTGAGCACGTAGATCACGATGATCAGCGGCAGCCCGCGGAACGTGTAGGTGTAGCCGGCGGCCAGCGCCCGGACCGGGAAGAAGACCGGCCCGCGCAGGGTGCGCAGCACCGCGACCAGCAGGCCGAGGGCGAGCGCGCCGAGCGCGCAGAAGAAGAGCAGCCGGACGTTGAGCCAGAGCCCGGTGAGGACCTCCGGCAGCGCCTCCCGGCCGATCCGCGGGTCCAGGAACGACTGGCGGACCCGCTCCCAGCCGGGCGAGCCGGTGACCGCGAGCACCAGCAGGGTGCCGAGGACCCCGGTCGAGGCGGCGGCCACCAGCACCGAGCGGACCGTCTGCCGTTTCCGGTAGGCGGTCCGCTGGCGGGCGGTCGGTGAGGGGTGGTGGTCGAGCAGGCTCACGTGATGTCGGGTACGTCGACAACCTCGGAGAGCCAGGTCTTCTCCAGGTTCTCGAGCTTGCCGCTGCCGCGCAGCGCGTCGACCGCGCCGCTCACGCAACCGGTCAGCGGCGAGCCCTTGTCGAGCAGCAGGCCGAAGGTCTCCGGTACGCCGACCTGCGGCAGCTGCCCGACGATGGTGGCGTCCTTGATCTCGGCCGAGGTGATGTAGAAGGCGGTCGGCAGGTCCACCACGATGCCGTCGAGCTGGCCGTTCTGTAGCGCCTTCTTGGCGTCGTCGTTGGTGTTGTAGACCTGCGGCTTGACCGTCGGCTTGATCAGGTCGGTGATCGCCTGGTAGCTGGTGGTGCCCACCTGCGCGCCGAGCTTGGCGCCCTGGAGGTCGGCCAGCCGGGTCTTACCGGTGATCTTCGAGCCCTTCCCGGCGACGACGGCCTGCCGGACCAGGTAGTACGGCGAGGTCATGTCGACCGCCTGCTTGCGCTCGTCGGTGATGGAGAACTGGTTGATGTCGAAGTCGAACTCCTTCGGCCCCGGCGCGATCGCGGTCTCGAACTTGACGCGTACCCACTGCACGTCGATCCGGGCGAAGCCGAGCTGCTGGGCGATCTCGTACGCGACCGCCGACTCGAAGCCCTTGCCGTTGGCCGGCAGGTTGTCGGCGAACCACGGCGCGTACGCGGGCTCGTCGGTGGCGATGGTCAACTTCCCCGGGGTACGGGTCTTCAGCTCGGCCTTGGTGCAGGCGGACTGCGGTGGACCGGGCGCGGGTTGGTTCTGGGGCGCGCAGCCGGCGAGGGCCGCGAAGACAACGAGAGCGGTCGGAAGCGCGACCGGCAGAGATCGGCGAGCCATGGCCGACAGCATAGGCACACGTCGACGCCTACCCATAGACGTCTCTCTCGATCCGGTCCGGATGTCAGCCGGTCGGGTGGGTCTGCGGCCTGTCGACTGGTGCCGGCCCGGCCTGCCGGGTAGACCGGAACCTGGCGTGCCGGGTAAACCGGAACGGGCGGTCGCGCGTCATGCGGTCGTGACGACCCGACTGGTCTCCGACCCGCCCGGCGGGAGGACCATGACACGACCGGGACCAGCACAGTGGTCGGCCGACGAGGCGGTCACCAGCCTCTACGCCGCCCACTACCGCCCGCTGGTGCGACTCGCCACGCTGCTCCTGCACGACCGGGGCGCGGCCGAGGAGATCGTGCAGGACGGCTATGTCGCCCTGCACGGGCACTGGTCCCGGCTGCGGGACGCCGACCGGGCGCTCGGCTACCTGCGGACCAGTGTGCTGAACCGCTGCCGCTCGGCGCTGCGGCACCGTCGGGTGGTGACGGCGTACCTGGCCGGCGCCGGGCCGCTGGCGAGCGCGCCGAGCGCCGAGGCCGGGGCCCTCGACCTGCTCCGGCACGACACGGTGATGGCCGCGCTGCGTGCCCTGCCGCCCCGGCAACGGGAGGCGCTGGTGCTGCGCTACTACCTCGACCTCTCGGAGGCCGAGACGGCCGACCTGATGGGCGTCAGCCGGGGCGCGGTGAAGAGCCACACCTTCCGTGGGCTGGCCGCACTGAAGCAGAGTCTGGGGGCGGAACGATGACGGCCGAGCGGTTGTCGGGGGACGAGGAGACGCTGCGCCGGGTACTCGCGGCCGAGGCCGACCGGATCGAGCCGGGGCCGGACGCGCTGGCCGGCATCCAACGGCGGATCCGGGCCGGCGACGGCGGTGCCCGGCGCCGCTGGCGCCGGCCGGGCAGGTGGCACCGGCCGGAGTGGTCGGCTCCCCGGCGCCGCTGGGGCGGCTGGTCGCCACTGGCGGCCGGCGCGGTGACGGTCGCCACGCTCGGCGTGGCGGCGGCGGTCGTCGGGCTGGCCGGCACGGTGGTGCCGACCCCCTCGGACCGGGCCCGGCCCCACCCCGGCGCGGTCGGTCCGTCGCCGTCGGTCTCCGTGGCACCGTCGCCGGGCGACCCACACCCCGGCCCGACCCCGCCGGACGGCGCGGTCGCCCCGTCGGCCGGAGCCGGCACCGGCACCCCGGCACCCGGCACCGGCACCGCCGCCCTGCCGGTCTACTACCTCGGCGGCGACCCGGCCCGACCCCGGCTCTACCGGGAGTTCCACCGGCTCTGGCTGCACGACGGCTCGGCCCGGGACCGGATCACCGCCGCGCTGCGGAACCTGCTGGACGGGCCGCTCGGGATGGACCCGGACTACCGCAACCCGTGGCCGGAGGGTACCGACCTGCGTGCGGTGACCGTCGCCGGCGGCATCGCCACCGTCGACCTCGGTGGAGCGGCCCGCGACGTCGACGACGTCGACGAGGTCACCGCACGGCTGGCCGTGCAGCAACTGGTCTGGACCGTCACCGCGGCGCCCGGGGTCACCGGGCTGCGGCTGCGGCTCGACGGGTCGGCGGTCGACCGGCTCTGGGGCGGGGTCGACATCACCGGGGTGCTGCGCCGGGCCCCGGCGACGGAGGTACTCGCCCCGGTCTGGCTGATCGCGCCGCAGCACGGCGACACGGTCGGCCGGAGCTTCCAGGTGCACCTCGCCGGGATGCTGCCGGAGGCGACCGCCCAGCTCCGGATCCAGCGGGGGTCCCGGATCGTGCGCGACCAGTTCGTCACGCTCTCCGCGGCCGGGCCGGCACAGGGGGAGGCGAAGATCACCGTCACGCTGCCGCCGGGCCGGTACACCCTGACCGGGTACGCGATCTCGCTTGCCGACGGGACCGCGCAGTTCCTCGACGACCACACCGTGACGGTGCGCTGAGCGGGTGCGCCCGACGGTGCGTCCGGCCGGTCGGCGGTCCACCTGGTGGGCCGCCGACCGACCCGGCGGCCGGTACCGGATCGGTGGGCTGCCAGAATCGGATGTCGTGAAGACGTTCGAGGAGCTGTTCGCCGAGCTGCAGGCCAAGGCCGCGGCCGGCACCCCCGGCTCGGCGACGGTGGCCGCGCTGGAGCGCGGCGTGCACGCGATCGGCAAGAAGGTCGTCGAGGAGGCGGCCGAGGCGTGGATGGCCGCCGAGCACGAGGGTCCGGAACGGGCCGCCGAGGAAATCTCCCAGCTGCTCTACCAGGCGCAGGTGCTGATGCTCGCCACCGGCCTGGAACTCAAGGACGTCTACCGACATCTGTAGTGCCCCGCCGCGTACCCCCGACCGGTCGACCCTGCCGCACCGCCGGCCCGTCGACCCCGCCGGGACGCGTCCGTCAGCCCGATCCCGATCTCGATCCCTGACCTGCGAGGAGCACTTCCGATGCTGCGCATCGCCATTCCCAACAAGGGCACCCTGTCCGGGCCCGCCGCCCAGATGCTGCGCGAGGCGGGCTACCGCCAGCGCGCCGACGACCGTGACCTGATCTGCCGGGACGAGGCCAACGACGTCGAGTTCTTCTACCTGCGCCCCAAGGACATCGCC
The DNA here is from genome assembly GCF_029626265.1 of Micromonospora sp. WMMD1102. NCBI lineage: Bacteria > Bacillati > Actinomycetota > Actinomycetes > Micromonosporales > Micromonosporaceae > Micromonospora > Micromonospora sp. WMMD1102. The sequence goes on along the minus strand of NZ_JARUBN010000001.1, from coordinate 4,503,708 downwards.
ACCTACGTCGGCTCCGGCGACCTCGATCTCGGCATCACCGGCCGGGACCTGCTCGTCGACTCGGCCAGTCCGGCCGAGGAGATGCTCGACCTCGACTTCGGCGCGGCGACCTTCCGGTTCGCCGCCCGGCCGGAGACCGTCGCCACGGTCGACCAGATCGCCAACCGGCGCATCGCCACCGCCTATCCCGGGGTGGTCGAGGGATACCTCGCCGAGCACGGGGTCACCGCGACGGTCATCCGGCTCGACGGCGCGGTCGAGAACGCCGTACGCCTCGGCGTGGCCGACCTGGTGGCGGACGTGGTGGAGACCGGTGCCACGCTGCGGCAGGCCGGTCTGGTGATCATCGGCGAGCCCATCCTGCGCTCGTCGGCCGTACTGGTACGCCGCAGCGGTGCACCGGCCAACGGGCAGGTGGACCAGCTGGTCCGGCGCCTGCACGGGGTGCTGGTCGCCCGGCGGTACGTGATGCTCGCCTACGACGTCCGGGCCGACCTGCTGGAGAAGGCCACCGCGCTCACCCCGGGGATCGAGTCGCCGACCATCTCGCCGCTGCACCGGGAGGGCTGGGTGGCGGTCCAGGCGATGGTGCTGCGCCGGGACGTACACCGGATCATGGACGAGCTGTACGAGGTCGGCGCCCGGGCGATCCTGGTCACGGACATCCACGCCTGCCGGCTCTGACGCCGCCCGTCCGGCCCGGGGTGGCGTAGCCACCGCCACCGTCCGGCTGCCCCTCGCCCTCGTGGCGTCGGCCCGAAGGGTTGCCGGACGGTGGCCGTGGCCCCAATCTGCACCGACACGGTGCGGCGCCTCGGAGCCGGGCCCCGAGGTCGCGGTGTCGCCCCGCCGCGCCTGCCCGGCCGGATGCCGGCCTCCGCGTCAGGGCGGCGCACACCACATCCCCGGAGGCCGGCTCGGGCTTCCCGGGCTCGGCTTCCCGGGCTCGGGCCGCCCGCGCCGGGGCGGCGCCCGACGGTCAGGCGGTGAACTGGACCGCCAGGTCCTGCTCCGCCGTCCTCGCCGTGCCCCGGCCGCCCAGGCAGCCCTCAGGACCGGCCGGCCGAGCGGTCAACAGGCGCTCCCGCTGCCTGTGATCAGCCTTCGTGCACATGGCAGACGGAGTCACAGACGCAGTTGCAGCCCTGACCGCCACAGGCCAGGGTGCAGCTCTTCGTGGTCAGCGACGGATCCACCAGGGTTACTCCCGGCGACATGGAGAGCGTGCTCAGCGTCAGTTCCGGCCGCTGCGGATCGATCTGGAACCCGTTCAGGTCCAGGCCGGACAGATCCCGGACGACGGCCTCGAAGTCTTCCCGTACCTTCATTCTGTCCCCTTCGTATTCCGGTCCGCGTCCGGTCGGAACCGCCCCTGTCGAGCACGATCTGGATGGCGGATCCGCCGCGCGGCTGCCTCAACCGTATGGATCATCGGATCGGCCCAGCCAGGCAACGGACGGGTAAGTTACCGGCATCGGGTCCTGCGGCACGGCGCCCTGCCCGGTCAGCGCACCGGCGGCGACCGGTCCGGCGCGGCTGGCGCGCGCCACCACCGGTCGACCGACGCGGGCGTCAGGTAACCCATCCGGACCAGGATGCGCCGGGCCGGATCGGCAAAGCCGCGTCGGCCGTGCATCACGCGCGTGTTGTTCACGACGACGACGTCACCCGGTTGCCACGGCACCGGCTCGGTGAGTTCCTCGGCGACCGACGCGACCTCGCCGAGCACCTCGGCCGGAAACGGCGTGCCGTCGGCCATCCGCAGCTCCAGCCGCCGCCCGTCGTCGGCATCGCCGCCCCCGGTCCGGACCAGCACGGAGTTGCAGAACGCCGGTAGGCCGTCGAAGAGCGCCGGCGTGACGCACCGGGTCGACAGGCGCATCCGGACGGTCCGGCCCACCGCGTCGGCGGCCACCGACTCCCAGGGCATCAGGAACGGCGCGTATCCGGTGATCGCGGCGACCGCCGCCGCCGGGTCGTCGGCCCCGCACATCTGCTGCCAACTGCCGTCCGGCATGTCGAGTTGCCAGCGGATCTCGGCACCGGTGACGAACTCCCGGGTCGCCCGGGGCAGGGCCGCCAGGAGCCGGACGCCGTCACAGACGATCGTCTCGCCGCCGTCGGCCGCCGGACGCTCGCAGTAGAACATGAGCAGCGAGGGCGAACCGGGGACGTACGACGCCTCGCGGTGCAGCGGGATTCCCTGTCGGCCCCTCGTCACGGTGGTCGTCGTCGCGTCACCGGCCACGAACTCCCGGGCCTCCGCCAGCGCGGTGCCGTGCGAGCGTGGCCGCATCAGCGCGTCGCCGAGGGCGACGAACTCGGCGCGGGAGAAGCGGTCCGCGGGCCGCAGCAGCACCGCCCCGTGGTCGGCGACCCGACCGAGCACCTGCTCCGGTTCCCGCAGGTCCGTGACGATCTCCATCAGCCGTGCTCCTCGGTGCTCGGGACGTCCGGGCGGGCGGCGTCGGCCCCGGGCGCGTACCGGTCGATGACACCGATCTCCCGGGTCGGCCAGTACTGCACCCGGGACGGCCCGTTCGTCGGTACGCCGTCGCGGATCTCGGCCCTGGCCGGCGGGTGGTACAGATGCAGCAGCGTGTCGGAGTACCGCTCCAGCGCGGCCCACAGGCCGAGCCTGATCGCGAAGTCGTCGTCCTCGCCGCCCCACCCTTCGAACCGTTCGTCCAGGCCGCCGACCCGGTGGAACAGTTCGGTGCGCAGCCAGACGCAGCCGCCGGAGGGGGACCGGAGCGCGAAGCCGCGCAGCGACTCCCGTCCGGCCGAGGGCGCCGCCGCCAGGCAGCGCCGCGCGATGGCGTGCCGGCTCGCCGCCGGATCGAGATAGAGGGCGTTCCGGTACGGAAGCAGCGCGCCGACTCCGGCGTGCAGGAACCGTGCGCCGTTGCGCAGCAGGAAGTGGCGGTCCACGAGGATGTCGGCGTCCAGCACGCAGACCAGGTCGGTCCGGACGGGACTGTTGCGCACACCGACGTTCACGGTCCACGCCTTGTTGAACGGGCCGTCCTTGGGCGCGAAGAGGTAGGTGTCCGCGAGCGGGCGCACCGCCTCGCGCCAGCGAGGTCGACTGTCCGACTCGACGACCGTCACGTGGTAGCGGTGCCGGGGCAGCGCCTGGTCGGCCAGCGCCCGCAGGCAGGCCAGCGCGTTGCGGAGCCGGACCGCGTCGGCCCGGCCGTCCCGGAACGGCACCACGACCAGTACGGTGGGCGGGTTCGGTGACCGTTCGGCGGCCGGGTGGACCGGCGGGGTCGTGCCGTCCGGCGAGGTCGTACCGTCCGGTGCGTCCGGCTGCGCGGTGGCCACCGGAGGGCCACCCTGCGACGCCGGCATCAACGCCGCCACGGCCATCTCGTCACCGGTGTTCCGGTACCGCCGTCCGACGTGGTAGCCGATCCGCGACATGCCCTCGGCCCGCCACGCCGCCCGGAAGAGCGACTCGGTGCCGTCGTCGGGCCGGGCGGCCAGCCGGGTGAGCGCGTCGCGCAGCCGGAAGTACGTCCGCGTCGAGTCGGGAGCCTCGACCAGTTGCCCGGCCAGCGTCCGCGCCGGTTCGGCGGCCAGGGCCAGCGCCTCCGTCGTGACCTCGTCCCGCCACCGGCGCGCCTGGTCCCAGTAGGTCGGGCTGGCCGAGCGCGCCCGCGGGTCCGCCGTGACGACCAGGGTGTCCGCGACAGCGGCGGCCAGCCGGCCCGGATACCGACGGCACAGGGCACGGATGTCGTCTCCGCCGCCGGGCCTCTCGCCGACCGAGGTCATCGGATCCGCCACACGGCCTCGGTCTGCAACGGCCCGGGGCAGCTCATCAGACCTCGCGCGGTCAGGCTCAACGGCGCGAGCTGCGACGCGTACGCCCAGACAGCCCGCCGCTTCACCGCCCACTCGGCAGCGCTGAGCCGGACCCAACGCAGTACCGCCTCGGCCGGCGGATCGTCCAACATCGCGATCGTCCGCAGTGCGTGCCGGTCGCCCAGTACCCGTTCACTTCCCTCGGCCCCCCAGTGCCACAGGTTGGCGGCGTACGGCAGGTCGGCGTAGATCTGGACGCCGACCCGGGTACGCCCGGTCAGCCAGCGCAGCCCGTCGTCCCGTACCCGGACATGGTCCCGGTGGCCTCCGATGCCGGCCGGGAGCAGCACCGTCGTGCCGTCCGGTACCCCGGCCAGCACCGCGCGCAGTTCGTCGAGACCGCCCCCGCCCCCGCCGTACGCACCGTCCACCCCGGTCAGGTGCAGCGCGGTCGCGCCCAGCACCGCGCAGGCGACCCGGTCCTCCTCGGACCGGACCCAGGCCGCGCTCGACGCGTCGTCGAATCCGCTGAACCGGTCCCAGTCGCTCACCGGTCGCGGCTGCTTCGGCGCCCGCGCGAAGACCGTCGCGACCACGGTGGGCCGGCCCAGCCTGATGAGCAGTCCGGTGGTGGAGAGCAGGGCGTCGTCGAGATGGGGCGACACCACGAGTACGCCGTTGGGACCGAGTAGATCGGCCAGCGCGACGACGTCGGTCGGGCCGAGCACCCGTGAGGTCACCGGGCACCCCCGGCCGGGGTGCCGGGACCGAGTGCGATGTCGACCACCCCACCCAGCGGTGCGCCCCGCCCCACGACGACGTGCATCAGGTCGTGCTGGTCGGCCGGTAGGCCGAACAGCCGCGCCGCCGGCCCGCTGTGGTATCCGAAGGACGGCCGGCACGCCAGCCCGGTCGCCGAGGCGGCCAGGGCGGCCCGCTGCACCGCGATGCCCGCGATCATGCCCTGGATGCGGTACCAGGCGTCGCCGACCGCGTCGAGACCGGCGTCGAGGACGCCGTAGAGGAAGATGCTCGCCGCGGCCGGCCGGAGGCTGCTGCCGTTCCCCTCCACCCGGACCGCGTCGACCGATGCGCGGATGTCACCGCGACGACCGGCGGAGACGAGACGGTGGGCGTACGGGTCGTACGCGTAGCCGCCCGGCTCGACGTCCTCGACACGTTCCACCGCGCAGTACGCGCTCAGGTGTCCGCACCGCCCGGCGGTGCCGGCCAGGTCGCTGTCGTATCCGCTGAGCAGATGCCACAACACGGTGCCGAACTCGGCCTGCGACAGCGGCGCCGGGGTGAGCCGTACGGCGGACCGCCGGACCGCCACGCCCCGGCGGAGGTCCACCGGAAGCGGCCCGGGGAGCGGGACGACCGACGGCGGGGTGCCCCCGGACGCCGGTGGGACGACCGAGGGCGCGGCGACCCCGGGCACCAGCGGGGCTACCACACCCGGCGGGGTGCCCCCGGACAGCACCCGGGCGTCCCCGGTGGCGGCCCGGCTCGCCCTGTGCAGCCGCAGGACCGCCGGATGCGCGAGCCGGAGCAGTTCGCGGTCGGCTGCCAGGCCGGTCGACCGGGTGACAGCCGGCGGCGGCCGGCCGGCCACCTTACGCACCCCGACGACCTGCGCCTCGACCAGCGCATAGCTCGATTCGAGGTCCGGGTCGAGGCCGAACGCCGCGTCCAGCAGGTCGGTGTCGAAGGTGAACCGGACCGCCGCCGGGACCGGGGCGGGGACCGCGGCCAGCACCATCCCGAGCAGTACGCCGCTGTCGACGACGCCGAGGCGGTAGCCGAAACTGCCGTACTTGGCGCTGTTCTTCCACAGCCGGCAGGAGATCAGGAACACCACGCCGGCGGGCTCGTGGCCCAGAGCGGTCCGGAGCAGACCGCGCGGATCACCGGTGGCCAGGGTTTCCAGTAGGTGGTGCGTCGCGTCGTAGTGGTACAGCCCGCCGGGCAGCGAGTCGTCCCCGGCGACCGCCGCGTACAGCTCGGTCGGGTGGAAGCCACCGCCGGACGGCACCGCCCGGGCGACGCCGCTCACCGGTGGGTATCCCTCGCCCCCGGCGACGGGCCGGCCGTCCAGCACGGCGCAGGACCGGCCCGTGAAGTAGTGGTAGCGGGTGGGCGCGTAGGACGCGGCGACCGCGCCGACCACCGACATGGCGTCGGGATCGCGCCCGCACGGCCCCGCAACGCTGGCCGGCCAGGGCAGCTCGACGACGGCGCCGTCCGGATGCTGCTTGTGCCGCCGGTCGCGGGCCAGCCCGGAGACGCCGGTGCGCGGCAGCGTGAGGTAGGCGCGGGCGGCGGCACCGCGCGCCGGCACGGCGCCGTCCCGGCCGCTCACCGCCGCGCTCCGGCCCGGTGTCCGGAGCTCCGGGATGTCACCGGGCATGGGAGGCACCGTTCAGGTCGAGTACGGCGCCGCTGCACCACTCGGCGGCGGGCGAGGCCAGGTAGTGCACCGCGTCGGCTACCTCCGCCGGCCGTCCGACCCGGTCGAACGGGCTGCGGGCACGCATCGCCGCGCCCACCGGCGAGGCGAGTACGTCGCGGGTCATGTCCGTCTCCACCCATCCCGGGGCCACCGCCGCCACCGCTATGCCCCGCAGACCCAGCGCCACCGCCATCGACTGGGTGAACGAGTTCAACCCCGCCTTGCTCGCCGCGTACGCGGCCGCGGACCACTCACCCCGGAACGCGCTCACCGAGCTGACGTTCACGATCCGGCCACCCGCCTGCAGGTGCCGGACGGCTGCCCAGGTCGTGTTGACCGCCCCCAGCAGGTTGACGTCGAGCGTCTCCCGCCAGGCACGCCGCCAGCCGGGATAGCCGGTCTCGTGGATCGGATGGGTTCCGAAGACGCCGGCATTGTTCACCAGCACGGCGAGACCGCCCAGCGCGTCGGCCGCCTCGTCCACCATCCGCAGCACCGCGTCGGCGTCGCGCAGGTCGGCCACCACCGACACATGCCCGACACCCGGCAGCTCGGCGTGCGGCTCCGCGGCCCGGGCACCGGTGCCGCTGTGGTGCACGGCCACCCGGTCGCCGGCGGCGGCGAACCTGTGCGCGATGGCGGCACCGATGCCCCGGGACGCCCCGGTGACCAGCACCGGCCGGCCGGCGGTCGCATCGGGCACATCCCCCGGGTCGTGGGCGTGCTCACGGGAACGGGTGTGGATGGGGATTCACCTCCTCGTCGGGCAGCGGCTCGGTGCGGTGTCCGAGCCGGACCGGTGCGGTGCGCAGCCGGGGCAGCATCTCGGCCCGCCGGTGCCGGTGCCCGAAGGTCATCGGGAACGTGCCGGGGATGACGACCTTCGCCGCGTACAGACCGGCGGCGCGGAGTTCCGGCGGGGTGGTGTCCACCGCGACGACGTCCAGGCCCGACCGCAGGTAGCGGTCGACCAGGTGGTGGAGGTCGTCGGTCAGGTCGGGGCTCGGGACGTACCGCTGCGCCGGCGGGAACGCCTCCGCCACACTGTGCAGCTCGGCGTCGCGGTAGAGGAACCCGAACCGTGGCCATGCCTCGGGAAGGGCGTAGAGCAGGGCGTGGTCCTCCATCGCCTCCACCAGGTCGGGGTCGGCGAGCATCGCGTGCGCCCGCTCGACCGCCTCCGGGGTGTGCAGCTGGCGCCGCATGAAACCGATGCCGTTGACGGCCTCGAACAGCGCGGAGCGGAGCGCTCCCTCGGGGTCGAGACCCGCCCCCGCCCCGCAGTAGACCATCGGATGCTCCGGGTGGCCGTCCTCGTTCACCAACATCACCCACCAGGCAGGAACGCCCTCCGGCATCGTGGTGTCGAAGACGTGCACGGCCAGGCCGGCCCGCTCCATCCGGTCCACCAGCAGTCGTACGGTCAGGTCGGTGGCGGTACCCGGGTCGACGCGGGGGGCCGGCAGCCGGGCGTACCAGGTGGCCAGGAACGCGTCCCGCTCGGCGATCTCGAAGATGCCGTGCAGTACCGCCTCCGCCAGGCTGCCGCCCAGCGCACACCCGTTGGAGCACTCGAACGCGAACCGTCGCCCCCCGTGGACCCCGTAGTAGGCATAGGACTCGGGCAGCAGCACCGGCGCCCGGCGCCCGAACGAGTACCCGTACACCCAGTTCATCCGCAGGTCCGGGGTGTAGTCGACGTAGCCGCTCCGGCCCGACGGCGACCAGGTCGGCAGGCCGAGCGAGACCGGGTCGACCGCGGTGCCGGGGGCGAGATCCGCGTAACTGGACCGGGTGACCGTGCGCTTCCCGCCGGGCTGGAGACCGGCCCGGCGTTCCAGTCCCTCCAGGATCGACACCGTCACGCTCGTCGTCCGGTCGACGGTGCGCCCGTAGCCGACGGTCTCGGCCTCGCACACCGGGCTGACCCGGGCCGCGCTCACCGGCGTCTCGCCGCCGAGGTGCAGCTCGACGCCGGCCACCACGCCGGTGCGTTCGTCGACGAAGCGGTCGAGCAGTTCGGCACCGTTGATCGGGCCGAGCCGGAAGCCGTCGGGGTCGGCCTTCAGGTTCGGCCGGGTGGGGAAGACCGCCGCCGTCGCGGTGTCCTCGGGCAGGCCGCCGCAGGTCTGGCACGCGGCCACCGGCAGGAAGCGGTGCCGACTGGTCCGCAACGACGCGGTGGCGACCCGCAGCACCGTCTGTCGGCTGCGCGGCGGGTCGGCGACGGCACTCCGGTCGGTGCCGGGCAGCCCGAGCGTGCCCACCTCGTCCGCGACGAGCGCGCCGACCCCGGCCAGCACCCAGGACGGGAGCCCGGACCAGCGCAATTCGTCGCGGGCCGAGGCGATCTTCCGGGCCGTCGCCGTGCCGGCCCGCCGCGCTCCGTCCGCCCGGCGCCGTACGCACTCCAGACAGCCCGGCTCGCCGGGTACCACCAACGGGCCGATCTCGACGGCGTCCGCGACGACCCGGACGGCGAGCACCGGCGGGCCGTGCCGGGCCGCGCGGTGGTTGACGTCCGAGTCGGCGAGGTCGATTCCGACGGCCACCTGGAGGGCCAGGGCGGCGGTCCGCTGTCCGCCGGGGGGTGGTAGCGACCGGCGCAGCGCGGCCCGGACCTCGGTCGCGAGGGCGCCCGAGCCGGTGACCAGGACGGTGCCGGCCGGTCGGCCGGTCAGCACGGCGTCTCTCCCAGGGGTGCGAGGTCGGCCGCGACGAGGTGGGGGACCAGGCGGTTCAGCGCCGGGTCGACGTCGATCGCAGCGACGGTGGTCCGCCATCCCCGCTCGGCGAGGTGGGCCACCAGGCCCGGCAGCGCCCGCGCCCAGGCGGTGCCGCCCTCGCCGGCCGGGTCGAGATCTGGCGGGATGTCGGCGGCGGCGGTGACGCCCTGAAGGCGGAGCACGGCCGTCTCCAGGGCGGTACGCGTGGCCACCGCCCCGGTCAGCGCGGATGCGCTGGCCAGCAGCTTCCCCCGGCCGAACACGCCGACCGCGTGCACCCCGGACGCCGACGACAGGTCGACGGTGGTCAGCGAACTGTCGAGCAACAGCGCAGCGGACGCGAGGGGGAGGTCCGTCGACGCCACGAGCGGGACCGCCTCCGGTGGCGGCGGGTCGGCGGAACCCGGCCGGTCCTGGGAAGCCGCGGTGAGCCGGTGGCAGTGCCGCAGCAACGCCCGGCCGACCGCCTCCGGCCAGGTCGAGCCGGCGCCGGCGGCGACCCGCACGCCGGCACCGCCGGCCGGGGGCCTATCCGCCGCGCCGGCCGGGGGCCTACCCGCCGCGGTGGACGGGGGCTTGCCCGCCGCGGCGGATGGATGCGCCGCGAGGCGCTCGGCGGCGAGTTCGCAGCCGAGCACGACCGCCCTGCGCCGGGCGTCCTCGTCGGTGTCGGCGGCACCGACGACCCGGATCGGGCCGGCGCCCGCCGCGCAGGGGTCGGCGAAGGTCGCCTCGACCACCCGGAGCGGCAACTGCTGGTACGGGCCTTCGGTGAGCCCGAGCAACGGGCCGAGGCGGTCGTCGGCCACCTCGACCGCGGCCTGGGACAACGCCTCGGCGGCCGGGGTGTCGCGGTGCCCGGCGGTGCCGCCGAGCGGTGCGGCCCAGACCGGAGGCCCGGGCCGGTGGCTCGGGCACAGCGGGTGCGGCAGGAACCGGTGCACCTCCGACTCGGCCGTCCGCAGGTCCAACCGGACCAGCTCGGCACGCTGCCCCAGCCCCGCCCGGGTGGCGGAGCGGAAGTGGCCGAACGCCGTCACCGCCGCGATCAGGCCGATCAGGGGCCGCGACAGGTACCGCTCGGCCGGCGCCTCCGGCCGGTCGACGAGCTGATGCGCCGACCAGGTGGCGTCGGCGGCGTCCATCGCCCCCAACAGGCGAAGCCAACCACACTCCCAGCACTCCCGGACCGGGTCGGCGCCGATCGGGCCGATCCACGCGGTGCCGGCGGTGACGACCGCGTTCACCACCGGGACCTTCGCCAGCCCGGCCGCCCGGCTGACCAGCGCCGCCCGGCCGAGCATCGGCGTGGAGGCACAGTGGACCACTCCGTCGTATCCGACCAAAGCCTCCGGTGCCGGTGCCCCCGCGTCGGACCAGAGGCTCGCGTCGACCACGTCGATCCCACGCGCCGGGTCCTGGGCCAGCGTCTCGCGCAGCGCCGCCTCCACCTCGACGGTACCGGCCGGATCGCTCACCGCGACGCTGACCGTCCGCAGCCCGATCCGCCAGAGCGTGTCCAGCACGGCGACCGGCAGGGGACCGTCGCCGACGACCAGGACCCGCCCGGCCCGGAACCGCTCGAACCGGTGGGCACCGGAGCCGCCGTCCACCTCCACGAAGGCGATCTCCTCGGCGTACTGCTCCCGCTCGGCCGGGGTGAGCTGGTGTGGCAGGTCCAGGTCGACGTCGCGCACCATGCCCGCCGCGGACAGCGCCTCGACCAGGGTGAGCACCGCGGTGCGCGCCGAGTCGGGCAGCGGTGCGGTGAGCGAGGCAAGGGTGCGTTCGCCGTCCAGGTACGGTGCGATCCGGTCCAACAGCTGGAAGGTCACCTCGCCCGGCAGCAGCAGCTGCCCGGTCGCCGTCTCCAGGTAGACGCCCTCCTCGACCGCGACGTAGACGCAGTCCTCCCGCAACTTGGGCCTCACTTGCCGTCCTTCCTACCACTCGACGGAATCCGTTCGGTGAGATCCGGATCCGCGCCGCCGGCCGATCCGCTCACGCCGCCGCCAGTTCGTCGAGCCGGTGCAGGGCAGCGTCGACAGCGTCCAGCCCGATCTCCAGTTCCTCGTCGCTGATCCGCAGTGGCGGCGCGATCGTGACGGTGTTCGGTGCGTAGCTCAACAGGAGGACCCCGTTGCGCGCGCACTCGCCGACGACGAAACCCGCGGGCTGGAACCCGTCCAGCGGGTCGAGGCCGGGGCTGCGCCACCTGTCCTCCGGCACCCACCGCCGTCCGGTCTCCGGGTCACGGACCAGCTCGATCCCCCAGACCAGCCCTCGGCCGCCGACGCTCGCGGCGGACGGGTGCCGGGCCACCATGTCGGCCAACCGGTCCCGGACGACGTCGCCGAGGGACGCGACGCGGGCGACGACGTCCTCCTCGATCATGATTTCCAGGGTCGCCGCGACGGCGGCCATCGCGAGCGGATGTCCGGCGAACGTCGAGCTGTGGCCCCAGAAGCCGGTGGCGAAGTAGTCCGCGATCTCCCGGCTCACCACGCAGGCGCCGACGGGTACGGCCGAGCTGCCCAGTCCCTTTGCCGCGGTCATGATGTCGGGCTGCACGCCGTGGTGCTGGAACGCCCACCACCGTCCGGTCCGGCCCATTCCGGAGATCGCCTCGTCGTCGATCCACAACACCCCGAGCCGCCGGGTGAGGTCGCGGATCTGCCCCACGTACTCGTCGGGCACCAGGAAGGCGCCGGCCCCGTGCCAGATCTCGGTGATGAACGCGGCGACCCGGTCCACTCCGGCCGATCTGATCACCCGCTCGGTCGCGGTGACGCAGGCAAGCGTCCCGTCGGCGTCCTTGCATCCGGGGTAGGTCCGGCCGAGCGGGCAGGAGACGCAGATCGGCGCCGGCGCCGAGGGCTGCGGCTGACCGCCCGGCACCGGCCGGCTGGTGCCACCGGCCGGCGTGAAGCCGTTGCGCAGCATGCCGACCCCCGTCACGTCGGCGGCACCGGCGGTCCACCCGTGGTACGCGAGGTCGCGGGTCACGATCAGCGGACGGTTCTGGAAGAGCCGCGCGATCATGATCGCCACCTCGGTCGCCTCCGAGCCCGACGAGACGAAGCGCACCGCGCCGGCCCACGGGGATCCGGCCATGGTCTCCTCGACGATCAGCCGTGCCGCCCGGTCCTTCTGCTCGGACGGGAAGAAGTCGGCGACGTAGTCCAGCCGGTCGACGGCGTCGTGCAGGGCGGCGGTCAGCTTCGGGTGGCGGTGACCGATCCCGATGCACATGTGTTGCCCGTGGAAGTCCAGCAACCGCCTTCCGTCGGCCAACCACAGCCAGGAACCCTCGGCGCCGACGACCGGCACCTGGGGCAGGAATCGTCGCGGCGCAGTCGACAACACGTGGTCGCGGCTCGCGACGGACTCGCTCACGCCGCGGCCCGGGACGGACCCGCTCACGCCGTCGCCCGTACCGTGACGACGCAGTCCGGATCCCGGTGCTCGACCGACGTGTCCAGGTGCTGTGCCAGCATCCGGACGAAGTACTCGACGTCGTCCACCCCGGAGACACCGGCCGGCAGCCGGGCGTCGGCGGAGTGCACGAGCACGCTCGTGCCGGCGATCCGAAGCGACTCTCCCAGGTACCGGCTGATGTCGTGCACGCCGAGCCAGCGCCAGAGGTTGACGTTGACGACGACGTCGAAGGCCCGGTCCGGATAGTGCGTGGCGAAGCCCAGCAGGTGCGGGTTGGTCGCCGAACGGGGCCGTCCGAGGTCGAACGTCTCCGCACCGTCCGGCAGGTCGAGTTCCTCGGTGCCCAGACCGATCACCAGGACCCGCGGGTGGGGCTGTGTCGCGGGGCGGTCGGCGGCGGCGACGACCGTGTCCAGGCCGGAGCGTCGCCAGGCTCGGGCGGCCCGCCACGCCGGTTCCCCGGCGGTCGCGGCGAAGCTCGCCTGGTACCGCCGGATCCGGTCGGCCGCCTGCGCCGGCTGGACGAGCCCGGTGAACTCCCACTCGTAGCAGGGGTGCTTCTGTTTGGCCACCGCCATGTTCGCGTAGTAGTCCTGGTACATCCCGATGTTGGGCCGGTAGTGCGGCAGGTGGTAGCAGGTGGCGCGGTCGTCGTAGTGGAACGCGGCCGACCGGCGGCCCAGTTCGAGGTAGACCCGGTAGAACAACTCCAGGTCCTCGAAGCCCCACCTGGTGCCGAACGCCTCGTCGAACATGCCGGCGGAGACCAGCACCTCCCGGGGCACCGAGATGTTGTTGGTGTAGGCGAACAGCCAGGGGGTCCGCATCAGTTCCGCGATCCGCTCCGGCGGCGTCGGCTCGGGAAACCGCATGTCCGCGCTCTCCGCCGGCAGCGTCGCCAGGTCCATCGCACCGGCCCGGAGGATCCGGTCGAGCACCGGCCAGTCGATCTCCCAGCGCTTGCCGACCAGTACCCGCGGCGTGTCGGCGCTCCGGTGGAACTCGTGGTGTCGGGCCAACAGGTCCGGGTCGGCGAACGAGTCGCTGTCCAGGAAGACGACCACCCGCCCCTGTGCGGCCGTCACGCCGTGGTTGCGGGCGGCGGCGCGTCCTACGTGCTCCGGCAGCCCGAGGTACCGGTAACCCCGGGCGGCGATCGACTTGCCGACCTGGTCGTCGACCGTGTCGCCGTCACCCACCACGATCACCTCGAACAGTTCGGCGTCCAGCCGTTGCCGGGTCAGCGAGTCGAGGGTGAGGGCGAGGCACTGCGAGTCGTGGAACGTGGGGATCACGACGCTCAGGAACGGGCCGTCGGACGTCCGCCCGTCGACCTCCTGACTGGAAGGCATCTCGTCTCCTGTTCCCGGCGTACCCGCCGCGTCGGGTCGGGTCGGTCCGCGCGGCGGATGGCGCGCGGACCACACCGGTGCGGCGTGGTTGATCTATCCGGCCAACGGTAGGAATCCGGGTCGGCAGGGAACCAGGCACCAGACAGGTAAAGGAGGGGCAAGATCGTTTGCTTCCGGCGCGGCCGGCGCAGGCTGCGCTCGCCGGTGCCGAGCACCGGGCGGTGGCCACCGGCGGGACGAGCTACCGTACTGCGACGCCGGTCGTAATCGGGGGAGGGCTGAAGTCCATGACGTCACCGCGGCCGGCCGGAGCAGCGCCCGGCACGGCAACCGCCGACTACCTGCGGGTGCACCGCGACACCCCCCGGGGGCCTCGCCGACCGCCACTGTTCAAGCAGTACCCGGGAAGCGTCCGGATCCCCCTGCCCTGGCCGGCGGCACCCCACCCGGGCCGGTTCGCCGGGTCGCTGGCGCTGCTCGGGTCGCTGGCCTCGGCATACGCGCCCACCCGATTCCAGTTCTACACGACGGCCGCGATGGCCACGCTCGGCGGCTTCCCCGCCACGAACACCGCCCCGACCCTGCGCGGCGGCGTGCGGCGGGCGGTGCCGTCCGGCGGTGCCTACTATCCGGCCGAGCTGTATCTGGCGGTGACCGGCGGGTTCGCGCCGGGGCCCGGCGTCTACCACTACGACGCGACGCACCACACCCTGGAGACGCTGGCCACCGACGATCCGCAGGCGTCGCTGCGGGCCGCGCTCGGCCGCGCGCCCACGCCGTACACCCTGCTCGTCTCCTGCCGGATGTGGAAGAACGCGTCGACCTACGGTGCGTTCGGCTACCGCCTCGGCTGTCTGGACACCGGCGCCCTCGCCGGCCAGCTCCTGCACCGGGCGCCCGACGGGACCGACCTGCGCCTCGTCTTCGACGACCGGACCCTCGACGCCCTGCTCGGGCTGGATCCCGACATCGAGTCGGTCTACGCAGTCGTCCTCGCCGGCCCCCCACCAGCCGCGCCGCCCGCCCCGGCACCGCACGCCGACGCGCCCGCTGCGGCGGCGCCGCAGCGGCCGGCGCCGGGCGCGAACGCGGTTCGAGGGCTGGAGTCCGATCTCGAGCTGCGTGCCGCCGCGCATCCCAGCGCGGTACGGCTGCATCACGCGAGTCTGCGCGGCGCTACGGCCGACCGCGCCCGGGACGTCCCTACCTCGGACGCCTTCCGCCGGTCGCCGGGGCGGGACGGCCCGACCGCCGCCGACCGGTGGCGACGCCCAGCCGAGTCCGGGCGGAGAATCGACCTGCCCGAGCCGCTCGCCCTGCCCGAGTCACTCGACCCCGCGAGGGCGGACGCGGCACTCCGGTCGGCCGTCCGGTTCACCGGTGACGCGATGACGGTCCGGCAACTCGGCACGCTGCTGGCGTGGCTGCTGACCGGATACCGCTGCGACATCACCGGCACCCGGGCCGGGGCGGGGCGGCTGGCGGCCTACTGCCTCCCGAGCCGGGTGACCGGGCTGGCTCCCGGACCCTACGCGTACGATCCGGCGACGCACAGCCTCCGGTCCGCCCCAGGCGGGGACGGACACGGGTTCACCCCGACCGGCGTCCTGGGCGGCCTGCGCACGGCCACCGCCCGGCTGTTCCTCTTCGCCGACACCGACCCGGGACGGCGCGGGTACGGCGACCGCTGGTACCGGATGCAGCACGTGCTGGCCGGCATCGCGGTACAGCGGTGCCGCCTTGCCGCCAGCGCGGTGGGTATCGGGTGCCGGCCGGTCTCCGACCACGACTCCGCCGCGGTGCGGGCGATGTTCGGAGTGCCGCGCGGGCAGGTCGACGTCGTCCAGCTGCTGGTCGGTCCGGCCGCCCCGCGAGCCGGTGTCGTCGACATCGGCCTGTCCGGCCAGCCGGAGGGTCGGGGGGCATGACCCCCGCTGTCCAGTCCCTCCCACTGTTCAGTCGCGGAACTCACCGTCGGCCGTGCGACCCAGACCGGCGAGGATCTCCTGCGCCTGCCGTAGCGCCTGTCCGGCCGCTTCCGGCTGCCCGGACCCGTCGTACGCCTCGCCCAGGTGGGTGAGGACGATCGCCTCGAAGTAGCGTTCGCCGAACATCCGGTGCAGGTCCAGAGCGCGCCGGTAGCACTCGATCGCCTTCGCGTTCTCGCCGAGGTGGTGGTAGGCGTAACCGAGACTGTCCCAGGTGGCCGCCTCGCTGTGCTGGTCGCCGATCTCCCGGAGCATCGCGAGCGCACGTCGGCAGTAGCCGACCGCCTGCCGGTGGTCGCCGGTGAGGGCCAGGCTGTAGCCGACCGAGTTGAGCGTGCTCGCCTGGCCGGCCCGGTTGTCGACCTCCTCGTAGCAGCTCAACGCCTGCCAGTTGTGTTCCAGCGCCTCGGCGTGGCGGTCCCGCTGGGAACAGAGCCAGGCCAGACCGCGGTGGCTCCGGGCCTGTCCGCTGCGGTCGGCGAGTCCGGTGAACAGGTCGAGGGCCGACCGGTGATGGCGGTCGGCCGTGTCGTACCGGCCCATCCGGAGGTGGGCACCGCCGAGACCTCGGTACGCGTGGGCCTGTGCGGTCGGATCAGCCAACCGGGAGGCGGCGGCCACCGCCTGCTCCTGGGTCGCGGCCAGGTCGTGCCAGTAACCCCGGAAGTCGAAGTACGTCTCCAGAGACCAGGCCAACTGCCAGACATGCGTGTCCGAGCCCACCGTCTCCGCCCGGTCGACGATCGCCAGCAGCACGTGGTGCTCGGTCGCGAACCAGTCGAGGGCGGCGCGGTCGTCCACGATCTCCTCCGGGACGACCCCCTGCTGCGGTCCCGCCAGCTTGATCGTCTCGGGGAAGAGCAGCGTCGCGGCCCGGTGCGCGGTGTGCAGGTAGTGGTCGAGCATCCGCTGCACGGCCTCGTCACGGTCGCCGTCCGGCTCGTCGTTCCGGACGAGTTCGGCGGCGTACGCCTGGAGCAGTTCGTGGGTCGTGTACCGGCCGGGCGAGTGCTCGGTGAAGAGGTGCCGGCAGGTCAGCTCGGTCAGCAGGCGTCGCGCCTCCGGGACGGTGACACCGGCCAGGCTGGCCGCGGCGGGCACGCAGATGTGCGGTCCCGGATGCAGGCCCAGCAGGCGGAACAGCCGGGCCGCCCCCTGGCTGAGCCGGTGGTAGGACCAGGAGAAGACGGCCCGTACGTCCGTACTCGGATCTTCGCTGACGAACGCGTCCAGGCGGCCCCGGCTCTGTCGCATCTCGTCGGCAAGCGTGGCGAGGGGAAGTTCCGCGGCCGTGGCGGCCCGACCGGCCACGATGGCCAGCGCGAGCGGCAGCCGGGCACTGAGCGCGACGATCAGGTCGACCGCGGCCGATTCCGCGGCGACGCGGCTCCGACTCAACCGGTGGGCCAGCAGCGACCGCGCCTCGCCTTCGGTGAGCTGGTCCAGGCGCAGTGGAACCGCCGCCTCGGACACGACCAGGCCGGTGAGCTGGTCGCGGCTGGTGATCACCACCAGGCAGCCGGCCGTGCCGGGCAGCAGTCC
Organism: Micromonospora sp. WMMD1102; assembly: GCF_029626265.1. Classification (NCBI taxonomy): domain Bacteria; kingdom Bacillati; phylum Actinomycetota; class Actinomycetes; order Micromonosporales; family Micromonosporaceae; genus Micromonospora; species Micromonospora sp. WMMD1102. The sequence continues at coordinate 4,486,400 of NZ_JARUBN010000001.1, read as the reverse complement.
GCGGACCTGCTCCGGGTCCCGGGCGTTGTCCAGCACCACCAGTACCCGCTTGCCCGCGAGGAGGCTCCGGTACAGGCCCGCCTGCGCGTCGACGCTGTGCGGAAGCCGCTCCGGCGGCACCTCCAACGCGTCGAGGAAGGCGCGCACCGCCTCGTCGAAGCGCAGCGCGGGACCGCTCGGGTTGTATCCGCGCAGGTTGACGTAGAGCTGCCCGTCGGGGAAGCGGTCCGCGACCCGGTGTGCCCAGTGCACCGCCAGCGCACTCTTGCCGACCCCGGCCGTACCCGTGATCAGCGAGATCGGCACCGCCCCCGCCGAGTCCGCCGGGTCGGCGTCCAGGAGGGCGTCGAGCCGGCGCAGCTGTTCGGCCCGGCCGGTGAAGCCGGGGATGTCGGCCGGCAGCTGGGCCGGCCGCACCGGGGGCACCGGCGTGGTCCGGTCGTGGTCGGTCGGCGACAGTGCCGCGATGGCCAGCCGGCGGGTGTCCGGCCGAGGAGTTCCACCCCGACCGGCCTCGAGGTTGCGGACCGTGCGGACACTGAGCCCGGACTGGTCCGCGAACTCTTCCTGGGTCCAGCCGAGTTCCAGCCGTCCTGCCCGGACCCACGCACCGAACGCGGTGACACCCGCCCCGACTTCCGGTGCTGAATCCGCCATGATCTCCCCCGAACAGGAAGGCATGCGAACGGGCCGGCCCAGGTGGACACCGATCCGGGCAAGCTGCTCGTCCGCCCACGTCGCAGGGCGACACTACCTCAGAGATCCAGGATCTGGGCACGCTCCCACGATCCGGCACGGCGCACGGGCACACGGCACACAGCCACGGCCACCGTCCGACTGCCCTTCGCCCTCGTGGCGTTCGGTTGCCCGAAGGGGCGCCGGACGGTGGCCGTCCCCCGCATCGGCACCGACACCGTACGGCGGCACGGCACCGGGCCACGAGGGGACGATCCGCACAGCGATCGCGGTGCCGGTCCCGACCTGCACAGCGACCGGTCAGCCGTCCGGCCAGTTCGATCGACCGCAGGGCCAGCCAGAGTTCGTGCCGGGCGTCCGGGGCGTGCAGCAGCGAACGGCCGAGTGCCTGTTCGGCCCGGACCAGCCGCTTGCGGGCGGCCGAGGCGGAGATGCCGAGCGTGGCCGAGGTGGCGGAGAGGTCGGTGTCGGCGGCCAGCCAGGCCCGTACCGTCGCCAAGCCGGCCGACCGGTCCACCGTGTGCAGTGGCCGCAGCAGAGCCCGGGCCCACCCGGTCGGCCGGCCCGGCGAGCAACCGGTCCAGCTCGATCTCGCGGATGGCTCGGTCGGGTGCGAGCTGGTCGGTGCCGGGGAGCGTTCCGGCCGGCACCGTGTCGACCTCCGGGACGGTCGGTCGGGGCGCGGAGCGCAGCCGCAGGGCCAGCCAGGCCGCGGAGCGGTCCCGGACCCGGAGAAGATCCGTTCCGAGCAGTGCGTTGAGCAGGTGCAACCGGCCGGCCAGGGTGTTGCGATGGATCTTGAGGTGTCGGCTGGCCGCGCTGTCGAACGCCAGCCAGGAGTTGAGCGTGCCGAGCAACTCCGCCGCGCCCGGGTCGGCCCGGCGGGCGGAAACGTGGTCGAGCACCGGTCGCAGCCGCCGTCGGGCCCAGGCGTACCCGTCGGGGCCGGCGAGCGGCACCAGGTCGTGCTGCCGGTCGAAGCGGGCGTACCCGTCGTCGGTCGTCCGGGCCACGGCCAGGGCGTGGATGGCCTGCTCGTACCCGCTGGCCGTGGCCGGCAACGCGACCGGTTCGCTCAGCCCGACCCGGCTGGCCGGTACCCGGCCGGTGATCAGCCGCCCGAGCCGGTCCGCGGGCTCGGACCCGTCCCCGTCCGGCCGGCCGCTGCCGGGGGCTGCCGGCGGGGCGGCAGCGCTGGACGGGTCGGCTGGCAGCAGGGCGATGAGATGGTTCGAGCGGACCGGGCAGGGGACGATCCAGGCCCGCCCGGAGAGCGACCTGGCGAGTTCGGCGGCGGCCTCGTACCGCTGCCGGCCGCCGCATTCGATCACACCGACCCGCAGCGCGTCCGGCAACCGCGGTCGCAGGGCCGAGGCGATCCGCCGGGCCGGTGAGACGTCGCCGACCATCAGCAGGTGCAGTACCGCCTCCCGGCCGTGCGCGTCGGCGGCGGCGATCCGCTGGCGCACCCGGTCCGCCTCCTCGACCCGCCAGCAGAGCGCGAGCGTCCGGGCGGTGTCCGCGAGCAGGTCGCCGAGCGGCCGGCCGGGATCGGCGACGACGACCAGGCAGCCGGACCGCTCCTCGGTCCGGGCGACGAGTGCGGCGGCGGACCGGTCCCGGTTGGTGCCGCCCAGCGTCAGCAGATGCATCCGGCGCGGTCCGTCGGTGTCGACGACGGCGGCCTCCGACCCGCGCCGGGACAGGTCCGCGACGGCGGCGCCGACGATTCGGGCAAGCTGGGTTCCGGGAGCCGGTCGGTCGGCGGTGCCGGCGAGTACCCGGCCGTCGGCTCCGACCAGCAGGGCCGTGCCTCCGGTACGCCGGCCGAGCCAGTCCAGGATGCCGCGCACCGCGTCCGGGCCGACCGAGAGGCGGGCCAGGGTCAGCAGGTCCTCGCCGCGGGTGGCCGCCGCCCCGTCCTCAGCTGCGCGGCTCATCGGAAATCGACTCCTCGAAACGTCCTCCCGGCCGGTGGACTCCGCCGCGGGTCGGTCGTCCCAGCCGTGACGCCCCCGCGCTGCCGGTGGACGAATGACAGCGTACCGGGCGGCCTAGGCTTCCTCGGGTGCGGATCGATCTGGTGACGATCGTGGTGGCGGAGTACGACCCGGCGATCGAGTTCTTCACCGGAGTGCTCGGCTTCGAGCTGGTCGAGGACTCGCCGTCGCTGACCGACGACGGTTGCCCGAAACGGTGGGTGGTGGTCCGGCCGCCCGGCGCCGGGACCGGCCTGCTGCTGGCCCGCGCCGACGGTGCACGGCAGCACGCCGTGGTCGGCGAGCAGGTGGCCGGCCGGGTCGGGTTCTTCCTCCGGGTCGACGACTTCGACGCGGCGTACCACCGGATGGTCGCGGCCGGGGTCGAGTTCGTGCGCCCGCCGAGGACCGAGTCGTACGGCCGGGTCGCGGTCTTCCGGGACGTCGCCGGCAACCGCTGGGACCTGCTCGGCCCGGCGAATTAAAGCGGTTGCCGGGGTGATCGGGTTTCTGATCTCCTGATCTTGGTCGGCGAGGACCGCCGGCCGGAAGCCCATCGAGAGGAGACGGCCATGCCACGAGTGCCGATGTCCGGTCAGCGAGCAGGTTCCGTCCACTTGAGAGATACGAGGCTTCATGAGTACGTGGGTTCGCACGACCAGTACGACGGCGGGCGGCGGTAGGTCCGGCCCGACCGGCATCTCGCCGGCCGCTCGGCCGGCAGGGCCGCCTCGGCCGGCAGGGCCGCCTCGGCCGGCTGCGCCGGCAGGGCCCGCTCGGCCCGCTCGGCCCGGGGAGGGTGACTGATGTTCGCCCTCGACGATCCCGGACTCTTCGGCCGGCTCTGGGCCGCCGGCTACGACGACGGCCCCAACCCCGACCCGGCTCCGGCGGTGGACTTCCTCGCCGCCCTCGCCGACGGGGGCCCGGTGCTCGAACTCGCGATCGGCACCGGTCGGGTCGCGCTTCCGCTGGCCGCCCGGGGGCTGCAGGTGGAGGGCGTCGAGGCGTCCGAGGAGATGGTGGCGCGGTTGCGCGCCAAACCCGGTGGCGAGCGTCTGCCGGTCGTCGTCGGCGACATGGCGGACGTCCCGGTCAGCGGGCCGTTCACGATGGTGTTCCTGGTCTACAACACGCTGTTCAACCTGGTCGACGCGCGGCGGCAGGAGGACTGCTTCCGCAACGTCGCCCGGGTGCTGGCGCCGGGCGGTGCGTTCGTGATCGAGACGTACGTCCCGGACCCGGACGACATCGACCGGACCGAGTCGCAGGTCCAGGTCCGGAGCGTGACCGAAGACTCGGCGACGATCCGGGTGCACCGGTTCGACCGGGAGGCGCAGACCTTCGTCCGGCAGACGATCACGTTCGACGGTCAGGGCGTGCACCTGAAGCCGTTCGGCATGCGGTACGCCTGGCCCGAGCAGATCGACGAGATGGCCGAGCGGGCGGCCCTGCGGCTCACCGAGCGGTACGCCGACTGGCACCGCCGTCCGTTCGACGCCGGGAGTACCAGTCACGTCTCCGTCTACCGGCGGAGTAGTTGAGCTGTCCCGCCGGCGGGGTCGTCGTCCGCTTCCGGAACTTCCGGTGACCTTCCGGGAGTTGGGAGCGGGCTGATCCAAGGAACGTGCAGGTCTTGTGCCGGGCGCCTTCGATGGGTATTAATAGTGGTACGCACATCGACGGGGTTAGATTACCGGAAGTTTTCGGCAACCTGTCTCGGCCGGCGGAGCCCGCCGTCGAGCCGGATCCGGCTTCCACGGCGCTGGATTCGGCCCCGGGAGAAGGTGCCAGCACGCTGCCAGTCAGCGCGGCGGCGGCCCACCGGCGCCGCCGGTTGACGTCGGCGGAACCCGGCGCGGAGGGAAGGACGCCCCCTCCGCGCCGGGTCGGCGTAGCCGGATACCTCGCGGTGTTCCGGTGTGGCGAACGGCCACGCCATCGTGATCAGTTGATGGTCGCCCTGGGCCGGTTCGGGGGTGACCTCAGACCTCGACGATCGGCCACCCGTCGCCGAGTACCTGCCGCAATTGGTCGGCACGGGACGTGACCACCCCTGCGGAGTTGACGAGAGCGACGTACGCGGCGTGGCCCGCGCCGAGCCGCCCGGTGTGCCGGGCCATCCCGCCGATCATCGCGCAGTCGTCGACCTGGTCGGTGCGCAGGACGGGGGAGACGACGCGCACCGCCGGGTTCTGCCGGAGCATCTGGAGATAGTCGTGCTCAGCGTGGTCGAGCAGACTGTATGCCTCCAGCAGGCAGACCAGCGGCACAACGACACTGCCGTCGGCGTCCGCCACCTCGACAAGGGTCTCGCCGATGACCTCGACGCCTTGGGCATAGGCCATCAGGGCTCCGGTGTCGAGCACGTAGTAGGGCCGGCTCACCCTGCCGCTCGCCGTTCGAGGTCAGCGCGGACCTCGTCGGCGGGCCGGTCCAGCAACTGGGCGACCCTGGATATCGCGGCAGCGCGGACCTCCGGGCTGACCTGTGGCGGTGCGAGCCGGCCGGCAGCGCCCTCGGGGTCGTACGGGTACTCGCGGTGGCCGGCCGCCCGCAAGGCGGCTCGCATGTCGTCGGAGATCCGACGCCGCCGCAGCGCCTCGGTGACATATGCGGAAACCTGACGGGCTGGGAGAGCGGCCAGTTGTTCCGCCACGTCATCAGGCACCGAGATCGTCACACGCCGACTCATACTCGGCAGCCTAGTCGAGTATGAATCCCGCGAGAAGCACGGTGCCCTGCTCGACGGGTATTGGGTAGCTCGTCCCTCAGGGCGTCGCGGCCTGGCCGAGTGCCGCCTCGACGATCCGGATCGCCTCGGCTGCGTCGATGCCGACGCTTGTGACGACCGCCGCGTAGTCGTGGGCGGCGCGGCGTGCCTGTTCGAGGGCCTGCTCGCCGGCGGCCGAGACGAACGACCCGGCCCGGCCACGAGTTTCGATCAGCCCGGCCTCTTCCAGTTCGCGGTATGCCCGCCCGACGGTGTTCACGGCGAGGCTGAGGTCGGCCGCGAGCCGCCGGATCGTCGGCAGCCTCGTACCGACGGCGAGCGTGCGATCCTGGATCTGCCTCGCGAGCTGGGCCCGGAGCTGCTCGTACGGCGGAGTCGGCGAGCCCGCGTCGATAACGATCATCCGGTGACCATGGCACGCCGGGCCGCCGTCCCGACACCCGTGGTCCGGAAGTGGATCAGGCAGTACGCGATGGCACCCACCACCACGAGTCCGAGCGAGGCGACGTTCCACCAGCCGAACGATTCGCCGTACAGGAAAATTGCCGGCAGCGTCCAGACCAGGCTGGGGGTGACGAGGGCGCGGGCGTCCTCGACCCGCATGATGACGTCGGCGGTGAGCGACGCCTCGTCGTCGGCCACGGCAGGGCTCGCCAGCACGTTGCGCAGTTGCAGCACGATGCCGGCGGCGGCGCCGGTGAGACCGATCAGGACGACGGTCGCCCCGCGCCGCAGGCCGGGATCGGGAACCGCCAGCACGCTCACCGCGAGCAGCAGGGCGGCGGTGAAGCTGGCGACCGTGAAGACGGCGTACGGCCGACCCAGCACCGCCGACCAGCCGAGCTGGACCGGGTGGGCGACCCGCCGGGACAGTCGCGCGCCGGCCCGCCGGTCGACGTGCCGCACCCACCAGCCGAGCAGCCACTGCGCCACCAGCAGCCCTACCACCAGCGCCACAAGCACCAGCATCGGCGGCCGGGCGGAGGCGGTGTCGTGGGGCAGCGCCGACACGTGGGTGAGCGCCGCGCCGACGATGAACACGGCAAGCAGCAGGCTGTCGGCGACCTTGGCCCGGCGCCGCACCGCCAGCCGGGCCGCGAGCAGCGGGGTCGGCTCGCTGTCGGCCAGGCCGTGCCGCTCCAACCACACCCCGGCCAGCCACCGCTGCGGATCCGTCTGAGCTGGCGGTTGCATGCCACACCTCCGAACGTCCCAAGCTTTGTATCAGAAGTTTGAGTCATAGGATGCGACAATGTCAAGACGGGACGAGCGCTGCTTTGCCCCGCCATGCCGGCTCTTGCGGGACTGTACGGCGGTTGCCTCGTCTCCTCGGGTGCCCGTAGGAGCGCCGAATCGCCCGATCGCAGGCTCTCGGCGGCCGGTACGGATGACGGAGTCACGCGTTCGCACCAGAATCGCTACGTACGGGCATATTCCAATGCTTGAGTACCGCGTACTCTGCCAAGGCGAGCACCGCTCGACTTTGGACATATGTCACCTATCGATGGCTGGTGGACCGGGGCGGGGCCACAGCCGGGGACGGGGGAGTACCAGGTGCACGGCGAGTTGGTGGCTGGCAGGTTCCAGCTGCGGGGAGCGATCGGCAAGGGCAACATGGGGGAGGTCCACCGGGCCGAGGACCAGCAGGTTGCCGAAGGCGACCCGTATCGCCGGGTCGCGGTGAAGCTGATCCTGCGCAGCCGGTACGGCGCTGCTCTCGACTCGCAGGCCGATCTCAAGGCGGTCGACCGGTTCGCCCGCGAGGTTCGGATCATGCGCCGGCTCGCCGAACATCCCAACCTGCCGCGCACCATCGACGGCGGGGTCGACGACGGCGGGCTGCCGTACCTCGCCATGGAACTGCTCAACGGGGAATCGCTGAAGGATCTCGTGGCCGAGTACCCACAGCTCCCGGTGCCCTGGGTGGCCGCGATCGGCGCGCAGATCGCCAACGGGCTGGCCGCCGCGCACGCGGTCCAGGGCTATTGCGTGTTTGGTCGAGTGGCCGTTGAACTGGGGATTCCCGGGGTGGGCGGACCCTTGCGGGGTTGAGGAAGGCGGGTGAGGCCTGTAGGTGATCATGGAGTTCTCGACGCTCCCGGACACCTTGAGGACCTCACCCGCGATGTCAGCATGCCCGATTCAGGTACTGTCCGCAGTTCGCACCCCCACCGACTCGCCACCGCGCCTTGTCACCGAGGGTGAAGAAGCTGGGCTCCAGCACTCGTTGGCCACCATCGCGGACCCCCGGTCCCCGCGTGGGGCGCGTTACCCGCTCGTCGGGCTACTGACCGTCGCGGTGTGCGCCGTGACCGCCGGCGCATCATCGTTCGCGGCCATCGCGGACTGGCTGCACGACCTCGATGACCTCGCCAGGGCCCGGCTCGGGTTCATCCGCGCCGTCCCGGCCGCGACCACGATCTGGCGGCTGCTGACCAGGTTGGACGCTGACCTGCTGGCCACCGTGCTCGCCGACTGGCTGCGTACCCGCGTCCCGCCTCCGGTCACGCCCCGACCTCGGCGGTACCGGATCGTCATCGCCATCGACGGCAAGACCATGCGCGGCGCCCGCCGCGCCGATGGCAGCCGGGTCCACCTGCTGTCCGCGCTGGACACCAGCACCGGCATCGTGCTCGCTCAGGTCACCGTGGCCGCGAAAAGCAACGAAATCCCCGCGTTCACCCCACTGCTGGACGCGGTCGAACAGGTTCTGGGTAGCCTGGACGGCCTCATCTTCGTGGCCGACGCCCTCCATACACAGACCAGCCACGCGACCGAGGTCGCCGCTCGCGGCGCCGACCTGCTCATCCCGGTCAAAGGTAACCAGCCGACCGTGTTTGCCCAGCTCAAGGCCTTGCCCTGGGCCCAGGTCCCGGTGGGTGACCGACGCCGCGAAACCGGTCACGGCCGGCGGGAGACCCGCACGGTCAAGGCGCTCACCGTAGCCACCCCCGGCGGTCTGCTGTTCCCTCACGCCGAGCAGGCCGTCCGGATCACCCGCACCCGCACCCTCAAGGGCAAGACCACCAGGGAAACCGCCTACTACACCATCTCCCTCCCCGCCGAGCACGCCCAACCCGCGGACCTGCAGTCCTGGGCCCGAAACGAGTGGCTGATCGAGAATCAGGTCCATCATGTCCGCGACGTCACGTTCCGTGAAGACCTCCACCAAGCCAGAACCGGCACCGGCCCCGCAATCATGGCGACGCTACGTAACACCGCGGCCAGTTACCACCGCACCAACGGCGATACCAACATCGCCCGCGCCACCAGACGCGCCGACCGTCGCCCGCACGACCTCATCACTGCAATGACCAGCAGCTACCCCAGAACGCAATGACCCTGGCACGCGGTCGACGTCATCCACCGCGACCTCAAGCCGGCGAACGTGATGCTGCTGCGCGGCGGCCTGGTCAAGGTCCTGGACTTCGGCATGGGCCGGATCGTCGACGACATCGAACAGGGCCGGCTGACCAGTCGTGCGCCGAAAGCCGGGTTGAGGGCTCGGGCGAAGGTCGGAGCCCCGTAACGGTGTACCTCGTCGGCAACCAGCAGGCCGGGAGTGCCCGGCGGCAGCAACATCGGCGCTTTGACCGCCGAGTGCACGATGGCCACCAGGATTGAGTGCTCGTACAACGAGTCCATATGGCCGTTGCCGAGCCGTCCTACCCGGCCCACTTGAAGATCACGTCGTAGCACCTCGTACCACTGGTCGAGTAGTTCACGCCCGGGTACAAGCACGATGACCTTCTCACCGGCATCCACTGCGGCCGCTGCCGCCAGCACCCCGACCGTCGTCTTGCCGGTACCGGTGACTGCCTCCACGACACCTCGCCGGCCGTGCGCACGCCACTCGGCCAAGGCCTCGGTCTGCCAGACACGCGGCTCGTTGCCGCGATAGCACCTGGGCCGTGCTGGCGGTGACCCCGCAGAGGTCACCGTACCGTCGTGTCGTGCTCCGGCAGTCAGACGCCAGAGCGGTGGCGTGGCGCCGTCGTGAGTGAACAGTCCTCCGCTGGCGTAGAGCGTGCGGTTGATGTCTGTCGTGCTCAACCTGTGCAGCCCCATGCGCTGCAATCCCGCCAGCAGCTGCCGCTTGTTCTGGCTTGGTCGGACCGCCAGCAGATGTCGCAGTACCTCTCGCAACATCAGCTCTCGTTGCACGCCGTTGCCCTTCGTCAATGGGGCCAAACCCTTGGTCGGGCGCTCGGATCCAATCCGAGACCGGAGACAGCCGACGGTAGCCCAGTGCCGAGGAAAGGCCAACGCTGACCGACGTCGGTAGGAAGACCAGAGGGCGGCTGGAGATGCTTGGCGGTTGCTATCGTGCCTGCCGTGAGCCGAGGGCAACCAGGGCGTAGCTTTGCGACGAGCATCTAAGCCGGAGCAGACCCCGTCCCAGAAGTATCAGGCGGAGGTCGCCGCCCTGCGGGAGAGTTCGTTCCGCCTACTCCGCACTGCCCTCGCGAACGTGGCGATCTTCTTCGCCGTTGTCTCCGGGTTCTTGATCTTCTCGGGTGACGTCACGCCAACGACTCTGATCCCGATGGCGTTGAGTGTCGTCGGCGGCGCCTTCGGCGTCTCCACCTACCTGGTAGGCGACCAGCCCGTGCTCGCCCGTCGCCTGCTCGTCGCCGCGCTCGTCTTCGCCGTGCTCGGGCTGGCCGGCATGGTCCTGGTGAGAGTGGTGATCGAAGCATGAGCCTCGCCTGACAGCCGCACCTCCTCCATTCGTCGAGTCTCCTGTCCTGACGTACGTTGCCGCCCGGCAAGTTGCTTGATTGTCTTGCTGTCGGCCGAGCGGCGGATGTCCACAGGAGATGGGAGATCAATTAATGGTCGCGGCACGCGAGACGACTCTGCGTGAGTTGCTGGAGGGTACGAAGCAGTATCAGGTGCCGCTGTACCAACGTACGTACTCGTGGAAGACAACCCAGCTCGAACGGCTCTGGGAGGACGTCCTCAAGCTGGCGGAGGATCGCACCGAGGACAAGGGAGCCACGCACTTCATCGGCTCGCTGGTGCTGGCGCCCAGCCCCGCGAACGGTCCCGCGGGCGTTTCCGAGTTTCTGGTGGTCGACGGCCAGCAGCGACTCACCACCCTCTCCATCCTGCTCTGCGCCATCCGGGACCACCGTGCCCAGCACGAGAGCCCCAGGCACCGGGAGCGGCTCGACGAACAATTCCTGATCAACAAATGGGAACCGGGCCAGCACCGGTTGAAGCTCCTGCCCACCCAGGCCGACCGGGCGGCGTACCTCGCCTGTCTCGACTCGACCCCGCAGGCGGGCGGCAGCGACCCGGTCGGCGCGGCGTACCGGTTCTTCGCCGCCCAGCTCGCCGCCGCCGACGACCCGGACGACCCGCTGGACATCGAGCGGATCGAGGATGCGGTCATCTCCGGGCTGGCGCTGGTTTCGGTCACCGCCCAACAGGGCGACAACGTCTACCGGATCTTCGAATCACTCAACAACACCGGCCTGAAGCTCACCCAGGCAGACCTGCTGCGCAACTACCTTTTCATGCGGCTACCCACCCGGGGCGAGGCCGTCTACCAGTCGCTGTGGCTACCGCTGCAGAAGCAGCTCAGCTCCGCCGAGCTTGAGCTGCTCTTCTGGCTCGACCTGGTGCAGCGGGACGCCCGGGTGAAGCAGACGGACACCTACGCCGGGCAGCGGGAACGGTTGAGCCGCATGCGCTCGGAGGAGCAGATCGAGGCGGAGGTACAGCGGTTCAGCCGGCTCGGCGCGATCCTCCGGATCATCCTGCACCCCGCCGAGGAGAGCGACCCGGGAGTACGGCGCAGACTCGAACGGCTCAGCGCCTGGGGCACGACCACCGTCTACCCGCTCCTGCTGCACCTGCTCGACCGTCGGGCGGAGCGCACCGCCACCGCCGAGCAGGTCGCCTCCGCGATGCTGTACGTGGAGAGCTTCTTCGTCCGGCGCCTGCTCATCGGCCGGGCCACCGCCAACATCAACCGCATTCTGCTCTCGGTGGTCACCGAGATGAGCCAGGAACTGCCGGTCGACGAGGCGGTCCGGGCCTACCTGTCGGTGGGCCGCAAGTACTACGCCACCGATGCCGCCCTGCGCTCCGCCATCCGGACCATGCCGTACTACCTCAACGGCCGCCCACACCAGCGCAAGCTGGTGCTTCAGTGGCTGGAGGAGTCGTACGGCAGCAAGGAGCCGGTGGCGCTGGACTCGCTGACGATCGAGCACGTGTTGCCGCAGACCCCTAACGCCGACTGGCGGCAGATGCTTGGCGCCGATCTGGAGCCGGACGAGAACGTCGCCGAGGCGCACGAGGCCCTGCTGCACACGCTGGGAAACCTGACCCTCACCGGCTACAACTCCGAGCTGAGCAACAGTTCGTTCGCGGTGAAACGGGTCAAGCTGGCGAAGAGCGGGATCGCGCTGAACCGGGAGATCGCCGACCAGGAACGCTGGGGACGCCCCGAGATCCACGCCCGGGCGGACGCCCTCGCCGAACGCATCATCTTCCTCTGGCCCGGCCCGAGCGGGGAAACCGTGGACACCAGGTCGGACGTAGCCTGGGACGTCATGAACAGGGCGCTCGCCGAGTTGCCGGCCGGCTCCTGGACCACGTACGGCGACGTCGCCGCCCTCATCGGCAGCTATCCGGTCGCGGTCGGCAACCGGCTCGCCAGCCACCCGACGCCGAACGCGCACCGGGTGCTGCAGGTCGAAGGCACCGTCGCGGCCGGCTTCCGCTGGCCCGACCCGAACCGCACCGACGACCCTCGGGACCTGCTCCGCGCCGAGGGCGTGGAGTTCGACCGGAACGGGCGGGCCAAGCGAGAGCAGCGGATCGTTACCGAGGAACTGGCCCAGTTGATCGGCATGGCGCCGGAGGAACTACCCCGGCCGCGCCCCGGCCGAGACGTCCAGTTCGCGGAGCAGTTGACGGAGCTGCAGAGCGCGGAGGTCGCAGAAGCCACCATCGCCGTGATCGAGGCGTGGGCCGGGCTCGGCGGGACGCTCGGCTTCGGCGAGGGTGGCGAGACCTCCTGCTTCCTCCTCGCTCGCGACAAGGAGCACGAGCTCGGCAACATCTGGCCTGTCGCGATCTACCCGAGCGGCAAGGTCGAGGTGGTGTTCCAGCACCTCAGCATCCGGATGCCGTTCGACGACCTAGCCCTGCGGGAGGAGTTCCGGCAGCGGCTGAACAATGTGCCAGGAGTGGAGATCGCCGCCGCGAAGCTGGCCCTCCGGCCCGGGTTCCCGCTCAAGGTTCTCGTCGATCCCGATGCCTGTAACACCCTGATCGAGCAACTCGGCTGGTTCTATGAACAGGCGCAGGTGGGCAACTCGGACCGCTGAAAGCCCGTCGATCGCGGCCGGTAGGGTGTCACCGGCCGCGACCGAATGACCACGTTGGAGGTTCGCCCGTGCCGCAGCTCGCCTTCGCCAACAGCTTCTGGGAAAGCTACGACGTACTCGAAAAGCCGGTGAAAGCCGGAGTACGCAAGGCGATGGCAAAGTTTCAGCAGCTCAGCATCGCCGAGCTGCACGCCGACAAGGGCCTGCACCTGGAGTCGGTCAACAACGCCCGGGACGCGCGGATGCGGACCATCCGGATCAACGACTTCTGGCGCGGCGTGGTACTGGCCCCGGACGACGGCACCGACACCTTCCTGCTGCTGAACGTCGTACCGCACGACGAGGCGTACGGCTGGGCGGCGAAGCGCCTCTACACGATCAACAGTGCCACCCGGGCGCTGGAGGTGCGTAACGTCGTCGCGATCGAGCAACTCACCCCGGCGCTGGAGCAGGCCGCCGCGACCGCGTCGAGCCTGCTCTTCGCCGGCCACTCCGACAAGGTGCTCCGGCAGCTCGGCATCGACGACCAGGTGCTCCGCGCGGTACGTACGATCATCGACAAGCCGCAGTTGGAGGCGTTCAGCTCGCTCTTCCCCGAGGACCAGTTCGAGGTCCTGCAATATCTCGCCGAGGGCTTCACCCCGGACGACGTCTACCGGGACATCGTCGCCGAACGCCGTCCCGCCGACACCGACGCCGACGACCGCACGGTCGACAGCCTGGCGATGGCGATCGCCAACACCACCAGCCGGATCACCCTGGTCAGCAGTGCCGACGAGTTGTCCGAGATTCTGGACAAGCCATTCGCGGCGTGGCGGGTGTTCCTGCACCCGTCGCAGCGCCGGGTCGCCTACCGTGCCTCGTACAACGGCCCGGCCCAGGTGACCGGCGGACCCGGCACCGGCAAGACGGTGGTGGCGCTGCACCGGGTCAAGCACCTGCTCACCCGCTCGCCCGACAGCCGGGTGCTGCTTACCACCTACACCACCGCACTCGCCGGCACGTTGCGGGAGCACCTGGCGCTGCTCCTCGACGGCGACGCGGAGCGGTTGGCCCGGGTGGAGGTGACCACCGTGAACGCCTTCGCGGTGCGCACCGTCCGCAACCTGGTGGGCCGGGTGCCGTCGCTGATCGGCGACGCCGACGAGCGGCAGATCTGGCGCCGGGTACGCCGCCAGCTCGACCTGCCCTGGACCGAGCAGTTCCTGGCCCAGGAGCACCGACACGTCATACTCGCCCAGCGAGTCGACGACCTGGCCGCGTACCAGAAGGCCAGCCGGCGAGGCCGTGGGTCGGCCCTCGGTCCACGGCAGCGGGAACAGGTCTGGCAGGCCATGGAGATGTTTCGGGCGGAGTTGGGCGCGGCCGGCGCCAGCACCCATCTGCGGCTCTGCAGCGAGGCGGCCCGCCTGCTCGGCGAGGCCGATCTCAGCACGCACGGCTTTGCCCATGTCGTGGTGGACGAAGCCCAGGACCTGCACCCCGCGCAGTGGCGGGTGCTGCGCGCCGCCGTGCCGAAGGGTCCGAACGATCTTTTCATCACCGGCGACCCGCACCAGCGGATCTACGACTCCCGGGTCTCGCTCGGCGCCCTCGGCATCGCCACCGCCGGCCGCAGCGCCCGGCTGCGGATCAACTACCGGAGTACCGAGGAGATCCTCGCCTGGTCGACCGGGCTGCTCGGCAGCTCCCCGACCGAGGACCTCAGCGGCGACGGCAGCGACAGCCTGGCTGGTTACCGCTCACTGCTGCACGGCACCCGCCCGCACGTTGCCGAACATCCAACCGAGCAGGCGGAGGTGGCGGCGCTGGTCGAGCGGGTACGAGAGTGGATCAAGCAGGGTGTCCGACCCAGCGAGATCGCCGTCTGTACCCGGTTCAACCTGCTGCTGGACAGGGTGCACGAGGCGTTGGCTGAGCTGGGAGTACCGGCGGTGCGGGTCAAGGAGCAGCCGGGCGCGGACGTCGACGGCGTACGCCTGGCGACCATGCATGCGATGAAAGGGCTGGAGTTCCGCTGCGTCGCCGTGCTCGGGGTAACCGCGAAGGCCGTACCGTTCGCCAAGGAGATCACCCCGGCAGAGGTGGATCGGATCCAGCACGACAGCGACCTGCTCCGGGAGCGTTGCGTACTCTTCGTCGCCTGCACCCGGGCCCGGGAGGCCCTACACCTCTCATGGAGCGGTCCCGGCAGTCCTTTTCTGCCGACCCTCAGCCCAAGCCGAGTGCGGTGAGCGTGGCGTCGAGGGCGGCGGTCTGGGCCTCCGGCGGATAGCCGGTCGGATCGGCGGAGCCGAGGGCGGCGGCCCCCTCCGCCAAGGCGATCAGAGCGAACGTGGCCGTCGCCACCCGCGCGTCGCTCCACTCGGGCGCGACGGCGGAGACGAGCCGGGCAACCCGCTCGCGCCACGCCTGGTTGTTGGCACGGTGCTGGGCGGTCAACTCGTCGTCGCCGACGGACGCGGCCAGGAAGCCCACCCAGACCACGCTCTCGGTCGCCGTCTCGGCGTCCAGCGCAAGCCCCTGGGCGAGTACGGCCCGCAGTGCGGCGGCCGGGTCGGTCGCGTCCGCTTCGAGGGCCTCGACCCGGGCGCGGGTTCGCTCGTGCAGCAGTTCGCGGGCGTGCAGCAGCAGGGCGCGGCGGTTCGGAAACCGGTGCATGACCAGCCCGGTCGTGCAGTCGGCCGCAGCCGCTACCGCCCGGATCGTCAGCCGCTCGATCCCGTGCCGGGCCAGCACCTCCCAGACGCCCCGGGAGAGCTGTGCCTCCTGGGCCGGTCGGTCCGCCTTCCGTGACATGGATCCCCTTCCGCATCGTTCCCAGCATCGGTAACATCCGTTACCGTAACAAGCGTTACCAATTGGCGAAGCCCCAGCCCATGACGGGAGAAACACGATGCGCGGACCCGCAGGGTGGACGATCGAGGTGCGGCCGTGGCACGACCCGGCCGGCGTCGAGCTCCGCAGACGCCAGCGGGCCGAGCTCGACGTCCGGTACGGCTGCGACGACCACGAGCCCGGCACCCCGCCGTCCGAGGACGACATCGACCTCTTCGTCGTCGCGGTCGACCCGGCCAGTGCGGAGGCCGTCGGTTGCGGCGCGCTGCGCCGGCTGGACGATACCACCGCCGAGATCAAACGCATGTACGTCGAACCGCACCATCGCGGCAGTGGCGTGGCCACCAGCCTGCTCCGGGCCCTGGAGTCGGCGGCTGCCGAGCGGGGCTGGACGACACTGCGGCTGGAGACCGGGACCGCCCAGCCGGACGCGGAGCGCTTCTACCGCCGTGAGGGCTACCGCGAGATCCCGCTCTTCGGCGCCTACGTCGGCTCGACGCTGTCGGTCTGCTACGAGCGGAGGCTCCGGTGATCCGTGCCCGCTCATGCTGTTCCGTGCCGGGTAATTCGGATCGCCGTCCCCGACGGGTTCGGCTATGGTTGCCGGCATGCATTCAGGTCTCGCCGTGATGAAGCCCTGGTCCCGCCGCTGACGGCGGCAGGGTTGACGCGACCTTCTCTCAACTAGCTCTGCTCCGCCGTCCTGGCGTTCCCGCCGGGCGGCTCTGCTGTGCTGCCCGGCTCCACGACGAGCCGAAGAGCAGACGATGCGAAACCTCGACCTGAACTCATCACCCGATTCGACGACCACCACCACGACCACCACCACCGATCTTGTCCGGAGCGGCCGGTTGCCGGCCGGCGACCGGGCGCACGTCCGCGCCGAAGGCGTACGGGTCGTGCTGGGCGGCCGCGTCGTGCTCTCCGACGTGAGCGTGACCGTATCCGCCCGCTCCCGGCTCGCCGTCGTCGGCGAGAACGGGCGGGGCAAGACCACCCTGCTGCACGTACTGGCCGGCATGGTCACCCCCGACCGGGGCACCGTGGACCGCGTCGGCACCATCGGCGTGGCCCGGCAGTCGCTCCAGGCGCGCGGCGGCGAGACGGTGGGCAGCCTCGTCCGGGGCGCGATGCGGGATTCCGAGCAGTCCCTGCGGGCGCTCGACGACGCGGCGACGGCACTGGCGGAGGGCCGGCGGGGCGCCGACGAGGCGTACTCGGCCGCGCTCGACGCGGCCACCCGGCTGGACGCCTGGGACGCCCAGCGCCGCGTCGACGTGGCCCTGGCCGGGCTGGACGCCTGCACCGACCGGGACCGCCCGCTGGCGACCCTGTCGGTCGGGCAGCGCTACCGGGTGCGCCTGGCCTGCCTGTTGGGGGCCCGCCACGACCTGCTGCTGCTGGACGAGCCGACGAACCACCTGGACGCCGACAGCCTGGCGTTCCTCACTTTGCGACTCCGCCAGCATCCGGGTGGGGTCGTGGTGGTGACGCACGACCGTACCCTGCTCCAGGACGTGGCCGGGGAGTTCCTGGACCTCGATCCCAGCCAGGACGGGCGGCCGCTGCTGTTCGCCGGCGGCTATCCCGGCTGGCAGCAGGGGCGGCGGCGCGAGCGGGACCGCTGGGAGCGGGACTACGAGGCACAGCAGGCCGAACACCAGCGGCTGGCGGACGCGGTGAGCGAGGCGCGGCAACGACTCGGCACCGGCTGGCGCCCGGAGAAGGGGCACGGCAAACACCAGCGCCAGTCCCGCGCCCCGGGCGTCGTCCAGGCGCTCCGCCGCCGGCAGGCGGACCTGGACGCGCACCGGCTCACCGTGCCGGAACCACCGCTGCGGCTGCGCTGGCCGGACCTGGCCAGCCGCCCCGGCGTACCCGTGTTGCGCTGCCACGATGTCACGGTGGCCGGACGGCTGCACCGCGGCGTCACGCTCAGCCTCGACGGTGCCGACCGGCTGCTGGTGACCGGCCCGAACGGGGCGGGCAAGTCGACCCTGCTGGCGGTACTCGCCGGGGAACTCGCGCCGTCGACCGGCGAGGTCCGGCACCCGGCACGGGTCCGGGTGGCATACCTCGGGCAGGAGGTGCCGGCCTGGCCGCCGACCGCGCTCGCCCACCAGGTGTACGACCAGCACGTCGGCCGGCTCCAGTCCGGTGGGCAGTTGCGCGCCGAGGACCGGCTGTCGCTGACCGCCACCAACCTGCTCGACCGGGAGGCCCTGCGTACCCCCGTGGGCCGGATGTCCCAGGGCCAGCAGCGCCGGCTGAACCTCGCGCTGCGGCTCGCCGAGCGGCCCGACCTGCTGATCCTCGACGAGCCCACCAACCACCTGTCGGCATCCCTTGTCGACGAGCTGACCGCCGCCCTGTTGCACACCCCGGCAGCCGTCGTCGTCGCGACCCACGACCGCCAGATGCTGCACGACCTGGCGGCCTGGCCGGCCCTGCGACTGGCCGCCCTGGACACGGGGTGGTCCGGCAACGGGCCGCCGTCGACACCGAGCGATCCGGCGGTGGCGGAGTAAAATGATCAAGATGGATGCTCGATGGGGGCTACTCGGCGTGCCGTCCAGCGCGGGCGCGCACACCCCGGGACTGGAGAAGGGTCCGGCGGCGATCCGCGAGGCGGGCCTGCCCGGCCTGCTGTCCGGAGGTGTCCAGGACCATGGTGACCTGCCACCGGTCCGCTGGCGCCCGGACCGGGACCGGCCCGACGCCAAGAACGTCGCGGCGGTGGCCCGGGTCGCCGCCGCGACCGCCCTCGGAGTCACCCGGATCCTCGACAGCGGGCAGACCCCACTTGTCATCGGGGGCGACTGCTCGATCACGGTCGGCGTGGTCGCCGGATTCGTCCAGCGCGGTGTCCGCCCCGCGCTGCTCTACGTCGACGGCGGCCCGGACCTGTACACGCCGGAGACCAGGCCGAACGGCAACCTCGACGCGATGGGCCTGGCCCATCTGCTGGCGATTCCCGGCCACGTTCCGATGCTGGCCGGCATCGCGGGTACGACACCGCTGCTGTCGCCGCGCGACGTCGTCGCGTACGCCCACGCGCTGCCCCCGGGCGACCTCGAACTCCGGCTGCTCGACGAACTCGGCATCACGCACCTGCACGCCGACGAGGTGCATGCCGACCCGTCGGGTGCCGCCGGGCGGGCCCGCCGGGAGATCGAGGCGCTCGGGGCACCGTTCGTGCTGCACTGCGACGTCGACGTGCTCTCCTTCGTGGACGTACCGCTGGCGGACGTGCCCGACTCCGGCGGTGATCCGGTCGGCCTGCGGCTGGCGGAGCTGGCGGTGAGCCTGGCCGTCTTCGCCGCGAGTCCGCGCTTCGCCGGGCTGGTGCTCACCGAGGTCAACCCCGACCACGCGCCGGATCCGGGCGTACTCCGGCACTTCCTCGCGGTCCTGGCCGGCGCCCTCGCCGGGCCGGTCGGCGCCCGCCCCGACCGCTGATCGGGTGGGCGGGACGGCAAGCCCCGCCCACCAACCCGGCCGGTTCAGGGGCGGGTGCGGGTCATCCGGGATGGTGTCGCGGATCATCCAGGATGAGGTCGCGGAGCTGCCGTTTCCGGCGTCGACCCGGGCTCCGGCAGCGGGGCTTCGAAGGTGGCGAGCCAGGTCGTGAGCAGGCGTTCCAGTTGGGTGGCGTCCTCCGGCGACAGCAGGTCGAGCAGGCGGCGCTCGTTGCGCATGTGCTCCGTGAACGTCTGGTCGATCAGCTTCCGGCCGGCGTCGGTGAGTGCGACCACCCGGCCCCGTCCGTCGACGGCGCTCGGGCGCCGGGTGACCAGCCCGTCGCGCTCCAGCCGGTCGATCCGCTTGGTCATCGCCCCGGTGGTGACCATCGTGTGCGCGGCCAGTTCGCCGGGGGTGCGTTCGAACGGCTCGCCGGCCCGCCGCAGGGTGGCGAGCACGTCGAACTCGCCCTCGCCGAGTCCGTACCGCCGGTAGACGACCCGGAGCTGCTCGCCGAGGTGTCCGGCCAGCCGGTGCAGCCGGCCGATCACGCCCTGTGGACGCACGTCGAGGTCGGGCCGCTCGCGGGCCCAGGCCCGTTGGATCCGGGCCACATGATCAAGGTACTCGGTCACATCCGACAGCATATCTTCTGAGGAAGCTATAGTTGCTTCCGTGGAAGCTAGTTTACGATGGGTACCCGTCACCGCCCTCGCCCCGGTCGCCTGGGCGCCACCTACTTCGTCACCCATCGGTACCTGCCGGCGGACTATCCGCTCTACGGCGCGGTACTCCGGGCGCTCCCCGCCGGCCTGCTGCTCCTGCTGGTCCGCCGGACGCTGCCCCGGGGCCCCTGGTGGTGGCGCTCGCTGGTGCTCGGCACCCTCAACATGGGTGCGTTCTTCGCCCTGGTCTACCTGGCGGCACAGGTCCTGCCGACGAGCGTCGCCTCGACGATCATGGCGACCTCGCCGGTCATGATGATGCTGATCGCCTGGGCGGCGCTCGCCGAACGTCCGCGGGCCGCCCACCTGGCCGGGGCCGGCATCGGGATCACCGGGGTCTGCCTGCTCCTGCTGGACGGCACGGTCGCCGTCGACTTCTCCGGGGTACTCGCCTCCGTCGCCGCCATGCTGATGTCCTCGCTCGGCTACGTACTCGCGAAGAAGTGGAGCGCAGGGGTCGACGTCTTCTCGCTCACCTCGTGGCAGCTCGTCGCCGGTGGGGTGGTGCTGCTCCCGGTCGCCGTCGCCGTGGAGGGGGCACCGCCCGCACTGGACGGGCCGGCGCTGGCCGGCTTCGGCTACGTCACGGTGCTGGCGACCGCGCTCGCCTTCGCCGCCTGGTTCACCGGACTGCGCCACCTGAGCGCCGGCACCGTCGGACTGATCGGACTACTCAACCCGGTCACCGGGGTACTGCTCGGCACGGCGGTCGCCGGGGAGACTCTCGCGCCGCAACAGCTCCCCGGGCTCGTACTCGTCTTCCTCGGCATCATGCTCGGCCAACCCGCCGCGCTCCGACTCCTGATGGGAGGGCAGCGACTCCTGCGCCGGGGACTCCTGGGCCGGCCCCACGGTGGCGATGTCGTACCCGTCGGGGTAGGTCCTGGCCCGCAGCCCGCCCTCCAGGTACTGCCACAGCCGGGGTGCCGCCGCGTGCCGCAGGAACCGGGCGCGTCCGGTGAGCGTGCCGGCCAGCAGGGCGCGAGCCCACCACGGAGGTGCGGAAACACCTACCGCCTCGCGCACCGGCGGATCGAGGAGTGCGTCGGCGACCCGCTCTCCGACCGGTACGAGCGGCTTCGGCAGGTCGGCGAGGAGCCCCTTGGTGGCGGTGATCAACTTTCGGGCAGCCGGGGTGGCGGCGAACCGCTCCGCCTCGAAGGCGTCGTACCAGCGGGCGTAGCTGGGCAGGTCCGGCGGGATGTCGGCGATGCGCAGCCGTCGGCCGAGTTCGGCGTAGAAGTGGTAGATCGCGGTGCGCTCGTGGCAGCAGAGCGGGCGCCAGCCGTGCCGGTCGATCCAGCGGGTGCCGACGAAGACGAAGGTGCCGAGCACGTAGCGGTAGTCGTCGTTGTCGATGGCGTACCGGCGGTGCAGTTGGTTGAGTCGCCGGGTGGCCGCCCGGCCCAGCGGGTGGTCGAGACCGTGCTCGATGAGCGTGTACATCAGGATGCCGGTGTCGTCGGCCCGCCGCTCGGTCCGGTGCGTGGTCTCCCCGGTCGCGGCGAGCAGCTCGGCGATCGACGGCACCGCGAAGGTACGCCAGAACGCCAGCAGCAGCCCCATCCGGACGTCGAACGGGAACTCCCACAACGCCGTCGTCCGGTAGATCCGGTGACAGTCCCGCACCGGGTCGAGGGTGCGGATCTGGTGTAGCCGGTCGAACCGGCCGGGCCGGTGCAGCATCGCCGTGCCTCAGTCCCGTACCGGGGCGTCGGGGGAGCTGTCGACGGTCGCGCCCGGCGGGCTGTCCGGGGAGCTGCCGACGGTCGGGGCCGGTGGCAGCCGGCGCAGCGTCGACGAGACCCGGCCGAGGAATTCGAGGTCGGCGGCGAGGTCGGCGTCCTCGTCCGCGGCCCGTCGTTCCGGGTGTGCCGCCGCTGGCTCCTCCGGGTGCGTCGCGCGGAGCCGGGCCAGAGCGTCGCGGATCCGGACCGCCTCGCGGGCAGCGGCGGCGGCGGAGGTCCGGCCGCCGGTGCCGGCCGGCGGGGACGGCTCGTCGTCCGGTGCCAGGTACGGCGCGAGCGCCAGCCGGCCGTCGCGGATCTCGATGACCCGCCGGTAGAGCGCGAAGTCGAGGTCACGCAGCATCCGCAGGTCGGCCCGGCGGGACGCGGGCGGGTCGAGGGCGATCTCCGGCATCACCTGGTACATGGCGTGCCACAGCGGATAGAGCCGCAGGTAGGTCCGGGCCCGGCGCACCTTCTCCGCCGCGGCGGAGAGGCTCGGTCCCCAGGACGGGATGGTGAAGCCTGTCGTGATCACCAGCGCCCCGAGACAGGCGCAGAGCGTGCCGAGGTCGCTCAGGGCCGGCAACCTGGTGCCGAGCCAGGCGGCGACGACATACCCGCCCTTGCCCAGGCAGTAGCCGAGCGCGACGATCGATCCGGCCGCGACCAGCCGCAGGCCCCGGCGCAGCCACGGGCG
The DNA here is from genome assembly GCF_029626265.1 of Micromonospora sp. WMMD1102. Lineage (NCBI taxonomy): Bacteria > Bacillati > Actinomycetota > Actinomycetes > Micromonosporales > Micromonosporaceae > Micromonospora > Micromonospora sp. WMMD1102. The sequence continues at coordinate 4,464,193 of NZ_JARUBN010000001.1, read as the reverse complement.
GCCGTCGGTCCGGGCCACCCGGTTGGCGAACTGGAGGCTGCGCCAGGCGGCGACGCCGAGCCCGAAGGCGAAGGCGGAGACGTAGACCAGCAGGAAGGTGCCGCCGACCGGGCGGGGCCCGTAGACGTCGTCGAAGTCGCTCGGCGCCTCGACGGTGGCTCCGCTGAATGCGAAGAGCACCGCCATGGCGACCAGCACCAGCCCGTAGAAGACCGCCAGCACCCGGGCCCGGGGCAGCGCCTCGGCCGCCGGCATGTGCCACAGCATCAGCATGACCAGCGCGGTGATGCTGTAGCCGACGATGCAGCCGTAGACCAGCAGGGAGGCGAGGTTCGGCACCCCGAAGAAGCGGTTCACCGCCGAGTAGACCGCCGGGACGGCCATGGTGAAGCCGGCCGCGGGCAGGGCGATGCAGAGGGTGAGCACCCAGAGGTTGAGGTTGCGCGGGTTGCGGGCGAGGGCCACCAGCTTGTAGCCCACCGCGATCCACGCGACTCCCGCGCAGAACAGGAAGATGCCGCTCTTACCGTCCATCCGGCGACAGCCTAGTGCTCCAGTGACTGGCCGAGTCGTTCGACCACCGGGTCGCTCGGGGTACGCGGCGCCGGCGGGCGCCACAGCCCGGCCCGCTGCCCGAGCAGCGAGGCGAGGGTCTCGGCCTCCTTCTCCTCCCGGCTGCTGTAGTTGGTCCGGGCGAACATCGACCGCACCACCCCCGGGTCGAGGTGCCGGAAGAGCTGCCGGCTTCCCTGCGCCTCGTCCACCAGGTGCAGCCGGTGCTCCAGCAGCAGGTGCGCCAGCTCGTGCAGGGCGATGTGCACCCGCTGCACCCCGGTCGCGGCGGAGGTCACCACCAGATAGTCGGCGACGTCGGTCGAGACGCAGAGCCCGCACGGCGCACCGGGCGGCAGGTCGAAGGCGATCAGGTGGACCGGACGTCCCCGGTCGGCGCCGAAGTCGGCGATGAAGGTGTCGAGGTCGAAGGGGTCCGGCACTCGGATGCCGCGTACGAGCTGCTCACAGCGCCGGCGAATCTGCCGTAGCGTCATGGGCCCACCGTCCCTCTGCGCGGCGTACTGTCGCCAGACCGCGATCCGCATTCACGCGCCATCATCCGCGTCCGGCTTGCCCTGTTCAAGGACGCGGATCACCCCCAGCAGCTCGGTGAGGGCGTGGATGGCGGACTGCGCCTCCGGGATGACGGAGTTGCGCAGTGCGACGGTGCGGGCACGTACCTGCTGTAACGCGGCGGCGAGGTCGAGTTCCCGGTCGACGTCGGCGGCCAGCCGGTCGCTGGTGAAATACTCCACCGGTACGCCGAAGAACTTCGCCAGCGCCCGGAGGTGGCTGAGGTTGGGGTCGCGCTTCTTCCCGGTGCGCAACTGTCCGATGTAGGTGTGCGAGATCGACTCGCCCTGTGCGGTGATCGCGTCCGCCACCTCGCGCAGGCTGTAGGAGTTGCCGTCGGGCTTGCGGATCCGGTCGAAGAGCCTGTCCAGCCGCTCGGCCAGCGGCCCCGGGCTGCGAAACTCGCCCGTCTCCTCAGCCATCCGGCCTCCTCCGACCCTGGTTCCAGTGGTTTACAGCATGCCACAGGGCTGTGCACAAATGTTGACGGGATCACGTGCCGTATGCGTATCATCGCTGCGGAACGCGCGGGCAGGCGCGCCGGAAAGGGCGTGCCGGGACGTGCGAGCACGGGGGAGGTGTCGTCGTCCAACGGGGGAGACGGGAACGGTGTCGCTGCACCGGCACCCGTCGTACTGACGACATCTGCGGACCACCGGGGGCGGCGGGTCCGTGAGCCCGACGGTCCGGCGTCGGGTGCCCGGCCAGAAGTTCCGGCGGGCGCCCGACGCCTGATCCAGTCGGTGACGAGAATCAGGGACGTTTCAGCTGGCGGTGCAGGTGGGTGACATCCCGGTACCGCTGCCGGTGCCCTGGAAGCCGAACTCCGTCGACCCTCCGGCGGCTATCCGGCCGTTGTAGTTGACGTTCGTGAACGTCACCGCTCCGCTGGTGCCGCTGCGGTTGGCGTTCCAGGCGTTGGTGACGGTGGCGCCGGAGGGCAGTGTCATGCCCACCGACCAGCCGTTGGTGCCGGACGAGCCGGCGGTCACCTGTACGGTGGCCACGAAGCCGCCGTTCCAGGAGTTCAGCGACACCGTCGCGGAGCAGCCGCCCGGTCCCTGCGTCGGCGGGTTGGTCGGCGGGTTCGTGGGTGGGTTCGTCGGCGGGTTCGTCGGTGGGTTCGTGGGTGGGTTCGTCGGCGGGTTGGTGCCGTCGGGCGCGACGGCCCGGCCGGTGCTCGGCGAGATCATGCCGGGGCAGAGGTTGCGGTTGGCCAGGTTGGTCACGATCTGCGACACGGCGTTGATGGTGCTCTGGTAGCCGTCGTGCATCAGGATGACGCCGCCGTTCTGGAGGCTGTTGGCGGCCTGCACGATCTGCGCGGTGCTCGCGCCGTTCCAGTCCTGCGAGTCCACGCTCCACAGCACCTCGGTCAGGCCGAACTGGGCCTGCACGGAACGCAGCGTCGCGTTGGTCTCGCCGTACGGCGGCCGGAACAGGTTCGGTGCCGTCCCGGTGGCCTGCTGGATGGCCTGCTGCGTCTGGCTGATCTCCGAGGTCATCTGCGCGGTGCTGAGCTGGGTCATGTGCGGGTGACTCCAGCTGTGGTTGCCGATCCAGTGCCCGGCCTGCTGCTGGGCGCGTACCAGCGCGGCGTTCTGCTGGACCCGCTGACCCATGTTGAAGAAGGTGGCCCGGGCGCCGGCCTGGCGCAACGCGTTGAGCAGCGAGTTGGTGGTGCCGGGGTTCGGACCGTCGTCGTAGGTGAGCGCCACGTAGCCGTTGCAGGCCGCGGCGGCGACCGGCGGGGCCGCGACGGTGAGGGCGACCGCGCTGGCGGTCACGGTCAGAGCGGCGGCGGCGAGCACGGCGTACAGGCTCGTCGGCCGGGAACGTGCAGGGGGCATCAGGGCTCCTCTTTGCGCGGCAGGTCCCGCCTGCCGGTGGTGGAGATGCCGGCGGTGGCGGCGGTGCTGGACGTTGAAACATTTCGGTGCATCGATCGAAATATATTCAACGTCAAGCATCGATGTCCAGCGTCATCGTGATTCACCCGGCGTGAAGCCGACCTAGCCGTCTGGATGGCCTCCCGGATCAGCCTGGCTCGTCCTCGTCGACCCGGGTTGGCCGCGCCCTCCGGTGCTCCTTGGCCCAGGCCAGCACGTCGGACTTCAGCCAGATTCCGCCAGCAGCCAGCCGGACGTATGGCTCCGGGAAAGACCGCGACGCGATGAGCTGCTTGGTCCGGGACTTCCCGGTGCCCAGCAGAATCCCGATCTCCTGCGTCCCGACCAACTCGTCGGGTGGCGGCATCTTGGCCATGGCCCGGAAGGTAGACACCCTGCGGGGTACCCTGTTCGGCCTGGCTGACACGGGGTGGCCTCTTGACCATGCCCTAAGGGGTAGGGGACGATCTGGGGTGCGGCCCCCGGCCGGGTGGCCAACTGGGCGGTCGGGCGGGGCGCCAACGAAGGTGAGGGCCGCTGCCGGTCTATGAAGTCCTCCGGCGCCCGGTGGCGGCCCTCGACCAGACCGAGGAGGGGAGACCTGTGCAGCTCCGTTCGTTCGCCAGTGATCCGGAACCGGACCAACCGCCGACCCTGATCCAGCAGGTCGACCGGCTCAGAGTGGAGTTGGCGGCGACCCAGCGGGCCCTGCTGGACCGGCAGGCCCGGCTGCACGAAGCGCGGCTGGTGCTGATCTCAAAGGCTGACGGCGGTCGGCCGTCAGGGTGCGGGCCGCCCGGAATGTGCCGGCAGTGGCGCCGGGTCAGCCTGGCTCGTCCCCGTCGCCTGGTCGGGGTGGCCGGTTCTCTTTGGTCCACGCGCGGATCTCCGCGGCAAGGTAGACCTTCATCCCGCGCAGTTCCTGGTACGGAGCTGGGAAGCCAGGTCTGCGCGCGATCTGCTGGAACCGCTGCCGGGTCACGCCGAGATACTCCGCGATCTCGTACGGCCCCATCAACTCGCCCGGCCCGCTCGCCATGCGAGGCAACCTAGACACGGCCGGGTCTACCCTTTTGACAAGAGTCCGATCAGCTAGACCCACTTGACTAGCACTCATGAATCGGGAGACGATGCCGGGCACGGCCCCCGGCCGGGTGGCCAACTGGGCGGTCGAGCGGGGTGCCAGCAAAGGCGAGGGCCGCTGCCGGTCTTGAAGTCTTCCGGCGCCCGGTGGCGGCCCTCGACCAGACCGAGGAGAGGAGACCTGTGCAACTCCGATCGTTCGCCAGTGATCCGGAACCGGACCCACCGCCGACCCTGACCCAGCAGGTCGACCGGCTCGAAGCGGAGTTGGCGGCGACACAGCAAGCCCTGCTGGACCGGCAGGCCCGGCTGAACGAAGCCCAGCAGCGGCTGGTGCTGATCTCGAAGATCGCCCGCGACGACCAACGCTGCCGACGTGCCCCCACCGTCTCCTGGGCCGCGGTCCGGGCCGCCCTGTACTGCGGCCCGGACAACCTCGCCCGGATCGGCACCGACCTACCCATCCGGTGACCGGGCATGCGCCGGGGTAGCGCCCCGGAGAATGCCCGGCCCCGAGTCGACCCGACAACTCGGGGCCGGGTCGTATCCGGTCATATCCGGGCTATTCGAACGGCCCCACCCAGGCCCGAATGATCGTCCGGCGGAACTGATGGCCCCAGACAGCACCGGTCAGTGCCGGGGTGCTGTCCACGTACTGGTCGATCCCGCCGACGGGCGGCAGCGCGGCGATCCCGGGGTCGGAGATCCGGGCCAGCAGGGCGGCGGCGAACCGCTCGGCGTCGATGACCGGGTACGGCCGGTCGTGGAACCACCGCCGCGTCGCCTCCACCGGCTCGGCCAGCCCGAGCCGGTTCTGCCACCCGCCGGCCGCCTCGTAGGCGGTGCAGAGCGCCGACTGTCGCGCCCCGGCGTCCCCGGTCGTCAGCGCCTCGTCCAGCGCGCCCGCGACGACGACCGACACCGGCTCGGACAGGGCCTCGAAGGCAGTGCCCAGCCACTTGCCGTACGGCGCGTACCGCCGGGCCAGCAGCAGGCAGAGCCGCATCACGTCCCGGACCAGCCGGGCGGCCAACACCCGGCTGCCCACCTCCGACCTGGCCTCGGCGGTCCGCCCCACGAACGGCTCCTCCTGGCCGATCCGGCCCCACTGGCAGGCCAGCAGATAGCGCCAGACGTCGTCCGGATACCAGTGCAGGCGCTCCCGCAGCAGGGTCAGCTCACCGAGGTCGTCGGCGAAGACCGCCCCGCCGGTCGCCTCGGCCAGCAGTTGCGCCGGGGTGGCCAACCAGTCGAAGGTGTCGACACCCGACCGCGGATCGAAGCCCAGTTGCGCCGCACACCAGGCACCCACCTCGGTGACCTGCACCAGATGCGCGACGGGTCCGTCGGTCAGGGCCGGCACCCGGGACCGGCCCGCCGCCGCGACGAAGTGCGTCGGCCAGCCGTCGACCTGCTTCGGCAGCCGCTCGGCCAGCAGCGTACGGATGCGCTCGCCGTACCGGGCGAGGTCGTCGGGGGAGAGGAACAGGGTCAGCCGGGGGCCCCAGTCGTGGTCGACCGAGCGCGCGGTGTCGAAGCCGAGCACCTCCGACCCGGGGCCGAGCCGGGCCGCCGCGTGCGGCAGATCCGGGTACGCCTCGGCGAGCAGCGGACGTACCGCCTCGGTGTAGAAGAGCCGGCACAGTCGCAGTCCTGGCACGAACGGCCCCGTCATCCGGCTCACCGTACGGTCGCGGTTTCGCCACGGGCCAGCGGGTTCGTCGGCTACTCGGCCCCGAGGTAGCGCCACTGGCCGTCCTCGCGGCCGAACCGGCTGCGTTCGTGCAGCTCACCGGGGCGGCCCGAGCGCCGGTAGTGTGCCCGGAACTCGACGGTGCCGGTGCTGTCGAACATCCCGCCCCGTTCGCTGTCGAGGACGTCGAGCCGGGTCCACCGGTTCGCCGGGTCCAGCACCAGCCGTTCCGGCCGGGTGCTGGAGTGCCAGGTCCGGAGCAGATAACCGGAGTCGCCCAGCGCGAACGCGCTGAACCGCGAGCGCATCAGCGCCTCGGCGGTCGCCGCGACGGTACGCCCCTGGTGCAGCGCACCGCAGCACTCCTCGTACGCCGGTCCCAGGCCACACGGACACGGCCGGGTCGACCCGTGCCCGCCCGCCCGGCGGGCCCTGCGTTGCGCCACCGGGTGATTGTCGCCGCCGGGTCGATGACGCCGCGTTCGGGGCCGGTCCCGGTGGCAAGCGTCTCAGCGATGACCATCTATCCCCTCAGGTCCGGCCTCCACACTGTCGGGGGAGCCTCGTTCCTCAGCTCAAGCGGCCTCGCTTTGAGGCGTTCGGTAGGGGGTGCGGGTCTCCGCACCCCGGCGGCTGAGGTCGGCCGGCTGAGGTCGGCGGTCGACCTCATGGTCCGGGCCGTGGTGGGTTCATAACGTCCTCAGCATGATCCGTTTGTGGCACGTGCCGATGCGCGCTGGTCTATTGGTGAAGGAGTCTGACCCGCCCCAGGGCGGCCTGGTCGGATTGGTGACCATTCTGATGGAACGGCTCGGTGTGGGCACACTCGTCGAGCCGTACGGGCACTCCGGGGTCGGTAACTCGGCTCGCGCCGTACGCGGCGTCGCGTACGGAACCCCGCGGCAGCCGGAGGACGGCCGGTGATGCCGGGAGCCGAGACCCAAGCACCGGCGGGGCGGCGGCGGCATGCCGTCCGCGTGCCATTCACGACGCGGGTCGGCCGATGGAGTGCCAATCATCCCTGGCTCGCGATCACCGCATGGCTGTGTTTCGTGGTCGCCAGCGTGGTCGGTGGCAGCCTGGTCGGCACGGTGAAAGCCACCACGCAGGACAGCCTGCACGGGGAACTGGCCCGCGCGGACCGCATCGAGCAGGCCGGCGCGTTCCCGGAGGCCCCGGCAGCGGAGAGCGTCCTGATCACGGAGCGGAGCGGCGATCTCGATGTCCAACGGGCTCAGGCCGTGGTGGCCGACCTGTCGGCGCAGATGCGTGCGTTGTCCCAAGTGGCGAAGGTGGCTGACCCGGTTGTCTCGCTGGACCGCGGCGCCTTGCTGGTTGAGGTCGAGATGGCCGGTTCGGCGAACGACGCTGACGCACGAGTGGGACCTTTGCTGGAGGTCACCACACAGGCGCAGCAGCGGTATCCCGACCTGTTGGTGGAACAGGTGGGGTCGGCGTCCCTGGCGAAGGCGCTGACCGAGACGCTGGCGGCGGATTTCGTCAAGGCGGAGCTGATCAGCGTGCCGGTCGCGCTGGTGATCCTGCTGATCAGCTTCGGCGCGTTGATCGCCGCCGGAGTGCCCGTCGTGCTGGCGTTGTCGGCCGTTGCCGGTGCCATCGGGCTGGCACAGTTCGCCTCACACATCTTCCCGGCCGGGGAACTGGTCAGCAGCATCATCCTGCTCATCGGCATGGCGGTCGGCGTCGACTACTCGCTGTTCTACCTGCGCCGGGAGCGGGAGGAACGAGCACGCGGGCTCGACCATCGCAGCGCGGTCGAGATCGCCGCCGCCACCTCGGGGCACGCGGTACTTGTCTCCGGCGTCGCCGTCGTGACCGCCATGGCAAGCCTGTTCCTGGTCGGCGACAACACGTTCAGCTCGATGGCCACCGGCTCGATCCTGGTCGTCGGGGTGGCGGTGATCGGGTCCCTCACCGTCCTGCCCGCGATTCTGGTCGCCCTCGGACGCTGGGTGGACCGGCCACGAGTGCCCTTCCTCGGTCGGCGAATGCAAAGGGCGGAGCGTAGCCGCTTCTGGGCGGCGGTCCTGCGCCCGGCGCTGCGCGCGCCGCTGGCGACGTTCGTGATCTCCGTCGGCGTCCTGGTCGCCGTCGCCATCCCGGCGCTGGACATGAACCTCAAGCGGCCGACCGCCACCGACCTGCCCCGCTCGATTCCGATCCTGCGCACCTACGATCACCTGGCGCAGGCGTTCCCGAGCAACGACCTGGGCACCAGCCACGTCATCGCGATCCGCACCGACGCCGCGGGCGGACCAGCTGTCCAGCGCGAGATCGCGGCGCTGGCCGCGCGGATCAAGGGGGACAGCCGGTTTGCCCAGGACCGCCCCCCGACGGCGCGCAGGTCCGCCGACGGCACGGTCTTCCTGGCCACCGTCCGCGTAGCGGGCGCCAGCGACAGCAGCGAGGCGACCCAGTCGCTGCACCGGTTGCGCACCTTACTGCTGCCGCAGACGGTCGGCACGGTTCCGAACACGGAGTGGGCGGTGGCCGGCCGTACCGCGAGCGATGCCGACTTCCGCGACCGCATGGCGTCGGCGCTGCCGCCGGTCGTCGCGTTCGTGCTCGGCATGGCCTTTCTGATCATGCTCGTCACGTTCCGGTCTGTGGTGGTGGCGTTGACCTCGATCTTGCTCAACACAATCTCCGTGGCCGCCTCGTACGGCCATCTGGTACTGGTGTTCCAGCACACCTGGGCTGAAGATCTGCTCGGGTTCACCTCCAACGGCGCGGTCGTGTCCTGGCTACCGCTGATGCTGTTCGTCATCCTCTTCGGACTCTCGATGGACTACCACGTGTTCGTCGTGAGCCGCATCCGCGAGGCTGTCCAGCACGGCGTACCGACCCGGCAGGCGATCGAGCAGGGCATCGTCTCATCCGCGTCCACGGTCAGCAGCGCCGCGATCATCATGGTCGCCGTCTTCTGCATCTTCGCCACGCTGTCGATCGTCGAGTTCAAACAACTCGGCGTGGGACTCGCCGCCGCGATTCTGATCGACGCCACCATCATCCGCGCGGTCGTCCTGCCGTCCCTCATGCGACTGCTCGGCGAAGCGAACTGGTGGGCCCCGCGATTCATGAACCCGGTCGTGTCCGAGCCGACCTTGAGGTCCCCCCGACAGCATGCAGGCCGGACCTGAGGGATAGATGGTCATGGCTGAGAAGAGGAGGCGGTTCGACCGGGAGTTCCGCGAGGGCGCCGTGCGGATCGTCCGGGAGACCGGCAAGCCGACCGCGCAGGTCGCTCGGGACCTGGGGATCAACGACGGCAGTCACCGGAGCGCTGCTGCCCAGATCACGTCGGTCGAGCGATCTCGATCACAGACAGCGGCAGTCGTCGGCTGTGAGGCTGGGCCGCGGCCCTGTGGGCCGGCGCTGTGCCGCCCGGCCGGTCGGCGGTCGCCCGGTCGCCGGCGGTCGCACCGCGCCGGGTCGACTGGACGGGGTGTCGCTGGTGAAGGTGCTGCCGGGCTGGGCCGCGATCGGGCTGACCGTACTGGCCGGGGTCGGATCGGCGGCGCAGAGCCTGGCCAACGCGGAGATCGGCGAGCGGACCGGCAACCCGATCATCGGGGCACTGGTGAACAACGCCGGTGGTGTGGCGCTGGTCCTGCTCGGCCTGCTCGCGCTGCCGTCGATGCGGTCCGGTCTGCGGGTGCTGCGCCGGAGCCGACTGCCGTGGTGGACGTACCTCGGCGGGCTCTGCGGGGCGTTCTTCATCGTCGCCGCGACGTACGTCATCCCGGTGCTCGGGGTGGCGGTCTACACGATCGCCCAGGTGGCCGGGAACAGCGGCGGCGGCCTGTTGGTCGACCGGACCCGGCTCGCTCCGGCCGGGCGGATGCGGCTGACCCGGCCCCGGGTGGCCGGCGCGCTGCTCGGCATCGCGGCGGTGGCGCTGGCCCAGCTCGGCCGGCCGGTCGGTGACCTGGCGCTCGGGCTGCTGCTGCTCGGTGTCGTCTGCGGGATCCTCGTCGCCGTGCAGGGCGCGTTGAACGGCCGGATCTCCACGGTCGCCAACCCGGCCACCGCGACGGCGGTCAACTTCGCGGTCAGCAGCGCAGCGATGCTGCCGGTGGCGGCGGTGATCGGCGCGCTCGCCCAGCTCGGCACCGTCGACTGGCCGAGCGAGTGGTATCTCTACACCGGCGGCCTGCTCGGCGTCACGATCACCGTCGCGCTGCTGGTCGGTATCCGCGCGATGGGGCTGCTCCGGACCGGTCTGGCCCTGGTCGCCGGGCAGCTGGGCGGAGCGCTCCTGCTCGACCTGCGCCCGGGTGGCCCCGGAGCGAGCCTGCCGGTACTCGTCGGCGCGCTGCTGACCCTGCTCGCGGTGCTCGTCTCCGGCCGGGCCACCCGGGGCACTCCGGCAGCCACCTGAACCGTCCGCGTCTGGGCGAAGTCGGGCTGGCGGCGGTCCGGCGGGTGCCGGATGGCAGACTGGACGGCGTGACCGAATCCGCCGTCGCCCGCGATCCCGGCACCGTCTCCGTGCGTCCGCGACGCATCCGGGTGGTCTGCTGGATCCTGGCTCCCGCGCTGGTGGTCATGTTCGCCCTGCTGAGCATCGGGCTGCGCGGCTCGACCGGGGCCGGTGCGGCGACCTTCCAGCGTGGCGACCAGCTCGCGATGGCCGGGCTCGGCGTGCTGGGTGCCTTCGTGGTGCTGCTCTTCACCCGCCCCCGGGTCGAGGCGGACGCCCGGGGGGTGCGGGTCCGCAACGTCTTCCGGGGCTACGACGTGCCCTGGGAGGTGGTCCGGGCGGTCCGGTTCGACCGGAGTTCGGCCTGGGCCAGCCTGGAACTGCACGACGACGAGCTGGTGCCGGTGCTGGCCCTCCAGGCGGTGGACCGGGAGCTGGCCGTCGACGGGGTACGCGGACTGCGCGCCCTGCACGCCGCACACCAGCAGCCCCGCCCCGCCACACCGCAGCCGGCGGAGTGACCACCACCGCCCCGGCGTGCCCGTTTTGGCATCCTGCGGGCTGACCTGCTAGTCTTCTCTGGTCGACCACTGTCCTCGCTGTGCTGGATCTCCAGCCGGTGCGGGACGGTCAAGAAGCGGAGCGCCTGCTCCCACCCGTGTCGCCGTCTCCGGTGGCCGGGTCCGGTCAACCGGTTCGGCCCAGCCGATCCGGAGCGCGATCGTTGATCGCCGATGACCGGTCGAGCGGGCCCCGGCATGCGCCGGGGCCTTCTGCTTTGGGTCGCAGACGTTAGGACCGGCCACCGCTGACGCGCGGCCGGTGAGGATCACCACGAGGAGGCCCCATCAGCGTCGAGCCACGCGTGAACGAGCAGATCCGGGCACGTGAGGTCCGACTGGTCGGCCCTGAGGGCGAGCAGGTGGGCATTGTCCCGCTGGAGCGAGCCCTGCAGCTGGCCGCGGACGTCGACCTGGACCTGGTCGAGGTTGCGCCGATGGCGCGCCCGCCGGTGTGCAAGCTCATGGACTTCGGTAAGTACAAATACGAGTCCGCACTGAAGGCGCGCGAAGCCAGGCGTAACCAGCAACAGACCGTCATCAAGGAGATGAAGCTTCGTCCGAAGATCGATCCGCACGACTACGAGACCAAGAAGGGTCACGTGGTGCGGTTCCTCAAGGCGGGCGACAAGGTCAAGGTGACGATCATGTTCCGCGGTCGCGAGCAGAGCCGACCGGAGCTGGGCTACCGGCTCCTGCGCCGGCTCGAATCCGAGATCTCGGAACTGGGGTACGTCGAGGCCGCTCCGAAGCAGGACGGTCGCAACATGATCATGGTCCTGGCTCCGCACCGGGCCACCAAGGCCGCCGCCACGGCAGCCAGGGCTGGCTCGCCGCGCGAGCGGGAGGCCGGTGCCGCCGAGGCACCGCCGGTCGCCGAGGCGGCGCCCGGCCCGGCCGGACCCGCCGGAACCACCGGCGAGTAACAGGGGAGAGACGCACCAAGATGCCGAAGATGAAGAGCCACACCGGGATGGGCAAGCGGGTCAAGGTGACCGGCAAGGGCAAGATCGTCGCCCAGCAGGCCGGCCTCCGGCACAACCTGGAGAAGAAGCCCTCCACCCGGACCCGCCGGCTCACCGGCACCGTCGAGGTGGCCAAGGCCGATTTCAAGCGAATCAAGAAGTTGCTGGGCCGCTGACGCGCGCCTCTTGACCCTAAGGAGCAGTTGAGATGGCACGCGTCAAGCGGTCAGTGAATGCCCAGAAGAAGCGCCGTACGGTCCTGGAGACCGCCAGCGGCTACCGCGGCCAGCGGTCCCGGCTCTACCGCAAGGCCAAGGAGCAGGTGCTGCACTCGATGCAGTACGCCTACCGGGACCGGCGCGACCGCAAGGGCGACTTCCGGCAGCTGTGGATCACCCGGATCAACGCGGCGGCCCGCGCCAACGGGATGACCTACAACCGGCTCATCCAGGGGCTGAAGCTGTCCGGCGTCGAGGTCGACCGCAAGATCCTGGCCGACCTCGCCGTCAACGACCCGACCGCCTTCGCGGCGATCGTCGAGGTCGCCCGCGCCGCCGTGGCGGCCGAGGGCACCGGTGGCGCGTCGGCCCAGGCCGCCTGACCACCCCGCGACACCCGATCGAGGCGTCCCGCATGTCGGTTAATCCGCAGGTGGGGCGCCTTGACCATGTCCGGGGAGCGGAGCAGGGGCTGTTCACGCCACGCACCCCGAGGATCGTCGCGGCCCGGCGCCTGCACCGGCGCCGGGACCGCGACACCACCGGCCGGTTCCTGGCCGAGGGGCCGCAGGCGGTCCGGGAGGCGCTGGCCGTGCCGGGCGTGGTGGTCGAACTCTTCGGCACCCCGGCCGGGCTCGACAGGTACGCCGAGCTTGCCGGCATCGCCGCCCGGGCCGACGTGCCGGTCTCCCCGGTGACCGACGACGCGCTCGCGGCCCTCACCGAAACCGTCGCCCCGCAGGGCATCGTCGCCGTCTGCGCCCGGCTCGACGTGCCGATCGGCACCGCGCTGGACCGGCGGCCCCGGCTCGTCGCCACGCTCGCCGAGATCCGCGACCCGGGCAACGCCGGCACCGTGCTGCGCACCGCCGACGCCGCCGGGGCGGGTGCGGTGGTCTTTGCCGGGGACGCGGTCGACCCGTACAACGGCAAGTGCGTGCGCGCCTCGGCCGGCAGCCTCTTCCACGTCGACCTGGTCCGGGCACCCGACCCGGCGGAGGTGCTGGCCCGGCTGCGGGCGGCCGGACTGACCGTGCTGGCCGCCTCCGGCTACGGCGAGACCGACCTCGACGACCTCGCCGACTCCGGCGGGCTGGCCCGGCCCACCGCCTGGCTGTTCGGCTCCGAGGCACACGGCCTGCCGGCGGAGCTGGCCGAGGCCGCCGACGCCCGGGTACGCGTGCCGCTGCACGGCCGGGCCGAGAGCCTTAACCTGGCTGCCGCCGCCGCGGTCTGCCTGTACGCTTCGGCCAGAGCCCTGCGGCCCGGGTCCACCCGTTCCACGCCGGAGAGCGCATAATGGGTCCCGGGGCAGCAGAACCGACCAGGGAGTTGTCGACCTGATGACCGAGTCCGCCAGGCGGCGCGTCCGCGATCCGCGACGCCGCTCGTTTAGCCAGCCCGCCGGTCCCGGCGGGCGGCAGGGCTGACCCCTTTCCCTCCCTGCGTACCCTCCCACCGGCGGGCTGCGGCCCAGCCGCCCGTCCGTAGACTCTCCGCGAGCCGCCGCAACGGCGCCCGCCACCGGAACCTCTTCCGACCTCGACCGCACGGTGCCGGCCCGCCGCCGGTCACCTCGCGGCGGCGACGGACCTGCCGGGGAAGAGTCGACGCGCCGTACCGCCGTCCGGCGGAGCGGTCCGGTGTCCGACAGTGGGCGTGCCGCGTGGCGCACCGGGGACATTCGACGTGGAGACAGCGGGACCACCGCCCGCGACGCAGAGGGAGTAGCAGCACGTCATGACGTATCGCAACGACCCGTACGATCCGAAACAGGTCGCCCTGCTCGACCCGGAGGCGCTGGCGGCGGCGGTGGCCGACGCGACGGCCGCGTTCGACGCCGCCGCCGACCCCGACGGGCTGGCCGAGCTGCGCCGGGTGCACCTCGGCGACCGGGCCCCGGTGTCGCTGGCCCGCCGGGAGATCGGCGCGCTGCCACCGGCGGCGAAGTCCGACGCCGGCAAGCGGGTCAACGAGGCCCGCCGGTCCATCGAGGCCGCCTACGCCGACCGGCTGGCAGTCGTCCAGGCGGCACAGGCGGAGCGGATCCTCGCCGAGGAGCGGGTGGACGTCACCCTGCCCTACGACCGGCGGCCGCGCGGCGCCCGGCACCCGATCAGCACGCTCTCCGAGCGGATCGGCGACCTCTTCGTCGGGATGGGCTACGAGATCGCCGAAGGGCCCGAGATCGAACTGGAGTGGACCAACTTCGACGCCCTGAACATCCCGCCGGACCACCCGGCCCGGGGCACCATGGACACGTTCCACCTGGACCTGCCGGGACTGGTGCTGCGCACCCACACCTCGCCGGTGCAGGCCCGCACCATGCTGGCCCGCAAGCCCCCGATCTACATCGTCTGCCCCGGCCGGGTCTACCGGACCGACGAGCTGGACGCCACGCACAGCCCGGTCTTCCACCAGGTCGAAGGGCTGGTGGTGGACGAGGGGATCACCATGGCGCACCTGCGGGGCACCCTGGACCACCTGGCGAAGGCGATGTTCGGGGCCGAGGCGCGGACGAGGTGGCGCCCGCACTACTTCCCGTTCACCGAACCCAGCGGCGAGTTCGACGTCTGGTTCGCCCAGCACCGGGACGGCCCGCGCTGGGTCGAGTGGGGCGGTTGCGGCATGGTCAACCCCCGGGTGCTGCGGGCCTGCGGCATCGACCCGGACGTCTACTCCGGATTCGCCTTCGGGATGGGCATCGAGCGCACCCTGATGTTCCGGCACGGCATCGGGGACATGCGGGACATGGCCGAGGGCGACGTGCGGTTCAGCCGCGCGTTCGGGGTCGAGGTGTGATCCCGGTGGCCAACGACGTGGTAGTGCCCGACGACGCGACGGATGCGGTGGTCTGAGTCATGCGAATTCCTGTTTCCTGGCTGCGCGAGCACGTCGAACTGCCGGCCGAGCTGGGCCCCGACGAGCTGGAGCAGGCCCTGGTCAGCCTCGGCATCGAGGTCGAGTCCATCGTGGACCTGCGCGGCACCGTCACCGGCCCGCTCGTGGTCGGCGAGGTGCTCGAGATCGAGGAGCTGACCGGATTCAAGAAGCCGATCCGGTTCTGCCGGGTCGACGTCGGCGCCGCCAACGGCACCGGCGAGCCGCAGGAGATCGTCTGTGGTGCGACGAACTTCGCCGCCGGTGACCGGGTGGTGGTGATCCTGCCCGGCGGCGTACTGCCCGGCGGGTTCTCGATCGGCGCCCGGAAGACGTACGGGCGCAACTCCAACGGCATGATCTGCTCGGTCCGGGAACTGGGCATCGGCGACGACCACGCGGGCATCCTGGTGCTGCCCGAGGACGTGCCGGCCAAGCCCGGCGACGACGCGCGGCCGGTGGTCGGGCTCGACGACGTGGTCGTCGAGGTCGAGATCACCCCGGACCGGGGGTACGCGATGTCCGTACGCGGCCTGGCCCGGGAGCTGTCGCACGCCTTCGAGGTGCCGTTCCGGGACCCGGGGCTGGCACCGGCGCCCGGGGCGACGCCGGAGCCGGCGTACCCGGTCCGGGTGCTGGACACCGTCGGCTGCGACCGGTTCGCCGCCCGGGTGGTCCGGGGCGTCGACCCGGCCGCCGAGTCGCCGGCCTGGATGCGGCAGCGGCTCACCCACGCCGGCATCCGGACCATCTCGCTGCCGGTCGACATCACCAACTACCTGATGCTGGAACTGGGCCAGCCGATGCACGCCTTCGACTCCGACGCGCTCCGGGGCGAGCTGGTCGTGCGCCGGGCCGTGCCGGGGGAGCGGCTGACCACCCTGGACGGGGTCGACCGGGCGCTGGACCCGGAGGACATGGTGATCTGCGACGCCGGCCTGCCCGGGGCCGGTGACGGCGGAGTGCCGATCTCGCTCGCCGCCGTGATGGGCGGCGAGACCAGCGAGGTCGTCGACAGCACCGTCAACGTGCTCTTCGAGGCGGCGCACTGGCAGGCGGTGATGGTCGGCCGGACCGCCCGCCGGCACAGGCTGTTCAGCGAGGCCGCCAAGCGCTGGGAGCGCGGCGTCGACCCGGCGCTGCCACTTGTCGCCCTGGAGCGGGCGGTAGAGCTGCTCACCAGGTACGGCGGCGGCACGGCCGGCGTCGAGGTGCTCGACGTCGACCACGTCCGCCCGCCGAACCGGGTCGTCGTCGACGCGGACCTGCCGGCCCGGCGCGCCGGGGTGGCGTACCCGCCGGGGCGGACGGTCGAGCTGCTGGAGCGGGTCGGCTGTGCGGTAGCGGTCGGCGACGGGCGCACCGCGGCCGGCAACGGGCGGGCCGGCACCGGCAACGGGCCCGGCGGACGGCACGCGAGCGGGCCGGACACCCTGGTGGTCACCCCGCCGAGCTGGCGGCCGGACCTCACCGACCCGGCGGACCTGGTCGAGGAGGTGATCCGGCTGGACGGCTACGAAAAGGTGCCGTCGGTGCTGCCGGTCGCCCCGCCCGGCCGGGGACTCACCCCGGAGCAGCGGCGCCGCCGCTCGGTCAGCCGTACCCTCGCCGAGGCCGGCTTCGTCGAGGTGCTCTCCGCACCGTTCGTCTCCGCCGAGCTGTTCGACCGGCTCGGGCTGCCCGCCGACGACCCGCGCCGGAACGCGGTGCGGCTGGCCAACCCGCTGGCCGACACCGAGCCGCTGATGCGGACCACGCTGCTCGGCACCCTGCTCGGCACGCTGCGCCGCAACCTCGGGCGGGGCCACCGGGACGTGGCGCTCTACGAGATCGGCCTGGTCTTCCTGCCCCGGCCCCGGACCGGCCCGCCACCAGCGATGGGGGTGGAGCACCGGCCGAGCGACGAGGAGTTCCGGGCCGCCGACGCCGTCCTGCCGGAGCAGCCGTGGCGGGTCGCCGGGGTGCTGGCCGGCGAGGTGGAGCCGGCCGGCTGGTGGGGTGCCGGACGCCAGGCCGGCTGGGCGGACGCGGTGCAGGCGGGCCGGGACGTGCTCGCCGCCGCCGGCATCCCCGGCGACCGGGTGGCGGTCCGGCAGGCGGAGTACGCACCCTGGCACCCCGGCCGGTGCGCCGAGTTCCGGGTGGACGACGTGCCGGTCGGGCACGCCGGGGAACTGCATCCGGCGGTACTGTCCGAACTGGACCTGCCGGCCCGGGCCAGCGCGTTCGAGATCGACCTGGACGCCCTGCCGGCCGCACCGGTGACGCCGGCACCCCGGATCTCCGGCTACCCGCCCGCGCTGATCGACGTGGCGCTGGTGCTGGACGCCGCCGTGCCGGCCGACGAGGTGCAGCGGGCCCTGGCCGAGGGCGCCGGGGAGCTGCTGGAGTCGATCCGGCTCTTCGACGTCTACTCCTCGGAACAGCTGGGGCAGGGGCGCAGGTCGCTGGCGTACAAGCTGGTGTTCCGGGCGCCGGACCGGACGCTCACCGGCGAGGAGGCGGTGGCCGCCCGGGACGCGGCGGTGGCCGAGGCGGCCCGCCGGTTCGGTGCGGTGCTCCGGGGCGCCTGACGCCGGTACCCCGTCCGGATGGTCGATCGCGGCCGTCGCGCTCCGGCGCGGCGGCCGCGACCGTCTGCCCCGGGAACGCCGCACAGCGGCCTCGTCCGGTTTCGCGGATCTTGTACCCTACGGACTCGCGGAAGACGTCGGCGGGGGTACGCCGTGCCGCACGACCCAGGGGTCACCGTCCGGATAGGAAGATCGAACGTGGCGCCGAACCCGGCCAGATGGTCCAGCCTGCTGCTCAAGCCGCTCCGGATCTGGGGCCCGGTGCTCGCCCTGCTGCTGGTGGTGGCGGTCGCCGGGACGTACATCGCGATCGGGCTGCGCCCGTCGCCCACCTCGCCGTCCCGGCCGGTGCTGGTCGCCAGCGGCGACTGGGCGCCGTTCGTCGGCCCGGAGTTGCCCGACGGCGGCCCGGTCGCCGAACTGGTGGTCGAGGTGCTGAACCGCGCCGGCTACCGCCCCGAGATCAGGTACACCTCGTGGGCGCTGGCCGAGGAGCAGGTCCGCTCCGGTGCCACCGTCGGGGTCTTCCCGCTGGTCGCCAGCGAGTCACGGCGGGCGGACCTGCTGCTGTCGGACCCGCTCGTCGACTTCGAGTACGTGCTCTTCTACGACCGCCGGGCCGGCCAGCCGAAGATCTCCGCCGCCGCCGACCTGGCCCGGCTGCGGGTCGGCGGCATCACCGGGTACGACTACTGGGACGAACTGGAGTCGGCGGTCACCGACTTCGTCGAGTTCAAGTCCACACTGGAGGGCTTCCAGGCACTGGCCGAGGGCCGGATCGACCTGCTCGCCGAGGGGCTGCTCCCCGGCCAGGCGGCGCTGGCCGATCCCGACTTCACCGGGGACATCGCCGACTTCGGCCACCTCCAGGGCGACGACCCGCTGGTCCACTCCGTCCAGGGGCTGCACTTCATGATGGCGGACAGCACCGAGGCGGCCGCCGTGATGCGGAAGTTCAACCAGGAACTCGGCCAGTTGCGCCGGAGCGAGGAGTACGCCGAGATCGTCGCCGGGCTAAGCCCGTCGGAGCAGCGGGAGGTCGCCCTCGATCCGGTCGGCGGCACCGGGCTGGTGGAGCTGCTGGACGAACGCGGCGTGCTGGTCCTGCTCGCCCCGCAGGGCACCCGGGCGCAGGTGCTGCACTGGCCGGACGAGTTCGTCGGCCGGGCCGGCCCGACACCCGGCCGGATCCTGGTCGAGGTGAAACTGACGAACGGGCCGGCGCAGGGGCGGGTGCTCCGGGTCGACGCCCGCGCCCTGCGGTTGGGGACGGTGGGCCGGTGACCCAGTTGCGGATCCTCGCCCCGGTGGTGGTCGACTTCTACGCCGTACCCGGAGCGGCGCTGCGGGATCCCGGGGCGCACGCGCGGTTCTGGGCCGAACGCCAGCCGGAGCTGGACGCGCTGCTGCCCCGGCTGGCCCCGCCGTTGCCGGCGGCGGCTGCCGTGCCCGCTGCCGTCGCTGTGCCGGGGGCGGATGCTTCGCCCGCTGCCGCCGCGTTGCCGGCGGCCGGGGTGCCGCCGGAGGTGGCGTTGCGGCACACCCGGCCGCGCAGCTCGCTGAACCTCTACCGGACGATCAGCGAGCACGCCGCCGAGCGGACCATGCACGTACTGACCGGCCGGCTCCGCCCCGAACACCTGCCGGAGGAGCCCGGAGACCCGCTCCGGGCCGGGCTCGTGGAGATCAGCTTCCGGCTCTACGACCACGGGTTGATGCTGCTGGAGATGCTGGCCGAGGTGGACCCGTGGCTGGCCGGGCACACCGGACGGCTGCCGGCCCGGCTCGACGAGTTGCAGGCCCGGGCGGTGGAGCTGGGCGAGCAGACGGCCCGGGAGGTCGTCCGGCGCTACCTGGACCCGGTGCTCGCGTTGCTGCGCGACGCGGACCGGGACGAGGAGGTGCTGCTCCCCGCCACCGTCGCCGACGACCCGGTGACGGCGGAGTTCGGCGAGGCGCTCTGGGTGACCCGGAGCCTGGTGGTCGACCCGTCCGCGCCCGGTGCCGCGCAGATGACCCGGCACTGGCTCAAGGACGTCGTCATCGACGACGACCCGCGGCCACCGGCCGACCGGCTGCTCGACGGCGAATTCGACCACCTGGTCCGCTGGCTGAACTACCTCTTCCTGGACCGGACCGGTGCCGGTGGCCGGATGCTGCCCGGCGACCCGTTCCGGGACCAGTGGGAGGCGCTGCGCTACGCCCAGGTGTTCTACGGCGTACTGGACCGGATCGACGCGCGGCTGTCGAAGATTCTCGCCGACTCGGCGGCGGCCGGCTCACGGTGGGAGTTGGAGCAACTGCGGGGCCAACTGACCCGGCTGAGCCAGCGGGCCGAACTCATCATCATGGAGCGGCAGGACCTGTCGAAGTACCTCAAGCGGGCCGTACGGGTCGAGATGGACGCGATCCTCGACTTCTGGGACTACGAGAAGCTGCTGGAACAGCCGGTCCTGTTCAAGACCGAACTGTGCGGACGGCGGCTGGCCGAGCTGGCCGCCCGGCGTACCGCCCGGTCGGCGATGTTTACCGACCTGATCCTGCTCGGCATCGCGATGACCTCGATCCTCGGTACCGCGCTCGCGGTCACCGAGTTCGGCCGGGCGATCGCCACCGACCCGGAGATGGCCGCCTACGACCTCGGACGATCGTCCCTGGTCGCCTGGGTCGCCTCGCAACCGGCCGACGCCATCCTGGTCACCTCCGGAGTGGTCTCCGCACTGCTGGTCCTGGTCTACCTGTTCTTCCGCCGGGACCGCAGCGGGTGAGGCAGGCGCTGCGCAGTCGGGCGGTGCGTACCTTCGCCGTCACCCAGTTCCTGCTGGAGGTCCAGTTCTGGTTCCCGATCTGGCTGCTCTACCTGCTGGACCTCGGCTTCCCGCTGGCCACCGCGGTACTCGCCGACGGGGTGTTCCGGATCGTCTCGGTCGCCTGCGAGTTCCCGGTCGGGGTGCTCGCGGACCGGATCGGGCGGCGCCGGGCGTACCTGACCCTGGCCGGGGGTGCGGTGCTGACGTTCGCGGCGATCTCACAGGTCCGTACCGTGCAGACGCTCTTCGCCGCGTGGGTGCTCTGGGCCGTACTCTGGGCGCTCAGCTCCGGGGCGGCCAGCGCCTACCTCTACGAACTCTGCCTACAGGACGAGCTGGAGATCAGTCCGTCCCGGGCCTTCGGACTGGTCCGTGCGGTCGGCAGCGGCTCGGTGCTGCTCTCGCTGCTCGCCGCCGGCTACCTCTACAAGACGGAGCCGACGCTGCCGTTCACCGTCACCGCCGGCCTGGCCGCGGTGGCGTTCCTGCTCGCACTGACCCTGCCGGAGATCGCCGGATCCCGGGTCGCCACCACACTGGCCTCGGTGGCCGCCGACATCCGGGCCGCGGTGGCCGACGTGCGGGTCCGCCGGGCCGTCTGGCTGGGCGTGCTGCTGCTGCTCTTCGGCTGGAGCGCCCGGATCCTGTTCCAGCCACTGGCCCTGGAGCTGGGCCTCTCCGCCCAGGTCACCGGCTGGATGTACGCGGCCTTCGCCGCCGCCTCGGTGCTCGGCGGCCTGCTCGCCGGGTACGTTCCGGTGCCGCGCCGCCGGATCGCGCTGACCGGGTCGTTCCTGCTCGTCCTCGGCACCCTGGTCGCGGTCAGCCAGGCGGAGTGGCTCGGCCCGTTCCTGTTCCTGCCGGTGATGGGCTTCGGCTATGCGCTCGGCATGACGGTGCTGGAGGTGCTCACCAACGAGGTCACCTCGCGCCGGGTCCGCGCCCTGGTCTTCGGGGTGGTCGCCAGCCTGGCCGGGGTCGGTATCGCGGTGGCCCGCCCCGGGCTGGGGATCCTCTCCGAACGGCGGTCGACCGGGTTCGCGGCCGGGGTGTGGGCCGGGATCGGCGTCGTACTGGTGCTGCTGGCGATCTGGCAGATCCGTCGGCTCGACCGCGGTCCGCACGGTCTCCGGATCCGGTCCGAACCCGATGCGGGACGTTAACGGCCGTCGAGTGGGTCGAAGCCGCAGATTTCCCACAGCCGCGCGAGGTCGCGGATGGTGATCCGTCGGTAGTCGGTCTCCACGACTCCTTCCCCGCGGAGCTGACGAAGGGTCTTCTCGATGGTGGTGTCCGAAGCGCCGCAGGCGGTGGCGAGTTCCGACTGGGTCAGATGGATGTCGATGACCACCCCGTCGGGTGCCTGACGTCCGTGGCTGCGCGCCAGCTCGGCGATGATCCGGGCCACCCGCACCCGCGCCGGGTACGAGGTGAACTCGACCCGCCGCTGGTTGGACCAGCGGAGCCGGTCCGCCACCATGGCCGCGACCTCCAGAGCCGCCTCCGGGTGACTGCGCAGGAATGGCTTGAACTCGTGCAGTTGGATGACGTTCACCACGGCCGGGCCGCAGGTGGTGACCGTCGCCGACCGTGGCCGCTTGTTCAGCGCGGACATCTCACCGACGAGGTCGCCCCGGAACCGGATGGCGAGCAGGGTGCTCCGCCCGTCCGGGTGGCTGGCCGTCACCTTTGTCAGACCCTGCCGGAGCAGCACCAGATGTGACCCCTGCGCTCCCTCGTGCAACAGGATCTGTCCGGCGACCACCCGCCGCCGGACGCCGAGTCGGAGCAGGTCCGCCCGGGTCGCCGGGTCGAGTCTGGACAGCAGCGTCCCGTGTGGCCAGTCGGTGGCCGACTGGGGGTCGGGTCGAGACGGCACGGCGACTCCTGGGAGGTGAGGGCCGATGTTGCCGTAGCGTAGCCGGATCGCATCGCTCTGCGATCTGTATCGGGCAACGCCTTTTCGGACCAGGGCTTCGACCAGCAACACAGCCAGCCCGACCAGGGGCGGTACGCCTGCGACAGCGAAGATGTCGGCGAGTTGTGTCGAGCAGAGCGGGGTCATGGGGCCAGCGAAACCGACGGCGACGCGCCATACCTCTCCCCAGTAGGGAAAGGCACCTTCCCGACTGTCGGCCCGGCGGGGCCGCACATCCCGTACTTCTACGGAGTCTCGTCGCCCGGATGCCGCTTTGATGTCCCCTCGGCGCCCGCCGTCCGGCGGGGCGTCGAGCTGGGGAGAGGATGGGGCGAGCGATGAACCACCCGGAGCGACGGCTGCTCATCTCGGTGGACATGGAGCGGTACAGCAGACGCGGGAACCTACAACAGTACGAGGCGCAGCAGGCGTTCCAACAGCTGTTGCACGAGGCGGCCACGGCGGTGGGCCTGGACCGGGTCTCCTGGAAGACCCAGCAGGCGGGCGACGGCGAACTGGCGATCCTCCCGGGCGACACCCGGGAACCGCAGGTGATCGGTCGACTGGTCCCGGACCTCAACCGACGGCTGCGGCACTACAACAGCAGCCGGCTGCCGGAGGCGAGGGTCCGACTCAGGGTGGCCCTGCACCAGGGGCTGGTGCACCTCGACGGCGCGAACGGCTTTCCCGGCAGAGCGGTGAACGAGGTCTGCCGGCTCTGCGACGCCCGCCAGTTGAAGCGGGCGCTGGTTTTGTTCCCGGACGCCGGGGTGGCACTGATCGTCTCGTCCGCCATCTATCAGGAGGTGGTCGCCGAGTACCCGGAGGAACTTCGGCCCGAGCGGTTCCAGCGCGTCGAGGTGCACCACCCGGACAAGGGCTTCCGCGAGCCCGCCTGGATCTGCGTGGTCGACGAGGATCTGTCGACAGTTTCCGCTGAGGCGCTGGCGGCCGAACCGGTGTCCCGACCGGCCCCACCGGAGCAGCCCTCAGCCGAGACCCCGGGCGGGAAGGACTCCGGCCGACAGCCGGCGTCCGGCGGTGATCCCGGGCCGCCGGGTGCGATAAACGTCGGCGAGATGCGGGTCACCGGCCAGAACGCCGTCGGGCACGGTGCGATGGCGATCGGTTCGATCGGCGACAACGCGAGTTTCGGTGCCGAGGGTCAGCAGCGGTGAGCGATTCCCAGCCGACGCCGCGTCCGGCGCCACCGGACCCGGTCCCTGGGCTCGACCACCAGGCCCGCACCGGGGCTGACCCCGAGGCGCCGGTGCCGTTGGCCGGCGAGAGCCGCCCGGAGACTGCTCCCGATCAGGTTCCCGATCCGCCGTCGCAGGAGGATCAGGGGCTGGACGACGAGGAGGACGAGGGGGAGTTCCCCGCCGCGACCGAGGTGCTCGACCAGCTCAGCGCGCTCGGCCTGACGTCGGCGGAGATCGACGTCGGCGAGATGCGGGTCACCGGCCAGAACGCCACCGGCCACGGCGCGACCGCGATCGGGTCGATCAACAACTTCACCGTAGCGGGTACGGAGAGCACCATCTGGTGCCAGCACCTGTCGGCGACCGTCGTCCGGGACCTGGACTACGGTTACGCTCCCGCGGCCAGCGACGATCGGCTTGACCAGCTCCTGAAGCGAAGCCACCTGGTCTGTCTCGGCGGCCGGCCCGGCACCGGCAGGTACACGGCAGCCTGCCTCGCGCTGGCCCGGCGGCACGCCGCAGACCGGGTCGCGGTGCTCTCGGCCGGTCAACTCGCCGAACTTGTCCGCCGGGAGCGGCTGCTGCGGAGCGGGTTCGGCTATCTGCTGCAACTCGACCCGAGCCAGCTTCCGGTCGACGGCATGACCCGGGTCGGCCTGGCCGCACGCATGCAGACCCTCGGCTCCAGCCTGGTCCTGATCGCGGACTTCGGCCGGCAGAGCCAGGATCTTGCCGGTGAGTTGGTGGCACACCAGTCCGCACAGGCGCTGGAGGTGTTCCGCCGGCAGCTTGCGCACCGGTTGCGGGGGCGGTGCCTGGCCGGATGCCGAGACTGCGACGGAACCTGCCGGTCCGACTACGTCGCCGGGGAGTGTCTCGGCCAGCCGGCGCTGCGGGCGTACCTGGCCGGTGCGCCCCGGCCGGCCGAGGTCGTCCGGCTGGTCGAGGCGATAGCGCAGAGCGTGCCGCAGGGTCCGGCGCTTGCCCGGTTGTTGAGCCGCCAGCTTCCGGAGCAACTCCGGCAGCGGGCCCAGGAGATCCTGGAACCGGCGGAACCGGAGACCACACCTGCGGGACCCGGTGATGGCGACTACCTCCGCGCCTTCCGGCTCTCCTGCGCGGTACTCGCCGGACAGTCGATCGCGGACATCACCGACGCAGCCAGGCGGCTGCTCGGCGGCAGCGGGCCGGAACAGCCGCAGGTGGGATCGGCGCTGCGCCGGCCCGACCTCGAACGCCTGCTCGGTCTGCCGCTGCGCCAGGCCGTGACGTTGGAGGACCCGGACCTGCGCCCCGGCGCCCGCACGCTCCGGTTCAATCCCGAGTCCGGGCAACTGCCGGCCAGCATGCTGGACGTCGCATGGCGAGAATGGGCCATTCCCGACCGGCTGCTGCACTGGTTCGCCGAGCTGGTGAGAACGGCGTCGCCAGGGGTTCGGCAGGCCGCTGCCGGTGCCGTCGGCTGGGCAGCCGGGCGAGACGCCGAAGGCGCCGTCCAACTTGTCCGGGACCTCGCCGGAGAACGACGGCCGGGCGTGCGGCAGGCCGCCGGGATCGCCTTGGTGGCAATGGCGTTGCAGCCTTCACTCCAGCGCCGGATCCGCCTCGAACTCGACAGCTTGGCGACGGACGGCAGTGCCTACCAGCGTGACACGATCGCCCGGGCCTACGCCCTCGGGCTCGGCCGGCTGTGGCCCGAGGCCGCGCTCGGCCACCTCGGCCAGGTGGCCCGGGCCCGGATGCAGCGCCGGAACAACTCGGTGGTCCGCGCACTGGTGGAGATCTACCAGTCCGGCAAGGCGGACCTGGTGGTGTCCGCGCTGGTCGGTTGGGCCGGGTCGGGAGACCGCGAGGTGCGGCTGCACGCCGCTCGGGCACTGCGGGCGCTCGCGGAGCGCTGGGCGGAGCCGCCTCGGGCGCACTGGCCGGAGTTGTTGGACCTGGTCCGCTCGGGGACGGTCCGGATGTCGGACGTGGCGACGCTGTGGGCGGTCGCGCTGTCCCTGCCGGAGACGGCGTACCGGTCCTGGCGGACCCTCGGCTACTGGCTGAACCGCGCCGACGGTTGGCCGGAGGTTGCCGACAGCTGCGTCGAGCTGCTCACGGCGACCATCACCGACAGGCCGTTGCGCCGCCGGCTCGACCACCAGGTACGGCACGTGTGGCGCCCCATCATGCAACGCAACGAACTGCTCTTCCGGGTCTCCCGTCTGACGAACGAGGACTGAGATGTCGTTTCCCCCTGTCACACCTGGAAACCCCGCCGGCCGGCCACCCGTGCCGCCGCGATCGGTCGGTGACCCACAACCCCAGCTCGGTTTCTGGCGGCGGCTGTTCGGACCGCCGCTGCCACCTCCCGCGCCGCCGCTACCGCCGCCGCCGGAGGTGGTGACCCTGCGCTGGGAGACGCCGGAACCGATGGTGGTGCCGGCGATGGGTGACGCGTTCGACTTCCTGGTCCGGGCGGTCTTCTACTGGACCGCCAACGGAATCAGCTACGACGATCTGCGGCACCGGGTGCATCAGCACACCCCGTGGGCGACCACGCTCGTCCGGGAGCGGGCCGCCACCGTCGCCCGGACGTTCGCACCGCATCGCTCGCACGAACTGCAACGGATGCTCAACGCCGAACTCGGCGGCCAGCGTTGGCCACGCGGTGCGGACGGCCCGACGCCGCGGTTCGGCGTACACGTCTGGGTGAGCCCGGATCCTCGGGTACGCGAGCGCCTCCGGCCGTACTGGGAGGAACGGATCCGGCTGGAGTGCGAGCACGAACTCGGCATGTTGCGTACCGAACAGGCAGACGAGATGACGAGGCGATGGCGGGAGGTGTTGGAGAGCCTGGACAAGGACCCGGTCACCTCGCACGCGGCCCGGCTGACCGGGGAACAGTTCGCGAAGGTCTTCGGCGAGTTCGTGAAGGAGCGCAACCAGGCGGTCCCGGACTTGATCACGCTGCTCGAGTACGCGGTGAAGGGCCACGGTGACCTGCAGATGGGGCCGTCGGAGTACACGGAGGCATGGGACGCGGCGTTGCAGGCGTACCGTCGCCAGCACGGTCTGGTGGAGACCACGTAGCGGGGGCACGGGTTACGCTCGGCTGGCCGGCGCAGGGTGGTACCGCGCCGGCTCGGGCGGATCAGGTGGAGAGCCGGGATGGCGGTACTCATCGACCTCGGCACCGAGCGCGGCCTGCCGGAGACCGATCCGCCGCCCTCGCCGGGTTCTCGACGGATCTCGGCGCGCTGGCTGTCGGGGCTGCTCTCCGGTCTGCTGCTGTTCGCCGGGGTCACCGCCGCCGCGCCGCCGACCGGGGCGCTGCGGCCGGCGGGCGATCTCGACCTGCCGGCCGGGAGCACCTACTTCGTCGCCGACGACCTGCTGCTGGTCGCCACCGCGCCGGCCGGCAGGTCCGGCACCTCCGACGCGGACGACCTGTCGGGGACACTCAGCGCGTACGCGTTGCCGGGTGGGAAGCGGCGGTGGACGGTACCGGTCGACACGGCCGGTCGGCACTACGCGGAGCTGGCCGGCGACGTACTGCTGGTCGCCGAACTCGACCCGGTCGGCCGGCGTACGGTGACCGTCGCCCGGTCGGCCCGGACGGGCGCGCTGCGCTGGAGCCGGCCGGGTCGGGTCATCCGGGTCGCCGGCAGTGGACTCGGGCTCGGGGTCTCCGAGGTGCGCAGCGTCTCCGGCGCGGGTCGCCGGCTGGAGGGCGCCGTCGAGGCGGTGGAGCTGGCCAGCGGGCAGGTCCGGTGGCGGTTGCCGCTGGCGTCGACCGCCGTGGTGCAGCCGGTGCCCGGCGACCCGGCCCGGGTGCTTGTGGTGCACGACGACGTCCGGGCGCGGGTGCACGACCTCGGCACCGGCGCGCCGGTCGGCGCCGGTGAGCTGCCGCCGGCCGACTACGCGCAGAGCAATCCCTGGGTGGTCGGTGGCCGGTTGGTGTTGCGGCACCCGGCGGGGCGGGATCCGGCGGTCAGCGGGTACGACCTGCCGGGGCTCACCCGGCGGTGGACCCGGCCGGGTGCGGGGACCGGCGAGGTGGTGCGGGACTGCGCGGGCCTGGCCTGCCTGGACGGCGGGTCGCGGGTGGTCGCCCTGGATCCGGCGACCGGGGCGCAGCGGTGGAGCCGGCTGCGGCCCCGGGGCTGGAACTCGATCGTCCGGTCCCCGGACCTGTTGATCCGGCCGGACGCGCACCAGGGCCGGTCGCTGCTGGCGGTGGCCGACGGTGCGACGCTGCGGATCCTGGGTGTCCTGCCGCCCGGGGTGGTGGACTGCCGGGCCGGCGCGGCCGCCGTGGTCTGCCGGACCGCTCCGGACCGGCTCGGCGTGTGGCGGCTGACCGGACCGGCCTGACTCCGCCACCGCCGCGAAAGTTCATTCACTCCACCGCATAGACTTGCAGGCTTCTTCGATTGCTGCTAGCGTGCTCTCTGCATAGAAATGCGGAGGTGGGCATGGGAATTCGAGTCGCGGTCGCCGGCGCGAGTGGGTACGCGGGCGGCGAACTGCTCCGGTTGATCGCCGGGCACCCCGAACTCGATCTCGTCGCCGCCACCGCACACAGCCAGGCCGGTCAGCCCGTCGCCGCCGTACACCCGCAGCTCACCGGGCTCGACCTGGTGTTCGGCCGGACCGAGCCGGCGGCCCTGGCCGACGCGGACCTGGTCTTCCTGGCCCTGCCGCACGGCGAGTCGGCGGCGCTGGCCGCCGCCCTGCCGGACGACCTGCGTCTGGTCGACCTGGGCGCGGACCACCGGCTCACCGACGCCACCGCCTGGACCCGCTACTACGGCGGCAGCCATGCCGGCGCCTGGACCTACGGGTTGCCGGAACTGCCCGGCCAGCGGGCGGCGATCGCCGCCGCCACCCGGGTCGCCGCCACCGGCTGCTACGCGGTGGCCACGATCCTGGCCCTCGCTCCGCTGCTCGCCGCCGGGGTGGCCGCCCCGGACGACGTGGTGGTGGTGGCCGCCTCCGGCGCATCCGGCGCCGGCCGGTCCGCCAAGCCGCACCTGCTGGGCAGCGAGGTGATGGGCGACCTCTCGCCCTACAAGGTCGGCGCCCACCAGCACGTGCCGGAGATCAAGCAGGCCAGCGGGGCGACCGGGCTCTCCTTCACTCCGGTGCTGGCGCCGATGCCGCGCGGCATCCTGGCCACCGTCACCGCCTTGCCCGTCGGGGACACCCCGGCCGACCCGCGCGCGGTGCTGGCCCAGGCGTACGCGGACGCGCCGTTCGTGCACCTGCTGCCCGAGGGGCAGTGGCCGCACACCGCCGCCACGCTCGGCGGCAACTCCTGCCACCTACAGGCCACCGTCGACGTCGACTCCGGCCGGCTGATCGTGCTCAGCGCCATCGACAACCTCGGCAAGGGCGCCGCCGGGCAGGCGGTGCAGTGCGCCAACCTGATGCTCGGGCTGCCGGAGACCGCCGGCCTGTCCGGGTACGGGGTGGCGCCGTGACCGGGACCGTGCCGGCGGGATGCCGGCGGAGAGGGAGGGACGCATGAGCGTCACCGCACCCCGGGGATTCCGCGCGGCCGGCGTGGCCGCCGGACTCAAGAGCAGCGGCGACCCCGACGTCGCGCTGGTGGTCAACGACGGGCCGGACGCCGCGGCGGCCGGCGTCTTCACCACCAACCGGATCAAGGCCGCGCCGGTGCTCTGGAGCCAGCAGGTGCTCGGCGGCGGCCTGGTCCGGGCCGTGGTGCTCAACTCCGGCGGCGCCAACGCCTGCACCGGGGCGCCCGGCTTCCAGGACACCCACGCCACCGCCGAACACACCGCGGCCACGCTCAGCGGTGCGGCCGGCGGCGCGGCGGTCGGTGCCGGCGAGGTGGCGATCTGCTCGACCGGGCTGATCGGCGAGCGGCTGCCGATGGACCGGCTGCTGCCGGGCGTGGCCGCGGCCGTGGCCGGGCTGACCACCGACGGCGGAGCGGCGGCGGCCGAGGCGATCATGACCACCGACACCCGACCGAAGACGACGGTGGTCGACGGCGCCGGCTGGACCGTCGGCGGGATGGCCAAGGGCTCCGGGATGCTCGCGCCCGCGCTGGCCACCATGCTCTGCGTGGTCACCACCGACGCGGTCGCCGGGCCGGCCATGCTCGACGAGGCGCTCCGGGAAGCCTGCCGGGTCAGCCTCGAACGGGTCGACTCGGACGGCTGCCTCTCCACGAACGACACCGTGCTGCTGCTGGCCAGCGGCGCCTCCGGGATCGCACCCGGCCAGGCCGAACTGACCGCCGCCGTCACCACGGCCTGCCGGGACCTCGCCCGGCAACTGGTGGCCGACGCCGAGGGCGCCAGCAAGGAGGTCGCGATCGAGGTCGTCGGCGCGGCCGGCGAGGACGACGCGGTCGAGGTCGGCCGCGCGGTCGCCCGGAACAACCTGGTCAAGACCGCCCTGTTCGGCAACGACCCGAACTGGGGCCGGATCCTCGCCGCCGTCGGCACCACCGCCGCCGCCTTCGAACCCGACGGCGTCGACGTGGCGGTCAACGGCGTCTGGGTCTGCCGCTCCGGGGCCGCCGCCGAGGACCGCAGCAAGGTCGACCTCACCGGCCGGCAGGTGACGATCCGGATCGACCTGCACGCCGGCCCGGCCGAGGCCACCATCTGGACCAACGACCTGTCACACGCGTACGTGCACGAGAACTCGGCGTACTCGACGTGAGCGCGAGGAACATGACGCTGACCCGGGACCTGACCGAGGCGCAGCGCAAGGCGGCCACCCTCATCGAGGCGCTGCCCTGGCTGGCCCGTTTCTCCGGCGCCACGGTGGTGGTGAAGTACGGCGGCAACGCCATGGTCGACCCGGAGTTGCAGCGGGCGTTCGCCGCCGACATGGTCTTCATGCGCTACGCCGGGTTGAAGCCGGTGGTGGTGCACGGCGGCGGGCCGCAGATCTCCGCCATGCTGCGCCGGCTCGGCATCAGCAGCGAGTTCAAGGGCGGGCTGCGGGTCACCACGCCCGAGGCGATGGACGTGGTCCGGATGGTGCTGGTCGGCCAGGTCGGGCGGGAACTGGTCGGCCTGATCAACGAGTACGGCCCGTTCGCGGTCGGCCTCTCCGGCGAGGACGCCCGGCTCTTCACCGCGGTACGCCGCCCGGCGTACGTGGACGGCGAAGCGGTCGACATCGGCCAGGTCGGCGACGTGGACGAGGTGGACGTCTCGGCGGTCGCCGACCTGATCTCGGCCGGCCGGATCCCGGTGATCTCCACAGTCGCGCCGGACGCCGACGGGGTGCTGCACAACCTCAACGCCGACACCGCCGCCGCCGCGCTGGCCGTCGCGCTGGACGCCCGCAAGCTGGTGGTGCTCACCGACGTACCCGGGCTCTACGCCGACTGGCCGGACACCGACAGCCTGGTCTCGGAGATCAGCACCGGTCAGCTCGCCGAGCTGCTGCCGAAGCTGGAGTCCGGAATGGTGCCGAAGATGGAGGCCTGCCTGCGGGCCGTCCGTGGCGGGGTGCCGGCGGCGCACGTGGTGGACGGGCGGGTGGCGCACTCGACCCTGCTCGAAGTTTTCACGTCGGAAGGATTCGGCACGATGGTGGTACCCGAGCCCGGGGCGGTCCGGTCATGACGACGAACCGTCCCGTCACGACGACGAACCTGGTCGACCGCTGGGCGCAGTCCATGATGGACAACTACGGCACCCCGCAGCTCGCGCTGGTCCGCGGCAGCGGCGCGGTGGTGGTCGACGAGGCCGGCCGGGAGTACGTCGACCTGGTCGGCGGGATCGCGGTGAACGCGCTCGGGCACGCCCACCCGGCGGTGGTCGAGGCGGTCTCCCGGCAGGTCGCCACCCTCGGGCACGTCTCCAACCTCTTCGTCGCCGAGCCGCCGGTGGCGCTCGCCGAGCTGCTGCTGGCGCTGGCCGGCCGCCCCGGCCGGGTCTTCTTCGCGAACTCCGGTGCCGAGGCGAACGAGGCGGCCTTCAAACTCTCCCGGCTCACCGGCCGCGGCCACGTGGTCGCCACCGACGGCGGCTTCCACGGCCGGACGATGGGCGCGCTGGCGCTCACCGGCCAGCCGGCCAAGGCCGACCCGTTCCGCCCGCTGCCCGGCGAGGTCACCCACGTCCCGTACGGCGACGTCGAGGCGCTGGCCGCGGCGGTCACCGACGAGACCGCGATGGTGATCCTGGAGCCGATCCAGGGCGAGAACGGCGTCGTCGTGCCGCCCCCCGGCTATCTCGCCGCCGCCCGCCGGATCACCGCCGAGCGCGGTGCGCTGCTGGCGCTGGACGAGGTGCAGACCGGGATCGGGCGTACCGGGCACTGGTTCGCGCACCAGGCCGACGGGATCGAGCCGGACCTGGTCACCCTGGCCAAGGGGCTCGGCGGCGGGCTGCCGATCGGCGCCTGCATGGCCTTCGGCGGTGCCGCCGAACTGCTCCGGCCGGGCGCCCACGGCACCACCTTCGGCGGCAACCCGGTCAGCTGTGCCGCCGCCCTCGCCGTCATCTCCACGATCGCCAACGAAGGGCTGCTCGACCACGTGAAGCGGGTCGGCGAGCGGATCCGGCGCGGCGTGGAGGCGCTGGACCATCCGCTGGTGGCGCAGGTGCGCGGCGCCGGGCTGCTGCTCGGCATCGTGCTGCGGGCGCCGGCCGCCGCCGCGACCGCCGGGGTGCTGCGGGACGCCGGGTTCCTCACCAACCCGGTGCAGCCGGCGGCGATCCGGCTCGCCCCGCCGCTGATCCTCGGCCTGGACCAGGCCGACGCCTTCCTGGCCGCCCTTCCGGCGGCCCTGGACGCGGCGGCCCCGGCAGCGTCGACGCCACCGGAGGCGACGGCAGCGTCGGAGGCGTCGGCGTCACCGGAGGCGCCGGCTCCGGCCGTCGTCGAGCAGACCCGGGGCGGGCACTGATGCCCCGGCACCTGCTGCGCGACGACGACCTCAGCCCGGCCGAGCAGTCGGCGGTACTCGACCTCGCCGTCCGGCTGAAGTCGGACCGCTACGCGCTGCGCCCGCTGGCCGGCCCCCGGGCGGTGGCGGTGCTCTTCGACAAGCCGAGCCTGCGCACCCGGCTGTCCTTCGACGTCGGCATCGCCGAACTGGGCGGGCACCCGATCGTGGTGGACACCCAGGTCACGCACTTCGGCCGGGGCGAGTCGGTGGGCGACGCCGCCCGGGTGCTCTCCCGGTACGTCGCCGCGATCGTGCTGCGCACCTTCGGCGACGACCGGCTGGCCCAGCTCGCCGAGGGCGCCGAGGTGCCGGTGGTGAACGGGCTGACCGACGGCTTCCACCCCTGCCAGCTCCTCGCCGACCTGCTCACCGTCCGGGAGCGCTGCGGCGGCACCGCCGGCCGGACCCTGGCGTACCTCGGGGACGCGGCGAACAACATGGCGCACTCGTACCTGCTCGGCGGGGCGACCGCCGGGATGCACGTCCGGGTCGCCGGGCCGGCCGGCCACGAACCCGACCCGGCGGTGCTGGACCGGGCCGCCGAGATCGCGGCCGGCACCGGCGGTTCGGTACGCGTGCTGCGCGATCCGGTCGAGGCGGTGGCCGGGGCCGACGTGGTGGCCACCGACACCTGGACCTCGATGGGACAGGAGGGCGACGGCCGGGACCGGGTCACCGCGTTCCAGCCGTACCAGGTCGGCTCGACCCTGCTGGCCGGCGCCGCCCCGAAGGTCGTGGTGCTGCACTGCCTGCCGGCGCACCGGGGCGAGGAGATCACCGACGAGGTGCTCGACGGGCCGCACAGTGCGGTCTTCGACCAGGCGGAGAACCGGCTGCACGCCCAGAAGGCGCTGCTGGCCTGGCTGCTGGACCGGCACGCCGAGGAGCTGGCCGCCGGGGCGGCGCCGGCGCAGCCGGCCGGCGACCGGTCGGCGGCCTCGGTCATCGCGTCCGTGGTCGGCGAGTCGGCATGACCGGACCGCTGACCCGGGCCGCCCGGCACGCCCGGATCGTCGACCTGATCCGCGCGCGGGAGGTCCGCTCGCAGACCGAGCTGGCCGACCTGCTCGCCGCCGGCGGGGTGCAGGTCACCCAGGCCACCCTCTCCCGGGACCTGGACGAACTCGGCGCGGTGAAGGTGCGCGGCGGCGACGGGCCGGCCGTCTATCTCATCCCGGAGGACGGCAAGCGGCCGCTGCGCGACGCCGAGTCGGCGCCGACCAGGCTGATCCGGCTGCTCCGCGAACTGCTCAACGGGGTCGACGCCAGCGGCAACATCGCCGTGCTGCGCACCCCACCCGGTGCCGCCCAATACCTGGCCAGCGCGCTGGACCGGGCGGGGCTGCCGGAGATCGTCGGCACCATCGCCGGCGACGACACCATTTTCGTCGTGGCCCGCGAGGCCACCGGTGGCGCGGTGCTGGGGGAGAAGCTCTCCGCCTGGGCGGCCCGGGAAGAACATGTCGAAGGGAGCACCACACCATGAGCGAGCGTAGCGAGCGAATCATCACATTCAGTGCCGATGTGCCTCATGACGGCCCGGAGCGCAGCGGAGGGCTGGCATGAGCGAGCGCGTCGTACTGGCGTACTCCGGAGGGCTGGACACCTCGGTCGCCATTCCGTACCTTGCCGAGCAGACCGGCGCCGAGGTGGTCGCGGTGGCGATCGACGTCGGGCAGGGCGGCGAGGACATGGCCGTGATCCGCCAGCGGGCGCTGGACTGCGGCGCCGCCGAGTCGGTGGTGGTGGACGCCCGCGAGGAGTTCGCGGCCGACTACTGCATCCCGGCGATGCGGGCCAACGCGCTCTACATGGACCGGTACCCGCTGGTCTCGGCGCTGTCCCGGCCGCTGATCGTGAAGCACCTGGCCGAGGCGGCGAAATACTACGGCGGCACGATCGTGTCGCACGGCTGCACCGGCAAGGGCAACGACCAGGTCCGGTTCGAGGCCGGGCTGGGCGCCCTGGCCCCCGACCTCAAGGTGGTCGCGCCGGCCCGGGACTTCGCCTGGACCCGGGACAAGGCGATCGGGTACGCCGAGGAGAAGGGGCTGCCGATCGACGTCACGCACAAGTCGCCGTACTCGATCGACCAGAACCTCTGGGGGCGGGCGGTGGAGACCGGGTTCCTGGAGGACATCTGGAACCCGCCGGTCGAGGGCCTCTACGCGTACACCGCCGACCCGGCCGAGCCGCGCGACCCGGACAGTGTCGTGATCACCTTCGACGCCGGGGTGCCGGTGGCGATCGACGGCGAGACGGTCACCCCGTACCAGGCGATCCTGGAGCTGAACCGGCGGGCCGGCGCCCAGGGCGTGGGCCGGCTGGACATGGTCGAGGACCGGCTGGTCGGGATCAAGAGCCGCGAGGTGTACGAGGCGCCGGGCGCGATCGCGCTGATCACCGCCCACCAGGAGCTGGAGGCGGTCACCGTGGAGCGGGACGTGGCCCGGTTCAAGAAGGGTGTCGACCAGCGCTGGGGCGAGCTGGTCTACGACGGTCTCTGGTTCTCGCCGCTCAGGCACGCGCTGGACGCCTTCATCGACGACACCCAGAAGTACGTCTCCGGCGAGGTGCGGCTGGCCCTGCACGGCGGCCGGGCCGTGGTGACCGGCCGGCGCTCCGAGGCCAGCCTCTACGACTTCGGGCTGGCCACCTACGACACCGGTGACACCTTCGACCAGTCCCTGGCCAAGGGCTTCGTGCAGCTCTGGGGCCTGCCGAGCAAGCTGGCGGCGGCCCGGGACGCCCGGTTGGGCGGCTCCGAGAGGTGACTGCGAGTGCGAGGAGTGAGGGAGCGCAGCGAGTGAGCCCCGCAGTCGCGAGCGGAAGGCAGGCTCAGCAATGATTGTCGGCGTGGACGACAAGAGCCTGACCGAGAACAGCGCCGGCACCAACCGTACGAGCCTGTGGGGTGGCCGGTTCGCCGGCGGTCCCGCCGAGGCGTTGGCCCGGCTGTCGGTAAGCGTCCAGTTCGATTGGCGGCTCGCCCCGTACGACCTGGCCGGCTCCCGGGCGCACGCCCGGGTGCTGGCCGCCGCCGGCCTGCTCGACCCGGACGAGTTGGGCCGGATGCTGGCCGCGCTGGACGACCTGGAGGCGGCGGTGCTGACCGGCACCTTCCGGCCGACGGTCGAGGACGAGGACGTGCACACCGCGCTCGAACGCGGCCTACTGGAACGCCTCGGTACGCTCGGCGGCAAGCTGCGGGCCGGCCGGTCCCGCAACGACCAGGTCGCCACCGACCTGCGGCTCTATCTGCGCGACCACGCCCGGGGGCTGGCCGCCCGGATCGTCGGGCTGGCCGACGCGCTCGTCGAGCAGGCGGCCCGGAACGTGGAGACCCCGGCACCGGGGATGACCCACGTGCAGCACGCCCAGCCGGTCACCTTCGGGCACTGGCTGCTGGCACACGTGCACCCGCTGCTGCGCGACCTGGAGCGGCTGCGCGACTGGGACCACCGGGCGGCGGTCAGCCCGCTCGGCGCGGGCGCGCTGGCCGGCTCCGGGCTGCCGCTGGACCCGGTGGCGGTCTCCAAGGAGCTGGGCTTCCGCACCTCGTTCGCCAACTCGATGGACGCGGTCGCCGACCGGGACTTCGTGGCCGAGTTCCTCTTCGTCACCGCGCTGCTCGGGGTGCACCTGTCCCGGATCGGCGAGGAGGTGGTGATGTGGACCTCGCAGGAGTTCGGCTGGGTGGAGCTGGACGACTCGTTCGCCACCGGTTCGTCGATCATGCCGCAGAAGAAGAACGCCGACGTCGCCGAGCTGGCCCGGGGCAAGTCCGGCCGGCTGATCGGCGGGCTGGTCACCGTGCTGACCATGCTCAAGGGGCTGCCGATGGCGTACGACCGGGACATGCAGGAGGACAAGGAGCCGGCGTTCGA
Organism: Micromonospora sp. WMMD1102; assembly: GCF_029626265.1. Taxonomy (NCBI): domain Bacteria; kingdom Bacillati; phylum Actinomycetota; class Actinomycetes; order Micromonosporales; family Micromonosporaceae; genus Micromonospora; species Micromonospora sp. WMMD1102. The sequence goes on along the minus strand of NZ_JARUBN010000001.1, from coordinate 4,428,005 downwards.
CGCGTTCGACACCCTCGACCTGGTGCTGCCGGCGCTGGCCGGGATGATCTCCACCATGACGGTCCGGGTCGACCGGCTCGCCGCCGCCGCCCCGGTCGGCTTCTCGCTGGCCACCGAGGTGGCCGACTGGCTGGTCCGCCGGGGTGTGCCGTTCCGGGAGGCACACGAGGTGACCGGCCGGCTGGTGGCGCTCTGCGCGGCCCGCGAGTGCGAGCTGGACGAGGTCTCCGATGAGGACCTGCGGCTGGTGAGCGAGCACCTCGACCCCGGGGTCCGGGACGTGCTGTCGGTGCGGTCCGCGCTGGCCGCCCGGACGACTCCCGGTTCGACCGGTCCGGGTCCGGTCGCCGACCAGCTCGTCTCCGTCGGCGACCAGCTCGACGGCTGGCGGGAGTGGTCCACCGAGCAGGTGCTGCCGCGCGGGTGACGGGCTGGTCCCGGTCCGTCCGGCTCATGGCGGAGTGCCGCGGACGTCGATAACCTTCGTTCCGGGCGCTCCGTCGGGAGCGTGGCTGACGAACGGGTGGTGAAGCGCGCTGCACGACAACCGGGGCGTCACCCGGGTCGGCCCGTTCGACGTCACCTCCCGGTACGTGGTGGCGGTCTACGACCACCAGCACCAGCGCCGGCGCAAGACGCTGTTCTTCCTCGACGACGAGCGGGCCTTCCCGGGGGCGGAGCAGTTCCTGGTGGAACTCCAGGAGATCGTTCAGCTCTGGGAGCAGCGTCGGGGACAGCCCCGGGCCACCGTCTGACCGGCTCCGACGCCGTCTGCACCTCCGGCCACGGTGCCCGGTCGGCTACCGGCGGCTGCGCTGCTCGTGCTGCTCGCCGCCGGGGCGCTCCGGTGGCGGCTCGTCCCCGGGGTCCGGGTCGCGGTCGACGTTCACCGACCGTCGGCCGGGGCCCTGCCGGGTGCGCTGTCGGGGCGCGGTCCGCCGCGCCGAGCCGTTGCGCCCGGCGGTACGGCTGCCGGAGTCCACAGGCCCGGCTCCGTTCCCGCTCTCGCCGCCCGGACACGGCGGGTTCCCGCTCTCGCCGCCCGGACAGGGCAGCGCGGAGACCCGGACCAGGGCGTCCAGGTGGCCGAGCGGGCTGCCGTCCTGGGCGAGTCGCTGGCCGCTGATCCAGACCCACTGGTTGTCGTAGTACGTCGACAGGTCGAGACGGACGAACTCGACCCTGAGCCGGAGCGGATGGCCGCCGTACCGCCAGTCCTCCTTGGCCAGTTCGAGCACGGTACCCGCTGGCACGTTCGGTGACGGGGCGGGCGCGGCGCTCACCGGAACCGCCGGGCCGGGGTGTTGCGGCGTACGCCGGCGCTGGTGCAGGCCGGGCAGCTCAGGCCGCCGCCGCAGACGGCACACCAGCGGCGGGACGTTCGATAGGTACACAGGCCGGCGACGAAACCCAACGCCATCCCGGCCAGCCCTGCCGCGGTGACATACATGATGGGTCCTCCAATTCGGCGACTGAAAGTTACCTTTGCGTCGCCCATCGCAGGCTGCAAGGCCGAAGTCCGAGATCCCGAGCGAGTGAGCAATTGAGCGTCATGAATCATCGTGCCCCCGCGACCTGGACCGCCGGGCTGCCGGTCACCCCGCCCGGTGTCCGGTCGACCTGCCGTGATGTCCTTGCCGGATGACGACGGTCGACGACTTCGCCGCCCTGTTGGCCGGTCCGGTGGTGCCGGCGGCGCGCGGCCTGCTCGGCGCGACCCTATCGGCGAACGGCGTCACCGTCCGGCTGACCGAGGTCGAGGCGTACGCGGGCAGCGGCGGCGACCCGGCCTCGCACGCGCACCGGGGGCGTACCCCGCGCAACGCGGTGATGTTCGGGCCGGCCGGGCACGCCTACGCGTACTTCACCTACGGGATGCACTGGTGCGTCAACGTGGTCACCGGGTCGGACGGAGAGGCGTCGGCGGTACTGCTCCGGGCCGGCGAGGTGGTCGACGGGCTGGCGACGGCCCGGAGCCGGCGCACCGCCGTACGCCGGGACGTGGATCTGGCGCGCGGTCCCGCCCGGCTCTGTGCGGCGCTCGCCCTGGACCGCGCCGTCTACGGCCGCTACCTGCTCGGCGACGGCCCGGTACGGCTCCGCCCGCCGGCGGTGCCGGTGTCGCCGGAGTCGGTCGCCGCCGGTCCCCGGGTCGGGGTGACCGGCGCGCACGACGTGCCGTGGCGGTTCTGGATCGCCGGTGACCCGACGGTCAGCGAGTACCGCCGGCACGTGCCCCGGCGGGCAGCCAAGGAGTCGGCGGCGGGGCGGTGACCGTAGCCGTCCCGTCACGCGGTGCTCTACATTCGGTACCGTCAATCACCGGTCGGGCGCGCCGGTGCCGGTGCCCGGGGCGCCGGCCCAGGGCACCGAGCGTGGGGAGATGGCCGTGCCACAGCCGACAGCTCTGTACCAGAACGTTCTGATGGACAGCACCCGCTGGCACGACTTCCCGTTCCGGGACGGGGACATCGTGATATCCACGCCACCGAAGTGCGGCACGACGTGGACGCAGATGATCTGCGCACTACTGATCTTCCAGTCGACGGACTTTCCGCAGCCGCTGGACGTGATGTCGCCCTGGCCCGACCTGTTGACCCGCCGGCACGAGGACAACCTCGCCGTGGTGGCCGCGCAGCCGCACCGCCGGTTCCTCAAGACCCACGTCCCGCTGGACGGCCTGCCCTACCTCGACCAGGTCGAGTACGTCTGTGTCGGGCGTGATCCCCGGGACGCGGCGATCTCCTGGGACAACCACATCGAGAACACCGACTTCGAGGTGCTGATGGGACGCCGGGTGGCGGCGGTCGGCACCGACGGGCTGGCTGGACCGGGCCCGGACGGCGTGCCGGAGCGTCCCGCCGGGCTGCCCGACCCGCTCGCCTCGGCCCACGAGCGGTTCTGGGCCTGGGTCGACAACTACGACGTACTCGTCGGCCTGGCCGCCATGGTGCACCACCTCGACACCTTCTGGCGAGCCCGGCACCTGCCGAACGTCACCCTGCTGCACTACGACGAGATGAAGGCGGACCTCGACGGCACGATGCGGCAGCTCGCCGCCCGGTTCGGCATCGAGGTCGCCGAGGAGAGCTGGCCCGACCTGGTCCGGGCGGCCCGGTTCGACCAGATGCGCGGCCGGTCCCGGGAGCTGACTCCGGACCAGGGCATCTGGCACGACCCGACCAGGTTCTTCCACCGGGGCGAGACCGGGCAGTGGCGGGAGCTGCTGGACGCCGACGGCGAGCGGCGCTACCGGGACCGGGTCCTGGGCCTCGGCGTCGACCCCGACCTGGTGCGCTGGATCCACCAGGGCGCACCGCTGGCCTGACCGGTTCCGTGCGCCGGGACCCGCGGCGGTGCCGGAGGGCGAGGACGCGGGCCCCGGCGGTCCCACTTCGACGGCCGGCTCCGGCGGGAGGTGTGCACCGGAGCCGGCCGTCGGGGTGGGGAAGGGTGCCGGCCTACGGGAAGTTGTTCAGGTACTGCACCTGGTTGGCGGTGTTGGCGGTGCCGCCGGAGTTGTTGATGATCCGGTTGATCGTGCCGACGCCGCCGAGCGAGACCGTCACCATGTTGTGGAACCGCACGCCCGAGGTGACCGGCACCTCGAAGGAGCGTTCGTTCACCACCGACGGGTTGACGTTGAAGTAGCAGTAACTGCCCAGCCCCCACGCCTCGTGACTGGTCACCGAGTCGGCCACCTTGTACGCCGGATAGCCCCGGGTCGACCCGTTCATGAAGGCCGCCTGGTTCGGCGGGTCGTACGGCTTCTCGTTCTGGAAGAAGTACGTCCGCCCGCCGTTGCCGTTCCAGATGACCTCGGTCTTCTGGTAGTGCTCGACGAAGAGGCCGTACATGGTGACGTTGTTGCCGTTGACCACCAGCCCGGTGTCGGCGGTGTTGACGTTCCAGCCGTAGGTGCCGGGGTCGCCGTGGTCGGCCCGCCACAGCCACATGTGGTCGCCGATCACGTTGTGGCTGTTGATCCGCAGGCTGGTGGTGGCCTTGCCGGGCACCGCGCCGCCGATCCGGAAGAAGACGTCGTGCAGCGAGGTCGGGTTGCCGGCGTGGCTGGCCGAGGAGCCGGCCGGGCCGACCTCCATCAGCACCGACGAGTTGGTGGCACCGGCCTCGAACATGAGGCCGGCGACCTTCACCCCGTCCACGTCCGCCACGGTCATCGCGGTGACGCCGTTCTGCGGCTCGATGGTGGCCAGGCCGAGTCCGAGCACCACGGTGTCCGGCCGGGTGACCCGGATCGTCTCGGTGGTCTTGTAGAGGCCCGGGGTGAAGAGCAGGTTCTTGCCCTGGGCGAGTGCGGCGTTGATGGTCGCCGCGCTGGTGCCGGGGCGGACCACGAAGAACTGGCTCAGCGAGATCGACGAGCCGGCCGGGGTCTTGTTGTACCAGCTGGTGCCCTGACTGTTGGTGCGCAGTGCCGGCACGAAGACCCGGTACTCGCCGCTGCCGTCGACGTAGAGGAACGGCTTCTCCCGGACCACCGGGGTCTGCCCGACCACGGTGTGCGACGGGTTGGGGAAGTGCGGTGCCGGTGCTCCGGTCACCCCGGTGAAGACCATGTTCCAGACCGAGCCGTTCCAGCTGCCGAACTCGCTGTTGCGGGAGTACCACTGCTGCTGCGAGCCGGAGACGACCATCCCGTCGATCTTCGTGTCGGCCATCAGGCCGCCGCTTGCCCAGCCGTCGCCGCCGTTCCAGAGCTGGATCTGGTTGCCGGCGCCGCGCAGGTGCATCCGCCGGTACGGCGCCGCCTGGGAGACCGCCCAGCGTTCCACGATCGTCCCGGCGGGCAGCGTGACGGAGAGGTTCTCGGCGGCCCGCCAGAAGTTCTGGGTGGCGTTGCCGCCGAACCAGAACGCCTCGGCCCGGACGTGTCCGTTCAGGTTGACGTCGTCAGGTGACATGCCGAGGCCGGCGACCTGGGTGAAGAAGCCGAGGTTGACGTCGGCGGTGTAGTTGCCGGGCTTGAACAGCACCGCGTACCGCCGGGGGGCGAACTGGGCGGTCTCCTGCTCGGTGAAGAGCGAGTTGAGCCGGTTCTGGATTGTGGCGGTCGGGGTGGACGGGTCGAAGACGAAGGTGTTCGGCCCGAGGTTCGGGTTGCGCGGGTCGGTCGGCTCGACCGGGGGGGCGCCGGGGTTGCCGCCGCCGAACTCGCCGATCACCTCGAACTCCCAGAGCGAGTACCCGTATCCGGTGCCCCGGGCGGTGCCGTACATCCGGACGTAGCGGCCGGTGCCGGAGACGTTCAGCGTCTGGGTGCCGCCGGTGCCGGTGGTCGTGCTGTAGACGCTGTTCCAGCTGCTGCCGTTCTCCGAGACCTGGATCTGGAACGCCCGGCCGTGGGCAGCCTCCCAGCGCAGCACGACCTGGCTGATCGTGGCGCTCGCGCCGAGGTCGACCTGGAGCCACTGTGGATCGCTGAACGCGCTGGACCAGCGGGTGCCGGTGTTCCCGTCTACCGCGGCGGACGCGGTGAAGGCGCCTCCCTCGGTGGAGGAGGCGGTGGCCGGCCGGCCCTGCGAGATCAGCGCCGGTGCGGCGCTCGCCGCCGGGGTCGGCCCGGCGATCGGGGTGAGCGCCACCAGCAGGGTGGCCGCGAGTATCCCGGCGAGGCGCCGGGACCGTCGTCGGGCGGGATGGGACCAGGGGAGAAAACGATGAAAAATCATGACCCTGCCTGTCCGTGCGGGGGTGTCCGGCGTCGTCGACCGGTGGGCTGTGGACATCGGAGAGCGCTCTCGGAGGATCACGAGTGTTGCGCCCGTGTTCCGGCCACGTCAAGACATCAATTTATTACGACGTAATTTATCCCGAATGCCGGAACACGCGGAAACGCCGGACCCACGGAAGTCGCCGGACCGTCTCGGAAGCGCCCGGATCACCCGGAGACCGCCGGACCACCCGGAGACGGCCGGACCAACCGCCGGGCGCGCGCCCACGGTGCCGGTCTCCGGTACCCGGATCAGTTGCGGATGCCGCCGGCGGCGAGTAGCCGGGCGACCGGCAGGGTGGCGGCACCGAGCGCCACCGCGTCGACCCCGAGCTGACCGAGCTCGATGGTCGCCTGCTGGTACGGCTGGTGCAGCGCCTGCCCGGCCGCCGCCTCCCGGATCGCCGGCAGCAGGTGCGCGCCGAGCGCCATCCCGGCCCAGCCGCCCAGCACCACCCGTTCCGGGTTGAACAGGTTGATCAGGTTCGCCACCCCGGCGCCGAGGTAACCGGCCGTCTCGGCCAGCACCCGGCGGGCGGTCGCCGACCGTTCCGCCGCCTCGATCAACGCCCCGAGCCGCGACTCCTCGTCGGCACCGGGTACGGCCTGCCCGCGCCGGGCCTCCCGGTAGCGGTCGAGCACGCCCTCCGCCCCGACGTACGCCTCCAGGCAGCCCCGCGCGCCGCACCGGCAGGGCCGGCCGTCGTACACCAGGGTGGTGTGGCCCCACTCGCCGGCGCTGCTGGAGACGCCCCGGTACATCACCCCGTTGGTCACCACCGCCGCGCCGACCCCGGAGCCGACAAGCGCGAAGACGGCGTGCCGGCTGCCCCGCCCGGCCCCGAACCACATTTCGGCCTGGCCGAGGGTCTTCGCGCCGTTGTCGACGTGCACCGGCAGCTCGACCTCGTCCCGGACCAGCTGCTCCAGCGGTACGCCGTGCCAGCCGAGGGTCTGGGCGTGCACGATCGCCTCGCCGCCCTGCACCACCACCCCGGAGACGCCGATGCCGACGCCGAGGATCTCCGACCGGGCCGCCCCGGCCGACCCGGTGACCGCGTCCAGTCCGGCCACGATGTGCCGGACCACGGTGGCCGGCTCCGGCCCGGCCGCGTCCAGCGGATAGTCGGCGCTGGCCAGCATCGTCATCGCCAGGTCGAACAATTCCACCCGGATCCGGGTCTCCCCGACGTCGACCCCGGCGACCAGGGCGTAGCGCGGGGCGACCCGGAGCATCATGCTGGGCCGGCCGCCGTCGGACTCCACCGCGCCGGCCTCGACCACCAGGCCGGCGCCGATCAGGTCGCCGACCACGTTGCTGACGGCGGGCTGGCTCAGCCCCGTGGAACGGGCGAGGTCCTGCCGGGTCAGCGGGCCTTCGAGGAACAGCTTCGACAGCAGGGCGGACCGGTTGCGCTGTCGCACGATCCGGTTCGTCGTCCGTTCCAGGTCCACCCACCACCTCGATAAACCCGGGTTCGCCGGGGATCACTGTACGGCTCGTCCTTGACGGCCGGGCCACCACACACTTTAATAACGGCGTAAATTAAGCCTTGATGGAACCCCCTTCGGTGGCATCCGCTCCATCGGCCGCCGACGGTGCTCGTGCCGGTACCGCCCCCACCACCCCGGCCGCCTGTCGACCCCGCCCCGGCGCTCCCGCCGGCGGGACGCGAGGCCGCCGGCCGACGCAGAAGGGCAAGTCGTGTCCAGACGACACCTCGCCATGGCTGTCGCGGCCCTGTTGACGACCGCCTCCCTCGCCGCCTGCGGCGACTCGGGCGGCTCCTCCTCCGGCGACGCGAAGACGCTCACCTACTGGGCCAGCAACCAGGGCGCCAGCATCGAGTTCGACAAGCAGACCCTCCAGCCCGAGCTGGACAAGTTCGAGCAGCAGACCGGGATCAAGGTCAGCCTGGAGGTCGTACCCTGGTCCGACCTGCTCAACCGGCTGCTCGCCGCCGCCACCTCCGGCAAGGGTCCGGACGTGGTGAACATCGGCAACACCTGGTCTGCCTCGTTGCAGGCCACCAACGCGCTGGTCCCGTTCGACGACGCGACCCTGGCCGAGGTGGGCGGCAAGGACCGGTTCGTGCCGGCCGCGCTGGCCGCCGCCGGTGCCCCCGGCAAGCCGCCGGCCGCCGTGCCGCTCTACAGCCTCGCGTACGCGCTCTACTACAACAAGAAGATGTTCTCCGACGCCGGCATCACCGCCCCGCCCGCCACCTGGGAGGAGCTGGTGGAGACCGGAAAGAAGCTCACCAAGGCCGGCCAGTGGGGGCTGGCGGTGGAGGGTGCCAACCCGGCGGAGAACTCGCACCACGCCTTCACCTTCGGCCAGCAGTGGGGCGGCGAGTGGTTCGACCAGGCCGGCAAGCCGACCTTCGACACCCCGCAGAACGTCGCCGCCGTCAAGCGGTACATCGACCTGATGGCGGCTGACAAGATCGTCAACCCGAGCAACGCCGAGTACGCCCAGAACCAGTCCGTCGCGGACTTCGCCAACCGCAAGGCGGCGATGCTGCTCTGGCAGGCGGCCGGGTCGAACTTCAAGGCCCAGGGGATGAGCCCGGAGGAGTGGGGCATCGCGCCGGTGCCGTTCCCGGCCGTCGCCCCGCCCGGCGGCAAGAAGGTCAACAGCATGGTGGCCGGCATCAACATGGCGATCTTCAAGCACACCGAGAACCGCGACGGTGCGCTCCAGTTCGTCAAGTTCATGACCAGCGACGCCGAACAGGTGATCCTCAACAAGACCTACGGCTCGCTGCCGTCGGTCAAGACGGTAAGCGCCGACCCGGCGTTCCAGGCCCCGGAGCAGAAGGTCCTCGGCGAGGTACTCGGCTCCACCGCCGCGCCGCTGCCGCAGGTGCCGGAGGAGAGCCAGTTCGAGACCCTGGTCGGCACCGCCATGAAGGAACTCTTCGCCGACGCCGCCAGCGGTAAGTCGATCACCGAGGCGACGGTGCGGGAGAAGCTCGGCGTGGCGCAACAGAAGATGGGCAGCTGAGCCGCGACGCCGACGGTTGACCGTGGAGGGGACCGCCGCCCCCTCCACGGTCCACCTTGAGAGGATCCGATGGCCACCACCACCATGCCGCCCGGCCCGGTCCGGCCCGCCGGCGAGCCGGCCGGGGACGACCCGCCGGACCGGCCCGCGCGTCGCCCCGTACGCCGGTCGTACCTGCCGTACCTGCTGCTCGTCCCGGCCGCCCTGCTCGAACTCGGCATCCACGTGGTCCCGATGCTCGTCGGGGTCTGGATGAGCCTGCTCGAACTCACCCAGTTCCACATCCGGGACTGGTCCACCGCGCCCTTCGCCGGGCTGGCGAACTACCGGGTCACCTTCGACTTCGGCTCCGCCACCGGCAAGGACCTGCTGCACTCGTTCTGGGTCACCGCGCTCTACACCACGCTGTCGGTGGGCTTCTCCTGGATGCTCGGGCTGGCCGCCGCGGTCTTCCTGCAACGACCGTTCCGGGGCCGGGCGCTGCTGCGTACCCTCTTCCTCACCCCGTACGCGCTGCCGGTCTACACCGCCGTGATCACCTGGACCTTCATGTTCCAGCGGGACACCGGCCTGGTGAACCACGCCCTCGACCAGCTCGGCCTGGTCGACGGCGCCGACCCGCCGTTCTGGCTGATCGGCGGGAACAGCTTCGTCGCCCTGCTCGTCGTCTCGGTCTGGAAGTCCTGGCCGTTCGCCTTCCTCTGCCTGATGGCCGGCTTGCAGAACGTGCCGCCGGAACTCTACGAGGCGTCCGCGATCGACGGCGCGAACTTCTGGCGACGGCTGCGCGATGTCACCCTGCCGATGCTCCGGCCGGTCAACCAGGTGCTGCTGCTGGTCCTCTTCCTCTGGACCTTCAACGACTTCAACACCCCGTACGTGCTCTTCGGCGGCTCCGCGCCCCGGCAGGCCGACCTGATCTCCATCCACATCTACCAGAGTTCCTTCGTCACCTGGAACTTCGGCCTCGGCTCGGCGATGTCGGTGGCACTGCTGCTGTTCCTGCTCGTCGTCACCGCCGTTTACCTGCTCGTCACCAACCGCAGGAGAGAGCATGCGTGAGTCGACAGGTGAACGCTGGGCCCGCCGGATCGTGCTCAGCCTGCTGACCCTCTTCGTCGTCACCCCGCTGTACGTGATGCTCAGCTCCGGCCTCAAGCCGCTGCGCGACGTGCAGGGCCCCTTCACCTGGCTGCCCAGCCGGGTCACCTTCCAGCCGTTCGTGGACATGTGGCAGACGGTGCCGCTCGGCCGGTACCTGCTGAACAGCCTGCTGGTGGCGAGCGCCGCCGCCGTGGTCTCGGTGGCGATCGCCATCTTCGCCGCCTTCGCGATCAGCCGCTACCGGTTCCGCGGCCGGCAGCTCTTCTCGGTCACCGTGCTCTCCACGCAGATGTTCCCCGGCATCCTCTTCCTGCTGCCGCTCTTCCTCATCTACGTCAACCTGGGCAACGTCACCGGGATCGAGCTGTACGCCAGCCGGCTCGGCCTGACCATCACCTACCTCACCTTCTCGCTGCCGTTCTCCATCTGGATGCTCGTCGGCTACTTCGACTCGATCCCGCGCGGACTCGACGAGGCGGCCCAGGTCGACGGCGCCGGGCCGCTGCGCACGCTGTTCCAGGTGATCCTTCCGACCGCCGTGCCCGGCATCGTCGCGGTGACCGTGTACGCCTTCATGACCGCCTGGGGCGAGGTGCTCTTCGCCTCGGTGATGACCGACGAGCACAGCCGGACCCTCGCCGTCGGCCTCCAGGGGTACGCGACGCAGTACAACGTCTACTGGAACCAGGCGATGGCCGCCTCGGTGGTGGTGAGCATCCCGGTGGTGGTGGGCTTCCTCGCCCTTCAGCGGTACTTCGTCGCCGGGCTGACCGCCGGAGCGGTCAAGTAGGTGAGCGTTCCGTCCCGTCCGCAGCAGATGTCCCCGTCCGCAGCAGCACGTCCATCTCGGGCTGTGACCAGCACGGTCATCACGCTCCGAACCACCTGAAGGAGAGTCGACCAGTGCCGGATCTGTCCAAGTTGCCGCCGAACTTCACCTGGGGCGTCGCCACGGCCGCGTACCAGATCGAGGGGGCCGTCGGGGTGGACGGCCGCAGCCCGTCCATCTGGGACACCTGGAGCCGGTTGCCGGGGAACGTCGACAACGGCGACACCGGCGATGAGGCCTGCGACCACTACCACCGCTGGCCGGAGGACGTCGCGCTGATGCGCCGGCTCGGCGTGGACGCGTACCGTTTCTCGGTGGCCTGGCCCCGGGTGGTGCCGGCCGGGACCGGCCGGGTCAACCCGGCCGGGCTGGCCTTCTACGACCGGCTGGTCGACGCGCTGCTGGCCGCCGAGATCCGGCCGCTGGTCACGCTCTACCACTGGGACCTGCCGCAGGCGTTGCAGGACCGGGGCGGCTGGCCCGCGCGGTCCACCGCCGAGGCGTTCGCCGACTACGCCTCGGTGGTCGCCGGAGCGCTCGGCGACCGGGTCACCGACTGGGTGACAGTGAACGAGCCGCTCTGCGTGGCCTGGATCGGCCACCTGGACGGCCGGATGGCACCCGGCGAGCAGGACCTGGGCCGGGCGGTCGCCACCGCCCACCACACCCTGCTCGCGCACGGGCTCGGCACGGCCGCGGTCCGGGCGGCGGCGAGCCGGCCGGCCTCGGTCGGCATCGTGCTCAACCCGAGCCCGTGCGAGCCGGGCAGCGACCGGCCCGAGGACGTGGCGGCGGCGGTCCGGGCCGACGGGCACATCAACCGCTGGTGGCTGGACCCGCTCTACGGGCGCGGCTACCCGGCCGACATGCTCGGGGTGTACGGCGTCGAGCCGCCGGTCCGCCCCGGCGACCTGGAGTGCATCGCCACCCCGACCGACTTCCTCGGGCTGAACTACTACTTCCGGCAGGTGATCGTCGACGACCCGGACGGACCGGTGCCGTACGCCCGGCAGGTTCCGGTGCCCGGCTCGGTGCAGACCGCGATGGGCTGGGAGGCGTACCCGACCGGGCTGGAGGAACTGCTGGTCTCGGTGACCGAACGGTACGCCCCGGGCCGGATCCTGGTCACCGAGAGCGGTTCGGCCTGGCCGGACAGTGTCACCGCCGAGGGCGGAATCGAGGACAAGGAGCGGACGGCGTACCTGGAGGAGCACGTCGCGGCGGTCGCGGCGGCAGCCGCCCGGGGAGTACCGGTGGACGGCTACTTCCACTGGTCGCTGCTGGACAACTTCGAGTGGGCGTACGGCTACGACAAGCGGTTCGGGCTGGTGCACGTCGACTACGCCACCCAGCGCCGGACGATGAAGGCGAGCGGACTGCGCTACGCCGAGATCATCCGGGACCACCAGCGGCTCGGCGGCCATCCGGAGAACTCGTCGGCGCGATAGGTCGCTGCCGTCGAAGACCTGGTGGCCGCTCCCCGGGGGCGAGCCTGCTGGACAGCCGAGGGTGAAACCGACAAAGAGGATTTTCCTCCCGTCGCGTCACCCAGCTCCGCCGTCACCAGCCGGTGCCGGCGGGACCGAGCCTCGGTCGGCAGCATCGACGCGGGTACGGTGTGCGGAGCCGTTCGACGGGCCGACGGCGTCCCGCCCCTACTCGACATCCCTTCCGAGGAGTGCAAGATCAGATGAGTGATCCGGTCCAGAGCCCCGAGCAGCCGGGGTCGACGAGCCAGCGGCGCCCCACCAAGCAGGAGCGCCGGGCCGCGGCGGACGCGGCCGCGGCGCAGGCTGCCGCGAGTCGGGCCCGTGTGCAGCGGGTGGCCGGCGGGACCATCGGAATCGTCCTGGCCGGGCTCGGTGTCGCCGCCGTCGTCGTGCTGCCGCAGCTGATGGACGGAAAGCCGACCTCCTCGACCGCGCCGGCCGCGAGTACCAGCACCGAGCCGGCCGCCGAACCGACCGCCCCGCCGGCCCCGACCGGTGCGCCGGAGAGCCCGGAAGCGCCGTCCCGCCCCGAGGCGGACCTGGATCCCCGGCTGGCGCAGCGGCCGACCGTCGAGGCCGGCAGCGGTGAGCTGGGCAAGCTCACCGTCGACCCGCTGGTCGAGGGGACCGGCCCGGCGGTGCGGGCCGGGCAGACGATCACGGTCAACTACGTCGGCGTCACCTACCGGGACGGCAAGGAGTTCGACGCCTCGTGGAACCGGGGCGAGCCGTTCCCGGTGCAGATCGGCGTCGGCGCGGTTATCCCCGGGTGGGACCAGGGCCTGGTCGGGGTCAAGGTGGGCAGCCGGGTGCAACTCGACATCCCGGCGGACCTCGCCTACGGCGAGAACCCGAGCAACGGCGCACCCGGGGGGCCGCTCCGGTTCGTCGTGGACGTCCTCTCGGCACAGTAGGCGCCGGGCGCGCAGGGGGCAGCAGACAGTCGGCGGCGGCCACGACCGGAGAGGTCGTGGCCGCCGCCGACTGTCTGATCGGGTACTTCCGGCTTTCGGGGGCCCGCCGGTCCCCGGGGTCCGATGGGCTGCCCGGTTCCGGTTCAGGCCGGGGTCGGTGCCGAACTCTTCTCGCTGGACTCGCTCTCGGTGGCCGGTGCCGCCGCATCGATCGCCTCGACGGTCTCCCGGTCCCGGTGCGCCCGGTACTGCCGGATCGAGTACGCCAGCGCGAGCGCCCAGACCAGGTAGATCACCGCGTAGACGGAGTACCGCACACCGTCCGGGGCGTCGATCCAGTCGCTGCGGAGCAGGGAGCGGGTGTTGGTCAGGATGATCACGCCGCCGACCGCCGAGCCGAGGATCCGGGGCGGGATGTGCCGGACCAGCCAGGCGGCGATCGGCGCGGCGACCACGCCGCCGATCAGCAGTGCCAGCACCCAGCCGAAGTTGACGTTCTCGCTGCCCAGGCCGACCAGGAAGCCGATGCTGGCGGCCACCGCCACCAGGAACTCGCTGGTGTCGATCGAGCCGATCACCTTGCGGGGCGCCATCCGGCCGCTGGCCAGGATCGCCGGGGTGCCGACCGGCCCCCAGCCACCGCCGCCGGTCGAGTCGACGAAGCCGGCGACCAGACCGAGCGGGGCCAGGAACCGCTTGCGCAGCGGCTGGCCGAGGCGGTCCCGGGGGATGCCGGCGGCGGTGAACCGGACCAGGATGTAGATCCCCAGGGCGAGCAGCAGCAGCGCCATCACCGGCGCGGCCACCTCGGTGGAGAGGCTGGCCAGGAAGGTGGCACCGGCGAAGGCGCCGACCGCCCCCGGAATGCCGATCTTGGCGACCACCTTCCAGTCGACGTTGCCGAACCGCCAGTGCGCGGCACCGGAGGCGAGCGTGGTGCCGATCTCGGCCAGGTGCACGGTGGCGGAGGCCGCCGCCGGGTTGGTGCCGATCGCCAGCAGCAGGGTGGTGGAGGTGACGCCGTACGCCATGCCCAGACTGCCGTCGACGAGCTGCGCGCCGAGCCCGACCAGGGCGAGGAGCAGAAGTTTTCGCACGGGGGACTTCCTTCCCGGGAGGTGGTCGAGGGGGCCTGTCCGGGGCTGGCGGACGAGGCGCTCCGGTCGGAGCCGGCGCCGACAGTTCGGACGACGGGTCGTACCGGTGTTGGTACGGGGGTGCTGGGGAGTCGTGCACCGTTGCGGCAATTCCCCAGCTAACCCATAGGGATTGTGGGCCGGTGATCCGGGCGAGTCAACCCCACTGCCCGGCCCAGGTCCGATCGACCCGCCAACCCCTCCACCCATCGGCGCCGGCCGGTCACCATCCGGCGGTGTCATCCGGCGGTGTCATCCGGTCAGCATCCAGTTACCGGCCGGCCGGTGCGGGTTCACTCCACCCGGTACCCCGCACCGGCGCCCGGACCAGCCCGCAGGATCAGTCGGGCCGGCAGCACGCTGGCGGCCAGGGCCAGCAACAGGCAGCCGGAGACCACCAGCCCGATCGTCGGAGCGGGCACCACCAGCTCGACCGGCACCCCGAACTGCTCGCCGAGCGCCGACTGGATCGCCAGCAGCGCGACCGTCGACACCAGCAGGCCGAGCGCGGTGCCGATCGCCACCACCAGGGCCGACTCGGCGGCCACCGTGCCGAGCACCTGGCGGACGGTGGCGCCGGAGCGGAGCAGCACCAGCAGCTCCCTGGCCCGGTGCACGGTCGCCATCAACAGGGTGTTCGCCAGCGCGATCGCGGTGTAACCGGCCGAGACCGCGATCAGGATCAGCGTGGCCAGCCGGACCAGCCGGTCCTCGGCCGCGTCCCGTTCCGCCGCGTACTCGGCGACACCGACCAGCCGGGCCCCGAGCGCGGGGTGGTCGGCTCCGCCGTCCTGGCCGGTAGCCGCCATCGGGGTGAACACCGCCTCGGTGAGTGCCGACGGGTCGTGCGCCCGGACGACCTCCCGGGCGAGCAGCAGCTCCGCCGGTATCGAGCCGTCGTCGACCACCGCCGCCACCCGGACCTGTCCAGCGGTGCCGTCCGGCAGATCGAGCACCGCCAGACCCCCGGCCGACCAGCCCAGCCGCTCGGCGAGTCCGGCCGTCACCACCGCGCTGTCCGGTCCCCGGAAGGCGGCGAAGTCTCCGGAGAGCACCCGCAGGCGTCCGTTCACCTGGGCGAACCCGGCCGGCTCCACCCCGGCGACGGCGACCGGCACCCCTGCGCCGCCACCCTGCCGAGCCACTCCGGCAGGCAGGGTGACTCCGACGGTCGGGGCGGTGCCAACTGAAGAAGTCGGGGCGGTGCCGGGCGGAGAAGTTGGGGCGGTGCCGGGCGGAGGATCGGCGTAGACGGTACTGGGCAGCAGCGCGGTGCCCGGCACGGCCGCCACCGCCGCGTCCGACAGCCCCGGGGTGCCGTCCGGGACGAGTACCGAACCGGCCCGGATCGCCGCGCTGTCCCGGCTCGCGTACGCGCCGGCGGTGGTGGCGACGAAGCCGGCGATCAGCACCGCGAACCCGACCGTCAGCAGCATCGGCGCAGACGTCGACGCGGTACGCCGCACCGCGGTCAGCGCGTTGCGCCGCACCAGCATCCCGGTCGCGCCGGAGAGCCGGTCCAGCGGCCAGGTGAGCGCGTAGGTCAGCGGCGGCACCAGTACCGGGGCGAACAGGGCCAGCCCGGCGGTCAACGCCATCGCCGCGTAGAGCGCGTAGTTCACGATGTCGTCCGGTTCCGCCCCCACCAGCAGTACGGTCAGCAGCACCCCGAGCGCGGTACTCCCGATCGCGCCGGCCCAGCGGAGCCGGGTCATCGGGCGCCGGTCCAGTACCGCCTCCCGCAGCGCCTCCAGCGGGCGCACCCGGCCGGCACGGCGGGACGCCGACCAGACCCCGAGCAGGGCGACGACCAGCCCCACCAGGTACGCCGCGGCAGGTGGCCAGAGTTCGACCCGGACCTGGAACCCGGTCGGCTGGAAACCGGCGTCGACAAGCAGGGCACCGAAGGCCGGCGCGCAGACGCTGCCGAGTACCGCCCCGACGGCCGCCCCGACGGCACCGACCGCCAGCGCCTCGGCGTACATCAGCCGGCGGAGCTGGCCCGGGGTGGCGCCGACGGTTCTCAGCAGCCCGAACTCCCGGCGCCGCTGGGCGACCCCGAACGCGAAGGTGGAGGCGACGACGAAGATCGAGACGAACCCGGCAAGCGTCGTCATCCCGGTCAGCACCTGCATGCCGATCCAGCGGGTCCGGGTGTGCCGGGGCGGTTCGGCCGCCGCCCGGTCGGCACCGGTGTGCACCGTGCCGTTCCCGGCGACGACCTGCTCGGCGGCCGACCGTACCGTCGCCGGGTCGGCGCCGTCGGCGAGTACCAGGCCGATCAGCCGTACTCCCCGGGCCAGTGGCGCCGCGACCGGATCGGCCAGGTAGAAGCCGGGACCGTCCACAGTGCCGGCCACGGTGTGCTCGGCCGGTCCGGTGGCGGTCAGCAGGGTGACCCGGTTGCCGGGGGCGAACCCGAGCGCCCGGTCCAGCACCACCTCGTCCGGCCGGACCGGCGGGCTCCCCGCCACCAGCCGGTACGGCGCCAGTGCCGCGCTCGACCAGCCGTGCCCCTGCGGGTCCGCCAGCGCGGGCTCGCCGATCGGCCGTCCGCCGACGACCGCCTGGGCGTAGAACGAGCGGTCGGGTACCGCCGCCGTCACCCCGTCGAGCGCGGTCAGCCGCTCGGTCAGCTCGGCGGTCCGCGCCGGTGACCAGGGGCGGCGCTCCGGGAAGGTGCCCGGGATCCCCTGCACCTCGGGCGCGAGGACCAGCACCTCCGCCCCGGCGTACCGGTCCGGCACCCGGGGTTGCGCGGAGACCAGGACCAGGGCGGTCATCGACATCAGTGCCACCCCGAGGCAGAGCGCGACGAACGGGCCGAGCAGCCCGGTCCACCGGGCGCGCAGCGCGGCGACGGTCAGCATGCCGGCTCCAGCCGGGCCATCCGGGCGGCGATGGTCTCCGCCGTCAGCGGGCCGCCGAGTTCGTCCACCACCCGGCCGTCGGCCAGCAGGACCAGCCGGTCGGCGTGCGCGGCGGCCACCGGGTCGTGGGTCACCATCACCACTGTCTGCCGGTGCCGGTCGACGAGGTCGCGCAGCAGCCGCAGGATGTCCCGGGAGGTCCGGCTGTCGAGCGCGCCGGTGGGCTCGTCGGCGAAGAGCACCGCCGGCCGGCTGATCAGCGCGCGGGCGATCGCCACCCGCTGCTGCTCGCCGCCGGAGAGTTCGTCCGGCAGGTGCCGGCTCCGTCCGGTCAGGCCGACCTCGGCCAACGCCGCGTCCAGGTCGGCCGGGGCGGGCCGACGGCCGGCCAGCCGCAGCGGCAGCGCCACGTTCTGCGCCGCGGTCAGCGCCGGCACCAGGTTGTACGACTGGAAGACGAACCCGACCCGGGCCCGGCGCAGCAGGGTGAGCGCGGTCTCGCCGAGGGTGCCGAGGTCGGTGCCGTCGATGGTGACCGTGCCGCCGGTCGGCCGGTCCAGCCCGGCGGCGCAGTGCAGCAGGGTGGACTTGCCGGAGCCGGACGGCCCCATCACGGCGGCGAAGGTGCCCCGGTCGAAGTCGACGGTGACCCCGTCCAGCGCGGTCACCCGGGCGGCCCCGGCACCGTAGGCCCGGCTGACCTCGCGCAGCCGTACCGCGGTGGTCAGCTCCGCCGCCCCGTCCGGTCGCGCCGCCCCCTCCCGCCGCCCCGTCCCGCCTGCTCGTGCCGTCTCGCCTGCTCGTGCCGTGCCCCCGGGCTGCGGTGTTCCGTCGAGTCGTCGTCGTGTCATTCTGTCGAAGATCGGGCATCGGCCGTCCCGGCACATCGGAGCGGAGCCGTCACTTCCGGTCCCGCCCAGCGGGCTACCCGGACGCGGTGCCGCCCGGCCGATCAGACCGCAGGATGACCCGCTCCGGGTGGACGCGCCCGACACCGGCCGACCGCTACCGTCGAGAGATGACCGCCGCCCATCCGCGTCCGCTGCTCACCCGCCGGTTGCGTCGCGGCGACCTGATCGCCCTCGACGTGCTGGCGGCCCTCGGCCTGGCACTGGCCTGCGGCTACGCCGCCGCCGACCCGCCCGCGGCGACCGGGTACCCCGATCCGCTGGTCCGGGAGCCGGTCTGGCTCTCCCTGCTCTGCACGGTCGTCATCACCGCCCCGATCGCGGTACGCCGCCGCTGGCCCGTACCGGTGCTCGCGGTGGTGACGCTCGGCGCGTACGGCGCCGTACTGGTGGAGGTGGTGCCGGTCTACGCCTCGTCGGCGGTGTTCCTGGCGATCGCCTGCGCGCTCTACCAGGTGGCGCTGGCCACTCCGCTGCGCCGCTCGGTGCCGGTACTGCTGGTAGTGCTGGCCGGCTCGGCGCCGGTGATCGTGCCGAAGACCTCGGACTGGGACGAGGCGGTCGCCGGGCTCGGTTTCCTGCTGCTGCTCCTGATGGCGACCTGGATCCTCGGCCGGGCGGTACGCGAGCGGCGCGCCTACACCGCCCGCTCGGCGGCGGAACTGGCCCGGCAGGCGACCGTGGACGAGCGGCTCCGGATCAGTCGGGAACTGCACGACATCGTGGCGCACAGCATGAGCGTGATCACGGTGAAGGCGGCGGTCGCGAACCACGTCGCGGAGTCCCGGCCGCAGGAGGTCCGGGACGCGCTGCGTGACATCGAGGCGACCAGCCGAGGCGCCCTGGCGGAGCTGCGCCGCACCCTCGGCGTGCTGCGTAGCGGTGCACCCGGCACGCCTGTCGACTTCGCTCCCGCGCCGGGCCTGGCGGACCTGCCGGCCCTGCTCGACCGCGCGACAGCGGCCGGGATAGCCGCCGAGCTGGCGCTCGAGGTGCCGGCCGGGGCGGAGCCGCCGGAGGACGTCGGCCGGTCGGTGTACCGGATCGTCCAGGAGGCGCTGACAAACGTGGTGAAGCACGCCGGGCCGGTGCGCTGCCGGGTCGCGGTGACGGTCGCCGGTGCCGAGCTGCGGATCGAGGTGTGCAACGAGCCCGGTCGTCCGGTCCGGCCCGCCGATCCCAAGGGTCAGGGCCTGATCGGCATGCGTGAGCGGGTCCATCTGTATGGCGGCACCTTCGCGGCCGGACCGACCGACGACGGCGGGTTCCGTATCTCGGCCCGGCTGCCGTACCCGCCCGCAGCCGAGGCGACGACCACCCCGGCGACGGTTCCGGGCGCGGCGACGGTTCCGGGCGCGACGACGGTAGCGGACGTGGCGACGGTAGCGGGTGCGGGTGCGGCGAGCGTGTCGGACCGCGCTGCCGGGCTGCCGGGTGACCGGCTGGCCGGTGACCGGGTGACGGCGATCGAGCCGGGCGGGGCGGGCCGGTGACCGACGGGACGGTCCGGGTGCTGATCGCCGACGACCAGGCGCTGCTGCGCGGCAGTTTCCGGGTGCTGATCGAGACGACCCCGGGGCTGACCGTGGTCGGCGAGGCCGGCACCGGCGCGGCGGCGGTGGAACTGGCCGAGCGGGAGCGCCCGGACGTGGTGCTGATGGACGTCCGGATGCCCGAACTGGACGGTATCGAGGCGACCCGGCGGATCGCCGCGTCACCCGCCGCCGGTCAGGTCCGGGTCCTCATCCTCACCACCTTCGACCTCGACGAGTACGTCTACGCGGCGATCCGGGCCGGTGCCAGCGGCTTCCTGCTCAAGGACGCCCCGCCGGAGGACCTGCTGACCGCGATCAGGGTGGTCGCCTCCGGTGAGGGACTGCTCGCCCCGACCGTGACCCGTCGGCTGATCGCCGAGTTCGCCCGGTTGCCCGAACCGGACCGCCCGGTGGCCCGGGAGCTGACCGGGGTCACCGAGCGGGAGCGGGAGGTGCTGACCCTGATCGGGCGGGGCCTGTCCAACCCCGAGATCGCCGACCACCTGCGGCTCAGCCCGGCGACGGTGAAGACGCACGTCGGGCGGCTGCTCGGCAAGCTGCACGCCCGGGACCGCGCCCAGCTCGTCATCGTGGCCTACCGGACCGGCCTGGTCACCGTGCCGGGCAACTGACCTGCGGCCGGCCGTCGACCTGCCACCGGCCGTCGACCTGTCACCGGCCGTCGACCTGTCACCGGCCGTCGAGGTGGATCAGCACGAGCTGCTCCGGACGCATCGGCGGGGCCTGTAGGCCGGCGTGCGCGAGGCCGCGCCCGGTCAGCCGTACCCCGGGAGCGGTGGCCCAGGCCGGCGGCGCCGGCAGGGTGCGGGCGGCGTCCTCGGGCGCGAGCGCCCGGACCAGGTAGCCGCGGTCCGGGTCGAGGCCGGGCAGCCGGACCGGCCCGGGGTTGCCGGTCCGGCCGGTCGCGGTGGCGACGATCGCCATGATCGCCTCGGACCGGTCCGGTGCGACCACCCCGTGCACCCAGAGCGCGGGATCCGGATGGTCGACCCGGACCACCGTCCCGCCGTGCACCAGCGCGCGGTGCCGCTTGTACAGCGCCACCCACCAGGCAAGCTCCTGACGCTCCGCCGGGCTGGCCCCGATCAGGTCCCACTCGATGCCGAAGCCGCCGAAGAAGGCGGTACCGGCCCGGAAGGCGAGATCGTGGGTACGTCCCGTGGTGTGCGACCGGCCCGCGCCGACGTGCGAGCCGATCAGCTCCGGCGGCAGCAGGAGCTGGGTCCAGCGCTGGATCGACTGCCGTTCCAGGGCGTCGATGCAGTCGCTGCCCCAGATCCGGTCGGTCCGCTCCAGGATGCCGAGGTCGACCCGGCCGCCGCCGGAGGAGCACGACTCGATCTCCAGTCGGGGATGCCGTTCGCGCAGCGTGTCGAGGAGCCGGTAGGCCGCCAGGGTCTGCCCGTGCACCCCGGCCCGGCCCGACGGCTGGTGGCCGGCGTCGAGCAGGTCCCGGTTGTGGTCCCACTTCAGGTAGTCCAGGCCGTACTCCCGGACCAGCGCGTCGAGCCGCCCGAGCACGTACTCGTAGGCCTCCGGGCGGGTCAGGTCGAGTGCCTGCTGCCAGCGGGCCGGCCGGGGCAGCCGCCCGCCGGTGGCGAGGATCCACTCGGGGTGCGCGCGGGCCAGTTCCGAGTCGGGGTTGACCATCTCCGGCTCCACCCAGAGCCCGAACTCCATCCCCAGCCCGCGGACGTGCCGGACCAGCGGATGCAGCCCGTCCGGCCAGACGGTCGGGTCGACGTGCCAGTCGCCGAGCCCGGCCCGGTCGTCGCGCCGGCCCAGGAACCAGCCGTCGTCCAGGACGAACCGCTCCGCTCCGACCTCGGCGGCGGCGTCGGCCAGTGCGGTGAGCCGGTTCAGGTCGTGGTCGAAGTAGACGGCTTCCCAGGTGTTCGCCAGGACCGGGCGGGGCTGCCGGGCCCGCGCGGTACGTCGCAGGTGGGCGTGGTAGCGGGCCGACATCTCGTCCAGCCCCTGCCCGTACGAGGCGTAGAGCCAGGGCGTCCGGTAGCGCTGGCCGGGTGCCAGTGCGATCTCGCCGGGCAGCAGCAGTTCGCCGGCGGCCAGCAGCGCTTCCCCGTCCGGGGTCCGTTCGGCGTGCAGCCGGTGGTTGCCGCTCCAGCCGAGGTGCACGCCCCAGACCTCGCCGGAGCGGAAGCCGAAGCCGGTCGTACCGGCCACCATCAGCAGGGACGCGTCCAGGCCGGGCTTGCCCCGGCGGCTCTCCCGGGACCGGCTGCCGACCGTGAACGGGCTCCGCTGCGGCGCGCGTTCCCGGGACCACCGGCCGGTCAGGTCGAGCAACTCGTCCGCCTGCGGTGGCACCGGCAGGCCGAGCAGCAGCCCGTCGAGTTGGTAGGGCTCGGCGTCCGGCGGGTTGGCCAGTTCGGCCCGGAGCCGGAGCAGTCCGGCCGGGTCGAGTTCGATCTCGATCACCAGGTCGAGCCGGGCGGCCTGGTCGGTGGCGGTCACCACGACCGAGGCGGTCGAGTCGGCCCGGTCGTCCCGTACCCGCAGGTCGGTGCGGTGGAACCGGGGCGACCAGTCGCGGCCGGCGCGGTGCCCGGCGAGGCCGGGCGGGCCGAACCAGGCGTACGTGTGCTCCGGCAGGATGCCGACCGGCCGGCCCTCCGGGTTGCCGTACCGGACCGGCCGGCGCAGCGCGGCGGCCAGGTCGGCGAGTTCCGGCGCGGACAGTGGCCCGAGGTCGGCACCCCAGTGCGGCACCACCGGTATGCCGGGATCGGTCCCGTCCAGCAGCAGGCTGACCCCGGCCCGGCGCAGGTGCACCAGGCCGCCGTCCGGGTCGGCGGCGGGGTCGGCTGCCGGGTGGCGGGTCTGGTGCGGCACGGTCACGGGTACGCCTCCACGGGGTCGGGGGATTTGTGGCGACCTGACCCGGGTAGCGTGCCGTCCGCCGTCCTGTCCCGTCAACGCCCCGGCGCCGTGCGCCCGCCGGAGCGGTAAACCGGGTACGGCCGGCGTGTCGGCATGGTGGAGAATCTGCACCGTGACCGATAGCAGCCTTCCTTCCGCCGCGTCCGCCGGCGGGGAGTCTCCGCTGGAGGACCTGCGGTGGCGGGGTCTCCTCTTCGACTCGACCGATCCCGCCGAGTTGGCGGAGCACTTCGACTCCGCACCGGTGACGTTCTATGTCGGGTTCGACCCCACCGCGCCGAGCCTGCACATCGGCAACCTGTTGCAGGTGCTCACCGCCCGTCGGCTGCAACAGGCCGGGCACCGCCCGCTGCTGCTGGTCGGCGGGGCGACCGGCCTGATCGGTGACCCGAACGAGCGGGGGGAGCGGACGCTGAACAGTCCCGAGGTGGTGGCGAGCTGGGTCGAGCGGATCCGCCGACAGCTCGCCCCGTTCGTGTCGTACGACGGGGAGAACGCCGCACGCCCGGTCAACAACCTGGACTGGACCGGTGAGATGTCGGCGGCGGAGTTCCTC